>JAFOLH010000017.1 GCA_017419405.1 Renibacterium sp. | reverse complement strand
GGACGGTCAGTGCGGTGAGCGCTATGGCTGCTGCGGCGGCACCGACGACGAGTAATCTTCGCCGGTGGTTGATTTTGGTGATCGGTTCGATCATGTTTTCCCCTTGGGTCAAGGCATACGTCAGTCAGGAACGAGAATCATACTCAGCAGATGTGGAGTTGCCGAATGGCGATTAATCCAGGCCGAAGCATAACATCTTGTGAAAAATTTGGGAAGAATCTTTATAGCACGCTCCGAGAGGTGGAGAGGATTTTAGACTGCTTCTTGCCAACTCGGTTTATTTATGTTCCCTTTATTGATGAAAACTGAGTGACGTCTCAGGCTTTACCAACTCCCGTTTCCCAGATGGAGGACTCTCCGTGAGTCGTTTTGTGCCGAAAATAGTGCTGTCCGCGATGTCCCGACTAGCACTGGGCATGGCGCTTGCCTTGGCTTTGTTGGCTGGATTGCTGCCGGCCGTCACCGGCGTGCCAACTGCCCGAGCTGAGCCGCCCGCGTCGGCGGTTCCGGTAGTGGGAGCGAAGGTCGAAGAGGCCAAAGACGCCAAGGGCGTTGTGCAACTTTGGGTGAATGGCGGACCAGTCACCAAGGCTGCGGCAAAAGCGGCCTTGCTGGGCGACGAACCGCAACTCAAGGAATTCATCGCTTCTGGGCAATACACAGCCATGCAGCAGGACTCTAGGACTGCTGCCATTCAGCTGACTCTGGTGGGACGCTCCAACACCCGAACCGCAGCCGAAAAGGCACTGGCGACCGGAGACTGGAAGAGCCTGCAGAACTTCTTGAGCGATGGGTGGAAACAGGCCTGGCTGCAAGATGACTGGCAAGCAACCAGCTATGCAACCACCTACGGCACGCCCACGGTCAAGCGGGCTGCTCAAAAAGCGTACGATGCCGGAGACGCCGCGGTGCAGACCTTTGTGGTCAAGGGTCGGGCGGATGCCGAGTTCATCGACAAACAAAAACAAGTGAGCGCTCTGCTCAAGGGGTCTCCCTCAGTCAAAGCTGCAGCCAATGCCGCGCTTGACGTCGATACGGTACAGGCGTTCGATGACTTCTTGCGCTACGGGCAGTTCGTGGCGGCGGCGCGGGATGCGGAGACGGCAACCGTCACCCAGCTTGCTGACCAGGCAAAGAGCGCCAGTCTGCAGGCTGTGGAACTGAACAAAAGCGCCCAGACTGCAGCCGAGCAGGCAGCCCAAGCAGCGAAGTTGGCAAAAGAAGCGGCACAGCGCGCGGCAGCAGAGGCTGCCGCGGCCAAAGACTCTGCCGCCAAGGCCGGTGCCGCTGCTATGCGAGCCGCATCTTTGGCGGACCAGGCGGCACGAGCCGCGCAGGTGGCGGTAACTGCAGCCCAGGATGCAAGGTCGGCGTTGAACCAAGCTGCGAATGCGGCCACGAATGCGGCTGCGGCGGCGGCCAGGGCCGAGCAAGCGGCAGCTGGCGCGCAAAGTTCCGCGGCTGCGGCTGCCGGTGATGCCCAACAGGCTGCTGCCGCTCGACTTGCGGCCCAGAGTGCCAGAGACGCGGCTGCTGGGGCAAGGAAGGCAGCTGATGCCGCAGGCTTCGCAGCTCAGTCCACGGATGCCTCGACCAACGCCGCGAATGCGGCCAAGAGTGCCGGCCGGAATGCCGCAGACGCGGCTGCGGCGGCTGCCGCCGCGGCTTCGGAGTCCGGTGTTTCCGACGCGGAGGCGGCACAAGCAAGAGCGGCAGCCGCCCGAGCGAACGCAGCCGCCAACCGGGCCGAGCAGGCATCCGCCCAGGTCGATTCGTTGGCAGGGCAGGCCGCCGCCACTGCCAGAGTTGCGCAAACCGCAGCCCTCGAAGCTGCCCAACACGCCGAGAATGCGGCATCTAATGCCGATGAGGCCGCGAGACAGGCTGGTAACGCTGCTACGGCTGCTGATCAGGCTCGAAAATACGCGGATGCGGCACGGCTAGCGGCAAAAGCTTCAGCAGCAGCGGCAACCAAGGCCGCGGAAGTTCGGGATCTGGCCCGGAAAGCTGACGACGAGCGTTTGGCGGCAGAGCTCGAATTCAAGTTGGCGCAAGCCAGGGACGATCAGGCCCTGGAAGACTCCAAGCGGAAAGCAAAAACCGATGCGGAAAAGCAGGCATCTGAGGCTGCGGCCACGTCCAAAGATCTGATCGCAAAACTCACGGCGCCGGGCGCCAATCTCGATGCCCAGATCAAGGAGGTCAAGGCCGCGATTGTCGGTGTTGCCGAAAGCGGGGCCGCTTGGCAAAAAGCCGGGGCGCAATTGGCGATCGCCGGAACCCCCCAACTGATGAAGGAGTTCATCGTCAGTGGGTTGACCACTGCCCGCGAGCAGGACGAGTGGGATCAGGCCATGGTCGACGCGAACTCGGGCAGCCGAGCCGTGCAGCTGGCGGCGCAGGACGCTTTGTTCAGTGGTGAAGAGGACGTCACCCAATTCCTGGCCGTCGGCAAATGGGACCTTCTCATGGGCGGGATGGCGCAACAGACTTCGTTGTTCCTGAAGACCGGCGGAGCAGAAGTCCAAAAGGCCGCAAAGGCTGCCCTGGACGCCAATACCAGTGATGCTTTCCGCAACTTCCTGAACAACGTGCAACCAGCGGCGGCTGCCATCGACAACCGTAAACGGGTCAGCGCCATGCTTTCCGCTGCGCCCCCCGAGGCCAAGGAGCTTCGGGCCGCCGCCCGGGTGGCGCTTGAAGGTCCTGATTCCTACATACGTGAATTTTTGGTGTCCGGTCAGGTCGAGGCAACCAAACGTGACCAGGAAACGGCTTCCCATGTTGCTGCAATCGAAGGATTGATCAAGCGGGCGAATTCTGATGCGGCCACCGCCCAGGCCGCGTACTCGTCAGCAGAGGCCGCGGCAGCCCGTGCTAAGCAGTCATGGGCAGATGCCGACAGGTTTGCCGCTGACGCTCGCAATTCAGCCAACGAGGCAAAGGCGTCCGCCGACCAGGCCGCCAACTTCGCCAGCCAGGCTCAAGACTCGGCAGATCAGGCGGCAAGGTCTGCAGAGACCGCACGATCCGCGGCAGCGCAGGCTCGAAGCGACGCACAGGCCGCGGGCGCCGAAGCGGCCAAGGCTGCGAATTCCGCAGCGGCGGCCCGGATCTCCGCTTCAAACGCCGCAGCATCGTCCGCTGCGGCGCAACAGTCCGCCGAAGCCGCAGGCAAGGACGCCGAGCTTGCCGCGCAGGCGGCCCGTGAAGCGTTGGACATCGCTTCGACGAAAAAGCGCGAAGAAGATGAAGCGGCAAACCTCGCCAAAGCCAATACCGGCACGCAAAGCGGCGAGGAGAGCCAAGTTGAGCAGGAGATTGCTTTAGCCGAAGGCGGCGATGCCGCGGCCCAGGAGCTGAAAGACGCTCGCGCCGCGTTGGCTGAAGGCGATGTCATGCAGATGATCATTCGTGAAGGCGGACAGTTGCTGCTTGATTTCTTCGGAGTCAACGATGTGATCAACTGCGTGACCAAGGGTGATTTCGGGGCCTGCGCCATGGCACTGGTCGGGGTGCTGCCCTGGGGCAAAATGTTCAAAGCCGTGGAAGCGATCGGGATGCTGACCAAGATCGTGCCCAAGGTCGTGAACTTCTTCGAGCGGATCCAAAAGGCGAACAAGGTCGTCGAGAAATATGCGGGCAAAGTCCGGGACGCATTGATCAGAAAACCGACTCCGCCGAATCCGCCGGTTGGCGCGACATGGAATCCGGCAGCAATGGGATCTAAGAACTCTAATGCGCTGGGAAATTATGGCGAAGCCGCGGGTATACCGAACGGCCTCCCTAGGCAAAGATATACCATTAACGGCAATGATAGAATTTCGGATGGGTTGGATTCTGCTGGAAACATTTGGGAAGCCAAAAATGCTGCGAAACTTGGTGGGAACAGAAATTATAATCAATTGAGAGATGCGATTGAACAAGCATCTCTCAATAAAGAAGGCGCAAAATTGATATTGGTGCGCAGATGCAATGAGGTCATCAATGGTACGCTCGTTCTGGCGGCAACGAAGTTCAGTAAGAAAATCGACGGCTTGATCGAGTCGGCTAAGCTTGCGGGCCAGATTGAGCTGAAGTGCATTCCGCTTTCGATGCCGTAGAAATTTCAGGGCAATTTTGGTGAGATTTGGAATAAAGTGAACATATTTAGGCGTCGTGAAAATATCTGGGTAAGCGTTGAAAATTTTGACGCTGGCGATAGAATTTTTGGATTGAGATTTGTCGGCTCGAATCAAGTTGACGAGTCGGCTTGGGGTCGTTCCGGATTCATGAAGTTTCTTCTCGGCTGGCTCGCCAGTTACAAGACTGTCCTCAATGAGGATCTGCAGCAGGAATTTCTAAGAAGCGTAAAGGCGATGACACTTACCATGCCGAGAGATTCACTTCCGGCTGAAATATTTTTCTCAGCCTATCAAGATGCAAGTAAATTCGATGAAAATTTGCGTTCGAATTTCGCCTTGGTTGTATGTCATTTTGCGACAAAACATGACTTCAAAGAGATCTCGAAGTTGATTGAAGCGAATTGTGAAAAAGGCGACTCCGATGTTTTCATGTCAAGATACTTCAGTGAGCATTCTTGGGTCGGAGTCGAGAAGCAAGCTGTTGAGTCAATCGTCAAAAATTCCCTTCTCCATAGTCGATACCGTCATGAAACTTCGCTGGTCGCCGCAAAGCTGGGAATGATCGAAGTGATTCCGCTTATCGAGTCCGCGCGTGCGGCAGGCGACTCGTCTGACCAGTTCAAAGATGAGAAGTATGCCAAGGCGTTGTTCTCGCTTCGGAAGCAGAGGTATCTGGCCGATGTGAAGGATCTCCCCGATGACAGTGCATCGATTGATCGCGCACTCTTGGATCTTGAACACGCTGAGGTCGCGCCCTTCGCGGCATTCTTCCTCGGCAAGGTTAAAGCTTCGAATGCGCGGACTGCCCTGGAAGCGGCGGTTGGGAGTAAGGACGTCGCCCTGCGGCGAGAGGCAAAAGCTGCTCTGAAGAAGATCGGTCCCTAAGTTTTATCGGTCCCCAAAATTTTGTGGAAATGTTTGCCTGGCCAGTGACGGCGAGTTCAAGAATGCCGAGGCAATGGATCGAGTAGCAAGTGGCAGTCCTCGCGTGCTTGCGGCATCAGGGGCCCAGGTCCCGAACCGCAACTGTCTTTGCCGGATATCGTTGGGGTAGCGCACCAAGCGCTACCCCAACGATCCAAAGGCGACGATGGCCGAAGCAGCACCTTCCGAAGACATGGCGGACGAGATGGAGTCCGCAGAACACGCCGCCGGACTCTGGTTGGAACGCGCGTACATCGCCGCGGCCCTGCTGCACGATCCGGAACAGGCCGCCGAGGCGGCACGCAGCGCCGTCGAACTCGCCGATGACCCGCTCGGCCGCGCCAAAGCCGGTGCGGTGCTGATCGGCACCTTGGTGGAACTCGGCCGGGACTCCGAAGCAAGCGAAGCGCTCAAAGCCCGGGGCCAGGCGCTCATCAGCCTCGGCAAAGGCCAGCTCGCCGAAGCCGAGCGGCGGCTCGGCTTCCTGCTCTTCGGCCGCGCGGACTTCGGCAATCCGCAGCACTTGGAACTGCTCCGCACCGAACTGGCCCGGGCGCAGAAGTTCGGCGATCCGGAAACCGTGACCGTGGTCGGTGCCGCATTGGCCGGGCAGGTCTGGGCCGCGGCGACTCCGGAAAAATCCGGCCAGCTCGAAGAAGCCGTCGCGTTGGTCAGACTCAGCATCGCGGCAGCCCAAGGACTCAGCGACCCGCAGCAAACCCACAGCGTCATCGCCTGGGCCGGCTGCTTGTTCTCCGCCATCGATGATCCCGCTTTCAGCCGGGAATCCGCGCAACTGCTGGACACGGCACTTAACTACATCCTCGACGGCGATTCCGGCCTGCCGATCTCCTACTTGGCCGCCGCACTGCAGGCCCGGGCGCAACTGCACGGCCGGGCCGGCGAGTTCGCCGAAGCCGTCGAGTTGGCCGACGAACGCGCACAACTCTGCCTGGACGTCGGCGCCGCTCTCGAAGCCTTCGAAGCCTTGATCTTTTCGGCTGCACTGCACAGCAAGATCGATCAGGACGCGGTGGCGGTGCAACGGGCCGCCCAGGCCCTCAGTTTGACCGGCAAAGCCGTCATCGAGCGGCAGCGCGCGATCACGGTGCACTTCAACCTGGGCCAATACCAACTGTGGTCCGGGGACCCGCAGAGCGCACTCGCCACCCTGCAGGCGGTCAGCGGGCAGGAAACCGCCTTCGGCCTGCCGGACGGCGCCCGGGCGGAGACCCTGATCTGGCGGGGGAGGGCGGCCAATGCCTGCCAGGACCAGGAGCAGGCCAAGCAATCCTGGGCCGAGGCCATGCAGCTGGCAGATCAGGCCGAGCTGCCGGAAGCTGCGGCGATGGCTGGAATCGACCTGGCCCAGGCGCTGCTCGCGGCACAAGACGAAGCGGTGCTGCCCGTCGTCGCACGTGCCCTTGCCGCCGCGCGGCAAGCCGGGGTGCCGCAATTCCTGGTGCATGCGCTGGATGTCTCCGGCCGGGCCAAAACCGAGTTCGACGACGCCTCCGGGCTGGCCGACCTCGACGAAGCCGCGGAGTTGGCAGCCGGCTACGGAGCCGAATGGAACGTGGCCGACGTCTTGGACTCCCGGGGCCGGGCATTGCTGCGCCTGGGTCGGCTGGCCGAGGCGGCCCAAACGCTCGACGCCGCAGCGGGCAAATTCGCTGCCGTGGGCGATGGCTTGGCGGCCGCAATGGCGCAGCTCGCCCGGGCCCGCGGCCTCGCCGTGGCAGAAGACTTCGAACCGGCCTACTCGGCTTACGCCGCCTCGGTCGAACAGCTCGCCGGGCTGGGCGAGCCGGCAGCCATGCAGCATCAGGCGGTCAGCGTCGAATTCGCGCAGCTCCTCGACGAACAGGGCTTCGGCGAGGCTGCCCAAGCGGTCCGTGGCGGAGCGCTCCGCTGAGCCGGATCGTGGCGGAGCGGAACCTTGGCAGATCGGGGCCGCGGGGCAGCCGAACCGTTGCCCGGCAGGGCAGGCAACAGGCCCGTTGATCCCCGCGCCATCGTTTGGAGCTATCGTGTGAACTGACGACCGATCGCAACAATCGATGATCCAGAGAGGGCCGGATGAACCAGGACTCCGTTGCACGGCCTTTCCAGGTGGATCTCCGCGGAGTGGTCGACCTGCTCAGCCGGCACATCTACTCCTCACCCCAGGTGTTCCTGCGCGAATTGCTGCAAAACGGCGTCGATGCGGTGGCCGCGCGCAGATTGCAGGACCCGGCAGCTCCCGAGGGCCGGTTGGAGATCGACAGCGACGGCGAGCTGCTGACCGTCCGGGACAACGGCGTCGGGCTCACTCTGGACGAAGCCACGCAACTGCTCGCCACCGTGGGCCGCAGCTCCAAGCGGGACAGCGTGCTGAACTTGCGCCGGGAGGACTTCCTGGGCCAATTCGGCATCGGTTTGCTCAGCTGCTTCCTGATTGCCGATGAAATCCGGGTGGTCTCACGCAGCGCCTCCGGAAGCCGGCCGGTGGAGTGGATCGGTTCCACCGAAGGCTCCTTCACGCTGCGCAGCCTGGATGATCCGGCGCCGGACGGAAAAAACGGAGACCACGCCGTGCTGCCGGTCGGCACCACGGTCTATTTGCGGCCGCGAGCCACCGAAGCGGCGATCATCGAATCGGGCAACATCCGCCGGCTGGCCGCGCATTTCGGCGAATACTTGGCATTGCGGATCAGCGTCGCCGGGGAACCGATCAACAAAGCAGCCAGTTTCTTGGACCCGGCCGGCCCGCCCGAGGAGATCCTCGCGCTGGGCACCGATCTCCTCGGGGCCACGCCGTTGGACTGGATTCCGCTCGATATCCCGGGCACCGGCACCCGGGGCATCGCGTATTTGCTGCCCACCGCGCCGCCGCCGTCTGCCCACCAGGCGAACCGGGTGTACTTGGGCCGGATGCTGCTCGGCGAACGAATCGATTCGCTGCTTCCGGACTGGGCCTTCTTCGTCCGCTGCATCCTGGACACCGACGGATTGCAGCCCACTGCCTCGCGGGAGCAGCTCGTCGAGGATGCTTCCTTGGAGTTCACCCGGGAAGAGCTCGGCAAAACCCTCAAGCGGTGGATCGTGCAGTTGGCCACCACGCAGCAACGCCGGTTCGACCAGTTCCTTTCCGTGCACCAGCTCTCGCTGCGCGCCCTGTCCCTCCACGACGACGAGCTCGCCGCGGTGATCGTGCCCTGGCTCAGCGTGGAGACCGCGGCCGGCCGGATGCCGATCCGTGCCCTGCTGGAATCCGGCGGCACCCTGCGGTACACCGAGACCACCGACGAGTTCCGGCAGATCGCCGCGGTGGTGCCGCCCGGAATGCCGGTGCTCAACGGCGGCTACGCCTATGAATCCGAGCTGATCCGTCGGCTCCCGGAGTTGAGCCCGCAGATCCAGGTGGAACGGATCCGGGTAGCCGAGGTGCTCGACGAACTGGCCGCGCCGGCGCTCGCCGACCGGGACGCCACGGCCGAACTGGAACGGCGTGCCGAGAGAGCGCTGGCCGAGGCCGCCTGCAAAGTTTCAGTCCGGAATTTCAATCCCGAGCACTTGCCGGCGCTGTACGTCGCGGACCCGGAAGTACTCCGTCGGATCGAGCGGAGCAAAGCCAGCGACGTCGCGCCGAGTTTCTGGGCCGGGATCATGGCCAATGTCGACGAGCAATTGGGCTCGAACGGCAAAAAGCCCGACGACGATCGGCTGCGCAGCCGGTTGTGCCTCAACTGGGCCAACCCGTTGACCCGGGAACTCGCCGGGGTCGACGATGAGCTGGTCTTCGAACGCACGGTCCGGCTGCTCTACGTCCAGGCGATGCTGGAAGGGCACCGGCCGCTCGCCGCCGTGGACCGCAAACTGCTCAGCGGTTCGCTCAGCGATCTGATCCAGCTTTCGGTCAGTCCGGATTTCGGCCCGATCCGCTGAAGCCGAGCCGGTGAACTTCCACCCCGACCAGCCCATGACAGCCCGTGAGGAGAGCCTGTGAGTAGCCGCCAAGAAGCCCAAGACTTGCTGGACCAGAGTGCCGAGATGCCCTACGGGCCGGAAGAGATCGCTTTGGTGCAGGCCGCAGTCTCGGCGGCGGACGCGGCCGGTGCCGAGGACCTGGCCTATCTGAGCAGACTGCACCTGATCGCCTCGGCCTCGATGGTGGGAGACACCGAAGCCGGGTTGACCGCATTCACCTGGTGCCTCGGTATGCACGACGCAGATCCGGTCCGGTTCCCGTACCGCGTGGACAGCTACGACCTGCTCTGGTATTTCAAGCACATGGCCGGCCACCTCAGCGCCAACCCGGTGTTCTCGCTCGGCCAGCTGGAGCAAATGCTCCAGGAGATGGAGGACCGGTACCGGGCGGCCGGGGTCGGGCTCTCCGGAGTTTGGCAAGCCAGGTTTTCCGCAGCGACGATCACCGGACGATTGGCCGAGGCCAAGGAGTTCCGAAGCCAACGTGAAGCGATCCCCAGAGACGATTACAGCCACTGCGAAGCCTGTGTGCGCTCCGAAGACGTCGAGTTCTTCGCGGCGGCCGGGCAGCCGGACCGGGCTCTGGCGAGCTACGACGAAATCATCGAGCAGAACCTCAGCTGCGCCGACGAGCCGGAGTTCTGCGAATCGAATTCGCTGCTCAGGCTGCTCCGGGCAGGTCGCCTGGACGATGCCAAAACCGCGCATTTGCGTGCCTACCGGATGGCGATGCGGGGGCCGGACAGCTTCCCGATGCTCTGGCACCATCAGGTGTTCTGCGCGGTGACCGGGAATGAGGCCCGCGGCCTGGGCATCGTGGAACGGTCGATCCACCTGCTGCCGGAGGACCCCCTGGATCTGGGCCGGCGTTTCAACGCCTTGCTGGGCTACGGGGTACTGCTCGACGCGGTCGCCGCCGCAGGGCACGCCGAACTGCCGGTGCGTGCCGCGGACGCCGACCAGCTGCAGCCGATCCTGGGCAGCCAGGACGGCGGCTTCACGGTGTCCGGCCTGGCCGCGGCGAGTTGGTCGGCAGCGGCCGGGCTTGCCGAGGCTTTCGACCAGCGCAACGGCAATCAGCACTACGCCGGTCAGCTGGCTGCGATGCGCGCCCTGGGTGCCGAACGCTATCCGGTGCCGTTGGACGGGCAGAGCTTCGTCGCGGCGAACTTGCCCGCGGCAGCCGAGCCGGAGACTGCGGAGGCATGGTTGGAACGGGCCTATGTCGCCTCCGGCCTGCTGGAGGACCCGGAGGCCGCGATCAGCGCTGCGGAGCGCGCCGTCGAGCTGGCCCACGATCCATGGCTCGGCGCGCGTGCCGCGGGTTTGCTGGTCACGAGCCTGGCGGGCCTGGACCGGGATGCCGCGGCGGTCGAAGCGCTCAGCCGGCTCGGCGGCTTCCGCCGCGCGCAGGGCCTGGCCTACCTTGCCGACGTCGAACAGCGGCTGGGCCTGCTGCTCTTCGGCCGGGCCGAGCTGGAAACGGACGAAGCGCGGTTGCAGACCGAGCTCGAGTCCGCCAAGCAGCAGCCCGATGCCGAAGCGGTGGTGGCGCTCGGCTACCCTCTGGTACTCAAGCTGTGGGGTGCCGACCGGGCGGACGACGCGGTTGCGGTGAGCCGGACGGTTCTGGCCGCGGTTCCGGAATTGCGCGATGGCCTGCAGCGGGAATCCGTCTCCGCGATGTTCGGCAGCCTCTATGCGGCGACCGGCGAGCCGGCGTTGCTGGCCGAAGCAGCCGGTCTGCTGGATGCTTCCCTGGCGTCCGGCCAATTGGCCGCCCCCTATGCCGCGGCCGCGTTGCGCGCCCGGGCCCGCTTGCACGGCCGCCAGGGCGAATTCCAGGCGGGCGCCGCACTCGCCGACCAGCGGGCGGATCTTTGCCTGAAGGCTGGGGCCCGGAACAGCGTCATCGATTCCCTGATGCTCGCCGCCGCGCTGTACAGCGACGCCGGACAGGACGATGTTGCGGCGCAACGCGCGCAACAGGCTGCCCGGCACGCGGCCCTGGCCGAATCGGAGCCCGGTCAACGCGCCGCGATCGATTTCAAGTTGGCGCAGTACCAGCTGTGGAATGGCCAGAGCGAGTTCGCGATGGAGACTTTCGACGGCGTCCGGGAGCGCGAGGAGGCGGCCGGCGAGGACCCCGGCTCGATCGCGATGACCCTGCTCTGGCACGGCCGTGCGGCCAATGCCGCCGGGCTCGGCGGCGAGGCGTATCGGAGCTGGAGCACCGCGATGCAGCTTGCCGGCTCGGTCGGGAACTCCGATGTGCTGGCGATGGCCGGTATCGATCTGGCCCAGTTGTTGATCGGCGCCCGGGACGAGGAGGTTTTGGAAGTCGCCCAGATCGCGGTGGCGGCGGCCCGGGAGTCCGGGGTTCCGCAGTTGGTGGTGCAGGCGCTGGACATTTCGGCCCGGGCCAAATCCAGGTTCGGCGACCCGGCCGGCCTGGCCGAGTTCGACGAAGCGATCGGCTTGGCCGGCGCGCAAGAAGCCGAGTGGAATGTCGCCGACCTGCATGATTCGAAAGGCCGCGGGCTGCTGTCGCTGCGCCGGATCACCGAAGGCGTGGCCGAATTGCTGTCTGCGGCTGACGCCTTCGCCGCGCTCGGCGACGGGCAGGCTGCGGCGATGTCCGAACTGGCGGTCGGCCGGGTGCTCGCTGAAGAATCCCGCCTGGCGGAGTCCTTCACCGCCTTCCGGGCCGCGCTGGAGCGGCTGCCGGAAGGCAGCCCGGCGCACAGCGGGATCAGCGTCGAATTCGCCGATCTGCTCGAATCCGCAGGTCGCCGGGAAGAAGCCGAAGCGGTCCGGGCCGGCGTCAGGCTCTGAAAGCGCCGCGCTGCGCTGCCGCATCCGGCCCGGCCCCGGCATCCGCCTTGCCCGTCCACCCAGGGGTTTCGGTGGGCAGGGACGTCCCTGCCCACCGAACCTGCGAATTGGACGGGCGGGGGACGGGGCAAGGACACTTGTCCGGCCGAGAAGTTGTCAGGCAATCAGCAGGTAACTCGCTTGATTAAGACCTTGCGCAAGCGGCAGTCCGGGGCGTACTCTGATGGGCTGGACATATTTGGAAGCATCAGCTATTCTTAATATTCGCATCTTCCCTGTTTACCCTCAGCCTTCATATAGCGGTGGGCTCGCCACGCAGTCGTCTTCGGCAGCGTGTGCAGTGCGGTAGCGCCGGTTCTCCGGCCGCAGGGAGACGCAGAAAAGCCTGAAGGTCTGTGGAAGGATCCCTCTTGGTCGCCTCAAGCGCCTCTAATAACGAAACCGCTAACAACGCTGACAGCACGGATGGTGCAACCCGGCGTATTTCATTCGCAAAGATTCACGAGCCGCTTGACGTGCCGAATCTGCTTGCCCTGCAAACCGAGAGCTTCGATTGGCTCGTCGGCAACCAGCGCTGGCAGGAACGGATGCGCAAAGCGGTCGACGCCGGAGATGAGAGTGTAGCCACTACCTCCGGTCTGTCGGACATCTTCGAAGAGATCTCCCCGATCGAGGATTTCCAGGGCACCATGTCCCTGAGCTTCTCGGAGCCGGAGTTCGCCGATCCGAAGTACACGATGGCCGAGTGCAAGGACCGCGACGCGACGTTCGCGGCTCCGCTGTACGTCAAGGCCGAGTTCATGAACAACAACACCGGTGAAATCAAGCAGCAGACCGTGTTCATGGGCGACTTCCCCTTGATGACCGAAAAGGGCACCTTCGTGATCAACGGCACCGAGCGTGTCGTGGTGTCCCAGTTGGTCCGCTCGCCGGGCGCGTACTTCGAGCGCACTGCCGACAAGACCAGCGACAAGGACATCTTCACCGCGAAGATCATCCCGTCCCGCGGTGCTTGGTTCGAGCTCGAGATCGACAAGCGCGATCAGGTCGGCGTACGCCTCGACCGCAAGCGCAAGCAGTCCGTCACGGTGCTGCTGAAGGCGCTCGGCTGGACCGAGAGCCAGATCCTCGAAGAGTTCGGCCAGTACGACTCGATGCGGGCCACCTTGGAGAAGGACGGCACCGCTACCCGCGAGGACGCTTTGCTGGATATCTACCGCAAGCTCCGTCCGGGCGAGCCGCCGACCGTCGAAGCCGCGCAGACGCTGCTCGACAACCTCTACTTCAACCCGAAGCGCTACGATCTGGCCAAGGTCGGCCGTTACAAGATCAACCGCAAGCTGGGCATCGACAAAGCGCTCTCCGCACCGGGTGCTTCGGTTCTGGACATCGACGACATCGTCGCGATGATCAAGTTCCTGGTCGCCTTGCACGCCGGTGAGAAGACCTTGATGGCCAAGCGCGACGGCAAGGAGCACGAGCTCCGCGTCGAGGTCGACGACATCGACCACTTCGGCAACCGTCGTATCCGCGCCGTGGGCGAGCTCATCGAAAACCAGGTCCGCACTGGCCTGTCCCGGATGGAGCGCGTGGTCCGCGAGCGGATGACCACCCAGGACGTCGAAGCGATTACGCCGCAGACCCTGATCAACATCCGTCCGGTCGTCGCTGCGATCAAGGAGTTCTTCGGAACCTCCCAGCTTTCGCAGTTCATGGACCAGAACAACCCGCTGGCCGGTTTGACGCACAAGCGTCGTCTCTCCGCGCTGGGCCCGGGTGGTCTGTCCCGTGACCGTGCCGGCATGGAAGTCCGTGACGTGCACCCTTCGCACTACGGCCGCATGTGCCCGATCGAAACCCCTGAAGGCCCGAACATCGGTCTGATCGGTTCCTTGGCTTCCTACGGGCGGATCAACCCGTTCGGCTTCATCGAGACCCCGTACCGCAAGGTTTCCAAGGGTCACGTGTCGGACGAGGTCGACTACCTGACCGCGGACGACGAGGTCGAGGTCGTGATCGCCCAGGCCAACGCTCCGCTGGACGCCAAGAGCAACTTCATCGAAGACCAAGTGCTGGTCCGCCAGCGCGGCGGCGGCGGCGAGCCCGTGCTGATCCCGGCCGACGAGGTCGAGTACATGGACGTCTCTCCGCGCCAGATGGTGTCGGTCGCTACCGCGCTGATCCCGTTCCTGGAGCACGACGACGCCAACCGCGCGCTCATGGGTGCCAACATGCAGCGTCAGGCTGTGCCGTTGGTCCGTTCCGAGGCTCCCGTTGTGGGCACCGGCATGGAGCGCGCTGCTGCAGTTGACGCGGGTGACGTCGTGATTGCCAAGAAGGCCGGTGTGGTCACCGAAGTTTCGGCCGACCTGGTCGTCATGCTCAATGACGACGGCACCGAGACCAACTACCGGATCGCCAAGTACAACCGCTCGAACCAGGGCACCGCCTACAACCAGCGCGTGCTGGTTGCCGAAGGCGCCCGGCTCGAGGTCGGCGGCATCATCGCCGACGGCCCGGCCACGGATCAGGGCGAATTGGCGCTCGGCAAGAACTTGCTCGTCGCGTTCATGTCCTGGGAAGGCCACAACTTCGAGGATGCGATCATCCTCTCGCAGCGCCTGGTCTCCGAAGACGTGCTCTCCTCGATCCACATCGAAGAGCACGAAATCGACGCCCGGGACACCAAGCTCGGTGCTGAAGAGATCACCCGGGACATCCCGAACGTCTCCGAAGAAATCCTGGCTGGCCTGGACGAACGCGGCATCATCCACATCGGTGCCGAGGTCGACGCCGGCGACATCCTGGTCGGCAAGGTCACCCCGAAGGGCGAGACCGAACTGACTCCGGAAGAACGCCTGCTGCGCGCGATCTTCGGCGAGAAGTCCCGGGAAGTCCGCGACACCTCGCTCAAGGTCCCGCACGGCGAGTCCGGCACCGTCATCGGCGTCCGGGTCTTCGACCGCGACAACGACGACGAGTTGGCCCCCGGTGTGAACCAGTTGGTCCGGATCTACGTCGCGGCCAAGCGCAAGATCACCAATGGCGACAAGCTCGCCGGCCGCCACGGCAACAAGGGCGTCATCTCCAAGATCCTGCCGATCGAAGACATGCCGTTCCTCGCCGATGGCACTCCGGTGGACATCGTGCTGAACCCCTTGGGTGTGCCGGGCCGAATGAACGTCGGCCAGGTGTTGGAATTGCACCTCGGCTGGATCGCGAAGACCGGTTGGAAGATCGAAGGCGAGCCGGACTGGGTCAAGAACCTGCCGAACATGCCTCGGGAAGCCCCGCGCAACCAGACGCTGGCCACCCCGGTGTTCGACGGTGCACGCGAGGAAGAGATCTCCGGCTTGCTGGACTCGACCAATGTGACCCGCGACGGCGATCGGCTGATCGACCGCTCCGGCAAGACCCGGTTGTTCGACGGCCGCTCCGGCGAACCGTTCCCGGACCCGATCTCGGTGGGCTACATGTACATCTTGAAGCTCCACCACTTGGTGGACGACAAGATCCACGCCCGTTCCACCGGCCCGTACTCGATGATCACCCAGCAGCCGTTGGGCGGTAAGGCGCAGTTCGGCGGCCAGCGCTTCGGTGAAATGGAAGTGTGGGCGCTGGAAGCATACGGCGCCGCGTACACCCTCCAGGAGCTGTTGACCATCAAGTCGGATGACATCCACGGTCGGGTGAAGGTCTACGAGGCGATCGTCAAGGGCGAGAACATCCCGGAACCGGGCATCCCGGAATCCTTCAAGGTTCTGATCAAGGAAATGCAGTCGCTCTGCCTGAACGTGGAAGTCCTTTCCACCGAAGGCAACACGATTGAGATGCGTGACTCGGATGAAGAAGTCTTCCGGGCCGCGGAGGAACTCGGCATCGACCTGTCAAGGGCCGAGCCGAACTCCGTCGAAGAAGTGTAGCTAGGTCCGACCCGCAGAACATCGGGGAAAGCCGGATATTAGCTGGCCCAGGTCGCCCAGCGACCGCAGCCAGGTCGTTCCGGCGGCCCGATGTTCGCAGGGTCGGCCTACCACACACACTTTTCGTAAGACTTCAGATTCAAGATGAGAGAGATAGGACCCTATGTCCAGCGAAGCTACCTTCGGCCTCATGCAGATCGGCCTGGCCACCGCGAGTGATATTCGCGATTGGTCCTTCGGCGAGGTCAAGAAGCCGGAAACCATCAACTACCGCACGCTCAAGCCTGAGAAGGACGGCCTCTTCTGCGAGAAGATCTTCGGCCCGTCCCGGGATTGGGAGTGCTACTGCGGCAAATACAAGCGCGTGCGCTTCAAGGGCATCATCTGTGAGCGCTGCGGCGTCGAGGTGACCCGTGCCAAGGTCCGCCGCGAACGGATGGGCCACATCGAGCTCGCCGCTCCGGTGACCCACATCTGGTACTTCAAGGGCGTTCCGTCGCGCTTGGGCTACTTGCTCGATTTGGCTCCGAAGGACCTGGAAAAGGTCATCTACTTCGCGGCCTACATGATCACCAGCGTGGACGAGGAAATGCGCCACGCCGATCTGCCGAACCTGCAGGCCGAGCACGACCTGGAGAAGAAGCAGCTCGTCGACACCCGCGATGCCGACATCGCCGGCATCGCCCGCGACCTCGAAGGCGAGCTGACCAAGCTCGAAGGCGAGGGCGCGAAAGCTGCCGACAAGAAGAAGGCCCGCGATTCGGCCGACCGCCAGATGGCGAACATCCGCAAGCGTGCGGATGCCGACATCGAGCGTCTCGAGCAGGTCTGGGACCGCTTCAAGAACCTCAAGGTCACCGACCTGGAAGGCGACGAGGCGCTGTACCGCGAACTGCGCGACCGTTACGGCCTGTACTTCGAAGGTTCCATGGGCGCCGAGGCGATCAAGAAGCGCCTGGAGAACTTCGACATGGAAGCCGAGTCGGAGTCGCTGCGCGACACCATCCAGAACGGCAAGGGCCAGCGCAAGACCCGCGCCCTGAAGCGTCTGAAGGTCGTCAATGCGTTCCTGACCACCAACAACAGCCCGCTCGGCATGGTGCTGGACGCCGTCCCGGTGATCCCGCCGGAATTGCGCCCGATGGTCCAGCTCGACGGTGGCCGGTTCGCCACCTCGGACTTGAACGACCTCTACCGCCGCGTGATCAACCGGAACAACCGGCTCAAGCGCCTGCTTGATCTGGGTGCGCCGGAGATCATCGTCAACAACGAAAAGCGGATGCTGCAGGAAGCCGTCGACTCCTTGTTCGACAACGGTCGTCGTGGCCGTCCGGTCACCGGGCCGGGCAACCGCCCGCTGAAGTCCCTGAGCGACATGCTCAAGGGCAAGCAGGGTCGTTTCCGGCAGAACCTGCTCGGCAAGCGCGTCGACTACTCGGGCCGTTCGGTCATCGTCGTCGGCCCGCAGCTGAAGCTGCACCAGTGCGGTCTGCCCAAGCAGATGGCGTTGGAGCTCTTCAAGCCGTTCGTGATGAAGCGCTTGGTTGACCTCAACCACGCGCAGAACATCAAGAGCGCCAAGCGGATGGTCGAGCGTTACCGCCCGCAGGTCTGGGACGTGCTCGAAGAGATCATCACCGAACACCCGGTGCTGCTCAACCGCGCACCAACCCTGCACCGTTTGGGCATCCAGGCGTTCGAGCCGCAGTTGGTCGAAGGCAAGGCGATCCAGCTGCACCCGCTGGTCTGCGGCGCCTTCAACGCCGACTTCGACGGCGACCAGATGGCCGTGCACCTGCCGCTGAGTCCCGAGGCCCAGGCCGAGGCGCGCATCTTGATGCTCTCCTCGAACAACATCCTGAAGCCGTCCGACGGCCGTCCGGTCACCCTGCCTTCGCAGGATATGATCATCGGTCTGTACCACTTGACCACCAAGCGGGTCGGTTCGGCTGGCGAAGGCCGCATCTTCACCTCGCCGTCCGAGGCGATCATGGCCCACGACGCCGGTGTGCTGCACCTGAACTCGAAGGTCAAGATCCGGCTGGACGACTTCGTGCCGTACGAGGGCTGGGAAGCTCCGGAAGGCTGGGAGCCCGGTCAGCCGGCCTTGGTCGAGACGTCGCTCGGACAGGTCATCTTCAACGACACTTTGCCGGCGGATTACCCGTGGGTGGAGAAAGTCGCGGACAAGGGCCAGCTCTCCGAGATCGTCAACGATCTGGCCGAGCGCTACCCGAAGGTCGTCGTGGCGGCAACGCTGGACAACTTGAAGGATGCCGGTTTCTACTGGGCTACCCGCTCGGGCGTCACCGTCGCGATCTCGGACATCGAGGTGCCGGCTGCCAAGCCGGCCATCCTCGAAGGCTACGAGGTCAAGGCCGCCAAGGTGCAGTCCCAGTTCGAAAAGGGCCTGATCGCCGACGACGAGCGCCGTCAGGAACTCATCGACATCTGGAACCAGGCGACCAACGACGTGGCCGACGCGATGCGCAAGAGCCTCTCCGCTTCCAACACGATCAACCGGATGGTTTCCTCCGGTGCTCGTGGCAACTGGATGCAGGTTCGGCAGATTGCCGGTATCCGTGGTCTGGTGGCCAACCCGAAGGGCGAGATCATCCCGCGTCCGATCAAGTCTTCGTACCGCGAAGGCCTGTCGGTCTTGGAATACTTCATCGCCACGCACGGTGCCCGTAAGGGTCTGGCCGATACCGCGCTGCGTACCGCCAACTCGGGTTACCTGACCCGTCGTCTGGTGGACGTTTCGCAGGACGTCATCGTTCGCGAAGACGACTGCGGCACCGAGCGCGGCTTGACCCTGCCGATCGCCGTCGCTGACGCGAACGGCGAGCTGACCATGCACGAAGAGGTCGAGAACTCGGTGTACGCCCGTACCCTGGCGACCGAGGTCACCGATGCCAAGGGCAAGGTGCTGGCCGAGGCCGGGGCCGACGTCGGCGATGTGCTGATCGACGAGCTCTTCAAGGCCGGCGTCACCGAAGTCAAGGTCCGTTCGGTGCTCACCTGTGAGTCCGCCGTCGGAACCTGCGCCCAGTGCTACGGCCGTTCCTTGGCCACCGGCAAGCTCGTGGACATCGGTGAGGCCGTCGGCATCATCGCCGCGCAGTCGATCGGTGAGCCCGGTACTCAGCTGACCATGCGTACCTTCCACACCGGTGGTGCGGTTTCCGCCGGCCGTGGCGAGGACATCACCCAGGGTCTGCCGCGTATCCAGGAGCTCTTCGAAGCCCGTACCCCGAAGGGTGTCGCTCCGATCGCCGAGGCCGCTGGCCGCGTCACGATCGAAGAGACCGAGCGGCAGATGCGTCTGGTGCTCACCCCGGACGACGGCTCCGAGGAACTGGCGTACCCGATTCTGCGCCGGGCCCGTCTGCTGGTTGCCGATGGCGATCACGTGGAGGTCGGCCAGAAGATGATCGTCGGTGCCGTGGATCCGAAGCAGGTGCTCCGAGTGCTCGGCCCGCGTGCCGCGCAGAAGCACCTCGTGGAGGAAGTCCAGGGCGTGTACCGCAGCCAGGGCGTAGGCATCCACGACAAGCACGTCGAGGTCATCGTCCGGCAGATGCTCCGTCGCGTGACGGTCATCGAGTCCGGCGACTCGAACCTGCTGCCGGGCGAGCTTGCTGAGCGCGGCCGCTTCGAGACGGAAAACCGTCGCGTGGTGTCCGAGGGCCAGAAGCCCGCTTCGGGACGTAACGAGCTGATGGGTATCACCAAGGCTTCCTTGGCTACCGAGTCCTGGCTCTCCGCGGCATCCTTCCAGGAGACCACCCGCGTCTTGACGCAGGCGGCCATGGAAGGCAAGAGCGATCCGTTGCTCGGCCTGAAGGAGAACGTGATCATCGGTAAGCTGATCCCGGCCGGAACCGGCCTGCCGCGCTACACCGATATCACGGTGGAGCCGACGGAAGAGGCCAAGGCGAACCTGTTCACCGCGCCGAGCGCGTTCAGCGACTTCGATTACGCGGGAGTCGGTGGCGATCTGGCCCCCGAGTTCCACGCAATCCCGCTGGACGACTACGATCTGGGTTCAGAGTACCGCTGACCAGAGACTAAATAGCTAGAAGGTATGTCCCACTGAGCCATGGTGCTCGGTGGGACATACTTGTTTCTGCCCACTGAGCAGCCCGGCCCAGTGGGACGTGCTCGCGCGTGGCGGACGTTGCGGGCAACTCGATGCAGACATGCTGGACGCTTTGTCCGTAGGATGGTCTAACGAGTTGTCCGAGTCAGGGAGTGCTGTGAGCAACGACTTCGTCCCCCAGGAGGGGGTGCCAGAGACGCCGGTGGACCCGACGGTGCCATTGAACGGGGAGCTGCCGGTGAACCCGGGGCAAAGTCCCTATCAGCAGCCGTATTTCGCGGCACAGACACCGGCCCCGGCTCCGCCGAAGCGACCGCGGCGGGCTTTGCTGCTCGGCTTGCTCGCCAGTGGTCTGGTGCTGGCGCTTCTGGTGGTCGCTGGTGGAATTTGGCTGTTCAACGCCGGCGAGCGGAATGCACCGGCGAAGCAGGTGGCGTCCTTCCTGACCGCCTTGGTCGAGGGCCGGGCCGAAGATGCAATGCGGCTCAGCGGCAATGTGCTCCAGGATCAGGACAAGACGCTGATCAACGATGCCGTTTACCAGAACGCGTCGAACAAAATCAGCGGATTCAGTATCGGGCAGACCCGGATCGCCAATGGCAAGGCCACCGTGAGCGCCGAAATTTCCCAAGGCGGCGAAAGCTATGCCGAAGAGTTCGCGCTCTCACTCGATGGGAAAGAGCTCTTCATCGACAAGTGGCGGCTGGATCCGATCGTGCTGCCCACGATGACGGTCCAGCTCGCCGGCCCGGCTTCACTGGGTCTGACGGTGGCCGGCGTCGGCCTGAAACCGGATCTGGTGCCGGCGACCGCGACCCAGCCGGAATCGCTCAAAAAACTCAACGTCAAAGCACTGCCGGCGGACTACCCAGTAGCTGCGGCCAACTCAGATCCTGATCTGACCACCAATCAGGCGACGGCGAAGGTCCGCGGGTTCAACAGTGCGAAGCCGCAGAACGCGGTGGTGGCCGCAACCCTGAACGAAGCTGGAAAGGCTTCGATCACGGCGGCGGTGAACCAGTATTTGGACGCTTGCGCGGCGCAGCGCACGGCAGTGCTCAAAGACTGCCCGTTCAGCGGCAAAGCGGATGATCCGCTGCTCTCGCAGTACCAGGTCAGCAACGCCCGGTGGAGCATCGTCACCAGGCCCACCCTGAGCATTGCGGAGTGGAGCCCGTCGATCGGCTGGCTGGTGTTGAGTACGGCTCCCGGGACTGCGAGTTTCGCGGCCGATCTTTCGAACAGCGTCAGCAGCGGCACCGCGAGCATCGACGCCATGACATTTTCCTTGGGCGGCCAAGTCCTCGGCTTCAAGGACGGTGTGGCGCAGTTCAGCCGGCCGACGCCGGGTACGCAGAGCTGAGCCGCAGCCCCGAAGCCGCAGTCCTGAAGCCGCAGTCCCGAAGCCGCCCCCGAGGGGCCTCGCGCGGGGTGGTTGGGTGTGGGGTGGTGTGGTTCAGCCGTGGTCGATGTGGCCCAGTGCTTGGTTGAGGAATTCCTGTACGTGCTGGTCGAACAGCGAATAGATCACTTGGCGCCCGTCGCGGTGCCCGCTGACCAGGTTCAAGTGCCGCAGGATCCGCAAGTGGTTCGAGATGGTCGCCTGCGCCATCCCGCAATCTTCCACCAGCGTGCTCACGGAGCAGGGGCCGTCGTCGAGCCGGGCCATGATCAAAAGCCGCCCGGGGGAGGAGAGTGCCTGCATGACTTGGGCCAAGTCTTCGGCGTGCTCGTTGCTGAGTTTCACGGTTCCATCTTCACCTAGCGTTTGCTGAATCTGATAATCATTAGCAACAACTTCAAATATTTACATATGTCGATATCTAAATGTATACTGTAGTCATGACGATTACCGAAACCAAGCCTCATGTCCACAAGGAAGGCGCGCACGATCACGGGGGGAGCCCGAAGCTGGAGATGGGCTTCGCGATCGCCTCCGGCGTGACCTTCTTGATCGGCACCGCATTCGAATACTGGATCCCGGGGATGAGCTCCTATGCTCTGCCCTTCTTCCTGGCAACCTACTTCTTCGGCGGGTTCTTCACCTTCAGCTCGGCGATCCGCTCGATCCGCCGCGGCCGTTTCGAAGTCGATTTCCTGATGTTGGTGGCCGCCATCGGTGCCGCCACCGTAGGCCGCTTCGCTGAAGGCGCGGTGCTGCTGTTCCTGTTCAGCCTCGGCCACGCGCTCGAGGAATACGCCATGGGCCGGGCCAAGCGCTCCATCGAAGCGCTTGCCGAACTCGCACCGCCGACGGCACTCGTTCGCACCGCTACTGGCGAGATCGAGGAACGCCCCACCGAGGAACTGGTCCCGGGCGAAGTGGTCCTGGTCAAGCCGAACTCCCGGATCCCGGCCGACGGCTTCGTTGTGCTCGGCAATTCCGCGGTCGACCAATCGTCGATCACCGGAGAGAGCATCCCGGTGGAGAAGAGCGCGGTGTCCCGTGCCGCGATCAACAACCCCTCCACCATCGACGATTCCGGCAAGGTCTTCGCCGGCACGGTCAATGGCTCAGGTCCGCTGGAGATCGTGGTCAGCGTGGCCTCCAAGGACAACACCCTGTCCCGCGTGGTGGCCATGGTCCGGGACGCGGATTCGACCAAGTCGAACACCCAGCGGTTCATCGACCGCTTCCAGCGCTTCTACGTGCCGGCCGTGATCGCCGTAGTCGCGATCGTCTTCCTGGTCGGCTGGTTGTTCCTCAACGAGCCGATTGCGGACAGCTTCTACCGGGCGATGCTGGTGCTGGTCGCCGCAAGCCCCTGTGCTTTGGCGATTGCGACGCCGGCTGCCGTGCTTGCCGGAGTGGCCCGGGCGGCCAAGGCCGGGTTGCTGGTCAAGGGCGGCGCTGCACTGGAGAACCTGGGCCGGGTCAACGCCATGGCGTTCGACAAGACCGGCACGCTCACCTGGGGTCAGCCGCGGTTGACCGACGTCGTGGCGCTGCCCGGCGTGGACCGTGCCGAACTGGCCCGTTTGGCGCTGGCGCTCGAATCGGTCAGCGACCACCCGTTGGCCGGCGCGATCACCCGCGGCCTGGACAGTGAAGTTCCCGCAGACCGCAGGGCTGAAGCGTTGGACCTGCAGGCGGTCACCGGGCGCGGTGTCCAAGCGTATGTGGACAACGAGCTGGTGCAGATCGGCAGCCTGCGGCTTTTCGAAGAGTCCGGGGCGGCGATCGAGGGTGAGTTGCTGACCGCGGTCCAGCAATTGCAGGGCACCGGGCGGACCACCATGGTGGTCAAGTCCGGGGACCGGTTCCTGGGCGTGCTCGGGGTCATGGATGCGCCCCGCCAAGAGGCCAAAGACGTGCTCGATTCGCTGCGGCAGAATGGCGTCCAGCAACTGGTGATGATCTCCGGAGACAACCAGCGGGTTGCCGATGCGGTCGGCAAGCAGGTCGGCGTGGACACCGCCCACGGCGAACTGATGCCGGAGGACAAAGTCGCTGCGATCGGCAAGATGGGCGGCCAGGGCCGCTACACCGCAATGGTAGGCGACGGCGTCAATGACGCTCCGGCGATGGCCAACGCCACCGTGGGCATCGCGATGGGCGCTGCCGGATCCGCCGTGGCCTTGGAAACCGCCGACGTCGCTTTGATGAGCGACGATCTGGGCCGAGTCCCGTTCCTGATCAAATTGAGCCGGGCCAGCAGCAACATCATCCGGCAGAACTTGATCGCCTCCTTGGTGATCGTGGCGTTCCTGATCCCGGCGAGCTTGCTCGGCATGGAAATGGGCCCGGTGGTGTTCATCCACGAAGGTTCGTCGTTGCTGGTGGTCTTCAACGCGCTGCGCCTGCTCCGGTTCGGCCTGGGCAAGGAGCACGCGGGGATCACCCACGAAACCCGCCCGGTCAACGCCTGATCAGGTCAACGCCTGACCGGGGTCAGCCGGGCTGGGTTTCCCGCAGCGTGGGAACGTCGGCGGCACTGGAGAGCACGTAGTCCGGTGCCGCCGACGCGAAGTCCTCGGCGGTCAGCGAGCCGGTGAGCACGCCGACGCTCAGTACGCCGCCCTGATTCGCGGCCTGGACGTCGACCAGGGTGTCGCCCGCGGAGAGCACCGCCCGGACGTCCTGGGCGCCGGTGCGTTCCATCGCGCGATGGATCATGTAGGGGGCCGGGCGCCCCGCCCGGACGTCGGTCGTGGTGACCACGGTGTCCAACAGCCCGTCCGGGCCCAGCGACCAGCCCAGCGAATCAAGCAGCGGGTAGGCCACCTCGTCGTCGAAGCCCGTGGTGAGCGCGATTTTGATGCCGCGTCCGCGCAGCGTCTGCAAAGCCGATTCTGCGCCGGGGAGCGCTATTGGGGGCCTCCCGGCGTAGAAATCGGCCAACAGGGCCCGGAACCGGGCAAAGGCGGCATGCACGGCCTCGCCGGCCGGCTCCACGCCGCCCAAGCGCATCAAGGCGTTGATTGCGGTCACTTTGTCGGTGCCCATCCACAATTGCAGGTCGGCTTGCGCCACTGAAGCGCCGGTTTCTTCGACGCAGCCGCGCAGGGCCTGGTACACCAGCCCGTGGTCGTCGATGGTGGTTCCGGCCATATCGAACACTGCTAACTCGATCATTCTTCTCCTGAGCTTTCGGACCCGGTGCTTTCCGGGTGGCGCGCCGCGCGTTGTTCCGGGTTGTCGATCCTGGCCAGCGGGGTGCGGTTGGCCAAAGTGTTGTCGATCATGAAGCTGGTCAGCTCCGGGCGATAGCGGTCTTCGCCGTACTCGAGCCGGGAGCCGTCGTCGCTGAAGCTGATCCGGCGTTCCCGCAGCAGCGGGGCGCCGGGCTCGATGCCCAGATAGTGCGCATCTTCATCGGTCGCCGCCACCGCATCGATGATGTGCCGGGCCGAGCTGAGTTCCACGCCGTTTTCGCGCAGGTAGCGGAAAGTGGAACCGCTGTCGGTATCGAAGTTGAACAACGGGTTCCCGGCTTCGGTCACGTAATGGGAGCGTTCCAGCATCGTGGGGGAGCCGTCCAGGAAGCGCAGCCTGAAGACCGCGACGACGGAATCCTCGGCATCGATGCCCAACTGTTCCGCCACGTATTCACCGGCCGGCCGCCGGGCGATTTCGAGCGTCTTCTGGCCCGGCACCCGATTGATGCTTTCGGCCCACTGGGTGAATGACATGAAGGTGCCGAAAGACTGCGAAGGCACATCGCCGCGGACCATCGGGGAGCGGCCGCGGCCGCCGGTGATGCTGCCGTCCTGGCGCAACGCCGCAAGCGCCTGCCGTACCGGGCCGCGGGAGACGGAGAATTCCGCGCAGAGTTGCGCCTCGGAGGGCACCAGCGATCCTTGCGGCCAGACGCCGGAATGGATCCGTTTTCTGAATTCCTCGCTGAGCTTGAGGTGAAGCGGGGTTGTCATCACCTCAGCATAACTTCCGCAATGGGCGTGCTGAACGGCTTTGCGGGGCTGCAAAATGAACATTTGGCAAACATGTCTATACAAGTATGCTTTCAACTTGAGCCAGTCGGACGCAGCCAGCAGAGTAGCAGCATGAACACATTTATCGCCGAGGCGGATCTGCTCGTCGTCGGAGCCGGCATCATCGGCTTGGCGCACGCCTTCGAAGCCCAGCAACGCGGCCTCAAAGTCGTCGTGCTGGAACGCGACCACCACGCCGTCGGCGCCTCGATCCGGAACTTCGGCCACTGCTGCATCACCGCGCAAGACGGCGATCTGCTCGACCTCGCGGTCGCGGGCCGGCCGCGCTGGCTGGCCGCTGCCCGGAACGCCGGCTTCTTCGCCGTCGAATCGGGTGCGCTCGCGGTGGCCCGCAGCAACACTGAACTGGAACTGCTCGGACAGCTCGCGCAGAGCCGGCCGATGGGGCAGATCCAGCTCCGCTCCGCGGACCAGGTCCGGGAAACGCTTTCCGGCGGCCAACCGGAGATCGTCGGCGGTGCCTGGCTGCGCGACGATCTGCGGGTGGACCCGCGGGAAGCCGTCGGAAGCCTGGCGCAATGGCTGGCCGGGCAGGGCGTGCAATTCTTCTGGAACACCAGCTTCTTGGGGCTCACCGCCGCTGGTGCGACGACCAGCCGGGGTGAAATTTCCGCCGGTCATACGCTGATTTGCGCCGGCCACGATCTGGATTACCTTTTTCCCGAACTGGCTGCCGAGCGGGAAGTTTTCCGTTGCGCTTTGCAGATGATCCGGGTGGCTGCTCCGGATGGATTCGAAGTGGCACCCGCGGTGCTGACCACGACGTCGATGCTGCGCTATCCCGCGTTCACGGCGATGCCGGCAGCACGGCGGCTCCGCCAGGAACTGGCCGAAGCGGATCCGGTGTTGTTGGAGATCGATGCGAACGTGATGTTCACCCAGCGCCCGGACGGCAGTTTGCTGGTCGGTGACTCGCATGTGCTCGGCAAGTCGCAAGCGCCGTTCCAGACCGAGGCCACGAGCGAGGTGCTGTTGGACCGGGCCAGTGCGGTGATCGGACGTGGACCTTTGACGGTCCTGGAGCGTTGGCAAGGGGTTTACGCGGCGAGTCCGCAACAGCCCTATCTGATCGCACCGGTCGGGGAACGGGCGACGGCGGTCAGCGTCACCAGTGGCATCGGCATGACGATCTCCTTCGGTTTGGCGCAAAAGGTGCTCGCAGGGCTGCCCTAAGAGGCAGTGCGGCCGGGCTGCCTCGGGACCAGAATGGGAAGATGAACCGAGGACCACGACGGCAGGCCGGGTGAAGCTCAATCAGGCGGCGGAGCACCAAGCGCCAGTGACCGCCGCGCCCGCCGCCCGGCGTCGTGCCGAGCCGCCGGTGATCGCGAAGCTCGGTTCGGAAAACCTGCTCGCTCTGCAGCGCAGTGCCGGCAACGGCGCCACTGCGGAGCTGCTCCGGGCACCTGCCGTGGCCCAGCGGAGTGCTGCGGATCCAGTGTTGCAAAGGGCCGGCGGGCACTCCGGCGGACTCGGTCCGAAGGGCAGCTATGAAATCGAACTGAGCAAAAGCGACTTCTTGAAGGATTCCTTCGTCAAGGGGTCACTCAAGACCAAATTCGAGTTCACGGTCGAAGATGCCAATGCCGCTGCCTCGATCAGCGCGGCCGGTTCGGATTTCGGTTCACCGGGCAAGCGCAATGCCGGGGCCAAAGCCGAGATCACCCTGCTCAAGGAGAAACTCCATCAGGAGCTTTGGCTGCTCACCGTGGTCGAACGCAAGGTCAAGCTCGGTTTTGAACTGTCCCGGAAGAAGTTCGACCTCTCCGCCGGCGTGGATTTCAAGGCGGCAACGCCCTTGAAGTGGTTCGACCTCTCCGGCAGCGGCAAGCTGACCGCGGTCGGCGTGGACTGGGAGAAAATGCAGAAAAACCCCGACGACGTGACGCTCGCAGAGCTCAAGTTCGGGGTCAGCGGAGCCCCCAACTTCGTCGTCGAACTGGGTGGCAGCCGGGTCAAAGTGCAAGGCAAGCTCACCGCGGAAGTCGGGTTCAAGCCGAATTGGCCCAGGATCGTCCAAGAAGTGCTGCTCCGGCAAGCCCAGACTGCCGGTGAAGTGGTTTCCGGCACCGCAGAAACCGCAATGGCCGGCGGGGCTGCGGAAGGCGCTGCGGCGACGGGCGCGGCGGCGGTCGGCGAGGGGGCAATCGGCGTCGGCGCCACCGCTTACATCGGGGCGGCTGCGGCAATCGGGCTGCCGTTGTTGTCGGTGGCGGCCTTGGGCTACGCTTTCAGCCGGATCGACGCGGACATCCAGGCCACCGTCGACGGCGCGATCGCCGGGCAGGACGGCAGGCGGGCCGCCGCGGGCTATGCTGCGGACTACGCGACCGTGATGTCCGGCTACAAATCCGGGTCCGGGCCGGGAGCGGTCGAGGCCGAGCGGCATCTGGACCAGGCGATGGCGCAACTTGCCCGGGAGAACCCGGGCAAGGAGATTTCCCGCCAGGAACTGTGCCGGGAGATTCTGAACCGGCACGGCGGTTATCAGCAATTGGTGAAGGAACTCGAAAAGGCCTTCAAGGAGAAGTACTTCGCGAACACTGTGCAGAACTGGGAAGCCGCGCACCGGCCGGACTTCAGCTGGCTGGAGAATCTCGGCGAAGGCTGGGGCCGCCGCGGGATCTTCGCCCGGAACCTGAGATCGGCGCTCTACGCATACTGAGCGGCTCGCCCCGCGCGGAGAGTGCTCGCAGGATTGCCCCAAAGGGCGGGCGTCTATCCCGGGTCCGGGCCAGGATGGATGCATGAGGACAGCGTTGCGGTTCCGGACGGCCGGATGAAACTCGATCGGGTCGCGCAACAACAGCCAGACGGGGAGCGGAAGCCGGCGCCGGTTGCCCGGGCAGGACGCCCGGCTGCCCCGCCGATGGCCAAGCTCGGCCCGGAATACGCACTCGCACTGCAGCGCAGCGTCGGGAACTCGGCGGTCGCCTCGTCGATGCTGCAGCGTGAGCCCGAGTCTCCCGCCATGAAGATCGCGCCCAAGGGCTCGCTCGCCACGCCTCCGGTCAAAGGGGAGTTCGACTGGGGCAAGGTCAAAGGGGAGTGGGAGATCAAGGCGGAAGGCTCGGTCGAGAAAACCGGCGCGGAGAACACCTTGGGCGTCGGGTTTGCTCCGGACAAGGACGTGCGGGAACAAGGCGTGAAGTTCGAAGCGGAACAGCTCAAGATCGAGATCGCGAAGAGCCTGGGCGGCGTCGAGTTCAAAGAAGGCACCTTCAAATTGGCGGCCGAGGCCTCGGCCAAGGAACTCAAGCTGGGCGGCAGCGGCGAGGTCGAAGTCGCGGTGCCCTCGCTCAGCCTGGCCGGCGGCAAGGTCGGTGGGACCTTCGGCGTCGAGGTCGCAGCGATCAGTCTCGAGTGGAAGAAATTCGCCAAGAATCCGAAAGAGTTCGACGTCGCGATCGGCAAGTTGACCGGCGCGATGACCGACACCTGGGAATACAGCCGTGACGGTGAGCCCAGGAAGGCCCAGGTCAAAGTGGGCATCGAAGTCACTTTCAAACCGAATTGGACCGCGATCATCGCTGACCTGCTCGCGAAACGGGCCGCCTCCGCAGCCGCCCAGGCTGCAGCAGAGGCTGCCCTGGCCGCTTCCGAGGGTGCCGGTAGCGGGATCGCCGCGGTGGGCGGCGCGGCGGCCATCGCGCCGCTGGGCGGCATCGCGCTGGCCACCGGAGTCGCGTTGTTCCCGTTGAGCCGAATCGACGGCAACACCGATGCCGGGAAGCAGGGACTGCATCTGGGCAACCAAGGCAGCCGGGACGCGGACCGGTATGCCGACGAGTACTGCCGGGCTCTGGAAAACGGCGCCGCGGGGAACAGCCAGGGTGGAATGAAGGCGCTGGCCGATCTGCAGACCGCGTTGGCGCAAGCTGCAGCCGCCGTACCGACCAGCGCGGCCGACCCGGATTTCGCCGGGCGGGTGAAGCAGGCGCTCATCCGGGACCAGGGCGGCGTGGACCAGATCCGGCGCAATGTGGTTGGTCGGTACAAGAAGGACTTCTACCAAGCGGCCATGAAGCAGTGGGATGCGGACCATTCCGGGTTCTGGAACAAGGTCTTCGATTGGGACAAGCGGGAATTCTTCGAACGGCACCTGCGGATGTCTTTGTGACCGGTCGGCCGGCTGGCGGGCCAAGCCCCGCCCTGGCATTTCTGGGCAAGTTCACGGCTGCTGCATAGCGGGAGGCCAGCTGAACCGCGTTGTGAGCGGGTAGCCTCGATTTGGTCTGCTCAGGCAACGATGCCGGCGGAAGATCACGATTTTTGGGGGAACCGCGTGTCGGCTGGCAGCATCCAATTGCTTCTCATTGCGCTCGGCGGAGTCGTCGTCCTCGTACTGCTGATCGTCAGCAAGCTCAAATTGCATCCTTTGCTCGCCCTGATGGGGGTCTCGATCCTGGTCGGCATGGCGGCGGGGATGGATCTGGGCAAAATCGCCGATGCGATCGAAAAGGGTGCCGGCGAAACGCTCGGCAATGTCGGGATCGTGATTGCGCTCGGCGCGATCCTCGGCAAGATCCTCTCCGATTCGGGGGCTACTGAACGGCTGGCGAATGCGATTCTCGACCGGTCATCGGCGCGGGCACTGCCGTGGGCGATGAGCGGTGCCGCCTTCGTCATCGGGATACCGATGTTCTTCGAAGTCGGTCTGGTCATGCTGTTGCCTTTGATTTTCAGCGTGGCCAAGAAGCTGGAGGAACGCGGCGGGCTCAAGGGCTCGCCGTACATCTGGGTCGGGGTGCCGGCGATTGCCGCCTTGGCCGCGATGCACGGCATGGTGCCGCCGCATCCGGGGCCGTTGACGGCGATTGCGACACTGCGCACCGACGTCGGCCCGACCTTGCTCTACGGGATCGTCGCCGGAGTGCCGGCGATCATCTTGGCCGGCCCGGTGTACGCCCGGCTCATCGCGCCGAAGATGCGGGTCCGGCCGGATGCCGCGCTCCTGGCGCAGTACACCAGCGCTCCGGTCGGCCAGAGCGCCGGGGGGCTGCAGCGCAATCCGGAAAAGCCCGGCCCCGGCCTGGCGATTTCCCTGCTGGCGGTCCTGCTGCCCGCCCTGTTGATGCTTTTCCGGACCGTCGGCGAGGCCGCATTCCCGCTCGACTCGGCCGCCGGGAAGATCACGGTTTTCCTCGGCGAACCGGTGATCGCGATGTTCGTCGGGGTGGTTTTCGCAGTCGTGGTGCTGGCGTACGTGCGGGGCGCCGGAGGCACCGAAGTGCGGCATTCGATGGCGGAGAGCCTCAAGGCGGTGGCCGGCATCTTGTTGATCATCGCCGGTGGCGGCGCCTTCAAACAGGTCCTGGTCGATGCCAAAGTCGGCGATGCGATCGTCGATCTCACGCAGAACCTGGCCTTGCCCGCACTGGTCCTGGGCTGGTTGATCGCGATGCTGCTTTCGGTCTCCACCGGCTCCTCGACGGTGGGCGTGGTGGGCGCTTCGGGGCTGCTCGCGCCGCTGGCGCTGGCCGATCCGAGTTTGAACCTGCCGTTGCTGGTGATTGCGATCGGTTCGGGCTCGTTGTTCTTCGCCTATGCGAATCACGCCTCGTTCTGGTTGGTCAAAGAATCGTTCGGGATGAGCATGGGGGAGGCGACGAAGGCCTTTTCGGTGACCCAGTCGATCGTGTCCTTGGTCGGACTGGGCATGGCCCTGTTGCTGAACCTGCTGCCGGCCTGGGGCGGCTGAGTCCCGGCAGGCAGAGCCAACGTGCTAAACTAGACGCAATTGTTAGTGATGGCAGAGGATCCCGTTCCGCGTTGCACGCACCTTGTGCAACAAATGCCACCTTTTTGCATGCCTAGGGTATGTGGAATATTCCTCGTAGGTTACACGCTGTAACCGTTGGAGAAACTATTCCCTGAGGCTGCACTACGAGTACAAGTGCTTGACGCCTCGCACTTCCCCACAATTCTGCGGGGGTAGGGGTGTGGGGCGAAACAGCCGAGTCCGTGATGAACAGTCTCGACAGAACTACAACGGAGAACTATAAGTGCCTACGATCAATCAGCTGGTCCGCAAGGGCCGCTCACCTAAGGTCGCCAAGACCAAGGCTCCCGCGCTGAAGAACAACCCGATGCGCCGCGGCGTCTGCACCCGCGTCTACACGACGACCCCGAAGAAGCCGAACTCGGCGCTGCGCAAGGTCGCCCGTGTGCGTCTTGCCGGCGGCATCGAAGTGACCGCCTACATCCCCGGCGTCGGACACAATCTGCAGGAACACTCCATCGTGCTGGTGCGCGGTGGCCGGGTTAAGGATCTGCCCGGCGTTCGCTACAAGATCGTCCGTGGCTCGCTCGACACCCAGGGCGTGAAGAACCGCAAGCAGGCTCGCAGCAAGTACGGCGCGAAGATGGAGAAGAAGTAATATGCCTCGCAAGGGTCCGGCCCCCAAGCGGCCGCTCGTCGTCGATCCGGTTTACGGATCCCCGCTGGTCACCCAGCTGATCAACAAAATCCTGGTGGACGGCAAGAAGTCCACTGCTGAGCGCATCGTTTACGGTGCCCTCGAAGGTGCCCGTGAGAAGAGCGGCGGCGATCCGGTTGCTGCTCTGAAGAAGGCCATGGACAACATCAAGCCCAGCCTCGAGGTCAAGTCCCGCCGCGTCGGCGGTGCCACCTACCAGGTTCCGGTCGAGGTCAAGCCCGGCCGCGCAACTGCTCTGGCATTGCGTTGGTTGGTCGGTTACTCCAAGGCCCGCCGGGAGAAGACCATGACCGAGCGTCTGCGCAACGAGATCCTGGATGCGTCCAATGGTCTCGGTGCCGCGGTCAAACGCCGCGAAGACACGCACAAGATGGCTGAAGCCAACCGCGCGTTCGCTCACTACCGCTGGTAGTCCCTACTCGCCCCCTCAAATTGCTTCGCAATTTCAGGGAACTCGGCGAGCAGGGGCCCACCTTCCCCGCAGCCCGCAAAACGCTTTGCGTTCGAGGGAATCCTGCGGGCGGTCAGCAACTGTCAGGCAAAGGACGACGGCGGCAATCCCACTCCGGTGGGACGTCGCCGTCGCCCGTACCAATGGCCCTCCAGGGCCGATGCAAGTTCAACACCTTGAATTAGGGAGACACCGTGGCACAGGACGTGCTTACCGACCTCAACAAGGTCCGGAATATCGGCATCATGGCGCACATCGATGCCGGTAAGACCACTACTACCGAGCGCATCCTGTTCTACACGGGTGTGAACCACAAGATCGGCGAAACCCACGACGGTGCTTCGACGACCGACTGGATGGAGCAGGAGAAGGAACGCGGCATCACCATCACCTCCGCCGCGGTGACTTCGTTCTGGAACGGTAACCAGATCAACATCATCGACACCCCGGGGCACGTGGACTTCACCGTCGAGGTGGAGCGTTCGCTCCGCGTGCTCGACGGCGCCGTCGCCGTGTTCGACGGAAAAGAGGGTGTGGAGCCGCAGTCCGAGACGGTCTGGCGCCAAGCCGACAAGTACAACGTGCCGCGGATCTGCTTCGTCAACAAGATGGACAAGCTGGGTGCTGATTTCTACTTCACGGTAGACACCATCATCAACCGCCTCGGTGCCAAACCGCTGGTCATCCAGCTGCCGATCGGTGCTGAGAACGACTTCGTCGGCGTTGTCGACCTGCTCGAAATGCGCGCGTTGGTTTGGCCCGGCGACGCCAAGGGCGATGTGACCATGGGCGCCAAGTACGAAGTCCAGGAGATCCCGGCCGATCTGGTCGAGAAAGCCAAGGAATACCGTGCCGCACTCGTGGAGACGGTTGCCGAAGCTTCCGAAGAGCTCATGGAGAAGTACCTCGAGGGTGAAGAGCTGACCCTGGCGGAACTCAAGGCCGGCATCCGCAAGATGACCATCGCCTCCGAGATCTACCCGGTGCTCTGCGGCTCCGCGTTCAAGAACCGCGGGGTGCAGCCGATGCTGGACGCCGTCGTCGACTTCTTGCCGTCGCCGCTGGACGTGCCGCCGATGATCGGCCACGATCCGCGCAACGAAGAGACCGAAATGACCCGCAAGCCGAGCGTCGAGGAGCCGTTCTCGGCCCTGGCGTTCAAGGTCGCCACGCACCCGTTCTTCGGCCAGTTGGTGTTCATCCGGGTTTACTCCGGACAGATCGCCTCCGGCACCCAGGTGGTCAACTCGACTAAGGGCAAGAAGGAGCGCATCGGCAAGCTGTTCCAGATGCACGCCAACAAGGAGAACCCGGTCGAGGAAGCCCTCGCCGGTCACATCTACGCGGCGATCGGCCTGAAGGACACCACCACCGGTGACACCCTGGCCGACATCGGAGAGCCGATCGTGCTCGAATCGATGAGCTTCCCGGAGCCCGTCATCTCGGTGGCGATCGAGCCGAAGACCAAGGGGGACCAGGAGAAGCTCTCCACGGCCATCCAGAAGCTCTCGGCTGAGGACCCGACCTTCCAGGTCAACCTCGACGAAGACACCGGCCAGACCATCATCGCCGGCATGGGCGAGCTCCACCTGGACATCCTGGTGGACCGCATGCGCCGCGAATTCCGGGTCGAAGCCAACGTCGGCAAGCCGCAGGTCGCTTACCGTGAAACCATCCGCCGCAAGGTGGAGAAGCACGATTACACGCACAAGAAGCAGACCGGTGGATCCGGCCAGTTCGCAAAGATCCAGATTGCGATCGAGCCCTTCACCTCGGAAGACGGCGTCTTGTACGAGTTCGAAAACAAGGTCACCGGTGGTCGTGTTCCGCGCGAATACATCCCCAGCGTTGATCAGGGCATCCAAAGCGCGCTCACCGATGGTGTGCTCGCCGGTTACCCGGTTGTCGGCATCAAGGCGACGCTGCTCGACGGCGCTTACCATGACGTTGACTCCTCCGAAATGGCCTTCAAGATCGCCGGTCGCATGGCGTTCAAGGAAGCTGCTCGGAAGGCTGATCCGGTTCTGCTCGAACCGCTGATGGAAGTTGAAGTCCGCACGCCCGAGGAATACATGGGCGATGTCATCGGCGACTTGAACTCCCGTCGTGGCCAGATGCAGTCCATGGAAGATGCAAGTGGCGTCAAGGTCATTCGTGCCTTGGTCCCGCTGTCCGGAATGTTCGGTTACATCGGTGATCTGCGGTCCAAGACCCAGGGTCGTGCCGTGTACTCGATGCAGTTCGACAGCTACGCCGAGGTCCCGAAGGCTGTTGCCGACGAGATTATCCAGAAAGCCCGTGGCGAGTAGGCTGTACAGCCCGCTCCACCGCAATTTCAGAAATCAATTGACCACCAGTAGACTTGCTAAGATTTCAGTGACGAAAAGCGTCCTGAAGAGAAAGTCTTCTGATATACGTTCTAGGAGGAACTTGTGGCAAAGGCAAAGTTCGAGCGGACTAAGCCGCACGTTAACATCGGAACCATTGGTCACGTTGACCATGGAAAGACCACGTTGACGGCTGCCATTTCCAAGGTGCTTTACGACAAGTACCCGGATCTCAACGAGCAGCGTGACTTCGCTTCCATCGACTCGGCTCCCGAGGAGAAGCAGCGCGGCATCACGATCAACATCTCGCACGTCGAGTACGAGACCCCCAAGCGCCACTACGCGCACGTCGACGCGCCCGGTCACGCCGACTACATCAAGAACATGATCACCGGTGCTGCTCAGATGGACGGCGCAATCCTCGTGGTTGCCGCTACTGACGGCCCGATGGCTCAGACCCGTGAGCACGTTCTGCTCGCCCGCCAGGTTGGTGTTCCCTACCTGCTGGTCGCGCTGAACAAGTCGGACATGGTTGAAGACGAAGAGCTTCTCGACCTGGTCGAAATGGAAGTACGTGAGCTGCTCAGCTCGCAGGAGTTCGACGGCGACAACGCCCCGGTCGTTCGCGTTTCGGGCCTGAAGGCTCTGGAAGGCGACCCGCAGTGGGTCAAGTCCGTCGAGGACCTGATGGAAGCTGTCGACAACAGCGTGCCGGACCCGATCCGCGACAAGGACAAGCCGTTCTTGATGCCGATCGAAGACGTTTTCACGATCACCGGTCGTGGCACCGTCGTCACCGGTCGCGCCGAGCGTGGCACCCTTGCTATCAACTCCGAGGTCGAGATCGTCGGCATCCGCCCGATCCAGAAGACCACGGTCACCGGTATCGAGATGTTCCACAAGCAGCTCGACGAAGCATGGGCAGGCGAGAACTGTGGTCTGCTGCTGCGCGGTATCAAGCGTGAAGACGTTGAGCGTGGCCAGGTTGTCGTGAAGCCGGGTTCCATCACCCCGCACACCGACTTCGAGGCCAACGTCTACATCCTGTCCAAGGATGAAGGCGGACGCCACAACCCGTTCTACTCGAACTACCGCCCGCAGTTCTACTTCCGCACCACGGACGTGACCGGCGTCATCACCCTCCCCGAGGGCACTGAAATGGTCATGCCTGGCGACAACACTGAGATGACCGTTGAGCTCATCCAGCCCATCGCCATGGAAGAGGGCCTCGGCTTCGCAATCCGCGAAGGCGGCCGCACGGTTGGTTCGGGACGCGTTACCAAGATCATCAAGTAACACCCACGTTTGACCGAAAGCCCCCGGCTCGCGATGCGAGCCGGGGGCTTTCCTTTGCCCGGGACTCCGATTCCAGGACCCGATCCCCGGGATGCCGATTCCAGATAGCTGGGCGGCATGGGGATAGCTAGAAAGCCGGTCGACTGGCTAACCCGAAGCCGAAACGCTATCTGAAACCCTGGGCCGGCGCTGATAGGCTGGATTCAAGGCTGCCAATGAAGGAGATCGTGGATGGGCTTCTGGATTTTTCTGATCATCGTCGTGGTGGTCGTCGCCGGGTACTTCGTGGTCCGGAAGACCTTCGGCAAAGAGATCGAACGGTACAAGCGGATCCGCCGGTCCAAGGGCCAGGACTGAGCTTCACCGGGCCGGATCCGAGCGGGCGCATCTGCAGCCGGCCTGGCTAGGCAGGCTTCCCGTCGACTTGGACCAGGTGCGCGGAGACGAGTTCCGTGACGAACTTTTCAATGTCCGGGCTGATGCTGGTTTCGACGGCGCCGAAGCGTTGCGCCATCCGACGGCAGAGTTCGCCGAATTCGACCGGTTCGCTGAGTTCGGCCCAAATCGCCAGCGCGGATCCTTCCAAGCGCAGCGGCACGCAATTGTCGGAGCTCAGGTCAAGGACCAAAGCGCTCCCGTCGTCGATCGAAGCCGTGCTCGTCTCCAAGCGACGGCTCACCAACGACGTATTCTTCACAAGGAGTACTCTATCGCCGGATCGGTTCGGGTCCTGACGTTTGGCCGTCGCCAGCCCGGCCCGCCGCCGGATTTAGTGACTTAGCTCTCTTTTCCCGGGTTTCCCATCATAATTGCTTCGCCGAAGTCACCCCTTGTGTGACTTATGAGCAAGATTGCAGAAATGACCCACGACCGGCGCCCGCGGGGCCCGGCGTTGCCTCGGCGGCGCCGGCTTCGGACCGCTCCGGAGGCGAGCGCCGCTTGCGGATCGCGATCATGGTGCATCGTTTCTATCCGGAAATCGGCGGTGTGGAAATCACCGCCGAACTGCTGGCCAGAGGCTTCGTCGAACGGCATGGCGCAGATGTCGTGGTGGTCACCCACACCCGGCAGAGTGGAGTCGCGAAAGAATTCCCGTTCACCGTGCTCCGGGCTCCGAACCGGCGGCAGCTCTTCGCCGCGGTCAAGGGTGCGGACGTTGTTTTCCACAACAACCCCTGCCTGCGGTTCCACTGGCCGCAACTGTTCCTGAAGCGGCCTTGGGTGGTCGCCTTGCGGATGTGGATCGTCATGCCCGGGGAACGATACGCTCCGCTGCAGGCGTTCAAAAACCGGGTGAAAATCGGGATGCTGCGGAAAGCCGACCGGCTGATTGCGAATAGCTCGGCCCTCGAGTGGGAACTCGGAGTCCCCGCGAAAATCATCCACAACAGCTACCGCAGCGAGATTTTCCGGGTGACCACACCGAGCGGGTCGCGGCCGGCGAACAGTCTGGTCTACCTTGGCCGGCTGAGCGCGGACAAAGGCATCTCCTTCCTCCTGCAGGCGATTTCGCAGCTTCGCGGCCAGGGCCGTGACTACACCTTGGCCCTGATCGGCGAGGGTGATCACCGGGAGGCGCTCGAACGCGAGGTCCTGGAGCTCGGGATTCAAGACCTGGTCAGTTTCCGCGGCGTGATGCAGCGGGCCGACGTCAATGCCGAATTGAACAAATACCGAATCGGCGTGGTTCCGTCCGAAATGCCGGAGCCGTTCGGCACGGTCGCCCTCGAATTGATGGCTGCCGGGTGCCTGACCTTGGTCGCCGATCACGGCGGCCTGCCCGAAGCCGCCGGCGAGGCCGGTCTGAAGTTCACGCCGAAGTCGGTGCCCGCCTTAGTCGCGGAACTGCTCCGGATTTCCGAAGACCCGGAAACCATCGAGTGGTTGCGGTCCAAAATGCCGGAACATCTGGAAGCGCACCAGGAGTCAATCATGATCGACAAGTTTTACCAGGAGATGCTGGAGGCGGCCGGGCATGACTGAGCGCAGCCAAATGTTCAATGTGCTGACGGACGAACCGGTCAAGCGCCGGAGGACGCGCAAGAAAAAACGGACCACGGCCAAAGTGCTGGTTTTCTTCCTCGCCTTGGTGTTGGCAGCGGCGGGCGTCGGCGGGTGGTTCCTCTGGTCGCTGTCCAGCGCCTTCGACAGCCGATCCGAGAAGATCTCGAATGCGTTCCCGAGCGAAGTGAACAGGCCGGCTGCCGCAGAAGGCAAAGGTTTGAACATCCTTCTGCTGGGCAGCGACTCGCGTGCCGCCTCGGACGCGGCAGACGCCGACGTCCCGGACAACGCGCGCTCGGACACGCTGATTCTGGCGCATATTCCGCAGGACCGCTCGGCGGTGTCCTTCACCTCCATCATGCGCGACACCTGGGTCGATATTCCGGGCCGCGGCCCGGCCAAGATCAACGCCGCATCAGCCTTCGGCGGCAGTGCGTTGACCGTCCAGACCATCGAGAGCCTGACCGGGGCGCGGATCGACAATGTGATGCGGATCCAATTCGAAGGATTCAAGTCATTGGTCGATGCGCTCGGCGGAGTCACCGTCAATGTGCCTTTCGGATACCAGGCGACGACCGTCGACCGGGCCTTCGCAGCCGGACCCCAGAACATGGACGGCGAAACCGCCCTGGCGTTTGTCCGCGAACGTTATGCCTTCGCCGACGGCGATTACCAACGGGTGCGCAACCAACAGGCCTTCCTGAAAGGGGTTTTCGCCAAGATCGCCAGTCGTGATGTCTTGCTGGACCCGGGAAAGATCAGCAATATGGTCACCGAATTCGCGCCGTTCGTCGCGGTAGACCAGAACTTCAACGCCGGTGCGATCGGGTCCTTGGGCCTGAGCCTGCGCAATGTCGGTGCCAATCAGATGTACTTCGCCACCCTGCCCAATCTGGGCACCGGAACCTCTCCGGACGGACAGTCCATCGTGTTGCCCGATGACCAGGCGATTCAGCAGTTCGGCTCAGCGCTCCGGGACGATGCGGTCGGATCCTTCTTCGCCGGATTGGGGAAATCATGACCGGGATTGATTCAAGCATCGTGGAGCGTGCCGATGGGGCCTCGGCGAACATCTTGCTGGTGGCTGCGCGGAACATCACCGGGCAACGCAACGGGCGGATCGCGGTCCTGGAGACCGCAGTGCAAGCTTTGACCGCGGAAGGCCACCGAGTCACGATCCTCGCTTTGACTTCCGAGCCCGGTCCGGAGCATTGGCTGGGCTGCCCGGTGCGTCGGGTTGCGCCGCCGGCGCCCGGTGCGCTCGCGGCCAATGCCGTGCGGGCGTTGCTCGGCGGCAGCTCGCTGAATGAATCCATATTCGACGCCAAGCCGATCCACGGTGAAGTGCGGTCCGCAGTTTCGGACAGCGCGGCGCAGATTGTGATCGCGGACGGGATCCGGATCTGGCCCCTGGTCCAAGACTTGGGCCTGCCGACCATCATGCACTTGGACGACTTGCTTTCCGAGCGCTACCGGGACCCGAAGTTCATGGCTGGGAACGAATCGGTTCTGGGCTACTTTTCCACGCAATTGCCGCAGTTCCTGGTTCCGACCGCCGAGCGGATGGCCAAGCTCCTGCTGGGTTTCGAAGCCCGCAGATTGGCCCGGCGCGAAGTTTTCGTGGCGCAGCAAGCGCACTTCACCGCGCTCACCAGCCGGGCGGAGGCCGAAATCCTGGCAGCACGCTCCGGGCAGGCGGTCAAGGGCATCCCGATGGCGGTGGATCCGCGGGAACCTGCGGATCCCGCGGAAGCCGGGGCCGGCACCGCAGTGTTTCTGGGTGCCCTCTACTACGGCCCGAACATGGCCGCGCTCCGGTTCCTGCGGGACGAGGTCTTGCCGTTGCTGCGCGAACGGGGACTGGCTTTGCAACTGGACGTCATCGGCGCGGCCACTCCGGCCCAGGCAGCGGAATTCGCCGATTGCCCCGAAATCACGGTCCTCGGATACCAGGACGAGCTCACCACGGCGTTGCAGGGGCATCGGATGTTCCTTTCTCCGGTCACCGTGGGAACCGGGGTGAAGACCAAGGTGCTCGACGGGATGAGCGTCGGGCTGCCGGTGGTGGCAACCGGGCTCGGGGTCGCCGGGATACCGGTCGTCGAGGGCCAACACGCACTGGTCGCGGAACACGCGGAAGGCCTGGCCGAGCACATCGAAATTCTGATCCGGCAGCCCGAGACAGCTGCCGCGCTCGGCGCTGCAGGGCGTGCGCTGCTCGCCGAGACCATGTCGGTCCGAGTGGTGCAGGAAGCTTGGCGCCAGGCCCTGGAATCGGTCAGCCCGTCGTTGCAGGGGGCAGTCAAATGAGCGCCGGGCTGCCGGCACTCGAGCTGTCCGATCGGCAGATCTCCGCGATCGGTGTGGGAACCGCCCGGCTGGGCGCATTCTGGCAAGGCAGGAGCATTGCCGACGGACGGCGTGCGGTCGAAACCGCCTGTCAGCTGGGCGTGTCCATGCTCGACACGGCGGATGTCTATGCCCGGGGCATCGCGGAACGAATCATCGGTTCGGCCGCTGCACGCCACCAGGACGCTTTGATCATCACGAAGGCGGGTCTGCTCAAGACTCCGGCGGCGCTGCTGAAGACCCGTAGCCTCGGAATCGGCGGCGGCCAACCGCTGAGCGGGCTGAAACCGGCCCAGATGGCTGGCAAGTGCTTCCATCCGGAATACTTGCGCTGGGCGGCCGACCGCTCGAGCAGCCGGTTGAAGCAGGAGACCCTGGACGTGTTCTTGCTGCACGAACCCGACGAAGACGTGCTGCGCGACCACGCTGCGGCCGAGGCTTTGCTGCAATTGCGCGCGGAAGGCAGGATCCGGCGCTGGGGAGTCTCGGTACGCAGCGCCCGGGAAGCCGCCGCAGCCATGGAGCTGCCGGAGATGTCCTGGCTGCAGATCCCGGCTGCGGTGCTGGAATCCCCGGAGTTCGATCTGGTCGCCGGGCACCCGCGCAGAGCCGGGGTAGTCGTCCAGGCCATGGCGATCACCGGACCGGGACACGCTATGCTGCACGGCGGCGCGGCGCTGCCGCAGGACCGGATCGCGTGGAGCGCGAAGGCCGTACTGGACCGGGGGAGGGCGGATTCGGTGCTGATCGGGATGAGTTCCGGGCGCCGGGTCTACCAGAATGTGACCGCCTTGCAGCGTGCCTACCGGGACACCGGGCCGGTGGCGGCGAACGGAGTGCCGCGATGAAGCCCGAGGATGGACGGAAGCTGCCCAGCGGTGCCCGGCTGCGCTGCCGAGTGGCCGTGGTGGGAAGCGGCCCGGCTGGAACCACCGTGGCCAGGGAGCTCGCCGAAAGCGGAATCGATGTGATCCTGTTGGAGGCCGGTGGGCTGGAGCCTTCGGCCGGGGCGCAGGACACCCTGAAGGGTGCCGGTGCCCAGCAACTGCTCGAGCCGCTGGAAAAGGCCCGGGAAAAGCGGCTGGGCGGTACCAGCCACCGTTGGGGCGGGCGGACCTTTCCGTTCGACGAATTGGATTTCGAACCCCGCCCGGCGCTGGGCATCGACGGCTGGCCGATGGACCGGGACGAACTGCTTCCGTACTACCGCCGGGCCGCCGCCGTCCTGGAGCTCGGGGCCTTCGATTGGACCGCGCACAGCGCGGTCCCGGGCGAGCCGGAACATCTGTTGGGCGCGGACTCGCACGCCGACCTCGAGGACCGGCAGATTTGGCGCTGGTCACCGCCGGTGCAGTTCGGTGAAGTGATCCGGGACCAGCTTGCGGAGCAGCGGAACTGCCGGGTCATCACGCACGCCACGGTCACCAAACTGCTCGAGGATGCCGGGACCGGCCGAATCACCGAAGTGGTCTGCAACAGCGGGAGCGGCGAATTCAGCGTGGTCGCGGACACCTTCGTGCTCGCCGCCGGCGGGATCGAAACCGCCAGAATCCTCCTGGCCAACGACGTCGGCAACCAGCATGACCAGGTAGGCCGGAACTACATGATCCACCCCATCGGCGAGGTCGGGTCGCTGCGCCTGCGCGAACCGGAAACTGCTGGTTTGGCGGTGCGCTACGCCCGGACCTCGGACGGGGTCTGGGTGCGCAGACTGCTGCAACTCAGCACTGAGCTGCGCCGGCGGGAAAACCTGCTCAACCTCGGCGTGGCGATCTGGTACGTGGATCCGATGGATCCCGGTCACCGCGACCCGCTGCTTTCGAGCTTCGCCTTGGCCCGCAAGGCCCTGACCAGGTTCGGCGGGTTCAAGGCCACCGGGATGCATCGCCGGTTCGGACGGGTCGGCGGGGTCAAAGCACATCTGCGGAACGTGTTCTACGGGTTCCCCCGGCTGGCCCGATTCGCCGGTGGTTGGTTGCGGGACCGAATCCTTTCGCGGCGGACCCTGCCCTCGTTCTGGGCCTACTCGGCGAGCGGGGAGTACCGGCTGCGCTTCGACGCCGAGCAGTCGCCGGACCCGGAGAGCAGGATCGTGCTGAGCCGCGACGTCGACGGATTCGGGGTACCGCGCGTGGAATCCCGGCATACCGTGGGCGAGGCCGACCGGAAAAACTATCTCAGCTCGCTGCAGCGGATCGCCGAGACCATCAACGCGACCGGCTGGGCCGAGTACGAACCGCCCAGCGCGGAACAGATGATGACGCTGCAGATGACCGACGCCACGCACCAGATGGGTTTGGTGCGGATGGGGCGGGCGCCGGAATCCAGTGTCGTGGATCGGAACCTGAAAGTCTGGTCCACGCCCAACCTGTACTGCGCCACCGCGGGAGTATTCCCGAGCGCCGGAATGGCCGGTCCGACCTTGACCGTGGTGGCGCTCGCAGCACGGTTGGCCGACCACTTGATCGCTGCCGAGGGCAGCCGGAGAGCACAAGTTGCAGAGGGAGCAGCAGATGGATAGGCGGATGGATCTCCAGGGGTTCCAGGGACATGGATACGACAAGGGCCGGAGCCGGCTGGTTCAGGCAGCATGGCTGTCCGTCCAAGGGCTGCTGCTGCAACATTGGTGGTGTCCGGCCAAAGTACGGATCGCGGTGTTGCGCGCCTTCGGTGCCCGGATTGCAGACGGCGTGCTGATCCGGCACCGGGTGCGGATCCACTGGCCGTGGAAACTCACCGTGGGGGAGGGCAGCTGGATCGGCGAAGGCGTGTGGCTGCTGAACTTGGAGCCGATCACGATCGGTTCCAACACCTGCCTGAGCCAGGACGTTTTCATTTGCACTGGGAGCCACAAATTCGATGATCCGACCTTCGAGTTCGACAATGCGCCGATCGAGATCGGCGACCGCAGCTGGCTCGCCGCGCAATCCACCGTGCTGCGCGGCGTGAAGATCGGCGGCGACGTCGTGGTCGGCGCCAAGGCCTTGGTCTTCAAAGACCTGCCGGATGGGGCCAAGCTGCTTGCCCCGAAGCCGGAACTGCATCTGAAGGAAGCCCGGACCGGCACTGCGGAGCGCTCGAAATGAAGATCATCCACGTGATTTCGCTACTGGACCCGGAGCTGAGTTTCGGCGGGCCAACCCGAGTCGCATTGACCCAGCTGAAGGCGCTTCAGGAAGCCGGGCATGAGGTGCTTCTGGTCGCCGGCGTGCAAGGATTCGATCCGCGCGCGCTGGCCGAGTACGACGGCGTTCCGGTCAAGGCGTTCCGGGCCCACCGGATTCCGGGCATCGGATTCGCCGGGCTGTTTTCGCCGGGGATGCTCGGGTGGTTGCTGCGCGCCCGGCTTGCTGCGGACATCATCCATATCCATCTGGCCCGGGATCTGGTGAGCGCACCGGCTGCGGGTTTGGTCAAACTGCGGAAGATGCCCTTCGTGGCGCAAACCCACGGCATGATCGATGAGTCCGCGCGCCGGTTGGCCAGGCTGCTGGACGCGGTGCTCATCCGTCGTCTGCTGCGCTCGGCACGCACGCTGTTCGCGCTCACTGAGAAAGAGGAAACGGACCTGTTGGCAGTCCAGCCGGGACTGCAGAACATCCAAATTCTGCCCAACGGGATGGATCCGTCGGCGTTCTCCGTGGACCTGGACGCCGAGCCGATCGAAGTACTCTTTTTGGCCCGTCTCCAGGAACGGAAGCGGCCGCTCGAGTTCATCCATGCAGCACGGCGGCTGAGTAAGGATTTTCCGGATGCGGTCTTCACCCTGGCCGGGCCGGACGGGGGCCAGCTGCAGGCAGTCCAAGCAGCCCTGGCCGACGATGACGGGCAGGGCCGGATCCGCTTTGCCGGAAGCATTCCGCCCGAAGATGTCCGGAGACGGATGAGCATGAGCAATGTTTACGTGTTGCCGTCGCTCAATGAACCTTTTCCGATGACCGTCTTGGAGGCCATGTCGACCGGGGTGTCGGTGGTCACGATGGAAGATTGCGGTTTGGCCCCCTTGGTTGAAAAGGCCGGGGGCGAAGTCGCCGGCTTCGGCGTGGGCGAACTCGTCGAAGGAATTCGGCGGCTGCTCGCAGATGCCGGCCGGAGGAAAGCCTTCGCCGGCGCGGCGCCGGCCCTTTTGGCCGAGGAGTTCGGCATCGACCGGGTTGTCGGTCAATTGGTGGCCAGCTACCGGTACGGCAAGCAGAGCGGGTTCGCGAAATGATGCTTTTTGTCTTGGTCGTGGCGGCCTCGGTCGGCATTGCTTTCCTGCTGCGGAACCGGCTCGAATACGCAGTGGCGGCGGTGATTGCGGCCCGCTACTTCATCCCGAGTTCGGCGTCGGTGGAGTTCGTGCCGTTCCTCGACCCTTCGGTGTATTTGCTCGTTGCGGTGTTCCTGGTGCAGCTCATCTGGAATTTTTCCGGCACGCTCAAGGCGTTCTACCTCAGCAGAGTCGAGATTTTCGTGTTTGCGATGCTGATGCTGCTGGCCGTTGCGAACATCTTCAGCCAATTCGTCTCCCCGCTTTCGGCCGCCTCCGACATCATCCGGATCTACCTCGCTCCGTTTCTGCTCTACGTGCTGATCCGGGCATTGTGTTTCGACGGGACGAAAAAGATCTTGGTGGTCATCTACGGCTACCTGCTCTTTTCGGTAGTCCAGTCGGTCATGGCGATCATCCAAAACCAGCAAGGTGCTCTGTTGGTTTGGGAGTCCGCGTTCCGCAGGCTATGGGTCGGTGAAGACGGCGGTTTCGGCCGGAGCCAAGGATTCCTGGAATTCGGGCTGGGTTTGGGCAGCGCGATGATCCTGGCCATGGTCTTCTGCTTCTGGATCCGTTCAGCGGTCTTGAGGTTCGGTTTGGCGCTGCTGTTCTTGTACACCATGCTGCTCTCGTCCAGCCGGGCGGCCCTCATTGTCGGCATCCTGCTGTTCGTCATCATGGCGTTTTACGCCGCCCGCTCATATGCGGCGAATTTCGTGGTCTTCGCAGCAGCAGGCGGAGCCATGGCAGGATTCGTGGCCACTGGCGGTGCCGAGGAGATTTTCGAGAAAATCCAGAATGACAATGGTTCCACGGCCAGGCGGATCGAGGCCTACTCCTGGTTTTTGCAGAACATGGAGTCCTTCGTGTTCACCGGGTATCAAGGGAACCGGGACTTCCGCGGCAGCCAGACCTTGTCGTCCAGTCTGGAAAATGCCCTCTTCATGGCCGCGGTGAACTATGGGCTGGTGTTCGCGGTCATTCTGATCGGGTTGCTGCTCTTCATCGCTTTCCGGAGCTTCCGCTACGGAAAGCTCGCGATCATTGCCGGAATCGGCCTGCTGGGCTTCCTGATGGTCGAGAACACCAATAGTGCCTTCTCTTCCTTGAGCTTCACCGGTTATGCCCTGTGGGTTTTGGCCGGTGTGTGTTCCTACAATGCGGGCAGCCTGCTGCGGAATCTTCCGTCAGCGGGTCGCGGCAGCAACGCACCGGAAACGGTGAATCCGGTCGGCGAACCGACCGAGGAGCGCGAGCCGGAACCGGTCCGGGTGCCGGTCGGCGCGATGCGGCAGGCGCCGTACCGGCGCTATGTCACGGATTCCTGAGCCGAGCGTCGGATCGCGGCCAGTTCCTCGGCGGTGGTGATGGCTGCGAACTGCACGTCATTCTGCCCGGCCGTGACGTTGATCCGGTGCAAGGGGTTCCGCTGGGTCCGCGGAATCGACAAGAGGTACATGGAACCGGATTCAATCGACCGGGGCCGTACTCCGGCGAGCAGTGAAAGGCGGTGCATCCAGAAGTCGTCTGCCGAAGGGCAGTTCGCCCGGAATGCTTCGCCCTGGTCCGCCAGGTGCGCCAAAAAGGCAAAAGGGTAGTAGATGCCGGCCACACCGGTGAGCAGAACATGGTTGCCGGCTTCGGGCGCACTGAGCCGGCGCCATTGCGCGTAGGGCAGTGCCGCGCCGTCGGCATCGAAACTCACTGCCGCGCCCCGGTAGCCGATGACATCGCCGGGGTGCTCCTGGGCAGCACGCAGCAGGCCGGCCAGCCAGCCCTTGGGATAGAGCACATCGTCGTCCGCGGTCACCAGGTCTATTCCGGGGGTCCGAAGCCGGACCGCATACGGATAGCTCTTCTTGTACGGGCCGTAGTCGGGCGTTTCCCGGATTTCCAGGCCACGCCGGACCAAACGTGCCAGCAGGGGATAGTCGGCGAGGTCGAAGCCGTGGTCGGAAACCCACAAGATCAGTCGTCGGGGGAGGGTATCCCCTTGGGCGATCGATTCGATCGCGTAACCGACCGTGGCCAAACGGTCCCCGTAAGAGGTGAGCGAAACGTCCACCGTGCCGGCCGGATCGCAAAGCATCTTCCGCGAGGCCAGATTTTGGCTTTTCAGAGCGCTCAGACGCAGCGCTTTGAGCGCCTGCCGCTTGAGCTTCGGTCCTTGCGGGTCAATCTGCATTGAATTCGCTCCTCTCGGGTGCCGGCCGCGATGGCGCCCTGCGGGTTCGCTCGGTCTGCCGCTCGGTGGCCAGTAGCTTGCGGACCGACCGGATGGTTTTCGGAAGATTCCTGCCGAACCGGAGGATCCGTTGCGCGTGGATTCTGGGCAGCGGCGGTTTGCGCTCCGCAATCGCGATGTCTTTGGCGGCCAAGGCCGTGCGGGAGGGGAAAGCGGCTTTCCAAGCGAGCTTGGGTTTTTTCCACCAGGGGGCGCGCAGCAAGGTGAATATCCGGATCGAGGCGGAATCCTGGCCCAGCGTGCGGAGCCGCCACTCCGCGGAAGGCGCTGGGAAGCTGATGCCATCGGCCGGGAAGTCCGGACGTTGCTCCAGGAACGGCCGCAACGCCGCCAGGCAGTCGGTGCGCCGGGCGAAGTCGAGCAACTGGTCAGCGCTGATGTCGGCGGATCGCCGGTGCAGCTCGGCCAGTGCCGCCGGGCTGCCGGCTTCCCAAGGGGAACGGAGCTGGTGCAGCGCTTGGAAGACGATGCAACCCAATCGGGAAGGGATTTCCAGCGGAAGCTCACCGGTGCGCAGTAGCAAGGCGTCTTTGCGGATTTCATCGATGATGTCTTCGGTTGCGGCCTCGAAACCGGGGAACCGGTAATGGATGTCGATGTCGATCGGCCACTGCGGGTGGTACATCGAGATCGAGTGCTTGGGGAAGACGTCGTCCTTGTCCTCGAAAGGACGGGACAACCAGCCGCGTTGCGCCAACTCGTCACGGAAGACTTCCAGCTCGGCTGGTCTGACGACGATGTCGACGTCACCGAAATTGTAGGCCGGCCGCAGACCGGTCAATTCGGCAGCAGCTCCTTTGACCAGCACCGCATCCACCGCCCGGGACGCGGAGATCCAGCCGATCAAGCCGAGCGCCAGCGCAATATAGGCGCGGTTGGCGTTCGGCCCCCGGGAATCGAAGACCAGCGGTTGACTAGGCATGGGTTGACCGCACCTACCGGACGTTCGTCGGTCGGGACAGCAGCTGTTCCGCACGCATCTCGACGGTTTCCTTGGTTTTGGCGCCGTGTTTCATGGTCTGCATGGCGGCCTGTTTGCGCCCACGGCTCTTGCCGGCAAACGGACTGGCGGGTTTCCGCGGTTTCGCGGCCCCGGGCTCTGCCGTCGACGTGTAGTAATACGATTTTCCGTAATAGCCATAACGGGAACCTTCGGCTTTGCCGGTGGGCACCCAGTTCAGCACGCAGCCCAAGACCGTGCCCTGCACCTTCTGGATGCTGTCCAATGACTTGGCGAATTCATCGCGCGTGGTGGAGCCGGCTCGGACGACCAGCAGCACGCCGTCGAATTGCGCGGCAAGGATCGCCGAATCGGTGATCGAGATGACCGGCGGCGCGTCGATGATCACGAAATGGGTCTTGCTCAACTCCGCCATGAGCCGAAGCATGGTGTCCGAGGCGAGGATCTCGGAAGGATTTGGCGGGATCGGTCCGGAACCCAGGACCTTCAACGCCGGATAGCCTGCGACGTCCTGCAAGAGTTCGGCGATCGGAGCGGAGCCGACGACCGCGTCGGTGAGTCCGATGTTCTCCAGCAGATCGAAGGTCCGGGCGACGGTGGGCCGGCGGAGGTCGCCATCGACCAAGACCACTGGTTGGCCGGTGGAGGCGATCGAGATCGCCAGGTTCGAGGCGACCGTGGATTTCCCTTCGCCGGGCAGGCAGCTGGAGACCGCGATCACCCGCGGCGGCTGGTCCGGGTTCATGAAGCGCAGGTTCGTGCGCAGTTCTTTGAAGGCCTCGAGCACCGCAAAATTGTCCCGCATGTTGGACCGGCCCAATGACTTCACGAGCCGGTCTTCGCCGACGCCGGAGGAAACCGGTACCGTGCCGACCACGGTCTGGCCGAAGTCGTCCTGCAAGGTCGCCACGGAACGGATCCGCTGATCGAAAATTTCGCGGACCAGGATGAAGAGCAGGCCCAGCGCCAAACCGATGCTGAGCCCGACCGCGGCCCAGAGCTGGATATTGGGCGAACTGGGTCCAGTGGGCAGGTTCGCCGGGACCAAGGGCTGGATTTTGATCACGGATTCGCCGGCGCCTTGCCGGGTGCCGGTCGCCCCGTTGGAATTCCCCGAGCTCGGGGCGGGACCGGTATTGCCCTGGGTGCCGGGGGTCCGTTGGTTTTCCACATTGGACACCTCTTGGGCCAAAGCCTGCGACCAAGCGTCGGCCAAGGCCTGGGCTTGCTGCGGGTTGGGCCACGAAGCCCGGATGTTGATCGCCGCGGTGTCGATCCGCGAGGTCGCGGAGACCCGTGAGATCGCAAGCGCCGCTGAACTGTCGATCTTGGCGATTTCGAGCGCCCGCTCCGCAACGACTCGAGAGCTTGCCATCGTCTGGTACTGCTTGGCCTTCGAAATGGCGAGGTTGTCCGCGGAAAGCGCCAGGCCCAGATTGTCGTTCACCCCGGTGGAAACCACGACGCTGGCATCGGAGGTGTAGAGCTTGGGCTGGGTCAGCGTCGCGGCGAAACCGGCGCCGGCACCCAGCGTAGCGGCCAAAAGCAGCACCGGCCAGCGGCGGCGCAATGAGGCGCCGAACTCGCGGAGCATGCCGATTCGGGCGCTCCACTGTTCGGTATTCTTGGGGTCTGTTTCCTGAGACTTCATCTTCACTTCCTTGGCGTCAGGCGGAATTCGACGCCGTTGTCCTGGTCTGTGCCAGCGCGAAGCCGGCGATTTCGGCAATGTGTCGGTCCACTGTGGCGACCATTGAGGCATAGGCTTCGGAGCTGTGGCCGTAGGGATCCGGGATGTCCATCCGGCCGCGCAGTTCGGCCCGGATCTCCGAACGGCGTGCGCTGGCGTGCTCCTGCAGAATGCTCAGCCAGTCCTGGTCGGGAAACGGCTGCGCTCCCGGAGCCGCCGGCTGGAATCGGGCGGCGTGCGCGAACTCGGCGAGCGTGAAGGCTCGCCGCATTTTCGCCGGCACTCTTCGCAGCGCGTCCGTCAGGTGCTCGCCGCTGGCGGCGAGGATGATCGAGGCGCTCCGGACGTCCTGGTCGGTCAGCTGTTCCGGAACCCGGTATTGCAGGCCTTCGGCGTTCTTGCCGGCGGCCTCGAGCAGCTCCCGCGGCGTGCGCAGCCCGGGGTTGACCCGGGTTCCGCGGGAGATGACGCGTGGAGCGGTTGCTCCGAGTCGCCGGAACCCGGCGCGGAGTTCCTGCTCGGCGTATGCCGAGCGGCAGATGTTGCCGGTGCACAGGATCAGAATCGTGGCTTGCGGCCGGCCGGGCAAGCGGGCCGGGTCAGTATGCGCCATTGGACTTCAGCGTCGCTTTCAAGGTTTTCAGCAGGATCAGGATGTCCGAAGACAAGGACCAGTTCTCCACGTAATAGAGGTCCAAGTGGACTGCTTGTTCCCAGGACAGGTCCGATCGGCCGGATACCTGCCAGAGCCCGGTGATGCCCGGGAGCACCAGGAGCCGGCGGTGCGCGTCGTCTTCATAGCGTTCCACTTCCGCAGGCAGCGGCGGGCGGGGGCCGACCAGGGACATGTGGCCCATGATCACGTTCAGCAGTTGCGGCAATTCGTCGATGCTGTATTTGCGGATGAACCTGCCCACGCGCGTGACCCGGGGATCGTCTTTGACCTTGAACAGGACATTGCTGCCGCCTTGGTCGGACGCCAGCTTCTGCTTGAGAGATTCGGCCTCGGGCACCATGCTGCGGAATTTGAACATGGGGAATTCGGAGCGATTCAGGCCGACCCGCTTCTGCCGGAAGAATACCGGCCCGCGATCGGAGAGTTTGATCACGACGGCGGTAGTCAGCAGCACCGGGGAGAGCAGCAGGAGCAGCGTCGACGCCGCGAGCAGGTCGAAGGCACGTTTCAGCTGCTTCTTCAGACCGCTCAATTGCGGCGTCGAAACGTGGATCAAGGGGAGCCCGTTGAGCGGTTGGGAGTGGATCCGGGGGCCTGCGATGCCGCTCAGCGACGGTGCCAGGATCAGCCGGATGCCGCAATCCGCCAGGGCCCAGCCGAAACGGCGGACTTCCTTGGGCGTCAGGCCGGTCTCATCGGTGACCACGACGCTTTCGGCTTGCAAGGAATGCAAGGCGGCCAAAATCTCATCGACCGCCGGACGTCCGCGCAGGTATTGCGCTCCGGAATCGTAGTTCCCTTCATGCAGCAACGGGCCGTCGTCGCTGCGCGGGTGATAGATGGCCACCGGCTTCAGCCCGGCGGCCGGATTGGCGTCCATGTGGTTCATGACCTGTTCGGCAGCCAGCCGCCGGCCCAAGATCACGGTGCGGGACATGTTCTCGGCGGAGTCCGTGCGGCCCCGGATCAAGTGCCGTTGGGCGAGGAGCCGCAGGGCCAGAATCAGCAGCAGTCCGGTGGGCAACGCCACCAGGATGTAGCCGCGCGCAGTAGGCAGCCCGAAGACATAGGACAGAATCGCGACACTGCCGAAGACCGCCAACGTGGCATTGAGGACTTTGCGTGCCGCCTCGGTGCCTTGCAGCCGCACGTTCCGGCCGCCGGAAGCGCCAAGGCCCAGCCACCAGATCGCGGCCAGGATCAAACCCAGCACCCAGTAGGGCACATGCTGGTTGAAGAGCATGATGCCTTGGTCGTCGAAGTCGTCGCCGAACCGCACGAACTGGGCGATCAGCACCGCAGTCACGATGGCCAGCGCGTCTAGCAGCCGCAGCCGCCGCCGGTAGCGGGGCCGCCAGCCGTCCGATCGATTCGGTTTCCGCTCGCCGGCCTGGCGCAGCGGCTCGAAGGGACGATCGCGGACATGCTGCTGCAGCCTGCTTTCCGCAGGCGCGCGTGAATCGAGAATTGACAATCTGGCTCTCCCCTTGAGCATCTATGCAGTGTGCGTCCGGGGAGGGGTTCGGCGCATGGCGACTTTATGACACGGAAATGTTCGTCTGTGATGCGTCTCACAAAATGCCGATGAATCCGAAGCGGGGTCAGCCCGCGGATTGTTTCCCAGCGGAAATGATCACCGGTGCGATATTGGCGGCATAGGTTTTTGCGGCTGCTTCAGTCGGGTGCAACCCGTCGAAGCTCAACCCCGGCAGCCAGGTGTTCTCCGGAGTCCGCATTCCGGAAAACGGATCGGCGAAGGTCCAGCCGCGTTGTTCTGCTGCGGTCTTCAGCCGGGCGTTCCAGTCGGTGACCTTTTCCTGCGGAATCGTGTTGCCGGGTCCGACCGCGGTGACGATGAAGGCTTCCGGCCGCAGTTCTGCATTGCATTCCGACTTCAACCGCTCGAGGTTCAGCAGATTGGCTTCGAACGATTCGCCGGTTTGCAGCGAGTTGGTGCCGAAGGCGGCTACGGTGACGGGTGCCCGCAGGCCGCTTTGGCATCGGTTCTGTTCCAGGATATTGCCGGTGGTGGCGCCGCCCATCGCGTATCCGCCGATGAAGTAGACGCCGTTTTCGGAGAGATAGTACGGCCAGGCGCGTTTGCCCAGCTGTTGGCTGGAGAATGCCGGGGAGTCGCCCACTGAAATCGAATCGCCGTAAACGACGACTTTGGTTCGCTCGTCGCTGGAGACCGCCAGGTTCCCACCACTGGGGATCGCGCTCGCGGTAGGGGTCGGCGCATTGACCCGAAAGAAGGCGAAGCCGCCGAGGGCGATGGTCGCGAGGAGCACGACGCCCAGTACGAGGTAGCTCAGAGGAGAACGCTTCACGATGAATTTCCTGTCGATCATCTTGTGGATTCCAGCCGGTTGCGCCGAGGCGGCGCGGTCGGAAGCCCCGGAAGGCGGGCTGTGGGAACCGTCGTCGGAGTCGAAATGTGATCTGTGACACATTTTGGCTGCTTGCTGTCATAGGTTGCGGGTTGCCGGTACCCCTTACTGACAATTTCAACACTATTGAATCTCATTTAGCAATTTTGATTCGAGAATGAAGAATGGAGATCACGTTTAGTGAACTCCTTTATTGTTATGCTATTTTTTGTTATGGTTTGACATTTTCGGCTCCTGCGGATTACTTTGTAGAGGCAGGTCATCTTTGGTGGCGATTATTGTCGTGAAATCAATTTAAATAATGATCGCTGAATAAGATGATGCGAGTTTGATCTAATCTTGAATTTGGGGGATGCTCGAAAATGAAAAATACGAATGACGTGGGCTCGGAACTGAAGTTCCCGGAGGCGGTGAGCCGCCGGACGGTGGTGAAATCCGCGGCCTGGACCGCGCCCGTGGTGGCCATGGCGGTCGCAGCGCCAGCGGCAGCCGCATCCGTGACTTCCACGATCATCGGTGAACTCGATGTTTCGGCTTGGGAAGGCGGCGTCGAGGTCCGCGGCGAGGATGCGAACGGGAACCGCCGGAATCTCCAGATCACCGGGACCACGGTCAACTCGACGATCACCAATCTGGAGATCGACCTTTTCGTGAGCATCGACGGCCGTGAAGATGAGGATACTGCTCCCGTTTTGACCTGGACCGAGCAATCCAGCGACTGGGCGCTCCCGGTCGCCGCCGAAGTGGTCACCATCGACGGCCGTCGGTTCCGCAAGTACGTGATCAAGTACAAAGGCACGGTCACCGCGAGCGATCCGGTGACGACCATCCCGATGCAGGATTTGAGCTTCAACTCTTCAGCCCCCGCTGGCACTGCGGTGTATCTGAGGATGCAGAGCCGGGCCATCGTCGACGGCAAGCAGATCCTCGGCACTCCTGGGGCGACACAGCGCTTCGGCGGTCTCAATCCGGCCGGCGCGCCGATGCGCGCCCCGCAACGGTCGGCCCGGGCTGCCGGACCGGCCAACGGCATGTCGCCGGAAGCGGCCAACCGGGCCCAGACGCTGCGCGGCTAGAAGCCGCTGATTTTCTGCTCAGGCCGGTGATACCGGGGGACGTGGCGGTCTGGGCTGCGAAAGCGAAACACAAGATCACTTCTGCGCGTGCAGATCCGCACCCACCAACAAAAACAGATTGGGTAACCATGAGTAAGCAAGTTCATGCGCTCGCCGCAAGCGGGCGTCCGATGCGAAAGCCCCGGGCAGCCACCGTCGCGGCACTGGTTCTGGGCGCGGCGCTCCTCGCCCCGTTCGGACTCGTCGCGACTGCGGCACCGGCCAGTGCGGCCACTGGGCAAAAATTCCCGCTGAACAACAACAAGCCGGTGGCCATCGATACCGGTTCGCTGTATGCCTCTTCTGGCGGCAGCATCATCAAAATCAACGTCAAGACCGGTGCGCAGGAGGAAATCGCCAGCCGCAGCGCCGCCGTCCCGACGTATTACTGGGCGTCCAACCTCGGCCTGGGGCCGGACCCCCAAGACAACAGCAAGATGGCGTTCCAGGGCAGTGCTTACAACAGCAACCGCCCGGAAGTCTTCAAGGCCACTGAGGGATCCACCAACGTCGAAGAGATCGGCCAGGCCCGGCAGTCCAGCGGCAACCGCACCGGCGGTACCGCATGGGGCGGCGGCGCCGTGGACACCCAAGGGCGCTATTGGCAGGGCACCAATCTGCTCGGCACCACCAGCACGAAGATCAGCATGTTCGACTCCAAGACCAACACCACCGTGGTGAGCGGTCGACTGGTGGCTCCCGCGGGCGACCGGGTGTGGGCCGGCGGTGGATACGTTGCACCGGACTACGCGTTCGACGTGCAGGGCAATTTCTACGGTTTGGTGCAGTACTACAGCGAAACCTACATCTACAAGTTCGATGTTTCGAACTTCGCCGAAGGCGCCGAGGTGCCGGTGCAGCAGGTGCTGAAGATCACCGGTCTGGGTGCCGGCGCCGGCTCCCAGTACGGATTCGCGTGGCTCGACGGCAAGTGGTACACGGGGCAGTCCAACGGACGGATCTTCTCGATCGACCCGAACACCGGCGTGGCCAGCAACACCGGGATCACCAAGATCGCGGGCACCAACAACGGCTCCTACCGCTTGGAAGACCTGGCCTCCGGCGGTGTCGTGCCAATCAACCCGGCCGGCGACGCCGAGGTGAAGAAGACCTCGGACGTGCCGTTGCGGATCGCGATGGTCTCCAACCAGGTGTTGAACTACACCCTGACTTACACCAACAACACCCAGCGGCCCGCGATCGTGGATGAGTTCGACGACATGAGCCGGGTGCTGGACGATTCCACGGTCAACTCCCAGCCGGTGTCCGACAATGCTGCACTCCAGGTCAGCGCGGTCAGCGGCAACCAGTTCACGATCAAGGGCACGCTCGCAGCTGGCCAGACCGTGACCATCAAGTATTCGGTCAAGGTGAACCAGCCGAGCAATCGGGGCGACAACCGGATGACCAACTTCGTGCTGAAGACCGGCGAAACCGCTCCGCAGTTCTGCATTGCGTCGAACAGCCGCTGCGCGGACAACCGGACGGCGACCTCGATCACGGGTTGAGCCTGATCGGCCCGCCGATCACCAGGAGCTGAGCCAGTCCTGGGATCTCGGCCAAGGCAGCCGATGTCCGCCTGGGGCGGTGACCGAACCGGTCACCGCCCCAGGCGGACTTTTGCCGTGTTGCCAGCCGCTCCGGCTGCTGCCGAACATGAGAAAATTCTGCAATACGCAAACAGGGAAAGAACCAGATGACTGCTGAAAAGCCCGCGTCGGACGCATCCGGCAGCACTGCCGGGGCCGTGCGGACGGACAGCTTCTCGAAAAAGATGGCCTTTTCCTTCGCGATCAATATCGCGGTTCCGATCGTCTCTTTGGTGACCGCGCCGATTCTGGCCCAGTCGTTGGGCGTGGAAGGGCGCGGCTTGGTGGCGGCTGCGGTCGCCCCTTTGTTGTTCGTGGTCGCGGTCGGCGCTTTGGGAATCCCCGACGCGATCATCTATTTCGTGGCCAAGCATGCCCGCAATGCCCGGCAGATCGCTTCCCGGTCCGCCGTGCTGTTGCTCGTCCTGGGCTTGGCCTGCGGCGCAGCTGTCTGGTTTTCCGCAGCCCCGCTCGCGGCAGGAAATCCCGAGTTGCAGCAGCTAATCGGAATCACCGCGCTTGCCACGCCACTGAATTTCCTGGCTTCACTGCCGCGCGGTCTGGCTTTGGGCAGTCACCGGTGGAAACTGGCGGCCACCGTGATGCTGTGCTCCGCCGCGCTGAGGCTGGCCGGTTATCTCGTGCTTTGGCTGGGCGGCTGGCTGACCCCGTTCATGGCGGTCCTGATCATCTTGGCGATGCCGGTGCTGGAATCGCTGTGCTATCTGCCGTTCCTGGTCCGCCGGCTCGATGCGCGCGAGGTCCATGAAAAGAACCCGGAGCTGGGTTTTGCCGCGATCGGTTCGTTCGGCGGACGGCTCTGGTTCGGCTCGTTGGCCGGCATCGTCTTGAGCCGGATGGACCAATTGCTGATGGTCCCGCTGTCCAACGCGAAGCAGCTCGGCCTCTACGTCGTGGCGGTGAGCGTGGGGGAGGCCCCCGGGCTCATCGCGTCCGCTGTGCGCGGTGTGATTCTGCCGTCGGATGCGGCCGAAGGCGGTTCTGCGCACGCTGACCACCGCCTGCAGCGGGCAGCCCGGATCACCTCCTTCCTGACCTTCCTGTCGAGCTTGCTGCTCGGGGCGACGTGCTGGTGGTGGCTGCCGTTGCTCTTCGGCCGGGATTTCAGCGCGGCAGTGCCGGCAACCCTGGTCCTGCTGCTGGCGAGTTCGCTCGGCTCTGCCGGCTCGGTGGCCGGCGCCGGCTTGAGCGCTCGGAACCGGCCGGGGCTGCGCAGCCTGAGCATGGGCATCGCCGCAGTGCTCAACCTGATCGTGTTCCTGCTTTTGGTTGGCCCCTTGGGCGCCGTCGGCGCGGCGGTTTCGACGCTGGTCGGCAATTTCGTCGCGGGCAATCTCAACCTGTTCTGGTTGTCCCGGAAATTCGGCATGCCGATCGCCGGATTCTACGGAATCCGGCGAAGTGACTTGGACCTGCTGTGGTTCACCGGCAAAAAGCTCCTGCGCCGGTCCTCTGGTCGACGCGCTTAGGCGCAGCGCACCAGCAATCGGGCCTCGAGCAACGAGGCGACGGCGTCTGCCGCCAGGGCGGCACTGTCCGGGTGCGGTCCGTGCGCGGCCACAACCGCTTCGTGCAATTGTTCCTGATCCGTCCAGGTCCGGGCGGCCGCCCAGATCGTCGCCCCGATGCCGGAAATGACGTCGAGCCGTTCCGCATTGAGGATCGCGGCCGAGTCACCCAGCCAGATCGCATCGTCCGGAACGATCCGGCGCAGCCGGCCAGCACCGGGTCCGGGACGCTGCGGCCCGTCGACCGTGAGATCCGCCGGCGTCCAATCCCTCCCATCGGGGTTCGCGATCGGGCCCTGCCGGAGCAACTCCGGCACCAAGGGCGTCAGCTGGGTGTTTTCGCCGTAGCTGATCCGGACTGCGCCACCGGTACGCTCCAGCACTTCGAGGAGTGCTACGAGCCCGCGCTCGAGCCGGGAAAGCGAGGAGGAATCGGGAACCAGCAATCGCAAAGCGGCCGTGGTGTCCAAGGGCTCGGCCAAAGCCTCGGCAGTACCCGGCACCCGGTTGAGCACCGCGATTTTGCCCAGCACCGGATGCGACGCCGCTGGCAGCAGCCCCAATTCATCGGGGGAGTACTGGCGCTTGGGCCGGTTGCCGTCCGGTCCCAGAACCGACAACGGTTTCGGATACGGCAGGATCCGCAGCGATCCCGGGTCGATCGCGATGGTTTCATCGGAAAGGTAGCCGAAATGCTGTGCCAGGTTCCGGACCGCGGTGGTCTTGCCGGTGCCGGATTTGGCGACCAATGCAAGGGACCTGCCGGTTTCCGGATCGCTGATCCCGCCGGCGTGGAACATCAGCCGTTCCCCGGCCGCCGAGTTGATGCCGGCCAGGGTCAGCATCGAAACGATGTCTTCTTGCTGCTGGCGCCAGGAAAGTTCGCCTTGCCGGGTGGCTACGGTCTCGGATTCGCCACCTCGGCGGGGATTGCACCGCTGCCAGCAGCGATCCAGCTCGTGCATTTCGGCATCGGACAGGCCACGCATGCTGATCGAGGCATTGAGCACATCGACGGTCCACAGCCCGGCTTCCCGATCCGGCCCCGACACGTCCGGGCCGAACCCGGAGGGATCCGGGGGCGTCATCGATGACGCCCCCGGATCCGTGGCATAGCTAGTCATGGTCGGCCCCCCGGTTTCCGATGTGCAGCGGTGGTTAAACCCTACCGTGCACGGAGGTTTGCCGGATCCGGCCGGACTCCCCGCAGGTTCAGCGCAGCGGGCCGGCGGCCAGCGGTTGGTCCTGGTAAAGGATCGACGCGCCACGGCTGTAGAACCACCGCGATCCGCCGCCGGGCTTGTCCACGATGGCGAGCGGTCCGCTCGCCATGGCGCCGAGGAAGACGCTGGCCGGTGGTCCGTCGTTGCGCGGCGTCACCAAGTGGAGCTCGCCATCGGCACCTTGTTCCTGAGCTCCCGAAATCACCGCGAAGGTGCCGTCGGCGAGTGGCGAGAGCGCGCCGAGGAAGCCCCGTTTGTTCCCGATTTTTTTGATGTCGACGACGCGGAACGGCTGCCCATTGAGCCCCGGGTCGATGGTGATGAAATTGAAGCCGGCCATGGCGTAAAGCCGGCCGTCCGCGCCGAATTTGAGCTCATTGACCACGCCGTACGGTGCCGGCAGGGCCTGGGTCTCCTGGGTGTAGACGTTGTACCGGATGATGGCCGCCAGCGTCTGGGTCGAGCTGTTGTTCGGCGGCCGGGCGTTGGTGCCGGCGTAGATCCAGCCGCCGGTTGCGGCCAGATCGCGGCTGGCGACTGCGGCCAGTCCCATCTGGCTCAAGGCGATGCCGCTGGCGTCCTGGAGCAGGATCCGGTTGGTGATGGCTTTCGTCGTCGTGTCATACAAGGTCAGGGCGCCGGTGAGCTGCCCGGAGCGGCCGTAGGAGGCGATCCCGGCGCGGCCGTTCCCGAGGTCGGCGATGCTCACTGGGCGAACTTGGTTGTTCCCGATGGTCCGCTTCGGCACCGTGATGCTCGGATTGCAAGCGTCCAGGCTGCGGTCGATGGCGTTCTCACAGCTGCTCGGCTGGGCGGGGTCCAACTGTGCGATCACGCCCTGTGCATAGGTTCCGATGAGCAGTTGATCGCCCACGACGCCGAGGCTTTCCACCTGGGTGACCGAGTCGTCCGGGTCCAGATAAGAACGCAGGGCCAAGTCCTGGGTCTGCGCCGTCCCGGCGTCGATTTGGCGGAGCCATCGGCCGAAGAAGGAACTGCTGGCGTAGATTTTGGACCCGTCGGGACCGACTGCCAGGCGTCCGACCTCCCGTCGTCCGGAGTCGAGGATGGTTTGATTGGCGGCGGAAATCGTCGGGATCCGTTTGAGCGTCTCCGGCTGCCCGGGTTTGGCCTTGAAGGCCAGGGAAATCGTCCCGTCGGGGCGCCAGGTACTGCACACCGCGTCGGGGACCACCCAGCAGGACGAGGTCGGCAGACCTCCGGTCCTGGTTTGCCCGGGCATTTGGGCGGCGGTGAAATCGCCGAATTTCGTGGTACTGCCCTGGGTGCCGTTCTCCGGGTCGAAGATCATCAGACTGTCGGAAAACCCCCGGTAGACGACGCTCGATTTGCTGTAGCCGCTGGATTCCGCCATCGGGCTGATCACCCAACGGTTGATCACGTTGATCCGCGCCACCGTGAGCCGGCCCTCGGCGTCCTTGCCCAGCCGGTAGACATGGGTGCCGTTCTGGCTCTGGTTGCTGCCGTCGTAGGAGGCATAGAGGTAATCGCCGACGACTTTGGCCTGCACGAACCGTTCGCGCGAGTTGGCGGCCGTGGCCGAGACCGCGACCAAGTCACGCCAGGCGCCGTTCTCCAAAACACTCAAGACCGCACGCTGGTCGCCGCTGGCAGCGATCAGTGCCCCGCCCCACCGGCCGGCCTCATAGGCCAGGGCGTTGCCCGGAGCCGGGGCGCCGTAGCGCGTCCAGGCTTCGGCAGTGCTGCACGGCGCGTAGACGCAAGCGGATTTCAGGCCCAGGACTTCGCCATTGCCCTGGCTCCCGGCTTGTCCGAAACCCGCCGACCGGGTGCTGACGACCACTTCCGGCCCGGACTCGGAAAGACCGTTGATCATCGAGGCGGTCCCGGGCGGCAGCCCGATCTTGGCGGCGGTCAGCCCGGCCGGGTCCACATTGACCAATTCGCCCCGGGTGGTGCCGATCAGCACCCGACCGCCGTCGCGCATCGTGATGGAGGCTTGGCCGGACCGTTCCAGGCCGTCGTCGAAGACCTCCTGGGCGAGCAGGTTCCGGCTCAGATCGGCGATTCCGCGCCGATTGGCATCGGTATCGATCTCGATCACGTTCAGCATGCCGTTGATGCTTGTGGGCATGGTGACTCCCACATATTGCGTCCGCTGCCCTGCCGGGTCCCAGCGGGTGGTGAAGGAATAGCTCCAAGAATGCGGATTGTTCGGGCCGGAGACCGGCGCGGACTCCGCTGCGTTGCTCTGCACGGTCCCGGTGGGGTTGGCCGCAGCGGGCTGCGCGGCCGGCAGTAGAACTCCGTTCAGCAAGAGCGTCAGCACGGTGGCGCCGACTAATCGTTGGTTGGCCAGTGATCGTGGCGTGGCCAGGCGGGTGCGAGTCCGGGGAAACACTGTAGCTCCTATTTCGACAGCACTCTGCTGCAGATCTCATCCCCCGGAAAGCTGTCAACACAGTGAAATTTGCCAGCCTCGGATGGGGACCGGCTTGGTGTGACGATTCATCATGACATCCGTCATGCTTTGACGAAAGAGGTCCGGCAGGATTTCTGATTGGTGTTTTCCGCGCCAATCCGGCATACTAGATGAGTTGTTCAAGCGCTCCTTCGCGTCCCCGTCCGGATAATGCCGGATGTGAGGGTCCAAGCTGGAGCCCAAACATAACCAGCCAACCTTTTTTGTCGGCGTCGTTTGCGTGAAAATCGCGACACGCCCGACCGCGGGGGTCGGTGTCCGAGGCATTGAGGAACCCGGAAGTTTCCGGATTCAGTGTCTGCGGATTCACATTGCAGCAAGTCAACAGAGCAGCAAGCCAGGAAGAGAGCCAAGCCATGGCGGGACAGAAAATCCGCATCCGGCTGAAGTCGTATGACCACGAGGTCATTGACGTTTCAGCCCGGAAGATCGTTGAGACGGTCACCCGTGCAGGCGCAACGGTAGTCGGCCCCGTGCCGTTGCCGACGGAGAAGAACGTGTACTGCGTCATCCGTTCGCCGCACAAGTACAAAGACAGCCGCGAGCACTTCGAAATGCGCACGCACAAGCGTCTTATCGACATCATTGACCCCACGCCGAAGGCCGTCGACTCGCTCATGCGCCTCGACCTGCCGGCTGACGTGAACATCGAAATCAAGCTCTGAGGGAGGTGCTGAGAAAACTATGACCGCGATCCGTACTGTAAAGGGAATCCTGGGCACGAAGCTCGGCATGACCCAGGTCTGGGACGAGAACAACAAGCTTGTTCCGGTTACCGTCGTCCAGGCTGACTCCAACGTCGTCACCCAGCTGCGTGACGCCGCCAAAGATGGCTACACCGCCGTTCAGATCGGCTACGGCCAGATCGATCCGCGCAAGGTCACCAAGCCGCTTGCCGGCCACTTCGAGAAGGCCGGGGTCACCCCGCGTCGTCACGTCGTCGAGCTGCGCACCAATGACTCCGAGTCCTACTCGCTGGGCCAGGAGCTCTCCGTGGAGATCTTCGAAGCCGGCCAGAAGGTCGACGTCGTCGGTACCTCCAAGGGCAAGGGCTTCGCCGGTGTCATGAAGCGTCACGGCTTCCACGGCGTCGGTGCCTCGCACGGCGCCCACAAGAACCACCGCAAGCCCGGTTCAATCGGTGGCGCGTCTACCCCCAGCCGTGTTTTCAAAGGCCTCCGGATGGCTGGCCGCATGGGTGGAGAACGCCACACCACGTTGAACCTGACAGTTCACGCCGTTGACGCCGAGAAGTCCCTGCTGCTCATCAAGGGTGCCATCCCCGGCGCCCGTGGCCGGGTCGTCCTCGTGCGTACCGCCGTGAAGGGAGCATAAGACCATGGCTACTAAGACTGTAAAAGTTGATCTGCCCGCAGAGATCTTCGACGTCCAGACCAACGTGCCGCTGCTGCACCAGGTCGTCGTCGCACAGCTCGCGGCTGCCCGCCAGGGCACGCACAAGACCAAGACCCGCGCCGAAGTTTCCGGTGCCGGTCGCAAGCCGTTCAAGCAGAAGGGCACCGGCCGGGCTCGTCAGGGCTCGATCCGCGCCCCGCACATGACCGGCGGCGGCATCGTGCACGGCCCGACCCCGCGTGACTACGCGCAGCGGACCCCCAAGAAGATGAAGGCTGCTGCATTGCGCGGCGCCTTGTCCGATCGGGCCCGCAACGAGCGGATCCACGTGGTTGCCGAGCTGGTTGCCGGCACCAAGCCTTCGGCCAAGGAAGCCCTCGCGACTCTGCGCGGCGTTTCCGAGCGGAAGAACCTGCTGGTCGTCATCGAGCGTGCCAATGACGTTGCCGCACTGTCCGTGCGCAACCTGGCCGAGGTCCACGTGCTGTACGTGGATCAGTTGAACACCTATGACGTGCTGATCTCCGACGACGTCGTCTTCACCAAAGCTGCTTACGAAGCTTTCGTCTCCGGCAAAGCCGCGGATGACGCCTTCGGTGCCGGCGCCCCGGTCGAAGAGGTCGTCGAAGCTGACGCAGTTGAGACTGAGGAGGCCGGCAAGTGACCAACGCAGTTGCTAACTCGGCGATTTACAACAAAGACCCTCGCGACGTGGTGCTGGCACCCGTCGTTTCGGAAAAGAGCTACGGCCTGATCGACGAAGGCAAATACACCTTCCTGGTCGACCCGCGCTCGAACAAGACCGAGATCAAGTTCGCCGTGGAGAAGATTTTCTCCGTCAAAGTGGACTCGATCAACACCATCAACCGTGCCGGTAAGCGCAAGCGGACCAAATTCGGATGGGGACAGCGCAAGAACACCAAGCGTGCAATTGTCACCCTCAAAGAAGGCACGATCGACATCTTCGGCGGTCCGCTTTCATAAGCGGAGACCACTTTAACGAGGAAATATCATGGGAATCCGTAAATACAAGCCGACAACCCCGGGCCGTCGCGGCTCGAGCGTTGCCGACTTCGCAGAAATCACGCGGTCGACGCCGGAGAAGTCTCTGGTCCGTCCGCTGCCCAAATCGGGCGGCCGCAACAACTCCGGCAAAATCACGACCCGTCACAAAGGTGGTGGCCACAAGCGCCAGTACCGTCTGATCGACTTCCGTCGGCATGACAAAGACGGCGTGAATGCCAAGGTTGCGGAGATCGAATACGATCCGAACCGTACCGCTCGCATTGCACTGCTGCACTACGTTGATGGCACCAAGCGTTACATCATCGCCCCGAACAAGCTCAAGCAGGGTGACTTCGTCGAGGCAGGTCCGGCAGCGGACATCAAGCCCGGCAACAACCTGCCGCTGCGCAACATCCCGGTGGGTACTACCATTCACGCCGTGGAACTGCGTCCGGGTGGCGGTGCCAAGATGGCACGTTCGGCTGGCGCTTCGGTCCAGCTGGTTGCCAAGGAAGGCCGCTTCGCCCAGTTGCGTCTGCCCTCCGGCGAAATCCGCAACGTCGACGTGCGCTGCCGCGCAACCGTCGGCGAGGTCGGCAACGCCGAGCAGTCGAACATCAACTGGGGCAAGGCCGGCCGGATGCGCTGGAAGGGTGTCCGGCCGACGGTCCGTGGCGTTGCCATGAACCCGGTCGATCACCCGCACGGTGGTGGTGAAGGCAAAACCTCTGGTGGCCGTCACCCCGTCAACCCGAATGGTAAACGTGAGGGTCGCACCCGCCGCCCGAACAAAGAGAGCGACAAACTCATTGTGCGTCGCCGTCGTACTGGCAAGAACAAGCGATAGGAGCCTGGACAGATGCCACGCAGCCTGAAAAAAGGTCCTTTCGTTGACCAGCACCTCTTTGTGAAGGTAGCAAACGAAAACGAAAAGGGCACCAAGAACGTCATCAAGACGTGGTCCCGCCGGTCCATGATCATCCCCGACATGCTCGGGCACACGATCGCCGTGCACGACGGCCGCAAGCACATCCCGGTGTTCGTCACCGAGTCGATGGTCGGGCACAAATTGGGCGAATTCGCTCCGACGCGGACTTTCCGCGGCCATGTGAAGGACGACCGTAAGGGCAAGCGCCGCTAGGCGCCTGCAATTACGGCTAAGACGAGAGAAGGAAAGCAATGGAAGCCAAGGCCATTGCGCGGCACATCCGCGTAACGCCTATGAAGGCCCGGCGCGTCGTCAACCTGATTCGTGGCAAGCAAGCGAATGAGGCCCTGGCGATTCTGAAGTTTGCCCCGCAGGCAGCTTCGGAGCCGGTATTCAAAGTACTCCAGTCCGCAGTGGCTAACGCCCGCGTGCTGGCCGATCGGGACAGCGTTGCCTTCGACGAAGGCGATCTCTTCATCAGCGAAGTCTTCGTTGACGAAGGTCCCACCATGAAGCGGTTCCAGCCGCGTGCCCAGGGCCGCGCCTACCGCATCAAAAAGCGCACCAGCCACATCACCGTGGTTGTCGCTACCCCTACGAGCGAGGAGGACCGCTAAGTGGGACAGAAAGTAAACCCGCACGGGTTCCGACTCGGCATCACCACCAACCACGTTTCGCACTGGTTCGCGGATAGCAACAAGGCCGGCCAGCGTTACAAGGACTTCGTCCGCGAGGACGTCAAGATCCGCCAGCTCATGTCCACCGGCATGGAGCGCGCAGGCATCGCCAAGGTTGAAATCGAGCGCACCCGTGACCGCGTCCGCGTCGACATCCACACTGCCCGTCCGGGCATTGTGATCGGTCGTCGTGGCGCCGAAGCAGACCGCATCCGCGGCGAGCTGGAGAAACTCACTGGCAAGCAGGTTCAGCTGAACATCCTCGAGGTCAAGAACCCGGAGATCGAAGCCCAGCTGGTTGCCCAGGGCATCGCCGAACAGCTCTCTTCCCGCGTGGCTTTCCGCCGTGCGATGAAGAAGGCCATGCAGTCCGCGCAGCGGGCCGGTGCCAAGGGCATCCGGGTGCAGTGCTCCGGCCGCCTCGGTGGCGCTGAAATGAGCCGTTCCGAGTTCTACCGCGAAGGTCGTGTGCCGCTGCACACCCTGCGTGCGCAGATCGACTACGGCTTCTTCGAAGCGAAGACCACGTTCGGCCGCATCGGCGTCAAGGTCTGGATCTACAAGGGCGATGTCACCGCGAAGGAACTGGCGCAGCAAGCTGCCGCAGCTCCGTCGCGTGGCCGCGCTCCGCGTGGTGACGACCGTGGCCCGCGTCGGGACAATTCCGGCCCGCGCCGCGATGGCGGAAACCGCGGCCAGCGCAATGACCGTAACGAGACCGCTGCGGTGGAAGCTGCTCCGGCCGCTGCCGCTGCAGCCACTGAGGGGAGTGACGCTTAAATGCTGATCCCACGTCGAGTGAAGCACCGTAAGCAGCACCACCCCGGCCGTTCCGGCCAGGCCACTGGTGGCACCAAGGTCAGCTTCGGCGAGTTCGGCATCCAGGCTTTGACGCCGGCTTATGTGACCAACCGTCAGATCGAGTCCGCTCGTATCGCGATGACCCGTCACATCAAGCGTGGTGGCAAGGTGTGGATCAACATCTACCCGGACCGTCCGTTGACCAAGAAGCCTGCGGAAACCCGTATGGGTTCCGGCAAGGGTTCGCCGGAATGGTGGATCGCCAACGTCAAGCCGGGCCGGGTTCTGTTCGAACTCTCCGGTGTCAATGAAGAAGTCGCTCGCGAGGCCCTGCGCCTGGCAATCCACAAGCTGCCGCTCAAGGCACGCATTGTGCGTCGTGAAGGTGGTGAATAGAAATGGCAGTTGGAACCAAAGATCTGGCCACTGAGAAGCTTGACGGCTTCGACAAAGAACGTCTGACCGACGAACTGCGCAAGGCCAAGGAAGAACTGTTCAACTTGCGTTTCCAGTCAGCCACCGGCCAGCTGGAAAACCACGGCCGGTTGCGGGCAGTGAAGCGCGATATCGCGCGGATCTACACCGTGATGCGTGAGCGCGAGCTGGGCATTCGCCCGGATTTCGTCGCTGCTGTGGCGGAGGACAAGGCTGAAGCCAAGTCCAAGAAGAAGTCTTCGAAGAAGGCAGAAGAGAAGGCCGTCGAGGCCGATGCTGAAGCCACCGAGGAGACTGCCAAGTGAGCGAAGAGAACAAGGAAGCAACCGTGACTGCTGAAGCTGTTGAGACCGAAGGAACGACGTCGGCCCGCGGCTACCGCAAGGTCCGTCGCGGCTATGTCGTCTCCGACAAAATGCAGAAGACCATCGTCGTCCAGGTCGAAGACCGCGTTAAGCACGCGCTCTACGGCAAGGTTCTGCGCCGTACCTCCAAGGTGAAGGCGCACGACGAAGAGAACACCGCCGGCATCGGCGACTTGGTTCTGATCAGCGAGACCCGTCCGCTGTCGGCCACCAAGCGCTGGCGCCTGGTCGAGGTCCTCGAAAAGGCCAAATAAGCACTGCACTGAAGCCCCGGGTCGTCCAGCGACCCGGGGCTTCTTTTTGTGCGCCGAACACGTCTGCACAGATGCTGGGGCCATAGATGCAGTCGAGGCTGTTGTGGCCCTAGCAGGTACGCCCTCCAGCGCTATTTGTGCAGGCGTGATTCTGCCGTGGCCATCACACGCTGGCCGGGACGATGGTACGGTCCTGGCCATTGACCCGGACCGTGACCGGCCCCTTGTCGGGCGCCCGGTCGGCGACGATCCGGTAGCTGACCACCTGGCCGTCCTTCCAACTGCAGTCCACCTGGTAGCCGCCGCGGGCCCGCAGCCCGGTGAATGATCCGGACTTCCGCCATTCGTCCGGGCAGGCCGGCAACAGGTGGATGAACCCGGCATGGCTTTGCAGCAGCATTTCTGCAACAGCACCGGAGATGCCGAGGTTGCCGTCGATTTGGAACGGCGGATGCGAGGCGAAGAGGTTCGGCAGGGTGTTGTAGCTGAGTAGGCCGCGGAACATCTGCTGGGCCCGGAAACCGTCGCCCAACCTGGCGAAGAGCGCGGCACGCCAGGGCCAGGTCCAGGACCGACGGCTGTCCCCGGAGACCGTTGCCGCGGTGAACGGCACGCCGGCCTTCTCGCCGCAGCGGGCTTTGAGCGAAACCAGCGCGGCGGCGGCGAATTCCGAATTCTTCGGGGTGATCTGCCGTCCCGGGTAGACCGCGAACAGATGCGAAGTGTGCCGGTGGATGTTGTTCGGATCATCGCGGTCTTCCTGCCATTCCTGCAGCTGCCCCCAGCGGCCGATCTTGTTCGGCGCCAATCGGCTCTGCAGGCCCGCGATGACCGTCTGGTACTCGGCGTCGACATTGAGCGCTTTGGCGCTGTCGAGGTAGTTCTGGAACAGGTCCCAGATGATCTGCTGGTCGTACATGACGCCGTCTTCTTTGGGCCCTTGTTCGGGGGACCAGCCGTTGGGCGAGACCAGGCTGCCATCCGCGCGGACCTTGAGCCGGTCCTGCCAGAACTGGCAGATCTCCTTGATGATCGGATAGGCGAGATCCCGCAAGTATGCGATGTCCTGGCTGAATGCCCAGTGTTCATAGAGATGCTGGGCGTACCAGGCGCTGGCCACGGTGTTCCATTCCCAGGAATTTCCGCCGAAGACGCTCTGCGAGGTCCGGGCGGTCCAGCCGCGCACCTGCGAGCCGAAGGCGTTTCTGGTCGCCACCCGGCTCGGTACCGCAACCTGTGCCACGAACTTGGCCAGGGCCAGGTGCGATTCGGACAAGTTGGTGGTCTCGGCACCCCAATAGTTCATTTGGACATTGATGTTGGTGTGGTAGTCGGAAGCCCAGGCCGGCTGGTTGCTGTTGTTCCACAGTCCTTGCAGGTTCGCCGGCAGGCCGTCGGCCCGGGAGGAACTCAGCAGCAGGTACCGGCTGAAATCGAACATAATCTGTTCCAAGGTCGGGTCCGCGCCTCCGGCGGCATACCGCTTGAGCCTGGCACCGGTCGGCAGCGCGAGCACGCTCTGCTCGGAATCGCCCCAGGCCACGGTGGCCCGGTCCATCAGCGCGGAAACCCGTTGCCGGTGATCGGCCAATAGCGCCGAATAGCCTTTCAAAGCCGCTTTGTTCAGGGCGATCGCGATACCCGGTGCCGGGTCTGCGCCGCGCCATCCGGCGGCGGCGTTCATTGCATAGTCGGTCCGCGCGTCGAGCAACAGGGTGAGCTTGGTCGCGCCGCTGAACTGGAGAGTGTTGTCCTTCGCGGTGACTGTGCCGTCGGACTCGACGACTCGCACCGTGGCCGCGTGCTTCAGATTGTTGGCCATGTTGCCGCGGAAGGCCAACTGCTTCGCCGTGACATCGGCGCTGGTCGAAGCCTGGGTCTGGGCGGATTTGAGCGAAATGGTTCCGGACAATCCACCTGCCGCGTTGCTGGTGTAACGCAGCACCATCACGTCGTCGACCTGGCTGACGAAAGCCTCGCGGAGCACTTGCCCGGCGACACTGCCGAAGCGCGTGCTGTGCACGCCGACCGCCAGGTCGAGTGCGCGCTGGTAGCCGACGACGACGGCCCCGGACTGCGAGTCGTAGCCCGGGCCGGACACTTTGACCGCAGCGAGCTTCAACGGAGTGTTCGCGGAGCTGGTGGCCAGGGTCAAGCGGTAGGCCGGGTATGCCTTGGTGTTGCTGACCGCGAAGGTCTTGCTTTCGTTCCGGGCTTGGAACGGGGAGCCGCTTTGCCGGGTGTCGAGTACTGTCCAGACGGCTCCGTCCTCGGAGCCTTCGAGTTTCCAGGACCGGGGGTCCGAATCGGCGGCGTCGGCGCTGGTGAGGGTGTAGGAATTCACCACCGCCGGTGTGGCCAGGTCCAACTGCCACTGTGCTCCGGCCCCGGGTGCCGGGACCTGCCAGCTGGTCGCCGGGTCGTTGTCCACCGAACGCAATACGCCGGTAGCGCCGGCGGATTCTGCCGAAGATTCGCTGGGACACGAGATGTAGCTGGTAAAGGCACCCGGATTCATCCCCGGGACGGTGATCTCCGCGACTTGGAAATGGCTGACCCCGGCTTTCGGCACGAAAACGAAGCGGTAAAAGGCGTAGCCGGTGGTGTTGCCGAAGCTGAACCGTTTTTCCAGCCCCCGCGATTCGAACGGGCCGATTGCCCGGGAATCCAGCACGGTCCACGCGGAACCGTCCGCCGAACCCTGCAGAGTCCAATCCTGCGGGTCCCGGGCGGGCACATCGTTCGCGCTGGTCAAGGCGTAGCCGGCAAGCACCGTGGGTTCCGGGAACTGGATCTGCCACAGCACCTCCCGGGGCGGACCGACGATGCACCACTTGGTGTTCGCCTTGCCGTCGCTGGCCGCCGCTGCGGTCTCCGAATCCGAGGTGGTGTAAGGGCCACCGGGAGTGCTGATCACGGGGCGTTTCCGGGCCGCGAACGTCACGTTGAGCTGGCCGAAGTCCCGGTAGGAACCGAAGCCCGTGACGCTCGTGTCGTAATCGCTGTCCGGTTTGCCGGCAAGCGCGTTGTCGTAGTTGTTGACCCCGCCCCAGAGGCTGATTTCGTTGAATTGGACGACGTCTTCTTCCGGACTGCCGAAGATCATTCCGCCGACCCGGCCATTGCCGATCGGCAGCGCCTGGGATTGCCAATCGGTTGCCGGAAGCCGGTACCAGAGTGATTTGGCGGAAAGTTTCGCCGAGTCCGGGGGAGCGGCGGGCCCGGTCTGTCCGGGGAGTCCCCGGCTTGCGGCGCCGGCCTGCTGCGCGGCCGATTCGAGGAGCACTGGCGTCGTTGCCAAGGCTCCGCCCAATTGCAGGACGCGGCGCCGGCTGAGCGGAATTTGTCGATTCATTTGAAGCCCCAACTATTGATAGATTAGATGTTTAGACGGTCATCATTGACTTGGCTACAAAAACGGAGCATATTCTGCCGATGTTATGAGATTAAAGATCAGATGTCTACGTTTTTGATCGAGGTGGGATTGCGGATCGCTCACGGTTCGGGCGCAACCCTCCGCGGGCGGCGGATTCCGTCGGTGGGCTGCGGCGGCTTGTCGAGTGAAGCGACGCCTCGAATCGTGATAAGATATTGAGCTTGTGTGGTCTATTCAAGGCCGCGCAATGGGCAACACCATAAACTCGTAAACTTTCGTGCCAGTGCATACTGCTGTTCTCCGCTGTGCGGCGGGCGGTCCAAATGTTCCTGGCATGGCGGTTTAGGCCCGCTCTGGCAAAATCCAGGCGGGTTGAGAGACACCCCCGATCAACTGTTCCGCAAGGCTCATCCTGTATGCACGACTTCAGGGTGAGAACCGGCGAGACGACAGGAGTAACTAGTGATTCAGCAGGAGTCGCGACTCAAGGTTGCCGACAACACTGGTGCTAAGGAAATCCTTACCATCCGTGTCCTCGGTGGCTCTGGCCGTCGCTACGCAGGTATCGGCGACGTCATCGTCGCCACCGTCAAGGATGCAATTCCGGGCGGAAACGTGAAAAAGGGCGATGTGGTCAAGGCCGTCATCGTCCGCACCAAGAAGGAACGCCGCCGTGCGGACGGTTCCTACATCAAGTTCGATGAGAACGCTGCAGTGATCTTGAAGAACGACGGCGACCCCCGTGGTACCCGTATCTTCGGCCCGGTCGGCCGGGAACTTCGCGACAAGAAGTTCATGAAGATCATCTCGCTCGCTCCGGAGGTGTTGTAAACATGGCGAAGATCAACATCAAAAAGGGCGATCTGGTTCAGGTCATCACCGGTGCCAAGGCTGAGCGCGGCGGCGACCGGGGCAAGCAGGGCAAAGTCCTGCGGGTTTTCCCGGAAAGCAACCGCGTGCTCGTTGAAGGCATCAACCGCGTGACCAAGCACACCAAGGTCGGGCAGTCGCAGCGCGGCACCAAGACCGGTGGCATCGAGACCGTTGAAGCCTCCATCCACATCTCGAACGTGGCTTTGGTGGATCCGTCCACCAAGAAGCCGACTCGCGTCGGCTACCGCCTCGAAACCGTTGAGCGCGACGGCCGTGAACGCGTCACCCGCGTTCGCTTCGCGAAGAGCTCCGGAAAGGATCTGGCATGAGCATCGAAACCACTGAAGCTGTAGAGAAGATCACGCCGCGTCTGAAGACCCGCTACGCCGAGGAAATCAAGAAGACGCTGCAGGACGAATTCAACTACGGCAACGTCAACCAGGTTCCGCGCCTGGTCAAGGTCGTCGTGAACATGGGCGTCGGCGAGGCAGCCCGGGACTCCAAGGTCATCGACGGTGCGGTTCGCGACTTGACCCTGATCACCGGCCAGAAGCCGATGGTCACCAAGGCCCGCAAGTCGATCGCCCAGTTCAAGCTGCGTGAAGGCATGCCGATCGGCGCGCACACCACGTTGCGCGGCGACCGGATGTGGGAATTCGTCGACCGTCTGGTCACCCTGGCACTGCCCCGTATCCGAGACTTCCGCGGACTTTCCGGCAAGCAGTTCGATGGCAATGGCAACTACACCTTCGGTCTCACCGAGCAGGTCATGTTCCACGAAATCGACCAGGACGCGATCGACAAGATCCGTGGCATGGACATCACCGTGGTCACCACGGCGAAGACCGACGACGAAGGCCGCGCGCTGCTCAAGGCGCTTGGCTTCCCGTTCAAATCCGAAGACTAACAACTACTTGGCAGGTCCCGTGCTTCGCGCCGATTGCCGGCGCATGAGAAGACAACGCGGAAACCGCTTCGAGGAAGGGCAAGAGCCCACATGACTATGACAGATCCTGTCGCAGATATGCTCACGCGTCTGCGCAACGCAAACTCGGCATACCACGATACCGTGACCATGCCGTTCAGCAAGCTCAAGGGCCACGTGGCCGACATCCTGAAGGCTGAAGGCTACATCGCCAGCTGGAAGGTCGAGGACGCCGAGGTCGGCAAGAAGCTGACCATCGACCTCAAGTTCGGTCCGAACCGCGAGCGTTCCATCGCCGGCATCCGCCGGATTTCCAAGCCCGGTCTGCGCGTTTACGCGAAGTCCACCAACCTGCCGAACGTGCTGGGTGGTTTGGGTGTCGCCATCTTGTCGACGTCGTCCGGTCTGTTGACCGACCGTCAGGCTGCAAAGAAGGGCGTGGGTGGGGAAGTCCTCGCCTACGTCTGGTAGTAGGGGAGGAAAGAACTATGTCACGTATTGGACGTCTCCCGATCTCCGTGCCTGCCGGCGTCGAGGTTAAAGTCGACGGTTCACTCGTTTCGGTGAAGGGCCCGAAGGGACAGCTGTCCCTCACGGTTTCGAACCCGATCGAGGTCGCACTGGAAGAAGGCACCCTCACGGTGTCCCGCCCGAACGACGAGCGCGAATCCCGTTCGCTGCACGGCTTGACCCGGACCCTGATCTCGAACTTGATCACCGGTGTCACCGAAGGCTACGAGAAGAAGCTCGAAATCGTCGGAACCGGTTACCGTGTTCAGGCCAAGGGCTCGGACCTCGAGTTCGCCCTGGGCTACAGCCACCCGGTCGCCGTCAAGGCTCCCGAGGGCATCACCCTGACGGTCGAGGGCCCCACGAAGCTCTCCGTCTCGGGTATCAACAAGCAGCAGGTGGGCGAGGTTGCTGCCAACATCCGCAAACTCCGCAAGCCCGACCCGTACAAGGGCAAGGGCATCCGCTATGCGGGCGAAGTTATCCGCCGCAAGGTCGGAAAGGCTGGTAAGTAATCATGGCTTTGACCATTAATAAGAACCGCAAGGGCAAGTCCCGTTCGGCCGCCCGCGGTCGTCGTCACCTGCGCGTCCGCAAGCGGATCGTCGGTACCGAGACCCGTCCCCGTCTGGTTGTCAACCGTTCGGCCCGGCACATCTTCGTGCAGGTCGTCGATGACAGCAAGGGCGTGACCGTGGCTTCTGCTTCCACCTTGGAAGCAGATCTGCGTGCGTTCGACGGCGACAAGACCGCCAAAGCCAAGCGCGTTGGCGAACTGGTTGCCGACCGTGCGAAGAAGGCCGGCATCGAGTCCGTCGTCTTCGACCGCGGTGGCAACAAGTACCACGGCCGGATCGCGGCCGTTGCCGATGGCGCACGTGAAGGCGGTTTGGCCCTGTGAGCGAGAACATCAAAGAAGAAAGCACAACCACTGTGTCTGAGAACACCGAAGCAGTTGCGGCTACCGAAACTTCTGCCGGTTCCAACGAGGATCGTCGCGGCAGCAGCCGTGGCGGCCGCGATGGTGGCCGTGGCGGACGTGACGGTGGCCGTGGCGGCCGCGATGGTGGCCGTGGCGGCCGCGATGGCGGACGCGACGCTGAGAAGAACCAGTACATTGAAAAACTGGTGACCATCAACCGCGTGGCCAAGGTCGTCAAGGGCGGCCGTCGCTTCAGCTTCACCGCCCTGATGGTCGTCGGCGACGGCAACGGTCTGGTCGGCGTCGGCTACGGCAAGGCCAAGGAAGTTCCCGCGGCGATCGCCAAGGGCGTCGAGGAAGCGAAGAAGTCCTTCTTCCGCGTTCCGCGCATCGGCAACACCATTCCGCACCGCGTACAGGGCGAGGCCGCTGCCGGCGTCGTGCTGTTGCGTCCGGCAACCCCGGGTACCGGCGTTATCGCCGGCGGTCCGGTGCGCGCCGTGCTGGAATGCGCCGGTGTCCACGACATCCTGTCGAAGTCGCTCGGTTCCTCCAACGCGATCAACATCGTGCACGCCACGGTTGCCGCACTGCGCCAGCTCGAAGAGCCGGCTTCGGTTGCAGCCCGCCGCGGTTTGCCGATGGACGAGGTCGTTCCCGGTCCGTTGTTGCGTACCATTCAGGAAAATGCGCAAGCAAAGGCAGGTGCCTAATGACCACCCCGAAGAATGTCCAGGTGTCTGAGAAGACTCTGGAGATCACGCAGATCAAGTCCACCATCGGTGGAAAGCAGAACCAGCGCGACACGCTGCGTTCACTGGGCCTCAAGCGCATCGGTCACACCGTTGTGCGCAAGGCCGATGCAGTGACCGTCGGCATGATCAACACGGTTCCGCACCTGGTGAAGGTAGAGGAGGCGAAGTAATCATGGCTGAAGCTACTAAAACTAAGGCCGCCAAGGCGTCCGCCACTAAGGCAGATAGCGCCAAGGCAGAAACCGTTGAGAAGCAGAACGCATTGAAGGTGCACCACCTGCGTCCGGCTCCCGGCGCCAAAACCGCGAAGACCCGTGTGGGCCGTGGCGAAGGCTCCAAGGGCAAGACCGCAGGCCGTGGCACCAAGGGCACCAAAGCCCGCTACCAGGTGAAGGCCGGTTTCGCCGGCGGTCAGCTGCCGTTGCACATGCGCCTGCCGAAGCTTCGCGGCTTCAAGAACCCGTTCCGGGTGGAGTTCCAGGTCGTGAACTTGGACAAGATCTCCGAGTTGTACCCGGATGGTGGCGAAGTGACCGTAGAGAGCCTGATCGCCAAAGGGGCCGTTCGCAAGAACCAGCCCGTCAAGGTGCTCGGGACCGGTGAACTCACCGTCAAGGTGCAGGTTACCGTGAATGCTTTCTCGACCAGCGCTACCGAAAAGATTGTTGCTGCCGGCGGTTCTGCTACCGAGCTGTAATTGCTTTGGCACACAGCATGAATTGAGCTCTTGGTGGATGGGGGGATTTCCTCCATCCACCAAGAGTTTTTCGTTTTCTATAGGGTCTACCCACTAGACTCGGTTGGTGGGCCATGGCGGCCCAACTTCTTCGGAACCAAGAACTTCAGGAGGATGCTTGCTTTCCGCAATTGGCCGCGCCTTTCGCACGCCTGACCTGCGACGCAAGTTGTTGTTCACGCTGGGCATCATTGTCATTTTCAGACTCGGCGCCTTCATCCCTTCACCGGGTGTGAACTATAACAATGTCCAGCAGTGCCTCACCGCCGGCAATACAGATCAAGGCATCTACCAGCTGGTCAACCTCTTCAGCGGTGGCGCATTGCTCCAGGTGTCCATCTTCGCGCTCGGCATCATGCCGTACATCACCGCGAGCATCATCATCCAGCTGCTGCGGGTGGTCATTCCTCGCTTCCAGGATCTGCACCTCGAGGGCGCGCAGGGGCAGAGCAAGCTCACCCAGTACACCCGTTACCTGACCATCGGCCTCGGCTTGCTCAATGCCACCACGCTGGTGTCATTGGCCCGCTCCGGCCAGCTGCTCGGCGGCTGCGGCCAGGACGGCACTCCGGGCGCGATCATCCCGGACAGCTCGATCATCGTCACGATTCTGTTGATCATCACCTTGACGGCCGGCACCGGTCTGATCATGTGGATGGGCGAATTGGTCACCGAAAAGGGTGTGGGCAACGGCATGTCGCTGCTCATCTTCACCTCGATTGTGGCGCAGTTCCCGGTTTCGCTCGGACAGATCTGGAGCACCAAGGGTCCAGGAACCTTCTTCGTGGTTCTCTTGATCGGTGTGGTGGTGATGGCCCTGGTGGTCTTCGTGGAACAGTCGCAACGACGCGTACCGGTCCAATATGCGAAGCGGATGATCGGCCGGCGCACCGTCGGCGGCACCAGCACCTATATCCCGATCAAGGTCAATATGGCCGGCGTGGTGCCGGTCATCTTCGCCTCCTCGCTGTTGTACCTGCCGGCGCTGATCGCACAGTTCGCCGCTGGCGGCAACAACGCGAATGCACCGGGCTGGGCGATTTGGATCAACGACAACCTGACCAAGGGCGACCACCCGATCTACATGGCGATGTACTTCTTCATGATCGTGTTCTTCACGTACTTCTACGTGGCGATCACCTTCAACCCGGAAGAAGTTTCGGACAACATGAAGAAGTACGGCGGCTTCATTCCGGGCATCCGGGCCGGCAAACCGACTGCGGACTACCTGCAGTACGTGTTGTCCCGGATTACCTTGCCGGGTGCGATCTACCTCGGTCTGGTCGCTTTGATCCCGCTGATCGCGCTGGTGCTGATCCAGGCGAACCAGAACTTCCCGTTCGGCGGCACCTCGCTGCTGATCATGGTCGGCGTGGGTCTGGAAACCGTGAAGCAGATCGATGCGCAGCTGCAACAACGGCACTACGAGGGGTTGCTGCGATGACCAGAATGCTGATTGTGGGCCCTCCGGGGTCAGGCAAGGGCACCCAGGCCGAGCGGATTTCCGATCGTTTGGGCATCGTGGCCATTTCCACCGGCGACATCTTCCGGGCCAACGTCAAAGGCGAGACGCCTTTGGGTCTGGAAGCCAAGAAGTTCATGGACGCCGGAGACTATGTGCCGGACAGCGTGACCAACAAAATGGTCCGCGACCGGTTGCAGCAGGATGATGTGCAGCACGGCTTCCTGCTCGACGGGTACCCGCGCACTTCGGCTCAGGTCGACGAGTTGGACGAGATCCTGAGCGCCAAGGGTGAAAAGCTGGACGTGGTGCTGCAGCTGACCGCGGACGACGAAGAACTCGTGCGGCGTCTGCTGGGCCGGGCCAAAGAGTCTGGGCGCAGCGACGACGACGAGAAAGTCATCCGGCACCGGCTGAATCTGTACCACACGCAGACCGAGGCCGTGGTGGTCCGCTACCACGAGCAGGGCCTGTTGGCGAAGGTCGACGGGATCGGCGCGATCGATGAGGTCACCGACCGCATCATGGCAGCGATCGACGGCGTGACCGCAACCAAATAGCCTCTCCCAGCAACGACGACGGCGGGTCCGCACCTAGGTGCGGACCCGCCGTCGTCGTTACTGGACGCATTACTTGACGACATAAGTGAATTGAAAATAGGCTGTTTTCAATGGATGTCTTCAATCGGCCATGGTTGGGAATGTCCGGGCTGCCCGGATAGTCTGGGCGGACGACGGCGTAAGGATGCGTGCAATGAGTCAAGGAAGCAAGCCACTGCTAGGACTGCGGGTGCTCGAAATGGCGGCGATCGGCCCGGTGCCGCACCTGGGCACGATCCTGCGGAACCTGGGCGCCGAGGTCACCGTGGTGACCAGGACCGCGCCGGGACCCTACGATTTCCTGCACAGTTTTTATGCGCAGGGCAAGGCGCACGAAGCTTTCGACCTCAAGGATCCGGCCGATCAGCAGCGGGTCCTGGCGCTGATCGAGAATGCCGACGTGCTGATCGAAGGGATGCGGCCAGGGGTTATGGAGCGGCTCGGCTTGGGGCCGGAGCAGGCCCTGGAGGCGAATCCGGACTTGATCTACGCGAGGGTGACCGGGTTCGGGCAGAGCGGCCCCTTCGCCGAGGATCCCGGTCATGACATCAACTACATCGCGCAATCGGGCGCGCTTCACGCATTCCGCCGGGGCAGTGCGAAGCCGGTGCCGCCGATCAATGTGGTCGGCGACTTCGCGGGTGGATCGATGCACGGCGCGATCAGCATCCTCGCGGCGCTGTGGGGCAAGAAGTCGGGGCTGCCGGTGGAGCAGGTGCTCGATGTGGCGATGGTGGACGGCGCGGCCGCATTGTTGACCATGCCGGCGAATTTCACCGAGGTGCTCGGCGCGCGGACCCCGAATGTACTGGCCAATGCGCCGTTCTACGCGGTCTATGAATCCGCGGACGATGGCGAGTATGTTGCGGTCGGCGCGGCTGAGCCGCAGTTTTTCAGCCAGCTGCTGCTGGCGACCGGAATCGACTTCCCGGACGACGGGAGCCGGGACGATCCGCGGCGCTGGCCGGAACTGGCGGAAAAACTGGCGGCGGCCTTCCGGACCAAGAGCCGGGCGGAATGGGCCCAGATCGGCCACCAGACGGGCGCCTGCCTTTCTGCGGTTTGGAGTCTCGAAGAGTCGGAAAGCGATCCGCACATGCGCCACCGGATCGACCGGCAGCGGGAGTTGGGGGCCACTGGGGGTGCACTGCATCCCAGTCTCTATCGAACATCACCTCTTGCGCACTAAGTGAATCGCTAATAGGCTACCTTCTAAACATCTCAATGACGTGATGGAGGTCACTGTGTACTTGACTCAGCTACTGCACCGCCAGTTCCAGCAACACCCGGATGCGCCGATGACTATCGACTCCGGGCATGAACGTTCGGTGCGCCAGGTGCTCGACCGGGTCGCCAGATGCGCCGGCGCGTTGCGCTCGCTCGGCGTCGCCTCGGGTGACCGGGTCGGCATGCTCGCACTGAATTCGGAGGTCTACCACGAGTATCTGCTCGCGGTGCCGTGGGCCGATGCGGTGGTGGCTCCGGTCAACACCCGGTGGAGTCCGGCGGAAATCATCTATTCGCTGCGCGACGCGCAGATCAGGGTGCTGCTGGTCGACGCGGCTTTCGCGCCGATGGTCCCGGCTTTGCGACAGGGGTATCCGGAGCTGGACACGGTGATTTTCTGCAGTTCCGGGGAAGCTCCGGAAGGTGCGCTGGATTACGAGACGCTCCTGCTCGAGGCTGATCCGATCGAAGATGCACGCCGTGGCGGTGCTGATATTTTCGGCATTTTCTACACCGGGGGCACTACCGGGGAGCCCAAGGGCGTGATGCTGAGCCATGCCAATATCCTGATTTCCACGATGGGCACTTTGGCCAGCACCGAAGCGGTGAGCGACGGCGGCAAGGCGATGATCGTGGCGCCGATGTTCCACATGGCGGCGGTTGCGCACTGGACGATGTGCTTGATGAAGAGCTCGACCCTGCTGTTCGTCCCGGCCTTCGAGCCGACCGCGGTGGTGGAGCTCATCGACGAACACCAGGTCAGCGATGCGCTTCTGGTGCCCACGATGCTGCAGTATGTCGTCGCGGCTGCTGCTGCCACGGGCCGCGGTTTGCCGAGTTTCCGCCGGCTGCTCTACGGCGCCTCGCCGATGCCGCCGGCGCTGCTGGACCGGGCGCGGGAGGCCTTCCCGGGGTTGAAGCTGGTGCAGGCTTTCGGAATGACCGAGCTGTCGCCGGTGGCCACACTGTTGGACGACCAGGACCACGGGGATCCGGAAATCAGGTATTCCTGCGGCAAGGCGCCGGTGAACTGCGAGGTGCGGGTGGTCGGCTGGGAAGGCGAGGAGCTGCCCTCCGGCGAGGTGGGCGAGATCGTCTGCCGCGGCGGCAATGTGATGCTGGGCTACTGGAACAAACCCGAAGCCACCGCTGAAGCGCTGCGGGACGGCTGGATGCACACCGGAGACTTGGGCTATTTGACCCCGCACGGCTACCTTTTCGTGGTGGACCGGCTCAAGGACATGATCATTTCCGGCGGCGAGAACATCTACTCGGTCGAGGTGGAAAACGCCTTGTCGAAGCATCCGGCAGTAGCGATGGCCGCGGTGGTCGGGGTGCCGGACGAGAAATGGGTGGAAACCGTGCACGCTGCGGTGGTGTTGCGCCCGGGAGCCTCGGTCACGGCCGAGGAATTGCTGGCCAGCTGCCGCGAGTTGATTGCCGGCTACAAGCTGCCGCGGAGCATCGAGTTCCGCACGGAACTGCCGGTTTCCGGCGCCGGGAAAATCCTGAAACGGGAAATCCGGGCGCAGTACCGGGTGTCGGAAGCCTAGCCGGCGCCCGGCGCGGTTCAGGCCGGCTGGGCGCCGCCATGCCGGGACATCCACTGGGCGGCCCCGGCGGCAAAGTCCGGGTGGTCGAAGAGCGCCGCCTGGGCCCTGGCTTCGACTTCGTCGATCACCGATTCGACGCTGGCCTCGGCGGCGTCGAACAGGGTCTGCTTGATCGAGCGCAAAGCTCGGCCGGGCGCCGCGGTCAGGTTGCCGGCCAGCGCCAAGGCTGCGGACCGGGCATCCTCGGCGGTCGTGGAGACCAAGCCGATGCGCAGGGCTTCGGCCTGGTCGATGATCCGTCCGGTGCACAGCAGTTCCATGGCCCGCTCTCGGCCGACCGCGCGCGGCAAAGTTTGCGAAAGCCCGCAATCCGGGCCCAAGCCCATCCGGACGAAGGTCGCGCCGAATCGCGCCTCCGGTCCTGCGACCCGGAGGTCGCAGGCCATGGCCATGCTCCAGCCGGCGCCGATCGCCGGGCCGTTGACCGCGGCTATGGTCACTTGCGGCAACCGGGCGAGCAGGACTTCCCAGCGGCAGGATTCGCGCATGAGCTCAAGTGCCGAATTCTCGGCGAGCATGCTGCCGAGCGCCGACAAGTCGGCGCCGGAGCAGAAGCCCCGGCCCGCGCCAGTCAGCACCACGACCGAAACCTCGTCGTCCGAACCGAGCTCAGTGAAGGCCGCGTTCAGATCGTCGATGAGTTCGGCGCTGATCGCGTTGAGCGATTCCGGTCGGTTGAGGGTCACCAACGCCACGGAGGGCAGTGGGTATTCGATGGTCACGACGCCGTGGCCGAGGTTTTGCCGGGATCGGCCGATTGCAGTAGTCATGGCTCGAAACTAACAAACATTATTGTCTTAACGCAAGATAAATTATGGCGGTAATGTTTGTGTATGCAGTCACTCCAGACCGATCGCGGGCGGGCGCCGCGACGCAGCCAGCAAGAGCGCCGTGAGGAAACCCGGGCCGCGCTGCTCGACGCCACTATTGAAGCCCTGGTGGAAGGCGGTTATGCGACGCTCACCCTGGCCCAGGTCACCGAGCGGGCCGGATTGTCGCTGGGTGCGCATCTGCACCACTTCAAAACCAGGAACGTGCTTTTGGTGGCAGCGGTGGGCGAATTGTCCCAGCGCAGGCTCGCGGCGTTTGCCGAGCGGGCGGCGCCAATCGGAGCCTTGGAGCTGCTCGATTCGCTCTGGGCGATGCACGCCGATTCGCTCTACCAGGTGGCTCTGGAACTTTGGGTCGCAGCGCGGACCGATCCGGAGCTGCGCGAGCTGCTGCGCGGCGTCGAGGCGGAGATCGACGCCGAAATCGGCAGCTTGGTCGAGCGCTCGCTGGACCTCGGCATTGCGGCGCGGCGGGTCCGCGAGCTGGTCCGGTTCGCCACCTCGGCGATGCGTGGGCTGGCGTTGCGGGACTACCTGCATCCGGAGCGGGACCGGGATGCCGAATGGCGAGCCTGTCGGAGCTTGCTTTTGGAGCTCTTCGAAAATACTCCTTGATGTTTCAGTGATCTGAACCTATTCTAGATTCACATACAAGGATCTGGAGGATCTGATGGCGACACTCGACGCAGCGTTGCGTGCGACCGCGGGGCGGGTTCCGGAGCGGAAGGCGCTGCTTTTCGAAGACCAGGAATACAGCTACCGGCAGTTGGATGAGGAAGTCAGCAAGGTCGCCGGCGCGTTGGCGCAGTCCGGAGTGGGCAAGGGCGATCGCGTGGCTTTGATGGCGCACAACTCGGATCGCTTCGTGGTGGTGGTTTTCGCAGTTTTTCGGCTGGGCGCGATCTTTGTCCCGGTCAATCCGGGAGCCGCAGCTCCGGAACTCGATTATCTGCTCCGCGACTGCGGCGCCAAGGTGTTGGTGTTCGATCCCGAACTGGTATCGACGGTGCATGCCGCCGGTAAGCATGGACTCCCGGAGGGCGTGCAGCTGTTTGCCTCGGGTGATTGCGCCGGTTTTCCCGATTTGTTCGCGCTTGCTACCGGGTTTGACGGCGAACTGTCCGAGGCCGGAGCCCAGGAGTCCGATGATGCCTTGATTCTGTACACCTCGGGCACCACCGGTTCGCCGAAAGGCGCGCTCTTCGACCACCACCGCACGCTGTGGGCGGCCTTTTCGTTCGTCGGCACCTGCGGCATGATGGACGGTGACCGCTTTCTGCATGTCGCTCCGCTCTACCATGCGGCGCAGACCTGCATCATGGTGATCCCGGGCGTGCTCATCGGGGCCACGAACATCGTGCACCGGGGGTTTCAACCGGCAAAGGTGCTCAATGCCTTGGAAGAACACCGGATTACGATGTTCTTCGGGGTGCCCACGATGTTCCAATTCCTGCTCCGGGAACCGGATTTCGCATCCCGAGACCTTTCCGAACTGCGCACCGCGATGTTCGGTGCGGCGCCCATGCCGGCGAGCGCCGTCGAGCAGTTGATCGAGACGCTTCCGGCGGTGAATCTTCTGCAGCTGTGCGGGCAGACCGAGGCCGGTCCGGGCGGAATCTTCTCCAGTCGCGAGCAGGTCAGCGCACGGCCGGATGCCAGCGGCCGGCAGCCGACCATGATGGCGCAATGCCGGGTCGTCGACGCGGACGGAAAAGACGTGGCGCCCGGCGAAGTCGGCGAGATGCTGATCCGCAGTGAAATGGTGATGAAGGGCTATTGGAACAAACCGGAGCAGACTGCAGCTGCGATCCGCGACGGCTGGTTGCACACCGGAGATCTGCTCCGCCTCGACCCCGACGGCTATATGACGCTCGTCGACCGGCTCAAGGACATGATCATCACCGGTGGCCGGAACGTGTATTCGGTCGAGGTGGAAAACGCCGTCGCAGCGCACCCCTCGGTGCTCGACTGCGCGGTGATCGCCCAGCCGCACCCGGAATACGGCGAAAGCATCGTGGCCATCGTGGTGCTCAAGCCGGACACTGAACTCTCACTCGAGGAACTCCGCGAGTTCTGCAGCGAGCGGATCGCGCGCTACAAACTGCCGCATCGGCTGGTGGTGAAGGGCCAACTGCCCCGCAATCCCCCTGGGAAATTGCTCAAGCGGGCCATCCGCGACGAGTTGGCCCCGGCCTGATTGCGGTTGGATTAGCGGACTCCTGCATGGAACTATGGGGGAGTGCTTGAGCCAGGAGGCATCGATGTCGGTTGAACGGGTGACTACCGCGATGCCCTATGCGCCGCCCAGAGGGACCAGGCCGGGCAACCGCAAGGAATTGATTCGCCGCGCCGGGGCCGAGTTGTTTTACGAATACGGGTTCGCGAGCGTCTCGATGAGCCAGATCGCCCGGGCGGTCTCGATCGGCCCGTCGGCGTTGTACCGGCATTTCACCGGCAAGCAAGAACTCCTGATCGCCGTGGTGGACGCTTCCATCGAAGAAGTCAAGGACGCCTTGCGGCTGGCCAGGGAAGGCTCGACGGCGGATCAGCCGGCGTCGTGGGACGATGCGTTCATCTCAATGGCTCTGGACACCCGCTCGGCCGGCGTCCTGTGGCAGCGTGAGGCCAGGCATCTTCCGGAGCCCGAGCAGGCCAAGCTGGCCGCTGCGATTCGGGAGATCCGCCGCGAACTGCGGGACTCGATCCAGCTGAACCACCCGGAGATCGAGCGCTGGGAAGGCCTGTTCACCAGTGCGGTGCTGTCGGTCTGCCTCAGCCTGTCCTACCACCACGTGAGCTTGCCCAGGCCGGAGTTCGAACTCCTGATGAAGCAGATGGTGTCCGGCGTGCTGAACGTCGAGCTGGGTCTCGCGGCCGCAGGTGTCCCGGGTGCTTCGCCGGTGATTGCCAAACAGCCCGCCGGCACCCAGGAAAAGCTGGTCGCGGCCGCTTCGGAGTTGTTCGCCCGCAAAGGGTTCGGCCAGACCGGGCTGGAGGAGATCGCGGATGCGGTCGGGATTTCCGAGCCCAGTATCTACCACCATTTCCCGAGCAAACTCGATCTGCTCTTCGAGGTGTTGCAACATGGGAACGATGCATTGCAGAAGGGCCGGGCCGCCGTGCTGTCGGTTCCGGACAGTCCGGAAAACTCACTGCGCCGGCTCCTGGTTTCCTACCTGGACACGGTCGCCGCCGATTCGGATTTGATCACTTTGCTGGTCACCGAATTGGGCAACCTGGACGAGGAGAAACAAGCAGTAGCCGTGGCTCAGCAACGTGCCTACCTCAACCAATGGGTGGATTTGCTGCTCCGGGTGCGACCGAAGCTGCCGCGTGATGCCGCGCGGATCCGGGTGCACGCGGTGCTGACCGTGATCAACGACTACATCGCCCGGCGGCACGGCGAGTTGGCCGCCGAAGAGCGTGCGGTGCTGATCCTGATCTGTTCCGGACTGCTCGGACTCTGATCCGGGCGCCGCGCTGAGCGGCTCCAAAAAACAGTTGCCTGACGGAAGATTTTCCTTGACAAGCTAAGTGAATCAAGAATAGGCTGAATTTCATCAGCCAAAGGAGGCAAAAATGAGTGAGCGAGTATTTGTTGCCGGCGTCGGCATGATTCCCTTCATGACGCCGAGCAAGACTGAGCCCTACGATCTGATGGGTTCGAATGCCACCAAGGCTGCGCTGGCCGATGCCGGCATCGACTACAACCTGATCGAACAGGCCTACGTCGGCTACGTTTACGGTGACTCCACCAGTGGCCAAGCCGCGCTGTACCACGTAGGCCAGACCGGCATCCCGGTGATCAACGTGAACAACAATTGCTCCACCGGATCCACCGCGTTGTTCCTGGCCCGGCAAGCTATTGCCAGCGGGGCGGCAGAATGCGTATTGGCGCTGGGCTTCGAACAGATGCAGCGCGGTGCTTTGCGGGCAATGTGGGAGGACCGGCCGAGCCCGTTCAAAGACTTCATGTCGAAAGCCAACCGGGTGCAAGGCGCCTCGGACGCACCCTTCGCGGCTCAGCTGTTCGGCGGCGCCGGCGCGCAGTACCTGGAGAAGTACGATGCTTCGCCGGAAGTGCTGGCCCGGATTGCGGTGAAATCCCGCACGCACGCGGCCAATAACCCCTACTCGGTGTTCCGCGACCCGATCTCGGTTGACGACGTGATGAATTCGCCGCAGATCTTCGGCCCGTTGACCCGCCTGATGTGTTGCCCGCCCACCTGCGGTGCGGCGGCGGCGATCCTGTGCACCGAGGAATTCGCCCGCAAACACGGTCTGGACGCCTCGGTGGCGATCGCGGGGCAAGCAATGACCACCGATTACCCGAGTACCCTCGACGGCGATGACCTGATGGCCTTGGTCGGCTACGACATGAGCAAAGCGGCTGCGGACAAGGTCTACGCCCAAGCCGGCGTCGGCCCGGAAGACATTCCCGTCGTGGAACTCCATGATTGCTTCACCTCGAACGAACTGCTCAGCTACGAAGCGCTCGGGCTGACCCCGGAAGGCACCGCGGAAAAGTTCGTGCTGAATGGCGACAACACCTACGGCGGCCAGGTCGTGGTGAACCCCTCCGGCGGGCTGATGTCCAAAGGGCACCCGCTCGGCGCGACCGGCCTGGCGCAATGCACCGAATTGGTCTGGCAGTTGCGCGGCACCGCCGGCCTGCGTCAGGTGGACGGCGCCCGGCACGCACTGCAGCACAACATCGGTCTCGGCGGCGCCGCCGTCGTGACCCTCTACGAAAAGGTTTCCTGAGATGGCGATATCCGAAGATGTGATCGGCCGGGTCCTGCCGGCCATCGAGACTACGGTCTCCAGCGAACGGCTCAGGTTCTTTGCCGAGGCGATCGGCGAGACCAATCCGGTCTATATCGACACCGAGGCCGCGAAAGCGGCCGGACACCCGGATTTGCCGTTACCGCCGACCATCCTGTTTGGCTTGGAATTCGAAGGGCCGGCGGCCTTCGGCTGGCTCACCGGCATCGGCGTAGACCTGCGCCGGATTCTGCACGGGGAGCAGGAATTCAACTACCAATCGGTGGCGCATGCGGGGGAGGCTTTGCGGCTGGAACCCAAGATCACCGATCTTTACAGCAAAAAAGGCGGAGCGCTGGAGTTCTTGATCAAAGAAACCACGATCACCCGTGTCCAGGACGGCTCGGCGGTGGCAACCGCCAAGACGGTCATCGTGGTGACCAATCCGGAGGCAGCGAAATGAGCATCAGCGAACAGCTTGAAACCATCGAGGTAGGAACCGTGCTGCCGGCCTTGGCCTTGCCGCCGATCTCGCGGACCACGCTCGCCCTCTTCGGCGGAGCTTCCGGCGACCACAACCCGATCCACCTCGATATCGATGTGGCGAAGTCAGCCGGGTTGGACGACGTCTTCGCCCAAGGCATGCTCTCCATGGCCTACCTTGGCCGGCTGCTCACCAATTGGCTGCCCCAGGAAAAGATCCGCTCGTTCAAAGTCCGCTTCGCGGCAATCACCCCGGTGCTGGCATCCCCGACCGCGCAAGGCCGCATCACTGAAATCTCTGATAACGACGGCGAACGGTTGGCCACGCTCGAAGTCACGGTCACGCTCGCCGACGGCACGCTGACACTTGCCGGCACCGCCGTTGTCGCGCTTTAGCCCCGATTAGCAGAAGTACCGATCACCAGACTTTCAACCCTTAAGGAACCACCATGTCTACTACCGGAAAACTTGCCGGAAAAGTCGCCCTCGTCTCCGGATCCGGCCGTGGAATCGGCCGGGAAATCGCGCTCAAACTCGCCTCAGAAGGGGCCAAGGTCGTGGTCAACGACCTCGATCCGGAACCGGGGAACCAAACCGTTGCCGATATCCAGGCAGCCGGCGGCGAGGCGGTGGCCTGCAATGGCAGCGTGACCGATGCCGACTTCGGCGATCGCTTCGTAGCCGCAGCAGTGGAGAACTTCGGCGGCGTGGACATCATCGTCAACAACGCCGGCTACACCTGGGACACCGTGATCCAGAAAATGACCGATGAGCAGTGGGACGCGATCTTGGACGTGCACTTGAAAGCTCCGTTCCGGATTCTGCGCGCCGCGCAACCGGTGATTTCGGCGGCAGCCAAGGCCGCGGTCGCCGCGGGCGAGCCGGTGCCGTGCCGCAAGGTGGTCAATATCTCTTCGGTCGCCGGGCTCAGCGGCAATGCCGGCCAGGCGAATTACAGTGCGGCCAAGGCCGGCATCACCGGGTTCACCAAGACCATGGCCAAGGAATGGGGCCGCTACAACGTCACGGTCAACACCGTGGCCTTCGGGATCATCAAGACCCGGCTGACCGAAGCCGCTGCCGGAAACGGCACGATCGACGTCGACGGGCGCGAGATCAAAGTCGGGATCAGCGATGCGCTGCTGTCCGCCGCAGAGCAGATGATTCCGCTCGGCCGCTCCGGCACGCCGCAGGAAGCCGCGAACGCTGTGTATTTGTTCTGCACGCCGGAATCGGATTACATCAGCGCCCAGACCGTGGTCTGCGGTGGTGGGTTCAACGGCTAATGCCATGAGCACCGAAACTATTGAACCGGCGGCGCCGGCGCGGGTTGAACGCCCGCGCCGGGAGTTGCCGACCGCAGATTTCTTTGAATTCGAGTCCTTGTTGTCCGAGGCGGAGCGGGCAAAGCTGTTGGAACTGCGTGAATTCTGCGCGCGCGAAATAGCACCGTTCGCGCAGCAGTGGTGGCAAGCCGAGGACGTGCCGCGTGCGGTGTTCCAGAAGTTGTCCGCGCTCGGCGCCGGGGTGCCGTTCCGCGCCGGCTACTCGCGTTTGTACTCGGGTCTGGCGACCTTAGAACTATGCAAAGCCGACCTTTCGACCGGTGCAATTTTCGGTATTCATCATGAGTTGTTCGTTGAGGGCATCCGGATCTTCGGCACCGAGGAGCAGAAGCAGCGCTTCTTGCAACGGGCCAGTGACGGCGAGATCCTGGGTGGGTTTGCGCTGACCGAACCGGAACACGGCTCCGATGTTGCCGGCGGTTTGACCACTCTGGTGCGTCGCGATGGTGACGGTTGGCTACTGAACGGAGCGAAGCGCTGGATTGGCAACGCGATTGATGGCGAATACGTTTTCCTCTGGGCCCGAGATGCCGACGATGGTCAGATCCGCGGATTCATTCTGGATCTGAGTCTGCCAGGAATCACCCGAACCAAGATCGAAAACAAGATCTCGATGCGCGGCATCAAGAACGCTGACATCGTGATGCAGGACGTTCGGCTGTCCGAAGCTGATCGCTTGTCGACCGTGAGTTCCTTTGCGGATACCAACGTGCTTTTGATGGGTACTCGGATGATGGCGGGCTGGATGGCTACCGGCGTGCAGTTTGCCGCTTTCGAGATTGCGCGTAAATACGCGCTGGAACGCATGCAGTTCGGCAAGCCGCTGGCTAAGTTCCAGCTGATTCAGCAGCAATTGGTCGAGATGCTCGGCAATGCGACGGCGTCGTTGTCGATGGCAGCCAGATTGGCTCAGGTGCAAGACGCCTATGACCGTGGTGAAGGTCCGGAACTGCGGATGGAGCAAGCGGCCCTGGTCAAGGCGCACACCAGCAAGCTCTGTCTGGACACCGTGGCGATGGGCCGTTCGTTGCTCGGCGGTAACGGGATTGTCAGTGACTACGGAATGGCGAAGATCTTTGCCGATGCGCAGCCGATTCTCACCTTCGAAGGAACCTACGAGGTGAATTCGCTCATCGTGGGCCGGGCGATTACCGGGCATTCGGCATTGGTTTAGCTGACCGAAACCAGCGAGGAGGAAGAACTCAACAACAGAGTCCAATGAGCTCTGGCTTTGCATCGTGAACAGTCAAAACACAATGAAGTGGATTGCGAGTATCAATGAAAAAGTTCAAAGTTATGGCTAGATCAGCACTCGTGTTGTTTACCGCCGGGGGACTGCTTTTGAGCGGTCTTCCGGCGAGTTCAGCCGCCGTCGTGCCTGATCCGGGACCGGCCTTGCAGACTCCGGCAGCACAATTGGCCGCGGCGTTGAGTTGTTCCGCCGACCTGGCCAGCCCGGCGAAGACTCCGGTTTTGTTGGTTCCCGGCACCGTGGAGTCTGCGGACGAAATCTACAGCTGGGGTTATCAGCGCACATTGGCGGCGCAGGGACGGCCGGTCTGCACGCTGACGCTGCCGAAACGGGCCACTGTGGATTTCCAAATCAGCGCTGAGTTCGTGGTCGCCGCGATCAGGTACATGAATCTCAGCAGCGGTGTGAAGATCTCCGCGATGGGGCACAGCCAAGGCGGCATGCTGCTGACTTGGGCGGTCAAATTCTGGCCGGATCTGGCTCCGCGGCTCGACGATGTGATCAACATTGCCGCGCCGGTCAACGGCAGCGACATCGCAAACCGGGTGATCTGCCCCGGCACCAGCTGCCCCGCGGTGGGCTGGCAGGTGAAAACCGGATCGCAATGGACCAAGGCCTTGGCTGCCAGGCCGCTGCCCGCCGGACTTTCCTACACCACCATCGGCTCGAACAACGACGAGTTGGTCTGGCCCTCGCCGGCGGCGACCAACGTGGTCGGCGCAAGCAACATCATCGTGCAGAGCATCTGTCCCTGGCGATTTGTGGGGCATGTGAGTGCCTTGGCTGACAATGCCGTCAATGCGGTGGTCATGGACGCGTTGAACAATCCGGGCCCCGCAGTGCAGAAACGGATCAGCACCTCGGTATGCTGGGGCTCCAGCTTCGCCGGCATCGACTACCTCGGCATGGCCAAGCTGGCGATCACCGCGGCCGCGATCGTCGACCGGATCGTGGCGACCCCCTGGGTTGCGGCTGAGCCGCCGCTGCGCGACTACGCCCGGTAAACCGGCAAACCGCGGTCCGGTAGTCTCGAAGGGCAGGCTTTCGCATCCCGGGAACAGGTGACCAACGTGGCAATCGGCAAAAAATCGACCATCGAGCTCAAGACGGCGGAGCAATTCCGGCTCATGAAGGAAGCCGGGTTGATCCTCGCGGCTGCTTTGGACACCGCGGTGGCCGCGGCTGCGGTCGGCGCGAGCACGTCCGAACTCGATGCCTTGTTCGCCGCGGAGCTGGCCAAAGCCGGTGCGAAGTCGAATTTCCTGGGTTACTACGGATACCCGGCCACGATCTGCACCTCGGTCAATGAACAAGTGGTGCACGGGATTCCGACCGACCGCAAACTCGAAGACGGAGACTTGGTGTCCATCGACGGTGGTGCGATCATCGGCGGCTGGCATGCCGATTCGGCACGCACTGTGATCGTCGGCAACGCCGATCCGGCCGACGTCGAGCTTTCCAAGGCGACCGAGGCGGCGATGTGGCACGGCATCGCGGCGATGGCGACGGCCTCGAAGGTGGGCGAGGTGGGCGATGCGATCGATGATTTCGTGACCGGGAAGTACGGCACCAAGTTCGGCATCATCGAGGACTACACCGGGCACGGCATCGGCTCGGCGATGCACATGGAGCCGGATGTGCTCAATTACCGGTCCAAGCACCGCGGGCCGAAACTGCGTCCCGGAATGGCCTTGGCGATCGAACCGATCCTGGTCCGCGGCGATATCGCCAGCCGCACGCTGGCCGACGACTGGACCGTGGTGACCGAGGACGGCCAACGGGCGGCGCATTGGGAACACTCGGTCGCGGTGCACGATGGCGGGATCTGGGTGCTGACCGCACCCGACGGCGGGGCGGCCAAGTTGTCGGCTCTGGGCGTCACGCCGGTGCCATTGCCCTGAATTTTTAGCGCGAGTGTGCAGTTATGGCGGCCAAAATCGGAATTCAGCCGCCATAACTGCACACTCGAAGACGCAGAACGCTAGGACTTCAGCTTCGGCTTCACGTCTTTGTCGTAGATGCCCTGCAAGGTGCTCTTCAGGGCGGTCAGCGTGCTCTTCACCTCGGCCTTTTCATTCATGATCTTGGCCGCGGACTTGGCCATTTCCTGATCCGCGCCGGCCAGGAACACCCGGGCGTAGTCCTGGCTCTTGGTGACCTTGAGCTGGTCCAAGGCGACCTGGATCTGCGGAGTCTGCGCCAAGACCGCGGACATGTCCGCCGAGGTGCGGGTGGGCATGTAGCCGGTGGCCTGGGAGAACTGGGCGGTGTTCTGCGCATTGGTCACGAAGCTGACGAACTTGGCCGCGGCCAGCTGGCGCTCCGGAGAGGTCTTCTGGGCAATGACCAAGCCGGCACCGCCGGTGGGGCACACCGGGGATTTGCTCGCCGGTCCGCCGGGCAGGAAGCCGACGCCGATGTTCATGCCTTTGGCGCTCGCGGCCTTCAACGTGGTGACCAGGTCGCCGGTCGAGGAGACCGTGGAGCTGACCGCTCCCGCGGTCATATCGCCCACCGCGTCTTTGGAGGAAACGCCGGCCCAACCGTCTTTGACGATGCTGTCCTGGACCCACTGCATGGCTTTGACCGAAGCGTCGGAATCCGCGGTCATCTCCCATTCCTTGGACCAGCCGCCGCCCTGGCCCCAGAGCACGTTCTGCAAAGTCCAGCCCGCGTAGCCGGCCAGCGCCGGGTACTGGTAGGCGTTCTGGTAACCGCTCTGTGCCGCGTTGGCTGCCTTGATCTTCGGCGCCCACTCCGCGAACTCGTCCCAGGTGGTCGGTGCGCGGTCCGGCAGGCCGGCTGCTGCGAAGTGGTCTTTGTTGTAGTAGAACAGCGGGGTCGAACGGGCGTAGGGTGCGGCCCAGTGCTGGTTGTCGTAGCTGTAGTCGCCGTACAGGGTGCTGTTGAAGTCGTCGGTCTTGTCGCCCACGGCCTTGAGCAGATCGTCGATCGGGACGATTGCGCCGGAAAGCGTGTAACGGAACCACCAGACGTCGGAGGCCACGACGACGTCTGGCACGTCATTGCCGGTCTGCGAGGTCTGGAACTTCTGCGCCACCTCTTCGTAGTTCTGGCCTCCGGTGATCAGGTTGACCTTGATCGCCGGGTTGGCTTTCTGGAAGTCGTCGATGAGCTTCTGCTCGATCGCCTGGGAGGAACCCGGGTGGCTGGACATGAAGCTGATCTGGGTGGCCGGAGTGACCTTGGACCAGTCGGTTGCGGCCGCGCTGCTGCTCGCCGCTCCGGAGGTATTCGGTCCGCCGCAAGCGGCCAGAGCCGCGGTGCCAAGTCCCAGTCCCCCCAGGGCCAGGAAGTTCTTGCGCTTGATGTTCATTGAGTGCCTTTCGATGTGGTGCGGTGGATGCGATTGACAGGGTTCGTTGCGGTGAAGCGTATTGCGGCGGGCTTCCGGGCGCGGGCGCTACCCGGTCACCGAGCCTTGGGTGAGGCCGGCCACGATGTAGCGTTGCAGGGCGGCGAAGATGATCAGGATCGGCAGGATCACGATCACTGCGCCGGCCATCAGGATGCCCCAGGCCTGTGAGCTGGAATCCGAGTTGGTGAGCAGGGTCAGGCCGACCGGGAGCGTCATCATTTCGGCCTTGGTGGTGATGATGAGCGGCCAGATGTAGTCGTTCCACTCGGTCACGATGGTGACCAGGGCGACCGTGGCGATCGACGGCACCGAGACCGGTACGACGATCTTCCAGAGCCGTTTCCAGTGCCCGGCGCCGTCGATTTCCGCGGATTCGAGGATCGAGGCCGGCAGCGTCATGAAGTGCTGGCGCAGCAGGAAGGTGCCGAAGGCCGTACCCAAACCAGGCAGGATGATGCCCCAGTAGGTGTTCTGGCCATTGAGGCTGGAGATCAAAATGTAGTTCGGCAGCACCGCGACCTGCGGCGGGACCATCAGGGCGACCAGGATCAAGATGAAGATCAGCCGCTTGAACGGGAACCGCACGAAGACCAGGGCATAGGCGGTGAGGATCGCCAGCACGCATTTGATCACCGAACCGATCACGGTGACGATCACGCTGTTCAGGAAGAACTGCGCGAACGGCACCCGGGTGGCGGCTTCGGCGTAGTTGTCGAAGCTCGGTGCCTGCGGCAGGATCTTCAGGTCGGTGGTGATGATTTCGCCCGGGGCCTTGAAGGAGGAGAGGATCATCCAGAGCAGCGGCAGGAAGACCAGCAAGGTCGCCAGGATCAGCGGCAGGTATCCGGTGACCAGGGTTTTGCTCAGATTCTTCCAGGACAACGGCCCGGGGCGCCGGCCGGCCTCGACCGGGGCGGTTTGCAGTGCGCTCATGCGTAATGCACCTTCTTTTCCACGAAGCGCATCTGCACCACGGTCATGATCAACAGCAGGGCGAACAGCACCACCGAGATCGCGGCCGAATAGCCGGCCTTGTTGTAGGCGCCGAACGCCTGCAGATAAGTCTCGAACATCAAGGTGTTGGTGCCTTGGCCGGTAGGGGTCATGATTTTGAGGATGTCGAAGGCCTGCAACGAGGAGAGCAACGACGTGATCAGCAGGAAGAAGGTCGTGGGGGAGAGCAGCGGGAAGCTGATCGCGAAGAACCTGCGGAAGGAACCGGCTCCGTCGAGCGAAGCGGCTTCCATCACGTCCTTGGGCATCGACTGCAAACCGGCCAGATAGACCACCGCGCAATAGCCGAGGTTCTTCCAGACATAGACGATGATCACCATGACCAGGGAGAGCTTGGGATCGTTGATCCATTGCGGGCTGCTCTGGCCCAGTCCGCGCAGGACCCAGGAAAGCACGCCGTAGACCGGGTCGAAAATGAACAGCCAGACCAGGCCGACGCCGACGCCGGAGAGCACGTAAGGGGCGAACACCGCAGAACGGGCGAAGGTGCGGCCGGGGATCTTCTGGTTGAGGGCCAGCGCGATCAGCAGGCCGAGCACCATCGAGCCGCCGACCGTGAAGACCGTGAAGATCGCGGTGGTGCCGAGGACATTGCCGGCATCCGCCGACGTGAAGAAGGTGATGTAGTTCTGCAGCCCGATCGCGGTGGCGAATTCCGAGCCGAGTGTCCAGTCCAGCATCGAGTACTGGATGTTGGCGATCAGCGGCCGATAGGTGAAGACCGCGATCAGGATGATGTTCGGCAGCGCGAAAGCCAGGAAAATCCAGGCGTCGCGTTTGGTCCGTCCGGTCCAGTAACGTTGCTTGATCTTGTCTGTACCACCGGGTGCGGGCGGCGGTATCGATGCCGGTGATTCCAGCACCTGGGTCTTCGTCGAATCGACCCTGCTCATAGTGTTCTCGCTTTGCTGCTTGGTGTTCCTCGGCTGAAACCGCCCCCCGGCGGATGCAGCACGAACTCCTACTACTCCAGCACAAGCGACGACTCTGTCTTGCCAAAATCGTACTGGCTGCGTCAATGTTCCCCCAGCCTTCACTGACCGTTCACCTGGTATCGCGACAGACTGTTGCCTGAGATATCCAGACAACTTCGCCGGGCGGTGCTTCGGACGCCGAAACTCTGTCCCACCGAATGAAGCAACTGAGTGGGACAAAACGGCTCTGTCCCACTGGGCTGCCCGACTCGGTGGGACCTGCCGATCGCCTTCCTGGCTGCCGGGGCGCAGAATAGGGGGATGACCACGGATGGACCGCCACAAGGACAACTGACCGATGTGCCCGGAATGCTGGTGGGCCAAGTGGAGCGGATCGGCCAAGGCTGGCTCACCGGGGTCAGCGTGGTGATTCCGCCGGCCGGCAGCATCGGTGCGGTGGACGTGCGCGGGGGTGGGCCGGGAACCCACGAAACCGATGCCTTGGACCCGACCACGCTGGTCTCCACGGTGGACGCGGTGGTGCTCAGCGGCGGCAGCGCCTATGGCTTGGCCGCAGCCGGGGGCGTGCAGCGCTGGTGCGAGGAACACGGCCGGGGCTTCGCGGTGGACGGCGGTGTGGTGCCGATTGTGCCGGCTGCGGCGATTTTCGACCTGGGCCGCGGTGGCGATTTCGCGCTGCGCCCCGATCTGGAAATGGGGTACTGGGCGGCGCAGAGCGCGCATTCCGGCGAAGTGAAACGCGGCAATGCCGGTGCCGGCGCCGGTGCCGCGCTCGGCCGGGGGAGTTTCAAGGGCGGGGTGGGCACCGCTTCGATGCGGATGCCGGGCGCCAATTCCGAGATCGTGGTGGCGGCGCTGGCGGTAGTCAATGCAGCGGGCCTGCCACTGGGCGCGCAAACCGCTCCGCCGAATGGCCCCGCTTCGGACGGACCTGCGCTCAACACCACCCTGGCCGTGGTCGCCACGAATGCGGTGCTCACCGTGGCACAAGCCAAGCGGACCGCCACGGCAGCCCACGACGGCTTCGCCCGGGCGCTCTCCCCGGTGCACACGCTGGCCGACGGGGATACGGTGTTCGCCCTGGCCAGCTGCGAACGGGAGCTCAGCTCGGCCGGATCGTCGTCGACCGTGGCGCTGATCGAATTGCAGGCGATTGCCGCCATCGTGGTGCAGCGGGCGATCGAGGACGGCATCGGGTCGGCGGAGACGGTGCGCACCGAGGCGGGCGAACTCCCGCGCTGGCCGGGCGCGATTTAACTAATCGGCCGCCATGGCGTAAAGTTGTTTGTTGGTTGTCTGCGCTTTGGCGCGCCCATTCCGCTCTATTTCCCAGATCTTTTTCAGATCCTGCCGGTGATCCTACGCCGGCTCTCTGGAAACGATCAAGGTCCTGGTGCGGCAAGGGGCGGTTCGGAGCGCGAACAAGCAAAGAGTAAAGCCAGCTTTCCTGCGCTCGCGCAGGCGAGCGCCGGTTAGCCAAAACAAGAGTTAGTGGAGGATATGGCCAAGAAAGACGGGGTCATTGAGATTGAGGGCGTGGTGACTGAAGCGCTGCCCAACGCGATGTTTCGTGTTGAGTTGACGAACAAGCACATTGTCCTTGCTCATATTTCTGGAAAGATGCGCCAACACTACATCCGAATCCTCCCGGAGGACCGGGTTGTGGTGGAGCTAAGCCCGTACGACCTCACTCGTGGCCGTATTGTTTACCGCTACAAATAAATCTCACCTGCTCACACGCAAAGGAACGCCATGAAGGTCAAGCCGAGCGTCAAGCAGATCTGCGACAAGTGCAAGGTGATCCGCCGTAATGGTCGGGTCATGGTGATCTGCGAGAACCCGCGCCACAAGCAGCGCCAGGGCTGATTCTCTCCTTCGGAGAGCAAGTCCTCGTTCTGCCCACGCAAGTACATAGATAGAAGGCAGCACAAGCTGAGATTCCCGCAAGGGGAGCCCAGCGTACCCCCGGTCGGAGGCCGGGGCCACACAAGAAAATGTGTGGGTGTACTGCCTACGACCTCCGGATATAACCAAGGAGTACCGCCACAATGGCTCGTCTCGCTGGCGTTGATCTTCCCCGCGAAAAGCGGTTGGAAGTTGCGCTTACTTACATCTACGGCGTGGGCAAGACCCGTGCACACAAAACCCTGGCTGAAACCGGCATTTCTCCGGACGTCCGTGTTAAGGACCTCTCCGACGCCGAACTGGTCCAGCTCCGCGACTACATCGAGGTCAACTACAAAGTTGAAGGCGATCTCCGCCGCGAGGTAGCCGCCGACATTCGCCGCAAGGTTGAAATCGGCAGCTACGAAGGCATCCGACACCGCCGCGGCTTGCCAGTACGCGGTCAGCGTACGAAGACCAACGCTCGTACCCGTAAGGGCCCGAAGCGGACCGTCGCCGGCAAGAAGAAGGCCGGACGTTAATAACGTCCCGCTGATCAGAATTTAGGAGAAATAATGCCCCCGAAGACTCGTGGCGCGGTTCGCAAGCCGCGTAAGAAGGACAAGAAGAATATCGCGCTTGGCCAGGCGCACATCAAGAGCACGTTCAACAACACCATCGTGACCATCACGGATCCTGCTGGTGCTGTTATTGCCTGGGCTTCCTCAGGCGAGGTCGGCTTCAAAGGCTCGCGTAAGTCGACGCCGTTCGCTGCGCAGCTCGCTGCAGAGCAAGCCGCCAAGCGCGCCCAGGAACACGGCGTCCGCAAGGTCGACGTATTCGTCAAAGGCCCGGGCTCCGGTCGCGAGACCGCAATCCGTTCGTTGACTGCTGCTGGGCTTGAGGTCGGATCGATCCAAGACGTAACCCCGAGCGCTCACAACGGCTGCCGTCCGCCCAAGCGCCGCCGCGTCTAAGCAGACCGTAAACCATATCGGCAAGCTTGCCGCAGGCCATGATGGCCCGCGGCAGGCTTTGCCGGTTGGCGACTGACGACCATACTTTCCACCACCTGTGTTGCGTCATATAGCGGATGCTCGCTGAAAGGAAAACCAAGTGCTCATTGCACAGCGCCCAACCCTCTCTGAAGAAGTAGTTTCCGAAAACCGCTCCCGGTTCATCATCGAACCGTTGGAACCTGGTTTCGGATACACCCTGGGAAACTCGCTCCGTCGTACCCTTCTGTCCTCCATTCCCGGCGCTGCCGTGACCAGCATCCGGATTGACGGCGTGCTGCACGAATTCACCACCGTGCCTGGCGTGAAAGAAGATGTCACGGAGATCATCCTGAACATCAAGAACCTCTCGGTTTCCTCCGAGCACGATGAGCCCGTGGTCGCCTACCTGCGCAAGCAGGGACCCGGCGTCGTGACTGCTGCGGACATCGCCCCGCCGGCCGGTGTGGAATTCCACAACCCGGACCTGCACATTGCGACCCTGAATTCGAAGGGCAAGTTCGAGCTCGAACTGACCATCGAACGCGGCCGTGGCTACGTTTCGGCAGCGCAGAACAAGTCCGGCGACGCCGAGATCGGCCGGATTCCGGTCGACTCGATCTACTCGCCGGTGCTCAAGGTGACCTTCCGCGTGGAAGCGACCCGCGTCGAGCAGCGCACCGACTTCGACCGCTTGATCGTCGACGTCGAGACCAAGCAGGCGATCGCCCCGCGTGACGCCGTCGCTTCGGCCGGCACCACCTTGGTGGAGCTGTTCGGCTTGGCCCGCGAGCTCAATACCGCTGCCGAAGGCATCGAGATCGGCCCTTCGCCGACCGACGCCGCGCTGGCCGCGGACATGGCTCTGCCGATCGAGGATCTGGACCTGACCGTCCGTTCCTACAACTGCCTCAAGCGCGAAGGCATCCACACCGTGGGCGAGCTCGTAGCCCGTTCGGAAGCCGATCTGATGGACATCCGCAACTTCGGTGCGAAGTCGATCGACGAGGTCAAGGCGAAGCTTGTGGAGCTGGGTCTTTCCCTGAAGGATTCGCCTCCAGGGTTCGATCTCGCTGCCCGTGCAGCTGCCATTGACGAGAGCGACGACGCCTTCGGCGACGACGAGCTCTAAAGACTGAAATTGCCTTCCCGGCGGGACCGGCAACTGCGAACCAGTTGCCGGAACCCCGGATTCCACTTGAGGAGAAAACAATATGCCTACCCCCACCAAGGGTCCGCGCCTGGGCGGTGGCCCGGCGCACGAGCGCCTGATGCTCGCCAACCTGGCAGCTGCCTTGTTCGAGCACAAGCGCATCACCACCACGGAGACCAAAGCCAAGCGTCTGCGTCCTTACGCTGAGCGTCTGATCACCTTCGCCAAGCGCGGAGACCTGGCCTCACGCCGTCGGGTGCTGGCTTTGATCAGCAACAAGGGCGTGGTGCACGAGCTGTTCACCGACATCGCTTCGGCGGTCGAGAAGCGCGACGGCGGCTACACCCGGATCACCAAGATCGGCCCCCGCAAGGGCGACAACGCGCCGATGGCCGTGATCGAACTCGTGCTCGAGCCGGTCAGCCCGAAGCAGGCTGTCGTGGCTGAGGCCGAATCGGCGAAGAAGGCTGCCCCGGCCAAGGCGGCTCCGGCCGACGAAGCTGCTCCGGCAACGGAAGAGGCTCCGGCCGAGACCGTCGAGGAAGCCCCGGCAGAGGTCGAAGCGGACGCTGCTGAGGCTCCGGCCGAAGAAGCCGCTGCTGACGAGGCTCCGGCCGAAGCTGCTGCTGAAGAAGCTGCTGGCGAGAAGGAAGCCAAGTAACTTCGCTCGACCGATCCGGCATAGAATCATAGCCATGCTCGATCAGGAACCCACCGCATCCCCGCAAGGGGACGGTGGGTTCCTTCGGTTAAGGCTGCAGTTGGGCTATGACGGTGCGCCGTTCTCCGGTTGGGCGGTGCAGCCCGGACGCAGCACGGTCCAAGGCGCGCTCGAGGACGCTCTGGCGATGATCCTGCGCCGGCCGATCCGGGTCACGGTAGCCGGCCGCACGGACGCGGGCGTGCACGCCCGGGGCCAGGTGGTGCATCTGGACCTGCTCGAGCCGGAATGGCAGCAGATGGCCCGGCGGAGCGGAACCGCTCCGGAAGCGGCTTTTTTGCGCCGCTTGCGGGGTGCGCTCTCCCGGGTGCTGGGCGAGCAGACCGGGGCGGTGCTGGTGCATTCGGCCGGACCCGCGGAGCCGGGCTTCGACGCCAGGTTCTCGGCATTGTGGCGCCGCTACAGCTACCGGATCGCGGATCGGCCCGAACTCTGGGACCCGGTCCAGCGGCAGCTGACCTGGTGGCACAAGGACCCGCTCGACGTCGGGCAGTTGAATTCGGCGGTGCAGCCGCTGCTCGGGCTGCAGGACTTCCGCGCCTACTGCAAGCCGCGGGAAGGTGCGACCACGGTGCGCGAGTTGCAGCGTTTCGAGTTCTTCCGGCGGCCCGACGGCGTGATCGACGTGACGATCCAGGCCGATGCGTTTTGCCACAATATGGTGCGGGCGTTGCTCGGTTCCGCCGTGCAGGTGGGCAGCGGGGAACAACCGGCCGAATGGTTGGCCGAACGCCTGGCGGCCCGGGTCCGGGATGCGAAATCCAATCTCGCACCGCCGCATCCCCTGATCCTAGAGGAAGTGAGTTATCCGCACGGTGCCGAGTTGTTGGCGCGGACGGAAATGACCAGGGCGCGGCGCGAATCCTGAGGATCCGCACCGCGCCCTGATCGGTTCCGCTGCTTGCCGGGCCGAGCTCGATCCGGCTCAGCCGGGCAGCATCAGCGCAGTGTGCCGAAGACGCCGTCCGCGCCGCCACGCTGCCGGCGATTGGCCCGCAGCACGATGCCGCCGGCGACCACGAAGGCAGCTGCGATCAATACCGCCAAGCCGATTTGCGCCCCGGTGACGGCCAAGGGGTTCTGGCCCTCGGCGCCGCTGTTGTCGGTTCCGCCGGCGACCGCGCCATTTCCGGCGCCGTCCGCAGTGCCGTTGGCGGAACCGCCCGGCTGCACCGGCGGCGTCGTCGGCTCGGTACCGGTATTCGGCTTCGGATCCCCGCCGGGCTTGAGCGTGCGATCGAGTTTGAGCGCATCGGTGACCGTGTAGAACATATCGGTCTGGTCGGTCAGACCGACCACATTGGCCGCGCCGGGGCCGTAGCCCGCGACCCGGAGCTGGGTTCCGGTGTGCATCTGCGACTTGCCCTCCACCGCGGTGCCGTAGGCCATCGTCATGGGTGCGCCGTCTTTGGTGGTCAAGGTCCGGGTCAGGCCGGGGGTGTTGCTGTTGGGGTAGATGATCTGGCTGGAATGCGCGTGGTCGGCAGTGACCACGACGAGCGTATTGCCGTCCGCACGGGCGAAGTCCATGGCTTTCTGCACGGCTTCGTCCAAATCCACGGTCTCGCCGATCTGGGCGCAGGGATTGGCGGCGTGGTCCTGCTTGTCGATGCTGGCGCCTTCGATCTGCAGGAAGAAGCCCTTGCTGGAGCCTTTGAGCAGATCGATCGATTTGCTGGTCATCTGCGCCAGCGTGGGCATGGTGCTGGGCCGTTTGGCGTTTTCCTGGCAGCTGATCGCCGGCATCGAGCCGCCGTTCTGCACCGCTTTGGGACCGTCCCAACGGGTCTCCATGTTGCCGCTCGCGAACAAGCCGAGCACCGGGGCGTTCTGGTCGGCAACGGTGAGCGCGTCCAGTCCTGCGGCGTCATTGACCACGTTGTACTTGCGGTCCTTGGCCTGGGCCAGCAGCGTTTGCCCCTGCCACTGGCCGGCGGTCGCGGTCTGTTCGAAACTTGCTGCGCCACCGCCCAGGGTGACATCTGCGCGGGTATTGATCAACTGCTCGGTGATGGATCCGGCACCGCCGTTTTCCAGGGCGTTGCCGGGGCAGCTCTTGGTGGTTTCCACCGGCCCGTAGCAGCTGCGGGAGGTGACGTTCGCGCCCTGCACGGCCGGCGTCGCATCCTGGAGTTCCGCCGTGGTGACGTTTCCGGTCTTGAACCCGTTGGCCCGTGCGGTCTGCAGCATGGTCTGCTGCGGCTTGCCGTTGACGTCCACCGAGATGGCGCCGTTGTAGGTCTTGGTCCCCGTGGCCCAGGCCGAACCGGAGGCCGCGGAATCAGTCGTGTAATCCGGGAGCTTAGAGGTCTTGTCCAAGGCATAGGTGGTGTACTGCCCGGTCAACGGCGGAGCGTCGATGCCCGGCAGCTTTCCGGCCGCGCCGTATTGGTAGTTGCGCGCTGCGGTGATTTCGGAATCGCCCATGCCGTCGCCGATCACCAGGATCACGTTTTTGGCCGGCCGGTCGACGATCGAGGCTCGGACGTCGGCGGCCCGGTCGCCGGAGTTGCGCTGGGCGCCGCCGGGAGCGGTGATGTCCGCTGCTTGTGCTGCAGCGGCGCCGCTGAACGCGAGCAGCAGCGCCGCGAACGATGCTGCGGCGATCCGGACGGAGCGTCCGGATTTTCGATGGCTGGCAGATGGCATGGAAGACTCCTCGGTAGGGATGCGGTTGCGGACCATGGACGACGACGTCTGGGCTCCCTGCCGAACGCCACGGATTGCCTCCAGCCTCCTGGTTGGACGTTAAGGACGGGCTACCAGTACCTCCGCGGCATGGAAACGGGAGGTTAACAACTGGTGCCGACGGGATCATTTTGTCCTGACTCGCAAGCAAGGTAATATGGATAGTCGTTATGCGTGTCCTTGCTCGATAGTGCGCGCTCATGTGCAGGCTCAGTTGCAGAGTCACTATGCGCGGGGTGTGATCGGGCGGTTTGGATGACTGGTTGGATAGAGCCCTCACCTCTGTTCCGGTAGCGCATGAAGACGTGATGTCGGCCCGCATGAAGTGCGGACGATATAACCCATGAACACGAAACGAAGGCAAAAACTGTGCGTACGTACACCCCGAAGCCCGGCGACATCAATCGCCAGTGGCACGTCATTGACGCCACCGACGTTGTCCTGGGTCGTCTTGCCAGCCAGACCGCAACACTGCTGCGCGGAAAGCACAAGCCGACCTTTGCTCCCCATATGGATATGGGCGACTTCGTCATCATCATCAACGCCGAGAAGGTTGCCCTGACCGGCGCCAAGCTCGAGCAGAAGCGCGCTTACCGCCACTCCGGTTACCCGGGCGGCCTCTCCAGCGTCAACTACGCCGAGCTCTTGGAAAAGAACCCGGTCCGCGCCGTGGAGAAAGCGATCAAGGGCATGCTCCCGAAGACCTCGCTCGCTGCCCAGCAACTGTCCAAGCTGAAGGTCTACCGCGGTGCCGAGCACCCGCACGCCGCTCAGCAGCCGAAGACGTTCGAAATCACCCAGGTCGCCCAGTAGTCCTGGCCACCAACCAACTTAGTTTCAAGGAGAATTGTGGCTCAGAATACTGAAGAGCTGAACACCGAGGCCGTCGCTCCCGACGTTGCCGAGGAAGAAGTACTGACCAGCTACACCTCGGAGAGCTCCGCTTCCGCCGAGAGTGCACCGAAAAAAGAGCGTCCCGCGCTGACCGTCTCCGGCTCCGCCGTCGGCCGTCGCAAGGAAGCCATCGCCCGCGTCCGGGTCACCCCGGGCACCGGCAAGTGGATCGTGAACGGCCGCGAATTGGCTGATTACTTCCCGAACAAACTGCACCAGCAAGAAGTCAACGAGCCCTTCCGGATCCTGGATCTGGATGGCGCTTACGACGTGATCGCACGGATCACCGGCGGCGGCCCCTCCGGCCAGGCCGGCGCTCTGCGTTTGGGCGTTGCCCGCTCGCTCAACGAGATCGACGTGGACAACAACCGCGCGACGCTCAAGAAGGCAGGCTTCCTGACCCGTGACGCCCGCGTCATCGAGCGCAAGAAGGCCGGTCTCAAGAAGGCCCGCAAGGCTCCGCAGTACTCCAAGCGCTAATCCGCACGCTCAAGGCCCGTCGACTTCGGTTGGCGGGCCTTTTGCGTGTCTTCGCCCCGGTTTCGGATAGCAAGATGCCTTTGCGATAGCAAAAAGCCAGTCTTCTGGCTATCCCAGTGTCACCTGGCTATCCCGGAAAGTAGCCAGTGGGCGAGTGCGGCATAAAACCATTGGACGGAAAAACCACGCCGTGGAGCTCTCCCGAATCGATGGCGAGCGCCCTGACCGGGTAGAATCGTCTGCGATGTCTAGATTGTTTGGAACTGATGGTGTCCGGGGTTTGGCCAACGGCTTGCTCACTGCAGAGCTGGCCCTTTCGCTGGCCCAAGCCGCCGCGGTGGTGCTGGGCCATGACCGGCTCACGGCGGGCAAGCGCCCCCGGGCCGTGATCGCGCGCGATCCCCGGGCCAGCGGTGAATTCATCGGGGCCGCGGTGGAGGCCGGATTGGCCAGTGCCGGCGTCGACGTTTACGACGCCGGAGTGCTGCCGACGCCGGCTGCGGCCTATCTGATCGCCTCGCTCGACGCGGATTTCGGTGTGATGATTTCCGCCTCGCACAATCCGGCGGCGGACAATGGGATCAAGTTCTTCGCCCGTGGGGGGCAGAAACTCGCGGACGACGTGGAAGACGCCATCGAAGCGCAGCTCGAACTCGAGCCGCACCGGCCCACCGGAGTCGGCGTCGGCCGGATCCAGCGCTTCGCCGATGCCGAGGACCGTTATATCCTCCACCTGCTCACGACTTTGCCGCACCGGCTCGACGGGCTCACCGTGGTGCTCGACTGCGCACACGGGGCAGCCAGCGGCTGTTCCCCGCAGGTTTTCAAGGACGCCGGGGCCAAAGTAATCGTGATCGGGGCCGAGCCGGACGGATTGAACATCAACGACGGCGTGGGCTCGACCCATCTGGGGCCGCTGCAGGAAGCCGTGGTTGCGCATCGAGCGGATTTGGGCATTGCGCACGACGGCGACGCCGACCGTTGCCTGGCCGTGGACCACGAAGGCAACGTGATCGACGGGGACCAGATCATGGCGGTCCTGGCGCTCGCGCTCAAAGCCGACGGCAAACTCAAGGACAATGTCCTGGTGGCCACGGTGATGAGCAACCTCGGGCTGAAGCTCGCCCTGCGTGAAGCCGGGATCAGCATCCGGGAGACCGCGGTGGGGGACCGGTACGTGCTCGAGGCGATGCGCGAGGGCGGCTTCAACTTGGGCGGCGAACAATCCGGCCACGTGATCTTCTCGGACTACGCGACGACCGGCGACGGAGTGCTCACCGGGCTGCAGCTGGCCGCCCAGGTCGCCCGAACCGGACGGACCCTGCAGCAGCTGGCGACCGCGATGACGAAGCTCCCGCAGCTGATGATCAACGTCAAGGGTGTGGACAAGCACCGGGCGCAGACCGACGACGGGGTGCGCGCGGCGGTGGCCCGGGCGGAACAGGAACTGGGCGAAACCGGCCGGGTGCTGCTGCGGCCTTCCGGAACCGAGGCGCTGGTCCGGGTGATGGTCGAGGCCGCCGACATGGAAACCGCGACCCGGATCTGCGAAGATCTGGCCGCGGTCGTAAAAAAGCGGCTGGCACTCGCCGTCTAGACGAATACCAGCCGCTCCGGTGTGGCTTGTTTGGCGACTAGCTGCGGGACTTGAGCGCGTCGCGGATTTCGGTGAGCAACTCAACCTGCGGGTCCGGAGTCTCCTCGTCCGGGTTGATGCCGAGCTTCGCGTTGCGGCGGGCGATCATGTGGTTCATCGGCACGACGACCACGAAGTAGATTGCCGCGGCGACGATGATGAAGTTGACGACTGCGGTGAGCAGGACACCAAAGGCAATATCGTTGCCGTTGAGGGTGACCTTGGCGAAATTGTCGAAATTGGGTGATCCGACCAGAGCCGAGATCAGTGGCATCAAAACACTGTTGACGAGTGCGTTGATGACAATGCTGAATGCTCCACCGATGACTACGGCAACCGCCAAATCGACGACGTTGCCCTTCATAATAAATTCTTTGAATCCCTTGATCATGGGACCAAAGGTAGACCGGAAGCGGATATTTGAATAGATCCGACACGCGATTGTGGTCAAATCGAGAGCCTCTGTGGTTTTCGGATAACGGGCCGGATCAATGGATTTCGTTCAGAGATAATCCGGCGCGGCGGGCAAACCGAAGTATTCTTCCAAGGTTTTCTTGCCGGAAGCCACGACGTCAGTGGCCACCTCGACACCCAGATAGCGCAGGTGCCACGGCTCCGGCTGATAGCCGCTGACCGCCTGCATCCCCGGCTGGTAGCGGACCACGAAGCCGAAACGATGGCAATTGTCTTTGACCCATTGGCCGGCCGGTTGCTCGGCGAAGCAGCCGCGGAGGTTGCAGTTGCCGGAATCGCCGATGTCCACGGCCAGTCCGGTCTGGTGCTCGGAAAATCCGGGCCGGGCCGAGGCGATGTCGGCCTGGGCCTGGCCCAGCGAGGACACCCAGGAGTTGTAGGTGCCTACCTGGGTGGCGTAGGAACGGAATGCACTGAGGATGAGGAACGGGACCCCGGCGACTTTGGCAGCTCCGGCGAGTCGGTTCAAGTCCTCGGCTGCCGGAGCACGGAGCAGCTCGGTCCGGCCGGAACTGCTGGCGATCGATGGGCTGACCAGATCGCCAGGCTCGAACGCCATGGGGTTGAGCGGGCGGTGCTTGTTGACGATGACGGTCAGCGATGCCGGGTCGTCCAGGTTCCAGCGCGGTGCGGACTGGGCCGGTGCCGGGACTTCGCCGGTGGCCGGCGCCGCGGCGCCGCTGCCGGTTTCCGCCGCAGATCCGCCATCCGTCGTCGGCCCGTCTGGCGTCGGCCCATTCGAGCAGGCGGTCAGCGCGGCCAGCCCGGCGGTGCCGAAAACCAGGCCTAAAACGTTCCGTCGATTCGGTTCCAACGCCACGTCAGGTCTTCCGCAGCAGCATCCGCCGGATCGAGTGATCGGCGTCCTTGGTCAGCACGAGTTGCGCTCGGCCCCTGGTGGGCAAGACGTTCTCGACCAGGTTGGGCTCATTGATTCGTTTCCAGATTCCCCGGGCGGTCTCCACGGCCTCTTCGTCGGAGAGCGAGGCGTAGCGGCGGAAGTACGATTCCGGCTGGGCGAACGCGGACTGGCGCAAGGAGAGGAACCGGTCGATGTACCACTGTTCGATATGCGGTGTCTTGGCGTCCACGTAAATCGAAAAGTCGAAGAAATCACTCACCGCGAGGCCGGAACGCCCGTCCTGCCGCGGCCGGGCCGGGGCAAGAACGTTCAGCCCTTCGACGATGAGCACGTCGGGGCGGTGCACCACGACCTCCTTGCCCGGCACGATGTCGTAGATCAGGTGCGAGTACCAAGGCGCCCGGACTTCCTCCGCTCCGCCCTTGATTTCGCTGACGAAACGGAGCAGTCGACGGCGGTCGTAGGATTCCGGAAAGCCCTTCCGATGCATCAAGCCGCGGCGTTCCAACTCGGCATTGGGGTAGAGGAAACCGTCCGTGGTGATCAGTTCGACGTTCGGCGTGCCCGGCCAGCGGCGCAGCATCTCGCGCAAGATCCGGGCGGTGGTGGATTTGCCCACCGCGACCGAGCCCGCGACGCCGATCACGAAGGGGGTTCGCTGGGTCCGTTCGCCCAGGAACGTGGTGGTTGCCGCATGCAGTTGGCCGGCGGCGGCCACGTACAGGTTCAAGAGCCTGGAGACCGGCAAATAGACTTCGCGCACTTCGTTCATGTTCAGCGGGTCTTCCAAACCGCGCAGCCGGAGGATGTCCTCCTCGTTCAGCGGCTGCTCGATCTCCGCCGAGAGGCGGGACCAGGTCTGCCGGTCCAACTCGACGAAGGGCGATGTTCCGTCATTGGAATCAGTGCGTTGTGAACTCACCTTAGAGATTCTGCCTTGTGCGTGCGAAATCAGCGAACCGGAGCATCCCCGTAGGAGGTCAACGCCACAGTGATTTGGCCGTCTGGGGGCCGTCGGCCCGGTAGGCTTAAGCCCATGTGTGGAATTGTGGGATATGTCGGACGGGCTGAGCGTACCCAGGACCATGGTGCGATCGACGTAGTGCTGGAAGGCCTGCGGCGGTTGGAGTACCGTGGATACGACTCGGCCGGAGTCGCGGTACTGACTGACGGCGGCGTCGCCTCGGCCAAGAAGGCTGGAAAGCTGGCCAATCTGCTCGGCGTCCTCGACACGGCTCCGTTGCCCGAGTCGCGGACCGGCATCGGGCACACCCGGTGGGCCACGCACGGCGGGCCGACTGATCTCAACGCGCATCCGCATTTGGCCGACGACGGCAAACTGGCGCTGATCCACAATGGGATCATAGAGAACTTCGCCGAACTGAAAACCGAGTTGCTCGCCAAAGGAGCGACGTTCGTCTCGGAGACCGATACCGAGGCAGCAGCCGTGCTCCTGGCCGATGAATACCGCAACGCGGCCGACGTCGAAGCCTCCGTCCGGTTGACTGTCGCCATGCAGCGCGCCTGCCAGAAGCTCGAAGGCGCCTTCACGCTGCTTGCGATCCACTCGGATCTGCCCGGCGTGGTCGTGGCGGCACGCCGCAACTCACCGCTCGTCGTCGGGCTCGGGGACGGCGAGAACTTCCTCGGCTCGGATGTCTCCGGTTTCATCGATTACACGCGCCGGGCCGTGGAGTTGGGCCAGGACCAGATCGTCACGATCACCCCGGACGAAGTGGTGATCACCGACTTCTTCGGCAAGCCGGCGGCCGGCAAGGAATACCACGTGGATTGAGATGCTGCCGCGGCGGAGAAGGACGGTTACCCCTCGTTCATGGAGAAAGAAATCCATGAACAGCCGCGCGCCGTGGCCGACACCCTGCTGGGCCGCAATGATTCCCACGGCAAGCTGACCTTGGACGAGCTCCGGATCGACGAGTCGATCCTCCGCTCGGTGGACAAGATCATCGTGATTGCCTGCGGGACCTCGGCCTACGTCGGCCAGGTTGCCAAGTATGCGATCGAGCATTGGTGCCGGATCCCCACCGAGGTGGAACTTTCGCATGAGTTCCGGTACCGGGACCCGATCGTCAATGAGAAGACCCTGGTAGTCGCGATTTCGCAATCCGGCGAGACCATGGACACGTTGATGGCAGTCCGGCACGCCCGGGAACAAGGCGCCAAGGTGCTGGCAATCTGCAATACCAATGGGTCAACGATTCCACGGGAATCCGATGCCGTGCTGTACACGCACGCGGGGCCGGAAATCGCGGTCGCTTCGACGAAGGCGTTCTTGGCGCAAATCACCGCATCGTATTTGCTGGGGCTGTACTTGGCGCAATTGCGCGGCAACAAGTTCCAGGATGAGATCAAGACCATCCTGACTGATCTCGCGGCGATGCCGGAGAAGATCCAGGCGGTGCTGGACCACGAGCAGCAGATCAAGGATCTGGCCGTGTCGATGAAGGACGTCAACTCGGTGCTCTTCCTGGGCCGCCACGTCGGTTTCCCGGTGGCCATGGAAGGCGCCTTGAAGCTCAAGGAACTCGCTTACATCCATGCCGAGGGTTTTGCCGCGGGCGAACTCAAGCACGGGCCGATCGCGCTGATCGAAGAAGGCCAGCCGGTTTTCGTGGTGGTGCCTTCGCCGAACGGGCGGGATTCCTTGCACGCCAAAGTGGTGTCCAACATCCAGGAAGTGCGGGCGCGTGGTGCCAAGACCATCGTGATCGCCGAAGCAGGCGATGAAGCGGTGCGGCAATATGCCGAGCACGTCTTCTACGTGCCGGCCACCTCGACCCTGCTCGCTCCGTTGCTGACCACGGTGCCGTTGCAGATCTTCGCCTGCGCGCTGGCGAGTGAAAAGGGTTACGACGTGGACCAGCCGCGCAACCTGGCCAAATCGGTCACCGTCGAGTGAGCCGTCAAGCGCTGCTGGTCATCGATGTCCAAACGGATTTGGTCTCCGGTGAGTATGCCGGACCGCTTACCGACCGGGAGACGGTGTTGGCGAACATCGGGACCGCGATCGAGAAGGCCGTTGCTGCGGACGTCCAAGTGGTCTTTATCCGGGATCTGGACGTGGCCGGCGGCGAAGGGCCGGGCTTCGAGGTCCATGCCGGATTGCCGCAGCCAGCAGGTTCGGTGACCATCGACAAGTCGAACAACAATGCGTTCACCCGCACGGTGCTCGGCCCGTTCCTGCAGGAGCGCGGGGTGGATCACGTGGTGATCTGCGGAATGCAGAGCGAATATTGCGTGGATACCGCGGTGCGCGCTGCGGTGGGCCGGGATTTCGACGTCACGTTGCTCGAAGATGCGCATACTACGGCGGACTCTCCGGTGCTCAGCGGGGCGCAGATCATTGCGCACACGAATGAGACCCTGTACGCGCACGGCGACCTGGAGCATTTCTGCGTGACCCGCACCGTCTCCGAAGACATTTTCACGCCGAACCATGCGCAGACGTTGCAGGATTGGCACGACGCCGAAGGCTGAGTCGTTGCGTTAAACCGAGAGTGGCAGGTGTTGCCGGATTCGACGCGAATCAGGCAACACCTGCCACACTTTTTGCCGGTTAGGCCGCTTGGCGACGGCTGCCGAGCACTACCGCGATGCCGGCCAGGAGCAGCAGTCCGGCCAGGGCCAGGGGAGCGCTGGTGGTTGCCCCGGTGTTGGCCAGTTCCGCTTGGGCGCTGGGCTTTGTTTGGTTGTCGACGGCGGTCAAATGGCCGGCGGGCTGAACCGGATCCGGTACGGCCACGGGTGGGGTAACCGGAGTGATGCCCGCAGGAGCCGGGCCAACCGTGACGGTGATTTTCGCCGTGGAGAGAATGCCATCGAAGTTGCGGGCTTGGTACTCCACCGCCGGGACGGTGCCGGAGAAACCGGTCGCCGGAGTGAAGCGGATTTTGCCGTCGATGATGTCGAAGGTTCCAGCGGGCAGGTTGAGCGTGCTGGCTGGCTGGCCGTTGCTGTCGAGGAAGCCCAAGCTGCGTGGGTCCAGTGGGGATTCCTCCGGGAGACCGTCATTGGCCAGAACGTCAATGGTGACCGGGGTCTGGTAGCCGGTTGAAGCCGAATCGTCTTTGACGGTGGAGGAAACTGGAAGTGATGCCTGAGTGAAGGCTCCGACTACGTCGAAGACCTCTCGGCTGTAAGGGAGGTTCTCGAAGTCCCAAGTAATTTGATTCGCCGTGGTCGCCTTGCTGAAACTCCAGGACGATCCGTCTGCGGCGACGCTTCCCCTGGCGTCTGGGCTGAGGTAGGTGCGCGGCAACTCGCCGTTCGGTCCTTTGACCGGATTGGCTTGTGTTGCACCCACGTTGATTGCGGGTAGGTCGACGAACTGACCACCGGCTCGGACTCGGCCCTTTCGGTCGACGATGTTCTTGAGTGGACTGAAATCCGAGATCTGATTGAGTTCCAGGACGGCTACGGTGAGTTTCGACAGCCCGGCCAGCGCCGAAACATCGGAGATTTTGCTGTTCTGTATTTGGAGCCTATTCAAATTCACCAGGTCTTTGAGTGGAGAGAGATCTCTGACCGAGCTGCCTAAGATGACAAACCGCTGCAGGTTCAGCAGCCCTGCCACGGGACTAAGATCAGTCAGCTGTGGGCTCGAAGCATAGTTCACATATATTTGGAGGTTGCTGAATTGCTCGATTCCGGAAAAGCTGCTGATCGATACGTCGCAGGACACGCTTTGTAGACTGAGCGCTTGTTGCGGACTGATATCAGCATCGTCGTTCTGTTCCAGAGCACGGTTGATGCAGCCTTTCAGTCCGGGGTCCGGAATTTCGATTCCGGCCGCCGATGCAGGTTGTGCGGCCAAAAGTGAGCCAGCAAGTAAAGCCAGCGTACCGATGGCTGTGGAAAATATCGTACGGGCTTTCATTTTTCCCCCGGTTCGAGTGTTTGGGTTGGTTGAAGACGTTGGCTAGCTTGCCCGGCGGCGGCTGAAGAGCACTGCTGCAATTCCGGCTAGGAGCAGCAATCCGGCGAGGGCCAGGGGAGCGCTGGTGGTTGCTCCGGTGTTGGCCAGTTCTTCCCGCACTGCGGCATTGGCCGGGTTGCCGGCGGGTGTCACGTTGTTTGCGGGTCGGGCCGGTTCCGGGATCGCGGGCGGAAGCACGATGGCAGGGGCTGCGCCGACTGTGATGGTGAGTTTCGCGGTCGAAGTGATGCCATCAACGTTGGCCACTTGGTAGCGGACGGCCGGGACCGTCCCGGAGAACCCGGTGGCCGGGCTGAACCGGATCTTGCCGTCGACGATGTCGAAGGTCCCAGCGGCCAGGGCCAGTGATTTCACCGGAGTGCCTTGGCCGTCGAGCAGGGTCAAAGTTGCCCGGTCCAAGGGGGCTTCGGTGGAGAGCCCGTCATTGGCCAGTACATCGATGGTTGCCGGCGACTGGTAGTCGGTCGACGCGGAATCGTCTTTGATTGTCGTGGCAGTTGGCAGCGAATCCTGGACGAATGCTCCAGATGCCTCTAGCCGTTCAGGCCGGGTTTCGGATGAACGCCACTCTACGACGTTGGCTTCGGCCGCTTTTGTCCAGGTCCAGTTGGAAAAATCTTCTGTGACGATTGCTGAGCCACGATCAACGTCGAAACTGGGAAACGCACCGTCAAGATCGCGGGCGGGGTTTGGCCAGCTCTCGCCGACCTTGGCTGGTGCCAATCTGGGATAGTACTGGAACAATACCCTGACGGAAGCCCCACGATCCACGAGCGGCTTGAACGGCCGGAGATCGAAGATTCGGTTGCGGGTTAGATCGAGTGTTTTCAGGTTCACTAAAGAGCTCAGCACAGATGCATCGCCGATATTGCCAATGCGCAAACTGAGTTCGGTCAGTCCGCTGAGTTGTTTGAGCGGACTGAGGTCGCTGATGGCGCTGCCTCCGATGGACAACTTCGTCAAAGTGGTGATTCCAGAAAGCGGGGTCAGGTCGTTGAGTGTGGCCCTGTTGCCGATGGCAGTGAAGCTTGTCAAACTTGTGAAGTTTTCCAACCCGATGAGACTCTCAACTCGGTTGTCGCAGTTGAGTTCGGCAAGACCGGCTGCCTGTGCGGCGCTGACATCTGCCTGGTCGGCTTGGCCCAGCGCGCGGTTGATGCAGCCTTTCAGCCCGGAATCGGCAATCTCAACCGTGGCCGCAGTAGCTGGTTGCGCCGTGAAAAGCGATCCGGCAAGGAGCGCAAGCGCGCCGATCCCAGCGGACAGCGATGTGCTGAATTTCATGGTTCCCCTTTGAGCATTGGTACGAGTGAATGGGTGCAATCCACAGCTCGCACCAATCGACAAGCTTAGAACAAAATCCCGCATAAATCTAACGTATGGAGTTAGTGTTTGCTTTGGGGAATGGATATTGTGGCGACGGAGTCGCAGAGCTTCCTCCCGTTCGACTCGATAGACTTTCAGCATGATCATCGGCATCGGTATCGACGTAGTTGACGTGGAGCGCTTCGGGCGCCAATTGGAACGGACCCCCGGGCTGCTGGACCGGCTTTTCGTGCCCGCCGAACGCGGGCTGAACACCCGGTCGCTGGCGGCCAGATTCGCCGCGAAGGAGGCGGTCGCGAAAGCGCTCGGCGCACCGGCCGGGATGAATTGGCAGGACTGTTGGATTGGTTTGGACGAGAGCGGCCCGACGGTGCAGACCAAAAATACCGTTGCGGCCGTCGCGGAAGCGTTGGGCGTCAAGCGCTGGCATCTCTCGATGAGCCATGACGGCGGGATTTCCACGGCCTTCGTGATCGCAGAAAGTTAGCCGTGCTCGCCGCCTATTCCGGGACCGCCGTCCGAGCGGCGGAAAAGAGCTTGCTCGACGCCGGATTGGGCGGACATCTGATGGCCCGGGCGGCGTATGGTCTGGCCAATGCGGTGTTGCACCGTCTGGATCAGGCTTATGGCAGCAGGGCCGTCATTCTGGCCGGCTCCGGGAACAACGGCGGAGACGCCTTGTATGCCGGCGAAGTGTTGGCCCGACGCGGTGTTGCAGTCACCGCAGTCCTGATGGCCGAGCGCTGGCACGAGCCCGGCTTGGCGGCCTTGCAGTCGGCTGGCGGCAGGGTGTTCCGGCTTGCGGAAGACCGCGCCGAGGCATTGGCGGCTGCCTGGTCCGCCGACGTCGTCATCGATGGGATCCTGGGCACTGGCGCCCGCGGCGGCCTGCGCGGCCTTGCCGCGGAGCTGGTGGCGCAACTGCGCGGACATCCTGGCGTGGTCGCTTGCGATCTGCCGAGCGGTTTGCACCCGGATACCGGGGAAACCGACGGTCCGGTGCTGGACGCGGTGGAAACCGTGACTTTCGGTGCGATCAAGGCCGGATTGCTGCTGCCTCCGGGGGAAGCCGCTGCCGGGGAAATCAGCCTGATAGACCTGGATCTGGACCTGCCCAGACCAGATCTGCAGCGACTCGACCAGCTGGATCTTGCTGAATTCTGGCCCCGCCCCGGTGCGACAGACCACAAGTACTCCCGGGGCGTGCTCGGCGTGGTGGCCGGTTCTGCTCAGTATCCCGGGGCCGCCCAGCTCGCGGTCAGCGGTGCGCTCGCGGCGGGCGTCGGCATGGTCCGCTATCTGGGCCCGGCACCGATGCCGCCGGAGGTAGTGGCGGGCGCTTCGACGATTGCGGCGAATCGGGTGCAAGCCTGGCTGGTCGGCCCCGGCGTCGCCGATGATCCGGTGCAGGAGCGGCGCTCGTATGCGGCAATCACCTCGGGTCTGCCGGTGGTGGTGGATGCCGGGGCATTGGCCCTGCTGCCGGAGGCCGTCGGTGCGGACACGGTGCTGACTCCGCACGCCGGCGAACTCGCAGCCTTGGTGTCCCGGCGCGGGCAGCGGACCGAACGGTCCGACGTCGAGCGCGAGCCTTTGCGGTACACCGGGCTCGCCGTGGATCTGACCGGCGCGACGGTGCTGCTCAAAGGCGCCACCACCGTAGTGGTTTCGCCGTCCGGAGCGGTCTACAGCCAAGCGGAAGGGACTCCGTGGTTGGCCACGGCAGGCAGCGGCGACACGCTGGCCGGCATGCTGGCCGCATTGCTGGCCTCCGGCGTGCAGCCGGCGCTTGCCGCCGCGATGGCGGCCAGCGTGCACGGCCAGGCCGGAGTCCTCGCTTCCGGAGGCGGTCCGATCGCCGCGAGCGATATTGCCGGCGCGGTGCCCCGAGTTCTGTCGGAGCTGTTTTCATGAGGGTGGTGGTTCTGGACCTCGACGGGGTCATCCGGCACTTTGATTCCCCGATATCGGCAAGGTCGAACCGACTGCGTTCCGGCCGCTGCGACTTCGGCGTCCGCAAACCCGCCGCCATTCGCGTATGAAAATACTGTCTGCGCATGAAATTTCATACGCAGACAGTATTTTCATAGGCGAAATTTAGCTGATCGCTCAGCACTCCACCACGTTGACGGCCAGACCGCCCATCGCGGTCTCCTTGTACTTGGTGCTCATGTCTTTGCCGGTCTCGCGCATCGTGATGATGACTTCGTCCAGCGAGACCCGGTGTTCGCCGTCGCCCCAGAGCGCCATCTTCGTGGCGTTGATCGCCTTCGCGGCAGCAATCGCGTTCCGCTCGATGCACGGCACCTGAACCAAGCCACCGATCGGATCGCAGGTCAGGCCCAGATTGTGCTCCATCGCGATCTCGGCCGCGTTCTCGACCTGGGCCGGGGAGCCGCCCATCACCTCGGCCAAACCGGCCGCGGCCATCGACGACGCCGAACCGACCTCGCCCTGGCAGCCCACCTCGGCGCCGGAAATCGAAGCCTGTTCCTTGTACAGCACGCCGACCGCGCCTGCCGCGAGCAGGAACCGGACCACGACGTCGTCTTTGTCCTCTTGAGTGGCGTGCTCCATGCCGGGCGCATAGTTGAGCGCGTAATACAGCACCGCCGGGATGATGCCCGCAGCGCCATTGGTCGGCGCAGTGACCACGCGGCCGCCGGAAGCATTCTCCTCATTGACCGCCAGCGCAATCAGATTGACCCATTCCTGCCAATACTTCGGATCGCGGTCCTTGTCCTCTTTGAGCAGGCGATCATGCCAATCCGGGGCCCGGCGGCGTACCTTCAGGCCGCCGGGCAGCAGGCCTTCGCGGTTCAGACTGGACTCGACGCAGCCTTCCATGACTTCCCAAATGTGTTTGAGCCCAGCCCGCACCTCTTCCTCGGTGCGCGAATCGAGTTCATTGACCAGCATCACTTCGGAGAACCGGAGGTTGCGCGCGGCGCAATGCTCCAGGAGCTCGGCGGCGGTGCGGAAAGGCAGCGGCAATCCGTCGTGGGACTGGTCGAGTTCGGCGAGTGCGGCGTCCTCTTCGCCCTCCCGGACGATGAAGCCACCGCCCACGGAGAAGAACGTGGCGGCATGCAGGAGCTCGCCCGCGGCGTCGGTCACTGCGAACTTGATGCCGTTGGTGTGCCGGTCCAAAATCGTCAACGGATGCAGGATCATGTCATCCGCGGTGTACGCCAGCGGGACCGAATCAGCCAGCCGGATCTGCCCGGTTTCCGCCATTGCGGCCAGGCGTTCTTCCACCTGGTCCGGCAAAATCAGGTCCGGGTAATGGCCCTCCAGGCCCAGCAGCACCGCGGTCATGGTGCCGTGCCCGCGTCCGGTTGCGGCGAGCGAACCGTAGAGGTCGACCCGGATTCCGGCAACCCGGTCCAGGCAGCCGGCGGATTGCAGTTCCTCGACGAACACCGCCGCGGCGCGCATGGGTCCGACCGTATGCGAACTCGACGGTCCGATGCCGACCTTGAAAAGGTCGAAAACACCTATAGCCACAGTGTGATCCTAGTCTTGTTCTTCGTTGCAGATGCATCTGCGAGGGGTTAGGAGAGCGGCGCTACATCCGGGTAGAGCGGGTGTGCTTCAGCGAGCACCTGTACCCGCTGGGCCAAGGGGCCCAGATCCGTTCCGGCGTCAGCGATGAGTGCTTCGGCGATGATGTCCGCGATCTCGGTGAACGCAGCGGTTTCGAAGCCCCGAGACGCCAGTGCCGGGGTGCCGATGCGCAGGCCCGATGTGACCATCGGCGGCCGCGGGTCGAACGGCACCGCGTTGCGGTTCACGGTGACGTCGATCTGCGCCAAGCGGTCTTCGGCCTGCTGGCCGTCAAGCTCGGAATCGCGCAGGTCCACCAATACCAGGTGCACATCGGTGCCACCGGTCACCACGGAAATGCCTTTGGCCTTGACGTCGTCCTGAACCAAACGTTCAGCCAGGATCCTGGCGCCTTCGAGCACGCGTTGCTGGCGTTCCCGGAATTCATCCGATGCGGCGATCTTGAAGGCCACCGCTTTTCCCGCGATGACGTGCTCCAACGGTCCGCCCTGTTGCCCGGGGAAGACCGCGGAGTTGATCTTCTTGGCGATGTCCGCGTCGTTGGTCAAGATCACGCCGCCGCGCGGGCCGGCCAGCGTCTTGTGCGTGGTCGAGGTGGTGACATGCGCGTGCGGCACCGGGCTCGGGTGCAGTCCGGCGGCTACCAAGCCGGCGAAGTGCGCCATGTCCACCATCAAGTACGCGCCGACCGAATCGGCAATCCGGCGGAATTCGGCGAAATCCAGGTGGCGCGCATAGGCCGACCAGCCGGCCACGATCATCTTCGGCCGGTGTTCCTGCGCCAAGCGCTCCACCTCGGCCATATCGATCAGGTGGTCGCTTTCGCGAACCTGGTAAGGAACGACCTGGTACAGCTTGCCGGAGAAGTTGATCCGCATGCCGTGGGTGAGGTGCCCGCCGTGCGCCAGGTTGAGCCCCATGATGGTGTCACCGGGCGTCAGCAGCGCGTGCATCACGGAGGCGTTGGCCTGCGCGCCGGAGTGCGGTTGCACATTGGCGTATTCGGCGCCGAAGAGCGCCTTGAGCCGGTCGATGGCCAACTGCTCGACGACGTCGACGTGCTCGCAGCCGCCGTAGTAGCGCCGCCCCGGGTAGCCTTCGGCGTACTTGTTGGTCAACACCGAACCCTGCGCCTGCATCACCGCTACCGAGGTGTGATTCTCGGAGGCGATCATTTCCAGGCCTTGGCGTTGCCGGGCGAGTTCGTCGTCGAGCTTGGCCGCGATTTCCGGATCGATCTGTGCGAGGGTTCCGTTGAGATGATCCAGGGTTTCCGAAGTCACTGAAGGCGCGGTCACAGTTCGGCCCCGTTCTTCTCCGCGTACTCAGCGGCGCTCAACAGCGGGCCTTCTTCGCTCACGGCAACCTTGAACAGCCAGCCAGCGCCGTACGGATCCTGATTGACCACGGCGGGATCGCCGACGGCGTCGGCATTGATCTCGGTGATCTCGCCGCTGACCGGGGCATAGAGGTCGGAGACGGACTTGGTGGATTCGATTTCGCCGCAGCTCTGACCGGCGGTGATGGTGCTGCCGACTTCGGGCAGGTCCAGGTAGACGATGTCGCCGAGGGCTTCTGCGGCGACCGCGCTCACGCCGACCGTGACCGGCCCGTTGTTCAGGGCGCCGTCATTGGCCACCCATTCGTGCTCGGCGGAGTAACGCAATTCAGGGACTACTTTGCTCATGGGATCTGGCCTTTACTTGGTTCGTTTGTAAAAGGGAAGGGCGACGACGGTGAACGGCTCGGCTTTGCCGCGCAGATCCACCTGGAGTTCGGTGCCGACCTCGGAATGCTCGGCGTCGACGTAGGCCAGCGCCACCGGGTAGCCGAGCGTGGGACTGGGCAGACCGGAGGTGACTTCGCCGATGTTCTGCCCGTCGAGAACCACCGGGTAATGGCCGCGCGCGGCGCGGCGTCCTTGGCCTTGCAGCCCTACGAGGACGCGTTTGCCATCCAGCGACCCGGCACGCTCTGCCTTGATCTTGGCCAGTGCGTCCTTGCCGACGAAGTCGCCTTCTTTGGCGGTCTTCGCCGGTGGCAGTGAAACGACCGGGCCCAGGCCCGCTTCGAAAGGATTTCCTTCCAGCCCGAGTTCGTTGCCGTACAGCGGCATTGCGGCTTCCAAGCGAAGCGAATCCCGGCTGGCCAAACCACAGGGCGTGACGGCTTCATCGGCGGTCAGCAGGGAATTCCACAACCGGGCTGCCTCGGAGTTGTCGATGTAGAGCTCGAAACCGTCTTCGCCGGTGTAACCGGTGCGGGCCAGCAACACCGGCAAGCCGGCAACCGTGACTTCGGTGGCTGCGTAGTACTTCAGCTCGCGCACCGCTTCGGCTTGTTCTGCCGGGACCAGGCCGAGCAAAATCCGCTCGGACTCCGGGCCTTGCAAGGCGATCAGCGAGGTCTGTGCGGAGACATTGTCCAGTTCGACGTCGAAGCCTTCAGCGCGCTTGACGAACTCGGCGTAGACCGCGTCGGCATTGCCGGCGTTCGGCACGACGAGATAAACGTCTTCGGCTCGGCGGTAGCTGATCAGATCGTCGATGATGCCGCCGTCGGGATTGCAGATCAGCGAGTACTTTGCCTTGCCGACCGCGATCGCGGACAGGTTACCGACCAGGGCATAGTCCAAGAACGCGGCAGCTTGCGGGCCGCGGACCCAGATCTCGCCCATGTGGGACAGGTCGAACAAGCCTGCGCCCTGCCGGACGGCGTGGTGCTCGGCGAGTTCGCTCTGGTACTTCAGCGGCATGTCCCAGCCGCCGAAATCGGTGAAGCTGGCGCCGAGCTTGGCATGCTCGGCGTGCAGGGCGGTTTCTTTGAGAGTCATCGGTGGCTCCAGTTTCCTAGTTCTCGAACGCTTCGGGCGGCGGGCAGGAACAGATCAGATTGCGGTCGCCATTGGCGCCGTCGATCCGGCCAACCGGCGGGAAGTACTTGTCCACCCGCAGCGTGGGCAACGGGAACGCGGCCTGTTCACGGCTGTACTTGCGGTCCCAAGAATCATTCACCACCGCGTTTGCGGTGTGCGGGGAGAGCCGCAGCGCGGAATCTTCAACGGAGATCTTGCCTTCGGCGATCTCGTCGATTTCACCCTTGATCGAGATCATCGCAGCGATGAAGCGGTCGATCTCGCCGAGGTCTTCGGACTCGGTGGGTTCCACCATCAAGGTGCCGGCGACCGGGAAAGCGAGCGTCGGCGCGTGGAAGCCGTAGTCGATCAGGCGCTTCGCGACGTCCTCTGCGGTGACACCGGTCTTCACGGTCAGTTCGCGCAGGTCCAAGATGCACTCGTGCGCAACCAGACCGCCGTTGCCGGTGTACAGGATGGGGAAGAACTCGTTGAGGCTCGCGGCCACGTAGTTCGCGGCAAGCAGCGCGCTGCGCGTCGCCTCGGTGAGGCCATCGCCGCCCATGAGCTTCACATAAGCCCAGGAGATCGGCAGGACGCCAGCGGAGCCGTACTTCGACGCCGAGATCGGTACGCCTGCACCGTCGTGGCTTTCTGCGTTCGCGTTGCCCGGCATGAACGGTGCCAAGTGCGCCTTCGCCGCAACCGGGCCGACGCCGGGGCCGCCACCGCCGTGCGGGATGCAGAAAGTCTTATGCAGGTTCAGGTGCGAAACGTCGCCGCCGAACTGCCCCGGCTGGGCGAGCCCGACCAAGGCGTTCAGGTTTGCGCCGTCGATGTAAACCTGGCCACCGGCGGCGTGGATCGCGTCGCAGACCTGGCGGACGTCGGCGTCGAACACGCCGTGCGTGGACGGGTAGGTGATCATGATCGCGGCAAGGTTCTCTGCGTTGGCTTCGATCTTCGCGTTCAAATCATCGTGGTCGATGGTGCCATCAGGTGCGGTGGCAACGACGACGACCTTCATTCCGGCCAGCACAGCGGAGGCCGCATTGGTGCCGTGTGCCGAAGCAGGGATGAGGCAGACGGTACGCTGCACATCGCCGCGGGAGAGGTGGTAGCCGCGGATTGCCAGCAGGCCGGCGAGCTCGCCCTGCGAACCGGCGTTGGGTTGGATCGATACCTGGTCATAACCGGTGATGGTGGCCAGTTCAGTTTCGAGATCCTCGATCAGCTCGCGCCAACCGGCGGTCTGCGAATCCGGTGCGAAGGGGTGGATGCCAGCGAACTCGGGCCAGGAAATGGATTCCATTTCCACGGTGGCGTTGAGCTTCATGGTGCATGAGCCCAACGGGATCATCGTGCGATCCAGGGCCAGATCGCGGTCGGAAAGCCGGCGCAGGTAACGCAGCATCTGGGTTTCCGAGCGGTGCGCGTGGAAAACCGGGTGGGTCAGGTATTCCGAGCTGCGCAGCAGGTTCTCCGGCAGGTTGTTCTCGGCGTTCACCACGGAGGCACCGAAGACGCTGGCAACCAGCGCAACCGTCTCGCTCGTGGTGGTTTCGTCGAAGGAAATGCCCAAGGTATCGGCATCAACCGTGCGGAAGTTCAGGCCCTTTGCCTCGGCCGCGGCGAGCAATTCTGCGGCGCGGCCTGGAACCGAAACCGTGATGGTGTCGAAGTGGTTCTGGGTGGGCACCTCGATGCCAGCGGCCTTGAGCGAAGCAGCGAGCGTTGCGGCGTGCCGCTGCGTGCGCTGCGCGATCCACTTCAAACCCTCGGGGCCGTGGTAAACCGCGTACATGCTGGCCACAATGGCCAGCAAGGCCTGGGCGGTACAGATGTTCGACGTCGCCTTCTCCCGGCGGATGTGCTGCTCACGAGTCTGCAGCGCCAAGCGGTAGGCGGGGGTGCCGGCGTCGTCCTTGGAAACGCCCACCAGGCGACCAGGCAACGAACGCTCCAGGCCGTTGCGCACCGCCATGTAGGCAGCGTGCGGGCCGCCGAAGAACAGCGGGACGCCAAAGCGCTGTGCGGAGCCGACCGCAATATCGGCACCTTGCTCACCCGGCGGGACGATCAGGGTCAGGGCGAGCAGATCGGCGGCGACCGTAACCATCGCGCCGCGCTCTTTGGCTTCAGCGATCAGGGCGGCATGGTCGTGCACGGTGCCGGAAACGCCGGGCTGTTGCAGCACGACGCCGCAGATATCGCCCTCAGGTAGGCCGTTGGTCGCAAGGTCAACAACCACGACGTCGAATCCGAGCGCCTCGGCACGGCCCTTGACCACGGAGATTGTCTGCGGCAGGACGTCGGCGTCCAGCACAATGACTCCGGACTCGAGCTTCTTGTTCGAGCGGCGCATCAGCAGCACAGCTTCAGCGACCGCAGTAGCTTCGTCAAGCAGCGAGGCGTTGGCGATGGGCAGTGCGGTGAGGTCTTCCACCATGGTCTGGAAGTTGAGCAGCGCTTCGAGGCGGCCCTGCGAGATCTCCGGCTGGTAAGGCGTGTAGGCGGTGTACCAGGCCGGGTCTTCCAGGATGTTGCGACGGATCACCGGGGGAGTCACGGTGTCGTAGTAGCCCTGGCCGATCAGCTGGACCGCGGTCTTGTTCTTGGACGCGAGTTCGCGCAGCTTCTTGAGGACGTCAACTTCGCTCAGCGCGGGCTGCAAGACCAAAGGGCTTTGCTGCCGGATGCTCTCCGGCACCGCGGTGTCGACCAGACCGTCTACCGAGTCGTAGCCGATGGTTTTGAGCATGTGCGCCACGTCGGCTTCGCGCCGCGCGCCGATGTGCCGATCGGCGAAGATTGTCTCAGAAACAAGATTTTCACTCATGAGGAACTCCAGTATTCGGGTACAGCTGTACCGGGTTTGGGTTCCTCCCCGCTCTGTATTGGACCTGAGAGTTTCCGCGAAGACTTCTCCGCTTGCACCGTCGGTGAGTATTGCTCGGATGGAGCAATACTGCTTTCCAGAGTTGCCTTGCCGCAGCGGTACAGGGGCCTGAGAGATTCCCGGGGAGGGTTTGCTCCTACGGCGCCTGCTGCCTGGTTTGGTGACAGCAGAACTCTCCCGCTGCGGATCATCGGCTTTTCAATTGTCCAGTGACCATTGTCACACGGTGGGGTAGTACGCAACAAATCTCCAGGAGCCGTCGAGCGGGCGTGCACAGATGACGGCTTGTCGGCGCCGTTCATGTGCCACATCAGTCACTTTGCGCACTCCCGCCCCAGCATTTGTGCACCCCGGTTTCCATCCAGAATTTACCCCAGATTTGGCTGGCCGTTCCTTTGCTGCCGAAGGATGGAGACATGACTATTGGGGATCAGCGTGGCGGCAATTCATTCAACCGCAGGGCATTGCTCGGCGCCGGTGGAGCCATTGGACTCAGCGTTTTCGCGCTGGGCAACGGAGGATCGGCTTTTGCCGTCGATCGGGCCTTGAAGCTGAATGCGCAACGCGCGGTATCGGTTTCCGGAACCACGTTGGAGCAGTCCGCACAAGCGGCGAAAGCCAGGTACAGCCGGCTGGTTGCCGGCCCAGGATACGCTTTGGTGGTTCGGGAAGACCTGGTCGCGGCATCGTCGGGCCGGGATGAAAGGCGTTCCGCGCTCGCCGCGTTCGTGCAATTCACCGATCTCCACGTGGTGGACGCACAATCGCCGATGCGGGTCGAGTACCTGGATGGCCTTGCCTCGAGTGCCTTCCGGCCGCAGGAGGCCTTGAGCGTGCACGGGGCCAGCTCTTTGGTGCAGAGAGTGAACGCCCTCAAGGCGGCGCCGTTCACCGGCCGGAGCCTGGATTGCGTCGTGACCACGGGCGACAATACCGACAATCACGAAAACATCGAGTTGGATTGGTTCCTGACCGTGATGAGCGGTGGCGAATTCTCCGCGAACACCGGCGATCCGCAGATGTGGCAAGGCGTGCAGAGCGGTGCGGACAAGAACTACTACAATCCGGAACTCCCGGTGCAGGATCAGTACAAACAAGCAGGTTTTCCGCAGATTCCGGGTTATTTTTCCCGGATCATGGCAACCGCCGAAAGCGCCGGCCTGGACATTCCCTGGTACAGCGTTTTCGGCAACCACGACGACAGCATCCAGGGCACGCTGCCTTCGGACTGGAGTCTTCTGGCCGCCAATTACACTGGCGAGAACAAGTTCTCCGGTTTCGCCGATCCCACAGTGGAAAAAGCATTCCGGGCCGCGATCGCACAGGGGCAGTCCTTGCGCACCGGGGAGTTCACGGTGGCTCCGTTCGAAAAAGTCGTGGCGGACCAACGGCGAGCTCCGTTCACGCCGGTCGAATACATGAAAAAACACCTCGACCCGAAGGTTGCCGGAGCCGGCCCGGTGGGTCACGGGTTCAACCAGGAGTCGGTGGACACCGGCAGGGGCTATTACAGTTTCGAGATCTCAACGCAAGTGGTCGGGATCAGCCTCGATTCCACCAACCGGGCCGGGTACACGGAAGGTTCGCTCGGCCAGGCGCAGTTCCAGTGGCTCGAGGAGACGCTCAAATCCGGCAGCAGCAGCTATTACGACGGTTGGGGCTTCAAGGTCAAACGGCCGACGGCGGACAAACTGTTCGTGGTTTTCAGCCACCACACGATCGATTCGATGAACAACTTGATCCCGGATCCGGCGCGGCTGCTCGAGTTGCGGCGTTCCGGCAAGGACGTGCGGGACTTGCTCAAGCGGTTCCCGAACGTCCTGGCCTGGGTCAACGGGCACACGCACAAAAACGAGGTGACCGCGCAGCCGGGACCGACGCCGGAACGCGGGTTTTGGCAGATCAACACGGCCTCCCACATCGACTTCCCGCAACAGGCCAGGATCATCGAAGTCGCGGACAACCAGGACGGCACGCTCTCCTTGTTCGGCACCCTGATCGAATCGGCGGCGCCCTACCAGGGCAGCTATAGCTCGGGAGCCCTAGATGACCTGGCGGCCCTCTACCGGGAGCTCGCATACAACGACATCCAGGCCTCGGATGCTTCGCTGGGCCAACCGAAGGACCTCAACGTCGAGTTGTTGCTGGCGAACCCTTTGCGTTGATCCTTCCGCCTTTGCACTGCCGGAGAATCCCGTATCCGGGAGTCCGGGGCTCGCCTATGGCACGGGCAATGCTATGGTTACTCGAGTAGATTCAGCAGCCCGCAGAATCTGCAGGGCATGCCCAACTCGGGGGAGGGGTGGCATGCAATCAGGCGGCATTTGTTGCTAGATTGAGGTCAAGACCGCGTTCCAACGCGGTCTTGACCTCCCCGTCCAGCAAACCGCAAATCCGCCGGAAACGAGTCGCATGCCGGAGACACCGTCGCGGTCCAAGGCCACCAGAAATGACGTCGCTGCGCTCGCCGGCGTCAGTACCGCCGTGGTCAGTTACGTGGTGAACAATGGGCCCAAACGGGTTGCCGAAGAGACCGCGATCCGAGTCCGGCAAGCCATCGAAATGCTCGAATACCGGCCAAACGCGGTGGCCCGGTCGCTCAAAACCGGCTCGATCAAAACGCTGGGATTAGTCATTCCGGATGGCAAGAACCCGTACTTCATGGCGGTGTCCACCGCCGTCGAGGCAGTGGCCCGGCAGCGCGGCTATGTGGTCTTGTCCGCCAGCTCAAACCTCGACCCCGATGTCGAGTCGGCGCATTTGAACGTCTTCGAGGCACGGGGCGTGGACGGCGTGCTGCTGTCCAGTTGCGTCCAGGGCGCGGCTCTGACCGGACAAGCAATCCCGGGGCTTCCGATGGTTTTCCTGGACCGATCCACCGCTGCCGGAATCAACACTGTGGGCGTGGAGTCGCGGGCCGGCGCCTTCGACGCGGTGCAGCATCTGATCGAACACGGCCGGCAGCGGATCGGCCTGATCATCGGCGAAGACGAATACGTCACCGGTGATCGGGATCGGATTTCCGGTTGGCGCGATGCGCTGGGTGCTGCTGGACTGCCGGAGGGGCCGGTGGAATTCGGCGATTTCAGTTTGTCCGGCGGATACTCGGCGGGAGTGCGGATGTTCGCCCGGAGCGACCGTCCGGATGGTTTGTTCGTCAGTTCCGACCAACAATCCATCGGGGTGCTGCGGGCGGCCTGGGAAGCGGGAGTGCGAATTCCTGCTGATCTGGCGCTGGTTTCCTTCGATGGGATTGCCGAATCGGCTTTCACCTGTCCCGCGCTGACCACCGTGCAACAACCCATCGGACAACTCGCGGAAGCGGCTGTGGATCTCGTGTTGCGCGCTGCCCAGCAGCCTTCGGAGATCGCCCATCTCCGGTTCAGCGGCGATCTTGCGGTCCGGGAATCCTGCGGCTGTGTGAACTGAAACCGGACGGGCCGGCTGGCCGAACCGGACCGGCTGCAGCAAGTGGCATGATGGAGCCATGACCTATTTTCCCGCCGAATCCCGCTATGACCAGGTGCCTTACCGCCGATTGGGCAGAAGCGGTTTGAAACTTCCCGCCGTTTCCTTGGGCCTCTGGCACAACTTCGGCGATGACAAGCCATTCGAAACCCAGCGTGCCGTGTTGCGCCGGGCTTTTGACCTGGGTGTCACGCATTTCGACTTGGCAAACAATTACGGACCGCCGGCAGGCAGCGCGGAGACCAATTTCGGCAGGCATCTGCGCGAAGATTTCGCCGCCTACCGGGACGAGATCATCGTCTCCTCCAAAGCCGGGCATCTGATGTGGGGCGGTCCTTACGGCGAATGGGGTTCGCGCAAGTACCTCACGGCCAGCCTGGACCAATCGTTGCAGCGCATGGGCTTGGACTATGTCGACATCTTCTACAGCCACCGGTTCGATCCGGAGACCCCGCTGGAAGAAACCATGTCTGCGCTGGACGCAGCCGTCCGCGCTGGGAAAGCCTTGTACGTCGGGGTTTCGAACTACTCGGCTGCGCAGACCCTCGAAGCGGCTCGGATCCTCCGGGAACTCGGCACGCCGATGGTGATCAATCAGCCCAACTACAACATCTTCGACCGCTGGATCGAAACCCCGGACAGCAGCGGATCGTCGTTGCTCGCGGTACTCAAGGACGAGGGCATCGGCTCGATCGCCTATTCGCCGTTGGCCCAAGGAGTCTTGACCGATCGCTATCTGGAGGGTGTTCCGGCAGGTTCGCGGGCCGCCGTCGGGCATTTCCTCAAAGAAAGCGCCTTGACCGAGCAGAAGATGACGGCGGTACGCGCGTTGAACGAGATAGCTGCCGGGCGCGGACAATCGCTTGCCGAAATGGCAGTCGCCTGGGTTTTGCGGGAACAAAACGACGGCGGGGTGACTTCTGCACTGGTGGGCGCGTCGAGTGTCGCCCAGCTCGAGGCGAACCTTGCCGGGGTGCGCAATCTGGAGTTCAGCAATGAAGAAATCGCCGCGATCGACGCGGCAAGTGAGGAAAAGAAGTGAGCCAAGTCGCCGCCGAGCATCCGATCAGAGTCGCCATCGTTGGAGTCGGCAATTGCGCCTCATCGTTGGTCCAGGGCGTGCAGTACTACCGGGACGCCGATCCGGCGACGACGGTTCCAGGGCTGATGCATGTGCAATTCGGCCAGTACCACGTCAACGATGTGCAGTTCGTCGCGGCCTTCGATGTGGACGCGAAAAAGGTCGGGCTGGATCTGGCCGAGGCGATCGGCGCGAGTGAAAACAATACGATCAAACTCGCGGACGTTCCGAACAGCGGCGTCTTGGTGCAGCGCGGGCCGACGCTGGATGGCCTGGGCAAGTACTACCGGGAAACCATTGCGGAATCGGAGCAGAGCCCGGTCGACGTCACAGCAGCGTTGCGTGAGGCTGAAGTCGATGTGGTGGTCTGCTACCTCCCGGTCGGTTCGGAAGCGGCTGCGAAGCACTATGCCCAGGCCGCCATCGATGCTGGTTGCGCTTTCGTGAATGCGCTTCCGGTCTTCATTGCCGGGACCAAAGAATGGGCGGACAAGTTCACCGCTGCCGGTCTGCCGATCGTGGGGGACGACATCAAGAGCCAAATCGGCGCCACGATCACGCACCGGGTGATGGCGAAGCTGTTCGAAGACCGCGGCGTGGTTTTGGACCGGACGTATCAGCTCAATGTCGGCGGCAACATGGACTTCAAGAACATGCTGGAACGGGACCGGCTCGAATCCAAGAAGATTTCCAAGACCCAGGCGGTGACCTCCAACACTTCGGCGGCGCTGACCGATCGCGATGTGCATATCGGTCCTTCCGATTATGTCGCTTGGCTCGATGACCGAAAGTGGGCCTTCGTCCGTCTGGAAGGACGGAACTTCGGTGATGCGCCGGTGTCCCTGGAGTACAAGCTCGAGGTATGGGATTCGCCCAACTCCGCCGGCGTGATCATCGACGCGGTCCGGGCCGCGAAGATCGGCTTGGACCGCGGGATCGGCGGCCCCCTGCTGGCACCGAGCGCATATTTCATGAAGTCGCCGCCGGAGCAGTTGGCCGATGATCTGGCGAAGCAGGGCGTGGAAGACTTCATCGCCGGGAACTGACCGGATCCAGATACGACGGGAGCGGGGGCCCGGCTTGGATCATCCAAGCCGGGCCCCCGCTCCCGTCGTATCTGTTAGCTCATCGCGGTGTTTCCTGGTTAGGGGTTTTGCCGTTTGCGTCGGGTGGTGAGCATGAGCAGCAGGCCGAGTCCGAGGATCAGTGCGCCGAGCAGGGCTAGTGGCAGGGCGGTGAGGCCGGTGATTGCCAGGTCGTCTTTCGGGGCTGGTGGATCGACGGGGAGTGCGGTGAAGCGGGCCACGTCGTTGCCATCAGCCGTGATCGAGCCGCTGTCGAACGCGACGGTGAACTTCTTGTCGCCGGCGACGGTGGAGGTCACGGTGGCGGTGTAGGTTCCGTCTCCGTTGTTCACCCACTTTCCGATCGTGGTGTTGTTCGGGTCACTCGTAGCCGTGAGCTTGCTGGTGTCGGCGTTCAGCACCGGGTTGCCGTCTTTGTCGACCAGGGTCACGGTGATCGTGTGGGTGGCGACGCCGTCGGCAGCTTTTTCGCCTTCGGTGACGGTGAACTTGGTTCCGGCGTTGGTCACATCGACTGGACCGGCGACGAAGCGCGCTACGTCGTTGCCGTCGGCTTTGATCGTGCCGCCGTCGAAGCTGACGGTGATTGTTTTGGCTCCGGCGACGGTGGAGGTCACGGTGGCGGTGTAGGTTCCGTCCCCGTTATTGGTCCAGCTGCCGAAGTTGGCATTGGCCGGATCGCTGACTGCGGCCAATTTCGTGGTATCTGCGTTCAGGACCGGGTTGCCGTCCTTATCGACTAGGGTCACCTTGACGGTGTGGGTTGCGGTTCCGTCGGCAACGCGGTTGCCTTCGGTGACCGTGAACTTCGTTCCGGCGTTGGTGACATCGACGGCACCTGCGGTGAAGCGGGCCACGTCGTTGCCGTCAGCTTTGATGGTTCCGCCGTCGAACGAGACGGTGACCTTCTTGTCGCCCGCGACGGTGGAGGTCACGGTGGCGGTGTAGCTTCCGTCGCCGTTATCGGTCCAGCTGCCGAAGTTGGCATTGGCCGGATCGCTGACCGCGGCCAATTTCGTGGTGTCGGCATTCGGAACCGGGTTGCCGTCCTTGTCCGCCAAAGTCACGGTGACGGTGTGGCTGGCGACGCCGTCGGCAGTTTTCTCGCCTTCGGTGACGGTGAACTTCGTTCCGGGGTTGCTGACATCGACGCCGCCTGCGGTGAAGCGAGCCACGTCGTTGCCGTCGGCTTTGATCGTTCCGCCGTCGAAGCTGGTGGTGATTTTCTTGTCGCCGGCGACGGTGGATGCCACGGTGGCGGTGTAGGTTCCGTCGCCGTTATTGGTCCAGCTGCCGAAGTTGGCATTGGCCGGGTCACTGGTGGCCGCGAGTTTCGCGGTGTCGGCGTTGGTGACCGGGTTTCCGTCTTTGTCCGCGAGTGAAACGGTCACGGTGTGAGTTGCGGTGCCGTCGGCAACGCGGTTGCCTTCGGTGACCGTGTACTTCGTGCCGGCATTGGTCACGTCGACCGGGCCGGCCACGAAGCGGGCCACGTCATTGCCACCAGCTGTGATCGCTCCGCCATCGAACGTGGTGGTGATTTTCTTGTCGCCGGCGACGGTGGTGGTGATGGTGGCGGTGTAGGTGCCGTCGCCGTTATTGGTCCAGCTGCCGAAGTTGGCATTGGCCGGGTCACTGCTGGCCGCGAGTTTCGCCGTGTCGGCGTTCAGGACCGGGTTGCCGTCTTTATCCGCGAGTGAAACGGTGACGGT
>JAFOLH010000016.1 GCA_017419405.1 Renibacterium sp. | reverse complement strand
GCACCTTCGACGTCTCGCTGCTGGAAGTCGGCAAGGACGACGACGGTTTCTCCACGATCCAGGTCCGCGCCACGTCCGGCGACAACCGCCTGGGCGGCGACGACTGGGATCAGCGGATCGTCGACTACTTGCTGAACCAGCTCAAGGTCAAGGGCATCGACCTGTCCAAGGACAAGATCGCGCTGCAGCGTCTGCGCGAAGCTTCCGAGCAGGCCAAGAAGGAACTCTCCTCGGCCACCAGCACCAACATCTCGCTGCAGTACCTCTCGGTCACCCCTGACGGACCGGTGCACTTGGACGAGCAGCTGACCCGTGCGAAGTTCCAGGAACTGACCGCTGATCTGCTCGAGCGCACCAAGAAGCCGTTCCAGGACGTGATCGCCGAGGCCGGGATCAAGGTTTCCGACATCGACCACATCGTGCTGGTCGGCGGTTCCACCCGGATGCCCGCAGTGACCGAATTGGTCAAGCAGCTGGCCGGTGGCAAGGAGCCGAACAAGGGCGTCAACCCGGACGAAGTGGTCGCCGTCGGCGCTGCGCTGCAGGCCGGAGTGCTCAAGGGCGAACGCAAAGACGTGCTGCTCATCGACGTCACCCCGCTTTCCCTCGGCATCGAAACCAAGGGCGGCGTGATGACCAAGCTGATCGAGCGGAACACCGCGATTCCGACCAAGCGGTCCGAGACCTTCACCACGGCGGACGACAACCAGCCGTCGGTGGCCATCCAGGTGTTCCAGGGCGAGCGCGAGTTCACCCGGGACAACAAGCCGTTAGGCACCTTCGAACTGACCGGCAGCGCACCGGCGCCGCGGGGCGGGCCGCAGGGCGAGGTCACCGTCGACATCGACGCCAACGGCATCGTGCACGTGTCCGCCAAAGACAAGGGCACCGGCAAGGAGCAGTCGATGACCATCACCGGCGGTTCCTCGCTGTCCAAGGAAGACATCGAGCGGATGGTCGCCGACGCCGAGGCGCACGCTGCCGAGGACAAGGCCCGGCGCGAGCAGGCCGAGGCCCGCAACAGCGCCGAGCAGCTGGCGTACTCGGTGGACAAGATCCTCACCGACAATGACGACAAGCTGCCGGAAGAGGTCAAGACCGAGGTCAAGGCCGACGTCGAGGCGCTCAAGACCGCGCTGGCCGGCACCGATGAGGACGCGGTCAAGGCGGCCTCGGAGAAGCTGCAGGCTTCGCAGACCAAACTCGGCGAAGCGATTTACGCTTCGGCCCAGGCCGAGGGTGCCGCCGCTGCCGGTGACGCCCCGAGCGAAGATGCCAAGCCCGACGAAGACATCGTCGACGCCGAGATCGTGGACGAAGAAGAACCGAAGAACGAGAAGAAGTAGTCATGTCCGACCAGAGCCAATCTGATCAGGGCCGCAACCCCGAAAAAGACGAAACCGACGTGGACCCGGCAACGGGTCCCGCCGGGGACGTTCCGGAGGAGCAGGATCCTTTGGCGCAAGTCGAAGACATCCTGAACAACGCCGAGGTGCCCGCCGACGAGTCGGTGGCCCAGGGCGCCGGGCAGGTGGATGCCGCAGAACTCAAGAACGATCTGCTGCGCTTGCAGGCCGAATACGTGAACTACCGCAAACGCGTCGAGCGGGACCGGGCGGTCGCGGGGGAGAGCGCCGTGATCGGCGTGCTGAACTCGCTGCTGCCGGTGCTCGACGACGTCGATGCGGCCCGCACGCATGGCGATCTGACCGAGGGCCCGTTCGCCGCGATCGCAGCCAAGCTCGAAGCTGCGCTGAAGACCTATGGTCTGGAGCGCATCGACGAAATCGGCGTCGAGTTCGATCCGAACGTGCACGAAGCGCTCATCCAGCAACCCAGTGCCGAGGTCCAGGCCGACTCGGTCAGCCAGGTGCTGCGCTCCGGTTACCGCAAGGGCGAGCGGGTCTTGCGCGCCGCCCAGGTGATCGTTGCGGTCCCGGAATAATTCGCATCGAGTGGTCAGATCTGCAGGTTTCAACAAAGTTTTAGCCTGCAGATCTGGCCGCTCGATAGTCTTCAATAGAAACGAAAGGAGATACCTTGGCTAGTCAAGACTGGGTCGATAAGGACTTCTATGCAATCCTCGGTGTCTCCAAGGACGCCTCGGATGCGGACATCAAGAAGACCTATCGCAAGATGGCCCGCAAATACCACCCGGACCAGAACCAGGGCGATGCCGCCGCGGAGAAGAAGTTCAAAGACATCTCCGAGGCCTATTCGGTGCTTTCCAGCGCGGAGGACCGGGAACAATACGACGCGATCCGCGCCATGGGCTCAGGCGCCCGATTCAGTGCCGGAGGCGCCGGTGGGCAAAGCGGCGCCGGCTTCGACGATATGTTCGGCGGCCTGTTCAACAACGCGCGCGGCGGCTCCCGCAGCCGCGGCTACGATGCTTCCGGATTGCCCCCGGAGTTCGCCGATATTTTCGGCGGCGCCTACCAGGGCTACCAGCAGCCGCGCCCGACCAAAGGGGCGGACCGTACCGCGAAAACCACGATTTCCTTCGCCGGCTCGATCAACGGCACCACGATCGGCCTCCGCGAGCCGGACGGCGAAGTGATCGAGGTCCGCATCCCGGTCGGGATCAAAGACGGCCAAAAGGTCCGGGTCCGTGGCAAAGGGCAGCCCGGAGCCGCCGGTCCCGGCGATCTGATGGTCGAAGTGCAGGTCACGCCGCACGATTTCTTCGTCCGGGACGGTAACAACATCCGGATCCACGTGCCGGTCAGCTTCCCGGAGGCTGCCTTGGGTGCGACCATTTCGGTGCCGACGCTCGACGGCGAATCGGTCAAGGTCCGGGTGCCCGCCGGCACCCCGTCCGGCCGCACGCTGCGGGTGAAGGGCAAAGGCGTGAAGACCTCGAAGGCCACCGGTGATCTGCTGGTGACCATCGATGTGGCGGTGCCGCAGAAACTGAACAAAGAAGCCGAGCAAGCGGTCAAGGAGTTCGAAGCCGCGACCTCGGGGGAGAATCCCCGGGCCGATCTTGCCGGGAAGGCCAGGCTTTAGCCGATGATTTCCCAAGACCACGCTCCGGTGTACGTCATTTCGGTCGCCGCCGAACTGGCCGAGATGCATCCGCAGACCTTGCGACAGTACGACCGTTTGGGTCTGGTTTCACCGAGCCGGGCGCCGGGCCGTTCCCGCCGCTATTCGCCTTACGACGTCGATATGCTGCGGGAAATCCAGCGGCTCTCCCATGCCGGTGTTTCGCTCGAGGGGATCAAGCGGATCATGCAGTTGGAGAACCAGGTGGCGGCCTTGCAGGCCAAGGTCAAGGAGCTCGGCGACCAGCTGGCCCAGCAGGGCAATGCCCGACGGGTGTTCGCTGCTGGTTCGACCGGTGATGTGGAGAGCCTGCTCCGCGGCCAGCGGCCGCGGGCACGGAGCCAGGCCATGGTGATCTGGCGCCCGCTCCCGCCCATCCACCACGACTGAGCCCTGTGCAGATCAAGCCCTTGCGGCCCGTACTGAATTCAGTACGGGCCGCAAGGTTTTAACGGTGTTCGGGTTCAGCTGATCGCGGCATGCGCGCGGCGGTGCCCGGGCGCTGGCTGATCAGGCTCGGCGGCCGGGGGCTGATCGTGCTGCGGAATTCCGGATTGGTCCCGGAAATGGCCGACCATGGTCAAAACCAACCCGGCAACCAGCCAGCCGGCCAAGACCAGCCATTGGAACGCGGTGTTCGCGCTCGGGAAATAGGACAGATCCCGCAACAGCGTTCCGGAGGCTCCGGGCACGAACCATTGGCCGATCTCGCCCCAGGGTCCGGGCAGGAATTCTTTGGGCTGGGTGAGTGAGGAGAGCGGGTTGCCGATGAACATGGTCAGCACCGAGCCGACCGCGATCCCGGCGCGGCCGATGAAGGCATTCAGCCCGACGATCGCGGCCGCGGTTGCTCCGACTGCCAGGAAAATCGCGGCAGCATTGACCAGGAAATCGCCCTGCAGGATGTGCAGCCAGCCTTGCATGATGGTGGTCAGGCCCAGGCCGCCCAAAACGCCATAGCCGGCGACCGCGGCAAGCCTGCGCCAGGTTCCGGTGACCAGCAGCGAGATCAGCACACCGCCGACGATTCCACCCATGGCCAGGGGCAGGCCGGCGACGGCCAGCCCGGTGCCGCGGGGGTCATCGGTGGAAAGCGGTACGACGTCGGTGATCTTGACTGTCGGAATCCCCGCCGCGGGCGCCCCGGCGGCCGGCGCCCCTTGGGCCAGGGCCTGTTGCAAGCCGGTGATGGCTTGTTGCTGGATCTGCGACTGCAGTTGGGTGCCCAATTGGGTCAACAGCTGCGCCGAGATCGGGCTGGCAGCACTGGAAACCAGGATTTCAGGCTGGGCGCCGAGGATGACCGCGCCGTAGATCTCGCGGTTTTCGATCTGCGCTTTGGCATCGTCCCGGCCATTGGCGGAGCGGATGTCCAGGGCTCCTTCAGGCGCTTTTTGGGCGAGCTGGGCGATTTGCTCGGAGCTGCCGAGCACCGCGATCGGCAGCTGTTGGACCTTTGCGGTGACGCTGGGCCAGGCGAAAGCCAACAGCACGATGCAGACCGCCAGGGCCGCGAGCAAAGCGGTGCGGGCTACTACGGGCCACGGGGTGTGCGGATTGTGCAAGCCGTCCTTGATCGGGCTGGGCTGGTTGGACATTGCGGTTCCTTAGGCGGAGAGGTTAAAAACGAATGTTCGTTCTCTATTATGGAGCGTGTCGCCCTAATTTCAAAACGAACGTTCGTTTTTGATAATATGGAACCATGCCGAAAGTGACTGAAGCGCATCGGGAACAGATGCGGAAGCGGATTCAAGACGCGGCCTTGGCCTGTTTCGCCCGAAAAGGCTTCTCCGCGACCTCGATGGCGGACATCGTCGCCGAGTCGGAACTGTCGGCGGGCGCGATCTATGGCTACTACCGGGGCAAGGACGAACTCACTGCGGATGCGGCCCGGGCCATGTTGCAGGAACGGATCGGAGCGATGCTCGAGCTGGCTCAGGGGGTTGAGATACCGCCGCCGAGCGAGGCAGTCGCCAGGTTCCTGCGCAGCATGCCCGAAGTGGCCAAAACCGGGTTGGCGCTCCAGGTTTGGGGTGAAGCAGTGCAGACGGACGCGATTCGCTCCGTTGCCGCGGCTGCGGTCCAGGAACTCACCGGGCAAATGGCGGAATACCTGCGCCAGTGGTTTCGCCGCGGGCGGGGATTGGACGATTCGGCGGCGGAGGCCAGGGCCCGGCTCTTGGCGCCGGCCGTCGTCGGACTCTGCCAGGGATACATCGTGCGTCGCTCCATGGCGAAGGACGAGTCTGCAGAATCCTATTTCGCCGCAGTTGCGGCATTGCTGGAAGGGCTCTGATCCAAAAAGGTTAGCCGCCCGGCTTTGCGATAGCGGTTTGACGGATATCCGACTATCGCAAAGCCAAGCGGCTAACTGGAATCGAGATTGCCAGGTACTACTTGACTACTTGGCGAGTTGGGCGTTGATCGAATCCACGTAGCTGGTCACCCGGGTGTAAACGCCGTAAGCGTTCTTGCCGGCGCAACCATAGCCCCAGGAAACCACGCCGACCAGCCGGCCGTTGATCACCAACGGACCGCCGGAGTCGGCTTGGCAGGAATCCTTGCCGCCCTGGGCGAATCCGGCACAGACCATCGAGTCGTTGTAGTAGGTGCCTTTCGAGCTGCCCTGCGGGTAGGCCGATGCGCAAGCCGAGTCACTCGTGATCGGCACATCGACCTTGCGCAGCTTGCTCTGGTAGTTGGAGGAGCCGCTCGCGGTGGTGCCCCAGCCGAGGACCGTGGCATTGGTGCCGGCGGCATAGACTGCGGGATTGGTCTCCAGAGTTGCCACCGGTCCGGAGAAGTTCGTGTTGAGGGTCAGGACCGCGTAATCGTTCTCGAAGGTGCTGCCGTTGTAGTCGGGCGCCATCCAGATGCTCTTCACCGTTGAAGAGTTCGGGCCGCCCGTGCGGTTTGCGCTGCCGCCGTTGACGCTGAAGAAACTGGGAGTTTTGCCGTCAACGCAGTGCGCAGCAGTGAGCACCTTGTTCGCGGCCAGCAAGGTGCCTCCGCACCAGTTGCCGCCATTGGCTTTGTTGACCGCGACGATGGCGGGATAGTCGCTGATGCTGGCGGTGTCGCCGCCGACGATCCGCGGGCTCGGCGTGCTGGCCGCTCCGGCAGTGCTGGTGCCCGTGAAGACCAGGCCTAGGGCGATCATTCCAAAGAGTGCTGCTTTGACGCTCTTTCGCATTGTCATCCTTATGTCGATGGGGTTCCGGGCCCATCTTGCGGATCGGCGGGTTGCCGACCACAGCGATGGGTTCCATCAACCATTGATGCGCAGACTGGATGCTTCCTGGGAATAGACCATTAACCGTCGGGGAATGGAATGAATTCGATGTTTCGCCGGTTTTCTGGTTGTTATAGGCAATCTTTTGGTTTTCTCGAACCCGATGCCGGAACAAATGCCCGGCGAAGGATTCGACCCGGGGAGCTCACCAGCTCAGAGTGTTGATCAGGCCCCGGTGGTCGCTGCCCGCCGGCGCCAGTACCGCGGCGCGGTTCACCGTCATTCCTTTGCTGAAGATGTGGTCTGGACGGGTGGCCGGAAACTGGGCCGGCCAGGTGAAGCCGAACCCGCCGTCGCTGGCGAGGTTCTCGGTCATCCCTTGCTGGAAGCCGGCCAGCACCCGGTCCGTGCTCGCGGCATTGAAATCGCCGAGCGCCAGCGTGCGTTCTGCCGGATCCTGTCCCATCCGCTGCTGCAAGTCCGCCAGCATGGCGTCCCGTCCGGCATATTCGCCCGGCCGGACCGAGGCCGCATGCACCACATAGACGCTGATGTTCCCGCCCGGAGTCTGCACTGTGGCATGCAGGGCCCTGACCCAGCTCAATCCTTCGAGCTGCAGGGACTGCGATTCCAGGATCGGGAACTTGCTCAGCAGCGCCACGGAGCCGCCCTGGGCCTGGTACGGGTAGTCGGCGTCGAGATTGTCCGGCAGTCGTCCGGAGGGCAGTTCCTGCACCGCGATCAGGTCGGCGTTCTGCGCCAGCAGCGAGCTGCCGATGCCGAGGACGGACCGGTTCGCCTGCAGATTCTGCGTGGCGACAACCAAGCTGTTTGCCGAAGCCGGAGCGGACGCCGGTTGCGGCAGGATGCCCGGGACGAAGATCAGGCACCAGGCGATCACCGGGACCAGCCAGCTGGCCCAGGCGAGGATCGAGCGGGAACGGACCGCCGGAATCAGCAGCACCGCACTGAGCAAGCCGAGCCAGGGCAGGAAGCTCTCCAGAGCCATGCTGATTCCGCCCGCACTGGGCAGATTTCGATGCCAGAGCAGCAGTGCGGCCAAGGCCAGGCTGAGCAAAATCGTCACGAAGGCGCTGAACGAGCGAATCCGTCGGCGGGCTTTCGGCGTGCCGGGCCGGGCTCCGGGTGCACTTCTGTCGCCCGACGAACCGTCGTCGTCCAGGTAGAGCCGGGGCAGGGTTGCGGTATCCATCAATTCACCATCTCCGCCGAATCTGTGCGGTCACTGTGCGGCTTGTAACCGCCGTCGCCGGCTTTGTTGCATACCCCGCGTCTGGCCGCGGAATCACGCCGGGCTCATACCGCAGGAGGATTTTCCGAAAGTCCGGTTCCCGGTGCGGCGGGACTGCACCGAATGTGTTCCGGAGATTCGCCCAACGTTCACCCGCAAATCATGGCCGAAGCCGAAACCGCTGAGTACCTTCGACAGTGTCAGGCAAGCCAGCATCTTCCACCCGAGTGAGGATCCAGCATGAGCAGCGTTCAGACCAAGCCCATTTTGTCCGAAGAAAGCCTTGCGGCCGGAAACGACGACGTCGTCGACGCGAACGTCAGCATCGTCAATGCGCTGTTCGACGGGTATCTCACCGATGCCGAAATCGCCGCCGATGCACTGCGCAGCTACTACGCGGATTTCTATTTGACCCAAGTGCTCGAGGGCGGGTTCGAGCAATTCATCTTCACCTCGGATCTGGACGAGGATCTGCTCGGTTACCTCCGCGAAGGGTTGACCGCGATGGGGGCCACGGAGCATCTGGCACTGCTCGAAAAGGGTCTGGCCGGATTCGCCGCGCTGCCCGAGGAAGAGCAGGATTTTTACCTCAACGGCTCGCTCGACGATGACGATGAAGATGACGATGACTACGACGATGAGGACGATGAGGCTCGCCTCGCCGACGAGGCGGCCGACGACGAATCGGATGACGATGACGATGACGACGCGGACGGCGTCGAGGGGCCCTTCGACGACTTGGACGAGGAAATCGCGGTGCAGAATGAACACACCGACTTGACCGAGCTGAACGGGGCGTGGCTGCGCGGCCTGGATCTCGAGGTGCTGCCGGAAGCCGACATCGACGCCGCCGTCGATGCGCTCAGCGCGGCCTTGCCGGATCTGGCCGAACGGCAGGCCGCAGCGGCGGAGGCCGCACAGGCCCAAATGCCCGATTTCGAGATCATCATCCGCGAACTGTGCGATGTGGCCGGCTACGAGCTGCAGAACATCACGTTGGGCCAGCCGGACTTCGAGTACAACGGCGAAAGCGGATTCGCCTGGCACTTCAGCACCGACCACGGCGACTTCGTCATGGTCGAGGAAGAGACCGAAGCGTTCATGCTCGAACCCGCGACCGGCAAAGTGGTCGCGGCCGTGGAATTCGAGGAAATCGACGACGAGGAACTCGAAGACGCCTCGGTCTGACTTCGGCGTCCGCCGCGACGCCCGTCCGTCAGGGTTTCCGCGGGGAGGAACGTCTCTGCCCACTGAACCCGGTGATTGGACGGGCGTGGCGGTAGCTTTGGTGGGTAGTTCTGCCCATGGTCATCCTGTGCTTGGTCTGTGTAGCTTAGAGCTTGAACCTAAGCTGCTTTGACGGTACGACGCCGTCGCGACCAAGAGGACTCGGATGAATGACCAAATGCTCGGTGCGGATACCGATCAACTGCGTGCCCTGGCGCAGGCATTCGGCAGCGCCGCCGACCAGATAAATTCCGCCGTGGGTTCCTTGAGCCCGGCGGTGCAGCACAGCCCGTGGAGCGGCGGCGACGCGATGAAGTTCCGCGCCGATTGGAACAGCCGGATGCGGCCGCAGCTCAATGGCACGGCGAATGCGCTCAGCGGCCTGTCGAAGAAACTCGTGCAGCAGGCGGCGGACCAGGACCGGACGTCGGCGGTCGACGGCGGCGGCCCGGGCGGGGTACCGGGTCCGACGCCGGAGCAGGTCAAGCAGCATCAGGCGGACCTGCGCTCGCAATTGGCCAAGATGCAAGGGGCTTCCAAAGACGAGGTCGAGAAGTGGTGGAATGGTCTTTCCGATGAGGACAAGAAGTACCTCATGCAAGGAAAGGACAGCCGGGGCAACGCCTTGGGCTCGGATCTGCTGGCGATCCAGTCGAAGCTGCCGGCGGGTGCCGTGGAGCAGCTCCGCTCGGATCTGACCAATGAGGCGAAAGCCACGATCCCGGTCTTCAAAGAAAAAACCACGATCGGCATCGATGGTCGGGCCGGCTGGGTGCACGGCGGCGCGCATTTGGCGTCGGAAATCACCGAAAACGCCGACGGTTCGGCTTCGCTCAAAGTTTCCGGGGACATCGGCGGCGGGGTCAACAACCCCGGCGGTGGGAACGCCAAAGACGAGAACAGCAAGCCCGGCGTCAATGCGGGTGCCACCTTGACCGGCGAAATCAGCCGGACCTACCTCTTCAAGAACAAGGCCGACGCCGAGGGCGCGTTGAACGGAATGGTGAACGGACTGCCGCCGGACGGGTTCGGCGATGTCAAGAAGATCGTGGGCAATCCCGTCGATTACATCAACGACAAACTCAACGGCGCGGCGCAAGCCAACCACTCGGTCTCGCAGAGCGACTCGGTCAAGGGCACCCTCTCGGTGTATGCCGACGGCAAGCTCGGTGGCGGCGACTCCGGGGTGAGCGGCGGGGTCAAAATGGATCTGGCTTACGAACACAACCTCAGCAAAGACACCTCGAGCGCCTCCGGCACGCTGAACGTCAAGGCCGATTTGGACCTGGGCAACAACTTGAAGCTGGCCGGCGACGGCGAAGTGGGCGCGAAGATCACGATGGATGGGGACAACAACATCCAGAAGCTCACGATCAGCGCCAAAGGCAACCTGTCCGAGTCCTTCGGTGCGAAATCCGAAATCGACGGTCTGGACAAGGGGGCGTTGGGCGGCTTCAAACTGAGCGGCGGGGACCAGGGAACCGTGCAGATGGACATCCCCTACACGGCGCAGAACCAACAGATCATCACGCAGTTCATGGGCCACATGGGCACCGGAGACACCGCGGCCATGGTCGGTGATCTGCAGCAGATCTACAAGGGCAGCGCGGTGACCATGCAGGTCAACACCGTGGCCAAAGCGGAGACGAATCTGGTCGACATGGACGCTTGGGCCGCGTCGCTGAAGATCGGCAAGAGTACTGAAGTCACCAGCAATGTGGGTACGCTTTTCAAACTGGCCGGAGACGAGAAAATCCAGGCCTTCACCCCGGTCGGCCACCGATGACGGCCAACCGAAAACCGCAGCAGGCTCCGGGATCGTGCCGGATCGAAAGGACGTTGGTTGAGCGTGTCGATTGAACTTCACTCCGCACTGGGTTTCAGTGCCGTGCTGCCGGACGGTTCGTTCCTCCTGGCGGACTCCAGCGGCGGTCCGCAATCCGAACAGATCAGCATTCCCGGCGACGTCCTGTTCTCGATGGTCCGGGACGACGACACGGTGCACGATTACGCCCAAACCATCGAATGGACCGAAAAGTTCGCGAGCTTCTACACCTTCACCTACCACGGGGTGATCCAGATGGCGGGCAGCATAGCCAGTGAAGGCAAGCAGAGCTATGCGGTCGCGGTGGACTTCACCGATCAGAACGGGAACCAGCGGATCGCCACCGTGGTGGGCATGAAGTTCGGCACCGGTGAATTCTTCGGCCTCACTCTGCTCGACCCGGTGACCGAGCCCGGGCAGCAGCCCGATGCGCAGTGGGTCAAACAGATCGTCGACGGCATCTCGGTGAATGCCGCCGCTGCTTAGGCCGGTTTGCGGTAAGTCAGATCCCGGACCGTGCGACCGGCCAGATGGGCCTTGTTCTCGAAACTGGTGATGATCCGGCCCTCGAACCGCGGCGCCCAGGCTTCGTGTTCATTGAGCAGGGTCGAGGCTTCACCGATCTCGAGCATCTGTTCGGCGTAGTGTTCCCAATCCGTGGCGAGCCGCCACAGCCCGCCGGGGCGCAGCGAACGCGCCACCAGCTCCGCGAACTCCGGGGTCACCAAACGGCGTTTTTCGTGTTTGGCTTTGGGCCAGGGGTCGGAGAAAAAGGTCCAGACCTCGGCGAGCGATCCAGGCCGGATCATGGTCGCCAGCACCTCGGGGGCATTCGCCTGGACTACACGCAGATTCTGCAGGCCGTTGGCTGCTGCCCGCTGCACGGTCTGCGCCAAGCCGGGCAGGTACACCTCGACCGCCAAGAAGTCCCGCTCCGGCGCTTCGGCCGCGGCATGGACCACGGCCTCGCCCAGCCCGGAACCGATTTCCAGCACCAACTCGGCATCCCGGCCGAAAGCCGCGGCTGCGTCGAAGCGGTACTCCGGATCGACCGAGGTGTCCGCCAAAGCCCGCGGCACATCGATCAGAAACTGCTCGCGGTTCTCTTCCCAAGCCTTTTCCCGGCGCCCTTGGAGGCGGCTGCCCCGGCGCACGAAGGAGACCGGTTGCGGGCGGTATGTGCTGTTTTCCATCGCCTTCCAGCTTATCCTGCACCGATACCCGCATCGGTGTGCCGGCGCAGCGCGAGCCAGGCCAGGACCATGGCCAGGCCGGCCAGGACGATCACCATGAGCGCCAAAGCGTCCCAGCCCAGCGATTGGAAGACGATGCCGCCGCACCAGCCGATCAGACTCGAGCCGATGTAATAGAACAGGTTGTACAAGGCTGCCGCCTGGGCCGGCCCGGTTTTGGCCAAGACCGGCGTCCAGCCGGAGGCCATCGCATGGGCGGCGAAGAAGCCCGCGGTCAGCACCAACAGGCCCAGGAGAATCACCGGCAGCCAAGGGGCCATGGTCAGGGCGACCCCGACGATCATCACCGAAGTGCCACCAGCCAGCACCCGGCGGCGACCCAGACGGGCGCTCAGGCCACCGGCGAGCCGGGAGGAAAAAGTCCCGGCCAGGTAAGCCAGGAACAGCAAGCTGGTCAAGGCGGCCGGCAGGAAAAACGGATCCGCACCGAGCCGGAAGCCCAGGTAGTTGTAGACCGCGACGAAGCCGCCCATCAGCAGGAGCCCCTGCGCGTAGAGCACGAGCAGGGCAGGATTGCGCAGATTGGCGAGCAGCCGTCCGGCCAGGCCGGGGCCGCCGTCGTGCTTCGAGCGTTTCGCGAAGCCCCGCTGCCGGGGCGCCAGCAGGATGAAGCCGACTGCGGCGAGCCCGGAAAGCAGACTGACCGCCAGCACGCCGATCCGCCAACCGGCGAAATCGCCCACCGGTCCGGCGACGACCCGGCCCAGCAGACCGCCGATCGACGTCCCGGCGACGTAGGTGCCGGCCGCGATCCCGGCGTGCAGTTTGTGCACTTCTTCGGTCAGATAGGCCAGTGCCAGGGCGGGTATCCCGCCCAAGGACACGCCTTCGAAAAAGCGGACCACCAAGATCGCGGACAGGTTCGGCATGAGCGGGACGACCAGACCGAAGACCGTGGCTCCGATCACGGCAAAATACATTGCGCGCAATCGGCCGATCCGGTCTGCCGCCGCGGACCAGGGGATCACCGCCAAAGCGAGCCCGATGGTGGCTGCGGAGACGGTCAGCGCGGCATCCGCGGCGCTGACCCCGAGGTCCGCCGAGATCAGCGGCAGCACGCCCTGGACCGAATAAAGTTGGGCGAAAGTGGCGACGCCGGCGCAGGCCAGGGCGACCAGAATCCTGCGATAGGCATTGCTCCCGCGCGGGTGGCCTTCCCAAGCGCGGCCGGCGGACGGGGGCGCTGCAGGCATGTCTTCATGGTAAGCGTGCCGGGCGACCCGGATTGCCCGCTGCCGTGATGCCGGACACGTTGTCCGAAAATGATTCGCATTACTGTTACACTGGTAACACTTGGTGCGGATTTGTATCCGTACCCTGCGTCGATGAACGCGATCGTTCGGTCCCGCTGTGTGAATCCCCTTGGTTTGGGAGTGCGGTTGACTGCAATGTCTCTTATGCATTTCTTCGGCGAACCCTTGCGCCAACCGGCCGCGGGGGACGACGCCTCTGCCGCTGTCCGCGATTGACATCGCGCTGCCGGAAGAGACTCAGCCCGAAAGATTTTCCTGACCATGCAAACATTTGCCTCCTTGGGTGTGCCCAAGGCCCTCGTTTCAGTGCTCGATGCGCAAGGCATCAGTGCTCCCTTCCCGATCCAAGCCAAGACGCTGCCCGATTCGCTCGGCGGCCGCGATGTGCTGGGCCGTGGCCGTACCGGCTCCGGCAAAACCCTGGCCTTCGGCTTGCCGTTGGTCGCCCGGCTCGCCGAGCGCGAAGCGGCTTACCTGCGCAAGCCCAACCGCCCGCTAGGCCTGGTGCTAGCACCGACCCGCGAACTGGCCACGCAGATCAATGCGACCATCGAGCCGCTGGCGAAAGCCCTCGGCTTGAACACCACGGTGATCTACGGCGGAGTCTCGCAGCAACGCCAAGAGCGCGCGCTCAAAGCCGGCGTCGACATCGTGATCGCATGCCCGGGCCGCCTCGAAGATTTGATGCGGCAGAAGCTGGTCACCCTCGAATCGGTGGAAATCACCGTGCTCGACGAGGCCGACCACATGGCCGACCTCGGCTTCCTGCCCGTGGTCAAGCGGATCATGGACACGACACCGGCCCAGGGCCAGCGCTTGCTCTTCTCCGCGACTTTGGACAACGGTGTGGACAAGATCGTGCAACGCTACTTGAGCCAGCCGGTCACGCACTCGGTCGACGAGCCCAAGGCCGCGGTCTCCACCATGGAGCACCACGTGCTGGCGGTCGCCGATCAGAACGTCAAAAAGCAGCTGATCGTCGAGCTCGCCTCCGGAACCGGCCGCCGGGTGCTCTTCATGCGCACCAAGCACCATGCCCGCAAGCTGGCCAAAACCCTGACCGACGCCGGGATCCCGGCCGTCGACCTGCACGGCAACCTCTCGCAGAACGCCCGTGACCGGAACCTCGCGGAGTTCTCCTCCGGCGATGTCCGGGTGCTGGTGGCCACGGACGTCGCCGCGCGCGGGGTGCACGTGGACGACGTCGAACTGGTCATCCATGTTGACCCGCCCACCGAGCACAAGGCTTATCTGCACCGTTCGGGCCGGACCGCCCGGGCCGGTTCGGATGGCACCGTGGTCACGATCTCACTTCCCGAGCAGCAGCAGGACGTCAAAAAGCTGATGCGCGCGGCAGGCGTCGACGTGGCCTTCGAAAAGGTCACCGCGACTTCGCCGCTGATTGCCAAGCTCGTCGGCGATGTGGCCGAGAAGATCGACCCGCGGACCCGGGCCGCACTGCTCGCGGCGAAAGCCCCGCAGCAAGGCGGCGGCCGGTCCACCGGAGCAAACGCCGAGCGGAAGCGCAGCCAGCGTGCGGAAGGCGGCCGAGGCCGTTCGCAAGGCGGCCAGCGCGGCGGTCAGCGTCAAGCTGTTGCCGGCAACCGCGAGGAACGCCGCCGGGACCAGCCGCAGGCGCCGAGATTCGGTTCGGATGCTCCGCGGAGCGCCCGTTCCAATGGCCGGACCGATTCGGCCCGCACCAGTTCGCCCCGTACTGCCGGAGCCGGCAACGGCTCCCAGCGGGGCAGTGCGGGCCGGAACGCTTCTGGCCATGGCAGCGCCAACCAGGGCGGCTCCAACGAGCACGCTCCGGCACAGCGCCGCAGCCGTCCTTCGGGCCCGCGCCGGGCCGGCGCACCCGCGTCGAACGCGCGTCGGGGCTAGCCCGGCCGCAACTGCCGACCATGCCCCGGCATGGGCCTTGAGCGATAAACGCTCCTGCTCGCTGATCGAAAGATACAGTGAGCAGGAGCGTTTTGCGTTGTGGCAGAAGAAGGAGACCCTGTGCCCGGAACCGCCGGTGGCCGAAGCCTGCTGGAGAAGCACAGCATCGACGTGGTTCCGGCCGATGAGCGCCATGGCCGGCCATGGCATCAATTCACCCTGTGGTTCGGTGCGAATCTGCAGATCACCGCGGTGGTGGACGGCGCGCTCGCGGTGGTCTTCGGCGCCGATGCGCTCTGGGCGATCATCGGCTTGCTGATCGGGAACATCGCCGGTGGCGTGGTGATGGCCCTGCACTCCGCGCAAGGGCCCAGGCTGGGACTTCCGCAGATGATTTCCAGCCGGGCGCAGTTCGGCGTCTATGGGGCGGTGATCCCGTTGGTCCTGGCGATCCTGATGTACTTGGGTTTCGCCTCCACCGGGGCGGTGCTCGCCGGCCAAGCCGTGAATGTGATCACCGGTTGGCAGAACCAGGCCCTGGGCATCGTGGTCTTCGGGGTGCTCACCGCTGCGGTGGCCACCATGGGGTACCGGTACATCCACGTGCTGGGCCGGATCGCGACGATCGCCGGGTTGCTCGGATTCGGCTACTTGACCTTCCGGCTGTTCGCCCAATACGACGTCGGCGCCCTGTTGGGGGCGAAGGCCTTTGCACCCGCGAGCTTTTTGACCGCGATTGCGCTGGCCGCCGGCTGGCAGCTCACCTATGGGCCGTATGTGGCCGACTATTCGCGCTACCTGCCGGCGCAGACCCCGCAGCACAGGACCTTTTGGGCCACCTTCGGCGGCAGTGTGCTCGGCTCGCAGTGGTCGATGTCGTTGGGGGCCTTGCTCGCCGCGTTGCCGCTTGCCGCCGAAGCCGGGTTCCTGGGCAATCAGGTCGGGTTCCTGGGCCAGCTCGGCGGACCGGGGGCGTTCACCGTGTTCATCGCCCTGGTGGTGCTGATCGGCAAGCTCACGGTCAACACGCTCAACGCCTACGGCGGCTTCATGTCGTTGCTGACCACGGTCTCCGCGTTCACCGGACGCAGCCGGATCCGGCAAGCCGTCCGGGTGCTCTACATCTGCGGGTTCCTGCTGCTTTCGGTGCTGATCGCGGTCGGCGCTTCGGCGGACTTCCTGGGCAACTTCAAGTCGCTCGTGCTGTTGCTGCTCATGGTGTTCATCCCATGGAGTGCGATCAATCTGGTGGACTACTACCTGATTTCCAAAGAACGCGTGGACATCCCGGCGCTCTACGACGTCAACGGCCGCTACGGGAAGTGGAATCGGGCGGCCTTGCTCAGCTACGCGGCCGGAGTCCTGGTGCAGATCCCGTTCCTGGCGCAGACGCTCTACACCGGGCCCTTCGCGGCGGCCTTGGGCGGTGCGGACATCTCGTGGCTGGTGGGCCTGGTGGTCTCCGCCGCGATCTACTACCCGTGGGCGAAACGCCTGGTTTCAAGGCGCACCGACGAGCACACCCAGCGGAGTCAATGAGCGCGTAGGCCGATTGCCGGGCAACTCCGTCGTCGAGTCGGTCAGGTCTGCGCCGGGTCGATGCTGATGATCGCCACGAAGCCGCGGCCGCTGAGCTCCGGCGCCTGCTCGCCGTGGCCGACGACGGCGTCGTACCGTGCCAAGGCGACCGGCTCACCGGCGCTGCCATCGGGCCCCGGAACCGAAACCGTGGCCGCGCCTTGCAGCAACACCGCCCATTGCCCGGGGAATACCGGGTGCGGGCGCTTTTTGGACAGCTCCAGGACCGTGGTGAACCCCTGGAAAGCGCCGCGCCGGGTCATCACATTCAAGTCGGTACTGGACCCGACCGGCTCTCCGGACACTGCGGAATCCCCGGAGAATCGGAACGGCCGGTACTTCTCCAGGCCGTGCTCGGCGCCGTCGACCTCCAGCAGCAGGAATTCGCCCTCGATCAAGGTGATCACCCGGTCGATGCCCGGCAGTGCGGAAAACGGCCCGGCCTGGTCGACCGAGGCGATGCTGATCCGCCAGCCGAAATCACTGCCGGGCGCATCCGCATCGAGCACCCGGGTGCTGCCGCCGCCATTGAGCCAGGGCTGTGCCTTGAGCTCGGCGTATCTGATCACTCGCATTCAGTCGTCCACCGTTTCCACACTGATCACACGCATCCGTTTCGGCTCTTCACGCCGCCGTCGAATCGCCCGCCGGATCCGGTTGGTCGCGAATCCCAGGACCGGCGCCAGGGCCAAGGCCAGAAGCAGCTTCAGGATGAACGGCCAGGGCACCAGGCTCAAGACCACGAAGATCAGCACGAAGCCGGCTACCTGCAGGCCGATGTCGAGCCAATCGATACGTGAGCGCATGGGTCCAGCCTACGGGGTCTGCGGCGCAACGGGGCCGGGATCAGTCCTTGATCGCGGTATGCCGGGGGCTGTCCGGGTTCATCATGGAGTGCCGGCGGCCGTAGCAGAAGTAGATCACCAGGCCGATCGCCAGCCAGGCCACGAACCGCAGCCAGGTTTCCCAGTGCAGCTGCAGGATCAGGAACAGTGAGAACAGCACGCCGATCGCCGGAACCACCGGCATGAACGGGAGCCGGAAGGTCCGCTCCGCCTTCGGCTTCGTGTAGCGGAAGACGATGACCGCGACGCAGACCACGACGAAAGCCGCCAGAATGCCGATGTTGGTCAGATCGGCGACTTCGCGGATCGGGAAGATCCCGGCCAGCACCGCCGAGCCGACGCCGGCGATCCAGGTCACCCGCTGCGGCACGCCGCGCCGGTCCACCTTGGCGAACCACTTGGGCAACAGGCCGTCCCGGCTCATCGAGAACCAGACCCGGGTCACGCCGAGCAGGAAGGTGAGCATCACGGTCATGATCGAGACCACGGCGAAGACCGAGATCACCGTGGCGATGACCGGCAACCCGACGCCCTGGAAGGCGGAGGCGAAGCCGGCCTTGGGGTCGATGTCCTGGAAGTTCTGCATCCCGGTGAGCACCAGGGTTGCGCCGACGTAGAGCACCATGGCGATCACCAGGGACAGAATGATGGCTTTCGGCATGTGTTTCTTCCCGTCCACGGACTCTTCCGCGGCGGTGCTCATCGCGTCGTAGCCGAAAACTGCGAAAAAGACGGTCGCGGCGCCGGCGACCACCGGGCCGAAGCCGAAGGGCATGAACGGCGAATAGTTCTCGGTGTTGATGTAGAACATGCCCAAGCCCACGATGAACAGGATCAACAAGATCTTCAGCCCGACCGCGATCAGTTCGAACCGGCCGAGCGCTTTGGTGCCGCGGCTGAGGATGAAGGTGACCAGGAGGCAGATCACGATGGCCGGCAGGTTGATGAAGCCGCCGGGGGAGTCGGCGGTTTGCGTCATCCAGGTCGGCAGGTGGATGCCGAAGCCGGAGAGGAAGGCATCGAAGTAGCCCGAAATGCCGATCGCAACGACGGCCACGATCGCGATGTACTCCAGCAGCAGGTCCCAACCGATGAACCAGCCGGTGACTTCGCCCAGTGCCACGTAGCCGTAGGTGTAGGCGGAGCCGGCGCGCGGGATCATCCCGGCGAACTCTGCGTAAGACAGGGCTGCCGCCGCAGAGGCCAAGCCCGCGATCAGGAAGGAGATCAGCACCGCCGGCCCGGCGGCGGGATTGTTCGGATCTCCGGCTGCGACCAAACCGGCCAGGGAGAAAATCCCCACACCGACGATGCCGCCGACGCCGATTGCGGTCAGCTGCCAGAGCCCCAGTGATTTGAACAGGCCGCTCTGCTGCGTTTCGTCCTCGACTCCGTCGATCGGCTTGCGCCGCCAGATCGAATACGGATTGGCTGCGCGTACTGGTCCCATGGGGCTCGCCTCCGGTGCGTCGACATTGATGCCGGTGAAGTATTGCTGTTCTGACTGGCCAATACTAGACCGGAAACTTGCTCGAGGCAGCAAGTTCCAGCGGATCGGATCTCCGGTGACGGCTTGCTCAGGTGGCGAGTTTGTTTTCGTAGTATGCGATTTTGACGTCCACGGCGGCCAGATCCGATTGCACCTGCTCGAGTTGCGAAAGCACCTTGATCCGATGCTCCAGCAACAGGGTCATTCGTTCCTGGTGGGTTTCCGCCCCGCCGGCCAACAGTTGCACGAAACGTTGCATGTCGTGCACCGACATTCCGGTGCGGCGGAGTTTGACCAGCAGCATGATCCGGCCGATATCTTCCTCGCTGTACTTGCGGCGTCGATCGCCGCCGCGGGCGATCCGCGGGAACATGCCCTCGCGCTCGTACCAGCGCAGCGTGTCTTGGCTCAAGCCGGTGGCGTCGGAGACGTCCGAGATCGAAAGTTGGGTTCCAGTGCTCATACGCCCAAGCTAAGACCTGGAGTGCACTCCAGCACAAGTGCTCCGGCCGGTTTCATCGAACGGATTCGGCCAGGCCGGCGGCGGCTCAGCGGTAGCCGGTGACGAAGGGCTGGCTCGTCGGCACGATCTGCTTGCCCAACGGCATCAGCGAAACCGGGATCAGTTTCAGGTTGGCGATCGCCAACGGGATGCCGATGATCGTGATCGCCATCGCGATCGCGGTCATCACATGGCCGATGGCGATCCAGATGCCGGCCACCAGCAACCAGACCACATTGCCCAGCGTTGCCGCGATTCCGACGCCGCCGGGCTTGTCCACCACCATCCGGCCGAACGGCCACAGGGCATAGCCGGCGATCCGGAACGAGGCGATGCCCCAGGGGATCGTGACGATCAGAAGGCAACAGATGATGCCGGCCAGGAAGTATCCCAGCGCGAGCCAGATCCCACCGAAGAGCAGCCAAATGACGTTCAAAAGCGTTTTCACGATTCCATCTTCCCGCATGGAACTATGCGGCACATCAGGGACAGCCCTGAGACCGACCCTGGTTCAGAGCCGCTTTTCGTAGATCAAGGTGTCCCGCCACTGCCCGGCCAATGGGCCGTAAGACATCAGGCCGACCCGTTCCCGGTAGCCGATCTGCCGGAATCCGGACTTTTCGTGGAGGGCTTGGCTCGCCGTGTTTTCGCGGAAGATCGAGCATTGCACGGTCCAATAGCCGAGGCTTTTCGCGTTCGCGAAGAACTGTTCCAGCAGCGCCCGGGCGATCCCCTGACCGGCAAAGGCCGGGTCGACGTACACGGAATGTTCGATGACTCCGCGGTACACCTCCCGGGGCGATACCCGGGTCGCGGCGATCCAGCCGGCCATCGGCGCGGTCTGCGGATCGGTTCCGGAGCCGCGGGTTCCGGCAAACCAGGCAAGCCGCAATTCCGGCACCCGGCTGGCGAAGAACTGCGCCGCACCGGGTAGCGCCGGATCGAAGGTGGCATGGCCGCCGGCGATGCCAGCGGCATGGATCCGTTGCACCTCCGGCCACGAAGCGTCGTCGAAGGCCGCGATGGTTCCAGGGCTGGCGCCCAACAAATCAGGCATGGCGAAAGCATAACCCGGAGCGGCGACTGTCCGGAGCCGAGGTTGACAGGGGCCTGACCGCTCGGCATGAATAGAGGATGCCTTCACGCGATCCTGAGTCGATGACCTTGGTCGTCGACGCCGTTTTCCGGCTCAACGGTGCATTTCTGGCCACTGGCGACCGGCTTGCCGAGCCGTCCGGAATCACTGCAGCGCAGTGGCAGGTGCTGGGATATCTGCGCAGGCAGGAACTCGCGCAGCAGCAGACGACGGCGGCCGAGGTGGCCCGATCGCGCGGCTTGCGCCGGCAGAGCGTCCAGGAGACCGTCAACCGCCTAGTCGGGAAGGGCTTCCTGCGCCGCAGCAGCAATCCGGACGACCGGAGAGCACCGTTGCTGGAGCTCACCGGGCAGGCCAGGGAGGCCTTGGCTTCGGTTGACGCGCGCCGGGAGCGATGGGTGCAGGCGATGCAGCAGCGGGTTCCGTCGGCTTCGTTGGCGGCATTGCTCGCCGGGCTCGATGAAGTCCAGGCCGCGCTCGACGAGGCTGAGCGGAATTGAGCAGCTCGACTCGGTTCCGGTGCTTCGGAATCAGCCGGCGAGTTCCCGGTTCAGATTGATGCGGGCCTGTTCCAGCCAAAGATCTTGCGCTGCCGGCAGCCGGTACAACGGGTCCAAGGACAGCAATCGCCGGACCACGGCGGCGCGTCCGGCGGCGAAATCGGCATCCGGAACCGCGGCGTAGTCCATTCGGACCGCGTGCAGGTAGCGGGCATAGGCTTCCGGGGTGGAGCCGAGGATGGCCAGATCCGCGTCGCACAGCAGTGCTCCGGCCGGGTCGTCCGCCTCCGGCTGGTGGCCTGCCGTGAGCCGGACCAGCCGCTGCACTTCCTGAAGTTCCGCAGCCGGCACGGCGCCGTCGAGCAAGCTGCCGGCCAATTCGGCCGAGTCCGCCTCGTCCTGGCCGGCCACACCGCGGTAGACGGCGTCGTGGAACCAGGCCGCCAAACGCACGCTCCGCGGGGCTTCCGGCGCCAATAGGTCGATGGCTTCCAGGATTCCCAGCAGATGGGTCCGCGAGTGGTAGTGCCGGTGCGGCTCGGCCCAGCGTCCGAGCAAATCGCCGCCGATCCCGTCGTGCCCCGGGAGCAACGACGTCCAGCGGAGCCGGAGTGCGGTTTCCAGGGATTCGCTGCGCTGCCGGGCCGGGATCCGCAGGCCGCTCGCGATCAGTCGCCGGGTGAGTTGCCGGCCGTCCACCGGGATCGCGCCGAGCCGGATCAAGTCCGGGTAGCGGCGCAGCGGGACGTCGTAGTGATCCCGGTCGAAGGCCCGTTCCGTGAGGCCGGCATCCGCCGCCATGCGGTGCAGCTCGGCCAGCGACTGGTCGGAGACCAGATGCGAAAAATAGGTACCGTGCGCCGGCCACGTCGGCGGATCTATGTAGACGGCCATACTGGCAGCTTAGTGCGGTCCGCCGCCGCCGGACGCGCTTCCTGTGCTCTGCCTGAGCGAATTGGCACCGCGTCGCAAGTAGGATGTTGATACCAAAAGCGCCGACATCGGTCGCGCCCGCCAGCAGGAAGACAATCGGATCGTGACTTTGCGAAGCCCGCTCGCCAAGAGCCTCATCACCTTGGCGGCGCTTATCGTCGCGGCGGGTCTGATCGCTTGGGCCTTCTGGATTGCACCGGTTTTCGGCCTGGATTTCCGGGTCTACGTCTCTGGCGGGGAAAGCGTCCTCGGCGGCGGCGGGGACCTGTACAGCAAGGTCTACAACGGACTGCTCTTTACCTACTCGCCGTTCTCCGCGCTGTTCTTTTCGCTGCTCGCACTCTGCGGATCCGACGTCGGCCTAGTGATCTTCATCGCATTGTCGTTGGCGATCGCCCTGCTCACCGCGGTCTACGGCGTCCGGTTCGTTTTCCGGCAGCGCAGCGTCACCGCGGTTCTGCAGCATCCTTGGTTGCGGCCGGCCGCAGTCGTGGCCTTCGGCTTCGTGGTGGCGCTGGGGCCCTGGCGGGAGACCGTCGCCTTCGGCCAGATCAATGTCGTGTTGTTCGGCCTGATCATGGCGGACTTCATGATCAACCGGAAGCGTTGGCCCACCGGGTTGCTGATCGGGATCGCCGCTGGAATCAAGCTCACCCCCTTGGTCTTCGGCCTCTATTTCCTGGCCACCGGGAATTGGCGTGGCTTGCGCAATATGGCTTTGGGCTTTGTCGGCACCATCGCTTTCGGATTCCTGGTGCTGCCCAAGGAGTCCATCGCCTATTGGCTTCAGCTGTTGCCGGACACGTCCCGGATCGGTGGCGCCGGATATGTGGACAATTTGACGGTCAAGGGCGCGATTCTGCATTTCTTCGGCCCTGACTTCGCGGTGAACGCCCCTTGGCTGATCATCGGCATCCTGCTGGCGGCGATGACCTTCCTGACGGTGCGGCGCAGTGCCCGGCAGGGCGAGCCGATGACCGGCATCGCGGCAACCGCGTTGCTGATGCTCTTGATCTCACCGATCAGCTGGTCGCACCACTGGGTCTGGGTTGCCCTCTTCTTCCCGGTTCTGATTCGCAACATCGCCGACTTGCCCGCGCAAGCCCGGGTCCTCCGGGCGACCGGTTTGGGCTTGGTGCTGCTGGCGGTTCCGATTTTCATGTTTTCACCGAAGACCATCGGGGCGCTGTTCGGCTCGGAGAATCTGAACTCGCAGATCCCGACGGTTTGGCTGATGGCTTCCAGCGTCGGCGTCTTCTGGGGTCTGGCCGCCGTGTTGTGGTGGCTGCTGGCTTCCCGGCTGAAGCCCGTGCGACGCGAACTGCCGGCATCCGGCGCCGAGCTCGCGCAACTGCGACAGCGTGCAGACTGAGGCCCGCGGCGATGACCACACCTGAGCAGCAGAAAAACACCAGACGGCGCCTCATCATCGGCGGGTTGGTGGGATTCGTCGTGTTTTACCTGTTGTCGATGATTTTGCGCTCGTTCGGCAATGACCTGGGTTGGGCGAACACCGCGCTGCTGATCACCAGCATTCTCAGTATTGCCAGTCTGATCGTGGGCGGCGTCGGCGTGGTCTGGTATCTCTGGCGTTCCCGGAGGGGATGATTTGCCTTGCGGCACCCGGCCTCCGGCAGGCCGATGCTTTGCCGGAGACCGGGCGCTGCCGGGGTTCGAGCCTCAGATGTAGGTGATGTCCCAGTGGTTGCCTTCATCGCAGTAGGTGTTGCCGGCCGAAGAGCGCCACTGCGGGTAGCCGTCGCCGCGGTCGGCGATTTTGCTGAATGAGTTCTTGACGTAGGCGTCGATGCAACTGCCCTTGGCGACGTCGACCTTGTAGCCGTTGTAATGGCTCTGCGTGCCTGAAGCATGGCCGACTTCGGTGCCGCCGGTGATGTTGATGGCACAGCCGCTGGCCTTTTTGAGCGTGACCACGCCGGTGACCGTCGACTGGTTGATCTGGTCGAATGAGGTGCAGGAGGCGTTGGAGCGGGTGCTGCAGTTGCCGCTCGATGACCACGTGATTCCGGCCTGCTTGAGCTGGGCGGCCGCATCGGTTTGGCTCAACTTGGTGACTGCGGAGGCCGGTGCCGAAAAGCTGAACAGCGCTACCGCGGCCAGACAGAGGACGAGCAGGGTCTTGCTGAGTGTTCGCAACATGTGGCGATTCCTTCTGGTAGGTGGACCTTGAGGTCGCTTAGGAACTTACGCAACCGTCTGTTGCGCGACAAGAGCGGGAGTTGTATTCCCGGGAAGTTGCCAGCCGTGCTTCACGAAATCTTTTTCAGATAGCCACTTGCTGTTGCGTCAATCGAGCGCAGCGCCTGTGGATAACTTTCCTTTTTAACTTGAGCGTAGTAGACTCAAGTTAGTTTATGATATTCAAGTCAAGCAGAGACAGGTCCGGTGATCCGTGCCTATATTTGCAGTAGTCAGTAGAGCCAAAAGGAAGGAGCTCACGTGGACACGAAATTCACTACCAAGAGCCAGGAGGCTCTTTCTGCCGCAGCGATGAACGCCTCGACCGCCGGAAATCCGCAGGTCGAACCGGTGCACATGCTCAAGGCGTTGATGGACCAACGCGAAGGCGTGGCCGTGGCATTGCTCAGAGCCGCCGGGGTGGACCCGGATTCGGTGAGCGTCGAAGCATCGAGCGCGATCAAAGCCCTGCCGGCGACTTCCGGGAGTACGGTGGCCCAGGCCCAGTTCTCCCGGGCCGGCCTCCAGGTCATCCAGGCTGCGCAGCAGGACGCCGAAGCAATGGGGGACAGCTTTGTCTCCACCGAGCACCTGCTGCTCGGAATCGCTGCCGGGAATGATCCGGCAGCCCAAATCATGCGTGAATCCGGTGCCTCGGCTGAGGCATTGCGCGCTGCGCTGCCCGGAGTCCGCGGCGACCGCAAGGTCAATTCGGCGGATCCGGAAAACACTTTCCAGGCTTTGGAGAAGTACGGCACCGATCTGACTGAAATCGCCCGTTCCGGCAAGCTCGATCCGGTGATCGGACGCGATTCCGAAATTCGCCGGGTGATCCAGGTGCTGAGCCGGCGCACGAAGAACAACCCGGTGCTCATCGGCGAGCCCG
>JAFOLH010000015.1 GCA_017419405.1 Renibacterium sp. | reverse complement strand
TTGGCAGGGTTATCTGAAGAACCAGGTTGCTGAGGCCTCGAAGAATTCTTCGGCGGATAATCCCGGTGCTGCTGCGTTGATTCCGGGGTTCGAGTTCCAAGGCAATCCCAACGCGCCGATCCAACCCGCACCAGCCGGCATTTGGGAACAGTTCGCGGTGCTGGGTTCGGATTGCGAAGGCCGATGGGCCAGCGACGTGCCAGACATCAAATCGGTCTGCCGTGCGCATGCGAACAGCAATGCGCCGGGCAAATCGATCGTGGTGATCGGCGACTCGCATTCCCAGCAGTGGATGCCGGCCCTGCAATACGCAGCGGATGAGAACAACTGGCAGCTGGTTTCGATCATCAAAGCGGCCTGCCCTTACACGGTCAGTGTGCCCAGCGCCACGGCGGACTGCAACGCCTTCAACCAGGAAGCCACCGACTACGTGACGGAACGCAAGCCGGATGCCGTCCTGATGGTCGGCACTGTGGCCAAGCCGTCATCATCGGATGAAACCCTGACCCCCGGTTTCGTCGAAGCCACCAACAACCTCGTCTCGCAGGGGATCCAGGTGGTCGCGATGCGGGACAACCCCAGGTTCAGTTTCAACATGGCCGAATGCGTGATCAGCAAAGGCAGCGAAGACCCGCAATGCAACCCGCCGCGATCGTCGTTGTTCGCCGCGGCGAGCCCTTTCCAATCCGTGTCAGATCCACCCGAGGGGCTTTTCCTGCTCGACATGACGGACTACCTCTGCACCCAGGAGGTGTGCCCGGGCGAAGTCGGCAACATGTTCGTCTACATCGACGACAACCACTTGACCATGGACTATTCCGCGACCCTGGGGCCGGTGTTCAACCAGCGGTTGCTGGCCGCCACCGGCTGGTCCCAAGACCCGTGAGCCCGGTGCTCATTTCGCTCGGTGGCCGGCACGATAGGGATTGCTGCTGAACTCCGCGGGGTGCGGCCTCCGGGCCCGGACCAGCCGGTAGAAGACCAATACCAGCACCGCGGAGACCACGATGCCCAAGAGGTTCAGCAGTAATTGGAGCGCTGAGCCGGCGGCCTTTTCCGGCTCGCCGAGCACCAGCGCCACGGCGACGAATCCGGCTGCCGGGACCGTGGTCACCGAGATGAAGACGCCGACCAGCACGGCGGACTTCCGGCCGATCAGGGAAATCATTCCGGCTGCTCCGGCGAGTACCGCGACGATGAAGGAAAACGGCCCGGGATGGTAGATGAATTCCACCGCGGAATCACCTTGGTTGATCGAATTCGGATCGAAGAAGCCCAGGGGGAGTGAAGCCCAGACTGCCAGCGCACACAGTGCCATGGCTACCGGGAATCCCACCAGCAACGCGGCGGCGGCCCGGCGGGCGAGTGCCCAACGCCGGTCCACAATCGCCAAGGCGAGCCCGGCGAGCGGTCCGAATTCGGGGCCGACCACCATGGCGCCGACGATTGCAATGGTGGAATTCGTGACAATGCCGATTCCGGCCAGCTGGGTCGCGATGACCAGGAAAGCCAAGAAACTCCAGGACAGCCGGGCATCGTCATTGGTGTTCTTTTCGACCTCATCCCAGATGACGGCGTCGGCGCCTTCCCCGGGCGCAGCCTCCGAGGCGGCTTCGGCGCGGGTGGAAAGCACGAGTTCGGGCGTGTCCACGGTGATCGAGCCCGATTCCGGGATGCCCAAGGCATCGAGTTTCTCGATGAATTCGCCGGCGGCTTCCCGGGCGATCTGAACCGAAACCACGTCCCCGGCCGGCAGGATCGAGGCGTCCTTGAAGACCGCCACTTCGGCGGTGCCGAGTTGTCCAGTCGCCAGTTCGATTACTTGTTCGGTGAGTCCCGGAGGACTGACCACCCGCAACTGCAGAGTCATAGCATTGACTCTATCCGCCCCCGACAGTCCGGACGGTGAAATCGATCACAGCGGCGGCCCGCGGAATAGGCGCCGTCGCAGTTTCGTTTTAGGATGTATCCAATCCCGGAATAGCGCACAGGCCAGGCTCGTAATCACGCGCCGGCCATCGGTTGCAAACCCCACCCGGTACCCCCGCCTGAGGAGACCTTGTGACCCAGAATGAGACCCCCAACGACCCCTTCGCCCTGATCGGGCTGACCTACGATGACGTGCTGCTGCTGCCCGGCCACACCGACGTGATCCCTTCCGAGGCCGATACATCTTCACGGCTGTCCAAACGGATCACCGTGCAGACCCCGCTGCTTTCCGCCGCGATGGACACCGTGACCGAATCCCGGATGGCGATCGCGATGGCGCGTCAGGGCGGCCTGGGCGTGGTGCACCGGAACCTGTCCATCGACGACCAGGCTGAACAGGTCGACCGGGTCAAACGCAGCGAGTCCGGGATGATCACCAACCCGGTGACCATCGGCCCCGAGGCGACGCTGGCCGAACTCGACGAACTCTGCGCCCGCTACCGGGTTTCCGGCTTGCCGGTCGTGGACGGTGCCGGCCGGTTGCTCGGCATCGTGACCAACCGGGACACCCGGTTCGTGCTCGAATCGGAGTTCCCGACCCGGCTGGTGCACGAAGTGATGACCAAAATGCCGTTGGTCACCGGCAAGGTCGGAATCAGCCGGGAGGATGCTTCCGAGCTGTTGGCCAAGAACAAGATCGAAAAACTGCCCTTGGTCGACGACGACGGCCGGTTGCGCGGACTGATCACGGTCAAGGACTTCACCAAGGCCGAGCAATACCCGTTGGCGACCAAGGACGATGAAGGCCGGCTCCGGGTCGGTGCCGCGATCGGTTTCTTCGGCGACGGCTGGGAGCGCGCGATGCGGCTCATCGACGCCGGTGTGGATGCCTTGTTCGTCGATACCGCGAACGGACACTCGCAGGGCGTGTTGGAGATGATCCGCCGGCTCAAATCCGATCCGGTGGCCGCGCACGTCGATGTCATCGGCGGCCAGGCAGCCACCCGTGAGGGAGCCCAAGCGCTGATCGACGCCGGTGCCGACGGAATCAAAGTCGGCGTCGGACCGGGTTCGATCTGCACCACCCGGGTGGTGGCCGGCGTCGGCGTGCCGCAGATCACCGCAATCTACGAATCGGCCAAGGCCGCCGGCCCGGCCGGGGTGCCATTGATCGCCGACGGCGGTCTGCAGTACTCGGGCGACATCGGCAAGGCGCTGGTCGCCGGAGCGGACACCGTGATGCTCGGTTCGTTGCTGGCCGGAACCGAGGAAGCCCCCGGGGAACTGATTTTCGTGAACGGCAAGCAGTTCAAGTCTTACCGGGGGATGGGCTCGCTGGGCGCGATGCAGACTCGCGGCAAGAACACTTCCTACTCCAAGGACCGGTACTTCCAAGCCGATGTTTCTGGTGATGACAAGCTCATCCCCGAGGGCATCGAAGGACGCGTCGCCTACCGGGGGCCGCTCTCGTCGGTGGCCTACCAGCTCAGCGGTGGGCTGCGCCAGACCATGTTCTACACCGGGGCCCGGACGATCCCGGAGCTCAAGGCCAAGGGCAAGTTCGTCCGGATCACTGCGGCGGGTTTGAAAGAGTCGCACCCGCACGACATCCAAATGACCGTGGAAGCGCCGAACTACGGCGGACACTGAGGACTACGCCGTCGATTTTGTCCGACGCCGGTGAAATTTCAGCGACGTCAGGCAATTTCGGAGGCGTTGCCGTGTTGGGTGCGGTGCTGCGGGACACGGTAGGCTGGTGCGGTGACTTACGAGATTGAGATCGGCCGCGGAAAACGGGGACGCAGGGCTTATTCCCTCGACGAAATCGCGATCGTGCCATCGCGGCGCACCCGGGATCCGCAGGACGTGTCGATTGGCTGGCAGATCGACGCCTACCAGTTCGAGACCCCGGTGATCGCGGCCCCGATGGACTCGGTGATGTCGCCGGCCACCGCAATCGCACTCGGTGGATTGGGCGGCCTCGGGGTGCTCGATTTGGAGGGGCTCTGGACCCGGTACGAGGATCCGGAAAGCGTGCTCCTCGAGATTTCGGAGTTGGCATCCAGCACCGAGAGCGCAGCCGCGACCCGTCGTCTGCAGGACATCTACCAGGCGCCCGTGCAAGCGGAATTGATCACTTCCCGGTTGGCGGAAATCCGGGCCGCCGGAGTCACCGTGGCCGGTGCGCTCACCCCGCAGCGCACGCAGGAGTTCTACAAGACCGTGCTAGCTGCCGGAGTGGACATCTTCGTGATCCGGGGCACCACGGTCTCCGCAGAACACGTTTCCAAAGGCCAGGAGCCGCTCAACCTCAAGCAATTCATCTATGAGCTCGATGTCCCGGTGATCGTCGGCGGCGCGGCCGGATACACTCCGGCGCTGCACTTGATGCGAACCGGCGCTGCCGGCGTCCTGGTCGGCTTCGGCGGCGGTGCCAGCAGCACCACGCGCCGGGCGCTGGGCATCCATTCGCCGATGGCGAGCGCCATTTCCGATGTCGCTGCGGCCCGTCGCGATTACATGGACGAGTCCGGCGGCCGATATGTGCACGTGATCGCCGACGGCGGCATGGGCACCTCGGGCGACATCGTGAAGGCGATTGCGATGGGCGCCGACGCGGTGATGCTCGGTACCGCGTTGGCCCGGGCGGAAGAAGCCCCCGGCCGCGGTTGGCACTGGGGTGCCGAATCGCATCATCCGGAGCTGCCGCGTGGCGACCGGGTGAAGCTGGAGACCGTCGGCCCGTTGCAGGAAGTGCTCTTCGGACCGGCGCACCACTCGAACGGCAGCTCGAACCTGATGGGCGCATTGCGCCGCTCGATGGCCACCACCGGATATTCGGATTTGAAGGAGTTCCAACGCGTCGAAGTAGTGGTCTCGCCCTACTGAGGCTGCAGGCTCCGGCAGATCAGTCCTTGGGGGAAGGAAAAACATGAAATCGCCGATTCTGAGCTATCTCGAATACCTGCACGCTGAGGGGAAACAGAACACCGCCGGCGCGCCGGCGGCTTACATTCCGGAACTGGGCAGAGTCTCGCCGGAGCTGTTCGGGATCAGCTTGGCGACTGCGGACGGCTACACCTACGAAGTGGGCGATGCCCGGCACCCGTTCACCATCCAATCGATTTCCAAGCCGTTCAGCTACGGGATCGCCTTGATGGATCAGGGTTTCGACGCCGTGGACCGCAAGGTCGACGTGGAACCGTCCGGTGAAGCGTTCAACGAGATCTCGCTCACGCCTGGTTCCGGGCGGCCGCGGAACCCGATGATCAATGCCGGCGCGATCGTTTCCACTTCCTTGGTGCTGCCCGAAGCGGCCGGCCGTTATGAACGGATCCGGGCCGCCTACTCCGGCTTCGCCGGGCGGGACCTCTCGCTCAGCCAGGAAGTCTTCGAGTCCGAGCAGAGCTCGGGGTACCGCAACCTGGCGCTCGGCTATTTGTTACGGTCTTTCGGCATCATCGAAGAAGACCCGAGCCCGATCGTCGAAGATTACTTCAAACAGTGTTCCCTCGAAGTCACCTGCCACGATCTGAGCATCATGGCAGCAACCTTGGCGAACAACGGGGTCAACCCGATCAGCGGGGAGCGCCTGCTCACCGACGATGTGGTGGAACGGGTGCTCAGCGTCATGGGCACCAGCGGCATGTACGACGGCGCCGGAAACTGGATCACGCACGTCGGAATGCCGGCCAAAAGCGGCGTGGGCGGCGGGATCATCGCGGTGCTGCCGGGGCAGATCGGCGTGGCGGTTTTCTCGCCGCCTTTGGACGAACACGGGAACAGCGTGCGCGGTGTCGAGGTCTGCCGGCGGCTGTCGCAGGATTTGCAGATGCACTTCGTCCGGGCCGGCCGGACCGGGCGCTCCGCGGTGCGTTGCTCATACTCGGTGGCGGACTCGCCCTCGGGGTCCAGGCGCAGCGAGGAATCCCGGGCGGTGCTCAACCAGCACGGTGGAATTGCCCGGGTCTACGAACTTGCCGGTGACCTGCTCTTCTCCGGGGCGGAAAGCGTGGTCCGTGCGGTCTCCGACCTCGAAGCCGACGTCCGCTACGTGGTCTTGGACCTGCTCCGGGTGGACGAGGTCTCCGAGGTCGCCAAGAAGATGATTGCCGAACTGCACAGCAGATTGGCGTTGGAAGACCGGGAGTTGCTGCTGGTCGATCCGGAAGGCAAATTGGGCGATGTGGATCTGCCGCCGGAGCTGCCCGGCGCCAGGGTTTTAGGTTCCCGGCAAGACGCGATCGAATGGTGCGAAGCGAAAATCCTGACCGCTTTCGGCACCTCTTTCGAGTCGCCGGAGCATGCCCGGATCTTCGAAAGTTCGCTTTTCGAAGGGCTGGACCATGCCGATGCGCTGGACTTGCGCTCGATGATGCTGGAACGCGTGTTCGACGACGGTGAACGGGTCCTCGGTCCGGATGAGAGTTTCCCGGGTGTGTTCTTCGTGGTGCAAGGGCAAGTGATCTCCAGCGGAACCGCCTCCAATGGCCGTCGATTGCGGTTGACCAGCGTCAATCCCGGTGCGACCTTCGGCGAATCGGCGCTGATCGGGGCCCGGGCGGGCGGCGTCGAATTGACCGCGGTGGGTCGGCTGGAGACTTTGTTCCTGCCCGCTACGGCGATTGCCGCCTTGGAGGAAATGAACAAGGACCTGGCGATCAAGCTCTGGCGTGCCCTGACCCGGGGCGGCTATGAGTCGTTGGACCGGAGATTGCAGGAAGTGGCGGTCCGGCTCGGAAACTGACCGGAGCCAACCGGCCGCTGCCGTTAATGGGCTGAGGGAACTATTGTGGAATTGTCCGCCACTGTTGAGGAGATCCCTGTGCCAACGCCACGTTCCCGCAGCACCGCCAGCCCAGCCAAACCGGCGACTTCAGCCAAACCGGCGACTTCAGCCAGGCCGGCCAGCTCAGCCGAGCCGACGTCCGGCTCGGCGCGCAATGTCCGGATTCCTGGAGACCAGAATCCCGGCGGGCAGCTGAGCCCGGAGTTCCGTGCTGCTGCTCTGGCTGAGCTCGTAGCCACGAACCAACCGGGGCAGGAGCTCGATGTGCTCATTGTCGGCGGCGGCGTGGTCGGCGCCGGGGCGGCTTTGGACGCGGTGACCCGTGGGCTGAAAGTCGGCATCGTGGAGATGAACGATTGGGCTTCCGGGACGTCGAGCCGTTCGTCGAAGCTCATCCACGGTGGTCTGCGCTACCTGGAAATGCTCGATTTCGCCTTGGTCAAGGAGGCGCTCCAGGAACGCGGCTTGCTGATCCAGCGGATTGCGCCGCACCTGGTGCGCCCGGTGCCGTTCCTCTATCCGTTGACCAAGCGTTTCGTCGAACGCCCATATGTTGGTGCCGGCATCCTGCTCTACGACACGCTGGGCTTGACCAGCGGAAACTCACGTGGTGTGCCGTTCCACAAGCACCTGAGCAAACGGGGCACGTTGCGCGCCGCGCCGAGCCTCAAAGACGATGCCATGGTCGGTTCGATCCGCTACTACGACGCCCAAGTCGACGATGCCCGACTGGTCAACGACCTGGTCCGCACCGCAGCCTCCTACGGGGCCCAAGCGGTGAACGGGGTCAAAGTGGTCGATTTCCTGCGCGAAGGCGAACGCGTGGTCGGGGCGAAAGTCCGGAACCTGGTGGAGGGCGGCGAGTTCGAGATCCGCGCGAAGCAAGTGGTCAATGCGACCGGCGTGTGGACCGACGAAACCCAGGCCATGGTCACCGACCGCGGGCAGCTCAAGGTCAGGGCGTCCAAGGGCATCCACCTCGTGGTGCCGCGGGACCGGTTCCAGTCCACGGTGGGCCTGATCCTGCGCACCGAGAAATCGGTGCTGTTCGTGATCCCGTGGGGCCGGCACTGGATCATCGGCACCACGGACACCGATTGGAAGCTGGACAAAGCGCATCCGGCGGCTTCGGCTGCGGACATCGATTACGTGTTGGGCCATGTGAACAAGGTGCTCAAGCGTCCGTTGACCCGCGAGGATGTGGAGGGCGTCTACGCCGGCTTGCGGCCATTGCTGGCCGGCGAGAACGATTCCACTGCGAAACTCTCCCGGGAGCACGTGGTGGCGCACCCGGTGCCGGGGCTGGTCGTGGTGGCCGGTGGCAAATACACCACTTACCGGGTGATGGCCAAAGACGCCGTCGACGAGGCAGTGCGGACGCTCGACGAGCGGGTTCCGGAAAGCTGCACGGAGACCATTCCGCTGCTCGGCGCGGTCGGCTACCAGGCGGCTTGGAACCGGCGGAACCGGACGGCAGAGGAGACCGGTGTGCACGTGGCGCGGCTGGAGCATCTGCTGGGCCGTTACGGTTCGATGACCTCCGAGGTTCTGGCGATCATCGCGGCCGATCCGAGCCTGGCCGAGCCGTTGCCGGGGGCGGAGGACTACTTGCGTGCCGAGGTGGTCTATGCGGCCACGCATGAAGGCGCGCTGCACGTCAGTGATGTGCTCACCCGGCGTACCCGGATTTCGATCGAGTCCTGGGACCGTGGCGTCGCTGCGGCCCCGGTGGTCGCCGATCTGCTGGCGCCGATCCTGGGCTGGAGCAAAGCGGTCAAGGATGCCGAGACCAAGAAGTATCTGGCCCGGGTCGAGGCCGAGCTGCTCAGCCAGGAACAGCCCGACGACGCTTCGGCGGACGCGGTGCGCCTGGCCGTGGAAGACGTGGTCGGCGAATGAGCCAGATCCGAGGATGAACGTGCCTTTCGAACGTTACGATGGCCTGCTGACCACACCGGATCTGGTGATCCTGGAGTTGGTCGCGGAAACTCGTGAGGACGCCGCCGCCCAACTCGCGGAGAAGATGTTCGCGGTCGGCCGGGTTTCCGATTTGGCCGGGTTCCTGGCCCAGGTCAACGCCCGGGAGCACCAACTGGCCACCGGCCTGCCCGGCGGCATCGGGATGCCCCATGCGCGCAGCGAGTTCGTCACCGAGACCACGATCGCGGTGGGCATCACCAAGTTCGGCCATGCCCTGGACTTCGGCGCCGTGGACGGGCCGGCCAACATCATCTTGTTGATCGGGACCCCGGCGAGCTCCTTCTCGCAGCATCTGGAGGTGCTGGCCACTTTGGCCCGGTCGCTGTTCAAAGAGAATTTCCGGGAGTCGCTGCGCCGGGCGCACGACGCCGAAGTGATCGCGGAGCTGATCAATTCATCACTGGTGTTCTTCGATCACTGACCGGGCGGAGCAAAGTCATGCCGGAGTCAAAAAGGCAACCGGCCCTGCTCCGTGTGTTCGGGGTCGAAGACTAGAAGGCCTTGGATTCGTCCGGCGTCGCCGAAGGCAATGCGGCCGGCGAAATTCCCTGCTTCGAACTGCAAGACCGCTTCGACCACCTGCATGGCTCCGGCGCGTCTGGCCTTGACTTCATCGATTTTCTCGAATTGGCCGGAGCTTGTCACCGCGATCAGCCAAACCTCTTCGAGCTGGCGTTCGCTGATCGTCTCGAGCATCGTTTCGCTGAACTCGTCCCGGACGGCTGCCCAATCTCCCTCGGCGTAGCGGGTGAAGACCTCGATCGTCTTTTTGACCGCGTCAGCATTGCTCAATCTGGGGATCTTCTTTCCGGAGACCGGGTGAACGGGCGAGCCGAACCGCTGGAATGCGGCTTGTCGCGTAATGCCCAACACCGTGCCGATGTCCTGCCAGGTGCTGCCGGATTCGCGTGCGCTGTTGACCACGTACGCCAAGGTCGCCTCGGCCTCTGCCTGAAGCCGTTCTGCCGTGTGCAGGGCTTCCCGGGCGACCAGGGAAAATGGCGATACGTCCAGCAGCCTCTGCAGCTCGGCGGCGGCGGCCTGCACCTTGGGAACCGGCGGCGGTGGATCGATGTCGTTCACGCGTCCATCCTAGGGCCCTGCCAGGCAAGCACGTTCACCAGGAAGCAACGACGGCGAGCAATGCGCAGACGATGAGCGTGAGGCTGAACCTGAGTGCGGCGGCCGGCAGAATGCCGCGCCGTCTTGGCGTTTCGGGTGCTGCGGCCAACCGCGGCCAACGCACGACCATGCAGCCGAAGGCGACGGTCAGGATCGTTGCGGAGATCCACCAGGACCAGAACGGAACCGCGGAAAAATCGCTCACCAGAAGGCTGAAGATGACGACGGCGAATGCTTCGAGGGCTCGGCTGAGCACCTTCAGCGAAGGTTCTGCCGTGTCGGACCGGGAAAAATGCCACCAGGCGGAACCGCTTGCGACCAGGCCGATCGCCAGTGGCAGCCAGAGGAGCACGGTGCGGAAGTCCATGGTTATTTCCGCAACTCTGCAGCGGCATCGGCGACCAGTGCGAACCCGGCTTCGTCCAGGCTTATCGCTGCGTTCCCGATCAGCACGGCGGCGTAACCGGCTTCCCGGTCCAGGACCATGATCGAGGCGAATCCGCCGGTCATGCCATTGTGGTGGCTCAGCGAGCGGCCGTTGCGCTCCGTGGTCAGCCAGGACAATCCGATGCTGTCGCCGCCGGGAATAGCCGATATCGGTTCCAAGGCGTTCATCCCCGGCGCCGTTCCGCTGAGGATCGCTTTCGCATATTTGGCCAAATCCTGCACCGTCGACGTGATTGCGCCTGCCGGGCTGAACGCGCGCATGATCCATGGCTCGGCAGCCCGGAATGAGGTCGAGTACCCGGGCACGGTTCCGGTCGATGAGGAGGCGGCCACCGAGGTGTTCGTCATGCCCAACGGAGTGGTGATGCGATCACGGACCAGACTGGAGTAGTCGGTTCCGGCCCGCGCGGCAAGGGCTTCGCCCAGCAAGGCGAAGCCGAAGTTGGAATAGCCGAAGCTTCCCCGGTCACTCAGTGCCGCTTCGCGGGCATAGCCCAGAAGCGACGGACGATCTTGGGTGTACGGATTTCCGGCGGTCAGATTCGCCCAGAACGCCCCGGTGTAGAAACCTGGCGAGTTGGGCAGCCTGGGCAACCCGGAGGTATGCGTCGCCAGCTCCTGCAGAGTTATTGTCGACGCGGGGCTCTGGCCCACATCGAGAAGCTCGCCCAACCGGGTATCGAGCGCTACTTCGCCCCGGTTTACCGCGTCCGCGAGCAACATGGCGGTGAACGTTTTGGTCAAAGAGCCGATTTCGAACCGACTATCGGGTTGCGCACCGAAACAGGCGAGTTCCTGCCGATCCTGATTGAGGACTGCGGCACAAACTTTGCCCACACCGCCGGGAAGTTGGGGCTTCACGGTGGCCGCGAAACTTTTGTTTCCGGCAGAAAAAACTTCCAATTGCTGGGGCAGCGGGGCTGCTGCGAGAAGGATTCCGATCAGCGAGACCGACCCGAGCAAGGGGATCCATCGTCGACGCAACCATGGCAATCCGACATTGTTCATGCGTAAAGAATAAATTTACATATTCAGTATGTCAAGAAAAGGTTTACGTTTGTCATCAGGGTTGCGACGTCCTACTCGGTCCGCCAGGAGTCCCACAACGAGGCATAGGAGCCGCCGAGCGCGAGCAGCTCCTCGTGCGAGCCGAGCTCCGTGATCCGGCCGCCTTCGACCACCGCGACCCGATCGGCGTCGTGCGCGGTGTGCAAGCGGTGCGCGATCGCGACGACCGTGCGTCCGGCCAGTACGGCATTGAGCGACTGTTCCAAGTCCCGCGCAGCCTGCGGATCGATCAGCGAAGTGGCTTCGTCGAGCACCAGGGTGTGCGGATCGGCCAGGACCAGCCGGGCCAAGGCGATTTCCTGGGCCTGCGCCGGAGTCAGCGCATAGGCGCCGGAGCCGACCTCGGTCTCCAGCCCTTCCGGGAGATTGGCGGCCCAGTCCAGCGCGCCGACGTCGGCCAATGCCTTTTCGACTTCGGCCACGGTTGCTTCGTCGCGGCCGAGCCGGACGTTGTCCACGACCGAACCCACGAAAACGTGGTGCTCCTGGGTGACCAGGGCCACTTCGCGGCGCAGCTCGTCCAAGGGGCGGTCCACCAGCGGAACCCCGCCGACCATAACACTGCCGGCACTGGGCGGATGGATTCCGGCGATCAGCCGGCCCAAGGTGGACTTTCCGGCACCGGAAGGGCCAACCACGGCGAGCCGTTCACCACGGCGCAGCACCAGGTCGATGCCGTGCAGCACATCGTGTCCGGGCCGGTAGGCATAACGGGCGTTGCGGATCACGATGTCCTGGTCCGCAGGTTCGGCATCGGTTGCGGTCCGGTCTGCCGGCACCTCTTTGATGCCGGTGATCCGGGCCAGCGAGGCCGCGCCCACCTGGAGCTCGTCGAGCCACATGATCAAGGTGTTCACCGGATCGACCAACTGCACGGCGTAGAGCGCCACCGCTGCGACCACTCCGGCGGTGACGATGCCCTGCGAAGCCAGCCAGCCGCCCCACACCAAAACCACCGCGACCGGCAGCCAGAAGGCGAACTCGGTGATCGGGAAGAGCCAGCTGCGCAGCCAGAGCGTGTACCGCTCCGCGCGGAAACCGCCGGCCAGACCGGCGTCGATCTTCTGCCGGCGCTGTGTTCCGAGGCTGAGCGCGTCCACCGTCCGGGCGCCTTCGATGCTTTCCGAAATCGCCCCGTTCATCACGGCGTAGGCTTCGCGTTCGGCCGCGTATCCGGCCGTGGAACGGTTCAAATACCAACGGGTCGCCGGCACCAGCAAAGGAACCCCGGCGAGCAGGGCCACGGCCACGATCGGCGAGATCAGCAGCGCTGCCCCCAAGGTCAGCAGCAAGGTCACTGCGCTGACCAGGATCTGCGGAACCGCGAAGCGAACCGCAAAGGACACCGCTTCGACGTCATTGGTGGTGCGCGAGACCAGATCTCCGGTCCCGGCCTTCTCCACCGTGGAGAGCGGCAGCGAAGTGACCTCTTCCATGAACTCTTCGCGCAGTTGGGCGAAGACTTTTTCGCCCTGGATCATGCTCGAAGCCACTGCGAACCGTTGCAGTACGGCCTGCAGCAAGACGAATCCGATCAGCAGGAAGCCGAAAAGCATCACGTGTTCCAGCGTGGTCCCGGCGCTGATGTCGTCGATCAGGACGCGCAGCAGCGCAGGTCCGGCGAGCCCGGCAACGGCGGCGAGCACGAACAGCCCGACTACTTTGAGCAGCGCGGCGCGGTGCTGTTTGATCAGTCTGACGGCTTCGCGTTTGACCTGGGCTTGGTCGGAGACCGGCAGCTTCCCGTCGCCCAGACTCGCCGGGTCTTGGCGCGGTGCAGTTTCCGCGGCCAACTCGTCCGCAGCGTTTTCACTCACCTCTGATCACCACCGTCCGGTATTCCGGGACGCTCAGCAGCTCCCGGTGCGTGCCTCTGGCCGCGAGCCGGCCGTCGACCAGGAAGAGCACTTCGTCCATGACGCCGAGCAGCAACGGACTCGCCGTGGTCACCAGCGTGGTCCGGCCGCTCCGGGCGGCGCGGAGCCGGGCAGCGATCCGGGCTTCGGTGTGCGCGTCCACCGCGCTGGTGGGTTCGGCGAGCAGCAGGGTTTCCGCATTGCTGAGCAGGGCGCGGCACAAGGCCAAGCGTTGCCGTTGCCCGCCGGAGAATCCGCGGCCGCGCTCGGTGACTTGATGGTCCAGGCCCCCGTCCAGGCCGTCCAATACGTCCAGCGCGCCGGCGTCTTCGAGCGCGGCCAGAACCGATTCGTCCGAAGCCCGGCCGCGCGGGTCCAGAAGTTCGCGCAACGATCCGGAGAACAGTTGCGGATCGGCTTCGCTGAAGACAATGCGTTCCCGGATGTCGGCCACCGGGATCCGGCGCAGATCGGTTTCCGCCCAGTACACCGGGTGCTCGGCGAGTTCGGCGTCGTCGAACCGGCCCAACCGTTCGGCCAGCTTCGTGGATGCGGCCGGATCGGAGCTGACCACGGCAGTGAGCCTTCCGGGCTGGATCACGGCTCCAGACGCGGTGTCCCGCAACGGTGCGGCCCCGCTTGGCGGGGGTGTGCTGCCTTGGTCGGCATAGGCCGGGTCGGTGCTCAGGACGGCGACCACCTTCCGCGCACCGACGAAAGCGCGGATCACGGCGGACACCATTTCGGCAAGGATCCGGACCGGGGTGACCAGGAACACCGAGAAGCCGTAGAGCGAAACCAGTTCGCCCACCGAAATTTCGCCGCTGACTGCCAGATTGGCGCCGAGCCAAGTGAAGAGCACCGCGAAAGCCCCGGTGACCACAAGCTGCGTTCCGTCCAGGGTCGCCACGGAACGGGCCACTTTGTTGCCACTGAAGCGGGTTTCCTGGGAGCGGTCCCGGTAACGCGCGACGAAGATGTGCTCCCCGCCGATGCCGCGGAGCACCCGGAGCCCGGCCACGGTATCGGCGCCGACCGCGGTCATCTTTCCGGCCATTTCCCGTTGTTCGCGTTGCCGTGCCTGGAGCGGCCGGATGATGAAAAGCAACAAGGCGCAGCAGACCGGGACGCCGATCAGGACGATCAGCCCGAGCTGCCAGGATATGTTCCAAATCAGCACTGAGACCAGGAGGTAGGAGAGCACTGCACCGGAAAGCCGGGCAGTGAGATCGTAGATCTGGCCGATCCGGACGGCGTCCGAAGCCGCGGTGTTGATCAGTTCCCCGGTAGAGATCGCAGACGGCAAAGCGTCGCCGGTACGGGTGATCTTGTGCCCGATGACCTGTACGGAACGGTAGGCCGCCTGCAGCCAGTTGGAGACCGCGATCCGGTGCCGCAGCACCGCGAAAATCGCCTGGACCAAGCCCAACACCAGCATCACCGCGGCGCCGGCCAGCAAGGCACCCCAATCTTTGCCGAGGATTCCGCGGTCGATGGTCTGGCCGAGTACCAAGGGCATCGTCGCCTGGGCCAGCAACCAGATCGAACCGCAGACGATTCCGCCGATCAGCGAGGGGAGCTGGAGGCTGCCCAACCACAACAAATACCTCGCCGGCGAACGGGTGTCCGGTGAGGTTTTGATCGGGTAGGGGTAGGTTCGCACAAGAATTCAGCCTAGTCCCAGGCCGCCCGAGATGACACTAGTTTTTTCCGGAATCTGTGCCCAAGCTGTGTCGCTGCCGCCAGAACCGGGCTCAGTTCGGTTTTCTACAGCCGGACGAAGTACCTTTAACCTGTGCTCAAAACCGCCCTGAAACCCCGTTGGATCGCCGCGTTGCTGTTGGCTTTGGTGATCTCGTCGGTTTTCGTGCTGTTGAGCCAGTGGCAGTTTTCCCGCTCCACGCAGACAGCCGAACAGCCGACAGTAACCACCGAAGAGGTCAAACCGCTGACCTCGATCTTCAAACCGGGGGAGACGATGTTCGCCAGTTCGGCGGACCATGTGGTCAGCATGACCGGCAGATTCGAGCCGGGCAAGCAGGCGATCATCAGGGACCGGCTGCAGAACGGCGAAAAGGGTTACTGGGTGGTCGACGCCTTCGTGGTCGACGGTGCACCGGTGCTGCAAGGCGCCGGAGCCACTCCGTACACGGTGATTCCAGTGGCCAGGGGGTGGATCGCCGATCCCGCCCAAGCCCGCCCGGCGCCGTCGGGCCCGTTGACCTTGACCGGGCGCTTGATCCCGGCCGAAGCCCCGGTGGTTGCCAAGAATCTGCCGGAAGGTCAGCTGGCGGTGCTCTCCACCGCGGAGCTGATCAATATCTGGCAGGTCAGCAGCTACCAGGGATTCGTGGTTTCGTTCAGCGAAGTCGGCCCGGCCGGAGACATCGGAGCGCACGCTGTGCCGGGCGACCTCAAGGGGATCTCGGTGGATGCGCAGCCGCCGAACCAGAACTTCAATTGGCTCAATCTCTTCTACGCGGTGGAATGGATCGTGTTCGCCGGGTTCTCGGTGTTCCTCTGGTGGCGTCTGGTCGCCGACGACTTCCGGCGCGAAAACGAGCCGGAGTTCGAGGACGATTTCGACGACGATCCGCAGCCAGCCGGTGAAGCGGCCGCCGCTGCCGGGCCAAACATTTCGACGAAGGAAGTGCAACAGTGAGTTCTCCGCAACGGCCGGCCAAACGGCGATTCGGCGGCACGGTGGCGCAGATCCGATCCGCGCTGGGGTTCTACAAAGTGCTCGCGTACCTGACCGGTGCGATGCTTTTGCTGCTCACCGCGGAAGTGATCCTGCGTTATGTCTTCAACCTGGTTCTGCTGGTCGGCGGCACGAACACCGTGACCGGGCAGCCGCACGGCTTCGGCTTCGTGGAAGTGGGGCCGGAAGGTTCCTTCGCGGTGACCGGATCGTTCAACCTTTCGACCGCGGTGCTGATCGCGCACGGTTGGATGTACGTGGTGTACCTGATCGCCGATTTCCGGTTGTGGTCCTTGATGCGCTGGAAGTTCAGCAAGTTCATCCTGATCGCCTTGGGCGGCGTGGTGCCGTTGCTGTCCTTCTTCGTGGAACGCCGGATCCATGCGCAGACGCTCGAAGAGATCGCGGCGAACCCGCAGGCCTCGAAACGCTATTGAACCGGTTTCCCGCCGCCGGTCCACGTGCCCGCCGGGCGGACTCGATCGGGTTCCACAGCCGCGGGGCGTGATTCCAGCTTCCGAGTCCGGCTCGAATGCCCGGCGGCGGCCCGGTAAAAAGCAGGCGGACGGTTCGCTAGAATTGTCGGGTGACTATTCCCGCTGCCGATGCGCAGACTTCCCACCGCCCGGTCCTGGTCGTCGATTACGGCGCCCAGTATGCGCAATTGATCGCCCGGCGGGTCCGCGAGGCGAATGTGTACTCGGAGATCGTCCCGCATACCTTCAGTACGGAGCAGTTGCTGGCCAAGAACCCGGCCGCGATCATCCTTTCCGGCGGGCCCTCAAGCGTTTACGCCGAGGCAGCCCCTTCGGTCGGTGCCGACTTGTTCGAGGCCGGCGTGCCGGTCTTCGGCATTTGCTACGGATTCCAAGCCATGGCCCTGGCTCTGGGCGGAACCGTGGCCAAGACCGGCTTGCGCGAATACGGAGCCACCGACGTCACGTCAACCGGTGCTGCGCGCTCCATCCTGGCAGGCACCCCGGACCAGCAGAACGTCTGGATGAGCCATGGCGACTCGGTGCAAGAAGCACCCGCCGGGTTCGAGGTCCTCGCCAGCACGTCCGGAGCGCCGGTGGCAGCCTTCGCCAACACGGAGAAATGCCTTTTCGGCGTGCAGTGGCACCCGGAAGTCAAGCATTCCAATTTCGGCCAGAAGGTGTTGGAGAACTTCCTCTTCAACGAAGCCAAAATCGAGCCGAACTGGACTACTGGCAATGTCATCGAAGAGCAGGTCGAACGGATCCGCGCCCAGGTGGGCACCGGGAAAGTGATTTGCGGATTGTCCGGCGGCGTCGACTCGGCGGTAGCCGCAGCGCTCGTGCAGCGCGCCGTCGGCGACCAGTTGACCTGTGTTTTCGTGGACCATGGGCTGCTGCGCGAAGGCGAAGCCGAGCAGGTCGAACGCGACTTCGTGGCTGCGACCGGGGTGAACCTCTACGTCGCCCGCGAGGCCGATCGGTTCTTGACCGCCTTGGCCGGGGTCAGCGATCCGGAGACCAAGCGCAAGATCATCGGCCGGGAGTTCATCCGATCCTTCGAAGAGGCCGAGCGTACTTTGGTCGAGCAGGCGGGTCAGGACGGTCAGCAGATCAAATTCCTGGTGCAGGGCACGCTCTACCCGGACGTCGTCGAATCCGGCGGCGGGGAGGGTGCTGCGAACATCAAAAGCCACCACAATGTGGGCGGTCTGCCGGAGGACCTCCAGTTCGATTTGGTCGAGCCGTTGCGCGCATTGTTCAAAGACGAAGTGCGGGCGGTCGGCGCGCAATTGGGCCTGCCGGCCGAAATCGTGCAGCGGCAGCCGTTCCCAGGGCCCGGTCTGGGCATCCGGATCGTCGGCGAGATCACCGCTGATCGACTGGAATTGCTGCGCAAGGCCGATGCGATCGCGCGCGCCGAACTGACTGCGGCCGGCTTGGACCATGAGGTTTGGCAGATGCCGGTAGTCCTGCTGGCCGACGTGCGCAGCGTAGGCGTGCAAGGCGACGGGCGCACTTACGGCCATCCGATCGTGCTCCGCCCGGTGTCGAGCGAAGATGCGATGACCGCGGACTGGTCGAGATTGCCCTACGACCTTTTGGCCCGGATTTCGAATCGGATCACCAACGAGGTCGACGGCGTCAACCGGGTGGTCCTCGATGTCACCAGCAAGCCGCCGGGAACCATCGAGTGGGAGTGAGCCGCGCTGCAGTGCCCGGACTGTGCCAGGTCACAGGCAATGTTTTCGGCTCGCGTCCGTGTGCCATACCCGATATCGTGAACTAACCGGTTAGCCTCAGAATCATGCCGGTATGGTCGAGATTGCAACGAGCAGTGCGAGGCGAGCCGTCGTCGGCATCTGCCGAATCTGCCCAACCGGCGGATTCGAGTTCGACGCCGGCCGCGACGCCGCCTTCGGGCGCGAAGAAGGAACGGCCCACGGAGGCGCGGCCGGGCAAGAAACCGGCCAAAGCGGAAAAGAAGCCAGAGAGCCAAAAGGTAGAGAAGAAGGGCCACGTGTCAGAGAACGCCAGCCAGTCGGCAGACGCTGAGCAACTGCGCGCCTGGCTCGACGCCCTGGAGCCATTCAGCGGGCCGGACACCCTGCTCGATTTCGACCCCCGGGGTGCTGGTTGCGTCGACCTGACGCATGCCCACCCTTCGGGATTGGCCCAGCTCCTGGCCGGCCGGAAGACCCGGCTCTCGACGCTGATCCGGGACCCCGGACAGCTTTCCGCAGCGATGCAGGCGGCGCGCGCGCTCCGTGCCAAGATCCAGGAACTGGGCTCCGACCGAGGCGTCGATGTGGGCTATTTGGCCGCCGGGACCGTGGGCTGGGGAACCTCCGCCAGCGGTACCCACCACACGATCAGCGCACCGGTCATGTTGATTTCGGTTGCGCTCAGCGCGCGGGCCGGACAGGAAGACTACGAACTCCAGCTCACCGGTCAGGCCAAGATCAATCCAGCGTTGGTCCGGTTGCTGCAGGCACAATACGGGATCAGCTTCGATGCCCAGGCAGTGGCCCGGCTGGCCTACAACACCGCGAGGTTCGATCCGGGGCCGGTACTCGACCATTTGCGGATCCTGACCGCCACGATTCCAGGCGTGACGATCGAGCACCGTCTGCTCGCCGGAAGTTTCGCCGATATCAGTGAAAACCTGGACGATCCGGCATTGCGTTCCGGAGAGGGCCTGGTCGGCGAGTTGCTGCAAGCAGTTGCCGGCGATGCGGCATCGGCAGAACCAGGGCGGCAAGTCAAGGCCTCGGACTACCCGGCTTTGGACGAGCGCTCGCCGCAGGACGAATTCCAAGTCCTCGATGCCGATCCGGAGCAGCAACTCGCCATCGATGCGATTCGCTCCGGGGAATCCCTGGTAGTCGCTGCTCCGCCCGGTACCGGCCAGACCCAGACGGCGCTGAATGCGATCGCGGCTTTGGCCTACGACGGCAAAAACGTCTTGGTGCTGTGCGAACGCCGTTCCACGCTGAATGAGCTGACCCAGCGTTTCGCCGGGCTCGCTTTGGACAGCATGGTGTTGCAACTGAGCGCGCAGAGCAGTCCGCAGCAATTGAAGTCGCAATTGGTACGGGCCATCGTGCGGAACGAAAAAGCGACGCAGCCCAAGCTGGACACCCTGCATACCACGCTCGTGGCGCAACGGCACCAGTTGATCGACCACGTTGCTTCGTTGCACGGGGTTCGGCCGCGTTGGGGATGTTCGCCCTACCAGGCAATGCAATCACTGGCCGAGTTGACCTCGATCCAGCCGGCTCCGGCGACGACGGTACGGCTCAAACGCAGCGTCCTGGACGCGATCAAGGACCGTTCCGAGTTGGGCGGCCGGCTGCGCCGGGCGGCGGAGCTGGGCAGTTTCAGCGCCTCCTCGACACGCAGTCCTTGGCATGGGGCGCGGTTGGTCACCCGCAAGGAGACCGAGGAAGCGCACGGACTGGCCAGTTCGCTGAGCGAAAGCCTTCCGGCCTTCGCGAAGAAGATGGAAGAAGTCTCCGATTACGCGCAGATCCGGCGGGGGAACACCTTTGCACAGTGGGGCGAACAGCTGGAGTTGCTGATCGCGGTCCGGGAGAGCCTGGACAAGTTCATGCCGGATATTTTCGACCGGCCGGTCAACGACCTGATCTCCGCTACGGCCAGCGCTACCTGGCGCCGGGACCGCAACCTGGAAATGCCTTCCATGCAGCGATCACGGCTGCGCCGGGTGGCCCGGGAATATGTGCGGCCGGGGGTGCACATCGACGACTTGCACGAGTCATTGCTGCTGGTTCAGGAGCAGCGTCAGCAATGGGCGGCGTTCGCCACGACGCAACGGCATCCTGCGGTGCCTTCGGGCCTCGCCGAGTTGCGGAACCGCTACCACGGTCTGGCTGCCGAGTTGCTCAAGCTCGGCGCGGCTCTGGAGCGCACTGCGGCCGGCGGCGGCTTGGAAGACGTCGAACACCAGGCGCTGGTGCGTCGTCTGATCGATTTGGCCGACGACCAAGCCACCCTGGAGAACCTTCCGGAGCGCACGCTGCTGGAAGAGAACATGCGCGAGCACGGGCTCGGCGAGTTGCTCGACGATCTGGCCGCGCGGGAAGTGCTGCCGGCACAGACCCGGGCAGAGCTGGAACTGGCCTGGTGGCAGTCGGCACTCGAGGCAATGATCAGCGGTGACGACTACTTGGCGATGTCCGACGGCGAAAGCCTGCGCCGGTTGGAAGCCGAATTCCGGTTGGCGGACCAGGCGCATGTGGTTTCCGGTCCATCGAGGTTGCGCTGGAATCTGGCTTCGAAATGGCGTGAGTTGGTGGCCGGGCGCGGTCGGGAAAGCGAATTCCTGCGCAATGTGCTCAAGGACGGCCGGATCAGCCTGGACCTGCTCGAAGCGCATGCCGGGCAGCTGGTGGACCAATTGGTACCGGTCTGGGCGGCCAGCCCGCTGATCGCTCCGACCGTGCTGCCCGAAGGCAAGCGGTTCGATGCGGTGATTTTCCTGGATGCCGAGTCGGTCTCGATCCAGTCGGCGTTGCCGTCCCTGGCCAGGGCCCGGCAAGTGGTCGCGTTCGGCGATGATCGTCTGCTCAGCCCGGCACCGTTCGCGGTATCGACGGCGGCGCGCAGCCTGCCGAGAAATGCCAAACCCCTGGTCAGTGTGTTCGATGCCCTGGCCCGCATCCGGCCGAAGGTCCAGCTCCGACGCAGCTACCGCAGTATCGATGAGGATCTGAGCGCTCAGCTGAGCCAGGATTTCTACGACGGTGCGTTGCGGCTGCTGCCGGACGGCAAAGCGGTGACCGGTCTGGATCGCGCGGTCAGTGTCGAGTATCTGGCCGATGGCACGGGGTTGCCGGGCAGCGACAGCGAAGGCGTCGAGTCTGTGGCCGCCGAAGTGAACCGGGTGGTCGACCTGGTCTTCGAAGCCGCGCGAGTGCATCCGCGGTCCTCGTTGGCTGTGATCACGGCTAGCGCCAGGCATGCCGCGCGGGTGGCCGAAGCGATCCGGCTCAATTTGGCGAACCACCCGGAGCTCCAGGAATTTTTCGCCAATACCTCGGATACGCCGTTCCGGGTGGTCCATCTGGACCGGGCACCGGGACTCGTGCGGGACCGGATCATCTTCTCTTTGGGCTTCGGTCGGACTCCGCACGGTAGGGCGCTGCACAGCTTCGGTCCGCTGTCGCAGGCGGACGGCCGGGGCAAGTTCGCGCTCGCGATGACTCGGGCGCGGGAGCATTTGACGGTTTTGAGCTGCTTCAAGCCGGAAGATCTGGACACCGCGAAACTGAACTACGGGGCCCGGGACTTCTATCAGCTGCTCGAACGGGAACTGGGCGGCGCATCGGTCACCGGAGCGGCGGCGCCGCACACGTTGGCCGCAGGTCAGGGCCTGGAGGACGATCCGTTGGTGGCAGACCTGGCGGATCGGCTCCGGGCCAGGGATGCCCGGGTCTGGTACAACTACGACGGGGTCATCGACATCGTCGCGGCCGCTGATCCGATCAGGTATCTGGGCTCGGTCGACAGCGAAATTCCGACGCCCGTGGCGGTGGAATCGGATGGTTCCCGGCGTTATCGGCAGATGAGCGTCCGAGAACGCAGCAGGTTGCGCCCGCAGCTTTTGGAACAACGGGGTTGGCGCTACATGCCGTTGTGGACCATCGAAGTGTTCACGGACCCTTCGGCTTGTGCCGACCGGATCGGCGGCTACCTCGGACTGGACCGTTCTTTGAACCACGTCGATTTGCCGTCGTTGCTCGGCGTCGAATCCGGCCCGACCCCGGCGCAGGAAGCTCAGATGGACGAAAAGAAAAGCACTGCCCGTACGGCAGCTGCGGAGCCGGTTTTGCCGCAGCGGGCCGCGGAGGACGATCCGCGGGCTTGGGGCGATGCCGAATCAGCCAACCACGACGAGTGGCTCCGCGAGCAGAAGCCTCCGCACTGGGGTTGAGTTGCCCGGCGTCGCGCCGGTCTGGATCGGTCGACCGGGTTCATGGCGGGCTGACCAAGACCAGGGACAGCCGGGTTCGGCCAACGGCTCCGGCCAAAGCTGTGGCCTGTTCCGCCGTCGCGGCGATCACCACCAAGCCTTCGGCGTCCTTCACCGCAGCCCAGTTCGACGTGGCCTCGCTTTTGCGCTGCGCCCACAGGACCGGGACCGCAGTGGCGAGCACGGTTCCGGCTCCGGTCCTTCCGGTGCCGTCGTCGGATGTGCCGACTACGGTGACCAGTTGGCCGGGGGAGACCAACTGGGCGGTTGCCGGGTCCGCCAATCGGAGCGGGACGGCGGAGCTGCCCGGCGGGGCGCCGGCCAGCAAACTCTGGCCCACCAGGGAAGCATCGGTCAGCAACTGCCCCTTGCGGAGCGCCCCGGCAAGCTGTTGGCCGGTCGCGTCGTCCAACCGCGCCAAGGCCGAATCCGGGAGCAACGACGTCGGGACGCGGACCAGACGCAGGTCCGCTGCGCTGAGCCGGGTGCCGGACGGCAAGTCCCTGGCCGCTGAAAGCACGGCTTGGCTGGCTTGGCTGCCGGGCGCGAGTTGGTTCACCGCGATCGCGATCGCGGCGCAGAACAACACCGCGGCGAAGAACCGCCGTCGTCGGCGCACGAGTCGGAAGGTCCTGCCGGCGAAAGCAGCAAATCGGGGTTTGTCCGGTGCCGAAGCCATGCAGCGAGGTTACTGAACCAGTTCCGCCTGGTCGACGCGTTCACTCCGGATGTGCACGAAAGGCGAAAACCAAGAGCAGGGTAGGAGGAGTCCTACGAACTCAGCCCGCGGCCGGCGACGCTGTTTTGCTCTCCGACGTCGATGCGGCAGGCGCAGGCGCAGTTGCCGGTGCGGTGGCCGAACTCGAGGAGCGCGAGTCGGTGGAATAGAAGCCGGAGCCCTTGAACGAGACACCGACCGAATTGAACTTCTTGCGCAAATTTCCGCCGCATTCCGGGCAGACCGTCAACGAGCTGTCGCTGAACGACTGCTGAATGTCGAAGTTGTGTCCGCAATCTTTGCAGGCATAAGCGTAGGTTGGCACTGTGAATCCTCCGATTGCTTTCCCCGGATGCGGCCCTCACGGGCCAGCTCCCGACTAACGATTCTAACATTCCAGGGGCCGAAAGAATTCCGGGGTCAGTGCGAATTGCACTCGTTGGTCCAGGGTGTCGTGCGGTACGCCGCCCGGCGGCAGCAGGTCTTCCGAATAGACGGCCGCAGCCAAAACCGGAGTTTGCCCGGCCTCGTGCACTCGGGACAGCGCGCGGTCGTAATATCCGCCGCCTTGGCCCAGCCGGTTGCCCTCCCCGTCGACCGCGAGGGCCGGCAAGACCATCAGGCCGACCGACGTCAAGGCCTCCGGCCCGTGCCGCTCGCCGACCGGTTCCTGGATCGGGCCGAAGTCGCTGGTCCGCAGCTCGATGCCGGGATGCCAAAGAACCCAGGAGAGTTGCCGCTGCGGTTCGCAGACCGGCATGAATATTGGATGACCGGCGGATGAAAACATTTCGAGCATTGCCAGTACCGGAGGCTCGGCGGCAACCGGGAGATATCCGGTGATCGCGCGCCGTTCTGCGGCCAGGTCCAATGAATCAAGCATTTCCCGGCCGGTTTCGATGAATCCAAGTGCCTTTTCGCGCAAATTTTCAGCGCTGAGCGGGGCGCGGCGTCCGCGTAATCGGTTCCGCAATTCGGCTTTGCGCCCGGTCTCGGTCAAATCGGTCATGATGCCTCCTCCTGACATTCTCGGTTAGCCTAGGACAATGACCAAAGCGCAACGAATTCGCAAGGCCGTCATTCCTGCTGCCGGTTTGGGCACCAGGTTCCTTCCGGCGACCAAGGCCATGCCCAAGGAAATGCTTCCGGTGGTGGATAAGCCTGCCATCCAATACGTAGTCCAAGAAGCCGTCGATGCCGGCCTCGAAGATGTCCTGATGATCACCGGACGGAACAAACGCGCCTTGGAGGACCATTTCGACCGGGTGCCGAACATCGAACGGTTGCTCGAGGCCAAGGGCGACGCCGGCAAACTGGAAGCGGTCCAGCATGCCACTGATCTGGGCGAAATCCACTACGTCCGGCAAGGCGATCCGAAGGGCTTGGGGCATGCGGTGCTCCGCGCCAAAACCCACGTGGGGGACGAAGCTTTCGCAGTATTGCTCGGCGACGATCTGATCGACGAACGGGATCCGTTGCTTTCCGTGATGCTCGATGTCCAGGAGCAGACCGGCGGATCGGTGATCGCCTTGATCGAGGTCGAACCGTCGAAAATCAGCGCCTACGGCAGCGTGGACATGACCCCGATCGAGGGCAAGGACTACGTTCGGGTCAATCAACTGGTGGAAAAACCGGCCGTCGAAGATGCGCCGTCGAACTTGGCCGTCATCGGCCGCTATGTGCTGCACCCGAGGGTTTTCGATGTGCTGGAACAGACGGCGCCCGGCCGGGGCGGGGAGATCCAGCTCACCGATGCCTTGCAGACCCTGGCCACTGCTGAGGGCGAAGGCTCGGGAGTCTACGGCGTGGTCTTCTCCGGCCGGCGTTACGACACCGGGGACAAGCTGAGCTATCTGCAGGCTGTGGTGACTCTCGGCTGCGACAACGAGGATCTCGGTGCTGATCTGCGCGCTTGGCTGACTGAGTTCACCGCGAAACTGGAAGCCTGAGCCATGTGGGGCGCGGCCATCTGGCCGGCCACGCTCAGTTATGGTTCGGTGGGGTTGCGGCCGATCAAAAAGCGGGATCGCCAGGCCTGGAATGAAGTCCGGGCGCGTAATCGGGAATGGTTGACGCCCTGGGAAGCCAGCAATCCGGAGCCCGGCGGCCGGTTGCCCAGTTTTTCCGAGATGGTACGCGCCTTGAACGATCAGGCCCGGGCCGGCAGTGCGTTGCCGTTCGTGATCACCGAAACGGACGACGACGGCGTGGCCAGGCTGGCCGGGCAACTCACGGTCAGCAACATCATCTGGGGTTCGGCGATGATGGCCACCGCGGGGTACTGGGTGGACCGGGACCGGGCCGGACGCGGTTTGGTGCCCACGGCGTTGGCCCTGGCGACTGACCACTGTTTCCAGAATCTGGGACTGCACCGGATGGAAATCAACATCCGGCCGGAGAACGCACCGAGCCTGCGCGTGGTCGAGAAGCTCGGCTTCCGGGACGAGGGTCTGCGGCCGAAGTACTTGCACATCAATGGTGTGTGGGCCGATCACCGCAGTTTCGCGTTGACCGCCGACGAGGTCCCCGGCGGGCTCATTTCACGACTGCGGATCCGCGGTTAACCGGGGCCCGGAACCGAATGGACCGTTTTGTTCCGGTGCGGTCTGAAGATTGTTGAGATTCCGCTCGACACACCCGGCGGCTACCCGGTCTGCGCGGTCGCTGCGTTTTAAAGTTGGAGAGTGAACGCGCCGCTCAATACCTCAGTCATTTTGGCAATAGCGGTGGCGTTGTGGCTGATCTGGGTTGCGCCGTTCTTTTTGCGTCTGCGAAAAAAGCAAAATCTGGTACCGGTCACCATGATGGACGATTCGGATGAGACCGCGATCGATTTCGAACCGATGAAAATGACGATGCATTCCCCGGGGCCGCAGGAGGCTGCTATGACTGGCACGAACGAATCCGTGGCTACCGGAGCGCGCACGGCGACCCCGTTCAAGATCAAATACGATCGGCTCGCGATTGCCCTGGTCGGCGCGCTGGCCGTGCCGACCCTGCTGCTCGGACTGGTGCTGCGGATTGCCGGAGTCTGGACGATTTGGGTTCCGGTGCTGGCGTTCCTGGCACTCGTGGCTTCGGTTGCCGCTTTGCGGACCTTGGCCATCCGGGACCGGAAGCAGCGCGTCGAAGGCGCCTTCCGCGAGGCCATGGGCGCAGTTCCGGAGACCCAGACCGTGATCTCGGCGTCGAAGACCGTTCCTGCAGAAATGAAGCCCGCGGAACTTTTCGATGCGCAGCAGAGCGCCGCACCGGAGTCGCCGGCCCCGCTGACTGCGGCGCAATTGCGCAGCGCGGCGTTGGCGGTGGCTGATGGCGCCAAAGTCAAAGACGATGGCACCTGGGAGCCGGTCGCGGTGCCCAAGCCGAGCTACGTCGAGGCAGCCAAGGCCGAACGGCCCGCTCCGGCGCCCCTGGACCTCCCGGAGCAGCCCAAGGCCGCAGCCCGGACTTCGATCAAGAAGGCCGAGGCCGGCGTGGCACAGCCGACAGCGAAGAAGCCCGCAGGCAATGCGGAGAAGAACGCCGCAGCGCTGAACAACCTCGACGACGTGCTGCAGCGCCGCCGCGCCTGAGCATTGCGGTCCGCGCCGGTCAGCGTGTGCGGATCAGTGCGCGGCTTCCAAGGGGCTTTGACTGGTTTGCCCTGCCTCGGCCTGATCCAACAGGTCTTCGCCCATTTCCGACGGGTTCCAGGCCACTTCCCAGCGATAGCCGTTGGGGTCTGAGAAATAGCCCGAGTAGCCGCCCCAGGAGCGCTTGCTGCCCGGTTTGAGGCGCGTGCCGCCGGCTGCCATCGCGCGCCGGAGGACCGCATCGACGTCGTGCTCGGTCCGGCAGTTGTAGGCCAAGGTGATTGGGGCGTCGCCGGCGGAGACCGGGCCGACTTCTTCGATGAACTCTTCGATCGCCCAGAAGGAGAGCACCACGCTGGGCGCTACCCGGAGCATCAGCACGGTGTCGTCCTGATAGCTGGCCTGCCAGCCGAGCTTTTTCAGGTAGAAGGTTTTGGCCGCCGGGATGTCGTTCACCGCGAGCGTGATAAAGGTGAGGCGTTGCTCCATGCGGTCAGTGTAACCTGCGATTTTGGTCCGATGCTGACAGTGGCGTAGGCTAGTTGAGCTTGGATCGTTAGCGGTCCATGCGGGGCATTGGCGCAGTTGGTAGCGCGCTTCGTTCGCATCGAAGAGGTCAGGAGTTCGAATCTCCTATGCTCCACCATTGAAACGTACAAAAACACCTGACATCGGTTGATGCGGGTATGTAGAGCGGCGGCAATGCTCACACTGCGGAATTGTCCGCGACGGCTGGATCGAGCCGCGATCATCGTTGGAGGGCGGTAATGCCCTCCTGATCCACTACCCCACGCTGATTTGGTCCCAGAACTGTGGATAGAACTGAGACAGGGGACTCTCTGAAGTTGCTCCCTCTTCGAGGGCGGCGCGACATTGCCTCGTAATCTCCTGCCTGTGGAGATCAATCTGAGGCACGAGTGTATAGATGTCTGTCATGTCGATGTGTACAGTCCGATACTGGCCCACGTCGAAGGGCAGCATGTCAGAAGTACGAATGATCTGGACGATCGGCTTTCGCGTTGCGTGTCGAAGCGCGAGTTCGTAGTACACATTTGGGTTGCCGAAGCTGAGGTCAGCGATAACCAGAGCAGCTCGCGCTACGTGGTCCATTACCTGACCGGTAATCAAACCTGGTTTAGCAATTCCGTCGGCTCTCACCGTGCGGAGACCGAGTTCCGCCAACGCAGGCTCAAACAAAGCGGAAAGCATAAGATCGGCATGCTTTCTTTCCTCAGAATCTGCATTACCGATTGGGGAGATGACGAAACATACATCTTCTAGCCCATCGGCAGGTGAGCCTTTTCGGGCAGTTCTCGACGCCGGAGGTGCTTCACTGGTCGGTGCGATCTGGGTGTCGTCCGCTCCGGACGCGACTAGCTCTTCAGGTTCCGTATCTTTGAGTGCTTCAATGGCGGCCTCGACGGTAACAAGATGCTCCGAGCCTCCAATGGTTCTGATCAGTCCAAGTTCACGAGCATTGGCAAGGAAGGTCTCTACACATTCCGCAACAATGCTCTCATCGACCTCAGATTCTCGGGCCGCATCGCGAAGGACCTCAGCGGTCGGCAGACGGCTGCCGGAATACTTCTCGTAAATTGAGTTGAAAGAGGAGACCTTGATGATTGCAAGATCGAGGCTTGCCTCCAGGCGCGCTCGATCCGGCGCGGTTGGATTCGAGGCAATCTTTCCTGTGGGAGTCAGGTCCAGCCACTCCGCTGAGTACCCGCCGGTTGTGATGCCATACTGAACACTGCTGGTGATCAGCTTTCGCGTTGGGCCGCTATCGGGCGAGCGATCCAGGGCCTCAAACAGGGTCAACCTCCGAGTGCGCTGGCCCGCCCCATGCTTCTGTATCGCCTGAGCAAGGAACAACGCTTCCTTGAACGAGGTGGCAGGGAACGGCCTGACAGTCCGCTTCTTTCGCGAGGATGAACCACTCGTGTCGTTGATTTCGCTCGCCGGTTCCTTGGAGGCAACTGCGGGACTCTTGGTGTTTGCCATGTATGTACACTACCGACTGGAAGTAACCTTCGGTAAGTGATCGTGTATAGCTGATCGGCACGCCCGTGCGGGCGGCAAGCTGACCGGACAGGCCTTGTGTGTGTCAAGTGGCCTTTTCCACACTGTCATCCGGAGTATCCCGAACCGTTTGGCGATGGGCATAATACTTTCACGGGTGGCACGGGCGATTCGGACAGCGTCTACTTTCTCGTCCGTCAGTGGTGTTCGGGTGCGTCTCGTTAGATTCAACACCACCCCGGGACCGGGCTCGGAAGCCGCTGACGACTCTGTCACGATGCTTCGTTTCGCACGCTCCCATACGGATTCTAGCCCTTCGACCCGCCTCCATACGTTCGGTTTGAATCCACCCGTGTCCGTCATTTAGAGGTCTTACTAACGTAAGCGCCTCGCCATGTGCTTGCGTGCGGAACGCCCGCTGTTTCAGCCTGCGCTGTTCGCCACGCCATATCTGGCTTCCATCATCAGTACCGCTTCGCCGACCGCGTGTGCCATTGATGCGTCGTCGGGGGACCAGTTCATGAACAGCATCCTGGGCCAGGAAACGTAGTTGGAGATCATCCCGAGGAATTGGGCCGCAGCCATCTCTGTGTCGTCGAGCTTGGTGGTTCCCGGCGCGTTCTCGGTGTCGAGATAGCGGCGGACCGAGTCGAAATAAGGCATTTTGCTATGCTCGAAGTGAGCTTCGCCCAACTCGGGGAAGCGCGGCAGCTCGGCGATGACGATGCGGAATAGGGTTGGCGCAGGCGAGCAGGCGAGCAGGCGTGCAGAAGCCTGTAGGAAGTGGATGCCGAGCCTATCGAAGGTATCGCGAAATTGCGGGAAAGCGTTTCGACGCTTCGAGAATCCGAAGTCGGAATCATCAGCTCAGCTGCGGTAAAGCTCTTACGTATTGACCAGTGTCAATCGCTTCGACCAGTTGTCTACCGGGTCAGCATCGAGCCACTACGTTCGGTGCAGTCCGTCGCGTAGATCGTCGATCTGAGTCTCGATGATGCTGATCCTAAATGATTCGGTGGCTATAGAAGGATTCCTTTCCTTGGCAAGCGGTTAGTCTTCGAATGCCGGGCAAAATCGGATCGGCAAAATGTGATGCCCTATTAGCCAGTGCAAGGCTCGCCGTCGAGCTTTATGCGATCGGTGGGACTAAGTTCAATTGCCCGCCTGCGGTGCTCCACCGATGGATAGGCTCTTCCCGAGACAACCGGCTGAACTAGTGCAATATCGGCGGAGCTCGGGGTCGGCCAATCTCCAACGTGATTAATCTATTTGAACCTAAGGGCATCCCGGTGGCGGTACTTCGTCACAAATATTGCGATACTTGTGCATTGCTTGTTTGCTACGTCAGACCATCCACTTTTCTAAGCTAAGAGAGCCTAACCCGGGTTTTCTGGACTCTGGTTTTAGGGCGATGGTCTTGGCGGAATGGAGTCTATGATCCATGTCGTAAAGTTGTCGGAACCTCGGGGTGAAGCATCAGGTCTTGTACTGGTGGTCATGTTGCAGATGTGCCTCGAATGTAAGGCTTCACTCCTGAGCTACCTCCGCCAAGCGCGGGGCAGTGTGGAAGCTGACAGGTTCTGATCGCACACGTTTTGGTGAATAGACAACGAGCAAACCGGTAAAAACCGGCAAAAACCGGTTTCGCTGCGCTATGCTTGTAAACCATAACGGGTGTAGGTCCCGCAAACTCGCCCGGAGGGATCTGGCTCATGAGCGAACCGTGGCTGTCGGCGGATAACATCGCAGCTCACCTCGGTATTACAAAAGACACCGTTTACGCTTGGATCGCCGACAAAGGAATGCCAGCGCACAAGATCGGCCGCTTGTGGAAGTTCCAGGTGTCTGAAGTCGACGAGTGGGTGCGTGGCGGTGGAGCAGCCACACAAGACGGTGCCAGAGGTGCATGAGATGTGGTGCTTGATCGGGGCTAATTCGTTAGGTTACAGGTCGAGGAGGAGAGTTGAATAAGGCTGGTGTTGACGCGGCAGTTTCACGGGTTGTCACCTGGATTCGTGATGTGAACTCCGACTCGCCAGCGTTGAATTCGGTTGTTGGCCTGAGCGATTCCGAAATGAAGCAGCTGGCGCGCCTTGGTGCCCTGCTCCGTGAGCGACTCAGCGATCATTCACTCGAAAGCTTAGTTGCTGCTTTGACTCCAGACGGCGAGATCGTGGTGCTGGACGAAGTCCGGGCAGCGTTCGATCATCTGATCGGCGAAGACGCTGTGGTTCACCTGGCCGACCTCTATGCATCGATTGTGACTCCCGCTAAACGCAGGCCTCTCGGTACCTTCTTCACACCGCGCGAGTACGCGCAAGCCATCGTTGATGGATTTGCTAGTCGTCACGATCCTCCCGGAGAAGTGGTTGACGTGGGGGCGGGCGTCGGGATCTTTTCTGAGATCGCACGCATCAAGTGGCCAAACGCATCAATTCAAGCGATTGATATCAACCCGCTTACGCTTGGGCTTCAGGCAGTTGCGATAGCGAAGCTCCTGGAGCGGAGTGTAAAGCTTGTCTTGATGGACTACCGACAGTGGCTTGATTCGAACGTTCCGTCCGTGCCAACGCTCTATCTCGGGAACCCACCCTATACCCGTTGGCAGTTACTCGACCGTGCTGACCGTGCTGACCTACTTGACTCAGCGGACGGTTTAGTTGGTGCTCGCGCAAATCTCTCGACACTGTTCCTCGCCATGACATTAGCTAAGCTGCGTCCACAAGACTCGCTGGCGATGATCATTCCAGCGGGTTGGATGCGAGCAGAATACGGAAAGAGATTGAGGGCACGTCTACGGGATGCAGGATGGCGGCGAATTTCTCTGCGGTTGGCTGACTCTTGGCGTTTTGATCAGGCAATCGTGGATGCTGTCTTGGTTGAGGTCGGTCCAGAATCCGCAACGTTGCAGCGAATCGAGGTGTCAGATTGGTCGGGATCTGAACGATTGATTGTGAGTCGCACAGAGGGAGAAGCAGTTTTTCCAGCACCGGGACGAACGCACCTTCTTCCACCCGGCTGTGAAGATGGTGACACTCTCGCTCGATATGCTCGTGTGACGCGAGGCACGGCGTCTGGAGCGAATCGTTTCTTTTTGAACACTCCAGAGAAATGGGATGCTCTTGGTATTCCGCAGGAATTTCGTATACCACTCGCCCGTCGACTTCGTCCAGGCGTGAACGGCACAGCGTCATCGCTCGAAACAAGTGAAATATTGGTGCTCGGTGACTATTGTCGTGGAACGGTCGAGAGTGTCGAGGCCTGGATAGCTGCTGGTGAACGTGGCGGGTTGCACGAACTCTACCTTTGTTCGCAGCGCAAGACCTGGTTCGACCTTTCTGCCGAGCTGAAAACTCCGGACGTCATAATCTCAGCTCTCGCTCGTGAGACGTTTCATGTGCTGGATAACCCGGGCAGGTTAGCTATTACAAATAACCTATTCGGTTTGTATTGGTCGGCGGACGTCGTCCAAGAAACGAAGGATCAGCTGCTCGGCTGGCTTCGTAGCGCCGAGGGCCAGGCGATGTTGCGTTCGAGTTCATCTGTGGAGGCTAATGGCCTGTATCGGTTGAGCCCTAAGACCATGGGGATGATTTCAATGGGTATTTCGAGCATACCGAAGATGGGCGCCAATCGAGAGATTTCCAGTCTGTTGGTTAGCGGAGGGAAAGCGATATGAGTCCAGAAGGCTTCACCGTCGACACCCATCTCTTGCGTGAGCTCGGTGACCTCCTGGTAGGACGAGACAGCACTGCGATTCTTGAACTCGTCAAGAACGGCTACGACGCGGACGCCACCGTGGTCCGCATTGAGGCGCAAAACCTGGCCAATCCTAAGGAGGCAGTGCTTACAGTTGAGGACAACGGAAACGGAATGACGGCGGATCGTTTCCGATCTGCATTTCTGAGGATCGCCGGACGGGATAAGGAGGAAGGCGACCGTCGGTCCCCTAGATTTCTTCGTGCCTACACGGGGCAGAAGGGCATCGGTCGGCTTGCCAGCCAGAAGCTGGCTAAGATTCTTGAGGTTCGGAGCATACCCGGCTCTAACGTTGTTGGAGGCAGCGGCCCGGGGGTAGAAGCTCAGATTGACTGGGAGGCTATCGACCAGCAGCAGACGTTGCATGACCTGAAACACGGACTTGCCGTAACAGATGTTTCCTTGACCCCAGGAACGGCTCCGGGGACTGTACTGACCATGCGCTCGCTCAAGAGGACCTGGACTCCTGGAGAGATTGGCAAGTTTATCGACGAGTTGCATTCTGCGCAGCCGCAATCCCTCCTTCTTGGCTCTGACTCCGAAGCGCTTTCGATCGCTGGTGAAACACTTCTTGGACAACCGATTGTTCGGGTCTCGGCAAGCGACGATCCCGGGTTCGAACTCGAGCTTGCCGGTGATTTGGCCTCTGGAGATGATCTCTGGGCGAAGGCTGTGGAGGACTTCCAATGGTGTGCTGAGATCGATGTTGCTGGAGGACGAACCCGTTATCGAATCTCACCAACAACGACGTATGCTCGCAACGAGCCTCTCGCCCGACCGTATTCATTTGAAGCAGAAGCTGACCCCGCCCTGCGATTTCAGGCGCGGTTCTACATTATGCCTGGTGCAAGTAGCAGGCGTGGCCCACTCAAAGGATTTGTCCGGTCGACAAGTGGCATTCGAGTGTATCTGGAAGGCTTCCGGGTCCTACCCTACGCGGAGTATGGCGACGATTGGCTTGAGATCGACCGAGAATATCGGTCCGGCGCGCGCTACTACTCGATTGATTTGGACGAGTCAGCGAGCGACGACTTAGACGTAGACAAGCGCGAGGCATTAAATGCCATCCCAAGTAGTGGCTACTTTGGGGCAGTTTTTCTTACGGCTTCGGGTGCTCCTGACCTCGAAAGCCTCATAAACCGCGAGGGGTTCGTCCCTGGACCGACCTTCAAAGGCATCCAACGAATCGTCCGGGACGGTGTGCGGTTGACAGTGCGCGTTCGCCGTTCCATTTTCAATCAGCGGGATCGACTCAACGCGATCACGCGGGTGATACTGACTGAAAAGACGCCTGATCCACCTACATCGGAAGGTGCTCGCAGGCCTGTCTTCGATCCTTCAGGCCGAACGCCATTCGAGATACTCGCACCTCACGGTCCTACCAACGACGACGACCGAAAAATGGCGGAGGCAGAGGCGGCTGCGGCAGAGATCGGAGCTGGGTCGGACAGCGTCGTTGGCCCCTCAATTGACAGTCCAACCCGGACTTTGATGGAGGGATTCAATGCGGCACGCATTCAGCTTCAAGCAGTCCAGAGCCTTCAACCCGAGCTTCGGGTTCTCGCCGGCGTTGGCCTGCAACTTGGGGCATTTGTCCACGACATCAACGGGATGCTGGCTTCTGCAACGACGATCCGTGAACTACTTAGAGGGCTTCTCAACAAAGTAGTCGACCCGACCCAACGAAACACGCTTCAGGTGACGTTGCGTACCGCGGATGAATTGGCCCATACTCTTGCGCGCCAAAGTTCCTACCTGACTGATGTGCTCAGTGCAGACCCGCGGAGGAGGAGGTCGCAAGTCAAGGTGCGTGAGCGTGTGGACTCGGTTCTCAGGTTCCTTGCAAGGCCGCTTGCGTCGAAGGGCGTCACCGTGAACGTTGAGGTACCGCCCGAGCTACGTACAGCACCCATGTTTCCGGCCGAGGTAACAATCCTGCTTTCTAACCTCGTTACCAACGCGGTAAAGAATGCCGCTGAGGGTGGAAATTTGTGGATTGAAGGACAAGATCTCGGCGCTGCGGTCGAAATCATCGTGAGTAATGATGGGACTGCAGTCAATCTCAATGAAGCCGAACGATGGTTCTTACCATTTGAAAGTACAACGACGGCTGTTGATGACGCGCTCGGCCAGGGATTGGGCCTGGGACTGCCGATCGTAAGAGCCTTGACCGACGACTACCGAGGCGATGTTCGCTTCATTGAACCTGTTCATGGATTGGGGACATCAATCAGGGTGCTTCTCCCGAAGAAGGGCAAGATGCAATGACAACGCAGCCATTTGTTCTGCTAGTGGATGATGATCCAGCGCAGGAAGCTTTCGCGCTCTTATTGAGTCAGCAAGGCGTCGAGGCGAAACATGTGCTCCCCGGTGATTTGCTGGTCGATGACCTAGATCGTGCGAGCCTCGTACTTATCGATGAATTCATCGAAGACTGGCCGGCACGCGATTTGGCGAAAGACGAGCTGGGCCTTTTCGTTCGGGATGGCATTGCCCTCGCAAGCGTGCTTCGATCTGCTCTTGATGGGCGCGGTCCGAGTCCTGACACGGAACCAAAGCCTAAAAATACTGCGTTCGTTCTTCGCACCGGACACCTTGATGTTCTCGGGGCCGGTACCCCTGCCTTTATTCGACCGATGGCAATTGCGAGTAGGCACGATCTTGAGTGGGCCGCTGAGAAGACAAGGATGACCGCCAAAGCCTTGGCCTCGCTTGCGATCGCAACGTCGAAGCTTCCGACAGATTGGTCTAATCCGGTGGATCCGGTTGCCCAGCTCGCCTGGCTTGACCTGCCACAAGCACATTGGAGAGATGACGCAATCGCACAGATCGAACTCTGTCGACCCCCTTGGTCCGTTCTTGCCGCGACGTCTGCCGGAAGGCGATGGCTATCCTGGTTCTTGCAACGAATCTTGCCCTTTCCGACGTTCCTTGTCGATGATCGTCGAGCTGCGAGCTATCTGGGACTGAAGCCAAGCGCGCTCGACGATATAGTCGGAGGTGAAAATCAAGTTGCTGAAATGTTGAGTGGAGCGGAATACAGAGGACAGCTTGCAGATTTCTCGGGTCGCCGCTGGTGGCGCGCGGGGATATCAGCAGTTAGAGGGCTAGCGCTTGAATCCTCTGACGGCAGAATGAGTGAGGATGTTGCGCGCTCGATTGCCTTGCTCCACGGCAAAGAGCTTGAAACACTTGGTCTTCAACGCCCAGTATTTCAAATCGACGATAATTACAACTTGGTGGATGAACCATTGGAAATTACCGACGCTGTCCGATTACAGCCCGATGACTGGCCGTCTTACGCTGATGACCCGTGGCTTGCTACAGCGTCTATTGATATTGAACAGTCCCTCGCTAAGCTGGTCGTTATTGACGACCGAAATAGCGGAGCGGACAAAAACGATGAATAATCGTTCAGCCTGCCAACACCTTCTTGACGCCGGTCCCGTGCTTTGCCTTGGCGCGTCTACGGTGATGGCTGATCTTTACGACGCCCACCTGATTGCCGATGGCTTAGTTGTGGCAACGGTTGCGGACGAGGTTCGCGGTTGGGCCTCTGTTTATGTGGCGCCCGGTGATCCCCATAGGAAAAAGGAGGTGAAACGTGCTGGCGCCGCGGCTGTAGGGAGATATACTCGTACGCTGCTTGCGACGGCCCTTCCCACGCCGGAACCGGAACCCGCGGCCGTCGCGGCAATTCGTCGTGAGCTTGAGAGGCACGCCGAGCGAAAACGTCCTGGCCGTATGGCACGTGCTGGTGAGCATGGTGGAGAAACTTATTCGATTTATGAGGCAGGCTTACGTTCAATCTGCTTCATTACGAATGATGGTGGTGCGAGACATGTAGCAGGCATGTGGTATGTCACTCATCAGTCATTCGTAGACCTTATGCGGCGTCTGGTGAAGTCCCATCAAGACGTAAACAGAAGGCAGATCGTCAAAGAGATGCAGAGGCTTGGGAGAAACGGCATTGACGTAGGTGACGTCGTGAATTCCGTTCTAGATCTAAGATAGTTTGTTCTGACACAGGTATGGTCGAGTTCCCAGGAATTAGCTACATCTACAGCCCTGAAAGTATCCATTTTTCGCTCGATGTACCTCAGACAGTCGTGTAATCAATGAGTACTTACGTCGCTATTTCGATTCATTTTGAATGGAAGCTGCTCACTGCGGTGCCAAGTGTGTTAAATCTGGCTTCTTGGTTCGACTTCCATCTCCGAGAGGTTTAGAGGGCGAGGCATCCGGTGCCCCGATTCGCGTGATTCAACTCGGGTTTCCGTCTCTGGATTCGGTTGCGCGAATTCGCCGCGGGGCCGCGGCACTCACCATCCTCGAGGTGTAACATCTCCAAGTTCGGCTAGATGCGAGAAGGTTTTCGGTTCTTCGCCCGGTCGACGCCTCTAGAGCTCGATGACGACCTTGCCATGCACGCGTCGGCTCGCCTGAAGTTCTGCCGCCTGGCGGATCTGCTCAACCGGGAAGCTCTCCGCAATCGGCACTTGGAGTTTGCCTGCTGCGATCAACTGGGCAATCTCTTCCAATGTGCCGGGAGCTGCGTCCGAACCATTGCCGGCCGGAATGCCTTCGAGTTTCGTGGTGATGGTGCAGATTCGGTCATGGGGGATGCCGAGTTCCTTTGCCGCGTCCACGGTCTCGGTGCCGTGCAGATCCATGGCAGCAGTGATGCCACCGGGAGCCAGCGCGCGGACTCGATCGACCAGCCCGTCGCCGTAAGCGACCGGCTCGGCGCCGAGGCTGCGGAGGAAATCGGCCGACGTCGCCGATCCGGTGCCGATCACGCGCGCCCCGGTGAGCCGGGCCAGCTGGACGGCGAACACGCCAACCCCACCGCCCGCGCCACCGATCAACACGGTGTCGTCCGGACCGATGTTGATCGCCGCAAGTGCCGCGGATGCGGTGCGACCTGCGATCGTGATCGTGGCGGCGGTGCGGTCGTCTACATCATCAGGTGTGTGGTGGGCTTCGTTTGCTGGCGTCGCTCCATCCGCGTCCACCACAACGTAATCGGCCACCGAGCGGGACAATGCGCCGCCAAACACGCGGTCGCCCAGCGCAAAGTTGGTCACGCCGTCGCCAATCTGATCGACAACGCCCGCGAAGTCGGTGCCGAAGCCGACAGGGAGATTGAGCCCGAACCTGGCCGCAGTTTCGGCATCGGCGGTCATGATCCAGTCCATCGGATTCAGCCCGGCCGCGGTGACCCGCACCCGAAGCTGTCCTGGGCCGGCCTGTGGCGCGGGAACCTCGCGGACCTTCAGAACCTCTGGCCCGCCGAAGGTATCGAGCTGGACCGCGGTACTGCTGCCTACTGCTGGTGAGTCGTGAACTGTCGACATGTGCGTTGGCTCCTTGGACTGTGAGAAGATACTAAAGCGGAACATGTTCCGCTTTCTCAATAATCGTAGCATAACCGGAGCGTGATCCGTTTTGACTGAACTGGCTGGGCGAACCTCGCGCGCCGATGCAACCCGCAACCGAGACCAGGTGCTCGAGGTGGCGACTCGAGTGTTCGCATCCGCGGATGCTGAGCCCTCGATGCGCGCCATTGCCCGCGAGGCCGGCGTCGGTATTGCCACGCTGTACCGGCATTTCCCGACCCGGGAGTCGCTCGTCGACGCCGTTTATCGAGACCAGGTCGTCCGGCTCACCGCCGGGGCCCGCGAATTGCTCGGTCAGCTGCCGCCGGCGGCAGCGATGCGGCGCTGGATGGATTTGTTCGGTGACTGGATTGCGACCAAAAACGGCATGCTGGACACCTTGCTTGCCATGGTCGAGTCGGGCGAGATCGCGCATGCGCAGACCCGGACGGAACTGCTGGCGGCAATCACCACGATTCTCGACGCCGGGCGCGCCGCGGGCGACTTGCGCAGCGACGTGGGTGCCGATGATATTGCCGCCGCGCTCATTGGCATCTTCACGGTGGCGCCCCGGCCTGGACACGAGGCGTTGGCTAGTCGTCTGCTCGACCTGCTGTTGGATGGACTCCGGCCGATTGCGGGTTGAGATTAGGTTAGTCGGAGGCCGCGGTCAAGGTCGCCAGCTCGCTTTGCGACAGTTGTAGATCTTGCATGGCTAGCAGCGCGGGCAGCTGCTCGACACTGCGTGCGGAGGCAATTGGTGCTACCACGGTTGGCTGCTGCGCTACCCACGCCAACGCCACGGTAGCCATCTCCGCACCGCGGTCTTTGGAGATCTGATCCAAGGCAGCCAGTACTTTCACGCCTCGTTCCGTATCAACGTAACCAGCCGCTAGTCCAGGCACGTTCCGTACCCCTTCGACGGGTTCGCCCGGACGGTATTTTCCGGTGAGAAAACCTGAAGCGAGTGCGAAGTACGGAACGCAAGCAAGCCCCTCGCGCTCCACGATCTCTTGTTTCGGGCCCTCGTAGGTATCACGGGAGACAAGGTTGTATGGAGGTTGCAGCGCCACATAGCGGCTCAGATTTTCGCGGTCAGAAAAGGCCAGCGATGCGCTAAGCCGTTCGGTGCTGATATTGGAGGTGGCAATGGCACGTACTTTGCCGGCTTTCACCAGATCATCGAGAGCGGAGATGATTTCTTCGACCGGGATCGATTCATCTCGATCGAAGTGTGTGTAATAGAGGTCAATGTAGTCAGTGCGCAATCGACGTAGCGACTCTTCCACGGCGGCTTTGATGTTGGCAGGCTCGAGACCCAGATACTGCGGGTGGTCGCCAACCTTGGTTGCGATCACCACCTGGTCACGATTGTTCCGGCTGGCAATCCAGTCGCCAATGATGGTTTCGGACTGACCAGGTTTATTGCCCTGTTCCGGAAAATAATTCATGTAGGAATCTGAGGTGTCGATGAAGTTCCCACCACCAGCAACGTAGGCATCGAGCACGGCGACTGACTGCGCAGCATCTGCCGTCCAGCCGAACACATTGCCGCCCAGGCAAAGCGGAGAAACCTGGAGGTCGGAGGTACCAAGAGTGCGGAACTCGCTCATATCGTCATCCTATTCATCGTAAGATCGTCATCCATCTCGACTTTGGTCTAGCCGGCCGGGGTTTCCTGGAACTCCACCACGTCTTTGCCGTACACATGCGCCCATTCGGTCAGCACGCCGATCGGCTCGATCAAGGTGTTACCGAGCTCGGTCAGCAAATATTCGATCTTGCCGTTCTGGCTGCACCGATCCACTAGGCCGTAGCCCTGTAACCGCCGCAGCGTCTGGGTCAACATCTTCCTGGAAATCCCGCCTACCAGCTCGACCAACTGACCATGACGGCAAGGCCCCCGGCTCAAGGCAAACAACACAACCACGGCCCATTTATCCGCGATGACCTCAACCGCCAGCCTGGCCGGGCAGTCAGCAAGGAAAACACTTCCTGAATAGCTACGCACGCTTCGATGGTAGTCCGCAGCGAGGAACCTCGAGGTACCTAAGTCGGCCATAGCGTGTTGAGGAGAAGCCGTCGAGGGAGGAATTCACATGTCAGCTGGGACCGACGTTACTTGGCCCGGTGGGCGGAAAGTTGCCGCGCTGATCACGGTCGCCGTCGAACTCTGGCAGCCGGGCCATTGGCCCAGTTACGCACCCATGGCTGCGGCCTGGCCATTGCCTGGAGTAGAGGACACGCACAGCTCATCCTGGGTGGACTACGGCGTCACTTCCGGAATCTGGCGACTGCTCGATGCGCTGGGGGATCGACCCGCAACCATCGGGATCAATGGGCTTGTCGCCGAGATGTACCCTGAGATTGTGTCGGCCGCACACGACGCCGGGCACGAAGTTGCCGCGCATTCCTGGGCACAAGACGTGCTACCGGCACTGCTCGACGTCGACGCGGAACGCGAAAACATCCGCCGCTGCACCGAAGCGCTTAACAACATCACCGGCGTTCACCCGACGGGATGGATGAGCCCGCGTGCCACCGAATCATTGCATACCTGCGAACTGCTGACCGAAGCCGGATACCGCTGGACCGCCGATCACAGCAACCACGATTTTCCGCAGATTCTGCCTACCGCCAGCGGCCCGTTGGTCTCGCTCATGCACAGCGACCACTCCGACGTCCGCGATTCCGCGGCAGGCCCGCACACCTACCGAGATTTGCATCGCGAGTTACTGGATCAAATACTTTCGGCCCCTGGTCCTGGCGTCTTCCGGATGACTTTGCATGCCCATGTTGGCGGTCGGCCGCCTATCGCGGGCATGGCCGCCCAGATTTTCGACTACCTCGGCAGCTCGAACGAGGTCTGGATTGCTACGCACGCCGAGGTAGCCGAATACTTGCTCGCTTATAAAGGAAAGAAGCCATGAAAAACATCGTTGTCATCGGTGGCACCGGGTCGATGGGGCGGCATCTGATTCGTCGTTTGCTCGCCACGACCGAGGTCATGATTACTGTCCCCACCCGCGATCCGAATTCCGCTCATGCGCGTGAACTCGCTGGCACTGCACCCGATCGAGTGCAGCTGGTTCGCAGTGATCCGGCTATATTCGACGCGCTTTTCAGCAATGCCGACGGCGTCTTTGCCAACACTGATTTCTTCGCCATTGGCAGCGCGGTGGGTGAGTACCAGCAAGGCCTTGACCTGCTCGCTACTGCGGCCCGGGCCGGCGTACAACGGTTCATTTGGTCCTCGTTGGACAGTGCAGTGACTTTGACCGGAAAGCCGGTTCCGCACTTCGACAGCAAGGCCGCCGTCACCGCCCACATCAACCTGATGCGGTCGGAAGAAATGCTCAACAAAACAGCCGACGGTTGGTACACAAATCATGTTTCAGTGCTGACCACAGCGCCGTACTTCGAGAATTTGCGCTACCGGCTCACGCCCCAATCGGACGATCAGCATGGCTTGATTTTCAACTTGCCGCTTGGAACAGCCAGCTATCCGCTGGTTGCGCTGGACGATATTGCCTGGTTCGCCGGCTACATGTTCAACAACTGGCAGTCCTGGGGTGCCCGCGACCTCGCGGTCATCGGAGAAAGCCTCACCGGAGTCGAGCTCGCTGCCACCTTTGAGCAGATGACCGGCACACGGACCAACTACGTCCCGATGCCGCATGCGCAATTGGCCGCAACCGTCCCGGAATTCGCCCACGACTATGCCGCAATGTTCCAGTTCTTTGCCGATCGCGACGTCTACCGCCTAGACCGCGACGTGACGCTGCTTCGCCACCTGCACCCGGGGTTGATGGGTTTTGCGGGCTGGATGCGGCACACGAATTGGACGAGTGTCTGATTGATTCCGCGCTCGCAGCCGTTCCGGATTGCTCTTTGCCGCCCCTGCCCAGACGCGTAAGCTCGATCTTGCTGCGCCAGCTCACCCGGAAATCGGCGAGCGCATTGGCAGGCAGCTCCGTCAGCAAAGACTGGCGGCGGCCAGCTCCGGCGATACCCGCCGGTGTTTGGTCCCGGACGCACTGCGGCCCGACACCCCGGGGCCGTGGTTGAGGCTTGCGAAAGGCAATGATGTTCGAACTCAACGATGAGCAGCTCGGCTTGGTCCACATGGTGCGAGATTTCGCCGCCCAGCGGCTGGCACCCAATGCGGCCACCTGGGACGAGACCAAGCATTTTCCGGTCGATGTGCTGCGCGAAGCGGGCGAGCTGGGGATGGGCGGCATCTATGCCGGCGAACAGTTCGGCGGTTCCGATCTGAGCCGAAGCGACGCCGTGCTGATCTTCGAAGAGCTGGCCAAAGCGGACCCCACGATTGCCGCCTATATCTCCATCCACAACATGGTGGTGTGGATGATCGACGCCTTCGGCGACGACGAACAACGTGCCCGCTGGGTGCCGAAACTGGCAGCCATGGAGGAACTGGGCAGCTACTGCCTCACCGAGCCGGGGGCCGGTTCTGACGCAGCTGCGTTGACCACCCGCGCAGTCCGCGACGGAGATGACTACGTGCTCAACGGCGTCAAGCAATTCATCTCCGGTGCCGGCGCATCGAGCGTTTATCTCGTGATGGCCCGCACCGCTGACGCCGGGAACCGCGGCATCTCCGCCATCGTCGTTCCAGCAGAAACCCCCGGGCTTTCTTTCGGCGTCAACGAAAAGAAAATGGGCTGGAATGCCCAGCCGACGCGGCAGGTCATCATGGACGAGGTGCGGGTTCCGGTCGGCAACCGCTTGGGCGCCGAGGGCGACGGCTTCGGCATCGCCATGAAGGGGCTCAATGGCGGCCGGATCAATATGGGTGCTTGTTCATTGGGCGGTGGCCAGATCGCCCTGGAAAAATCGATCGCCTACCTCAAGGAACGGTCCGCCTTCGGTGCTCCGCTGATCGACAAACAAGCGCTGCTGTTCCGGATTGCCGACATGGAGACCGAGTTGGAAACAGCTCGGACGCTGCTCTGGCGGGCCGCTGACGCGCTGGACCGTGGTTCGAAAGACGCCGTGCGGCTGTGCGCTATGGCCAAACGGGTCGCCACCGATGCCGGATTCAATGTCGCGAACGAAGCCATCCAACTGCACGGGGGATACGGTTACCTCGCCGAATACGGATTGGAAAAGATCGTCCGGGATCTGCGAGTCCATCAGATCCTCGAGGGCAGCAATGAAATCATGCGGCTGATCATCGGCCGCATTGCGGCGGACCGTTAGCCGGCGCAGCCGCCTTGGCTATCGCTAGGACTATCGAGTTCTGCCTTGATCTCGGTTCAATCTAGCCAACAACCCTTGGTTTACAGGAATTTTGAGTCTATCGTTAAGCGTATCGTTGTATATCGTTAGCGAGTCACCAAGGAGAACATGATGCGAAATTCATATCCGGTAGGCGGATTCGGCGGCGCGGGCATCGACGGTGTGTGGCAAGCCGTCGAGGAACTGCGCTCGAAGTTCGAAAAGCGCACAGGAACCCGGGCCGGCCGAGGCGAAGTGCGCTCGGCCGTCCTGGAGTTGCTGGCGGAAAGCCCGATGCACGGCTATCAGATCATCCGTGAAATCGAAGAACGCAGCTCCGGCAGCTGGAAGCCCAGCGCGGGCTCCGTTTACCCGACCTTGCAACTGCTTGCCGATGAGGGGTTGATCAGTGCCGAAGAATCCAACGGGCGCAAGGTGTACTCGTTGACCGATGCCGGCCGGGAAGAAATCGCCGACGCCGGGCCAGCAGCTTCCTGGGAGGCCGGGAGCGCCGGGTTCGCGGCCTTGCCCAAGGCCGGATTCGAGCTCGCCCAGGCCGCCGCCCAAGTGGGGCGCACCGGCTCGGCGAAGCAGGTGCAAGAGGCCGTTGCGGTGCTCGAGGAGTCCCGCCGCCGGCTGTACTCGATCCTCGCCCAGGACTGACCGGGTGGCACCGGACGCGCAGCCCGCGACGGCTCCGGCGGTCGGCGCAGGCAGCACCCGGGCCCGGTACCGTCGCATCCTGCGGTTCGCTGCCTGGCATCTCACTGTGACCTGGTGGTTCGAACTGGCCCTGCCCCGGCTCGGCTTCCGAGTGGTCGCCGAACGCACCCGCACCCGGCGGATGCGCCGCTTCGCGCAGCGTTTCCACCTGCTCGCAGTGGACTTGGGCGGCTTGATGATCAAGGTGGGCCAATTCCTGTCGTCCCGGCTCGACGTCCTGCCGCCGGAGATCACCGCGGAACTCGAAGGACTCCAGGACGAAGTGCCGCCGGTGCCGTTCCCGGCGCTCCGGGCGCTCGCCGAAGCGGAGCTGGGTGCGGCGTTGGACCAGGTGTTCGCCTCGGTCGAGGAATTGCCGATAGCCGCCGCCTCTCTGGGCCAAGCGCACCGGGCCGAGCTGCTCCCCGCGACCGCCGTCGATGCCGGGCTCAGCAGCGTGGTGTTGAAAGTGCAGCGCCCCGGAATCCAGGAGATCGTCGACGTGGACTTGGCCGCGCTGCGCAAAGTCGGCGGCTGGCTCAACCGCGTGCGATTCGTCGCCAAGCGGGCCGATGTGCCTGCCTTGGTGGAGGAATTCGCCAGGACCAGCCTCGAAGAAATCGACTACCTGCAAGAAGCCGCGAATTCGGAACGTTTTGCCGCCGACTTCGCCGACGACGAGCGGGTAGCCGTGCCGCGGGTGGTCTGGGAACGGACCACCCGGCGGGTGCTCACACTGGAAGACGTCACGGCGATCAAGATCACCGACTCGTCGGCGCTTCGCGCCGCTGGCATCGAACCGGCCGACGTGGCCCCGGTCTTCGCCTCGGTCATGTTCGACCAGTTGTTCACGAACGGGTTTTTCCACGCCGATCCGCACCCGGGCAATATCTTCGTCACCCCGATCCCGGAGCCGGGATCCGGGCGCTCCTGGAAGCTGACCTTCATCGATTTCGGCATGATGGGCGAAGTCCCGACGCAGATGCGCAATGGCTTGCGGAAATTGCTGATCGCGGCCGCATCGCGGGACGGCAAGGGGCTGGTGACGGCGATTTCGGAACTGGGCGTGCTGGTGCCTTCAGCCGATACCGCGGAGCTTGAACGGGCGATGACGCAGCTCTTCGACCGGTTCGGCGGAATGGGCTTCGCGGAGCTCCGCGAGGTGGATCAACGCGAATTCTTCGATTTCGCCACGGAGTTCGGCGACGTGGTCCGGGCTTTGCCGTTCCAACTGCCGGAAAACTTCCTGCTGATCGTCCGGGCGATGTCGCTGACCTCGGGGGTCTGCAGTTCCCTGGATGCCAAGTTCAATCTCTGGGATTCGGTGGAGCCCTATGCCGCGCAGCTGCTGCGCGACGAACGCGGCAATATCGTGCAGGACCTGGCGAAGCAGGCGCTCGACGCGGTCGGCCTCGCGGTGAGCTTGCCGAGGCGTCTGGCGGGCGTGCTCGACCGGGCCGAGGCGGGAACCCTCGCGGTCAGCACACCGCGTCTTGAGCGGCAGCTCGCTTTGCTCAACAACAGCGCGAAGCGAGCCGGAGCCGCACTGGTCTTCGCCGCGCTGCTCATTGCCGGTGCGATCGTCCGGTCCAATGACCTGGTGCTGGGCAATCTGCTGATGATCGGCTCGGTGATCCCCCTGTTGCACGGGTTGTGGCGGGGGAGCCGGCGGCGCTGAACCGGCAGTGCGATCTGCGCCGTCGGCACCCCGGCTCCGGACCTAGCGCTGGCCCGTGGGCCGGATGATGATTTCGTTGACGTCGACCTCGGCTGGCTGGGAAATCGCAAAACTCACTGAGCGCGCGATCGCGTCCGCGGGGATCTGCGCCGCCCGGTAGCCGACCATCAGCTCGGCCGCATGCTGGTCGGTGATGTGCCCGGCGAGTTCGGATTCGGTGACGCCGGGGGAGATGGTGGTCACCCGGATCGACGGATCGGATTCCTGGCGGAGTCCCTCGGTCAGCGCCCAGGCAGCGTGTTTGGTCGCCGAATAGATCGCCGAGGTGGGCGAGACTTCGCGCGCTCCCACCGAAGCGATGGTCACGACGTGCCCGGATTCCTGCGCCCGGAAATGCGGCAACACCGCGGCGATGCCGTAATACAGACCCCGGACATTGACGTCGAACATCCGGTCCCATTCATCGACGAGCAGCGAGTCGAGTCGGGAAAGCAGCATCTGCCCGGCATTGCCGACCAGGACGTCGAGCCGACCGTGTTCGGCGATCACGGTGCCGACCAGCTCGGCGAAGGCGGCGGCATCGGCGACGTCGAGCGCGTGGGCTTCTGCCGAATGCCCGGCCCGGGCGAGTTCGGCGACAACCTCGTTCAGCCGCTCGATGCGCCTGCCGGTGAGCACTACATGGTGGCCTTCGGCGGCGAGCCGGCGGGCGATTGCCTCGCCGATTCCGCTGCTGGCGCCGGTGACGAAGATGATCTTGGAAACATTGTGGTTGGTCATGGCACCAGCTTCGCGGGAGATTCCGCGGTTGTGCAGGCCGGGCTGTGGCTAGGTGTGCCGCACCCTGGTTCGGCGCAGCCCGGAGACCTAGACTTGCTGGCATGTCCGAACATCCCTTGGGTGAGTATCTGCGTGCCCGGCGCGGCCAGGTCGCCGCCGAGACTCTGGGCCTGCCCTCGCACGGACGCCGACGGGTACCGGGGCTGCGGCGTGAGGAAGTCGCGGCGATGGCCGGGGTGAGCATCGACTACTACACCCGGCTGGAGCAAGGCCGGGAGCGGAATCCTTCGGTCCAAGTGCTGGAGGCGATCGGTGCGGTACTGGGCTTGACCGGAGATGCCCGGCTGCACCTGTTCCGCCTCGCCGGTTTGATTCCGGGCATCGAGCGCGGCGGCGCTTCGGAATCGGTATCGCCGGAACTGCTCCGGTTGCTGGAGATGTGGCCGGACAACCCGGCGATAGTGCTGGGCAAGGCCTACGACGTGCTGGCTGGAAACCGGTTGGCCTATGCGCTCTTCGAAGGGTTCCAGTACGGTCCGAATCTACTGCTCAAGGTCTTCCTCGACCCGGACGCCCGGACCTTCTATCCCGACTGGCCAGAGGTCGCGGCCAACTCGGTGGCCGGTTTCCGGGTGTTGTACGGAATCGCCCCGGAGGATCCGCGGGTGCTCGAGGTCTTGGCCGAGTTGACGGCCCGGAGCGCAGAGTTCGGCCGGCTTTGGCGTGGTCATGAAACGCACGGCAAGCGGCTGGAGCGCAAGCGGTTCCAGCATCGCGAGGTCGGTGCGCTGGATTTGCAGATGAACGCCTTCGAAGTGAAAGCGGCGCCTGGTCAGGAACTCGTGGTCTACCACGCGGAACCCGGATCGCCCAGTGCCGACGGGCTGGCTCTGCTCGGCACGCTCGCTGCGTCATCCACGTAGCCGACCGCGTCGCACCGGGTCGGGTTCGGCTCCGGAGCCGTTCCGGCCGAAGAAGCCAGCCAAGAGGCTGCTGACCCGGACGGGATCTTCGTAAGGTGCAAGATGCCCGACGCCGTCAAGGACCGAAAGCCGCCCGGCCGGCACACCGTCGGCGATCGCGGCCAGTTCCGCCGGAGGCGTCGCTGCGTCCTCGGCGCCGGCCACCGCGAGCACCGGTGCCCGGATCGCGCCGAGCCGGTTGCGCAGATCGAAGCCGGCGAGTGCTTCGCAGAGCCGGGCGTAGCTCTCGTCGTCGACCGCGGCGAGGTCGGCCAAAGCCAATCCGCGTCGTTGATCGCCGGCGGACCGGATGGCCGAGCCGAACCAGCGGGCGTCGCTGGTTTCGAGCAGTTCCGCGGTGCCGTGCCTCCGAACGTGTCCGGCGCGGCCGCGCCAGTTGTCCGGCTCGCCGAACCGGGCGGCGCTGCAGAGCACCGCCAACGCCGCGATCCGGTCGGGCCGGTCCAGCGCAAGCTGCAGGCCCACCGCACCGCCGATCGAGTCTCCGGCGTAGCCGAACGGCTTCCCGGGTCCGTGTTCGAGGTCGACGGCGTGCAGCACCGCGGCAGCCAGGCCGGCCAAGCTGAAGCTTCCGGCCAGCGGGGCGACCGCAGGGCTGCGACCGTGCCCGGGCAAGTCCCAACCGACGATCTGGAAACCGGGCAGCCGTGCCGCAACGGGGCCCCAGAGCCTTGCCACCCGGGTGCCCAGCGAGGGTCCCAAGAGCAGTAGCGGCCGGCCCGGCTCGCCGGCGAGGAGGCTGAGCACAATGCCCGGCTGGGCAGATTCCGGGCTCAAATCGCTGAGGGGTGCGGAGCCAGCGGCGTCACCTGGATGGTCAAGTACGGGAAGAGCGGCAAGCCCCAAAGGATTTCATGCAGTCGCTCAGCGGAGGCCACCTCGAAGATGCTCAGATTGCTGTACTGCCCCACAATTCGCCAGATCTGCGCCCATTCTCCGTTGCGCTGCAGCTCCTGCGCGTAGGCCTTTTCTTCGGCCAGCAGATTCGTCCGGGCCAGCGGGTCCAAATCATGCGGAATCGCCACGTCCATCCGGACCGCGAAGCGCACGCCGGATCAGCCCCGCACCGGATCGAGCACGAAGCCGTAGTCGATAGTCGCCGAACCGTCCGGTCGGATCACCGGATCCAAGAGCAACTCCGGTTTCACCGCCGAAGCGATGTCGTCGTCGTTGTGTTCGTCGCCGGGGAAATAGAGTTGCGCGGTGAGCAGCTCGTGACCGGGTGCGGAGACCTTCAGGTGCAGGTGCGCCGGGCGCCAGGCATGCCAGCCGGCGGCCGCAATGAGCTTGCCGCAGGGTCCGTCGGTGGGAATCTGGTACGGCGCCGGTTGGACCGTGCGGATCTCGAATCCGCCGTTCTGGTCGGTGTGGAAGACGCCTCGGAGGTTCCATTCCGGGATCCCGGGGGCGAACTGCGAGTAGAAGCCTTCCGCATCGGCATGCCAGAGTTCGATCGTCGCGTCGTCGAGCAGCGCACCGCTGGTCGAGCGGACGGTGCCGTGCCAATGCAGCGGGGTGCCCGGCTCGTCCGGGCGCATGTCGATGCTGCCCTTGCTGCCATGGTCCGGGGCGCCGGGGACGTAATACGGGCCCTCGATGGTGCCTTTGCTGCCTTCCCGGTGGTCGTTGGCGACTTCCTCGATCACGTGCTCGACCCAGACATCGAGGAAAAGCGGCCACTCGCCGGCTTCGCCGACGCTGATCAGCCAGGCCTTGAGCGCGTTGTACTCGGCGTAGCTGACTCGCTCTTCGCGGACCGTTTGGTGAATTGCTTCGAGGATCCGGCGGGCCAGCCGGTCAACCCGCTCCGGTTCGGTGTCTCGGACCGCCAAATAGGGTGATTTGTCGGCTTGGAAGCGTTCGGTGGCGCTGGCGCCGGAAGCAGCGGCAGAAGTTTCAGTGGTCATGGTGTTCCTCTCGGATGGCTGGTTCTGATCTCAGGTGTCAAGGCGGTAGTGCCGGAGTTTTTGTTCGTCGATCTCGACGCCGAGTCCCGGGCCGGGGCGGAGGACGAGCTCGCCCTCCGCGATCCGGAGCGGCTCGGTGAGCAGGTCGTCGTGCAAATCGAGGAAGTTGGACAATTCGCCGGCCTGGCGGCTGCTGCTCGGGTGCGCGGCGCCGAACACCGCGGTGCAGATCGAACCGAGCTGGCTGTCGATCTGGTTGCCCATCACGACTTCCAGGCCCAGGCCTTCGGCGAGATGGAGCATCCGCTGCGAACCGGTGAATCCGGTCCGTGCGGTTTTCAGGGACAGCGCGGTCGCCGAGCCGCCGAGGATTTCGCGGGTGGCTTCGGCCGGCGTCGTCGCGGATTCGTCGGCGATGAACGGGACAGCCAACTGGCCGATCAGCCAGCGTCGGCCCAGAACGTCGTCCGCGGGGCAGAGCTCCTCGGCGAAGGCCAAGTCCAAATCCGCCATCTGGCGCATCGCCCGGGCCGATTCGGCGGCCGTCCAGCCGCGGTTGCCGTCGACGTAGAGCACCGCATCCGGTCCGAGCCCGGCGCGCAGCGCACGCACGACGGAGACGTCGAGTTCCACCGGACGCCGGCCGACCTTGACCTTGAACGTGCCGATGCCGTAGACCTCGCGCATCCGTTGCGCTTCGGCGAGCATCGCGGCCGGCGCATCGAAACCGAGCATGTGGCAAACCCGCATCCGATCGCTGAACCCGCCGAGCAAAGCGGAGACCGGCAGCCCGAGAGTGCGGCCGAGGGCGTCCCAGACGGCCATGTCAATGGCGGCCTTGGCAGTCGGATTGCCCACCGTGCGGGCCAGGGATGCGGCGATCCGTTCCCGTTCGGTCAGTGCCGTTCCGATGACTTGGGGCGCGAAGACGGACTCGATCACGGCGATGATTCCGGCTTGCGTCTCGCCATACGTGAACGGCCTCGGTGGTGCTTCGGCGACGCCGACCACGCCGTCGTCGGTGTGCACCCGGACCAGTACATGCTCTGCCGCATGCACTTCACCGCTGGCGAACTTCAGCGGCTTGCGGTAGGGGATCCGGAACGGAATCGCTTCCAGGGCGGTGATCTGCATCGGCTCAGAGCACGATCGTCACGGTCTTCGGTTCGGTGTTGGCGAGGATTCCTTCGTAACCCAGCTCCCGACCGATGCCACTGGACTTGACTCCGCCCCACGGCAATTGCGGTGCCAGCGGGGACCAGCCGTTGACCGCGACCGCGCCGGCTTCCAGGCCTGCGGGGACCGCATGGGCGCGTCCCACATCCCGGGTCCATACCGTCGCGGACAAGCCGTATTGGTTGTCGTTCGCCAAGCTGATCGCCTCAGCCTGGTCGTCGAACGGGATCACGGTGCCCACCGGGCCGAAGATCTCCTCGCGCGCGATCGCCATATCGTTGGTGCCGGCGAATACCGTCGGCTGGACGAAGTATCCTGAGCCGTCCGGGGTGCCCCCGCCGGTGACCAGTTCTGCTCCGTCTTCCCGGCCCTGCCGGATGTAGCCGAGCACCCGGTCGCGTTGCCGGGCGCTGACCAGCGGGCCCATGGTGGTCTGCTGATCGAAGGGGTCACCCACGACTTGGGCTTCGGCTGCTTGTTTGAGTCCGGCGAGTACGGCATCGTAGACGCCGCGTTGGACGAAAACCCGGGTTCCCGCGGCGCAGACTTCGCCCTGGTTGAAGAACAGGCCCTGTGCCGCGCCGGCGATCGCGGCGTCCAAATCGGCGTCGTCGAAGATGATCTGCGGCGCTTTGCCGCCGAGTTCCAAGGTGGTCCGTTTGAAGTTCCCGGCCGAGTTGCGCAGGATCTTCCGGCCCACCTCGGTGGAGCCGGTGAAGGAGACTTTGTGCACTCCGGGATGCAGCGAAAGCGCTTCGCCGACCACCGAACCGGCTCCCGGCAGGACTTGGACCGTGCCGGCGGGGAAACCTGCCTCTTCGATCAGCGAGGCCAGGTGCAGGATGGACAGCGAGGCGTCTTCGGCCGGTTTCACGATGACCGTATTGCCGCATGCGAGTGCGGGCGCGAGCTTCCAACCGAGGATCATCAGGGGCGCGTTCCACGGCACGATCGCGGCGATCACGCCGACCGGTTCGCGGCGGGTATAGGCATGGACCGGAGCGCCGAAATAGCCGTCCGAGGCGATGTTCTCGCCATTGATCTTGTCCGCCCAGCCGGCGTAGTAGCGCAACGAAGCGACGAAGTTCGGCACGAACATCATGGTTCCGAAACCGACCGGACGCCCCATGTCGAGCGCTTCCAGGGAAGCCAGCTTTTCCGCGTCCCGTTCCACCAGATCGCCGAGCCGGTGCAGCAACCGGGACTTTTGCGATGGCGGGACTGCCGCCCAGTCCCCGTGCAGCGCCTTGGTAGCCGCGGCGACCGCGAAGTCGACGTCGGCCTCGTCGGCCGAGGCGATCCGGGCGAGTGCCTCGCCAGTGCTGGGGTTCATGGTGATGAAGCTGCCGGCGCCACCGTCTCGCCAGCCGTCGGCGCGGAAGAGCTGGGTCCGGAAGTCGTTGGCGTCGAGCATGGTGTCCTCCTCGTGGAGCTGCGTTGGATTCGCAGATCGCGATATCACTTCGTTGTGAGCTACTTCACGCTATGGGAATTCGAGCTGGCATCGCTATTGGTGGCCGACCGTAGCCGACTGAAGAAATCCCTCAGGCAGGACGGATGGACCGCCGGCTCAGCGCCCCGGCCCACCGAGCGGGATGCCGAGCCGATCCCGCAGCTCGTCGAGGCCGATGCCCCAGAGCTCGCGCACGCTCACGCCCCGGGGCGTGATCTCGAAAGCGCCGTAGTCGGTATAGAGCCGGCTCACACAGCCGACTCCGGTCAGCGGGTAGCTGCAGGAAGGCACCAGTTTCGCCGAACCGTCGCGGTCGAAGAGCCGCATCATCACGAAGACCTGTTTCGCGCCGATCGCCAAGTCCATCGCGCCGCCCACCGCCGGGATCGCTTGCGGCTTGCCGGTGTGCCAGTTCGCCAGATCGCCGTTGCCGGCGACTTGGTATGCGCCGAGGACGCAGACGTCCAGATGGCCGCCGCGCATCATCGCGAAGGAGTCCGCATGGTGGAAGTAGGATGCGCCGGGCAATTCGGTCACCGGGAGCTTTCCGGCATTGGTGAGGTCGGCATCGATCGCTTCGCCGTACGCTGCCGGACCCATGCCGAGCATGCCGTTTTCGGTGTGCAGGACCACTCCGCGTTCCGGCGGCAGGTGGTCGGCGATCCTGGTCGGCTGGCCGATGCCCAGGTTCACGAATGACCCTTCCGGGATGTCGGCGGCAATGACCGCGGCGAGCTCGTCCATGCTCAACGGGCCACAGCGGCCCGGCCCGGTGCCCGGTCCAGTGGCCACGGTGCTCATGGCGCTCCTTGGCTGGTGTGCTGCCGGGCTTCGGCGACGACCAAGCGGTCGACGTAGATCGCCGGCGTGACGATCGCCTCCGGGTCCAGGGCTCCCGTGGGCACTAAGGATTCGACCTGGACGACCGTGGTGCCGGCGGCGGTCGCCATGACCGGCCCGAAATTGCGTGCCGTCTTCCGATAGACCAGATTGCCCATCCGATCCGCCCGGTGCGCGCTGATCAGCGCATAGTCGGCTTTGATCGGGTGCTCCAAGAGATAGCTGCGGCCCTCGAATTCGCGCAGTTCCTTGCCCTCGGCGAGCAGGGTGCCGACCGCGGTAGGGCTGTAGAAGGCGCCGATGCCAGCGCCGGCAGCCCGGATCCGCTCTGCCAGGTTTCCCTGCGGAACCACCTCCAGCTCGACTTTGCCGGCGCGGTAGAGTCCGTCGAAAACGTAGGAGTCCGATTGGCGCGGGAACGAACAAATCACCTTTCGGACCCGGCCGGCGGCTAAGAGCGCAGCCAGACCGACGTCGCCGTTGCCGGCGTTGTTGGACACGATGGTCAATTCCTGTGCGCCTTGGCGGATCAGAGCTTCGAGCAGGGCGAACGGCATCCCGGCCAGGCCGAATCCGCCGACCAGGATCGTGGCGCCGTCGGCGATGCCGGCAACCGCCAGATCTGCCGAGTCGCAGACCTGGGTCCGGGCCATCAGCCGGCCTCCGGATTCTCCAGCACCACGGCGAGTCCCTGGCCGACGCCGATGCAGATCGCGGCGACCCCCCAGCGCTCGCCGCGTTCGCGGAGCACCTTGGCCAGAGTTCCGATGATCCGCGCGCCTGATGCACCGAGCGGATGACCGATCGCGATCGCCCCGCCACGGGTGTTGACCAGCTCCGGGTCGACCCCCCAAGCATCGATGCAGGCCAGGGATTGAACTGCGAACGCTTCATTGATTTCGACCGCGCCGACCTCGGCCCAGCTGATGCCGGCCCGGGCCAGTGCGGCATTGGCCGCCTCGACCGGAGCGTAACCGAAGTCCTGCGGATCCAGGGCCGAGGCACCGCGACCGGCCAGCCGGGCCAAGGGGGCGAGGCCGGTCCGCTCGCCGACAGCCGCGGAGCCGAGCAGCACTGCGGCGGCACCGTCGCTCAGACCCGAGGCGTTGCCGGCGGTGATCGTGCCGTCGGTGCGGAAGGCCGGCTTGAGTCCGGCCAAGACCTGAGGCGTGCTGTCCGGCCGGATTCCTTCGTCGCGATCCAGTCCGGTGCCAGCTACCGGGGAGACCAGGTCATCGTAGAATCCGGATTCCCAGGCCTGCTGGGCGAGCCGATGCGATCTGGCGGCGAAAGCGTCCTGCCGCTCGCGCGAGATGCCGAAACGCTCCTGCAACAGCTCATTCGCTTCGCCCAGGCCCACGGTCCACTCCGGCGGCAATTTCGGATTGACCAATCGCCAACCCAGGGTCGAGGAGACCGCCGTGACGTCTTCGGCCGGAAACGGGGCCGCGGGTTTCGGCAACACCCAAGGAGCTCGGGTCATCGACTCGACTCCGCCGGTCAGAACAAGCTCCGCATCCCCGCACTCGATGGCACGGGAGCCGATCATGACGGCGTCCAGACCCGAGCCGCAGAGCCGGTTGACCGTGGTCGCCGGCACGCCTACCGGCAGCCCGGCGAGCAGCACTGCCATCCGCCCGACATTCCGGTTGTCCTCGCCGGCGCCATTGGCGTTTCCCCAGACAACGTCGCCGGTCCAGGCCGGGTCCAGACCGGGAGCCTGGGCGAAGACCGCCCGGATCACGCTGGCGGCAAGATCGTCCGGGCGGACCCCGGACAGTCCGCCGTTGAACTTGCCGAACGGCGTGCGGACCGCCGCGTAGACATAAGCGTCCACCAGGTTCCTTTCCAGCTCTCCGGGCTTCAGTAGAGTTCGATGACGAGTTTGTCGCTGCGGGCCCGGGAGACGCACAACGCCATCTGGCTCTTGCGGTCGGCTTCGGTCAGGCAGTTGTCGCGGTGTTCCGGAGTGCCTTCGAGGACGCCGGAGACACACGAACCGCAAATGCCTTCTTCGCAGGACTTGAAGACCTCGATGCCGTTCTGCTCCAGTACCGCGAGGATCGACCGGTCGGCGGGGATCTCGAACTCTTCGCCGGTATCCAACTGCACGGTGAACGGCCGGTCCTCGGAGGTGTCCGCTTCAGTTGCCACGAAGTGCTCGCTGTGCACCTGCCCCGCACCGAGCACGGGGGCGAAAGCGGACTGGACGTTGGTCATGAATCCCTCCGGACCGCAAACATAGACGTGCGTCGCAGCGGTTTGGGCGGCGGCCAGCCCGGCGAAGACCGGCGGTTGCCCGGCTCGGCCGACCCCGAAGTGCAGGTGCACCCGGTCCGGAAACTCGACGCGGTGTTCCAAAAGATCGGCGAAAGCGGCCTGATCCCGGGATCGTGCGAAGTAATGCAGTTGGAACTCCGCTCCCCGGCGGTAGAGCTCATAGGCCATGGAAAGCAGCGGGGTGACTCCGATGCCGCCGGCGATCAAGAGGTGTTGTTCCGCCTCCGGGGCGAGGGCCAGCAGATTGCGCGGTTTGCTGACTTTCAGCAGATCGCCCACCTGGACTTCGTGCAGGGCCGAGGAACCGCCCCGCGAGGGCTGTTCCCGTTTCACCGCGATGAGGATCGATTCCGGATCATCCGGTGGCATGCACAGCGAATATTGCCGCAGCACGCCGGTAGGGCCGAACACGTCGATGTGCGAGCCGGCCGGATACGGTTTGAGTGCCTGTCCGTCCGCGCGCACCATCCGGAGGCTGCGGACGTCGGCGGCCTCCTCGGTGATTTCGACGACGCGGAACACGATGTGCGACATCTTGGACCTCCAGATTGTCGGTTGCCGACCCGGGCGGGTCAGCGCAGGTAGAGCCCGCCATTGGCATCCCAACAGGCGCCCGTGACGGAAGCGGCTTCGGGTGAAACCAGCAGGGCGACCATCTCGGCGATGAATGCCATGCTGCCCAGCCGGCCGACCGGGATCGCTGCCGCCATGGCGTCGACGTCGTGGACGATCTGCCGGACCATCGGGCTGTCCAGGGGGCCCGGGGAAACCGCGTTGACGGTAACCCCGCGGGCCGCCAGTTCACGGGCGAAGACTTTCGTCAGCGACAAAATCGCCCCCTTCGAAGCCGCATAGTGGCCACCCGTCGCGGTGCCGCCGTTCTGGCCGGCGAGCGAAGCCAGGTTGACGATTCGGCCGTAGCCGGCCGCGGCCATCCGGGCGCCGAAGATCTGGCACGCTGCGAAGGTGCCGTTGAGGTTGGTCCGGATGACGTCGTCCAGCTCGCCCGGGGTGATTTCCAGCAACGGCCGGGCCTGGGTCCGGGCGGCGTTGTTCACGAGCACCTGGACCTCGCCGAAATCGGCGTGCACCGCATCGAAGAGGTTTTGCAGGGCGGCTGGATCCGCGACGTCCACGGGGTACCCGCGGGCGTCGCGGTGATTGGCCGCCAACTCGCGCGCGAGCCGGCCGGCGGCCGCTCCGTCGAGGTCCGCAATCGCCACCCGATGGCCGCCGGAATGCAATCGCCGGACGATCTGTTCCCCGAGGCCGGAAGCTCCTCCGGTGACCACGGCGGTCGGCGGATCCGGAGGCTTGATCGGGACCACCCGGCTCACAGCAGGAACCCTGCGGCAGGCACTGCCGCGTCGGCATCGATCAGCCGGATCACTTTCCGGGCGAGCCGGTCCTGCTCCGGGGCCGCGCCGAACCGCACCAGATAATCGACCTCGCCGGCCCACAGATCGTGCCGGCCCCGTTTGTAGGCGACCAGGATCTGGGCGGCCCGGAGTGCGACCTGCTCATCGGCCACCGAGGTGGCGACGAAGCGCGATACGGTCCGGACGGTCGTGGCGGCATCGACGGCGGCGAGCGCATAGCCTTCGGTCATCCGCGCCACCCGGAGCTGGCGCATCCGGGCGTCGTCGTAGACCATGTTGAGCACGTCGTCGAAGTCTTCGGCATCCCGTTCGATGGGCACGATGTACTGTGCATCATCCGTGTAGAGCGCCTGCCAGGCGCTGTAGTCCTTGGCATCCAGGATGGCCGCTTCGCGCCAGATCAATTCGACGGCGCGTTGGAGACGAGGATCGGCCAGGCTGATCCGGCCGGCGTCCGCACCGCTTCCGGCTGCACACTGTTCAGTCATCGCCCATCATCTGCTTCCACTGTTGGTAGCCGGCGCGCATGCCGGTCTCATCGGTGACATGGGTAGTCGGCCAGCCTTCCGCGGACGGTTGTTCACGGGCCAAGCCGCGGTTGACCAAGATCGGCATCTCGGGGGCGCCTCGGGCACCGCGTTGCACCCGGTCCCAGCCTTCCGAATCATCCGGGGTGCCGAAGCCGAACGGCCCCTGGAAGTGTTCGTGCGCACGCAGCCGCTCCCGGTTGACCGGGCCGACGATCTCCGCCGGTCCGTCCGGCCCCAGTGCCACATGCTCAATGTGGGTTTCGTCGACGCTGACCGGGCGGAGCACCCGGAAGAACGAAATCGACATCGAGACATTCGGGAACAAATTGAGGTTGAACCCGGTACCGTGCACCGCCCGGACCAGTTTGCGGATCGCCGCATCGTCGAGGCCTTGCGCCTGCAACTCGGCCACCAGGCCGTCGAACCGCGGCTGCAACGGCGTTGTGCCGTCGTCCGCTTCGAGGTCGGAGTTTTCCGGGACCATCTGCATTACCGAATGGCCGTTGCCCAAATCGTGGGTGACCGCCGTCGGATCGGTCATGAACGACATCATTTCGGCGGTTTCGGCGTCGACCGAAGCCATCCAGGACCGGTGCACGATCGGGAAATGGTAGCCATCGGTGGTGTTTTCGAGCTGGATCTTCCAATTGCCCTTGAACTTGAACTGATGGGTGCCGAGGACCTTCACAGGGAATCCGCCGCCCTGCGCCATGAACCGGTCGATCCAGAGTTTCGCATCGCCGAGGAAGTCTTCCAGCGGTTCGATCCCGTCGTTGAAGCTGGCAAAGATCATGCCGCGGTAGGTCTCGGTACGCAGCTTCTTCAGGCCCAGGCCGGATTTGTCCATCACGCCTTCGTAGCCGTCGGGGTAGGGGATGCCGCGCAGCTGTCCGTCCAGCCCGTAAGACCAGGCGTGATAGGGGCAGGTGAAGCCGTTGGCCTGTCCGGTCCGCTTTTCGCACAATGAAGCCCCGCGGTGCCGGCACCGGTTGACCATGGTGTGCAGCACGCCCTTGCGGTCCCGGCTGACGACGACCGGTTGCCGGCCGACGTAGGTCGATTTGAAGCTGCCGGCTTTGGGCAGTTCGGACTCATGCGCTACCCAAACCCAGGTCCGTTCGAAGATCTTGGCCATCTCCGTCTCGAAGATTTCCGGATCGGTGTAGATTCTCCCGGCGACCCGGTCCGGCAGGACCAACTCCTCGGGGCTGAGCTGGTAAACCGTCTCGGCAGCGAAACCGGCAGTGGATTCCAAGGTCATGGTCTTCAGCTTTCGTACTGGCGAGGGGTGAGCGCGCGGCCGATGCGCGCCTCAATGGCGGCGTATTTCCAGAGTTTCCATGGGCTCTCGCCCACGGTGATGCTGCGCAGGAGGCCGCAGGCCTGCTGCACAGTGGGCTGTGCGTCGACGTCGCACAGCAGGTAAGCGGTCCATGGCCAGCCCTGCGCAGGACCGACCTGGTGCGAATCGTCATCGAGATCGCCGATGAAGTCGACGCCGGGCAGGCCTTTGATCCGGTCCATGAGCTCGACGAAAGCCGTCCAGACGTCAGCTGCTTCGACCCCTTCCTCCGGCAGGTCGAAGAAGTTCTGATTGATGCCGAGGCAAAACAGCACCCGCAATGGTTGTGGATTCATTGGATTCTCCTGCTCGGTGGGAAGATCGGTCGGGGGCTCACTGGAAACCCGGGATGGTGGGCGGCTGGTCCAGAAGAACGGCTCCGGAAGCCTCGTACAGGGCCGGCCCGAGGAACGCGTGCTGCTGCGGAACCAGCGCATCGCCCAGCAGCCATTGCAGGGGGTGACCGCTATTGATCGCCCCGGTTCCGGAGATCTGGATGATCTGGTGCACGACTTCGGCGGAGGTCTTGGCCAGATGGGCCGAAGCGAGCCGCAGGTGGGCGTTTTGTCGGCTGCTCACCGGGTCGCCGGCCAGCACGGTGTGCCAGGTCTCCTGGGTGGCCTCGTAGAAATATGCCCGCGCCGAGCGCAAGGCGGCTTCGGCACCGGCAAGACCGGTCCGGTAGTAGGCCCGGTCCGCGAGCTTCGGGGCTCCGGTCACGCCGCTGCGCCCGCTGCCCACCTCGGTGGCGAAGTCGAGAGCCGCCCGGGCGACGCCGGCACCGACCACGGCCAGCACTTGTGCCGCGTAGGCAATCGCCGGGTAACGGTAGAGCGGTTCGTCGACGGTCGACTGGCCGCCGCGGATGAACGTCCATTCGCGTGGCACCTCCACCCGGTCCACGATCAGATCGAACGACCCGGTGCCCTTCATCCCGACGACGTCCCATTCCGGCACGATGGTGACCTGGCCGGGCCGCAACAAAGCGGTTCGCGGCTTCCCCGCGGTCGAATCGTCGCCGGGGATCCCGACGCCGAGGATGTCCGCACCCATGCAGCCGCTGGCGAATTTCCAACGGCCATTGACCAGGAAGCCGTGTTGCGTCGGCTCGGCCGCCTGGACCGGAAAGAGCCCGCCGGCGAAACAGACGTCGGGGCCGTCCGCATAGAGTTCGCGCTGGGTCTCCAGCGGCAACGCGGCGAGGTAGACGAGCGCCGAACCGAAACTCGCCACCCATCCGGTCGATCCGTCGATCCGGGAAATGCGTTCGATCCGGTCCAGGAAGTCGGCCGGCGGCAATGGTTCCCCGCCGAACTGCCGGGGCGTCGCCGCGCGGTAGATGCCGGCAGTCTTCAGCCGGGCGATGAAATCGGGGGAGACGAAGCCTTGATCGCGAAATTCCTGGCGCCGGCTGGCAAGTTCGGAGATTACGCCGTCAAGCGTCGCGCCCTGGCGGTCGGTGGTCTGGCTCATCCGAAGCTCCTGTTCGACTAGGTCTGGTCTTCGACACTAATCAGCGTCCCGAAGGGTGCCAAGGGGGCATTGCCTGCCGGTGGTGCGGAACTACCCCGGGTGGGGCTAAGGGTTTCCTTTAGCCGTCTGGGCCCCGGCTCCGGCCGGCGGCGCTAGTCTGGGCAGATGCAGATTGACCCGGCCGCCCCGGAGATCGCGATGTCCGATTTCGGTTCGATGATGAACGCTTCCCGGATGTGCATCCTCATCCATGACGCGCGCACCAAGAACATTTTGTGGGCCAACCCGGCAGCGTGCGAGATGCTCGAGTTCAGCCTTGCCGAACTGCGGCCATTGAAAGCGAATGACATGAGCAGTTCGGCGCAGCAATACGACCGGGTGATCGGGCGGGCCTGGTTGCAGGAGGCCGCGGAAAAAGGAGCGCGGAGCATCGAATGGCACTACCGCTCCAAATCCGGCCGGGTGATCCCCACGGACGCGGTCGCGGTGGGAGTCGAATTGGCGCAAGGGCCGGCAGTGATGGTGCAATTCCGCGACATCGAGCGCGAACAGCAGGTGGAACGGGAACTCAGGCTCACCAGCGCGACGGTGGATGCTTTGGCCCGGCACACCTCGACGGTGGCCTTTTTGCTCGATGCCGGCGGCGCCATCCGGTTCGCCACGGACTCGGCCCTGAGCTACCTCGGTCTGAGCGGTGATGACAACCCGCCCCTCGGCTCGCCCTTGACCGCGTACGCCCGGTTACGCCAAGGCGGCCGCCCGGCGACCTGGCACGAAACCGCGGCCGGTGCGGATCCGGTGGGGCCAGTGCAGCTGAATCTGCTTGGCAGTGAACGCCGTTCGACGTGGCTGGAAGGGAGTCTGGAACGGCTCCGGGACTCCGCGGAAGAGGTCTATTTGATGATTCTGCATGATGTTTCGGCGCGCGTGCAGGGCGAAGTCCGGCGGGAACGCGAATTGCGGCACGAGAATCACCTGGCCCGTTACAACGCCATGGGAGACATGGCGATGGCCATTGCGCACGAGCTGGGCCAGCCGCTGGCCGCGGCCGGCAATTTCATCGCCGGCGTCCGGGCCCGGGCGACGGCCATCGGCCCGGACCTGCGGCCGTCCGACTCGACGACGGTGGATCGGAAGCTGGTCTTCGGTCTGGACAGTGCGGCACGGCAGATCGACCGTGCCGCGGAGATCGTGAATGCGCTGCGTTCCTTCGTCGGCCATCTGGAACATGTCGAGCAGACGGTGGATCTCAACGATGTGGTCAACGAGTGTTTGCATTTCATCCGGCTCCGTGCCGCGGCCGCAGGTGTGGCGCTTGATCTGCAACTGGCCAAAGCGCCGATCCTGGTTCGTTGCGAGCGGGTGCTGACCGGCCAGGTGGTGCTCAACCTGAGTTTCAACGCGATCGACGAGATGGCCGAATGCGATCCGGCCGACCGGCGGATCGTGATTGCCACCCGAACCGAGGAATCGGTCGGCGTGTGCACCGTGGACGACCAGGGGCGTGGTTTCGCGCAGGATCCGTTCGCCGAGTCGTTCACCAACAAGGAAGCCGGCAGCGGCATCGGCCTGGCGCTGAGCCATCGCATCGTCACCCGGCAGCACGGCCGCATCTGGGCGGAGCTCCGCGAATCGGGTGGTTCGCAGTTCGGCTTCGCTTTGCCACTGGCCCCGGGCACCGCGACGTAGGGGAAACCCTCAGCAGGGGCGGTGGAACTCTTGATATCGGTTGAGCGGGTCCAAGCCTAACGTCGAGACATGGTCGACAAACTCACCACGACACAACGTGACTTCCGGGCCGCGATGGCGAATCTCTCCTCCGCGGTGAACGTGGTCACGACCAATGGGGTCAGCGGCCGGGCGGGCATAACGGTCAGCGCCATTTGCTCGGTGACCGACACCCCGCCGAAGCTACTGGTCTGCGTCAACCAATCGAGCTACACGCACGACATTTTCCGAACCAACCGAAAAGTGGCAATCAACGTGCTCGGGCAGCAGCACAAGGAACTCGCGATGCATTTCGCCGGAGCCACCGGGATTTCGATGACCGAGCGATTCGAATGGCCGGTATGGGATCATGATCGCTACGGGGTCCCGGTGCTCCATGACGCCGCAGCGGTGATCGTGGGGAGCATCGGCGCGGAATTCGTGCAGGGGACGCACACCGTGCTGTTCATCGAAGTCGAGCACGTGGTGGTGCACGACGACGTCGGGGCCCTGGTCTACTTCCAGCGGAATTTCCACCAAATCGACCCGGCCGCACTCGTCAAGCCAGTCGGGCGGAACGCATGAATTCCGAGCCGGAACCCCCAGTCACCACCACCTTGACCTGCTACAATGACACGCACAATTACGGTTGGCGGCACGTCGATTTGTTCGTCCGGGATCCAGCTGGACGCGAGCTCAACTGGGTGCACTGGCAGGTGCCCGAGGACGGCCCGGACGCTGCCGACGACGTCACCTCACTGATTGAGCCGCAGTTGCGGAGGATCTCGGAATGGCGGCACTCGGTCAGCGCGAGCGGCATGGATTACTGGGAGGCCGACGCCTCCTGGGTGGGGGACGCATGAGCAGCTCGGAGCTTCATCGCCCTTGGTCGTTGCGCGCCCTGGTTGCCGAACTCGATTCCGGTCAGACGACGACGGCAGCGGCGCTGGAGTGCAGCAGGGCCTGCCGCGCCGCGACCGAGCCCCGGATCCGTGCCTGGGTGGGGGAGGCCGAAATCCCGGCCCGTCCACCCGGTGCCGAACCCGCCGGATTGCTCGGCGGGGTCCCGCTCGGCGTCAAAGACATCATCGACGTCGCGGGATTCCCCACCCGTTGCGGTTCGGAGTTGCGGGCGCACGCGCCGCCGGCAACCGAAGACGCGGCGATCGTCGCGGCCTGGCGCGCCGCCGGCGCCCTGCCGACCGGAAAGACGGTCAGTACGGAGTTCGCCTATTTCGCTCCGGGGCCCACCACCAATCCCGCTGCGCCCGGGCATACTCCGGGGGGTTCTTCGAGCGGTTCCGCAGCGGCCGTCGCGGCCGGGCAAGTCCCGCTCGCGCTCGGTTCGCAGACCGCGGGTTCGGTGATCCGCCCGGCCGCGTATTGCGGCGTTGCCGCGATGGTGCTGAGCCAGGGCCTGGTACCGCTCACCGGCGTCACCGGACTCAGTCCAAGTCTGGACAGCCACGGCTTCTTCGCCGCCTCGGTCTCGGACCTGGCATTGGCCTGGGCGGCCTTCAGCGGGCAGCCGGACATCGGATCCGAAACGGTCCGATCGCCGCCGCGGGTGCTGCTCTGGGCGGCGGAGACGATCGGTACCCTCGAACCGGCGATGACCGCCGCGCTGCGCGAGCTGGGCCAGCAACTGCGTGCCGCCGGCGCTCAGGTCGAAGACGAGCTGGCAGCGGCTCCGCTCGCCCAGCTGGCCATCGCCCATCCGGTGATCATGGCGTATGAAGCAGCGCGCGAGCGGAGTGCTGAACTGGCGCAGCTCGACCGGCTCAGCGAGCCGCTGGCCAAACTTCTGCGCTCCGGGGCGCAGCTGCCCTTGCCGCATTATCGGGCCGCCCAGGAGACGTTGGCCGCTGGGCAACGCTGGATCGCCGAGGAGTCGGCGCGTTTCGACGTTGTCCTGGGTCCCGCTGCGCTGGGCGCGGCACCCCGCGGCCTGGCCGCCACCGGAGATCCGATTCTCAGCCGGCCGTGGCAAGCGCTCGGGCTGCCGGTCGTCGCGGTCCCTGGCTGCACCGACGACCAGGGGCTGCCGCTGGGCGTCCAAGTCGTCGGCCTGCGCCGCGACGAAACTGAACTTCTCCGCCATGCCCGCTGGGTCGAGCAGGTCCTCGACGGACTCCGGCCCACCGACCTCAAGAAAGCCGTGCCATGATCGACGCTGACAAGGGAGCCGCCAAAGAGTTCGCCGAACCGGTAGTGCACATCGTCGACGACGACGAAGATCTCCGAACATCCCTGGTGTTCCTCTTCGAGAGCGTCGGCATCGAGGCGCTGGTGTATCCGGACGCACACACGTTCCTCGCCGAGTTCGTGCCCAGCGAACCGGGCGTAGTGATCGTCGATGTGCGGATGCCCGGCCTGAGCGGATTCCAACTGCAGGAGCAACTCGTCGCCTTGGAATACCCGGCGCCGATCATCTTCTGCTCCGCACACGGTGACATTCCGATGTCGGTCCGGGCGTTGCAGGGCGGCGCAGTGGATTTCTTGGAAAAGCCCTACGAACCGCAGAAGATGCTCGAAGTCGTGCAGGCGCAACTGGTCAACGCGGCGGAGCGGTTCGAAGCGGATCGGCAGCGCAGGGGAGTGTTGGAGCGCTTGGCCGCCCTGACGCCCCGTGAACGGGAAGTCCTCAGACTGGTCATCGATGGCATGGCCAGCAAGCAGATCGCGCGCGAGCTCAGCACCAGCATCAAGACTGTGGACGTTCACCGGGCCCGGATCAAAGCCAAGACCGAGGCGGAATCCGTTGGGTCTCTGGTCCGCGACATCCTGAGTTTCCGGATCGTCGTCTAGCCGGGTCCGCCGGCCGGCCTCAGGGCTCCATGAGCACCGAGGAGGCCGGGAATGCGGAGGCGAAACCGGCGGGCAACGGCGCCACGAAGACGTTCTCCGTCCGGGTCCTGGTGATCCGCCAAGATCCATCGATCCGGCGGAAGCCGTTGTTGAGCCTGCTGGATCTCAATTGACCGGAGCCGTCCGCGAAGAACCACGGCTGCAGGTGTATCCATTGGCCCTCGGCGCGGTCGCCGTCGACGTGGATTTGCTCCGAACTCAAGTAGTGGGCGTTGAGGACCAAGGCCGGTTCGCTGCGTTGCGCCCAGAACCGTTCGAAGTGTGCCCGTACCTGGGCTTTCCCCTCCGCCTTGCCGAATTGCCCGGCATAATATTCGCCGACGCCTTGCCAGAGGCAGCCGTCCGCATACAACTCCATGATCCGATCGATCCGGTCCCGGTCATCGACGACGCCCGGTTCGGGGCACGGGGTATCGCAGAGGAACTGGTAGCGGGCCTGAAGCCGGCGGATCTCCGCTTCGGCCTCCAAGGCCTCGATCCGCCGGACGAGCGAACTGATCTGGTGCTGCATACCCCTCCCTCGGTGGAACCGCGGTGCCCCGGTTTCCGGGTTGCTGCTTCGCGGGCCTTTCGATCACCGTAGGCCCGGCTGTGCCTCGGGCGGTATACCGGTAAGGTTCGCCGGCATTGGTGAATTCCTAACCCGGCCACCTGATCGATGCGATCTTCGACTCAGCATCCGTTTGGCGCAAGCTGTGAATATGCATCGATCACCGGAATTTTCATATCGTCGGCAAAGATTGCGATCCGTGAATATTTCCGATTTTGACCTCCGAGACGAAAAGCGCCTTCGATGTGTGCTCCGCCGACGGTGCGCCGCTGGCCAAGCGCCGAGCGTGCGCCACCGCCGGGATTGGTATGAATCCGGCGTCTTTTGACCGGGAGCGCGGGCGCGGCCAGCCGACGTTCAGGGGTGTGCGCAGGACGGCCTGAGGCCGGCCGGCGGCCTTGGTGCTGCGCGCCGCAATCGACTGTGCTGAGAACGTTTCGCATCCGGAGCGGCAGGCCCCATGATGGGTGCGTTGAGATAGGCCGCATCGGGGGCTGGTCGGCTGAGTACCAGCGAGTTTTGGGGGGAGTGTTGAAAACTGAGCAGGCGAGTTGTTTCGAAAAAATAATCCGTTCGATCGGTTTGTTTGGTCTGTCTTTTCACCTTTGTCAACACAGTGAGGAAACAACATGTCAAGCAAATCCCAACTCGTTTTCGAATCGACCGTGGCCAAATCCCTGGTCCATAAACGGGCCATTGCCGAAGTCCTGATCACCGACTCCCTGCAGTGCGACCAGCGGGCTTTCGTGCTGGGCAGCCAATGGCCTCGGGAGCATCATTTTTACCGCCCTGGCCAAGCACCGGGCAATTTGACGTTATTGGCCGAAGCCATGCGGCAGGCCGCTTTCGTGGTTTGCCACGAATATCTCGGAGTTCCTTTGGAAAGCAGTTTCCTGATGGACCGTTTGATGGTTTCGATGTCGGAGCCCGCGCCCTGCGAAGGCACTGGTCCGACGAATGTCACGATTCAGCTTTCCGTCGATTCCGCAGCCTATGCCGCCGGCAATCTGCGGGCCTTGGACATCGAGGCGCGGTTCGAGGCCGATGGAATCGATTTCGGCTCCGGCCGGGGGGAGCTCCGGGTGGTTCCGCGGAAGGTCTACGACAAGATTCGTGGCAGTCGGAGCCTGGCCGCGCCCTCGGACCGCAAGCCGAGCGCCTGCGGCAAGCTCATTGAAGCGATCGACAGCGAGGCGGTCTGGAAGCTCGAGGTGCCGTTTCGGCATTCGGTGTTCTTCGACCACCCCTTGGACCATGTGCCGGGGATGCTCTTCCTCGAAGCGATCAGGCAGGCGGTGCACGAGGTGCACGGTCCGGGGTCCGAACTGTCGTCATTCGACTGCAGCTTCGCCAAGTTCGCCGAGTTCGAGCCGGAAATCGAGATCCACCGCGAAGTCCCGGACCACTATGACGTTTCGGGGGCCGTGCGGGAGTGGTTCTCCGTCCGGCAGTCCGGCAGCGTGCTGGCCACCGCAGTGGTCGAGGTGCCGGTGTCCTCGATTCACCGGATTCTGGAGCTGGCCTTCTAATGCGCGGACAAAATCGGCGTCTTCGCCTTGTCCGTGACGATCGAGGGCAGCAGCAGCCGCCACATGCTGCTCAACCGGGATTCGAGGGTGTCCAATTCGCCGAGCGCCGCGGCAAAGACGTGGGCTCCGGTAAAGGAGCTGATGATCACGAAGGAGATCGATTCGATGTCCTGATCAGCGATGAGTTCGCCTTCGTCGGCAGCGCGCTCGAGGAGCGTGGTGCAGAACTCCATCCAATCCAGATAAGGTCTTTCAATCGGTTGGTCGAAGACCGCCAGGGATTCGGTGCTCAGGCGCAGACCGGCGCGCATGATCGGTTGGCTCAGCAGCGACCGGGCCAGGTCGAAGGACAGGTCGACCATGGAATCGATCGCCGGGCGCTGCGACTCCAGTCGATTTTTGCCCAGCTCCATCGAGATGAGGTGCTGCCGGTGCACGATCTCTTTGGCCAGGTCCATTTTCGAATCGAAGTGGAAGTACACCGACCCTTGAGTCACTGCCGCGAGCTTGATGATGTCCGACATCGACGCTTCCGCGAAACTCATTTTGGAAAATATCTCCGCTGCGGCGGCCACGATCCTTTCGCGAGTCTCGATAGCTCGCTGCTGCATTGCCATAAAAAAATTAGACTCCTCGAAAGCTGCTGATCAGATGAAAAATCTAGCCAATGATTTTCCTGTCCACCCAGCCGCGCCGACGCTTCTGCTCGGTGCGAACGGTTTCATCGGATCGGGTATCCGGCGCGCGTTTGGGCAGACTCGCCCAAGTATCCCACTTCGGCTGGCCGCGAGACAAAAGATCCAGCCGACGGCGGAGTCCTCGGTCGCTGAAGTCGGCTTGGCCCCGTTCGATTTCAGGCGCACCGATTTGCTCGCGGAAGCCATCCGCGGAGCAGAGGCCGTCATCGTGGCGACCAGTTATCTGGGGGCGGACCAGGAACTCAGCCGGGCGGTCAATCTGGATCTGGTGCGAACGGTCATCGAGATCAGCCGCGAGTCGGAGATCCAGCGCTTGGTCTACGTCAGCACTGCTGCGGTGCACGGCCGCGGGCCCTTCCGCGGCAGCGACCTGCGGCGACTCGGCTACGCACCGACCAGTTTCCGGAGCCGGGACCGCGCGGCGGCGGACCGGATGGTTTTGGACGCCGGCGGCACCGTGGTGCGGCCGCAGCTGATCCTCGGCGCCGGAGACCGTTGGGTGATGCCCGGAATGTCCGCATTGTTGCGCGCCTTGGGCGGCATGCCTTTGGCCGGGGCGGCGAAGGTTTCGGCGATCCACGTGGATCGTTTGGGCGGATTGGTTGCTGCGCTCGCCCAGCACGGTTCGCCAGGAGCCTATGCCGCGGCCGAACTCGAACCGGTCAGCATTGCGGAGCTGGCCAGGTCATTCGGGGAACGGGTGGGCCTCGAGCTGCCGGCGGCTCCGTTGGCCTTGGCCGCAGCCCGGGAAATCGCCGCCGGCAGGCGCCTAGGCTCCAGTGCGCTCGAGATGCTGTGCCACGATTCCTGGTTCGATGCGTCCGGAACTTTCGAGGCGACCGGGCTGAACCCGGCGCCGCGGGAGTTCTTCGATCCGGCGACTGCGGACTGGTACCGCGGGCTGCTTGCCGGATAGCCCAGCCAGTGCCGTATCAGTGCTAGGTCCCGGGGGCTTCGGGCGGTCCGAAAAGGCCGCACGAAGCCCCCGGAGAACCGGCTCGGAACGTCGTGGCGGGAGGTCTCCGGGCCGATTCACTACGCAGTGTTTCGGGCAATTAAAAAACCGATCGATCGTCATGTTTATCTGTTACGATGTGGATTGTGGCCATGGTTGTGGGGCGGGCCACCTGTTACATCGCACATGTTTTGTCCTTACAAACGGAAATTGATGAAACTCACTAAGGCCTATTGGCTGCTCTGGACAGGTCAGATCCTCAACCGCATCGGGCTCATCGCACCGGCTTTCCTGGTCATTTACCTCCAACGAAGCGGAATCATCAACGAGTCAGCGGCTTCGCTGATTGTCGGATTGTTCGGCGTCGGAATCGTTTTGGCCGGGCTCTTGGGCGGCGTCCTCGCCGAATCCATCGGACCCCGGAAACTCATCCTGATCGCGGAGCCGATCGCGGTCCTGATCGCACTGCTCTACCTGGTGGTCCGCGATCCGATCCTGATCGGGATTCTCGCTCTGCTCTCCGGAGCACTTTCCACGATCGAACGTCCGGCCGGGGCCGCCCTGATTTCCACCATGGTGTCGCCGGACCACTTCCCCCGGGCCTATGGACTCCATCTGATGGGGTTCAACGTCGGGACCACGCTGAGCCTGGTGCTCTCCGGTCTGTTCCTTGAAATCTTCCCACCCGGGATTTTCATGGTCTGGGCGGCCTGCAGCGCACTGTACTGGGGATTCGCGAAGTCCCTGCCGCCGGACGAAACGGTGGCCAAAACGGAACCCTTTTCGCTCAAGAACATGGCCCGCGACCTGGCCGAGCCTTATCGGCAGCGCTCCTTGGTGGTCTTCCTGGTCCTGTGCTTCATCGTGGCCCTGATCTACCTCCAGGTGAACTCGACGCTGCCTTTGCACATGCTGTCCGAGGGCATCAACTCCGCGCAGATCGGCATTGTGCTCGCGGTGAATGCGGTGCTGTCCATCGTCTTGCTGCCCCTGGTACCCAAGCTGGTCGCCAAGTGGCCGGACAGCACTCCGTTGGTCCTCGCCTCGGTTTTCGTCGGCGTCGGCTTCGGCTTGAATGCTTTCGCGCACGATGTGCCGTTCTTCTTGGTGGCGTTGATTTTCTGGACCATCGGAGAAGTGCTCTGGGCGCCGATGTCTGCCGGATACCTCGCGGCCCGGGCTCCGGAGGGCCGGACGAGCAGTTACATGAGCTCGTATTTCTTCGTTTGGAACACGGCTTTCATGATCGGCGGGCCACTGGGCATCGTGATCGCGAATGCCTTCGGCTACCCCGCCTTGTGGCTGGGCGTCCTGGTCCTGGGCCTGCTCGGCGGGCTGGGCTTCAAGTTGCTCGCCGTGCCCAAGGAAAGCCACGCCAAGACGGACGCGAAAACCGACGCCTAGCCGGGCCCTGGCAGCACCCTCCCATACCACCTGTCGATCATGTGAACCCAACGAGAATTCGTCGAGATTGGAGACGCGCCACGATGAACAGTCAAATGCTGGAACTGGAATCCGAAGATCTTGAATACGCCGTCGACCGGCAGAGGATGAATACCTCATCCATCACGGGTCGGTTTTTGGACCGGTCGCTGAGCGAACTCGAGCTGCGCCGGCAGACTTGCTGGGCTCCGCAGGATGTGTTCCACCGGACCTTCTTGGACATCCTGGGCGAGGCCCGGGAGACCTATTTCGGACGCAAGCACGGATTGGCCCAGGTGCGCACCATGGCCGACTGGAAAAAGGCGACGCCGATCCGGTGCTATCCGGAGTACAAGCCCTACATCGACAAACTCGTCGACGGCGACACCAACGTGCTGACCCGCAGCGAGCCCTATGCGCTGTTGCGCACCTCCGGTTCCACCGGAGTCCCGAAGCTGATCCCGACCACCCGGCATTGGCGGGACGCCTACCGGGGCCGGGCGCTCTATTCGCAATGGGGGCTGTATTTCGAAAAGCTGGGCCGGGAACGTGCGTTGGGCGCTTCGGTCCTGGACTTGTCCTGGGAACGGGCTTCGTTGTCCGCGAACCTGGATTCCCGGCACCAGTATCCGATCTCGCAGCGTCCGGCTGCGGTGAGCAGCGGCGACTGGTTGCCGCCGTGGTACCACGAAAGCTGGTTCAAGGGGGTGGAGACCGAGGACTACCGGGACTCGCTCTACCGCAAACTCCGGCTGCTTGCCGGATCCGATGTGGCTGCGATCGTGGCGCTGAACCCGTCGAAAATCATCGGTCTCGCCGAGCTGCTGGCGGAAAACGCCGCAGAACTCATCGAGGACATCGCCCAGGGCACCCTGCGCGGCCGAAGCCTGGTGGCGGAACCGAACCCGGAGCTCGCCAAGCGGCTCGCTGCGGCAGCTGCCGGCTCCGCGAAGGGGCTCAAACTCGTGGATTTCTGGCCCGGGCTGGGCCTGACGGTTTCCTGGAATTCCGCATCTGCCGGGCTCTACCGGCATTGGCTCGAGGACGTCACACCGGGGATCGCCAAACTGCCGTTCAGTTCCACGGGCACTGAGGGGATCATCACGATCCCGGTCGACGAGCATCCCTCGGCAGGGCCGCTGGCGGTCGACATGGGCCTGTACGAATTCGTCCCGGTGCCGGAATCCGACGACGGTTCAGACGTGGCGCCGGACGCCGAAACCCTCAATTTCGACGAGCTCGACGTCGGTGCCACCTACAACGTGGTGATCAGCCAAGCCAGCGGGCTCTACCGCTACGACCTCGGCGACCGATACCGGGTGGTCGACATGGTGGGCAAGCTGCCCCGACTGGAGTTCGCTGAGCGCGCCGGATTCGGTAGCTCCTTCACCGGCGAGAAGCTCACCGAAAGCGATATCCACGAAGCCGTCCGACGCGCGTGCGGAGAAAGTTTTTCCGCCCGGCAGCTCTTCACCTGCGTGCCGGTCTGGGGCACCCCGCCCGGATACACCGTGGTCCTGGAATGGACCGGCGAAATCGGGCTCTCCCAGCAGACCATGGCGGAACAGATCGAGGAGCAATTGCAGAAACTCAATATCGAATACGCCGAAAAGCGGCGTACCCACCGGCTCACCGCTTTGGAACTGCTGACCGTCCGCCCCGGCACCTTCGCGGTGCTGGAAGAAAAGCGGCGGCTCGCCGGGGCGTCTGCCAGCCAGTTGAAGCATTACTGGATCCAGCGCAACGACGACCTGCTGCAGCGCTTGCAAAGCGCCGGCATGAGCTCATGGGTGGTGTCCTGAATGTCCTTGGTGAGCAGTCCGATCGCTGCCGAAACCACGCCCGAGCACTATGCCGTGAGTTCGTTGACCGCAGCAGACGGCGTCGAACTGGCATTGCACGCATGGCTGCCGGCCGACCCGGCGGAAGTCGTCGGAGTCCTCTACTACATCCACGGAATCCAAAGCCACGCCGCATGGTTGATCGAAACGGCCCGGACGCTGAGCCGGTTCGGCATCGCGGTTTACGCCCTGGACCGTCGGGGCTCGGGACGCAGCAGCGGCACACCCGGTGATCTGCCCAGCGCGGAGGCCGTCGCAGCCGACTACTTCCAGGGGCTCGCCGAAGTGCAACGGCGGCACCGCGGAATCGCCACCTCGGTGCTCGGCCAGAGTTTCGGCGGGAGCATCCTGGCCTCGATGGCGGTCGTCGGGATGCCCGGCGTAGCGCGGCTGATCTACTGCACCCCGGCCCTGGGCCAACAACACGCCCGGCATGGCGTGGCGAAATTGCCGGAGCTGCGCGCCCTGACCGGTGCCGACCGGTTCAGCCTGGGGCTTTCCGACGAGGATTACACGTCCAAGGCCCGGTATTTGGAGTTCATGGCGAACGACCATTTGATGCTGCGTCAGATCACCCAGCGCACGCGGGCGACCATGGTGGCGATCGAAGACCAGTACTGGGGCCGCAGCGCGGAAATCGACGCCGAAGTGCATTTCGTGACCGTGGACCGCGATCCGATCATCGACCTCGCCGCGGCAGCCGCGGTGATCCGGGAATTGCATCCGAACGCCAAGACCAGCAATTTCGCCTGCACCGGACATTATCTGGAGTTCTCCGAGCGCCGCGTCGACTACTGGCACTGGCTGGTGGAGCTGCTGACCCCCGGCGGAACGGCAGGGCATCCGGAGGGGCAACGGCGATGAAACTGGATTCGTTCCGGGTGGCCGCCGCCGAATTGCCGATGGCGCGGCCGTTTTCGCACGCCGGTGCGAAGCGCCAGACGACGGCATCGGTGCTGGTGTTCGCCGAAGCCTCCGGACATACCGGCTGGGGAGAGGGCGCGCCGCGTTCGTATGTGACCGCGGAGACCGTCGAGTCCGCGCAAGCGGCGATCGAAGCCTTGGACCTGGACCTGCTCGACCGGGTCCTGGCGGTTCCGGACTTCGCGGGTGCGATCACCGCGCTGCGCGAAGTGGACCTCGAAGCAGCGCTCGGCGGGCCGGTGCCGATGCCGGCGGCTGCGGCCGCCGTCGAACTGGCGCTTTTCGACCTGATCTGCAGCATCCATCGGAAGACCGGTTTCGAAGCGTTGCAAAGTCAGGAGAGTTTTGCGTCGATATTGCGCAGCGAAGCCGTGGCCTCGCCGGTCAGCTTCGTGGTGGATTTGTCCTCGGGCGTCGCGGCGACGACCTCGGCGCTGAGCCCCGAGGCGATTGCCTCGATCCGGCATGTCAAGGTCAAGGTCTCCGCAGACCTCGACGACTGCGTGCAGCGGGTGCTGCAGGTGCGGGAGGTCTTCGGCCCGGATGCCACCGTAGTGCTCGATGCGAACGGGGCTTGGACGCCGGAGCTCGCGCATGCCGCCGTCCGGCGGCTCGCCGGGCTGTCGATCGGTTGGATCGAGGAACCCGTGGGGCCGCGCGATTGGCCGACGATGCGGTCGCTGCGGGAAGCCTCGGGGATTCCGATCATGCTGGACGAATCCTTCGCCTCGCGCAGCGATCTCGAGGCTGCGGCAGCGCACGGAGCTGCGGATCTGGTCAATATCCGGATCAGCAAATGCGGTGGCCTGCTGCGCAGTCTGAGTCTGCTGCGGGTGGCCCACGGGCTCGGCTTGCGGGCCCAGCTCGGGGTGCACGTCGGCGAAATCGGTCCGCTCTGGGGTGCAATGCGCCTGTTGGCCGGGAGCTATGCGGGCTTGGCCACCGTGGAAGCGGGGAAACACGACCAGTGGTTCCCGGAGCCGTTGACCGAACCGGCAATCGCCGTCGACCGGGACCGGTACCTGCTTCCGGCGCCCGCCGGCCGGTCCATCGGATTGGGCCTGCGGCCCAGCGCGAATTTGCGGCGCACGCTCGAATCAAATCAAGAAACACACCGTGAAGAACGAGAAAAGGTAGGCATTTCCAGATGACTTCAGCACCCTCACCGCAGACCGCCCTGTTGGTCGGCGCAGCCGGCGGGATCTTGCAAGACGTAGCCGACGGACTTGCCGCGCAAGGCTGCCAGCTCATCCTGTTCGATCGGGATGAAGCACGACTCGAAGAGATGGCGGCCCGACTGCGTGGCCGCGTCGATGTGGAGACCGTCGTCGGAGACATCACGAAGACCGCGGAAGCGGAACAGCTCCTCTCCGGCCTGCAGCGCAAACCGTCGATCCTGATCAACGGCGTCGGCGGAGACACCCGGGTGATCCCGTATGCCGAACTGGACCAGCAGGTTTTCGAAACCTCGTATTTGGAAAACGTCATCGGGACTTTCACCGCGATCAAGGTGTTGGCGCCCTCGATGGTCGAGGCGGGCTACGGCCGGATCGTCAATTTCGCCTCGGCCGGCGGCCGCACGTACAGCCACTTCAACAATGCCGCGTACGTCGCGGCGAAAGCCGCGGTGATCGGCATGACCAAGCAGATCGCCTACGAACTGGCGCCGACCGGCGTGAGCGTGAATGTCGTGGCGCACGGTCCGATCGCGACCGCGCGGGTGGCCGGCGCCTGGGAGCGCCGGGACCCGGCGCAAAAGGAGGCCGTGCTGTCCAAACTGCCGATGCGCCGCATGGGCACCGTGCACGAAGCCGTGGGAAGCGTCTTGTACCTGGCGTCGGAGAGTGCGGGCTTCACCACCGGCTCGGTGATCGACATCAACGGCGGCCTCTACATGTGAGCACTCCGGCACCCGGAATCCGAACCCGAAGCGAACCGAAATTTCCCGAAAGGACCTGAGATGGCGATCTACCTTGTCGAATTGAGCTACAACGTCGACCGAACCGGACGCGAACCGAGCAATCCCGCCCACGTCGAATATCTCCGTGAACTCACCGCGGACGGCGTGCTCAAACTGGGCGGTCCGCTGGTCGGTGAAAACCGCGGGCTGTTGTTGTACGAAGCCGCCGATCGGAGCGAGCTCGATGGCATTCTGGCTGCGGAGCCGTATGTGCTCGCCGGCTTGGTCTCCGGCACCACGATCCGCGAGTGGCAGCCGGGCAAAGGCCAATGGGCACCCGAAAGCGCCGCAGCCGGGGCTGTCCGATGACCGATCAACTGACCGCCGAGGCGATCCTGCCGCAGGAGTTCCCGAACTTGGGACCGGTCGCGCTGGAAGGCCTGCACCCGGCGTTGCTGGACGCGAAAATGGACTCCATGCGGGTGCTGAGCGAGACCGCGATGGCCTTCCCGGACGCGCTGTCCTTCTCCTCGGGAGCGCCGTACGACGGCGATTACGACCTGAACCAGATCTCCCGCCAGATCGAACAGTATTTCGCCTGTTCGCGGGAGGCCGGGGTGCCGGAAGCCCTGTTGGCCCGCCGGATGTTCCACTACGGGCCGGTCAACGGCTTCATCCTGGCTGAAATCGCGCAGATGCTGCGGGTCCAGGAAGGCATCGAGGTGCCCGAAGCCTCGATCATGGTGACCAACGGTTTCCAGGAAGCCCTGCTGATTGCGCTGCGCGGCCTGTTCAGCTCCCCGGACGACGTCCTGCTGACCGTGGCTCCGGCCTATGTCGGCATTCTGGGCGCCGCCCGGATGCTGGACATCCCTTACCGGGGAGTGCTCGAAGGGCCGGAAGGCATCTGTGCCGAAAACGTGCTGGAAGCCATCCGGGCTACCCGGGCGGAAGGCAAGCGGCCGCGGGCGCTCTACCTGATCCCGGACTTTTCGAACCCTTCCGGAACCGTGATCCCGCTCGCCACCCGGCGGCGGTTGCTTGAGATCGCCGAAGCGGAAGATCTGCTGATCCTGGAAGACAATCCGTATGGCATCTTCGCACCGGACGGGGAGCAACTGCCGACCTTCAAAGCCCTGGACACCCGGCAACGCGTGGTCTTCTTGGGCTCGTTCGCCAAATCGGCGTTCCCCGGTGCCCGGATGGGCTATTTGATCGCGGACCAGATCCTGGAGTACCGCGGGCAGAGCCCCCGGTACCTCTCGCAGCGGCTCTCGCTGGCGAAGAGCATGTTCAGCGTCGGCACCTCGTCGCTGTCCCAGGCGCTGATCGCAGGGCTGCTCCATGAACGCGGTTACGACCTCCGCAAGGCCTCGGAATCGTCCCGTGACGTCTATCTGGAACGGTTGAAGGCGGCGTTGGAGAACCTGGCGTTGCATTTCCCGCCCTCGAAGTGGGACCAGCACGGGGTGGGCTGGAACGAGCCGCGCGGCGGCTTTTTCATCGTGCTCAACCTGCCGTTCGCCGTCGACCTCGCGTTGATGGAACATTCCGCGCGGGAATACGGCGTCAGCTGGGCCCCGATGAACATGTTCTATCCGGAGGGCGGGGGAGAGCGCCAGCTGCGTCTGGGCGTCAGCAACCTCGAACCCGCGAAGATCGCCGAAGGCATCGCCCGGCTCGCCCGTTTCATCACCGATCATGCTGCCCGGACCGGGCAGGGAGGAAAATCATGAGCAATTCGACTGAGCCCCTGGTCGCCATCGTGGTGGACGGCTATTCGGCGGGGAATTTCCTGCCTGCGGCCTACCGCACGCTGGGCGTCGATCTGGTCCACGTGCAAAGCACGCCGGAACTCTATGCCACGATGAAGGCGCCGGATCTGACGGTCTACCGCGAAAACATCGTGCTGCGGGACTCGCAGGTCACCGATGAGCTGCTCGAAAGGCTGCGCGCGTACTCGCCGGTCTGCGTGGTTCCGGGGCAGGAGACCGGCGTGGAATTGGCCGACGAACTCAGCGAGCGGCTCGGCGTGGTCAGCAACGGCACCAAGCTCTCCTTGGCCCGCCGGGACAAATTCGAAATGGTCGAAGCGCTCCGGAGCGCCGGCGTGCCCTGCGTGCAGCATCGGAAGGGCAATGACCCCGAGGACCTGCTGCGCTGGGTCGATGAGACCGTGGGCTACCCCGCGGTGGTGAAACCGTTGAAATCGGCGGGCACCGACGGCGTGGTCATCTGCGCGAACCGGGAAGAACTCGACCGCTCGATCCGGGAGCTCCTCGGTTCGCCGAACCTCTTCGGCGAGCCCAACGACGAAGTGCTGATCCAGGAATTCCTGGCCGGTCCGGAATACATCGTGGACACGGTCAGCAGCGCCGGATACCACTACGCGTGCGGAGTCTGGAAGTACCAGAAGAACCTCTTGCCTTCGGGCAAGAACATCTATGACCGCGACGTCCTGGTGGATCCGCAGGATCCGGCCGCGGAGGTCATGATCCCCTACATCGCCAAGGTACTGGACGCCCTGGAAATCCAATGGGGTCCGGCGCACGCCGAGGTCATCATCACCGGGCGCGGCCCGGTGCTGGTGGAGATCGGAGCCAGGATCAACGGCAATAACCACCCCGGTCTGCAGGAGATCTGCCTGGGCCACAGCCAGGCCGGCCTGAGCGCGGAAGCCTATGTGCAGGCCAAACAATTCTTGGACAAGACCGAAGGCCGCAATTACCAGAAACGGCAAAGCGCCCTCGTCTACAACGCGGCGACCGCGCTGAACGGCGTCGTGACCGCGGTGAACCAGGACATCGCGGAACAGATCCGGGAACTGCCGAGCGTCTGCGCCATGACGGTCAAGTACCAGGCCGGCGACCGGATCGAACCGACCACGGATCTGATGAACGCGCCGCTGCGGGCCTTTTTGACCCATCCGGACGAAGCAGTGCTGGAACAGGACTACCGCGAGGCCAAGCGGCTGGCGGAGATCCTCTACCAGGTCGACGATGCCGGGGACGCGGATCTGCTGGCCGGGGATTTCGCCGCGGAGAAGGAATTCGACCATGCGTGAACCCGGTGCTCCGGAATTTTGCCGGGGGAGCGGCCGGTGAGGCTGGGGAACCTGGCCGGCCGGGCGGTGGTGTTCGACGGCGATAGCGCCATCGACGTCGAACTCGCCTCCGGTGGCCGGTTTCCGGCCGAACCCGGGGCGTTGTTCCAGCAGTGGAGCGAGTTCCGGGACTGGTACGGTTCGGCCCAGGCCCCGGAAGGCCGGATCGCGGTGGACCCGGAGCAACTCGGTGCGCCGTCGCCTCGGCCGCGCCAAGTCTTCGCCATCGCCAGCAACTATCACGGCCGGGCATCCGTAGTGGCCGGCTCCGATGAGCTGCCGGTGATTTTCACCAAGTTCCCCAGCAGCATCGTGGGACCGCACGCAGACCTTCCGTTGCCTACGGCCTCGGTGGACTGGGAAGTCGAAATCGTCGTCGTGATCGGCAAACCCGGCTATCGGGTTGCGGCGGCCGAGGCTTGGGATTTGGTCGCCGGGTTGACCCTGGGCCAGGACTTCTCCGAGCGGGAGCTGCAATTGGGCGGACCGGCGAAGCAGTTTTCGCTGGGCAAATCGTTCCCGTCCTTCGGGCCGACCGGGCCGGTTCTGGTCACTCCCGATGAGTTTGCGGATCGCGAAGACATCGAGTTGGGCTGTTCGGTCAACGGCAAGACCGTGCAGCGCGACAGCACCGCTCGGCTGATTTTCCCGATCGCCGAGCTGGTATCGAGGATTTCGGCGATTTGCGAGCTCTACCCGGGTGACCTGATCTTCTCCGGAACCCCGTCTGGAATGGGCATGCAGATGACTCCGCCGCAATACCTCGAGGCAGGCGACCTGGTGGAGAGTTTCGCCCCCGAGATCGGCAGGATGACGACACGTTGCACGCCCGTCGGCGGAGCGTAAGCCCGCGGACACCCCCTGTTAGCCCAACTCGCGAAGATGCATCTTCAGCATCGTGATGCACGTTTAGCGGCCAATACTGCATCTCAGAATCGAAGATGCATCTTCGCGAGGAGAGAGCGGAATCAGCGGCTCACCGCGAAGGGCGGTCGGGAAAGCCCTTCGGTCACTGATTCGGCCGGGTCGGTGCCGAGTTTGACCATCTGGTTCCGCTCATTGACGTGCACGATCTTGGGAACGAAGTCGAGGGCTTCCGCCCGGGACATTTGGGCGTAGGTGATCAGGATGACGAGGTCGCCGGGGTGTACCAGGTGCGCTGCCGCACCATTGATCCCCAGCACTCCGGAGCCGCGTTCTCCGGCGATGGTGTAGGTCTCGAGTCGGGCGCCATTGTCGATGTCGACGATTGAAACGAGTTCTCCGGGCAGGATGTCCGCGGCATCCAGGAGGTCCAGGTCGACCGTGACGGATCCGACGTAGTGCAGGTTTGCTTCGGTAACGGTGGCTCGATGGATTTTTGACTTAAACATCGTTCGGGTCATGGTGCAATTATAAACCGATCAGTCGGTTTGTACAACGGATTCTCCGCCGGCGGAGGAGGCGTCGCATGGCGCTGCGTGCGCCGGAGGTCGAGGCCGGTCGGCTGGCCTCGACCTCCGGGGCACGGCTATTTGCGTTTCGTGATGGTCACGGGCTCGAGCTTCTTGGGGATCTTGCTGAACGAGCCGGCAGGAACGCCGAATACGGTGTCCAAGACGTCATCGGGCAGCGAGGCGATCGAGGCGACAATCCCCAGATCGTCATTGGGCTCCGGCGTGCTGTTGTTGAAATTAACCAGCACCTTCAAGGGCTCGGAGTCGCTCGCGTTCTCGAAATAGTGGAAAAAGCCTTCGGGGATGAAAACCAGTTCGCCCGGCCCGGCGGTGAATTGGAGATTGCGGTATTTCCCATCGGGGTGCGTGCCCAGGATCGACCACTTGGATTGGCCGGAAATGATGAAAGTCGATTCCCAGGCGCTAGGGTGCCAATGCGGTTCGCGGATTCCGCCGACCTCGATTTCGATCAGATACGTGGCTGACTTCTGGTCCTTCAAGACTTTGAAGTTCTCTTCATTCGCACCGCGCAGATTGCCGCCGTCGAAGGTGGCGGGCGTGGTTCCGGCGAGGTCGAACAGGTAGGGATTGGCGGGGTCGGAGGGGGAGGAGGTCGCGGTTGCCGTGGCGGTCGCGGAAGGGGATCCCGGGGCGGTCATCGCTGCGGCACCGGCCAGCGAGGCTCCTGCACCGAGCAATGTCCTGCGGTTGATTTTCGACATGATTCTCTCCATCGTCATGGTTTTAGTTGCCCCTCAAAACGATGCTGTGATGCGAGATTATCCTAAGACAAAATGGTTTGAATATGCCACTCGACCGATAATAGAATATGCGGCAGATGCTTTCAATTACATCATCCGTTGAAAAAAATTCGAATTGTCTATATTAGTTCGCGGCCGGACGGCCTGGAGCCTTTTGGTTCTGCGGCCGGAGGCTAAGCCCGGCCGCCCGCGGTGAGCAGCCCGCCGTCGAGCGTGAGCAGTTGCCCGGTCACCCACGACGCGTCCTCGGACACCAGATACGCCACCGCCGCGGCAACGTCCGTTACGGTGCCCAACCGGTTGAGCGGATACTGCGCGGCGACTTCCGCTTCACGTCCTGCGTAGAGCGCCTTCGCGAAATCCGTTTTCACGACTGCCGGCGCCACGGCATTCACCCGGATTTCCGGGCCCAGTTCCACCGCCAAGGTCGCCGCGAGGTGCGAATTCGCCGCTTTGGAAACCCCATAGCTGCCCAGGCCCGGGCTCGGTATCCGTCCGGCGACCGAGGAGATGTTGACGATGCAGCCGCGCCGGTCCCGGAAAGCCAAGCCGGGATGCGCCAAAACCTCCTGCACCCAGCCGAGCGTGCCGATGACATTGACCTCGAGGATCTTGCGGACGGCGTCCAGATCGACCTCGGAAAGCGGCCCGAAGACCGGGTTGATGCCGGCGTTGTTGACCAGGATGTCCAAGCCGCCGAGCTGTTCGGCGATTCCGTCGAGAACCGCTGCGCGGTGCGCGGCATCATCGGATTTGCCGGCGAAACTGAGCACGGCGCCCGGCGGCATAGTCTGGGCCGCCTCGGCCAGGCCTTCGGCCTTGCGGGCGGTGATCGCCACGGTTGCCCCTTCGGCGACCAGGCGCTGCGCGATGCCCAAGCCGATGCCACGGCTTGCTCCAGTGATCAAGGCGGTTTTTCCGGTGAGCCGTTGCGGCATGTCCATGATTGGTCTCCTCGTCGGATCGGGATATCGACAGCCTAGCCGCCGGAGCCTGCGGTCCGAACGGAATCCAGCCGGTTCCGGTGTCGGCGCACCGCGTCCCGATTCGAGCAGGAGGGGGAGCAGTACCGCTGGGTGCCGGGGCGGGAGAAGTCGGCATAGATCCGCCGGCATCCCACCGCGGAACAGCGCCCCAGCCGATGGATGCCGCGAGTGGCGAAATGCAGCGCCGTGCCCACGTAGACCATGGTGCGCAAGATCTGCCAAAGTGCCAAGTCGGCTTCCCGGTAGTGCAGGTGCCAGCCCTGGCCGTTGTGGTTGGTCAGGCTCGGGTAGGTGGCCGATTCGGCCAGCAGGGCATTGAGGATCTGCGCCCGGAGGTCCGGTTCGGGCGCATCGACGATGCGTTGCCAAGCCTCCAGCATCCAAGCGGTCTGCACCAGGTCCCGCTGGTCCACCGGACGCTCGAGCACCACCCCGGCGGCCAGACAGATTTCACGGAGTGCGGCCGGCCCGGCCGGGGGTGAATTGACCAGATGGACGGCGAGCCGCAAAGGGTCTTCGCCATATGGGTTGACCAACATGAGCCAAGTCAAGCACATGTAATGGTTTACCGGTATAACAGCCTTACTTGAGACTGGGTCCATGAGATATTGCTTCGCCGCCGACGGCGGTCCCCACCTCTGGACCCTGGCCTCGGAACACTGCACCAGCCAGGGTACGGTGCGCTACTTCCGTTGCGATTGCGGGCAGCACGACGTGCAGCTGTGCGCGGAGTTGATCGCCAGCTGCGGCTAGCCGGAAAACACCACCTCGCCCCGGGCGATCGTGTACCGGACCGAGGCTTCGCCGATCCGGTGCAGCGGGCCCAGGAACGGATCCCGGTCCAGGACCACCAAATCAGCGTCCTTGCCGGTTTCCAAGCTGCCGCTGCGATCGTCGTCGTGGTTGACGAAAGCGGTGCCGGAGGTGTGCGCCAGCCAGGCATCCTGCAACGAGAGCCCTTGTTCGGCGAGTAGCGGCTGGGCCTCCGGCCCGCGGTCCAGGCTGCTGCGGTTGACCGCGGTGTGGATCAGTTCCAGCGGGTTGCCCGTGGAAACCGGCCAATCGCTGCCGCCGGCCAAGCGGGCGCCGGCACGCAGCAATCCGCCGAACGGGTACTGCCAGGATGCCCGGCGTTCGCCGAGGAAGGGAATGGTCAACACGTCCATCTGCTCCTCATGGCTGGCCCAGAGCGGCTGCATATTGGCCACTGCGCCCAGCTCGGCGAAGCGCGGGATGTCATCGGGGTGGACCACTTGCAGATGCGCCAGGTGATGCCTGGAATCACGGGGTCCATTGCTGGCGCGGACCTGCTCCAGCACGTCCAGGCCCTGGCGCACCGCAGCGTCGCCCAGCGCGTGGAAATGCATTTGGAAGCCCAGCGCGTCCAATTGCAGCGCCGCCGGCAGCAACTCCTCGGTGGGGATGAAAACTTTGCCGGAATTGCCGCTCACGCAGCCGCAGGCATCCAGATAGGGCTCCAACATCGAGGCGGTGAAGTTCTCCGCCACGCCGTCGAGCATCAATTTGACCGAACCGGCCCGGAACTTCGGCCGTTGCGCCCGCTCCCGGCGCTGGCTCAGGAACTCGATCTGGTCCAGGCCGCGCTCCCGGTCCCACCAGAGGGCTCCGGTCACGGTCGCTTTGAGCCTGCCGTCGTCGGCCATTCTCAGGTAGGAATTGTAGGCGTCGTGGCAGACCGCCGAATCGCCGACGATGGCGTCCTGCCAACGGGTCACTCCCCAGGCGAACATCTGCGCCTGGGCGAGTTCGAAGCCGGCGTCCAAATCCGCCTGGCCGGGTGCCGGGGCCAGGTGCCGGAACAGGTCCATCGCGCCCTCGTGCAGCGTTCCGCTGGGCGAGCCATCCGGGTGCCGTTCGATTCTGCCGTCCCGTGGATCGGGGGTGCCGGCGTCGATGCCGGCCAGACGCAGGGCCACTGAGTTGGCCCAGGCGCCATGGTGGTCCCGGTTGAGCAAAAAAGCCGGGCGGTCGGGGACCAAGCGGTCCAGGGCCTCGGCAGTCGGGTTGCCGCCGTCGAAGTGCTCCATCGACCAGCCGCCGCCCAAAACCCAGTCGACGTCGGGATGTTTTGCCAAATATTCGCCGATGGTGCGGGAATAGTCGGAAAATCCGCCGCCTCCGCTCAGGTCGCAGCGCAGCATTTCCAGACCGGCGCCGTGCGGATGCAGATGCGCGTCCTGGAAAGCCGGGGAAACCAGGCAGTTCTCCGCGTCGATCACTGAATCTGCGCCGGCCCGTGCCGCGGCATCGCCGATGGCTGCGATTTTGCCCGCCTCGAGCAGAATCGAACCGCGGCTGATGCCGCCTGGCAACAGCAGGCGGGCGTTCTCGATCAACGTGCTGGGATTTCCTTGGGTCATGGACAGCTCCTTCGGTGCCTTCGACGATTGGATTAGTGAAACTGCTTTGCTCAGGACAGGGAATCGTGGGCCAGTACCGCCGAGTAAAGCGCGGAAATCGTCTCCCCGGAACTCAGATCGGCTTCGAGGACCTCCTCGATCAGAGCCAGCCGTTGGTAGAAGACGGAACGGGAAAGATGGCTTTCCGAGGCGGCGGCGGTCCGATTGCCCGGGTGGCGCAAATAGGCCCGGAGGACCTGGAGCAAGTCCCCGGAGTTCTTCGCATCCCAGGACAGGATCGGTCCCAGGGTCATCTGGACGAATGCTGGAAGGCTGGGCTGCGAACGCAAGCCGCGAATCAGCAAACGCAATTGGTGCGCATCGGCGCGGAGCACCGGGCCCCGGCCGAGCGATTCGGCTCCGGTGCTCGGCATCGACAAGAGGCTGGTCGCCTGATGCAGCGAAGCGCTCAGCTCCGGGGTGCTGCCGGCGGCGCGGCCCACCGCGATCCGGGCATCGGGCCAACCGGAACGGAGCACCGCAGCCAAGACCTCGGTTGTTTCGCCGGAGAGCAGCAGTGAAAACTGCTGCCGGCGCTGTACCGCGGCGTCTTTGGCGACGCAGACCTGCAACGCCTCCGCTTCCAGGGCTTCGGCAAGCCGGTTCGCCGAGATTTCCTCGGCGTCGGCGGGCAAAGACACCGCTACCCCGAAGCTGGGCGTCTTGCCGGTTCGGAAGCCGATCGCCGCAGTGAAGTCCTCGACCTCGGCATCGGTGGCGTAATTGCCGGTGCGCACCGCGGTCAGCAACTGCTGGTCGCGGTCCGCCCGCCAGGGGTTTTCGCTTCCGGCCGCCAATCGGCCGACCGCGAGCGCGAGCGCGGCCTGGCTGAGCAAATAGTCCACACCGGCCGGGTGCACGGCGGCCTGCGGAGTGGCCGGTTGGGCGCAGAGCGCGCCCCAGTGTTGGCCGTGCGCCATCACTTGCGAGCTGCTCCACTTGGCCCGGTTTTCCCGCCATGACCGGACCACGGCCGCGGTGTCCCGGCCGGCCAGGGCCATGGTGACGATCCGGCCTGCCGGATCGACGAGCAGCACCGGTTGGCCGAGCAGTTCGCTGCTCTGCTGCAGGATGAAGGTGCTGGAGGAGCCCCGGGCGATCATCTGGGCGTAGCGCGCGTTGAGGTCTTCGCGGGCGCGCAAAGTGGCCATCTGCTGCGCCACGATGGTGCTGTGCACGCTTTCGGTCACCGCGATGAACTGAACCGGTGAGTGCAGCACGATCAACGGCAGGCGATGCCGCCGGAAGGCTTCCACCAGGGCGCCGGGCGCGTGCGGGAGCCGGTCGCCGAGTTCCAGGACCAAACCGGCGACGTTCACTTTCGCCAGGGCTGCGGCCAACGACTCGAGCGCCTGCGGCTGGGTGGGCCAGGCGGCACCGGTGCTGAGCACCAGTTCCTGGCCGCGCAGCACGGGTGCCACATCAGTGGTCTCCACGATATGGATCCAACGGACTTCCCGGTCCAATTCCGCCCGCCCGGCCAGCACCTCGGGAGCGCCGCGTTGCAGCTCCTCGGAGGCCAGGACTTGGCGCACACTGGGCAACATCAAACGCATCCTCTCAACATGTCGGACAAAATGTCCTGAAACTGCTTGCCAGGCGACAATTGTTGTCCTTGAACTGGCTCAGTTCCTTGTGACAATAGTAGACATCGAATCATACGAAATGTGTTGTGTGAACGATGCCCAGTCGAAAACGGTTCCGAGCGAGGAGAAACATGGCACTGATCGGTCATTACATCAACGGCGTCCACGCTGCGCCGCCGGAGCCGGAATCCGGGCAGCGTTACGGGGTGGTTTTCAACCCGGCGACCGGCGAAGCGCAACATCAGTTGGCGTTCGCCTCGGCGGCCCGGGTGGCCGAGGCGATTGCGGCTGCGGCAGCGGCACTTCCTGGTTGGCGCGCCACGTCGTTGACCAAGCGGGCCGATGTCTTCTTCAAGCTCCGGCACCTGCTGGTCCAGCGTCGGGACGAGTTGGCCGCCGTGGTGACTTCGGAGCACGGGAAAGTCCTCTCCGACGCCGCAGGCGAGGTCGCCCGAGGGCTGGAAAACGTCGAATTCGCCGCGGGCCTGATCCAGCACCTCAAGGGCGATTACAGCGAACAGGTCGCCAATGGCGTCGACGTGCATTCGGTGAAGCAGCCAGTGGGCGTGGTCGGTTGCATCACGCCGTTCAACTTCCCGGTGATGGTGCCGCTCTGGATGGTCTCCAACGCCATCGCCTGCGGCAACACCGTGGTGCTCAAACCCAGTGAAAAAGACCCGTCCGCGGCCTTGCTGCTGGCCGAGCTGTTCACCGAAGCAGGCTTGCCGCCGGGGGTGCTCAACGTGGTCAATGGCGACAAGGAAGCCGTCGACGCGATTTTGGACAGTCCGGAGGTCCGGGCGGTGAGCTTTGTCGGTTCGACGCCGATCGCGCGCTCGATCTACGAGCGGGCCAGTGCGAAGGGCAAGCGGGTGCAAGCGCTCGGCGGTGCGAAGAACCACATGGTGGTGCTCCCGGATGCCGACATCGAGGCGGCTGCGGATGCGGCGGTGTCGGCGGCCTATGGCTCGGCCGGCGAACGTTGCATGGCAGTGAGCGTACTGGTCGCCGTGGGCGGGGTGGGCGATGCCCTGGTCGCTGCGATCCAAGACCGGATCTCGAAACTGACGATCGGCTCCGGAACCGAGGCCGCTTCCGAAATGGGACCGTTGATCACCGCGGAGCATCGGGACAAGGTAGCCGGTTATGTGCATCGGGCGCCGGCGGAAGGGGCCACCGTGGTGGTCGACGGAACCGCCGACCCGGTGGCGGCGGGCCCCGGTTTCTTCTTGGGCGTGAGCTTGTTGGACCATGTGGAGACCGGGATGCAGGCATATCGGGATGAGATCTTCGGACCGGTGCTCTCCGTGGTCCGGGTGCCGAGTTTCGAGGAAGCCGTGAGCCTGGTCAATGAAAACCAGTACGGCAACGGGGTTGCGATTTTCACCCGCGACGGCGGTGCGGCACGGCAGTTCGAGTTCGAGATCGAAGCCGGCATGGTGGGCGTGAACGTGCCGATCCCGGTTCCGGTTGGAAGTTTCTCGTTCGGCGGCTGGAAGGACTCGCTGTTCGGCGATTCGCATATCTACGGACCGGAAAGCATCCACTTCTACACCCGCTCCAAGGTGGTCACCACGCGCTGGCCGGATCCGGCGTCGTCGAGCGTGGACCTGGGCTTTCCGAGCAATCACTGAGAGGATCGAAGCATGAGCACCGAGACCCAGAATGCGCAGCAAGCCGCCAAGGCCCAGGTCAAAGCCGATGACCGCCAGCACGTCTTCCACTCCTGGTCAGCGCAAGCCAAGATCGATCCGTTGCCGGTAGCCGGGGGATCGGGTTCGACCTTTTGGGATTACGACGGGAACCAGTACCTCGACTTCTCCTCGCAACTGGTCAACCTGAACTTGGGCCACCAGCATCCGCGGTTGGTGGCTGCGATCAAACGCCAAGCGGACAAGCTGGCGACCATCCAGCCGGCCTTCGCCAACGACGTCCGCGGCGAACTGGCGCGTTTGCTCGCCGAGCGCGCGCCCGGCGAGCTGAACCAGGTGTTCTTCACCAACGGCGGAGCCGACGCCAACGAACATGCGGTCCGAATGGCCCGGCAGCACACCGGACGGCGGAAAATCCTCGCCGCATACCGCAGCTACCACGGCGGTACCACGACGGCGATGAGCCTCACCGGGGAACCCCGCCGCTGGGCCAACGACCCCGGTGACGCTTCGGTGGTGCACTTCTTCGGGCCTTATGCTTACCGCTCGGCCTTCCATGCGGCCTCCGCGGAAGAGGAAACCCAGCGGGCCCTGGAGCATCTGGAATCGGTGATCCAACTCGAGGGGCCAGGGACCGTCGCCGGGATCATCTTGGAAACCGTGGTCGGCACCAATGGGGTCCTGGTGCCGCCGCCGGGATACCTGCAGGGCGTTCGGGAGATCTGCGACCGCTACGGCCTGGTGTACATCGCCGATGAGGTGATGGTCGGCTTCGGCCGGATCGGCGAGTGGTTCGCGGTGGACGCCTTCGAGGTGGTCCCGGATCTGCTCACCTTCGCCAAAGGAATCAACTCGGGGTACGTGCCGCTGGGCGGCGTGCTGATCTCCGATGCGATCGCGGCGACCTTCGCCGAGCGCGCCTACCCGGGCGGCCTGACCTACTCCGGGCATCCCTTGGCCTGCGCGGTGGGCGTCGAAACGGTGCGCGTGTTCGAAGACGAAGCGATTCTGGAGCGGGTCCGTGATCTGGGCGAACGGGTGGTGCGTCCGGAACTGGAACGTTGGGCGCAAAACCATCCGAGCGTCGGCGAGATCCGGGGCCGGGGCCTGTTCTGGGCGGTCGAGCTGGTGCGGGATCCGCAGAGCCGGGAACCGCTGGTCCCGTTCAACGCCTCCGGCGAGGCGGCGGCGCCGATGAACGAGGTGGCCGCGGCCTGCAAAGCCGCAGGGCTGTGGCCGTTCACGCATTTCAACCGGGTGCACGTGGCCCCGCCGCTGGTGATCTCGGAGCAAGACCTGCGGCGCGGCTTGGCGATCATCGACGAAGCGCTCACGATCGCCGACTCCTATGTGGCGGCGAGCACCGGGCGACCGCAACCGTGAACGGCTCCGAGCCGCAGCTCCTCGATGAGCTCGCCAAGCGGATCATCGAGGAGCTGCAGGCCGATGGCCGGAAACCGTACGCCGCGATTGCCGAATCCGTAGGACTGTCCGAGGCCGCGGTGCGGCAACGGGTGAAGCGGCTGATCGATTCGAAATTGCTGCAGATCGTCGCGGTCACCGATCCGGTGAAAGTCGGTTTCACCCGGCAGGCCATGATCGGCGTCCGGGTGTCCGGTGATCTGCAGGCCGTCGCGGAGAACTTCGAGGCCTTTCCCGAAGTCGACTACATCGTGATCACGGCCGGTAGTTTCGACCTCCTGGTGGAGGTGGTCTGCGAAGACGATGAGCATCTGCTCGATGTCCTGGGCCGGATCCGGACGGCTCCGCAGGTGGTTTCCACCGAGTCGTTCATGTATTTGAAGTTGCAGAAACAGTTGTACAACTGGGGGACGCGGTAGGCTCCGGTGCCTGATTCCGGCAGCAGAGTTTCCGGCAGCAGAGTCCGCGAAATGCGGATTCGGCTGCCGGAATCGGTGATTTCCCGGCTGAACCGGGCCATCCGCGGACTCTGCCGCTGGCCGGCGGTCTCCGGAGTTCAGCGGTGCCCGGAGATCCGATCGGCCAGGCTGGCGATGAATGATGTGCCAGCACCGGCTCGGGCGCCGGCGGATTCCTGCGCATCGGCGGCCCGGTAGGCGGCGTAGAGCCCATTGACCGCGAGCCAGCGCAAGGGCTCGGGTTCCCATTGCTGGACTTTCCGATTCACCCAGGGCAGCCGGGCCAACTCTGAATCGGTACCGAGCAGCAGATCGCGCAACGTCCGCCCGGCCAGATTCGTGGTCGCCACTCCGGTGCCCACATATCCGCCCGCGGCGGCCAGCCCGGTGCCGGCGTCGTAGGTCACCGAGGCGCGCCAATCCCGTGGTACGCCCAGGGTGCCGCTCCAGACGTGCTCGATCCGGGCCGGTGCTGCCGCCGGGAACATTTCGCGCAGCAGCCTGGTCAGCGACGCCAACGTCGCTTCCGGGGTCGCGCCGTCCGCATCCACCGCGGAACCGAAACGATAGGGTTTGCCCCGGCCGCCCAGCGCGATCCTGCCGTCCGCGGTGCGCTGCGCGTACATGTAGACGTGGGCGAAGTCGCCCACGGTTTCGCCGCCTTGCCAACCGATCCGGTTCCAGGCTTCCGGCTCGAGCGGCTCGGTGACGATCATCGAAGAATTCAGCGGCAGCCAGCGGCGGCGCAGGCCGGGCAGTTGTGCGGTGAACCCTTCGGTGGCGCGGACGATCTGAGGTGCGCGCACCTCGCCGCGTTCGGTGCGCACCAGCCCGGGTTCGATCGAGAGCACTTTGCTGGACTCGAAGACCTGCACGCCGAGCGAGCGGACCGTCCGGAGCAGCCCGCGCAGCAGTTTCACCGGATTGAGCCGGGCGCAGTGCGGCTGCCAGGTGCCGCCCAGTCCGCCGGCGACCTGCAGCCGCTCGGCGAGTTCGGCGGCGGACAGCAGCACCACGTCGGCGCCGCGCCATTGCGCTTCGGCTGCGGCGAAGGCTTGGGCGCGCTGCCATTGCGCAGGATTCCGGGCCACGTTCAGTTCCCCGCCGCGCAGCAGATCGGCGTCGATGCCTTCTTCGGCGGCGATCCGGATGACTTCGTCGACGGTGTGGTTCATCGCCGCTTGGAACTCTTCCACCGCGGACTTGCCCGCTGCGGCGTACGATGCCCGGCCGCCGGTGATGCTATTGGTCAGCCAGCCGCCGTTGCGCCCGGAGGCGCCGTATCCGCAGAACCGCTGTTCGAGCACCGTGATCCGCAGCCCGGGCCGGGCCTTGGCCAGGTAGTAGGCGGTCCACAGACCGGTGAAACCGCCGCCCACGATGGCCACGTCCGCTTCCGCGTCGCCGGGCAGCCCCGGCCCGGGTTCCGGCAGCGGATCGAACCAGAAGGAGACTTCGCCGTTGACCGTCACGGCAACTTCCCGGCGGGCTCCGAGCTGGCGAAAACCGTGCGGTGCCAGGCTTTGGCCGCGGTGCCGTCGCGCTCGATCATCACGTGTTTGATATTGGTGTACTCCTCGAGCGAATACACCGACATGTCTTTGCCGAAGCCGGAGGCTTTGTATCCGCCGTGCGGCATTTCGGAGATGATCGGAATATGGTCGTTCACCCAGACGCAGCCAGCCTGGATCGCGGCGCTGGCGCGCATCGCGCGGGCCACGTCCTTGGTCCACACCGAAGCGGCGAGGCCGAAAGGAGTGTCATTGGCCAGCCGGATCGCTTCCGTTTCGCTGTCGAAGGGGAGCGCGACCAGAACCGGTCCGAAGATCTCCTGCTGGACTGCCTCGGCGTCCTGGGCGATGCCGCTGAGCAAAGTGGGCGAGTAGAACGCGCCGGCCGGATCCGCAGCTGCCGGTACCGCGCCGCCGCAATGCACCGTGGCTCCGGCCTCGGCGGCCCGCTGGACGAATCCGGCCACCCGGTCGCGGTGCGCCGTCGAAATCAGCGAGCCCAGATCGGTTTCCGGGTCCGAAGGGTCGCCCACCCGCACGGCCCGCATCAGCTCGCTGACCCGGTCCAAGAACCGGGGGAACAAACTGCGGTGCACATACGCCCGGGTGGCCGCGGTGCAATCCTGCCCGCCGTTGATCAACGAACCGGCGACCGCACCCTGCGCGGCGGCTTCCAGATCGGCGTCCTCGAAGACCACGAAAGGCGCCTTCCCGCCGAGTTCCAGATGCACCCGATTGCCGCGTTCACTGGCCATTGCCATGATTTTGCGGCCGACGGCGGTGGAGCCGGTGAACGAAGTCATCGCCACGTCGGGATGCCGGACCAGGGCTTCGCCGGTGCGTTGCCCGGTGCCGACCACGACGTTGACCACACCGGGCGGGATCCCGGCGGCGCTCGCTGCTTCGGCGAACAGCAAGGTGCTTCCCGGGGTGAGTTCTGAGGGCTTGAGCACGATCGTGTTGCCGGCAGCGATCGCCGGCAGGATTTTCCAGCCGGCCATCTGCAACGGGTAGTTCCACGGCGAGATCGAACCGACCACGCCGATCGCCTCCCGACGGACCATCGAGGTGTGCTCCGGCGAATACTCGCCGGCCGCGAGGCCGTTGAGGTGCCGGGCTGCTCCGGCGAAGAACTCGGCGTTGTCCACGGTGCCGGGCACATCGAATTCACGGGCCAACCGGATCGCTTTGCCGCCCTGGCTGGATTCGAGCTGCGCCAGTTCCTCGGCGCGTTCGCCGAGCTCGGCGGCCAACCGGAGCATCGCCGCCGAGCGTTCCGCCGGCGTCGCGCCGGACCACCCGGGCAGTGCACGCTTGGCTGCGGCCACCGCCGCTGCGACGTCCTCCGGCGCTGCTTCGGCGAAGCTCCCGAGTAGTTGCCCGGTGGCCGGATTGCGCAGCTCCATCCGGGGCCCGGATGCCGGGTGGTAGCCGCCGTCGAAGTACAAGGATTCGAGTTCAGTCATGGGGTCCGCTTTCGTCGATCGGGCCTGGAGTGCCGTCCGGGAGGGTCAAGTAGAGCTTGCGGAGCTGCTCGTGCACGGTCCAGGTGGTTCGGGTTCCGGCGCCGAGCCGGACCAGATCGCCGGGGCCGACGCGCAGAGACCGCCGTTCCTGGGGGAAATCGATGGTCGCCGAACCGGAGATCACCAGGAACACCTCGTCGTTTTCGGTGTCGCTCGCCGTGCCCTCGGTCATTTCCCAGATGCCGAATTCGACGCCGCCGAGGATTCCCAATTCGGTCGCGCCGTCCTGCGCGCTCGCCGAGTGCAGCCGCTGCGGTTCGATGTCTTCGAGCACGACCTCGACGTCGGCGGCCCGGATCGCGGTATTCGGTTCCATTTCAGCCTCCCGTCATGGTCACGGCGATTTCTTTCGTGGATCCGCCGGTGCGCCGCAGGACGATCGCCACAAAGGCCAAGGCCAGCAGGGTCAGCAGGAACATCACTGCGGAAACCGCTGCGACTTCGGGTTTCAAACCGACTTTGAGCGAAGAGAAGATGTAGACCGGCCACGGGGTAGTGCCCGGAACCTGCACGAAGCTGGAGACGATGGTGTTATCCAGACTGATCGTGAAGGACATCAGGGCGCCGGCGAGGATACCCGGTGCGGCGATCGGGAAGGTCACTTGCCAGAAGGCATGCCACCGGCTGGCATAAAGATCCTCGGCGGCTTCTTCGAGCGATTGGTCCACGCCCTGCATCCGGGCCCGGACGATGAAAGTCACGATCGCGATCGAGACCACGCTGTGCGCGATCACCAGACGGACCAATCCGTTGTTCAGGGGAGTGATGCCCAGATCCGTGCCCAGGGAAACGAACCACGGCAAAAGCGAGACGGCATCGACGATTTCCGGGGTGACCATGGTCAAGCCGAGCAGCACGGTCAACCCGATGGCCCAGAATTTCACGGATTTCGACTGGGCCAGCGAAGAGCGGGCCAGGGCGATGCCGCCCAAGGTGCCCAGCACCGTGGCGAGCAGCGCGGACCCGGCCGCAGCGGTCAACGAGGTCAGCACGGCGCCGCGGATCACCGAGTTGCCGGCAGCCGCGGAGTAGGCGTCGAAACCGAATCCCCGCCATGCCGCCAGCAGCGTGCCGTTGTTGAAGGAGTAGACCAGGATCACCACGATCGGCAGGAAGAGGAAAGCGAAGACCAAAATGCCCAAGACGCCCAGCAGCACCGTGAGCGGATCAGTTCGGCGTTTCATCGGGGGCCTCCTTTTTGATGGATTCCGGCTTTCGGACCGATGCCGGCCAGCTGGCTCGGTTTAAGTTGGCTCGGTTTAAGCTGGCTCAGGTCGATCCGCCGGTTCCGTCGGATCAGCGCTCTGGCCAGGAAGGCGAGCAGCCCGGCGCAGAGCACCGCGGCCGCGATGAACAGCATCAGCACCACCGCCATGGCCGATCCGAGTGCCCAGTTCTGCGCCACATTGAACTGGTTGGCCACCAGCTGGCCCACCATATTGCCCTGTGCGCCGCCCAATACCGATGCGGTCACGTAATCACCCATCAGCGGGATGAAGACCAGCAAAGCGCCGGAGGCGATGCCGGGCGTGGCCAGTGGCAAGGTGATGGTGAACAAGGTGCGCCAGCGGTTGGCGCCGAGGTCCCGGCTGGCTTCGCGCAACGCCGGACCGGCCCGGTCGATGGCCACGAAGAGCGGCAGGATCATCAGCGGCAGGTAGTTGTAGACCACACCCAATTGCACCGCCCCGCGGGTATAAAGGAAGTCCAGCGGTACGGCGCTCAGCCCCAGTTGCTGCAGCCAGTTGGAGACCGGACCCTCCGGTGCCAGCAGGATCTGCCAGCCCAGGGTGCGCACCAGGAAATTCGTCCAGAACGGCACCAGGACCAGGGCCAGGCCCAACGGCCGGAACCAGCCAGGCGCCTTGATCGCCAGCCAATAGGCGAACGGCACCGCGATCAGCAGGCAGATGAGCGTCCCGGTCAAGCCGATGCCCAGGGTGTTCCAGAACGTCTTCAAAAAAGTCTCGTTGAGCGCCTCGAAATAGCGGTCGAAGCTGAACACCGAGTTGTCGTGGGCACTGAACAAATCCGGCTTCTGGCCGAAGCTGTACCAGAGGACGAGGCCGATCGGCATGACGAAGAAGAACAGCAGGAACGCCCAGGTGGGGAAAGCCAGTGCGGTGCCGCCGCCGCGTTTGCGGGCTTTGGCCGGCGCCGCGGACAGGTTCGACGTCGGCCGGTTCGGAGCTGTCCGAGCAGCCATCAGGCACCTGCTTTCGCTTGCATTGCGCCGTACATGTCCACCCAGGCGCCGCTGGCTTCGGTGATTTCCAAAGTGACCAGCCGGTCGAGGATCTCGGCGGGCGGGAAAAGCACGTCGAGCATTTCCAAGCCGGCGGCCTCGGCCAACTCGCGCTGGCCGGTCAGCCCGGTGGAGTAGCCGATGTAGTCGACGTCTTTCAGGGCTTGATCCGGTTGCAGCATGAAGTTGATGAACGCGTAGGCGGCGTCGGGGTGCTGCACCCCGACCGGGATCGCCCAGGTGTCCATCCAGCGATTCGCGGTGGGCGTGGGGAATACCCACTTCCAGCGTTCCGGGTTCTCCGCTTCCAGGTAACCCCGGCGGGCGTCGCCGTTGAACGCGTGCACCAGGGTCATGGAGCCCTGGATGATGAAATTCTGCGGGGTGGAGCTGAACGCCCGCACATGCGGCGCGAGTTGGTTGGTCAGGTAATCGGCGCATTCGGCGACGATCTTGGGATCGGTGCTGAGCGGATCGTATCCCTTGGCGGCCAAATAGATGACCGCGATTTCCGCGGGGTCTTCCAGAAGCGAGACATTGTTGCTCGCCTCGTTCTGCGCCGCCTCCAGGAAATCCGCCCAGGAGTTCATCGGCCGGGTGATCACGGTGCTGTCGTAGAGGAATCCGGTGGTTCCCCAATTCTTGCAGACGGCGTAGGCATTCTGCGGATCCGCGATGGAATCCTGGAACTCCGGGTCGAGATTGGCCAGATTGGGGATTTTGCCCAGATCCAGCTTCTCCAACAGCCCGTTCTTGCTCATCAAGGTCAAGTAGGTGCTGGTGGGCACCACGATGTCGTAGCCGCTGGTGCCGCGGGTCGCGCCGAGCTTGGCAATCAGCTCCTCGTTCGAGGCGAAGCTGTCGGTTTGCACCTGGACGCCTTGCCGGCCGAACTCCTCGAGGTTCGCGGGGTCGCTGTAGTCGCCCCAGGTGTAGATGTTCAGGTTGCTGCCGATGTTCCCGTTCGGCACTGCCGAAGGGGCGAAACCTTCGGCCCGGCAGCCGGTCAGCGCGCCGAGCGCGCCGATGCCGAACCCGGCCAGCAAGGCCCGGCGGCCGAAAGCCGGGGTGTTCATGCGGCGTTCGAGTTGGGCCGGGACGAGGGCGCGGATGGTCGCCATCTCAGGCCTCGGTTTCGTCGGCGCGGAACAACTGGCCGGCCGGCGGCGCCCAAGAACACCAGACCTGATCGCCGAAGTCGACCGGCTCCGCTTTCGACGGTGGCGTCCGGGCCAGGATCTCCACGCCGTCCGCGCCACGGACCAGGTATTGCTTGACTTCGCCCAAGTAGGCGATGTCCACGAGTTTGCCCGATACCGCATTCTGCCCGGGTTGCGGCGCTGCCGTACTGACCGAGATGTCTTCCGCGCGGACCGCCAGGACCCCTTTGCCGCGAACTTCATCGACCGCGGAGTGGCCCGGACCGAAGGTCGTCCCGGCCAAGCTCACGGCACCCACCGAATCGACTTCGACCGGAAGGAAGTTCCGTTTCCCGATGAACTTGGCGACGAACAAGTTCGCCGGCTTCGAGTAGATCTCCTCGGCGCTGCCGAGCTGTTGGATATGGCCTTGGTCGAGCACCACGATCCGGTCGCTCATGGTCAGGGCTTCCTCCTGGTCATGGGTGACGAAGATGAAAGTGGTGCCCAGCTCGGCCTGCAGCACGGTCAGTTCGAGCTGCATTTCCTCACGCAATTTGCGGTCCAAAGCGGACATCGGTTCATCCAGCAGAAGCACCTTGGGCCGGTTCACCAGGGCCCGGGCCAGTGCGACCCGCTGTTGTTGGCCGCCGGAGAGCTTGCCAGGGCTGCGGTCGGCGAAGGCTTCCATCCGGGCCATCCGCAGGGCGTCGATCACCCGGCTGCTGATCTCCGCTTTCGGGACTCTTTGCTGGCGCAGGCCGTAACCGACGTTTTCCGCGACGCTCATATGCGGGAACAAAGCGTAGGACTGGAACACGGTGTTGACCGGTCGTTTGTTCGGCGGCAGGCCGGTGACCGACTGGCCGCCGATCCGGATGTCCCCGGCGTCCGGATGCTCGAAGCCCGCGATCATCCGCAAAAGCGTGGTCTTGCCGCAACCGGACGGTCCGAGCAGCGAAATGAACTCCCCAGCCTCGACGGTGAGGCTGATGTCATCCACCGCCTTGGCCGCGCCGAAGAGCTTGCTCACGCCGCGCAGCTCTACCGAGCCGGCTTCCGCGGTCCCGGCGCTGGCCGGAGGTTTTTCCTGCTGGGTGTCGATGGTCAATGAATTCTCATCCCCTTGGTGTGATAGGTGCGGTGCGCGAGTGCCCGGCGGGTCAGGAGTCGAAACCGAGGCCTACCGCGTCGAGTGATTTGAGCAGCAGATTCCGCTTCCCCTCGCGGTGGTCTGCCTGATTCAGTGCGGCCCGGGTGGCTTGGATGCCGATTGAGGCCAGGGGCTCCGGAGGGAACGGCAGCGGGCGGCTGCGGACCATCGTGAGCCGGGTCCGTTCGGTGTCCAGGCCTTCGAGCTGATCCAGCATCACTTCCGCGGCGAAATGGGTCGCGGCCACGCCCAATCCGGTGAATCCCGCGGCATAGGAGATCTTCCCGCCGCGGGCGGTCCCGTAAAACGCGCAGAACCTGGTGCAGGTATCGATGGCGCCGGCCCAGCGGTGGCTGAACCGCAGGCCTTCGAGCTGCGGGAAGGTGGTGAAGAAATGGCTGGCCAGTTTCCGATAGCTCGCCGGCCGGTTCTCGTACTCCGGATTGACCCGGCGGCCGTAGTGGTAGATCGCGTCGTAGCCGCCGAACAGGATCCGGTTGTCCGCGGAGAGCCGGTAATAGTGGAACTGGTTGGCCAGATCGGAGAGCCCCTGCCGGCGCTGCCAGCCGATGCTGGCCAGTTGCTCCCGGTTCAACGGCTCGGTCATCAGCACGTAGTCGTACACCGGGACCGTCATCAGAGCGTTGCGCTTGAGCAGCGAAGGGAACACGTTCGTGCCCAGTGCCACCTTTTTCGCCCGGATGCTGCCGGAACCGTGCTGCACCGCCAGCCGGGTGCCGCGGTCGTCGGTATGCAGCCCGGTGACCTTGCTGTGCTCGAAGATTTCGACGCCGGCCGCGCTCGCCGCCCGGCCCAGGGCCCGGGCGAGTTTCGCCGGGTGGACCATTGCGGCCTCGCGTTTGCTCCACAGCCCGGCCAGGTAGGTCGGGGAGTTGATTTCCGCCCGGATGGCCGGCTGGTCGAAGTAGACCTGGTCCGGGCCGGGCCCGTCCTGCAGATACTCGACCTGATACGGTTCGACGGCCAACGCCATCGACCCGGTCCGCTCGAAGTCGCAGTCGAGTTTGAGCTTTGCGACCTGCGCTTCGATGGCGTCGAGGTTGTCCAGGCCGAGCTGGTTGAGCCGTTCGATTTCGGCCGGGAACCGGTTGGCTCCGTTCTCTTCGCCGTGGGTCAGGCTGGCTTCGCAGAATCCGCCGTTGCGTCCGGACGCCGCCCAACCCAGGGTTCTGGCTTCGAGCAGGACCACCCGCCACTGCGGGTGCCGTTGCTTGGCGAGCAGCGCAGTCCACAGCCCGGTGTAGCCGCCGCCGACGACGGCCAGGTCCGCATCGTGCGTTCCGTCCAGCGACGGATAGTCGTCAAGCTCGATGTCGGCGAGCCAGAACGGCTCCGAACTGCTCCCGGCCAGAGCGTGTTCGACGACGGAGTCCGCCGGTGCGTGGCGTTCGAAAACAGTGCGCTGCCTTTTGCCCGGTTCGTTGACCGGCATTTCAGAGCAACTCCTGGGCCTGGGTGAGGGTATGCCGCAGGATTTGTTCCATCTCGTCGAATTCGGCTTGCCCGACGATCAGCGGCGGGGACAGCTGGATCACCGGATCCTCCCGGTCGTCGGCGCGGCAGTACAGTCCGTTGGCGAAGAGCTCCTTCGAGACGAATCCTTTCAAGACCCGGGCGCACTGTTCGGCGGTGAAGGTGGCCTTGCTCTTCTTGTCCTGGACGAGTTCGATGCCGTAGAAGTACCCGGCCCCGCGGACGTCGCCGACGATCTCCAGATCGTGGAGTTTGCCCAGGGTGGCCAGGAATGCGGCCTCGTTGTCCCGGACCCGCTGGTTGAGTCCTTCCTGTTCGAAGATGTCGAGATTCGCCAAGGCGACTGCGGCGGAAACCGGGTGGCCGCCGAAGGTGTAGCCGTGCAGGAACATCTGCTCGCCGCTGGCGAAGGGCTCGTAGAGCCGGTCGGAGACCAGCACCGCGCCCATCGGGGAGTACCCGCTGGTGAGTCCCTTCGCCGTGGTGATGATGTCCGGTTGGAAGCCCAGCCGGCTCGCGCCGAAGTATTCGCCCAGCCGGCCGAACGCGCAGATCACTTCATCGCTGACCAGCAGCACGTCGTGCCGATCGCAGATCTCCCGGACCCGTTGGAAATATCCCGCCGGCGGCGGGAAGCAGCCGCCGGCATTCTGCACCGGCTCCAGGAAGACCGCAGCGACGGTTTCGGCGCCCTCGGCTTCGATCACCGCCTCGATCTGATCGGCGGCCCACCGGCCGAAAGCCTCGGCGTCGTCCGGGTCCCCGGCGAAGCCGTGTTCGGCCGCCCGGTAGAAGTTGGTATTCGGCACGCGGTGGGTGGACGGCACGAGCGGTTCGAAGGGCTCCTTGAGGCCGGGGATTCCGGTGATCGAAAGTGCGCCTTGCGTGGTGCCGTGGTAGGCGGTCTGCCGGGAGATGACTTTGTGCTTCCGGGGCCGTCCGGTGAGGGCGAAATACTGCTTCGCCAACTTCCAGGCGGTTTCGACCGATTCGCTGCCGCTATTGGTGAAAAACACCCGGTTCAGGTCTCCGGGGGCCAACCCCGCGAGCCGTTCGGCGAGTTCGGCGGCCGGCTGATTGGCGTAGGACCACAGCGGGAAGAACGCCAGCTGTTCGGCCTGGGCGGCCGCGACGTCGGCGAGCTCTCGGCGACCGTGCCCGACCTGGACGGTGAACAGGCCGGCGAGGCCGTCCAAATAGGCTTTGCCGCTTTGGTCGTAGACGTAGGCGCCTTCGCCGCGGACGATCATCGGAATGTCGGCGGCGTCGGCGGGCTGGTTCGCGAAATGCATCCAGAGGTTGCGGTGCGCCGCGCGTTGCGTCGCGGAAGCCTTCGGTGCGGCGCGGAGTGCTTCAGTCATGGCGATCTCTCCCGGGTATCGATTGCTCCCCAACGTAGTGACTCTATGTTGCAGATCACAAGGCTTTGGTGTTAATTGCGGATTAAATTCAACGAATATCGTTGCTTCTGTCCGATTTTGCTTCGTTTTACGTAGATCTGTCTGGGTTGGCCCGCCGCGCGTCCGAATCGGATCGCCAGCGGGCCGCAGGCGCCTCGGGATGAATGCTGGCAACGGCTCCGGTGGCCGTGGCGATCTGCTTCCGGGGACCGGCCGTCTGGCCCAGCCCGATCGCGGAGCCGGAAAGCGGCGGAGCGTTTAGGCTGGGCGCATGGAGATCGCTGAGGTTTGGCAGAGCATCGACGGTGAGCGCACTGCGCTGGCCGGGCAATTGGCCGGGCTGCGGCCAGAGCAATGGGACACCCCGTCGCTGTGCACCGGTTTGTCGGTGCGCGAAGTGTTGGCGCACCTGACGGCGAGCGGAGTGCTGTCCGGCCCGCGTTGGTTCTTCGGGGTGCTGCGGGCACGCTTCGATTTCGACAAACAGGTCGCCCAGCGCTTGCAGGAGCAGCTCGGCGCGAATCCGGCCGAGACCCTGGCCAGGTTCGAAGCGACGATCGGCAGCCGCACCTCGCCTCCGGTGCCGAAGCTGGCTTTGCTGGGCGAAACCGTGGTGCACGGCGAAGACATCCGGCATCCTCTGGGGCTGGTCCGGGAGCACCCGCTCCCGGTGCTGCAGGCCTTGGCCGAATATTATGCCGGCAGCGACCAAGTGGTGCTGGCCCGGAGCCGGGTCCGCGGGCTCCGGCTGGAGGCCGAGGACAGCGGGTTCGCCACCGGCGAAGGTCCGCTGATCCGCGGCAAAACACTCGCGCTCATCATGGCGATGACCGGGCGCAAGGCCTATTGGCCGCAGCTGTCCGGGCCGGGGTTGGCGCGGCTGATGACGCAGCCCGGATAGCCCGGGCCTATTGCTCCGCAGCCACGCTCATGGTCACGATGCCCTTCACCGGCGCCCGATCCCTCGGCTCGACGGCCAGAACCGTGTCCACCGGCGCTCCGAAGCCCGGCGATTTCGCCACCCGGGCGGTGAAACCCGCGGCATGCAGTGCCGCGACCGCATCTTTTGCCGACTTGCCGAGCAGCCCGGCGGGCAACCGTTGGAACCCGGAAGCGGTGCTCAGCTTCACCGTGCTGCCCGCTTCGACGCTGGTGCCGGCGGCGGGGGACATCGAGAGCACCGTGCCGGCCGGATCCGGCCCGTCCTTTTCGCTGGACTGGACTTTGAGTCCGGCGGCTTCCAGCCTCGACTGCAGGGTGCTGGCCGGAGCTCCGGCGACCGCGGGGAGCTTGATCTGCGGCTTTCCGGCCGAGACCACCAGGACCACGAAGCTGCCTTCGGCGGTTTTCTGGCCGGCCGCCGGGTCGGTGGCGAGGATTTGCCCGGCGGGCACCGTCATCGACGGCTCGGTGCGCTGCCCGCCCAACTCGAAGCCGGCCGCGGCGAGCTTCGCCTGGGCCTCGGCAATCGGCAGATCGACGACGGTCGGCACCCGATGCTCGGCGGCGGCTTGGTTGTTGAGCGTGCTCAGCCCCCAGAACGCGGCGATCAAGCCCAGCAGGATCACGATCGCGAAGCCCGGAACCGCGATCGCGCTGTTGCGCCGCTGCTGGCGTTGCCGCCGGGTGTCGACGGCGGGCGCAGTTCTGGCTTGGCCACCCGGACGCCGGACCAGCGGCAGCTGCGCGGTGGCTACCGCCGATTGGGCGGGCCGCCTGGTCCGCTGCTCCGGCCCGGTTTGCGGGTTGAGCGCGTGCCGCACATCGTCGAAGTCGGCCAAACCGGATCCGCATTGCTCTGCGATGTCGCCCAACCTGCGGCGCAGGGCCGAAGGGAACGGGCAGTGCGCCAGCCAATCCAGCAGCACCGCCCGGTAACCCAACAGGTCCGCCTGCCGTGCGGTTTCATCCCGGGCGCCGGCGAAGCCGCCTACCCGAAGCTGGCCGTCCGCGAGTACGAAGACCTGATCCGGGCCCAGGTTCCCATGAGCCGAGCCGAGCGCATGGACTTGGCCCAGAGTCTCCGCCAGTTGTCCCGCCAAGTCCTGGATCTGGGCAGCCGCGAACCGCTGCGGCCGCTGGTCCTCGACGAATTCCGTGGCCGCCCACCAAAGCCGGCCTTCCGGGCTTTGTTGTGCTCCGGCGTCGTACACCGTGATGGCGCGCTCCAACATGAGCTCGGCACTGCTCTTGACCGAACTGCGGAACCGGGAGACCTCTGCCGCCGTGCCTTCCAGGAGGATCCGGAGCAAAACCGTGCGGTGCAGGGAAGCATCCCAGCCGCGGCGGATCTGCACCGGTCCTTCGCGGGACAACAACGGGCCCAGCTGGTAGCGGCCGTTGAGCAGGCCGCGCTGCAGGTTCCGGGTGCTGTGCAAGGCGGTCATTTGCGGGGTCCCGGATCCGACGTGGCTGCATCCAATTGCGCGTAGACCACGAGGTTGCGGTTCGCCCCGGCGTCATTGAGCTGGAAACAGGTGACCAAAACCAGTCTGCCCGGTACCGCCTGCCACAGGTCTGCTTCGCCGGCGATCCCGGACTTTGCATAGTCGGCCACCGAGGTCACCGAATAGCTGTACCGGCCGGCCGCGGTCTGCACCGAGATCTTCTGGCCGGCCTTGGCCGTTGAGCTGCCGGACTTCTGGTCCATCAGCGGGTTGAATGCGGCATAGCCGTTGTTCCAGGAATGGGCGGCCAGGTAAAGCGTGTTCTTGGCTTCCGGGCCGGCGATGCCGTAGTCGCGGATCCAATAGGCCAAGACGTTCGACGGCGGATTGAAACTCCGGTCTGCGGCGAGTTTCGCGGCCACCACCGGAACGTCCAAACCGAGCTCCGGCATTTGGACGCGCAGTGGTTGACCGGGTGCCGGCGGCTGCTGGACCAATTGCTGTTTCTGCGTGGCCTCGGCGACGTTCGCGTCCAGGACGCTGACCGTATTCGGTGCTTCCGCGGTGCTGTCGGCCGCCGCAGCGGTGGGGAACAAGGCGGTGGCGATCGGCAGCTTTCCCGGTGCCAGGAGCTGTCCGGTGAGGATCCCGATGGCAACCAGGCAGGCCGCGACCAGGCTGATCAAGGCGATGCGTGGCCAGGCTCTGCGGTGGCCGGTGCTCATGGCGCGTCCTGCTGGGTTCTGACCGCTGGTTGGGTTTGCGCGGCGTAACGCTGCGCGGCGTCGAAAATGTCCTTGAGATAAGCAGACGATTGGTTGTAGGCCAGAATCGCGTGGCTCCAACCAGCGGCCGAACGCAGCCCGCTGCTCCCGGTCTCCGCGGCAGCGGTGCAGAGGTAGCCGGCCGCACTCAGCGCCGCGTCGTCGATGTTCTGCGGGTCGGCGACACCATCGCCGTTGCCGTCCCGGCCATAGCTCTGCCAGGTCTGCGGGATGAACTGCAAGGGCCCGACCGCCCGGTCCCAACGGTCGTCGCCGTCGAACGCGCCGCCGTCGGAATCGGGGATCGCCGCGAAGCCGTTGCCGTTGAGCACCGGGCCGATGATCTTCGGCACCGCATCGCCCTTCGCGGTGAGCCGACCGTGTGCGTGGTCGGATTCGATCAGGCCCAAAGCCGCCAAGGTGTTCCAGGCCAGTCCGCACTCCGGCTGCTCGCGCTTGACCCGGGCGGTGGCTTCGGCGTAGGCCTGGAGCGCGCGGACCGGGATCCCGGTGCTGGCGGACGTGGTGTCGAGCCAGGCGGCGTCGGCGCGGGCACCGGAGACGGACTCCTGAGCCGGAAGCGCCGGTTCCGCCGGGTTTTCCGCGACCGAGTCCGCCGGCTCTGCCCGTGCGGCGTCGCCGGATCCGGCGCTGGCCTGGGCCTTCGGCATGACGCAGAGCCAGAGCGTGACCGCGGCGATCACCGCAATGGCGCTGAAATTGACGGCGAAGAGCAACTTCCGGTTCATCGGATCAGCCGAAGCGGCCGTTGACGTAGTCGTTGGTGCGCTGGTCCTGCGGCGAGTTGAACATCGCGTGGGTTTCGCCGTGCTCCACGATCACGCCCGGGGTGTTCTGCGAGGCGAGGAAGAACGCACAGGTGTCGGAGACCCGCGCAGCCTGCTGCATATTGTGCGTCACGATCACGATGGTCACCTGGCCGCGCAAGGATTCGATGGTCTCCTCGACGCGGCGGGTGGAAGTCGGGTCCAGGGCGGAGCAGGGTTCGTCCATGAGCAGCACCTGCGGGCTGATCGCCAGCGAGCGGGCGATGCACAAACGCTGCTGCTGACCGCCGGAGAGGCCGCCGCCGGGCTGTTCCAGACGGTCTTTGACTTCTTCCCAGAGCGAGGCCTTGCGCAGCGAGTCCTCGACCAGGAAGTCCTTCTGCGCCCGATTGGCGCGGATGCCGCAGAGTTTCAGACCGGCGATGGTGTTTTCGTAGATGGACATCGCCGGGAACGGGTTGGCCTTCTGGAACACCATGCCGATGTTGCGCCGCGCCGCGGTGATCTTCTGGCCGGGATCGTAGATGTCGGTGCCGTTGAGCAGCACCTCGCCGGCCAGGGATGCGGAGGGGATCATCTCGTGCATCCGGTTCAGGATCCGCAGGAAGGTCGATTTCCCGCAGCCCGAAGGGCCGATCAACGCGGTGACCTGCCCCGCGTGCATGGTCAGCGAGACCCGGTCCAAGACCTTGTGGTCGCCGAACCAGGCGCTGATGTTGCGGGCATCCAGTTCGGAGGCGACCTCGGGGCCGAACAGCTCGGGCAGCTGGGGCGGTGCTTCATCCAGGCTCAGCTGCGGAATGGTTTCGGTGAAAAGGGAATCTGTGCTCATCGGGGCCTCACAAAAGGTTGGGAAGGATCATGTTGATTTGATTCCCGAGAAGAATCGAAATGGTCAAAAGGATGGGGGCCAGAGCAATCCAGGTATGCCATTTGCCCCATCGTTTCCAACACCAGATGGCCGCGATGACCGCTGCGGTGAGAAGTTGGAACAAGATGATGATGCCCAGCATGCCGGAGAAGTCCTGACCCATCGTCTGCTCGGATTCCGGGAGTTTCTTCTCCCCGGCGGCAAAGACCCTGGGCGGGGTAGGCGCCACTTCCGAGACCAGGCGCGCGTCGACGCGCAGGACGTCCTGGGGCATGAACGGAACTCCTGCGGCCGTGGTCAAGGTCAACCGCCCCTCGGTCGGCTTAGGCGTTGGCGGCATCGGATCGCCCGCGCGTCGGCTGCCGATGACTTGGTAAGTGAAGGTCCCTTGCCCGGTGGTGACGGCGAAGCGGGCCCCCGGCTTCAAGGTGCCGATCGCCGAAAAGACACCACCGTACGCGCCGGAGCGCGCCATCAGGATTGCGGTGCCGGCCTGGCCGGGGAACGAGGAATCCCTGCGGTGGCCGACGCCCACCGCAGTCTGCGCGGACGTGGTTCCCTCGACGATGACCTCGGATTTCTTCAACTGCGGGATCTCCAGCAAGGCGATGGGAGTTCCCAACGGGGTCAGCGTTCCGTCGATGGTGTTCTGCCCGATCGGCGCCGATCCCTGCGCCAGCTGCAAGCGCAAATCCTGCCGCAAGGCGGATTGGGAGGTCGAATACTGCAGCTGCGACACGAAGACCAGGTTCAGCAGCAGCCCGATGACCAGAACCGCGAACATCTGCAGGATGATTCCGACGTCCCAGATCCAGCGTTTGGGCGCTTCCACGGCCTCCGGCACCGGGGCCGGGGCGGGCGCGACTTTTGGTTCGGCGAGCGTTTCGGTGCTCTGATTTTCGACGAGAAGGGTCATCATTGCCCGTTTCGACGGCGGGTTCGCGGGCTAGAAGTCATCCGGAAGATCAATGGCGGGACCAGCAAAAAGGCGACGGCAAAGACGCAGGCGACTACCAACATGGTTTCTTTGGACCCCCAGCCGTTGGTTCCGGCCAGCACGATCGGATTCGCCACGGCGGCTTGTCCGGCGCCCGTTCCAGCCTTCTGGCCCCCGGTAGCGCAGAGTCCGGTTTCCGGATCGCATTCGGTGGCATCGGTCTGCGCCGCTGCGGCATCATCGGGCTTGGCATCGGTAGCCGCCGCACCGGTTCCGCCGGCGGCCGGCTTGTCTCCGGCGCCGGGCCCGGCTGGCGCCGGCCCGCCGGCGCCACCGCCGTTCACCGCTGCATTGACTTTCGACCACGGAGCCTGGCATTTGGCATCGCAGCCTTCCGGGAACGGCGCCGTGCGCACCAGTTGGTTTACCTGGGGATCGTCGCCGGGCTTGAAGGTCGGGTTGTTGCAGGGGTTGCCGGCGCTGGTGGATACGCTCTTGGTCGTCGCTTCGAGCTTCGCCAGAGTGCCGGCGTCGATACCAGGGATCTTCCGGACCTGGTCCATGGCATCGAGCACCAAGTTCATCGGCAGCGGCGAGTAGCCCAAGCTCCCCATGGTCCGTTGGCCTTCGCACAATGAATACGCGGCGAAGTTCGCCAACGCTGCGCCCTTGTTGTTGCTGAAATTCCCCTGCAGCTGGGCCGGGGCGATCATGTAGGAGTACGCGGAAATCGGATAGGTTCGCGGATCGCCGTGACCATAGACCTTCGAGAGGTCCTGGCTGAGGTAGTTGAGCGAATTCTTGTCCTTGTTGATCTGGGCCTGGGTCAAAGCCACCGCCACGGCCGAATCCGTGGGGATCGTGTAGAAGCCAGCGGCATTCTGGATCTGGGCTACCGGGAAACCCACGCCTTTGGCGTAGGAGAACTCGTCGTAGTTGATCGTGAAGGGCGTGTTCGTGGTGTAGGTCGTCACGCCGTTCGAGCCTGACTGGGCCGTGAAGTTGCTGATGTTCTGGTACGGGAAGTAGCTGGTGGCTGCGCTGGGGTCGCATTTGGCTTTGGCGCAGAGCGAGGCGTAGCGCTGTGGGAACTTGCGGAGCATCCAGAGCGTGAACTGCGCGGTGGCCCCCGAGCCGTCGGACCGGACGACTACGGTGATCCGTTGCGCGGGGAGGGCCACGCCGGGGTTCGTGGCCGCGATGGCCTTGTCATTCCACTGCGTGATGTCGCCGCTGAAGATGGCAGCCAAGGTGTCCTGGGACAGTCGGAGGTTCTGCAACCGCTTTCCGCCTACCTGGAGGTTGTACATGAACGACGTCCCGCCAGCGACGACCGGGAGCATCGAGTAGGCGAAATTCGGGAAGTTGGTGTCCTGTTTGTCGGCGGTGTCGCCTTTGAACGGGATTTCCGAGATCGCGAAGTCGCTGAGTCCGGTGGCGAAATTCTTCCGGCCGGAGGAGGAACCGTCCGGAGTGTAGTCGACCGTCTGGCCCTGTGCTTTGACATCGGTCACCCATTGGTTGATGGCATTCCCGGCCCAGGACGAGCCATTGCCGGAGATCCGGTCCAGCGCGTTCGCCGGAGGTGCGATCAAAGAGACTGCGAAGAACGCAGCGAGGAGCACGGCGAGCGGACGGGCAATACGACTGAATTTCATTGCGGTACTTTCCTGGATTGGTCTTCTGGCCCGGTTGGGCCATCGGGCTCGGACCGCAGGGCGGCGTCCCGCGAATAGACGTTGCGTTCGGCATTCGACCGGTTGATGCGCATCAAGGTCAACCGGGACTGGGTGGCCCGTTGCCGGCGCTGCCGGCTGCTCAACTTCCCCGCTTCTTTGCCGCCGAGGATGCGCGCCGTGATGAACATCGCCAGCACCACGAAAAGCAAGAAGGCCGCGGTCGCGAAACCTCGGGCGATCATGTTCGGCTGCGGCGATTTGACGAATTCCAAAGCTGCCAAGGGGAGCGAGGTCTGCGGACCGTTGAACGGGTCGAAGTTCAAGTTGTTGGTGACGCCCGAGGTCAGCAGCACCGGGGCGGTTTCGCCGATGCCGTGCGCGGTGCCGAGAATGATCGCGGTGGTCAGACCGGACCGGACCGTCGGCAAAACCACGTGCAGCACCACGCGCCACTGCCCGGCGCCGAGTGCCAGACCAGCTTCGCGGAGATTTCCGGGGACCAGGCGAAGTACGACGTCGGAGGAGCGGATGATGATCGGCAGCATTAGGACGGTAATCGCCAAGGAGGCTGCAAAGCCGTTGAACTGCCGGGTCACCCCGACCACGATCGCCGCGTAGATGAAAAGGCCGGCGACCACCGAAGGCAGCGCGGTCATCGCCTCGACGATGGTGCGGACGAACTTGGCGAACTTGCCGCCCACTTCGTTCAGGAAAATCGCGGTGGTCAACCCCAGCGGTACGGAGAGCAGCAGCGCGATGCTGATCTGCTCCAGCGTCGCGACCAGAGCGTGCAGGATGCCGCCGCTGTCGAGGCCGGCCAGCGGGCCGGTGAGGCTCATGTCCTGGACGAAGAAGTTCCCGTAGCGGAAGACGTCCCAGCCACGGGTCGCGGTGAAGCCGATGACCAGAATCAGGCAACCGACCACGATCGCCCCAGCGGACCAGAGGATCACGCTCCAAAACCGATCCCGGACCGCCGGACCCCGGTCGCTGAGGAAAACCAGGCAGGTGTAAAACATCAAGAACCAGATGAAGGAAACGATCGGCGCCCAGCCGAGCGGGATCAAGCCCAGTCCCAGACTCAACAGCAGCCCCATCGCGCAACCTGCGAGCAACGACCCGACAGCGGTGAGCACTTCGTGCAGCGAGATGCCTACCCGGACCCGCGGTTCGGCGACGGCTTCGGCCGGCATCAGCTCCCGGGGGAGGAAGGTCTTTGGTTCGGCGGCACGGGAATCCCGCCGCCTGGTCATGGTGTCCATACTGTCCTCAGCCCTCGCTGTCCGCGCCGGAGCGGGAGCGGGAAATAATGGCCGAAGCGGTGAAATTGACCGCCATCGTGAGCAGGAACAGGGACAGCCCGGCAGCCATCAACGCGGACATGGTGAACTCGTTCGATTCCGAATAGCGGAGGGCAATGAGTGCGGCAACTGAGTTGGAACCGTTCTGCAGAATGTGGAAGTTGATCGTGAAGATGGGCGAGATGATCAAGTAGATCGCGATGGTCTCGCCGAGCGCGCGGCCGAGTCCCAGCATGGTTCCGCCGATGATCCCGCCGCGGCCGAACGGGAGCACCACAGAGCGGATCATGCCCCAACGGGTGGCGCCCAGTGCAAAGGCGCCTTCGCGCTCGCCGATCGGGGCCCGGGAAAACGACTCGGTCATGATCGAAGTCTGGATCGGCACGATCATCAGGCCGACGACCAGCCCGGCAATGAACGTGGACGAGGTGTACAACGCGTCATTGGGCAAAGGATTTGCCGGGTCGGCGCCGTCCACGCGGAAGATCGGGATCCAGCCGAACCAGGTGGAGAGCCACTGGCTGAACTGCACGATGTTCACCTGCAGGAAAGCCAGCCCCCAGAGCCCGAACACCACCGAAGGCACGGCCGCCATCAGATCGATGACCGAGGTGAGGATGCCGCGGATCCGCGGCGGGGCGATCTCGGTGATGAAAAGCGCGGTGCCCAAGGACAATGGCAACGACAGGGTCAGGGCGACGATGGCGATCATCACCGTGCCGCTCAGCACCGCCGCGATTCCGAAGTTGTTCGATTCCGGTGCCCAGTCCTGTGTGGTGATGAACTCGACCAATCCCCGTGCGGAGATCGCCTGGACTGCGTTGACCGTCAGAAACAGGCCCACCAGGATCATCACCGTGAGCACGATGATTCCGCCGCCGCGGGTCAGGCTGCGGAAAACGTGATCGGCCCGTTCCGGGCGCTGCCGGATGGCGCGCGGCGTGGCCGCTTCGGCGTCGGCTGCGGGTGCCTGATCGATGACTGTCATGAACCGGCCCCGGTCTTTTTGCCGATCCGACGCAGAATTGGAGCTGCCAGAGCGGCGAGCAGGCCGAGGCCGAGCAAGATCAACAGCGTGAATTGGCCGATGATGCTGGACATGGCGTCGGTAGTCCCTGAGGCGCTGCTGATTTCCGGGGCATCGGCGGGTTTGGTCCGCTTGGCTGCCGATTCCGCAGCCGGCGCATTTGCCCCATCGGGCTTCAGCAGCTCGGGAGGGGATTGGTCGTTGGGCGAATCGGCTGCCGGCGCTGGGACGATCCCCGGCTGGGCGGCCGGATTCTCCGCCTGCGGGGCTGGCTTCGCCTTGATCTCATTGAGCGCTTTGACCACGGCCGCCGCTTGGGCGGTCATCGCCGGGGTCAGCGGCGCATACCCCGGCGGCAACTGGCCGGAAGCGGTACCGGGGATCTGGCCAGTGCCGGTGATGAACTGGATCAGCTGGGCGAAAGGCTTTGCTTGTTCCGGCAGGATTCCCTCGGTCCGCACCGCTGCGTACACCGGAAGCGTCAAGGGATAAGCACCGCCGGCATAATCCGGCCCGGGAGCCGGGGGAAAGACGCCGTCCGGTCCGACGGCAGTTGACCGCGAGGCTTCCTTGGTCAAACTCGTACTGTCCGCGCCGACGCAGGCGTTGCCGCTTGAATCGCAGAGCAGCGCGGTAGGCAGCTGGTACTGCGCGGCAGTAGCAGTATCGGTGACTGCGAGGGAGAACCGCGAGGCCAGGTCCGCCGGCGTCTTGGTGCTCGAGGTCCATTTTCCGACTCCGGGGAAGTCCGGCTGCACGCAGGCCTCTTTTTTGCCGCACCACGTCTGATTGCTCGGCGTGATCGCCCGGAAGGCATTTTTCCCGGTGGCCTGCATGGAATCCTGGCGCGGGTAGACGTCTGGCATGGTCAACGGGAGCTTATTGGGGTCGACCTGGGTATTCCCTTGGGGATCCAGAACCGGACCATCGCCGGTTCGGATGATCGGGATGGATTCATACCAGCCGGGGAGCGGGTAGCTGGTGCCGTCCGTCGGGTAGCCGAGTGGAAGGTTGGCATAGGTGGGCGGGGTAGCGGTTGCTTGCCGCCGGGCTTTCGCGACGGCTTCGAGTTCCCCCGCTTGGGCTTGGCAGCCCTGGTAGCTGCGGGTGGAGTAGAACGGATTCACCACGTTGCCGCTCTCATCCGGGCATCCGTTCAAAAAACCGGAACCGGCTGGGTCCGCAGCGATCCATTTCCAGAGCCGGTCTGCGGCATCCGATTTGAGCGCTTCAAGTTGGATGTTGCCGCCGGTGAAGGAACCTTTATTGATGAATTTCGAGAGCCCCGGGTTGAGTTTGACGAATTCCGGGTCCGTGATGATGGACGGCAAGAAGTCTTTGGCCCAGGGCACCTTGGCGGCGAAGACCTTGCCGCCGTCGGAGTTGGCGTCCAATCCCATGCCGGCTTGGTACGACTGCGTGAGCAGTTTCGCGACCAGGCGGGCATTCAGTTTCAACTGCGGCACCGGCCCCAGGTATCCGGCGGTCTGGTCCAGCATGCCGATGTTGAAACTGATCACGACGCCGGCCAAGGTCGCCGGGGCGTGCAGCGCTCCGGCCGAAGGTTCGGTGGTGAAGATCATCGGCTGCGCATTGTCTGCCTGCTGGCGGCGGGCCTGGGCATCGGAGAGCGAAGAGAATCCGGTGGCCAGTTTGATGTTCGAGCACATCGCCGGGATCCAGGACGACATCGCCGAGGCGAGCAATTCCGAACCAGCGGAGAGCGTCCGGGCGGCGCTGCCTGAGCAGTACGCCGGAGCATCCCGGAATTCGAGTTTCATTTGCATCCGCTGCGCCCAGACCGACGGTGCGAAGGTGGAACGGTAGGCATAGGGATAACTGAACTGGTCGATGTCCGGTGTCTTGGGGATGGCCACGAGCCAGCAGGACGGAGTGCTGGGACGGTCTTTGGCCGCCCCGCAACCCATGAAATTGGCCTCGGCGCCGGTCTGCGCCTCGAAAACGGTTTGGGCTTTGCCTTCGCCGTCGAAAGGCAGTGCGTTGATCTCATTGGTCGTGGTCTGGTTGAAGAATTTGTTGCTTGCCACGTCAACTGGCGACGTCGCGCCGTCGATGCCGACGAGCGGGGCATTCGCGGCAGTCTCTCGATCGCCGCCCTTGAGCAGCGGATCCCCGAACAGGCCCCGGCTGCCTTGGGTCATGAAATCGGTCGGGTTGGAGTTGGCCCCGATCTGGCAGGTGCTCGGATCCGGAGCGGTGGCTTGCGGATCGGGTTTGCCGTCGGCCCCGATAGCTCCCCAACATTGGAAGACTTGGACGTATTTGAACTGGTTTCCGCCGATCACGGCGTTCTTCGGCCCCCCGGAGAAACTCACTTTGATCGCTTGGTTGACCAGGCCGGTGGTCTGCGACACGGTCATCTGCAGCCCGCCCTGGCCGTTGTCCGCGCCGAAAGTCGTCCGGTACCGGTTTTGGATCAAGGGCGGAATGTCGGCATAGGTTTTGCCTGCGGTGTGGCCCAGAGCCTGGGTTTCATCCCGAGGGACTTGGCTCGTGGCCGGGTTGTCTTTGTTGTCCCAACGTGCGGTGGCCGCGGACGGCGTCACGACGCTGCCATTGGCTCCCCAGTTTCCCGGCTCGGGAACCGCCTGGGCCGGGAATGCCGGCAAGCCGCCGAGCACTAGCGCTGCACAAGCAATCGTTGCGGCCGATCGCAGAAGCGCAGATGGTGAAAATTTCATTGCAGGGTCCCCCCGATATGGTTGCCGATCATGCGGATTCGCTGGACTGATCCCAGTGCGGGATCAGTTTTCGCGAGGTGCGCGGCGTTTGATCAGGAAGTGCCAGCCCACCGCGGTCGCGGCAACCAGGAGCAGCAGCAGGCCGAAGATCATGGTGATCCCGGCCGGAGTTGCGGCGCTGCTGGAAATCCAATTGGTCAAGGGTGCGAAGGGGCTGTTCCCGGCGCCTGAGGCAGTGAGGTTCAGGGTGTATTTCGCCCCGGACGGGGTCCCGGTGAGGATTAGTTGGTGCGCGCCGGCCGGCAGCGAAGCCGGCACGGTGAAGGTGTAGCTCGCCGAGCCGTCTGCCGCGGCGGAAGCGGTTTCGGTCAGTGCGATCGGGTCCGAGTGGAGTTCTCCGGCGATCGAGTCGCCCGCGGTGAAGGTTCCGGCCGGTGCCGCGACGGTGTAGCTTTTGCCTGCCTCGATGCTGCCGCCGTCGCTGAGCGTCGCCGGGGTGCCGTTGGCCGCGCTGCTGGCGTTCGAGTTGGCCGCGGCGGTGTCGCCACCGGCTGCTGCGCCGGCATTCGATCCGGAAGCGGCCGTCGAACCATTCGCGGTGGCGCCGGCGTTCGCGCCAGAGGAAGTGGCGCTGCCGTTGGCTCCGGATGCGTTCGCCGAACCGTTCGTGGTGCTGCCGGCATCCGAACCGTTCGCGGTGCTGCTGCCTTCTTTGGCGGTGGTCACGCTGACTTCGTCGGACATCGGAGAGGCATTGTATTTTTCGTCATCCGCAGCAGGCGCGTATTTGGCGGTGTAGCTGTATTTCGTGCTGGCGGTCAGCCCGCTGGCCTTAAACGAAGCCTTTCCTGCGGAAACAGCTGCCGTGCCGACGGACTTGCCGCCGGAGAAGAATTCGACGCTGCCCTTGGCATCGGATGCCGTTCCGCCGGCGGCAGCGGAATCGACCTCGGCGGTGAGCGTCGCGCTGGTTGGCTCGGCGGATGCGCCGCTGAGCTTCACCGTGGTGTCGGCCTTGGGCGCGGGAACACTCCAGTTCTTGGCCGCATCGGTTTTGAAAGCAGTCCAGACGACGATGGGTTTCCCGTCGCTGAGCGTAAAGGTCATATCCGAGCCGTATACCGAACAGGCCAGGCCGAAACTGTAGGTGTGGTTGGCTTCCAACGCGGCTCTCACGTCGGGGATGCTCGCCGATTGCGCGGTGGCGTAGCTGCCGAAGGTCGACACATCGAGCAGGTCTGATTCGAAAACCGGGCCGGAAAGCGACACCGGTGAATCCGGTCGGGAGATCTTGTAGGCGCTGCGAACCGTCGACGTCGCGGTCACGGCAGGAAGCTCGCTGCCGGGCTCGGTGATGAATGGAGTCAGGAAATCGCTTCCGGAAGGGCAGGTCACCTTCGCGCTCAGCTTGACCATCGGCGAAGGGTCTCCGGCGTTGCCGCTCGCCCAAGAGCCGGAACTGGGTTGCAGGACGAGCGTGGCGGATCCGCCGGAGGTTGTCTGGTCTGCGGCGTTGGCAACCGAAACCCCGCCGATGGCCAAAGCCGGGACTAGCAGCGAGATTCCGAGCACGAGCACGAATTTTCCGGATTTCTTGATCAACACGACGGAGCTTTCTCTAGGATGCGAGCAATCGACGGGAGGTGCTGGGGGGGTAACCGGACGGGCGGCGGACTGGGAGTCCGCCGCCCGTCTGTGCTTACTGGTTCGAGTGGTGCTTAGTGCTTGAACTTGGACTGGTGCGAAGCCAGGCCGGCGCCGACGGTCGGGTCGCCGACGTAGCTCAGGGTGAGGAAGCCGTAGCTCTTGATCAGGTTGATCGCGGCGGGCTTCTTCAGGTCGGACTTCAGCACCGTGGTGGCGAGCGCCGAGTTGGAGGTGTACGCGGCGGTGGTCACCACGTTGTAGGTGTCGCGGGCGAAGGTGCCTGCAGCGGTGGACGGTTCGGCCGAGGTGCTGCCGTAAAGCGCGCCCGGGGTCAGGCTGGAGCCGCTGCCGGCGGTCGGAGCCAAGGTGTTGACCGAGGCAAGGATCTCGTCGTTGGTGATGGTGTTGGTGGCAACGCCATTCTTCTGGCCGATCCACTGTGCAGCCGAGAACGGGATGACATCGCCGTTGGCGGTCAGCTGGCCGCCGTCGTTCTCAGCGCCCACCGTGGTGACGCAGGAGCCCGGGGTGGCCACGCCGATTGCCTTGAGGAAGAAAGCGCGGGTGCCCGAGCTGGCCTGCGGCAGTTTGGCGTTGACCGTGACCGTGGTGGTGCCCACGGTGATGGTGTTCGCACCGGCGACGCAGCTGTAGATGTTCGCCAGCTGCTGGGTTGAAACATCGACGCTGCCGGCGGCCGAGGTCTTGACTGCCAAGCTGACCGCGTCGCGGGCGAACGGCAGGTAGGTCAGGTCGGTGCCGTCTTTGGCAGCGCCGGAGGACGAACGGGCGAAATCGACCTGGTTGGTGATGTCGACACCCTGGTAGTTGTGGTTCGAAGCATCGAAGGAAGCGCTCAAAGCCTGAACGCCGGCGCCGGAGCCCTGCGGACGGTTGAACGAAGGACCGGAGCTCTTCGTCTGGATCGTGGCGGACGGGGCGGGCGGGAAGGCATCCCAGGAAGCAACGGACGGGCTGACCGTGCCGTTGGCCAAGCCGTTCCAGACTGACTGGGTGGTGTCCGAGCCGACGGCCGCGTAGGTGCGGTAGTCGGTGGCCGACCCCGGATCGGCGACAGCAGCGGAAGAACCGATCAAACCAAGGGCAACGACGCCGACAGAAACGGCACCGGCGAGCGAAAGAACAGACTTCTTCATTCTCGGTATATCTCCTTGATAGAATGCTTTGTTACTACGTTACTACAGACGCGGATTACCTCTGTAGTTTTTGGCCCGTCCCGGCTCTAACCCGGGGCGGGCCATCCTCGTCAAGACATGGCTATAGCCAGCCTTCAACAAGGAAGTTCTGATGATTCACTGTGAGATTGCTGGATTATCTCTGAGCAACCTGAATCCATTCTGCTGCGCGGCCCGCCCGCTCCGTCCACGCGAACACGAAGTACCGCTGGCCGTTGGGTGAACATTGGGTGTCGCGGCTTTCTTTTCTGAGAAATTGCGACCCTCGGTTGTGAAATCACCGGGAAGACCCCACGGATTGCGCGGTTTCGGCCAAATGCGCCATCGGCAAAATCGCCAACGCATTCTGCAAAGCGCGTTCCCGGTCGCGTTCCATCCGGAACCAGCGTGAACCGAAAACGACTGGTCGTCCGGCGAGGCTGCCGCGCCACGTCTGCGTGCCTTCGGAGCCGTCGACGACGGCGTCGAACTCCATCCGGGCGGCGCTCTGCTGCGCGTCGGCGGCGTCGGCCTGGGCGTCGGCGAATCGGAAGAAGAGCCCCGCGCTGCGCGCCAATTCGCGGTTGTTGGAGGTCAGGAGCCGCCAAGCGAAGACCCGGTCCACATCGAATTCCTGGCCGAAGTCTTTGGGTTCGATCGGTTTCCACGCGGCACCGATGCTCGGGTCGAAAGCCTCGTCGTCGAGGCTGGAGCCTGCGATCAACCGGCCTTCGATCACCCGATTGCGATGCCGGAGCCAGCTATGCAAAACGAGGTCCTGGGAATTGCTGAAGGACGCAACCATTATGCGAACGACGGACATGAAGGCACTTTCGAATGAAGATGAAAAAAGCGAAGCCCCCAAGGGTTCTAACCCTTGGGGGCTTCGCTGAATTCGCCGCCAGGCTTACATGAAGAAGATGCGTCTAAATGGTTAACTTTCCGGCCCGGGCATTTCTCAGCCGGCGCTTGGCTGCCGCACAATCGAAACGTCATCGCCGGCCAACAGCATGGTGCGTCCCTGACCGTGGTCCAAATGCACCCAAACCACAGAATAATCGGCGGTGTGTTCGTCCACCACGCCGGCGGTGGCCGCGCCGTGCGGATACTCCAGGCGAATCCGGTCACCGGCTTTGAGTTTGCTCCGTTGGCTGTGGTTCATGACGCTCCCCATGGTGTCTATTGGTTATCGGCATGAGCCTAACCAGAGCGGGTGAACTGCCGGTGAACTCAGGCCGGAAGCTTGGTGCCGGTCAGTTCTTCGGCGGCGTCCCAGAGTTTGCGGGCCACTTCGTCGTTGCGCATCCGGCGATTGAGTCCGGCGACGCCGGTCGGGCCAACCAGGCCGAAGCGGCCGGAGGGCCCGTAGTAGCCCTTGTTGATGGCTTCCGGGCTGGTGGCCGCGTAGAGCATCGGTTCGGCGCCCTGCTGCGGTTCCTGCGAAGGCAGCAAGCCCAGCCGGGTAAACCAGGCATTGGTCGGTTTTTCCTGGCCCAGGCTGGCACCGGCAGTCTGCAGATTGGTATTCGTGAAGCCCGGGTGCGCAGCATTGCTGATCAGATCCCAGCCGCGTTCCAGCGCTACATCCGCCAGGCGCCGGGAGAGCATCAGGTCGGCGAGTTTGGATTGCGAGTAGGCCGCGGCGCTGCGGTACTTGCGGGTCCAATTCAAATCGTCGAAATTGATTTTTCCGAAGTTCGCCATCCCGCTGCTCATCGTGGTGATCCGCGGGTTGGCGGCCTTCAGTACCAGGGGGAGCAGTCGATTGGTCAGTGCGAACGGGCCCAGGAAATTGCTGCCGAATTGCAGCTCGAAGCCGTCCTTGGTGGCGATTCGGCTGGGCGGAGTCATCACTCCGGCATTGTTGAGCAGCAAATCGACCGTCCTGCCGTCGGCGATCATACCGTCCGAAAAGTCTTTGATGCTGGCCAGGTCTGCGAGGTCGATGCGCCGGACCTCGAGGTCGGCTGCGGGATGGATGCTGCGGATGTCGGCCGCCGCAGCGTCGCCCTTTTCCGGAGTGCGGACCGCGAGGATGACTTTCGCGCCGGCTCCGGCGAGCCGGGTTGCAGCTTCCTTGCCGGTACCGGAATTGGCGCCGGTGACGATGGCGAGTTTGCCGCTTTGGTCTGGAACGTTGTACATCGGGTGCTCCGCATCTGAAGTTTCTAACTGGTTGGTTGATAACTAGTAAAACCGCTTCTGACTTGTTTGTCAACTAACTGGTTAGTAATATTGAGTCATGGCACGTGATGCACAGGCAACCAAACAGCGGCTTCTCGAAGCGGCGATCCAAGAGTTCTCCCAGTACGGCATTGCCGGTGCCCGGGTGGACCGGATCGCCGCTGCAGCGGGTTCGAACAAGGCGCAGATCTATACCTATTTCGGTTCCAAAGACGGGCTTTTCGAGGCGGTTTTCGAGGCGATGGTGATCGCGGTCATCGATCAAGTGCCCATCGATACGGCCGACCTGCCCGGCTATGCCGGCCGATTGTTCGATTTCTCGCTGGCCCGGGCCGAGCAGATGCGTTTGGTGTTCTGGGACCAATTGGAGCGGCACGGCGCTGGCGTCCGCAGCAGCGAGGTCCTGGCCGCGGGCGAGCGAAAAGCGGCGTCGATCAAGCAGGCGCAGGACGCAGGGGTCATTTCCGGTGATCTGCCGGCGCAGATCTTGCACATGATGGTGAGTGCCCTGGTCACCCAGGCGGTATTCCAACTTCCGCCGGATCATTCCGACGCCGACCGGGAGGATTTGCGCCGATCAGTGGTCACCGCCGTCGGCCGGCTCAGCCGGCCCTGAACCGAACCCGTATCGGCAAACTGCACACCCCGCACCTCGCACCCCTTCTCCGCATCCTCCCCGCGCTTCTCCTTGAGCGAACGCACACTTGGCGCGGGTGTTTTCCGAAAACATTCGCGTGAACTGTGCGCTCGCGCGGGATTTTGGCCGGCCCTTGCGTTGGAGTGCACTCCAGGTCGTAGCGTGAAGCCATCGGCACTTCAGCGAAAGGAACGCCATGAAGAAGATCGCTTTGGGTTCGCAGGGCCTGGAAGTTTCGCGGCTCGGTTTGGGCTGCATGGGGATGAGCGCGTTTTACACCGGAGCGGGCAAGGACGACGCCGGCGCGGTCAAGACGATTCATCGCGCCTTCGACCTCGGGGTCACGTTTTTCGATACTGCGGAGATCTACGGTCCGTACACCAATGAGGAATTGGTCGGTTCGGCACTGGCGGACCGGCGCGACCAGGTGGTGATTGCCACCAAATTCGGCAATATCGATCACTCGGCGGGTTCGGTGCGCGGGCTGAATGGCAGGCCGGAGAACATCCGGGTAGCTGTGGAAGGTTCGCTCAAACGGCTCGGCACCGACTATATCGACCTGTACTACCAGCACCGGATGGATCCGAAGACGCCGATCGAAGACACGGTGGGCGAGCTAGCCACGTTGGTCGAGGAAGGCAAGATCCGTTATTACGGGCTGTCCGAAGCGGCGCCCGCGACGATCCGCCGTGCGCATGCCGTGCATCCGGTGACCGCGTTGCAGACCGAGTATTCGCTCTGGTCCCGGGATCCGGAGGCCGAGATTCTGCCGACGGTCCGCGAACTGGGCATTGGATTCGTACCCTATTCGCCACTGGGCCGCGGATTCCTGACCGGCACGATCCGCAGCGTGGATCAGCTGGACGAGGACGATTTCCGGCGCAGCAACCCGAGGTTCGCCGGGGAGAATCTGCAGGCGAACATTCGTTTGGTCGAAGCGGTCGACGCGGTTGCCGCCGAGGCCGGGGCGACCCCGGCCCAGGTGGCCTTGGCGTGGCTGTTGGCACAAGGCGATGACATCGCGCCGATTCCCGGTACTCGGCAGATCAAGTATTTGGCAGACAACGTCGGGGCGGATGCGCTGGTGCTCTCGGCCGGGCAGTTGGATCGGCTGGCGTCGTTGCCCGCGGCAGCAGGGGAGCGGTATCCGGAGGCCGGCATGGCGGCGTTGAACAAATAGCGCCCGATCCCCGCACCAAATGTGCACTCGCGCGTTGTGGCGGGTGGCGGGTTGTGGTGAATTGAAAACGTTAGGAATCTAATGGTTAGATATCTAACGTTTTGCTATACTCAGTCCATGAAACCGGCGCAGCGGCCCATCGGCATCGAACTCTCTCTGGTGGCCGGTCATGCCAGCCGCGCCTTCGACGAGGCATTGGCGGCGGCCGGGGGCTCGCGGCCGACTTGGCTCATCCTGATGAATCTGAAGCAGCAGCCCACCGCGAACCAGCGTGAACTCGCGGGCAAAGTCGGTATTCGAGGAGCCACGCTGACACACCATCTCAACGGCATGGAGGCCGCGGGCCTGCTCAACCGGCGTCGGGATCCGGACAACCGGCGGGTGCACATCGTGGAACTGAGCGAAGCCGGCCATGCGATGTTCTTCCAGCTATTGGGCACGGTCGTCGAGTTCGACAAGCGGCTCTGCCGGGGCTTCGAAGCGCCGGAGCTGGAACTCTTCCGCGGATTGCTCGGCCGGATTCAAGCCAATCTGCTGGAGGACCCGGCGTGAAATTCCCCCAGCTCAAGCCGCGTTGGCGCAAGCTCGTGCTGCTCCTGCACATCCTCGGCGGCGTCGGATGGATGGGGCTCGACGTCGGCCTGGTCGCCCTGGCACTCACCGCCGCGACCACTGATTCGGCGCCGACCGCCGTCGCGAGCTATTCGGCGCTGGGCCTGGTCATCCCGCTCGCGGTGCTCCCGTTGTGCCTGCTGATGCTCATCACCGGCCTTTGGCTCGGCGCGGCGACCAAATGGGGCTTGATCCGCTATTGGTGGGTTGCCGCCAAGCTGGCCGTCGGACTGGTGCTGACCGGGTTGGTGCTTGCGGTACTGCTTCCGGCAGCTGCCGGACTGGCGCCGGCTGGGGCATACCCGGACGGAGCCGCAGTACGCTCGGCGCTGGGCCCGATGGCGGCGCAGATCGTGTTCCCGCCGATCGTTTCCTTTGTGGCGCTCGGCTTCGCTTTGGTTCTCTCGGTCTTCAAACCATGGGGAAAAATCCGAGTTAAACAATGAAGCGCGAGTGCACACGTGTGCACTCGCGCCCTTTCGTGTCGAACTCCGTTCGCCACGTAGGGACCCAACGCCAGTGCGCACTTGGTGCGGGTGTTTTTGGAAAACACCCGCACCAAGTGTGCACTCGCGCGTTGGTTTGAAAGGAGGGGGTTACTTCTCCATGTGGAAATCGTTCGGGTGCGGACCGACTCGGCCCGCTTTGTCCAAGGCGTCCACGACGGCCATCTCGGCGTCGCTGAGCTCGAAATCGAAGACATCGATGTTCGCCGCGATCCGTTCCGGGGTGACCGACTTGGGGATCACCACATTGCCGGTCTGCAGGTGCCAGCGGATGATCACCTGGGCCGGCGATTTGCCGTGCGCCGCCGCGATTTCGGCGAGTGCGGCATCTTCCAGCAGATTGCCCTGGGCCAGCGGACTCCAGGCCTCGGTGTGGATGCCGTGCGCCTTGCCGAAAGCTCGCAATTCACGCTGCTGCAAGTTCGGGTGCAGTTCGATCTGGTTGATCGCCGGAACCGTGCCGCCGAGATCGATGAGCTTCTGCAGGTGGTCCTGCTCGAAGTTGGAGACGCCAATCGCTTTCGCTTTGCCGGAAGCGTAGATCTCCTCGAAAGCCCGCCAGGTGTCGGCGTACAAATCGTGGTTCGGCTCGGGCCAGTGGATCAAATAGAGATCCACGTAATCCAGCCCCAGCTTGTTCAGGCTCTCGTCGAAGGCGGCCAGAGTCTTCTCGTATCCCTGTTCCGCGTTCCACAACTTGGTGGTGATGAACAGCTCGGACCGGTCGACGCCGGACTCTGCGAGGAACTGGGCGACGGCTTGGCCCACCCCGGCTTCATTTCCGTAGATCGCCGCGGTGTCGATGCTCCGGTATCCGGAGTTCAGCGCGCTGAGCACCGCTGCGGTGGCCTGGTCGTCCGGCACTTGCCACACGCCCAGTCCGAGCTGGGGCATGCTGACGCCGTTGTTGAGGGTGACGTTGGGGACGTTGACGGTCACTGAGTATTCTCCTTGGGATTTCGGCTTACTTTGGCGGCAACCGGAGGGTCAAGGATCTTATTCCGGTTCCCAGGTGGGATTTCGCTGGGAATCCAGCGGCCGTGCGAAGTGCGCGACGGCTTGGGCCCGGGTCTAGAGCCATTTCTTGGCTTTGAAGATCAGGAACATGCCGCCGGAGAGCAGCGCCATCAGGAAGATCGCGAAGGGATAGCCGAAGTCCCATTTCAGTTCCGGCATGATCTCGAAGTTCATCCCGTAGACACTGGCCACGAAGGTCGGCGCGAAGAAAATCGCCGCCCAGGAGGAGATCTTCTTGACCTCTTCGTTCTGTTTCGCGCTGACCTCATTGAGCCGGTTCGCGGTCAGGGTGCCGTCCACGGTGAGCGCGTTCTGCAGCAATTGCCGGAAGCCGTCCGCCTTGGTGTTCAGCGAGGCCACATGATCTGCCACATCGCGCAGGTTCCGCTGCAGCTCGATGTTCACATCGTACTTTTCGAACCCGCCCTTGAGTTGTTCCATGATCGCTTGCAGCGGTTGGATGGCACGCTGGAACAGGATCACTTCCCGGGAGAGCTTGTAAATACGCCGGGAAACCTGGGGGTCACCGGCGAACAACTGGTCTTCGATTTCATCGATATCGTTCTCCAAGCCGGCCACCACCGGTCCATAGTCGTCGACCACCTGGTCCAGGATCGCGTAGAGCACCGCCTCCGGGCCGAGCGCCAAGAGCTCCGGTTCCGCCTCCAGCCGTTGCCGGACCTGGGCCACCCCCGAGGTTTCGGCATGCCGGATCGTGATCACGAAATCTTTGCCGGTGAAGATGTGCAGCTCGCCGAACTCGACCTCTTCCTCGGAGTCTAGGTAACGGGCCGGCCGGAGTACGGTGAACAGATTGTCGTCGTACCGTTCGAGCTTCGGCCGTTGATGCGCGGCGATCGCGTCTTCGACCGCGAGTTCGTGCAGTCCGAATTCCTCCGCGACCGAAGCCATTTCTTCCGCCGTCGGCCGGTACAGCCCGATCCAGGCCATCCCGCCGCGCTCGGCGAGGGTCTCATAGGTCTGCTGCAGGCTTACCGGGTCGGCGGTGCGCCGCCCGTTGACGTACACGGCGTTGTCGATGATGGTCACGGTCCATTATTAACTCATCCGGGCGTGGATTTCCGTTTGGCCATGCCGTGCAACAGCGGCTCGACCCGGTACGGGATGTGTTCGTGCAGGGCGAGCGACGTTTCAGTGCGGATCACACCGCGGATCCGCAACACGGTCCGCAGCGCGCTCTGCAGATGCTGCACGTCGCGTGCCGCGAGCCGGCACCAGACGTCGCCACGGCCGGAGATCTCGTGCACCTCGAGCACTTGCGGCTGTTTCCGCAAGGCGGCGATCACGCCGTCCAGTTCCCGGTGGCTGACTTCGATGGTGACGAACGCCACCACGTCATAGCCGACGACGGCGAGGTCCACTTCGCGTCCGCCGTCGCGGAGCACGCCAGACTTGAGCAGGCGGCGGATCCGGGATTGCGCGGTGTTGCGGGCCACGCCCAAACGGTCGCTCAACTCGCCGATCTGGGCGCGGGGATCGGCGATCAACTCGAGCAGCAGGGCGAGGTCGGTGGCGTCCAACTGATTCATATGATCAGTATTCCGCATCGCAAATCGTCATGATTGATTATTTTCACCAACTTGAAAGATTTTCTTGGTGCTTTGGGTCAGCAATGACGCAATCTAATGGCTGAAAGCATCAAAAGTGCTTGAACTTTTCGTCACCACAATGTGATCGGGAACACATGACCATTCTTTCGGAACTCAGGATGCGGCCCGCCCTGGCCGGCAGCCGGGGTTGGGACGCTTCGCGCTCCACTCGTTTGGTGCTCGCCGGCGCCACGCTTTTCGTGCTGCTGATCGGCGCCAACTTGGCGACGCCGCTCTATCCTCTGCTGCAGAGTTCCTTGGGCTTGGACTCCTGGGCGGTGAGCATTGCGTTCAGCGCCTATGTGTTCTCGCTCATTGCCGGCTTGCTGGCCGCGGGCCATTGGTCGGATCACATCGGCCGCCGCGCCGCCTTGCTGATTGCGGTGCTGCTCGGCCTGGCCGGGGGAGTGCTGTTCGGTGCGGCGCAGGATCTGCTGAGCTTGAGCCTGGGCCGGGCCTTGCAGGGTCTGGGTGTGGCCTTGGCTACCGGAGCGAGTTCCGCGGCCCTGCGCGAGCTGTTGCCCAGCCGGCCCGAATGGGCGTCCCGATTCACCCTGTTCGCTTCCTCCGGCGGTGTCGCAGCCGGGCCGCTGGTGGGTGGTCTGCTCTCGTTGTTGCCGGAGCACACCCGAACGCCGTTCTACCTGCACGCGGTGCTGCTGCTGGTTTTGCTGGTTCCCTTGACCGTGCTCCGGGCCCGCCCGGCGATCGCGTTTTCCAGCAGCGACGGCGCGACTCCGACGGTCAAAGCGCTGGCGCCGCGCCGGCCTTCGGTTTCCCGGGAGGCCAGAAGCCAATTCTGGACCGCCTCTGCCGTGGGGTTCCTGAGTTTCGCGGTCTTCGGCTTCTGCCTGTCCCTGGCGCCGGGCTATTTCGCGCAGATCGTCGGCACCGACTCGCGCCCGTTGATCGGACTCCTGGCCGGCCTGACGCTGGCTGCCTCGGCGTTGAGCCAGTTGTTCCGCGCCGGCGGCAAGTTCTTGGCGCCGGCGGGCCTGTTGGTGTTGGCGGCATCGCTCGGGTTGCTGGGCGTCGCCGGAGCCACCGGGAGCGGTTGGCTTCTGGTGGTCTCCTGCTTGGCCGCGGGAGCGGGCCAGGGTTTGGCCTTCCGGGTGGTCTTCAATCGGGTGTCATTGGCGGTGGAGCCGGCCAAGCATGCGCAGATCGTGAGCACGGTTTATGTTCTGACCTATCTGGGCAGTGCGTTTCCGGTGCTGGGCTTGGGGGCGGCCGCCGCGCGGTGGGGTTTGCCCGCGGCGATCGTCGGATTCATCGCCTTGGTCGCCAGTGCACTTCTGGCGCTGAGCGCGGTCCTGCTCCGAGGCGCGCTGGACCGCCGTTGAGCAGGCTCGGTAATTTGCAAAGAAGTCTTTGCAAAGAAACTCTTGCAAAGACTTCTTTGCAAGCGTAATCTCGAGACATGAGCACGCCAGCGGAGCAGAGTCCGACAAGTCGCAGATCCAATGCGCCCCGGGATCTCGATATGGCCTCGCTGAAGGCTCTGGCGCATCCGCTGCGGGTCAAAATCCTGAATACGCTGTCCCAGTTCGGCCCGCAGACAGCATGCAGTCTGGGCGAGCTCCTGGACGAGTCCAGCGGTTCCACCAGCTACCACCTGCGGCAATTGGCCAAACACCGGCTGGTCGAGGAGATCGAAGGCAAAGGGACCACCCGGGAACGTTGGTGGCAGCGCACGCCCGGCGGGATCAATATCCCGTCATCGAGGTCCTTCAGCAGCCCGGACATGGTCGAAGCCGTGCGCTTGATCGACCGGAACTACGCGGCATACCGCTCCGAGTTGCTGGCCGAATTCACCAGATACGGCGACGACGTGCTGGACCTGGATTGGGCGCAGGCCAGTTCATCCGGCACGGCGACCTTGCCGATGAATTCCACCCAGCTCGCGGATTACGTCGAGAAGATCAACGAATATTCGCGGACCCTGCTCGACCAGATCAAAGCCGCCGGAGAACTCGAAGGCCAACGGGCGGTGCAGATCCATATCAACGCATTCCCGATTCTGGACCCGCGGCTGGACGCTTTTCCGGAACCGGCCGAGGTGCCGACGAACCCAACCGAGGAGCAATCATGAACAAGGACCGTTTGCCCCGCCGCCGACGCAGCGTCATCGCTTCAATGGCGGAATCGACCGGAGTCGCGCTGCAGGATTGGGCGACCCGGCATGATCAGAAACCGATCGATTCGACTATTTTCCGGGAGCGCGCGGAGAGCGAATCGGCACGGATACAAGCCGAAATGCACATCCGGAATCTGCGCTAGCCCGCGCCGCGAACGGCTCAGAGCGGCCCGGGGTAACCCGGCATCTGCTCGAACACCAGGGTGGTCTCGGTGTGGCCGACCACCGGATCGGTGGTCAGGTTGTCCAAGACCCAATCCCGCAGTGCGCTGGCACTGGGCACCGCGATGTGCAGCAGGTAGTCTACCGATCCCGACGTGTGGAAGGTGGTCAGCACCTCGGGGAGCTTCGGCACCGTGGAGGTGAACCGGTCGATTTCCACCCGATCGTGCGCGCGCAGCTGGACCGCGACCAGGGCTTGCACCGAGCGGCCGATCGCGGCCAAGCTCACTTGTGCCGAGAACCCGGTCACGGTGCCGCGTTCAACCAAAGCCCTGGTGCGCATGAGCGCGGTGGACGGCGCAATGCCCACCGCGTCGGCGACATCCCGATTCGTGATCCGGGCATCGGCGATCAGCAGATCGACGATCTTCCGGTCGATTTCGTCCAGGATTTCCGCGCCGTAGGGGAGGTCATTTTTCGGCTGATTCGTCTGCGCCATAATAGTCACCCATTCTAACGGCTCGGTCCGCCGGACGAACCGGAAAGCCGCGCAATGATTTCCGCAGTGCTGCCGGAACTGGTTTTCGCAAATCCGGTGCCGGCCCAGAGGTTGACGCCGTCGGGATCGCCGGCGGCTGCCGCAGCGGCCCGGATCGGCGAGGTCAAATGGTGGATCTGCGGGTATCCGCTCGGCGCGTCCCGGTGTTCCAGGAGAAACCGGTTCGTCAAGCCGCGCGCCCATCGGCCGCTGAACGCCCGGGTGCGGGCGGTTTCCGGATACTCGCCGCCGGCCAGGGCCGCCCGGTGCACCGCCCGGGTCCCGGCCTCGTCTGCCAGCAGGAAAGCGGTGCCCAGTTGCGCCGCCGAGGCGCCGGCGTCGAGCGCGGCGGCGACTCCGGCGGCGTCGGCGATGCCGCCGGCCGCCACCAGCGGCAGTTTGCTGACCTGCCGGACGGCGGCGAGCAGCTCGCCGAGCGGCGCCTTGCCGGGCTCCGCGTCGAGGTCGAGGAAGGCCGCGCTGTGCCCGCCGGCATTGGCATGCTGCACAATGAGCGCGGTGGCGCCGGCCGCAGCGGCGGCACCTGCTTCCACCGGCGTGGTCACCGAAGCGATGACTTCGGTGCCCAGCGAGCGCAACCGCCGGGCTTCGGCAGCGCTAGGCAGGCCGAAGGCGAAGCTGGCGAACGGCACTGGTTGTTGGAACAGCAGGTCCATTTTCGCGGACCAGGCGTCGGTGTCCGGCTCGGTGGCCAACTCCGGGAGCCGGATGCCGTAGCGGGCAGCTTCATGACGGAGTTTTTCGCGATAGCCGCGCACTGCCTGCTGGTCCACCGGGCGCGGGTCCGGGACGAAGAGATTCACGCCGAACGGAACCCCGGAGTCGGCCAGCCGGTCCAGCTGCCCGGCCAATGCCTCGGCGGTTTTGTAGCCGCCGGCCAGGAACCCGAGTTGGCCGGCTTGGCCGGCCGCAATGACGAGTTCCGGGGTGCTCGGGCCGCCGGCCATCGGCGCCACGATGATCGATGACGAAAACATGATCCTCCTGCCAACTATCCTTAGGGACGTGAACTCAACTCCTGTACCGGTTTACCACGTTGCCCCGGCGATCATCGGCCTGGACATCGGCGGTAGCAAAACCCGCGGCATTCTCTGGTCCGACGGCGAAGTGGTCGCCGATGAACAAACCGGCAGCGCCAATGTGCAAAACGTCAGTGTGGACGAGGCGCGGGAAAATCTGCGCGCGCTGTTTTCGCGTTTCCCCGCGGGCTCCGTCGATCGCGTGTTCGCCGGTTCCGGCGGAATCGACACCGAGGCCGACGCCGAAGCGCTGGCTGCGCTGATCCGGCCCAACGTGCCCGGAGTGCCGGTGACCGTGGTCCATGACACCAGGCTGCTGCTGGCTGCGGGCCATGCCGATACCGGGGTCGCGGTGATCGCCGGAACCGGTTCCGCAGCTTGGGGCATCAACGCCGGGGGCGAGCAGGCCCGGGCCGGCGGCTGGGGCTATCTGCTCGGCGACGAAGGCAGCGGCTACTGGTTCGGGCGGGAGGCTGTGCGGCACAGCCTGCACCGGATGAATCTGGGGCTGGCGCCGGATGCGCTGACCGAGGCCTTGCTGGCGAAATGCGGATTGGCCGAGCCCGGCGAGCTGATCGCGCATTTCCACTCCGGCACGTCGCGGCGCTACTGGGCTTCGATGTCGCCTCTGGTCTTCGACGCGGCAGCGGCCGGCCATCAGCGAAGCAGCGCGATGATCGAGCAGGCCGGCACCGATCCGGCGGAACTGGCCGCCCAGGTGGCGGGGCAGCTGCGGGTCCAGGGCCCGATCGTGCTCGGGTCCGGATTGGGCATGCACCAACCGCCGCTGCAGGAGGTTTTCCGGCGGCAGCTGGCCACCCGGGGGTACCACGAAGTCCGGGTGCTCGACCAGGATCCGATTTTCGGCGTACTGGATCTCGCTGCGCAGACCGGCTGAACGGTTTTCCATCGCAGATGCATCTTTGAACTCTGCGATGCATTTTCAATAGTCGAAAAGGTATCTACAAGCCAAAGATGCATCTTGCGGGACGGTCAGGTCTGCGGGCTGCGTCGGCGCGGGGTGAGTTTCACGGCGGGCAAAGGCGGCGCCGGGATCCGCCCGGCTTCGGCACCGGCCTCGGGCCCATGCCCGGCGACCACCGGGAACCGGGCCGAGGCGATGCCGGCGGCGGCTTCCCAATCTGCCCGGGCGGCCTCGATTTCGGCCTGGCTGCGGGCCACGAAATTCCACCACATGAGCAGATCCTCGGCGAAGGGCTCGCCGCCGATCAGCAAAAACCTGCAGTCGGCGTCGGCCTGCACGGACAGTTCGGCGCGGCCGGCACCGAGGAAAGCCAAGGGCCCTGCGGGAACAGCCGTGCCGTCGATCAGCAGAGCGCCGTCGATCACCAGGATCGCGTGTTCGAAAAGCGGGTTCAACGGCAACGATGAGCTGCCTGGAACACTGTCGATCTGCGCGCCGACGATCGGGCTGAACGTCGTGGCGGGGGAGCGCAGCCCGGCCAGTTCACCGAGCAGCATCGTGATCGTGAGGCCATCGACGTGGCCCACCGGCAGTTCGCGGTGCTGCTCGAATCCCGCCGCGCCGTGCCGGGATTCCTCGGGCAGCGCCACCCACAGTTGCAGGCCGCGCATGGTCTTGCCGGCCGCGTCGCCGGAGTCTTCGCCCAGCCAGGAGAACTCGCTGTGCACCACGCCGTCGCCGGCGGTCATCAGATTCAATTCGCCTGGTCGGACCAGGACATCCGAACCGATCGAATCGCGGTGCCGGATCACCCCGGAAAGCGGCCAGGTCACGGTTTGCAGGCCGATGTGCGGGTGCGGCAGCACCGACATGTCCGGGGCTGCCGGGCCGAAGCTGTCCAGGAAACACCAGGCACCCACCGTCGGCATGCCGCGCTGCGGCAGGGTTCGCGACACGGTGACGCCGCGCACGCCGCCCAACGGCACGTCGCGTGCCGGCCAGAGCTGCACGCAGGGCGTGGACGGGACCGAACCGGGACAGGACACCGGTTCCGGGCGGGGCTCCAAATCAGTCACCTGACCAGCTTAGGCCGCTCGCGGCGGCCGCGCAGTCCGGCGGGCGGGCGATTCAGCTGTGAGCGACTTAGGATGGGCGGATGCAGATGTCTTTCGACACCCGCCCGGCCGCATACGCCGTGATCGTCCAGGACGGCAAGATCCTGCTGCCGTATTGGTCGGAGAACGGCCACGAAGGGTGGACGCTGCCCGGCGGCGGCCTGGACTTGGCCGAACATCCGGTGGACGGCGTGATCCGGGAAGTCTTCGAGGAGACCGGGTTCCGGGTCGAGGTCGCCGGATTGCTCGGCGTCGACGTCTTGAGCATTCCGGCCGCAGATCGGATGGACGGCGCTGAAAGGCCCCTCGAATCGATCCGGTTCGTCTATGAGGCGACGGTCACCGGCGGCGAACTGACTGATGAGTTGGACGGCACCACGACGCACGCTGCTTGGATCTCCTTGGCCGAGGTGCCGGCATTGAACCGGGTGTCGCTGGTGGACGCCGGACTCAGGTTGTGGCGGGAACGCCCGCGGACCGGGCAGCTCGGCCCGGAGCCGTCCGGCCCAAAGCTGGCTTGATCGGCGGCTACGCGCTATTCTCTAAACAACCGCGAACCGAGGAGGTGGCCTGATGACCGTCATTGACTTCGTCCTGACTTCATTCGAAATCAGCCAGCCCGCCCCGTTCGCCATGCGTCGATAACGATTTTCCGCATGCTCGGGGCACATTCCCGAGGAATCAACCATGACACTGTCCACTCAGGACAACTCCAGCAGCAACCGCATTTCCAGTTCGGCGTTGGCCGAATACGGACTCACCCCTGAACTGTCCGCACAATTGCACGACGGCGAATGGCCGGCCCGGGTGGTCCGGGCCGATCGGCTCTTCCTGCAAGTCGTCACCGAGCACGGCCCGGCCCGGGTGCCCAGACCGCTCGGCTCAGCTCCTCAAGACCAAGGCGCGACCGGCGATTGGCTGGCTCTGCACACTGGGGCCAGCGGCGAAGCCGAGGTGGCCCGGGTGCTGCCGAGAACTTCGCAATTGATCCGGAAAGCCGCTTTCGACAGTTCCACCGAATCCCAAGTGCTCGCCGCGAACATCGACTTGATCGGCGTCGTGGTGCCGATCGACCGGGCGGTCTCGGAGAACCGCTTGGAGCGGATGCTGGTGGCAGCCTGGGACTCCGGGGCGACACCGCTGATCATCCTGACCAAAGCGGACCTGGCCGACGGGGTCAATGGCAACCGCGAAGTGGTTGCGGACGCTTTGCGCTTCGCCACCGGCGTCGAAGTCTTCACCACCAGTGCGGCCGAAGGCGATGGAATCGAGCAGTTGCGGCAGCGGGTCCTCGCGTCCGACCATGCTGCGACGCTGACCTTCCTGGGCCCCTCCGGGGCCGGAAAATCGAGTCTGATCAACGCTTTGGTCGGAGCCGAAGTCCAAGACACCGGCGAGGTCCGGGAGGGCGATTTCAAGGGCAAACACACCACCACCTCGCGGGAACTGATCCCGCTGCCCGGCGGCGGGGTGCTGATGGACACCCCCGGCGTCCGGGGTTTCCAAACCGTGGACGCCGAGGAAGGCATCACCGCCGTGTTCGGCGATATCGAAGCGCTTTTCGCGGACTGCAGATTCAGCGATTGCGGGCATGGGAGCGAGCCCGGCTGCGCGGTCCAGGCGGCGATCGACTCGGGCACTCTGGAACTGCGGCGGTGGCAGAGCTATCAAAAGATGCAACGGGAAATGGCTCGGTTGGCAATGCGCAAGGAAGCCGCAGCGGCCCGGGCCGAATCACGGAGCCGGGGCCGGGAGTACCACAACCTCAAAAAGATCCAGGCGCAAACCCAACGCCGACGCCGCTGAGCAGCCGGGTGCAGAGATCCGGAACGGAGAATATTACGGAGCGAGTACGGATTGTTCCCGAGGTGTCGGCGGGGTTCATATTGTCGGAACCGGTGGTTAGACTCGACAGAACGCGCGGCTGATCGCCGGTTTGATTGACTGCTTTTCGACGCCAACAGTGAGGGAACCACACCTATGGCAACAGGACAATCCGCTGCGTTGCGCACCCCGCAAGGTGTGCCGACGCAGCCCGAACCGATGATCGTCTTCGATTCGGTGACCAAGCGTTATCAGAGCGGCACCGGCGGTCTGGCCGCCGTCGACAATCTTTCGATGAGCATCGACAAAGGCCTGATCACGGTTTTCGTGGGGCCTTCGGGGTGCGGCAAAACCACCTCGTTGCGGATGATCAACCGGATGGTGGAGCCGACCGAAGGCAGGATCACCGTGGCCGGCGAAGACATCTTCGGCGTTCCGGCCCCGGCGCTGCGCCGGTCCATGGGATACGTGATGCAGTCGTCGGGACTGCTTCCGCACCGCACCGTGCTGGACAACGTCACTACGGTGCTCCGGCTCAACAAGGTGCCGCGCAACCAGGCGAACCAGCGTGGACGTGAGCTTTTGGAAACCGTCGGGTTGCCGCAGGAATTCGCGAAGCGCTATCCGAGCCAGCTTTCCGGCGGTCAACAACAGCGCGTCGGCGTGGCGCGTGCACTGGCCGCCGATCCGCCGGTGCTGTTGATGGATGAGCCATTCAGCGCAGTAGATCCGGTGGTGCGCGCCGAATTGCAGGAGGAATTGCTCCGCCTGCAGCGCGAGCTGGCGAAGACCATCGTCTTCGTCACGCACGACATCGACGAAGCCACCATCCTGGGCGACAAAGTGGCGGTTTTCGCGGTGGGCGGCCATTTGGCCCAATACGCGACGCCGGAGGAGATCCTGCGTGCACCGGTGGACGACTTCGTCGCCGGATTCGTGGGCCGGGACCGTGGCTTCCGGCACCTGTCGTTCAGCGACGGCGAATCTGTTCCGGTGCATCAGGTCACCATGTCCCAGGAGCCGACGGCGGTCTCCGAATGGACGCTCCTGGTTTCCGCTGAGCAGCACCCCCTGGGCTGGCTGTCGCCGGGACGCCCCGGCGAACTGGTCCCGGGCGGATCGCTCTTCCAAGCAGGCGAAACCCTGCGCCGGGCCCTGGACGCGGCGTTGTCCTCGCCGGCCGGCTTGGGCGTGGCCGTGGACGGTTCCGGCGCGGTCACCGGCGTGGTCAAGGCGGTCGAGGTGCTCGAAGCGATCGAACGAGCCAGAGTGGCCCGCGAGGGCTGATCGGAGGTTCGGACGATGGAATGGGTTATTGCCAATTTCGGTCAGATCCTGGGCTATACCGGTCTGCACCTTTACCAGTCAGTGCTTCCGTTGCTGTTGGGACTGCTCATCGCGATTCCGTTGGCCCAACTGGCACGGACCAATCGGATTGCCGGTGCGATCATCCTGCCGGCCGGCTCGCTGCTGTATACGATTCCGTCCTTGGCGCTTTTCGTGGTGCTCCCGGTGATTCTGGGCACCCGGATCCTGGACCAGGCGAACGTCATCGTGGCCCTGACGATCTACGCGGTCGCCTTGTTGGTCCGGACCGGGGTGGACGCCCTGAATTCCGTGGACAACGATCTGCGTCAAGCCGCCGTCGCCATGGGATACCGCCCGGTGCGGCGGTTCTTCACGGTCGACCTGCCGTTGTCGGTCCCGGTGCTGTTCGCCGGATTGCGCGTGGTTTCGGTGAGCAATATCGCCTTGGTGAGCGTTGGCGCCCTGATCGGGGTCAAGAACCTGGGGTATTACTTCACCGACGGATTGCAACGTGACTTCATCACCGAGATCGTGGTCGGCATCGTCGGCACCTTGCTCCTGGCGCTCTTGATGGACGTGGTCCTGGTGCTGTTGCAGCGGCTGCTGACGCCGTGGCTCCGAGCGGCCGCACCGAACCGGGAACGTCCGGTCGCCCCGGCCGAGTTGGGCACGGTGGGATGATGCTGGCTAGCACGAAGTACACCACCGACGATCCGGTCAGCCAAGGTTTCCAATGGCTCGCGGACGCCGCCAACTGGCAAGGCCCGGCGGGGATTCCGAGCCGGATCCTGGAGCACCTCGGCTACGCGGGATTGACTTTGGCGATCTCCTTGGCGATTGCGATCCCGATCGGGCTGTACGTCGGCCATACCGGGCGCGGCAGGGTTGTCGTGGTGGCCTTGGCCGGGATGTTGCGGGCGCTTCCGACCCTCGGCATCGTGACGCTTTTCGCTTTGCTGACCAGCCCACTGGCCTTGATGCCGCCGATTTGGGCCTTGGTGCTGCTGGCGATTCCGCCGATCCTCACCGGCGTCTATGCCGGGATCTCCACGGTGGACCGGGCTTTGGTCGATGCGGCGCGGGGGATGGGCATGAAAGAAGGCCAAATCCTGCTTCGGGTCGAGTTGCCGAACGGGCTCAAGGTGATGCTGGGCGGGCTCCGCGGCTGCGTGCTCCAAGTGATTGCCACGGTGGCTGTTGTCGCGTATCTTCCCTTGGGTGGGCTCGGTCGCTTCCTGGTGGACGGATTGAAATCGAATGACTACGGCAGTGTCTTCGGCGGGGCAGTGGTCATTGCAATGCTGGCCATCGTGATCGACGGAATATTGGCGGTGCTGACTCGTTGGGTCATCTCGCCGGGCCTGCGGGTGGCCAAAGCGCCCGGCAGCCAGACCAATCTTGGACATCATGACGGTTCCGGGGCATCCGGGACCAGTCACACTGCACGCGGCAGAGAAACCGCGGGCCAAACAGGAGGAACAGCATGAAGTTCGCCGGAATCAATCCCTGGGCCAAGACGCGACGGGCGCTGCTGCCTGCAGCCGCCGTCGTCGTGGCCTCCTTGGCGCTGTCCGCCTGCAGCGGCGGTGGCGGCGGCCCGCTGAGCTCGGAGAGCGCCTCGGGCGGCACCGGCGCGGCCGGATCAGTGACCGTCGGATCCGCGGATTTCCCGGAGAGCCAGGTCATTGCCCAGCTCTATGCCGGGGCGTTGGAAGCAGCAGGGGTCAGTGTCAACACCAAACTGGGCATCGGCTCCCGGGAAGTCTACGTCAAGGCGCTCGACGACGGCTCGATCGACTTGATCCCCGATTACACCGGAAATCTCTTGGGCTTCATCGATCAGCAGAACACCGTGACGGACAAAGACGGAATCGTGAAGGCGCTGCCCGCGAAACTCGACGCCTTCGCCGAGCAACAGGCCAAGAAGACCAAGCTCGCGGTGCTCGACCCGGCGGCCGCGGAGGACAAAGACGCCATGGTGGTGACCAAGGCGACCGCGACCAAATTCAATTTGAAGTCGATCGAGGATCTGGCCAAAGTCTGCGACCAGGTCACCTTGGCCGGTCCGCCGGAGTTCGCCAGCCGGCCCTACGGGCTTCCCGGGTTGAAGGACAAATACAACTGCACTCCGGCGAAATTCACCCCGATCACCGGAGAAGCCTTGACCGTCAAGGCGCTGATCAACGACGACGTCCAGGTCGCCGATGTGTTCACCACCTCCCCGGCGATCGAGGACAATTCGTTGGTGGTGCTGAGCGATCCGAAGAACAATTGGCTCGCCCAGCAGGTCATTCCGCTGTATGCCGCGGACAAGCTCTCAGATGCCGCGAAGCAGGCCGTGAACAACGTCTCCAAGCAACTCACCACCGAGGACTTGATCAACCTGAACCGTTTGGTGTCCGGCGACAAGAAGCTCGATCCGAAAGACGCCGCGCAGCAGTGGCTCAAGGACAAGGGCATCGTCAAGTAGCCGCAGCCGGCTGATCACCGGACCGCGCTACGCAGCCCAGACCGGGCGGCGCGCAGGCCAAACGCCACTTTGTGCGTATTGGCCTGCGCGCCGCCCGGTTTCTTCTGCGCTTGGGCACCGGGCATGTGCCATTCTTGAGGGATGTCGGATTTCTCCCAGTCAGCCAAACTAGCCAGTGTCCGTTACGACATCCGTGGGCCGATCTTGGAGCGAGCGCAGCAGCTCGAGGCCGAGGGCCACCGGATCTTGAAGCTGAACATCGGCAATCCGGCGCCGTTCGGGTTCGAGGCGCCGGACGCGATCCTGGTGGATATGATCCGGCATCTGCCCAAGGCCCAGGGGTATAGCGACTCCCGGGGGATCTTTTCCGCCCGCACCGCTGTGGTGCAGTATTACCAAACCCGGGGCATCAACAACATCCACGTCGATGACGTCTACCTGGGCAACGGGGTCAGCGAACTGATTGCGATGTCGCTGCAGGCGTTGCTCAACGACGGCGACGAAGTACTCATCCCGACGCCGGACTACCCCTTGTGGACGGCCTGCGTTTCGCTTTCCGGCGGCAAGCCGGTGCACTACTTGTGCGATGAGGAGCAGGATTGGCAGCCGGATCTGGCCGATCTGGAAGCCAAGATCACGCCCCGGACCCGGGGCATGGTGATCATCAACCCGAACAACCCCACCGGCGCCGTCTACCCGCAGAAAACCGTCGAGGCGATGGTGGAGCTGGCCCGCAAACACGGATTGATCGTGTTCTCCGACGAAATCTACGAAAAGATCCTTTATGAGGATGCGGTGCACTACAACACCGCTCTGGCGGCCGGCGACGACGTCCTCTGCATGACTTTCAGCGGGCTCTCCAAGGCTTACCGGGTCTGCGGATACCGCTCCGGTTGGCTCGCGATTTCCGGGCCGAAGGCGGCGGCGGCCGATTACCTGGAGGGCATCAACCTGCTCTCGAACATGCGGCTGTGCGCAAATGTCCCGGCGCAGCATGCGATTCAAACGGCTCTGGGCGGTTATCAGAGCATCAACGATCTGATTCTGCCCGGCGGCAGGCTCCGGGAACAGCGGGATTTGGCGTACAAACTGCTGAACCAGATTCCCGGCGTCTCGACCCGGCAGGCCCAAGGCGCGCTCTACCTGTTCCCGAAGCTCGATCCGGAGATGTACCCGATCGACAACGATGAGAAATTCGTCCTGGACTTGCTGCAGGAGCAAAAGATCCTGGTCTCGCACGGCAGCGGATTCAACTGGATCAATACCGACCATTTCCGGTTGGTGACCCTGCCCAATGTCCGGGATCTGGAAGAGGCCATTGGCCGGATCGCGGAGTTCCTGAGCCACTACAAACCCTGATTTCCGACACTCGGTTCCGTTTCCGGCGCGGGATGACCCGCGATTTGCGGATGCCTTCTAGTACGGTGGTCTTGATTTGTCCGCCCAATCCGGGCGGAAAGCGCGTCGGGAAGGTCCATCATGGCATCGAAGCACGGGTTCCGGAAGTCTCCTGCCGATCTGCTCTCGGTAGGGCCGGATTTTGTCCTCGACCAGGTCGATAGCTCGGCTTCGCCCGGATTCAGCGGAAAGAAGCGCGACGCGGAACAAGTGCTCGCGGAGCGCGCCCGGAAACTCGGCAGCCTGCAGGAGCAGCTCTTCGCGGAGAGCAAGTTCGGTGGCAGCAAGTCGATCCTGTTGGTGTTGCAGGCAATGGACACCGCGGGCAAGGGCGGGATCGTCTCGCACGTGGTCGGTTCGGTCGACCCGCAAGGCGTGCAACTGCACGCCTTCAAAGCGCCGACTGAGGAAGAGAAACAGCATGACTTCCTCTGGCGGATCGAAAAGCAAGTTCCGCGGGCCGGCATGCTGGGGGTCTTCGACCGTTCGCACTATGAAGACGTGCTGATCCACCGGGTGCACGGCTGGGCGGACGAGGCCGAACTGGAACGCCGCTACCAAGCGATCAACGACTTCGAGGCGGAGCTGACCGCCTCCGGAACCAAAATCATCAAGGTGATGCTGCACATCAGCCCGGATACTCAGAAAGAGCGGTTGACCGCGCGGCTGGCGGATCCGTCCAAATACTGGAAGTACAGCCCCGGAGATGTCACCGAACGCGGTTTCTGGCCGCAGTACATGCAGGCCTACCAGCTGGCATTCGAAAAGACGAGCACCGAGATCGCACCCTGGCACGTGGTCCCGGCGGACAAGAAATGGTACGCCAGGCTCGCGGTGCAGGAGTTGTTGGTCGCTGCCTTGGAATCGCTCCAGCTGAGCTGGCCGGAAGGCGACTACGACCTTGCCGAAGAACGGAAACGCGTCGCCGCGTCCTGAACTGTTCGGTCCGTCCTGCGCTGACTATTCCTCGCTCACTTATTCGGCAGCGGGTTCCTGCTTCGACCGGGCGGCGTCGAGCCGTTCCTGAACGCCGTTGAGCCATTCTTCGCAACGTTTGGCCAGCTCTTCGCCGCGTTCCCACAGGGCCAAGGACTCTTCCAGGCTGGCGCCGCCGGCTTCCAGTTTCGCCACTACCGTGATGAGTTCTTCTCGGGCTTGTTCATAGCTGAGGGGTTCGTTCCCGGTCATTTCCGGCCTTTCGCAGAGCTTGTCGAGCTGGTTGGGTCGTCGGTCGATTCCGGTTGCGCGGGATCTGCCCCGCCGTGCGAGGTCGCCGAAATTTCACCCCGGGCGAGTCTGACCCGCAACGCGGTGCCTTCGGGGGCTTGGGCCGGCTGCTGCACGACTTCGCCGGATTCCAATTGCAGCACCGCGTAGCCGCGATCCAGGGTTTTCTGCGGCGAAAGCGAACGGACTTGGGCCAGCAAGTGGGCCAAGGTGTCCCGATGCCGCAGCACCATGCCGGAGATCAGCGTGAACGAGCGGTCCTGGAGCCGGTGCAGGTCGTCGGCACGCACCGAGATCATGCCGTCCGGATTGGCGAGCACCGGACGGGACCGCAGCTGTGCCAAGCGCTCCCGCTCGCGTTGCACGAAGACCGACATGCCGCGGGCCAACTGTTGCCGGGCCTGATTGACCAAAGCCAGTTCTTCGGCCAGATCCGGCACGATCCGTTTGGCCGCGTCGGTAGGGGTGGAGGCCCGAAGGTCGGCGACGTCGTCGAGCAGCGGCCGGTCGGCTTCGTGGCCGATGGCACTGACCACTGGGGTTTTGGCGGCCGCCACGGCCCGGATGAGGGACTCGTTGCTGAAACCGAGCAGATCCTCCAGCGAACCGCCGCCGCGGGCGATCACGATCACGTCGACCGATTCATCGGCGTCCAGTTCGGCCAAGGCGGCACTGACCTGGGCCACCGAGTTGACGCCTTGCACCGCGACTTCGCGCACCTCGAACTGCACCGCCGGCCAACGCAGCGCGGCATTGCGCAGCACGTCTTTCATAGCATCCGATTCGCGCCCGGTGATCAGCCCGATCCGGCGGGGGAGCAGCGGCAGCGGCTTTTTCCGGTCCTCGGCGAAGAGACCTTCCGCGGCCAGGGATTGGCGCAGCAGTTCGATCCGGGCCAACAAGTCGCCCAGACCGACGGCTCTGATCTGCCGGCCCTGCATCGAGAGCCGGCCGGTCTTCATCCAGAAATCGGGTTTGAGCTGAGCCACTACCCGGGCTCCGCGCTCCAAAGGCGTGGCCATGGAATCCAGCACTGAACCGAAAAGCGTCACGCTCAGCGAAATCTCGGCGTCCACGTCCCGCAGCGTCAAGTAGCTGACATTGGCGCGTCGGTTGAGCTCGATCACCTGGCCTTCGACCCAGGCTGCCGGGGCCCGGTCGATATGGGCTTTGAGCTTCTCCGAAAGCAAGCGCAACGGCCAGGGCCGTTCGGCACTGGTTTCGGCGGCAGTCTGCGGGACGGTGCTCGGCCGATCTGGAGCTACCGCGTCCGATTCGCTCAGCTCGCTCACCTCGCTCTCCAATCCGTGGTCGTCGCGCCATTCCCAGGCCCATTCCGTCAAGCCTACCGAAGGCCGGGGACAGCCAGTCGATTTCAGTGCGGATTGGACAGAAATTCCCCAGCGCGGCTATGTGCCAGCACACAGGACCAGCCGATAATGTTGAGTCGAGCACCATCGAGGGGATTCATGCGCAGCTTTTTCTCCGCCATCGCCGCAATTGCGGCACTATTGCTGGCGGCCGTATCCGTTCCAGCCATCTGGGCTGACCGGACCGTGGTCAACCCGGACGGCTTCGTCGCCATGGCCGGGCCATTGGGCAATGATCCGCAGTTCCAGCAAGCCTTGGCAGCGGCGACGGCGCGAGCCGTCACGTCGCAACTCGATGCTGCCCCCGCTTTGCAGCAGCTGATCGCGCCGGCGGTGCAGAGCGCTACGCAGAATTTGGCCGCCGATCCGGGATTCCCCGCGGCTTGGGCCGAGACCCTGCGCCGCAGCAATGAGTTGACCGTGGTCGACCCGGCGGCCAACGCCAATGACACCGGTGCCCTGAACTTGGACGTGGCTCCGTTGCTCCAGCTGGTGATCAAGAAGATCGGGGCCGGCGTCGGGCAGGAAATCCCGGCGCCGCAGCAGGTGCTGGTGAGCTTGGGCAGCCCGAACCAACGTACCGCGATCGTCCGGCTCAGCGAGGTTTCCTCGCTCGGCGTCTGGCTGGCCGGTGGTGCGCTGCTGGCCTTTGCCTTGGCCCTGGTGATTGCCCGACGGCGGTCCACCACATTGGCCTTGGTCGGCCTCGGGCTGGCGGCGATCGCCGGACTGTGGAAGCTGGGGCTGGAACTGTTGTCCAAGAACGTGTTGGACACCGCGGGCGGCAACGCGGTGGCGGACATGTTCAAGCAGCAGTACGTGAGCGCAGCCGCCGCGAGCTTCAACGGCTGGATTTTGATCACGCTGATCGCCGCCGGCGGACTGGTGTTGATCGGCCTGGTTTCCAGAGCTGCCGGACGACGGGGATCGGCATGAATCTCCGGCCGGAGCGAAGAACCGTAGAATAGGACCATGACCAGTACTGCCGTCTCTGTGCCGATGCCCACTGTGCCGCGCAAACGACGCAGCCCGGAAGAGATCGCTGCTGCGTACCCGGTAGCGGACTCGAAGAAGGTCCTGCTCGCGGCGCCGCGGGGCTATTGCGCCGGAGTCGACCGGGCGGTCATCGCGGTGGAAAAAGCCCTGGAGCACTACGGCCCGCCGGTGTACGTGCGGAAGCAGATCGTGCACAACGTGCATGTGGTTTCCTCGCTCGAGGCACAGGGCGCGATTTTCGTCGAAGAAAACGAAGAAGTGCCGGAAGGCGCTTTGGTGATCTTTTCGGCGCATGGGGTTTCCCCGGCAGTGATCCAATCGGCGGCGGATCGCGGATTGCGCACCATCGATGCCACCTGCCCGTTGGTCACCAAGGTCCATCGTGAAGCGGTCCGATTCGCCCGGGACGATTTCGACATCTTGTTGATCGGCCATGAAGGGCACGAAGAGGTCGAAGGCACCGCGGGCGAAGCCCCGGAACACATCCAGATCATCAACGGTCCGCATGAAGTGGACAAGGTCACGGTTCGGGATCCGGAAAAGGTGATTTGGCTTTCGCAAACCACGCTCAGCGTGGACGAGACCATGGAGACGGTGCGGCTGCTCAAGGCCAAATTCCCGACCCTGCAGGACCCGCCCAGCGACGACATCTGCTATGCCACCACGAACCGGCAGGTCGCGATCAAGAAAATCGCGCCGCAAGCAGATTTGGTGATCGTGGTCGGTTCGGCCAACTCCTCGAACTCGGTGCGTCTGGTCGAGGTAGCGCTGGAATACGGTGCGAAGGCTTCCTACCGGGTGGATTTCGCGAACCAAGTGGACGAAGCCTGGTTCGAAGGGGTGGCAACGGTCGGTGTCACGTCGGGGGCTTCGGTGCCCGAAGTCCTGGTCCAGGACGTGCTCAGGTTGTTGGCCGATTACGGATACGGCGACGTGGAAGAAGTGGTCACGGCAGAAGAGGACCTGCTGTTCTCGTTGCCGAAGGAGCTGCGCACCACACTCAAAAAGGCCGGGGATTCCTCCCGGGCGCTCGGTGGCCGCGGACAGCGTCCCGCCCGCTAAGCGCCGGATCCTGCGCGGTACCGGCCAGCCGTTAGCCGGTGAATTCCGGCGCGCTCAGATGCCGGGGTTGGCTCTCCAGCAGCGGTGGACCGGCCAGCGAATCCGGATCCAATGAATTGAGCCTCCGCGCCGCGGGCAGTACCCTGGCCTCCAGCGAGCCGACCATGGTGTTGTATTTCTCCACCGAGGACCGGATCGACGCGCCGAGTTTTCCCACATGGTCGCCGAGCGTGGCCAGGCGTTCGTACAGTTGGCTGGAAACCTCGAACAGTTCTTTGGCGCTTTCGGTCAGCACTTCTTGCCGCCAGGAGTAGGCGACCGCTTTGAGCACGGCGAGCAAACTCACCGGCGAGGCCAAGACCACACCCTTGCCCAGTGCGTAGTCGAGCAGCTGACCGTCCGCATCCAAAGCGGTCGAGAGGATCGATTCGGCCGGCAGGAAGCAAACCACCAACTCCGGTGATGCCGATGAGCCCTGCCAGTATTTCTTGGCCGCCAGGGAGTCGATGTGTACCCGGACGGCCTTGGCATGCTGCAGCCGGGCAAGCGCGGCCGCCCGCTCGTCGTCGGCCTCCTGGGCCTGCAGAAAAGCGCTCAGCGGCACTTTCGCGTCCAGGACCAGTTCTTTGCCGCCGGGCAATTTCACGATCATGTCCGGCCGCTGGACGCCGTCGGCTCCGGATTGCTGGACCTGCTCGCTGAAGTCCACATGCGAGACCATGCCTGCCGACTCCACCACGCGGCGCAGCTGGACTTCGCCCCAACGACCGCGCGCACTGGTCGAACGGAGCGAGGAAGCAAGCGATTGGGTGGTCTGCAGCAACAGCCGGTCGGCGTCTTTGGCATCCTTGAGCTGCTGGGAGAGTTGGCCGTACTGTTCCACCCGGTCCCGCTCCAACAAGGCCACCTGGCGCTGCACGTTGCCCAGCCGTTCGGCGACCGGGGCCAAAGCCTTGAGCACCGAGGAATTTTCCTGGCTCTGCGCGTTGAGCAGCCGCGATTCGGCTTCGGCGGCGGCCAGGGCGGCATTCGCCTCGGCCAACCGCTCGGTGGCATCGTCGAGGTCGGCTGCCAATCCGAGGCGCTGCCGGCGGCCGACCAGCAGGACCGCGACCGCACCGATGATCAGCCCGAGCAACAGGCCGATGAGCAAAGAAGAACTGTCCATGGGCCAAGCCTGTCACGGAGCCCCGACATTTCAGCGCCACCCCGGCCACACCGGTCCCGCTGGCTGCCGCCACGCCCGTCCAATTCGCAGTTCCAGTGGGCTCGGCCGGCCTAGCCCACTGAATGGGTCGATTAGACGGGCGTGGAACTGTGGCGGCTCGCGGTCACCTGTAGCGTTTAGCGGTCTCCTCAGCAGCTCGTCCCTCGCTGCTAGGGACCTACCGCTAAACTTAACTCCCGTGGCTCTTACTATTGGCATCGTCGGACTGCCCAACGTCGGCAAATCAACTCTTTTCAATGCGCTTACCCGCAACAACGTGCTCGCAGCGAACTACCCGTTCGCCACGATCGAGCCGAATGTCGGCGTGGTGAACCTCCCCGATGCCAGGCTCAACCGGCTGGCCGAGGTTTTCGGCTCAGCCCGGATCCTGCCGGCTGTGGTGTCTTTCGTGGACATCGCGGGCATCGTCAAAGGCGCTTCGGAAGGTGAGGGCTTGGGCAACCAGTTCCTGGCCAACATCCGCGAAGCCGAGGCGATCGCCCAGGTGATCCGGGTCTTCGAGGATCCCGATGTGATCCATGTGGACGGCAAGGTGGATCCGGGCTCGGACCGCGAGACGATCAACACCGAACTGATCCTGGCCGACCTGCAGACCATCGAAAAGGCCGTGCCCCGTTTGGAAAAGGCGGTCAAGCTCAAGCAGAAGGAAGCCGCCGAGCTGGAAGCCGTCCGCAAGGCGCAGGCCGTGTTGGAACGCGGCGATACGATTTTCTCTTCGATTGCCAGCGACAAGTTGGAGTTGCCGTACCTCAAGGAACTCAGCCTGTTGACCGCGAAGCCGTTCATCTACGTGTTCAACGTCGACGACTCGGTGCTGGGCAATCCGGAGCGCCAAGCGGAACTTCGCGCGATGGTCGCACCGGCGGATGCGGTGTTCCTCGACGCCAAACTCGAAGCCGACTTGGTGGAGCTCTCCGAAGAAGAGGCCCGCGAGATGCTGGAGATGAACGGCCAGGAAGAATCCGGCCTGGACCAGCTCGCCCGGGTGGGCTTCCACACCCTGGGCCTGCAGACCTATCTCACCGCGGGGCCGAAGGAAGCCCGGGCTTGGACGATCAAGCAGGGCGACACCGCGCCGCAGGCCGCAGGCGTGATCCACACCGACTTCCAGCGCGGCTTCATCAAAGCCGAAGTGGTCTCCTTCGATGATCTGATCGACGCCGGTTCGATGGCCGAAGCCAAGTCCCGCGGCAAGGTCCGGATCGAAGGCAAAGAGTATGTGATGTCCGACGGCGACGTGGTGGAGTTCCGGTTCAACGTCTAGAAATCGGTGAGCTGATTGGTTCCGGGAACCCGGCCTTGCGGAATGCCCGGTCCTTATTCGGAGGGTTGGCTCAGGCCTGCGCCGAGCTCACGGACCCGTGTCCAGGTGCGCAGGAGTTGGTTGAACTCGGTGACCTGCACCAGAACATGGTTCCGGGCGGCCTCTTCTGCGGCGTCTGCCTTGCCGGCGATGATGGCATCGGCAATGACGCGGTGCTCGCTGAGGGAATGGCGGATCCGCGACGGCGCCCGAAGCTGCAGCCGGCGGTAGGGCTGCAATTGCTGTTTGAGCAGACGAGCCTGGTGCGTGAGGTAGTCGTTCCCGGAAGCGCGGTAGAGAACGTCGTGGAACTCGGCATTGGCGTAGTAGTAACCGTCCGCATCCTCCGTCTCGGCGTGCCGTCGGCAATCGATGAATGCCGCTTCGAGTTCGTGAACTTGATCCGATTCGATGCGCAGTGCACTCAGGCGCGCCGCCATCCCCTCTAGCTCTGCCATCACTTCGAATCGCTCGGCAAGGCCCACAATGCTCAGTTGCACCACGAACGTCCCGCGTTTGGGACGGACCTCGACTAGACCGGTCTGCTCAAGGCTTTGCAGTGCTTCCCGAACCGGCGTCCGGGAACAGCGATAATACGCGCCGAGTTCGTTGGGATCGAGACGGTCCCCGGGGGCGTATTTGCCTTCGACGATGGCGTTCTCCAGCTCGTCGCGGATTCGTTGGGCCTCGGTCTTCTTTGCCACCTGACCTCCGTCCCAGCTCGTCAAATAAACCACAACAAATGTACGCCACCAGGTATGGCCCGGATCACATGCATGGTGTACTCTGCCTGTTATATACATCATATATTTTGATATATAACTCAACGACAGGGGGGTCGAGTGGGTAATGATCAGGCATCGCCGTTGCAACGGTTGCTGACCGACTGCGAACTTCTAATGGGCGAAATCGACGAACCCGCCATCCGCGCTTTGGCCGACCACATCCTCACCGGCTATGAATCGCTTCCGACCGGTGATCGTTTGGGCGCGGACGCCAGGTTCCGGTTCCTCGGGCATCTTCTCCAGCGTTACGGTGCCGATCCGGTGCGCATTCGGCAGGCCTTTGCCGAATGGGACCGGGCCGGTGCCGGGGACCCCGAGCTCGTCGAGTTGTTCAATTCGGTCGAGCCCCGACGCCAGCAGTTGCTCCGGCGGCTCAATCACGCTCCGCAGGGCACCGCGCGTCTGGTGGCAATGCGAGCGGATCTCCGGGCACTGATGCGCAGTCATCCGGAATTGGAGCCGCTGGATGTGGACTTCAGACATCTTTTCAATTCCTGGTTCAATCGGGGATTCCTGCGGATGGCGCGCGTGCACTGGGACTCTCCGGATGCGCTCTTGGAATCCCTGATCCGTTATGAAAAGGTGCATCCGCTTGCCGGGCGTGAAGAACTGCGCCGCCGCTTGCAACCGGCAGACCGGCGTTGTTTCGCGTTCTTCCACCCGGCCACCGGAGATGTTCCGTTGATCTTCGTAGAGGTCGGCTTGGTCCAAGGCATCCCGCGGCACGTGGCACCTCTGCTCGAGCCTGGTCCGGTGCTTGATCCTGCGCTGGCGGACACCGCGGTGCTCTATTCGATCAACAACGCCTTGGACGGCCTCGTCGGAGTCTCCTTCGGCAGCTTGCTCATCAAGCAAGTCATCGACGAACTCCGCGCGGAGCTGCCACAGATAGCCGAATTCGTCACATTGTCGCCGATTCCTGGATTCCGGGCCTGGTTGCGGGCACACGATACCGTTTTCGACCGGCTCCTGGAATCGGGCACAGGCCAGCCCGACCGCGAAACGCTGCGCCCTGCCTTGCTGGAGCTGATCGCCGACTACCTCGTGCGGCAAACTCGGGTCGATGGGAAACCCATAGACCCGGTGGCGCGGTTCCATCTGGGCAACGGTGCGACAGCTTGGCAGCTGAACTGGCGCGCATGCACTTCGGATGAGATGTGGCGACAGTCCTTCGGCGTCATGGTCAACTACCGCTATGAACCGGGCATGTTCGAACAACATCGTGCGGGATTCCGCAGACCGCGGAGCGTAGCGGCTGACAGTCCGCTCGCTTCCTTGCTGCCGCCCATTCGCCCCACCACGACGTCTACCTCCGAGGAGCCGATCCGATGACCCCCGAATTCCAGAGCATCTATTCCCGTTACGCTGATCAGGTCCACCAAGAGCCGGAGAAGGTGCTGTTCGAAGCGCTTCCCGGAACAGCCAGCCCGGGCTTGAGCTATGGCGAGTTCGACGACTTGGTGCGCCGGATAGCGGCGCGGCTCATCGCGGATGCAGTGCTGCCCGGAGACCGGGTGGCGATGCAGGTGGCGAAATCTCCGGAAGCGGTGGCCCTGTATGTAGCGGCACTGCAGATCGGTGCGGTTTTCCTGCCGCTGAATTCTGCCTACACCCGAACCGAGGTGGCCTACTTCCTCCGTGATGCCGAGCCGAAGGTCCTGGTTTGCTCACCGGAACGGGTAGCCGAGTTCATCGGGATTTCGGGCCCTGCCGAAGCCGTTCCGTTACACGTCGAATCGCTCGGAGCCCATGGCGAGGGAACCTTGCTCAGCGGCTCGGAGCAATCCTCGGAAGTCCACCCAGCCCAGGCCGATGACCCGGCCGCGATCCTTTACACATCGGGCACCACGGGCCGGTCCAAGGGTGCGGTGTTGACGCATTCGAATTTGGCTGCCAACTGCCAAGCTTTGATTGACTGCTGGAATTACGCCGCCACGGATCGGTTGATCCATGCGCTGCCGATCTTCCATATCCACGGGCTCTTCGTAGCGGTGAATCTGACCCTGGCTTCCGGGGCATCGATGTTCTTTTTGCCTGCCTTCGACGCCGGCACCATCATCGATCTGCTGCCGCACGCCACCGTGTTGATGGGCGTGCCAACGTTCTATACCCGATTGCTGAAAACCGCGGGACTCGACGAACGGGTTTGCGTGCGGATGCGCCTCTTCGTTTCGGGCTCGGCGCCTTTGCTGGCCAGCGATCACGAGCAGTTTCAACTCCGGACCGGGCATTCGATCGTGGAACGTTACGGCATGACCGAGACCGGTATGAACACGAGCAACCCCTACCGTGACGGCACCCGCAAGCCCGGCACGGTAGGGATGGCGCTCCCCGGAGTCAACGTCCGGGTGATCGATGTCCGGACCGGGCAGCAGGCGGCCCCAGGGGAAGTCGGCATGATCGAAGTGCGCGGGCCGAATGTCTTTGCCGGGTATTGGCGGATGCCCGAGAAAACCGCCCAGGAGTTCCGCGAGGACGGATTCTTCGTCACCGGCGATCTCGGCCGGTTCGACGAGGACGGGCACCTGGTAATCGTGGGCCGGGAAAAGGACCTCATTATCTCGGGGGGATTCAACATCTACCCGAAGGAGATCGAGGAGCTGCTGGACGCGCAACCGACGGTTTTGGAAAGCGCAGTGATTGGCGTGCCGCACCCGGATCTTGGGGAAGCGGTCGTCGGAATCGTTGTGTCCAGACCGGGCGAACAGCCTGATCGGCAGGAACTGCTCGATGCGATCAGCCCGGATCTGGCCAGATTCAAGCTGCCCCGGTTGCTGTACCTAGTGGAGACCCTGCCGCGCAATGTCATGGGCAAGGTGCAGAAAGCGAAGCTCCGGGAGGAATACGCGGGGGCGTTCCGCGATGAGTCAGCCGGGACAGCTGCCCAGTAAGTGCGCCCCGGGGCGGGAGAAACGACAGTTGGGATTCACAAAGGAGTGAAACATGGTTCTTTATGGTGTGGCGGTTCTGGCATTATGCCTGCTGCTCGGCACAATCATCGGCGACGCACTCGGATTGCTGATTGGCGTCGACGCCAATGTAGGCGGCGTGGGGTTTGCGATGATCCTGCTCGTCCTGGTGACCGAACGGCTGCGCAAACGTGGTCGGTTCCCTGAAGCCTCGGAGCAGGGGGTGCTTTTTTGGAGCGCAATGTACATCCCCATCGTTGTTGCCATGGCGATGACGCAAAATGTGTTCAAAGCGATAGCGGGCGGGCCAATGGCGATCCTGGTCGGCCTCGGCGCGCTCGTCGCGGGCGCCGGGCTGGTCCCGGTGCTCTCACGGATCGGACCGCCGGCTGAACCGCTCCCTCCATTGGACCAAGCCGATCTCCCGGGGAAACGGTGAGCGTGCCGAAATGGAGCTGATCTCAACGGTACTGGTCAAAAACGGGTTGCTCTTCGCTTTCGTGGTGGTGGGTGCATTGACGCTGGTTTCCGGCTGGTTGTCGAAGACGCTCACCCGGGGACGCCTTCAAGGTTCGGCGATCGCCATCGTCTTCGGGCTGGGTTTGGCATACCTGGGCGGGGCGCTGAGCGGAGGGCAAGCGGGGCTGGCGGATATCGCAGTTTTCGGTGGGCTGGCGGTCATGGGCGGATCGATGCTGCGGGACTTCGCGATCGTCTCAACCGCCTACGGCGTCGATCTGGGCGTGATCAGAAAATCCGGTCTGGCCGGAATCGTCTCGATTCTGCTGGGGATATTCGTGTCGTTTCTCGTCGGCGGGGTAGTGGCTTATCTGTTTGGCTACACGGATGCCGCTTCGATCACGACCATCGGCGCCGGCGCTGCCACCTACATCGTCGGGCCGGTAACCGGGACCGCAGTCGGCGCGTCCTCTGAGGTCATCGCACTTTCCATCGCGGCAGGCTTGGTCAAATCGGTGGTCGTTATGGTGGGGACCCCGCTGATCGCTAAGGTGATCGGCCTGAACAACCCGAAATCCGCCATGGCTTACGGCGGACTCATGGGGACTACGTCCGGAGTGGCTGCCGGGCTGGCCGCGACGGACAAGCGTCTGGTCCCCTACGGCGCGATGACTGCGACGTTTTACACGGGGGTGGGGTGTTTGCTAGGTCCCTCGTTGTTCTTTGTGCTGGTACGCGCAATTACTGGAGCCTGATCCAGCGCCGCCCACGTCTGACCTGACTATGCAGTATTCGCAACCTGGCGAAGTGGCTTTAGCCGGAACCCCGGTTCAAACACCCCCGGGTTCAAGCGGGCCAACGCCGGAGGAGGGGCGCTAGTTCCCGGAGTTGATCTTCCGGATGAACTTCAGCCAGTTCAGCAGGGAGAATCCGAAGCCGATAGCCATCACGGTACCCAACACGGCGGTCCACCAGTTGCTGCTGAGCAAACCGGAGACCAACAGGATCAGGCCGCCGATCACCGCCACGCCGTAACAAGCGATCACGGCTTTCTGGCTCGCGCTCAGTTTCTTACGCAACTCTTCCGACTCCATGCGGACAAGCTTAGCCCGCAGACCGGGCCGGACCGGGCAAACGTGCTGTGGTCAAGCCAGCCGGCGCGGACTGCTCAGGCGGGGCAGGGCTGGTACAAAGCTCAGGCCAAGCATGGTTGCCTAAGCTCATGGGATGAAGGTCATCGCGGTACTCCTCGTCATCACGCTCATCATCGGAGCGATTACTGCCGCGTGGTTCCTCCGGGCCGAGATCAAGCGGGCCCTGAAGATCTACAGCCCCAGAGCCAAGGAATGGGCGCAGACCGACGGCAAGGTGCTTGCCAGCAAAGCAGCTGAAGCGCTCAAGAACCGCAAACGCTGAATCAGCGCGACGGGTATATCCCACTGAGTAAGTAGTCTCAGTGGGACAGAACCGTGATGTCCCACTCAGTGGCCGCACTCGGTGGGACATCCTGGTTGGCCCAAAGGCCCAGACGAACCAAGCCGCACCGATCCTGTGCCGCTGACGCCTTGATCTTCATCTGCGCCTGGGCAAATGAAAAGCCCAGCCACAGCTGGCACCAATAAGCTGGACAGCTATGACCTCTGAGCTGGAATGGATTTCGATCGGAATCATCGTGGTGCTGTTCATGCTGGGCTGGGTTGTGATTCAGCGCGGCGGACGGGGCGGGGAATGAGCGCCGAGATCGTCGGGCTGATTCTGGTGATCGTGATCGTCGCAGTCGGCTTTTTGGTCCTGACCCGAATTTGGCATCGTGGGCGTTGACCGGAAATTCACAGCTGCGGTCCGTTGCATCGCCGGGGCAAATGAAAACCAACACACTCCCTTTAGATCATGGGCAAAAACCCTGGGAACTGGCTGGACATCAGCCGGGAAAACCAGGTTGCATCTCGGTAACAACCGGGTAACGCGGGTCAATTTTTTACCAATCGGTCACAAATTCGGTCTACGCTCTTCACCATGTGAGACAGGACACTTGCCGGACCGGCAGGGGTCGTCGGGTCCCGATGACAGCATCGCGGCTTAACACACTCTTCAGATACTTAGGAGGCGGAATGCGTTTCGGACGTATTTCCAAAGCAGTGAGTGTTGCCGCAGTCGCGGCCCTGGCACTCAGCGCTTGCGCCGGCAACTCCGGCAACACGGGCTCCAGCGCGAGCGGCGGCGCGGCCAAGGACGGAGGCTCAGCCACCGTGGTCGAAGTCAACGGCTTCACATCCTTCAACGCCGACACCGCGCAGAACAATGTCGATACCAACGGGAAGATCGCTTATGCGACACACTCCGGTTTCGGCTACATCGACGACAAGCTCAATGTGGTCCGGAATGAGAAGTTCGGCAAGATCGAGAAGCTCTCCGACGATCCGCTGACCGTCAAATACACGGTCAATGAGGGCGTGAAGTGGTCCGACGGCGCGCCCGTCGACGCCAACGACCTGGTGCTGCAGTGGGCCTCCGGCTCCGCGTACTACGACGACGCCAATTCGGAAGCCAAGACCGGCACCACGTACTTCCAGCCGGCTGCCGACACCTCGGGCCTGAACCTGACCAGCTTCCCGGAAATCGGCGACAACGGCCGGTCGATGACGATCACGTACTCGAAGCCGTTCTCCGACTGGGAAGTAGCCATCGGGATTCCCAACATCCGGATTCCCGCGCACATCGTGGCGCAGAAGGCCGGGCTCAAAGACGCTGCGGCCCTGACTGACTTGATGAAGGGCCTGCCGAAGGGCGATCCGACCAAGCCGGCTGCCGTCAACGAAAGCCTGAAGAAGGCCGCCGACATCTGGAACACCGGGTTCGACACCAAGCAGTTGCCGACCGACACCAGCCTCTTCCTCTCCAACGGACCGTACATCGTCAAGGACATCCAGCCTGACCAGTCGATGACCTTGGTCAAGAACAAGGACTACACCTGGGGCCCGGCCGCCAAGCTGGACCAGATCACGGTCCGGTACATCGGCAGCGCTTCGGCTCAGATCCAGGCATTGAAGAACGGCGAGGCGGACATCATTGCGCCGCAGGCTTCGGCGGACACCGTGCAGCAGTTGGAAGCCTTGGCCAGCCAGGGCGTCACCATGGACAAGGCAGATCAGCTCTCCTACGATCACCTCGACCTGAACTACAACGGCCCGTTCGCGGACAAGAACGTCCGTGAGGCGTTCATGAAGACCGTGCCGCGCAACGACATCGTGAACAAGATCATCAAGCCGCTGGACCCTGAAGCCAAGCCCTTGGATTCCCAGCTCTTCGTTCCGGCGCAGCCCAAGTACGCCGACACGGTCAAGAACAACGGCTCGGCGAACTTCCAGAACGTGGACATCGACGGAGCCAAGCAACTGCTCAACGGCGCGACGCCGACAATCCGGATCATGTACAACAAGGACAACCCCAACCGGTTGAACGCCTTCACTTTGATCTCGCAGTCCGCGACCCAGGCCGGCTTCAAGATCGTCGACGGCGGTCTGGGCGGCTCGGAATGGTCGAAGGCGTTGGGCAACGGATCCTACGATGCGACCATCTTCGGCTGGATCAACTCGGGCGTCGGCGTCAGCAACGTGCCGCAGTTGTTCAAGACCGGCGCGGGCAACAACTTCAACCAATTCTCCAACCCGGATGCCGACAAGCTGATGGACGAACTGGTGACCACCACCGACAAAGCAAAGCAGGACGACCTGCAGGTCCAGATCGACAAGATGATCTGGGACTCCGCTTACGGACTGCCGCTTTTCCAGACCATCGGGGTTGATGCCTACAGCGACAAGGTGACCGGCATCAAGTACAACCCGACGCAGACCGGCGTTTGGTGGAACGTCTGGGACTGGGCCGCGAAATAGGCGCTTAGCTCAGGCTTTCAGCAATATTCAGTAACGGGGCGCTAGGACCGCGTTTTGGTCCTAGCGCCCTTCTGATGCCATCATTTTCCCGACAGCTCCGACCGGCTCAAGCGACAGACCGTCTCCAGGCCACAGGGTGCTGACGTAGACTTCTGCAACACCGGGTAATCCCCGGATCACATCATTCGAGGTCCAAATGCTCAGCTATATCGTGCGGCGCATCATCACTGCCGTACTCATCTTGCTCGGCGCTTCTTTTGTGGTGTATCTCCTGACAGCGGCGTCCGGCGATCCCCTGCAAGAACTTCGCACCAGCCAGAATCCCAATAAGAACGATCTGATCCGGGCCCGCAGCGAGCTGCTCAACTTGGACGTCCCAGCGCCGCTACGGTACTTCATTTGGCTCAGAGGCGCAGCCGGTTGCTTGGTCCCGCTCGCCAATTCTTGTGATCTGGGCAAGAACCTGCAGGGGCAGCCGGTCACCGAGCAACTGGGCATGGCCATGGTGCAGACGCTGACCCTGGTCACCACCGCAGTGCTGTTGGCCATCGTGATCGGCGTCACCATCGGCATCGTCACCGCCCTGCGCCAGTACAGCGCGCTGGATTACGGCGTGACTTTCCTGACCTTCCTGTTCTTCTCGCTGCCGATCTTCTGGGCCGCCGTGCTGCTCAAGGAATTCGGTGCGATCAACTTCAATACCTTCCTCAAGGACCCGCAAATACCGTTATTGGTGATCCTGATCGTCTCGGTGATTTTCGGCCTGATCGGCATGGCCATCGCCCGCGGGGAGTGGAAGAAGCGCTGGATCGCCTTCGGCGGCACCTCCGTCGCCGTCGCCCTGGTCCTGATGTACATCTCCTTCACCGGCTGGCTCGTCCGCCCGGGTCTGGGCCCGATCGTGATCGCGCTGAGCGGGGTGGGCATCGCCTTCGGCATCACCGCGCTGACCGCCGGCTTGAAGAACCGCAAAGCGCTGTACTCTTCGCTGGTCGTAGTGGCGATCGGTTTGGTCTGCTACTACGCCCTGCAGCCGCTGCTCAATGATGCAACGCTGTTGATGATCGTGATTTTCGCGATCGTGACGGTGCTGGTCGGCATCGCCGTGGGTTACTTCTTCGGCGGATACGACCGGGGGCAGAATATGCGGGCCGCCGCGATCACCGCGTTCCTGGTTGCGGCGTTGATCCTGATGGACCGCTTCATGCAGTCCTGGCCGCAGTATTTCGAGCAGACCCGCGGCCGCCCGATCGCCACCATCGGCGCGGTCACCCCGAACTTCCAAGGCGATTTCTGGACCGGCGGTTTGGACCGCTTCACCCACCTGATCCTGCCCACCATCGCGCTGATCCTGATCTCGATCGCTTCGTACACCCGTTATTCGCGCGGTTCGATGTTGGAAATCATGAACATGGATTACATCCGGACGGCCCGGGCCAAAGGCCTGTCCGAGCGGACCGTGGTGATGCGGCACGCCTTCCGCAATGCCTTGATCCCGTTGGCCACCGTGGTCGCCTACGACATCGGCGGCTTGATCGGTGGCGCGGTGATCACCGAATCGGTCTTCGGGTTCACCGGTATGGGCCAAATGTTCGCCCAGGGGTTGAAAAATGTGGACCCCAATCCGGTGATGGGCTTCTTCGTAGTCGTCGCGATCACAGCGCTGACCTTCAACCTCTTGGCCGATCTGGTCTATTCCGCCCTTGACCCACGAGTGAAGGTGAAGTCATGACAAGCGTCGTCACTGGCGAGTCCCCGCAGACTCCGCCCGCCGCCGGCATCGAAGATGTCCAGGAAACCAAAGGCCTGAGCCAAGGCCAGATCATCCGGAAGCGTTTTTTCGGCCACAGCGCGGCGATGGTCGCACTCGTGGTCTTCGTGCTCGTGGTGATCCTGGTGTTCAGTGCCTCCGGGATCAAGCTCTGGGGCTGGATCGACATCCCAGGCTGGTGGAAGTACAGCTATACCGATGTCCAGGACATCCAGAACAACGCCGCGCCCACCTACCAGTTCCCGTTCAATTTCGGCGACCACCCGTTCGGGCAGGACAGCATCGGCCGCGACATGTTCGCGATGACCATGCGTGCCGCGCAGCTGTCGATCATCGTGATGTTCACGATCGGCATCATCGCCGGGCTGATCGGCGTCGTGGTCGGCGCGTTGTCCGGCTACTTCCGCGGCTGGGTGGAAACCGTGCTGATGCGCCTGACCGACGCGATCATCATCATCCCGGTGATCGTCACCGGTGCCGTGCTCGGCCAAGTGGTCCGGTCCGCCAGCCTGGGCACAACTGAAATCGGTCCCGATGGGCAGCCAGTCACCACCCGGGATTTCATGTCGAACGTTTTCAAGGCACTCCAGGACAACCTCGGCGTGGTGCTGCTGGGCATCTTCCTCGCCCTGGTGATCTGGGTGGGCTTGGCCCGCTTGGTGCGTGGTGAGTTCCTGACCTTGCGGGAACGCGAATTCGTCGATGCGGCCAGGATTGCCGGCGCCTCCAACACCCGGATCGTGTTCAAGCACATCCTGCCGAACGCGGTGGGCGTGATCATCGTGAACACCACGCTGCTGATGTCCTCTGCGATCCTGCTGGAAGCCGGCCTGAGCTACATCGGATTGGGCGTCACCAAGCCGGACATCTCGCTGGGCTCGCTCGTGGTGGAAAACCAGGAAGCGTTCTCCACCCGGCCCTGGCTGTTCTGGTTCCCGGGCCTGTTCATCATCGTGATCTGCCTGTGCATCAACTTCATCGGCGACGGATTGCGGGATGCCTTCGATCCGCGGCAGAAGAAGTTCAACGCGAAAAAGGCCAGCTCAGCCAATGCCGAAAAGGCCTGAGATGGCGACCGGATCAGAGCGCGCCGGCGATCAGCGCGACGACGGCGGCAATCAGCACCAGGGCGATGCCCAGCTGCAGCCAGTTGACGCGCACGCTGGCCCGGGAATGCGCGGTCTGCTCGACGTCGATTTTGCCGGCGTCGACCAGCTTCGCCCAGCGGGTGCGCACCATGAAAGCGGCGGCGCCGGAATCGCTGCGTTTCAGGTCTCCGGGACGCAAGGAACCGAACGCGCCATAGCTGCTGGCCGGCAGACCCATGGTGTCCTCGCGTTTGCCCCGGTTGGCCGAAATCACCCCGGGCGCCGGAGCCGCCCAAGCGGTGTACTTGCGCTTCACGGTAATCAGCGTCAAGGCGAATTTCGTGTCGACGGCGATCAACGCGACCCAAGGCACCCGGACGGTCACCGTGGGGTTGACCAAAGTGACGCCGTCCTCGTCCACGATCACTTCGGGGAAGCCGAACAGCCAGTAACCGCAGTAGCCGACGAAAGCCAGCAAGGGCAGGGTCAACAGGATGTCCTGCAGGCGGAGTCCGCTGAACAGCACGACGAGCAGCCCGGCCCCGGCCAAGACGTAGAGGACGATGGCCAAAACCGTGCCGGTGCGCGGGCGGAAACGCTCAGAAGTCATGCCCCTATCGTGACAGCAGAGCAGAGCAGCCGACTAATTCGCAGATCCGGGATCGCCCGACCGGCGCTCCTGAGCGGAAGGAAACACACAGCATGAGTGAAGAAAACATCACTCCTCAGGAGCCCGCCGAGGTCGACAACATCGATCCGGTCGAGGTGCCGACGAACCGGTCCACCGGACGGCGCAGCGCCGGAGACGTGGTACTCCAAGTGTCCGGCCTCTCGGTCGACTTCGGCGTGGACAAGAAATGGGTGCCGGCCGCGATCGGGCTCGACTACGAGGTCAAGGCCGGCGAAGTCCTGGCGATCGTGGGTGAATCGGGTTCCGGCAAGAGCGCCAGCTCGATGGCGATCCTGGGGCTGCTGCCGGACAACAGCCGGGTCACCGGCTCGGTCAAGCTCAATGGCGAAGAGATCCTGAACGCCTCCCCGTCGAAGTTGCGCAAGATCCGCGGCAGCGACGTCGCGGTGATCTTCCAGGAGCCGATGACGGCGCTCAACCCGGTGTACACGATCGGATTCCAGATCGTGGAGACGCTCCGGCTGCACAATGAGATTTCTCCGGACGAAGCCCGGGTCCGGGCGATCCGGATGCTGGAACTGGTCGAACTGCCGGATCCGGAAAAAGCTTTCAAATCGTACCCGCACCAGCTTTCCGGCGGGCAGCGCCAACGCGCGATGATCGCCCAATCGCTCTCCTGCGATCCGAAGCTGCTGATCGCCGACGAACCGACCACCGCTCTGGACGTCACGGTTCAGGCGGAAATCCTCGATCTGATGCGCAATCTGCGCAACAAGCTGGACTCGGCGATCGTGCTGATCACCCACGATATGGGCGTGGTCGCGGATCTCTCCGACCGGATCGCGGTGATGCGCAAGGGCGTGATCGTGGAGACCGGCAGCGCGGAAGACATCTTCTACCATCCGCAGCACGAATACACACAGGCCTTGCTGGCTGCGGTGCCGCACCTCGGCCAGGGCGGAGCCCAAGCCGAGGAGGTGGATGTCACCGCGGTTTTGGCCGAGGCCACCCACGCCGAGCTCGCCGACATCGACCAGGCCGAGTTGCTGCGCCGCGAAGCGGCGAACAAAGCTGCTCTGGTCGCGGCCAAAGCGGCGGCCGAGCAGGCCGGAAATACCGGCCCGGCCGAGCCGGTGCTCGAATTGCGCGACGTCGCCATCGAGTATCCGAAACAGGGGCGGGTACCCGCCTTCCGCGCGGTCGAAGGTGCGAACCTGGAGATCTTCCCGGGCCAGGTAGTCGGCTTGGTGGGGGAGTCCGGCTCCGGCAAGACCACCATCGGACGGGCCGCGGTGGGATTGCTCCCGGTTGCCTCCGGCACACTGCACGTCGTCGGGCAGGACATCACCACGGCGAAGAAGAACGGCCGTCAGCTCCACGAGGTGCGCCGCAACATCGGCATGGTGTTCCAGGACCCGTCATCCTCGCTGAACCCGCGATTGCCGATCGGCGAGAGCATCGGCGAGCCGATGTTCTTGGCCAAGGAGGCCAAAGGCGCACAACTGCAGAAGCGCATCGAGGACTTGTTGGATCAGGTCGAATTGCCGCGGAGCTACCGGAACCGTTACCCGCACGAGCTTTCCGGCGGGCAGAAACAGCGGGTGGGCATCGCCCGGGCACTTGCGCTGAAGCCGAAGTTGATGGTCGCCGACGAGCCGACCTCCGCACTGGATGTCTCGGTTCAGGCCAGAGTCTTGGACCTGCTGCAAAACTTGCAGAAGGAGATGGGCTTCGCTTGTCTCTTCGTCACGCACGACCTGGCTGTGGTCGACTATCTCGCCGATCGCATCGTGGTGATGCAGCGCGGCAAGATCGTGGAGCAAGGCACCCGGGACGAGATCCTGCGCAATCCGCAAGAGGCCTATACCCAGCGGTTGCTGGCCGCGGTTCCGTTGCCGGATCCGCAGAAGCAGCGGGAACGCCGGGAGCTGCGCGAACAGCTGCTGGCTGCCGGTACGGAATAGACAACAAACCCGGGGCCCGTCGGAGCCGAGGACTCCGGCTCCGACGGCACATGGTCAATATGCCGTCGGGCCCGTGATGTCCAACGATTTGAGTTTTGCGCGCAGGGCTTCGCTGAGGATCTGATGCCCGTCGGCATCCAGGTGGGTGCCATCGATCAGGTCTTTTTCCAGGTTGAATTTGGCCAGCCAATCTCCAGCACTGATGAATGGCAGCCCGCGGGAACTGGCGAAAGTGCCGAGCAAAGCGTCGACCTGGGCCCGCCGGCCGCCTTTCGCTGAACCTTTGCCCAGCGTGCCGATCATGACGATCTTGGATTCCGGATAGCGCTTTTTCAATCCATCGAGCAACCGGGCCGCGTTGCTCAAGATCGCACTGTTGCTGCTGCCGATCCGTGCATCATTGCCGCCGCCTTGAACCACCACGAGCGGAGACCCGGACCAAGGCAGGCTGGGCTTGGGCAGAGTCCAAGCTCCGCTCTCGAGGGCGTCCGGATAGTTTTTGGCCTGCGGCGTCGCGGCCACATAGCCGGTTCCGCCGCGCGCGTTGACCACCAATCGATAGCCGAGCACGGAGAAGGCTTTTTGGACCCAAGTCTGCGGCCCGGGGACTCCGCCGGCGCCTTGCGTCTGCGAATCGCCGATGATTACTGCGGTGCTCCGCAGACTGGCGTAGGCAGGGTTGATTTCACCCGCGGACCGGGTCAGCGGCTCCGGGGTCGGGGCGCTGGCGTTGAGCGGTACGAGGAATCCCAAACACAGCAGCCCGGTCAAGACGATTGCGCCGAAAGACGATCGGCTTCGAGGCTTCGGCGAGCGCTGCCTCCGTGCGCCAGGGGCCTGCCCCTGGTGACTCCTGCCCATTCATTGATTCCTTAACTTGGTTCCGGTACTGCTATCCATCTTGGGGCCTTGCCCGCGGTGAATTCGACCACCCTGGGTATGATTTTGCCGGGCATTTAGGCTGCGGAAGACTCAGCGACTAGAATATAGCTGTGCTATGTCGGCGCGCAGCTGCGTCGAGACCAGGGAAAGCACCCATCGCTCCTCCCAAAGGGACACCGGGATAGCGGAGCGCACCCGCCGAAAACATTGAAACGAGTCTTCACGCATGTCCGATATCACCTCCTCCTCGGCTACCGCATCGCGGAGCGATCTTCGCAATGTGGCCATTGTGGCGCACGTCGACCACGGCAAGACCACCTTGGTGGATGCCATGTTGAAGCAGACTCACTCCTTCGCCGCACATGGCGAAGTCGCCGACCGGGTCATGGATTCCGGCGATCTGGAACGTGAAAAAGGCATCACGATTCTGGCCAAGAACACCACGGTCGCCTACAACGGGCCGTCCTCCAACGGCGAAACCGTCACCATCAACGTGATCGACACCCCGGGCCACGCCGACTTCGGCGGCGAAGTGGAACGCGGTTTGTCCATGGTGGACGGCGTCGTCCTGCTCGTGGATGCCTCTGAAGGCCCGCTGCCGCAGACCCGTTTTGTGCTGCGTAAGGCTCTCGCCGCTAAGCTGCCGGTGATCCTGCTGGTCAACAAGACCGACCGTCCCGACGCGCGGATCGACGAAGTCGTGCACGAGTCGATGGACCTGTTGCTCGGCCTGGCCAGCGATATGGCCGATGAAGTGCCGGACCTCGATCTGGATGCGATCCTGAACGTCCCTGTGGTTTACGCGGCGGCGAAGGTCGGTGCGGCGTCGTTGGAGCAGCCGGAGAACGGCTCGGCACCCTCGAACCCGGACCTCGAGCCGTTGTTCAAGACCATCTTGGAGCACATCCCGGCGCCCACCTACAATCCGGACGGCGTGCTGCAGGCACATGTGACCAACTTGGACGCTTCGCCGTTCCTGGGCCGCCTGGCACTGCTGCGCATCTTCAACGGCACCTTGCGCAAGGGCCAGACCGTTGCCTGGGCACGCCACGACGGCACCATGAAGAACGTCAAGATCACTGAACTGCTCGCCACCAAGGCGTTGGAACGGGTCCCGGCCGAATCCGCCGGGCCGGGCGAGATCGTCGCCGTCGCCGGCATCGAGGACATCACCATCGGCGAGACCCTGACGGATCCGGACAACCCGCAGCCGTTGCCGCTGATCACGGTCGACGATCCTGCGATCTCGATGACGATCGGCATCAACACTTCGCCGCTGGCCGGCAAGGTCAAGGGCGCCAAGGTCACCGCGCGCCAGGTCAAGGACCGCTTGGACAAGGAGCTCGTCGGCAACGTTTCGTTGCGCGTGCTGCCCACCGAGCGTCCCGATGCTTGGGAAGTCCAGGGACGTGGTGAGCTCGCGCTGGCCATCTTGGTGGAGCAGATGCGCCGCGAAGGCTTCGAGCTGACCGTCGGCAAGCCGCAGGTGGTCACCCGGGTCATCGACGGCAAGGTCAACGAGCCGATGGAGCACATGACCATCGACGTGCCGGAAGAATACCTCGGTGCAGTCACCCAGTTGATGGCTGCGCGCAAGGGCCGGATGACCAACATGGCCAACCACGGCACCGGTTGGTGCCGGATGGAGTTCATCGTTCCGGCCCGTGGCCTGATCGGTTTCCGCACCAAGTTCCTCACCGATACCCGCGGCGCCGGCATCGCATCCTCGATCGCCGAAGGCTACGAGCCCTGGGCCGGGCCGATCGAATACCGCACCAACGGGTCGATGATCGCAGACCGTGCCGGTGTGGTCACCCCGTTCGCGATGATCAACCTGCAGGAGCGCGGTTCGTTCTTCGTCCAGCCCACCTCCGAGGTCTACGAGGGCATGATCGTCGGCGAGAATTCGCGCGCCGACGATATGGACGTGAACATCACCAAGGAGAAGAAGCTCACCAATATGCGTGCCGCTTCCTCGGACACCTTCGAGAACCTGACTCCGCCGCGCGATTTGACCTTGGAAGAATCGCTGGAGTTCGCCCGCGAAGACGAGTGCGTCGAGGTCACCCCGGAAGCGATCCGGATCCGGAAACTGATCCTGAACATTTCCGAGCGCGCCAAGGCGGCCCGGGCCCGCTCGCACAACTAAGCACCGCCATCAGCTTGCTGCCCGAAAAGCCCGCAGCCGCCGACGGAATCCTCCGCCTGCTGTTCATCCATGCCCACCCGGACGACGAGTCGATCACCACGGGTGGCACGATGGCGGCCTTTGCCCGCTCCGGTGCGCAGGTCAGCTTGCTGACCGCCACCCGGGGCGAGCTCGGCGAGGTCATTCCGGAGGAATTGCGCTATTTGGAGCAAGGGCTGCCGAAACCGGGCCGCCCCGGGCAATCTGTGCCCGACGGCGGCGCCGGACTGGCTCTGGTCCGGACCGCGGAATTGAACCAGGCCGCCGCCGAGCTCGGTGTCCGGCAGCGGATGTTCCTCGGTGAATGGCCGGCTTTGGCCCCGGGAGCGGCTCCGACTGCCTATCGGGACTCCGGAATGTCCTGGGGACCGGCCGGCCCCGACGGCGTGCGCCGGGCGCAAGCTGCTGAACCGGTCGATCCGGCAGCGTTTTCGGCGGCCCCTTTGGATGAGGTCGCCGGTCATGCCGCCGCCTTGATCAGGGCATTGCGGCCCGACGTGGTGGTCAGTTATGCGGCCGACGGCGGCTACGGGCATCCAGACCACGTGCGCAGCCATCAGATGACGGTCCGGGCCGTCGAACTTGCCGGGCAGACGGCAGACCAAGCGAATCCGGCGTGGGATGTTCCCGCCGGTTATGCGATCCTGTCCGATCGGCCCGCGGACGGCCAGGACCCGGAAGCCCCGGTGTTCTGGATCGATGGCGACCTGACGGCCAAGCGGGCGGCCTTGCAGGCGCACCGCACTCAGGTTTCGGTCCGGGACGACGAATTCGCATTGAGCGATTTGCGCTTCCGGCCGCTTTCCGCCAAGGAAGGTTTCCAGCTGCTGCACACCGGCTCCGGAGCCTCGGAAGCGGCGCGGCGCCCGGTTCGGCGAACCCGCTCCGATTGGCTCGGCTATGCCTTGGCTTCGATTTTCGCGGGCGTTCTGGCTGCGGTCTTCGGCACCATGTTGCACGGCCGCAGCTCGATGCTCGGTGCAGCCCAGGTTCCTTGGGGGGCAGCTCTGGCCCTGATCCTGGTGGCGGCGACCGTGGTCCTGATCGGGGCTTGGTCCCGTGCTCCGCTGCTCGGCATGGTGACCGGCGCCGCGGCATATGCCATGTGCGTTATATTTTCGATTCCGCATGGCCAAGTCGGGTTGATCATTTCGAACCTGGCCGGGAATCTCTGGCTCTACGGCGTGGCCGGCGTCACTGTGCTCTACATGCTCAGCTCGGCGGTTCTGGCAACGCGCTCAAGGGCTGCCCGGGAGCGCCGGAACTCCGGACGACGTGGTGCACGAACCTGAGCGCAGTCCTTGGCTGCAAGGTGCCGGAAGTCAGCGTTCGGCAGCGGATTTGCCCGCTGCTGCTGGGCTGAATGAACGCCTCGATCCGGTTCGTGATTTTCGGCGTCCGGCCGATTACCTCGCGCCCTGCCAAACGGCGTCGAACGGGGCCCGGGAACTGACCCGCGCTTCGATGGCCGCGGTGACAAAAGCCTTTGCGGTGTACGCAGCGGTGAGCGGAGCCGCGCCTTTGGCGAGTTCCGCGGCGATCGCGGCAGCCAGGGAGCAGCCGGCTCCGGAGACCGCGACCTCGCCGACTTTCGGCGCACTGAGCACTTCGAGCGTGGATCCGTCGTAGAACACATCGACCGCTTCGGCCCCGGCCAGGCGTACTCCGCCCTTGGCGAGCACCGTGGCGCCGGCCGAGTCGAAGATCCGCCGGGCGGCTTCTTTGAGGTCCTCGACGTCGTCGATTTCGCTCATTCCGGAGAGCGAAAGCGATTCGAAATGATTCGGTGTCACAAAGCTGGCCTTGGGCAGGATCTCGCGTTTCAGGGCCTGGTCGGTGTCCAGGGCGGCACCCGGCTCCTGGCCTTTGCAGATCAGCACCGGATCCAGCACGATGTGCTGCCAGTCATGCCCGGCCAGCGATGCGGCCACGGTGTCGATGGTCGCGGGCGTGCCGAGCATGCCGATTTTGACCGTGTCCAGTTGTTCCGGCTGGTAGGCCGTGGTGATCGCCTCGAGCTGGTCTGCGATGACCTGGGCGTCCACCGGGACGAAGCGGTGGTTCCAACTCTGTTTCGGATCGAAAGAGACGATGCAGGTCAAGGCCGCGATGCCGAAGACGCCCAGCGCTTGGAAGGTCTTCAGATCGGCCTGGGCGCCTGCTCCGCCGGTCGCTTCGGAACCGGCGATGGTCAACGCGATGGCGGGATTGTGCTGCGTGGAAGTCATAGGAATAATCCTACGGTTTCAGATAGCCCTTTGCTTCTTCGATAGCCGGTTGAACGGCAGATGGCTATCTTTCGTGCGGAGGACTATCTGAAACGGGCGGGCGTCGAGGTGCCCGCGCTGGCGGTGCCGGTGGCACTTCCTTCGCCGCGACGATGTCGGATTCGCGGACGACGACGGCGCCGCGTTTGGTCAATACCGTGGCCTCGCCGTCTTGTCTGGCCAGGAGTTCGCCGAGCGCATCGGTCAGCGGCAACGGGCCGGCAATCCGGTACCGCAGCACCACCCGCATTCCAGGCCGCAGTCCGGCCATGTGATCAATCACAGTTCATAGTAAGACTTGATGGCGCGTCATGGTCGTTCATGTGGGGGATAATGGATAGGGCTTGCTCGGAGTGGGCCGAGTGAATTTGCTTGTTCGCAAGTAGGAAAGGTCGGGACGTGACGTATGTAATCGCGCAGCCGTGCGTGGATCTGAAGGACAAGGCGTGCATTGAAGAATGCCCCGTGGACTGCATCTACGAAGGTGAACGATCGCTCTACATCCACCCGGACGAATGCGTGGATTGTGGGGCCTGCGAACCGGTCTGCCCGGTCGAGGCGATCTACTACGAAGACGATGTTCCGGACGAGTGGGCCGACTACTACAAAGCCAACGTCGAGTTCTTCAACGAGTTGGGTTCCCCGGGGGGCGCTGCGAAGGTCGGCAACACCGGAACCGACCACCCCTTCATCGCCGCGCTTCCGCCGCAGAACCAAGGCTGACCGCAATGGCCGGCGGTTTCGGACTGGAACTCCCCGCGTACCCCTGGGAAGCCGTGGCCCCGTATGCCGAGCGGGCCGGGCAGCATCCTGGCGGCATCGTCGACCTTTCCGTCGGCACCCCGGTGGATCCGACTCCGCAACTGATCCAGGACGCGCTCCGGGCAGCAACCGACGCGCACGGTTACCCGACCACCCAGGGGCCAGCGGCGCTCCGCCAGGCCATCGTGGATTGGTTCGCCCGGCGCCGCGGCGTTCCCGGCCTGTCCGTGAACGAGGTATTGCCTACGATCGGGTCGAAGGAACTCGTCGCCTGGCTGCCCTTGCTGTTGGGCTTGGGGCACGGTGATGTGGTGGTCCGGCCCAAAGTCGCCTACCCGACCTACGATATGGGTGCGATTTTCGCCGGGGCCACCCCGGTGGCCGCGGATTCGCTCGATGAACTCGACGCGGAAACCCGGGACCGGGTCAGGTTGGTCTGGTTGAATTCGCCGGGCAACCCCACGGGGGAGGTGCTCAGCGCAGCGGCCATGGCGCAGACCGTGGCCCGCGCCCGGGAACTCGGCGCGGTGGTCGCATCGGACGAATGCTATGCCGAACTCGGTTGGGGCGAATGGGAGGACGGCGTGCCCTGTGTGCTGTCACCGGAGGTTTCCGGGGGCTCGTTCGAGAATCTGCTCGCGGTCTATTCGTTGTCCAAGCAGTCCAACCTCGCCGGGTACCGGGCGGCGTTCCTGGCCGGCGACGGATCGTTGGTGGCGAATCTGCTCAACAGCCGCAAGCACGCCGGCATGATGGTGCCCTGGCCGGTGCAGGAAGCGATGCGCGTGGCGCTGGGCGACGACGCGCATGTGCAGCGGCAAAAAGACCGCTACCGGAAGCGCCGTGAGTTGCTCCGGCCCGCGTTGCAGGCATTCGGCCTGCAGATCGAAGGCTCCGAGGCGGGGTTGTATTTCTGGGCCAAGCCTGCCGGGGACTTTGCCGCCGACGATTCCTGGACCACGATGGCCCGATTCGCCGACCGGGGGATCCTGGTGGGCCCGGGGGTCTTCTACGGCGAAGCCGGGAACGGCTTCGTCCGGATCGCCCTGACCGGCACCGATGAACGAATCGATGCTGCCGTCGAGCGCCTGCAGGTTTGATTGCCCTGAAGGGTAACCGGCAGAATTAGGGCAGATGCCCTGCTGGGCGGTAGTTTCTTAACTGCGGACACATCCCATTAGCCGCGAAAATCGAAGGGGACCCCATGACTGATAGCACAGCCGCTTCGCTGCGTTTCGCCGGTGGCGAGCTTGAACTGCCGCGGATCAAGGCCGCAGAAGGCAATGATGGCTACGACGTATCCAAGCTACTCAAGGAAACCGGTGCGGTCACCTACGACCCCGGCTTCATGAACACCGCGGCAACCACCTCGGCGATCACCTACATCGACGGCGATGCCGGCATCTTGCGCTACCGCGGGTACCCGATCGAAGAACTGGCCCAGCACTCGAGCTTCCTCGAGGTCTCCTACCTGCTCATCTACGGCAACTTGCCGTCGGGCACCGAATTGGCGGCCTTCGATGAGAAGATCCGCCGGCACACTTTGCTGCACGAGGACCTGAAGGGATTCTTCGGCGGATTCCCGCGCGATGCGCACCCGATGCCGGTGCTTTCTTCGGCGGTCTCGGCGCTGTCCACGTTCTACCAGGACTCGCTCGATCCGTTCGACGACGACCAGGTCGAACTCTCCACGATCCGCTTGATGGCCAAGCTCCCGGTGATCGCCGCCTACGCGCACAAGAAGTCGATCGGGCAGCCGATGCTCTACCCGGACAATTCGATGAACTTGGTGGAGAACTTCCTCCGGATGTCCTTCGGCTTGCCGGCTGAACCGTACGAGATGGATCCGGTGATGGCCAAGGCCCTTGACCTGCTGCTGATCCTGCACGCCGACCACGAACAGAACTGTTCGACCTCGACCGTCCGCTTGGTGGGCAGTTCGAATGCGAACATGTTCGCCTCGATTTCGGCCGGCATCAATGCACTCTTCGGTCCGTTGCACGGCGGTGCGAATGAGGCGGTGCTGAACATGCTCCGGCAGATCCAGGCCTCGGGGGATCCGGTGGAGAAGTTCATCGAGCGGGTCAAGAACAAGGAAGACGGCGTCAAGCTCATGGGCTTCGGGCACCGGGTCTACAAGAATTACGATCCGCGCGCCAAGATCGTCAAATCCGTGGCGGACGACGTGCTGTCCCGGCTGGGCGGCAATGACGAACTGCTCGACATCGCGATGAAGCTCGAGGAGAAGGCGCTGACCGACCAGTACTTCGTCGACCGCCGTCTGTACCCGAACGTCGATTTCTACACCGGCGTGATCTACAAGGCGATGGGCTTCCCGGAAAAGATGTTCACCGTGCTGTTCGCCCTGGGCCGGCTGCCCGGCTGGATCGCGCAATGGCGCGAAATGATCAAGGATCCGGTGACCAAAATCGGCCGTCCGCGTCAGCTGTACACCGGAGAGCCGGAGCGCGCCTACCCTTCGCGCTGACCCTTCGCGCTGCCCCCTGAACCGTCCTTCCGCGCGAACGCACACGTGTGCGTTCGGCCCTTTCGTGTCGAACTCCGTTCGCCACGTAGGGACCTAGCCGAACGCACACTTGGTGCGGGTGTTTTCGGAAAACACCCGCACCAACTGTGCTTTCGCGCGTTGGGTTAGCTGGGTTAGCTGGGCTAACGGGGGAGTGGGCTACGAGGCGTAGCCGTTCGGGTTGTTCTTCTGCCAGCGCCAATGGTCCTGGCACATCTCATCCAGGGTCTTCGTGGTCGACCAGCCGAGATCTGCCAGCGCTGCGGACGGGTCCGCCCAGAACGCAGGCAGATCGCCGGCCCGGCGTGGCGCGATTTCGTAGGGCAGCGAATGCCCTACCGCCTTTTCGAAGGAATGCAGTACTTCCAGCACCGAGCTGCCGACGCCGGATCCCAAGTTCCAGCGGAACACGCCGGGGTGCCGGCTGATGTAGTCCAAAGCGGCAACGTGTCCGTCGGCCAAATCCATGACGTGGATGTAGTCGCGCTGCGCGGTTCCGTCCGGGGTGTCGTAATCGCCGCCGAAAACCATGAGTTTCTCCCGGCGGCCCACGGCGACTTGGGCGATGAAGGGCACCAAGTTGTTCGGGATGCCCAAGGGGTCTTCGCCGATCCGGCCCGAGGGGTGCGCGCCGACCGGATTGAAGTAGCGCAGCAAGGCAATCTGCCAGCGCTCGTCCGCGGCGCCGATGTCGGAGAGGATGTCCTCGATCTGTTCCTTGGTGCGGCCGTAAGGGTTGTCCGAGCCGATGTCCATCTTCTCGATGTAGGGGAATGGATTCAATCCGCCGTATACCGTGGCCGATGAGGAGAAAACGATGCTGCGCACCCCGTGCGCGTCCATCGCGCGGAGCAGATTGATGGTTCCGGAAACATTGTTGTAGTAGTAGCGCAGCGGCTGTTGCACGGATTCGCCGACGGCCTTCAACCCGGCGAAGTGAATCACCGAGTCGATCTGCTCGGTGCGGAACAATTCGTCGACGCCGGCTTCGTCCAGCAGATCGAGCTGCCGGAACTGCACGGTTTTCCCAGTGAGTTCGGCAACCCGGCGGAGCGACTCCTCCGAGGAATTCACCAAGTTGTCCAAGACCAGCACGTCATGGCCGGCTTCGAGCAGGGTCAGGGTCGTATGGGAACCGATGTAGCCGCTTCCACCTGTGACAAGGACTTTCATGCTTCTCAGCCTACCGGGCCGGAGCGCCGGCACCCGCGCGCAGCCAATCCGATCCGGAGGCGGATTTTGGGATAATCTTGACCCATGCACCACACCGGAGGCCCCGGATGGCGAATCACCATGGACACCTCGGGACCATTGTTGATTGCGCTCTACCTGCGCGATGCTTCCGGCTTGGCCGGAGCCGGGACCCCGGCCCTTTCCGCCGCAGAACCCGCGATCAAGGCGGTCGACCCCCGTCAGCTGACCCATGCGGTCGGCGGCCCGGACGTGCTCAGGTTCGAATGGGAGCAATGGTGGTCCCAGCTCTTGGGGACCTTTCCCGGCAAACCGCCGGAGTTGGCGCCGCCGGATTTCCCGGGGTTCGACGGGAACCCGGCGCTGCAACGGGTGCTGCAGGCCCACTTCGGCTCAGCTTTGACCTGGGCCCGCGAACGGATCAGCGACTATGAGCTGTTCGCCGCCCGGAGGGAGACTCTGGGCGAAACCAAGATCCTGGCGCAGCTGGTCCAGGACCGGGAACTCGAACTGGGCCGGAATTCGCGTGATTTCACGCTGAGCATCCTGGAATTGCCGCTCGCCGAACCCCGGGCCTGGTTTTTGGAACCGGATCGCATGGTGATGAGCCAGAGCCTGCTCAGCAGCCCGGAGACCTTCGCGAGTTACGTGCAACCCGTGGTCGAAATGCTGGCTTGACCGGCCGGGCCGACTGGCCTCCTGGAACTCAGCCGGTGCTTTGCGTGGCCTGCAGCACGATGACCACTTCTTGGCTGCTTGCGCCGTCCGCGGGCTGCCAGCCTCGGTTGGCGCCGCCGTCGTTGTTGGCGCGTTGCCACCGCTCGCCGGCGAAACTGACTTGGACGATACCGAGCTTCTGCGCATTGGAAACCGCCCATTGCGCGTAGGCCCAGGCCGCATTGTCCTGGGCCTGGATCCGGATCGCGGTTCCGTCATAGGCGGCCCCGATGCTGCCGAAGCTGGTTTGCAATTTGCCGATCACATCGTCCGGAACCCCAGAGGCCGGCGGCACGTCGAGCGTGCAACTCAGTGCCGCAGTCGAGTAACCGGTGAGCGCCGAAGCGAAAGCGCGGGCCATCGGTTCGTGCTGGCCGTAGGCCAACGGGTAGGCCGATCGTTGCACAGCGTCGCCGGCCTCCGTGACGGTGAGGTTCTGGTAGTTGGGAATCTTCACCAAGCCGTCGTAAAAGGCGTTGATCGAGTACACCGGGTCCATGATCTGTTCGACCGTTCCCCAGCCCTGCGAGGGGCGCTGTTGGAACATGCCCACCGAATCCCGGTCGCCGTAACTGATGTTGCGGATCTTCGATTCCTGCATTGCCACCGCGATCGCGATCGTCGCGGCGCGCGGCGGCAATCCCCGGCGAAGCGCGATCGCCGAGATCAGTGCGGCATTTTCGGCCTGATCGGGAGCCAGCTGGTATTTCTGATCCGCCACCTGGGCGCTGCACCCCTGCAGCAATTTCGCCGCTGGCTGTTTGAAGAAATCAATCGCCCACAGGCCACCGGCCACCACCAGGACCACGGCGAATCCCAAGGCGAGCAGCCAAATCAGTGCTGCGCGGATTCTCGATCTACGCTTCAAGGGGTCCCCGCCCGATGCCGCCGGGATCGATGCGGCTAATTGCTGTGCAAGGCGGCATTGAGTTCCACCGTTTGCCCTTTGCGCGGCAGGGCTTCGACCTCGCCGGTCGTCGAATTGCGGCGGAACAGCAAATTCGGCTGGCCGGAGAGCTCAGCGGCCTTGACGATGCGGGCAGTGTCCTCGCCATCGGCGTTTTTCGGACCCGGGACCCGGACCCGGGTGCCCGCGGTGACGTACAGCCCGGCTTCGACGACGGAATCGTCGCCCACCGAAATGCCGACGCCGGAGTTCGCGCCGAGCAGTACCCGCTCGCCGATCACGATGCGTTCCTTGCCGCCGCCGGAGAGCGTGCCCATGATCGAGGCGCCGCCGCCGACGTCGGAGCCCACTCCGACCAGCACACCGGCCGAAATCCGCCCCTCGACCATGGAATTGCCCAAGGTGCCGGCATTGAAATTCACGAAGCCTTCATGCATCACGGTGGTGCCTTCAGCCAGGTGCGCGCCCAGCCGGACCCGGTTCGCATCGGCGATCCGCACGCCGGCCGGCAGCACGTAATCCACCATCCGGGGGAACTTGTCGACGCCGAAGACCTGGACATTGCCGCGCCGGCGCAGCTTGGCCCGGGTGACTTCGAAGCCGACGGGCGAACACGGCCCGAAATTGGTCCAGACCACATTCGGCAGTGCCGCGAAGATGCCGTCCAACGCGATGCTGTTCGGCTCGACCAACCGGTGCGAGAGCAGGTGCAGCCGGAGGTAGGCGTCGGCGGTGTCCGCCGGTGCTTCGTCGAGGTTGATTTGGGCGAACACCACTTGCTGGCTCACCGCGCGGTCCGGATCCGTTCCGGCCTCGGCCAAAGCGCTCAGTTCGGCATCAGCCTCCGGTGCTGCGCCCAGCGTGTCAGCAGCCAGGCCCAAAGCCGGAGCTGGGTACCAAACGTCCAAGACGGTGCCGTCGTCGGCCACGGTGGCCAGACCGAAGCCGTGGGCGGCGCGTCCGGAAGACAGGTCGCGAGTCGAGTCGGGGGCCGGAGTAGCTGCAGGAGTGCTCATAGCTCCATCTTCGCGCAGTTCCGGCGGGCTTGCCAAAAAGCGACCGCCGGAAACCGGGCAGATGAATCGGGGCACAAGCACTATTGTTGGAAAAATGGGACTTGACCTGCATGCCGATGTCGCCGAATTGACCGCCGCCTTATTGGACGTGGAAAGCGTCTCCGGCAACGAAGGCCGGATCGCCGATCTGGTTGCGGAAGCGCTCGGCGCACTGCCGCATCTGACGCTCTGGCGGGACGGTGATTCGATCATCGCGCGCACCGACTTGGGCCGGGCCGAACGGGTGATCCTGGCCGGGCACCTCGATACCGTCCCGTTGCCGACCACGGAAGGCGCCCGGGGGACCGTGCCCGCCAGCTGGCAAGCAGACGTGTTGTACGGACGCGGGGCCACCGACATGAAGGGCGGCGTCGCGGTGCAGCTGGCGCTCGCAGCAGGTCTGGCCGAGCCCAACCGGGATCTGACCTTCGTGTTCTACGACCATGAGGAAGTGGAAGCCGAGCTGAGTGGCTTGGGCCGGTTGGCGCGTCGGCACCGGGAACTGCTCGACGCCGATTTCGGCATCCTGTTGGAACCCACCGATGGTGTGGTCGAAGGCGGATGCAATGGAACCATGCGCTTCGAAGCGCGCACCCGCGGGAAAGCGGCGCATTCTGCGCGGGCTTGGATGGGGCACAACGCGATCCACGACCTCGCCCCGATCCTGCAACGGCTCAGTGCTTACCAGCCGCAAACGGTCTCGGTCGAGGGACTGGACTATCGGGAGAGCCTCAACGCGGTGAAGATCCGCGGTGGCATCGCCGGGAATGTGATCCCGGACCAAGCTGTCGTGGAGATCAACTACCGGTTCGCGCCGGACAAATCCATCGAGCAGGCCGAGGCTGTGGTCTTCGAGCTGTTGGACGGCTTCGAGGTAGTGCGCACCGATGCCGCGCCCGGTGCCCGGCCCGGGCTGGACCAGCCGGCGGCCGCTGCCTTCGTGGCCGCGGTGGGCGGCGAGCCGAAGCCGAAGTTCGGCTGGACCGACGTGGCCCGGCTGGGCCAGTTGGGCATCCCCGCAGTGAACTTCGGCCCGGGCGATCCGCTGTTGGCGCACAGCGACGACGAACACGTCAGCGGCCAGGCAGTCCGGGACTGCCTGGCCGCGTTGACGCGCTGGTTGAGCTAAATCCGGCTTCCGCCGCCGGCGCTGCTGGCGTCGAGGTTTCCGGCGCCCGGTACTGCCGGCGTGTTCTTGTTCGAGGCCTTGGGGCTGCGGCGCAGCCGGCTTTCCGCGAACTTGGCCAGACCGGCCAGAATCAAACAACAACCGACGTACAGTGTGCCGCCGATGATCGCCGCCGGAATGAACGGCGTGTCATAGGCGGTCTGTCCGCCGTAGAAGTTGATCTGGTAGAGCAGCTCCTGGTAGGTGATGATGAAGCCGAGCGCGGTGTCTTTGAGCACCACTACGAGCTGGGCGATGATCACCGGGAGCATGGTGCGAACTGCTTGCGGCAGCAAGATCATGGTCATCACCCGGGTTTTGCGCAGGCCCAGGGCGTATGCCGCTTCGCTCTGCCCCTTGGGCACGGCCAGGATACCGGCCCGGATCACCTCGGCGAGCACCGAACCGTTGTACAGGATCAGGCCGACCACCACCGCGATGAACGGCGTCATGCCCTGGAAGCCGATGGACGGCAGACCGTAGAACATCAGGGCCATCAGGATCAACAACGGCACCGCGCGGAACAGCTCGGTGAACCAGCCCACCGGAGTCGAGATCCATTTGCGGTCGGAAAGCCGTCCCACGGCCAACACCATGCCCAGGACAAGAGATCCGACGGCGGCCACGCCGAAGGCGCTCAGCGTGGCGCCCAAGCCTTTGAGCAGGGTTTGCTGGACCAGCGGGAAGCTGAAAAGCTGCCATTTTTTGGCGCTGAACTGACCGGTCTCGGCGAACTTGTACACCACGAACGCCAAAAGCCCGAGCACCAGCACGATGGTCAGCAGACCGATGATCCGGTTGCGCCGGATGGCCTTGACCCCGGGCGCGTCGAAAAGCACCGAACTCATCAGGCCACCTTCCATTTCTTCTCGAGCTTGCGTTGCACCAGGCTCAGCACGGCGACCAGGATGATGAAGCCGAGGGCGACCCAGAGCAGGCTCTGCATCGCCGGGTAGCCGCGTTCGGACAGGTTCGAGCGGATCGCGCCGGCCTCCATGACCGAGAACCCGGCCGCGACCGTGGTGTTCTTCAGCAAGGCGATGAACACGCTCATCATCGGCGGGACCACGGCCCGGAAGGCCTGCGGCAGGATCACCAGCGACATGGTCTGGGCAAACGGCAAGCCGATCGCCCGGGCGGCTTCGGCCTGGCCGACCGGGACGGTATTGATGCCGGACCGAATCGCTTCGGAAACGTAAGTCGCGGTGTACAAGGACAGGGCGATGATCGCCAACGGAATGAAGCCCGGATTAGGGAAACCCAGCTTCGGATAGCCGAAGAAGAAGAACAAGAACACCAGGGTCAACGGGGTGTTCCGGATCAGGTTCACGTAAAAGGTGCCCAGTGCCCGCATCGGGGTGACCGGAGAAACCCGGAACGCGCCGACGATCACGCCTAGGACCAGCGAAAAGATCGCGGAGAAGAAGAACAGGATGATGGTGTTCTTGAAACCTTCGGTGAAGAGGTCAAGATTGTCTGTCAGTGTATTCACTGATTGATTCGCTTTCGGTCAAGACAGTCAGTCGAGACGACGGTGGTGCCCCGCGGGGCACCACCGAAGAGCCTCAGTAGTTTTCGACGGCGGGCTGCTCCACCTTGGTGCCAGATTTGCCCAAGCTGCCGTCGTAGATTTTGGTCCAGACGTCTTTGCCGTTGGTCAGCGTCTCATTGAGGAAAGTGCGCAGCGCGGTATCGCCCTTCTTGATCCCGATGCCGTACTTTTCCGTGGTGAACGGCTGGCCGACGACCTTGAGGTTGTCCGGATCCTGTGCCGCGTAGCCGAGCAGGATCGCCTGGTCGGTGGTCACCGCGTCAACCGAGCCGGTCTTCAACGCCTCGACGCACTTGGAGTACAGGTCGAATTCCTGGGTCTTGGTATCGGGGAAGTTCGCCTTGATGTTCTGGATCGGCGTGGAGCCGGTTGCGGAGCACACCGTCTTGCTGGCCAGGTCCTTCTCCGAATTGATCGAGGTGTTGTCTTTCTTCACCAGGAGGCCTTGGCCGGTGACGAAGTACGGCCCGGCGAAATCGACCAGGGCTTTGCGCTTGTCGGTGATCGAGTAGGTGCCCACGTACAGGTCCACCTGGCCATTGGCCAGGGCTTGCTCGCGGTTCGAGGAGGCGACCGCCTGGAAGGTGATCTTGTCCGTGCCCAAACCGAGCGAAGCGGCCATCCACCGGGCGATATCGATGTCGAAGCCCGAGTATTCGCCGGTGGCCGGATCCTTGAAGCCCAATCCGGGCTGGTCTTCCTTGACGCCGATGGTGATTTTGCCGGCCGACTTGATCTTGTCGAAGGTCGGGCTGCCGGAAACCGAAACGTTCTCGGCCACTTTGTACGGTGCGTCCGAGGCTGCGTCGCCCGGTGCTGCAGCGCCGCCCCCGCAGGCGCTGAGGGTCAGCGCAGCGGCGACGACGGTGGCGCCGAAGATGCTGGCTTTTTTGCTGAATCGCATGTTCTGCCTTTCGATGGTGCGAGTTGATTGCGTGAAGTTGCTGATGCTGGATCTGCTGGTTGCGCGTCCCGAGGTCAGTGCGTCAGGATCTTGGACAGGAAATCCTTGGCCCGGGTGCTCTTCGGATTGTTGAAGAACTCCTCCGGAGTGGCGTCTTCGATGATCTGGCCGTCGGCCATGAAGACCACCCGGTCCGCCGCTTTGCGGGCGAAGCCCATTTCGTGGGTCACCACGATCATGGTCATGCCGTCTTTGGCCAGACCGACCATCACGTCGAGGACTTCGTTGATCATTTCCGGGTCGAGCGCCGAAGTGGGCTCGTCGAAGAGCATCACTTTCGGCTTCATCGCGAGCGCCCTGGCGATCGCGACCCGTTGCTGCTGGCCGCCGGAGAGCTGGGCCGGCAGCTTCGCGGCTTGCTGCGCCACGCCGACCCGTTCCAGCAACGCCATGGCCTCTTGCTCGGCCTCGGATTTGCTCAACCCTTTGACCTTGATCGGGCCCAGCGTGACGTTTTCCAAGATCGTCTTGTGCGCGAACAGGTTGAAGGCCTGGAATACCATGCCGACTTCGGCGCGCAACCGGGCCAGTTCTTTGCCTTCCTGCGGCAATACCTTGCCGTCGACGCGGATTTCGCCGTCGTCGATGGTCTCCAAACGGTTGATCGTCCGGCACAATGTGGACTTCCCGGAACCGGAAGGCCCGATGACCACGACGACCTCGCCTTTGGCGACATTCAGCTCGATGTCCTTGAGCACATGAAGCGCCCCATAGTGCTTGTTGACCGCCTTGACTTCAACCAGCGAATCAGCATTTTGACTACTCATGGTTAGAACCTACCGAATGTTCCCTTGTTATTCACCATGTGTCGGCAGATTGTGGAGATCGTGATCAAGGCGTGACTGCGGTCACTTGCGTGTCTGTTCGGGACGATGCCGTGGTTCTGCCGCGGCCATGGCATAGCCTGAACTGTATGAGCTCGCCAACCGAGAAGAAGACCGACGTTCCCGCCAGGCACCGCGGCCCGGTGCAATTGCGCCGTGGCCTCGCTGAAGGCACGACCGCGGACCAGCATCTGCTGGACACCCGTTCGCCGGCGGATTTCACCAGTACCGATCCGTGGCGGGTGCTCCGGATCCAAGCCGAGTTCGTCGAGGGCTTCGGCGCCCTGGCCGACGTCGGGCCGGCAGTGAGCGTCTTCGGCTCGGCCCGGACCAAACCCGGCAGCGCCTACTACGAGACCGGAGTCGAGGTCGGCCGGTTGCTGGCCGAGGCCGGCTTCGCGGTGATCACCGGTGGCGGACCCGGCTCGATGGACGCCGCGAACAAAGGCGCAGTGGAGGGCAAAGGGCTTTCCATCGGGCTGGGCATCGAACTGCCGTTCGAGCAGGGCATGAACCAATGGGTGGATTTGGGCGTCAATTTCCGTTACTTCTTCGCCCGGAAGACCATGTTCGTCAAATACGCCCAAGGCTTCATCGTGCTGCCCGGCGGCTACGGCACCTTGGACGAACTCTTCGAGGCGATGGTGCTGGTGCAGACGCACAAGGTCACCTCCTTCCCGATCGTGCTGATCGGCACCGCGTTCTGGGGCCCGCTGGTGGCCTGGCTCAAGGACACCTTGGTGGCCGACGGCCTGGTCTCGCCCAAGGATCTGGACATCATCTCCGTGGTGGACACCGCGGAGGAAGCGGTTTCCAAAGTGGTCGGCGCGATCCGGGCCGGCGAGCCGGGAACGGACTCCTCCGGGACGGAGCCCGGGACAACCGCGCCGTGAGCTATTTCCTGATTTTCCTCGCCGTCGTCGTGGCGGCACTGGTGGCATTGTTCCTGGTCGGCAGCCGACGGCGCGAGCTCGGCAGGAAACCGATTCGTTCCGAAGCGGTGCAAGACCTGCTGGACGATGGGCTGGCGGCGCCGGTGCCGAATCTGCCGCCCGTGCTGCTGCCGGAACATCCCGGCACCGACGACGTCGACCGGGTGCGGTTTTCGCTCGGCCTGCGCGGGTACCGGATGGACCAAGTGGACCAGGTGTTGGATCGGCTGGCGGCCGAATTGGCCGCCAAAGACGCGCAGATCGAGGAGCTCCGGGCGCAACTCGCGAATCCGGCGTCTGATCAGCCGGCCGGGGAAACCGAAGAAGACCGGAGCGGCCCGGAAACTGCAGAGGAGCAGCAATGAGTGATCTGGCGATCGGCCCGGATGGGAAGCCGCGCTGCAACTGGCCGGGCATGGTGGGCAACGAGCTGTATTTGCAGTACCACGACCAGGAATGGGGCCGGCCGGTCCACGGCGAAGCGAAGCTGTTCGAACGGCTCAGCCTCGAAGCCTTCCAATCCGGTCTGAGCTGGTTGATCATCTTGCGCAAACGCGAGGCTTTCCGCGCTGCATTCGCGGGATTCGAGCCGGCCGTCGTGGCCGAGTACGGCGAAGCGGACGTGGCCCGGCTGATGGCCGACGCCGGGATCGTGCGCAACTCCTTGAAGATCAGGGCCACGATCAACAATGCGCAGGCGATCCTGGCGTTGCCGCAGGGGACCAGCTTGGAATCCCTGTTGGAACAGCACCGCCCCGCGCCCCGCGCACCCGGCGCGCCGGTCCCGGCGGCCACCGCGGAATCCACCGCCCTGGCCAAAGCCCTGAAGAAACTCGGGTTCCGGTTCGTCGGCCCGACGACTGCCTACGCGATGATGCAAGCCGTGGGCCTGACCAATGACCACCAAACCGGTTGTTGGGTGGCCGATGAGCTCTGAGCTTGCTACGCCCGCGGACCGGGGAGCACCAAGTGCCAACCGTGTGGTCTGGGATGCACTGCGCCGCGGCTTGCGCCCGGTGGTGCGCAGCCCCTGGTGGATCCGGATCACGCTGCTCTACCTGGTCACCCGGCTGTTCAGCTTTGCGGTCTTTTCCGCCGCCGCGATGCAGCAGGGGCCGAATCCCTGGTTCGCGCCCAAGCCGGACTACTGGCATTTCATCGGGATCTGGGACGGCGAGTGGTACCAGAGGATCTTCCAAGGGCTCTACCCGCAGGAAATCCCACGCGGGGCCGATGGGGTGGCGAAGGAGAACGCCTGGGCGTTCTACCCGCTGTTTCCATTGCTGGTCCGCGGCATCTGGTCGGTCACCGGACTCGACTGGCTGATTCTGGCGCCGATCGTGGCGACCGTTGCCGGCCTGGCCGCGAGCCTGATGATCTACAAGCTGTTCCGTTTGTTCGCCAGCACGGTCACCGCGACCTGGGCGGTCGCCTTCATCCTGGTTTTCCCGGTTTCGCCGATCCTGCAAGTCCCGTACGCGGAATCCCTGAACCTCTTCCTGCTCGCCGCGGCCTTGTACACGGTGATCAAACACCGGTATTTCTTGGCGTTGCCCCTCGTCGCGTTCAGTGCGCTGTCCCGCCCGATCGGTGTGGCGTTCGCCGGATTCGTTTTCCTGCATTTGCTCTTCCGTCTGCTGGAACGGCCGAACCCGGCCGGCAGCCGGACTGCGGGCGAGACCGGTGCCGGACGCAGCACGAGCCGGCGCTCGCTGCCCCGGCGCTGGCGGGAGATCCCGTCTGCGCAACGCTGGGGCGGGGCTTGCCTGCTCCTGGTGAGCACCCTGGTGGCTTTCGCCTGGCCGCTGATCGCCTGGTGGGTCACCGGGGACCTGAAAGCCTATACCGAGACCGAAACCGTGTGGCGCGGCGGACCGTTGATCCTGTTCATGCCGTGGTTCGATACTTCGGTGCAGCTGTTCGGGCCGGTGTTCGGGCTGCTCGCGCCCTTCGGCCTGGTGCTCGCCGCGCTGCTGTATTTCAATTCGACGGCGGTCCGGAAGCTCGGCCTGGACCTGCGGCTGTGGTGCCTTTGCTATTTCTTGTACCTGCTCGCGGTGCTGCATCCGCAGACCAGCACCTTCCGGCTGCTGTTGCCGTTGTTCCCGTTGGCGCTCGCCGCGGCGTTCATCTCCCGGTCGCGGGCGTTCCGAGGTGCAGTGCTGGTCTTTTTCCTGTTGCTGCAAATCGTCTGGGTGGTATGGCTTTGGGCCTGGGCCCCGCTGCCCGGCGGTGGCGACTACCCTCCGTGACAGTTTGTCAAGATCCAGTACCAATTGGCTCCCGAGTGTGATCTGCGAGATAATGGACAGAGCGATCATTCGCTCGAGCAACTGTGAAGGGGTTTACCTGATGGCGGCTATGAAGCCCAGAACCGGTGACGGTCCAATGGAGGTCACGAAGGAAGGGCGCAGCCTGATCATGCGGGTTCCGCTCGAAGGCGGCGGACGGCTGGTTGTCGAACTCAATGCGGAAGAGGCCGGCCGGCTCAAGGAATGCCTGGTCGGCGTCACCGGCTAGCCGCCGCTGGCTGATTTTCCCCCCACGCGCAGCACTTTCCGCACAACCGAACCCGGACTCGGTTGAACCCTGCCCGTCACGGGTTCCAGTCCAATAACAGGTTTCAGTGCGCAGGGACGTCCCTGCCCACTGAAACCTATTCGATTGGGAACTTGTCCAATTGGGAACTGTCCAATTGGACGCGCAGCGTACGGGCCTAAAGAGTCACGGGCCCAAGGAGTTACGGGCCTAGCGGCTGGGTGCCGGTTTCGTGGTCCGGGTTCAGCGTTTGACGGCCAGGAGCACGCCGTCTCCGGTCGGCAGCATCGTGGAAACCAGGCGTTCGTCCTCCCGGATCGACTTTCCGACCTGCCGGAGTACCACGGTGCTGGCTTCCCGCACTGCGGGTTCGGCAACCCGGTCTTTGTCCAGGGCGTCGTTCACGATCAACAGGCCGCCGGATTTGAGCAGCCGGATCGCCTGTTCCACGTATCCGGGGTAGCCGGCTTTGTCCGCATTCACCAGCACCAGATCGTATGCGGCATCAGTCAAACGCGGCAGCACATCGGAGGCCCGCCCGCTGATCGTGCGTGTGCGGTTGGCCGGGAAGCCGGCTTCGGAGAATGCTTCCCGGGCTGCTTTGAGGTGTTCCACATCCCCGTCGATGCTGGTCAGCACCGCGGACGTGGGCAGCCCTCGCAGCAAATACACGCCGGAAATTCCGGCGCCAGCACCGATTTCCACCGCGGTCTGGGCTTTGGAGGACGCCGCCAGCACGCTCAGCAGCGCACCGGTCGCCGGAGTGACCGCGTGCGCGCCCAATTCGTGCGACCGTTCCCGAGCGCGCAGCAGCGTCTCATCCTCGACGGGGAGACCTTCGGTGTACGACCAGCTGTTGGATTTGTCCGCGCTCATGACCCCAAGCCTACTGCGAATCGGAGGCTGCTTCCGCTGTGCGCGGAATACGCGCCGGGCACAGGAAACTTCCAGTCGGATCTGCCATGCTTAATGCTCCATATTTTTCAGGGGGTGGGCCCTTTGGCACTGAACACGGTTGACACATCGCAATCGACAGCAGCCGAGTCCGCAGCAGTGGATCCGGCGATTGAGCAATGGGTTGCGCCCAGCTGGGAAGAAGTGGTGCGCAACCACTCGGCCAAGGTTTTCCGGTTGGCATACCGGCTGACCGGCAACAAGCACGATGCCGAGGACCTCACCCAAGAAGTTTTCGTCCGGGTTTTCCGTTCCTTGGCCAATTTCACGCCCGGGACGCTGGACGGTTGGCTACACCGAATCACCACGAACCTGTTCTTGGACCAGGCCCGGCGCAAATCCCGGATCCGTTTCGACGCGCTCGCCGAGGATGCCGAAACCCGGTTGCCGGGCCGGGACCCGGGTCCGGAACGCAGCTTCGAATTCAACAATCTCGATCTTGACGTGCAGCAGGCGCTCGACGCACTGCCGCCGGACTTCCGCGCCGCCGTCGTGCTCTGCGATCTCGAAGGGCTTTCCTACGACGAAGTGGCCGCAGCGCTCGGCGTGAAACTCGGTACCGTCCGGTCCCGGATCCACCGCGGCCGGACGATGCTGCGGGCCTCGTTGGCGCACCGCGCACCACGGCCGGTCCCGGAGGCTGCGGCGCCCAAGAAACTGCCCAAACTCAAGTTGCCCCGCATCGCCGGCGTGCACTGAGTTGATATGACAGCGCGGCAACCGCATCCATCGAGTCCGGCAACCGGGGGAGCCGAAGACCTGACTGCAAGAATCTTGCAGCGCACCCAGGCGATCAATACCTCCTGCGCCGAGGAATTGCGGTTGCCTTATCGGCCCGGCTCCTGGCGGAAACCGGCGTTGCTCGGCGTCTGCACCTTGGCGATCACCGGGCTGCTGGGTGGCGCGGTCTACTTGGTGGGCGCTCCGGACGACCGGGGCGGTTTGACCACCGGCTGGCCAGCGGAGTCGGCGGCGAGTTTCCGCGTCGCGGCGAATCCGGGAAAGGCCATGGCAGAGTCCCGGAGTGTTTCGGTGGGAACTGCTCCGGCACCGTCGGATGCGGACGGCACGTCATTGCTGTTGAACGGCGAAGCACTCGCCGAGCTGCGTGAATCCGGTTGGTCCTGCCCCGATTTGGGCGCTTTGGGCTTCCGGCTCGCACAAGCGCAGGGCACCGTGGTGGACGGGGTGCCGACCGTGAAGCTCACGCTCGACGACGGCGACCGCACCGTCCTCGTTTACGAGCGCCACCCCGGCGGGACTTCGGCGGATGGGCCGGTGAATCCGCTGACCGGGAACGTGGCGGCAGACGACGGTTTCCAGCCATTGGGCGATGGCAAGGTCTGGCTGAACCCGGGGGAGACCTGGCAGGCGGTGCTCAACTCGGGTGATGCGAACTACCTGGTGGTCAGCGACCAGCCGCCCAGCGCGCTCAAACCGACGACGGCGGCACTCGCTGCTTCCGGCAAAGCCGCTTCGGAATCAGCCGGCGGGTCAGGCCATGACGACGTCCCGGCCAGAATCATGCGCGGACTGTCGCGCATTTTGGCCATGGAGTAGCAGATGGGGTTTCATAGTTCCGTGCCCAACCACATCCGGCCCGCGTTCAGCGGGTAATGTTTGCTCAGACATGTTTAACATCAACGGCTTCGAGTTCCTGATCATCGGCATCATCGCGGTGCTGGTCATCGGGCCCAGACGGTTGCCCGAATACACGCAGAAGTTCCGGAACTTCGTCCGGGAAGCCCGTCGGATGGCCAGCGGAGCCCGCGAGACGATCAAAGAAGAGTCCGGTGTGGACTTGGACAGCATCGACTGGCAGAAGCTGGACCCCCGGCAGTACGACCCGCGCCGGATCATCCGCGAAGCGCTGCTGGACGATGAGGTGAAACCGGTTTCCGCCGCGGCGCCGGCCGCGATCGAAGCGGCGCCGGCGCCCGTCCCGTCCCGGGAAATCGAACGGCTGGCGGCCGGCCAACGCGCGCCCTGGGACGCCGAAGCCACCTGAGCCCGCGGAGCCGCGCAGACTGAGCGCCGCAGTCAGTGCGGCGAGATGCCCAGATTCATCCCGGACAGGCCGCGCGGCCGATTGGCCAATCCTGCAGCGATCTCCTGCAGGGCCGCCGCCGCCGGAGCTCCGGAGTCGGCAAGTACGATCGGCTCGCCGGAATCGCCGCCCGCACGGAGTCCGACGTCGAGTGGGACTTGGCCCAGCAAAGGGACTTCGCTGCCCAGAGTCTGGCTCAGCCGCCCGGCCAGCCGGGCGCCGCCCCCCGAGCCGAACAGTTCCAGCTTGCTGCCATCCGGTTGGCTCAGCCAGGACATGTTCTCCACGACTCCGACCACTTTCTGCTGGGTCTGCAACGCGATCGCGCCGGCCCGCTCCGCGACTTCCGCGGCCGCGGCTTGCGGGGTGGTGACCACCAGGATCTCGGCACCGGGCAGCAACTGCGCCGCGGAGATCGCAATGTCCCCGGTGCCCGGCGGGAGGTCCAGGAACAAGGCATCCAGATCGCCGAAGTAGACATCGGTGAGGAACTGTTCCAGAGCCCGGTGCAGCATCGGTCCGCGCCAGGCCACCGGCTGGTTGCCCGCTACGAACATGCCGATCGAAATCACCTTCACGCCATGGGCGACCGGCGGCAGGATCATTTCATCGACGCGCGTGGGTTGCTGCACGGTTCCAGCGCGGCCCAGCCCCATCAATCCCGGAATCGAGAAGCCGTAGATATCGGCATCGATGATGCCGACCTTGAGGCCTCGGGCGGCCAGGGCGCAGGCCAGATTGACCGTCACACTCGACTTCCCGACGCCGCCTTTGCCGCTCGCCACGGCATAGATCCGGGTCAAGGAATCGGGCCGGTTGAACGGGATGCTGTTCTTGTCCCGTTCCGGGCGGAGCAGATCCTTCAACGCAGTGCGCTGTGCCACGCTCATCACCCCGAGTTCGACCTGGACTCCGGTGACGCCGGGCAGGCCCAGCAGGGCATTGCTGGCATCCGCAGTGATGGTTTCGCGCAGCGGGCAGCCGGCGATGGTCAAGAGGACCCGCACCGTGACCCGGCCCTGGGGATCGGCGGTCACCGATTCGAGCATGCCCAGCTCGGTGATCGGCCGGCGCAGCTCCGGGTCGATCACTGTAGCGAGCGCCTGGCGCAACTCCGCAGAGCTCGGCACCGGGTCCGCGGTGGTCATGAACCGGGTCCCGGAACAGGTGCCTCGGCGGACGGATCGACCGGTTGTGGTTTGTGCTTCGGCGCTTTGACTTTCGGAATCGCCTGGGTTTTGGGCGAGCCCTTCGAATCCCGGGACCGGGAGCGGGGCGCCTCGGCGTCGTCGTCATTGGCCACGATCAGGTCTTCGAGCAGGGACTTCAGTTCGGAGCGGACGAAGTCGCGGGTCGCCACTTCACGGAGCGCAATCCGCAAGGACGCCAGCTCCCGGGTGAGGAACTCGGTATCGGCCAGATTGCGCGCGGCGGTTTGCCGGTCCTGTTCGATGGCGACCCGGTCCCGGTCGTCCTGCCGGTTCTGGGCCAGCAGCAGCAGCGGGGCGGCATAGGAAGCCTGGAGCGAGAGGATCAGGGTGAGCAGCGTGAAGTTGAGCGCCCGAGGATCGAATTGCCACTCTTCCGGAGCCAGCGTGTTCCAGGCGAGCCAGGTGGCGCAGAACAGCGTCATGTAGAGCAGGAACTGCGGAGTTCCCATGAACCGGGCAAAGCCTTCGGTCAGTTTCCCGAATGAATCCGGGTCCGGGGAAAACCGGGGAAACAGCCTCGAACGCAATTCGAGCGGCGTGTCCAGCCCGTTGCTCTGCCGTTTGTCGGCGAACTTCTCAGCCAACTCTGCCTCCTAGTTTCTTCAAAGGTTCCCCGTCTTCGTGGGCACGCCAATCGTCCGGCAGCAAATGGTCCAGGAGGTCGTCGACTGTCACCGCCCCGACCAGGCGGCCGGCGTCGTTGACCACCGGCAGGGAAACCAAGTTGTACGAAGCCATCACGTGCGAGACTTCGCCGACCGCCGCCATGTCCGAGACCGGCTCCAGATTTTTGTCCACCAGGCTGCCGAGTTGTTCGGGCGGTGCGCTGCGCAGCAGCTGTTGCACGTGCACCACGCCGAGGAACCGGCCGGTCGGGGTTTCCAACGGCGGGCGGCAGACGAAGATCGCCGAGGCCAGGGCCGGGGAGAGCTCTTCGCTGCGCACGTGCGCCAAGGCCTCGGCCACGGTCGCCTCCGGCGGCAGAATCACCGGCACCGGGGTCATCAGGCCGCCGGCGGTGTCCTCGGGGTATTGCAGCAGCCGGCGCACATCGTCGGCCTCTTCGGGTTCCATCAGCAGGAGCAGCTCTTCGGCCTTGGCACTGGGCAGGTCGGCGAGCAGGTCGGCGGCGTCGTCCGGGTCCATCTCTTCCAGGACATCGGCGGCGCGCTCGTTGTCCAGCGCGGAGAGCAGCTGCACCTGGTCTTCTTCGGGGAGTTCCTGCAACACGTCGGCGAGCCGTTCATCCTGCAGTTCGCTGGCCACCTCCATCCGCCGCTTATCGCTCATCTCCTGCAGCGCATCCGCGAAATCGGCGGGTTTGAGGTCTTCGTAGCTGGCCACGAATTGGCTGGCGCCCTGCGGTTCGCCGGCGTCCTCGTGCTCGGCTTCGTCCCAGTCGATGAGCAGGGTGTGGCCGCGGCTGAGCCGGCGCAGCCGGGAGGTGGAGTTGCCGCGTCGGACGAAGAGTTTGCTGATCAGCCAATCGCCGTTGCGTTGCTGGTCCAAGGCGATGTCCTCGACGATCGCGGGACCGGAGCCGTCGGTGAGCTGGAGTTTGCGGTCGAAGAGTTCGCCGACCACCAGCTGCTCGGCGCCGCGTTGTTCGAATCTGCGCAGGTTCACCAGGCCGGTGGAGATGATCTGGGTCTGGTCCATGGAGGTGAGCCGGGTCATCGGCACGAAAACCCGGCGCTTTCCGGTGACCTCGACCACGATGCCGACGGCGTGCGGCGCCCGGTGCCCGCGCGAGTGCACGACGACGTCGCGCAGCCGGCCCAGGCGATCGCCGAGCGGGTCGAAGACGTCCAAGCCGATCAACCGCGCAACGAAGATCCGGGTGGAGTTCGCATTCGTGTTCACCCCTCAAGGCTACTGTTTTCCACAGCTTTGCGGGAATTTGCCGGAATCCGGGGCGATCACAGCGGATGCACGGGTTCACCCGCAGCGATACCGCTGTCCGCAGCGCGTCCGGATGAGCGAGAATGGAACCATGTCGAACCTCTTTGGAAGCGCCCGTGCACTGGCCGATCCGCGCAGCGTCCCGGAAGGGGACACGGTAGGCAGCTACACCTCGTATCTGGATGCGCAGAAGGCTGTCGACTACTTGGCGGACCAGCAGTTCCCGGTGCAGAAGGTGTCGATCGTCGGCAATGACCTGAAGATGGTGGAGCGGGTCACCGGCCGGTTGAGCTATCCCAAAGTAGCGCTCAACGGTGCGTTGACCGGTCTCTGGTTCGGTCTGTTCGTCGGTGTGTTGCTCTCTTTCTTCAACTCGACGAGCGGCGGGTCCTTGCTGTCGATCCCGATCGCGATGTTGCTCGGCGCGGCCTTTTGGATGCTGTTCGGCATCGTCACCTACGCCGCCCAGCGCGGCAAGCGCGACTTCACTTCGACCTCCCAGGTGCTCGCGTCGAGCTACGACGTGATCGTGGCGCGGGAGGCCTCGATGGAAGCCCAGCGGCTCCTGCAGAACCTGCCGATGGCGAAAGCCGGCGTTCCGGCGCAGACCCCGCCGTACCAGGCGAATCCTCAGTACCGTCCCGGAACGGACCGTGATTCCCGACCGGTCCAGGGCGGCCCGGTCCAGGGCGGACAGTCCGGCGTTACACCGCAGCGTCCGGAGGGCTGGACCGATCCTTATGGTTCCGGAGGCCAGGGCGCCGGAACCCCGTCGGCCGGCCAGCAAGCGCAGCCGACGCCGGAAACCGCACCGGCTCCGGTGGTCCGAGGCGCTGAGGGCGGCACCGCGCCGGGCAAGTTCCCGGACCTGCCGGACGGCCGCCCGCAATACGGTGTCCGGATCGATCCGGAACCGAATCCGGCCGAGGCCGAAGCAGCAGCGGAACCGAAAAACCCGGAACCGAAAAACGCTCCGGGTGGCATGGCCCAGTAGGTCCGCTGGCCGGTCGACTTCCAACCTCAGATAGCCGAATGTCTCCGGGTTAGCCGTTTCTTGAACGAACGGCTAACCCGGAGACATGTCGCTATCCAGAGTGTGGTGGAGCGTGGATCAGTTGGCTTCGTAGATGCCGGCCATCCAGGATTCGACGTCGGCGGCCTCGCGGGGGAGTGCAGCGGAAAGATTCACGTTGCCGTCTTCCGTGACCAGGACGTCGTCTTCGATCCGGACGCCGATTCCGCGGTACTCCTCCGGCACGGCCAAGTCATCGGCCTTGAAGTAGAGGCCGGGTTCAATGGTGAAGACCATGCCCGGCTCCAGGATCCCGTCGAGGTACAAATCGGCCCGCGCCTGGGCGCAATCGTGCACGTCCATGCCCAGATGGTGGCTGGTGCCGTGCGGCATCCAACGCCGGTGCTGCTGGCCTTCCGGGGCCAACGCTGCCTCGGCGGAAACCGGGAGCAGCCCCCATTCGACCAGGCGATCGGCGAGCACCTGCATGGCGGCGCCGTGGAGGTCCCGGAACTTGGTTCCGGGCTTGGCGACCGCGAAGGCCGCATCCGCGGCGTCCAGGACCGCCTGGTACACCTTGCGCTGGGTTTCGCTGAAGCTTCCGTTGACCGGCAGCGTGCGGGTCACATCGGCGGTGTAGAGCGAATCGGCTTCGACGCCGGCATCCAGGAGCAGCAATTCGCCGGAATTGACCGTGCCGTTGTTGCTGATCCAGTGCAAGGTGGTGGCGTGGTCGCCGGAAGCCGCGATGGTCTCGTAGCCCAAGCCGTTGCCTTCTTCCCGGGCCCGGGCGGCGAAAGCGCCTTCCACGACCCGTTCGCCGCGGCGGTGGCTGATCGCGCGGGGCAGCGCTTTGACCACTTCGGTGAACCCCTCGACGGTCGCGGCGACCGCGATCTTCATCTGCTCGATTTCCCACGGGTCTTTGACCAAGCGCAATTCCGAAGCGGCTTCGGCGAGCTTGGCGTCCTGCTCATCGGCCTGGCTCAGATCGACCAGCTCCGGGTTGGCTGCGGTGTTGATCCGCGCGGTATCGATCAGCGCGTCGACGCTCTGGTCGACATCGCGGATCAATCGGACTTGGACGCCGCCGACGCTGGCTTCGCCGATGTTTTTGGTGAGCGCGACTTCGAGTCCGGCGAGATCGGCGGTTTCCAGGGCCAGTTCGGCCTGGAGTTCGGCGAGCGTCGGCCGTTTCCCGATCCAGAATTCGCCGGAACGGGCATCGGCATAGAACTCTTTGGTGTCCCGACCGGCCAGAGGGCGGAAGTACAACGTGGCCCGGTGGTTCCCGCCGTCGTCGCCGGAGCCGGCTTCGACTGGTTCCAGGATCAGCACCGCATCGGGCTCGTGGTCCACACCGAGGCCGGTCAGGTGGGCGAAGGCCGAATGCGGGCGGAAAATGTAGTCGGTGTCGTTGGAACGCACCTTGTGCGGACCGGCCGGCAGCACCAGGCGTTCACCCGGGAACTGCTCGCTGAGCGCCTTGCGCCGTTGTGCGGCGAACTCGGCCACCGCTGCCTGACTGGGCAGGTCTTGGCCGGAAGGCGCCCAGTTCGCGCTCATGAAGCTGCGGAAGGCAGCTGAGTCCGGACGCAGCGAGCGGTTGTTCACCCGCTCCTCGATGGGCTGGTTCTCGGGGTTTTCTTGGGGTTCGATGGTCTCAGTCACGTGCCCAATCCTGCCACTGCTGCCCAGGGGTTGCCAGTCGCCGGTTCCGGACCGGCTATGGCGCCTGTTTCTGCAGGGTGATCGAGGGCAGCCGGAGTTCGTTGCCGGAAATCGTCGCGGTTTCACTCGATCCCCGGCGGTCGTTGAGGGTGATGGTGTTCCCGTCCAGTGTGTATGCACCGCCGTAGGCGTTGACCTGTCCGTTGAGGTCTTCTTCCCAGGTGCCGTCAGGGGCCAGCCGGATCACCCAGCCACCGGAGGTGTAGGTCCCGGAAACCTCCGCGTTGCCCAAGGTTTCCGGGCTTTGCTGGCTGCTCGTGGCGGGCGGCGAGCCAGCAGAGCCGTCGCACCCGGTCAGCGCGAGGCCGAGTGCCAGGATGAGCATGATCGGGCGGATGCGCTTCATTCCGGAATCCTACCGGGTCCAGGCAGTCCGGTGGGAGGCTCCGGGGATAGCGCCTTTCCCTCAGCCCTAACCTCGCAAGCTCGGCCAGGGAACCCTGAGGGATAGGCTTAGGCGGTGAGAATCGATTTGCACACCCACTCGAACGTCTCGGACGGCACGGAACTGCCGGCGGATGTGATCCGTTCCGCCAAGCGGGCCGGCTTGGACGTCGTGGCGTTGACCGATCACGATTCCACCGCCGGCTGGGCGCAAGCCGGCACCGCCGCCCGGGAAAGCGGCCTTGCCCTGGTGCCGGGCATGGAGGTCTCCTGCCGGACCGCCGAGGGCATCACCGTGCACCTGCTGAGCTACCTGCACGACCCGGAGCATCCCGGGCTGCTCGAGGAAATCGGCAAGTCGCGGGACGCCCGGCTGACCCGGGCGGAGAAAATGGTCGACCGGCTCGCCGAGGACTATCCCTTGTACTGGGACGACGTCAGCCAGCACGTGGCCCCCGGAGCGACCGTGGGCCGTCCGCACATCGCCGACGCCCTGGTCGCCGCCGGCGTGGTCGCGGACCGCAACGAGGCATTCGCCTCGATTCTGACCTCGCGGAGCAAGTACTGGGTTTCACATTATGCGCCGGACCCGGTGCTCGCGGTATCGCTGGTCCGCGAAGCCGGCGGGGTCCCAGTGTTCGCCCACCCGGTGGCGGTGGAACGCGGACGGGTGGTCGCCGAATCGGTGTACCGGGAGATGATCGACGCCGGGCTCGCCGGGCTGGAGATCGAGCACCGGGACAACCCGACCGAGGGCAAAGCGTTCCTGTATTCCTTGGCTGAAAAACACGATTTGATCGTGACCGGTTCCTCGGATTACCACGGCGCGGGCAAACCGAACCGGTTGGGCGAGAACCTGACCAGTCCGGAAAGCCTGGCCCGGATCGAAGCTTTGGCGACCGGCAGCGCCGTCGTGCGCTAACTGCTTGAACCGATCTGCACAGATAGCCTGCTCGGACCCGAATAATTGGGCCTCAGCAGCAACTCGGGACACTTCAGTCACACTAACTGTGCCGAAGGGTTCAGGTTCGCTGCACTACCGCCACATCGCCGAGTCGCTTGGCCATGATTTCGATCGCTGCCGGGTTCTGGTCCACGCAGACGAACCTGCGGTCCAAAGCGGCCGCCACCGCGCCGAAAGTGCCCGACCCGGCGAAGAAATCGAGTACCCAGTCGCCGGGACGGGACGAGGCAGCCACTACCCGCCGCAAGAGTCCGGCCGGCTTTTGGGTCGGGTAGCCGGTCTTTTCCTTGCCGGTCGGCGAGACGATCGTGTGCCACCAGACGTCGGTCGGCAACTTGCCCAGCGCCACCTTTTCCGCCGTGACCAACCCCGGCGCCATATAGGGTTCCCGGTCCACAGCGGCATTGTCGAAATGGTACTTGGCCGGATTCTTGACGTAGACCAGAATGTTGTCGTGTTTGGTCGGCCAGCGCTTACGGGCCCGGGCACCGAAATCGTACGCCCAGATGATCTCGTTCAGGAAGCTCTCCCGCCCGAAGATCGCATCCAGCATCACCTTGGCGTAATGCACCTCGCGATAATCGAGGTGCAGATACAGGGTGCCGTCTTCGGCCAGCAGCCGCCACGCCTCGACGAGCCGCGGCTCCAGAAACGCCCAATAGTCGGTGAAGGCATCGTCGTAGCTGTGCAGCGCGCCTTTGACCGTCTCGTAACTCTGCCCGGCGAAACCCAGCCTGGACCCGCTTTCGCTGCGCACCATGGTGGTGGACTGGCGGCTTTGCGCCCGCCCGGTGTTGAACGGCGGGTCCAGGTAAATGAGGGAAAAAGCACCATCGGGCAAGCTTGCCAGGTAGCCTGAATTCTCGGCTTCGACGACCAGGTTCGGGCCGTCGTGTTGCCAGGAATCACCGCTCATTGCGACCTTCAGGAAGCTGACGACGGCGATTCGGCGGAACCGGAGCCCTGCTGTCCGTCCCGGCCGACGACTTCGCCGTTGCGGCGGCGGGTCCGGCTGCGCCGGTTCCGGCTGGCCGGTTTCGACTCGGCGGCCTCCGCAGGCCCGGCCGACGTTCCGTCGTCAGAGCGTGCAGCGCGGCCGGAATCCGAACCGGAACGGGTGCGCGAACGCTGCCGGTCGCCGTCCCGGCCGCCGGACCTGCCGTCCCGGCTGCGGGAGTCCCGGCCGCCGCGGCTGCCGCCGCGGTCGTTGCTTCCGCTGTTGCGCTTGCCGGTTTCACCCAGATCTTCGATCTCTTCGGCGCCCAGACCGGCGTGCGTGCGCTGGCTCCGGGGCAGCCGGCCTTTGGTTCCTTCCGGAATGTCCAGATCGGAGAACAAGTGCGGCGAGGAGGAATAGGTTTCCACCGGCTCCGGGAAGGGCAGACCCAGGGTCTTGTTGATCAGTCCCCAGCGCGGCATGTCGTCCCAATCGACGAACGTCACCGCGGTGCCCTTGTTCCCGGCGCGGCCGGTCCGGCCCACCCGGTGCAGGTAGATCTTTTCGTCTTCCACGCACTGGTAGTTGATCACGTGGGTGACGTCGTCGACGTCGATACCGCGGGCGGCGACGTCGGTGGCCACCAGCACATCAACTTTGTTGTTCCGGAACGCGCGCAGGGCCTGTTCCCGGGCACCCTGTCCCAGGTCACCGTGGATCGCCGCGGCAGCGAATCCGCGCTCCACCAATTCTTCGGCCACCTTGGCGGCGGTGCGTTTGGTTTTGGTGAAGATGATCGTCCGGCCGCGGCCCCGGGCCTGCAGGATCCGGGCGACCACTTCGATCTTGTCCATGCTGTGCGCACGGTAGACCAATTGCCGGATGTCCCGTTTGGTCAGGCCTTCGTCATCCGGATCGGCGGCCCGGATGTGCGTCGGCTGAGTCATGTAGCGCCGGGCCATGGCGACGATCGGACCGGGCATCGTGGCGGAGAACAGCATGGTCTGGCGTACCGGGGGAGTCGCTGCCATCAAAGTCTCGACGTCGGGCAGGAAGCCCAGGTCGAGCATTTCGTCGGCCTCGTCCAGCACCACCATGCGTACGTTCTTTAAATTCAGGTGCCGCTGTTTGAACAGGTCGATCAACCGGCCCGGAGTGCCGACGACCACTTCGACGCCCTTGGTCAGGGATTCGATCTGCGGCTCGAAGGCGCGGCCGCCGTAGATCGTGGTGATTCGGGCGCCGCGTTTGCGCGCCGCGGTCTGCAGGTCGTTGGCCACCTGGACCGCGAGCTCCCGGGTGGGCACCACGATCAGGGCCTGCGGTGCACCGGGCGCTGCCAAGGCTTCGTAGCCTTCGTCTTTCGGGGCGACGACGCGCTGCAGCACCGGTACGCCGAAGCCGAGCGTCTTGCCGGTTCCGGTCTTCGCCTGGCCGATGATGTCATGGCCGCCCAAAGCCACCGGCAGGGTCATCGACTGGATCGGGAACGGATGGACGATCCCGGCGTCGGCCAAGGCCTCGACGATATCCGCTCGGACGTTGAAGTCGGCGAAGGTCTCGGTGACCTCCTTGTGCGGCTCTTCAGTGCTGGTCAACGAAGCTTCGACGGTCAATTCGTCGTCGGAGCCTTCGGCATGCAAATGGTGTTGGTTGTCGATAGTCAAGAGCTAGAACTTCCTTTAAGGTGCCAGCCCAGGCTCGACGTCGGCCACTTCGGAAGCGGTGGACGGAGCCGTTGCGGGAGGCACAGCCAGCGGAAGCCGATCGCAGATTCGCGCGCGGTACCGATCTATTCGGTGCCACAGGATTGGCCGCCACGATTGCTGGGGCGGCCGGAAAAAGTCATTGCAGGAACGACCGGGCATCCTTTTATACCGCTCCAGTCTATCCGATGGATGCCCAAAGCCAGCTTTTTGGCCCGGGCCACGCCGGTCAGCCGCCGATTCCACCGAATCCGCTGAACCAGGAAGAAACCGTATTGGCCCAGCCGGTCACCGTGGAGACGATGGCGCTGATGCTGCTCAGCACGGAATCAACGGTGCTCGAGACCCAGCTCCAGACGGAGCCGAACCAGTTGAAGATCCCTTGAATGTCCATGGAAAAAGTATACATCAAAATATGCAAATATATAAATATAAGCCGATTCGACCGGACGGACTGACCGTCGGTTAGCCTGCCGCCACGGTAAACCGGACGGTCCTGGTGGCGATGTCCGCAGTGAGCAGTCGGACGCGGAGCGTGCTTCCCGGCTCCAAATCGCCTTCGCAGGGTGCCGAAACCGCCGGTTCGGCCAATTGCACGGTGGAAAATTGCGTGCTGGGGCGCGGTACGCCTTTGCCTGGTTCGGCTTTGTTGTCGGTTTTGCGGGCACCGGCCAGCACCACGGCGTCGAATTCTTCGCCGATCCGGCTGCTCAGCACTGCCGCTTCGACCGTGTCCAGCGCCGCCCGGTCCACCCGTCCGGCCAACTGATCCGAGGCGGCCATGAGTTTCGGCAGATCCGGCAGCGCCGCGCGGGCCCAATCAGGCACCTCGGCGCCATTGCTGAGCGCGGCGCAGATGGTCAACACGAAGCGGTCCACCAGGCGACGCAGCGGTGCGGTGGTGTGCGCATAGGGCGCGGCCACGGCGGCCTGGCTGGTCTGTTCCGGGACCGCGCCGTCGAAAGGGGTGTATCCGGCGCCGCGGAACAGCGCAGTGGCCGCGTGCAGCAGCGCGAGTTGTCGGGGCTCGGCCGGGTCCAAGGAACGCAGGAATTCGCCATAGGCCAAATCGCGCGGCCACGGTTTGCCCAGCGCTGCGGCTTGTCTGCGGAAGCGGTCGACCGCGGCCGGATCCGGGGCCGGCATGGTCCGCAGGATGCCGATCTTCCCTTCCAGCATGATCTGCGCCGCAGCCATCCCGGTGGCGAGCGAGATCTGCGCGTTCCAATCCTCGATCGGCAGATTGGGCCGGAAGACCAGCTGATAGACGCCGGCTTCGTGGACGACCTCCTGTTGCGGGGAGTTCAGGCTCGCGCCACCGCGGCGGCGTTCCAGCTCGATCCGTTTCAGCCCGATTTCCTTGAGCAATTCCAGCGTCGGCAGGTATTCGGATTGGGTGCCGGCGTCGAGTTCGTCCTGGGCCTGTGCGTAACCGAGCTTGGCCACGGAGGCGACCTGCGCTCTGGCCACCGTGGCGCCGACCGTACTGCCCGCCGAGTCCAGCGCCAGTTGCCAGACGAACGCGCTGCGGGTTTTTCCGGCGAGCAGGCTCGCCGCATCCTCGCTGAGCTGCTTCGGATGCAGCGGGGTGATCCGGTCCGGGGCGTAGATGGTCTGGCCGCGCTTGCGGGTCTCCGCGTCCAGGGCGCCGCCGGGCGGCACGAACCCGGGCACGTCGGCGATCGCGTAGTAGACCCGGTAACCCTGGCCTTCGCGGACCAGATGCATCGCCTGATCCAGATCCATCGAAGCCGGCGGATCGATGGTGATGAACGGCAACCCGGTCAGATCCGAGTCCGGAAGCCGGTGCTCGGCGATCGATCGTTCGAGTTCCGCGCTCACCTCCGGGCTGAAGCCGGCAGGCAGCTCGAATTCGGTCTGCAAAGCCGCCAGGGCTTCGTGCAGGGGCCGGTCATTGTCGGGCACGACGATCTGCGAATGAGGCACAAGCCCAGCCTAATGCCTTGGTCGGACAGTCCGGCCGAGGTGATCTAGTCTTGCAGACATGACGGATCGCTTTGTCCTGGACCTGCTCGGCGTGATGGCTTATGGCGAGCTCTCGGCCTTCGAACGGCTGTCCTCGGACGCCAGGTTTTCACCGAGCCTGCGCGATCGCGCGGTCCTGGGCCGGATGGCGGTCACCGAGTTCGGGAACTTCGAATTGGTCGCCGAGCGGTTGTCCGGCCTGGGCCAGGACGTGGAAGCCGCGATGCTGCCCTTTCAACCCTCCATCGACGCTTTCCACGAACGGACCAGACCGGCGGATTGGTACGAATCGATCATGAAGGCCTATGTGATCGATACGATTTCGGCTGATTTCTACCGTTCAGTCAGTCAATTCCTGGACCCGGCGACAGCGCAATTGGTCCAGCAGATCCAGGATTCCGCGCCGACGTCGGACGGTTTGCAGGAACGCTTGCGGCAAATGCTCGACGACGACCCGCGGCTGGCCTCGCGTCTGGCGCTCTGGGGCCGCCGCTTGGTCGGCGAGGCGTTGAGCCAAGCGCAGCGGGTCAGCATCGAGGGTGCGGCGCTGCCGGGCGCCGATGCGTTCCGAGCCGAGCTGATGGCCGCACTGACCCGGAACCACTCGCTGCGGATGAGCCAACTGGGTTTGACCGCCTGAGCCTGCCGGTCGGGCTGCCAGTCCGCACCGCCGGCCCGCACCCAGGTTGCCGGCAGGTAGGGTTTTGGCATGGGGATTTTCTTGATCATGACCGGTATTGCGCTGCTGTGCTGGGGCATTTTCCTGGTCAGTCTGAAGCGGGAGCCCCGCCGCTTGCGCAACGGGATCTACCTCTCTGCGGCGCTCGGCTTCAGCTACCTCGCGGTGGTGGCCGTGCCGGATCTGCCGGCCGGGGTCCGGCAACTGTTGACCGTGGGCTTGGTTTTCGTCCTGGTTCCGTTGTCCGCGGTGTTCTTGTGCGGGTTCCTGATCCTCAATGGCGTCGTGATGCTGCGCCGGGAGGGCCGCAGCCCGGGCAACCTGCTGTCCCTGTTCGCCGGCTTGGCGATCCTCGGCGTCGGCATGGTGCTTGTCCTGATGGTCTCAGTGCAGTCGGAATCCGCCGTGACGCAGAATGCTTTGTTCGCTTTCGGAACCGCGGTGGTGCTGATCGCCGGTTACCTGGGCTACCTCCTGTGCAGTTTTTTGATTTACGCCCTGGTTTATTCGAAGTTGCCCTACCGCGGCGATCCGGATTACGTGATCGTCCTCGGCTCGGGCCTGATCGGTGCCCGGGTTCCGCCGTTGTTGGCGAGCCGGCTGATCAAAGCCCGGGAAATCCACGACCAGTCGACGGCGGCGGGCGTATCCTGCCGGATCATCGTCACCGGTGGGCAAGGCGCCGACGAGGCACGCTCCGAGGCTTCCGCAATGGCCGAGTACCTGATCGACGGCGGCGTTCCGGCCGATGCAGTGCTGATCGAGGACCAGGCGCGCAACACCGAGGAAAATCTGCGATTTTCCGCGAGGCTCATGGCACCGGCCGCTTCGGAGCGCAGCTCGATCGTGGTGACGAACAACTTTCATGTCTTCCGGGCCGCGCTGCTTGCGCGTCGGATCGGCATGGACACCCAAGCGGTCGGTTCCGGCACCGCCGGCTATTTCCTGCCGAGCGCGATCCTGCGTGAATTCGCGGGTCTGCTGGCGATGTACAAATGGCTGCACGCGTCGTTGCTGGCTTTGGGTTTGGCAATGATCCTGGCCGCGATGCTCTACTCGTTCCAGTAACCGCAGGCAGGCGACGGGAGTTACGGCTCAAGCGATGGCAGCGCGGCTTTGAGCCGTTGTGCCGCCGCTTCCGGGTCGTCGGCTTCGGTGATCGCCCGGACCACGACCACCCGTCGAGCCCCGGCCGCCACCACCTCGCCGATGTTGTCCAGGCCGATGCCGCCGATCGCGAACCAGGGTTTCCGAGTGTCCAATCCGGCGGCGAACCGGACCAGGTCCAGTCCGACGGCGGCGCGCCCGGGTTTGGTCGGCGTCGCCCAAACCGGCCCGACGCAGAAATAGTCGATGCCCGCCTCGAGCGCTGCGGCGGCTGCCTGTTCCGGGGAATGGCTGGACAGCCCCGCGGAAACGTCGGGCAGCAGCAAACGCATGCCCGGGACCGGAAGGTCCTTCTGGCCGATATGGAAAACCGGAGCCCGGCTCAGCAACGCGATGTCCGCCCGGTCATTGACCGCCCATGATTTCCCGTGCCGTTCGGCGACCGAGCGCAGGGTCTCGAGCAGCTCGAGTTCTTCGGCGGCTTCGAGGTCCTTGTCCCGCAGCTGGATGATGTCCACGCCGCCGCGGAACGCCGCATCGAGGAACTGCCCGAAGTCGCCTTGCCGTTTCCGGGCATCGGTGCACAAGTACAACTGGGCAGTCTGCAAATTTTTCACGGCGCTAAGCCTACTCCCCAGGCCCACCCGGGTCCTCCCAGGCCCTCCCAGGCCCTCCCAGGTCCACTCAGAGATCCTTGGCCGAGCCACGCTCCGCAGTTTCTGCCCGGGTTGCTGATTGGCCGGGCTGGGGCGGGGTTACCGGTTGCGTCAGCGATCAGGATTAGACTGGAGCCACCGCGGGAGCCCATCGTCTGCAACGGGCTGAGAGGGCGTAGCTGACCACTATGCCGACCGTCACGATACCTGAACCGGATCATGCCGGCGTAGGGAAGGGAAGATTTTCATGCAGCAGTACGACGTCGCAGTGATCGGCGGCGGCATCGTGGGTTTGGGCATTGCCTGGCAGGTGCAACGCAGCGGCCGGAAGGTGCTGTTGATCGATCCGGAACCGGCGGGCGGAGCGACCTATGCCGCAGCAGGCATGCTCGCCCCGGTGACCGAATTCCACTACCAGGAACAAGCCTTGCAGGAGCTGATGCTGGCGGCCTGGCGGTTATGGCCGGAATTCGTCGGCTCGCTCCCAGGCGACGTCGGCTACCGACGTTCCGGGACCGTCCTGCTGGGCGCGGATCCGGCTGACCGGGCGCTTCTGGCGGATTTGGTCGCCGCGCAATCCTTGGCCGGGCTCCCGGTGCAGAGCTTGGATTCGACCGCGCTCGGCGAACTGGAGCCGATGCTCAGTCCGCAATTGCGGGTGTCCGGGTACTTCGCGCAGGCCGACCACCAGGTGGATCCCCGGCGTTTGGCTGCGGTCCTGCTGGCCGGTTTGGAAGTGCGCCGGGTCGGTGCAACGGCGGTCCGGCCGGGAATCGTCGATCTCGACGATGGCGGGCAGATCCGGGCCGCCGAGGTGATCGTGACCAACGGCCTGGCCGCCCGCAGCCTGCCCGGCGTGCCCGTCGATCTGCCGTTGCGCGCGGTGTACGGGGACATCTTGCGGCTGGAGGTCCCGGAGCAACTGCAACCCCTGCTGCGGCATACCCTGCGGGCCGTGGTCCGGGGCAACCCGGTCTACCTCATCCCGCGTCCCGACGGCAGCGTGGTGATCGGGGCGACGCAGCGTGAAGACGGTCGCCCGGGTGCCTCCGCCGGCGGGGTCTACCAGCTGTTGCGGGATGCCCAGACGGTGCTGCCCGCAGTCGCCGAACTTACCCTTTCCGAGGTCACCGCCCGGGCCCGGCCCGGCACCCCGGACAATGCCCCGTTGCTGGGCCGGGTGGCCGAAGGGCTGATCATTGCCACCGGGTTTTACCGGCACGGTGTGTTGCTGACCCCGATCGCCGCCGAGATCTGCTGCGAATTGCTCGCTGGGCGTGCCGATCCGCGGTGGGCGCAGTTCGCTCCGGGCAGATTTGCCGCGGCACCATCAGACCGAACCCAGGAGATCCGATGACCATCACACTCAACGGCGAACCGTGCCCGCTCGATGCGGCGAAAACGGTTTCCGCCCTGGTCGCTGCGCAGACCGGACGCGAATTGCTGCCCAGCGGCCAGCCGGCCGACGGCGGAAGGCTGGGTGTCGCCGTCGTCCGCAATGCCGAAGTGGTGCCGCGCTCGCAATGGGGCGGCACCGGGTTGGAACCCGGCGACGAGGTCGAAATCGTCACCGCAGTACAAGGAGGATGAACCGTGGCCGATGAACTTCTGATCGACGGGGTCGCTTTGCAGTCGCGGCTCATCATGGGCACCGGCGGTGCACCGAGTCTGAGCGGGCTGGGCGAGGCGCTCCTGGCGTCCGGAACCGAGCTGACCACGGTGGCCATGCGCCGGTACAGCCCGGGCCAGGACGGTTCGCTTTTCGATCTGCTGCTGCAGCACTCGATCCGGGTGCTGCCCAATACCGCGGGCTGCTTCACCGCCCGGGAGGCGGTGCTGACCGCGGAGCTGGCCCGGGAAGCGCTGGAGACTAACTGGATCAAGCTCGAAGTGATCGCGGACGAAGACACTTTGCTGCCGGATGCGCCGGGACTGCTCGAAGCCACCGGGCAATTGGTGCAGCGCGGCTTCACGGTGTTCGCCTACAGCAACGACGATCCGGTATTGGCCTTGCGTTTGGAACAGCTGGGCGCGTCTGCGGTGATGCCTTTGGGCGCCCCGATCGGCACCGGCTTGGGGATCTTGAATCCGCACAACATCGAACTGATCAATGCCCGGGCTTCAGTCCCGGTGGTCTTGGACGCCGGAATCGGCACCGCCTCGGACGCAGCGCTGGCGATGGAATTGGGCTGCGACGCGGTGCTCCTGGCCACCGCAGTCACCCGGGCGCAGAACCCGGTGCGGATGGCCCAGGCGTTCAAGCACGCGGTGCGGGCCGGGCGGCTCGCCGCGACGGCCGGGCGGATTCCGCGACGGCAACACGCGCAGGCCTCTTCCGCGATGGCCGGCCGGGCAGACCTTTAGCGGCGTACTGGTAGACGGCGTACTGGTAGACGGCGTACTGGGGCTCGCCCGCCAAATGACCGGGCCGGGCCAGCTGGATTCCAGCTGGCCCGGCCCGGTTCTGCTTCGGTCGGCTCCGGTTCAGCCGTGCTTGAGGATCGCGGTGAGCTGAGCGGTGTCCTGGTGCTTCCGGCTGCGGCCGAGCAACCAGGTGACGGCAACGGCCGCGGCCGCGCCGATCAGCAACGAGGCGATCCACGGCACCCAGGTCCAGCCCGGAAGATATCCCAAGGTGGCCGAGATGGTGATGATCCAGGTCAGCATGGCAGCGACGACGGCGGCCGCCGGAGGCAGGATCGCGCCGTACTTGTCGTGGTTCCGGTCCACTGCCCAGGCGATGATGCCCAGACCCGTGGAGATCAGCGCGATGACAACCAAATCGACCATTTAGAGCGCCCCGAATCCGACCCGTCGGGACTCTTCGGCGCCGAGTTCCACGTAGCCGATCGAGCCGCCGGGGACAATCACGGTGCGCCCTTTGTCGTCCGCGAGGCGGAGCTCGGTGCTGTTCTTGATCGCCTCCGAGACCAACGCCGCAACGGCGTCAGCATCCTGGTTGGACTCGAGCACGATTTCCCGGCCCACATTCTGAATTCCGATCTTGACTTCCACCGCGGATGCTCCTTCTGGGGTTGTTGCTACAGCTTGGATTCTTGCTCGGATCCCAGCTTAGTTCTCTTCTGGATTGGTTTCCTTGGGGAATCGGCTGATTCCGCGCCAAGCTAAACGATAAATCAGCTCGACCGCGACCTCCAGCTCGATTTCGCTGTCGTTTTCCAACCAGTAACGGGCGCTGACATGCGACATGCCGGCCAGCGCGCGGCCCAGCAGGGTGGCTTCCGGCGCGGGAAGCGAGGTGTCGTGCGTGATGATGCCGGCGATCGCATCCGCATACGTCGCACTGAAAATCTCGATTTTCGCGGCGACCTCCGGATCGTTGATCAAATCGTTCTCGAAGATCAGCCGATGCGCCTGGTCGTCTTTGGAAATGAACTCGAAGTAGGCCTTGATCGTGGCTTGCACCCGGTACTTGTTGTCATTGGTCGAGGCCAGGGCAGCGAGCATGCGGGCAGTCAGTTCGGCGATCTGCTGATCCAGCAGGGCCAAGTAGAGGTCCCGCTTGGACGGGAAGTGCTGGTAGAGCACGGGCTTGGACACTTGCGCGGTTTCCGCGATCTCATCCATGGCGGCCCCGTGGTATCCGTTTGCGACGAAAACCTCCTGGGCAGCCGAAAGCAATTGGGCGCGGCGTTCGTCCCGAGGCAGCCGGGCAGGCCGCGTGCGGGTTTCCTCAGTCATGGCTTCTCCTTAACATGCTTGGTACAGCTTACTGGGGGGTAACTTGGCTGCAGCGTAGATTTGGAACATGTTTTCTGCAGCCGAATTGGTAAGCCCTGCGCCGGAACTCACGGCCGAAGAAATGGAGCGGTATTCCCGGCATCTGCTGCTCACCGAAGTCGGTGTGCTGGGCCAGCGCCGGCTCAAGAACGCCAAAGTCCTGGTGATCGGCGCGGGTGGTCTGGGCTCGCCGGTGATTTCCTATTTGGCCGCGGCCGGCGTGGGCCGGATCGCGATTGTCGACGACGACGCGGTGGACGTCTCCAACTTGCAACGGCAGGTGCTGCACAGTACCGGGTCGGTCGGCGCGCCGAAAGTATCCTCTGCCGCCGCTGCGGTGGCCGCATTGAATCCGCTGGTCGACGTGGAGCCCCTGGAACTGCGATTGGATGCTTCGAACGCCCTGGAACTGTTTGGCCGGTTCGATCTGGTGTTGGACGGCTCGGACAATTTCGCCACCCGGTACCTGGTCTCCGACGCCTGCGAAATCCTGGCGAAACCGCTGGTCTGGGGATCGATCCTGCGGTTCGACGGTCAGGTTTCGGTGTTCTGGGCCGGGCATGGGCCGACCTATCGGGACATCTTCCCCGAACCGCCCGCTGCGGAGACTGTGCCGGCTTGCTCCGAGGCCGGGGTCTTCGGGATGCTCTGCGGTGTGATCGGTTCGGTGATGGCGGCCGAGGCGGTCAAACTGATCACCGGAGTCGGCAAACCGCTGCTCGGCCGGCTGCAGATCCATGATGCCTTGGCCGGCTCGTGGCGGACCATTGCGGTCGCAGCGGATCCGGAACGCGAACCGGTCACCGGATTGATCGACTATGCGGAATTCTGCGGCGTTGCCGCACCGGCCCCGGTGGCGGTGGAACTGGCTTCTTTGCCGGCCGGCAGCTTTGCGCTGATCGATGTCCGATCACCGTCGGAAACCGTGTTGGGCACGGTGCCGGGTGCGATCCTGCTGCCCAAAGCCGAGCTCGATGCCGGCAATTTCGGCGCGCTTCCGGCCGGGACCGACCTGGTCTTGTTCTGCCGGACCGGGCTGCGTTCCGCTGCCGCGGCTCTGGCCCTGCGGGCGGCCGGCTTCGATCGCGCGTTCAGCGTGGCCGGGGGATTGGAGCCCTGATCCTGGCGGTTGTCCCGGCAGTGGCGGGCACAAGTGGCGGACTCGGTACCGATGAGATGCTCCGAGGCGCCGACGAACCTATCGAGTCCGTCAGGTCTGCCCGGCACTCCGGTACCCCGGGCTAGGCGCTCTGGTCGTGGTCCACCGGGCAGGTCGGCTGGGTAGCGGACTCGGCGGATTCCACCGCCGCCGGCATCTGCGGTTCCACGGCTTCGATCTCGATGCCGTACAGCGCCTGCAGCGCCGCGATGTATTCGCCTTGCTGGCCTGCTGCGGCCAGTTCTTTGGCGCGGACCGTGGGCCCGTGCAACAGCTGCTTGACCATCCGCCGCAAAGCGAATTCCACTTCTTCGGCGGCCGCGGTGCAGCCGTGCTGTGCCCGGACCCGTTCCATTTCCGCGTCGAGCACCGCCATGGTGTGTTTGCGCAAGGCAACAATCGCCGTGTCCACACTGCGTGCCGCGATTGAAAGCTCGAAGTCGGCTGCGGCTTGGGACACGATCACTTGGGCTTGCAGCAGAGCGGATTCCTGTTCCGACGGCGCGGCCAGCCGGACGGTTTCCAGGGTGAGCAGCTCCACCCCGGGAAGTTCGGCGACAGCCGGATCGAAATCCCGGCTCAGCGCCAGGTCGATCACGGAGAGCGGGCTGCCGGAGACCCCGGAACGATCCCGGATGGTGCCCAATTCGGCGGCCGCGATCCGGTGGTCGGAGCCGCTGCAGCCGATCACCAGATCGGCGTCGCCGAGGGCCTCGGCCAGGGATTCCGCGGCGTGCGCGCCGCGGGCTGCGGCGAATTCCGCGGCCCGGCCGGAGGCGGAGAACACGGTGACATCGGTGACGCCGCGCTCATGCAGCAGCGCCACGGTCACTCCGGCGTACGCGCCGGTGCCGTAGACCACGGCTTTGCGGGCGGCCCAATCAAGGGCTGACGAATCTGCGGCCAGATCAAGGGCTACCGAGACGATGGACCGTCCCTGGCTGCCCAAGGCGGTTTGCGAACCGACGTCCTTGGCGGCCCGGGAAGCAGTCTGGAACAACCGGACCAACGGGCCGGGCACCGCGAAATTGGTTTGCGCATCGCTGAGCGCACGGCGGACTTGGCCGGCGATTTCCCGCTCGCCAACGACGGCGGAGTCCAGGCCGGAGGCGACGGAGAACAAGTGTTCGGCCACGGCGGAGCCGGTGAGCAGCTTGAAAGCCGAATCGACCAGGGGAGAGGGCAAACCGGAAACGGTAGCCAGTTCGGCGACGAACCGGTCTTTGGCGAGCTGCGGGTCTTCCGCCGCCGAGTAGATTTCAAAGCGGTTGCAGGTGGCCAGAACGACTGCGGAATTGGAGACGGCTGAAGAGCCGACGCTCAGACGGGCGACGGTTTCCAAATCGATGTCGGCGTGTGTCGCGACCAGAGAAAAGAGAACCACAGCGATCTCATCCTACGATTTCGGCCGCTTGTAGAATAGGAAGGCTTGCCTCACCACAAAATTGACAGGTTGTCGTCATCCTGGCCGTAAATCCACAGGCAGAATCGAAGATATGACGCTGAATTCCAGCCACCCGCTCAAGGACGGACGCACCGCCGATGCGCCGTTGATCGCCGCCTACCGGGGCCGCACGCCAAGCCGCCGCCCGGTCTGGTTCATGCGCCAGGCCGGCCGCTCGCTGCCGGAGTACCGCAAGCTCCGCGAAGGCATATCGATGCTCGATTCCTGCCTGCAGCCGGAACTGGCCAGCGAGATCACGCTTCAGCCGGTGCGCCGCCATGACGTCGATGCCGCGATCTTCTTCTCCGACATCGTGATCCCGCTGAAGCTGGCCGGCGTCGGCGTCGACATCGTGCCCGGCGTCGGACCGGTGCTGGAGCAGCCGATCCGCACGCTCGAGGACGTGCGTGCGCTGCCCACGCTGACCGAAGCTTCGCTGCAGCCGATCCGGGACGCCGTGGCACTCACCGTGGAGCAACTGGGCAGTACCCCGTTGATCGGGTTCGCCGGCGCGCCGTTCACGTTGGCCGCCTACATGGTCGAAGGCAAGCCGTCCCGGGACCACCTGGGCCCGCGGACCATGATGCACGCCGCGCCGGAAACCTGGCGGGCCTTGGCGGAATGGGCTGCCGAAGCCTCCGGACTGTTCCTCCGGGCGCAGCTCGAGGCCGGAGCGAGCGCCGGGCAGCTCTTCGACTCCTGGGCCGGCTCACTGGGTTTGGCCGACTACCAGGCGCATGTGGCGCCGGCGAGCAGACTCGCGCTGGACAAGGTCCGCGACCTCGGCGCGCCGCTGATCCACTTCGGCACCGGCACCTCGGAGTTGTTGGTCGCGATGCGCGAAGTCGGCGTGGACGTGGTGGGGGTCGACTACCGGCTCCCGCTGGACGAGGCCAACCGCCGGCTCGGCGGCACGACCCCGTTGCAGGGCAATATCGATCCGGCGCTGCTGCCCGCGCCCTGGCCGGTGCTCGAAGCGCACGTCCGGGAGGTGCTGCGGCGGGGTGACTCGGCACCGTCGCATGTGGTGAATCTGGGCCACGGGGTGCCGCCGGAGACCGATCCGTCGGTGCTGAGCCGTATCGTGGAATTAGTGCATTCCGTCGAGCCGGTGCGCACGGCCGGCCAGCACGACTAGACCAGAACGTATCAGCACAGAGAAGAGCCCAAGCCATGACAGACGGATCCGGTTCCGAGAAGAGCAGTCCGGCGCCGCGCCCTGCGGCTGCCGTCGTGGGCGGCGGGATGGCAGGACTGGTGGCCGCACGCGAGCTGGCGCACGCCGGCTGCAGCGTGACCTTGCTGGAGTCGAGTGCGGAGATCGGCGGCCCGGTGGCGGCCCACGAAGTCGGCGGCCTGGTGCTCGACGCCGGGGCGGAGAGCTATGCGAAGCGCAGCAATGCGCTCGAAGATCTGGCGGCCCAATTGGGACTTGCCGAGCAGCTGGTGGACCCGAATCCGGTCGGTGCCTGGTTGGAATACGCGGATGGCCGCGGCGAGGCGAAAGCCGCCCAGCTGCCCAGCCACGGGGTGCTGGGCATCCCCGGCGATCTGGACGATCCCGAGCTGCGGGAAATCCTGGGCCGGACCGGATTGCTCCGGGCGAAGTTGGACGGGAACCTGCCCCGCGGCGTCGGCGCCAAATCACGGAGTCTGGCTGATTTGGTCCGCTCCAGAATGGGTCAGACCGTGCTGGACCGTTTGGTCAGCCCGGTGGTCGGCGGGGTGTATTCGACCAGCGCCGCGGACCTCGATCCCGAGGCCGCGGTCCCCGGTTTGCTCGCCGCGATGCGCGAGCACGGTTCGTTGTCCGCCGCGGTGGCAGCGATCCGGGGCAGCTCGGGGCGCGCCAAAGCCGGCTCGGCGGTCGGTGGACTGCGCGGTGGCATGTTCCAGATCGCGCAAGCGCTGCGGACCGAACTCGAAGAACTGGGGGTCGAGATCAAGCGGGAGAGCCCGGTGGGTTCGATCCGGCGTACCGGTACTGCCTGGCACCTGAGCATTCCCGGAGCGGAGCTGGAGGTGGACCGGGTGGTCGTCGCCACCGAAGCCGCGAGCGCGGTCGATTTGCTGCGCGGGATCGTTCCGGAGGCCGAGTCGTTCGAGGCCGCGCTGGGGGACAAGCTCCGCGGCACGGCCTTGACCCTGCTGACCATCGTGGTGGATTTGCCGGAGCTGGACGCCGCGCCGCGCGGCACCGGTGTGCTGGTCTCGGAGCAGGTCAAAGAAGTCGCGGCGAAAGCGCTGACCCATGCCACGGTGAAATGGCCCTGGCTGGCGGATGAAGAGGGCCCGGGCACGCACGTGCTGCGGCTCTCCTACCGGGAGGGCACCGAAGCGGATTTGCCGCAAGCCCTGTCCGATGCCAGCGCACTGCTGGGCCAACAGGTTCGGGAAGAGGACGTCCTGGATTGGGATCGGGTGGTCTGGACCACCTCGGTTCCGGCCGCCGGAATCGGCCAGAAGGCCCGGATCGAAGCCTTCCGGGACGCCGTGCAGGGCATCGACGGCCTTGCTGTGGTGGGTGCCTGGCTGGCCGGCAACGGCCTGGTCTCGGTGATCTCGGACGCCCGGGCGCAAGCCCAGCGTCTGGCTTGAATTCCATAACTTCTACGCCTTGTAGAATAATTTCATTTCGACATTAATGCCGGTGAGGAGCAGACTGTTAGCTATGAGCGACACTTTGGCAGAATCTGTCAGTAAAACTGAAGGCCTGGACCCTTCGCAGACCCCGTTCACGCTGTGGACCGTGGTCAAGCGGATCGGGAAGGCCACCGTGGGCAACGGCAAGCTCGGCGCGTTCGACGAGTTGACCGGGCAGCTGGCCCAGCGCGGGATCACCCTGCGCGGCGCCTACGACGTTTCCGCGATGCGCAACGACGCCGATGTGATGCTGTGGTTGGTCGGGCCGAGCGCGGAGGGCCTGCAGCAGGCAATCCGCGACATCAGGCGCACCGAGCTGTTCGCGAATACCGAGATCACCTGGTCCGCGATGGGTGTGCACCGGGAAGCGGAGTTCGCGAAAAGCCACATCCCCACCTACATGCGGGCCGGCATCGAGCCCAAGCAATGGGTCTGCGTCTACCCGTTCGTGCGTTCTTACGAGTGGTACATCCTGCCGGACGAAGAGCGCGGGCGGATGTTGCGCGAACACGGCATGATGGGGCGCGAATTCCCGGGTGTGCTGGCGAATACGGTGTCCTCGTTCGCCCTGGGCGATTGGGAGTGGCTGCTCGGCCTGGAAGCCGACGACGTACTGGAATTGGTCGATCTGATGCGTCACCTGCGCGCCACCGACGCCCGGATGCACGTCCGCGAAGAAGTGCCGTTCTACACCGGGCGGCGGATCAACGCCGCTGAGATCGCCGAGGTGCTCCAGTGACCCGCAACCTGACCGCCCAGAACCCGATCACCGAGCGCGGGCGCATGGCGCCCAAAGAATACGATGCGATTTTGCTGGCGTCGTTCGGCGGGCCGGAAGGGCAGGACGACGTGATCCTGTTCCTGCGCAACGTCACCCGGGGCCGGGGCATCCCGGACGAGCGGCTCGAAGAAGTGTCGCACCACTACCGTGCGTTCGGCGGAATCAGTCCGATCAACGAACAGAACCGAGCGCTGAAGGCCGCTTTGGAAGCGGAGCTCGCCGCCCGGGGAATCGAGTTGCCGGTGCTCTGGGGGAACCGCAACTGGGATCCGTACATCCCGCAGGTGCTCCAGGACGCTTACGACGCCGGCCACCGCCGGATCCTGACCGTCACCACGAGCGCTTACTCCTGTTATTCCTCCTGCCGCCAGTACCGGGAAGACCTGGGCATGGCCCTGGTCGAATCCGGTTTGGACGGAAAGCTCGAGGTGGACAAAATCCGGCAGTACTTCGACCACCCGGGGTTCGTGGAGCCGTTCATCGAAGGCACCGCGGCCGGACTCGCGAAGGTCCGAGCAGCGGTCGGCGAGGCCGGCAAGGTGCACATCCTGTTCGCCACCCATTCGATTCCGACCCGGGATGCCGACGCCGCCGGCGCCTCCGTCGACGAGCCGCGCGAATTCGATGAGGGCTCCGCCTACGTGGCGCAGCACCTCGCCGCCGCCGCGGCGGTGGTCGAACGGGTCGATCCGGCGGCCGACTGGTCCTTGGTGTACCAGTCCCGCTCCGGTGCCCCGCATGTGCCCTGGTTGGAGCCGGATATCAGCGACGCGATGGAAGAGCTGGCCGAAAACGGCGTGCGTGGCGTGGTCGTGGTTCCGCTCGGTTTCGTCAGCGACCATATGGAGGTCGTCTGGGATTTGGACACCGAAGCCAAAGAGACCGCGGAACGGTTGGAGCTGGCCTTCGACCGGGTCCCGACTCCCGGAACACACCAGAAATTCGTAGCCGGCCTGGTTGACCTGGTCTGCGAACGCACGGTGGCCAACAACATTGCGGACCGGCCGGCGATGACCGGTCTGGGGCCTTGGTACGACGTCTGCCGCCCGGGCTGCTGCGCCAATTTCCGTGGTGAGAAACCGACCATCGCGGGTGCGGACACCAGAGTCGGATCGGTGGCTGCGGCCAGTGCCTGAAACCTTCACGTTGGGCACCCGCGGATCGACGCTGGCCCGGACGCAGTCCCAGCAGGTGGCCGATCAATTGATCGCGATCGGCGGCTTCGACGTCGAGTTGGTGCAGATCCGGACCGACGGCGATGTGCTGACCGGTCCGCTGTCCCAGATGGGCGGCACCGGGGTCTTCGTGACCGCGCTGCGGGAGGCGTTGCTGCGCGGCGAGATCGATTTCGCGGTGCATTCGCTCAAGGATCTGCCGACGGCGCCGGCTCCCGGACTGTTGCTGGCCGCGGTCCCGGCGCGTGCCGAAGTCCGGGATGCCTTGTGCGCCCGCTCGCATCGGACCCTGGCCGAGCTGGCCCCCGGAGCCAAGATCGGCACCGGTTCGCCGCGTCGGGCGGCCCAACTGCGGGCTGCGCGCTCCGACCTCGAGGTCGTGGACATCCGGGGCAATGTCGACACCCGGTTGGCCCGGTTGGAGAACGACCTGGATGCCGTGGTGCTCGCGGCGGCCGGTCTGGCCAGAATCGGCCGTTCGTCCGCGGTCTCGGAGCTTTTCGAGGATTCGGTGATGTTGCCGGCGCCAGGCCAGGGCGCCTTGGCGGTGGAGATCGCGGCCACCGCTCCGGAACCGCTCAAGGCAGCCTTGGCGGCGCTCGACGACCCGGACAGCCGGCTCGCGGTCACCGCGGAACGGGCGCTCCTGGCGCGGCTTGAGGCCGGTTGCAGCGCCCCGGTGGGAGCCTTGGCGCAGCGCCGGGGCAGCCTGCTCCGGCTGGAGGCCTGCGTAGCCTCGGCCGACGGCACCCGGGTGATCCGCGGGGCCAAAGCCACCGATGCGTTCACCGAGGTGGCGGCGACGTTGCTGGGCATCGAGTTGGCCGAGGAACTGCTCGCCGACGGCGCTGCAGAATTGATCTGATCCCGTTGCCCGGTGGAACGCAGCTGCGCGGCATGTCGGTTCTGGTGACTCGGAGTCCGGACCGTTCCGGAGCCCTGGTCGGCGCACTCGAGGAGGCCGGGGCGGACGCCCTGCTGTTGCCGCTGATCGACTTCGAAGCGGTGGACTTCCAGGTCGGAGCTTTGGCCCGGGGAGACTACGCCTGGTTGGTGGTCTCGTCGATCACCACGGTGCGGGCGTTGAAGGCGGCCGCTGCCGCACGCGGAACCAGTCTGGCCGAACTGGTCCCCAACCGGACCAGAGTGGCCACGATCGGGCCCTCGTCGCGAAAGGTTCTGGAAGCCGAAGGCCTGCAGGTCGATCTGGCCCCGGAGGACCGGCAATCGGCGGCCGGACTGATCGAGATTCTGCCGCAGTTCGGCGGCGCCGCGGTCTGGCTGCCGCAATCGGACATTGCGGCACCGACGTTGGCCGAGGCGCTCCGCGCCGCGGGCGCAACCGTGACGGTATGCACCGCCTACCGCACCGTCGACTACCCGGCGGACCGGCGGCTGAGCACTGAACTCGCCGTCGGGCTGCCCGAGCCGGCGGCTCCGGTGCTCAGCCTGGCCCAAGCCCGGGAGCGGATCGCACAGGGGAGCCTGCACGCCGTCGTGGCCGCTTCGCCCAGCGCCGCGAGCCGGATCGCAACGGCCCTGGCACCCTTGGGCGCGGTGAAGTTCATTGCGATCGGGGAGCCGACCGCGGAACAAGCCGCCCGGGATGGAATCGTGGTGGCGGCGACGGCCGCGCAACCCACGCCGGAAGGAATCGTGCGGGCATTGATCGATGTCCGCGGAAACAGCAGTGCCCACGGAAGGACCACATCATGAGTTTTCCCGCGCAACGGCCGCGCCGCCTGCGGAGCACCCCGGCGATGCGCCGCCTCGTCGCGGAGCACCGGGTGCACCGCTCCGATCTGATTCTGCCGCTCTTCGTGAAAGAGGTGCTCAACGAACCGCAGCCGATCGCTTCGATGCCCGGGGTGGTGCAGCACAGTTCGGACTCGCTGCGCCGGGCGGCAGCGGATGCCGCGGCTGCCGGGCTCGGCGGCGTGATGCTGTTCGGCATCCCGGCCCGAAGGGATCCGCGCGGCAGCGGCTCAGTCGACGAAAACGGCATTTTGAACCGGTCGATCCGTGAGGTCCGCGCCGAAGTCGGCGACGAACTCGTGGTGATGAGCGATCTGTGCCTGGACGAATTCACCGACCACGGGCACTGCGGAGTCCTGGACGGGCAGGGCCGGGTGGACAATGACGCCACGTTGGAGATCTACGCCGAGATGGCGGTCGCCCAGGCCGGTGCGGGGGCACACCTGTTGGGTCCTTCCGGGATGATGGACGGCCAGGTCGCGGTGGTCCGGCAGGCGTTGGACGAGGCCGGATTCCAGGATGCCGGGGTGCTCGCCTATGCCGCGAAATACGCTTCGGCGTTCTACGGGCCGTTCCGCGACGCCGTCGATTCGGCGTTGCAGGGCGACCGCCGGACCTATCAGATGGACAGCGCCAACCGTCGTGAGGCTTTGCTGGAGGTGGAACTCGACCTCCAAGAAGGTGCGGATATGGTGATGGTCAAGCCGGCGATGAGCTATTTGGACATTCTGGCCGACGTCGCCGAGATCTCTCCGGTGCCGGTCGCGGCCTATCAGATTTCCGGCGAGTACGCGATGATCGAAGCGGCGGCAGCGAACGGTTGGATCGATCGCCGGGCCGCGATCGAAGAATCGGTGCTGAGCATCAAGCGTGCCGGAGCGGATTCGATTTTGACCTACTGGGCGATGGAACTGGCGCAATGGCAGGAGCAGCGATGACGACCGACCCGACCGCACCGGTACCCGCGGACCAGATCCTGCTGGGCTTGAACACCTTCGGCGACATCGGCTTGGAGGCCGATGGCAGTGCGGTGGAGCCGGCCAAGGTCTTGCGGCAGATGCTCGAACAGGTGGAACTGGCGGACGCGCTCGGCTTGCACGCCTTCGGCGTCGGCGAACACCATCGTCGGGATTTCGCGGTCTCGGCCCCGGAAGTGTTCTTGGCCGCGGCAGCGGCCCGGACCAGCCAGATCCGGCTGGGCTCCGCCGTGACGGTTTTGAGTTCAGACGATCCGATCCGGGTTTTCCAGCGCTTCTCGACCGTGGACGCCTTGTCCAACGGACGTGCCGAAGTGATGTTGGGCCGGGGGTCCTTCATCGAGTCCTTCCCGCTCTTCGGCCTGGACCTGGACGATTACGAGATGCTCTTCGAGGAAAAACTCGAGCTCTTCGACCTGGCGCGTTCGCAGAAGCCGATGCATTGGGAAGGCCGTAGCCGGCCCGGGATCAGCGGGTTGCGGGCCTATCCGCCGTTGGAACACCATTTGCTTCCCGCCTGGATCGGAGTCGGCGGCACGCCGGAATCCGTGCTGCGGTGCGCGCAGTACGGTTACCCGATCATTTTCGCGATCATCGGCGGTCGGCCGAGTGCCTTCGCACCCCTGGTGGAGCTGTACCGCGAGGCAATGGCCAAGTACCAGCACCCGATGCGGCAGATCGCCACGCACTCGCCCGGGCACCTGGCGGAGACCGATGAGCAGGCCCGTGAGGAACTCTTCCCGCATTGGATCATCAGCCGGAACAAAATCGGCGCCGAGCGTGGTTGGGGTCCGGGCAGCCGGGAGGACTTCGACGCGATGTGCGGGCCGGAAGGCGCCTTGTACGTGGGCTCCCCGGAAACCGTCGCGCAGAAAATCGTGCTGCTGAAAAAGAACCTCGGGGTCGACCGATTCGATCTGAAATACAGCAATGGCAGCCTGCCGCACGCCTCGATGATGCAGTCCATCGAGCTCTTCGGCAGCGCGGTCAAACCACGGGTCGCCGAATTGCTCGCCGGCTGAGCCGCCCCGAACCCAGGAGAAAACCATGACTTCATCGCAGGAACTTTTCGACCATGCCCGCGGACTGATGCCCGGCGGAGTGAACTCCCCGGTGCGCGCCTTCGGCTCGGTCGGCGGCACTCCGCGCTTCATCACCTCGGCGCAGGGCGCCTATCTGCACGATGCCGACGGCCGCGAGTACGTGGACCTGGTGTGTTCTTGGGGGCCGGCGTTGCTCGGCCACGCCCATCCCGGGGTTTTGTCCGCGGTGCATGCCGCGGTGGACCGAGGGCTGTCGTTCGGCGCATCGACTCCGGCCGAGGCCGAGTTGGCAGAATTGGTGCTGGGCCGGGTGGCCGCCGTCGAGCGGTTGCGGATGGTTTCCACCGGCACCGAGGCGACGATGACCGCGGTGCGTTTGGCCCGGGGCTTCACCGGCCGCGAGCTGATCGTGAAATTCGCCGGCTGCTACCACGGCCATGTGGACAGCCTGCTGGCCGCGGCCGGCTCCGGCCTGGCGACGCTCGCGATGCCCGGTTCGGCCGGGGTTACCGGGGCCACGGCCGCCGAGACGCTGGTTTTGCCGTACAACGACCTCGCCGCGGTACGTGAGGCATTCGAGGTGCACGGCAGCCGGATCGCCGCGGTGATCACCGAAGCCGCGCCGGCGAACATGGGCGTGGTGCAACCGCTGCCGGGATTCAACGCCGGGCTGGCGCAAATCACCCGGGAGCACGGGGCCTTGCTGATCCTGGACGAAGTGCTGACCGGTTTCCGGGTCGGCCCGGGCGGTTACTGGGGCTTGACCGGGGCAAGCGAAGGCTGGACGCCGGATCTGCTGACTTTCGGCAAAGTGATCGGCGGCGGGCTGCCGACTGCGGCCCTCGGCGGCCGGGCCGAGGTGATGGAGTACTTGGCGCCGTTGGGGCCGGTTTACCAAGCCGGCACCCTGAGCGGGAATCCGGTGGCAATGGCGGCCGGAGTCGCCACCCTGAACGCGGCGACCGCCGAGGTGTACGCGCACGTCGATGCGCGGTCGCTGGAGCTTTCGGCCGCGCTCTCCCGGGCGCTGGACGCCGAAGGGGTGCAGCATTCGATCCAACGGGCCGGAAACCTGTTCTCCGTGGCGTTCGGGGTCTCCGAAGTGCAGAACTACGCCGATGCGCAAGCCCAGGACGTTTTCCGCTATGCGCCGTTCTTCCACTCGATGCTCGACTCCGGCGTGTACCTGCCGCCGTCGGTCTTCGAAGCCTGGTTCCTGTCCGCCGCCCATGACGATGCCGCAATGAACCGGATCTTCGAAGCCTTGCCGGCCGCGTCGAAAGCTGCGGCTGCAGCCACCGCCACGGCGTAAACGCACCGAGGGGCCACGTCTGCAGGTTAAAAGTCCGTCATAACCTGCAGACGTGGCCCCTCGGTGCGCGAACTGGTTCGCGTTGTTGCCGGGTTTAGAACGCCGGAGTCACATCGCCGTTGGGCCAGGTGTCTTCGATGTATTTCTTGACCTCGGGGGAGTGCAGCAGCTCTTCGAGCTTGGCGATCCGGACGTCGCCCTTGGAGTCGGTGCGCCAAGCGAGGAAGTTCGCGTACGGATTGTCCTGGACCGATTCCACGGCAAGCGCGTTCTTGGTGGACAAACCGGCGGCGAGGATGAAGTTGCCGTTGATCAGGGCCAAATCGACCGAAGGGTCCTTGAGGTCGTTGACCAGGAGTTCCGGCTGGTTTTCCGAGAACACCAGCTTCTTGGGGTTCTGCGCATCGGTGAGCGTCAACGACGTCGACTTGTCATCGATGTCCTTGAGCAGCCCGGCAACCTGGAGTACTTTCAGCGCGCGCACCTGGTTGGACGGATCCGAGGTGATGGCGATCTTGCCGCCGTCCGGGATATCCGAGATCGCCTTGTGCTTCTGCGAGAACGCGGCGTAAGGCTCGATGTGCACGCCGGCGCCGTGCTCGAATTTGTAGCCTTTGGTCTGCACCTGGTCGTTGAACCAGGGCAGGTGCTGGTAGAAATTCGCGTCCAGGGAACCATCGCTCAGCGCGGTATTGGGCGTCTGGTAGTCCTCGATCTCTTTGATCTCCAGCTTCAGGCCCGCGGCTGGCGCCAGGTTCTGGTTGACGAATTCCAGGATCTTGGCGTGCGGGGTGGGGCTTGCGCCGACTTTCAAGGTCACCGGATTATTGGGATCGAGCGCCGCAGTGCTTGCCGCCGGAGTGGCGGATCCGCCACCGCACGCGGTCAAGGCGATCGCGGCCACAATCCCGGTTACTGCAAGTGCGAGTTTCTTGCGCATGTGATGCTTCCTTTTCATTTTTCTGTTTCGGCCAAGGGAAATCTAACGGTGGTCTACCCGGCGGGCGATGAAGTCGCCGATCACTTGGATCAGGATCACCAGGACCACGATCAGCACCAGGACCACGAGCATCACGTTGGGCATGAAGCGCTGGAAGCCGAAGTTGTAGGCCAATTTGCCCAAGCCTCCGCCGCCGACCAGGCCCGCCATCGCGGAGTAGCCCACGAGCGTCACCGTGGTGGTGGTGATCGCAGCCACGATTCCGGGCAGCGCCTCGCGCAACAGCACTTTGGACACCACTTGGAAGTTCGTCGAGCCCATCACCAGGGCGGCATCGATCTTGCCGTGCGACACATCGCGGAGCGCGGTTTCGACCAGACGGGCGAAGAACGGGATGGTGCCGATGGAGAGCGAAACCGAGGCGGCCACCGGCCCGAGCGAAGTGCCGGTGAGGAACCGGGCCAAGGGGATGAGCGAAACCATCAGGATCGCGAACGGGATCGAGCGGGTGATGTTGACGATCACATCGGAGAGGATCCGGTGGAAAATCGGCAGTGGCCGCAGCCCGCCCGGGGCACTGACGTGCAGCACCACGCCGAGCAGCAGCCCGACGACGACGGTCACCACCGCGGAGATCCCGACCATGGTCAGGGTTTCCACGGTGGCCTCCGGCAGGGCCTTCTGGATCACCGGGTCGTTGAACAGGTCGGCGAAGAAGTCGCTCATTCGAAGACCTCCCCGGTATCGCTGCCGGGCCGGGCGACCGAAGCGCCCGCCTCCTCCAGATACTGCACTACCGCGGCCACGTCAGTGCCTTCGGCCAGGCCGATCCGGAGCCGGCCGAACTGCTGGCCGCCGATCGGCTCGATGCTGCCGGAAAGCACGTTGACATCGATGTCGAAGTGCCGGGCCAGGCTGGAGAGCACCGGAGTGTGCACGGTTTCCGTGCTGAACATGATGTCCAGCACGGTCTGCCCTGGGGCCTCGGCCACGGCGGGCAGCGGCAGCAGCGCTTGGGCCAGCCGGCTTTCGGCGTGCTCGGAGATCTCTTTCAGGGAACCGTGTTCGGCGATCCTGCCGGCTTCGAGCAGCGACACCGAGTCGCAGACCCGCTTCACGACGTTCATTTCGTGGGTGATGATCAGCACGGTCAACTGCAACCGGACGGTGAGTTCCTTGATCAGATCGAGGATTTCATCCGTGGTGCCTGGGTCCAACGCCGAGGTGGGCTCGTCGCAGAGCAGCACATCGGGATCGGCGGCGAGCGCGCGGGCGATGCCGACGCGTTGCCGTTGCCCACCGGAAAGCTGGGCCGGATAAGCGTTTTCGAATCCGGCCAACCCGACCAGGCCCAAGAGCCGGCCGACCGACTCGTCGATCTGCGCTTTCGGGGTTCCGACCAGTTCGAGCGGATGGGCGACGTTTCCGCCCGCGGTCCGCGAATCGAGCAGATTCGCGTGTTGGAAGACCATGCCCACTTTTCGCCGGGCCTGCCGGATTTCTTTGTTGCCCACTGAACTGAGTTCGACGCCGTTGATCTCGACGCTGCCGGAGGTCGGCCGGTCGAGCAGGGTCAGGCAGCGGACCAGCGTCGACTTCCCGGCTCCGGAGTGCCCGATGATGCCGTGCACTGCGCCTTTGGGCACGGACAGCGAAACCCCGTCCAGGGCGACGATTTCTCGTTTGCCCTGCCGGTAGACCTTGCGCAGTTCGGAAATGGTGATCATGAAACCTCAAGTGTTGGCTGGACCGCCCGGGCAGCGCGGCAGCGCTCTGCGGGTAGGCGAACTTAAGTATTCCATGACGGAATGCATCACATGTTCATCGAACTTATTGCGTCACATTTTGGAAATTGTCGAATGATATTCCGATTCCATGCTTCATAGCTGATTCACAGCTGGCGATTCCGGACAGCACGGAAATAATCGCAAGCCGGCTTGTGGAATTCCTCCGCGTTCCTGCCGTGTGAGTTTGCCCCTATGCCGGCATCCGATGCGCAACGTCCGGGCAACCCCGGAGGCTCGGGTCCAAGCCGTCCGGACTGCCGACGGCTGGATCACCGACGGGCTGGATCACCGACCGGCTGGATCGGCGGGCGTCCGAATCACCGGCCGACTGGCCAGCGCCCGTCGACCACGGCATCGGGATTGCTCCGGCGCAGGTATTCCTGGAAGCTCGCGGCTTGTTCCGCTGCCCAACGCACCTGCAATCCGTGCAGCGTCCGGGCCGGGATCCGGAGCTCGGAAAACTTTCCGGCCAGGGCTTCGGCGAGCCGGATCGTGGCGAGTGCATCGGCAGCCGAGGTGTGCGCAGCCAGCAAAGGCACCCCGTAGTGTTCGCAGGTGGCGACCAGGGTGCGTTTGCCGCGGCGGAAACGGTCCATCTGCTTGTCCAGCACGAACGGATCGAGCACCGGCCTCGGCTCCGGCGCGCTGATGCCGTGGCGGGCGGATTCCGCAGCGAGCACGGTGAAATCATAGGGGGCGTTGAAGGCGAGCACCGGAATGCCCTGTTCGAAGTACCCGGACAGGATTCCGACCAGCTGCCGCACCACCTGTTCCGCCGGGGCGCCTTCCGCGCGGGCCCGTTCCGTGCTGATGCCGTGGATTTGGGCGGCGGCGTCCGGGATTTCGATTCCGGGATCGGCCAACCACTCGTGCTCGGCAAGCGTGCCGCCGCCGGCATCGACCAGAACCACCGAGGCACTGACCAGCCGGGCCTGCAGCGGATCCCGTCCGGTGGTTTCCACATCGAAGGCGGCGCGTGGGCCGGCCAACCATGAAACTGCGTCCGGCCCGGGAGGAACATCCAACGATGAGGTCATGCTCCTACGCTATCCCGCCGCACCGACAGTTCCGCACCGGTCCGGAACCGGGTGCAGGCGTGCCGGTGCCGGCCGGCGGCTTCCGATTCGTTAAGCTGAGTGGCATGCGCAAGGACTACATCGACGCGGTGCTGCAACTCACCGGGCTGATCCCGCCGGGAAGGGTGCTGGCCTACGGCGATGTGGCCGAAATGATCAACGACGGCGGTCCGCGCCAAGTAGGCAGTGTGATGTCCCACTACGGCGACCAGGTCCCGTGGTGGCGGGTGCTCCGGGCCAGCGGACACCCCGCCGAGGGGCACGGCGAACGGGCCTTGGCCCATTACCGCGCCGAAGCGACTCCGTTGCGCGGGAAAACCACCGGGGAGGATGCCTCCTGGCGGGTCGACATCCAGCGCGCGCGCTGGCAGCCGGACGAGCAGGGTTGGCAGGAGATCGACCGGATCGCGGACAGTTTGGCGCCGCGGGAGCAGAAAATGTCCGAACCGGATGATCTGATGGAGTCTTGAACTCGCATCCCGGCGCCAAGCAGCAGCCCATCGCGGCGACCGCCGCCGGCCCGGCGCTGCGTCTCGTGCCACCGGCGGGCGGCAATTCGGCCGCCCTTGAATTGAGTCCGGACCAGGCCGCCGTCGTCGGCCTGCGCCAGGGCACCGGACCGCTGCTCATCTGGGGTGCTCCAGGGGTGGGGAAGTCCAGCGTGCTGGTGGAAGCAGCGGTCCGCCGGATCGAGCAGGACGGCGTCGATCCGGCCCAGGTGTTGTTGCTGACGCCGAGCCGGATCTCCGCAGCGCGGCTGCGGGACGCGCTCAGCGCGCGGTTGAACCGCACCGTGAGCACTTCGCCGGCCCGCAGCTGGGCCTCCTACGCCTTCGACGTCCTGCGCCGGGCACAGGCCGAAGGGGTGCTGCCCAAAACCGGTCGTGGACCGAAGCTGATCAGTGGTCCGGAACAGGATTTGTTCATCCGGGAACTCTTGGAAGGCCATGCCTTGGGCTTCTCCGCCGGTCCGCAGTGGCCCCTCGAAATGCAGGAGGCGCTCGGTACCAGGGGGTTCCGGCAGGAAGTCCGATTGCTCTTCGACCGGATGGTGGACAACGGGCTTCTGCCGGCAGACCTGGAACGGTTGGCAGTGCAGAACCAGCGGCCCGAGTGGCAAGCCGCGGCACGGCTCTTCGCCGAGTACCGCGACCTGATCGAATTGAAGAATCCCGGTTGTTACGACCCGGCCGGCATCCTGCGCGCGGTGAGCGATGTGTTCGATGCGCATCCGGAGTGGCTGCAGCAAGAGCGGGACCGGCACCGGCTGATCCTGGTCGATGACCTGCAGGAAACCGGTCGTGCCGCACACGGGGTGCTGCGCCGGATCGGGGCTGGCCGGGATCTGCTCATGACGGCCTGCCCCGACGTGGTGGTCCAGGGCTTCCGCGGCGCCCGTCCGGACCTGGTCGGTGCGCTCCGGGACGAACTCGCCGCGGCCGAAGCCGTGCTGGACCGGTCGCACCGGCTCAGCCCGCCGCTGGCCCAGGCGTGGCGCCGGGTGGCCGATCGGATCGCGCAGAGCCGGGGCGGCCACAAGGCCCGGGGCCTGGTGTTCCCGGCCGGAGCGGCTGAGCTAGCCGGAGCGGCGGAACCGGCGGCTGCGGAACCGGCGGTCAGCTCAATCGTCGTGGGCTCCGACGTGCAACAAAGGCGCTTCATCGCCGAGCGGATCATGCACTTCCAGATCGACCGGCAGCGGCCATTGAGCCAGATCGCGGTGATCGTGCGCACCGGCAGCCAGCTTGCCGCAGTAGGCCGTTACTTGGCATCGCACGGCATCCCGGTGCGGATCCCGGCCGCGGAAACGCCGGTGCGCGATGAACCCGCGGTCCGGCCGCTGCTGCTGGCGTTCCGGCTGGCCCTGCGCCCGGAGCTGCTCGACGCCGATGCGGCAGTCGAGCTGCTGAGCTCCCGGATCGGTGGGCTCAGCTCGGTGCAGCTGCGGCGGATCCGCAAGCTGTTGCGCGCCGAAGAGCTCTCGGCGGGCGGCGGACGCAGCAGCGACGAGCTGCTGGTCGAAGCCTTCCAACGCCCTGCGCAATTGGCCGCTTTGGGCGTGGACGGGCGCGCCGCGGCCCGGGTCAGCAGCGTGCTACAGGCGGGCGTCCGCGCGCTCGCCGAGCCCGGGGCGGATCCGCAGACCGTACTCTGGGCGCTCTGGGAAGCCACCGGGCTCAGCGCGGAATGGGCCGCTGCGGCGGTGCGGGAAGGCAGCACCGGCTCGCGGGCCGATCGCGATCTGGATGCCATGATGGCGCTGTTCCAAGCTGCGGAACGTTATGTCGAACAGTCTCCGGCTGCGAGCCCGGAGGCATTCTTGGACTATCTGCTGGACCAGGAATTGCCGATGGACACGCTCGCCGCCCGGGCCGGGAATGCGGAAGCGGTCGAAGTGATGACGCCGGCCAGTGCGGCCGGCCGGCAATGGCCGGTGGTCATCGTGGCCGGCCTGCAGGAAGGCGTCTGGCCCAACAACCGGCTGCGCGGCGAACTCCTGGGCAGCCAATACCTGGTCGAGGTTCTGGAGCTGGGCTCCGCGGCCGCCCAGCGGCTGACCGCCGCGCAACGGATGCGGGACATCAGATACGACGAACTGCGAAGCTTCAGCACCGCGATTTCCCGGGCCAGCGAGCGGCTGATCTGCGTCGGCGTATCCTCCGAAGACGAACAGCCTTCCGGTTTCCTCGATCTGGTCGATCCCTTGCCGCCGGAAGCCGAAGGCGCAGTTCGGCCGTTGACCGAAGTCCGTCGGCCCAAGAACTTGCGGTCCCTGGTCGCGGAATTGCGGCAGACCAATGAAGCCCGGCCGATGGGCATACCCGGCAGCGCAACGCCCGACGAAGCCGCTACGGTTTTGGCCGAGCTGTCCCGGCACCGGGTTCCCGGTGCCGATCCGGAGAGCTGGTGGGGGCTGGCCGCGTTGAGTTCCACCGACCCGGTGCTGCCGCCCGAGGCTGTGGTCCCGGTTTCGCCCTCCCGGATCGAAGCAGTCCACGACTCCCCGTTGTCCTGGTTCCTGCAAGCGGCCGGCGGGGAAGCCCAACAGGACCTGGCCCGGAGCCTGGGCACCTTGATCCATGGCATTGCGCAGGATTTGCCGGACGGCAAGGCCGAGGATCTATTGGCTGCTTTGGACGACCGTTGGCCGGCTTTGGGGTTGCCGGAGAATTGGCACAGCGATGCGCAGCGGCGGCGGGCGGAACGGATGCTGCTCAAACTCGCCGGCTACCTGCGGCTGATGTCCGCGGAGGGCCGCCGGCTGATCGGCGTGGAACAGGGCTTCGGCGTCGAAGTGCGCGGCGATCGGATCGCCGCGCTGAAAGGCATTGTGGACCGGCTCGAAGTCGATGCGCAGAACCGTTTGCTGGTGGTCGACCTCAAGACCGGGAAGCACAAGCCCACGGCGGCGGAACTGGAGCGCCACCCGCAGCTGGGCGCCTACCAGGTCGCGGCCGAACACGGGGCGTTCGCCGGACTCACCGAACAGCAGGGCCTTGCCGGAGCAACCGAAGTCGCCGGGGCCGCGTTGGTGCAATTGGGCGACGGCACGCAGAAGCACGATCCGCAGTTCCAAGCTGCCGTGGATCCGGCGGATGACTGGGCCACGCCCTTGGTCCGTGAAGCCGCGGTCCTGATGTCGGCCGCCGAATTCGTCGCAGTGCACGATCCTTCGGCGACCGGCCGCCGGCCCTGCCCGTTGCCCGACGTCTGCCCGCTGTGCCGGGGCAAGCAGGTGACCGAATGAATCCGTTGCAGCCGGAGCCCGCGACGGTCCGCCGGCCCACCGACGAGCAGTTGAACATCATCGAGGCCCCACTGGAGCCGATGCTGGTGATCGCCGGCGCCGGATCCGGCAAGACCACCACGATGGCGGACCGGGTGGTGCATCTGGTGGCGCAGGGCCTGGCCCGGCCGGAAGACATCCTCGGGGTGACTTTCACCCGTAAAGCCGCGGGCGAGCTGGCCGCCAAAGTGCGCTCCCAACTGCGTCAGCTGGCGCTTTCGGCACCGGAACTGGTGGAATCCCTGGGTCCGGAAGCCCTCGGCCCGGAAGCCTTGGAGCCGGTGATCGCCACTTATCATTCCTACGCGAACTCGATCGTGGCCGACTACGGACTGCGGATCGGAGTGGAACGGGACGCCACGGTATTGGGCCAGGCCCAGTGCTGGCAGTTGGCGAGTCAGGTGGTGGAAGGCTACGACGGCGATCTGAGCGGCTATTCCGGCAGCGTCAGCACCTTGGTGCAGGCGGTGGTCTCGCTCTCCGCGGAATGTTCCGAACACTTGCGGGACCCGGCCGAGGTGGAATCCTGGCTGGCCTCGCTGGCCAGCGGGTTCGAGTCGCTGCCCTTGGTTTCCGGGAAGGGCCGTGGCCCGACCGCCAAGGCGGTGGAACTGGGGCACCGGTTGGCCACCCGGGCCCGGGTGGCGGACCTGGTGCGGCGTTACCAACAGGCGAAGGCGCAGCGCAATGCCTTGGACTACGGCGATCTGGTGGCCTTGGCGGCCAAATTGGCGCAACGGGTTCCGGCGGTCGCCGAACAGGAGCGGCAGAAGCACCCGATAGTCCTGTTGGACGAATTCCAGGACACGTCGCACGCCCAACTGACCCTCTTCGCGTCGTTGTTCGGCGGCGGGCATCCGGTGACCGCCGTGGGCGATCCGCACCAGTCGATTTACGGTTTCCGCGGGGCTTCGGCCGGGCAGCTGTTCCGCTTCCCGGAGATCTTCCGGCGCGCCGACGGCCGCCCGGCAGCCACCGCGGCGTTGACCATTGCCTGGCGGAACTCGCTCGCAGTCCTGGATGCCGCCAATGTGATGTCCCGGGAACTCAACCGGAGCGCGCAGCAACAGCACGCCGATTCGCCGGTGCCGTTGTCCGAACTGCGGCCCCGACCCGATGCGCCGGCCGGAGAAGTAGCCTTGGCCCGGTTCGGAACCGAAGCAGACGAGGCAGCAGCCATCGCGGAGGACATCCTGGACCGGCGGCGCCGGCAGGCACGCCTGGTGGAGCGGGAGCAGGCAACCGAGTGGGACCGGGCAGCCGGGCCGGAACAGCGCAGCATCGCCGTGCTCTGCCGCCGTCGCGCGCAGTTCGGGGCCTTGCAGGAAGCTTTCGACGCACGCGGCCTGGACTACGAAATCGTGGGACTCAGCGGGTTGCTGGCCACGCCCGAGGTGATCGATCTGGTCTCCAGCTTGCGGGTCCTGGTCGATCCGAGCCGTTCGGATGCCTTGATGCGCTTGCTCAGCGGAGCCCGATGGCGGATCGGGGCCAAGGACCTGATGGCCCTGGCCGACTGGTCCCGGTATCTCGCGGCCAATGCCAAGCACGCCCGGAACGGCGGAACCGGCCCGAATGGCGAGCCGCGCGGCAGCGCAGCTCCCGCAGCGGCCGACGACGCCGAATCGGCCAGCCTGGTCGAGGCCCTGGACGCCTTGGACGCGGACTTCTGGCCGCAATCTGCCCGTGAACTCAGCCCGATCGGACGGGCCCGGATGCTGGCGCTCCGCGACGAGCTCCGGGGGCTGCGCCGTTTTGTCGGCGATGATCTGCTCAGCCTGATCGGCGAAGTGGAGCGGACCATCCTGCTGGATATCGAGCTCGCAGCGAAGCCCGGCCTGCCCTACCACCGGGCGCGGCACCATCTGGACGCCTTCCAAGACGCGGCGGCAGCGTTCCTGCAGAGCGCCGAACGGGTCGATGTCGCCGCTCTCCTGGCCTGGCTCGGCACCGCGGAGGAGGAGGAAAACGGTTTGGAGATGCAGGCCGTGGAACCGGTGCCCGGTGCGGTGCAACTGCTCACCGTCCATGCGGCCAAGGGACTGGAATGGGACGAAGTCTACGTTCCCGGGCTCGCGGCGAAAAGCTTCCCGAGTGATCGCGCCGAGCACTGGGGGAGCGGCAACCGGGCCTTGCCCTGGCCGCTGCGCGGCGACCAGGCGGACCTCCCGGTGTGGGAGCTCGGCGGCAGCGACCAGAAGAGCTGGCTCGAGGCGCTCGCCGACTTCGGCGACCAGGTCAAAGCGCACGCGCAGGAGGAGGAGCGGCGGCTGGCGTATGTCGCGTATACCCGGGCCCGGAACTATTTGGCGGTCAGCACCTCGAAATTCGCCGGTACCGCGGTCAAAGCCAAGGAAGTGTCGCCGTTTTTGGCCGAACTGGTGGCATCTGCCGACTCCGCCGACTCCCGGATCCAGGTTTCGCACTGGCCCGACGATTCGGAGCTGCCCGAAGAGAATCCGCAGCGCGCCGAGCTGATCCGTGCGCAGTGGCCCTACGATCCGTTGACCGGGCCTGAGCTGGAAACCCCGGCCGGGATCACGCCGCCGCGGGGCAACCGCAGGCTGAGCCTGACCGCGGCCGCCGGCCGGGTGGGCGCCGCTGCGGAACGGCTTGCCGCGCTGCACCAGGCCGGCACAGTGCCGGAACTCACCGAGCTGAGCCCGCGCTGGGGGACCGAGGCCCGGCGGCTGCTCGAACGGCGGGCCAGCGGCGGCCAGGCCGTCGAGGTCGAACTGCCGGCACACATTTCGGCCTCGACTTTGGTCGAGTTGCAAACCGACCCGCAAGCGGTGATCCAGCGGATCCGGCGTCCGGTACCCCGCAAACCGGGGATTTCCGCACGCAAAGGCACTGCGTTCCACTCCTGGGTGGAAGAACATTTCGGCCGGGCAGGCCAATTGGACCTGGGCGAATTCCCGGGTTCGGCCGATGACTTCATCGAAGACGCCTACCAGTTGGACGACTTGAAACGGAATTTCGAGGCTTCCGAATGGGCGGACCGGGTGCCGGAGCATATCGAAGTCCCAATTGAAACCCGGGTCGCCGAAGTGGTGGTGCGCGGCCGGATCGATGCGGTTTTCCGGACCACGGACGGCGATTGGGAACTGGTCGATTGGAAGACCGGGCGCTTGCCCCGGGGCAAGGAACTGCGGGACCGCACGGTCCAGTTGGCGCTCTACCGGTTGGCCTGGGCCCGGCTGCACGGCGTCCCGGTGGAACGGGTCAGTGCGGCGTTCTACTATGTGGCGCAGAACCACACCGAACGGGTGGCCGATTTGGCCGGTCCGGCGGAACTCGAAGCAATCGTCACCTCGGCATACGCCCCGGAACTGCCCGGTCCCGGCCTGCCCGGCTGACCGGATCGTCGAACCGGACGAAGTTCGACCAAATGATGCTCAACCGGACGAAGTCACTTTGATCGGCCGGTCGACCGGCTCAGGCGGTGTGCGAGACGGTTTTCAGCGCCGTGGTCTCGGTATTGTCCGGATGCCCGGAATCGGCGGAATCGGCCGAACCCGTCGCCGCAGCATCGGACGGCTCATCCGGGATCGTTTCCACGGCAACTTTGGGTTCCGATCCGGGAACCTGTGCGGTACCGGGATCTTCCGCTTCGCCGGCATCTCCGGCCGAATCGGAGGTCGGCGTCGGATCGGCCACGCTGCCGATGGTCACGGCCGGGGTCGAGACCGGAACCACCGGGGCTTCGATACTGATCGGCTGCCCGCCGTGTTCGGCGATGTCCTGCTCCAAAGTGTGCAGCATGTCCTCGGCCTCGGCGATCATCGCCGGGTCGCCGGCCGCGACGCCGCGGACCAGCCACTGGGCCAAGGCGAATTCCGCGGAAAGCGCGGCCCGGCGGAGCAGATGCCGGTCCAGGGCCCCGGTGCGCGCCGCCGAATAGCTCTCCTGGACGGAATCGGCGAAGCTCTGGTCCGCCATCGCGATCAACCAGGCGAAGTCGTCAGCGGGATCGCCGATGCGCAAATCCGTCCAGCCGGTGATCGCGGTGAGCCGCCCGTCGTCGAACAAGATGTTGTCTTCGTGCATATCGCCGTGCACCACGCAAGGGTTGAACCGCCACAGGGCGATGTCCTCCAAAGCGTGTTCCCAACGGCGCAACAAGGCGGCCGGGATCTTCCCGGTGGTTGCGGCCTGGTCCAGTTCGTTGAGCCGGCGTTGCCGGAATTCATTCGCGGTGTACGACGGCAGGTCCGCCTGCTGCACCAAACCGACCGGCAAATCGTGCACCGCGGCCATGGCCGCGCCGACTTCTTTGGCGGTGGCGGTGCCACCACTGGCCAGAGCGTCCAAACCGGTGACCCGACCGGCCATATGCGAGTACACGAACGTGGTGAGCTCACCGATCCGCACGGTGCCGGCGACCGTCGGCAGCAGGAAGGGCAACTCGGCGCGGATCGCCGGGGTGAAGGCCCGCAGTACCAGCAGCTCGGTCTCCAGCCGGGTGCTGGCCTCGACATGCTTGGGTGCGCGGACCCGCCAGCGTTTGCGATCGCCGTCGATCAGCAGTGCCGAGTCGAAGTCCACGGCGTCGTCGGGTTCGTAGCTGGCCGCGACCGGGCTCAGGCCGGGAACGGCAGCGCTGGCGATGGCAGCGAGTTCGATAGGTGTACGTCTCACCTTTCCACCGTAAGGCTGCCCGGCGGGATCGGGGCTAGTTGCGGCGGCGAGTCGCGGGAACCGGCCAAATCACAGCGCACCTTCGGGAAGCCCGGAATGTGAATTGTCCGAGCTAGTCAGTACGGTAGGACTATGACCGGAATGGACGCATTGCCCTGGCAGCTCGCGGCGATCGACCGGGGCAGCGAACGCCGTCTGCAAACGGGATTCCTGGACTCGCTCGTGAACTCGCCGAACACCAAGTATTTGGCCGTCCGGGACGGCAAAACCCTGGTCCGGGACCGGCAGATCGTGTTCTTGCGGGATGGCCTTCCGGCACCGGCGGCAGGGCCGGTGGTGTATTTGGGCCGCACCGAGGACGGCACCGAGCTGCTTGCGGTGGAGCTGGTCCACGACGATCCGGCTGATGACGACCTGGCCGACGAGCGGCTGCCCGGCGCCGAGCCGGGCCCGGGCGAATCCGCGCGTTGGTTGGGATTCCGCAGCATCGGAATGGAACTGCCGCAAGCCCAGGCCCAGTACTTCATCGAAGCGCTGGCGATTCTGAACTGGCACCGGGTGCACCGGCATTGTCCGCGCTGCGGAACCGCCACCACAGTCGAAGCTTCCGGCTGGGTCCGCCGTTGCCCGGCGGACAACTCCGAGCACTATCCGCGCACTGACCCGGCGATCATCGTCGCGGTGCTCGGTGCGGACGATCGGCTGCTGCTGGGCAATGGGGCCACCTGGGAGCCGAATCGGTTCTCCACGCTGGCCGGGTTCGTGGAGCCGGGCGAATCGCTCGAACAGGCGGTGGTCCGGGAGATCCGCGAAGAGGTCGGCGTTCGGATCCACCGGGTGTCCTATGCGGGCTCCCAGGCTTGGCCGTTCCCGGCTTCGCTGATGGTCGGTTACACCGCCTGGACCGAGGATGCCGAAGCCACGCCCGACGGCGCCGAGGTGGCCCGGGCGCGCTGGTTCAGCCGGGCGGAGCTCCAAGCAGCGGTGCTCAGCGGCGAGGTCATCATCTCGCACCGGATGTCCATTGCCCGGGCGCTGATCGAAGATTGGTATGGCGGTTTGATCGAGGAGCCGACGAGTCGGGCAGATGTCTGAAAGTTTGGAAGAACGGGTCCTGACCGGGCTCGATGAGGAACAACGCACGGTAGCGACCACGTTGACCGGCCCCTTGTGCGTGCTCGCCGGTGCCGGTACCGGCAAAACCCGGGCGATCACGCATCGGATCGCGTACGGGGTGCTGGGCGGCAGCTACAACCCGCAACGGCTGCTGGCCGTGACGTTCACCGCCCGGGCAGCTGCCGAAATGCGCACCCGGTTGCGGGATCTGGGCGTGGGCAGCGTCCAAGCCCGGACTTTCCATGCTGCGGCGCTGCGGCAACTGCAGTTTTTCTGGCCGCAAGCGATCGGCGGAGCGCTTCCGGCCTTGCTGGACCACAAAGCGGCACTGATCGCGGAATCCGCCCGTCGGCTGCGACTGAGCACCGACCGGGCTGCGGTCCGGGATCTGGCCGCGGAGATCGAATGGGCCAAGGTTTCCATGTTCACCCCGGACAGCTACCCCCAGCACGCCGCGGAACGTGGAACGCCCGGCGGTTTCGACACCACGACGATGGCCCGGATCTTCCGGTCCTACGAAGATCTCAAGACCGACCGCAATCTGATCGACTTCGAAGACGTGCTGCTGCTCACCGTGGGGATCCTGCAGGAAGACCAACGGGTGGCGGCGACCGTACGCGAGCAGTACCGGCATTTCGTGGTTGACGAGTACCAGGACGTTTCGCCGCTGCAGCAGCGGCTTTTGGAGCTCTGGCTCGGCGAACGGGAAGAGCTCTGCGTGGTCGGCGATTCCAGCCAGACGATCTATTCGTTCACCGGCGCGAATTCCAAACATCTTTTGGAATTCGGCAAGCGCTTTCCCAAGGCCCAAGTGGTGAAGCTGGTCCGGGACTACCGTTCGACGCCGCAGGTGGTCCAGCTGGCCAACTCGTTGCTCGCCGCGCGCCGGCCTTCCGGCCGGGCCGCGGACGCCGCTTGGGCGCAGCCGCTGCAGCTTCTGGCCCAGCGCCCGGCCGGCCCGGAGCCGGCGTTCTTGGAAAGCAGCGACGACGAGGCGGAAGCCGCTGCGGTCGCTGCGCGGATCAAGAGCCTGGTCGATTCCGGCACTCCGGCGGCGCAAATCGCAGTGCTGTTCCGGACCAACGGCCAGTCGGAAGCGTACGAACAGGCGCTTTCGGCGGCCGGCGTCGGCTACCAATTGCGCGGCGGCGAACGGTTTTTCGCCCGGAAGGAAGTGCGTGACGCGATCTTGTCGCTGCGCGCGGCGTCCCGGGCGGATGGAACCCACGACCAGGAAGCCGCCCCGGGGCTGTCCCAGCAGGTCCGTGATGTGTTGGGCAGCCTGGGCTACACGGACGATCCGCCAGCCAGCAGCGGAGCAGTCCGCGAGCGTTGGGAGTCGTTGTCCGCCTTGGTTTCCCTGGCCGACGAGCTGGTGCGGTCGCGCAAGCCGGTGGCCGAAGGCCCGGACTTCGGCCTGGTCGATTTCGTCGCCGAATTGCAAGAGCGTTCGCAAGCCCAGCATGCACCGACGGTGCAGGGCGTCACTTTGGCCTCGCTGCACTCAGCGAAGGGTTTGGAGTGGGATGCGGTGTTCCTGGTCGGGCTCAGCGAGGGACTGATGCCGATCAGCTTCGCCGACACGGCCGAAGGCGTCGACGAGGAGCGGCGGTTGCTCTATGTGGGGATTACCCGGGCCCGGGAGTTCCTGCATCTGAGCTGGTCGCTGTCCCGCACGCCAGGTGGACGCGCGCACCGGAAACCGTCGCGGTTCTTGGACGGCCTGCGCCCGGGCAGTACGGCGGCCGCACCGCGGAGCGGAAGCCTTCGGAGCGCAGCCAAGCTTTCGCGCAAACCTCTGGCCACCTGCCGGGTCTGCGGCAATGCCCTGGCCAATGGCGCGGAGCGGAAGATCGGCCGGTGCGGGAATTGCCCGGCCAGTTACGACGAACAGACCTTCGAGGCTTTGCGCAATTGGCGTCTGGAGGAGGCCCGGACGGCGCAGATCCCGGCGTTCATGATCTTCACCGATGCGACGTTGGTGGCGATTGCCGAAGCGAAACCCGGGTCCTTGGCCGAACTCGCCCAAGTCGCCGGGATCGGACCGTCGAAACTCGAACGGTACGGCGCCGCCGTCCTGAACCTCCTGCCGGCTCCATGAAAGCCGGGTTCCGGGACGAGCCGACTGATCTGAGCACCGCGGACGGGCTGCCGGTGGTGGTCCGGCGTTCGGCCCGGCGCCGCCGCACAGTGAGTGCGTTTTGGGAGGACGGCAAAGCCGTGGTGGCGATTCCGGCCAGCTTCACCCGGCGGCAGGAGCGCGAATGGGTGCGCACCATGATTCAGCGCTTGGAATCCTCGAGGCGGAAGTCGGCGCCGAAACGGCGCAACGACGACGCGCTGATGAACCACGCCCGGGAGCTTTCCACCCGGTATTTGCAGGGCCGGGCGGTGCCGGAATCAGTCCGATGGGTGGGCAACCAGAATTCGCGCTGGGGTTCGGCCACCCCGGCGGAAAAGAGCATCAGGCTCTCGGACAAGCTGCAAGGCATGCCGGAGTGGGTGGTGGACTACGTCTTGCTGCACGAGCTCGCGCACTTGGTGGTGGCGGGCCACGGACCGCAATTCTGGGCGTTGCTCACGGCTTATCCCAGGACCGAAGAAGCGAAGGCGTTTCTGGCCGGGGTGAGCTTCGCGCTGGGCCGCGGCATGGCGGACGACCAGCCGGACGCCGGATCCCTGGCCGAAACAGAAGCCTGATCGGCGGTTCGGCGCTGCGGTTGCCCAGGAGGGGGTCAGGCCACCGGACTTTGCGCCGTCCGGCCTGGCTTCTCGGCGAGGAGATAAGCCTGTGGGGTCTTCTCCCAGGCTTCGGCTTGCCGGAGCACGCTGGCGCGCAGACCGAAACCCGCCGAAACGAGCAGCTGTTCGATTTCGTCCGGAGGCAACCGGTAGGCGTCGAGGGCGACGTCGTGGCCGTAAGCATGCGTGATCCGGCGTTTCTCCTGCCCGGCCTGGAATGCGAGCAAGAGTTGCCCGCCCGGGCGCAGCACCCGGAAGAACTGTGCGAAGACACGGGGCAGTTCCGCGGGCGGCAGATGGATGATCGAATACCAAGCCAGTACTCCGGCCAACGAGGCCTCCGGCAGGGGCAGATCCAGCATCGAACCTTGCTGGAAGCGGATCCCTGGATGATCCCGACGGGCCGCCTTGAGCATTTCCGAGGAAAGGTCAATGCCGGTCACGGTCAGGCCCAGACTGCGCAAATGGCCGGCGATCCGGCCCGGCCCGCAGCCGACGTCGGCCACTTCGGCGCCGGTGAACTGGGCTGCGGCTTCCGCGAAGGCGGCCAGCAACGCGCGGTCGAGCGGCTTGCCGGCCAGCTCGTCACGCAGCAGCGCCGCGTAGTCCTCGGCAACCAGGTCGTAGGCGGCCGCGGTCTCGCGCAGATGCCCGGGCATCGGCTCGGTCATTCCTTGGGCGTGCTGGGGTCCTCCGGGTGCTCGCCGTCGTTCGCTGCGGCTTCCGGACTTCCCGGTGCAGCGCCGTCGTCCGAGCCGGCTCCGGGTTGCGGTTCGTAACCGCCGGTGAGCAGCTTCGCCAAGGCCTCGTCCACGGCTGAATCCGAAGCCTCGGCCATTTCCCGGCGTTCGCTGAATCCGGTGGGGTCGTCCAAGTCTTCCGCGGTCGGCAGCAAGTCCGGGTGTTTCCAGATCGCATCGCGTCCGGCGACCCCGCGCTGTTCCTTCAACGCGGCCCAGAGGGTCGCGGCTTCCCGAAGCCGGCGCGGTCGCAGCTCCAGCCCGACCAAGGAGCCGAAGGCGTGCTCCGCGGGACCACCCGTGGCCCGGCGGCGTCGTACGGTTTCCCGCAGCGCCGCAGCGGAAGGCAACTGGGCCGCCGCTTCGAAACTGAGTTCGTCCACCCAACCCTCGACCAAGGCGAGCGCGGTTTCCAGTTTGCTGAGCGCGGCGTCTTGGGCAGGGGTGCGTTGCGGCATGAAAACGCCTTGCGAGAGGGCTTCGCGGATCCGTTCCGGATCCGAGGGGTCGAGGTCGCGGGCCAACTCCTCGATCCGCGAGGTGTCGATGTGGATGCCCCGGGCATAGGCTTCGATTGCGCCGAGCAAATGCCCGCGGAGCCAGGGGACCTGCACGAAGAGCCGGGCGTGCGCGGCTTCGCGCAGGGCCAGGAAAAGCCGCACTTCGGCTTCCGGGACTTCGATCCCTTCGCCGAAAGCCGCGACGTTGGCCGGCAGCAGCGCCATTTGCAGATCGGCCAACGGAACGCCGATATCGGTGGAGGAGACCACTTCGCGGGCCAAGGCCCCGACGGCCTGGCCGAGCTGCATCCCGAACAATGCGCCGCCCATGTTCTGCAACATCGAGGAAGCGCCGCCCATCATGGACTTCATCTCTTCCGGCATCTGTTCCTGCAAGGTGGTGGAGAGGGCCAGTGCGATGCTGTTCGCGACCGGTTCGGTGAGCCGTTTCCAGGTGCCCAGAGTCTCCTCGACCCATTCCGCCCGGGACCACGCCCTGCCGATCAGGCCGGTGCTGGGCAACTCGGTGACCGGGTCCAACCACAGTTCCGCCAATCGCAGTGCTTCGTCGACTTCGCGCGATTGTGCCGGGGTAACCGAAGGATCGCCGCCGGCCGCCGCCTGGCGTGCATTGTCGTGAGCGAGCTGCCAATTCACCGGACCCTCGGTGGGGGAGTTCATCATGGTTTGGAACTGCGCGAACATCTGTTGCAGCGCGTTCGGGTCCGAGGGCAGGCCAGCGGCTTTCGCCAGCTCGGCCGGGTCGATGCCTTCCAAGCCCTTGCCGCCCATCAAACTGGCCAAGATCTCCTGCAGGGGGTCGCGCGGCGTCTCGTCATCGTTGTTGGCTGGTTCGTTGCTCATCGCGCATCCTCGACTGTCCCGCCCGTCGAGGCCTCCGCCTATCCGGCGTCCGGCCCGTCCGAGCTGTTCTGGCTGTTCATGCCAAGGTACCGCCGTCCGGGGTGACTTGTCTGCGTCCGGCGCGCTCCGTTCGCTCTAGGCCGAGCAAGGCGCAGTGCCCGCACAGCCGAAGCGCGTAGGCTAGAGCTTTGATACCCAGTAGCATGTCGCCCGCTCAGACGGGTGTGATGACCGTCGAGGAGTCGATTTGAGCCAGGCGCATAGCGGAGAGCCGGTGCCGGAGAACCCCCGCCCCGCGTCAGGCTTCGGCCAGACCGGCTTCAGACAGCCCGGCTTCGACCAGACCGGCTTCGGTTACCCGCCGCCGGTCCGCCGTCCACGTGATGGCCGGGCAGTGGCGATGGCGGTCTCCGGAGTCGTCGCTTTGCTGCTGGCTTTGGCCGCGATCATCCTGCCTGCGCCCTATGTGGTGGAATCGCCGGGTCCCACGCTGAACACCCTGGGCAGCGACAAAGACACCAAGATCATCAGTATCACCGGACGGCAGAGCTACCCGGCGAACGGCCAGCTGGACATGGTCACGGTGTACGTCAACGGCGGGCCGCAGAGCTCGGTCAACCTGTTCGAGGCCTACCGCTCCTGGATGGATCCGAAACAAGCGGTCTACCCGGTGGAGCTGGTCTATCCGGCTTCGGCGACCAAAGACCAGATCACCAGCCAGAATGCCGCCGACATGACCAATTCCCAGGATGCCGCACGCGCCGCGGCGCTGGGCCTGCTGGGCATCGATTACCAACAGGAGCTGCTCGTCGGTTCGGTCCCGGAGGGGTCGGCGTCGACCGGCAAGTTGCAGGCCAATGACCGCTTGCAGAGCATCGACGGCAAACCGATCACCGCGCTTTCGGTGGTGCAGGAAGTGTTGGCAGCCGGGCAGGGCGCACCGGTGACCATTGGAGTGCTCCGGGACGGCGTGGCCCAGGACGTGGTGGTCACTCCGGCGAAAGCCGACGACGGCCGGTTCCTCCTGGGGGTATTGCTGAAATACTCCTATGTCTTCCCGTTCGACATCAAGATCAGCCTGGAGAATGTCGGCGGCCCCAGCGCCGGGATGATGTTCGCTTTGGGCATCATCGACACGCTGACCCCGGGGGATCTGACCGGCGGAAAGCATTTTGCCGGAACCGGGACCATCGACGCCGCCGGCAATGTGGGCCCGATCGGCGGGATCGTGCAGAAGATGTACGGGGCCCGCTCCGCCGGTGCCACGGTTTTCCTGGCCCCGGCCGCCAACTGCAATGAGGTCGTCGGCAAGGTTCCGGACGGCCTGCAGGTGGTCCGGGTGGCCACGCTCAAAGAGGCGTACGACGCCGTCAAGACGATCGCCAGCGGACAAGACAGTTCCGCTTTGCCAACCTGTACCGCACGCTGACCGCAAGGAGAGCTGGAGAAATTGGAACTGCGCAACGCCGTCGTTCGTGGGCTATTAGGGGAACTCTGTGCTTCGGCCTTGAATGCCCCGACAAATCGCTTAGCGATCGAACAAGCATCAGCAACTGAACGAGCAACCGAGGACAGAGGATCACTGTGACATCCGGCCAAAGCACATCGACACCACGGCGCCGCCGCGGCGCACTGCTGCCCACCCTGATCATCCTGGTATTGGCGGTGATCGCGTTCGTCTTCTTCGCCAATGTCTACACCGAAGTCCTGTGGTTCAGCCAGCTGGGCTTCGACGGCGTCTTCTGGCGGCAGAACATCGCCAAGGGTTCCATTTTCATTGCCGCCTTCCTTTTGATGGCCGCAGTGGTCTACCTGTCGATCCAGCTCGCCTACCGGGCCCGCCCGGTGTACGCGCCGGAGAACCCGGTGCAGGAGAACTTGAACCGCTACCAGGCGCAGTTGGAGCCGGTCCGCAAGGTCGTGATGATCGGCGTCCCGCTGGTCTTCGGCCTGTTCGCCGGTGCCGCTGCGCTGGGCCAGTGGCAGAAAGTGATGCTCTTCATCTTCCAATCCCCGTTCGGGCAGAATGACCCGCAGTTCGGCATGGACATCGCCTTCTACACCAATACCCTGCCGTTCCTGGGCTTCCTTTCCGGTTTGCTGATTTCGGTAGTGCTGATCTCCGGCATCGCGGCGTTGTTGACGCACTACCTTTACGGGGCGATCCGGCTGCAGGAACGCGGGCTTTTCACCTCCCGCGCAGCCCAGATCCAGCTTTCGATCATGGCCGGGATCTTCCTGATCCTGCTCGGCGCGAATTTCTGGCTGGACCGGTTCTCCACCTTGCAGAACAACACCGGTTTGCGGTCCGGTGCGATGTACACCGATATCAACGCGGTGATCCCGACCAAGGCGATCCTGGCGATCGCCGCCGGGATCGTGGCGATCCTCTTCATCGTCGCCGCAGTGATCGGCCGCTGGCGGTTGCCGGTGATCGGTACCGCGATGCTGATCATCACCGGCATCGTGGCCGGCGGAATCTACCCCTGGGCGGTGCAGCAATTCCAGGTGAAGCCCTCCGAAGCGACGGTCGAAACGCAGTACATCCAGCGCAACATCGACATGACCAGATCCGCCTACGGCATCAACGACGTCGAAGTGATCCCGTACAAGGCGACCACCACGGCGGCGCCGGGCGCGCTGCGGCAAGATGCCACGACCACGGCCAACATCCGGTTGCTGGACCCGAACCTGATGTCGCAGACCTTCGCCCAGCTCGAGCAGTACCGGCCGTACTACGGCTTCCAGAAGACGCTCAATGTGGACCGCTACATGGTGGACGGCAAAATCCAGGACACCGTGATCGCGTTGCGCGAGCTGAACCCGGCGGGCATCCCGGCGGCGCAGCAGAGCTGGTACAACCAGAAGCTGGTCTACACGCACGGTTACGGCGTGGTCGCCGCCTACGGCAACACCGCCACCGCCGACGGCAAACCGGTGTTCATGCAGTCGGGCGTGCCGACCACCGGCAAGCTCGGCGACGATTCCAGTTACCAGCCGCGGATCTACTTCGGCCAGAACACGACCGACTATTCGATCGTCGGAGCGCCGCAGGGCGCCCCCTCGGTGGAACTCGACCGCCCGCAGGGCGGCGACACCGCCTCTGATTCGAAGAACACCTTCAATGGCAACGGCGGCCCGGACGTCGGCAACTGGTTCAACAAGTTGGCGTATTCGATCAAGTTCCAGTCCACCGATCTGCTGCTCTCCAGCGGCGTGAACGAGAAATCGCAGATCCTCTACGACCGGACCCCGGTGCAGCGGGTGCAGAAGGTGGCCCCGTACCTGACCATCGACGGCAACCCGTACCCGGCGATCATCGACGGCAAGGTCAAATGGATCGTGGACGGATACACGACGTCCAGCGCGTACCCGTACTCGCAACAGCAGCCGCTGGATTCGGCGACCACGGATTCTTTGACCACCCGGTCCGGGACCAGCGCGCTCTCCGGCTCGATCAACTACATCCGGAACTCGGTCAAGGCCACGGTCGATGCCTACGACGGTTCGGTGAACCTGTACGCCTGGGACGACAAGGACCCGATCCTGAAGGCCTGGCAGAACATCTTCCCGAGCACGGTCAAGCCGATCTCGGAGATGTCCGGGGATCTGCTCAGCCACATCCGTTACCCGGAAGACCTGTTCAAGGTCCAGCGCGAGCTGCTCGGCCGGTACCACGTGACCAACGCCGCCGAGTTCTACAACAACACGGATGCCTGGAGCGTGCCGAACGATCCGACTGCCGGCGACAACACCAAGCAGCCGCCGTACTACATGTCGTTGCAGATGCCCGGCCAGTCCGCGCCGGCTTTCTCGCTGACCTCCAACTTCATTCCGCAATCGGTGCAGGGCACTGATTCGCGCAACGTGCTCTACGGCTATTTGGCCGCTGATGCCGATGCCGGGTCTACCGACGGGGTGAAAGCGGATTCCTACGGCAAGTTGCGGCTGCTTTCGCTGCCTACGGACACCTTGGTCCCGGGCCCGGGGCAGGTCTACAACCGCTTCGTTTCCGATCCGACCATCTCCAACGCCTTGAACATCCTGAAGCTGGGCCAGTCGACGCTGAAGAACGGCAACTTGCTGACCCTGCCGGTGGGCGGTGGTTTGCTCTATGTGCAGCCGGTCTACGTGCAGTCGTCCACGGGTGAATCCAGCTACCCCACGCTGCAGCGGGTCCTGGTGGCGTTCGGCGACAAGATCGCCTTCGCACCGACGCTCGATGCGGCACTGGACCAGCTCTTCGGCGGCGACTCCGGAGCCAGCGCCGGGGACAAGGACAAGGCCACGACGACGGCGCCGCCCGGCTCGACCGGGGAGACCGGCACCGGCGAGAACCCGGATGCCAAGGCCGCCCTGAACAAGGCCCTGCAGGATGCCAATCAGGCGCTCAAGGACGGCCAGGACGCGCTGAGCAAGAGCGACTTCGCCGCTTATGGCGTAGCGCAGAAGAAGCTCAACGACGCGATTGCGGCGGCTTTGGCAGCGGAAGGCAAGCTGGGCGCCAGCGCGGCGCCGGCGCCTGCTCCGTCGTCGAGCCCGACGCCGTCGGGGCAGTCCTCGGGTGCGCCGACTGCCGGGAGCTCGGAAGTCTCCGATTCGGCATCGGCTCCGCCGACGCCGTAATCCGCTGAGCAACAACCCCGGTTGGTCGGGGCAGGGGCCGGTTTCCCTCGTGGAAGCCGGCCCCTTTTTGCCCGATTCCCGGATCGAATTCGACCGCAGCCCCCGGCGAATCGGCTCGATTTGGATCCTGGGAGGCGAGCGGGTAATGTTGATCTAGCGCCGCGGGGTGGAGCAGTTCGGTAGCTCGCCGGGCTCATAACCCGGAGGTCGCAGGTTCAAATCCTGCCCCCGCAACGAAAGTTGCACTGGAGAGTGCGCATGAAGTGGCCCTGATCAGCAGAAATGCCGATCAGGGCCACTTTGTTTTAAGCCTTTGCGGTTCGTTTGCGCCTGCTGGCTGAGCCGGCCACGGCGCGGAACCCCGGAACCAGTTCCCGCCGTGTTGCTCCATTGAATGACCATTCCCTGGTGTAAAAATTGAGCTTCAGTGGGTCCTGGTAACCTCCGCGGGCCGGCCCCGTGATCCACGGGGCTCGACCCGATGAGTGAGAGGAAGCGCCCGTGGTCAACGTCATGCTGTCCGGCGGCATCGCCCTGCTGGTAGCGCTTTTGGGCACGCCGTTGTTCATCCGGGTGCTCGTGCGCTACCGCTACGGTCAGATCATCAGGGATGATCTGGTGCACCACCAAGTGAAACGCGGCAAGCCGACGATGGGCGGCGTGGTGATCATCGGCGCCGCGGTCCTCGGCTACTTCGGCTCGTATGCGGTGCTGCTGCTGATCAATTCCGCTGGCCGGCTCCAGGCCGGCCCCGGGCCGGCTCCGGGTGGGCTGCTGGTGCTCTTCCTGTTGCTGGGGCTCGGCCTGATCGGCTTCCTCGACGATTACATCAAGGTCCGCAAAGCGCGCAGTCTGGGGCTCACTTCCCGGCAGAAGCTACTGGGCCAGGCCCTGGTCACGGTGGTCTTCGCGTTGGCCGCGCTGCTGCTCAAAGACGATGAGGGGCGCCCGCTGGCGTCTACTGCGGTTTCCTTCGTCCGGGACACCAAGCTCGATCTCGGCTTCGCCGGTCCGGTGATCGGCTCGCTGCTGTTCGTGGTGTGGGCCGGCGTGCTGATTGCCGGGGCATCGAACGGGGTCAACATCACCGATGGCCTGGACGGCCTCGCGGCCGGGGCTTCGGTGATGGTTTTCGGCGCCTACTCGATGATCGCGATGTGGCAGAACAACCCGAGCGGCGCCTTGGCCCCGGGCGCGAGCTACGAGGTGGCCAATGCGCTCGATCTTGCGGTGGTGTCCTCCGCAATGGCCGGCGCCTGCGCCGGGTTCCTGTGGTGGAACGCGTCGCCGGCCAAGATCATCATGGGGGATACCGGCTCGCTCTCGCTGGGCGCGGCGATGGCCGGCCTCGCGATCCTGACCCACACCCAGCTGTTGCTCGTGGTGCTCGGCGGATTGTTCGTGATCGTCACCGGGTCGGTCATCATCCAGGTGATCAGTTTCAAGACCACCGGGAAGCGGGTGTTCCTGATATCGCCGCTGCACCACCACTTCGAGTTGCTCGGCTGGCCCGAAGTCAGGATCGTGACCCGGTTCTGGATCGTCGCGGGAATCTGCGTCGGCATCGGATTGGCGATCTTCTACGGGGAACGGCTCATCGACTTCTAGCCGGCATGGGCGGACTTCGGCTGAGCGGGCCCCGGATCATGTCGGCTTTGCCGGGCCTGGCCAACTATTAGTGTTTCCCCAGGCAACTGTCTGGTTTGCTGACTAGCTTCAGTGCTGTCATCCGACGAGCAGCAATCCAGCAAAACCGAAAAGGGCCGGACCATGATGTTCTTTCAACGCAAATCCGCACCGCAGGCGCTCCGCGGCGGACTCCTGGCAGCGGCGCTCCTGTTCGCCGTCGCCGCCGCGCCGGCCACCTCGGCCCCCGCCGTCGAGCCCGGGGCTTCGCACCCCGGTGGCGGCTCCGCCAGCAGCTTTTCCGGCATGGCTTCGGGCCGGGGCGCCAACGCCACGGACAAGGCCTGGTCGGGCGCGGTCTACCGGGGAGCCAACTTCAGCAGCATTTCCGCCCAGTGGGTGGTGCCCACGCTCAGCTGCGACAGCAGCAGCTTCCAGTCCTCCTACACCTGGCTGGGCCTGGGCGGGTGGAATCAGGACAAAGCGCTGGAGCAGCTGGGTACTGCGCAATGGTGCAAATCCGGCAAGGCCTACTATGGGTTGTTCGCCGAGTTCTGGCAGAATCCGCCGATTGCCGGCGACGGCGGCGTCTACCCGGGCTACCCGGTCTCCCCGGGAGACACCATGACCGCGAGCGTGACCAAGCTCGCCAACGGCCAGTACCGGATCAAGGAGACCTCGAGCCGGGGTTGGACCTACACCAAGGACGGCAATGCGCCCGGAAGCTACCAGGGCAATCTCTCCGCCGAGGTAGTCCACGAAACCCCGACCGAATCGACCGGGGTGGCAGACCTGCCGAAGTCCAATGACGTGAATTTCAGCAACATCGCCTATCAGGCCGATGCCTCGGCGAGCACGACCCTGATCGATATGGTCGATGGCAGCGGCAACAAGCGGGACCTGACCACCTCGACGGGCAGCGCCAGCATCAACATCAAGTGGCTCGCGCACTGAATCCATTGAGCTGATCCGGGCGCCGGTGCTGCCGCAAGGCCGCGCCGGCGCCGTTCTTTCAGGCCCAGCGGTCCAAGCTGGCGAAGAACCCATCGATGGATACCGCTTCTTGCTGCGCCACAGCGCGCCGGTGCACCCAGGCCGCCACCGCGAGGTCAAGGACGCCGAGTCCGAACGGGGAGACTACGACGCCGAGCTCCGGATCCAGTTCCAGGTCGCCGGACAGCAACTCGGGGATCGTTCCGGTGATGAAATCCCGGGAGCCCCATGCTTGTTCGGCCAAATGCGGGGAGGTCTGCGCCTTGAGGCAATGGTCGACGTCGTCGACCAGGTTCTGCACTCCGGCCAGGGCCGCGACCGTGAAGTCGCGCAGCGAAACATTCAGATAGACCTGACCGGCCCGGGGCGGGCGGGAGATGTACGGGACCGCAGCTGTGGTCGCGGTGATCACCACGCCGCTCTCCAGCGCCTCATCGGCGGCGACCGCTCTGGCGGTCAGGCCCTTGGCCCCGATGTGTTGGATCAGGGCTTCGGCGCTGGCCGGATGCGGATCGCAGACCAGCACCGTGCGGACCGGGAGTTCCAGGGCGATCAGGTAATCGATGATCGTCCGGGCGATGACACCGGCGCCGAAGATGCTCACCGTTCCGTCGCTGAGCGGGTGGCTGGACTGCAGGGCGCGCAGCGTTACCGCAGCGCCGGCAGCGGTTCGGGCGGCGCTGATTCCGGCGGCTTCCAGACAGGCATAGGGGTAGCCATCGGCCATCGAGTTGAGCACCAGGATCGCCGAAGCGCGGGGCAGATCGCTTGCCACATTCCCCGGAAACGAGGAGATCCATTTGATCCCGGCGACGTCTTCGCCGCCCTGGTCCTGGATTCGGGCCGGCAAGGCGATGATCCGATCGTCCGGCCGGTCGGCGAACTTCAAAAAGTAGGAGTCCGGGTTCGTGGTGCGGCCCGCTCCGTGCTGCCGGTAGGTGTTTTCCACGATCGCGGACACCGCCTGCTTGTCTTCGATGATGGCGGCCACGGTGGTTCCGCGGACCAGGTCAAAAGTCTTCGACATGATTTTCTTCCAACGTTTCTAGGTGGTGGACGGGTGCGGCCGGCGGGTCACCGGCGGCGACGTTGCTGGATTGCGGTGAGGGTGAGGAAAACCACGCCGAGGACAATGGCGAATGTCCAGGCCAACGGGGTGGCGTAAATGGACAGCGGGCTGTCCGGATCGACCAAGGTGGCTTGGCCCCAGGACTGCCGGATCGAGGTGGCCACAATGCTGGCCGGGTTCAATTCGGCGACCGCCCGGATCGGCCCGGGCATGCCTTCGGCCGGAAGGAACACCGTGGAGCAGAAGGAGAACAGGACCAGCAGCAGTGCGCCGACCGGTTCGATGGTCTCCGGGTTGTCGATCAGTTCGCCGATGAAACTCGCGCAGGCCAGCATCGCCGCATAGAAGGTGGCCAGCAGCAGCAGCGAGCCGAGGAAAGCGACGGCACCGCCGGCCGGCCGCCAGCCGAGCAGCAAACCGATGCCGGAGACCAGCAGCAGCGCGACCAGGGCGGCGGCCAGATCCGCGAGGATCAACGCGATCGAGCGCAGCAGCGAGGGGATCGGCATGGTTTCACTGCGTAGCGAAAGCCCGGTTTTGCGATCGATGGCAGCGCTGATCGCGGTCGGCCCGAGCACCGCCACACCCACTTGAACGGCAACGCCGGCAACCACGTAGGCCGGGTAGCTGACGCCGTCCGGAACCCGGATCGCGTCCTTGAAGATCAAGCCGAGGACCACCACCATGACGACCGGATTCATCGCGATTCCGATGAACTTCCCGGGAGAGCGCAGGGTGCGCCAGATCTGTCGGGACACCAAAGCCCGCAAGGCCACCCATTGCGATCCCAGATTCGCCACCGGGCTTACGCCGATTGTTGCTGCTTGGCTCATCGTGTGCCGCCCATCGCCAGTTCTGGTCCGGTCGAGGCGGCGGTCGCCGTCCCGGTGGTGAGAGTGTGGAACGCTTCGTCGAGGGTGGGTCTGCGGATCTGGACCTCTTCCACGTCGATTCCGTCGAGTTCCAGCCTGGTCAGGATCGGGACCAGAGCGGCCGGCCCAGCGACGTTGCGGGCGGTCAACCGGGCGCGTTGTGCGTCGATCTGCACGTCGAGTGCTCCGTGCGCAGCGAGGATCGACGCGGCGCGCCGGTGGTCGGCCGCGTCCAGGACCACGATCTCCACGTGTTCGTTCCGGCCGACCAGGGCTTTCATCTCGGAGGGGGTTCCTTGGGCGAGTACCCGTCCGTCTGCCACCAGAACGATGTCGTCCGCCAGCGCGTCGGCCTCATCCAGGTACTGCGTGGTCAAGATCAGATCGGTTCCTTGGGCGACGATTTCGCGGATGATCTCCCAGAGCGCCTGCCGGCTGACCGGGTCCAGCCCCGTGGTCGGTTCGTCCAAAAAAAGCAGTGCCGGTTGGCTGATCAGGCCCACCGCCAAGTCCAAGCGCCGGCGCATGCCACCGGAATAGTGCTCCAAGCGGCGTCCGGCTGCGGACACCAGATCGAACCGTTGCAGAAGCCGGTCGGCACGGCCTCTGGCCTCCGCCGCAGGAATGCCGCTGAGCCCGGCGGCCACCACGAGGTTCTCCCGGCCATTGAGAAATCCGTCGACGCAGGCATCCTGCCGGACCACCGCGATCTTCCGGCGCAGTGCGGCCCGGTCGGCGACCACGTCGAGCCCCAGTACCCGGGCCTTGCCGGAGCTCGGCGGAGTCCTGGTACTGAGGATGTTCACGGTGGTCGATTTGCCGGCCCCATTGGGTCCCAGGACGGCCAGGGTCCGGCCGCGAGGTGCTTGGAAGGAAAGACCTTGCAGCGCCTTCTTGTCGCCGAACTGTTTGGTCACATCGGCGACGTCGATCGCGAGGTCCATCTGCTCGGACTCCTCTGGTGTGGGTGCTGGTCGGGGTTTGGCGGTACCGGATTAATCCGGTACCGGAAAAGCCGAAAATAGGGATCGGGATGGTTTGGAAACCCCATCGGAAGCGGCGGGAAAAACCGTCGCATCGTGTGGCTGAAAATCAATTTTTCATCATCCGGTGAAAAGCTACAGCACGTCTGAGCAATCGCGCAAGGATTTTCATTTATTGGCATGAAATGCTTCACAGGGTTCTCACAAGTTTCTATCAGGTTACTGTCAAAAAGAGTAATACTAACCTAGCTTTGTATCAGGCTAGGTATTACTTAAGGGTTACTTAAGTAGCAATGGGTATTGCTGTTTTGTCTTTGTGTAGTTAAGCTTCAGGGGCAGCTGTCAACGCAAAATTTAGTTACTATTCACCTACTCGGACAACCTGGCGCTATGGTCAAAATCCCCGTGAATACAGGGATGTTTTTCGGGTATTTATTGCGAACGACGGTTGCTTGAACGCGCCCTTGAGGCTCGATCACGTCAGAAAATTGGGTATTGCCCAGTCTTGAGTTGTTCCACTACACTCGCTTTTGGCCCGACAATGATGCCGGGTTTGCGACACCGGGAACGTGGCTCTGTGACCATGTGATATCCGTACCCGATGCCCCAACTTTCACGCACGCTGAATAATTTGGCGTGCCCTCGTGAGGTAATCCTCCAGAATGGATTAGGACACTTCCTTGCTTATAGATATGCCTACGGCCTTTAACACGCGTGATTTGTATGTCGACCTGACACGGCGAATCGGAATTCCGCTGCATTTGAAATGCGAGGGGTTTAACTTTGCCGGCTCGATCAAGCTCAAACCGGCAATTGCCATGGTGCAGGCCGCCGAGCGGGCGGGCCGGCTGAAACCGGGCGGGTTGCTCATCGAGTCGTCCTCCGGGAACTTGGGATTGGCGCTGTCGATCATTGCTGCGGACCGGGGCTACCAGTTCTTGTGCGTCACCGACGACCGCTGCAACCCGGCCACCGTGGCCGCGATGCGCGCTTACGGGACGACAGTCGAGATCATCACGGATCCGGATCCGGAAGGCGGCTATCTGGCTGCCCGGCTCCGCCGGGTCGATGAATTGCTGGCCGAGAACCCCGGCTCGCTCTGGTTGGACCAATACCGAAACTACGAAAACTGGCTCTCGCACTACCGGTCGACGGCGTCCGAGATCGCCGAAGCCTACCCGAATCTGCGCTATCTGTTCGTCGGAGCCGGCACCACCGGGACCGTGAGCGGTTGCGCCCGTTACATGCTGGACCACTATCCCTCGGTCCAGGTCATCGGAGTGGACAGCAGCGGCTCGGTGAACTTCGGAACGCCCAGTGCTCCCCGGCAGATCCCGGGCTTGGGTTCCGGCATTCCGCCGCACCATCTCGACCTCTCGGACCTGGCGGACACGGTACTCGTCGACGAAATCGACACCATCCGGATGTGCCGTCGGCTGGCCCGCACCGGCCTGTTGTTCGGCGGCTCCACCGGGACCGTGGTGGCGGGGGCGGAACGCTGGCTCGCCGGGCGCAGCGACGTCGTCGCCGGCGAAGCGGTCACGCTCGCACCGGACCTCGGCGAACGCTACTTGGGCAGCATCTACGACGACGCCTGGGTGACCGCACGGTTCCCCGAATTGGCCTTCGAACTCCAAGACCTGCAAGCAGCGCAGTAAACCCGCTGTTCCCTTCCACCGAATATGAGGCACCCGTGACTGTAGCTGGCTCCGTACCGAACGCCGACGCACCTGCGACTTTGCCGTTGCTCAGCGGCCAATATGGCATGTGGCTCCATGAGCAGATGGACCCGGACAACCCGGCACTGAGCACTGCGGGATTTATCGACATCACCGGTCCGGTGGATGTCGAGATGCTGCAGCGGGCCACCGAGCTGGCGCTGCACGATTGCGAGTGCCTCCGGGTCCAGATCCAGGTGAACGACGGGATTCCGGAACAGGTGATCGATCCGACTCCGATCCAGGTCCCGATCGTGGACTTTTCGAGCTTCCCGGATCCCGAGGCCACTGCGGAGTCCTGGGCGAGCGAGCAGATGGCCGACGCGCTTCCGCTGTCCCGGGGCGGCATGCGGTCCAGCGTGGTCAAACTCGGTGCGCAACGGGCGGCCGTCTATCTGGAAGGCCACCACGTCAAATGGGATGGCATCAGCGGCGCGCTCGTGGGTGGGCGGATCGCGCAGCGTTACCAATGGCTTGTGGACGGGACCGAACCCGAGGTCTGGCCCGCCTACGCCGAACTGGTCGCCGAAGACCTCGCGTACCTTTCCTCGGATCGGCACGACGTGGATGCCGAGTATTGGCGCTCGACGATCGATTCGACGCTGCCGATCACCGCGATGTACCAGGGCGGTTGGCAGCCGCCCAAGGGCGAACTCCGCCGATCCACGGTGTTCAGCGCGCAGTGGCATGAGCAGCTGCGGGAGTTGGCCCGCGGCAGCCGCACCACCTGGGCGGTGCTCGGCTTCGCCCTGACCGCGGCCTATCTGGCCCGCCGGACCGGAAACCGCGAGGTGACGCTCACCATTCCGGTGGCCCGCCGGAGCACCGAAACGGCCAAGCTGCTGCCCGGGATGCTGGCGAATTTCCTGCCGCTGCGGGTCGAAGTCCGGCCGGATGAGGACGTGACCGAATTGGCCAGCCGGATCTCCGCCGACGTCAAGGGGCTCACCAAAGCCCAGCGCTACCCGGCCGGCGCGGTCCGCCGCCTGCTCGGCCTGGATTCGGGGGATCTGCGCCCGCTCGGCCCGAGTGTGAACATCCTCGGCTATCCCGGTGCTGCTCCGATGGGGGAGGCCTTCGCCTCGACGCGGGATCTGTCCACCGGACCGGTGGAAGACCTGCAGTTCGAATTCCAAGTAGCGGTCAACGGCGAAGTCCGGCTGCACCTCAACGTCAACCCGCAGCTGCACAGTGCCGAAACCGCCGAGCAGATGCTCGAGGAATTCGTCGGTTTCGTCGGCACCGCGCTCGCCGAGCCGCGGCCGAGCGTGGGCAGCATCGACCTGTCGGGCCGGGAACCGGCAGCGAAGGCCGGCCGCTCAGCCGAAATCCGCGGTCTGGACCGGCCGGTACCGGCCTTGGACCTGCTGTCCCGGTTGCGGCAGGCGGATCCGGAACGGATGTGCCTGGTGGAACCGGACGGCAGGCGGTTCTCGAACCGGGAATTCCTGGCTCTGGTGGCTGCCAGCTACACCGAACTGCGCGGCAACGGCTTCGGCGAAGCGTCCGTGCTCGCCGTCGAGGCGGTGCCATCGGCACGTCTGGTGGCGGCGATCCTCGCCGCCTGGCAGCTCGGCGGTGCGTACTTCCCGGTAGCCGCAGACACCCCGGCCAACCGGCTGGCACACCTGTTCGGGAGCACCGGCGCCGGCTATGCCCTTGCCGGATCCGCGGAGTTCGCAGCCAACGCCGCGGAAGCCGCCCCCGGGCTGTGCTTCCTGCGGAACGACCTCGCTGCCGCCGATTCGGCGGCTTCGACCGAGTTGGTGCAACTGCCGGTATCCGAGCACGCCCCGGCCTACATCATCTTCACTTCCGGATCCACCGGACTGCCCAAGGGCGCCGTGCTTTCCCGCCGTGGCATGATGAACCACCTGCTCGCCAAAGTCGAAGACCTGGAGCTTGCGGAGTCGGACCTGGTGGCCATGACCGCACCGCTGACCTTCGACATCTCGGTATGGCAGATGTTCGCGCCGTTGCTGGCGGGGTCCGGGCTCCGGTTGGTCGACCGGCAGACCTCGGTCGACCGGGACGCACTCCTGGAACTGGTTGCCGGGGAACAGATTTCAGTGCTGGAAATCGTGCCCTCCTTGCTGCGCACCGTCGTGGAGGGGTACCTGGCCGGAGACGATCTGGCCCGGCCGGAATCACTCCGCTTGCTGTTGGTCACCGGGGAGGAGCTCCCGCTCGACGTCGCCCGTGCTTGGCATGCCCAGTTCCCCGGGATCCCGGTGGTGAACGCTTACGGTCCGACGGAATGCTCGGACGACGTCACACACGCCTGGCTGACCTCGGCCGGTTCGGTTGCGCCGGGATCGCAGGAGGCCACGCCGGCCCCTCCGACGGTGGCCGAGCGGGCGCCGATCGGCCGAGCGCTGCGCAACACCAGTCTCTACATCCTGGACGAGTTCCTGCGGCCGGTGGCTCCGGGCCGAACTGGCGAACTGTACGTCGGCGGCGTCGGCGTCGGAATCGGTTACGCCGCCGATCCGGCCCGCAGCGCTTCGGCCTTCATCCCGAATCCGTGGGCTGCTCCCGGCGCCCGGATGTACCGGACCGGAGATCTGGTCCGATTGCGCGCGGACCGGCAGCTGGAGTTCCTGGGCCGGCAGGACCACCAAGTCAAGATCCGGGGGTTCCGGATCGAGCTGGGCGAAGTCGAGGCTGCAGTCCGCGCGGTCCCGGGCGTGGCCGATGCCGTGGTGGCGACCCACGGCCAGGGCCTGCGCCGCGGCTTGGTGGCCTACGTGCTGGCCACGGATCCGGAGGCAGGAGCCTCGGACGAATGGCTGGAACGCGGTATCGCGGATCTGCTTCCGGCCTACATGCGCCCGGACATCTGGATCCTGCTGGAGACGATGCCGTTGACCGCCAACGGCAAAGTCGACCGCAAGAACCTGCCGGAGCCGCAGGCGCCGGACCGTAGCACCGGCATCGACCGGGGCGAATCGGAGGTCCGGGCGATCGGGGAGCATTTCGCGGCGATCCTCGAGCTTGAGCAAGTGGGGCAAGACGAGACGTTTTTCGATCTGGGCGGCAACTCGCTGCTCGCCACCCGATTGGTGACCGCTTTGCGGACCCGGTTGCAGCTGTCCGTGAGCCTGGCCGACATCTTCGCGCATCCGACGCCGCGGCGCTTGGCCGCAGCCACCCGGATCGCGTCCTCGGTGCAGGGGCATACGGTCCCGATCCGGTCATTGAGCAGCGCGCCGCTGTCCCACGGGCAAAGCCGGCTGAACACCCTTGCGGCGTTGAACCCGGACGATTCCGCCTACCACTTGGGACTCCGCGTGCAGTTGGACCACGATGTCGACATCGAAGCGCTGGAGAGCGGAGTGCACGATCTGCTGCAGCGGCACCCGGCGCTGCGCACCCGAATCGGCTTCGACGGCAAGAACACGGTCCAGGTCCGGGAAGCGGTTCCGGAGCATCCCTTGCGCCGGATTTCGGTGCTGGGCCGCGATGCCGCGGCGGTGATCCAGGCGGAGATGGACCGGCCTTTCGACTTGGCTGCGGAGCACCCGATCCGGTTCATGCTGCTGGAAGGCGAAGGAGCGCCGTCGTTGGTCAGCGTGGCGCACCACATCGCTTGCGACGGATGGTCCTTCCGGCTGTTGGCCGAAGACCTGTCCGCGATCATCACCGGGACCGCGATGCGCAGTTCCAACGGTCCGGATTACCTGGACTACGCCGTCTGGCAAACCTCTGCTGTGGCCGACGGCGACCCGTGGGTGCGCGCCGACCAGGGCTTCTGGACGGAACAGCTGGCGGCCGGCTTCCAGGCGCCGCGCCTGGCCGAGGTCACCGCCGGGCCGATCAGCACCACTTTGGCCGGGAAGACCACGGTTCTGGAGCTCGGCAAAACCCGTTGGGAGCAGGTGTCGGCCTTGGCCCGGGAGTGCGAAGCCACGCCCTTCGCGGTGTTGCACACCGCGGTGGCGCTGACGTTGGCCGCGCGGACCGGCCAGGACCGGTTGCTGCTCGGCACCGCGGCGCATGCCAGGCCGGTTCCGGAGCTGGACCAAGTGGTCGGATTCTTCACCAACACGGTGCCGTTGCCCACCGATCTGAGCGGGCCGGAAACCGGACCGGAGCTGATCCGGAAGGTCTGGGCCCAGGACCTGGCGGTTTTGCAGCATTCCGAACTTCCCTATGACCGGATTGCCGCGTTGGCCCCGGCCAGCGCCGATGGCGGCACCGGTGCCCTGCTCAACTGCATGGTGGCGCTGCAGCAGGATGTGCCGGAATTCGTCCCGGGACGGCCGGAGATGACCTGGCAATTGCTGGCGCCGACCACGGCCCGCTTCGATCTGTCCTGGGAGTTCACCACCTATCGGGACGCCGAAGGCGCGGAATCGCTGCGGCTGCGCTTGGAGCACGCGCTCGGCCTGATCGACCCGGCAGCGGCGGAGGAGCTGGTCCGGCAATGGCAGACCGTGCTGGCAGAGCTGATCGCGGCACCGGCGGCACCGGGCCGGGCGGCGGCCGATGGATCCCTGGAAGGCCCCGTCGGTCAGCCCACGATCGTCGATTCGTTCCTGGCCGCGGCACAGCTGCATCCCGAGCGGATCGCAGTGCTCAGTTCCGCGGAAACGCTCAGCTACCGCGAAGCGGCGGAACGAGTGTTGCAGCTCGCCCGGGAACTGCGGCGGCGCGGCGTGGGCCCGGAAGACGTGGTCGCCTACGTCGGACCGCGGAACCAGGACCTGCTCGTGGTTCCGCTCGCGGTGCTGGCGGCGGGCGGGACCTATCTGCCGGTCGATGTGGAGAATCCGACGGAACGCATCCGCGGGATCTTGGCGACCGCGAAGCCTGCGGTCGTGGTCACCCGCACTGCGCAGCGACAGCTGATCGACGCCGATGCGCAGGTCCTGGACCTGGACGCGGACGCGGCGGAGCTGGAGCAGCCCGGAACCATGGATCCGGAGCAATTGCCGGTGCCGGTCCGGCACCCGCAGCAAGGCGCCTATCTGATCTTCACCTCCGGTTCCACCGGCAAACCCAAAGGCGTCCGGGTGGCCCAGCAGAACCTGGCGGCCTTCGCCGAGCAACAGCGCCGGGCATTCGGCGACCGCGACGGTTTGCGGGTTGTGCAATTCGCCGCGGTGGGCTTCGACGCGTACATCTGGGAACTTGTGCTGACCGTGGTCTGTGCCGGAACGCTCCTGGTGCCGACCCGCGACGAGCGGCTGCCCGGGGAACCGCTGGCGACTTTCCTCGCCACACAGCAGGCGCAGTGGTTCTGCGCCCCGCCGACGGTCTTGGCCGCGATGTCCCCGGACCAGGTGCCGGAGGACCTGATCGTGATTTCCGCCGGGGAACGCTGCCCCGCGGAACTCACCGGGCAGTGGGCTCCGGGACGGCAGATGCTCAACGCCTACGGGCCGACTGAGTCGACGGTCTGCGTGACCATGACCGGAGCGCTGATCCCCGGTGCCGAGCCCAGCATCGGAGCTCCGGTCTCCGGTGCCGAGCTGCTGGTCTTGGACGAATTGCTGCGTCCGGTTCCGGCCGGCACGGTCGGTGAGCTGTACGTGGCCGGCGACATTGTGGCCCGGGAGTATTTCGGCCGGCCGGATCTGACCGCCGAGCGGTTCATCGCGGATCTCGGCGGCAACCACCCTGGCGCCCGGATGTACCGCACGGGGGATCTCGTCGCTTGGACGGACGCCGGCGAACTCGACTATTTCGGGCGTTCCGACGACCAGGTGAAGATTCGCGGGGTCCGGGTGGAACCGGGCGAGGCGCGCGCCGTGCTTTTGGCGCAGCCCGGAGTGGCCTTCGCCGAGGTGGTGCCGAAAGAGGATCCGTCCGGACAACGCCAATTGGTCGGCTATGTGGTGGCCGAAGCAGGGCTCGCCGCCGAGCTGCTGGAGCAGCTGCCGGCCCGGTTGTGCAGTGCGATGGAGGCCGTGCTGCCGCAGCATTTCGTGCCGCGCCAGGTGCTGCTCATCGAGGCCATGCCGCGGACGCTCAACGGGAAGCTCGATGTCAAAGCCCTGCCGGAACCCGCCGCCGAGATGTCTTCGGCCGCCTCCGGCGGCGAGCCCGGACGGGTCGCGCGGACCCCCGCGGAGCAGACGCTCTGCGGTCTGATCGCGGAGTTGCTGGACCTCGAGGACGTGCTGCCCGACGACGATTTCCTGCGGCTCGGCGGGGACAGCATCTTGGCCGTGACGTTGGCCGGCCGCGCCAAGCACGCCGGATTGGTGCTCACCGCCAGGCAGGTACTGGAGCTGCGCACTGCGGCCGCCATGGCGGCAGTGCTCCAGGGCGGTGCTCCCGGCCCGGACCAAGACTCTGCGGAGGCCTTCGGAAGCATTCCGCTGCCGCCGGTCGCCCGGTGGATGATCTCCCGGACCGGCGACTTGGAAGGATTCACCCAGTCCTTCGCGTTGCGCAGCGCCCGGCTGCGGAGTCTGCCCGCGGTGCTCGACCTGATCAGCGGACTGCTCGCCCGGCATCCGTTGCTCGGCGCCGTCCTCGAAGGCCACGGCGCCACAGCGAGCATGCGGGTGCCGCGGGATCCGCTCGTGGCTGCCGAACTGGTCAGTGCCGGAGAACCCGGCGAAGACCCGGGCGACCCGGAGAGCTGGGCCGCGGCCGAACTCAGCGCCCGGTCCGGCCGGTGCCTGCGGGCCCGATGGTGGCCGGACGGCGACGACTCCGGTGACGGCGGGGGAGGCGGCATCCTCGGCTTGGAAATCCACCACTTGGTGGTGGACGGGGTTTCCTGGCGGATCATCCTGGACGATGTCGACCGGATCCTGGCCGCGGACGGCGCACCGGCCGCACCGGCCGGGACCTCGTACCGGGTTTGGCTGCGACGTGCCCAAGCTCTGGCCCACGATCCGGCGCTGCTTGGCCAAGCAGCGCGCTGGTCCGAATTGGCCGGCGCTCCCTCAGCTGCCGCAGTGCTCCAGTTGGGCAGCATGGCGGAGGCCCACCAACAGGTGGTGGAACTTCCCGCAGAACCCACGGCCCGGCTGTTGGCCGGGGCCCAGGGCCCGGCGGCGCTGAGCGTCGATTCGGTGCTTTTCCAGGCTTATCTGCGGGCAATCGGCACGGTCACCGGGCGTGATCGGATCCTGGTCCGGCGCGAAGGGCACGGCCGGGACTTGCCCGAGCTCAGCGCTGACCTGGCCGAAACCGTGGGCTGGTTCACCAGTGAGTGGCCGGTGCTGGTCGACCTCGCGGCGCCGGTCGGGGGATCGACCCCGAATGGGACTGGTTTCCAGGACGGGACTGGTTTCGGCATCCTGCGCTATCTGGCTGGGGATCCGGCGGTGGCCGCGGTGCCCGAACCGGATTTCTCCTTCAACTATCTGGGCCGGGCCGAAACCATGCGCGGCCGCTATTGGGAAGGCGTCGGCCGGCCGGGCCGGGCGCACTTCGCGGCAGGCTTCCCGCAGCTTCACCTGGTCGACCTGAACGCAATCGTGGAACCCCGGCCCGAAGGCCCGGTGCTGGTCGCCCGGTTCACGGCGTCCGGGACTGCTTGGGGTGCGGCGTCGCTGACCGCGCTCACCGGCTGCTTCCTCGATGCCTTGATCCGGCAGACGGCCGGAGCCGCGGCTCCGACCGCGCCGAAACCGGTCGCCGCCGAGGCCGAAGCGGATGCCGATTTGGCGGCGATGGCGGCCCAGCTGTTGTTCGAACTCGAATCCTGAAACCGGGATGAACCCATTCCGGCTCTACCCGACATCACGTGAAAATTCCCCGAAAGGAAAACCATGAACCCCTTTGACGATGACACTGCCCAATTCCTGGTGCTGCGCAATGCCGAACTGCAGCACTCGCTGTGGCCGGTGTTCGCCGAGGTTCCCGAGGGCTGGGAGATCCGGCTTCCGGCGTCGCCCCGAGCCGAAGCGTTGGCCTTCGTGGAACGCGAATGGACTGATTTGCGTCCGTTGAGCGCCCGATGAACTGACCCGGCCTGCCGAACCCCCCGACCCTCCTCCGACGGAAGATCCCCATGTCCCAGCACTCCATCGACGACATCGTCAAACTCCCCCCGCTCGCGGAAGGGATCTTGCTCGCTGCCACTCTCGACGCCGGTGAATCCGATGTCTACACGGTCCAGGCAGCCATCGACTTGACCGGAGAGCTCGATCTCGAGGCGCTGCGCGAAGCCGGTGGAAAGCTCCTGGAACGGCACGAGATGCTGCGTGCCGCGGTGCGCAGCGATCAGGCCGGCCGGTCCTGGTTCGTCACGGTACGCGGCGTCGACTTGCCGTGGCGGGTCTGCGAAGCCGCGGACGAGGCCGCTGCGGAACGGGAGGAACGCCGGGAGCGGGAACTGCGGTTCGACCTGGAACGCCCGCCTTTGCTGCGCGCTCTGCTGCTCGAGCTCGGCGGCCGGCAATACCGGTTGGTGCTCACCTTGCACCATCTGATTCTGGACGGCTGGTCGATGCCGGTGATCCTGCGCGATCTCCTGGCTTTCTACCACGGAACGGAATCCGCGCTGCCGCAGCTTGCCCGCTACACCGAGTACGTGACCCGGGTGCAGGCCGCCGCGGATCCGGAAACCGGGGAACTCTGGAAAGCCCGGCTGGCGGCGTGTTCCGGACCGACCCTGTTGGCCCAGGAACCGCCCGGCAAGGCGACGGCCGGCGGCGCGGAGCGGAGATTGCGGCTGGACTCGGGGATTACGGTCGACGACCTGGCCGGGTTGGCGGACTGGGCCAGGGAGTCCGGGTGCACCTTCGCGGCAGCGGCCCAAGTGGCCTGGGGGCTGACGCTGGGCGCGGAGCTGGGCCGGACCGATGTGGTCTACGGGACGACGCTTTCCCGACGTCGTCCGGAGATGACCGGCTTCGAGTCGATGGTGGGGCTTTTCGTCAATACCGTTCCGGTGATCGTGGCACCGGCGGCGGGAGCGACGCTGGCGGAGCTGTGCCGGGCGCAGTACGAATCGATGCTCGCACTCGACGATGCGGCGGACCGGGGGCTGGCCCAGATCCAAGCAGATCTGGGCATGGGGGCGCTTTTCGACAGTCTGATGCTGGTCGAGAACTACCCGCTCGACGGCGTCGGCGAAGCTTCCACCGAAGGCTTGCAGATCACCGGTGCCCGGGTCCAGGATTCCACCCAGTACCCGTTGACCGTGATCGTGATGCCCGGCTCGGACGTGCACCTGGACGTGGACCCGGCGAGGCTCGCACCGGAGCGCGCAGAACGGATCGCCCGGCGGCTGTGCGCCGTGGTGCGGGCGATGCCCGGTTCAGGCGACTGGGCAGTGGCTGCCTTGGATCTTTCGCTTCCGGAAGAACCGCAGTGGCGGACCGGTCACGAATTCGGGCCGGAGCGCCGGCTTTCCGATGATTCCTGGGTGCAGCGGATCGTGCACTCCCTGCAGGCGCGGCCCGATGACGTCGTCTACCGGGGCAGCCGCCGGTTGGACCTGGCCGCAGATGCGCAGCATCCGGAGGCCGTGATCACCGGATCCCAGTTCTTGGCGGATGTCGCCGCGATCACCGAGCAACTCCGGAGCGCCGCGGTGCGGCCCGGAGACACGGTGACCGTGGCTCTGGGCCGGGCGCCGCGGATGGTTGCGGCGCTCCTCGCCGTGGCCTGGCGCGGCGCGCAATACGTGCCGTTGGATCCGGGCTACCCGGCGGAGCGGATCCGGCAGATCTTCGACGACGCGCAACCCCGGGTGACGCTGGTGGATCCGGTGACCGCGCCGGCGCTGCGCAGCGCCGGGGCTGCCGATCTCCTGGTCTTGAGCGATGCCGGGGCGAGTCCGGCCGAGCTGGGCGAGTGCGCTCCGCGCGGCGCGCAGACCCCGGCCTACACGATTTTCACCTCCGGTTCCACCGGCCGGCCGAAGGGCGTGACGGTCCCCGATGCGGCCTTCGGGAACCTGCTCGACGATATGGCGCGACAGGTGGGCCTGGGCCCATCGAGCCGGTTGTGCGCGGTCACCCCGCTGACTTTCGACATTGCCGAGTTCGAGTTGCTCGGAACCCTCTTGGCCGGTGCCGAGACTGCGTTGCTCGATGCGGCCACCGTGCATGACCTCGACCGCCTCGCGGAGGCGATCCACAGCTTCCGGCCCAGCCATCTGCAAGCCACCCCGTCGTTGTGGCGGGCGCTGGCCGAAGAACACCCCGAATCGATCGGGGGACTGCGCATCGTGGTGGGCGGCGAGGCATTGCCGGAGACGCTGGCCGAAGTCCTGACCGCCGGTGCGGAACAGGTTTTCAACAGCTACGGACCGACCGAAACCACCATCTGGTCCACCACGTGCCCGCTGCCCGCCGGGCATACCGGACCGGTGCCGATCGGCCGACCGATTGCGCTGACCCGGGCCCTGGTACTGGACGCCTGGTTGCGGCCCTGCCCGGTCGGCGTCGTCGGCGATCTGTATCTGTCCGGCATCGGCCTGGCGCACGGCTACCGCGGCCGGCCGGAGCTCACCGCAGTGAGTTTCGTCCCGGAGCCCGGAGGTCCCGGCGGCGCCCGGATGTACCGTACCGGGGATTTGGCGAAATTCGATGCCGCAGGGGTGCTGCACTATTCGGGGCGTTCCGACTTCCAAGTGAAAATCCGCGGGCACCGGGTGGAGCTCGGCGAGGTCGAAGCCGCGCTCCGGGCGGCCCCCCAGGTGCTGGAAGCGGTTGCCCATGCGCACACCGGCGCCGACGGTCTGCGCCAGCTCGTCGGTTATGTCCGGGCCGCCGTCGGAGTGGAGAACGTCTCGGCGGAACTGCTCGGCCAGTTGCGTTCGGCACTGCCCGAATACATGGTGCCCAGCCACATCGTGGTGTTGGACGCGATGCCGTTGACCGCCAACGGGAAGATCGACCGGAAGGCGCTTCCAGCGCCCGAGGCCCCGGCGAACTCCAGCAGCGGTGCGGTGTCCGACGGTCTGACCGATCTGCTGCAGGCCGAATTCGCCGGCGCGCTCGGCGTGGACCGGGTCGGCCCGGACGAGGATCTCTTCGGGCTCGGCGGCCATTCGATCACCGCGGCGCGATTGGTCAGCCGGCTGCGCCGGAGCACCGGGTTCGACATCACCCTGGACCAGGTTTTCGCGAACCCCACACCGCGCTCGCTCGCCGCCGTCTACCGGGGCAGCGCTGCGGTCGGCGGCCCGGCGCTGGCGGTGCGCCGGGACGGGGACCTGGCGCCCGCGAGCCGGGCGCAGCGCCGGCTGTGGCTGTTGGCGCAGACCGGAGGGGCCGCAGACGCCTACCATCTTCCGTTCCTGATCCGGGCCACCGGCAAACTCAGCGTCGAAGCGTTCGCCGCAGCGCTGGACGACCTCCGGGAACGGCACGAGATTCTCCGCACGGTGATCCGGTTGGACCCGGAAACCGGGGAACTCGAACAACGGATCCTGGCCAACCGCGATTTGCCGCCCACGCTGCGGGGTGCGGCCGCCGAAGGCAGCGCGGAACTCCGGGCTGCCATGGGCGCCGGCTTCGATCTGGAGACCGAAGCGCCGATCCGCGGGGTCTTGGTGCTGGACGAATCGGGCGAACCCGCGGCGGTCGCCGTGACGATGCACCATGTCGCGGTCGACGCGACGTCGGTGAACCGCCTGCTGGCCGATCTGGACGCCGCCTATGCGGCCCGGACGGCCGGCGTCGAACCCGAACTGGGCAGCGCCCGACTGCGTTACCTGGACTTGACCGCGGACGAGGACCGGGACGTCACCGAGGGGCGCTGGAATCCCGGGTTGGAGTTCTGGGCCGCCGAGCTCGCCGACGCCCCGTCGGAGCTGGCTTTGCCGTTCGAACGGCCCCGCCCCCAGGTGGAGAGCCATCGGGGCGACATCGTCTCGGTCACGATTCCGGCGGATCTGGCGGCAGCCGCGGAAACCTTGGCCCGACGCACCGGGGTCACCATGTTCATGCTGATGCAAGGTGCGCTCGGCGTGCTCTACCGGAATCTCGGTGCGGGCGAAGACCTCCCACTGGGCACTGCCACCACCGCACGGCTCGACCTGGCTGCGGAACAGACCGTCGGGCCATTCCTCAACACGGTCGTGCTGCGGACCAGGGTGCCGGGCGCGGCGTCGTTCCGCGACGTGCTGCGCGGCGTACGGCGCACCGACGTGGCGTGCTTCGCGCAACAGGCAGTGCCCTTCGAATTGGTGCTGGAACGGCTGGCGGTCGAACGCAACGCCGATCGGCACCCGGTCTTCCAGACCTATCTCGGCTACACGGTGGAAGAGCCCGCACCGCCGGCCGGCGAGCTGCGTTTGGAAACCCTGGGCAGCGATACCGCCAAGTTCGACCTGTCGTTCGAATTCGTCGAAACCAGAGGAACCGAACCGGCACTGCGGCTGCACGTGGAGTACGCCACGGATCTGTTCACCGACCGCGGTGCGGAGCGGCTCGCAGCGCGGTTCGTGACGGTTCTGGAACAACTCGTGCAGCAGCCGGAACGGCCGGTCCGAGCAGCATCGGTAATGCTTCCGCAGGACCGGGTGCAACTGGCCGCAGCTCTGACCGGTCCGGAAACCGCTGCGCCGCAAGACGTGATGCTGCGTTTCCTCGAGGTCGCCGAAGCACATCGTTATGCCAAGGCGGTGATCGGTCCGGACGGGATTTCGCTGAGCTACCGGCAATTGGCCGCGCAGGCCGGATTGCTGGCCGAGGAGTTGTTGCGGCAAGGCGTCGGTTCTGGCGATGTGGTCGCGGTGGCCCGGGAGACCGATGCGCAGAGCCCGGCCTGCCTGCTCGCGATCTGGGCCATCGGCGCGGTCTACCTTCCGCTGGACTGCGCTTCGCCGGCGGCCCGGATCGCGACCGTCCTGGAATCAGCCCAGCCGCAGGCGGTCCTGTCGGACGCCCGGTTCCGGGAGTTGCTGGAATCGGCTCTGGCTGCTGCCCGGTCGGCTTCCCGGGTCGTGGACCTCGAGGCGCTGCCGGCGGAACCGGTGCTCGGCGATCCGCTGGAATCGCTCGCGGCGCTGGTCGGCGGCCAGGCGATCCGCCCCGGACAAGCAGCCTATCTGCTGTTCACCTCCGGTTCGACCGGAAAACCCAAGGGCGCCTTGATCCACCGGACCGGCCTGGCGAACCACCTGGCCGCGAAGGTCGATACGCTCGCGCTGACTCCGGACGACGTGGTGCTAGCCAATGCTGCGCTGACCTTCGACATTTCGCTGTGGCAGCTGCTTTGTGCGCTCATGGTCGGCGGTGCCACCGCGGTCCCGCCGCGCGGTGCGATCGCCGATCCGCATGAGCTCTGGGGCTGGGCGGCGCAACAGCGGACCACGGTGCTGGAAATCGTGCCATCCTTGCTCGGCGTGGCGATCGAAGCCGAAGCGGCCGGCCGGCCGTTGCCGGAGATCCCCGGTCTGCGCCGGCTGCTGCTGACCGGAGAAGCCCTGCCCGCGGATTCGGTCCGCGCCTGGCTCCAGGGGCATCCGGAGGACATCCTGGTCAATGCCTACGGGCCAACCGAGTGTTCGGACGACGTCACGCACGCGGAATTCGAGCTCGGCAGCAACCCCGGGCGCACTACTGCGCCGATCGGCACCGCGTTGCAGAATACCGAGCTCCTGGTGCTCAACGATGATTTGCAACCCTGCCCGCCTGGCGTGAGCGGGGAACTCTATGTTGCCGGAACCGGGGTGGGCATCGGCTATCTGGGCCGCCCGGGGCAGACTGCGACGACGTTCGTCGCCGACCCGCGCGGCGGTGGCGGCAGGTTCTACCGGACCGGCGACATCGTACTGCTGGGCGAGGACGGGCTTGAGTTCAAAGGCCGGCGCGATCACCAGGTGAAGATCCGCGGCCATCGGATCGAGACCGCGGAGATCGAAGCCGTGGCCCGGGAAATCCCCTCGGTGCTGGCCGCGGCGGTGATCGCGGCGCGGCGCTCCGCGGAGCATCCGCTGGAACTGTTCGGCTATGCCTCGGGCCAGGTCGCGGTCGACGAACTGACCCGGGTGATGGCGGACCGGTTGCCGGTGCCGATGCGGCCGAGCGCTTGGACGGTGCTGGACCGGTTGCCGTTGACCGCCAACGGAAAAGTGGACCTGAAATCGCTCGTGGTGCCGGTCCCGGAAGCGTCGGATCAGCCTTTCGAGGGTCCGCGCGGCGACGTGGAAACCCTGGTCTGCGCCATCTTCGCGGACGTCATCGGGGTGCCGGCGGTGGCTCGGCACGACGACTTCTTCGCGATCGGCGGCGACAGTCTGCGCTCGGTCCGGGTGCTGACCGCGCTGGCCAAGGCCGGGCACAGCCTGGGCCTCGCGCAGATCTTCACGCATCGGACGCCGGCTGCGCTCGCCGCGTGGTTGGGCGGTGCCGAGATCGCCGAACCGGACCGGGACGGCGTCGGGAGCTTCCCGGTACCGCCGGAATTCCTGCGCCAGGCGCAGCGGGCCGGTGGACTCGAAGGCTTCGACCAGTGGATCGTGCTGGCCGCCGAGGAGCCCGTCGACGGGGTGCGCTGGGCTGCCGCCTGCCAGGCCGTGACCGGCCGGCATGACGCGCTGCGGCTGCGCTGGGACGGCAGTTCCGAGACCGCCGAAATCGTCGCAGCTTCCGCGCTCGGAGTGCCGCGGCACGCCCGAGGCGACGCGGCCGAACGTGACGCAGCGGAGACTGGCGCGGCGGACATCGGTTCGGCGGTCCGCGCAGCCCGCGCGGATCTGGCGCCGCTTCCGGGCGAACTGATGAGCACCCGGATCGTGCCGGGCCCGGATCGGGACCATGTGGTGATCGCAGTCCACCACCTGGCCCTGGATGCGGCCTCCTGGGAGGTGCTGGTACCGGATCTGTTGGCCGCTTACCGGAGCGGACCCGGGGCCGAAGTCCAGTGGCCCAGCCGGCCGGCAACCGCTTACCGCAGTTGGGCGACGGGTTTGGCGGATCCGGAGCAGCCGTGGACGGACGAGTCGGCGTATTGGCAGGCGGTGACGGCGGGCCTGCCTCCGGCGCCATTGGCCGATCCGGCCGGCGGCCGATCGCGGACCTCGAAGATTCCCGCGGCCACCATGGAACGGCTGACCGAGGCCGCCGGATCCCGGGGGATCAGCCTCGAGCCGGTACTGCTGGCCAGTTTCTGCCGGGCTGTCGGCGAAGCCCGGGGAGAGCTTCCCGCCGTCGTGGTCGAAGTCGAATCGCAAGGCCGGATTCCGCTGCAGCCCGGCACCGATGTCTCCGGGACCATGGGGTGGTTTACTTCGGCTTTCCCGATCCGGGTGCCGCTTTGCCACGAAGCCGGGGCGTCGGCGGATTCGGCACGCCGGCAGATCGAGGACAGCATCGCCTCGGTGATCTGGGCCCGGGCCAGGGTGCCGCGCGACGGGCGCGGCTATGCAGCGCTGCTGACCGGTCGCAGCGCGGAGGACCGGCCGGGCGAAGCCCCCTATGCGTTCAACTATTTGGGCCAGGCCGGAGCCGGCAGCTCCTTGCCGGGGTGGAGCTTGTCGCCGCGGCAGGAGGAGTGGGACGAAGCCGTACCGGCCGGACTCGGATTCGAACTGAGCGCCGATGCGCTCAGCGAAAATGACGGCACGCTGCTGGTGTCCTGGAACTGGTCGCCGAGCCGGCTGCCCGACGACCTCGCGGAAACCGTGATCGGCTACTTCGAACGATGGGTCGAGACAACCGTGGCGGCGCTGACCCTGGAGCCGCTGCCGGCGCTGGCGCCGACGCTGCCGTTGCGGAACGAAGGTGAGCAGCACCCGCTCTTCGTGCTGCACGGCGGCGTGGGCTTGGCCTGGCCGTACATGTCTTTGCTTCCGGAACTGCCCGCGGACCTTCCGGTGCTCGGCCTGCAAGCCGATTTCAACCGCTACGGCCCACACGGCGAGTTCGGGATCCGGGATCTCGCGGCGGCTTATCTGCACCGGATCCGATCGGTGCAAAGCCACGGGCCTTACCGGTTGTTGGGTTGGTCCTTCGGCGGTCTGGTGGCGCACGCGGTCGCCGAAGCACTGGAAGCAATCGGCGAAACCGTCGAATATTTGGGCATTCTGGACGCCTACCCGCTGCTGGAAGCCGAAGCGATCCCGAGCGAAGACTGGGTGTTGGGCCAGCTGCTCCGGTTGGACACCGGAGACGCCCTGGCACCGAAGCTGGCGGGGGCCATTCGGGAACTGGACTATGCGGCGATCGCCCGGGCGTGGAAACAGCACGGCGGAGGGCTTTCGGACCTCGGTGAGGAGGGGCTGCGGCGGGTGGTCCGGGTAACCCGGGCGCACGCCGATATGGGCCAGCGCTTCCGGCCGGGTCAGGTGAACGCGGACATCCAGTTGGTGGTCGCGACGCTGGAGGCCGAGACCCCGGCCGATCCGGAGCAGAGTTGGGCGGCGCACACTCGGGGGAGGGTCCGGGCGATCCCGGTGCCGGCCCGTCACGACGACCTGTTGGCACCGGACGAGGTCCGCGGCTATGCGGACGCCTTGTTGGCCGAATTGAAGGGCCCAGCCCATGTCGCTTCCTGAAATCGCGCTCGAACCGCTCGAGCCGGGCGGTCGCACGTCCGGGAGATCCAGTGCCGCGGGGCCGGTCCTGCAGCCCTTCGCCGGAATTCGTTTCGCGGAATCCGACTATGCCAAACAGTCGCTGCTGCTGAGTACTTCCGGCGAGGAAGCCACTGATTCCGACGTGGAAATCCTCAAACGCCGGGATCCACGGAGCATCCTGCACCTTTCCTGGGCCCAGGAACAGGGTTTGGTGCAGGACCAACTCCGGCAATGGATTGCCGAAGGCGTGCTGTTCGCAGACCGGACGCCGCAGCATTACATCTATGAATACCGGGTGGCCGGGCAGCTGGTGCGCGGGGTGATCGGTGCTTTGGACCTGCGCGCATCCGATGTGGACCGACGGGTGCTGCCGCATGAGGGCTTGGTGGAATCCGCCCTGGACGGGTTCTGCCGGCGGGTGGACGAGGGCAGGCTGGACGTGGAGCCGGTGCTGTTGGTGCAGGCGTTCGGCGACTCGGTCCGGGGCGCGGTACGGGCGGTGACCGCGGCACCGCCGGTGCTGGAGTTGTTCGGTCCGCAGGATGAATACCACCGGCTATGGGCGGTATCCGATCCCGGCTTGCACTATCTGCTGACTTCGGGGCTTTCCGAGGTTCCGGCCCTGCTGGCGGACGGGCACCACCGTTATGCCGCGCACAAGTGCGGCCCGGAACGGCCGCACGGCCCCGGCCGGGTGCTGGCCATGGTCATCGATGCCCAGGATGCCGCCCTGGCCCTGGGGCCGATCCACCGGATCGTGCCGGATCTGGCTCCGGAATCGGTCTCCGATCTGCTGCATCGCAGAGGCTGGTCCGGTTCAGTCGAAACGCTGGTCTGCAGTGCCGCGACCGCGGAAGCGAGCTTTCTGCTCGACCCGGAGGCGGTGTTCCTCCTGGGCGGCGGCAACTATTGGCATCTGGTGGGCGGCGAAGACCAGAATCCCGACGTGGTGCAGGCGCATTCCCGGCTTTTCCCGTTGCTGGACGTGGTGTCCTCGGAACTCGAATACCGGCATGCCTGGGAGAGCGCGGTGGAGCTGGCGGCGGTCACCGGTGGTACTGCGGTGATCCTCAAAGGCATGTCGTTCGACGAGGTGCTGGCGGTAGCCCAATCCGATCTGACCCTTCCGGAAAAAGCCACCTCGTTTTCGCCGAAACCGCAACTCGCCATGGTGCTGTGCAATTTGGCTGCGCTCTGATTGGCCGCGCTCTGATTGGCTGCGCTCCGCTCTGCACCGGCCGACCCGCCTGCCGCGCTACGACGGTGCGGCGCCCGGCACAACCCCGTCGCGCAACCGGGCATAGGCGTCGAGCGCGCGCTGCCGGGAGGGGCCGAGCTCGACCAACGGCTCCGGATAGTCCAACGGCGTTTCGTCGAGTGCGGTCGGGTGTTTCCACGGTTCGTGGATCACCGGGGCGGGCAACCCCGCCAACTCCGGGAGGAAGCTGCGCAAATATTTCCCATCGGCGTCGAACTTCTTCGATTGGGTGACCGGATTGAACACCCGGAAATACGGTGCGGCGTCGGCGCCCGATCCGGCCACCCACTGCCAGTTCGCCGGATTGCTGGCGGCATCGGCGTCGACGAGGGTGTCCCAGAACCACTGTTCGCCGGCCCGCCAGTCGATCAACAGGTTTTTGACCAGAAAACTGGCCACGACCATCCGTACCCGGTTGTGCATCCAACCGGTCTGCCATAGTTGCCGCATTCCGGCGTCGACCAAGGGGTAGCCGGTGTTCCCTTGTTGCCAAGCCGCCAATTCGGCGTCCGAAGCCGGTTGCCAGGCGAAGGCGTCGAAGTCCGACCGGTAGTTCCGGTCGGCCAAATCCGGGTGGTGGTACAGCAAGTGCCAACAGAATTCCCGCCAGCCGACTTCGCTGCGGAAGCTCCGTTCGTCTTCGGCTGCGATCCCCGGGGAACCCTGGAGCGCGGACCAGATTTGGAACGGGCTCAGTTCGCCGAACCGCAGATGCGGGCTGAGCCTGCTGGTCGCCTCGAGGCCTGGCTCGTCGCGCCCGACGGCATAAGCCTGGGCGTTGCGATCCAAGAACTCGGCGAGGCGCCGTTGCGCACCGGGCTCGCCGGGAGTCCAGATCCCGGAGAACTCCGAGGCCCAGTCCGGGTTCCGGGGCAGCAGCTGCCAGGCGGCCAATTCGTCACCGGCTGCGCTGATGCCCCGGATCCGGCCGGGCTCCGCGACCGGTGGGCGGGGTTCGGCGGCTTCCCGGCAGGCCCGCCAAAATGGGGTGAAAACCTTGTAATGGCCACCGGTCCCGGTCTGCATGGCCCACGGTTCGAACAGCAGATTCGCCTGAAAGCTCGCAACCTGCAGGCCGGCCGTTCGGAGTGCGGATTTCAGTTGCGCATCGACCTGACGCTCGGCACCGCCGTAACGCCGGTTCCAGAAGACCGCTTCGGCCCCGAGCTCCCGGGCGAGTCCCGGAATCGCCTCCGCGGCTCGGCCACGGCGCAGGATCAACGATCCGCCGGCTTCGGCCAGCGTGGTGGCCAGGGATTCCAATGAATGGTGCAGCCACCACCGGGCGGCACCGCCCAAGGGGCGGATTCCAGCGGATTCTTCGTCGAGGAGATAGACCACGGCGACCTCGCCGGCAGCAGCGGCCGCCGCCAGCGCCGGGTTGTCCTGCAATCTGAGGTCGTCGCGCAACCACAACAAAGTCTTCATGGATTCGAATCTATCCGCTCCACGGGATGTGCGGCAGTTGTTTACTCGCCGGTAACTTGCCGGTAGGCTCCGGTTAGCTGGAGACGGCTCGGATAGTAACTGTCAGTTCAAGGACGAACAGACCCTCCGCAATGACGCGAAGGGTCGGAACAGGTACCGGATGAAAAGTTCTGCGATTTTCCGTTCAGCGGCAGCCCTCGCGGCTGCCTCCGCACTCGCCCTAGGCTCGCTCGGTTTGGCTGTTCCGGCCCAAGCCGCGCCGCCGTCGGGCGCATCTTGGGTAGTGAGCATGGGGGACTCCTATATTTCCGGTGAAGGCGGAAGATGGGCTGGGAACTCGTCGAAGGCGGCGCAAGTCGATGCGCTGGGCAGTGGCGCGTACTTGGACGGCGGTGATCGGGAAACCACGGAACGCTGCCACCGCTCCACCTCGGCCGAGGTCAAGATCGGCGTGGCGAACGCGCTCAATCTGGCATGTTCCGGGGCGAAAACTGCCACTTACACGAACTCGAAGGGCTACTTCAAACCTGGCCTGGACTTCTACGACGACGGCAAAGGCAACACCGGCCAAGCGCTCGCGTTGCAACGCTTCGCCGCGCAGAACAAGGTGACCGCGATCGCGGTTTCGATCGGCGGCAATGACTTGAACTTCGCCGATGTGGTGACCACCTGCGTGACCAAGTTCCTCGGCTCCTCGTCGTGGTCGCCGAGTTATTGCAAGGACGACAGCTCGGTCAAGGCCAACTTCACTCCGGCGAACACCGCCGACGTCGCCGCCAAGATCTCAGCCGGGTTGAAAAACGTCCGCAGCGCGATGGCCAACGCCGGATACGCGGATTCGGATTACCGGATCATCATGCAGAACTACCCCCAGCCGCTGCCTACCAGTGACAAAATCCCGTACCAGCAAAGCGGCTATTCCCGGCAGAGCACGTATGGCTGCGGATTCTGGAATGCGGACTTGGACTGGGCGGCCCGGACGGCGCTGCCGACGATCAACTCGACGGTCAGTGCCGGACTGGCCGGCGCGAAGCTGAGCAATGGCAGCAGCCTGGATGTTTCGAAGCTCTTCGCCGGGCGTGAACTGTGCGCCACCGGGACCAAGAAGCTCAATGAGACTTCACTGAGCAGCTGGCAGAGTCCGGGTGCTTCCGACGTGAGCGAATGGATCAATGAAATCCGTACCGTGAGCACGGCGTTCAGCGATTACTACATCCAGGAATCGCTGCACCCGAACTACTGGGGTCAACTGGCGTTGCGCAACTGCCTGCGCCAGGCGTATCAGTCCGGCACCGGCGGTGCCTGCACAGGTGCCGGAACCGGATTGACTGCCGCAGGCGAGCCGAAGGTCAAGCTGGGCTAGTCCGCCAGCGCCGGAGCCGGTCCGGAGCAGCTCAGGCAGGCAAGGGCTCTGGCCCCGGATGAGGGGCCAGGGCCCGGCGCAGCAGCGCACGTTCGACGATGGTCCAGACCGTCGTCGTCATGAGGTACAACGCTGCCGCGAGCGGGACGAATACCGCGGTCACCGCGGTGAGGTAGGACAGCCAGGGCAGCATCCGGTTCAGCGTGCCGCTGCCCGGCAAAGCCGCAGTGTCCGGGGACTGTCCGAGCAGACTGAGCCGGGCCGCCCGGCGCCGGTTGAGTTCGGCGACCAGGAGGATGACCGCGATGACTGCCAGATAGATCCAGCCGCCGGCCAGGAAGCCGCCGGTGGAGATCAGTTGGATCAGGGACTGGCCCAGGGGAGCGCCGCCGAAGCCGGCTTCCAGCAAGCTGTTGCTGTGCCCGCCGATCTGGCCGAGCACGAAGAGCCCGTAGACCACCATCAGAACCGGTGTCTGCAGCAGCGCCGGTCCGATGCCGGCGAACATCGAAACGCCTTCGGATTTGTACAGCGCCAAGGTCTTTTCACTGAGCAGCTGCGGGTTCTTGCCGTGCTTTCGTTGCAGCTCCTTCAGCTGCGGAGCAATTCTGGCCCGGCCGATTTCGCCGCGGACTTGGGAGAGGCCCACCGGAATCAGCAGCATCCGGACCACGATCGTGAGCACGATGACGGCGAGGCCGGCGCTGGCGCCTCCGGCCAATGGGGTGAGGGCTGCGCTGAGCCAGTGCAGGAATTGGTAACCGATTTCCAAGGCCCAGGCCAAGGGTGGAAAAGCATAGATGTTCATGAGGTCCTCGCTGAAGTCCGTCCGGGGTCGACGACTGGCCGACGCCGGGGCAGCGGCGGTTGGCGCGCTGCGGAAATATGGGGGTGTTCGCGGCAGCGCCGGACTGAATCAGCCGGGCACTGCATCGCGCAGCGAGGTGTCGGGAAGTGTTGCGGGACGTCCTGCTACGCGGAGCAGGACGAATTGGGCGCTCTCGGTTGCGGGCGCCCAGAAAGTTGCGGGTCGTCGGCGACGCGGAACCGTTCCGGCCCCGGGTAATCACGATTGACCAGTTGCACGGCGGCGGGTCGGGCGCCTGGCCGGGTGACCAGCATGGCCAGGCCGGCGGCAAGCGCAGCAACCGTGGCGGCAGTCAGCGCCACGGTCAGCACCTGCTGTTGGCCCAGCAACGGCAGCACGACGGCGGCTAACAGCCCGAGGGCCGTGAAAATGCCCAAAAAGCGGCGCAGAGCAGCGAGTTGATCGCCTTGCCGCTTCTGATTGCGCATAGCCCAAGGGTAGCAGCGCAGCCATCGCGGGTGCAGGGATGACCGCGGGTTTTCGCTGTGCTGGCAGCGAACACCAGCGGATTGAGGCAGGCCTGAGGTGCGTTCGCTCACCGGCTCGGAGCTTCCGGAAGTGATTCAGAGCTGGTGGAAATGATTCTGCCGAGGAGTCTGCTGCGGATCGATCCAGCGCGGGGGGATGAACCAGGGTGATGCCGGCCCCGGATTGCTTCGGATGCCGTGGTCGGTGACGCCGTTGCGCTGCTGGGAGCGATTTTCAGCAGACCCGCCGTGTCCAGGCCCGCCTTGGTGAGACCCGCCATGGTCAGACCCGCTGCCGGGCCCCGCTTCGGCCCGGGGTCCGGGCACCCCGCGTTCGATGCGCCACTCGCCGAGATGGATCACATGATGGTGATGCGAGCACAGCAGGGCGCCGTTGGCTACCGAGGTCGTCCCGCCGTGTTGCCAAGGTTCGAGGTGATGGGCTTCGCACCAACTCGCCGGAATGGTGCAGCCTGGGAATGCGCAACCCTTGTCCCGGGCGATCAGCGCCGCTCGCTGCGCGGGGGAGAAGAGCCGTCGTTTCCGCCCGAGGTCGAGCACTTCGCCATCACCGGCCAAGACAGCCGGGACAAGGCCGGCATCGCAGGCCAGCCGTCGGATCAAGCGGGGCGGCACCGGGCCGGTGAACTGCAGGCGGGCTTTGCTTTGGACACTCGGCGCCTCGGCTGCCGGCTGGTTGTCTTTCGGCTGTGCGACCGGGGATTGTGCGACTGGTGATTGTGCGACCAGGGATTGATAGTCGATGGTCGCGATGATTTGCGCCGCCTGGCCGCCGGCTTGTGGAAGCGCCCGATCGCGGAATGCGTGGCTCAACGCGCTGATCACGGTGTCCAGATGAAATTGTTGCAGGCTGCGTGCGTCGAGTGGGCGGCTCTTGGCCGCACCAGCCCGCGGATTGCTTCCGGCATGCATCACGGTGAGTAGGGTTTCGGTCTGGATCTGGTCGGCCCAAAGTTCAAAGCGGGTGAGTCCACGACGGGTTTCGCGCTTGTACAGGCCCTGCCGGTGCCGTAGCTCGGCTTCGTCCGGAATCATGCCGTCCTGGTCGATCAGGGTGTCCCACCGGCGGATCAACGGAGTCAGGAAATCCGGGTCCTGGTCGGTCAAGGCTTCGGCGAGGCTGGATTCCATCAGTTCGAGGGTCCGGCCACGGGCCGTCATGGCCGTTTGCCGGTGCGTTGCCTGCTCCGCATTCGACATGGTCTTTAGCGCGGCCTCGTCCAAGGCTGTTACTGCCAGCTGGAGGGCCGGCAAATCCGTCACCGCGTGCGCAGCAAGCGAATTGAGCAAACGGTACTTGGCGTCAAGCGGCTCACCAACGAGGGTCCGGCGGGGCAAAACTGCGGCGCCTAGATTCAACCGCCGGCGGGCCTCGCTCCGGCGGATCCGCAATCTGCTCTGCAGGAACTCCGCACAGTTTCGGAACTCTGACCGCTTGCGCTGCTGCAGATCGGCGAAAACCTGGTCCTCAATCGATTTCGCGGCGAGCAACTGGGCGTACCCGGCCTGCCGGGATATCGCCTCCACGCCGTCCGCCGCATCGAGGATTTCAGCCGGAGGCATGAGTCCGACGGCGTGCTCGAGTTCGGCAATAACCTCGCCGAACAGGTCGCGGACCGCATTGAGCCGATCGGTCAATGTGCTGGTGCTGACAACTACCCCCATGAACCAATAATACTAGAATATATATTCTAGTTCAATACCTAGAATAGGATATTTATTCGATTTGGAGTTGAGCTCGGAGAGCCCCGGGATGCTGGAGCGGTCTGCTCGGAGGGCTGGTTCGGTCGCCATGTCGCTCCGTCGGGCAGCTGCCGCGCCGGACTCCGGCGCGGCAGCGCCCACGACACGCACGCGACAGCGCCCAAGGCCGGCTCTGCTCTGGACCGGACTCGGTCCGGCCCCCAGCGCGGCAGAATTCCAGCACAGCAAGATTCCGGCGCCTCAAGATCCCGGCACCTCAAGATTCTGAGTACGGCAAAGGGACCGCACCTGTATGCCAGGTACGGTCCCTTTGCGGTTCCCGAGCTTCGGACGTCCGTTTGGTCGTCCGAGGCCCTTTCAGAGGGTTTTGAAATCGTCCTCGTTGACCACCGGAGTGGCGGCCGGAGCAGCTTGTGCCGGATTGGCTGCCGGGGCTGCCGGGGTGGAATTGATCGCGGCCGGGGCGCTGCCGGCTTTCAGTGCGGCAAGCCGGGCTTCCACCTCGGTCTGCTCGCCGAGGTCTTCGAGGCTGTTGAACTGGGCGTCGAGGCTGGACGAGGCCAATTCCTGCTGGCCCCGGACCTTGGCTTCTTCGCGGCGGATCTTGTCCTCGAACCGGCCGACCTCGCTGGTCGGATCCATGATGTTGATGCTGCCGAGCGCGTCGTTGACCTGGGATTGCGCCTGCGCGGTCTTGGAACGGGCCACCAGCTCATTGCGCTTGGAGGCGAGCTCGTTGAGCTTGCCCTTCATCTGGTTCAAGCCGGTCTTGAGCTGCTCGACCACGGCTTCCTGGGACTTGATGTTCGGCTCAGCGGTCTTCGCTTCGTTCTCCGAGGAAATCTGCCGCTGCAGCGCCACCTTGGCCAAGTCGTCGAACTTCTGCGCATCCGCAGCATTGCCTGCGGTGCGGAACTCGTCGGCCTTGCGGCTCGCGGCAAGCGCCTTGTTGCCCCAGTCCTGGGCATTCTTGATGTCTTCGTTGTAGTCGTCCTGGAGCATCCGCAGGTTGCCGATGGTCTGGGCCACCGCCGATTCAGCCTCGGCGATGTTGTTGGTGTAGTCGCGCACCATCTGGTCGAGCATCTTCTGCGGATCCTCCGCCTGATCAAGCAGCGCATTGATATTGGCCTTGGCCAGCTGCCCGATGCGGCCAAAGATTGACTGCTTTGCCATCGTGATACCTTTCGTCCTGCGATTGTGGATCTTCAGTTGTCCGTGCTTGTCGGTGGATCGGTGGTGCTTGCTAGGTAGACTGCCAAAAATCCGGCAGCTTGGCTACTGGTCTTGCCTGGTTGGGCAGCAGCGGGATCAGAAGCTGCCGTCGCCGCCGGAGTCGCCGCCCCAACCGCCACCGCCGCCGTCGCCACCCCAGCCGCCGCCGGAGTCGCCACCCGAGCTCCAGCCGCCGAAGCCGCCGCCGCCCCAGTTCGAACCGTGGTTGCCGCCGGAGAGCATGCCGCCGAGGATGCCGCCCAGGATGGCGCCGCCGAAGCCGCCGCCGAACCCTCCGCCGGCGCCGCCGCCGCGTCCGGCGAAGCCGCCGCCGGCACCGTAGCCGGAATTGGCGAAGCCGAAGCCGTCGACGTCGGATTGGGCCAATTGCGCGGCCTGCTGCGCCAAAGTTGTCGCCTGGTTGGCGTAGGTCAGGGCGCTGACCGGATCGCTGGCCTGGATGGAGAGCGCGTAATCGAGGTTGCGCTGGGCTTCGGCGATCCGGGTCCGGGCTTCCGCGCCGACGCCGCCGCGGCGCGCCGCGATGTAATCCTGGGTGGCGGAGATCTGCGCCTGTGCGTTGAGGATCGCTTGTTGCAGCGATGCTTGGGCGCGTTGCGCCTGTTGCTGCTGATCCCTGATCCCGGTGAGCAGCTGGTCCAGGTTGCTGTGTGCGGTCTCCACCTGCTGCAGGAGGGCCGGCGGATCCAGCTTCACGGCCGGATTCGACTGGGCTTGGGCCAATTGGGCTTGCACCTGGTTGATCACCGATTCCGCGGCTGCGATCTGGCCGGCAGCTTGGCTGTTCTGCCCTGCACTGAGCATCGCCTTGGCCTGGGTCAGGTCGGTTTGGGCTTCGGCCACCGCGGCGGGGAGTTTGCCCGCCGCGTCCTGAACCCCGTTGGCCACGTTGCCGATCGCGTCTTCCAGGAGCTTGGCCTGGTGGAGCGCTTCCTCCGCAGCCCGGACCGCGACTGCGGCCCCGGCGGCATCCTGCACGCCGAGCTTCTGCGCGGCGTTCTGCGAGGCGGTATTCACGAAGGAGAGGCGCTCTTGGGCCTGGCCGATGTTGTCCTTGATGGTCGCGGTCGCCGAATCGGCAAAGCGGCTTTGCAGATCCGCCAGCTGGGTCTGTGCCGATTGCAGCTGGGCTTGGACCTGCTGCGCGCCGGCCGCCACGGTGGCCAAGGCCTGCGGTGCGTTCTTTTCCAACTCGCGCAGCGAATCGAAGCTCTGCTTCTGTTCGGCGAGGGCTTGGTTCGCGGCTTCCGAGCGGCGGATGATTTCGCCATACCAAGAACGCTGCTGTTCCACGGTGTCCGGAATGTCGTCGTCGAGCTGCTGCTGCAGTTTGAAGGATTCGGTGAGGTGCCCTTTGGCTTCGGCCAAGGCGGCTTGGAACGGTTTCACCGATTCGTCGCCGTAGGCGGCTTGCGCGAAGCTGATTTCCTGCTCGCTGGACTTGATCGCGTCATCGGCGGCGATCAGCATCGAGCCGGCTTTGGTGCGCAATTCCTCGACGCTGGTGCCGGCCATCGGATCGAGCTGCTGCCCGGTGGGGCTGTAGCCGGAGGCGGTGGCTGCGACCGCTTGTTGCTTGCGCCGCCGCCGGAAGAACACGAACGCCATGACGGCGCCGACGATCAAAACGAGAAAAACAACGGTTCCCACGATTCCCCCTGTTGGATTGGGCACGGTGCCACTGCCGCCGCCGGCCGCGTCGCCGATTGCGGCCGCAGTATCGATGGCTGCTTGCGCATAGTCTTTTTTGCCGTTGGCCAGATTCGCGACGACGGCGTTCTGCACGATGCTGTCGCGTTGCGCAGTGGTGATTTTGCTGGTGCTGCTTTTCTGCAGCGAGTACCTGCCCTGATCGGTGGCCACGGCCAGCAAGAGGTCGAAATTGCCCAAACCTTTGGCCCGGCCCACCGCGGTGGCCCAATCGCCAGCGTTCGTGGGATTCTCGAAAGTCTTCACCAGCACCACGTACAGGTTGTACTTCTTGTCATTGGCCAGCTTGGTGATCGCGGCCTGGACATCGGCTTTGCGGTTGCCCAGGGCATTCGCGTCGTCGATGATGTTCTGCCCGGCCGGAATGGTGACCGGAGACTCCGTCGGTGCCAGCTTGGCTTGCGCTGCGCCGGCGGGCACCACGAGCAGGGCGGCTAGCCCCAGCACCGCCAGTGTCCTGCCAACGGCTCCACTCAAGATCCGATTACGCATGGCTTCCTTCATTAAGGGGCTTGCTCGGGCCGGCTATCGGCTCGTTCGTGCCGCTGACAACGCTTTTTTCAATACTATTGCGGTAAGTTCCAGACCGTCCAACCCCTGACTACGCCGCTGGCGAAAAACCGATGCGGGCCGGGACCACCCAGGAAAGACTTGATGGCAGCACAGTGGGAGCACAGATTAGTAAGCCACCAGTACTTTCACCCTTCTCACAGGTTCTGTCCAGCGAACTTTCGTCATCGGCTTATAAGTACCGCGCATAGTTGAATTCAAGATCACCACGAGCAGAGCAGGGGACAGAGGATGTCTGATCAGAACAACGGACCGACGCCGGACGACGCCAAGGACCAGGCGCAGCCGGCCAAGCACAGTTGGTGGAGCGGTCGCGAGGAATCCGGCAGCGAGGCTGCGCAGACCAGCCAGCCCGACGTCGCGCAGACCAGCCAGACGGAGCAGATCGGCCAAGCCGAACCGCTGAACCAAGCCGAACCGCTGAACCAAGCCGAACCGCTGAACCAAGCGGACGAATTCGGCCGAGCCGAACAGCAGCAGCCGATCGAGCCGTTGCCGATCCACCCGCAGCGGATCCAAGGCCAGCCGCCGGTCGCCGCCGAGCAGTCCGGGATGGTGCAGAACCCGCTCGAGCCGGCACCGGCCGAGCAAACCGCTCCGACTGAACAGCCGGCAGCGGCCGAGCAGGTCGGCAGCTTCAGTTCGCCCGCCGGAACGACCGACTATTCGGCCCCGGCGGCGCAGGAGACCCAGCCGCTGCCACGCTACGGCCAGTATGCCGGCGGGAACAACCCGGACGGCGGCTACGGTGCCGCTGGCGCGCCGGCGCCGAGCTACGCGCCGCCGAGCTATGGGCAGCATGCGGCAGGCTACGGCCAAGCCGGTGCCAGCCAAGCCGGTGCCGGCCAAACCGCTGCCGGACAGGCCGGCGGAGCGGGCAACGGAGGCGGCTACAACGGGGCTTTCGGCACACCGACCCCACCGCCCGGCAGCGCGCCGAAGAAGGACCGCAAGCGCTACGGCGTCGGCGTCGTGGTCGGCGGCATGGTGATCGCCGCACTGATCGGCGGCGGGGCTGCTGCCGGGACCACCGCGTTGCTGGCCGGCGGCCAGAACGGCGGAGTGGTCCAGCAGACCGGGAACGCCCCGGTGATCGTGAACAACACCGATTCGGTGAACGCGGTGACCGCCGCGGCGCAGAAAGCTTCGCCGTCGGTCGTCACCATCGCGGTCAGCAGCGGCAGTTCGGGCGGCAGCGGCTCCGGGATCATCTTGGACAACAGCGGCAACATTTTGACCAACACCCACGTGGTGACGCTGGACGGAAAGGTGGCCAACCCCACGCTCCAGGTCAAACTCAATGACGGCCGGGTGTTCACCGCCAAGATCGTCGGCACCGATCCGCTCAACGATTTGGCCGTGATCAAGATCGATGCGCCGAATCTCACGCCGGCCGATCTCGGCGACTCGTCGAAGCTCAACGTCGGCGACACCGTGATCGCGATCGGTACGCCCTTGCAGCTCTCCTTGAGCAACACGGTGACCGACGGGATCATCTCCTCGACCAACCGGACGATCTCGGTGGCCTCGTCGGCGGCACCGAAGCAGCAGCCGGATTCTTCGAGCGAAGGCGGCAACGGCGGATTCAACTTCGCTCCGCCGGACGGCTCGGCGCCCAACACCAGCGCCCAGGGTTCGATCAGCCTCAACGTGATCCAAACGGACGCCGCGATCAATCCCGGCAACTCCGGTGGCGCGCTGGTCAACTCCAGCGGCCAGGTGATCGGCGTGAACGTGGCGATCGCCAGTGCCGGGGACACGAGTTCCGGCACCGGCGGCAATATCGGCGTCGGCTTCTCGATTCCGATCAACACCGCGAAGCGGATCGCCCAGGAACTGATCACCACCGGAAAGGCTTCGCACGGCCAGCTGGGCGTGACCGTGGCGCCGCAGGCAGCCTCGGGCGGTGCCACGAATGCGCAGGGCCAGTCCAGCAGCCAATTCTCGGTGGGCGCCGCAATCCAGTCGGTGACGCCGGGCTCTGCGGGCGAGAAGGCCGGACTCAAAGCCGGTGACGTGATCACCAACTTCGGCAGCCGGATCATCGACGACGCCTCGTCGTTGACCGCAGCGGTCCGGGAGCAGGCCGCCAATGCCACGGTCAAGGTGACCTTCCTGCGCGGCGGCCAATCGCAGTCGGTGGACGTCACTTTGGACGCCGCAGCCAGCTAGTCCGGAGCAGTTGCCGTCAGAATCGCTCTGGTGTGCGCAGGACGTTTGAAACCACCGGTGCGGTGGCCTTCAAACTCAGCCACACCAGGGCGATTCCGCTTGCCAGGCACAGCGCGACCACGAGCACCGTGGTGGGATCGGTCAGCAGTGCCAGCGCGGTCAAGGGAAACAACACGATCGCCGCGATCAGCGCGGAGCCGAGCGCCACCAGGCACAGCGGCAGCATGACGGCGCGGGCGCGGGCGGCTTCCATGGTTTTGCGCGGCGCGCCCATCCGGTCCATGCTGACCAGCAGATCTGCCCGGTCGAGCACCTGGGAGGCTTGGTTCACGCCCACCGAGCAGGCGACCATCAGGAATGAAATCACCAGGGTGATGATGACCCCGGTACGGACGTCCGTGATCATTTCCAACTCGTCCGAGCCACTGCCCGAGGCCGAGCCGACGGCGGCGAGTCCGGTCCCGGCGAAGACCGCGATGAAACTGGTCATCGCGACTCCGGAGACTTGGCGCCAAGCGGCTTTCGGCGACTCCAGGATCTGCCGGGCGGCCAAAAGCTTGGCCGGCCCCTGTGCCCGGCGCAATTGCGCCTTGGCGACGGCCCGGATCACTGCCGGCCCCATCAGATTGAGCACGCCGAGGGTGCCGCCGAAACCGAGCACCAGAACCACCGCAATGGTCAGCACCGATTCGGACTTCTGCACGCCGCTGATCGCGGCATAGGCCGCGACGACGACGACGGCGCCGAGCACGATCCGCAGCCAGGTCACCTTGGGCGGGTTGGCCCGGGTGCGCACGCCCAGCGGCGAGATGTTGACCCGGCGGAGCCCGACGGCTGCACTGACCACCGAGAGCAGGGCGATGAAGCACAGTACCGCGACGATTGCGAACGGATTCAGCAACAACGCCTCGACGCCCAACGGCCGGCCCCGGAACGGGATCATCGCGACCAGCGGGAGCAACCCGAAATACCCCACGATCCCGGCAAGCGCGCCGGCCACGGCCAAAAGGCTGGATTCCAGAACCGTCATGGTGCCGACCAAGGCCGGGGTGCCGCCGAGCAAGCGCAGAGTGGAAAGTTTTTCATCCCGGCGCCGGGCCGACAACCTGGCCGCGGAGCCGCCCAGGGCCAGCAGCGGGACCACCAACAAAGCCGCCGCGATTCCGGCCAATACCTGATAGAAACCAGCGATTTCATCGGTCCAGCGGAAAAAGGACAAGGCGCCGGCCAAGACCGTGAGCAGCAAAGCGGTGGTAAGCCCGAACGCCACGATCGGCAGCACCAGGGTGCTTCGGCTGGCGCCGCCGCGGAAGGTCAGTTTCACCAACCGGAAGGCGGTGCCCAGGCCTTGGGAGCCGGAACCCGAAGCGGCGGCGGTGAGCGTCGCAGTGCTCATCGGACCGCCGCCTGTGCCTGGACCGGAGCGGAATCCCGGACGATCCGTCCGTCGTGGAGTTCGACCAGACGTCCGCAGCGTTGTGCTACCGAGGGATCGTGGGTCACCACGATCAGGGTCTTGCCCATCCCCACGGTGCTGTCCAGCAAAGCGCTCATCACCTCGGCGGAAGTGCGCGAATCCAGGGCCCCGGTGGGTTCATCGGCGAAGATCACGCCAGCGCCGGTGACCTGTGCCCGGGCGATGGCAACCCGCTGGGCCTGCCCGCCGGAAAGCTCGCCGATCCTGCGCTGCTCCATCCCGGACAGCCCCAGCGCGCCGAGCCAGCGTGCCGCGTATCCTTCCGCGAGTTCCCGTTTGCTGCCGTTGAGCATCAGGGCCAATGCCACGTTTTCCAAAGCAGTCAGCTCGGGCAGCAGCAGACCCTGTTGGAAGACGAAGCCGAAGGACTCCCGGCGCAGCCGGGACCGTTCGGATTCGCGCAGGGCGCTGATCGTCTGATGGCCGGCAGGCCCGTGGAAAGTGACTTCGCCGGCGTCGGGGGTGATGATCCCGGCGAGGCAGTGCAAAAGCGTGGTTTTTCCAGAGCCGGAAGCGCCCATGATCGCGACCGATTCGCCGCCACGCAGGTCCAGGTCCACTCCGGCGAGCGCCACGGCGCGATTCGGCTGCCCGTCAGGAGTATGGCCGGTGCGGTAGCTCTTCTGCAGGTTTCGGGTGCTGAGAATTGTCGGATTCATGGTTCAAGCATCCCGTTGGGCGGGGTGCTGCAGCATCGGGCCAGAGCACGAGTTTGCCGGATCCGGCTCATACTGCGGGATGACCGGCTGGCGGATGACCGAATGGGACTCGCGAATGTCTTGCTGAGCTGCGGATCAACTAAGCTCGAAAGCAAGAGGATCGCCCGGAGGGAAGGTTGTGTGAGCGTGGCCAAAGCAAGCAATACGGCAGGTGCCGGAGCACCGTTGACCATTGTGGTCTTGGTGAAATATGTCCCGGACGCCCAATTCGACCGGCACCTCGGCGGCGCGCAGCACACGATCGACCGGGCCGAGAGCATCCTTTCCGAGTTGGACGAATACCCCTTGGAAGCCGCTTTGCAGTTGGCCGAGGCACGCGGCGGGGCCTCGGCCGGAAATCGGGTCATCGCGGTGACCATGGGGCCGGAAAGCGCCTCCGCCGCGGTCAAGAAAGCGTTGCAGATCGGCGCTTACGAAGGCGTCCATTTGAGCGACCCGGCGCTCGCCGGCTCGGATGTGGCCGGAACGTCCAAAGCCTTGGCCGCACTGATCGGTTCCCTGGGCCCGGTGGATTTGGTATTGACCGGGATGGCCTCGACAGACGGCGAGACCTCGTTGGTGCCGGCGCAGCTGGCCGCCCGCCTGGGCTTCGGTCAAGCGACGTTCGCGGCCGCTCTGGAGCTGGACGGCGATCTGGCGGTAGCCCGGCGGGACGGCGACGCGTTTTCCGAAGTCATCGAGGTGCGGTTGCCCGCGGTGATCTCGGTGACCGATCAGATCAACGATCCGCGATACCCGAATTTCAAAGGGATCATGGCCGCGAAAAAGCGGAAGATCGAGGTGCTGACGCTGGCCGGAATCGGCCTCGACCCCGCAACCGTGGGCGCTTCCGGAGCCCAGGCGGTCGTGGCACGATCGCAGCCGGTCCCAGCACGGGGTGCCGGTGTGCTGATCACCGATTCGGGGGACGCCGGAATCGCCTTGGTCGATTTCTTGGCCGACCAGAAATTGCTTTGAGGGACTTCGGAGAGAATTGATTATGCGCAACATTGTGGTTTTCATCGATCAGCCCGGCTCGGCTCTGGGCAAAGCCGGCAAAGAGCTTTTGACCTTCGCCCGCGGTCTGGGTGCACCGGTCGCAGCGGTGGCCGGGGAAGTCTCCGAAGCCGTCCGGGCCGAACTCGGCGAGTACGGCGTGGCACAGGTGCTGAACAGCAATCAGGCGGAATTGTTCGAGTACTCCATCGTGCCCAAAGCGGAGTTCCTGGCGGTCGCGGCACAGCGGGTGGACGCACAGCTCGTGCTGACCGGGAATTCCGCCGAACACAAAGAGATCGCCGCCCGTCTCGCGGTGCTGCTGGACGCCGGAGTGATTTCGGATGCGGTGGGGGTCGTGGCCGACGCCGATGCCGGAATCCAGGTCGAAAAGCTGGTTCTCGCGGGCTCGTACACGGTATCGGCCAGCGTCCGCAGCGCGATCGGGATCGTCGCGCTCAAAGCCAACAGCGTCGAGCCGGAAGCGGCCGGCGGCAGCTCGGCGGCCGCGGTCGAAACTGTGGATGTGCCGTTTTCCGAGCTCGCGTTGCGCGCCCGGATCGTTTCCCGCCAGGCGCGGCCGGCCAGTGGCCGGCCGGAGCTTTCCGAGGCCCGGATCGTGGTGGCCGGCGGCCGGGGCGTCGACGGTGACTTCGGCCCGGTCGAAGAGCTCGCGGATCTGCTCGGAGCCGCGGTCGGGGCTTCCCGTGCGGCCACCGATGCCGGTTGGATCGACCATTCGGCGCAGGTCGGCCAAACCGGGAAAACGGTGTCGCCGCAACTGTACATTTCGGTGGGGATTTCCGGTGCGATCCAGCAGAAAGCCGGCATGCAGACGTCGAAATTCATCATTGCGGTGAACCAGGATGCGGAGTCGCCGGTTTTCGAGATCGCCGATTTGGGCATCGTCGGCGATCTGTTCACGGTCTTGCCGCAGGCGATCGAAGAAATCAAACGCCGCAGAGCCTGAACCGGACCGGAAAGCCAACCGCCTGCGCGGGTTCCCACCAGAGCGCCATTCTCGATTCGGCCAACTTGCAGTTAGCCCCGGATGAGTGAAAATGCCACCTTGGAGGTTGGCCCGGATCAGAGCTGCTTCGCGGCGTAGACCTTCATGCCGGCAAGCAGGTATTCCGGGCTGACTCCGGCCTTCTCGTAGTAGGCCCGGAATCGCTCGTCGTCGACGTACATCTGCCCGAGGTTCAGATAGCCGTCCGCCTCGGGCGTCCAGCTCAACCGGATCCAACGGTAATGCCGTTCGATCGCGGACTGCAGCTTCGGATCGTCGGCCGCACGGCCTTCCTTCTGGCACTCGGCCAGGAGTTCGTTGACCGCGAGCAACTCGTCGGCCGCGCTTTGCCGGCCGGTTTCGCCCATTGCGGTCCACGACGCCTTGGCCCGATCCATCGCGGCTTTGCCCCAGCGTTCGATGGCTTCTTCTGCATAAGGGTTCTTCTCGAACCCGTCGAACATTTCTGCAGCGCTCATTTCGGCTCCTTCGTGCATTGCCGCCATGGTGCTCTCGAGCGTCCGGGCCAGTTGCGACATCCGGTCCCGTTCGGCCAGCACCCATCGGTGATGCGCTTGCAGGGCCCGGTATTCGTCGGTCTGGCCGTCGAGCACTTCCGCGATCGTTTCCAATCCGATGCCCAGCTCGCGCAGCAGCAGGATCCGTTGCAACTTCAGCAGCTCGGCCTGCTCGTAGTAGCGGTAACCGTTGTGCGCAGTCCAGGACGGCTCGAGCAATCCGATCTGGTGGTAATGGCGCAGGGTGCGGGATGAGACCCGCGCCATTTTGGCAACCTCGGAAATGCTCCACGCCTGGGCCACGGTTCCTCCACTGTGCGGCGGCATCCCGGACTTTCCGGGATGGAAACCAGCGTAAAAGTTGACGTTAGGTCAAGGTCAAGCGTCGAATTTCGAGAACATCACCGGCAGTGAGGTGGGCTTTTCCGAGCCGCCGGCAGGTTCGACCGTAATCGCCACTGCCTGAGCGCCCTTGATCCCGGTGACCAAGGCCGGCTGGTCCAATTCCGTGCTGGAACCCATCAAACCGACCGAAATCGGTGCGCTGCCGGCTTGCGGCAGCAGCCAGAGCTGGTAGGTCTTGCCGGCGCTCGGTGCCGGAACCCCGGACATCTGCACCACCGCGGAGTCCTTTTCCGCGGAGACACTGATCTTGGCGTCGCCACCGCCTTGCACCTGAACCGTGGAAACCTTGACGTCGGAGGCCGAGATCACCTGGTTGGTCGGGCTGTTTTGCGCCGCGATGATGCCATTGACGCCCAACGCGGCGGCAACCACCACCGCGGCGGCGGCCGCACTGGCGATCAGCCAAGCCCGGACGGGCCGCCGTTTGCCGGCGGCAGCATCGGATTTGGCCGCCCGGCGGGCCGCCAAATCGTCCGGCACGTTTGGCACGGGGAACTCAGCCGCCGGGCCGGTGCGCGGAGTTTCAGCGACCGGTGCTTCGCTGCGCGCTGCTTCAGTGGCCGCTGCCGCCGCGAGCGGCGGCTCAGCGAGAGCCTGCGGCGCGGATCCGGCCGAAATCTGCGCGCTGATCCGGTCGAAGAGCGAGCTGGGCGGTTCCGCTTCGACACTTCCGTAGGCCGTGGCGATGGTTTCCCGGGCGAGCCGCAATCGATCGGCGAACTCGGCTTGCACGGAAGCCGCGGAGGAAGCCAGGAAATAATCGATCTCCGCGCGTTCCTGATCGCTCAGGGCGTTGAGTGCATACAGCTCGGCAAGCTCCAGGACGTGCCCGGAAGCGAGGTCGCTGCGGATGTCTTCGGCGAAGTTTTCGCTCATTTCAGTTCACCTCCAAACATGATTTCAATCTCAATAATCCGTCTCTGATCCGTGATTTCACGGTGGGTACTGCGGCGCCCAATTTCTCGGCCACCTCGCGATAGGTCAAACCGCCGTAATAGGCGAGCTTGACCGATTCCTGTTGGGTGTCGGTCAGTGTCGCCAAGCATTTGACCACTGACTCGGCATCGATCCGGTCGCTGACCGCATCTGCAACTTCATCGTGCTCGATGCTCTGGCTGGTGGCGCCGTATTTGGCCTCCCGGTCGGCCGAGCTCTGCGCCGAGCGCACTTTGTCCACCGCGCGGCGATGCGCGATGGTCATCAGCCAGGCGAGCGGCGAGCCGGAAGCGGCATCGAATTTGGCCGCATTCTGCCAGATCTGGAGGTAGACCTCCTGGGCGGCATCCTGGGCCAGCTCGGCGTCGATCAAAACCCGCCGGGCCATGCCGTAGACCCTGCGTGAGGTCAGCCGGTAGAGCTCCGCAAAGGCCTGCTGATCGCCGTCGGCCGTGGACCGGATCAGATCCGCCAAGGCTTCCTGACCATCGCCGGTGCGCACCGGGCTTCCAGCGGTCGTTTCGTTCGTCTTCGGGGTATCCATTTGCCCTAAGCTTATGCGCGGGAGCAGCACAATGCGTGGATATGTCGATGGCTGCATTGCCATGGCCACGCCACCACCCCCTCGATTCCGCCGGTACGCCACTGATCGGTACACCAGTCATTCGGTGCCGGTGGGCCTCTGGATGGGTTCAGCTTGGAAGCCGCGGTACGGCCGCGGAAAGTTCAGCGCCGGGCCGAGCCGATCAGCGCATCGGCCTGCAGTTCGACGCCGTCCAGCGAACCGGCCAGCCGGGCTTTGACCCGGGCGACGGCGGCCGGATCGGCGGGCAGCGCGGAGCGCAGCAAGCTGGAATGGACGAAGCTCCAGGCGGAATCCACGGTCAACGGCACCCGGTGCCGGACCGCTACGACTGCGACCTCCTGGAGCCCGGCGTCGCGCAAGAAATCGGTCAGCTTGCTCGGGGAATTGAGCTCGCCGATGTTCTTGGCCTCGGCTGAGGGCCCGGCGGCGCCGGCGCCTTCGGCGGCACAGGCGGCCAGGACCAAGCGGGTCAGGGCATCGAAAGGCCGGCCTTGCCAGACGCTGAGCGCGATCCGGCCGCCGGGGGCCAAACGGTCTGCCAGCGAGGCCAGAGCCGCGGACTGGTCACCGAGGAAAAAGATCCCGAAGCCGCAGAGCACCGCGTGGTAACCGGTGCCGGGCCAAGTCAGGGCATCGGCCACGCGGAAATCGAGTTGTTCCGGCACCGCTGCGGACTTGGCCTGGTCGATCATGCCGGCCGAAGCATCGACCGCATCGACCTGGCCGTCGGCGCCGACGGCTTGCGCGGCCAGCAGCGCCGAGGCTCCGGTGCCGCAGCAGGCGTCGAAGACCCGGTCGCCCGGGGAGAGCCGGGCCGCTTCGACCAGGGGCACCGCGAGCGGTTGCCAGAGCTGCTGGGCCCAGCGGGCGAATTCCGCTGCGCCCTGGTCCCATCCGGCGGTCATCTGCGGACGGCCTCGGCCACCAAGGTGTCGGAGTTGAATTCGACGGTGTCGCCCAAGGCCCGGACCGAGCCGAGGAATTCCTGCCGGACCCGGGAAATCGCTTCCGGGTCGCGAGGCAGCAACGTACGCCAGCCGCTGCCCATGACCAAGGCCCAGGCCATTTCGGCATCCACCCGCAGGGTCAGCGGATGCATGCTGACCTGGACCGACTCCAAGCCGCAACCGGTGAGCCAATCGGCGAAGGCCTCCGGAGCCGAAATCAGATCCATGTTCTGGTTGGCCAACGGAACCACTTCGGCCAGCCGTGGCCGCTCGGTGATCGCAGCTTGCAGGATCAGCTCGGCCAGCGGGGAGAGCGCGCCGCGGACCCAGGTGTTCAGCACCATCCGGCCGCCCGGGCGAAGCATCGAGGCCAGGTGCTGCACGCCGTCGGCCATTTGGTTGAAGAAAAAGATCGAGTAGGAACAGAGCACGGCGTCGAACGTCCGGTGGCCGCGCCAAGCCGTGACGTCGGCATGGGTCAGCGTCGCGTTGAGGATCTGCGCTTCGGCGAGCTTCTTGCCGGCCAAAGCCAACAGTCCGGAAGAAAGGTCGACGCCGTCCACGCTGCCTTCCGGGCCCACCGCGAGCGCGGCTGGAAGCGTCGCTGCGCCGGAACCGCAACAGGCATCGAGGACTTTCTCGCCCGGCTGCAAGGCGGCAGTCCGCACCACGGTACGGGCTGCCGGATCCCAGAGCGCCTCGGACCAGGCTTCGAACTGCAGCGCCCCGTCGGTGAAGGCCAAACCCGGATCCCGGGAAGTGATGCCGATCCTGGCGCTGCTCGGCGTGCTCGGGTTCATCTGCTGGCTTCCCCTACCTCTGTTGTCGTTCCGGTTTCGGCTCAGCGTACCGCGCCGGCGAAGTCGTGTTGCCGCCAGGCTTCATAGACCGCGATCGACGCCGAATTGGCCAGGTTCAGGGAACGCAAGCCGGGCAGCATCGGCAGCCGGACCCGTGCGCTGACCCGCGGGTCGGCTTTCACCCCGGCCGGCAGCCCGACCGACTCCGGCCCGAACATCAGGACGTCGCCGGCCTGGTACGCGATGTCGGCATATCCGGTCTCGCCGTCCGAGGTGAAGGCGAAAACCCGTTCCGGCTGCAGCGCCGCCCACGCGGAGGCCAAATCGGGGTGCACGTGCAGCACCGCCAGCTCGTGGTAATCCAGTCCGGCCCGGCGGAGTTTGGCGTCATCCAGGTCGAAACCGAGGGGCTCCACCAAGTGGAGTTCGGCGCCGGTGATCGCGGCGAGCCGGATGGCGTTCCCGGTGTTGCCGGGAATTTCAGGCGTGTAGAAGAGTATGCGGAACACTGGCCCAGTCTACCCAGATGGCTCGGCTACCCAGCCGGTCCGGTTGCCCAGCCGGCTCAGTACATGCCGCCGAGCAGCCGGGACAAGATCTGCAGGTCCACGGTGTTCGGCTTTTCGCCGGCCGCCAAGAACGAACCCAAGTCCCGGCCCAGGCGGGCCGCGCCGACGACGTTCAGGTGCGGGCCGCCGTCGGGCTCGTTTCCCCGGGTGTAGTCGATGACCGGCTCGAAGGGATTGCCACCGGGGGAGTGCACCACGATCCAGGCCGAGACCGTGCATTCCGGGAAGAGTTTCGCCAGCGCATGGGCGGCCGGCAGCAGGCGCGGAGCTTCGACCCCGCGCTGCCCGTGCACCAAGGTACTGCCGTTCCACCGGTAGGCGCCCTCGGGGACCATCATCGAAGAAACCACCGCCATCCGGTAGCCGACCAGTACCAAATGGTCCAGATGGCTCTTGTCGATCGGCGAGACCAGACCGTTGACCAAGCGCGCGGAAGGGTATTTGTTCAGGATCTGCTGCTGCAGCAACTCGATCGTGCGGGCTTCCCGGATCAGCCGGGCCTGCGCGCCGAACAAGCCCCGTTTGCGCGGTGCGCCGTGGATCTGCCGGCTGGCCAAGTCCAAGGACAACGGCGCTGCTTCGGCACTGCCGAAGGGTGGTACGAAGCTCGGCAAATCGGTGGCCGAGGGGCCCCGGTTGCTGCCCGGCCGCTGCCCGGCCGGCCGGGGTTCTGCGACCCGTGGGCCGGAGCCGTTCGGCGCAGCGGAGCCTTGCGACGCCGTGCCGGCGGGCGCGTAGCCCCGGTCGTAGACCGCGCGCTTCGCCGGGTCGATCAAGGTCTGGTAGGCCTCGGTGACCAAGCGGAACTCCTCGGCGTTGCCGCCTTGGTCCGGATGCGTGCTCCGGGCCGCTCGACGGTAGGCCGCTTTGACCTGTTTCTCGTCCGCGGTCACTTCGACCCGCAGGATTTGGTAGTACGTGCGGTATCCGCCGCTCACATCTGGGCCTTTCGACACGTACGGGACATTTTCGGTCGGCCATCGGGCCGGTTGAGTGCATTTGCCGGGTCGCTGCCCGTAACATGGTGCGACATCGGTGGGCGGCTTGGCAACTGAGCCCTGACTGCGCAGAACAAAGGGGTTTGGCGATGGCCAAGGTTTTTCAGATCGCGGTCGCGGTGAATCCGCGGGCGGCCTTCGGGGCGAACTCGGACGCCGGCACCCGGGTCGTCGGGTTGCTCGAGGCCGCCGGACACCAGGTCCGGCTGCTGCAGGCCGGCAGCTACCCGGAGCTCGCGGCCCAGGTTTCGTCCGCCGTGCAGGGCGATGGCGCGGGCCTTGACGCCCTGCTCATGGTCGGTGGCGACGGAATGGTTCATCTCGGAATCAACGCGTTGGCCGGCAGCACGGTTCCGCTCGGGTTGATTCCGGCCGGAACCGGCAATGACGCGGCCCGTTCCTGGGGCTTGCCGGTGGGCGACCTCCCGGCCGCGGTGGCGGCTTTCCTGGCCGGTGCGCAGCGACCGCGGACGGTGGATCTGGGCCGGGTCCGGAACGCGGATTCGGCGGAGTATTTCGCGGCAGCGCTTTCCGCGGGGTTCGACGCGGTGGTCAATGAACGGGCCAACGCCTGGTCCTGGCCGAAGGGACGCAGCCGGTACAACCTGGCGATCCTGCGCGAGCTCGCGGTGTTCCGGCCGTTGCGTTACCGGCTCGAGGTCGACGGCGCCCCCGAGGAGCTCGAAGCGATGCTGGTGGCGGTGGCCAACGGCCAATCTTTCGGCGGTGGGATGAAGATCACGCCGGAGGCCCGGATCGACGACGGCGAACTGGACTTGTTCGTGGTCGCGCCGGTCTCCCGATGGAAGTTGCTGACCTTGTTCCCCAAGGTTTTCCAAGGGAAACACGTGGACCACCCGGCGGTGAGCATCCGCCGCGTGCGTTCGGTCCGGATCGAGTTGCTGGACCGCAAAGCCGGGGTGGCCGGTTATTCGGACGGCGAGCGGCTCGGTGCGCTGCCGGTCCAAGTTGATATCGTGCCGGGCGCTCTGACATTGTGGGGCCAGTGATTCTCCCGCTCGCCCCATTGACCTTCCGCCTGGCCACGCCCGCCGATTTCGCCGACGTCGCCCGGATCACCACCGATTCGTATCTGGCCGCAGGGTATTTCGACTCTGCGGAGCACCCTTATCTGCGATTGCTCGCGGACGTGGCCAAGCGCGCCGAAGTGGCGCAGATCTGGGTTGCCGAGCAGGTTTTCGAGGATTCGGCCGCGGCTGAGCCCGCCCGCAGGATCGTCGGTGCAGTGACCCTTGCCCGGGCCGGCGACGAGTATGCGGATATCGCGCTGCCCGGGGAACTCGAGATGCGGGTGCTGGTCGTCGACCCGGCACTGCAGCGCGGCGGCATCGGGAAGGCGATGGTGCGGGCGATCATCGAGCACGGCAGAACCCTCGACGGAGTAACGGCGGTCAGCCTGACCACCGGCGACCACTGGGTGTCCGCGCACGCGTTGTACCGCTCGATGGGATTCGAGCGGGCGCCGCAGCGGGACTGGACCGTGCCCAATACCGATCCCGGGGTCGAAATCTGGCTCCGGGTCTACCGGCTGGAGCTTTAGTCCGCACCGCATAGACTAGGAGCGAATCTGTAACAGCTTCCAAGGGAGTTCCATGGCTGAAATCAATCGTGACGATGTTGCGCACCTCGCGCAATTGGCGCACATTGACATGTCCGAGGCAGAACTGGACCGGATGGCCGGCGAGCTCGCCGTCATCGTGGATTCGGTGAAATCGGTGAGTGAGGCGGCAGGTGCCGAGGTGCCCGCGACCTCGCATCCGATTCCGTTGCGCAATGTGCTCCGGGAAGACGTCGTGGGCCATGTGCTCAGCCAAGCGGAGGCGCTGTCCGGCGCCCCGGACGCCGAAGACGGCCGATTCAAAGTCCCCGCGATCCTGGAAGAGGACTGATCCATGATGGAACCGACGGAACTGATCAAGCTTTCCGCCGCCGCCTTGGCCGCGAAGCTCGCGGCCGGCGAAGTGACCAGCGTTGCGGCGACCCAAGCCTATTTGGACCGCATCGCCTTGGTAGATGGCGAATTGCATGCGTTTTTGCACCTGAACGCCGAAGAGGCGTTGCAGGTTGCCGCCGAGGTCGATGCCGACCGTGCCGCGGGCAAAGCGCTGCCGGAGCTGGCCGGGGTGCCGATCGCGATCAAGGACCTGATCGTGACCAAGGGGCAGCCGACCACTGCCGGCTCCAAAATCCTCGAAGGCTGGGTCAGCCCGTACGACGCCACGGTGATCGAGAAGATCCGGGCGGCGCGGATGCCGATCCTGGGCAAGACCAACCTCGATGAATTCGCGATGGGTTCCTCCACTGAGCACTCGGCTTTCGGCCCGACCCGCAATCCCTGGGATCTGGAACGGATCCCCGGTGGTTCCGGCGGCGGATCGGCGGCTGCCGTCGCCGGCTTCGAAGCTCCGCTGGCGCTCGGCACCGACACCGGCGGGTCGATCCGGCAACCGGGTGCGGTGACCGGCACGGTCGGCGTCAAGCCGACCTACGGCGGGGTTTCCCGCTACGGCGCGATCGCGATGGCCTCTTCGCTGGACCAGATCGGTCCAGTCACCCGTACGGTCCTGGATGCGGCACTGCTGCAGGAAGTGATCGGCGGGCACGACGCCAAGGACTCGACCTCGCTCGAGCAGGATTGGACTGGCCTGGCCGACGCCGCCCGGCGCGGCGCGAGCGGCGATCTCTCCGGCGTCCGGATCGGCGTGGTGAAAGAGCTCGGCGGTGAAGGCTACCAAGCGGGTGTCGAGGCGCGGTTCCGGGAGTCCTTGGAGCTGCTGCGCGGGGCCGGGGCCGAGATCGTCGAGGTCTCCTGTCCCAGCTTCGGGTACGCGCTGGGCGCCTATTACCTGATCATGCCCTCCGAGGCTTCGAGCAACCTGGCGAAGTTCGACGGCGTCCGCTTCGGCCTGCGCACGCTGCCTGAGGACGGTTCGATGACCATCGAGCGGGTGATGTCCGCGACCCGGGCGGCCGGCTTCGGCGACGAGGTGAAGCGCCGGATCATTCTGGGCACCTACGCCTTGTCCGCCGGCTATTACGATGCCTACTACGGCTCGGCGCAGAAGGTCCGGACCTTGATCCAGCGCGACTTCGACGCGGCATTCGAAAAGGCCGATGTGCTGATTTCGCCGACCGCGCCGACTACGGCGTTCAAGTTCGGCGAGAAGTTGGACGATCCGCTCGCCATGTACCTCAACGACGTGGCCACCATCCCGGCGAACCTGGCCGGCGTCCCGGGCATGTCGCTGCCGAACGGACTGGCCGATGAGGACGGGCTGCCGTCCGGCATCCAATTGCTCGCACCAGCCCGCGAAGACGCCCGGATGTACCGGGTCGGCGCGGCTTTGGAAGCGCTGCACGAAGCCCAGTGGGGCGGTCCGATCCTGGACCGCGCCCCGATTCTTGGAGGAGCGAAATGACCGGCGCTGGTGTGGAATTGGTTCCCTTCGACGAGCTGCTCGAACGCTACGAGCCGGCGCTCGGCTTCGAGGTGCACGTCGAGCTGAATACGGTCACTAAGATGTTCTCCTCGGCGCCGAATGCGTTCGGCGATGTGCCGAACACCAATGTCAACGAAGTCGACCTGGGCCTGCCCGGGGTGCTGCCGGTGGTGAACAAAGCCGCCGTGGAGAGTTCGATCAAAATCGGGCTGGCCCTGAACTGCAAAATCGCCGAGTTCTGCCGGTTCTCCCGGAAGAACTACTTCTACCCGGACACCCCGAAGAACTTCCAGACTTCGCAATACGATGAGCCGATCGCCTACGACGGCTATCTGGACATCGAACTCTCCGACGGAACCGTGTTCCGGGTGGAGATCGAGCGGGCGCACATGGAAGAAGATGCCGGAAAACTGACCCACCTGGGCGGCTCCACCGGTCGGATCCAGGGCGCCGACTACTCGCTGGTCGATTACAACCGGGCCGGGGTCCCGCTCGTGGAGATCGTGACCAAGCCGATCCTCGGCGCCGGCTCGCGGGCCCCGGAACTGGCCAAAGCCTACGTCGCAGCGATCCGCGAAATCGTGAAGAACCTCGGCGTCTCCGATGCCAGGATGGAGCGCGGCAACGTCCGTTGCGACGCGAACGTCTCGCTCATGCCCAAGGGCAGCAACACTTTGGGCACGCGTTCGGAGACCAAGAACGTGAACTCGCTGCGCGCCGTCGAGCACGCCGTGCGCTTCGAAATGGAACGCCATGCCGGAGTGCTCGACGCCGGCGGCAAGGTGGTGCAGGAGACCCGGCACTGGCATGAGGACACCCGGTCCACGACCTCGGGCCGGCCGAAATCCGATGCCGATGATTACCGCTACTTCCCGGAACCGGATCTGGTGCCGGTGGTGACCACGGTGGAATGGGTCGAGTCGTTACGGGCCCAGTTGCCGGAGCCGCCGGCCGAGCGCCGCAAACGGCTGCAAACCGACTGGGGATACACCGATTTGGAATTCCGCGATGTGGTCAACGCCGGGATCATGGACGAGATCGAAGCGACCATCGCGGCCGGCGCCACCGCTGCGGTGGCCCGCAAGTGGTGGATGGGCGAGATCGCCCGGCGCGCCAAGCTCGCCGATCTGGAGCCGGTGGAACTGGGCGTCAGCCCGGAAACCGTGGTCGAGCTGCAAGGCCTCATCGACGCGGGCAAGATCAACGACAAATTGGCCCGCGAGGTGCTCGACGGGGTGCTGGCCGGTGAAGGTTCGCCCACCGAGGTGGTCGCCTCGCGCGGCCTCGCCGTGGTCTCCGACGACGGCGCACTGCAAGCCGCGATCGACGAAGCGCTGGCTGCGCAGCCGGACGTCGCGGACAAGATCCGCGGTGGCAAAGTGCAGGCGGTGGGCGCGATCGTCGGCGGCGTGATGAAGACCACCCGAGGCCAGGCCGATGCCGGCCGGGTGCGGGAACTGATTCTGAAGACGCTGGGCGTCGAGGGCTGACCTTGGCCTGGCATCAGGTAGCCCGCACGCTCTCCGAAGGGGACAACCACCCGAACGAGGACGCCTGCGGCTTTGCCGGCGATACCGCTTGGGTGATCGACGGCGCGACCTCGGTGCTGGAGCCGTTGGGCCTGCCGGCGTCGAGCGACCCGGGCTGGTTGTCCGGGGTGCTCGGCGCCGAGCTCGCCGCAGCCGCCGGGCTGCACGGCACCCGGGCCGTACTCGCCGAAGCCCTGCGCCGGGTCGACCGGCTCGGTTCGGGGTTGGTGGCGGAGGAAGCCGTCCGATTCCCGTCGGCCGCGCTGTCCTTGGCGCAATTGACCGCTGATGGCGTCGAGGTGCTTTCGCTTGCGGATTGCCATGTGGTGCTCCGGGAACCGGGCGGGCGGATCCGGCACGTGGTCGCCTCGCTGGCCGATCCGAATGCGCCGGCGATGAGCCGGGAACAGCTCGCCGCCTCGCGGCGGAGCCGGAACACGCCCGAGGGCCTCTGGGTGGCCCGGCGTGAACCGGAAGCTGCCGAGCACGCACTCGTAGTGCAGTGCGGCCGGCCGGAACTGGTGACCCTGGTCAGCGACGGTGCCTGGCGCGCCGTCGACCTGGGTTTGCTGGCCGGGCCGGAGGAGTTCCTCGACGCGGTGGAAACGCCGATCGGCGCCCTGGAGGTGCAGACCGCGCTGCGCAAGCACCAGGCGGCAATCGGCGAAAAGGCCGACGATGCCACGATCTTGGTGCTCAAACCCGCCGAGTAAACCCCACGAGTGGCCAGCTCTGCAGGCCAAAAGGCCATTTCTACCTGTAGAGCTGGCCACTCGACGAGGCGAGGGTCCGAAGAGCGGCCTCGTGTTCGCCTGGAATTCAACTCCGCGATAAGTGGATTTCAACTTGTATAGCCAAGCTGTATATGTACATACAAGTTGAGGATTGGATCATGATGCTGGAGATGGAAATTTCAGGCACTTGGCTCCGGGACAATTGCTCCTGCGCCCAGTGCAAGCACCCGATCAGCGGTCAAAAGCTGATCAAGATCGGCGATGTGAGTCCGGACACCGCGATCCGGGCCACCGAGCAGGACGGCGAGTCGCTCAAGGTGAGTTTCGAGCCGGATGGCCACGAATCGGTCTTCGACGCGGCGTGGTTGCGCAACTGGTGGAACGACGACGAGCACCGCGTCCCGGCCGATGACCGAGCGGAGGATGCCAAGCTGCTCTGGGAGCGCAACGACATCGCGACCCTGCCGGCGTGGGACTGGAACGAGTATCGGGGCGAGTCCGCCGCCCGGTTCGAGGTTTTGGACTCGGTGATGCGCCGCGGTTTCGCGCTGCTGCGCGGAGTGCCGACCCAGGAGCAGTTCGTGCTGCGCGTCGCCGAGTCGTTCGGCTTCGTGCGCACCACCAACTACGGTGCTTGGTTCGACGTCCGGGTGGAAGCCAAGCCGACGAACCTCGCATTCACCGATTTGCCGATATCGCCGCACACTGACAACCCGTACCGGGATCCGGTTCCCACGATCCAGGTGCTGCACTGCTTGCAGAACGCGGCCATCGGCGGCGATTCCGCATTGCTCGACGGTTTCCGGGCTGCGGATCTGCTCCGGCGCAATGAGCCCGAACTGTTCGACATCCTGACCAGCACGCCGGTCAGTTTCGCTTTCCGCAGCCCGAACGCCAGCTTGCAGGCGACCAAGCCGATGATCGGCACGGACGGCTACGGCCGGATCACCGAAGTGCGGTTCAACAACCGCTCGCTGCAACCGGTGCAACTCTCCGCCCGGCAGACCGAGCGGTTCTACCAGGCGTACCGGGCGTTCGCCGAGATCGTGGAACGCGAAGACCTGCAGTTCCAGTTCCGTCTCGAAGCCGGAGACTGCGTGATTTTCGACAACAGCCGGCTGCTGCACGCCCGGACCGCGTTCCGGGGCAGTCCGGATGGCCAGGGAAAACGGCACTTGCAAGGCTGCTATGCGGATCTGGACAGTCTGGCCAGCGAATGGCGGCTTTTGGCCGAGGCCCGCGATGACTGATTTCGTCCAACGGATCCAGGCGCTGTTCGACGGCGAAGGCTCGCAGGACTATCTGGGCGAGGAAGTGAGCATGGCGACGCACATGCTGCAGTCCGGTGCGCTGGCGCAGGCTGCAGGGGCCGAAGACCAGGTAGTGGTGGCCGCATTGCTGCATGACATCGGGCACTTCACCGGAGCGGTGTCCGGAGCCGAACTGATGTCCGGGACGGACAACGACCATGACGAAGCGGGTGCGATCTGGCTCTCCCAATGGTTCGATGAGCCGGTGCTGGCGCCGATCCGGATGCATGTCGACGCGAAGCGCTATCTCTGCGCTGTGGAGCCGGCGTATCTGTCCAAGCTCTCCGAAGCCTCGCGCTACACCTTGGCGGTGCAAGGCGGGCCGATGGCCGAATCGGAAATCGCCGCGTTCGAAGCGTTGCCGCACTTCGAAGCCGCAGTGGCCGTGCGCAGATGGGACGATGCAGCCAAAGACCCGCAGTTGCCGACGCCCGAATTCTCGGAGTTCGCCGGACTGCTCAGGCGGGTGGCAGTGCGTTCTTGAGCAAATGGTGATTGCGCGAAGAATTGCGCATGGTGAAGGCGATTGAATCCGCCCGGTAGACGTCTTCGGAGTATTCCAAAAGGGTTCCGTTCGGATCCGAGGTCACCCGGCGCTCACGCAGCAGCGGAGCGTCGGGTGCCACTTCGAGCAGTTCGGCGTGCAGTTCGTCCGCCGCTATCGCATCGATGGTGTGTTCCGCCTCGGCCAGCACGAATCCCAACTGGGCTAGCCGGTCGGTGATCGAATCCTTCGCCAGGTCGATTCCGGCCAGCAACGCACCGACCCGTTCGAGGTAACTGGTCGATTCGACCATCACCGCTTTGCCGTCGAGCAGCCGGAGCCGGATCAAGTGGTAGACCCAGGCAGAATCCGGGAGTTCGAGCAATTCCTGTTCTACCCGACTGGCCCGACGCCGTTCCAACTCGATGACGCGACCGCTGGGCGTGGCACCGGCCGCCTTGGCCCAATGGGAGAAACTCACCAGCGCGGAAAAGCTCTGCAACCGCTGCCCGGGTACAGCCTCCCGTCGTGCGCCCTGCCGAGAGGTGACCACCCCGGTGGCCCGCAGATGCGAAAAAGTCTGCCGGATGGTGCCACGGGAGACTTGGTATTGTTCGGCCAATTCGAATTCCGAGGGCAAACTCCGGTCCGCGATGAATTCACCGGAAGCGATGCGGTTGGCGAGTTCGTCGGCGATTTTCCGGTACAACGGGGTTTTCTGCGGGGGAGTGCTCACGGAGACGAGTCTAGGCGAGAGTTGCCGGCCCAGGTCTGCGGCCGGCCTGGCGCAGCCGGGTGTGGCGTTCCGCCGCGCAGGCCCTGTGGGGCCAAACCGCGGAACGCCACACCCGGCTGTTTGAAGCAGCAGGCCTCAGAGGCCGGTGACGCTCTTGATCCAGCTCAAGCCCTTGGAGACGTTGGTGTAGCTGCAGAGGCCTTGCGGGTCGACGCCGCCGTTGGAGCTGGTCGAGGCGACGCCGACGACTTTGCCGCCGACGACCAAGGGGCCGCCGGAGTCGCCCTTCCAGCAGGAACCGTCCACGCCGCGGAACTGGATGGCCGGGCCGCCGGCATTGTCCGAGCCGGTGCCGGAAATCCGGACGTTGGCGGTCTTCAAGTTCGCGGCCGCCGGGCCGTTCTGCGAGGTGCGTCCCCAACCGTAGATGTCGCCGCTGGTGCCCACCGACGGAGTGGTAGTGCCCAAAGTGGCGGGCGTGACATTCGTCGGTTGGGCGAGCTCGACCAGTGAGAGGTCACCGCCGCTCCAGCTCACCACGCGCTTGCTGGCGATTTCGGTTCCGCCGGTCAGGCTGGCACTGCCGACCTTGATGCTCACCGTGCCGCCGACGCAATGCTTGGCAGTCAGCACCCAAGTCGAAGAAATGACCTCGGAGGTGCAGTTGAACTGTCCGTTCAGCAGGAGTTTCGCTGCGTAGGGAACCTGGGAAAAGTCTGCCGTGCCGCCGCCGATGATCCGGGGCGTGGCGGTTTCCGCATTGGCCGCGCTCGGGATCGCCGTTGCTCCGCCGAGGGCCAGTGCGGTGATCGCCGCAGCGGCAAAGAGTTTCTTCATCTTCATGGGATGTCCTTCGTTGAGGTTACTCAATGGTCGGACCGGCCGACATCGTCGTCGGCAGGCCCGGTGGATACTCAACCGTTGCTTTAATTTCGGCCGGGGACAAGGGCGCAGACGATACTGGGAGGTTATTAACACCGAATTCGGATTTATTTTTCAGAAAAGCAAAGATGCATTTTGTTGGTTAAAGCAACGAAATATTCAATCGGTTATTAATCATCGCTTTACGGTTATTGATTTCCGGCCATTCCGGTGTCGAGCAGGATGCGGGCGCTCGGCGCGGCGCGCCCGGTCGCACTTGCGGTATACGTCGCGGAGTGCGCGGCGCGGCCCGAGGGCCTCTCGAGTGATGCCCGTCAATGGCGAAACATGATTGTAACGACGAACTTCGATCAAGTTCTTGCATCTTGGCAGTCTGCCGTTTATGGTTTGTTAAACGTTTAACAGACTGTGAGCTGAGTCACTGACCCAGTTCCTGGCCAGAGAGGGACTCCATGGGTTCAGCCACCCTGCAACGCCCGGATGCGCCGAAACCCGGTGGCGGCCGACGCCGTTCGGCCAGCGCGGCGGCCATCTCGGGAGCTCCGTCCGGTGCCGGAAGCGCGGCTGCCGGGCCGACCGGGAAACCGAAGAAAGTCCCGTTCGGGGTGCGGTTCCGGCGGGATTGGCAGATGTTACTGCTCATGGTCCCGGGCCTGTTGTTCCTGGCGCTGTTCTTCTACATCCCGATTCTGGGCAATGTGATCGCGTTCCAGGACTACCAACCGTTCCTGGGCATCGAGAACAGCGACTGGGTCGGTTGGCAGAACTTCGTGGAACTCTTCAACAATCCGGATTTCTGGACTGCGCTGCGCAACACCTTGGTCTTGGCGGTGTGGCAGCTGGTGCTCTTTTTCCCGGTTCCGCTGGGGTTGGCCCTGATCGTGGATTCGCTGATGAGCTCGAAACTGCGCCGCTGGTTCCAGAGCGTGGTCTACTTGCCGCACTTCCTGTCCTGGGTGCTGGTCATCGCGCTCTTCCAACAAATGCTCGGTGGCGCGGGCCTGATCAACAACCTGCTCCGGCAGTGGGGCCTGGACGCGATTCCGTTCATGACCAACCCGGATACCTTCCCGTTGCTCTCCACGGTCCAGCTGGTCTGGAAGGATGCCGGTTGGGCGATGATCATCTTCCTCGCCGCCCTGGCCCAGATCGATGCCTCGTTGTACGAGGCCGCAGCCGCTGACGGGGCCGGCCGCTGGCGCCGGCTCTGGCACATCACTTTGCCCGGGTTGCGCGCGGTGATCGTGCTCTTGCTGATCCTGCGGATCGGCGACATCCTCAGCGTCGGCTTCGAACAGTTCTTGCTGCAACGGGACGCGGTCGGTCCGGGCGCGGCCGAAGTGCTGGACACCTTCACTTACTTCTCCGGCGTCGTCGGCGGCGGGTGGAGCTCCGGTGCGGCCGCCGGGTTGGCCAAAGGCGTGGTCGGCGCGATCTTGATCTATTTCGCGAACAAGGTGGCGCACCGGTTCGGCGAATCCGGCATCTTCCAAGCCGGCCCCGGCAGCACCAAGCAGAGCAGAAAGGCAGCGCTCCGATGAACTCCCTATTGGCCCCGCCAGGAGCAGCAGCCCGACGCCGGCGCAAAGCCGGGCTGACTTTCAACCCCTCCCGCCCGGCATGGAAAGAACGGCCGTCGCCGTGGTACCAAGGGCTCAAAGCAGTGATCATCGGTCTGATCACGCTTTCCATCCTGGTGCCCTTACTCCTGGTGGTCGCGACGTCGCTCGCGGACGATAAGCAGCTGGTTGCCGCAGGCGGATATGTGCTGTGGCCCGAGCGCCCGACGATCCAGGCCTACCAGACGATTTTCAGCAGTGCCTTCATGCTCCGGGCGCTCGGCGTGAGTGCTTTCATCACCGCGGTGGGCACCGCGCTCGCGCTCTTCGTCACGGTGACCATGGCCTACGCGACCAGCCGGATGGTGCTGTTTTCCCGTCCAGCGCTGCTCCTGGTCCTGTTCACCCTGCTGTTCGCCCCCGGATTGATCCCGATGTTCCTGATGGTCAAACAGCTCGGCTTGTTGAACACCGTGTGGTCGTTGATCCTGCCCGGGATCTTCGTAGCGTTCAATTTCGTGGTGATGCGGGCGTTTTTCATGGGTCTGCCGCAAGAGTTGATCGAAAGCGCCAAGATCGACGGGGCCAGCGATTTCACGATCCTGTGGCGGATCGTGCTGCCCTTGTCCAAAGCCGTGGTCGCCGTCGTCGGGCTCTTCTACGCGGTGGGGTTCTGGAACGCCTTCTTCAACGCCTTGCTCTACATCAACGACAAGACGCTGTACCCGGTGCAACTGGTATTGCGGAACTTCGTGGTGCAGGGCGGTTCGTTGGCGGACCAGTTGGGCGTGGCGACGTCGCCGCCGCCGCAGTCGATGCAGATGGCGGTGGTGGTGGTGGCGCTGGTGCCGATCCTGCTGATCTACCCCTTCATCCAAAAACATTTCAACAAGGGCGTCATCACCGGCGCGATCAAGGGCTGAGGCCCGGTATGCAAGCACAGGCACACACCTCTGAGAGAAAGCAGGCGTCATGAACATGGACAACAAGGCTGCCACCGGATTCAACCGGCGCGGGTTTCTGGGACTCGCCGGATTCTCGGTGACCGCGCTGGCCCTGGGTGGAACCCTGACCGGATGCGGCAGCGGCGGAAGCAACGGCGGCGGCGCAGCGGCCTCCGCCCAGGTCAAACTGCCGACCTACCGCGAGTTCAGCAAGGTGCTGCCCGATTTGCCCGGCAACGCGCAGGGGCTGCAAGCGGCGTTCCTCAAAGTTCCGGCCGAGCTTGTGGCATCGACGCCCGGGGCGCCCTTGAAAGGGGCGGTCAGCGCGCTCACCGAAACCTTCGAAACGATGTCCCCGGCGATGCCGGACAACGCGTTCTGGCAACGGCTCAATGCGGCGCTCGGCGGAACGCTGGACCTGCAGATCGTCGAGGACGTCGGAGACGGCTACCCGGCCAAGTTCGCCACCGTGCTGGCCGGCGATTCGCTGCCGGACTTGATGTGGATTCCGCCGAACCAGGGCATCCCGAATGTCGGTCCGATGCTCGAAGCGAAATTCCAAGACCTCTCGGATTACCTCTCCGGCGATGCGGTGCTGCAGTACCCCAACCTCGCTGCGCTCAAGCCGGATTCCTGGAAGACCGCAGTGGTCAATGGCAAGATCTGGGGCGCGCCGATACCGAGCACGCCGTTCGGCCAGGTGATGGCCGGGAACAAAGGGGTCTGGGCGCAAGTGGGCGGGATGGCTTCCGCCGATGCCGAGGAGTTCTTCGCCAAGGCCAAGGAGCTCACCCGGCCCAATGAAGGCAAATACGCATTGGAATCGATCGCCGGCGGCTCCTTGGTCAACATGCTGCACATGTTCACCGAATGGTACGGCGCCCCGAACAGCTGGGCGGTCAACCAGGACCGGACGCTGACCCATCTCTACGAGACGCCCGAGTATCAAGCCGGTTTGGAGTACGCGGTGAAGCTCTTCGCTGCCGGGGTGTTCTACCCGGACGCGAACGCCACCGACATCTCCAACCGGGTGGTCAACGGTTCGATCGCCGCCCAGGTGATCGTGGGCCCGCACGACATCCGCCGGTATCGGAATCTGAGCGCCGAGGCGCAGACCGAAATCCTGGTTCCGTTCGCCGCGGTCAAGGGCGGCAAGCCGACCTATGACATGGGTTACGGAACGGTCGGCTTCACCGCCTTCAAAAAGGCTGACGAGGCCAAAATCCGCGAGTTGCTGAGCTTGGTGGATTATCTTTCGGCGCCCTTCGGCACGGTGGAGTACATGCAGAAGAACTATGGCGAAAAAGGCAAGGATTATCTGCTGGACGACTCCGGAAATCCGGTCTATTCCAGCACCGGAAGCACCGACATCCCAGGTTTGGCCAGCGCCTTGAACATCATGACCAGCCCGGAAAAGGTGATTTTCAATCCGGCGTTTCCGGACGACACGAAGTACATTTACGAACAAGAGAAGAAACTCCTCGAGTTCGCGCAGCGGAATCCGACCAATGGCACGTATTCGGACACCAATGCCAAGGTCGGGGCGAAGATCACCAAGACCTTCCGGGACAAGATTGTGGATATCATCACCGGACGGGCCAAAGTCTCCGATCTGCCGGACGCGGTGAAGCGCTGGAAGGCTGATGGAGGCGACAAAATCCGCGAGGAATATCAGAACGTGCTGCCGGCCGACGTGCCGGTCACCGGCAAGTAGCAGCAGGAATCCCGGGCAGTCGGGGGCAGTGTCCAGCGGACGGAATGGGAGAGCAGGCCAGTGGGCAGAGTGACCATCAAGCAGGTCGCCGAGCAGGCTGGGGTTTCGACGGCGTCGGTTTCCTATGTGCTCTCCGGCCGATCCGGTTCGCCGGACGGAAACGGCGGGGTGGCGAAGGCCACGGCGGAACGGATCCGGGAGGTCGCCGGGCGCTTGGGCTACAGCCCGGACCGGGCCGCCCGCAAGATCCGGACCGGACGGACCGAAACCATCCTGCTCTCGCTGACCATGCTTTCGGATCCCTGGGCACTGGGCGTGATCGAAGCGGTGCAACGCCGTGCGATGCCGCTGGGCATCACGCCGATGATTCTGGCCGACGCCGATTGGGCCAGCGTGCTCCGGGGCCACGACGCCGATGCGGTGTTCATCGATGCGGCTTCGCCCGGGAAGCAGCCGGAACTCGAGGCGTTCGCCGGACAGGGCAAACGGCTGGTGGTCTTCCAGGAAGAGTTGCCGGCCGCCGGCTTCGACGTGATCCGTTCGTTGGCCGGCCCCGGCTGTGTGCTGGCGGTGCAGCATCTGCTCGGAAAACACCGCGAAATCGCGATCCTGACCACCGAACGGTCCCGGAACAACTCGGATCCGGCCAGATTCCAACCCTATGTGGACGGATTGGCGGCGGCCGGGATCCCGTTGCGCAACGACTTCATCGCCACCTTCGACCGCTCGCCGGCGAGCGCCTATGCCGCGGCGATGCGGTTGTTGGATCGGGCCGACCGGCCGACCGCAATCTATGCGACGACGGATTTCGCTGCGATGAGCGCGGTGAATGCGGCGCAACGGCTCGGCCTCCGGATCGGCACGGACCTGGACGTGGTCGGCGTCGGCAATACCGAGGAAGGGGAAAGGATGGCGCCGAGCCTGACTTCGGTGGGCCCGGAAGGGTTCTTCGACGCGGTGGCGGAGCTCTTGGTGCGCCGGGCGCAAGGCGATGATTCGCCGGCTCGGGTCATCGATTTTCCCTGGAAGATTTTCGTGCGCGAAAGCGCTCCCTGAAACTTGCACAAACCCCGCTGAGCGTTGACTTGTGGCGGCTATGGAACCTGATTGACCGCCATAAGTCAACGCTCAGCGGGAAGAGGAAAGGACAAACTATGACTGAGCTGGATTTGCGCGTCGGGATCGTGGGGTTCGGCCTGCGTGCCGGATTGTGGCGCTATTTGGAACAGCCCTCGAACGGGGCAGCCGGATCCCGGGGATCCCGGGTGAGCATCGTCTGCGACCTGAGCGAACGGGGCCGGGCGGACGCGGCGGCCAAGCTTCCGGAGGCAAAGGTCACCGCGGATTTGGCGGAGCTGATCGCCGAGCGCCCGGACGCCGTCGTGGTGCTGGTCCCGGACTTCGCCCACGCCGAGGTGGTGATCCCGCTCTTGGAAGCCGGCATCCCGGCCTTTTGCGAAAAGCCGCTGGACATCTCGCTGGAGGCGGCGGACCGGATCCTGGAAACCGCCTACCGGACCGGCACCCGGCTCTACGTGGGACACAATATGCGGCACATGCCGGTGGTGCGGCAAATGCGCGAGATCATCGAATCCGGCCGGATCGGCGAAGTCAAAGCGGTCTGGTGCCGGCATTTCGTGGGCAACGGCGGGGATTACTACTTCAAGGACTGGCATGCGGAACGGGCCAAGGTCAATTCCCTGCTGTTGCAGAAAGGGGCGCACGACATCGATGTGATCCACTGGCTGGCCGGTGGATACACCCGCTCGGTCTCCGCGATCGGATCGTTGAGCGTGTACGGCGACGTGGCCTCCCGGCGGGACAACTCGGACCGCCGGATGGGGGATTGGTTCTCCGCGGGCAACTGGCCGCCCGCAGCGCAGACCGATCTGAATCCGGTGATCGACGTCGAAGACCTTTCGATGATGCAGATGGTCCTGGACAACGGGGTGCTGGCTTCCTATCAGCAGTGCATGTTCACGCCTGACTATTGGCGGAATTACACGGTGATCGGTACCGAAGGCCGGATCGAGAACTACGGCGACGGCCCGGGGGAGTTGATCAAGATCTGGACCAGTCGGCACACGCACAGCCTGCCCGAACCCGATGAGACCCTGGTGATCGCCGGCGACGACGAGGGGCACGGCGGTGCGGACCCGTCCTTGATTGCCGAGTTCCTGCGTTTCGCGGTGTACGGAGGCCCGACTGCGACCAACCCGGTCGCAGCCCGGGAAGCCGTCGCGGCAGGGGTGCTCGCCGCGCAGTCCTTGCGCAGCGACGGCGGGGCCCGGCGCGTTCCGGAGCTGGCGGCCGAACTGCGCGAGTACTTCGAGGCCGGACAGCCGGACTCCGGGGGTGCGGTCCGCGCGGCAACGGTGCCGGATGTGGCAGCGGGGCGGTGAGCCCGGCCAGGACCTGGTTGCTGTGCACGGCGCTCGCGGTGCTGTTGGCCGCGACCTGGGTCCTCTCCGGGGTTTTGTTGGAACACAACGATCCGCAGACCGTAGCGGCCGGGCGGTCGCTGTTCAGCTGTTTGGGTTTGCTTTTGATCGCGCTGCGCAGCCGGGGTGCGCTCGTGCGATCCCTCCAGTTGATCGTGCGCAAGCCGGTTCCGTTGCTGGTCTCGGGGGTGCTCGGCGTGGCGGTCTACGCGCTGTGCTCGGTCTTCGCGATCTCGGTGGTGGGGACGTCGGTGACCAATCTGGTCATTGCGATGACGCCTGGCCTGTCTCTGGTTTTCGGCGTGCTTTTCTTCCAACAGCGATCCGGCGGGCTTGCCGCATTGGCCGTGCTGTTGGCAGTCGTGGGCGCCGCCGTCTATGTGTTGGGCTCGTTCCAAGCCACTACGGCTGACGGCCCGGTCCGGCTCGCCGGTATTGCCGCCGCGGTGATCGCAGTGAGTTCGATCGCGCTCTACGGCCAGCACTATGCCCGGATCTCCCGGGGGTACGATCCCGGGGACTTGCTGCTGGGCATTTTCCTGTTCGGCACGGTGCTGCTGTTTTTGCTGCTGGCGGCGACCGGCTCATCCGCCGGATTCTTCGCGATTGCGCCGCTGGATTGGCTCTGGTTTCTGGTTTTGGGTGTAGCAGTCTACGTTCCGGTCTACCTGATCCAACACCGGTTGATCCATGACAAGGGCGCGGTTTTCACCGCCACGGTCTCGCTGGCCGTGCCGTTTCTGGTCCGGGCAGCGGAGATCTTCTGGTTCGGCAAGCCCTGGCCCAACCCGGCCGAGACGATCGGGTTAGTGCTCTGTGTGGTCGGAATCGCCGTGGTGCTGCGCAACGGAGCGAAGCGGCCGGCCGCCGCAAAGGCGCAGCTCAGAGCGGACTGATCGAGAAATCATCGCATCGGGCGGTGCCTGCCGTGGGCCGGTAGCAGAACGCCGTGGCGCTGCTGCCGTTCGCGGTGAAATCGACCGAGACCTGGGTCCAACCGGTGCTGCTGGAGGATGAACTCTGCTGGTTTCCGTTGTTCTTCATGCCCAACACGGTCGGCTGGCCGTCGGAGGCGATCCAGGCGGTCAACCGGTATTTCATCCCGGGCGTCATCCCGCTCACAGTTTGTTCGGCCGTGGCGAACTTCGAGGCGGTGGCGTTGAGGCTGAGCGCGTAAGCCCCGCTGCGCGCCGCACTGCTGATGCTGGCCCGGCTCGTGGCCCAGGGCGACAGGCTGCCGCTTTCGAAGCCCGGGTTGGCCAGGGAAGGCGCGCTGTTGGCCAGCACCGGGGCCGGAGCGGGGCCGGCCACCCCGGCTCCATTGTCGGCGCCGATATTGGGAGCGGTATCCGCGGACACCGGATTGCCGAAGGCGTCCTGTCCGCCGTTGTCCGGAATCACCGCCCCGGCAGCCAGCGCAGGTGAACTGTCGTGCAGCCGATAGCCGTCCAAAGCCTGGATCGAACTCCCGGTGCCGCGGCCCATCAGCCGCGGATCCGCGCCGATGCCGCCCGGATTGGCCGGCACGGAAGCGACGTTGAACACGGCGTTGTTGCCGAGCACGTATTTGCTTCCGGAGGCCAGCTTGAAGCTGGCGCTGCCACTGCCCTCTTTGAGCACCAGATTGTTCCGGAAAACGACGTTCCGGGCGTTTCCGTTGTTCTCATTGATCACGGTCTGCGAGATCCCGGGGCCGATGTAGATGGTGTTGTTGTAAATGCTGGCACTTTCGATCCCGCCGCTGCAGTTCTCGAAGCCGCGGTAGCTGTCGTTCTGGCTGATGTTGTAACGGATCACTGCGTTCTTCACCACGCCGGTCGCGTTGCAGAGCAGGAAAAAGCCGCCGGCATTGTCGTGGCTGTAGTTGTACTCGAAAACCGTCCCGTCGGTGCCCTGGTCGACGTCGAAAGCCATGCCGTCCCGGGTGGTCTGCCCACCGGAGGCTTCGTTGTACCGGAACACCGTGCCGTCAGAATTCCAGGGCCAGATCCCGGCGTTGTAGCCGGCCGAGCGTTTCTGGAAGCCGGCCACGGTATTGCGCTCGACCAAGGCGTCTTTCGAAGTACTCGCGACGATGCCGTCGCCACCGGTGTTTTTGACCGTATTGCCGCGGATCACCACACCGGTGTTCGGCGTCCACGGATAGTCGATCGTCGAATTGCCAGCGGCGGCGCGTTGTTGCCAAACCGAGGCGACTGCGACGATGCCGCTGCGGTCCACGGTGTCCACGATGTTGTCCAGGATCTGCAGATCGGCGAAATTGCTGGATTTGGCGGTGCCGGTCACGGCGGCCAGAATCCCGCCGCTGCCGTTGGTGTCCTTGCTGTCGTCGCCGGCGATGTCATGCACGTAGAGGTTTTGGACCACGACGTGGCTGGCCGTGCCGAAGTTCTCCAGGTTGACGAAGACCCCGCGTCGCTTGCTGGCTGGCAGCTTCGCATTCGTGACTTCGAGGTCCCGGATTTCGATGCCCTGGATGTTCTTCAACAGCACGGTGTCGGTGGCGCCATTGCCGTCGATCACCGGCCGGGCGCTGCCGGGGCCGTAAGCGCCGATCGAAATCGGAGACTCCGCGGTTCCCGAGCCTTGCGGGGCCAGAGTGCCCCGGCAACTGCTGCCCCGTTTGAGCGACACGGTGGCTCCGGGGGTGAGCAGCAGCGCATTGACCGAGTCCAGCGAGTTGAACGGAGACTGCGTGCTGCGGCCATTACCGGACGCGGCCGCGGAACAGTCGACGAAGTACTGGTCGCCGACGGCGGCCGCGGCCGCCGGTGCCGTGATTGCCGGTGCCGTGATTGCCGGCCCGGCGACCAGCCCGGCAGCCAGGCCCACGGAAAGGACGGCAGTGCTGGTAGCGCGCAGTGCGAAAGCCATGTTATCTCCAGAATAGGTAGACGCCTTGGCGTAAATCTGACTGATCATGATCAAAATGTCAATGAAAAAATCGCAGTTTGTCAGAATTCGGGGTCAGGTGACGTAGCATCGGAGCAACACTCCGCCGCACTTCGACGCCGTCCTTCGCAAGGAGCCCACCCGCATGCCCGGCACCCGGAAACCCAATGTCCTGCTGATCATCTCCGACGACCATGGCTATGGGGACCGGTCCGCGACCGGGCGGTGCCCCGATGTCAGCACTCCGGCGCTGGATCGTTTGGCTGCCGACGGTGTGGACTACTCGGACGCCTACGTCACCGCGCCGATCTGTTCGCCCTCCCGGTCCAGCCTCATCGTCGGGGCGCATCAGAAACGCTGGGGCGGGCATTGGTTCAACGATTCGGCGATGGCGCCCGAAACCTTCCAGACGCTGCCCGAGCGGCTTGTCGAGGACGGTTACCGCACCGGCTATTTCGGCAAGGTGCATTACGGCCACGAGGAACCGGGAGACCGGGCCTGCCCGGAGCAGCATGGTTTCCAAGAGGTCTACTACGGCTTGGCCGCAGGACAGATGGGCCGGCTCAATTATCTCCGGCATTCGGCGCAAGCAGTCGCCGATTACGGCCCCGAGGCGTCCTGGCGGATGGCCGTGCAGCCGATGTTCGAGGGAGCCGGCGGTGCCGTCCAGGAAAGCGAACTCGAAGGATTCCTGACCGAGGAGCTCGGCCGGCGCACCCGGGAATTCATCGCCGGGGACGGGCAGCCGGAAGCGCAGCCGTTCTTCGCGATGCTCGCATTCAATGCAGTGCACAACTTCTGCTGGCAGCTTCCCGACGACGAATTGGCGGCCCGGGGCTTGCCTGCGGTGGCGGATTGGTCCGAGACCGCGGGCAGCTATCTCGATTGGTACGAAGAGGCGATCAATCCCAATTTGGCGAACGGCCGGGCCTATTACCTGGCGCAGCTCGAACTCATGGACCGGCAGATCGGCTTGCTCCTGGACCAGCTGGACGAGGCGGGCATCGCCGAGGACACCTTGGTGCTCTACCTGACCGACAACGGCGGATCGACCTGCAATTACGGGGACAACGCTCCGTTGCGCGGCACCAAGTACACCTTGTACGAGGGTGGGATCCGGGTGCCGTTCCTGGCGCGCTGGCCCGGCGGCGGGTTCAGCGGCGGGCGGACCGAACCCGGAACCGTCAGCAGTCTGGACATTGCGCCCACGGTGCTGCGGGCCGCGGGGGTGCCGGGCAGCGGAGTGCTCGACGGCGTCGACTTGGCCGAGCCGTTGCCGCCCGGGCGCGAATTTCATTGGGACTGCGGTTGGACCTGGGCGGTGCGTTGCGGCGATTGGAAACTCGCCTGGACCGACCCGGACTCCGAAGCCGCGAAGATGGTCCGCCTGATCGAGCATGCCGATCCCGGCAGCGGATACCGGCTGTACAACCTGGCCGAAGATCTGGGCGAGCAGCACGACCTGCAGGCGTCCCGGCCGGATATCGTCGAAGACTTGCAGCGCCGGCGTCGGGACTGGGTGGCAAGCCTCGAGTGGCCAGGTCTGCAGGTTGAACGCCGGGATTGACCTGCAGATCTGGCCACTCGGAGAGGTCAATGGGCGGCGACCAATTCGCTGACCACCGCTTGCAGGGCGTCGGCGACGGCGCGCACCGATTGCCGGGCCAGGTTCTCCGGACGGCTCAGCAGATCGATTTTCCGCCTGGTCCGGATGCCGTCCAACGGCTTGAGCAGGACTCCGGGCGGCAGGGCCGCAGTGGCCAAATAGCGGGGCAGCAGTCCCAGGACCCCGCCGCCGGCCACGATCGAAGCCACCGTGCTGTAGTCGTTCACCCGGTGCGCCACCTGCGGTTCCGCACTGGTGACCATCGAAATCGCATTGAGCACATCCGCGGGGGAGTAGCCGGCACGTGAAGTGGCCCAACGTTCGCCGGCCAGGTCCTGCGGGCGCAAGGCAGCACGTCCGGCCAAGGGGTGACCGGTCGGCAGCACCACGTCGAACGGTTCCTCGGCCAGCGTGGTGGCGGTGACTCCGCTGGAATCCCATTGCCCGCTATGTGACATCCGATGCGCCAGCACCAAGTCGTAGCGCCCGGTGAGCGCCGGGAAATCGTGTTCTGAGACGTCTTCGTCGGCGAGTACCAGCGACGGCCCGTGCCCGGCCTTGAGTTTTTCGATCAACGGGCCGAAGAGCGTTTGGCCGGCACTGTGGAAGGCGCAGACGCTGACCGTGCCGCGGGGATCCTCGAGATGTTCGCCGATCGCGGCCTCGGCTTGGGCCATGGCCTGAATCACCTTGCCGCCGGCTTCGGCGAGCACCTTCCCGGCCTCGGTCAAAACCAGGGTGCGGCCTTCTTTCCGGGTCAGCGGGACGTCGATGCCCCGTTGCAGTTGCGCCAACTGCTGGGACACCGCGGACGGGGTGACTTTCAGGGTCTCGGCCACCGCGGTGACGCTGCCCAACTCGCCGAGCTCACGCAACAGCTGCAACTGATGGATTTCCATGTAGCCAATGCTAAAGGGAAGTTTCACGTATCCGGGATTGTGCTAATGGGATCCAGGTCATCTAATGGATCCGAGAGGTCATTGCAGACCAGCCGATGAGGCGTAGCAGAGATTGAAGGCGCAGTTCGCATGAAAGCATTGTTCAAGCCGGGCCCGCAGGCCGGATTCGAGCTCGTGGAACGTCCGGAACCGGAGACCGGCGAGTTCGATGTGAAGATCAAGGTGATGACCACCGGTATTTGCGGTACCGATCTGCACATTCTGGCCTGGGACGCCTGGGCGGCATCCACGATCAACGCGCCGTTGATCGCCGGGCACGAATTCTACGGCGAAGTGGTCGAGGTCGGCGGTGAAGTCAAAGACGTCAAAGTCGGCGACCGGGTCTCCGGCGAAGGCCACATCGTGTGCGGTACCTGCCGGAACTGCCGCGCGGGGCGGCGCCAGATGTGCATCCGGACGCAGAGCGTCGGGGTGCAGCGGGACGGTGCGTTCGCCGAATACGTGGTGATTCCGGAAACCAATGTCTGGGTGCACCACGACGAATCGATCACCCCGGAGCTCGGCGCGGTCTTCGACCCGTTCGGCAATGCGACGCACACCGCCTTGGCTTTCCCGGTGCTCGGCGAGGATGTGCTGATCACCGGCGCCGGGCCGATCGGCCTGATGGCGATCGCCGTCGCCCGGCATGCCGGAGCCCGGAAGATCGCGATCACGGATGTCTCCCTGCCGCGTCTGGAACTCGCCCGCAAACTCGGTGTGGACCTCGCCGTCGACGTCTCCAGCATGCGGGTCAAAGACGCCCAGGCGGCGTTGGGCATGCGGGAAGGGTTCGACGTCGGCCTGGAGATGTCCGGCCACCCGACCGCCTTGCCGGAAATGATCGGGAACATGAACCACGGCGGACGGATCGCGATGCTGGGCCTGCCCGCTGCGCCGATCGACATCGATTGGGCCAAGGTCGTGACCCATATGCTCACGCTCAAGGGCATCTACGGGCGCGAAATGTATGAGACCTGGTACGCGATGAGTGCGATGCTCGCCTCGAACCCGGTGCTGCGCGAGGGCATATCCTCGATCATCACGGATGTGCTGCCGGCGACCGAGTGGGAAGCCGGATTCGCCGAAGCCAAGTCCGGCGTCGGTGGCAAAGTTGTGCTCGACTGGACAGTTTTCTAGGAGAATCCCATGTACTCAAGCATCAAAGACCAGCTGGCCGGCGAGCTCGACGAGATCCGCGCGGCCGGCCTGTTCAAGACCGAGCGCAAAATCGCCTCGGCGCAGAGTTCGCACATCCAGGCCGGTCCGTTGGACGGCAGCGCGGCCGCGGGCAGCATCAAATCCGTGCTGAACTTCTGTGCCAACAACTACTTGGGCCTGGCCGATCACCCGGACCTGATCGCGGCGGCGAAGCAGGCGCTGGACCAGCGCGGATTCGGCATGGCCAGCGTGCGGTTCATCTGCGGCACCCAAGACCTGCACTTGGAACTCGAGCAGCGGATGTCCGCCTTTTTGGGCACTGAAGACACGATCTTGTTCTCCTCGTGTTTCGATGCCAACGGCGGGGTTTTCGAGTCGTTGTTCGGACCGGAGGACGCGATCATTTCGGACGCGCTCAACCACGCCTCGATCATCGACGGCATCCGGCTTTCCAAGGCGGCCCGTTACCGTTATGCGAACCAGGACATGGCGGATCTGGAGGCGAAATTGATCGAGGCCGGCCAGCAGGCCCGGCCGGACGGCGGCATCGGGGCCCGGCGCACGATCATCGTCACCGACGGCGTGTTCTCGATGGACGGCTATCTGGCGCCGCTTGCCGAGATCTGCGACTTGGCCGACGAATACGGCGCCTTGGTGATGGTCGACGATTCGCATGCGGTCGGTTTCATGGGCGACTGCGGAGCCGGAACCCCGGAACATGCCGGAGTTTCGGACCGGGTGGACATCTATACCGGGACGTTCGGCAAAGCGCTCGGCGGAGCCTCCGGCGGCTATGTTTCCGGGCGCGGCGAAATCGTGGCGATGCTGCGGCAGAAGGCCCGGCCGTACCTGTTCTCGAACTCGCTGGCGCCGGCCATCGTCGCCGCCACGCTGACCGCGTTGGAGTTGGTGCAGAACTCGGCGCAACTGCGCGAGCGGCTTTTCGAAAACGCCGCATTGTTCCGCCGTCGGATGACCGAGGAGGGCTTCGAACTGCTCGACGGCGAGCACGCGATCATTCCGGTGATGTTCGGCGACGCCGCGCTGGCGGCGCAGATCGCCGATGCGATGCTGGCGCACGGCGTCTATGTCACTGCTTTCAGCTTCCCGGTGGTGCCACGCGGCGCGGCGCGGATCCGGGTGCAGCTTTCCGCATCGCATTCGGCGGCGGATGTCGAAGCCTGTGTGCAGGCGTTCATCGCCAGCCGGGAGGCAGTCGGAACCAGCTTGGGCTGATAGCATTCCGGCCTAGTGCCTCATCCCGGAAGGGACCGGGCGCGCAATACATGCCGGAATGTTCATTTTCATGGGGGTGCCAGGCTTGGCAGAACTGCTGATTTCCGTACCGCAGGCCGCTCGGTCAGTCGAATCGCTGATCGGCGAACTCAAAGTGCTGGTGCACGCCGAGTCGCCGAGCCGGGACCACCTTTTGCTGGAACGTTGCGCCGGTTTGATTTCCGCCCTGGGCGAGGTCAACCTGGGGATCTCACCGCAGATCGAGATCGATGAAGGCGTGCCCCGGATCCTGTTCGACTTCGGCGCGCACCCGCAGGGGCGCGGCGTGCTGATCCTGTGCCACTACGACACGGTGTGGGAGCAAGGCGCCTGGCGGCAGGACTTGTTCAGCAACGATGCCGGGGTGATCCGGGGTCCCGGAGCCTTCGATATGAAGGCCGGGATCCTGCAGGGTTTCCGGGCGCTGCGGCTGTTGCGCGAGGCCGGCCAATCGCTGGCCGGCGTCCGGGTCCTGGTGACCGGGGACGAAGAGGTCGGCTCCGGGACCTCGCGCGGACCGATCGAGGCGCTGGCCAAGGGCATGGACGCGGTTCTGGTGCTCGAAGCTTCCGCCGATGGCGGAACGCTCAAAACCGCCAGAAAAGGCATTTCGATCTACCGCCTGGAAATTCAGGGCCTGGCCTCGCATACCGGGTTGGACCTGGACAAGGGGGTCAACGCCACGGTCGAAGCAGCACATCAGGTGTTGGCCGTGAGCGCCTTGGCGGATCCGGTTGCGGGGACCTCGGTGACGCCGACGGTTTTGCGTTCCGGGACCACCACCAATACCGTCCCGGCCCGGGCCTTGCTCGATCTGGATGTGCGGGCCTGGACGGTTCCGGAGCTGGAACGGGTGGATGCCGCATTGCGCGCTTTGCTGCCGAACCTGCCCGGCATCCGGCTACGGCTCGACGGCGGAATCAACCGGCCCCCGCTGGAACCCGCGGCATCGGCGGGACTCTACGCGCTCAGCCAGGAAGTCGCTGCGGGACTGGCCATCGATCCGCCCGGGTCCGCCGCGGTGGGCGGTGCTTCGGACGGCAATTTCACCGCCGGGATCGGAGTGCCGACCCTGGACGGCCTGGGTGCGGTGGGCGGCGGGGCCCACTCGACCAAGGAATACATGCTGGTCGGTGCGATCGCCGAACGCACTGCGCTGCTCGCCGGCATCGTGCAGCGGATCCTGCAGGGCGACTTCGAGCGCTGACCGGCCGGGCCGCCCGGGATCAGGACTCGGCGACGGTGCTGACCGCGATGCCGACGCCCAAGGCGGCGAGGATCCCGCTGGTGCTGCGCTCGATCAGCTGGCTGACCTTGGGCTTTTTGAACCATCCGACCATCTTGGCCGCGGCGAAAGCCAGGATCGCCAAGTAGGCCATGCCGACCGCTCCGTTGATCCCGCCGAGCAGCAACGCGATCGGCAGCGCGGCGCCGTCGTGCGGCAGGAACTGCGGCACCACCGCGAGGTAGAACAAGCCGACCTTCGGGTTCAGCATGGTGGAGAGGGCGCCGGCGGTGAAGCCGGAGCGGAGGCTGACCTTGCGGGCCTCGGGGAGTTCCGGCAGCTTTGCCGCTTTGCGGGACTTCAGGAAAGAAGAAACGCCCAAATAGATCAGATAGGCCGCACCGAGCATCTTGATTCCGCGGTAGATTTCCGCGGACTGTTCCAGCACCGCGGTCAGGCCGACGCCGGCCAGCAAGGCCCAGACCAGGGTGCTGATCGAACAGCCCAGGGCGGCCGCCAATCCGGAGCCGATCCGGGCGAGCGAAAAGCGGAGCACTAGGAAGGAATCCGGCCCGGGAGTGATCACCAGAAGCGTGCACAGACCCAGGAATGCGAAGAAGGATGCGAGCGTCACACCTGAGTGTAACGCCCGCATCCTCCGCTCAGGCAACTGAATCAGGCAACTGAATCCGACCGGGTCACCGGGTGGTATAACCGCCGTTGGCGAAGAGGGTTTGCCCGGTGATCCAGCCGCCGTCCGTGGCCAGGAAGGTCACGATCGGCGCGATCTGCTCGATTTTGGTCAAATCGTCGCCCATGGCCTGCGATTTGTGGAAAGCCACCCGCTCCGGAGTCTCCTGCCCGTAAAAGAACGGAGTGTCCATCGGGCCGGGGGCGATGTTGTTGACCGAGATCTTCCGGCCGGCCAATTCCTTGGCCGCGGCGCGGGTGAAATGCTCCACCGGAGCCTTCGCGCCGGCATAGGTCGAGTAGCCGTCGGTGAACGCCGCGAGCAACGAGGTCACGATGGTCACGATCCGGCCGCCGTCGTTGAGCTGCTTGGCAGCCTCCTTGATGAAGAAGAACGCCGCCTTGGCGTTGACGTCGAACATCGCGTCGTATTCGGCTTCGCTGATCTCCACGATCGGTTTGCGCAGCACCATGCCGGCGGTGTTCACCGCGATGTCGATGCCGCCGAAGGCGGTTTTGGCCTGACTGAAAAGCTGTTCGACATCGGCCGGTTTGCTCAAATCGCCGTCCACGACGAGGCCTGCCGCGCCGGCCTGCTGGATCGCGGCGAGGGTTTCCCGGGCAGCGGCTTCGCTGCCGGCCGAGTGGTAATGCACCACGACATTGGCACCCAGATCTGCCAATTGGCGGCTGATCAGCCCGCCGAGGTTTTTCGCCCCAGCCGCGACCACTGCGGTTTTTCCGGTCAAAGTTCGTTCAGTCATGTCGATCCCCTTCGTCTGCTGAAACTGTTCGGAATAGTCCTGTATCGCTGATACATGAGTTAATATATCAACGTGAAACAGCATGCTGAAAGCCCGACCAAACAACGGTTGCTCGACGCCGCGGCGGAGCTGGTCAGCGGCTCGCCCAACCAAGACGTCCCAATCCGCGCGATTTGCGAACGCGCGGGCGTGCAGCTGCCGACGCTGTACCACTATTTCGGCAGCAAGGACGGGCTGATGGACGCCCTGGTGAGCTTCGCTTTCGAAAGCTATCTGAACGCGAAATCGGACCAGCCGCGACTGGCGGACCCGATCGAGGTGTTGCGCCGCGGCTGGGACAACCACGTGGAGTTCGGCTTGCAGAATCCGCAGCTCTACGCGCTCATGTACGGCCGGACGCACCCGGGCGGGCGGCCGAGCGCCGCGCGCGAGGTGGAGCGGTTGCTCCTGCTGCGCACCCAGGAAGCCTTTGCCGCGGGGCGGCTGAAAGTGCACGCGGAACTCGCAGCGGCGCAGATCCTCTCCACCAATATCGGCGTCACCTTGGCTCTGATCACCGAGGCTACCGAGCTTCCGGACCTGCGGGTTTCGGAAAGCGTCCGGGACTTGCTGCTCGGCGCCATCTCCAGAGCCGCTGATCCCGACGTCGCCGATGCTGCTCAGCCGTGGCGGTCGGTCATCGCGAAGGAAGCCGCGGATTTGGCTGCAGCACTGGACATCGCCCAGCCGGAGCAGCTTCCATTGCATCCGCGCGAGACCGCATTGCTGCGGCATTGGCTGCAGGAACTGGGCTGAGCCGGCGTCTGGGCTGAATCGGCGTCTGGGCCGATCCGGGCTAAAGCAGCGGCTCGGCGAGTGCGGCGTTCACCGCGTCGAGCAACGAACCATCGTCCACGAGCCGGCGCACCGCTTCGATTTCCGGAGCCAGGTAACGATCGGTGCCCGGGCCGGGCACCTGCTCGCGGATCAGCGCGCGCGCCGCAGTGGTGGCGGCCGAGCCTTTGGACTGCGCTACGCCGCCATCCCGGAAGTCCATGGCCCGGGCTGCGGTGAGGATTTCGATCGCCAGCACCCGGGTCAGCCCGTCGAGCGCCCGACGGAGTTTCAGGCCCGCGGCCCAACCCATCGAGACGTGGTCTTCCTGCATCGCCGAAGAGGGAATCGAGTCCACTGAGGCCGGGGCGGCCAACCGTTTGAGCTCGGAAACGATTCCGGCCTGGGTGTATTGGGCGATCATGTGCCCGGAATCGACCCCGGGATCGTCGGCGAGGAAGGCGTTCAGGCCGTGGTTCCGCGAGGTGTCCAGGAACCGGTCGGTACGGCGTTCGCTCATCGAGGCGACATCGGCCACCGCGATGGCCAGGAAATCCAGGGCGTAGCCCACCGGGGCACCGTGGAAGTTGCCGTTGGATTCGACCCGGCCGTCGAGGGTGACCACCGGATTGTCCACCGCAGAGGCGAGTTCGTAGCCGGCTACCGATTCGACGTGGCTCAACGTGGCCCGGGCGGCGCCGTGGACCTGCGGGGCGCAACGCAGCGAATAGGCGTCTTGCACCCGGGTGAAGGAGCCTTCGGAGCGATGTTCTGCGATCAGCGCCGAGCCGGCCAGGATCCGCCGGAGATTCGCGGCGGAAACCTGTTGCCCCGGATGCGGCCGGAGCGCGTGCAGGTCCTCGGCGAAGACCGAGTCCGTGCCCAGCAGCCCTTCGACGCTCATCCCTGCGGCGAGGTCGGCGAGCGCCAGCAGCCGGTGCAGATCGTGCGCGGCCAGGATCAGCATGCCGAGCATCCCGTCGGTGCCGTTGATCAGGGCCAAGCCTTCTTTTTCGCGCAGTTCCACCGGTTCCAGTCCGGCGGCGGCGAGTGCTTCGGCGGCCGGCAGCAGCTCGCCGTCCTGGTTGCGCACCTGGCCTTCGCCCATCAGCGCGAGTGCGCAGTGCGAAAGCGGTGCGAGATCGCCGGAGCAGCCCAGCGAGCCGTATTCGCCCACCACCGGCGTGATCCCGGCATTGAGCAGGCCGAGATAGGCCTGCACGGTGCCGGGCCGGACTCCGGTCCGCCCGGTGGCCAAGGTGGAGATCCGGTTGAGCATCAAACCGCGGACCACTTCGCGGTCCACTTCGGCGCCCGAGGAGGCGGCATGCGAGCGGATCAGCGAACGCTGCAGCTGGCTGCGCAGCTCGACCGGGATCTGCTTCGTGGCGAGTGCGCCGAAACCGGTGGACACGCCGTAATGCGGCATTTCGTCGTCGACCAGGGCGTCGATGACCGCCCGGGAGCCGGCGATTGCGGACAGCGAGGCCTCAGTCAACTGGACCTTCGCGCCGTGCCGGGCGACTGCCACGACGTCGTCCGGGCTGAGCGCTCCGACGCCGATCTCCACTTCGGTCTTCATCTGTTCCTCGTTTTCTGACGTCTGATCAGCAGCATCTTGCCAATCAATGAAATACGCGTTTCAATAAGTGAAATACATTGCTCGGCAGATTGCAATAGCCCCGAGCTCTGCACCACGAAAAAGGAGGCCCAGGTGGCGGACCCGTCCACCCGCACGGTCGAGCGCGCATTGAACCTGCTCGCCGCGGTCTGCGATGCCGGGAGTCTGAGTTTGGCCGAATCGGCCAGGGAAACCGGGCTTTCTGCTTCGACCGCGCTGCGCTTGCTGCGCACCATGGAAACCGAAGGCTTCGTCCGCAAGGACGACGACGGCTACCGGCCCGGGATGCGGCTGGTCCAGCTCGGCGCGCAAGCGCTCGCCAACGAGTCCCTGGTCTCCTTGGCCGAGGCCTCGATGACCCGCCTGGTGGCGGCCACCGGGGAATCCACCTACCTCAACGTCAGGTCGGACCAAGGCTCCGACCACGGCATCTACATCGCGGTCCGCGAAGGCACGCACTCGGTGCGGCATTCCAGCTGGGTCGGCCGGAGCATCCCGCTGGACGGCACGGCCGCCGGAGCGGTGCTGCGCGGCGAACTCGGCCCGGCCGGATACGTCGTGGTCAACGACGGAGTGGAGGCCGATGTCACTGCGGTAGCGGCGCCGATCACGGTCGGCGGCCGCACCGTCGGCGCTTTGAGCGTGGTCGCACCCAGCTACCGGATCAGTCCTGCTGAAGCCGAGCGGATCGGCGCCCTGGTGGTGGCCGAGGCGAAATCGGTGCTGCACGCACCGCCGTCCGCGGATCTCCGGCCCGGAACGGCCGCCTCGAGCTGACCGGCGGCGTCCGGGCGGCACCAACCTTCGACCAGCCACAAGAACACGACACAGGAGTCCACCGATGGCATCGTTTACCCAGCACGACCCGAGCCGGTACCAGCACGGCCGCAGCATCCGCGCTGCCCGGGGGAGCGGCCTCAGCGCCAAGTCCTGGCAAACCGAAGCACCCCTGCGGATGCTAATGAACAACCTGGATCCGGAGGTGGCAGAACGCCCGGAGGACCTGGTGGTCTATGGCGGCACCGGCCGGGCAGCACGCAGCTGGGAGGCCTACGATGCCATTGTGCAGAGCCTCACCACGCTGGAGTCGGATGAAACCCTGCTGGTGCAGTCCGGCAAGCCGGTGGGCGTCTTCCGGACCAACGAGTGGGCGCCGCGGGTGCTGCTGGCCAATTCCAATCTGGTCGGCGACTGGGCTACCTGGCCGGAGTTCCGCAAGCTCGAAGCCGAAGGGCTGATGATGTACGGGCAGATGACCGCGGGGTCCTGGATCTACATCGGCACCCAGGGCATTCTGCAGGGCACCTTCGAGACTTTCGCCGCGATCGCGGCGAAGCTCTTCGCCGAGCAGCGGATCGATGCGCCCACGCTCGCCGGCACGCTGACCCTGACCGGCGGCTGCGGCGGGATGGGCGGTGCGCAGCCGCTCGCCGTGACGCTCAACGGCGGCGCCTGCCTGATCGTCGACGTCGACGAGAGCCGGATGCGGCGCCGGGTGGGCAAGCGCTACCTGGACGAGGTGGAAACCGATCTGGACGCGGCGCTGGCCAAAGTGCTGGCCGCCAAGGCGGAAAAGCGGGCGTTGTCGGTGGGCTACGTCGGGAACGCCGCCGAGGTCTTCCCGGACTTGTTGGCCCGGCACCTGGCGGGCGAGATCAGCATCGACATCGTCACCGACCAGACCAGCGCGCACGATCCGCTCAGTTACCTGCCGGAGGGGGTTTCGCTCGAGGAATGGCAGCGTGAAGCCACCGGTGATCCGGACGGCTTCACCAAGAAGTCCCAGGTGTCGATGGCCCGTCAGGTCGAAGCGATGGTCGGTTTCCAGGATGCCGGGGCCGAAGTCTTCGATTACGGCAATTCGATCCGCGACGAGGCCCGCAAGGGCGGTTTCGAGCGCGCCTTCGAGTTCCCGGGTTTCGTGCCCGCCTACATCCGGCCCTTGTTCTGCGAAGGGCTCGGCCCGTTCCGCTGGGTGGCGCTCTCCGGCGATCCGGCGGACATCGCGGTGACCGACGCCGCACTGAAGGAACTGTTCCCGGACAACCAGCACTTGCACCGCTGGCTGGATGCGGCCGCCGAACATGTGGAATTCGAAGGCCTGCCGGCCCGGATCTGCTGGTTGGGCTACGGCGACCGGGCGAAGGCCGGCCTGCTCTTCAACCGGTTGGTCGCCGAAGGCAACGTCTCCGCCCCGATCGTGATCGGCCGGGACCACCTGGATTCCGGCTCGGTGGCTTCGCCGTACCGGGAAACCGAAGCCATGGCGGACGGTTCCGACGCGATTGCGGACTGGCCGCTGCTCAATGCCTTGCTGAACACCTCTTCGGGTGCCACCTGGGTGTCCATCCACCACGGTGGCGGGGTGGGCATCGGCCGCTCGATCCACGCCGGACAGGTGTCCGTTGCGGACGGCACCGAGTTGGCGGCGCAGAAGTTGGAGCGGCTGCTCACCAATGACCCCGGTATGGGAGTGATCCGGCACGTCGACGCCGGCTACGACCGGGCCAGCGAGGTCGCCGCCGAACGCGGGGTCCGGATCCCGATGGCCGCTGCGGCATCGGCAACGGCCGAGCCGGGGAAAACCGCGCCATGAGTTCCACCGAGCGCCCGGCAACGGTCAGCTCGTTGCTCGGCTCGATTTCCGACGTCGGCCGGGATGCGGCCCGGGGCGGTTACAGCCGCCCGGTCTATTCGACCGCGGAACTGGATCTGCGCAGTTGGTTCCGGGACGAAGCGCAACGGCGCGGGCTCGAGGTCCGCACCGACCGCAATGGCGTGCTGTGGGCCTGGTGGGGGCCGGAGGCCGAGGATTCGTTGGTCACCGGAAGCCACCTCGATTCGGTCCCCGGCGGCGGAGCCTTCGACGGGCCGTTGGGCGTGGCCGCCGCGTTGGCCGCGGTCGATGTGCTCAAAGCCCGCGGCGTGACCGCCGGCCAGGGCCGCCGATCGCTTGCGGTGACGGTTTTCCCCGAGGAAGAAGGCTCAAGGTTCGGCATCGCCTGTCTGGGCTCGCGTTTGCTGACCGGGGCGATCGACGCGGACAAGGCCCGCAACCTCAAGGACGCGGAAGGCAACAGCTATGCCGAATTGTCTGCCCGCAACGGCGTGGATCCCCGGGGCCTGGGCGCCGATCCGGAGGCGCTGTCCCGGATCGGGCAGTTCGTCGAACTCCACGTGGAACAGGGCCGCGGCCTGATCGATGCGGACCCGATCAGTGGGGGAGCTGCCGGAACCGGCTTCCCGGTTGCCGTGGGCGGTGCGATCCTGGGCCACGGACGTTGGAAGTTCAGCATCTCCGGCCAGGGAAACCACGCCGGCACCACGCTGATGGCGGACCGGGCCGATCCGCTGGTGGCTGCGGCGCAGATCATCCTGGCAGCGCAGAAGACCGCTGCCGCCCGGGACGGGGCCCGGGCCACGGTCGGCCGGATCCTGCCGATTCCCGGTGGCACGAATGTGATCGCATCGAAAGTGGAACTCTGGTTGGACGTCCGGCATCCGGACGACGCGGTGACTGCCGCGATCGTGCAGAAGATCCACGGCCAGGCCCAGATCGCGGCGGCCAACGAAGGCTGCACGGTGAGCTTGGCCGAAGAGTCGCTGAGCCCGACGGTCGGTTTCGACGTGGGTCTGCAGCGCCGGTTGCAGGCGCTATTGCCGGGCGCCCCGGTGCTGGACACCGGTGCCGGGCATGACGCCGGCATCCTGGCCTCGGTGGTACCGTCCGGGATGCTTTTCATCCGGAACCCCACTGGAATTTCGCATTCTCCGCAGGAGCAGGTCGAGGAAGCCGACGCAGACTACGCCGCCACGGCGCTGGCCGATGTCCTGGAGGGCTTGCTGTGACGGCCGTTTTCCCGGCCGCGGTGAACGCGCATTCGCACGCTTTCCACCGGGTGCTGCGCGGCCGCACGCACGCCGGATCCGGAAATTTCTGGAGTTGGCGGGACCAGATGTACGGCGCAGCCGATCGGCTGACCCCGGAGCTCTACGAGCAGCTGGCCACCGCGGTGTACGCGGAAATGGTGGTTGCCGGATACACCGCGGTGGGCGAATTCCACTACCTGCACCATCGGCCGGATGGTTCGCGGTATCCGCAGCACGAGATGGAGTTCGCGCTGGCCCGGGCCGCCCGGAAGGCCGGCATCCGGCTGGTGCTGCTGGACACCTGCTACCTCGACGGCGGCTTCGACCTGCAACGCCGGGACGGCCGGATCCCGGCCAATCCGACCCAGCGACGGTTCAGCGACGGCGATGCCGCAAGCTGGCTGGCGCGGCTCGCCGCACTGCGCACCGCGGTGGCCGGGGAGTTCGATCCGGAGCAGGTCCAGGTGGCCGCCGCGATCCACTCGGTGCGTGCCGTGCCGCCGGAGCAGCTGCGGATCATCGCTGCGGAATTGGATCCTGAACTGGCCTTGCACATCCACCTGTCCGAACAACCCAGGGAAAATGCCGATTGCCTGGCGGCTACCGGAATGACGCCCACCGGGTTGCTGGCCGAGTCGGGGTTGCTCGGCTCCCGGCTCTCCGCGGTGCATGCCACCCATCTGAGTGCCGAGGACATCGGCTTGCTCGGCGCGGCCCGGGCCACTGCGGTCTTCTGCCCGACCACGGAGGCCGATTTGGCCGACGGGATCGGCCCGGCGCACGAACTCCTGGCTGCGGGGGTGGAGCTGGCGCTGGGCAGTGACCAGCACGCCGTCGTCGATCCCTGGCTGGAAATGCGCTCGCTGGAATACGGCGAGCGGCTGCGCAGCGGAATCCGCGGCCGATTCGGCCCGGAGCAATTGCTCGGGTTCGCGCACGACGGCGGTCTGCGCAGCCTGGGCCTGCCGGAGTACGGGGACCGGGTCGAACTGGACCTGGATTCGGTGCGGACCGTCGGATCGGCCGGCGACCAGTTGCCGATGACCGCGACCGCTGCCGACGTGCTCAGCGTGCAGGTCTCCGGCCGGGAGATCGCGGCCGCCGGGCTGCACGCCGAGCTCGGCGATCCGGCGAAATTGCTGTCCGAAGCGTTCGCGGAACTCGAAGTACCCTGATGACCGGAGATGCCATGCCCAGTGAAGCAATCAAGGCCAGTGAACCAATCAAGACCAGTGAACTGATCACCAATATCGGCGAATTGATGACCCAGGATCCGGAGCACCGGGTGCTCCGGGACGCCGCACTGGTCCTGGAAGGCGAGCGGATCAGTTGGATCGGACCAGCGGCCCAGGCGCCCGCGGCCGATGCGGTCACCGATGCGGCCGGCCAGGCGGTGCTGCCCGGTTGGGTCGACTCGCACAATCATCTGGTGTTCGCCGGAGACCGGACCGCGGAGTTCGAAGCCCGGATGTCCCCACCGGCTCCCACGGTTCGCGGGCTCACCGCGGGGCCCTCGCCGTCGGGGGCCCCCGGCCATTATGTTCCGAGCGGCATAGCGGTCACCGTCGGGGCGACCCGGGAGAGCTCCGATGCGCAGCTCGAATCCTTGGCCCGGCAACGGGTCGTCGAAGCGGTTTCCCAGGGCACCACCTATCTGGAGTCGAAGACCGGTTACGGGCTCGACGTCGAGCACGAACGGCGGAGCGCCCGGATTGCGGCCCGGGTCGCCGATGAAGTGACCTTCCTGGGTGCGCATCTGGTACCTGCGGGTTGGGACGCGGATGAGTACACCGACTTGGTCTGCGGCCCGATGCTCGCGGCAGTCCGGCCCTGGGTCTCCTGGGCCGATGTGTTCTGCGAACGCGGAGCCTTCGACGAGGCGCAATCCCGCAGGGTGCTGGCCGCATGCCAAGCGGCCGGCCTGGGCTTGCGGGTGCACGGCAACCAGCTCGGGCCGGGGCCCGGGGTGCGGCTCGCCGTGGAGTTCGGCGCGGCCAGCGTGGACCATCTCAATTACCTCGAGGACAGCGACGTCGCTGCGCTCGCCGGGACCTGGGGTGCGGGTGCGCCGGCCGGAGAGCTCCCGGGAACCGGGTTGGGCACCGTGGCCACCTGCTTGCCGGCCTGCGATTTGTCCACCCGGCAACCGCTCGCGCCGGCCCGGAGGTTGTTGGACGCCGGCGTTCCGGTGGCGCTCGCCGCGAACTGCAATCCGGGCACCTCGTTCACCACCTCGATGCCGTATTGCGTGACCACGGCGGTGCTCCAGATGGGGCTCAGCGTGCATGAAGCGGTCCGGGCGGCTACTTGGGGCGGCGCATTGGCCTTGCGGCGGCACGTGGGTGAAGACCTCGACGGGCAGCGCGCGGTCGGCTCGATCGCGGTCGGGCACCGGGCCGATCTGCAGCTGTTTGCGGCACCCAGTGCGACCCACCTGGCCTACCGGCCCGGGGTGCCGTTAACCAGAGCGGTCTGGCGGGCCGGCCGGCAAGTCGTCGGCGGCCGCGCGGAGGCTGCGGGGGCTTAAACCAGAGCCAGCACCGTGCTGATCACCCGGGCCGATTCGGTCGGGTCCGCGGCGACCCGGTCCCGCACTTGCAGGCCGTTGATCACCGCGTGCACGGTCCGCGCCAGTTCCTGGGCCGGAAGGTCAGCGCGCACGCTGCCGTCCCGCTGGCCCCGGACGATCACCTGTTGCAGCAGCGACTCGAAGGCGGCGAGGCTCTGCCGGGCCAAGCCGGCAATCTCCGGGTCCGTGCCGCCCAGTTCCACGCAGGCGTTCACCACCAGGCAGGACCGGCGATCGCTTTGGCCTTGTTGCTCCGCGACGACCTCGGACATCAGATGCCGCAGCACGTCGCGGCCGGTGCCCGGCAGCTGCGCATAGTGCTGCCGCTGCGCCGCTTTGGCGTCGCCATAACGGGCCAGAGCCAGCCGATAGCTTGCCGGTTTGCTCTGGAAGGCGTTGTAGAGGCTGCTCCGGGACAGCCCGGTGCGGGCGCAGAGGTCTTCGGTGGACGTCGCGGCATAGCTGCTGCCCCAGAATTCGTCGACAATGGCATCGAGCGTCGCGTCGTGGTCGAATTTCCTGGGCCGTGCCATACCACCATCCTAGGGAGTTACCGCCTCCGGCAGCCAACTGCGGCGCCGGACGCGAAAAGCGGCGCAGCCCGGAAAGGGACTGCGCCGCTTTGAGCATGCTCGGTGCGTCAACCGATCACGGGCGGCCGCGATGCTGACGGACCGCCAGAGCGGCCACGCCGCTGAGTACCAGCAGCAGGGCCACGCCCAGGGGCGCCAGCCAGGTGCCGACTCCGGTCAGCGCCAATTCGCCGCCGGCCGGATCGGCTCCGGACTTGATCTCGGCCACGGTATTGACGTTGCTGCCCGCGGTCCCGGTGCCTTTGGTTCCAGCGCCACTGTTTCCAATGCCATTGGTTCCGGCACCGTTGGCACCGGCGCCGGAAGCGCCATTGCTGCTTCCGCTGCTGTTGCCTGCGGAATTGCTGGTGCCGGCCGCATCGCTGCCGGTGGGTGCCGCGATGACTTTCACCGACCGCGCCCCGGTTGCCGCGAGGCCGTTCTTGTCGGTGCCGCTGACCACGATCCGGTGCTCGCCTACGGCGGTGCCCAGCGGTATGGTCACCGGCAGGCTGGCCACGCCGTCCGGACCTGCGGTGGCGCTGCCCAGATCCACCGGATCGGAGCGCAGCTCGGTTTTCAGCTCGCTGCCTGGGGCCAGATCCGCTACCCGCACGGTGAGCCCGGTGCCGGGGAGCAGGGTGCTCGGATCGACCGAAAGCTCCGGTTGCAAGTTCAGCGGGGCCACCGGTGCACTGCACAAGAACTTCGCATCGGCCCAATCCGCCCAGGCATTCCCGTTGTTTCCGCCGACCACATCGGCCTTGAGCTCGACGTATTTCGCCCCGTTGAGCGGCACCGAAATGGTTGCCGGGGCCGCACCGCCTTTCATCACCGGCGAGGTGTACAACGTGCTGCCGTCGCCGACCACCGAGAACACCGCTTGGCCGCGGGGCTTCTGGATGTCGTCGATGCCGATCACCGCGGTGAACGCCGAACACTGGGAACCGACGTAATAACGGATGTTCGAGGCGGCGTGCGCACCGAGTCCTTTGGCGTACACCTTGCCGCCGAGGGTCAACGGCGGCCCGTCGCCCTGGCCCTGCTCGCCATTCGCCTGGTCCCGTTCCACCGGCCCCCAGCCATTGGCCGGAGTGCCGATCCACTTCATGTCCGAAGCGTAGGTGTCCTTGCTGGGCGGATCAGGCAAAGTATTGACCTCGGTCTGTGTGCTGGCCGAACGTTCACCGAGCGGATCGACGGTGGTCCGGTAACCGGCCTTGGCAGTGACCGTGAAGTCACCTTTGGCATCGGCCGGAGCCTCGACCTCCCAGTCGGTGGTCAGCGTCCCACCGGCCGGCAAAGTCTCCGCCGTGGCCGGGGTCTTTGGGACCGCCTTCCAGCCCGTGGGCAGTCCCAAGGCTACGGTCAGATTACTGATCGGCGCCGGCTCCGCACTGGTGAACGTGGTCCGGAACGGATTCTTGGTACCGGGCTCGATCAGATCCTGACCAGAAGCCAGCGCCAAGGAAGCACAGGCCGGAGTTTCGGTGGACGGGCCCAGGTCTTCGACCAGCAGATTGTCCAGGGAGAATTCGCCCTTTTGATTGTTGATGTTGCGGAGTCCTACCCAGTTCGCACCACAGGAATTCGCGTTGATGGTTTGCGTCCAGCGGGCGGTCTGGGTAGCCACACCGATGGGCGTTGCGCTGGTCTGCACGGTGCGGCCAGCATTGTCGTAACCGGAGACCCATTGGTAGGTGCCGGCTTCTGAGGCCTGGTAGTCGAAGGACACTTTGTACTGCCGACCAGGCTGCATCGGCACCGTGTAGTTGCTGGTCCGGTAGACCAGGCCCGAGTTCTCACCGTGCGAGTGCAGTGAATAGCTGCCACTGAGCACATCCGAAGTGGTCTTGTTGTTCCAACCGGCTTGGGTGTACGGCTCATTGCGTTTGGCGATATGCGTGCGTGGATCGTTGACGCCACCGGCGTCGCCCTTGACGAACGGCCCCCAACCCTGATCGGTGTTCTCGAAATCTTCCGAGAGCACCCCGGTGCTGGGCACCCGCTCGGTGCGCACCGCGCGAACGTCGTCGATCCGGACACTGGCTGCGCCCGGGAGTGCCGAGATGGCCAACCGCGGGGTGTCGCCTGCTTTGGCATCGATCAAGACCCGAAGCCGCTGGAAGTAGCTGTCCCGTTTCTCATCCGCCCCGACCTGGTTCCGGGCACCGGACTGGTCCACAGTTACGCTGGCCGACGCAGCTCCGGCTCCGGTGACGCTCAACGTCGTCGGGCGTTTCTGGCCAGGCTGGATCTCCACCCACGCGCTCACCGAATAGGTGCCGGCCTGCAGCGGCGCCAACTGCTGCGAGATGCTGGAGCCGAGCGGTCCCAGTTTGGCGACGAGCTGGCCCTTGTCCATCCGTTCAATGCTGGCGCCGCCGGTGGGGTTCCACGCCTGCAGGTTCCCGGCGTTGAAGCCCGGGTCCTGGAACGGCGTGCCCGCCCCGTAGTTCGCGGCCGGGACGGTGGTAGTCGCCGGGACCGGGACCAACACATACGGCTGGTTCGGCAGTGCCACCACGCTGACCGAGCCGTTGACCACCGGAACCACGAGCGGCGATTCCCGCCCGTTGTCGGTGAGCCGGTACATGGTCAGCGAGCTGGCTTTGGCGAAGTCCCCGGTGAGCTGCCAGGTGCTCGTGCCACCGTTGGCGCTGTAATGGTAAAGCTTTTCCTGGCCCGGATCGTTCGCGGCGCCCGGTCCGAACTGCACTGGATCGGCGGACCAGGGCAGCAGATAATTGCTGCCGTTCAGCACGGTTTTGCCGTCCTGGCTGATCACCCGGTTGCCGGCGTTGCTGCCCGTGACGCTGAGCCCGCCGGTGAAGTCGATCCGGTCCGGGGTCCATTTGGTGATCTCCTGCTGCTGCAGGAACTTGGTGGGCAGGTTGGTGGTCCAGATGTTCTTGCTGAACGCGTTGTAGTCGTTCTGCCCGGTCCAGCCTTCGAACTCCTTGACCTGCGCATTGCCCAGCTTGGGGTCCGGATTCCAGGTGTCTTTGGTGCTGTTGCCCACGAAGCGCAGGATCTGCGAATTGATGCCCTTGTTGCCGCTGCCGCCGTAATTCTCATCGGCGGACCAGTGCGACCAGGTGGTGTTCGTGGCCAAGCTGTTCGACCATTCCGAGGTCACGCTGAACCCGGAGTCATTGAGCGCCTTCTGGGTCCGGTACGCGGCCCAACCCGGGGTGTAGTAAGTGTCCACATACGTCATGGTCAGGTTCGGTCCGGCTTCGCTGCGCAATTGCTTGACCCGGTTTTCCAAACTCCCCGAGCCGATATCCCAGTTCTGGTTGATGAAGTAGGCCTGGTCCAACCAGTTCCAGTTGCGCTGAAGCGGTTGCCTGGTGATGTTTTCGTTGAACGAATTCGCCTCCGGATAAACTTCGGTGGCATTGATGTGCACGCCGAAGGTCGCTCCATAGGCTGCGCCGTCTTTGAGCAGGCTGTTCATATCGGCCAAGCCGCCGGCCCGCTCGTTGTAGTTGCCGCCGAAGTCGGAATTCGCCGAATCATGGCCTTCCGAGGTGTAGCCCTTCAGGAGCGCCATCTGGCCCAAGCCGTCGGTTGCCGCGGCAATCCGTTTCACATTGTCCAGGGTGCGCAGGAACGGATTGGTGGCTTGGCTGGCGAAATTGAACGGGATATGCGTGATCACCCGGTTCTTCACATCGGCGCTGCCCAAGGGCTTCCGCTCGATGCTCCGGTAGGCGATGGCGGCATCCTGCCAATCTACGGTGCCGTCGGCATTGGCATCGGCTCCGATCACCACCTTGCTCCAGGGCAACTCCTCGGTTTGGCTGGAACCGGCAGCCCGGTAGAGCCAAGCGCCGGAGGAAACGCCCATTTTGACTCCGCCTGCGGCGTCCGAGACGGCTTGCCGCCAGAATCGGCCGCCTTCCGAACCGGCATTCGGGCTGTTCGAATCATAGAGCGAATTGGTATCGAAGGCGGCGGCCAGCTGATCCGTGCTGGCCAACGAGAGATTCGCCTTCTTGGCCGCCGCATCGACCGGAGTGCCAGCGGTGATCGAGGTGATCGTGTCACCGGAAACCGCGCGGTCCACGGAGATCACAGCCGAGGCGACGGTTGCTCCCGGTTCGGTCGAGGAAACCGTGACCAGATCCTGGTTCTTGATCTGCAGGTTATTGACCCGGTTCTGCGCGGTGTCGGTGATTTTGGTGACTGAAAAGGTCACCACCGAACCGTCCACCGCGAGCTTGGCCTCCAGCGAAACACCGCTGAGGTTGCCCGGCGTCAAAACGTAGGACATGGTCTTCGGATCGGATTTCGCGGCGGTCACCTGGACCGGCTGATCGGTTCCGTTGATGGTGAGCGAAGATGCCACCGAGGTGGCCCCGGTCAGGCTCTTGCCGGTAGCCGATTGGGTGTACTTGAGCGCCTGCGGGAAAGCGGTGGAGACCTGGACGCTGAGCACATCGGAACTGATGGTTTCGGCTCCGGCTGAATCCTGGGCGGTGGCCGGAGCGGCCGAGGCCAGGCCGCCGGCGGCGAGCCCGCCCAGGGCCAGGGCACCGGCGGCGGATGCGGCGACCAGCCTGCGGATTCCGGATACTGCGGCTGGACGGTGCGGATGTGGACGGTGCGGATTCAATCTGCGCTCTGCTGACCCCAATGGCATCTTGCTCTCCTCGTCGAGTGTGCTTCCAGCGGCTGCTTTGCCAACCGTGTGAACCGGATGTGCAGGCACTATGCAGATCCGGGGTTGCGTCTATCTTGCCGTAGTAGCGATGGCGCGACAAGAGGTTTCAATCAAAAAAATGATTGAATTAAGGTATTGAGATGATCGCAATGTAGATGATTGCGTCAGGAAACATCATTGCGTGATATCTTCGCAGTAGCTTTTGCTAGCCGAACCAGGAGAATGTTCCTATGACTGATTACCTTGTCCGTACCGGTGCCTTCATGGAGGCAGAACTTCGCAGCCAGCCGGATGTCTGGGAGCAGGCCATTGCCCAGTCCGCACGGGAGGACCTGCTGCCGCCGCACGGCGCCAAAGTCGCCGTCGTCGGCTGTGGCACGTCCTGGTTCATGGCGCAGAGCTATGCGGCTGCCCGGGAAGCTGCCGGGCTGGGCCTGACCGATGCCTACGCCGCTTCGGAGGCGAACCTCGACCGGGATTACGACGCGATCATCGCGCTGACCCGTTCCGGCACCACGACCGAGGTACTGGAAATCCTGCGCGATTTCCGCGGCAAGGTACCGACCACGCTGATCGTCGGGGATACCTCGTCGCCGGCGGTTGAACTCGCGGATACCGTGATCGGGCTTTCCTACGCGGATGAGAAGTCGGTGGTGCAGACCCGGTTCGCGACCGCCGCCTTGAGCTACTTGTTGAGCAGCCTCGGCCTGGACCTGACGCTCGCCGTGGCGCAAGCCCGGCAGGTACTGGACGAAGAGATTGCGGAATCCTTGATCGCGGCGGAACAGTTCACCTTCCTCGGCCGCGGCTGGACCATCGGCCTGGCGCACGAAGCCGGGCTGAAAATGCGCGAAGCGGTCCAAGGCTGGACCGAGTCCTACCCGGCGATGGAGTACCGGCACGGCCCGATCTCGATCGCCGCACCGGGCCGGGCGACCTGGATCTTCGGCCCGGCGCCGGTCGGGTTGGCCGAGGAAGTGGCTCGCACCGGGGCCGAATTCCTCGGCGGCGAGCTGCACCCTTTGGCGGAATTGGTCAAGGTGCACCAGCTGACCCTGGAGCGCGCCCGGGTCCGCGGCTTGGACCCCGATCTGCCGCGTCATCTGAGCCGTTCGGTGATCCTGGACGACTGAGCCACATCTAGACTTTTCGTATGCAGAACACATCCGCCGTGCTGGCTTTCGACGTCGGCGGCACTGATACCAAGGCCGGCCTGGTGCTGGCCGCCGATCCGGGGCAGGTCCCGGAGATCGTCGACATCCAGCGTTTCCGTACGGCATTGGACCCCGGACGCCCGGGGGAGGTCTTGGTCGATTTCCTCGCCGAGCTGGTGCAGCGCTACCAATCGCAGCATCCGGAGGTCCGGATCGAAGCGGTCGGGCTGACCGTGCCCGGTCTGGTGGACGAAGTGCGCGGCGTCGGGGTCTATGCGGCGAATCTCGGCTGGCGGGAATTCCCGTTCCGGGCGGTACTGGAAGACCGGCTCGGCATGCCGGTCGCCTTCGGCCACGACGTCGGGACCGCGGGCGACGCCGAGGTGGCGCTCGGTGCCGCGCGGCACGCGGACAACGCGATGATCCTGGTCGTGGGCACCGGAATCGCGGCCGCGCTCTACGTCGACGGGCAACGGCTCAAAGCCGGCGGTTATGCCGGCGAGGTGGGCCATGCCCTGGCGCCGCACCCGGACGGCGGGCTCGGCATCGTGGAGGGTACGGGTTCGGCCGGAGCGATCGCCAAACGTTATGCGGCCCGGACGCCGGGCTTCGACGGCGGAGCCCGGGAGGTCCTGGCCTTGGCCAAACAGGGCGACGCCACGGCCGGAGAAGTCTGGGCCGACGCCGTGCAGACCTTGGCCTTTTCGATCGCTCAGGCGGTTGCCATGATCGGCACCAGCAAAGTGGTGCTGGGCGGCGGATTGGCCGAATCGGGGGACGACCTGATGCTCCCGCTGAGCCGCCGGATCGATGAGCTGCTGAGCTTCCAGCCGAGGCCCGAGCTGCTTCGGGCGGCATTGGGCCAGAATGCCGGTCTGATCGGATCGGCGCTGAAAGCCCACCAACGGCGGGCCGAGTGGCTCGCAGCCTCCGGGGCAACCCGATGATCGTGACGGTGACCCCCAATCCGGCAATCGATCTGACCTACCAAGTGGCCGGCATCGTCCCCGGCGGATCGCATCGGGTGCGCCCGCCCTTGCTGCGGGCCGGCGGCAAAGGGATCAATGTGGCCCGGGTGCTGCACGGCCAGGGCGTCCCGGTGCGCGCAGTCGCCACGGCCGGCGGCGACACCGGTGCGGAACTCGCCGCCGGACTGGGCGGGATCGAACACCGTCTGGTCCCGGTCGGCGAGGCAACCCGGCGGACCATTGCCCTGGTGGACCAAACGGACGGCGAAACCAGCATCTTCAATGAGTTCGGCGCGCCGCTGCTGCCCGCGGAATGGCAGGCCTTGGCCGCAGCGGTAGCCGATGAGTTGCCGGGGGCGGCGGTGCTGGTGGGGTCGGGTTCGTTGCCGGAAGGAGCGCCGGCGGATTTCTATCCGGGACTGGTGGCTTTGGCCCGGCATGCCGGAATCCCCGCAGTGGTGGATGCTTCGGGCAGCGGGCTGCTTTCCGCGGCGAGCGCCGGGGCGGATTTGCTCAAACCCAATCGGGCTGAACTCCTCGAAGCGACCGGGGAACGCGACCTGGCCGCCGGAGCGCGGGTGCTGCTGCGGCTCGGCGCGCACCGGGTCCTGGTCAGCAACGGCGCCGAGGGCATGCTGGGCTTCGAATCCGGCCGGCCCGGGCAGCTGAGTGCTCGGCTGCCGCAACCGCTGGCCGGCAACCCGACCGGGGCCGGCGATGCCGCAGTAGCCGGTGCCGCATCGGTGTTGGCCGCCGGTGAACTGGACTTGCGGGTGCTGCTGTGCCGGGCTGCGGCCTGGGGCTCGGCTGCCGTGCTGATGCCGGGGGCCGGGGAAATTTCGCCGGACTGGCAAGAATTGGAATCGGATTTGATCGTGGAGGAGCTTTCCTAATGCCTTTGACCCCTACCCGTGACTTGATGGCGGCCGCGGTAGCCGGCGAATCCGGCCAAGGCGCGTTCAACGTGCTGCATCTGGAAACGGTGGAAGGGCTGATCGCCGGTGCGGAGGCTGCGGGCCTGCCGTTGATCCTGCAGATCTCGGAGAACTGCGTCGCCTACCACGGCGGACTCGAGCCGATCGCCCGAGCCACGCTGGCCGCGGCGGAGGCTGCTGCGGTGCCGATCGCGGTCCATCTGGACCACGCCCAGGATGAGGCGCTGGCGTTGGCCGCCGTCGATTTGGGCTTCGGTTCGGTGATGTACGACGGCGCCCACTTGCCGTACGCGCAAAATGTCGAGGTGACCCGGCGGGTCGCCGACTACGCGCACTCGCGTGGCGTGTACGTCGAAGCGGAATTGGGCGAAGTCGGCGGAAAAGACGGGGCACACGCTCCCGGGGTGCTGACCGACCAGGGCGAGGCGGCGGATTTCGTTGCGGCGACCGGAGTCGATGCGCTGGCCGTGGCGGTCGGTTCCTCGCACGCGATGACCGAGCGCAGTGCGGAGCTGAACCTGGAACGGATCGCGGAGCTCCGGCAGCGGCTTGACGTTCCCTTGGTTTTGCACGGCTCCTCCGGCGTGCCGGATGCGGCCCTGGTGCGCGGAATCGCGGCCGGAATGCGTAAGATCAATGTTTCCACGCATTTGAATGGTTTCTTCACCCGCGCGGTGCGCGAGTTTTTGGCCGAAAACTCTGATGTAGTGGATTCGCGGAAGTATTTGGCAGCAGGCAGATCCGCTCTGGTGCCGGAAGTTTCGCGGCTATTGAGATTATTCGGGCAAAAACCCTGACGGAAGGGCTATCTGATGAACCGTACTGAGCGGCTGACTGCGATCCTTGATCTATTGGCGCAGTCCGGCCAAGTCGAAGTCGAGGATTTGGTCAGCAAGCTCGCGATTTCGCCGGCCACGGCACGTCGGGATTTGGATTCCCTGGCCAATGAACGCCTGCTCAGCAGGACCCGGGGCGGCGCTGTCGCCGGATCGGTGGCTTACGATTTGCCGGGCCGCTACAACCGCGACGACCATGCGGCGCAGAAGCACCAGATCGCCTTGGCGGCCAGCGAACTGATTCCGCGCGGGGCGGTGATCGGGTTGTGCGGCGGAACCACGTCCACGGCCTTGGCCCAAGTGCTCTCCACCCGGGAAGACTTGGCCGAGCCGTCGAACAAACCCACCTTGACCGTGGTCACGAATGCGATCAATATCGCCGCCCAGCTCGCGGTGCGGCCGAATTTCAAGATCATGGTCTGCGGCGGCATCGTCAACCCGCGCTCCTACGAACTGGTCGGACCGTACACCGACATCATCTTGCAGAAGGTGGCCTTGGATTTCGCGTTCATCGGGGTCAACGGGATCGACCCCTTGGTGGGGCCGACGGTCACCGACGAAGGCGAAGCGACGGTCAATTCGCTGATGGCCCGCCGGGCCGCGGACGCCTACATGTTGGCGGATTCCTCGAAGATCGGCCAGCGGGCTTTCGCCACCATGGAGGGCTACCACTTCCAACGGTTGATCACCGATTCCGGGATCACTCCGGACCAGGTCGAAGCGTTCGCGGAGAACGGCATCGACGTCCTGGTGGCCCCGAACAGCTGAGCTTCCGGAGCCGGCGGCTGCGGGTCCCTCCGGTCAGTCCAGTTTTCCGAGCACGGTGTTGAACGCTTCGGTGCTGGAAGGATGGGTGTAGATCGCCTCGCGGAGTTCGCTGGCGGTCACTTGACGACGCATCGCAAGGGAAACCAGGTTGATCAGTTCCTGGGAGTCGGTGTTGAGCAGGGCGCAACCCAGGATCAGATCGGTGTCCGCATCGACCACGAACTTCATGAAGCCGCGGACGTCGCCGGTGATCCGGTACCGCGGGGCCGCGGGCATCTCGGCAATCAACATGCTGGCGACCTTCAATCGATATCCGGACTCGAGGGCCTGCCGTTCGGTCAAGCCGATCCGGGACAGCGGCGGGGTGATGAAAAGCGTCGTGGGGATCGCGCCGCGATCGCCGGTGGCCCTCGTCGCCTCGCCGGCCAAGTGGCCTTTGACGATCCGGTAGTCGTCCAGCGAGACATAGGTGAATTGCGGGCCTCCATTGACATCCCCGATGGCATAGATGTGCGGCTGGCTGCTCTGCAGATACTGATTCACTTCCACCGCGCCATGGGGCGTGACAGCAACCCCGGCGGCTTCGAGTCCCAAGCCATCGGTCAAAGGCCGCCGCCCCAGGGCGATCAAGACCGCATCCGCCAGCAGTTCCTCCGTTGCCCCGTTCCGCTGGAAGACCACCGACGTCACATCGCCGGCTTCCGCCAAGGAATCGATGGAAACCCCCAACTCGAAGCGGACCCCTTGGTCCTGCAGCAGGTCCTGGACGGCGGCGGCCACGTCTGGATCTTCGCGTGTGAGAATTGCCGGCGACTGGTCGAACACGGTGACTTCGGAGCCGTAGCCGGCATAGATCCCGGCGAATTCCAAGCCGATGTTGCCTGCGCCGAGAATGGCCAGGCGGCGAGGACGCTCGGCCTGCTGGAGCAGGGTTGCGCTCGTATAGACTCCGGGCAGATCGAGTCCTGCGGCAAACTCGGGGATTACCGGGGTCGCACCGGTGTTGATCACGATCACCGCAGCCGAGACGGTGAGCGGGACCTCGCCGCCGGTCACGACGACTTCGTGCGGTGAGATGAATTTCGCCTTGCCGGTGACCACCGTGACCGAGTCCAGCTGGTCGAGCATCGTGAAGTTCTTCTGCCGCATGGCGGCGACCAGATCTGCGGTGACCTCGATGGATTCGCGGTACCAGGCGTCTTCTTCGCCGGAGCCGGGGCTGGTCGAAAGATGAACCAAGGATTTGGTCGGCACGCAGCCGACGTTGATGCAGGTACCGCCGTACATTTGGTCCGACTGTTCCACCAGCAGAACCCGTCGCCCGGCACGGCCCCGATCTGCGGCGAGTGTTTTGCCGCCTTTGCCGAAGCCGATCACCAGCAAGTCCACGTCGAAATCCGCCACGGTGTTCCTCCTTTTCACGGGTCAGGGGTTGCGAGGCCAAGACCGATTCAACTAGCTATTTTGATTCTGGTCATTGCGGTCGAGTTCGGAAACCACCAAAAGTCTCCAGTTTCGACTAAATCGTCTAGATTTGGTTCATGGACGATGCGTTGAGCTCTTTGTTGTCGTTGGCCGACCCGGTCGGCTCCGTTGATCTGGTGTGCGCGGTCGGTGGATCTTTCGGAATACCGCATGCTCCGACCAGCGGGTTCCGTGCCCCGTTTCACCTGGTCAGCAGCGGCAGTTGTTTCGTCACCGTGCCCGGGATGCCTCCGCTGGCGCTGTCTGCGGGCGATTTCGTACTGTTGCCCACTGGCTCGGAGCATCTGCTCAGCGGTGCGGCCGGGTCCGTCCCGGGCGCGGCAACCCCCGCGACGAGACTCCGTCCGGTCCCTGCGGAACCGGGTTCGCAGCGGCTGGTGCCGAACTACCGGGCTGCCGACGGACAATCCGAAGTCGAGATCATCTGCGGCCATTTCCGGTATTCGGCGGGAGCCGGCGAACTGTTCTTCGGCGCCCTGCCCAGGCTCTTGCGGGTTCCCTTGCCACCGGCTGCGCAAGGCAGCAGCGAGCAGATTTCGGCGCTGCTGCACCGTGAAGCCGGAGTCGGCGGAGCAGGAAGCACCGCGATCATCTCGGCGCTTTGCACTGCGCTCCTGGCCTTGGCCTTGCGCTCGACGTCGGTGCGGATTCCGACAGCGTGGGCGGTAGCGAACGACCCCGACCTGTTGCCTGCCGTACATGCCCTGCTGGCTGCACCGGCTGATCCGCCCAGCCTGCCCGGGGCCGCGCAATTGAGCGGGTTGTCCCGGGCAGGCTTCGCCCGGAGATTCAGGCAGGCCAGTGGCCAACCCTGGGGCGAGTTCTCCGCCCGGGTCCGGATGATGATCGCGGCGCAGGAGCTCCGTTCCGGCACGGTTTCGGTGGAAATGATTGCAAAACGCGTGGGTTACCGTTCCACTGCCGCCTTCCGGCAACGATTCGGGCAGACTCTGGGCCGCAGTCCGCTGCGGTTCCGGCAGGAGTTTTCAACCGGGGCGAGGGACTGAGCGTTCCAGGGATTTCCGGCTCGCGAACCAGACGATGCCGCCGATGATCGGCATGGCCAGGGCCAACAGTGCGCAAACGAGTTTCAGCGGAGCCGTGAGCCGGCTGCGTGCAATGGAAACCAGCGTGACCACGAACCACAGCAGCGTCGCCACACCGAGCAGGACCAAACCCAGATCCCACCAGATCGGGACGATCGGATTCGTTGCACCCATCTGTTGATCCTCGCACGGGGCGGGGCGCTAGTCCAGGATCAGGTCTGCCCATCCGGGGCCGTCGGGCTAGGCCAACGGCCGGCCGGGGCGGTCCAGAACCGTTTGCCCGGGATCGACCTGGTTCCACTGCTGGAACGGCGGCTCGAGTGCGAAATGCCCGTTATTGCGGACCAACGCCCGGACTTCGGCGTTCTCCGGATTGTTGAGCGATTCGAAGTACTCCACCGACCAGTGGAACCAGCGCATGCAGAAGAGCCGCATGGTCAATCCGTGGGTGACCAGGAGCGTGTTCGGGGGATAGTCCGGGGCGCTCCAATGCCGGTAGAGGGTATCCAGGAAAGAGGAGACCCGATCGTAGACGTCGGAGCCCGACTCGCCTTCCCGGAAGCGGTAGAAAAAATGCCCATAGGCGTTCCGGAGCTCTTTTTGCGCCGCGATCTCCGCCGGATTCTGGAAGTTCGCCCAGTCCTGTTCCCGCAGCCTCGGTTCCTCCAGGACCCGTTGCACGCTGTCGCCGAGATTGAGTGCGGCCAAGGTCTGGTAGGCGCGCAGATACGGCGAGACATAGACGCAGACCTTTTCGCCGTCGAGCCGTTGCCGGATGCTTTCCCCGGCCGCCTCGGCCTGGGCCAGGCCCAAATCGGTCAACGGAATCCGGTAATCCGGCACCCGGTCGTAAATCGTCTGGTCCACATTGGCCGCGGATTGGCCGTGGCGCAACATCAGGATCTGGCGGGGCGCGGTCATGCACCGAGTCTAACCATTGCGCCGGCCCGGTCGGCCGGAGTGGTCGAATCGCCGGCTCCGGGGCAGGATGGGGGAATGGCGAATCCTCAGACTCCGGTGCGGTCGGGCGCGGCACCCCGGCCCGCGCAACGCCGGCGATGGCACGTGGAGATCCTGATCGTACTGGGGCTCTCCTTGGGGCAGTCCGCGGTGAACGCGGTGGTGAACCTGATCGACAACCTCAGCCGGGGTCCGATCGCGGAAGCCACCGCGACCTTGAACACCAGCCGGAACAGCCGCGAATATTTCGATCTCACCTACCAGCTGCTCGGCAACTTCTTCGCCTTGGTGCCGGTAGCCCTGGTGCTCTATCTGCTCTGGCAGCCCGGCCGCAGCAGCTTCGAACGGCTCGGCTTCGATTTCGCCAAACCGGGGCGGGACCTGCTGTGGGGCTTCGGGCTGCTGGTGCTGATCGGGGCGCCGTCGTTGTTGCTCTACGCGGCGGGCCGTGGTTTGGGCGTGACCGCGCAGATCGTGCCCAATTCGCTCCAGGACTATTGGTGGACCGTGCCGGTGCTGATCATCTCGGCGCTGCGCAATGCGGTGGTCGAGGAGGTCATCGTGGTCGGCTATTTGCTGGACCGGCTGTCCGGATTGGGCTGGCGGATCTGGCCGGCGATCGTGGTCAGCGCGTTGCTGCGCGGCAGCTACCACCTGTACCAGGGTTTCGGACCATTTCTGGGCAACGTCCTGATGGGGCTGATTTTCGGCTGGCTCTACACCAAAACCAAACGGGTGATGCCTTTGGTCATCGCGCACAGCCTGCTGGACATCGCAGCCTTCACCTTCAGCCGGCAACTCGGCTTCGGCTGAGACCCGGGCCGATCGGCCGGGTTCAGACCGTGACCGGGCCCCGGGCCGTGTCGAAAGTGACGCTCATGATGCCGGGCGTGCCGTGCGGTGCAATCCATTCCACGGCCACGTCCTCGAGCGGCTTGTCCACGCATTCGCCGAGCCATTCGGTCACCCGCTCCGCGGAACCGGCGATGGTCAGGCTGGCCAGCGAGACCGTCCCGGGTTCTGCCTGCGAAGGGTGCAAGGCGGGATCGCCTTCCCATTTGAGCAAGTAGGGGACCTGCGGATCGGCGATCAGGCCTTTGATGCCGATCTGCTGCCAGACGAGTTCCCGGCCGTCCGGGAACTTGCGGTTCCCGGGCACTGCGGATCGGCCCAGCCGGGCTTCGAACGGGGAGAGGTCTTCGACTTCCACGCACCAGCCCATCCATCCGCCACCGGCGCTCGACCGGGCACGGACCGCTTGGCCGAAGGGGGCTTTGTCCGAAGCCGGATGATCCAGGACCTCGACCACTTCGATGTAATGGCGGGCCGTCAACGGAATGATCATGTTCCTGGTGCCGAAGCGCGGATGGATGCCTCCGCGTACTGCTTTGACGCCCAGCGCAGCGGCAATCCGCTCCGTGGTGGCAGTCAGTCCGTCGGGGTCACAAGCGTAAGAAACGTGGTCCATGCGCATGCTCATATCCTTGCACTTTGTGACATCCGTCTCGACTTAGGGTGACCTAAGCAACAAGTCTGCGAAGGTCGCGGGTCAGCAGCGTCCCGCAAGCGGAATCGTCACACCCCGTCACGGACTTGAACTGGCCCCGGACGCCTGCGCAAACTGGATCCAGGTCACGAGTGCCAGCAATGTCTTGACCAGACGCCTGCCCCGGCTTGCTGGACGGCAACCCTCCACCGCGGCGGGGTGCCCCGGGTGAAGACCAGGCCCTGGCCATCCGGCCAAGGCAAACGCGGGTCGATGCATCGTACCCGGCTGTCCGGGCGGAGCTTGCCGACCGTACGGCCGACGCCGAACATCGGGCCCCTTCAGATTGAGGAGTGCCTTGTGAGCAATGGTTGGTCATTCGAAACCCGGCAGATCCATGTTGGCCAAACGCCCGATGCAGCGACTGGAGCACGGGCGCTGCCGATCTACCAGACCACGTCGTTCGTCTTCCCGAGCGCGCAAAGCGCCGCGGACCGCTTCGCCCTGGCTGAACTCGAGCCGATCTACACCAGGATCGGCAATCCCACCCAAGACGCCGTCGAGCAGCGGATCGCCAGCCTGGAGGGCGGCGTCGGGGCATTGCTCCTGGCCTCCGGGCAGGCCGCCGCGACGCTCGCGGTGCTGAACATCGCCGAAGCCGGCGACCACATCGTCTCCAGCCCGAGCCTTTACGGCGGCACCTACAACCTGTTCGCGCACACGCTGAAGAAGTTCGGCGTCGAGGTGTCCTTCGTCGACGATCCGGACGACCTGGAACACTGGCGTGCCGCGGTGCGGCCCAATACCAAGCTGTTCTTCGGCGAAGTGGTTTCCAACCCGCGGCAGGACATCCTCGATCTGGAAGGGGTCAGCGCGGTCGCGCACGAAGCCGGGGTGCCGCTGATCGTGGACAACACCCTGGCCACGCCTTATCTGATCCGGCCGCTCGAGTGGGGCGCGGACATCGTGGTGCATTCGGCGACCAAGTACCTGGGCGGCCACGGCGCCGCGATCGCCGGTGTGATCGTGGACGGCGGACGTTTCGACTTCGGCAAGGACCCGGCGAAATTCCCGGGGCTGAATACGCCGGACGAGTCGTACCACGGTTTGGTGTTCGCCCGGGACCTGGGCGTGGGCAGCGCCTTGGGCGCCAACCTCGCGTACATCTTGAAGGCCCGGGTGCAGCTGTTGCGCGATTTGGGTTCGGCAGTGTCGCCGTTCAATGCCTTCCTGATCGCGCAGGGCCTGGAGACCTTGAGCTTGCGGGTCGAACGGCATGTGGCCAATGCGGTCCAAGTTGCGCAATGGCTCAGCGAGCATCCTGCGGTGGAGTCGGTGGCCTACACCGGGCTGCCGTCCAGCCCGTGGTACCAGCGGGGCCGCAAATACGGTCCGAACGGCACCGGTGCGGTGCTGGCTTTCCAGATCAGCGGCGGCGCGGAGGCCGGCAAGAAATTCGTGGACGGCCTCGAACTGCATTCGCATGTGGCCAACATCGGCGACGTCCGTTCCCTGGTGATCCATCCCGCGTCGACCACGCACTCGCAGCTGACCCCGGAACAACAGCTGGCCGCCGGGGTGAACCCGGGGCTGGTGCGGCTTTCCGTGGGTCTGGAGAACATCGTGGACATCCTGGCCGATCTGGAGGCCGGCTTCCGCGCGGCGAAGGGTTGAAACGCATGGTGACATCGGATCTGGAGACCGCAGCGGTGCCGGAGCTGCCGGCGCGGCAACCCGCCGTCGCGCGCGGCGACGGGCTGCTGCGCGACCGGCAGATCGGCAACCTCGGGCTGGAGAGCGGCCTGGAGCTCCCCGGGGTGCGGATCGCCTATGAAAGCTGGGGACGGCTGAACCCGGATGCTTCCAATGCGGTGCTGATCCAGCACGCACTCACCGGAAGCACGCACGTGGCACGCGGCGACAGCGACGAAGCCGGTTGGTGGGACGGCTTGGTCGGTCCGGGGCAGGCAATCGACACGGAACGCTATTTCGTCGTGGCCGCCAACCTCCTGGGCGGCTGTTACGGCAGTACCGGGCCGTCCTCGATCGCGCCCGACGGCGCTCCCTGGGGTTCCAGATTCCCCTTCGTCACGCTGCGGGACAGTGTTCGGGCGGAGGCCCGGTTGGCCGATGAGCTGGGCATCGGGCGCTGGCACGCCGTGGTCGGCGGATCGATGGGCGGGGCCCGGGCACTCGAATGGGCGGTGTCGTACCCGGAGCGGGTGCGGCACGCCGTAGTGCTGGCCTCGTGTGCGGCCAGCACCGCGGAGCAGATCGCCTTGGCCCAGGCGCAAGTTTTGGCCATCGAGCAAGACCCGGATTTTCGGGGCGGCGACTACTACGACGGACCGATTCCAGCGGCCGGGTTGGGGTTGGCCCGGCGGATTGCACATATCTCCTACCGTTCGGAGGCGGAGCTCGGCCAGCGGTTCGGCCGATCGGCACAGCCCGGCGAAGCCCCGGTATCCAGCCGGCGCGGGCTCGGCCGCGGCGCGCAACGCTATCAAGTGGAGGGCTATTTGGACCACCAGGCCGCCAAGCTGGTGCAACGTTTCGATGCGAACAGCTACATCGTCCTGACCGAGGCCCTGATGAGCCACGACGTGCGACGCGGCCGGGGCGATCTGCGTTCCGCCCTGGCCAGGGCGGCCGGAGTCGGATTCACCGTTGCCGCGGTCAGTTCCGACCGGTTGTATTTGCCCGCGCAGAGCGAGGAACTGGCCGCTGCGCTACCGGAGCCGACGCCGGTGCGCCGGATTGCATCCGACGTCGGCCACGACGCCTTCCTGCTCGAAATCGCGCAGATTTCTGCACTTCTAGGCGAGGTTTTCACCTGATCCGAGTCCTTTGGGGCAAAGTTCCGCCGCCACGGCTCAGCACCGTACTGACGAACACCCCTGACAGATATGATGATCCGGTGACCAACCTACAAGTGCGCCGCCGCGGCCGGGTGCCCACCATCTCCCGGGAGTCAGTGGCCCGAGCCGCCATCGGCTTGGGCTTCGAAGATCTGACCATGTCCACGGTGGCGGCTTCTTTGGGGGTCAAGCACTCCTCGCTGTACCGGCATGTCGGCTCTCGCGACGACTTGGTGTCGATGGCCATCGATCTCATGGCTTCGGAAGCGAAATGGCCGACTCCGGGTGCGGACTGGCGGGAATACCTGGAAAAGTTCACCGACGTGATGTGGACCATGTACGAAGAGTTCCCGGGTGTGGCCCCGGAACTGCAGCGGCTGCCGGCACCGCCATCCAGCGTGGTCTACATTTTCGCGGCCAGCACCGAAGCGTTGATCGACTTCGGCTTCGACCCGGAATCCGCAGTGCTGATCGTGGACACGATTTCGGACCTGACCATCGACAGCTACATGAACGCCTACCGCTTGCGGATCAGCCGGATGAAGCCGCTCAAGCCCGAGGCGGTCTCCCAGACCAGGTTCGCGCAGAACCCGCCCGGGCCGCTGAACGTGAAGAACCCGGACGGCCTGGAGAAGTTGCTCAGCCTCGCCTTCGACACCGACGGCAAGGCCTGGTGGCTGCGCAAACGGGCCTTGCTGCTGGACGGGATTTCGGCCCGGCTCAGCAGCAACCCGCCGGGGTCCGAGTTCGTGCTCGGTGGCCCGACGGAAGCCGGCTGAAGAAAACCTCGGCGGATTTCCGCTAGTGGCCGCTCCGGTCCACCGGGCCGAAAACCGGGCCCGGCGTCGGCCGTTTGGCGGTGATCCCGTCGCCGGAGGACTGATGGCGGATCCGGCGCAGCACCCAGGGCACCAAGAATTCCCGGGCCCAGACCAGGTCTTCGCTGCGGGCCTCGCGCCAGGTCCGGTGCGGTACCGCGGCGGGGCGCAACGGCTCCAGTTGGTGCGGCACATTGAGCGAGTCCAAGGCCATGATCGCGATCCGGTGATGGCCCAAGGGCGAAAAGTGCAAGCGATCGTCATCCCACATCTGCGGGTCCGAAAGCTCACGGAGCGACCACATGTCGGCAATCACGGCATCATGGCGGGCCGCCACGGTCCGCAGATTCTCGTTGTAGACCGCGACCCGCCCCCGGACCAGGCCCAGCACCGGGGTGTCCCGGATGTCCGGGCCGTTGAACAGCAGCACGGTGGCCCCGGAGGCCGACATCTTGCCGACCGCGGAATCCAGGGTTTCGGCCAGCGCATCGGGATCCGAACCAGGCCGGATCAAGTCGTTGCCGCCCGCGGAGATCGAGATCAGATCAGGTTTGAGCGCGAGCGCGGGTTCGAGTTGCTCGTCCAGGATCTGCTGCAGCAGGCGTCCCCGGATGGCGAGGTTCGCGTAGGCGAAGTCGTGGTGGCCTTTGTTCAGCTCTTCGGCCAGGCGATCCGCCCAGCCCCGGGTGCCGCCCGGGTTTCCGGGCTCGGGGTCGCCAATTCCCTCAGTGAAGGAATCACCCATGGCCACATAGCGCATCCAGGGGTGCAGATCGGTTTCGGAGGGGGTTCCGGCATGTCCGGCCGGGCAGTGCTGATTCATCACCTTCCTATCCTGCGCCTGAGGCGCCCGGTTACGCCAACGTAGGTTTGTCCGATCGGGCCGGGCGGTTCACCGGTTACTGTATGTGCTGGGAGGAATGCCGACGAAGGAGGACCCATTGCGCTGCCGAGCCGACTCCGGCCGTCGCTCGCCGAGACGGGCTTTGGGCCTGGTCTGCGCTCTGACCGTGGTTGCCGGCCTCACCGCCTGCCAGCTCACCGTGGCCGCGCCTGATACGAGCTCCGACCGGGTGAGCAGCGCGCCGCCGTCGTACCCGGGACCGGTGGTCACGCCCGGCCATGATGCTGCTGCGGTTGCCGCCAAAAACCTGGATTGGCAAGCTGGGAACACGCTCTCCGTCGGCGTACCGGTGGGCTGGAACGACCAAATCGGCCGGAGTTCCGGGACGGCTCCGGCCTGGACCAAGCTGATCGACAAACGGGCCGGGCTCACCAGATACCAAAATGCCAATGGCTGCCTGCTGGACTATTGGCAGACCGTGGACCAGCAAGCACTCATGGTCACTGAAGACGACCGTTCCTCGACACTGGCCCTGTTCAAATACCTGGTTCCGGAGCTGGCCGCCGAGGCGTTGCGGGATACCGATTGGCCATGGACCGGTGATGCCGGCAAACCCGGCCCGGTGATCCAATTCCTCAGTGCCCGGAAGCCCGCCGTCGCCGGGGTCCCGGCCAACATCTTCAGTGCCCGGATGCTCAACCACGCCGGCGTGGGTCTGGTGCTCTCCCTGGCCTGCCCGGCCGAGGCCCTGATCGATCCGACCCTGGCGGCGCTGCGGGACGAATTGACCGTGCAGCCGCCGGCCCAATAGCCGCCGTTGTTCCGGGGCAGCAGATCAGCCGGCAGCCTGGACCGCGGCCTTTTCGGCAGCCTGGTTCGGCACCAGCGGTGCGGCCAGCAGCGGAGCCGCACCGATCAGGGCGAAGGCGAGCGGATAGCCGACGACGCCGATCAACGCGCCGATGGCCGGCGGCACGATCGCGGCGACCAGGAACTGGCCGGTGTTCTGCGCCCCGAGGGCCCGACCGGACCAATACGGACCGGCAGCCTCGGCGACCGAAGTGAAGGCCAAGCCGTTGTCCGCCACGGTGATCACCGAGGCGATGACCAGCAGCGCAATCGAAGCGGGGGAGTCCAGCCAGTCGGTCAGCGCCAGCAGCAGCATTCCGGCGGCGGCCGCGAGCGCGATCAACCGTAGCGGACGGACCCGGGAGCCGGCGCGGTCCGACCAGATCCCAGCCGCGATCCGGCCCAGCGCGCCGGCGATCTGCGCGAAGGCGATGATCGCGCCGGCGAGCGCTGGGGCCAACTGCCGTTCGCCGAGCAGCCACACCAGGGAAAAAGTCCACAGCGTGAACTGCGGAATCACCAAGATCGCCGAGACCAGATGGATCCGGAACAGGAAATTGTTCTGCCGGTAGGGGTTCTCTGCGCCGGGCGATTCGCGTTTGGCCCGGCGCGGCGGATTGCTGATGCCGATCCAGCACAGTCCGGTGACCAGAACGGAGATTGCCACGACGGACCAGAGCGAGCCTTGCAGGGAGCCCGATTCGGCCAGCAACGGCAGCATCACCGAGGCGATGGCGACGCCGAGCGGTTGCGCCATCTGTCGGATGCCCATGGCCAAACCGCGCTGCCGGGCCGGAAACCAGCCGACCACGATCCGGCCGCCGGCGGAGTTGGTGCACGCGGTGGCCGCGCCTGCGAAGAACAGCCAGAGGCCGAGCTGTACCGGGTTGCTGCTGAGCGCGGCTGCGCTCATGGTCAGCGCCGTCAGGGCCAGTCCGATGCCCAGCGACCGCCGTTCGCCGATCCGGTCGATGACGGCGCCCCAGGCGATCAGCACCAGCATCGTGCCGGCCAGCGGCATGCCGACCAGGAATCCGGACTGGACCAGGTTCAGCCCCCATTGCCGGTTCAGGCTCGGGATCAGGAAGGCCATCCCGTTGACCACGATCGAACTGGTGGCTTGCGCCGCCACGGCCAAACCCAGCATGTACCACCGCCGCCAGCCGATATCGTGTTCAGTCATTAGTCGTCTCAATTGGTGAGATAGGTATCTCGTATTTTGGGTGTCCTGAGCATAGGCAGTTGCTTCAGGCAAAGGCTACTCGGTCCGAATCCTGGAATCGGCACATTACTTCTGCACAGATAGCTCGGATCCCGACACGAAAAGTCTGCACACTAGCAACTTGAATCACGCTGGTCACGCTATTTGTGCGGGCGTGAATGCGGCGGGCAAGAATTCACGCTCAATGACGGTTCACGGTAGAATTGCCAGGTGCCCGTGTACTTAGATCATGCGGCAACTACCCCCATTTCCGGGCCGGCGTTGGCCGCACTCACCCAAGAACTCAGCCGTAGCGGCAACCCTTCGTCGCTGCACGGCTCGGGTCGTCGTGCCCGTTTGGTGGTCGAGCAGTCGCGCGAGACGCTGGCAAAAGCGGCTGGTGCGCACTTTTCCGAAGTGATTTTCGTCTCCGGCGGCACCGAGGCGGACAACCTCGCGGTCAAGGGGCTTTACTGGTCTCGAAACTCAGCTGATAAGCACCGGAAGCGAATTCTGGTCTCCACGATCGAGCATCCCGCAGTGCAAGACACCGTGGAGTGGCTTGTGGCCCACGAGGGTGCGGAAGCGGTCTGGCTGCCGGTCGACGCCGACGGCGTTCTGGACCTGGTGGCGTACCGGAACGCGCTCGACGACGATCCGGAGTCGATCGCCCTGGTCACCGTGATGTGGGCGAACAACGAGGTCGGCACGGTACAGCCGATCGCAGATATCGTCGCGCTCGCCGCAGGCCACGGCATTCCGGTGCACTCCGATGCAGTTCAGGCTTTCGGCTCGATTCCGGTCGATTTCGCTGCCTCCGGGCTTGCTGCGATGTCGATCAGCGGGCACAAGATCGGCGGCCCGGTGGGCGTCGGCGCCTTGCTGCTCGGCCGGGCGGTCAAACTCACGCCGGTGCAACATGGCGGCGGCCAGGAACGGGATGTCCGTTCCGGAACGTTGGACACGCCGTCGATCGCGGCGTTCGCGGCGGCTGCCGACGCCGCCGTCGGGCAATTGCCGGAAGAGATGGCGCGGTTGTCCGGATTGCGCGACGATTTGATCGCGCGCGTGCGGGGCGAGATCCCCGATGCCGTCCTTCGCGGGTCAATGGAGCACCGGCTGCCTGGAAACGCGCATTTCACTTTCCCCGGTTGCGAAGGCGATTCGCTGCTGTTCCTTTTGGATATGGCCGGCATCGAGACGTCGACCGGTTCGGCATGTACCGCCGGGGTTCCCCGACCGTCCCATGTGTTGTTGTCGATGGGCTTAGACGAAGACACTGCTCGCGGTGCGCAGCGATTCAGCTTGGGGCATACTTCGACCAAAAACGACGTTGACGCTCTTGTTGCCGCATTGCCGGCCGCGCATGCTCAAGCTAAACAAGCGGGTATGGCCGGGCATGTATCGAGTATTCAAACCGCAGCAACTCAGGATGTGCAGCGGAAACCAGTAGGGAAGTTGTAGCAGTATGAAGGTTTTAGCCGCCATGAGCGGGGGAGTGGACTCCGCAGTCGCCGCTGCCCGGGCCGTCGAGGCCGGGCACGAGGTAGTTGGCGTGCACTTGGCTCTGTCCAGGATGCCCGGCACGCTGCGCACCGGCAGCCGGGGCTGCTGCACGATCGAGGACTCCACGGACGCCTGGAAGGCCTGCGAGAAGCTCGGCATCCCGTATTACGTCTGGGACTTCTCCGAACGCTTCAAAGAAGACGTGGTGGACGACTTCATCGCGGAATACGCGGCCGGGCGCACCCCCAACCCCTGCATGCGCTGCAACGAACGGATCAAGTTCGCGGCGCTGCTGGAAAAGGCCCTGGCGCTGGGTTTCGACGCGGTCTGCACCGGGCACTACGCCCGAGTGGACCAGGATGCGGACGGCAACTACGAATTGCACCGGGCCAACGACTGGGCCAAAGACCAGTCCTACGTGCTGGGCGTGCTCACCCATGAGCAGCTCAAGCATTCGATGTTCCCGCTCGCGGATGCGCAGACCAAAGCCGAGGTGCGCGCCGAGGCCGAGCGCCGCGGCCTCTCGGTGGCCAAGAAACCGGACAGCCACGACATCTGTTTCATTTCCGACGGCGACACCCGGGGCTGGCTCGCCGAGAAAATCGAGATGACCCCGGGCGAGATCGTGGATCAGAGCGGAGCCAAGGTGGGCACCCACGAGGGCGCCAATGCCTTTACTGTCGGCCAGCGCCGCGGGCTCAAACTGGGCACTCCGGCGGCCGATGGAAAGCCGCGCTTCGTATTGGAAATCCGGCCCAAGGAGAACACCGTGGTCGTCGGGCCGGAGCAGCTGCTCGCAATGGACGAAATCCGCGGGATCAAGGTCTCCTGGGCCGGTGAGCCGATCGCGGAGGTGCATTCGGGCGCCGAATTCGATTGCATGGCGCAGGTCCGGGCGCACGGCGACCCGGTCCCGGCACGGGCCCATATGATCACCGACGACGAGGGCGCGCCATTGCTCGTGGTCAACCTGATCGACCCGTTGCGCGGCGTCGCGCCCGGGCAGACCGTGGTGCTCTACCAGGGAACCCGGGTGCTCGGGCAGGCCACGATCGACGCGGCACGTTCGCTGGCGTCGGTGGACTAGTGGCCGCCGGCTGATGGTCCGCCGCGGCGCGGAACCGGCAGACCGGACCAACGCCGAAGAACTGGCCCGAATTGCGGCCGGAGTTCCGCAGATGTGCCGGGCCGTGGAGCTTCCCGGCCTAGCATTGCCGGTATGGCTTACGTTCTGATCCTGCAGCACGTCCCGGTCGAAGGTCCCGGACTCATCGCGGCCGCACTGGATGCCTCCGGCGTCGAATACCGGATCCGCAACCTGCTCACCGAATCCGCTTCGCAGTTGCCGCCGGCGGCGGACCTCTGCGGCCTGGTGCTGATGGGCGGACCGATGGATGCCGGAGACGTCGAAGCGCATCCCGCGCTGGCTCTGGAGCAGCAACTCGTCCGGGATGCGATAGCGGCGCAGGTTCCGGTATTGGGCGTCTGCCTGGGGCATCAGATCATCGCGCTCGCTTTGGGCGCGGCGGTGGACTACGGCGCTACCCGGGAGATCGGCGTCGGGCCGGTCCAGGCCGCCGGCGAGCTGGCCGGCCTGACCGGAATCGATGTGCTGCACTGGCATACCGACAATGCCGGGCTGCCCGAAGGGGCAGAGTTGCTGGCCCACACCGCGGGCTGTCCGAACCAGGCCTTCCGGTTCGGCAGCGCCCTCGGCGTGCAGTTCCACCTCGAACTGGATGAAGCGTTGCTCGCAGCCTGGCTGGACAGCGGGATGTCCGCCGAGCTGGCCCCGCGGACCGCCGGAAGCCTGCTGCTCGACTTCGCCCGGCAGAACAGTTTGCGGCAGCGCGTCGCGGGGCAAATTTTTGGCCAATTTTCAGACCAGGCACAGGCTTTGCGTGATAACTAACTGATTGCAACTTTTGCCCTCGAGGAGAAAAGTGCGTCAATCTCTGGTAGAAACAGTGCATCACGATTGTGCGCTGACTCACACCGATTGGTGGTTTGCTGGGGGGCATTGGCAGCGCAAATCACTCTTCGAAAGAAAGTTCGCAGATGTCCAAGAACACACACAAGCTGCGCTATTTCGCGGCTTTTGCGGGCGTGTCCGCGCTTGCGCTCACGGCTTGCACCGGCCCGGCAGGCAACACCGGAGACACCGGTGCTTCTGGCGGCAGCGGCAGTTACACGATCGGCACCACTGACAAGGTCGTTGCGTTGGATCCCGCGGGTTCCTACGACAATGGATCGCAGTTCATGGAGACCCAGGTCTACCCGCTGCTGATGAACATCAAGCCCGGCGGCAAGGAAATCGAGCCGGATCTGGCCCAATCGGCGTCGTTCACTTCGCCGACCGAGTTCACCGTGAAGCTGCGGCCCAACCTCAAATTCGCGAACGGCCACACGCTCGACTCCAAGGACGTCAAGTTCAGCTTCGACCGGATCGTCAAAATCAACGACCCGCAGGGCCCGGCATCGCTGCTCACCAACTTGGACAGCATCACCACGCCGGATGCGGATACCGCGGTCTTCAAGCTCAAGCAGCCCAATGACCAGACCTTCCCCGGGGTGCTGACCACGGTGGCCGGCCCGATCGTGGACGATGAAGTCTTCCCGGCGGACAAGATCATGTCCGATGAGGACATCGCCAAGGCGCGCCCGTTCGCCGGCCCGTACGACATCACCAGCTACAAGAAGAACGAATTGGTGAGCCTCAAGGCCAACCCGAGTTATGTGGGCCTGATCGACAAGCCGAAGAGCGACGTCGTCAACATCAAGTACTACGCGGACGCGAACAACCTCAAGCTCGATATCCAGACCAACAAGATCGACGTGGCCTGGCGCAGCTTGAGCGCAACCGACATCGGCGACCTCAAGACCAAGGACAATGTCAAAGTCTTGACAGGTCCGGGCGGCGAATTGCGTTACATGGTCTTCAACTTCGACACCATGCCGTTCGGTGCCAAGACCGCAGAAGCGGATCCGAAGAAGGCGCTTGCCGTCCGCCAGGCGATGGCCGATGTGATCGACCGCAAGTCGATCGCCGAGGATGTCTACAAAGGCACCTACAGCCCGGTGTATTCGCCGGTCCCCTCGGGCCTGGCGAATGCCACCGAGCCGCTCAAGTCGCTTTACGGCGACGGCAACGGCGGGCCCAGCCTGGACAAAGCCAAGCAGCGCTTCGCGGACGCCGGAGTCACCGGCCCGGTCACCATCAACTTGCAGTACAACCCGGACCACTACGGCCCCGGATCCGGCGACGAATACGCCAAGGTGAAGGATCAGTTGGAGAAGTCCGGCTTGTTCACGGTCAACCTGCAGTCGACGGAATGGGTCCAGTACTCCAAGGACCGCACCCAGGACCTGTACCCGGTGTACCAGCTGGGTTGGTTCCCGGATTACTCGGACGCGGACAACTACTTGACCCCGTTCTTCGTCAAGGACAACTTCCTGGCGAACCGTTACGACAATCCTGAAGTGCAGAGCTTGATCGCACAGCAGCAGGGCACCGACGACAAGGCCAAGCGGGCCGAGCTGATCGCGCAAATCCAGGAATTGGAAGCGAAGGACCTCTCCACGCTGCCGATCCTGCAGGGCGAGCAGATCGCGGTTGCGGGCAAGAATGTGAACGGGGTTGAACAGACCCTCGACGCGGCCTTCAAGTTCCGCGCAGCGGTAGTTTCCAAAAACTGAGGACACTCAGGGCGGGGTTCCACCGTGGACCCCGCCCTGAGTCCTGTCCTGCGACGTGTGCCGCAGGACTCTAACAAAGGCAAAAATGACTGCGCTCATAGACTCCCCGGTCGGCGCCGAACCCCCGAGCCTGAAGAAGGCGCGGGGCTCCGGCGGCGGACTGGGCAAATATCTTCTGATCCGCTTTCTGCTGATCATCCCCACGATCTTCATCCTGGTCAGCATGGTGTTCTTCCTGATGCGGGTCATCGGCGACCCGATCACGGCGGCGCTCGGCGGCCGGCTGCCGCAGGAGCAACTGCAGGCGAAAATCCACGAAGCCGGGTACGACCGGCCGATCCTGATCCAGTACTTCGAATACCTGGGCCAGGTGTTCACCGGCAACTTCGGCACCACCTTGACCAATCAACCGGTGACCCAGGTCCTGGCGACTTACGGTTCGGCCACGCTGGAACTGGCGTTCTTCGCCTTGATCGTGGCTTTGCTGCTGGGCATTCCGCTCGGCATGTTGGCCGCGAAGTTCCGGGACAAATGGCCGGACGCGGTGTTGCGGATCCTGGCGATCCTGGGCTATGCCACGCCGGTGTTCTTCGCCGGTTTGCTGCTGAAGCTGGTGTTCTCGGTCTGGCTGGGCTGGTTCCCGGTCTCCGGCCGGGCGAATACCGAGAATGCGCTGGCGCTGCAGAGCTTGGGCGCACCGACCGGGATCTATTTCATCGATGCGATCCGCAGCGGCAATTTCGCCGCCCTGGGGGATGTGCTGCAGCACGCGGTGTTGCCGGCGATCGCCTTGGGCTTGCTCACCGGAGGGGTTTTCCTGCGGTTGGTCCGGACCAACGTGATCGGCACCTTGGGCAAAGACTACGTCGAGGCAGGGCGTTCCCGCGGCGTCAGCGAATTCCGTCTGGTCACCAAGCACGCTTACAAGCCGGCGCTGATCCCGATCATCACGGTGATGGGCCTGCAAATCGCAATGTTGCTCGGCGGTGCGGTGCTGACCGAAACCACTTTCGAGTGGAAAGGCCTGGGCTTCCAACTGGCCCAATACCTGGGCGCGCGCGACTTCGTGGCGGTGCAGGGCATCGTGGCATTCCTGGCCGTGGTGGTCGCGGTGACCAATTTCCTGGTCGACGTCATCGCCGCCTTGATCGATCCTCGAGTGAGGTACTGAGATGTCTGCACTTTCGACCCCGCAATTGCCGTTGCGGAAGAAGAGCTGGCTGAGCCGGCTGCCCATCGTTTCGCATCTCCAGATCAGCGTCGGACTGCAACGCGGGATGCTCATCGCCGGCACCGTGCTGACTGCGTTGTTCGTGCTGACCGCGATCTTCGCGCCGTTGATCGCGCCTTACGGCTACAACCAGATCAGCGACGCGAACGGCAACAGCTTCCCGACCCAGTCGCCGCCGTCGGCCCAGCATTTGTGGGGTACCACGGTGGGCGGTTACGACGTGCTGTCCCGGACACTCTGGGGTGCGCAAACCGCGATTTCGGTGATCATCATCGCGGTGATCCTGTCGATTTTCATCGGCGTGATCCTGGGCTTGGTCTCCGGCTACCTCGGCGGTTGGCTCGATCGGGTCCTGGTGGTCCTGGCGGATGCGATCTACGCTTTCCCGTCCTTGCTGTTGGCGATCGTGATGTCGATCATCATCTCCGGCGGAAAGTCGAACCTCTGGTCCGGCATCTTCGCCGCGGCGATTTCGATCACGGTGGTCTTCGTGCCGCAGTATTTCCGGGTGATCCGGGCGGAGACCATCCGGCTCAAAGCCGAACCGTTCGTCGAATCGGCCAAGGTGGTCGGTGCCTCGACATGGCGGATCATGGGCCGGCATATCTTCAAGAACGCCACCCGGACTCTGCCGTTGATCTTCACCTTGAATTCCTCGGAAGCCATTCTGACCCTGGCCGGGTTGGGCTTTTTGGGCTTCGGCATCGAACCGACGGCGGCCGCGGAATGGGGCTTCGACCTGAACAAGGCCTTGGCCGACGCGACCAGCGGCATTTGGTGGACCGGCATCTTCCCGGGCTTGGCCATCGTGCTCACGGTCTTGGGGCTGACCCTGGTGGGTGAAAGCATGAACGATCTGAACGATCCGCGATTGCGCGGCCGCCGAACTGCGGGCAAGAAAAATGCCGGCACCAAGAGCGGCGCAGCGGCCACAGCAGCGACGCAGAACCCGGAGGCTTCGGCATGAGCGAGAACGTCCTGCAGATCGAGCATCTGAAAGTCACGTTCGCCACCGATGGCGGCGATGTGAAAGCCGTCAACGACATCGGGCTCTCGGTGGCACCGGGCGAGGTGCTGGCGATCGTCGGCGAGTCCGGTTCCGGGAAAACGGTCACCGCGAAAACCATCCTGGGGCTGTTGCCGGAGACTGCGGTCAGCTCCGGCGCCGTCGTGGTCAGCGGGCACGACGTGTTGAGCATCTCCGGCGCGGAACTGCGAGCCGTCCGTGGCCGGGATGTCTCGATGGTGTTCCAGGAGCCGTCGACCGCGTTGAATCCGGTGTTCACGGTAGGCTGGCAGATCGCCGAAGGCCTGTGTTCGCACGCGGCCAAAAACGGCAGGAAGGTCTCCCGCAAGGAAGCCAAAGCCGCCGCGATCGAAGCGCTGCGCAAGGTCGGCATGCCGGAGCCGGAGAAGCGGGTGGATTACTACCCGCATCAGTTCTCCGGCGGGCAGAAGCAACGCGTGGTGATTGCCGCGGCCCTGGCGCTGAATCCTTCGCTGATCGTGGCGGATGAGCCGACGACGGCGTTGGACGTGACTGTGCAGGCCGAGATCCTCGAACTGCTCCGCGACGTGCGGGACAAGTTCGGCACCTCGATCGTGCTGATCACGCACAATATGGGCGTGGTGGCGGATCTGGCCGATCGCGTCGTGGTGATGTACCGCGGCGACATCGTGGAAGAAGCGCCGGTCAAGGCCTTGTTCGCGGAGCCGAAGCAGCAATACACCAGGGATCTCTTGGCCGCGGTGCCGCACCTGGGCCGGAATTCGGCGTCGGCGGGTCTGACCGAACGCGCGCATCAGGATGCCGAGCTGCTGGTGGATGCCAAGAACCTGGTGATCGAATATCCGGGCAGGTTCGGGCGCAGCGGGTTCCGGGCGGTCGACGAGGTGAATTTCACCATCTCGGCCGGCGAAGTCTTCGGCCTGGTCGGCGAGTCGGGTTCCGGCAAGACCACGATCAGCCGCGCGATCGCCGGGCTCAACCGCACCACCTCGGGATCGCTCAAAGTGCTCGGCTACGAAATGCTCGACTTCAAGGAACGCAGTTTCAAGCCCTTGCGCAAGGACATCGGCTTCGTCTTCCAGGACCCGGCAGCCTCCTTCAACCCGCAACTGACCATCGGGGATTGCGTGGCGGAGCCGCTGCTCATCCACACCCAGGCGTCGAAAACGGAGTGCTCGAAGCGGGTCGGCGAGTTGCTCGAAGCAGTCCAGTTGCCGGCGTCGTATGCGGCGCGTTACCCGCATGAGCTCTCCGGCGGGCAACGGCAGCGGGCCTCCCTGGCCCGGGCGTTGGCACTCAATCCGAAGCTGCTGATCGCCGACGAGCCGACCTCGGCGCTCGACGTTTCGGTGCAGGCCAAGGTCTTGCAGCTGTTCCGTGAGATCCAAGCCGAGTTCGGATTCGCGGCGCTGTTCATCAGCCACGACTTGGCCGTGGTGGACATGCTCGCCGAATGGGTCGGCGTGCTCTACAAGGGCAAGCTGGTCGAGCAGGGGATCGGTTCGCAGGTGATGAGCCAGCCGCAGGACGATTACACCAAACGGCTGATCGCCTCGCTGCCGGTGCCGGATCCGACCGAGCAGGCCAAACGCCGCGAAGCGCATCAGGCGCTCCTCGGCTGATTCCCCAGGCCGAACGCACACTTGGTGCGGGTGTTTTCCGAAAACACCCGCACCAAGTGTGCACTCGCGCGGCGGAGGAGAGATCAGGCGGGCAGGGCGTCCGGGGTGGCCGGGGCCGGGTGCCGGTGCAGATGCCAGGAGAACAGGCCGAAAAGCACCGTGACCAGGATCTGCACTGCCAGGCAGAAGACGAATCCGCCGAAGAAGCCGAATTGCTGCAGCTGGCTCAGCGTGAAATAGAGGCCGCCCAGTACCGCGACGCCGAGCGAGAACGCCAGCTGCTGAACCGTGCTGAACAAGCCGCCGGACAACCCGGCCGCCCAGGACGGGATCTGGCTCATCACGGTGTTGATCAACGGGCCGAACATGACCGCCTGGGCTGCGCCGAGCAGCACCAGGGCAATCTGCAGATGCCATTGCTGCACCTGGGAGCCTTCGAGCAGCAATTCCACGGCCAACGCGGCGAGGGCCAGGAGTTGGAACCCGGCGCCGACCAGCATGGTGTGTTTGCCCAACCTGCGGCTGATCCGGTGCAGATAGACCGAGGTGACTACGAAGGCCAACGCGAAGAGCACGATGGCCAATCCCGAACCCAAACCGGAGTAGTGCATGCCGCGTTGGGTCAACGAGGAGAACTCGAACATGAAGGCGCCGTATCCGGTGAAGAACAACAGGTTCATCGCCAGGCCCATCCGCAAGGCGCGCACCCGGAACAACGACGGCGGTGCGAGCGGAATCGCGCCCGCGGATTCCAAGGATTTTTCCCGGCGGGCGAAGAGTCCGCCGACGACCACGGCCGCCAGGAGCAGCACCACGGCGAGCCAGATTGCAGCGCCGGCCGAAAACAACGTCATCGAGACGATGAAGGCGGCGAGCGCGATGCCGAGCAGGATCGCCCCCCAGAGATCCATCGACAGCGGGGCGTCGGACTTGGTCGGCCGGACCAGCCGGACCAGGGCCAAGGAAATCGACGCGACGACGGCGGCCAGGAACATCACCGGACGCCAGCTCAGCCCGAACAGGTCGGCGGTGAGCAGCGCGCCACTGGCCATCTGGCCGACGACGGTCCCGATGCCGGCGATGGCGGCGTACCTGGCCAGGGCGATGGTACGTTTTTCGCCGCTCGAGGTCGCTTGGATCGTGGAGAGGATCTGCGGCAGCACCAGACCGATCCCGATGCCCTGCAACACCCGGGCGACGATCAGCAAGGCCACCGAGTTGCTCAGCCCCGCTCCGACCGATGCGACCGCGAAGACCAACAGCCCCCAGGCCAACACCCTGCGGCGGCCGAACCGGTCGCCCAATCGCCCGGCGAGGATCAGCACCGCCGCGAGCACCGTGGTGTAGCTGCTGAGGATGAAACTCTGTTGCAGGCCGTCGGCCTTGAGTTCGGTCCCGAAAACCGGAGCCAGCAGGTTCATCGAGCCGAAGGTGAAGGTTGCCAGGAATGCCGCCAGGTAAAGCACCGGGTAGCCGAGCCGGGCCTTGACCGCCGCGGTGTCCTCGGCCGGAATCTGTATCGTCGCAGTTGCCATGGCTCAAGCATGCGCTTTGTTTTATTCTGGTACTAGGAGTTTGTTTATCCTAGTATTGAAAATGCTGTGTTTGTCCTCACAGGAGCCGATCATGAGCCATCAGAACCCTCTCGACCATGCCCGGCTGGAACTGGGCCAGTTCCTGCGCGACCGGCGCAGCAGATTGCGCCCATTCGACGTCGGGCTGCCCGGTTCCAACCGTCGCCGCACGCCGGGTCTGCGGCGTGAGGAGGTTGCCCAGCTGGCGAGCGTCGGGGTGACTTGGTACACCTGGTTGGAGCAGGGCCGGAACATCAATGCATCCGAACAGGTGCTCGCGGCAATCTCCTCGGCATTGCAGTTGAACTCCGACGAGCAGCGGCACGTGTTCACCCTCGCGGGGTTGCACCAGGATGTGAAACCGGTGGAATGCCAAGAAGTCACCGAACACCATCTTGCCGTGATCGAAAAGATGTCGCCCTATCCCTGCGCGATCCAGAACGGGAAGTACGATGTTCTCGCGTGGAACCGGGTCTATCGCTTTTTGATCTCGGACATCGAGGCGCAGCCGGGGCTGCGGGGCAATTGCCTGCTTGCCGCATTCGGCGAACCGGATTGGCGGCTGGCCTACGGCGAGCGTTACGAAGAGGTCTGCCGGGGCATGGTGGCCCGGTTCCGGGCGAACATGGCGCGTCATCTCGGCGAGCCGGGATGGGATGAGCTGGTCGAGCGGTTGACCGCGATGTCGCCGTTGTTCGCCGAGCTCTGGGAATCGCGTCAGGTGCAGCGTACGGACGGATTGATCAAGGTGTTCAACAATCAGCATGTCGGCATCCTGCGCATGCAGTTCACCACCTTGTGGCTCGACCAGCAACGCGACACCCGGATGGTCATGGTGACCCCCGGCGACGATTTGAGTGCCGCCCGGTTGGCTGAACTCGACCGGATTTTCGCCGGCGAACCGGCGTGCTCCCGGCGCGAAGCCACGGTTGCCGCCTGAGCTGTGCGGGGATCCCCGTCACGGATCGTAGTTCGGGGGCCGGCATCCGTAGACTGGAACCATGAGCGCGCACTACGAGGAATTCGACCCAGCTGCCAGTTCGCTTTCCGGCCAGGTGGCCCCGGAAGTCATGCAGGAATTGCTGGCGGTCCGTTCCAGCATCGACAATTTCGACGCGGCGTTGGTGCATTTGCTCGCGGAGCGGTTCAAAGCGACCCAACGGGTCGGCGTGCTCAAGGCCCGGTATCAGCTGCCAGCCGGAGACCCGGACCGGGAACTGGCGCAGATCGGCCGCTTGCGCGATCTCGCGGCCCAGGCGCAACTCGACCCGGCTTTTGCGGAGAAGTTCCTGAATTTCATCATTTCCGAGGTCATCCGCAACCACCAGGCGATATCCCAGACGCACAATTCAGATGACTGAGCCGACCGCCACGGCTGCCGGGTTGTGGCCCGGCGAGGATACGTTGGAGGCTTGCCGGGTAATCCTCGGTGAATTGGCCGCACCGCAGCTTCCGGTTCTTCCAGCGCTGCCCGGGCGCGGTGCCGGAGCCGAAATGGTCGGCCGTACGGCCGCGATGCTGGTGGACCTGCCCGTCGACGTGCAGTCCTTCGGCTGGCGTTTGGTGCAGCGACCCGGGGCGGATGCACGCCGGGCCCGGAATTTTTTGGCCTCCGACGTCAATGCGCTGGCCGATGCGGCCGGAACCCTGGGTGCTGCGGTGCCACGGATCAAAACCCAGCTGTTGGGACCGTTCAGCCTGGCCGCCGCGCTGCATTTGCCACTGGGTGAAACGTTGCTCATCGACCACGGCGCCCGTCGGGAGCTGACCGAGTCGCTTGCCGCGGGCCTGGCCGGGCATCTTGCGGCGGTGCGGGCGGCGGTCCCGGGAGCGCTGGTTTCGGTACAACTCGAGGAGCCGGGGATCGCCGAGGTGCTCGGCGGCAAGGTGCCGACGGCGAGCGGCTATCGCACCGTGCGCGCCATCGCCGCGACCGAGGTCCGGGCGGCATGGCAGTCCATCGCCGAAGCCGCCCGTGCCGCCGGTGCCGACGAACTTCTCTTCGCAATTCCGGTGTCCGAAGCCACGCAGACGATTCTGGCGCCGGCCGATTCGGTCGGTCTACTGGGCCCGGGCACCGAAGCCTGGGGTGCCGCGGACTGGGAATCCGTCGCGGCGCTGGTCGAATCGGGCAAAAACATCCAGCTGGCGGCTCCGCCGGGTGCTGCGGGTTCAGCCGCACAACAGATCTGGCGGGGCTGGCGGAACGTGGGATTGCCCGGTGCCCGGCTGAACGCCCTCCGGCTGACCGAAGCCAAGGAGCTTTCCGCCCTGTCGTCGCAGCAGGCAAAACGCGTGCTGGCCGATCTGACCGATACCGTCGAGGCGTTGCAGGAACTGGCCGAGGCCGGCTGAGTGCGCTCCGGCTAGACGCGGGGCTCCCACCGGTCCGGCCGGACTTGCAGCGGGAGCGAGTCCGGCACCCCGTGGGCTGCGGCCTCGTGTCTGGGATAGGGGACCAACCGGTAATCGAAGCCGCCGGAATAGACCAGCAGAACACCCAGCATCCGGTGCAAGACCTTGACTTGGATCCGGTGCTGGTTGCTGGCCGGATCCCATTTCTGCTCCATATAGGCAGTCGCGTCCAAACCGCCGGGCAAGCCCAACCGGAGGTTCCCGCCGAAGAACCGGCTCGACGTCGAAATCGCGCGCAGGCTCCGACCCGGACCGACCTCGGGATGCAGATCCGTGGCGAGCCTTCGGCGTCGGCCCAGATAGTCGACCAGGCCTCGCGGGGTCAGGCTGGTGGTGTCCTGGAAAATCCGGTCGGCAGCAGGGAATTGGATCGTCCGCACCGTGGTCAGGCTGGCCCGGCCGAAGGGGTCAGCATGGGCGTGGTTCTGCACTTCGAACGGGATGTTTTCACCGTACTCGGGGAAAAACGCCTCTTCCGCGGCGTTCAATGCCAGCAACGGCCGGAGCCAACGCTGCGGGCAGCCGACGACGTCGAAGCGGCCGGTTCCGAGTCCGTAAAAGCCCGAGCCTGGAGTGAGGGAGAAATACTCCTGCAACTCCGGTTGCAAGGCTTGGAAATCCGCGCCCATGGCCTGCTGGTAGACGCTGGTCGGCCGAGGTCGGTGCGCCGGGCGGCTCATGACAGGTCCCGCCGTTCGATCAGCCAATCCAGAAGCATCCCGGCGCTGAACCTCTGATGCCCGCGCAGTGCCGGGGAATCTGCGACCTCAGCTTGGCCTCCGGCCTGCAACATGTAGGCCAGGAGCAAGGCGAGCCACGAATCGATGTGATCTGGGTCGGCATCCCGGCTCAAGGCCGATCCGGCGAGCCGGTCCGCCACGTCCAGCCCATCGAACCGGGCGTACGCCAGCATCACGACCCAATCGGCCCAGCGCGGACCTCTGGCCAAATAGTTCCAATCGCAGAACAAAGCACCCCGCTCGGTCAGCAAGATATTGTCCGGGCGCAGGTCATTGTGCAGCAGGCTTTCACCGGCCAGAGCGGCCGGTGAGCCGCGGAGCAGAGTCTGCAATTCAGATCTCCCGGCTACGCTGAGAACCGGCACGAAGTCTGGCATCGGAGCGGGGAATACCTCGTCGAGCCGAGGATGGTCCCGCCAGGTCCCGGCCAAGTCTTCGGGTTCCAGCCCGACGGGTGCCGGAGTCAACTCGGTATCGACCAGGAGGAGCGCCGATTCGATCGCATCGAGCGCCGAATCGGTCCAAGGATTGCCCGGAACAGTGCCGGACTCCGCAGCGAAGAACAACAGCTGCCAGGTTGTGCCGGCATCGTCCAGCTGCGCGGCACCGCGGAATTCCGGCATGGGCAGGCCGGTCGGCAAGACTGCTGCAACCTCGGCTTCCCGGCGGTAGGCGCGGAACAGCCAGGGCACCGTGGCCGGCGCTGCTTTGACGAACCAGCGATGGTTGAGCACCGCGGCGAACCCCGGGGTGAAACCACCGGCCGCGATCGCGCTGTGGTTGACCGGAGCAGCGATATAGCCTTCGATCCCGGCGCGGACCGCCTCAGGCAGATCGGACCAGGCGGGGCGCATCGCCGTGGCGGCGTAGTCGAACTGCATCTCTCGAGGCTATCGCAATCGCGCCCCTCGCTGCGGCGGCCGATCAACCCGCGGCCGATCAACCCAGGGCAGATCTGCCCTGGGCAGCGAATCCTTCCTGGGCCGGCATCCGGCTGGCACGCTGATGCCATGAGTGCACAAACAATTCCACTTTCCGGCTCGCTCGACGAGCAATTGTCCTTGCGGTTGTTGCATCAGCGGATCATCTTGCTCGGCAGCGAGGTCGACGATGCGGTGGCCAACCGCATCGTCTCGCAACTGCTGTTGCTTTCCGCCGAAGACCCGAAGGCGGATATCAGTCTGTTCATCAACTCACCGGGCGGTTCGGTGATGGCCGGTATGGCGATCTACGACACCATGGCGATGATCCCCAATGATGTGAGCACCTTGGCGATGGGCCTTTCCGCGAGCATGGGGCAGATCCTGCTGTGTGCCGGCACGCATGGCAAGCGGTTCAGCCTGCCGCACACCAGGATTCTGATGCACCAGGGTTCGGCGGGGATTCAAGGAACCACCGCCGACGTGGAAATCCAAGAACGGAATTTGCGGGAGATCGAAGACACGGTCAATGGGCTGCTCGCGTTCCACACCGGCCATACCGTGGCGGAAATCGAACGCGACAGCGACCGGGACCATTGGTTCTCCGCCCGGGAAGCCCTCGATTACGGAATGGTCGACCAGATCATCGGCAGTTCGACAGAACTGCAATCCGTGCCGCAGCGGAAGGCCGGGCTATGAGCCACTACACGATTCCCACGGTGGTCGAGAAAACCCCGTTCGGGGAACGCAGTTACGACGTCTTCTCCCGGCTGGTGCGGGACCGGATCGTGTTCATCGGGTCCGAGATCGACGACGACGTGGCCAATGTGATCATGGCGCAATTGATTTTCCTGGAATCGGACAATCCGGACGAAGACATCTACCTCTACATCAATTCGCCCGGTGGTTCGCATACTGCGTTGATGGCGATTTTGGACACCATGGACTTCATCCGGCCGGAAGTGGCCACGGTCTGCATGGGGCAGGCGGCGTCGGCCTCGGCGGTTCTGCTCGCGGCCGGGGCGAAGGGCAAACGGAGTTTGTTGGCGCATGCCAGGGTGCTGCTGCACCAGCCTTCCGGACAGGGCCGTGGGACGTTGGCCGATCTGTCCGTGCATGCCCGGGAGATGGCCAGGGTCCGGGCGCAAGTGGAAGAGGTGCTCGCCGAGCGCACCGGGCAATCTTTGGAGGTGCTGCGCAAAGACACTTTGCGGGACAAGATCTTCACGGCGCAGGAAGCCGTGGATTACGGCTTGGCCGATGCGATCATCGGATCGCGCAAGAATCGGGCTCAGGCTGCCCGGAGCTGATACGCCGCCGGACTGTGGGCAGTTTCCCGGACCGGTCTTTCCGCCGGACCCGGCAGAACGCCAAGCGCCGTCGGGGTTTCCGGGTTCTGGGCAATGTGGCCGAGTTCCAGGTACCGGCGCTGTGCGGCAAGCGTGAGAGTTAGCAGGTTCCAGCCCAGGGCCCGGCAGACCGCAGCCAGGATTTCCGACGACGGCTCTTTGCGGCCACGCTCGATTTCGGACAAATACTGGGTCGAGATGCCGGCGCTCCCGGCGACTTCGTCGAGGGTGCGTCCCTGTCGCCGTCGCGCGCGTCGCAGCGCCTCGCCGTGCACCGAGCGCAAAAGTGGTTCAACCATGGCTCCAGCCTAGGGCGAAGCCCGGCGAGCGCAAACGTTATCCGCCCAGAGCAGATTTGAAGCAGAGCAGATGTGAAGCAGGGCAGATTCGATGCGGCACGCTCAGGCGGCGCGGATTCAGCGGATCGGCTCAAAGCCGCCCGGCGGCTTTGAGCCTGATGTACATGTCGGCCAGCCTCGGCGGCAGTTCGGCCGGTTCCGCGTCGACCACTTCGGCGCCGAGCTGTTTGAGCTGCGCGCTGACTGCGGCGCGGTCCAGGATGGCCCGTTCCGCGGATGCAGCACGGAAAGCCTCGGTGCCGGTATCGCGTTGCGCGCGCATGGTCGAAAGCAACGGATCGAGCACCGCGGCCACTACCACGACGTGTTTTTGGGCGAGCTGCCCGACCGTCGGCAGCAAACCGGCCTCGGCAGAGCCGGAGTCCAATGAGGTCAGCAGCACGACCAGCGAGCGGTGTGCCGAGATGCCGTTGACCTGCGCCGGAATCTGAGACCAGTCGAGTTCGATCAGTTCGGATTGCAGCGGTGCCATCGCCTGGACCAGGGCCGCGAGCAGATTGCCTTTCTGGCTCGAGGTGACCCGGGCCCGGGCTCTGCGGTCGAAGGCCAGGAAGTCCACCCGGTCGCCGCCGCGCTCGGCGAGGACCGCGAGCAATAACGCGGCTTCGATCTCGGTGTCCAAGCGCGGTTCGTCCGCGATCCGCGCGGCCGATGTCCGGGACGTGTCCATCAGGATGACCACCCGGCGGTCGCGTTCCGGCCGCCAGGTGCGCACCACGATGGCCTGCCGTCGGGCCGTGGCCCGCCAATCGATGGAACGGATGTCGTCGCCGCGCACATAGTCGCGCAGCGAATCGAACTCGGTTCCGGCGCCGCGGATCTGCACTGCGGCCCGGCCGTCGAGCTCGCGCAATCGGCGCAGTTTCGAGGGAAGATGCCGCTTCGCCCGGAACGGCGGCAGCACCCGCAAAGTGCCGGGGACCGGCACGGTGAGCTGCCGTGCGGCCAGGCCCAGCGGGCCGAAAGAACGTACGGTCACGGTTGCCGTGTGCAGATCGCCGCGCCGGACCGGGCGCAAGGGGGCAGCCAAGCGACGTCTTTCGTGCGCTGGAATCGACACGGTGTGCCGTTCGTGCTGCACTCCGGCCGAAGGCTGCCAACCGTCTTTGATCCGGGCGCGCAAGGTCCGGTTCCCGTCATTCGCCACGAGCAATGCGGAATCACAGGTTTCATCCAAACGCACCGATTGCGGAAGCTGCCGCGCGAACCGCAAGCGCCGGGGGGAGGCGGCGGCGAACAAATCCACGAGCAATGCCAGCAGCAGGAGCAAAGCCCAGACCAGCAGTGTCGTGGGCTGCGGGAACAACACGATCGGCAAGGCGCCGATCAGGGCGATCAGGACGAATCGTCCGGTGATGGCCATTGCGGCCTAACGGGGAACCGGCACAGTGGCCAGAATGCTGGCCAGCACGCCGTCCACCTGAACGCCGTCCATATGCGCCTCGGGACGCAGCGCCACTCGATGCCGGAGTGCGGGCAGGGTGAGCGCTTTGACGTCGTCCGGAGTGACGAAATTGCGCCCGCACAGCCAAGCCCAAGCCCGTGAGGTGTTCAGCAGCGCGGTGGCGCCACGCGGCGAAACCCCGAGTTGGAAGGAAGGCGTGACCCGGGTGGCCCGGACCAGGTCCACGATGTAGGCGGTGACCTCGGGCGAGATCCCCACCGCATTGACCGCAGCGCGGGCGGCGGCCAGCTCGTCGGCTCCGGCCACCGGCCGGATCCCCGCGGCTTTGAGGTCCCGGGGGTCGAAACCGACGCTGTGCCGGCGGATCACTTCGATTTCTTCCTCCCGGCCGGGCAGCGGCATGGTGAGTTTGAGCAGGAACCGGTCCAACTGGGCTTCCGGGAGCGGGTAGGTGCCTTCGTACTCCACCGGATTCTGCGTGGCGGCCACCATGAACGGAGTCGGCAGCGGACGGCTCACGCCATCGACTGAGACTTGATGTTCTTCCATCGCCTCGAGCAGCGAAGCTTGGGTTTTCGGGGGAGTGCGGTTGATTTCGTCGGCGAGCAGGATGTTGGTGAACACCGGCCCTTCGCGGAAGCTGAAGGCTGCGGAGTGGTTGTCGTAAACCAAGGAACCGGTGACATCTCCGGGCATCAGGTCGGGGGTGAACTGGACCCGTTTGGTATCCAGGTTCAACGCCGTGGAGAGCGCCCGGACCAGGAGCGTTTTGGCGACCCCGGGCACGCCTTCGAGCAGGACGTGCCCGCGCGCGAGCAAGCCGATCAGCATCCCGGTCACGGTGGCGTCTTGGCCGACGACCGCTTTGGCGACCTCGGCACGCACTGCGAGCAGGGCCTGCAACTCCGGGTGCGGGCTGGAGCCGGAGTCGGCGGCAAGCTGGCTTCGCCGGCCTGCCTCAGCAAGTCCAGCGCCGAGCGGTTCGGTTCCATCGGTTTCCGGCAGCGGGTGTTCGCTCATGCTTTAGGGTTCCCTTTCTACTTCGCGTTCGAGCGTTTCCAGTTGTTGCGCCCAGATCAAAAATTGGCTCTCCGAAGCCGGCTTGGCCGGTTGCAGGATTCTGCGCACCTCGGCTTCGGGCAGCGCGGAGTGTTCCAGCACAGCCAGCACCACGGCGTCGGCGCTCGCCTCCCGACCGATCCGGAACCGGATTGCCAGTCGTTGCAGGGCCGCGGCGCGGAGATTGTCCGCGGCTTGCGCCAGGGCGCGGCCGTCCTGGTACAGCCGGGCCCGGCCCAGAACGGTTTCCGCCGCCTTGACCGAGACCGGGAGCGGTTCCTCGACCAGCGGACCATCCCGGCGTCCGCGCCAGAGTACCGCCAGGATCCCGACGATCAGCAACCAGACTCCCAGCGGGGCCAACCACGCCGGTTGCAGATCGCTCAGCGAAGGTTGGCCATCACTGCTGGCCAGGTCTTTCACGCTGGGCAAATACCAGACCAGATTCCGATCCTTGCCCAGCAAGCGGAGCGCCAGAGCGGCATTGCCGGATTTGGCCAAACCATCGTTGCGGAACAATCCGGTGCTGCCAACGGCGGTGAACCGGCCGTCCTGGCTCTGCGCGACGATTCCGCCGAAACAGGACGTCGGGCCGGTGAACTGATTGCTCGATCCCGGATCGATGCTGCCGGCGGCCATCGCGTCGGGATTGCCGCAGCCGGCCGGGACCTGGGGCCGGTCCGGATCAGCCTGCAGCCGGCCCGCCGATTTGACTTGGGGGTCCAGGGCCGCGAGCGCCAATGGTCCCGGTGCGATGGCGACCAAACGTGCCCCGGAGCTGCGCAACTGGCCGGCCTGGTCCGCGTTCAGGAAGCTTTTCGGGTCATAGACGAGCACGGTCGTTTCGGCGGCTCCCGCGGCCGAGAGCGTGTTCAGCGTGTCGCTCAGGCTATCCGTCCGGGTGATGCCGACGCCGTTGCGCTGGAGGATCTCGGCAGCGGCCATGGCGCCGTTCGGAGCGGGATTCGTGGCTGCGAGATCCAATGCGGAGCGCGCCGAATTGCCCATGGTGCTGCTCAGTGCGAAAGCGCAAACCAGCAAGAAGACGCCGCCGATGATCAGCCAGAACCGCGATCGGCGCAGCCAGCCGCGGAATCGGCCGGCTGCGGTTGTCGGGGTGCCGCCGGCATCGGACGGCCCCTGGCTTCCGATCGGTTGCTCGGTCAGGGCGCTCATTGCGGGGCCACCCAATCGAGCCGTGCCTCGTCGTGGGCGGGGCGGAGTTGCCGCAATGATTCGTCGAGTCCCTGCAACCACTGGTAATCGGATGCCCCGGCCATCGCGGTTCCGGGCTGGTGCACGGCATAGCGGACCCGGTTGAACAAGGCGGCGGCCCGGCGCAACCGGCCGGCCTCGGAACCGAAGGCAGCGGCCAATCCGCGCACCACTTCATCAGCGGTCCGGCCCGGTTGCGGGTCGATGACCACCCGTTCCTCGGCAGCCCGGACCAGTGCGCGGAAGAGCTCGGCGACCGCATTGTCATAGTCTCCGGCGGCCGCTGCCGCCGCTGCGCGCTGCCGGTGTTCCGCTGCGCTCAAAGCCGGCTCGGCTTCGAAGACGTCAGCATCCGGTTTGTTGCGATGGAGCAAACGGGGGCGGAGCAGGAAAATCAACGCGGCAATCAGCGAGATGACGACGAGGACCAGGACCGTGCCGATCACGCCGCCGTCGGCACCGGTGAAGTTCTGCAGTCCGGAGACCAAATTGTTGAAGAAGTCGACGATCGACTGCCAGATTTGCTGGAGCAGGCCGGGCTTGGCAGCTTGATAGGGCTGTTTGGACAGCTCGTCGACCGCCCACTGCCTGGCTTGCTCGGCATCGGGATCCACCGGAACGTCCAGGCTGCGGACAGCCAGGGCGGGGCTGGGAATCATGTGCCGGGCCAACTCGCCGGAGGCGGCGCCGCAGCGTTCGCCGGAGCTCCGGGGATGCCGTCCTGGGCGGCCGCATCGGTGCTTTCCAGGTCCTTGAGCAGGGCCAGGTCGAAGCCTTCTTTGCGCATCCGGAGATCGACGTAGAGCAAGGCCAGGACGCCGGTTTGGAAGGCCAGCGCGACCGCGCCGATCAAGGCCGAGACGAGGTAGGAGATCAGTTGGGTGATGATCGCGATGGCAATCGCTTCACTGGGCTTCGGGTTGGGGTTGAGCACCTGGGAGAGCAACCCGATCACCAAACCGACCGGAACGCTGATCACCGCCGAAATGGCTCCGACGATGAGTTGGGCGAGGAAGTAGGTGCCGAACGTCCGCCAGAAATTGCCTCCGGTCAGATCCCAGGATCGTCCGATGGCGGAAAAAACCGAGTGCCCCTCGACGACGATCGCAGCCGGGGCCAGGATCAGTTTGGTGCCGATCCAGACGGCCAGGGCGGCGAACCCCAGCAGGATCAGGAAGCTGATCGGAATGCTGATGAAGCTGATCGACAAAAACAGCACGACGGCGGTCAGGCCCAGCAGCGTGATCATCAGTATCGCCACCACCGAGTACAGCAGCGCGAGCAGGACCAAGGTCCAGACCCGCGGTTTTGCCAGGCGCCACATCTGCCGGAAACCGGTTTGCCGGTTCACGGTCGCGCGCATCACCGGAATCACCAGGACGCCTTGCATCACCATCGTGCCGATCACCGAAACGATCACCGAAACGCCGCCTGCGCCGAGCAAGGTCACGATCAGGCTGGCCGCAACCGACTCCGGTACCTGGTTGCCGGAGGTGCCGTCGGCGAACAGCGCGAAGAGCGAAGCGCCACCGATCAAGGCGAGCACCAGGATGGTCAGGACGGTTGAAATTGCCTGCACCAGCAGGGCCGAGCCGAACATCGCGCGGCCATTGCGCCGTGCGGTTTGGAAGGCGCCGTCCAGGATTTCACCCAAGCCGAGCGGGCGCAGCGGAATCACTCCGGGCTTCGGCGGGGCCAGATATTGCTGTGGTCCGGGTTGCGGCAGCCCGGGGCCGCCCCATGCCGGTTGCTGCCACCCGGGGGCCGGTTGGCCCCACTGAGGTTGCTGGCCCCATTGGGGCGGTTGCCCGCCTTGGGCCGGTTGGCCCCAGGCTGGCGGTTGGCCCCAGGCCGGCGGCGGGCCCGGTGCGGGTTCTGGCGTCGAGTTGTTTCCCATCGACATGCGCGAAGAATCCCTCTCCATCGGGTCGCCGTGGTCGGCTGCCAATACATTCCCGACTAGCCTACCCAGAAAACCGCCGGAAAAGTCCGTGCTGGAGCATCGCCACCCGGGGATATTTGTCGCTTGCGGGCAGGTCGATAGGGCACAAGTCCAGAGAATAGGCGAATATAGAGACATGAAGGCACGCATTTTGGTGATCGACGACGACGAAGCACTGGCAGAAATGATCGGCATCGTCTTGCGCAATGACGGATTCGAGCCGTTTTTCTGCGCAGACGGCACTCAGGCCCTGGATATTTTCCGCGCCGGCAAACCGGACTTGGTGCTGCTGGATCTGATGCTGCCGGGAATCGACGGGATTGAAGTCTGCCGGTTGATCCGGGCCGAGTCCGATGTGCCGATCGTGATGCTCACGGCCAAGGCCGACACTTCGGATGTGGTCCGCGGATTGGAGTCGGGTGCCGATGATTACGTGCCCAAGCCTTTCAAACCGGCTGAGCTGGTGGCCAGGGTCCGGGCCAGGTTGCGCCCTGGCGACCAGAAGACGCCGGAGACGCTCAAAATCGCGGATGTGACGATCGACGTGGCGGGTCATCTGGTGACCCGGGCGAACGAACGGATTTCGCTCACCCCGCTGGAGTTCGACCTGTTGGTGGCACTGGCCCGGAAGCCGTGGCAGGTTTTCACCCGGGAACTCCTGCTGGAACAGGTGTGGGGTTACCGGCATGCCGCGGACACCCGGTTGGTGAACGTCCATGTGCAGCGCCTGCGCTCGAAAATAGAACGTGATCCGGAGGCCCCCGAGGTGGTGCTGACCGTGCGCGGAGTCGGATACAAGGCTGGCCAGTAGTTGCTTGTCCCGGCGAACCCTGAAGTGACGCAGCATGGCTGAGGAACGCCGAGCTGTCCGGGGACTCTGGCAATCGGTGAAGGTGCTGGTCAAGCGGGAGATCGACTGGCTGGTCGGCAGGTTGCGGCGTTCCTTGCAGTTCCGGACGGTGTTGATCACCACCCTGGTCGCTTTCGTGGCGATCGGCGGCGTCGGGATTTTCTTGTCCAACCAGATCGCTGCCGGTCTGTTCCGGGAGCGTTTGCTGCAGGCCACGGCGGAGACCGCTCGAGGCGTCGCCACGGTCCAGGCCGGGTTCAACGGCACCCCGGCTTCGGATGCTTCGGTGCTGAGCCAACAGGCCAGGTACACGCTCAACGAACTGGTGCTGGGTGATTCGGGCAACAACCGCAAATACATTCTGATCCCGATCCCGGGACAGAAGAATTCCTTGCCGATCTCCAGCCTGGACAGCGGCGGGCTGACCGCTTCGATCATCCCGGATGATCTGCGCGCCGCGGTGCAGCAGGCGGACGGGCTTTTCTGGAAGTCCATTCCGTTGCCGGTGGGCAGCTCCGGCACCAGGCCCGGTGTGGCGATCGGTGCGCAGGTGACTTTGGCGGACAACGATTACGAGCTCTATCTCGTCTATGATTTGAACTCCTCCCAGGAGACCTTGAATTACATCCAATCGGTGCTCTGGATCGCTGGCGCACTGCTGCTCGTGCTGATTGCCGGAATCGCCTGGTTCGTGACCCGGAACGTGGTCCAGCCGGTCAGCCAGGCCGCGCTGGTCGCGGAGAAGCTCGCAGCCGGAGAGCTGAACGAACGGATGGACGTCAAAGGCGAGGACGAAGTCGCCCGGCTGTCCGACTCGTTCAACAAGATGGCCAATGCCTTGCAGGAACAGATCACCCAATTGGCCACGCTCTCGCACATGCAACGGAACTTCGTCTCCGACGTTTCGCACGAATTGCGGACCCCGTTGACCACCGTCCGGATGGCCGCGGAAGTGCTCTACGAGGCGCGGGAAAGCTTCGACCCGGTGAACCGGAGGTCAGCGGAATTGATGTACCACCAAGTCGAGCGGTTCCAGGCGCTGCTCGCGGACTTGTTGGAGATCTCCCGGTTCGACGCCGGCGCTGCGGTCCTCGACTCCGAACCGCAGGAAATCTTCACCGTGATCGACAAGGTGCTGGAAGCCAGTGCGCCCCTGGCGGATCGGATCGGATCGACGATCCGGCTGGTCTCCGCGGTGCCCGGGAACAGCTGCATCGTCGAAATGGATCCGCGCCGGATCGAACGGATTCTGCGCAATCTGGTGGTGAACGCGCTAGAACACGGGGAGCAGAAACCGATCGAGGTCTACATCGCGGCAGACGCCGACGTGGTCGCACTGGCCGTACGGGACCACGGCATCGGCATGGACGAGGTGGCGTTGTCCCGGGTTTTCGACCGCTTCTGGCGGGCGGACCCGGCCCGGGCCAGAACCACCGGCGGCAGCGGGCTGGGATTGGCGATTGCCACCGAGGACAGCCGGCTGCACAACGGAAAGCTGGAAGTGTGGAGCGAACCCGGAGCCGGAGCTTGCTTCCGGCTCACGCTGCCTCGGAAGCGCGGACAGAACGTGACCCACTCGCCCTTGGGCTTGCCCCCGGGGGGTTCGGATTTGCTGCTCGACCGGCTGACCGATGCGCCGGTGGCGGATCTGGTCCAGACCGGGCCCGTAGAACATCCCGGGAAACTGAAGGAGGCGGACGAATGAACCGGCGGAACCGAGGGCTACTGGTGCTCATGTCGATGCTGCTCTGCCTCGCCGCGATCGCCGGCTGCGCATCGATCCCGACCGGCGGACCGGTGTCCAAATCCGAAGTCAGCACCACCGGCGAGGTGCAGCAGAACACCAACTTCAAGCCGGTTCCGCCCAGCGCGGGCGCCGATCAGACCGCGATCATCAACGGCTTCATCAATGCGGCCACCGGGTTTTCGGACAATTTCCAGGTGGCCCGGAAGTATTTGACCGCCGCTGCGGCGAACGCCTGGAAGAACGACCAGCGGACCGTGGTCTACCGGGGGCAGCCGAACATCAGCCGGAACGGCACCGAGAACGACTACAAGGTCGAGCTCGACGTGGACTCGGTGCTGGACGCCGACGGCATCCGGACGCCGGCCGAATCGGGCCCATCCGGGACCATCCAGTTCGGGTTGATGAAAGTCGACGGCGAATGGCGGATCAATTCCTTGCCGGACGGCGTGATTTTGGCCAAGGCCTACTTCCAGACGATTTTCAATGCGTATTCGTTGTACTTCTATGATCCGACGTTCACGTACACCGTGCCGGATGTCAGGTGGTTCCCGGGCGGTTCCAACTCGGTGGCCACGATGATCGTGCGGAATCTGGTCAATGGGCCGGCCCCCTATCTCAAAGGAGCGGTGGCGAGTGCTTTCCCGGATGGCATCCGGCTCGCCCGGGATACCGTGCCGATCAGCTCGTCCACGGCGACCGTCGATTTGTCCGCAGGGCCCTTGCAAGCTGCCAGCCTGCAGGCCCGGCAACAGATGCAGGCGCAGCTCTCCGAAACTCTGAGCCGTGGCCTGAACACGGTGACCAACGTGGTGATGCGCGCTGATCAGGTACCGGTCGACGTCGGCGACACCGGGCAGAGCCAGGCCAGCCAGATCCACGCCCCGCAGACTCCGAGCAGGCAGATCGGGGTGTCCCAGAACGAACTGGTCTATCTGGAGAACGGCGCGATTTCCGCAATCCCGGGCATGCCTTCGGTGGCCCGGCTCCAGCCGGCGGTTCCAGCCCAGTCCTATTCGTCGTTCGCCAAAGACGGTCCGGTCGCTTTCCTGAACGGCGACCGTACCTCGCTCTATACGATTGCGCCGGGCAAGGCCGAGTCGGTCGCGATGACCGGGGTGCCGCTGACCCCGCCGTCTTTTTCGCCGTCGAACTGGGTCTGGAGTGCCGCCGCCGATGGTTCCGGGCGGGTCTTCGCGAGCAACGCCGCACAGAACAACGGGGCAACCGTGCAAACGGTCACCCTGACCATGGAGTGGCTCAAAGGGCGTACCGTCAGTTCGCTCCGGGTCTCCCGCGATGGCACCCGGATCATGGTGGTTTCCAGCGCTGCCGGGCAAAGCCAGGTCCATTTGACCGGCATTCTCCGGCAGGACAACTCCCCGGCCAGCCCGCCGCGTGATCTCACCGTGCCGATCGGGATGTTCCTCGACACGGTGACCTTCACGCTCGGCTATTGGGGCGATGAGACCAAAATGATCGTGATGGCACCGGGCACCGGGGACGTGGTGGCGACCAAGCTTTCGCTCAGTGCGGATCCGAAGCCGTTACCGGCCCTGACCGGCATGCAACGGCTCAGCGTGGGCAATGTGACGAGCGATGTTTCGGACATCTACGCGCAGACCAGCAGCGGATCGGTTTTCGTCCAGTCGAATACCGGGTGGCAGGAGCGGCCGGACCTCAAAGGCATCTCTGACCTGGCCTTCGCGGGCTGAACGACGGGCGGTCCCCACATTCGCGGGCGGATTCGGGATTTTTCGCGCGACCTGGATTCTGCCGAGGGATCCTGGAGGCATGGGGATCAACCAATCGCCGCGCGGGCAACCATCGGATGGCCAGCCGCCGGGTGCGCAATTGTCGGATGCGCCCGGAGTCGGCCGGCACCGGGCCCGGCCGCGGGCCCGGTGGCACCGTTGTTATGGGTTCGCGGCATTGGCCGTGGAGCAGTTTTTCGGCCTGATTTTCCCGGTCAGCTGCGCCGTCTGTGCTGCCACCGACGCGTTGTTGTGCGCAGCCTGCGCGGGTCGGTTGCGCCGGCGCACCGCACTGCCGTTTCCGGCCGCACGGTTCGCTGCGGCACTGTGCGGCGCGGACGGCACGGTCAATCTGCCGGTGCTGGCCGGCGGGCGTTATGAACAGGAACTCGCCCGGGTGATCCTGGCGTTCAAGGACCATGGCGCAGTGCCGCTGGCCGGTGAATTGTCCCGGGTGCTCGACCGGACCCTGGAATCAGCGGTTCTGGCCGATCCGCCCGGGCTTCCCGTGCTGATCGGCGCACCGGCGCAAGCCCCCGTGCTGGTCCCGGTACCGTGCAGCCCGGCCGGATTTCGGCGACGCGGATTCGATCCGCTCGCGGAACTGTTCCGGGCGGGGCGCCGGGGAGTAGCCGGGTCCTTCCCGGTGGTTCCGGCGTTGCGCCGAGTACGCCGCGGGCCTTGGGGTTGGCTGCGCGGGCCGCAAAAGGCGATGTCCGGGGCCGTGCGGCGGGCCAAGACCGCGGGCAGCCTGCGGGTGCCGAAGCGGCTGCGCCGGGTTCTGGCCGGGAAACCGTGTCTGATCGTCGACGACGTGCTGACCACCGGGGCCACCGTGGCCGAAGCGGCGCGGGTCTTGGCCGGGGCCGGTGCGGCGGTCCGCGGCGCCGTGGTGCTCGCCGCGGTCGCCGGTCCTGTGCCCCGGCACAGGCTGGACTGGGATGAACAGGCAACTCCAAGAAAATATATGCGAACAGAGGGTGAATAAATGGTTGCTTTGAACTAACGTGAATGGACGGGTACCTCATTGAGGATCAGGACCCGTCGGCGGTCTGGCAACAGAACCGAAAGCCGACCGTCGTGTCACTTTCGTCATGTGGAGGGCACTATGGAATTCATGATCAGCGGCCGCAATCTCACTGTCTCAGACCGGTTCCGCGAATACGCTACCGAGAAGATTTCCAAGCTGGAGCACCTCACCGAAAAGGTTCAGCGTATTGATGCGAAGGTATCGAAGCAGGCGAATGCGAAGTTGGCGGATACCCAACTCACAGTGGAATTGACGGTACAGGGACGTGGCCCGGTGATCCGCGCGGAAGCGCATGCAGGGGATAAATTCGCGGCCTTCGATGTGGCCTACAACAAGCTCTTGGAACGGCTGCGAAGGGCCAAGGACCGAAAGAAGATCCACCGCGGAAGGCATACGCCGATCGCGGTGAGCGAGGCGACCGCCGCTTTGGACCCGGTACCGACCAGTCCGTTGGCGTTGCTGAACGCTCCGGAAAGCGCCGAGCCGGCTGAGCCGCGCTCGCAATACGAGATCGACAATGACATCCCGGCAGGGGATTCGCCGGTGCTGATCAGGCGGAAGACCTTCCCGGCGACCGCAATGGGGGTGGACGACGCGGTGGACAACATGGAGCTGGTCGGGCACGATTTCTATCTTTTCGTGGACTCCGCGACCAATGCCCCGTCCGTGGTGTACCGGCGTCGCGGTTGGACTTACGGAGTGATCACCTTGGACGCTGATTGCGCCGATGCGGCTTCGGTTCCCGCGGATCAGATTTTGGCCTACCGTTCGGACGACCGGGCGGCCACGGCGTCCTGACCTTTCCGGTTTTCAGATAGCGAAATGACTTTGGGATAGTCGGATGGACGTCATTCGGCTATCCCAAAGCCTTGCCGCTATCTGAAATCGACGACGACGAGTGGTGCCGGCCGTGCCGCCGCCGCGTTCGTCGGAGTGCAGCGGGCGCAACCTATTACGGACGCTCGTTGTCCGGAATAACCCTTAGGCTTTGGCTATGACGACTGCTTCGCCGATGACCCTCGCCCAAGCCCGGAGGATCGCCATCGGGGCCCAAGGCCTGGCCAAAGGGAAGCCGAGGAAACCGGTGAGCAGCAGGGCCCTGGCCAAAAGTTTCGAACAGATGCAATTGGTCCAGATCGATTCGGTCAATGTGCTCTCCCGAAGCCATTACCTGCCCTTTTTCGCCCGTTTGGGCGACTACGACCGCGACCTGCTGAACAAACTCAGCAATAAGCATCCCCGCAAGATGGTCGAGTACTGGGCGCACGAGGCAAGCTTCATCCAGCCGAAGCACTTCGCGGACATCCGGTTGTGGCAGCGGCGGAATTGGTTCGGCGGCGACACCTTGCCGGATGAAGAAGAAGCCGCACTGGCCCAGCGGATCTTGGCCACCCTCGAAGCCGGGCGGGCGATGACCGCGCGGCAGGTGAGCAGCCGGATCGGGCAGCAATTCGAGATCGACCGCAAAAACTGGGGCTGGAATTGGAATCCGGTGAAACAGATTTTGGAGAAGCTGTTCATCGCCGGCGAAGTCGGCGTTGCCGGTCGGAATGAGCAATTCGAGCGGCGGTACACGCCGACCGGACGGATCCTGGGGTCGGCCGAGCGCTCCGCAGCGCCGGATGACCGCGAAGCGAGCATCCACCGGCTCATCGAGGCATCGGCCCGGGCGCACGGCATCGGCAGCGCACGTTGTTTTGCCGACTATTTCCGGCTCCCGGTGAAGCCGGCGGTCGCCGCGGTACGGCGTCTGGTCGAAGAAGGCGTTTTGGAGCCGGTGGCAGTGCGGGGCTGGGAATCGGAATTGTTCGTGCACCGGGAAGCGGCACGTCCGCGGACGTCCCGGGCGAGGGCTTTGCTGAGCCCTTTCGACCCGTTGGTTTTCGAGCGCAGCAGGTTGCTGGACCTGTTCGGCATGCATTACCGGATCGGCATCTACACCCCGGCGCACAAGCGCACCCACGGCTACTACGTGTTGCCGTTCCTGCTCCGGGACCGCATCGTGGCGCGGACCGATCTCAAAGCGGACCGGTCCGCCGGCCGGCTCCTGGTGCGCACCGCATTCGCCGAGCCCGAAGCACCGGCCGATACCGCAGCGGAGCTTGCCGCCGAGTTGGGTTTGCTGGCCCAGTGGCTGGGTTTGGCCGACGTCGTGGTGGAACCGGTGGGGGATCTCGCCGTGCCGTTGGCGGCGGCTCTGGCGCGGCGGTGACGGGCCGTCCAGCCGGGTAAAGGCTTGGCCGCATGCCGCAATGATCCGGGTTCGGCACGATCAGAATTCGCTCAGCGGGAACCAGTATGCTCGCCGAGACGTGACTCACGTAGACTGATCACGCTGGAAACCGTCCAGGTGCCCGAACCGGGCCATCACTAGGCTGTAGCAACCCAGGAGCATGGAACGTGCCATCACTGCTTGAAAAGATTCTTCGCACCGGCGACCGCAAGACGCTCAAAAAGCTGCATGTCTATGCTGACGCGATCAATTCCTTGGAAGACTCGTTCCAGACCTTCACCGACGCGGAGCTGCGTGAGGAGACGGACAAGCTCAAAGCGCGCCATGCGGACGGCGAGTCGCTCGACGATTTGCTGCCGGAGGCCTTTGCCGCGGTCCGCGAGGGTTCCCGGCGGACGCTCGGCATGCGGCAATTCGATGTGCAGTTGATGGGCGGTGCCGCGCTGCATCTGGGCAACATCGCGGAAATGAAAACCGGTGAAGGCAAGACCCTGGTCGCCACCGCGCCGGCGTACCTCAATGCGCTCTCCGGCAAAGGCGTGCACATCGTCACGACCAACGACTACCTGGCCAGCTACCAATCCGAGCTGATGGGCCGGGTGCACCGTTTCATGGGATTGACCAGCGGGTGCATCCTGTCGCAGCAGGAGCCGCCGACGCGCCGCGAACAATACGCCGCCGATGTCACTTACGGCACCAACAACGAGTTCGGGTTCGACTACCTGCGCGACAATATGGCGTGGAGCTCCGACGAGCTGGTGCAGCGCGGACACCACTTCGCGATCGTCGACGAAGTCGACTCGATCCTGATCGATGAAGCCAGGACGCCGTTGATCATCTCGGGTCCGGCCAGCGGCGATGCCAACCGCTGGTACAGCGAGTTCGCGAAGGTGGTTTTGCGCCTCGAGGTCGAGGACGACTACGAAGTCGATGAGAAAAAACGCACCGTCGGAGTGCTCGAGCCGGGCATCGAAAAGGTCGAAGACTACCTGGGCATCAGCAACCTCTACGAGTCGGCGAACACTCCGCTGATCGGCTTCTTGAACAACGCGATCAAAGCCAAGGAGCTCTTCAAGCGGGACAAGGATTATGTGATCCTGGACGGCGAAGTGCTGATCGTCGACGAACACACCGGCCGTATTCTGGCCGGCCGGCGCTACAACGAAGGCATGCACCAGGCCATCGAAGCCAAAGAGGGCGTGGAAATCAAGGCGGAAAACCAGACCTTGGCCACGGTGACCCTGCAGAACTACTTCCGGCTCTACGAGAAGCTCTCCGGGATGACCGGTACCGCAGAGACCGAGGCCGCGGAATTCATGGGCACTTACGAGCTCGGCGTGGTGCCGATTCCGACCAACAAGCCGATGGTGCGCGTGGACCAGCCGGATTTGGTCTACAAGAACGAAGTGGTCAAATTCGAAGCCGTGGTGAAGGACATCGTCGAACGGCATGAGAAGGGCCAGCCGGTTCTGGTGGGTACCACCAGCGTCGAAAAGAGCGAATACCTCTCCAAGCAGCTTGCGAAGGCCGGCGTCAAGCATGAAGTCCTGAACGCGAAGAACCACGCGCGGGAAGCTGCCATCGTGGCGCAGGCCGGGCGCAAGGGCGCGGTGACCGTGGCCACCAACATGGCCGGCCGTGGTACTGACATCATGCTGGGTGGAAACGCCGAGTTCAACGCGGTGGCCGAACTGGCCGCGCGCGGGCTCAACCCTGAAGAGACTCCCGAGGAGTACGAGGCCGCCTGGGCCGAGGCTTATGAGAAGGCCCAGGAAACCACCGAGGTGGAGCACGAAGAAGTCGTGGAACTGGGCGGCCTGTACGTGCTGGGCACCGAACGGCACGAGTCCCGCCGGATCGACAACCAGCTGCGTGGCCGGTCCGGCCGTCAGGGAGATCCGGGCGAATCCCGGTTCTACCTGTCCTTGACCGACGACTTGATGCGTTTGTTCAATTCCGGTGCGGCCGAGCGCCTGATGGGCGGCTCGGCGATGCCGGACGACCAGGCGCTGGAATCCAAGCTGGTCTCCAAGGCGATCGCTTCGGCGCAGGGACAGGTCGAAGGGCGCAATGCCGAGCAGCGCAAGAACGTGCTGAAATACGACGATGTGCTCAACCGGCAACGCGAAGCGATCTACGGCGACCGTCGGCGGATCCTGGAGGGCGACGACCTGCATGAAAAAGTGCAGCATTTCCTCGAAGACACGGTCAACGAAAGCATCGACGCGACCACTGCCGAAGGCCACGCGGAAGGTTGGGACTACAAGGCCTTGTGGAGCTCACTGGGCACCTTGTACCCGATGAGCCTCACGGTCGACGACCTGGCCGAGGAGGTAGGCGGCGCCGGCAATATCACGGTGGAGATGCTCAAACGCGAAATCCTGTCCGACGCGCAGCTTGCGTACCAAGGCCGGGAAACGGCGCTGGGCGCCGAAACCATGCGGGAACTCGAGCGTCGGGTGGTGCTTTCGGTGATCGGCCGGAAGTGGCAGGAACACCTTTACGAGATGGATTACTTGAAAGAGGGCATCGGTCTGCGCGCCATGGCGCAACGTGATCCGCTGGTCGAGTACCAGCGCGAAGGCTTCGTCATGTTCCAATCGATGATGGGCGCGATCCGCGAGGAGAGCGTCGGCTTCCTGTTCAACTTGGAAGTCCAGGTGGAAGAAGCACCTGCCGCATCGGTCGGTATCCAGGCCAATCAACCCGCGGCCCTGCTCAATCGGGTCGGCGATGGCGGATCCGGGTCGGACGACGGGGCGGAGCCTGCTTCCGCAGCGAACCGTCCGGTACTCACCGCGCCCGGATTGGAAGCTCCGGAGCGCCCCAGTCAGCTGCAGTTCACGGCGCCGGATGCTTCCGGTGAAGCCGAGACCAGAGTGGAGCGGCGCGGCACGGGTTCCTCGACCGAGAGCACCTTGCCGCCCTCGGCACGCAAGTCGAGCAAACCCAACAACAAGCGCAAAAAGCGGCGCTGAGCCGGCGGCGCGGGCGACCTGGCATTCAGCCGATGCGCGGGTTCAACCGATGAGCAGGGCGGTGACTTTCCAGTTGCCGCCCTGCTTTTCTATCCGCATCGCCAGTGCTCGGCACCGGATTCGTTCCGTGACCACGACGCTCAGTTCGTAAACCCCTGGGGCTACGGCGCATGAATGCACCGAGTGGGCCTTGACTCCTTGGTGGAGTTTGGCGAATTTCGCCGGGTCCAATTCTCTGGCCCGTTTGCTCAGTTCGGCGCGGGCCAACAGACTGCGATAGACCGCAGGCACGAGCAGCGAGGCCAGTTGTTGGGCCTGCCGCGATCCGGCCAGCACCTCGAGGGCGCCGCGGGCGACATGTCCGGCGACCCGGTGCACTTCCGCTCGTTCATCGGCGGCGGGCCGGCTCTGCCGAGTCCGCGATTCAGCCCGTACCGCACGAAGTCGACCCCCCGGGTCGTCGGACTCCCAAGCTGCAGCAAGCGCACTGTTCATTTCGGTTCCCCTTACCGAACACCAGGATTCAAGCCGGATCAGGCGCCTGCAGTTCCGACCCGGCCAGGAGCCGGTCCGGGTCCGGGCCCACAGATTCCCGGTTCTGCGCATACCAGCGGGGCCACTCGGCGGCGATGTCGGATGCTGCAGCGCCGGCGCGCAGCGTCGTGGCGGCAATCGACCACAGGCTCTCGCCGGCTGCCACCACCCGGACGCTGCGGGTTGCGTTCGGCGGGGGAGCGGCGTCCGGCGGGGGAGCGGCGTTCCGAGGTTTCCACGCCGGATCCACCCCTCGGTAGGTCGGTTCGACGGATTCTTGGCCTGGTGCTTCCTGGGCGGCCGGCGCCGCGGGGTCCGTTGTCTGGCCGGCATAGGCAAGTGGCACCGTGGTCAGGTTGATGCCCAGCAGGGCGATCGCCAGACGCCTCATGAACCCCGGTGCCAGCCGCCCGAAGCGGGCTGCCAGACGGCGGTTTCCACGGGCGAAAAGCAGCGCTGCGGCAACTGCCGCGAGCATCGAAACCAGCCACCAGAGCACGATGGCGATCCCAGCTGCGATTGCCGTGGCGCCGATCAGATCGTCGAAGGTCGCCGATTGCCAGAAGCCGGTTCGTTGCCAGTCCGGCAAGGCGAAGCCGCCGAGCACGGTGAAGCCCGCGCCGAGGGCCAAAACGAGTACTCCGAGCAGCAGGTCTTCGGACAACGGAACAGAATGCCGATGATCTTCAATGCCTTTTGATGATGTTTGATGTGTTTTGAGATTCATAGAAGACATTGGAGCATCTCCTGATCTTTTTGTCCATGCCTTTTGTGTGCCGTTCCCTTGACCTCTTCCTGCCGCGCCAATACGCTGTGCGGATGCGATGGGAGGGGTTCTTCAGGGATCTGGACGGCCAGATGTCGGCTTCGCAACAGCTCGGATTCGAATCCGAGATCACCGATCTGGCCCGCGCCGAGTCCGCCGGGATCGAGTTCGCCGACCGGATGCGTGGTTCCTCGGGTTCGTCTGTGACGGTGCAGTTGACATCGCGGCTGCGGTTCGACGGCGTACTGTCCCGGGTGGGGGAGGCCTGGTTCCTCTTGGAAACCGAAGTCCGCTCAGTGCTGATCCGCAGCGCGGAAGTGCTGACCGTGCAGGGACTTTCAGGTTCGGCGAGCCGGCCGAGCAGCGCGCTGCGGCATGGCTTCGGATCTGCGGTGCGTCTGCTGGCCCGGGACCGGGAGTTCGTCACCGTTCATTTGGCCGGGCTGGACGCAGCGCCGGCAACGATTTCCGGAACCATCGATCAGGTCGGGCGGGACTACTGCGAAATCACCGTGGTCCGGGATGGTGAAGCACGCCGGGTCGGGAATGTCGCGGGGCGGCGGATGGTGCCTTTCGCGGCGATCGCAGCGCTCTCGTCCGCGGCCAGGGAACCACGGTGAACCGTGGTTCGCCGAATCAATCGGTACTGCCGGACTTCGCCCGGTTCTCAGCAATCTGGCGCTCGGCCTCGGCATAGCGGTCTTGGATGTATTTCTCCAACATCGCCTCTTCGATCCGCCACTGTCCCCGGCCGCCCACTTGAATCGCGGAGAGTTCGCCGCTGCGGACCAAAGCGTAGGCTGCCGGTGCGGAAATCTGGAGCTGTTCCGAGACGTCGGCCAAGGTCAGGAAGCGGGGCATGCCTCGATTTTGTCACCCTTGACCGGGTTTGGACAGCTTTGCCGTGGTTTTCCACAGATTTTCGGGGAACTGCTTGGCAGCCGGTGATCTGCGTCTAGTCTGGTGGGACCACGGTGACCCACAGATGGCATCGGCAGGAATCCGACGACGCGGCGGAGGCGGAATGACACTCGGCACCCCGGCAACGAATCGGCTCAAGCGGCCGTCTTGGCGTGATCCCCGGCTCTTGGTGGGCATCCTGCTGGTCCTCGCTTCGGTAGCCGCGGTAGTGTCCCTGCTGGCCGGAGCCGACCGGACGACCGAGGTCTTCATTGCCAAACGGGACATCCCGGTCGGGCAGAAAATCACCGAAGACCTGCTGGACCGAGGCCGGGTGCGCCTCGATCCGGTGCAGGAACGATATCAGTTGGCTGCCGAAGGATTGCCGTCGAACGGATTTGCGGTCCAGCGCATTCCGCAGGGCGAATTGCTGCCCAAATCAAGCATCGACGAGGCCGCGTCGGTCGATCGCAGCCCCATTGCATTCAGTCTGGACGAGAATTTGCCGGCCGGGGCGAAAGTCGGCAGCCGGGTGGATGTCTGGGCCAGCCGGCCCGATGTGCGGTCCGGCGGTTTCAATGAACCGGTGCGGCTGCTGGCCGGGGCCGAAATTTCGCAGCTGGAAAACAGATCCGCGGGCCTGGGCAGCAATCGGAGCACGTCGGTCTACGTGCTGGTGGGCAAACAGCAGATGCCCCAGATTTTGGATTCGCTGGCGAACAACGCCAAAATTTCCGTGGTGTGGAACCCTTCCGGCGGCCAGGGATGAGTATTCCGGTCGCTACCGTCGGCCGGGCGGCGGGTGACTTGGTTGCCGGTCTGGAAGGCTTGCGCGGGCCGATCGCAGTGGTCAGGCATTGCGCGGAACTTGCCGAGCTGATCGCCGTCTGCCAGAGCGGACTGGCCAGGGCAGCGATCGTCTCGACCGGCATCGACGAGCTCACCGCCAGCGTCCTGGACCGCTTTCGGCACCAAGGGGTGAGCCTTCTGGTGCTCAGCGACGACGGTGCGCAACAGCGGCGCCTGCAGAACCTCGGGGTGGCCACGGCTCCCGAGCGCAGCGGCGCCGCGGATCTCGCGGCGCAGATCTGCCGGATCGTCGATGCCGGCCAGGATTTGGGTGTTGCCACGCGGTCGGGCGGGGCGGACCCGGGTTATGCGGATGCTTCTGCGCCGCTCAGGACGCACGCGGCGACGGATCCGCCGAGTGAAGGGTTCTTGCCCCAGGGCAGCCGCGGGCCGGCGGGACCGGGGCCGGCCGGGGTTGCCGAGCACCGGGTCCTCGCGGTCTGGGGTCCGGTAGGTTCGCCCGGCAAGACCACGGTTGCCGTGAATCTGGCTGCCGAAGCGGCTGCCACCGGGGATTCCGTGCTCTTGATCGACGCCGACACCTACGGTCCGAGCGTGGCCGCGACGCTCGGTTTGCTCGACGAATCCGCCGGGATAGCTCAAGCCTGCCGATACGCGGAACAGGGCGTGCTCGATCCGGCGAGTCTGCTGAAGTCTTCGGTGGAGCTGGTGGTCGGGGGAAGCACCCTCCGGGTGTTGACCGGATTGAGCCGCGCGGACCGCTGGCCGGAACTGCGCAGTTCCGCGCTGCGCCAGGTGTTGGACCGGTCCCGGGAGGTTTTCCAGACCACGGTGATCGATTGCGGTTTTGCCTTGGAAGCGGATGAGGAACTCAGCTTCGACACCATGGCGCCGCGGCGCAACGGCTCGGCGTTGCTGGTGTTGTCCGAAGCGGATCAGGTGATTGCCGTGGGGGCGGCGGACAGCATCGGGGTGCCCAGATTGCTCCGGGCGCTCGATGAGGTGCTTTCCATCGTGCCGGCAGCGTGCCTCACCGTGGTGCTGAACAAGGTCCGGGCTTCCGCCGTGGGCCGACGGCCGGAAGCGGCGTTGCGGCGCGCCTGGGAGCGATTCGGACCGTCGCTGCCGATCGCGCATTTCCTGCCGTGGGAACCGGAGTCGGCAGATCGTGCTCTGCTTGCCGGGCAAGCCCTCCGGGAGGCGGCGGCCGACTCGCAGTTGCGCCGGAAGATCGCGGATATCATTGGTGCAGATGCACAGCGATCCAGAAGATCTGCTGTATCTTCAAACACAGCAGGGCGGACGGTTTCGCGCTAGTCTCATTCTGGGACCGCAAGGAAGCGGTCCTTAACTGCGACGGAGGCGTATTCCCATGTCGAACGGGTCCGAAGAGACCATGGTGCCCAATACCGGGACGACGAAACTGACTGAAGAGACAATCGACAGTTTCATCGACGACTATTACCAGCAGATCGCTGACGACGACCGGGCCAAGTACGAATCCAGTACTTTGCGCAACCGGGCACTCAAACATTGGGAGTTGGCCCGGAACCGGCCGCCCGGAACGGCCAAGGTCGCGATCGTCAATGAAGACGACCAGACCCGGCATTACAAAGAATCCATCGTTTACATCGTGACCGATGACATGCCGTTCCTCGTCGATTCGGTGACCGCAGAGGTGGTCCGGCAGAATGCGGCAATCACCTTGGTCGTGCACCCGATGTTCGTCGCGGCGCGGGGCAATGCCGACGACGAACTGATCAGCGTCGCGAAGGTTCCGGCCTACCTGGGCGTCTCCAGCGGCGACACTGCCGCGATGCCGGACATTTCGCACCTGATTGCGAACGGAAACCAGTCTTCGCATCTGGAGTCCTGGATCGCGATCGAGATCAGCCAACAGGACGAAGCTGCCGCCGAGGCGCTGATCGAGGGCTTGACCCGGGTTTTGGGCGACGTCCGGGCGGCGGTCGAGGATTGGCAGCCGATGCGGCAGAAAGCCGTCGGCTGCGCTGCCGAGCTGGCCAAAGTCACCGGCGGGGACCAAGTCTCCGATCTGCGCGAGGCCGAAGAGCTGCTCCGGTGGATGGACGCCGGGAACTTCACCTTCCTCGGCTACCGCGAATACGATTTGGTCACCGAAGCCGGCGAAGACGTGCTGATCAACCGCGAAGGCAGCGGGTTGGGGTTGCTCCGGGACGCCAAAGTCAACAAACAAGTCCAGCACCTGACCGAGGCCGGCCGGCGGAAGGCCCGGGAAAAGCGCGCTCTGGTGATCACCAAAGCCAACTCGCGCTCGACGGTGCACCGGACCGGATATCTCGATTACATCGGGGTGAAATCGTTTGACGCCGAAGGCAATGTCAATGGCGAGAAGCGGTTCATCGGGCTTTTCGCCTCGGTGGTCTACACGGGGTCGGTCCGGAAGATCCCGGTAGTCCGGGAGAAGGTCAACCAGGTGCTCCGGCATTTCGGCTTCCCGCCCGATTCGCACTCCGGCAAAGACCTGTTCGCGGTACTCGAAACCTATCCGCGGGACGAACTGTTCCAAATCGAGGTCGCTGACTTGATCGCGATCGCGGATGGGATCATGCGGCTCCAGGAACGGCGCCGGACCAGGTTGTTCCTGCGCCAGGACATTTATGGCCGGTTCATGTCCGCGCTGATCTTCATCCCACGGGATCGATACACCACCGCGGTTCGGAAACGGATCGAAGCGGAGCTGACGCAGACCTTCGGTGCGGTGAGCATCGACTTCGAAGCCCGGATGAGCGAATCTGCGCTGGCCCGGTTGTTCTTCCGGATCCGGCTGCCCAAGGATGCCGAGGCCAAAGCGAAGGCCCTTGAGGTCGACGCCGGTGAGTTGGAAGCCCGATTGGTCACCGCTGCGCGATCCTGGTCGGAAGGCCTTACCGAGGTGCTGTCGGCAGTGCTGCCCTTGGACCAGGCGCAACCTCTGGCCGCCCAGTGGGCCGAAGCGTTCCCGGCAAGCTACCGGGTAGATTTCGAGATCGAAGACGCGATCGAAGATCTGCGCCGCTTCGAGGACTACGACCGCGATTTCCAGAATGCGCAGCGCAATGCGGCTTCGGCCGAATGCGGGCCCGGGATGAAGGTCTATCTACCGGAAGGCGTGGGCGATGAACTGGAAGAGGATGCCCGGGTCAAGCTCTACATGGCACGGCCGAAGAGCTTGAGCCAAATTCTGCCGTTCTTCCACAACCTCGGCCTGGAGGTCCTCGATGAACGTCCGTTCGAGATCCAAACCGCAGACGGCCGGGACTTCTTCCTTTATGATCTGGGGCTGAAGTATCCGCAGGGCATCGATCCGATCGGCACCGGCGATCTGCTCAAGGAATCCTTCTGCGCCGCGATCACCGGGGCCAGCGAGTCCGATGCCTTCGACCGGCTGGTACTCCGTGAAGGCATGGGCTGGCGGCAAGTGGTGGTACTGCGAAGCTATGCCAAGTATCTGCGTCAGATGGGAAACCCGAACTCGTACGGCTTCGTGGCGGACACCCTGCTCGGGAATCCCACGGTGGCCAGGGCTTTGGTCGAATTGTTCGAAACCAGCTTCGATCCGCAGATCCCGGATGCCGACCGCACCCGGAAACTCGACGACGTCCGTGCCCGGCTCGCGGAAGGCTTGGACCAGGTTCCGACGCTTGACGCGGACCGGGTGCTGCGCCGCTTGGTCAACCTGATCGAGGCGACCTTGCGGACCAACTACTTCCAGTCGAAGTCCTATCTGAGCATCAAGTTCAACCCGACGGCGATCGAGGGATTGCCGTTCCCCCGGCCGAAATTCGAAATCTGGGTCTATTCGCCGCGCGTCGAGGGCGTACATCTGAGATTCGGCAAGGTGGCCCGCGGTGGTTTGCGTTGGTCCGACCGGCGCGAGGACTTCCGAACCGAGATTCTGGGCCTGGTCAAGGCCCAGACCGTGAAGAACGCGGTGATCGTGCCGACCGGGGCCAAGGGCGGCTTCTACGCCAAGCTGCTGCCGGACCCGGCCGCGGACCGTTCGGCCTGGATGGCCGAAGGCATCGAAAGCTACAAGACCTTCATCCGTGGACTTCTCGATGTGACGGACAATTTGGTGGTCACCGAGGACGGCGAACAGATCGTGCCGCCGGCCGCGGTGGTCCGGCACGACGACGATGACAGCTACCTGGTGGTGGCGGCGGACAAGGGCACCGCGTCCTTCTCCGACATCGCGAACTCGATTTCGGCGGAGTACGGTTTTTGGCTGGGCGATGCTTTTGCTTCAGGCGGCTCGGTGGGTTACGACCACAAAGTCATGGGCATCACCGCCCGCGGCGCCTGGGAATCGGTGAAGCGGCACTTCAGCGAGCTCGATGTGGACACCCAGAACGAAGACTTCACGGTGGTCGGCGTCGGCGACATGTCCGGGGACGTCTTCGGAAACGGAATGCTGCTCTCCGAACAAATCAAGCTGGTTGCCGCGTTCGACCACCGGGACATCTTCTTGGACCCCAATCCCGACCCGGCGGTCTCCTATGCCGAACGCCGTCGGATGTTCGAACTTCCCCGTTCGTCCTGGCAGGATTACGACGCCGCATTGATCAGCCGCGGTGGCGGGGTGTACCCGCGCCAAGTGAAAGCCATTCCGATTTCCGCCGAGGTCCGCGAGGTGCTCGGGTTGCCGGCGGACACCGTTTCGATGAGTCCTCCGGAACTGCTCCGGGCGATCTTGCTGGCCCCGGTGGATCTGCTCTACAACGGCGGCATTGGCACCTATGTCAAAGCGAGCACCGAAACGCACGCGGAGGTCGGCGACAAGGCCAACGACTCGATCCGGGTCGACGGCAAAGACCTGCGGGTCAAAGTGGTCGGCGAAGGCGGGAACTTGGGGCTGACCCAACGCGGCCGGATCGAGGCCGCGTTGCACGGAGTGATCCTGAACACCGACGCGATCGACAACTCTGCGGGGGTGGACACGTCCGACCACGAGGTGAACATCAAGATTTTCGTGGACCGGATGGTCGCCGCGGGAGCTTTGGACCCCGTGGAACGCGCCGACTTCCTGGCCGCGATGACCGATGAAATCGGTCATCTGGTGCTCGAAGACAACATCGACCAGAATGTCCTGCTGCTCAATGACCGGATGCGGGTGGTCGAATGGAGCCCCAGTTACGAACGCTTGATGGATTGGCTCGAAACCCGGGCCGGCCTCGACCGGACGATCGAAGCCCTGCCGAGTTCCGAGGAGCTCAGGAGCCGGCTCGACGGTGGCCAAGGGTTGACCTCGCCGGAGCTTTCGGTGCTGGCGGCCTATGCCAAGATCGAACTGGCCAAGGCGCTGGCCGAAAGTGACCTCGCCGACGACCCTTGGTTCCGCAGAACTTTGCGGAAGTACTTCCCGAAGCAATTGGCGGAGCGTTTCGACGCGGAATTGGATTCGCATCCCCTGCGCCGGGTGATCATCGCCACCGTGGTGGCCAACGACATGATCAACATCGGCGGCATCACCTTCGCCTTCCGGGCGATGGAGGAGACGAACGCTTCCGAAGCGGTGCTGGCCAAAGCCTTCGTGGCGTTGCGCGAGATCTACCAACTGGACGAAATGGCGGCCGCCCTGGCCGCTTTGCCGCCGTCATTCCCGACCGAGCACTGGTCCAATATCCATCTCGACATGCGCCGGCTCCTGGACCGGGCCGTGCGCTGGCTGGTGAACCATTCAGCCACCTCGCAACCGATCTCCGACGTCGTCGCGAAGTTCGGCCCGATCGTCGAAAAGCTACGTTCGGAACTGAACGGACTGCTTGACGGGGTCGATCGCGACCGGGCGCAGGCCTGGCGGGACAAGGCGTCCGGTTGGGGCGTACCAGCGGACTTGGCGAACCGCTGGTCGGAGATGTTCGAGAGCTTCGCCTTGCTGGATATTGCCCGGATCAAGGACCAGATCGACGAACCCGTGGACGCGGTGGCCCGGGTCTATTATGCGATTTTCGCGGAATTCGGCGTGGATGGCCTGTTGGAGCGGATCTCTGCCTTGCCGCGCAGGGACCGTTGGCAAGCACTGGCCAGAGCCGCGTTGCGCGACGACCTGTATTCGACCACGGCGGACATGACCATCGCCGTGATGAATGCGACGTCCGCGGATGGCGGACGCGAACTTGATCCGCACGCCCGGATCACCGCTTGGGCCGGACAGAACGCCGAGCAACTGGCCCGGGCGCGGTCGATGTTCGAAGAGGTCAACCAGCTCGAACAGGACGACATGGCCTCTTTGTCGGTAGCCTTGAGGTTGCTCCGTTCGATTGTCCGGAGGTAGTCCTGCAGGCTGGAAGGTGGCGCTCCCGTGGCGATATTCACTGATCCGATCCGGGAGCACGCCGACTTCGGCCCAGGAGATGCCGAATGGCTGCATCTGCTGGTCGGGGACTGGCAGCTGATCGCGGATCTGGCTTTCGCGGATCTTGCGCTCTGGTTCCCGGACCCGGAAGGCGGGTTCTTGGCCTTGGCGCACGTCCGGCCGTCCACTACGCACACTGTTTTCCACAAGGATTTCGTGGGGGAGAAGCTGCGGGGGGACCTGCGGCCGCTGGTCGAACGGGCTTGGCTGAGCAAAACCATCGAACGGGCTGCCGAGGCCAGCTGGAATTCCGAGATGGCAGTGCGGGTCGATGCCGTGCCGATGGTGCGCAATGGTCGGACCCTGGCCGTGGTGACCTCGCATATGGACGTCTCATCGTCCCGGTTGCCGTCCCGCTTGGAGCTGACCTACCGGCAGAGCGCCTATGATCTGCTGCGGATGGGGACCATGGGGCTGTGGCCGGATTTTGCTTCGCCGACCGGGTCGCGGCGTGGTGCGCCGCGGGTCGGGGACGGATTCATCAGGCTCGACGCCGAGGGGGTCGTGCAGTATGCCAGCCCCAATGGCGTCTCGGCGTTCCGGCGGCTGGGCGGCATCGAGTCGCTCGAAGGCAGTTCGCTCGCCGAGGTCACCGCGGACTTGCTGCACGAACGCCGGATGATCGACGAAACCCTGCCACTGGTGGTCACCGGCCGGATGCCCTGGCGGACCGAAATCGAATCGCGCGGGGTGAGCTTGTCACTGCGGGCGATCCCGCTGCGGGATCAGGAACGGCGGTTCGGTGCCGTGGTCTTGTGCCGGGACGTGACCGAGTTGCGTCGGCGCGAGCTCGAGTTGGTGAGCAAGGACGCCACCATCCGGGAGATCCACCACCGGGTCAAGAACAATTTGCAGACGGTTGCCGCGCTGCTGCGGATGCAGTCGCGCCGGATGCAGTCCGAGGAGGGCAAGCACGGATTGGAACAGGCGATGCGGCGAGTGGCCACGATCGCATTGGTGCATGAGACGCTCTCCCAGGGGCTGACCCAGAACGTCGATTTCGACGAGGTGATCGGCCGCCAGTTCCGATTGGCGGCCGAGGTCGCTTCGCCCTTGCAGGAAGTGCATACCGAGCGGGAGGGGGAATTCGGCGATCTGCCCAGTGATTTGGCCACCCCGCTGGCCCTGGTGATCAACGAATTGGTGACCAACGCCGTCGAACACGGATTGGAGGAACGCGGCGGGACAGTCCGGCTGATCGCCGAGCGGTTCCTGGCGGCCGGCGACTCGGAAATGTTGCGGGTCACCGTGGCCGATGACGGGGTGGGTCTGCCGGAAACTCCGCACAAAGAGGGCCTGGGGCTGCAGATCGTGCGAACTCTGGTGATGAGCGAATTGAAGGGCTCAATCCGCTGGTTGCCCGGAGCAGACGGTGGAACCGCCGTGGAAATCGAGCTTCCAGTCTGACCCGGGGCGGGAATCCAGCTCCGGGGATGGGAAATTCAGCTGGCGCGGCGGGCCCGGGCGGCGCGGCGCTTGAGGGCGCGGCGCTCGTCTTCGCTCATGCCGCCCCAGACACCGGCGTCCTGGCCGCTCTCGATGGCCCACTGCAGGCAGGTGTCGACCACCTGGCAGCGGCGGCAAACGCTTTTGGCTTCTTCAATCTGGAGCAAGGCAGGCCCGGTGTTCCCCACGGGGAAGAAAAGCTCCGGGTCCTTGTCGAGGCAGGCTGCGCGGCTACGCCAATCCATGCTGATCACTTACTCCTTACAAGTATCTCAACTGCCTTGTGAAAAGATTCACGAGCAGTTGCATAAGAAAAGGGGCTGCGTTGAGCTGTACTTCTGCTGTACATCTTTCGAGGCAGGCCCCTGGGGTCACTGCTATTAAGCGTTTCACGTTAACAGTGTGTAAACAAGGGGTGAAAGCCAACAACTTGCCAAGAAACGTGAGCGATACGTCACATTCTGCGCTGCGCCGCATCCCGTCCCATGAATATCTCCGGTAGGGTGCCAGTGTGTCAAGAGCTACCGATCCGAAGTCCGAACCGCCCGTCGAATCTGCCCGTACGGTCGCCCCTGCAGGCCGGCCGTGGGGGGTTTGGGCGATCAGCGCGGTGCTGGGCCTCGAAGCGGCAGCCTTGCTGATCACTGCAGTGGTGTATGTCATCGGCCTGTTCACGGTCCAAGTGGAGACCTTCGGCGGCGCGGTGTTCCTGACTGTCTTGCTGTTCTTGCTCGGCGCTGCCCTGGCTGCTGCCGCGGTGCAGCATTTCCGCGGCTACCGGTGGACCCGGGCCGCGGCGTTCGTTTGGCAGCTGTTGATGCTCACGATCGCGGTGCCGACGCTGACCGGGGGATACCTCTGGGGCTTGGCGCTGCTGCTTCCCCCGTTGCTGGTCCTGGTCTTGCTGTTCTTCCCGAGCGTCGTCGCGTTCACCATGCGCCGGAATGATTCGGGAGCGCTCTGAGCCCGTGCTCCGGACCCGGGGCGCCTGCCCGGCGGGAGCTGCTAATACCGCCATAACCATTGCCGTCGGGTAATCTTGAGAGGATTGTGCGGGTGCCCGCGTGCCCGAAAACTGTGAATCAGGAGAATGAGTGAGCGTTGATCTAGTCGTTGTGGGGTCAGGCTTCTTCGGCCTGACGATCGCCGAAAGAGCCGCCGCCGAACTTGATTTGAAGGTTGTGGTGCTCGACCGACGGCGGCACATCGGTGGCAACGCCTATAGCGAAAGAGAAGCGCAGACCGGTATCGAGGTGCACCGTTACGGTGCGCATCTTTTCCATACTTCGAACGAGAAGGTCTGGGAGTATGTCAGCCGGTTCACGAAATTCACCGATTACCAGCACAAGGTCTACACCAGCCACAAAGGCGAAGTTTTCCCGATGCCGATCAACCTCGGCACGATCAATCAGTTCTTCCGGGCGTCCCTGGGCCCGGCAGAAGCCCGGGCGCTGATCCAGGAACAGGCCGGCGAGTTGGCGGGTACCGACCCGCAGAACTTGAATGACAAAGGCATCCAGTTGATCGGGCGACCGTTGTATGAGGCCTTCATCAAGCATTACACCGGCAAACAGTGGCAAACCGACCCCAAGGATCTGCCTGCGGAAATCATCTCCCGATTGCCGGTCCGGTACACCTATGACAACCGGTACTTCAACGACAAATACGAAGGCTTGCCGGTGGACGGCTACACCGCCTGGATCGAGCGGATGGCAGATCACCCGAACATCACGGTCCAACTGAACACCGATTTCTTCGACGACGGCGAATTCGGCCGTTCTGCGGTGCTGGGTCAGGCACCCGTGGTGTACACCGGCCCGGTGGACAAGTATTTCGACTATGCCGAAGGCGACTTGTCCTGGCGAACCATCGATTTGGCAGAGGAAGTCCTGCCGATCGAGGATTTCCAAGGCTGCGCGGTGATGAACTACCCGGACGACGACGTAAAGTACACTCGGATCCACGAATTCCGCCACTTCCACCCGGAGCGCGACTACACCAAAGACGCCACGGTGATCATGCGGGAGTTCTCCCGCTTCGCGGAAAAGGGCGACGAGCCGTATTACCCGGTGAATACCGCCGAAGACCGACGCAAACTGCTGGCCTATCGGGATTTGGCCAAAGGGGAGCAATCGGTGCTCTTCGGCGGGCGCCTGGGCACTTATAAGTACTTGGACATGCACATGGCCATCGGCTCGGCGCTGGCCATGTACGAGAACAAAATCAAACCGCACTTCAGCGGTGGCAATCGGCTGGAAAGCGGGGGCGTGGACGCATGAGCGAATGGAACCTTCTGCAACGGGTGATTCTGCCTGGCGGGGGCCAAGTGGACACTATCCCGCTGTATGTCGACGCGGGTTCGGTGAACGGCGTCCGGCTCGTCGAGAACGACACAATGTACCGCTCGCCCAAAAAAGTCGAGGACAAGCTCCGGCTGCTGAGCTCGACGCCCAGGGAAGCGCATATCGAGGATCTGCTCAGTCGGACTTCATTGCGGGTCAGCGCCGGTGACCGGCTTTCCTTGGGCACCTATTTCAATGCCTTCCCGGCGAGCTACTGGCGGCGCTGGACGAGTGTCCGCAATATCCGGCTTTCGGTACGCACCAAGGGCGATGGCGCAGTCGTCGTGTACAAGTCGAACGCCAGGGGATCGTTGCAACGGGTGGCGAGCGAGCGCGTGACCGGGGAACAGGAAAGCACTTTCGACCTCTCGCTGAAACCGTTCGGCGACGGCGGTTGGTACTGGTTCGACCTGGCGGCCGGAAGCGATGAGTTGGTGATGCTCGGTGCCGATTGGTCGACGCTGGACCAGCCCCGGAACGAGCAGCCGGGAACAGTCACTCTGGAGATCACCACGCTCAACAAACCTGACTATTGCTTGAGCAACCTCCGGACGCTGTCGGAAAATCTGGACGTGCTCGACGCGGTCCGCGAGTTCCTGATCGTCGACCAGGGCTCGCAGAAGGTCGCTGCCGAACCCGGGTTCGACGAGGTCGCGCAGCGATTCGGCGGACGGTTGAGGATCATCGATCAGGCCAATCTGGGCGGTTCCGGAGGATTCTCCCGTGGTATGTACGAAGCGGTCGAGTCCGGTAATGATTATGCCCTGATCATGGACGATGACATTGTCATCGAGCCGGAGAGCATCCGGCGGGTACTGTGTTTCGCCGATTACTGCCGCAAACCCACAATCGTGGGCGGCCACATGTTCGACCTGTACAACCGGACCGTGCTGCACACGTTCGGCGAGGTCGTCGACGCGTACCGGATCCAGCCGGCGCTGCCGCACGAAGAGATGCAATTGGGCCATGAGTTCGGTGTGGTCAACCTCCGCCAGGCGTCGTGGATGCACCGTCGGGTGGATGTGGACTACAACGGTTGGTGGATGTGCCTGATCCCCACGGAAGTTATCCGGGAGATCGGTCTCGCGTTGCCGATTTTCATCAAATGGGACGACGCGGAATACGGATTGCGGGCCAAAGAAGCCGGCTATCCGACGGTTTCGCTCCCCGGTTCTGCGGTGTGGCATGTTTCCTGGGCGGACAAAGACGATTTGGTCGGCTGGCAGGCCTATTTCCATGAGCGGAACCGGACCATCACCGCACTGCTGCATTCGCCTTTCGCGAAGGGCGGACGCGTGCTCCGGGAATCGGTGCAACAAGATGTCAAGCATCTGGTGTCGATGCAATACTTCACCGAACACGGCCGGATCATGGCGATGGAAGACCTGCTCGCCGGGCCGGAACAGCTGCACCGGCTGCTCGCCGAGCGGTTGCCGCAGATCAACGCCTTGCGCGAACGGTATCCGGATGCGCAAACCAAGGACGACATCGACGACTTTCCGCACCCCAGGGTGACCAAGGGGCCGCACCGAAGCGTGGCCGCGGGGATGCCCGCCAAAAAGGACTTGATTCCCTGGGCTTTGCGGACCGTGGTCCGGCAACTCGTCCAGAAACCGGCGCCGAACAGCGCCGATTTCCCGCAAGCCGTTTTGGCCCACCGCGACAACCGGTGGTGGCGCACCGCGGGCTACGACAGCATCGTGGTGACCAATGCGGAAGGCACGGGTGCCTCCTGGTACCAGCGGGATCCTGGCAAGCTGCGCGAAATGTTGGCCAAATCGACCCGGTTGCACTGGCGGATCCGCAATGAGTGGGAGGAACTCGCCGCCCGATACCAGGCAGCAGCACCTCGAATTTCCTCCATCGAGGCCTGGAAATCGACCTTCGAAAAACACACGGTCGCGGACTCCAAGGACAAGTCTTGAGCCAGCCCGAGATGGCGATGAGTTTTCCCGGCCGGGGAAAAGGCTTGCGCGATGTCTACAAGAATCGCTTTTTGCTGAAACTCCTGGTGAGCAAGGAAATCAAGGTGCGTTACCGGGGATCGGTGCTCGGCATCCTATGGTCCTATATGCGCCCGCTCACCCAGTTTTTGGTGTTCTACGTGGCGCTCGGTTTGTTTCTGGGTGTACAGGGTTCCACGCCCAACTATCCGATCTACCTTTTCTCCGGGATCGTCCTGGTCAATTTCTTTACCGAGGCGCTGGGCAACGCCACCCGGTCGATTGTGGAGAACCGGGATCTGATCCGGAAAATCTATCTGCCCCGGGAGCTCTTCCCGGTGGCCAGCGTGTGGGTCTCCGCAGTGCATTTCCTGCCGCAGTTCCTGATCCTGCTCGTAGTCTGCCTGTTCACCGGATGGCAGCCGACGGTGCTGCAGCTGCTCCTGGTCATCGTCGCCTTCCTCATGGTCGGCGTGCTGGCGATCGGGCTCGGCCTGTTCTTCGGCGCCGTGAACGTGTACTTCCGGGATTCGGAAAATCTTGTCGACTTGCTCATCATGATGGTGACTTGGCTGTCTCCGGTGCTCTATCTGTGGAGTCAGGTGCAGCACGTGCTCGGCGGATTCTTCTGGATCTACCAGCTCAACCCGATGACCGTCGCCGTGGAACTCTTCCACCGCGCATTCTGGGAGTCGACGCTTAGCCCGGAACAATTGAGCATGCCGGCCGCCGCTCCGGTCCCCGGGTTGGAAACCATGTGGCTGCCGATCGCCCTCGGGGTCTCACTGGCGATTTTGTTCATCGGGCAGCTCACCTTCGCCAAGCTGTCCAAAAAATTCGCGCAGGAGCTCTGATGACCGTCACCGTCCGGCCGAATACCGCCATCGTGGTTGAGGACATCGTCAAAGAATTCGTGCTCCGGCACACCCGGTCGCTCAAAGAAGCCCTGGTTTGGCTGTTGCGCGGGCGCAAGGGCGACATCACCAAACGGTTCCGGGCGCTCGACGAAGTCTCATTGCACGTGGCCCAAGGCGAAACCGTGGCATTGCTGGGGCTCAACGGTTCCGGCAAGTCGACCTTGCTGAAATTGATTTCCGGCGTGCTGCAACCCGATGGCGGTTCGGTGCGGACCCGGGGCCGGGTGGCCGGGCTGATCGAAGTAGGGGCCGGCTTCCACCATGATCTCAGCGGCCGGGACAATGTCTACCTCAACGGGGCGATCCTCGGCATGAGCCGGGCCGAAATCGATGAGCGGTTCGATTCGATCGTGGAGTTTTCCGAGATCGGCGAGTTCATCGACACCGAGGTCAAGTTCTATTCCTCCGGGATGTATTTGCGGCTGGCATTCTCCATCGCAGTTCACACGGATCCGGAGATTTTCTTAATCGACGAGATCCTGGCCGTCGGCGATGAACCGTTCCAACGCAAATGCATTGCGAAGATCAAAGAACTTTCGGCCCGGGGCAAGACGCTGTTCGTGGTGAGCCATGACCTCGACCTGGTGTCCACGGTGTGCGAGCGCGGGGTTCTGCTCGAGCGCGGGAAAATTGTGATGGACGGGCAGGTGCGTGATGTGGTCACGGAATTGCGCCGCAGGAATGCGGCGGACGCATCGTGAAGCGTGAGCACTCGGGGGCGTCCGGAAGAGGGAGTATGGGGAAGATGCAAAGGAAAATGACGTGACGTGGTGGCAGACCTTGCCGGTGTTCGGCGGGGCATTGGTGATATTCCTCGTGCCGGGGCTGATTTTCGCGCTGGCGGCCGGAATGCGTGGGCTCCAGGCCGTATTGGCTGCGCCGATACTGTCCGCCGCGATGGTGGGTGTGCTCAGTCTGCTTTTCCCCTTCGGCAAAGTCGGGTGGAACCCGCTGACTTTCTTCCTCGGGGTGCTGCTGTTGAGTGCGCTCGCCTATGCGGTGCGGATCCTGATCCGCAGACGGATTCCGGAAGCCAAACCTGAGCCGCTGGGCAGGCGGCGCAACACGATTGCGGTGTTGAGCCTGTTGCTGGCTGTGCTCCTGATCGCCGCGACGATGATGTCGGCGATCATGGCGCCGGAGAATATTTCGCAGACTTACGACAATGTCTTCCATCTCAATGCGGTGCGTTGGGCACTTGATTCGGCCAATGCCTCGCCGATGAATTTGGGCGCCTTCACCGGGATCAGCCTCTATCCGGCGGAATGGCATGCTTTCGTCGCGCTCGTGGTTGCGCTGACCGGTGCGAGCATTCCGGTGGCGGTCAACGTGACCGCCGTCGTGGTAGGTGCCGTGGTTTGGCCGTTCGGCGCAATGCTCCTGGTGCGCACGGTTTGCGGGACCCGGAATCTGCCGACGATCGTCGGAGCGGTGTTCTCCGCCGGCTTCTCGGCTTTCCCGATCCTGATGATCAACTGGGGCGTGCTCTACCCGAATTTGTTGTCGATTGCCCTGCTTCCGGCGGCGATCGCCTTGGGTTTGTCGGCTTTGGGGATTTCCAAGCTGCATCGGAACAACGCTGCGGTCGCTTGGCTTTTGGCCTTGATTGCCGTCGCTGCAACCACCTTGGCCCATCCGAGCACACTGATCGCCTTGCTGGCCTTCATCCTGCCTGCCGGACTCGGCGTCTATTCCCGGCAGGTGCTGGGGCTTTCGCCGCGGAAATCGGGACCGGACCGCAAGCGGTTCCTGATCGTGACCGGGGCCCTGATCGCCCTGTTGCTCGCCTTCGCTGCCTTGTGGAAGCTGCTTCGCCCGCCTGCGGACGCCGCGAATTGGGGCCCGATCGGCAGCCCTTCGCAGGCAGTCGGCGAAATTCTCCTGGCCTCGCCGATCGGGCTTCCTCCGGCGGTCATCGTGGGCCTGAGCGCCCTGGTGGGCATGGTTGCGATTTGGCGGCAACGCAGGCAGCGCTGGCTGATCGGGACATTCCTGATCGCCGCAGTGTTGTATTTCTACGCCGCCGGACTCAACGAATCACCGCGTTGGCTGCTGACCGGAGTCTGGTACTACGACAGCCGCCGGCTGGCCGCTTTGCTTCCTGTCGCCACCATCGTCCCGACCGTGATCGGGGCGACGTTGGTGATCGGGAGAATCCAACATTGGCTGAGGCAGGGAGCCACGAAGGACGGCGTCCTGGGCCGGGCACTTCGTTGGCTCGCGGGTTCGAAGCCGAAACGGCGAGTGGCGATCGGCGCGGTCTCCGTGCTCGCGATTGCGCTCACCCAAATCGGGATCACCACGACGGCCGCGCAAAACGCAGCTTGGGCCTATCGGATCACTGACGCTTCGGCACTGCTGAGCACCGACGAATTGGCCTTGCTCAATCGGCTGGATCAGGAGACCGGTGCGGAGGACGTGCTGGCTGGGCTGCCGAGCAGCGGCACCGCCTTGGCCTACGCCTTTGCGAACCGAAAGGTGATTCAACCGCATATCCTCACCACGCACGGCGAGGATGTCGACATCGTCAATGCCGGGCTGAAAGACGCTGCTTCATTCCCGGCGGTGTGCGAAGCCGTGCGCGAATTGAAAGTGAAGTATGTCCTTGATTTCGGCACCCGTACGGTCACCGGGACGCTGCCCGGTTACGGCGGAGTGATGGACCTGCGCAATAATGCGAGCTTGGAAGAGGTGGATCGCCAAGGCGACGCCAAATTGTTCAAGGTCAAGGCCTGTTGGAACGGCTGAACGATCAGGCGGGCCGCCGCTTTGGGCGGCCCGCCTGATCGTTCAGCAGGTGACTATTTTTCGAGCAGTGACAGCAGGTAGCTGCCGTATCCGCTTTTGACCAATGGTTCAGCGCGGCGCCGGAGCTCCTCGTCGTCCAAGAACCCGAAGCGCCAGGCGATTTCCTCGGGCACCCCGATCTTCAAGCCTTGCCGGTTCTCCACCGTGCGGACGAAGTTCGAGGCGTCGTTGAGATCATTGAAGGTTCCGGTGTCCAACCAGGCAGTGCCCCGGGGCAGGATTTCCACTTGCAGCTTGCCGGCCTCCAAATAGGCCCGATTGACGTCGGTGATCTCCAATTCACCGCGCGGTGAAGGCGTGAGGTTCCGGGCGATGTCGATGACGTCGTTGTCGTAGAAGTAGAGGCCGGGAACTGCATAGTGGCTTCGCGGATTCTCCGGCTTTTCTTCGAGTGAAAGTGCTCGGCCGCGCTCGTCGAATTCGACGACGCCGTAAGCGCGCGGGTTTTTCACCCAATAACCGAAGACCGCCCCGCCATCGACCTCCTGGTGTTTGCGCAGGTGCGTCCCCATGCCGTGCCCGTAGAAGATATTGTCGCCGAGCACCAGAGCGACCTTGTCGGTACCGATGTGGTCAGCCCCGAGGACGAAGGCTTGGGCCAATCCGTCGGGTGAAGGCTGAACCGTGTAGGAGATCGAGATTCCGAACTGGGAGCCGTCGCCGAGGAGGCGCTGGAACTGCTCCGAATCATGCGGCGTGGTGATGATCAACACGTCCTTGATGCCGGCCAGCATGAGCGTCGAGAGCGGGTAGTAGATCATGGGTTTGTCGTAAACCGGCACGAGTTGCTTGCTGATGCCCAGTGTGATCGGATGAAGCCTGGAGCCGGTGCCGCCGGCCAGAATGATTCCTCGCATTGGTCCATCATGACCGCTGAAATGTGAAATCACCAATCTAAAGCTGTGCAGATCGTCTGCCTGGGAACTGGCCGGTAGACTAGAGCAAGCTGTCCATCCGGCAGTGCCAGACTACACGGAGTGCACGTGCCTTCTGTTTCCCAAAAGCGTCCCTTATTGTTCGGGGCGATGCTCAACCCCCGCAAGAACAGCCTCAACCTCATTAGGCTGGTTTTGGCGTCATCAGTGCTACTCCACCACAGCTGGCCGCTGACTGGAACACCGAACGGGTGGTTTTTCGCCGGAGACTATCTAGGCGGCTGGGCGGTGGCCGGGTTCTTCGCAATCAGCGGCTATTTGATTACCGGCAGCCGCTGGGCGAACCGCTTGGGTGACTATCTGGTCCATCGTACGGCGCGCATCATGCCGGCGTTTCTGGTCTGCCTATTGGTGATGGTGGCCTTCTTCGGCCCGATCAGCTATCTGGTCAGTAAGGGTAGTTTGAGCGGATATTTTTCGTCCGCGACATCGCCGCTTAACTTCTTGATTTCAAACATCACGCTCAAGATGTACAACTACGACATCGCCGGCTCGCCCTTCGACGTGCCGTATCCCGGCGCCTGGAATGGTTCGTTGTGGACTTTGTACTATGAGTTCCTTTGCTACTTGATTTTGGCGTTCTTTGGCTTGTTCGTCATCTTCAAACGTTCGGTTTGGCCGATCACCGCAGCTTTTGTGTTGAGTGTCGTGGTCCAAGCCAACATGGGCTTCTTCGCTTACCTTTCGAACGACAATGGCGACCTGATCAGTCTTTTCAAGTTGCTACCGTTCTTTCTGGGCGGTGCGACGCTCTTCGTGTGGAAGAACCGCATTGGCCTGCATTGGTTGCCCGCGATCGTTTCCTTGGGGCTGTGGGTGTCTTTGAGCGCAGCATTTCCGAGTTGGGGAGGGCAGGCTTCTGGGTTTTTCGCGGCCTATTTTCTGCTGTGGCTCTCCAGCTGGCTTCCGCAACCAGCATGGATCGCCCGGAATGACGTTTCTTATGGAATGTACATTTATGCTTTCCCGGTGCAGCAGCTATTTGCCATTTTCGGCGCATACCATTGGGGAGTTTTCTGGTTCACGGTGGCGACGCTGATAGCCACCGTGCCGCTTGCCGTTGCCAGCTGGTTCTGGGTCGAGAAACCGATCATGGGCAGGGCCAAAGCAGCCAAAGCAGTTCAACTGAAGGCTCCCGAACAGGTTTCCACCGGCTGAGCCCGGCCAGCTCGCCTGGCCCGGAACGGCGGGTCGAGCCACCGTGCAATTTCTGGAAACAGGACATCGGCAGCTAGATCCCCGAAAGATCGACGGTGCCAAACCGGGCAGGCGCGGCTTGGCGCCGGCTGAATACTCAGCGACGAAGTTTCATCTCTTCAGCACCTGTTGGATCCGTTCGAGAAGCTTCGGTCCCGCGGTCCGGCTGAAGGTGGCGGTGATATGGGATTCGTCGTTGTAGACGAGCGCTCGATTGATTTCCGAGGGGCATGATTTGGAATCACAGAACAGGTCCTTGGTGGGCACCCAGGGAAGATTCTGTTCTTTGGCCGCAACCGAAATGGTGTCTTCGACGGATGTGGCCTCAGCGATCGGTGTGCTACAACTCTGCAAAGCAGCCGGATCGGATTTCGACGAAATGACGCATTTCGAAGACTCTGCTGAGGGTAATGGATTGTCTTCGATGACGATGATCTTGATCCCGGCCTCGATCAACGGAGCCCAAGCCGCCTTATAGGAGTCGACCCGTTCGCGGAACGGAACGTCCGGATAGACGGCCCGGGAAGCCGTGGTAATCACTACTGAGTAGCCGCCGTTGAGCAGTTTTTCCTGAATCTGGGGTCCGGCCTGTTGGCATTCCTGTTTGTAGAGGGTGGTCAATTGACACCCCCAACCAACATAGGTGTCGATTTGCCAAGCGGCGGCAGCAGCTTGCGAGGTCAGGCCCGGAAGCAGCATCGCGGCGTGCGAGTCCCCGGCAACGGCGACTTTCGTGGCTCCCGGGCGACCATAGCTGCAACTCGACATAGGCCCATTTTTCTCGCTCCAGCAATCATAGGCATTGCCCGTGTCGGTACTCAGGTCGGCGAGTGAAGGGTAGATCCCAGTGAGTCCCGAGCAATCTGCGTTGTCACGGAATGCTGCGCCGAGGCAGCCACGATTGATTTCAACGGCCACCCGGTCGCTATTGTCCGGAGCGTACAGGAGGCTGGCCTGGGAAACGGTAATTCCGGTAACGGTCAACATCATCACGAGCACCGTCGCGACCAGAGTACGCCAGGTCTTTCGGTTGAAAAATGCTTTCGGGCGTCGAAGCGGGTCTTCGACGAATCGCTTCGTGGCATAGCCCAAAGCCAAGGACAGGAACAACACCAGAATTTGCTGGGCGAAGGTGAGCGCGGCGCCGAAAACGTAAGGCAAGAGAATCAGCAACGGCCAGTGCCAGAGATAAACGGAATAGGAAATGTCTCCGATGAACCGCATCGGCCGGTTGTCCAAAATCCGGTCCGCGAAGACGCTTGGGGATCGTCCTCCCGCCAGGATCACCAATGCGGTCCCGAGAACCGGCAACAATGCTGAGACGCCGGGAAACGGCGTTTGGGCGGAGTAGCCGAAAAGTGATATTGCGATCATCGCCAAACCGACTGCCCGGACCGGAATGACCAGACGCTGGGCGGATTGCAATCTGCGCTCGGCTTTGAAGAGACAGGCCAGGATTGCTCCGGCACCGAATTCCCAGGCTCTGCCGAGCGTGGAGAAGTAGGCCGCGGATGGATCAGTGACGGTCTGCGTGATGGAGAAAACCAGGGAGACCAAGCTGATGGATCCGATGACGAACAGGATCAGGCGTGCACGCTTCAGCTTGCCCGGACGGAACACAGTCAACAGCAGAACCAGGATCAAAGGGAGCACGATGTAGAACTGCTCTTCAACGGAGAGTGACCAGTAATGTTCCACCGGCGATGCGATGTTGCCCCTCGCCAGGTAGTCGACGGAGTTCGCGCTCAATGCCCAGTTTTGGAAGTAAAGGATCGAGGCTATGTACTCGGCAGAAAACTGCCGCCAAAAGAACTGCGGAACCCACAACAGTGTCGCCAGGTAGGAAATGAGGACGACCAGGACACTCGCTGGAATCAGCCGTCGCGCCCGTCGCGCCCAAAAGCGGCCGAGTGACAGTCCATTGTTTTGCTCGATGTCGCGGAGCAGGTGGGACATGATCAGATATCCGGAAATGACGAAAAAAACATCTACTCCGACGAATCCTCCGGGCAGCACACCCGGCCAAATGTGATAGATGACCACACCGAGTACCGCAATAGTCCTCAGTCCTTGGATCTCGGGCCGGAATCCCTTCATCGAGGCAACACGCTTCAGACGCATCCGGGTGGAACCCGAAACATCGTGCCCCGGTGTCCGAGGATCAGACGACACCAGTTCTCAGGCCGGTTGGACATCGGGCTGCTGGTCGATCCAGGTTGCCAAGCGGTTGATCCCTTCGGCGAGCCGGACCTGCGGCGTCCAGCCCAGGACCTCGTTGGCCGCCTGGACATCCGCCCAGGCATGCCGGACGTCGCCCTGACGGTATTGGCCGGTCACATGCGGTTCGGGCGCGCCGTAGTGTGCCGCGATCAGCTTTGCCGCGTCACCGATGGTCTGGAATTCGCCGGAGCCGATGTCGAGTGCGTCTGCCGAGGTCCGCTCCGCGGTGGCTGCCGCGACCAACGCCGCAGCCACGTCGTCGATGATGATGAAATCACGGCGGACTTCGCCGTCCTCGTACAGCGGGATGGATTTGCCGCCCATCGCCATCCGGCAGAACAGGCTCATGATGCCGGTGTAGGGGTTGATCAGGGATTGCCCGGGCCCGTAGACGTTCTGCAACCGGAGCACCGCGCTTTCCACTCCATAGGAATTCGCCCAGGACTGGACGATGTGTTCCTGGGCCAGCTTCGTGGCGCCATAAACGCTGACCGGGGAAGGCGCGATTTTGGCGGCGTTCATCGGCAAGGGAGAGGCTCCGGGGAAGTCCCAGATGCTCTGGTCCAAGGTGGCACTGGTGCGTTGTCCCGGGTAGCCGATCCGACCGTCGTCGTATTGCCAGGCACCTTCGCCATAAACTGCTCGGCTGGAGGAGAGCACGATACGCCGCGGATGGGCTTGGTTCCGGTTCAAACCGTCCAATAGCTGCGTGGTGCCGACGACATTGACCTGGGCATGCCGGGTCGATTCCGAGAGGGATTGCCCGGTGCCGGTCTCCGCCGCGAGATGCACCACGACGTCGGGCTTCACCCCGGAAAGGACCGAATCCCATACCGCCGGGTCGGTGATGTCCCCGATGACCAGCTCCGCGCCTTCGGCCAATGCTGCGGGGCGTTCGCCGGAGGCGTGGATCTGCGGATGCAGATTGTCGACGACGACGACGCGTTCCGCACTGGAAACCAGGTCCTCGGACATGGCGCAACCGATGAATCCGGCACCGCCGGTGACCAGTACCGTTCCGAGCCGGGCGGATTTCGATGATTCGTTCAAGGGGATGCCTTTCTTGGGACCTCGGAGAGGTTCTTGCCTCAGACGCCGAATGCGTGGCGTAGGAGTGTTTTCAGGGCTTTGCCGCTGCGTGCGGCGATCGCTTGCGGCAGCAAGGTGATGGCGTGGGCGCGCGAGGTCAATCGGGTTTTGGCCGCCCGCTCCGCGTTCTTCCAGCCGAGTTCCTTGGCTTGGGCCGCAGCGACCTTGAAATACTCGCGTTCTCCGGCGAACCGCACGCCTTCGATGATCTTCGCCGAAGAAGCGCTGCTGGCATGCCTGCGGTAGGAGAAACACACCACCGGGTCTACCACGAGCTGGTTTCCGGCATAGACCAGGTCCATGACGATTGCGAGGTCTTGGATCAGCGGGAACCCGTCGCGGAAGTCCACCGAACGCAGGCTCTGCGTGCGGAACGCCAGGGACGGCCAGTACAGCCAATCGCCGTGCAACAGGCTGGTCGCGAGCCGATTGCCGTGCAGCGCCGTGGTCGAATCGATTTTCGGCTTGACCACGGATTGCTTGACCCGGTCGGCGATCGTCTCGACGAGCTGGCTGTTTTCGTCGATGACTTGGACGCCGGGTTGGATGATCGCGGCGTCCGGGAACTTCGTGTGGGCGGCCAAAATGGTGTCCACGTAGTTGGGCAGCATGATGTCGTCGCAACCGAGGATCACCATGATGTCCTGGGTGGCCAGCGAAACACAGGTCCGGTAGTTCTCGGTGATGCCTTCGTTCTGCGGTTTCCGGATGTAGCGGATCCGCGGATCGGACATTTCGGACATGAAGGTCTGGATTTCATCGTCCGGGTAGGCGTCGTCGACGACGGTCAAAAGCCAATCGCCGTTGTCTTGCTGCAGGACGCTGTTGACTGCTTCCTTCATATAGCCCGGGTCGCCCCAGTAGGGGATGAAAATGTCTAAGGGCATTAGGCTTCCGGATCGTTGGGTTCAGCAGGGGTGCGGGTTTTCGGCGGGTCGGAGAGCGAAGCCACCTGGTCGTTGAGTCGCTCGACCTGGACCCGGAGAATCGATACTTCTTCGGCCAAGGAGCGGGTTTCTTCCTCCACCACGGAGATTTCCCAGGAAAGATGCAGACTGACCCCCAGGAGCAAGAGGATGCTCATCGTGAACAAGAGGTTCGAGGGAACCTGGATGCCGAACGCGGAGGCGACCACGGAGAGCAGTTGGGGGAACGCGGCCAACACCAGGGTGGCCACGCCGACCAGCAGCCACAACGCGGCGTATTTCTCCCGGAGTTTTTTGCGGCGGAGCATTTCGACGACGAAGGCCACGATCACGAAAGCCAAGACGAAGGCTGCGATATAACCCATGGTCATCCCTTCTGTTCCGGCTGGGCTTGGAAGATCTTCGATTGTTTGCGCGTCATCGCCAAGAAGAGGGCGAACACCGACCGGCCCAGGTAGACGGCGGACTTGTACGGGTTGTGGCTGGGGGTTCCGCCTTGCCGGGAGCGCATTTCGACCGGCACCTGGGTGACCGTGCAGCCGGAGCGGATTGCGACGACGAGCGAGTCGATGGTGTCGCCCAAGTATTCGGCCGGGTAGTGGTCGAGGTATTGGTCGATGCCGCGTTCATTCGCGGCACGGAATCCGCTGGTGACGTCGGTCAACCGGGTCTTCGCCAGCGCGGAAATGATCTTGGCCAGGAAAACCATCGCCCAGCGACGCGGCCCGCGAACCTCATAGGTTCCTTTGTCCGCGAACCGGGCGCCGATCGAGATGTCCGCGTTCGCCAAACCGGAGACCACCGCAGCGATGTCCTTGGGATCGTGCTGGCCGTCGGCGTCGACTTGGACCACCCGCCGGTAACCCATTCGCTTGGCGTATTTGAATCCGCAACGCATGGCTCCGCCGACGCCGAGGTTGAAAGGCAGGTTCAGCACCACCGCTCCGGCTTTGGCTGCTTCGTCGGCAGTGTTGTCGGTGGAGCCGTCATTGACGACGACGACGTCATAGCTGTCGCTGGTGGAGAGAATTTCGCGGACGGTGTTCGCCACGGATTCACCCTCATTCCATGCAGGTGTGATGACGAGCACCTGAGCTGGTGATGGCGTTGACATGTTATCTAATCTATCCCAAGAAGTTCTTGTGTTGTCGGAGGTCCGGACTGGTAAGTGAACCGGATCAATCGCCGAGCGCGTAGCGCCCGGTGGAGTGGCGCAGGTAAATTTTGCTGAACGTCTTCGGAGCGAACTTCAACAGCGCGGCGCCCCCGGCGAGCACCGGGTTGCGCAGCGCAGCAGTAGCAATTCGACGGACGGTCAGGGACGTCCGGCACTCGTCGATCGTGGTTTGGGCGGTCGGATTGTTGGCGATTTTCATGATCGCGCTCTGCGCCACGATCATCGTGATCAGCAAGCGCATGCTTGCATAGTACGGAGAGTTCTTTCCGGTTCGGAATGACTCCGGGAGCAGCCGGTGAAGGTCGCGCAGAGCCAATTCCGTATCGGCCTCGGTGGGGATCCGACCCCAGGTCAATGATTCATTCGAGATGTAATACCGGTGCAGCGGTTCCGCGATGCTGACTACGGTCCTGGCCCGGGGGTAGAGGATCACGTTGACGGTCATGTCCTCGAACCGGGTCGAACCGAGCGGGTAACGGATCCCGTCGAAGATCGTTCGTCGATAGAGCTTGTCCCAGGTGAAGGGGAGAATGCGGTCGAGCATCGCGGCGCGCATCGCGTGCTCACCGTTGACGGCTCCGACGAACCGGCTGTGCCGGGGTTCTTCCGACCCATCGGCCTTGACCACGATGTGTCCGCACATGGCGATATCGACCTGTTCGCTCATCTTGCTGTGCAAAGTGGCAAGGAAGGCCGGCAGATATTCGTCGTCGGCGTCGAGAAAGGTGACGTAAGTGCCGCGCGCAGCGTCGAGACCGGCATTGCGGGCTCCGGAGAGGCCCTGGTTTTTCGGCAAGGTGATGATCCTGGCGCGTGGATCCGATGTCTGGTTCAGATGCGCCTGCGCGACGGTGAGCGTGTTGTCGGTGGAGGCATCGTTGATGATCAGCAATTCGAAGTCGCCGAAGGTTTGGTTGAAGACGCTTTCAACGGCTCGGACAATTGTCTTCGCGACATTGTACGAAGGCATGATGATCGTGATGTCGGGAGCAGGGTCCAAGGGGATCAGTGACCTTTCACGGTGGTGCTCAGGTGATTGCTGCGGCGCACAGCTCGGACAATGCCGAGCGTGTGCACTGCGATTCCGCAGAGCGGGCCGATTGCCAGGCTCAGAACAACAGTAGATTCTAGGGGCATTGGCAGGAAAAGCCCTAAACAGGACACCACGGAGGCGACGGCCCAACCGCTCAAATAGATCCCGTGTCTGCTCAAGGCGAGCGCTGTGGTGCCGGTCATGGTCAAGACCGCAAGCAAACCGGCGTCAGCGGTCAGCAAGGCGATCCAGATTCCGGGGAGGGCATAGCCGGAGCCGAATATCAGCATGATCCAGGGACCGACGAAATACGCGGCGATGCTTCCGATGACGGTCAGCCCGACGATGCCGAGCAGTGGTTTGCGCAAAACCGCGAGGATTCGGGTGGAGCCGATGAGCGCCGTCATCAAGACGCCCTGGAAGGCCTGCAAGGGGATCAGGATCGGTGCCCGGGTGAGCGAAACCGCGAGCAGCAGCGGGGCCGCTGTGGCGAACTCGGCCGGATCCGAGGTCAGTTTGATCAGGGCGGGAAATGCCGTGATCAACACCGCGGTAGCCGCAGCAGTCAGCATCGCGTAGAGGCAGCGCCGGATGAAGATGCCCCTGGGCACATCGGCCCGGGCCGCGAAAGCCAGCCGGCCGCCTTTGCCCCCCAGGGCAATTGCGAGCCAGACCACGGTGCCGAACAGTGCGGCGAGTTCGAGTCCGCCGAGATCGGCGAGCACGAGGGCCAGAACGACGATGGCGAGCAGCCGGAACAGCGCTTCGGCCATGGACAGTGCCGAGTAGGTATGCCACCGTTCCAGTCCGGCGCTCGCACCGGCCATCGCGGCGTGACCTGAATAGAGCAAGGTGGCCAGTGCCAAACCGAGCCACAGCCAGGGCGGTGCATCCGGAATCAGCGTGCGGCTCCACCAGGGACTGCTGGCCGCGACGAGCAGTGCCAGCACCGAGCCGATTAGCAATGATGTGCCTACCACGTGAGCGCCGCTTCGACCGCCTGCTGGCTGTGGCAGAACCCGGGATTTCACCGCTCGGGTGGACTCATTCATCAATCCGCTGAGCACCCCGAACAATCCGAAGAGTACGCCCCAGAACGCGAGGAAGTCAGCATTGTCCGGCTGCGATAGGACCCGGGCCGCGATGATGAAGACCACGTAACCGCTGGCCGCGGCGATGACCGATGACAAAGCGACCAGCGGTAGCCCTTTGGCCCGGCCGGGCCGATCATCCGATGGGTCATGCGGCAGCTCGGCAGAGCCGGCTTTCCGGGGCTCGAGTTCCGGCATCGGGGAAGTCAGCCGTCGTTCGATTTGCCGAGCAGCGGAATCATCTGATCCCAACGGTCCGCACCGCAGGTGGTGTTCCGGCGGAAGGACTGGCGGATTTCGATCCCATTGACTTGGCCGAACACATCCGCCACCTTTGGATCTCCAGTTTCCTGGCAAGTTTTGGAGTCTTCAGTGGGTGGTTTTTCAGTCAGCAGCTCGGTGGATCCCTGGACGAAACGGCATGCCTGGTCGCCGCCGTCGAAATCGGTGGGGGAAACCGCGGAATTTCCAGAACAGGCCAGATGCCGGGTCGTGATCATCCCGGCGTTTGAGCTCAACAAGGTGATCGTCAGCTGCGCGTCGAGAGCGCCAGTGGGAGCCGGATAGGTTGCGGCCGCGGTTGCCGGGTCGGATGCACTTGGGCTGCTGGAAGAAGCCGCGCCGGAATTCGAGTCCGGGAAAGTGCAACCCGCGAGCGTACTGGCCCCGAGGACGAGGAGGAGGGCGCCTCCGACAAGCTTTTTCATCTGGCTCCTGGCAATCGACTACACCGAGAAGGTTACGCGAGCCGGGGCGGGCAGTCGATTCGGCGCCCACCCTTAGACTTGAGTCCATGCAGAATATTCTCGTCACCGGGGGAGCCGGCTTCATCGGCTCGAATTTTGTCCGATACGTCCTGGAGCATACCGATCTGTCGGTCACCGTGCTCGACAAGCTGACTTACGCCGGAAACCTCGCTTCGCTTCAGGGGCTGCCCGATGCGCGCTTCCAGTTCGTCCAGGGCGATATCTGCGACGCAGCCTTGGTGGATTCGTTGACCCAGAGCCACGACGCGGTCGTGCACTACGCCGCCGAGTCGCACAACGACAATTCGCTGCACGACCCACGGCCGTTCCTGGACACCAACATCATCGGCACCTACACCTTGATCGAAGCCGCTCGCCGCTTCGACAAGCGGTTCCACCATATTTCCACCGACGAAGTCTACGGCGACCTCGAATTGGACGATCCGCAGCGGTTCACCGAAGAGACCCCGTACAACCCTTCGAGCCCCTATTCCTCGACCAAAGCCGGCTCCGATTTGCTGGTGCGCGCCTGGGTCCGCTCGTTCGGCCTGCGCGCCACGATCAGCAATTGCTCGAACAACTACGGCCCGTACCAGCACGTGGAGAAGTTCATTCCGCGGCAGATTTCCAATGTCCTGGACGGCCAGCGTCCCAAGCTTTATGGCGAAGGCAAAAATGTCCGGGATTGGATCCATGCCGACGACCATTCATCCGCGGTGCTCGCGATCCTCGCCGGCGGTTCGATCGGCGAAACCTACCTGATCGGCGCCGACGGCGAGTTGGACAACCGCTCCGTGGTGGAAAAAATCCTGCTCCATCTGGGGCAGCAGCCGGATGCCTACGACTTGGTCCTGGACCGGCCGGGGCATGACCTGCGCTACGCCATCGATTCCAGCAAACTGCGCGCTGATTTGGGCTGGAGTCCGGCCTTTTCGGATTTCGACGCCGGCCTGGAGCAGACGATCGAGTGGTACCGGGCGCATGAGGATTGGTGGCGTCCGCAGAAACAGGCGACCGAAGCGAAGTACCAGGAGCTGGGACGATGACCGAGTTCGGCAAATCATTGACGGTCACCGGCACCCCGATTCCCGGCGTCCTGGTCGTGGATCTGCCAGTGCACGGCGACAACCGCGGCTGGTTCAAAGAGAATTGGCAACGCGAGAAGATGCTGCAGTTGGGACTGCCGGATTTTCATCCCGTGCAGAACAACATCTCGTACAACGACAAGGCCGGCACCACCCGCGGCATCCATGCCGAGCCGTGGGACAAGTTCGTTTCGGTGGCCACCGGGCGGATCTTCGGTGCCTGGGTCGATCTTCGGGCCGGGGAGAGCTTCGGTGCGGTATTCCACATCGAGCTCGGCCCGGACCGGGCGGTGTTCGTGCCCCGGGGCGTGGGCAATGCCTATCAAACGCTTGAGGACGGTACCGCCTACAGTTACCTGGTCAACGACCACTGGTCGGCGTCGGCAGCGTACACCTTCCTGAACCTCGCCGATGAGACCGCCGGAATTCCCTGGCCGATCCCGTTGTCCGAAGCGGAACTTTCGGAAAAGGACAAGAATCATCCGGCGCTGTCCGAAGTCCGGCCGGTGCTGCCCCGCAAGACGCTCGTAGTAGGCGCCGACGGGCAACTGGGCAAGGCCTTGCGCCGGGCTTGTGCGGATGATCCCTCGGTGGAGTTCGCCGGACGTGCGGAATTCGATTTGACCTCGGCCGAGGCCTACCGGGCTAAAGACTGGCGGGATTACCGGGCGATCATCAATGCCGCGGCGTATACGGCAGTCGACGAGGCGGAAACCCCGGAGGGCCGTGCAGCCGCTTGGCAGGTCAATGTCGCCGGGGCGGCAAATCTGGCCAGGGTGGCCCGCGAACACGATCTGACCCTGGTCCACATCTCCAGTGATTACGTCTTCGACGGCACCGAGGCGGAGCACACCGAAGACGAAGCATTTTCCCCGTTGGGAGTCTATGGGCAGACCAAGGCGGCCGCGGATGCCGTGGTCGCCAATCTGCCGCGGCACTACATCGTGAGAACCTCCTGGGTGATCGGCGAGGGGCACAATTTCGTCTCCACCATGAGGTCCTTGGCCGAACGGGGAATCAGCCCTGCCGTGGTCGACGACCAGATCGGCAGATTGAGCTTCACCGAAGACATTGCCGCCGGGCTGCTCCATCTGCTGGCCTCGGAGGCCGCATATGGGACCTACAACCTCAGCAATGCGGGCCCGGCCCAGTCCTGGGCCGAAATCGCGAAAGACGTCTACCGGTTGTGCGGTGCTGATCCCGAGGCCGTGACCGGAGTCAGCACGGAAGAGTACTTCCGTGGAAAAGCAGCGGCACCGCGGCCGCTGAACAGTGTGCTCGATTTGTCGAAACTCAGCGCAACAGGTTTTGCCCCGGAAACCGCGGCGAACCGGCTGAGCCAGTACCTCGGCCGCCCGTAGCCGGAGGCCGCACAGCCCGGGGCCGGTTGACCGCCGGTCAGCGGAACCTGACGTTCGTCCCGATACCGGAGGTCCAACTGATGGTCCCGCCTTCGAAGCTCTGCGTGCACTGGGTGGCTGACGAGCACTGTTCGTTCGAGGTCGGATAACCCAGGGCGCCGTTTTCGAGACCCAAATTGGCCCAGGTATAACGAATCGATCCGAACGGGCTGAACTGGGCTCCGGTGCTGGGCGACCAGATGATGGCACCGCCCTGGAACAGCTGATAGCAGCCGTTGTTCTTCAAACCGCATATTTCAGACCCCGCCGGATAGCCGGCGCGCCCGTTCTCCAGGCCAAGCCTGCTCCAGGTTCCGCGGATCGCGCCGATTTTGCTGATCTGGGCACCGACCGATGCTGCATTCAAAATGGCACCGCCTTGGTACATCTGGTAGCAGCCGTTGTCTTTCAAGCCGCAAACTTGCCCCGACGTGGGATATTTCAGATATCCGTTTTCCAGGCCCTGGCTCGCCCAGCGATCTCTGATCGGGCCGTAGAGGCTGACCTGGGCACCGCTCTTCGAAGACCAGATGACAGCGCCGCCCTGGTACATCTGGTAGCAACCAGAATCCGCCAAGCCGCAGGTGAGCCGGTTCGTGGGGTAGCCCAGCGGGCCGGTTTCAAAGCCTTGAACACCCCAGCTATCGCGGACCGGGCCGAAGCCGCTCACTTGTGCCCCGCTGGCAACGGACCACACGATAGCGCCGTTTTCATAAGCCTGGTAGCAGCCGCCGTCTTTCAGCCCGCAATTCTCGGCGGAGGTGGGATAGCCGAGTGCGCCGTTTTCGTAGCCCTGTCCGCCCCAGGTGGTTCTTATTGGTCCGAACTTGCTGACCTGCGCGCCGGTGTTGGGCGACCAAATGATCGCTCCGTTGCTGAAAGCCTGGTAGCAGCCGCCGTTGCTCAATCCGCACATGACGCTGCTCGTACTCGAACCAAGCAACGCGGAATTCTGAGCATAGACCCGTTGGATTTGATCTGCTGCGGTATTGCTCTGGCCCTCGGGGACCGTGGCGAACCGTTTGAGCGCGGCCAGATCGCCGTTCCAGATGTTGCTGTCTCCGGCGGTGGGCCCTTTGTCGCTGTACTGCCAGAAGCTGTATTGGTTCCAGCTCGCGGGCAGGGTGCCGGGCCCGACGGAATTGTAGGCGGCCACGTGCAGGGCTTGATTGCCGAATCCGGCCGCATTGCCGGTGCAACGCGTCCACCAGTCGGTCGTGGTGTAAATCACCGGGTAGCGTCCGGTGAGCGTCATCATCCGGTTGGAGAACTCTTTGATCCAGTTGACCATCTGGGTGCCGGCCATGTTGTAGCAGGTGTCACCCAAGGACGCGTAAGGGTTGTATTCGATGTCGAGCAAGGGCGGCAAGGTGATCCCGTCGGCAGACCAGCCGCCGCCATTTGCCGCGAAAAAGTTTGCTTGTTGGGTTCCGGACGAAACGCTGGGCAACGCAAAATGGTAGGCGCCGCGAATCATGCCCACTGCGGCCGCGGATCCGTATTGCTGTCCGAAGGTGTCCGATTTGTAGCTGGTCCCTTCGGTGGCCTTGACATAGGCGAAGCGAGCACCCTGGTTCCATTCGGCTTGCCAATTGACGTTGTCGGTCCGGGAACCGTTGGGGTTCACTTTGGCTTGCCAGGCACTCACATCGAGGCCGAGGATGCCCCAGCCAGGCACGAAACTCGTCGATCCGGTCACTGCCTGCGGTGCAGCAGCCCCCCTCGGGCCGGATTCGACCGGCGCGTTCTTGAGCAGTTGCGGTGCGACGACCGAATCTTCGGTCCAGCCCATCTTCGCGCCGGGCGACGGAATCTCAGGCGGAAGGGCCTGGTCGGATTTTTCCGCGGCTGCGGTCGAGCTCGGTTCCGGGAGTGGCGGGGCTGCCACTGCGGCGCCGGTGCCGAGTGCCAACGCGGGCAAGACGGCCAAGGTGAGCAGAGCAATGGAGATACGGGACGGCGAAGTCCGAAGCTTGAAATTCATGTGGATTCTCCAAAAACTCTGATCTGGCGTTATGGCGGTAGGGGCACCGGCCTCGGCGCGTCGAGTGCGATGTCTGCCGTTTGTGGGAATCGAGATGGTTTAATCTGCCCTCATTCATGATAGCAATGTGATCAATGGGGCCTGTGAGGCTGATGTGAATCCGTTATCTTAATGTTATATGGGGCCTGGGTTCGGCCGTCGGCACTGATCGTGGGGCCGGCGAAATGCCGTTCGGCAGCTTCCGGCTGCGGTTGTCCACAAGCTCCAAGATTTTGCTGTCAATGCTTTGGAACTTGTTTTACCCTGTATGGAAGCACAGCGGATTCATAGCCAGGGGGAGGCTCCGATGGACGCGGTGGATATTGTCGAAGGCGAAGTCCGGGAGTTGCTTCGGCGCGACGGAATAGACCCGATGCGCCAGCTGGCCGAAGTTCGGCAGATCGTCGAAGCGGTTTTCCTCGACTATGAAGAACGCGCGTTGCTCGGTGCGGTGCCGTCGTTGCGCCGGGCCGCGGAGGCAAAACGATTCGTCCTCGACGCGGTCACCGGGTTCGGTGCGATTCAACCGCTTCTCGATGATCCTGCAGTCGAAGAAATCTGGATCAATGCACCGACCGAAATCTATGTCGCGCGCAACGGGGAGTCCGAGTTGACCGGCTTGCAGCTGAATCCGCAACAGATTCGGGACTTGGTCGAGAAAATGCTCAAGAGTTCTGGACGTCGTCTGGACTTGAGCAGTCCATTCGTCGATGCGGCGCTTCCGGACGGTTCGCGGTTGCACGTCGTGATCCCGGATACTGGTAGGTCCGATTGTTGAAGAGTGCACTTTTCATGCACTGTTCGTCGATGATGCGGAGGTCACGCGCGAAGGGCGTTGGCAGCCCTGCCTGAGCACGGTAGGTGAACATCCGGTGACAAAGCCGGCATGGGCTCGCG
>JAFOLH010000014.1 GCA_017419405.1 Renibacterium sp. | reverse complement strand
GAAACGGGGCTGCCCACGTTGGCTCCGGCAGCATCCTTGAGCTGGACGGAGACCGGTGAGGCCGGGTCCCATCCGGTGCCGGTGACGCTGGTCTTGCCGCCGGCCGGGACCGAGGTCGGGTTGGCCTTGATCGTCGGAACAACCGCGGCGGTCACGGTCAGCGGTGCTGACTGCTTGGCCGTGCCTTGGGTTCCGACGACGGTGTAGGCGCCCGGGGTGGCGGTTGCCGGTACCGGGAGGTCGGTTGCCGGCAGCGAGCCGTCGGCAGCCGGAGTGATCGACACCGGAGTGCCGACTGCAGCGCCCGCCGGGTCGGTCAGCTGGACCGAGACCGGGGTTCCGGGGGTCCATCCGGTGCCGGTGACGCTGGTCTTGGTGCCAGCGGGAACCGAAGCCGGATCGGCCTTGATCGTCGGTGCCGCAGCATCGGTGACGGTCAACGGAGCGGTCTGCGTGTTGCTGCCTTGGGTACCGACAACCGTGTAATCTCCGGCCTTGGTCCCGGCCGGAACCGGGAGGTCGGTTGCCGGCAGCGAGCCGTCGGCGCCCGGGGTGATCGAAACGGGGCTGCCCACGTTGGCTCCGGCAGCATCCTTGAGCTGGACGGAGACCGGTGAGGCCGGGTCCCATCCGGTGCCGGTGACGCTGGTCTTGCCGCCGGCCGGGACCGAGGTCGGATCGGCCTTGATCGTCGGGGTGGCGGCAGCCGTGACGGTCAGCGGGGTGCTGACCGGCGGTGTGGTGCCTTGGGTGCCGACCACGGTGTATGCGCCCGCAGCCGAACCCGCAGGTACCGGGAGGTCGGTCGCCGGAAGTGAACCGTCAGCGTTCGGGGTGACCGAAACCGGGGCTCCGACGTTCGCGCCGCTGGGATCCTTGAGCTGGACCGAGACCGGAGTCCCGGTAGCCCATCCGGTGCCGGTGACGCTGGTCTTGCCGCCGGCCGGGACCGAGGCCGGGTTGACGGCCAGTGCCGGAGCGGCTGCTGCTGCGCCGAAGTCGGCCGTCGAGGAGGAGATGCTGACCCGGGCCAGACCATCACGCGGGTCCGGAACCTGGCCGCCGCCGGGTGCCGGCGGGGTCGGGAATCCGGGCAAACCGCCCGGGAACAGGACCAAGGTCAGCGCGCGGACCGAGTAGGCGGTCGGGCTGGCAATGTCTGCCGGGCGTCCGTCCAGTGTCGGTTGATCGTTGATGATCAGTCGGGCAACCTTCTTGATCGCTTGGAAAGCCGGGCTGAGGGCGTCTCCAGCAGCCTTGACGATCGGCTCCACGATGGCCTGGATCGGGCCGGGATTGGCGGTCAGGGTGGTATTCAAACCATCGATCGCCGTACCGAGGACCGTCTTCAGCGCGGTCAACAAGACCGGCTTCAGAGCATTGACGATGGTTCCGGCCGGAATGTTCACCGGGGGAAGCAACGGCGGCTTGATGCTCAGATCGGTTGCCGTGATGGTTGGATCTCCGGCACCGGTCACGCCGGTGAACTGCGCCAGCGTACCCGTGATGTTGATCGAGGTGTTCGCGCTGGCCACGCCGCCCACCAAATCAACCTTGGCGGCCAAGTCGATGGTCAGCTTCAAGTTGTTCAGCAGAGCGTCTTTCAGACCGGTATTCAGTTTCTCGATCACGGCATCGGCAACATCTGCGACTCCGTTGACCAGGGCCTCGACCATCTTGTCATCGAGCACATCGGTGTTCGGCGGCAAACCGTTCAGATCCTTCGCGCCACCAGTGGCGTTGTAGATCTTGGCGACGTCCACGTCTGCCAGGCCAGTGGTCAAGTCGAGCGTGACGCCACCGTTCTTGCTGACGATCTTGGTCGGCAAGCTGGCCGCCAGAGCTGCGACGACGGCGTCGGTTCCGGTGATCGAAACCGTGCTTCCGGTAGTCTTCAGACTCGCTACCACCAGGTCCACGTTCAGCGCTGCCAGCGCAGCCTTCAGCGCAGTGTTCAGCGCTCCGGTGTCACCGATGACGGCATTGATCGGGGTCTTGAGTTGATCCAAGCCACTGGTCAGGAGCCCGGTCAGAGCAGCCACCGGGGGCAACTGCAGGCGGGCGTGCGCATCTGCGAACGCGTAGCTGGTGTCTGCTGCCGTGATCGGTTTCTTGGTCGCATTGATCGAGCTGGAGAGCGCGTTGGCGTCGACTTCAGCGGTGCTGATCAGTTGGTGAGCGGTATCGAGGCCGAGCTGATCCAGCAAAACGCGCAGATCGATCTTGGCGTTGATGTTCTTGCTCGGATCCTGCGCAGCGCTCGGATCGATCGATCCGCTGTCGGTGATCGCTCCGGCAGCAGCCTTGCCGGCGGCAGCCTGGGCCGCGGCGTAGCTGTTCAGGGCACCGACAGCGCCACCGATGTCGAGCAATCCCGGCTGGCCTGGACCGTTCTTCACGATCGGCAGGTTGATGTTCGGCAGTTGCAGGGCTTTGCCACCGAAGACGTTGAGGTTGAGGGGTTGCTTGTCCGGACCGGGGCTCTTGACCGAGCTTGCGCTGGTGAGACCGGCCTCGGCAAGCGCCATGCCGCCGAGGAAGGCGCCGACGATGGAGCCCCGAGCTTCAACCGGATCACCGGACGGTGACTGGATTGCCTGTGCGGAACCCGCCAATGGCAGGGCGAGAAGCGATGCGGCTACCGCACCACTCACGATTTTAACGGCTATGCCGCCGGGCGATCTGCCCTGGCGCGCTCGGCGCCTCTCGAAGATGTTCAAGTTATTTTCCCTCGAATCTAACTCTGCATTGATCTGGATTTACGTTCAGCATCGAATCCCGGATCCGTGGATCATGAGCTCCGATGGCCAGCCACCTGGTTGGTGTACAAGCAGCGCAACTGCACATGAATGCAAAAGCGCCCCAAGTTATGCAAAGAGTATTCCCAACTATTGATTGCCGCAACGGGGTCGGAAATGCGGCTATGACCTGCAACGAAGTGTCATTTGGGGAACTTTTTCGACATATTCAGATGAATTCCGGAGTGCCTCCCAGCTCCGGTGCAGGTGCCCTCCAGATTGCCCTGCCAGGGCCTAGTGCGGACAGCCGGTGCCGTCTGGGTTTGCCGGGCGGCTACGGGGCGCTTTCCTTTGTTTGCAGGGAAAGCGGCGGCACGAAGCGGCTCTGCCGGCAGCGGCGGCGGGGTGCTGCCGCGAGCCGGTCCCGGTGCTCCGCACGCCGGCTCCGGTGGTTTTCTGCCGGTTCTCGGCAGGTTCATTAACTAAAGGAATGCGGAGCCGGTGGTTTTTGTAAAAAAGCTCCGGTTCCCGGAGAGCGGATTTTTTAGCCAAAGGGATTGGTTGAACAACCCTTAAGGCGATCCAATTCCATGATAAATAGACATTCGGTAAACCCATGACACGAAATATAGCCAATCGGCTATCGAAGAAATATACTGATGGCTATGAATATGGGCTCGTCACGGATTGATTCCGAGTGAATTCTCAGGTATCGCCCCGGCGGGCGAGCAGGCCGTCCACGATTGCGTCGAGGCCGAGCGCGAAGGCGCGGTCGGCGGTGTAGCGGCCGTGCCGCGCTTCCCGGGCCTGCACTGCGCCGGTCAAACCCGGTGCCGCAGGCTGGCCTCCGCCGTCGAAAATGTCTTCCGGTGCGTTCACGTCGAACGCGGAGCCGTAGATGAACGATTCGAGTGCGACGATGGCGTCCACGATCTCCGATTCGGGCCAGCCGGCCCGGCGGAATCCGCCGGCCACCGCTTCGTAGCTGCGCAGCGTTTGCGGTGAGTCGGCGATCGGCTGGACCGCGATGATCGGGATCAACGGGGTGTGCTGTGCGAAGACGTCGCGGTAGGAGCGGGCCCAGGCCCGGACTGCTTCCGGCCAGGCTGCTTCGGCGAACGCGCTAACGTCCACGAAAGACATCAGGTGGTCCTGGACCAGGGCCAGCACGTCCTGTTTCGAGCGGACGTGGTTGTAGAGCGCCGAAGGGGCCACATTGAGCCGCTTGGCCAAAGCGGCCATGGTCAGGCCCTTGTAGCCGTCGCGCCGGATCAGTTCCAAAGCCGCCTGCGTGATCGGGGCTACCGCGAGGATTGCTTTTGCGGGACGCCCGGCCCTGCGCTTGGCGGGCTGCTGCTGCGCTGGGTCGGGGATCGCTTCCTGGTCCGGCATCGTCCAATTATGGCATCCGCGCCCTTGCCGGATCGGCGGTCGGGACGTACAGTGGTGATCAAAATGAACTATATTCATTTTGTGATCCGGGATACATCCGCCGCGCCGGCGGGAAATGAGGAAGCATGAATGCAGAGGCCAAAGACGTCATCATCGTCGGAGCCGGCCCGTCCGGACTCACCGCAGCGTGGCGGCTCAAGCAGGCCGGGCTGAGCGTCCAGGTGCTCGAAGCCCGGGACCGGGTCGGCGGACGCACCTGGACCGATACCATCGACGGGGCGAGCCTGGAGATCGGCGGCCAATGGGTTTCGCCAGACCAAACCGCGCTGCTGGCCCTGCTCGCGGAGCTGGGCCTGGAGACCTTTCCGCGCTACCGCGACGGCGAGTCGGTCTACCTGGCTCCGGACGGCACGCGGACCCGCTTCACCGGCGAAATGTTCCCGGCCTCGGCGCACACCGTCGACGAGATGGAACGGCTCATCGGGCTGCTGGACGATTTGGCCGCGGAGATCGGGGCCGGCGCGCCCTGGGCCCATCCGCGGGCACGCGAGCTGGACACCGTCTCCTTCCACCATTGGCTGCGCGGGCAATCCGATGACGAGGAGGCCTGCAACAACATCGGGCTCTTCATCGCCGGCGGCATGCTCACCAAACCCGCGCATGCTTTCTCCACGCTGCAAGCGGTCCTCATGGCCGCCTCGGCCGGCTCCTTCAGCAACCTGGTGGATGACAATTTCATTCTGGACAAGCGCGTCATCGGCGGCATGCAGCAGGTGTCCGAGCTGTTGGCGGAACGGCTTGGCCCGGATCTGCGCTTGAACGCGCCGGTGCGCACGATCCGCTGGGACCGGGACTCGGTCCAGGTCGAAGCCGACGGCGTCACGGTGTCCGGTCGCCGGGTGGTCATGGCGGTGCCGCCGAACCTGTATTCCCGGGTCTCCTTCGACCCGCCGCTGCCCCGGCGGCAGCACCAGATGCACCAGCACCAGTCCTTGGGCCTGGTGATCAAGGTCCATGCGGTCTATACGACACCTTTCTGGCGCCAGGAAGGGCTTTCCGGGACCGGCTTCGGCGCTGCCGAGCTGGTCCAGGAGGTGTACGACAACACCAATCACGAGGACCCGCGGGGTACCTTGGTCGGATTCATTTCAGACGAGAAGGCGGATCGGGTGTTCGAACTCGACGCCGATGAGCGGCGCGCCGAAGTCCTCGCCTCGCTGGCCCGCTACCTGGGCCCGGCGGCCCTGGACCCGGAGGTCTACTACGAATCGGATTGGGGTTCCGAAGAGTGGACCCGCGGGGCGTATGCCGCAAGCTACGACTTGGGCGGCCTGCACCGTTACGGCGCGGATCAGCTGACTCCGGTCGGGCCGATCCATTGGTCCTCTTCGGATTTGGCCGCGGAAGGCTATCAGCACGTCGACGGCGCAGTCCGGATGGGCGAATACACCGCGCAGAATCTGCTGCGCGAACTGGGCCGGAGCAGCTGATGCGCTACGTCGTCGGCTATACCGCGAATGCCCGTGGCCGGGAGGCGCTCGATCTGGCCGTCGCCCTGGCCAAACGGCAGGACGCCGAGCTGGATCTGGTGCTGGTCCTGCCGCAGGACTCGCCCTTCAAGGCGGCCTATCCACCGGCGCCGGGATTCGACCGTGCCTTGCAGCAGCAAGCCCAGAGCTGGCTGGATGAAGCCCTGGCGATGGTTCCGGCCGAGGTCGTTGCCCGGGGGCAGCTTCGCTTCGCCGAATCCGAAGCCGAGGCGCTCAATGCCGCGGCCGCCGAACTCGACGCCGGATTGCTGGTGGTGGGTGCGGCCAGCAACGGCCTCTTCAAGCGATTCACGGTGGGCAGTACGGCGAGTTCGCTCCTGCATTCGGCGCAGGTCCCGGTGGCTTTGGCGCCGGGCGGGTATCAGAACACCGAGCCGATCAGCCGGCTCAGTTGCGGCGTGGGCACCCGTCCCGGCGCCGACGAGGTACTGGGCTTGGCCTTGGACACCGCGGCCCGGCGTGCCCTGCCGTTGCGCCTGATCTCGCTTTTGGCGCTCGATCAGGACCTCGATCCGGGGGCTTCCGGAACCTTGCAGGAGGCGGCCCGGAGCTATTTGGAAGAAAAGCTCCGGATCGAATCTGCGGACCGCCCGCCCCTCGGCTCGCCAGTGGAGATCGTGGTGGCACAAGGCCGCAGCATCGAGCAGGCGGTCGACGCGCTGGCCTGGCAGGACGGTGAGGTCCTGCTGATCGGGTCCAGCCGGCTGGCCCAGAACCGGGCGTTGTTTTTGGGCAGCACCGCGCAACGGATTCTGCGTGCCCTGCCCGTCCCGATGATCGTGCTGCCCCGCGGGCAGCAATCCGAGCAGAGTTACTAGAGGGTGATATGAGCCAGACAAAGACGTCTTCAGGCCACGGTGAAGCAGGCCCGAACAGTTCCGGATTGAGCGAGAAGGGCCTGAAAGCCGGATCGGTCGGGCTGCTCGGGGCGGTGGTGATCGGCATTTCCACCATTGCGCCGGCCTATACCCTGACCGCCGCGCTGGGACCCACGGTGTCCGTCGTCGGCGTGCACTTGCCGGCGATATTCCTGGTCGGGTTCATCCCGATGATCCTGGTGGCGTTCGGGTACCGCGAACTCAACAACGCGATGCCGGACTCCGGGACCTCCTTCACCTGGGCCAGCCGGGCCTTCGGCCCCTGGATCGGCTGGATGGGCGGCTGGGGCCTGATCGCGGCGACCGTGATCGTGCTCTCGAATCTGGCCGCGGTCGCGGTGGACTTCTTCTACTTGCTGCTGGGCCAGATCTTCGGGAATCCGGAGTTGGGCGAGCTGCGCCACGTGCTCTGGTTGAACATCCTGACCACCCTGGTGTTCATCGCCCTGGCCTGCTGGGTGTCCTACCGGGGCATGGAAACCACCAAGACCGTGCAGTACGTTTTGGTCGGATTCCAGTTACTGGTGCTCGGCTGGTTCGCGATTTCGGCCTTCGCCCACGTGGCCAACGGCACCGCGTTCGACGCGACCATGATCACGCCGGAATGGTTCAACCCGTTCGGGGTGAACTCCTTCTCCGAATTCGCCGCCGGGGTGTCGCTGTCGATTTTCGTGTATTGGGGCTGGGACACCACGCTGACCATGAACGAGGAGATGAAGAATCCGAAACGGACGCCCGGCAGGGCCGCCATGCTCACGGTGCTGATCATCGTGGTCATCTACATGACGGTTGCCCTGGCCACGCTGTCCTACGCCGGAGTGGGCGAAACCGGCCTCGGCACCGGGAATCCGGAAAACCAAGCCAGCATCTTCGCGGTCCTGGCCGGGCCGGTGATGGGTCCGTTCGCGATCCTGATGTCTTTGGGCATCCTGTCCAGCTCGGCGGCGTCGTTGCAATCGACTTTTGTCTCGCCGGGCCGCACCTTGCTGGCGATGGGCCACTACCGGGCATTGCCGAAGTCGCTGGGCCGGATCAGCCCCAGCTACAAATCGCCGTCGACGGCGACGGTCACGGCCGCGGTCGCAGCCGGCGCCTTCTACGCGATCACCCGCGTGGTCTCGGAGAACGCGCTCGCCGACACCGTGACCGCCTTGGGCATGATGATCTGCTTCTATTACGGGATCACCGCCCTGGCCTGCGTCTGGTACTTCCGCCGGAGCTGGTTCGGTTCGGTGCGCTGGTTCGTCTTCCGGTTCCTGCTGCCGCTGCTCGGCGGAGTGATGCTGTTGCTGTTCTTCGTCAAAACCGCGATCGATTCGATGGACCCGGAATACGGTTCCGGATCCGAGCTCGGCGGGGTGGGGCTGGTTTTCATCCTGGGCATCGGAGTGATCCTGCTGGGCGCGGTGTTGATGGTCGTGATGTACTTCCGCGATCCGGACTTCTTCCGGGGCCGGATCCTGCATCGCGGGGCGGACATCCCGTAACCGCAGCGCCGCCGATCATGCGTAGAATGGTGGGCGGCCTGGGTGCAGACGGGCCATCGGATATCAGCCCAGCCAAAGGATTCTTCCGTGAACCCGACCGCACCCCCTGCGCCCAGCCTGCAATACGCCGCCGTCGGCAGCCGCTATTTCGGCATTCTGCTCGCCATCATGGGCACGATCGTGATCCTGTCCGGCATCGGCGCGGTCAAAGGCGTGCAGTTCGGTCCGATCATCACCGACGGCGGCTTCTTCCTGTTTCCGTTCGCGTACATCCTGGGCGATGTGATCAGCGAGGTCTATGGCTTCAAGATGGCGCGGAAAGCGGTTTTCACCTGCTTCGGGCTCTCGATCTTCGCCTCGCTCTGCTACTGGGTGATCATCATGCTGCCCGGGTTCGACGACGATTTCGGCCGGGCGAAGCAAGCCGCCTTGGAGGGCGTGCTGGGTCCGGTCCCGCTTTTGGTGGCCGGATCGTTGCTGGCCTTCCTGGCCGGGCAATTGCTGAACTCGTTCATCATGGTGCGGCTCAAGGCGCGCCAAGGCGAGCGGCGGCTGTGGGTGCGGCTGCTCGGCTCATCCGGAGCCGGCGAGTTCGTGGACACGTTGATCTTCTGCGCCGTCGCCGCGCCGATCATCGGGATCACCGATTTCGGCGGCTTGGTCAACTACACCCTGGTCGGATTCGTCTACAAAGTCGCGCTGCAGTACCTGTTGGTACCAGTCACCGCGATGGTCATCGGCTGGATCAAAAAGCGCGAGCCGAGCTACGGCGCGGCTCCGGCGGCCCAGGCCTGAGCCGTTCCGGTTCAGCGGCCGAGTTGCCCTTTGGCGTAAGCAGCCTGCCCCACATGCTGGGAGCAGTCGGAAAGCACGCTGACCAGCCGGGCGCCCAGGGTGACCGGTGGATTCCAGCGGGTGTCCACGATCCGGTCCAGATCCGCGCCCTGCAGACCGCTGAGATAGTCCGCGGTCATCCGGTGCACGGCCGCATGGTATTCGGACAGCAGATCCGGCCCGTCGAACCGGACGCCGGCTACTTGTGCTTCAGTGTGGCCGTAGCCGGTGTCGGTCTCGGGCAGGGGTAGTCGGGCCCGCGCTTGGTAGCCCGAGCCGAGCCAGATCTGCTCCCGGCCGGCGACTTCGCTCAGATGGTCGTCCTGGACCCGGCTCAAATGCCAGACCAGCCAGCCGATCGAATTCGCACCGTCCGGCCCGGTGTTCAAAGTCTGCTCGTCGAGACCGTGCAATACGCCGCGGACTTCTTCGTCGATCCGGTTGAAGGCGTCGAGCAATAGTTCTGAGATTTCCATCCGATCCTCCAGTGTCTTCGGCGCTCAGCGTCCGGCTGCGTAGCCCTGCATGCCGCGTGGATTCGCTGCTGCGTAGAGTACTCCGTCGCCGGTCCGCCCGGCCACCGAGAGCCGGCCCAGGCCCCAATCGCCGGCGCGGGCCACCACGTGGCCGCGACGCTCCAACTCGGCAATGACGTCGGTGCCGATCCGGTCTTCCACGACAGCGCCGCCGGGCTCCCAGGTCCGCGGCCAGAATGAGCCGGCCAGCGACGTGGTGTGCAAAGCCGGGGCGTCGATGGCTTGCTGCGGTTCGTAGCCGCCGACGATGGTGCGCAGCAGATAGAGCAACTGCCACTGGTCCTGCTGATCGCCGCCGGGGGAGCCCAACGCCGCGACCGCCCGGCCGTCTTTGAGCACCATGGTCGGAGTGAGCGTGGTGCGTGGCCGTTTGCCCGGCTCCAGGGTTGCCGGGCCGCCGGTTTCGAGCCAGCTCATCTGCAGCCGGGTGCCCAGGCAGAAGCCGATCTCCGGGATGTAGGGCGAACTCTGCAGCCAGCCGCCGGACGGAGTCGCGGAGATGAAGTTCCCCCATTGGTCGACGACGTCGAGGTGGCAGGTGTCGCCCCGGGTTTCGCCGTTGCGCCGCACCGTGGGTTCGCCGACCCCGCCCCCCGAGCCGTCTATGCCGGAATCGGAATATTCGGTGCGCAGCGGCGGATGGAAGGCCTCGGTGCCGGCGACGCGGCCCGGTCTGAATTCGTGGCTCGCGGTCTCCGCGATGAGCGTACGGCGCTGTGCGGCGTATTCCGGCGAAAGAAGTACGTCAAGCGGAATATTTTCGTCGTCGCCGTAGTAGGCATCCCGATCGGCGAAGGCGAGTTTTTGCGCCTCGAGGATGGTGTGGGCGCCCAACGTGGTCGAAGGGTCCAGCCGGTCGTCGCTGAAGCCGGCCAGGATCTGCAGGGTTTGCAGGAGCACCGGGCCTTGGCTCCAACCGCCGACTTTGGTGATCGTGTAGCCGCGGAAATCGATGCTGACCGGACGTTCGTAGCCGGCTTCGAAAGCCGCGAAGTCCGCTGCGGTGATGACCCCGGAATGATCGCGGCCGGAGGAATGCCGGTGCGCAGTAGCGGCGAAATCGCCGGCGGCGCGGCCGGCTTGCTCGCGCCAGAGCGCCCGTGCGGCGTCGATCCCGGCGACCCGGGCACCGGGTGCGGCGTCGGCCAATCGCTGCAAGGTGCTTGCCCAGGCCGGATTCCGGACCAAATCACCGGCCTGCGGGACTTTCCCTTCCGGCAGCCATTGCGCGGCCGACGTCGGCCAATGCTCGAGGAAGAAATCCGAAACCGTCGCGATGGTGCGGCAGACGCCGGCCGCAATCGGGTGCCCGTCCCGGGCATAGCCGATCGCGTAGGCCAAGACCTCGGCCAAGTCCCACGTTCCATGATCCCGCAACAGCAGGAGCCAAGCGTCCACCGCACCGGGGACCGCAGCCGCCAGAGCGCCCGATCCGGGAATCAAGTCCAGCCCTTCGGCGAGGAAGTGCTCCCGGGTGGCCGCCGCCGGCGCCGGCCCTTGGCCCATCAAGACCGTTGGCTGCGGATCGGCGCCGGAGACGAAGATCGCGGTCAGGTCGCCGCCGGGTCCGTTCAGGTGCGGTTCGACCACGTGCAGTACGAAGGCCGCCGCAGCTGCCGCGTCGAAAGCATTCCCACCGCGTTCCAAGACCGATTGCGCCGATGCGGTGGCCAACCAGTGGGTGCTCGCGCTCATGCCGAACGTTCCGCGCAGGGTCGGTCGGGTGCTGAAAGCCGGTGCGGGCGTGAAAGGCGGGTTCATATCGCCAATCTACGCCGAAGCGGCAGTTTTCTCCGCAGGCACCTCGGGCAGCGCAGCAGTCCGGATCAGGAGACGGCGAGCGTGAAGCTGCCGATGCTGCCGTAGTCGCTGTAGCCGTCGACCTGGGGATCGCCTTGGCCGACGCCGTCGATGGTCAGGTAATAGGTGCCGGGGGCCAGCGTCCCGCTGAGCTTGGCGTCGATTCCGGCGGCGGTGCTGCTCGCCGCTTTGGTGGCCACCGGGTTGTTGGAGTCGAGCTGGGTGCCGTTGGCATCCAGCAGGCTCAGCTTGATGTCCAGATTGGCGCCCACCGCGGGCGGGGTCGCGGCGAAGGTGTAAGCTCCGGAAGCGCCGACCACCACCTTGTAGTAAGCCACGTCGGTCCTGCTCAGGATGGTTCCGTTGTAGCTGCTGCCTTTGGCCACCACGCTGGCGGAGGCGGTGCTGGTGCCGTGATTGGCCGGGATGTAGGACAGGCCGTGCCCGGCGATCACCGAAAGGTCGTCTTCCTTGTTGTTGGCGTCTTTGTAGTCGCCGTTGCTCCACTGGGACAGTGGTTTCCCGTAAGCGGCGCCCATGATCGGGGCCCAGATCCCCTGCCCGCGGGAATACGACTGCTGGCTGTCGCCGTCATGGCTCAAGCCGAGGTTGTGCCCGACCTCATGGGTGGCCGCTTCGGCAATATTGCTCGCGACATTGCTGAGGTTGCTGCTGAAGACCCAGGCCGGCTGGTTCTGGCCGTTGTTGGCACTGTTGAAGGTCCCCACATAGGCCACGCCGCCCACGCCGGGGCGGACGTCGGTGGTCGGCGTGATGACCACGTGCGAGCCGTAGACGTTGTCGCTTGCCGAGCTGCGGTTCAGCGCGGCGTCACCGGGGTCCGCGGTAGTGACGTCGACGTCGAAGACCGCGTAGTCCTCGGAAACCCGCTGCCAGGCCTCGATGATGGCCTTGCGTTCACTGTCGCTGAAGCTGCTCGGATCGCCGTCGGTGTCGAAGGGCTTGGCGTCATAGCTCGGGTGGCTGCTGTCGTTCCACGCGGTTCCGGTGATCACGGCGCCGTCGAAGTCGAGGAAAATCGTTTTCGTGGAACCCGGCCGGGAATGCAGTGCGAAGGCGTCGGCCGGGGCCGGGGCCGCCGCGCTGCCGGCGGCCGGAGCCTGGCGTTCAGCCGCGGAATCCGCCTTCTGCTGCGGGGTCAGGCCCGGCTCGACGAAGAACGGCGATCCTTGGCGGTCAATCCACAGGCCATTGTCGCCGCGGAGCAGATTCTTGAGCCGATCGACGCTCAAGCCGGATTTGGCCGAGGCGATGTTGAGCAGGCCGGGGCCTTTGGCCAGCGCGTCCTGGCCGGTGACTGCGTCCGGGCCGGCCGAGGAGCCGGTGACCGGTGCTGCGTTGGCCAGTGGAACGTTGGCGATAGGAGCGAGGAAGAGGCCGATTGCCGAGGCGAGTACCGTGCCGGGCAGGATGAAGCTGCGCAATTTCATCAGAAGTTCCCTCGGGTAGAGTCGGGCGATGAGCCGATCCTATGGGTTCCCTGTGATTCGGACAATGGAATTCACGGAACTCCCGGGATACTCCGAGCTTGGCATCACCAAGCCTCAGGCGGGGTAGTAGTTGGCCAAGGTCTCCGCTTTGAACTCGAAGAACGAGCCGTCGTCGATGGAGCGCCGCGCGTCATCCACCAGCTTCACCACGAAGCGCTCGTTGTGGATCGAGATCAACGTGGCGGAAAGCATCTCTTTGGCCTTGAACAAGTGGTGGATGTATGCCCGGCTGTAATGGGTGCAGGTGTAGCAATCGCAACCGTCCATGAGCGGGCCGAAGTCGCGTTTGTATTGTGCGTTAGAGAGGTTTTTGCGTCCGAACGGCGTGTAGAACGCGGAGTTCCGGGCGACCCGGGTCGGTGAGACGCAATCGAAGGTGTCCGCACCGTTTTCGATCGCCACGAAGATGTCGTCCGGCTCCGAGATGCCGAGCAAATGTTTGGGTTTGGCTTCCGGCAGTTCCTCGCAGCACCAGCGCACGATGGTGCCCAGATTTTCCTTCTCCAGGGCGCCACCCAAGCCGAAGCCGTCGAACTGCATGCCATCGATTTCCATCCCGCCCAGGTCGCGCGAGGCCTTGCGGCGCAGGTCCTCGTACTGTGCGCCTTGGATAACGCCGAAGAGTGCCTGGTACGGCTTGGCTTCCCGGACTTCGGTGAGCCGGCGGTGTTCGGCGATGCAGCGTTCGGCCCAGAGCCGGGTGCGTTCCAAGGCTTCTTGCTGGTAGCCGCGGGAGTTGTGCAGCGTGGTCAGCTCGTCGAAGGCGAACATCACGTCCGCGCCGAGCTGGTGTTGGATCTGCAGGGAGACTTCGGGGGTGAACCGGTGCTTGCTGCCGTCCAGGTGGGACTTGAACCAGACGCCGTCGTCGTCGATATGGGCCAGGCGTTCCTTGCCGGGAGCCACCCGGTCGTCTGCGCCGCTCTGGTCGACGTTGACCATGTCGATGACTTTTTTGAACCCGGAACCCAAGCTCATCACCTGGAATCCGCCGGAATCGGTGAACGTCGGCCCGGCCCAATTCATGAACTTTCCCAGGCCGCCGGCCGCATCGACGATGTCTGGCCCGGGCTGCAGGTAGAGGTGGTACGCATTGGCCAGCAGGGCTTGCGCACCGAGTTCTTTCATCGACTCCGGCAGTACGGCTTTGACCGTGGCTTTGGTGCCGACCGCAATGAAGGCCGGCGTCTGGATTTCGCCGTGCGGGGTGCTGATGGTTCCGGTCCGGCCGAGGAATTCGCCGCCGTCGTCGGTTGTCGCCGAACCGGTGTCGCGGAGTCTGGAGCCGACCGTGAAGCTGAAATCTGATTGAGGCACCCGTCTATTCTCTCAGCCCGGCGCGAGTCGTCCGCTTCGGTTCCGTTTTCGGATAGCTGGGTGCTCTTCGGATAGCCGATTGACGTGCAAAACGCTATCCAAAAGACATGCGGCTATCTGAAACGAGGGGCGGGCGGGATATTATTAATGCGAATGAGAATCATTAGTGATTAGACTGGGCGAGTCGCCTACTTCGGAAAGCTCTGCCAGATGCCCCGTTCATTCCCCGCCTCGCCTGCTCCCGGCCGGGCCATTGGCGCAGCGCTCGCTGCCCTGCTGCTGCTCTCTGGCTGCTCGGCCACCAGTACCTTCGACGCCGGCGATCACCGGCTCAAGGTGGTGGCCAGCACCGGGATCATCGCCGACTTGGCGAAAAACGTTGCCGGGAACCGGGCCGAAGTGCTGCCGCTGGTTCCCGAAGGAGCTGATCCGCACAGCTATGAGCCGACTTTGCGCGATGTGCGGAACATCGCGTACGCGGATGTCGCCTTCACCAACCACCTGCTGCTCGAAGAACACAACCTGATCAAATCGCTGGATGCCAACCTCCGCCCGGGAACCCCGAATATTTCCTTGGCCGAAGCGAGTGAAAAGTACGGGGCGCACATCATGCCGCTGCTGGAGAATCTGACCCTGGATACGATTTGGCTGGGTTTGCGGGTGCGCGGCGCCGGCGCCGGGCTGGGTGCGGACCGGAACTCCGATGTGCTGCTCAGCGCGGTCTCGGTGGACGGTCCCGGAGCGTTGCTGGCCTACGGCACGGAGACCTTCGGCAAAACCGAGCTGTACTTCGACTCGACTGACGGGGTGTCGCCGGAGAAGGACCGGACCACGCTCCCGCCGGATGCGCACACGCATTTGAGCTGGGCCTTCACGGCACCGGGCATTTACCGGCTCACCGTCCGAGCGGACCTGAAAACCGCTGCCGGCACGCAGCGAATCGGCGAGCAGACTTTCAGCTTCGCGGTAGGCGTCAATCCGGCCGAGGCCGGCCCCGGGAAAAAGGTCCTGGGCAGCGGACATGCCGACGTCACCGCTGATCTGGACCGCAAGCAGCTGTACCTCTACGCGGATCCGGAAGGCTCCGGAGACTACACGCAAAGCGAGTTCGACGCCGGCAATACCGTGATCGAAGTGCCCAACAAAGCGCTGCACGAGGTTCCGGCCGGGCCGGGTTACCGGTTCCTCGGCAGTTCCGGCGCCCAGGTCTACCAACTGCCGCAAGCGGTCCTGGGCAAGCACGTGCATGGCGAAATCGACCCGCATCTCTGGCAGGACGTCCGCAATGCCAAGGCCTATCTCGGCGTGATCAAGGATGCCTTGATCGCTGCGGACCCGGCCGGCCGGGAGGATTACACGCGCAATGCGCAGGATTATTCGGTCCAGCTCGACGAACTGGACCGTTATGTGGAAGCCAAGATCGATTCGATTCCGGAGGCAAACCGGCAGCTGATCACCACGCACGACGCCTTCGGCTATTTCGCCGACCGGTACCGGCTCAAAGTCGCGGGCTTCGTGACCCCGAACCCGGCCACCGAGCCCAGTGTCCAGGAACGCCAGAAGCTGACCCAGACGATCCAGAATCTGCAGGTTCCCGCGGTCTTCCTGGAGCCGAATCTGCGGACCCGCTCCGCAACGCTGACCCAGCTGGCTGCCGAGCTGGGGATCAAGGTCTGCAGCATCTACGGCGACAGTTTCGACCAGCAGGTCAGCACGTACCTGCAGATGATGCGGGCCAATGCCGATTCGCTCGCCAGTTGCCTGAACCCGAGGCACTGACCCCGTGGGCCGGAATCCCGGCCCGCGGATACCCGTCCGCAACCTAGAAAGCCGTCCTATGAAATTGCTCGCCCTGTTCCTTGCCGGGAGTCTGGCCCTCGCCCCGTTCCCCACCGGCCGGTCCGGCTCGATTCCTTCGATCCGTCCGGCCGGGGACCTCGACCAGACCATTTCTGCCCAGGAGCCGGCGGTCGCCGGGCGCGCGGTGATCGAGCAGGGCCATGTCGACATCGGTCCGCGCTTCGACGGCACGGCTGCGGGCCAGGGCGGAACCGGGAATTGGCTCATTCAAATCCATGATTCGTCCGGGCCGCAGCCGGTGTGGCGGAACCTGCCCGACGTCGTGCTCAAAGTGGCGGATGCCGCGAAGCAGGTGGTCCCGGACGATCCGAGCTATGCCTTCCTGGGCGCGACGCCGGGCAGCGACGTCTATGTGGTGCCGCAGACCCAGCAGCAGGGCGTGGTCTGGGCCGGTTGGAATACCCAGGACCCGCAGGTGATCGCCGCGATCAAGCGCCAGGCCCGGTTGAGCCTGACCGGAGTACAGGGTCCTGGCACGGTGATGATGTACCTGCAAAGCGGAAATCTGGGCCAACCGCAGGTGCTCTGGGATTCGCGCCGAACCGGCCAGCAGGACGTGTTCATGGATGCGAACGCGCACACCCATGCCAACTGGGTGTTCAGCACCCCGGGCATCTATTTCTTGTCGGTGGAGTTCGCTGCCGAGCTCACCGACGGGAGCACCGCATCGAGCAAGCAGGTGCTCCGTTTCGCAGTAGGCTCGGCCACAGACCCGGAGCCGGGGTTCGCCCAGCTGGCTTTGGCGAGTAGCCCGGCGGCCGTGCCGGCCGCATCGGCAGATCCGGCTGGCGGCCAGTTGCTGTGGGCCGCCGGCGGCGTGCTCCTGGCGCTGTTGCTTGCCGGGCTGCTCATCGGCTTGCTGCGCTCGATCGTATCCAGCCGGCGGGCCAAATCCGAGGTGGAAGCCGTTGCGAAGCTGGGGCAGCAACGATGAACGGGCGGTCCGGAGCGGGGAATCCGGTGGATGACGTCTTGGCGATCCGCGGCCTGCACGTGGAGCTGGCCGGCCGCAGGGTCGTCGACGGGGTGGATCTGCGGGTCGCCGCCGGTGAAATGGTGGGCCTGCTCGGCCCGAACGGCGCCGGCAAAACCACGGTGCTCCGGGCGGTGCTCGGCCTGCTCAAGCGGTCCGGTTCGGTGGCGGTTTCCGGGCGGCCGATCGGCAAGGCCCGGGATCTGGTCGGATATGTGCCGCAGCGGCACGAGTTTTCCTGGGACTTCCCGATCAGCATTGAAAACGCCGTGATGACTGGTCGGGTGGCCAGAATCGGTTGGTTCCGCCGCCCCGGGGTCACGGATTTCCGGGCGGTGCACGAGGCGATCGAAAGGGTCCGGCTAGCCGATTTGGCCAAGCGTCCGGTCGGCGAGCTCTCCGGTGGGCAGCGCCAGCGGGTGTTGGTCGCCCGGGCGCTGGCGCTCAATCCCGAGCTGCTGCTCCTGGACGAGCCGTTCACCGGGTTGGACGTGCCGACCCAGGAGCTGCTCACCGGGCTGTTCGCCGAGTTGGCGGCAGAGGGCCGGGCCATTGTGATGACCACGCACGATCTCTACAGCGCGGCCCTGGAGTGCAGCAGGCTCTGCCTCCTGGACCGGCGGATTCTGATCGACGGCGAGCCGGCCGAGGTTTTGGACTCGGTGCATTGGCGCCGGCTGTTCGGCGCGAGAGTGCTGCTTCCAGGCTTTGCCGCGGATGCGGCGGCAAACCCGGCCGGCGATCCGCGGGGGATCGCATGAGCCCGCTGGATTTCCTCAATGACCTGGGCAACCCCACGCTCAGCTTCTTGCCCAAGGCCTTGCTGGTCTCCTTGTTCTCCTCGGTGATCTGCGGGGTGATCGGTTCCTTCGTGGTGCTGCGCGGCATGGCGTTCATCGGCGACGCGGTATCCCACGCGGTCTTCCCGGGCCTTGCCGTGGCTTTCGTGCTGCAAGGGAATCTGATGCTCGGCGGGGCCGCCGCCGGTGTGCTCACCGCGGTCCTGGTGGCGCTCTTTTCGCAGAACCGGCGGCTCAAGGAGGACAGTCTGATCGGTGTGATCTTCGCCGCCGCTTTTGCGCTGGGCATCATCGTGATCTCGCGGGCTCCGGGCTACGCCGGTTCGTTGGAGTCGTTCCTGTTCGGTTCGATCACCGGAATCCCGGCCGAGGACGTCTGGACCGTCGGCATCGGCGGCGCGGTGCTGCTGTTGATCGTCGCGGTGTTCTACAAGGAATTCGTCGCGGTGAGCGTGGACCGGGAGATGGCCAGGTCCGTGGGCCTGCCGGTGCTCTGGCTCGACATGGCGCTTTACGTCCTGGTGACGATCGCCGTCGTGCTTTCCCTGCAGACGATCGGGAACATCCTGGTGCTGGCCCTGTTGATCAGCCCGGCGGCGGCGGCCCGGCTGCTGACCGACCGGATGGGCCTGATGATGCTGATCGCCCCGTTGATCGGCGCGGCTTCGGCATTGATCGGGTTGTACCTCTCCTGGAGCTGGGACCTCCCGGTAGGCGGCACGATCGTGTTGGTGGCCACCTCGCTGTTCGTCCTGGCGTGGCTGTTCGCACCGAAGCACGGCCTCTTGGGCCGGCTGACTGCGACGAAGAAAGTCCCGGAATCCGGCGTCGGAAGCACCGCCTTTGACATTGCACAGGATCTGAACCAGGATGAGGTTGTTGAGAATGATTCTCAACAACCTCGCAACTCCGACGCTAGAAAGAGCGCATTGTGACTATCAGCAAAACCTTTGAATCCGCCACACCCAGCAAGCAGAAGTTCTTCCGGACCGGTTTGGCCAGCACCGTCTTTGCCGGGATCGCGGCACTGAGCCTGGCGGTCGGCGCACCGGCCCAGGCGGCCACCACCGTGATCTCCGAAGGACACATCGATATCGCCCGGGCGTCGATCAGCGCCAACGGCAAGAACCTGGTCTTGGGCACCAACGACGAGTTCCACGGGAACTACTACGCCGCAGCACAAGTCGGCGACGTGGAGTTCGACGTCAGCAAGAAGGAAGGCGGCAACTGGATCATCCCGGCCACGCAAACCGGCAACGAGCTGTTCACCGGGTTCGCTGGTTCCGGCAACGAAGCCCCCGGTGAAGCGTCCGGAGAACAGGGCCTGTACAACAAACTGTCGGCTGGCGACCATGTGAAGTTCACGGTCGTCCCGGCGGCCGGCAACCCGGGCACGGTGCGCCTGGACTTTCCGGCCAGCACCGGCGTCGTGACCTCGGGCAACAGCTACACCGCGGCGCTCAAAGCCAATGAGGACGAAGCGTTCCATGCGCACCCGAAGTGGACCTTCAGCGCCAAAGGCACCTACCTGGTGACCATTTCGGCAAGCAACCCGGAGAACAAGGTCGGTGCTTCCAGCCCGATCACCGTGAAGTTCGTCACCAAGTAATCAGCCCTCAATGCGGTTGCGGGGCCGGACCTGCCGTCCGGTCCCGCAACCGGCCCGTTCACCGACGTCGGAAAGCTTCCCGTGAAAATCCGCTCTGCTCTGCTCGCACCCCTGCTCCTGATCGGAGCGGCCGTTGTCCCCGGGCAACTGGCGACTGCCGTCCCGGCCCGGGCAGACAGCCCGCCGCCCACGGTGATCGACTCCGGCTACGCCCAGATCGCACCACTGGCCAAGGCCTTCGACGGCAATCCGGGGCGGGTCGAGTCGTTCCGGGCCGGGATCGCGCTGACCCAAGGGGCCTGGTCCGACGCCGATGGCGGCAAGGATTTCAGCAAGCAGACCTTCATTCCGGCGGAACAGGCGATTTTGCACCTGGCCGCCGCGGACCGGCTGCCGCAGGGCGGATTCGGCACTCCGGCCACCGAAAACTACCTCGCCGCCGGAACAGTGCTCGGTTCCGCGGAGACCGGCTCGGAATACTCCGGTTCCGGCCGGTTGTTGATCGGCGCGGGCACCTTGGTGAGCAGAGGAGCCGGGAAGCCGTCCTCCGAGCTCAATGCGCGCGGGGAAAGCACCCGGGATTTCACCGGCACCAATGCGGCAAACGTATTCTCGCTGCTCGAAGCGAGCACGCCGGCCGGCGGCAAGGCCGTGCTGACCGGGAAAGGGGCCGCTGGCCCGGTTTCACTGGACAGTTCATTGCTGAACGGGTCGGCACCGGGCGGCTCCGAGCCGGCCCTGTTCGGCGTCACCTCATCGCTCAGCACCGAATTCACCGTGCCGGGACGGTACTGCTTGACCATCAGCCAGGCGCTGAAGACCAAACAGGGCGGGATGCTGACCGCCTCGGGCCGGTACACGGTTTACGTGGGGGACTTGCCCGCCAAGCCGCTCAGTTGCGCCGCCGGAAATCCGGACCCGGGAAACCCTGACCCGGGAGACCCTGCTAAACCGGCCACCGTCGTGCGTGCCGGTCACCTCGACGTGCGGGCGCCGTTGCGCGGCGACGGGAAGTCGTTGCAGTTGCAGATCGCGAATTCGCAGCAACGCGTGCCGTTCCAAGACCTGGTGCTGACCGGCGTCCGTTCCGGCAGCGTCCCGACTCCGGACCCCAGCCGGGACTTCAGCGTGGTCGGCGCACCGGGCAGCAAGTACTGGTATTTCGGCCAGGGCGAACCGGATCCCGAGCACTACGTTTGGCCCGGCTTCAGCGGCGAGGATTTCTCGCCGTCGGACTTGGCCTTCGGATTCCAGGACGCTACCTTGACCGAGGTCTCCGGCCCGGCCGGCGGAAACTTCGCGATGTTCTACGATGATGCGGTCGCCGACCGGCTGCGTCCGGATGCGGTCTATTTCGATACCCGGCAGGGCATGCCGCAGAGCCTGCCGATCGCTGCCGCCAGCCACAAGCACTTCACCTGGAGCTTCACGCAACCCGGGAAGTATTGCCTCGCGTTCCAGGCCAAGGCCCTGCGCTCGGCCGGCGACTGGGTCCGGGATAGTGCGCAGTTGACCATTTGGGTGGGTGATCCGGGCCAGGCCGCGGCGCAGGTCCCGTGCGATCGGGTCGGCGGCACGGCCGGGCTCAGCCTGCTCTCCCATGACCGGGCTGCACCGGACCAGGCGCCGGTGGGCCCGGTACTGCGCTCCGGGATGCTCCGCCTGGAACCCACCGTCGACGTGAAAAGCGGTGGCTTGAATGCCCGGTACCAGGCTGCCAGCAATCTCCCGGCCCGGGATGCTGCGCCGGGCGAACTCGTGGTTTCCACCACTTTGTACTCCGGCGGAAAATACCTGATCGACGCCAATGACAGCGAATCGTCGCCGGCCCTGGTATTCGATTCGGGTCGGATCGCCCCGGGTGCGCTCAGTGGCCTCCTGACCGTGTCCTTCGGCCAGGTCCAGGGTCCTGGCACCGTCCAACTGCTCAACGGCAGCAGCGCACTGCTTTCCAGCAATCCCGCCGATTCGCTCGGCCAAACCCTGCTTGCCGGGCAAAGCCGGGCTGATGGCTGGCGTTGGTCCTTCGACCAGCCCGGCGTCTACTGCGTGCCCTTGACCATCGACGCGCAACCGTTGGGCAGCGTGCAGCCGGTGCGATCCAGCAGCATGCTGACCTTCGCCGTCGGCTCGGAGACTCCCGGAACACCAGGGTACCTGGACCGCTCGGCGATCAAACCGTGTGCCGACGGCGGCTCCGCCAGCAAGCCGGGCGACGTCGCCAAACCCGGGAAGCAACCCGGCGGCACTGACCGGCCGACCGGCGTGAGTGTGCTCGCCGAAGGGCACATCGATTTGGCCAGCCGCTTGGGCGCGCACGGTTTGCGCACCGAAATCAAGGACTCCTCGCAAGGCCAGGTGGTCTACCGGGATCCGGCCAAAACCGTGTTGCAGGCGAAGAACCCGGCTAAGCGGACCATCCGGGGCGGTTCCAGCTTCGGCTTCCTCGGCGCACCGGGTTCCGAAGTCTACGTTCTGGGGCAGACCCAGGAGCCGGGTCTGCTCTGGCCCGGCTGGTCCACTGAGGAGGTCCCGCAGCTCGGTGCCATCGATTGGACCTTGACCCGGCTCGGCACCGTGGGTGCGGGGCCGGCGCCCGGTGATTTCGCGATGTACCAGTTGGGCGAATTGGCGCAACCGGAAATCAAATTCAACTCCGCCGCCGGAATCAACCGGTTCACGATCCCGGCCGGTGTGCACCAGCACGGTTCCTGGGTGTTCTCCGCGCCCGGGGTCTATTGCACCGCGTTCCAGCGCAGCGCGGCCGAGGGCCAGAGCAGCGATTTCACGGTGGCCTGGGTAGTCGGCGAGGAGGTCGACCCGGGCACGGTCGATCCGGCGAGGTGCTTCGACGGGGAACAGGTGCATGGGTTGCCCGACCAGATCAAGAGCGCGGCCGACGCACCGGGCCAAGTCCCTACCGGCAATCGGACGGCGCCGGCTCCGGTCTGCCCGGTGCCCGGCGCGGGCTCCTCCACCGGACCGGCGCCCGGATCCGCCGTGCTCGACCAAGGGCATGTGGACTTTGCTTCCCGGCTGGTGGACGGCAAGTTCCGTTCGCAGATCAAGGACGGCACCACTGGTGCGGTGACCTGGCGCGAGCCGGCCAGTACCGTGATCAAGGTCAAGCCGGAAGCGGCGATTTCGGCCCCGGGCGGAGCCTTCGGATTCCTGGGTCCGGCCGGAACTACGGTGTACCAGATTCCGCAGACCCAGCGTCCGGGGCTGGTCTGGCTCGGTTGGAATACCGAATCACTGACTCCGCAGGAGGTCTCCGGCCCGGTCGACTGGTCGCTGGACGCGGTCTCCGGCCCTGGCCAGGTGCACGTTTTCGAACTCAGCGCCTTCGGGTCGCCGATCCCCGTGCTCGACGCCGGAGGTTCCTATCGGATCCCGCTCAATACGCACGCGCACGGGAACTGGTCGTTCAGCGCTCCGGGGCTTTACCGGTTGACCATGACGCAGCGCGCGGTCTTGGCGTCCGGGCAGAGCGTCAGCGACACCCAGGTGCTCACGGTGCAGGTCGGCGAGCCGACTCCGGCCGCAGACGCCGGCGCTGCGCCGTGCGCTGCCGCAGTGCCGGCTGCCGCCGCGGCGCCGGGGCCGGCAGACGGAGCGCCGGGCAGCGGGATGAATGCTGCGGCCTTGCCCGTCGACGGCGCCTCCGGTGCCGGGTGGCCGGCGTGGGTCTGGGGCTTGATCATGGGCGGGGTGCTGCTGCTCGGCGCCGGACTGGGTACCGGCGGAGCCTTCTGGGTGCTGCGCAAACGATAGAGTTGAAGAGCCGGCGGATGCTGCCACCGGCGCTTCAAAAGGGGGTGCGCGGTGAGCCGGTTCGGTGATTTTTTCCGGATGGGACCGTACCGGGCAGACCATTTCCCTGCGCTGCGGGCCGCCGTCGGAATCGCCGTGCCCTTGCTGGTCCTGCTGATTCTGGACCGGCCCGACTTGTCCCTGTACGCGGTATTCGGCGCATTTTCCGGAGTCTACGGCCGGATGTCGAGCTACCGCGAGCGGCTTTTCCAACAGAGCCAAGCAGCGTTGATCATGTTGGCCACCGTGTTCGTGGCGCTCTGGCTGGGCCGGCTGGCTCCGGGGCCTTGGACTTTGGTGCTGTTGACCGCGCTCGCCGCCGCGGCGGTGACGGTGCTCGCCACCTTGCTCCGATTCGGCCCGGTTGGCGGGTTCTTCGCGATCTTCGCCTTCGCGGCGATCAGCCACAGCCCGCCGTCCGCGACGATCTGGCAACCGTTGTTGGCCAATGCGGGCGCTTCGCTGCTTGCCGTGCTGCTCGGGTTGTGCGGGCTGTTGTTCCGACCCGGGGACCGTCCCTGGCAGACGGCCGCGGCAGTTCAGCCGATCGATGGGCGCCACCTGGGCATGCAAGCGGTGCGCTATCTGCTGGCGGTGGCATTGGCCGGCGCGGTCTCGACCCTGCTGGGGTTGGGGCACAGCTACTGGGCGATGGTCAGCGCGGCAGTCGTGATGATGGGCGCGGACCGTTGGGGGCGCATGGTCCGCGGTGTGCACCGGGTGGTCGGCACTTTCGGCGGCCTGCTGATTTTCTGGGCCCTGTCGCAGTTCCAGATGCAACCCTGGCAAGTATTGCTGCTCCTTGTGGCGCTGCAATTCATGGCGGAATTCCTGATCGTGCGGCAATACGGATTGGCGATGCTCTTCATCACGCCATTGGCCTTGACCATGATGAATCTGGTGCCGGGGGCAACCCCGGGCAGTCTGATCACCGACCGTGCCTTGGAGACTCTGCTCGGCGTGCTGGCCGGCTTGCTGGTGGCCTGGTCGATCCACGAGCCGACTCTGCGCCGGTTGAAAAACCAAGTCCAACGGAACTGACGGGTTTTTCGGGTTCAGCGCCCGGTTTCGGATAGCCAGATGTCTTTGGGTTAGCCGGATGCCGGACAACCGGCTAACCCAAAGACAGCACGCTATCTCAGGCGCAAGGGCTCAGAGGTCTCCCGCCGCGGGAACCCCGCCACTCAATTCGGACGGCGACATGTCGGCGTAGCGCTTGGCCTTGGCCACCGCTTCCTGGAGTCCTGCGAGATCCAGGTTGGCCACGTACCCGGGAGTATCCCGCTGGATCCGCCAGCCTTCGCTCAGCGGGCCGAGGTCCAGGACGTCGAAGCCCCAGCGCTCAAGATGGCCGGCCACTACGGACTTGCTGTCGGCATCGTCGCCCGCCACGATGAGCGCCCGGGCCGCGCCGGATTCGGGCCGCACCTGCTCGAGCACTTCGGAAGCGTAAATGTGGTTCAGGGCTTTCACCACGGACGACTCCGGAAGCACATCCTGCAAGAGTTCGCTCGTGGTCGAGGTCTCTTCTTCCAGAGCCGGGATCCGGCCGTCCCGGTCCGGGTAATAGTTGTTGGCGTCGATCACGACTTTGCCCCGCAACTGCTCGACAGGAAGCGAATCGATTTTGTTCAACGGGATGGACACCAGCACCAGGTCGGCCTGGGCCGCCACCTCGGATACCGTTCCGGCTGACGCATTGTCGCCCAGCCAGGCAACCGTCTCGCCGAGCGATTCCGGCCCGCGCGAATTGCTCATCAGCACTTCGTTGCCGGCGTTCACCGCCAATTTCGCCACTGCTTTGCCGACATTTCCACTACCGATGAATCCGATTTTCGTCATACTGTGCTGAGCAACGCGTCCGGGCGCAGTATTCCCGGCGGGTGGGCTCCGCGGTTGCCGTCCCCGCGATCAGGCCGGGTTGAAGCCGGCGAAAGCCAAGGCTTGCTTCACCAATTCGCCACGACCGCCGTCGAATTCGGCCTGCACCATGGGGCTGAGCACCTCGTAGGGGCTCATCCAGGTGAGTTCCAAAGCATCTTGGCGCGGCGAGCATTCGCCGGTCACCGGGATCACGTAGGCCAGGGAGACCGCGTGCTGCCGTTCGTCGGTGAAGCCGGTCTGCGACGGTGCCGGGAAGTATTCGGCGACGGTGAACGGCACCGGGCTGAGCGGGAGCTGCGGCAGGGCCAGCGGGCCGAGGTCCTTTTCGATGTGCCGCATCAACGCGGCCCGGATGGTTTCCCGGTAGAGCACCCGGCCGGAAACCAAGGAGCGGATCATGCTGGCGTCGTCGTCGGCCTGGAGCAACAAGCCGACCTCGTTGACATAGCCCAAGGGATCCAGCCGGACCGGCACTGCCTCGACGTAGATCATCGGCAGTCGGCCGCGGGCCTCGTACAAGTCCTCTTCGGAGAGCCAGCCTGGATTGGGGTCGGGAGTGCGAACGCTCATGCTTCAGTTCTACCCGATCCGCGCGGGATCGGTGGCATCGCATCGCGGAAGCCCGCGATCTGGAATCCAGGACGGCGCTTCCAGGTGCTCCACAATGGCCGGTACCCTTGCCGGGCCCAGAACGGCGTCGCGTACGGATTGTTGCTGGCCTGGTGAAGCAGGGTGAGCGGCACTCCGGCGGCATCGAGGATCTGATGTGCCCGCGCGGCCAGGGCAGCGCCGGCCCCGCGGCTCCGCAGCCCAGGCTCGACGAACAGATAACCGAAATAGCCGGCACGGTCGCCGGCCGAGCTCATCCGGTGCACCCAGCCGGCCTGCTCGGGCGGATCCACTTGGGCGAAACCCTGCAACGATCCTCCGGCTGCCAAAACCAGCGTCCAGTCCGGATCCCGGTCGAACTTGCCGCGGAACGATCCGAGCAGGGTTTCCGCTGCCCCGGCCCGCTCGGTGGCGGACCCGAAGTGCTGGTCGAAGCGCTGCAAGCGGCCCAGCATGGCGCCGATCGCGTCGAGGTCCTCGGATCGGGCGGTCCGGACGACGACCGGGCCCGGCCCGGCGATGGCCGGAGCGCCGGCGGCGATGGTCCCGGCGGGCCGGGCCGCCAGGGTGGTCACCGGGGCGAAGCCGCGGGCCAGCAGCGGATTGACGAAGCGCAGATCGCGGCTCGGCACGATCAGGTTGAGCGCGGAATCATGATCTCCGGCGGCCAGCGTTCCGGCCGCGCCGGCAATCCACTGATCGAGCAACCCGCCCAGCGCGGGAACCGGATCCCGGCCGTCAAGCCGCACCTCCAGGGTCGATTGCCGCAAGGGCTCCCACAGCGCGGATTCGTCGTGCGGGGCGTCCGCGGTGAGTTCGACGCGGCCGACGGCGTTGCCGTCCGGACCGTGCACCCGGAGCAAGTCCGGGCCGGAGAGTGGTTCGGCAGCCCAGCTCGGCAGCCAATGGTCGATTGCGGTCATCCTCGGGGTTCCTCGGCGGTAGTGCTCCGGTGGTCGAGATATCCGTAGCCGTCGCCCTGGTTCTCTTCGTTGATCCAGATGGTCGGGCCGGTGGGGTTGCGCGGGACGTCCGCGAAATCCGGATTCGGTACGTGCAGCGTGCGTCCGTAGCTTTCGTCGATGATGTGCGCGCCGATGCCCGCGCCGAGGAACTTGTCCAGCAACTCTTCCACATCGCCGTCGTAGCCGAAGCCCAGGCCGCCGTGTGCTGGTTCATTGGCGAAGTGCGCCAGGATCCGGCCGCCGTTCTTGGCGCTGAAGCCGCTGATCCGGCCGTCGACCGAGCTGGATTCCCACCGGGCGCCGATATTGCGCAAGTCCTGGCTGGCTCCGGCCACGTCCGGCGTCAGCCAGATCATGTTCACGGACAGCCTCGGGTCCGCGGCGAGATCCGTCTCCAGACGTTCGGCGCGGTCGACCACGAACTCCAGGCCGTCGCATCCGGTGACCCGGACCGCCCGGCCATGGTCCAGATCCACGGTCTCGGCTTTGCTGCCGGCCTGCATGGTCCGTTCGGCGAACACGTCCAGATCGCGCGCTTCGAAGCCCAGGCAGGTGGTGCCATCGTGCGGGGTGCCCGGGCCCGCGAGGTGCAGCGCGATCCGCCCGGAACCGGCGTCGAACTCGTACCAATCCTCGTCCGGATAGCCGGAGGCCAAGCCCAGGAGGTCGAAGATCGGCAGGAAGGCCTCCACGCGGGAGGTGAAATGGATGGGACGGGCCCGCAGCATCAAGAAACTCCTTCGGCTGACTCGAGGTAACGGCGGAGGGCTTTCTCCACCAGAGCGGACAAGCTGATTCCCTCGTCGATGCCGCGGTGCTTGACATCGCGGACCAACTCCGGCGGCAAATAGACATTGAACTGCGTCTTGGCATCGGGCATGTCTAGAATGCTAGCAAGTTAGCTTTCTGGAATTCAGCAGACCACTCGTTGCCAGGAATTCTGCTCAATCATGACCCGTTGCAGGGTAATCTGGCGGAATGCCTGTGGATCTGCCCGAACTCTTGCTCAAAGATGCAGTCGAATGGCGTGCCTGGCTGGCCGAGCACCACGCGGACCGCCCCGGGGTCTGGCTGGCGTTGCACAAAAAGGGCGGTTCGGCCACCGAGCTGGACTATGCCACGGCCTTGGAACACGCCTTGTGCTTCGGTTGGATCGACGGCCAGGTCAAACGGCGCGATGCGGAGAGCTTCTTCCAACGCTGGACGCCGCGCACCAAGAAGAGCATCTGGTCGGTCAAGAACACCGAGCACATCGCGGATTTGGAAGCCCGGGGGCTGATGCAACCGGCCGGGCGGCTCGCGGTCCAGGCCGCGAAGGACGACGGGCGCTGGGCACAGGCCTACCAGCGGCAGTCCGATGCCGAACTGCCGCCGGATCTGCTGGCTGCGGTGGCCCTGGTGCCCGAAGCCCAGCAAATGCTCGACGTGCTCAATACGCAGAACCGTTTCGCACTGTATTTCCGGCTCAGCCAGCTCAAAACCGACCTCGGTCGGAAGCGCAGAATCGAGGCCTTCGTGCAGATGCTGGCCCGGCACGAAGCGCCCTACCCGCAAAAGCAGAAGCCGGAAGCATAGCAACTGCTCAGCGGCATCGGGCAAAATAGGCGGATGCCTTCCAATGCCAGCCGCCGGACTTTGCTGATCTGGGCGACCCTGCTTTTCATCGTCGGCCTCTGCGGTTTCTTCCTGCTCTGGAACATGGTCGATCGCGGCACTGGCCTGGTTGCCGCTGACCAACCCTTGCTCTCCTGGTTGCTCGGCGAGCGGATTCCGCTGCTGACCGGTGTGCTCGGCGTGATCACCACGCTTGCCAACCCCTTGTGGTTCACCGTGATCGTGATCGGGCTCGCGCTGAGTTGGGGACTGCTGAAAAAGGAAGTCTGGCGGCCGATGCTTTTGGCGCTTTCGATGGGGCTGGTGGCCTTGACCAGCACCTTCGTGAAACTGGCGATCGGCCGGCCGCGGCCGCCGGCCCGGGACATGCTGTTCGGCATCAGCACCTCGTTTTCGTTCCCTTCAGGGCATGCGCTCGCCGCCGGGGTTTTTTTCATCGGCTTGGCCTACTTGGTGATCAGCCGGCGCTCCGGCGCCCGAGTCTGGGTGTTGTGGTGCTCAGTCGCCGTGCTGGGCGCCTTCTCGGTGTCCTACAGCCGGCTCTACCTGGGCCATCATTGGTTGACCGATGTGCTGGCCGGACTGTCCTTGTCGTTGTCGATCGTGGCCCTGCTGCTGGCCGCCGATGCGTTCAAGCCGAGGCGAGCTGGTGTGCCGTCTCCAGGATCATCCACGCCTGAAGCTGCGTCGACAACCCGACTGCAGCCCCCGGGGGATACGCCTGCTCCGCGCTGAGGCCGAGCTCTTTGCTGAACACGCCGTCCGCCGACCGGGTGGCCCAGACCGCCTCGGCGGTTCCGAAGACCATCCGGCGGGCTGCTTCCCGGGTTTCGTCGGGCAGCTGCGCATTCCGGGCCGCAACGCCCAAATACCGGATCAGGATCCCGGTGAACAGGCCGCTGTCGCCTTCGCCGTGCAGCAGGACCGCGCCGCCGTGCTCGCCGCGGCTCAGCCCGCGCTCGACGCCGTCGATCAGCTGGACGGCGCGGGCCAGGTTGAGTGCGCTCGGCAGCGCGCAGAATGCGCCGAGCACCGGGCCCTGGTTGTAGGTCCAGACGGTTTCCTCGCGCTCGGGCCCGGTAGGCCGCAAGTGGATTCCGTCGATGTACAGCTGCTTTTCGGCATCCCAGAGGTTGCCGTCCAGCCAATCCAGAATGCGCTGCGCCTGCTCGGCTTCCCCGTCGCGGGCGAAGTACAGTGCCGCGGGGCCGTTGACCGGGGTGTTTTTGAAATCGCGTTTTTTGGACCAGAACAGGCCGCCGCCCAAGTCGTCGGTGAAAGCTTTGCGCAGCTGCCGGCCCAGTACCCGGCGCGCCGACCGGGCACCGGGAAAGGCCCGGCCCAAGGCTTGTTCGGAGAGGGTCTGCCCCCGGCCGACGGCCAGTGCGAGCCAGGCCATGTCGTCGTAGAAGCTGTTCACCAGGATCAGGAAATTGCGCAACCGGATGCCGCGGAGCAGCGCGCGGGCCAGGCCCAGATCCACCGGTTCGCGGTGCTGGCTCCGGCGCCAGGCGGCGTCGACCAGGCAGTCCAGGTAGTGCGCCTGCCACCAATAGTGCCACTCGGCCTTCTTCGCCGGGGCGGTGGAGATCTTGGCCAGCCAGGTGCCGGGAAGGCCGAACAGCCGGCGGCCGAACCGGGTGTTGACCGCGGTCTCAGCCACCGTCGCCCGTTGCGCCCATGCATCAGCCGTGGTTTCCGCGCTCATACGGACACTCTAAGCCCTGGCCGGGTCGATTTCAGTTAGGATGCATTAACGGAACTCGACGAGGAGAAGAACGTGGAGAAGAACGTGGAACTGAAGAACGCCACTGCATTGATCACCGGCGGCGCGTCCGGGCTGGGTGCCGCTACCGCTCGCCGTCTGCACGCCCGTGGCGCGGCGGTCGTGATCGTCGACCTGCCCGGTTCGAACGGCGCGGATTTCGCCGCGGAACTCGATGCCGCCCGCCCCGGGAGCGCCGTTTTCGCAGCTGCCGACGTCACCGATGAAACCCAAGTCCAAGCCGCCGTCGATGCGGCCGTGGCGATCGCTCCGTTGCGTGTCGTGGTCAACTGCGCCGGGATCGGCACACCCGGAAAAGTCCTGGGCAAAGAAGGCGTATTGCCGTTGGCGGCTTTCAACCGGGTGATCCAGGTGAACTTGATCGGCACCTTCAACGTGCTCCGGCTGGCCGCCGCTGCGATGGCGGAGAGCGAGCCGGTGCTGGGCGAGTTCGATACCGCCGAACGCGGCGTGATCGTCAACACTGCCTCGGTGGCAGCCTTCGACGGGCAGATCGGGCAGCCGGCGTATTCGGCCTCGAAGGGTGCGGTTGCCGCGATGACCCTGCCGCTGGCCCGGGAATTCGCCCGTTCGCTGATCCGGGTGATGACTATCGCCCCCGGGATTTTCGGCACTCCGATGGTGGCCGGGCTGCCGCAGGCCGCGCAGGATTCGCTGGCGCAGCAGATTCCGCACCCCTCGCGTTTGGGCCAGCCGGACGAGTACGCGGCACTCGTGGAGCACATCGTGGCCAATGCGATGCTCAACGGCGAGACCATCCGGCTCGACGGTGCGATCCGGATGCAGCCCAAATGATCCCAGGCCATGCCGAGCCCGTGCTCGGCTTGCCCGAGGCGGACTTCTACCAGTTCGAATCCGGACTGACCGGCTTCGAGAAGCAGAAGTTGGTGCAACTGCGGAACTTCCTCGCCGAACATGTCACCCCGTATTGCGTCCAATGGTGGAACGACGCCGAATTCCCGGCGCATATCCTGCCGGAACTGGCCAAGCTGGGGCTTTCCACCGCGATCCAGCAGGGCTACAGCCCGCTGTTCGCCGGATTGGTCATCGCCGAGATCACCAAGGTGGACACTTCGTTGGCCACGTTCTTCCTGGTGCACCACGACTTATTCGTGGAGTCGCTGTATTTGTTCGGCAATGACGAGCAGCGTTCGCGTTATCTGGCCGATGCCCTGGCGCTGCGCAGCACTGGAGCCTTTGCGCTCACCGAGCCGGAGCACGGCTCCGACGTGGCCGGCGGGATGACGACGACGGCGCGCCGGGACGGCGAGGAGTGGGTACTCAACGGCGCCAAGCGTTGGATCGGCAATGGGACATTTTGCGATCACATGCTGATCTGGGCCCGGGACACCGAAGACGGTGCTATGCGCGGGTTCATCCTGAATGCGGAATTGCCGGGGGTCAGCCGGCAGAAAATCGAACACAAAACCGCGCTGCGCACGGTACAGAACGCGGACATCCGGCTCGACGGCGTCCGGGTTGCCGAAGCGGACCGGTTCCAGGGCATCGATTCGTTCAAAGACACCAATGTGCTGTTGCAAGGCTCCCGGGTGATGGTGTCCTGGCAGGCCGTCGGCCAGCAACTCGGCGCCTTCGAGATCGCCCGGCAGTATGCGGTGGAACGCATGCAGTTCGGCCGCCCGATTGCATCCTTCCAACTGGTCCAGGCGCAGCTGGTGAAGATGCTCGGCAACGCCATGGCCTCATTGGCCATGATGGCGCAGCTGACCTCCTTGCCGCAGATGGGCATGGACCAGGTGGCGTTGGCGAAGGCCTTCACCACGGAGCGGATGCGTGAAACCGTTGCCGCCGGACGCTCGATCCTGGGCGGCAACGGAATCGTCACCGACTACCGGATGGCCAAGTGCTTCGCGGACGCCGAGGCGATTTACACCTATGAAGGCTCGCACGAAATCAATACGCTCATTGTGGGGCGGTCGATCACCGGGGTCTCGGCGATCGTTTGAGCGATCCCCGCAGCTGGAATCGCGGCCGCCATTGCACTGGACAGTTGAGATTCTTGGACAGCCCAGATTCTTGGGCGGCTCAGGGCAGCTTTTCGCCCGCCGCTATCCGGGCCGGAAGGGTGTTTTCCGGAACCGGTTGCGGGCAGGTTCCGAACGCACTGAAGCCGCTGGGCCAGTTGAGCGAAAAGTTGAAGTCGAGCAGCACTTTGCCGTCGGCGTCGGGGGCCTCGGTGCTCAAGAACCGCCAACCGGCGGTTTCGGAGCCGTTGCTGGCGTCCCGGAAATTCAGCAGCAGGCCGCTGCCGTTCTTTTGCGCCAGCAAGGTCTGCGGTTGCCCGTCGAGTTCGAAGACCACCTCGCCGATGAACGACGCCCTGCCGGGCACCCGCGGATTCGCGGTGGCGATGTCGCGTTCTTGGGCCTCCGGGAATCGGTGGAACTGGCCGGTGAGCGCGAATTCCGAGCCGTAATCGAAAACCGGGACTCCGTTGAATCCCTGCAGGGCCGGAGCCTGGGCATCCCGGGTGCGGATCGCATAGGCCCCGCCGCGCATCGCCAGTTCCAGCAATACGGTTCCGGAACGGAGCCAGTTGAGTGACTCGTCTTCGGCCAGCCGGGCTTCGATGGTTCCGTCCACGGCCTGGTTCTGATTGGCACTGCCACCCCGGACCAGAAGCAGCCCGTCGGCGGCTGCCGCGCTCACCCGGGCCACGCCGTCGGCCGCGCTCCACCGGCCGGGAAGCCCGACGAGCGGCCCCGGTTCGCCGGGCAGCCATTGCAACGAGGTGAGGCTGAGCCAACCATGCGGCGCAGGCAGGCTGCGGTTGCGTTCGGCACGGAAATCTTCCCAGGACTGAGCGGTCATGCTCAGCGCAACCCCGGGACACCGCACGGTATTCCTATATATTATTGACGCTTATATAAGTTCCAAGTAAATTTAAGAGATGCAAGAAGCTTTCGATGTTTTGGCGGACCCGCAGCGACGGCGGATCGTCGATCTGCTCCGGGCCTCGCCGCGAACCGCGGGCGAGCTCGGGGCCAAGCTGGAGTTGAGCCAGCCGGGCACCTCGCGCCACCTCCGGATCCTGCGTGAAGCGGGGTTCGTCGAATCGAGGCCCCGGGCGCAACAACGGATCTATTCGCTCAAACCCGAGCGGTTCGACGAGCTGGCCGACTGGCTCTCCGGCATCCGGGCGCTATGGAGCGGGCAGCTGGATGCGTTGGGCGAATTCCTGGAGGCAACAGCCGGGCCGGCGGCCACCGACACCAAGGCGAAGGGACGATGATGGACGAGAAATTGGGTACTTTGGAAATCGCCGACGACGGAACCGCGGTGCTGCGCTATCTGCGGCACTATCCGCATCCGGTGGCTGCCGTGTGGCGGGCGCTGACTGATCCGGAGCAGACCAAGCTCTGGTGGGCGCAGGCCAGGGGCGAGCTGGTCCCCGGCGGGCGATGGGACCTGCGCTGGCTCAATACCCCGCCGGGCGAAGCGCCGATGGATTGGTGGACCGGCTCGGTGGTCGAGCTGCAGCCGGAGCGGTTGTTCGTGGTGCAGAACAGCGCGCACGGGCTATTGCGCTGGGAGTTGCGACCGGTGCCGGGCGCCGGGCGCGACGGCGGCGAAGGCACCGAATTGCGGTTCAGTTGCAGCTTGGCGGTTCCGGAGCTGGCGAGGACCGATCTGTCCAGCAATCTGGCTGGCTGGCACGTCCACCTGGATCACCTGGCCTCGGTGCTCGACGGCGGCAGCATCGATTGGGCGAATTGGTACCGGGTGCATCTACCGGCTTGGACCGCGCTCAAGCCGCGGTACGACGAGGCGGTATCGGCCGCGAGCTAACCGCAGATCCGACGTCGGCACCGGAGCCCGGCGGTCGTCTCCACCGGCTAGGCTGTTCGGGTGCCTTCTTTCCGCGCGGTCCTGAAGATCACCGGGCTCCGTCCGGGGAACAAACCCGAAGCCGTGATGGCCACTGCGCTTGCGGCAATGGGTTCCATTCACCTGGTCGAGGCGAATTCACTCGATGTGGTAGCCGGAGTTCCGGTGATCACAGTGCGCTTCCTGGTGGAGGCGAGCAGCACCGATGACGAAAACCAACGCGCTGCGGCGGCTGCGGCGGCCATGCAGTCCGCGGTCGACGAGGTGGCGGTGACCGGTCGGCTGACCACGCTGCGCCGGGAGCGCGGGAAGTGGTTGTTCGTTTCCTGAGCTTCCGGTTCCCGGAACGCCACGCCTGGGGTGTCCGGTGCCGGAATCAGTGCGCTTCGGCCAGGCTGAGCCGGCTGGTATAGGCTACCTCGCGGCCGCTGAGCGGATCGGTGAATTCGAGTTGCCGGGCCAGCAATTGGAGCGGTTTCGCATAGTCGTCCGGAGCTTCCTCCTGCAACACCGGGTAGAACGGATCGTTCACGATGCCCAGGCCCAGGGCGGCCATGTGCACCCGCAGCTGATGGGTTTTGCCGCTGTGCGGCTCCAGCCGGTACAGCCCGCGCTCCCCGGCCGGAGCGGACCAGGAACGCTGCAGCACCACCCGGGTCTCGGCATTCGGGGCCCCGGGGATTTCCTGGCTCAACAGGTAGCTGCGGGATTTGAACATCCGGCTGCGCATGGTCAGCGGCAGGGACAGGTCGGGGCGTACCGGGGCCACGGCCTGATAGCTTTTGCGCACTTCGCGGCGCTCGAAGAGCAACTGGTACTTGCCCCGGGTTTTGGGGTTCACGGCGAAGAGCAGTACACCGGCGGTCATCCGGTCCAGCCGGTGGATCGGGACCAGATCCGGCAACTCCAAGAGGATCCGCAGCCGGACCAGAGCCGATTCGGCCACGTACCTGCCGCCCGGTGTGGTGGGCAGGAAATGCGGTTTGTCGACGACCAGCAGATCGTCGTCCTGGTGCAGCACCGACAATTCCACCGGGAGCCGGGTTTCCACCGGCAGTTCCCGGTAGTACCAGAGGAAGGTGTGCTCGCCCAACGGCGTCCGGGGAGTGATCGGGACGCCGCCGAGGCCTTGCACCTCGCCGCGCTCGAACCGTTCGATGATCCCTTGCGGGTCTACGTGGTCGAAGCGGTCCAGTACGTAGTCCATGGCGGTGGCCCAGGGCCCCGCATCGGGCAGCCGCAATCTGGTGGCGTTCACGCCATTGCGCACCGGTAGCGGGGATTCCATCACCAAGCGAGTTTACCGGCTCGGTTCCTGCGGCCCGGTCACCAATCCCGGGGCTGGCAGTGCGGGCAGCTGAAGATGGTCCTGCCGTCGAGCTGCTCCTGCCGGATCCGGGTGCCGCAACGCCGGCAGGGCAGGTGCTCCCGGCGGTAAACCCAACTGGCGGCATCGGCGCGGGCTGCGCTGCCGGTGGTGCTGCGTAGGCTGCGTGCTTTATTGGCTTCCAGCAGTCTTTTGGCCAGGCCCAGAATGCGCGGCAGGTCAACCGAGGCGGTGGGGCGTTCCGGGTGTGCACCGACCAGGAAGCAGAGTTCGTTCCGGTAGATATTGCCGATTCCGGCGAGGTTCCGTTGATCCAGCAGGGCGGCCCCAATGGGCCGTTGCGGATCGGCCTCGAGCCGGCGCTGCGCTTCCGCGGCATCCCAATCCGGGCCGAGCAGGTCGGGGCCGAGGAAATCCAGATCCAGCTCAGCGGCCGGGAGCACCTCGAGCAATCCCAGGGAAAAGCCGACCGCGACGGCGTCGGCGACCTCCAGCACGGCCCTTGCGGTGTGCGCCGGCCGGCGCCAGGGCTCGCCGGGCCGGTAGAGCTGCCAGCTGCCTTCCATTTTCAAATGCGAATGGACCACCGTGATCCGCCCCTCCACGGACGCGGTTTCGATGAGCAGATGCTTCCCCCGCGGATACGCCCGGGAGACGGTGGAGCCGCGGAGATCAACAGTTGCGAAGGCCGGTACCCGGAAATCGCTGCGCAGGATTTCCTTGCCGCGCAGCGCCGCATCCAGGGCCACCGTCTGCCGCCAGACGGTGTCGCCCTCAGGCACGGATCCGGATTCCGCGCGGGCTGGTTGCGGCACCGGCAGCCAGCAAGGCCTTGGCCAACGACGTGTCCAGAATGTCCGTGCCGTTCACCTTCTCCATCGCCAGCCGGTCGGTCGCGCCGCGTTTGACCAGTGCCACCAAGGCCGCCGCGGCGGACTCCAGGACGGGCAGCTCTTCGCTGAAACAGAGCACGGTCTTCCCGCCCCGTTCCACATAGAGCACCAGGCTGCCGTCCACCAAGACCACCAGGGCACCGGCTTTGCGGCCCGGCCGGTGCCCGGAAGCGGCAGCCTCCAGCCCGGGCCAGGCCAAAGCCGCGCCATACGGCTGCGCCGGATCGGTGGCGGCCAGCGCAACCGCTGAATACGGCGGTTTGTCTTCGGCGAAATCGGTGCTGAAGCTGCGCAGCCGGTCCACCGTGGCCGGGACCGCGAATTGGGCGGCGCCGAGTTTTTCGATGAAGTAGCCGCGCCGGCAACGGCCCTGCTCTTCGAGCCGGGAGAGTACTTTGTACATCAAAGCGAAGCCGCCGGGCTCGCCTTCGAGGACTACCGGCCCCCGGGTTACCACGCCGTAGCGGTCCAACAGCAGCTCGGCGGTGGCGTGCGCCCGAATGGTCGGATCCAGTTCCGGTCCGGTGGGGCCCAATGAGCTCCACCGCCCGCCGACCATCGGTTGGAGCGCCGGCTGCGCAGGTTTGGCCAGGCCGGCGTACCGGCCCGCCAGCCGGGCCGGGCGAAGCCTGGCCGGTCGGGCCTTTTGCTGGTGCGCGGTGTGACCGCCGTCGAGCATTGCCCGGACCGGGGCGAAAGTGTCGTTGCCCAGGCGGCCTGCCCACACCAACTCCCAGATGGCCGCGGTCAGCGCCTGGTCCGAGGGCAGTTCGGCGCTTTCCAGGCCGATCCGCAATTGCTGGAAGAAGTACGCGCCGCCCGGAGCGAGAAATGCCAATAAGTCCGCGGCCAGCCCGGCCGGCTCGTAGTCCGCGGCGGGTCGGTGGCTGAGCGTCAGCGAATCGGCCGCATGCAAGGCAATCCAGCCGTCGTTGCCGGGCAGCGAACCCATCCCGGACCAGAGCACTTCACCGGCCGCCATGAGCTCGTCGAGCATGCCCGGCGCATAGTCCCGGACTCGGGAAGCCAGCACCAAGGGTTCGATCGCGGATGCCGGGATCGGCACTCCGGCGAGCTGGTCGATCACGGTGAGTACGCCGTCGTGGCCGCGGAGTCCGGAACCGACGTGTTGCCAGGACGGCAGGAATCGGCCGAACGCCGCGCGGTCCACGGGTTCCACCTCGGCGCGGAGCGCGGCCAGCGAGCGTTGCCGGATCCGCCGCAGGACCTGAGCATCGCACCATTCCAGCCCACCGGCTTCGCCGGGCAAAGCAACTGGCCGGAATTCGCCTTGCACCACTTTGCCGTCACTGGCCAGGCGTTCCAACGCAGCACTGAGCACGGCGACGCCCAAACCTAGCGCGGCGGCGGCTTCGCCCGCCAGGAACGGGCCGTGGCTGCGCGCATAGCGGGAGACCAGATCGCCCAGCGGGTCCGCTACCGGTTCGATGAAGGCCAACGGGATGCCCATCGGCAGTGGCACGCCGAGCGCATCCCGGAGCCGGGCAGCATCTTCGACCGCGGCGAACACCGGTTCGCCGGCGACTTTGCTGCGGAATGCGCGGTTGGCCCGGACCAAGTCCGCCAGCCAGCCAGTGGCATCCGCCAAGCCCGGATCGACAGTGCCGGGCCCGGACTCCGGCCGCTGATCAACCGCCAACCGTTGCGCGACCTGCTCCGCGGACAGCGGGCCGAGTTGCCGCAGCAGATCGGCCACGCCTTCCAGCCCCCGGGCTTTGCGCCCGACGGCGGTGCGTTGCAGTTCCGCGGACACCTCGTCGATGACGGTTTGGTCCAAGAGCTCGCGCAGTTCCGCCCGGCCGAGCAATTCATTGAGCAGGGCGGGATCCAGCGACAGCGCAGCTGCCCGGCGTTCCGCGAGCGGCGAATCGCCTTCGTACAAGAAGCTGGCCACATAGCCGAACAGCAGCGAGCGGGCGAACGGAGAGGGCTGTTGCGTGGTGGTCTCGGTCAATCGGAGCTCGCGCCGTTCCAAGGCGCTGGCGATCCCCTTCAACGCGGGCAGATCGTAGACGTCCTGCAGGCACTCCCGCACGGTCTCCAAGATGATCGGGAAGCTCGGGTATTTCTTGGCCACGTCGAGCAGTTGCGCCGAGCGTTGCCGTTGCTGCCACAGCGGGGAGCGCTTGGCCGGGTTCTGCCGGGGCAGCAGGAGGGCACGGGCGGCGCACTCCCGGAACCGGGAAGCAAACAGCGCCGATCCGCCGACTTGGTCGGTCACGATGGATTCCAGCTCGTCGGGCTCGAAAATGAACAGCTCGGCCCCGGGCGGCTCGTCATCCATCATCGGCACCCGCAGCACGATGCCGTCATCGGCGGCCATCGCGGAACCGTCCAGTCCGTAACGCTCCTGCAGGCGCGCGCCGACCGCCAGGGCCCACGGTGCGTGCACCGGCATCCCGAACGGGCTGTGCAGGACCACCCGCCAGTCGCCGAGTTCGTCTTGGAACCGTTCCACCAGGAGCGTCCGGTCATCGGGCACGCTGCCGGTGGCTTCGGCCTGTTCGGCGAGATAGCCGAGCAAGTTGTTCGCGGCGTAGTCGTCCAAGCCGGTTTTGCGGCACCGCGCCAAAGCCTCGGCTTTCGGGGCGGCACTGACTTGCCGCATGAAGGCGCCGATCGCCCGGCCCAATTCGACCGGCCGGCCGAGCGAGTCGCCTTTCCAGAACGGCAGCCGGCCCGGTTGCCCGAAGGCCGGCGAAACCAGCACCCGGTCATGCGTGATGTCCTCGATCCGCCAGCTGGTGGCACCCAGGGCGAAAACGTCGCCCACCCGGGATTCGTAGACCATCTCTTCGTCCAGTTCGCCGACCCGGCGGGAGTTCTTTCCTTCTTCCGCGCCGACCAAGTACACCCCGAACAGCCCGCGGTCCGGAATCGTGCCGCCCGAGGTCACCGCGAGCCGTTGCGCTCCGGGGCGGCCGGTGATGGTTCCGGCGTTGCGGTCCCAAATGATCCGCGGGCGCAGTTCGGCGAAATCGTCCGAAGGGTAGCGGCCCGCCAGCAGGTCCAAGGTGGCGTCGAAAGCGGATCTCGGCAGTGCGCTGAACGGGGCGCTGCGCCGCACGGTGTCGAACCATTCCTCGACGTCGAGGCTGCCCAAAGCGGTGGCCGCAACGGTCTGCTGCGCCAGGATGTCCAGGGGGTTCGCCGGAATGTACAACGGTTCGATCTGGCCGGCGAGCATCCGTTCCACGGTGACCGTGGCGTGCACCAGGTCCGCGCGGTGCTTCGGGAACAGCACGCCCTGTGAGACTTCGCCGACCTGGTGCCCGGCCCGGCCCACCCGTTGCAGTCCGCTGGCCACGCTGGGCGGGGACTCGACTTGGATCACCAGATCCACCAGGCCCATGTCGATGCCCAGCTCCAGACTGGAAGTGGCCACCACGCAACGCAGCCGCCCGGACTTGAGGTCGTCTTCGATCAGTGCGCGTTGTTCTTTGGACACCGAGCCGTGGTGGGCCTTGGCCAGCACCGGATCGGCTCCGGCGCTGAGCCCGGCTTGGCCGATCAGCTGGGCCGGGGGTTGCCCCGCGGGCAGCTGGGCCGCGGATTCCGCCTCGGCTTCGGATTCCGGAAGTTGCCGGGCCAAGTAGATCTCGTTCAACCGGCCGGTCAGCCGTTCTGCGAGTCGCCGGGAATTGGCGAACACGATGGTGGACCGGTTTGCGGTGACCAAGTCCACGATCTTTTCCTCCACGTGAGGCCAGATCGAAGCGTTCGGTTGCAGGCCGGAGCCGGGCCCCAGATCGTGCGCCGCTGCTGCTGACGCGAGGTCGGACATGTCCTCCACTGGCACGGTGACTTGCAGGTCCCAGGTCTTGCTGGCCGGCGGAGCCACGATCCGGCAGGGCGCCGAGCCAGTCAGGAACCGGGCCACGGTTTCCAGCGGCTCCACCGTGGCGGACAAGCCGACCCGTTGGGCCGGGCTGCCGGTGCCGTCCGGCCCGGTGAGCAGGGCGTCCAGGCGCTCGAGGGAGACGGCCAGATGTGCGCCCCGTTTGGTGCCGGCCACCGCATGCACTTCATCGATGATCACGGTGCGTACCGACTGCAAGCTCTTGCGCGCCTGCGAGGTCAGCATCAGGAACAACGATTCCGGAGTGGTGATCAGGATTTCCGGCGGGTGGCTGAGCAGTTTCCGCCGCTCATTGGCCGGGGTGTCGCCGCTGCGCACGCCCACGCTGACCTCGGGGACCGGCAGGCCGAGCTGCTCGGCTTGCTGCCGGAGACCGATCAACGGCGCCCTGAGGTTGCGCTCCACATCCACCCCGAGCGCCTTGAGCGGCGAAATGTAGAGCACTTTGGTGCCCGGGCTCCCGGGGTTGTCCGGGTCCCGGATCAAGGAATCCAGTGACCAGAGGAACGCGGCCAGCGTTTTGCCGGAGCCGGTGGGTGCCACCACCAAAGCGTGCGCGCCGGCCGCAATCGCTTCCCAAGCGCCGGTCTGTGCCGGGGTAGGCCCGGCGAAGGCGCCCTGGAACCAGGCACGGGTGGGTGCGCTGAACAGGTCGAGGGCGGTAGTGCTCATGGATACCATCATGGACTACACGATGCCGGCCCCGCTTCCACCCTCGGAAGTTGGGCAGAAACGCCGCTGCCCAACTTCCAGGGACGGAAGTTGGGCAGCGGCGGTGGAACTTATTTGCGCAGGTTCGCCAGGGTGTTGAAGAGTTCTCCGGTGATCCGGGTGGCGCCGTTGCCCTTGGCGTTGTTGCCGCCGGTGCCCCAGATGTGGATGCCGTTGGCCACGTTGCTGTCGCTCGTGGTCACCGCGGAACCGCTCTGCCCGCCCGCGGTATCGGTCTGGTAGAAGAAGTTGCGGTCCGTGACCGAGCCGATCTTGTCGCTGTGCTGCCACATGGTGCCGCGCGGCTTGTCGCCCGGGTAGCCGATGACCTTGGCGGCCTGTCCGGCAAGGTCCGCCGCGCCGGCCGGCTTGAGGCCGTACCAACCCACGGTGTCGCCCACCGGCTTGTCCAGCTGGATGACGCCCCAGTCGCCGCCGGCGGCATTGACGCCGCGGCCATCGACCCAGATTTCGGTGGCTTTGAACGTGCCGTACGGATCGGTGGAGCCGTTGCGGGCCGGGGTGAAGGTGATGTCGGTGGAGGCGCCCTCGTTGAGGCAGTGCCCCGCGGTCACCACGGTGCTGGCGGAGATCAGCCAACCGGTGCAGATGTAGCTGTCTCCGTTTTCTTTGAAGACGATCTGACCGGTGCGGCGGAACGGGCTTTCCGTGGTCTTCTTGACCTGGGTGCGGCCGTCGGCGCCGATCACCGACTCGGAGACCGGCTGGCTGCCGTCGGAGTACGACGTCGAGTTGTAGCCGGTATCGCTGGTGATGCCCGAGCGGGTGATCGGGTTTGCAGTATCCGGGACGCCATTGACCACGGAATAGCCCACCGGGCTGATCGGAAGATTTTCGGTGGGGGCCGCGTTGGCGGCGCCACCGGCGAGCAGGGCTCCCGCGAAAAGAATGGATGCGGTGCCGAGCGAGGACAGGGAACGCGTCATGGTTTTCATAAGTAGAGCTTGGTGTTCACACAAGTTATGTTCAAGGGATTGTCATGAATTGGCAGGGTATTCCCAGGATATTAACCGTGAATTATCTGAATAAAGCCTTGCTATTTGCTGATGTTGAGCAATGTGTAACTGCTGAGCACGCCTTTGTGGTCGGTGGGCCAGGCCGCGTCGCTGAGCAGGAAGGTTTCGTCGCTGCTCTCATCGACTCGCTGGTTGCGGACGATCGAGCCGCGGGGTCCGACCAACTGGGTGTCTTGCCAGCTCAGTCTGGGATCGGCGAAGTGGAACAGGTAATCGATCCGGTCGCGTTCATCGGCCTCCGGGGCCCAGGTCAGCGAGCTGACTGCGGCGTTCGGATTGCTCGCCGGCCAGGTGAAGCCGGGATTGCGTACCGGATCCGGGTATTTCTTGCGGAAGTCGTCGGTGAAGCCGGCATCCTTGAGCGCCTGGGTCGACTGCCAGGGCATTACGACGCCGTTGTGGTCGAAACGGTTCGCGGTCGCCTCGGTCCAGTCGAGCGTGGACGGTTCGTTGAAATCGCCGCCCAGGAGCACCACCCGGCCCAGCAGGCGTTCGCTGCGGGCATCCGCGATGAAACGATTCACCGCGTCGGGCCGTCCGGAAGCGGTATTGACTCGCTTCAAGGCGGCCGGATCAGTGATCGGGCCGCTGGGAATCTTGTTCCAGCCGTACTCGGAGAACTCTCCGGACGGCACGCCGGCGCCGTAGCCGCGGGGCAGATATGTTGCATACCACTGATACTGCAGATGCGCGGCGTAGGCTGCGATCTGGACCGTGCCGACGGTGAGCACCGCCTTCGTCACGAACGGCAGGGTGGCGGTTTCCGCAATCGGATAAGCCGAAATCACCGCAGTGCTGCCGCTCATCCGGAAGTCGAAAGTCGCCCCGGAGGCATTGAGCTTCTGCACGATGTCGGAAGTTGTGGATTTCGCTTCCGGCAAAAACACGATGGTGGCGCCGGTTTGCTTGATGATCTCGACGATCATGTCGACGCCGCCGGAGACCGCGGTTCCGCCGAACCAGGCATTCAGAACCAGGGTTTTCACGGTGCTGCCGGTGCCGATCAGCGCATTCGCCGGGTTGGTAGCTGCCCAGGACATCGTTCCGACGGCTACTGCTCCGGTCAATCCGCGGAGCATGTTCCTCCGTGATAGCTGTGCCATGGTCCCCATTCCATCGTGGCCCGGAACTCCAGCGTCTTCAGGCGATAGCCAACAGATTAGCCGACAAAGATTAAATTTGCGCCAACCGAATATTAAACAATCATCTTTAGTCTTCGGGGTAGGCTCGGTGACAAATCCGGGGCTTGCCTGATGTCCTGCCTTCCGCTTTCGGTGCGCCGCCGTCGTCCTGTCGTACCTCGGCGGTAGCCTGGCGCTATCGGCAATTGCCGCGGAGCCGTGACGACAGCCGGCCGCGGCAGGGGGTTGCCGATGTGCCATCACTCGTGGGGAACTTGTGCCGAATGGAGGGGCCGTGCAGTCACGGCAGGTAGGGAACAATTGGCTGCCCTTGACCGGCTTGGCCTTGCTGTTCCTCAGTGGTGCCGCAGCAGATCTGAGCACCGGATCGGACGGCGGATCGGTCGCCCTACACTACGTCTTCGGGTCGATGCTGCTCGCCGCAGTGACTTGGATCTGGTTCTTGCGCCGGAAGCCGGCGCTGTTGGCCAGTTTCAAGGCGTATCTGTACCTGGCCTGCGCGGTCGAGTTCGGGATCTTCCTGGCCGGAGCCATCGAACCGCTGCGCGGCTGGGGGCCATGGCTGGTGCTGGGCCTGGGATTGCTCGGCTACGGAGTCCTCGAACGTGCCAGGATTTTGGTCAGCGCCGGGGTGGTGACCGTGATCTGCGCAATCCTGGCTGTGCTGATCCAAGCCCCGGTGCTGCCGGGATTGCTGCAAGGCGTGTGCGCCATCGCCTGCGCGGCGGCTGCCTTGCGGCTGCACACCATGGCGTATGGCCGTCGGAAACCGCGTCGTGCCGTCGATGTGGCGAAATTGTTCGACTGAGCGCCCCGGGGCGGTACCCGGGAAGCCGTGGCTCAAGCCGCGGAGAATGCGCCGATCTGCAGGAGCACGACGGAGTCTTCGGTGCACGCCGTGAGCGGTTGCGGAATGTAGAGCGCATCAGTGGCTCCGGGCGGGTACACCCGCAGGCCGTCCGCAGCAGTCTGGCTGCAGGCGCTCTGGTAGTTCCCGGCCTGGGTGTAGCGCAAAGCTGCTTGGGCGGAGGCCCCCGGGGCCAGCGTCACTTGGCCGGCGGAAGGCTGTGCCGGATTGCGTTCCGCAGCGGCGCCCAGCTGCGTGCCGTTGCCCTTCCCGACCAGGGACACCCCGGGATATCCGTCCATGAAACAGGGCTGGTTCGAGGTGTTCTTGACCAGGAGCCTCATTTCCAGGTGCCCGGCGGCGCCGCCTCCGGCACTGTCCGTGGAGCCGCTGAGCATGCCCGCGGTGCACTGCACCGCAACCGCCCCGGTGCTGCCCGGAGTCTGCCCGGTGCCGGTCTGGCTGGTCTGCGGGCTGCCTGAAGGACTTCCTGAAGCGCTGGTTGCCGGGGTGCTGGATGCCGGAGAGCCGGACGGGCTGGCCTCGGACGCCGGCTGGCTGCACGCGGCCAGTGCCAGGACCGCGGTCACGGACAGGGCGCTGATGCTGGTCAGGACCCGGATGCGGGGCGAATTCATGAATGCCATAACAACACACTCTCGCCAGTCATTGCCGCAGTCAACCACCTTCCTGGGCGAGTGGCCGATTGGCGCCGGATTGTGATCAGACGCCAATCGGCGAACGGGTTGCCGCCTAGTCGGTGGAACCCCTTCGGCCGCGGCCGAAGGTGCGGAACAAGGCGAATGCCCCCAAGACCAGCCCGGCCAGGCCTGCTGCCAAGCCGATCCACCCCGGCGCCTGCGACGGTTGGCTTTGTGCCCCCGATTCCGAGCTTGCCGCATGACCGCCGTGATCTCCGGCTGCCGCGGCACTGAGCGTGATCGCGGGAGCCGGATCTTTCACCGCGTCATGGTCTTGGCCCGGCTGCACTTTCTGCGCCCAGTCCACTTCGCCGGTTTCGCAGCTCTGCAGCACGGGGAAGTCCAACTGGTCGCCTGCTGCGTCGGGCAGTTTCAGGGAAAGCACCAGGGCGTCTCGTTGCGCCGGGTCAAGCGGAGTTTTCGCGGTGTAGACCACCTGGCTGGTCCGTTCGGTGACTTGGCTGCCGTTCGCCAAGGTCTTGGGCTGGGCCAGCTTCGCGGTGACTTTGCTGGCGGTCCAGTTGGGATTCACGGTCGGAGTGGCATCATCGATGCCCTCCGGCAGCGAAATCGTGATTTTGGTGGTGGCTGAGCCGCTGCAGCCATGCGGAATACTGAAGCTGAGCAAGGTGTAGGAATTCGCCGCAGTGCTCGAGGCGTCGACAGTCACGTGGGCGGCTGCGGAAGCCAACCCCACACTCATCAGTGCGGCGGTGGCAACTGCAGTCAGTACCGTGCGGCGGACGGTTTTCTGGTGCGCGGAAGCGCTGGATTTGCTAGTCATGAGGATGCTTTCTGGAGGTTGCGCAGCTGCGCGGAGTGGGGGACCGCTGCAGAAGCCGCGATCAAGGGGACGCTGTTGCCGCGGCCGGTGGCGGCCCGCGCCAACGGTTTGCGCTCAGAATCCATCGCACCGCGGCGGCTTCGGCAACCTGCCGGATGCTCGCGGGCCTGGTCGCTGCCGGCAGCGGCACCGGACGGGCCGGTTGCAGCAGGGGCCGCAACCAATCAGAGAGGGTCCAGAGCGCAGCTTCACCCCGGGCCAGGAGCACGGCGGTCACCGCAGTGGCCAGAACGTGCATCATGAGCATCGCCGTGCTGCTGGCATGTTCCGGCGTCGCAGCCGACGCGCTGAAATCCAGGTCAGGCAGATTCATGGCCGTTCCATGCGGATGGCCCGCCGGTATGGTGCCGCCGATCGGATCGCCGGACATGGCGAACCACTCGAATCCCTGGTGTAGCGCCACCTGGCTTCCGGCCAGCAGGGCCGCCATTGCCGGAACTGAAAGTCGCCATCGGGAAACCAACATGCAACCGAGCCAGGTCAACGCGGTCATGCCGAGCAACAGCGGCGCGGCCGGAAAGCCGCCGCCGGCGGCGGCGTGCGCGGTACCGGCCAAGCCCACTGTGGTCAGGGTGATGAGCAGGCTTCGTAAAAGCCGGAAGGGGACCATGTTCGCCATGTCCATCCTTCCGGCTCTGACCGCTGAACTGGTTTTCCAGTCGATGTGGGTCGACAGTGATTCGTAGCCGATCGCCTTCTGGATTTTAGCCGATTCAGCCGGCTTTCGCGGTCGTTCCGGCGGCGAAGGAAGCGGCAGCCCGGCCTCCCGCGATGGTCGCCACGGCAACCGTGAGCAAGGCCCCGAGGATGAGGGCGCTGGCTTCACCCGGCAGCAACAGCCCGGCTTGGCCGCCGATGGTCGCGGCCGCGATCGGGACGCCGAGTTGGGCGGCGGACAAGGCGCCCAAGCTCAAGGGCATGCCCAGTGGACGGATCGCGAGATGCGTGAGCACCGCACCGAGTCCGAGGGCAAGTCCGAGCAGAACCATCATCGGGTTCGCCGCCAATTCCCGCAGGTTCAACGAGGCGCCCAACCAGACGAAGAAAAGCGGCCCGAAGAATCCTTCCGTGATGCCGAAAAGCTGGCGTGCGACGTGCCGCGGCTGGCCCACCGCGGAGACTGCGAGTCCGAAGGCGAATCCGGCGAGCATGATCGAGACCTGGCTGAAGCTGGCCAGCGCGGCCAGGGCGAAGAGGATCGCGAGTTGTCCGCGCAGCTCGAGGGCGAACTTCCGCTGTTCCGACAAGGCGCGGAGGCGTTTCCGGCTGCCGTTCCGGTCAGTCGTGCGCATCAGGAAGAAGAGCAGCACCGCGCAGGCCGCCACGGCAAGGGCGCCCAGCGCGGCCCGGACGGCATTCGGTGGGTCGATGGCCAGGGGCAGTGCGACGATCGCGGCGGTATCGGCAATCGCCACCTGGGCGGTCATGGCCAAGACCTTGGGCCCGCCCAGCCGCAATGAATCGACGATGGGCAAAACCAGCGCGGCAGAAGAGGACGCCAGAAGCACTGCGTAGAGCGGGGCATGCATGATGCCGAAAAGCACCGCGATGCCGACGCCAAGCGCGGCCGAAAGCACGGCGACCACGGCGACCCGGAGCAGGCCCTTGCCCAGTGCCGCCCGGATGCTGGCATCCCGGACCGGAACATGGGTTCCGGCGATGAACATGATCAAGGCGAAGCCGATGCTGGCCATGAAACTGAAGGTCTGATCCGCTGAATCCACCAGGGAGAAGCCGGTGCGGCCGATCAGCAGACCGGCCAGCAGCTCGCCCAGGACCACCGGAATCCGCCAGCGCGGCGGCGTTGCCAGGAGCGGTCCGAGCAAGCCCAGAACCATGATCAGGGCCAGTAGTGCGAAACTCATCGGACCCCGATTCTCGCGACGTTCCCAGACTGGGACCGGAATTTGACTGGAAGATGGAGTAGCTGGAATTTCTGCCGGCTACTCCAGTAAACTCTGGCTCGGGTCGATGGAGACTACCGTCGACTCGGTCATTGTTTGCATATTTGGGGGATGCATGTCTTTTTCGAACAGTTTAACGCTGCCCGGTCGACGACGATTGATTCGGTTGGTCGCCATGATTGCCGCAGTTTTTCTCGCTGTGGCAGGGGCCGTGAGCCTGGCCTTGCCGGCGCGGGCCGCAGAGATTCCCGGCGCGGTGAAGACGGTGACGGTGACGCCGGACAATCCCGGGATGTACGACGAAATCACCGTGGATGCGACCTGGGCGGTGCCCGACACGGCGCAACCGGGCGATACCTTCAGCCTGGCGCTGCCGGCTGAGCTGGATTCATTGGTCAGCGGGTTCGAGATCCGGAACAGCGCGGGCGAGTTGATCGCCAACGCCGTCGTGCAGAACGGTGTAGTGACGTTCACTTTGACGGATTTCGTCAGTACGCACAAGAACGTCTCCGGAACCGCGAAACTCACCACCAAGCTCAACCGCGAGCTGGAACCCGGCAAGCCCTATGTGTTGACCTTCGGGAACGAGGCCGAGGTGACGATCACACCGGGCGAAGGCAGGCCGGTCGACCGCACCTCCTCGCAGAAGTACGGGTTCTGGATCGACGCGAACGGCAATCCGTCGAGTACTCCGACGGATCGGATTCGCTGGACCGTCGAGTCGCCCAAGGGGGCCTTCGACCGGATCTCATTCGAGGACACGGTCGGGGCCGGGCTGGAGCTCGAGTGCGGCAGTGTGGGGATGAACCTTTCCGAAACCTTCCGGGCCAACGACGAAGTCCAGACCTGGGGCCCGGCGCTGGCCCGGAACGTCGATTTCACCGCTTCCTGCGCCGGTCAGACCTTGACTGCGAGCCGGCCGGTCGAATCTTCGGCCGAAGTTCCGGCGGTGCCGGAGGGCCAAGTGCTGCGGTTGGTTTACGACACCAAGGTCATCGATGCTTCGGCGTCGAGCTACAAGAACACCGCATTGGTCACGGTTGACGGGACTACGAAGAGCGTGGTGACCGAATTCCGGCGCAGTACTGCCAGCGGCGATGGGCAGGGCGACGAAGACAGCCACACCACGCCGCCCGTGGTCCCGCCGACCACTGAGCCGCCGGTGACCACCGCGGCACCACTGACCACGAGTGTCCCGGTGGAGCCGAGCACGCCGGCTGCTACGACCCAGGAGGAACTGGCGAATACCGGGGCCAATGGCTTGCTGGTCCCGGCAGTGGCGGGCGGCTTGGCCGTGCTGGCCGGTGCCGGGATGCTGCTCATGCGGCGCCGTTCGCACTGACGGCCGGAACCTCGCCGAACCGGGGTGCGCGGCTAGTGGATATCGACGAGCTTGACCGGAATATCGGTGTTCTCATCAGTCCAGTAGCTCGCGCACACCCGGTGGTAGCCGTCGGCGATCTGGGCGGGGACGCCTCGGACCAGGTCGCCGCGGACCGCGAGCACGGGCGAGAGCGCCTTGCCGTGCCGGATTTTGGCCAGGTCCGAAGCCACATGCGGATTGTCTTCGGGCAATAGGGGCAGACCGCTGGCCCGCAAGAGGTCCTTGGCTTTCTGCTGGCTGATCGGGGCCGCCCGCAGACGGGCGATCAGCCCGGCTGCCAGGTCCTGGTCAGCCAGCAGATTGAGGTAGTTGGCGGCGGCCGGATAATCCTGTGCCTCGGGCTCGGCCAGCCATTTGACCTGGTTCATGATCCTGCTCCCGATCGGCGCAACGACTCGGCAATGAAACCAGTCGCCGTCAGTTCGTGGACCGCTTGGTCGAGGAAGTGCACGGAGTCCGGATGCCGGTCCCTGGTGGTCGCCACGGCTTGCCGGATTTCCATGAACCGTTCGTCGATCAGCCGGAACCCGGGGTTGTCGCGGACGAAGTCGCTGGCCGGTTGCCGAATTCCGGCACCGGCTGCCAAGCCCAGCTCGCGCAAGACGTCAACCCCTTCGGCCCCGGGAACCACTTCGGCGTGCTGCAGTGTGCGGCCCAGGAAGAGGTCGTAGGCCGAGCCCTGCTTCACGCCGATGCGCACTCCAGGCTGGTCGACGTCGGCCACGGACTGCAGTGGCGAGTCCTGTGGCACCACGAATACGCCTTCAATCAGCAGGTACGGTGCGCTGAATGCCAGTTGTGCCGCACGCGCCGGTTCGATCGCCACAAAGCCGATGTCGGCCTGGCCGGAAGCCAAGGCATCGACCGATTTGCGGGCTGCGTCGAAACAGAGCAGATCCAGTTCGAGGCCCAAGCGGCGGGCGAGCTCGCGGGCGATATCCACTGTGATGCCGCCGGGCGAACCGGCAGTGCCTTGCGCCAAGACCGGATTGCCCAGGTTGATCGAAGCGCGCAATCGGCCGGTCGGAGCCAAGTCCCTGCTGACCTCGACCGCTGCGCCGTCGCTTGTCATGGTGTCCTTTTCGCAGTGCCCATACCGGCCATTATAGGGATCCGGGCCGGACTGAGATCCGGGATCTGCCGGGCTCAGTTTTCGACCCGGATGCCCAAGTTCCTGGCGAGCGAGGTGGCGAGGAACAGCACCTGCTGCTCGGAGAGGGTGCTGCCGGCCAAGGCTTCCACGCTGATCAGTTCCGCGATCTCCGCCGCGCGCAAATCGAAATCCTGGAACACCGCGTGGGTGATGTCCAGTTTCCCGATCCGGGTGTCCGGAAAGGCGACCCGGGTGGCTTTCGCGTTGCCCAAGTCGAGTTCGTCGATGCTGCAGTTGTCGAACACCACGTCCAAGAGGTTGGCGCCGCGCAAATTGATGTAGCCGAGTTTGCAGTTCGCGAAACGCACCGAGCTGAAGCCGGTCTCGTACAGTTCCACCGAGCCCAGCCGGGAATCCGCCAACAGCACGTTGCTCCAGCGTCCCCGGGGTGCGCTGAATACTGGAGCGTTGATCCGGGAAAGCACGCTCTCCTTGAAGGTGGCGGATTTCAGCTTCGCCTCGTGCAGGGTGACTCCGTCCAACTTCGATTCGAGGAACTGAATGCCGGTCAAATCCCGGTCGGTCAGATCCAGCCGGTCCAGCAGTTTCGCTTCCAGAAAGCCGTGCGCCTGGGGTTCCAGCTCCGTGGCGGTTTCGAGCTCGGGCAGCTCGACCTCGTCGATTCTGGGGGCTTTGGTTTTCTGCTCGGTGCTCCGTTGTCCTGCCACGAACTCGGTTCCCCTCCACTGGTCGATTGATCCGGTCTCATCATAGGAGCGATCCGCCGACGGCGATATCTGCTACCGCGGTACGAGTTCAGTGCCAGAATTCGCCGAGCGGTCCGGCGAGCGAACTGCCTTGCCGGTAGCCGGCAGCTGCCGCGGCCGGACGCAGCGACAGATCCATCGCGTTGCTGCCGAACAGCTGCTCGGCCGCAGGCTCCGGGAACACCGTTTCCACACTGCTGCCGCCCGCGCGGAGCTCGCCGGCCTGGGCTGCCAGTTGCATTCCCCAGCCCAAGGGGTGCAGCGTTTTACCGCTGAAGGGCGAGAACACCAGGACCCGCCCGTACCCGGCGGCCAGATCGGCATTCTCGTTGCGTCGATAGCCGCCGTCCAGGTACTGGCGGTCGCCGATCCGGTAGGGCAGGGTGCTGGCGCAGCTGGCGGCCACGGCATCGGCCAAGCCGACCCCGCTGTGCCGGTCGAAGACCGCGGATTGCCCGCTCCGGGCCTCGACCGCGGTGATCAGGATCTCCCGGTCCGGCCAGTTCTGCCCGGGAAGCCGGGCCGCGACCGTGTTGCGCCACTGGGCTTGCCAGCTGCCGTCCGCCGCCGCATCCAGCTCAAGCGCGGCGGCACCGATCCTGCGGCGCATGTCGGCGGCGTCGCTCGCGGAGGCGATGATCTTGCCGATTCGTTCCAGGTGGTTCGCGACCGGACGGCCGGGGGCACCCCGGGAGCCGGATCCGGCCGGGCCAGTCCGAGCCGGCGGAGCGGCAAGCGTGGCCGTCAGCAGCTCGGCGAGGGGTGCGCCGGCGATTTGGATTGCCGCCGTCGAGCCGGCCGAGGTGCCGATGGTCAGATCGGCTGCGGTCACGTCCAATCCGGCGTCGAAGAGCCCGGCGAGGATGCCGATCAGCCAGGCGTTGCCGGTTGATCCGCCGCCGCCGAGCACCAGGGCTCGCTTGTCCGGGTGTTCGGGGCCGGTGGTCGAGTGGGTAGGCGGAACTGAAGAAGATGTCGGATTCATGGGAGTCGCCTTTCGCGGATTGCCGATTCGGCGCTCCCGGTGGCGACTAGCCGCGTTGGCCGGGTCGCGCGATCGTGGACTGCAGGGGAGCGCCCACTGGGGATACTGCCTTCATGGGTCTCACCTCCTGGCTATGTGTCACGATCGCGGCAACGCTAACACGCCGGCATCGGCATCGGCAATGGCGGCACAGTCGGACCAGCTGCGTCCGACGTCGGGATGTCAATTGCCGGGATGCGGATTGGCCTTTGCCAGGTGACTTGAGGCCGAGAACTATACATTTCACTGGAAATTAAGACAATGCCGGCCGCATGTGAATATTTAAAGTTTTCAATAACATTTCCCCTGTTATGCTTTTTATGTTGAAAGATTTTCAGCAAATAATTCTGCTAAGGGGATTAGTGTGGGAATTCTTACAGTTAGCAAGCGGAAGCTCCGCCCGTTGGCGATCGTGGGCCTCGCCGGCGTCATTGGTCTGACCGGACTGGGTTTGGCTCCCACCGCCATGGCAAACGGGTCCGATGTGCAAGTGGTCAATGCGGGCAAGGTGTCCAAGGATTATTGGGATGTCATCACCTATCAGAACACGCCTTTCGGCACCTCGCAGGAATGCGTTTCCTATGCCCAATCGAAACTTAAGCCCCGGACCTGGGCGCAATGCGTTTACGCCGAATACCAGGGGCAAAACGGTTGGTTCGCAGTATTTTCGGGGACCAACCAGTAAATTGTCGACGGGTTGCTGATCGGTGCTCAGCCGGGATTTTTGCGCGGCGAGACATACATGGTGATTTCGGCCCGGACCACCGCTTTGCCCGAGGTGTCGACGATGTCGACCGGAACCAGGATTTCCTGGGGAAGGTCGCCGAACTCGGGTAGCGAGTCCAGTTTCGCGGTTGCGGTGAGATCCGTTTCGGCTTTTGCCAGATAGCTGACGGTCATGCCTTTGGGGATCCAACGGTGGCTCGGCGGAACCGTGGCGTCGGTCATCACTCCGGCGGCCAGTTCGGCCATATTGCAGGCCGCAATGGCGTGAAAGGTGCCGATGTGGTTGTGCACTCGGCGGCGGTTTTTGGCCCGGACCTCGCACCTGCCTGGCTCCAGTTCCCTGATCGAAGGTGCAATGCTGCCGAAATAGGGAGCTTTGAAGCACACGCCCCGGGTGAACAGCCATTTGCCGCCTGGCCGGTCGCGGAGCCGGTTCCAAAGTTTGAGAATCTGGCCCGCCGGGCTCTGGCTCTGCTCCATGACTGGCTCTCCTGGGGTCGGTGCGCGACTCGGCTACTGCTCGGGTATTGGATAGATCATAGAGGTTCCGGCTGGAATCGCGTTGGCAGCGGCACCTGCCGCTACGGACCGCGAAGCGGCTCGGGGCTGACGCTATTCATGCGCTCCTGGGTCCAATAGCTTTCCAGGTTGCTGGGGTCGGGTATTGAGCTCCGTGGCGGTGTGACCGGAGACGCCGGGTTGCCTTCCGACGGTGGCGCGCCGAGGCGTTGCGCCAGTGCCCCGCCGGTCAGCACTGCGCCGAGGACGGCCAGGCCCGCGGCCGCGAGCCAGATCTTCCTGGGCGACAGCCCGGTTGGTTTTTGCACGGAGATCGACCTCTCGCTCGGCCTATGGCCAGAAATTGTACAGGTTCCAAACTGCTGAAGAATTCGGCGCTGCAAGGAGCAGCGGTCGGCCGTAGTAGGTTCGTCGCGAGGTCACCGCGTACACGTAACCCAGATTGTCGTTGACGCGGTCCTTCAACCAGGGGCCACCGCTGGCGCCGCCGGTCATATCGCAATTCATTGCCGAATCGTTGGCGTTGAAGGCGTAGGTATTGGTGTCGCCGTCGCAATAGTAGGGACGCTGACCGTTGTATGGCTGATCGGCTGGATATCCCCAGATCCTGGTATTGGGCTGAACGGTTGAGTTGCCGGAAACGAGGCCGTTTCCTCCGGCCACGCTGATGATGTTTCGCCCCTGGGCGTTTGGTGCCATTTTGACCATGGCCTGGTCGTAGTAAAAGTCGCTGTCGTTGATCCAAGCGCTGAAGGTCACCACGTCTTGGTAGTACCAGGTGCCCAGGGGCCGGGAGCCGTTGTAATACGCCGGGACGAAGACGATATTGCGGCTCCATCCTTTCCCTTTGCCGCCGTGGACACAATGCCCGGCGGTCATGACGAGATTGCCATTCTTGTTGTTGATGGTGGAGCCGGAGCAAGAACGGTCCACGCCATCGCTGTTGGTGAAAAAGAGCCTTCCGACGGTGCGCGGCACTGGGGCGGCGGTGCGTTGCTGGGGAGCTGCGCTGAACGTTGACGAAGCTTTGGGGGCCAAGGGATACGACAGTACTTTCGGCTCGTCTTGAGAGAAAGTCGGGCTGCCGGGTGATGGCTTCGCCAGGATGTTTGGTTCTAAAAGGTCTGCAGGTATGGCTTGGCGCATTCGCTCCGGAGTCCATTCTCGTCGGTCGAGCGACCTTGTTTGAGCCGAACCGTAAGGATTCGCTGCTGCACTGCTTGATGACTGAACAGAGCCGGGTTCATCAAGCCCGATGGCATTCGTGGGCTGCTGAATGGCGAATATGCCTCCAAAGGCCAAGCTGAAGGTGACAATTTTGACTACGATTCTCATCGCTCTCCCCCTGAGTGAGCTGTGGGTGTTGCCCAAATAGTCGTCAAGTCATGACAATAGTATGACAAATTGTCCCTTACAAGGGGTCATGTGGTTTCTTGGCACTTTGCCCGAATCCTGCTCGATCAGTCCTGGAACAGCGGTCGGTGGGCGGATACGTTTCCGTGGGAACCGGCGGCAAAGCAAAATCCCTTGCTGCGCGCGTGCGCAGCAAGGGATTTTCCGTCTAATCTCGTGGCGGCCCTTGTGAGACAACATTGGAACCCTACAGTCTGGGATCACGTGGCGAAGTTATTGGATCGTCTGACATAGCCCATTCCGGTGGCCTCTCGCCAACGGTTGTGTTGGTCCACTCAGGATTGTTTGGGCCAGGAAAGGTTTTCGGTGGACTTGAAGCTGCGTACTTCCAATCAGCGTAGATGTCCTGCTGGTTCCCACCGACTGCAAATACCAGGCCACCAGGCGTGCGCCGCCAGGCATACCAGGCCTGTTTGTCTTTCCTCAAGACCCCCTGAACTCCGGGTTCACTGGGCAGGTCTTTCGGGCTCAATAGCAAGTCCACGGCATTCGGCAGAAAGTGGCCAAGTTGGTAGCGATGTTGTCCAAGTTGTTTGACATAGAGGTCATCAAGGACTCGCTTGGTCGGCCCAAACTCACGCCGGTCGAGTTGTAGCCCGGCGGCATCTGTGGCCCCTGAGTCAGCGAACTCCTTCAAGTTGTTGAGGCGCTGCGCTTCAGCGGTATCAATACGCCTCACGTCACCGCGATACGACTTCATCCGCTTCAGGGCGTCTTTGAAGCCCGTCGCTTGACCGATACTGTTCCACTCGCCCTTGAGCCTGGATACCCAAAACAAGTTGAACCTGAGGCCAATGAATATGCCCAGACGGACGGAAAATCGAAGGGGCTTACGGCCATTGGCAAACGGGAGGCGAGCCATCAATGACCCAAATTTCGCCAAGAAGCCGAAAACGTAGAGGAACGGCAGCATGGCAACCGGCAGCCAAACGGACAGCGCAAGCTGCAGGAGCGTACCAGGCAGCTCATTAGGGCTCCAGGTTTGGATGACTTCGCTCGTAGTGTAGATGAGAAGCCAGATACCAAGGATTCCCAGAGTGACATTGAGAATCTTGCGAACTGCTTCGGTTCCATTTTGGGAATTCGAAACTGCTTGCAGTAGCACCAAAAATGTCACTATCGGTTGCCAAATGAGTTCTCCCCAGAGAGGGAATGAGGCCAATCCGAGGTAAAGCGCAACCAACGCCGCAACCCCCAGCGTCTCTTTCAGGACCCCGCTGACAAGTTTTGAACCTTTCCCAATCTCCAACGCTCCGAAGAGAAGGGGAAACATGACAGTAAAGAATATAATCAGCGTGTCTTTTAGTAGATCAAAGCTCCAGAGATGAGCGAACTTTGCCAGAGCCAGGATGCCAACAATGTATCCGACATACAGCCACAGGATGAGTTGGATTCTCCAGGCCATGAAGGCCTTGAGCAGGTCACCAAACGCCGGCAGAACTTGTGTGCGCAATGACGGGACGAGCAAGCAAAGCAGCGAAATTCCACCAAGCATTATGGTGGTTGCAAGCTCTCGGTTAGTCAGTTCATTCATGATGGTTACCCATGAGTATGACAGACCCTGCGCCCTGTGAGAAGCGCGTCGTTGGCACCGTCAAGGTGTCCGATGGCTCTACCGTTCGCCTCAATTTCACCAGCCCGGCTTCCCTGGTATTGCTGCGCCGATCCGATTTAGTGGGATCGACAGTCTCGCTTTTAGCGCGACGCGGAGGCGATTCGGTCGTTGCAGAAGCTATTTCCAAGAGGTTGGCTGTGGCAAAGGTTTAGGCGGATTTGGTCAAAACCATAACGATTCACGTGGCACAGTCCAAACACAGCCTATTCAAGTGGGGACGCTAGCTCACTCTCGATAAGTTAATCCATGCAAGATTGTTTCATCACATATCACATTTACCGATAATCATTATCAAAAGGAGATTTTGTGAAGACAGCAACAAAAGCATTTGCCTCACTTGCAATTGGGGGGCTTCTTTTGACCGGAGGAGCGACGGTCGCAACTGCCGCACCGGCGCCGAGCCCGGCAATTATGCAGGCCGCATACGCTGGGCCTTGCGGCCCGGAGAACGACGGTGCTTACTACAGTTACAACGGCAACAGCTTTGTCTGCGTCTACCGCTACGGTGCTTGGGGATGGTACCCGGCATGGGGCGGCGACCCAGGCGGTGACGGCTCGTTTTCCGTGCCCAACAACTAAGTTCGATGAAGTAAGAGAGCCGGCCCTAATGCGCGGGTCGGCTCTCTTACCTATTTCAGCCCGTATTTAGCTTCTTCTGAGGCTTTGAACGCCGCACGGTCGTGCTGACGAGTCTGCACGGTCATTGTTTCCGGATCCAAGTACTGCTCTACTTCGGGAAAGTAGTACACGATCTCAACTACTTCATCGTTGACGACCAATTGTTCGGCTTCAGCCAGGTCCAAGAAGTGCGCAACTTCACCCGAGTCAGGATCCGTCACTAGGCTTCTGAGTAAATCCTGGAGGTTGCTCGGAGACAGGGTGGAGACGAGTCGCTCCACCCTGGGGCTAAACGGCAACTCGGGAGAGGCTGCTCGGATAGCGGTTTCACTGTCGTTCGGGAAGATGCTGGAAAATCGACGGTTTGCCTCTTCTGGCGTTAGTTGGGCTACCCCCGCGGCCAGGGTGGCTCGAAGGATATGCAGCGCACGCAGCGCTTCATCATGTTCAGACAGAGCAATGTTGTTTGCCACGCGAAGGATCGCTTGAACTTCCATACCTAGACACTACGCACCTTGGCTGAGTACCTTCAATGCGTTCACCATGTTTCAACGGAAAGCACCGGGACTGGCTAGTCCGTGCGAGAGCCGGGTGGTCTACGGTATCTCGCGGGGCAAGGCTGGTGAGTTAGGCATACTTCTTCTGCCTTGGACGGCACGCCGGTAAACGGATGAACCGCCAGGTTTGCGACCTGCCCTACTTCGAGGTCGGCAAGGTCGATGAGGAGGCCGAGCGGATGTGGAAGAACTTCGCCTTCACCCCAGGGCTAGTAGCTGAGATGCGCGACGAAACGCTGGGGGTCATCGCAGAGGAAGCCACCAGCGATCAGTAACTCCTCGCCCAGCAGATCAAACGGTTGGTGATCCTGCAGCGCCAAAAAGACAGACTCATCGAGGCGTATATGGCTGACGCTATCCCTGCAGCAGATTTGAAGGTAGGGCAGGACAAGCTAGCCGTGGAGATAACCCAGAGCGCTGGGCTGATCCAGCAAGCCAGTACGACGAGCGGAAGACCACCCAGCGGCTCGAGGTCGTGTTTGGACTGCTCGAGCACGTCCACAAGCTGCACCTGCACACCGCGACCGTGCCGGACGGGCGCAAACTGCTCAAGGAGGGCAGGTTCAGCCAAATCCGCCTGGACCACTTGCCAGAGCAGGATGAGGACGAACTAGGGGTCAAGCAAAAATACCGGGTCGGCGGCCCAGACCTAAACAGCCAACCCAGCCAACTCGTTGAAGTCGTCTACGTCGCCGGCGGCAATGCGCTGCTGGGCCAGCTACAGGCCAAAGCCGCCGGGACAGGCGGCAACCGTGTGAGTAGCGGGCGCAGTGGAAGCAGCAACACAGCAGGCGGCGGCAAAGCAAAATCCCCCGCTGCGCGTGTGCGCAGCAAGGGATTTTGCGTCTAACTTCGTGGCGGTGACGGTGGGATTTGAACCCACGTTAGGCTCTCACCTAAACAACATTTCGAGTGTTGCACCTTCGGCCGCTCGGACACGTCACCAACCCGAATACTCTACGGCACGTCACCCCATCCACCCAAAACAGTGGCACAATACCGCCATGAACACCCCTAAGCACCGGGCCTGGTCCTGGGCCAAACAAGGCCTCGACGGTTCACTGGCCGGGGCATCGGCGGCCGAGGTCCTCGGCAAAACCGGCTGGGCGCGATCAGTCGGCGGCGCCAACCCGTACCTGGGCTTGTTCGCCCGGGCCGGCATCCGCCGCGAAGCCGTCGATGCGGATCTCCAAGCGCTCCACGTGCATGAACTCCCGGTGGTCCGCGGCTGCACCTATCTGCTCGGGGCCGAAGATTTCGCCTGGGGCCTGCAGCTGGGCAAGCCCGCGGCCGAGGCGACGGTCAAGATCCTGGCGAAGCTCGGCGTCGAACCCGCGGAACTGGACGCGCTGATTGCAGCGGCGCTCCAGGTGCTGCAGGCAAAGGGCCCGCTCGACCCGAAGCAGCTCAAGGCGCTCCTGGGCGAGGCCGTGCGGAACCTGGGCGAGGCCGGCAAGCGCAAGGGCGCCAGCACTACCTTGCCTACCGCATTGGGCGTGCTGCAGTCCGATGGCAGGATCCGCCGCGTTCCGCTGAACGGACGCTTGGACCAGCAGCGCTACGCCTACGCTGCGTGGGGGCTGGAACCCAGTGGGCTCAGTGACGCGCTGGCACGGAGCCGGATGTTGCAGGAATACCTGGCCTGGACCGGCGGAGCCACCTTGAAGCAAAGCCAATGGTTCACCTCGTTCACGGTGGCACAGACGAAGGCCGCGCTCGCGGAGCTCGATGCGGTCGAGACGGACGGCCAGTGGCAGCTGCCGCAGGACCGGGCCGCTTTCGGAGACTTCCGGGTACCGCAAGACGAGCAAATCCAGTTGCTCGCCGGAACCGACGGCATCGCTCTGCTCCGGCGGAACGCGGCCGAGCTGATCGACGCGGCAGACGGGGACAAGTCCATCCTGGGTGAAAAGTCACTGGCTTTGCAGGCCGACTTGCCGGACCATCCGATTCTGGACCGCGGGCAGATCATCGGCCTCTGGCAATACGATCCGGCGCGCGCGGAACTGGTGGCCTGGACCTTCCGTACGCCGAGCGCAGCGGTGAAGCAGCGGATCGCCGAGGTCGAAAGCTACATCCGGGAAGACTTGGCGGATTTCCGCTCGTTCAGCCTGGATTCCCCGGCCTCCCGGCAGAAACGAATCGATGCTTTGCGCGCCGCGGCGCGCTGAGCCCATCGGAAGCGGGACGATGGCCATCGTCGGCGCCGCTGCCCGGATGCTCAGGCGTCCGCGTTACCGTCCGCAGCCGGCCCAGCCGGGCCGGAACTCCGTGGGAAAACCCACAGCCGCATCAGCGTGAAAGTGCCCAGCGCCACTGCGCCGACCGCGAAGAATTGCACCACGATCTGCGGCATTCCCCAGAGCTGCACGAACAACCAGAGGATGCCGAAGTTGAAACCGTAGGCGAAGGCAGCCACGGCGAGGAACTTCGCCGCCGAGCTGCGCCAGCTGCCTTGGTGCGCAAAAGTGAAGCCGCGATTGCCGAAGTAGCTGATCACCATGCTCAACAGGAAACTCCCGGTCAGTGCAGCGAAAGCCGAAGCGCCCAGCAGCGACAAGCCCACGAACAGCAGGTAGCCGAGCAGATTGCTGGCCAGCCCGACGACGGCGAACCGCCAGGAGGACCGGAACAACTGTCTCGCCGCGGAGCGGCCCGGAAGGTTCAATCCGCGCGCTGTCCGGCGAAGAAATCGCGCAGCAGCTGCGCGCATTCGGCTTCACGGATACCCGGGAAAACTTCGACCCAGTGGTTGAGCCGCGGCTCACGCAGAATATCGAAAACCGACCCCGAGGCACCGGCCTTCTCATCCCAGGCGCCGAAGACCACCCGGGGCAGCCGGGCGAGCACTGCGGCTCCAGCGCACATCGCGCACGGTTCCAGCGTGACCACCAGGGTGCAACCGGTCAACCGCCACGAACCCATCGATGCCGCGGCCGCGCGGATCGCCAGAACTTCCGCGTGGGCGGTGGGGTCGCCGTCGGCCTCGCGCCGGTTCCGGCCCCGGCCGATGACGTTGCCCGAGGCGTCCAGCACCAGCGCCCCGATCGGCACATCAGCCGTGGCCAGGGCGGCGCCGGCTTCAGCCAAGGCGAGCCCCATCCAGGAGTCGAAGTCATCGCGTGCCGGTTGCCGGGCGGACGGCGCGGAATCGGGGGGAACGGAGTCAGAGGGCACACTCAATCGTAGCCACTGGTCAATGGTAGTTTTTAGCTATGCGCGTTCTGGTAGTAGACCACCCCCTGGTAGCCCACAAACTCACCGTCCTTCGGGACAAAGACACTCCGTCGCCGGTTTTCCGGTTGCTGACCGAAGAGCTCGTGACGCTGCTCGCCTATGAGGCAACCCGCGAGGTGCGCGTCGAGCCGGTGCAGATCGAGACCCCGGTGACCAGCACGGTGGGCACCGGCCTGGTCAAGCCCACCCCGCTCGTGGTTCCGATCCTGCGTGCCGGTTTGGGCATGCTGGAGGGCATGACCCGATTGCTGCCGACGGCGGAAGTCGGCTTTTTGGGCATGGCCCGGAACGAAGAGACCTTGGAGGCCATCACTTACGCCGAGCGTCTGCCCGATGACCTGACCGGGCGTCAGGTGTATGTCCTGGATCCGATGCTGGCCACCGGTGCGACCTTGCGCGAAGCGATCAAGTTCCTCTTCGACCGCGGCGCGATGGACATCACCTGCATTTGCCTGCTCGGTGCGCCGGAAGGCATCGAGGCGCTCCGGGAACAGCACGAGGACGCGAACGTGACCATCGTGCTGGCTTCGATCGACGAAGGACTCAACGACAAGGCCTATATCGTCCCGGGCCTGGGTGACGCCGGCGACCGGCTTTACGGCGTCGTCGGCTGAATGCGCGCCGGCACTGCGGCCGACGTCGGGCACTGCCTGCAACTATGGCGTGCCGCGGTGCTGCAGCGCGACGGCAGTGCCGCTGACGGTGCTGCGCTTGAGGCGCAGATCCTCCGGAGCAAAACCAAGTTCGACGGCGAGGTCAACGCTTTCCTGATCGCCGAAGACGCTTCCGGAATCACCGGATTCGTACTGGCGCTGCCGCATGAGCCGCTAGGCCCGGGCAGTCACCTGGCCCTGCTCGGCATCGATCCCCGGGCGCAGCGGCAAGGAGTAGGCCGGTCTCTGCTGCTCGGGCTGGCCGAGTTTCGCCGGGAGCAAGGCGATGAGTACTTGGATTTGCGGGTGCTGCCTGGAAACACCGGAGCCCGACGGCTGTACGAGAGTTTGGGTTGGCGGGTTTCCGGCGAGCCGGTTCCGCACGAGGTTACCGGGGTACCCTTCCAACGGTATGTGCTGCAGCTCTGAGCGGGATCGGCGGGGCTGTTTTGCCGCTGTGTGTTGCAGAAAGTCCGAGTCGGCTGCGCGGTTCGGGGATATGCTCTGAATATGGACCAATTCCAGCCCCCCAGTGTGCCACCCGGACCCGCGAATCAGCCGCAGAACGGCGAACCGGAGCAGCCGAATCAAGCAGCCCCGAGTCAGCCGCAGCAAAGTCAGCCACCGTACGGTGCTCCGCAGCCGCCTTATGGCCAGCAGCCTGCCGGCCAACCGCCCTATGGCCAACCGCAGCCGCCGGCCTATGGCCAGCCGGTGAACCAGGCGCAACCGCCGTACCCGGGCCCGCAAGGCCAACCGCAACAGCAACCGCCTTATGCTGCGCCGCAACCGCAAGCTCCGTACGGCGCCCCGCAAAGCCAAGCGCCCTACGGCCAGCCGCAGTTCCCGGCCTACCCGGGGAACTACACGGCGCCGCAGCTGGCCGAGGTGGAGCGGCCGCAGAGCATCAAGATCGCGGTGCTGTTGATGTATGTCGGTGCCGCATTGGCTCTGATCGGCGGAATCTTCGGGCTGTTCACCGTGGAGCTGGGAATTCAGCTGGGCCTGAACAGCACGGACGTGCAGCTGAGTGCCCGCGAGTACGAGGCAGCGGCGACGATCGCCCGGGTCGTCGCCTATGTCGGCGTGATCTTCGGCATCGTGGTGGGCACCGGCTTGTGGATCTGGATGGCCATGGCGAACAACGCCGGACGGAAATGGGCTCGGATCCTGGCCACGGTTTTCGCGGCAATCGGCATCATCGGCGGGTTGGTCTCGTTGATTTCGAATTCGGCCAACCACACCCTGGTCCTGGCAAACATGATTTTCGGGATTCTGACCCTGATCGTTTCGGTGGCTGCGCTGGTGTACCTGTGGCTCAAGCCGTCAACGGAGTACTACAACTTCAAGAGCCAGAAGATCACCTATTAAATCAACAGCGGTTGGCGCCGTGTGGCGCCAACCGCTGTTGATTCAAGCATCGGCTGCTCAGTACCAGCCGACCGCCTGCGATTTGCCCCAGGCTCCGCAGGGGCTGCCGTAGCGCTGCTTGATGTAGCCCAGGCCCCAAGTGATCTGGGTTTTGTAATTGGTCCGGTAATCGGCGCCGGTAGTTGCCATCTTTTCGGCCGGCAGCGACTGGGCGATGCCATAAGCCAAGGACGACGGGTTCTCCGCAGTGGTCCGCCAACCCGATTCGCGGGTCCACAGTGACACCAAGCAGGACATCTGGCTTTGATCCCAGCCGAAGCTGCCCAGCTGCGAGGCGGCGAAAGCCTGGGCTGCTTTGGGGTCGTTGACCGCCTGGATTTCCGAGGACGCGGCATCGGTGGTGCTGCCCGCCTTCTTTTCCGCCGGGATCGACTTGGAGGCCACTCGGGCGAAGTCGAGGTTTGCTGCGGCGTTCGCGGTGATCGCGGCAGCTGCGGCGTTCTCTGAAACCGCCTGAGGTTCGGGGGTGTTGGCTTGGCCGGTGGTCGCGATGCCGGCGACCATGACGCCGGCCACGGCTACCGCGGCGACGCGCTGGGCGGGAGCTTTCGGCGTGGCGTCCCAGAGCTGGCCCAAGGTGCCTTTTTGCGGCGTGGCACGACGGCGTCCCCTGCTGGAACCGGAAGAATTCCGCGGCGCCGGTCCGGAGTTGCTTTCACCGGGCAAAGCGGCGTGCCGCGCGAGCGTGCGGCGTGACGAAGTGGTCACGTAGTGGTGCCTCTCTCTTTGCCTGCGAGGTGAGCTGTCGGATTCGGATGGAGAGCATCCGGCCTTGAATTTCAAGGCTTCACCCCAAGGCCGCCCAGGATCGGCAGCCGAAATTGGTTTCCCCGTCTCTGCCGGTATTGCTGGATCCATCCGGTAGCGGCAGAGCTCGGCGAACCCCCGGAGGCCGTGCCTGCTGTTGCTGGCACTCAATACACGATACGTGAGGTTGCCGGAGAAGTCACATTTCGGTAACAGGCGGAAGGCTTCCATATTTACTTAGCAAAGCTAATGACCTATGCTAAGTAAATATGGAAGCCAGGAAGAAAAGCGCCTCGCTCGCGGTGGAACTGCGGATGGCGATCATGCGCACGTCACGCAGGCTCCGGGTGGAAGCCACGACGGAATCGGTCACCGCGGGCCAGTTCACCGTGCTCGCCCTGCTGGGCCACGGCCCGCTGACTTTGCGCGAACTGGCGGATGCCGAACACGTCCAAGCACCGTCGATGACCCGCACGGTCAACGGACTCGAAGCAGCCGGGCTGGTCAACCGTTTGCCGCACCCCAGCGACGGACGGCAAGTGCTTGCGGAGCTGACCGCGGCCGGCCGCGAAGTGCTGACCGACACCCGGCAACGCCGGAACGAGTGGCTGGAAAAGCGGCTGGCCAAACTGAGCAATGAGGAGCGCAAGACGTTACGGGAAGCAGCGGAGATATTGCAGAAAATGGCCGCCAAATGACCGGAGTTGCCGAATGACCCGCATGTTCAGCGCGATGAAGGTCTTCAACTACCGGTTATGGGTCACCGGCGCCCTGGTGTCCAATATCGGCACGTGGATGCAGCGGGTCGCCCAGGACTGGCTCGTGCTCACGGTGCTGACCGACCATTCGGGAACCGCGGTCGGCATCACCACCGGTTTGCAGTTCCTGCCGATCCTGATCCTCGGACCCTGGGCCGGCTTGCTTGGTGACCGTTACTCGAAGCGGAAAATCCTCCTGATCACCCAAACCGCGATGGGTTCCTGCGCTTTGATCTTGGGCCTCCTGGTGGTCACCAATACCGTGCAGCTGTGGCACGTCTACTTGCTCGCGCTGCTGCTCGGCGTCGGCAGCGCGATCGACGCCCCGTCGCGCCAGGCTTTCGTCTCCGAAGTGGTCGAGGCCCCGGACGTGCCCAATGCCGTCGCGCTCAATGCGACTTCGTTCAATCTGGCCCGTTTGGCCGGCCCCGGTCTGGCCGGCCTGCTGATCGCCTGGTTGGGCACCGGCCCGGCCTTCCTGATCAACGCGGCGAGCTTCGGCGCGGTGATCATCTCGCTGGCCAAGATGCGCCCGGCAGAACTGCACCCCTCGGCCAAAGCACCACGCGGCAAAGGGCAGATCCGCGAAGGCCTGCGCTACATCAAACAGCGCCCGGACCTGCTGATGATCATGATTCTGGTCAGCCTGGTGGCTACGCTGACCATGAACTTCCAGATCACCAATGCCTTGATGGCCACCGCGGTCTTCAACCAGGGGCCAGGCGAATACGGCCTGCTCGGTACCGTGATGGCGGTGGGCACGCTGGCCGCGACGTTGATCGCCGCGCGGCGCAAAAGCGTCCGCATGGCGTACATCGTCGCAGCTGCTCTGGCCACCGGCAGCTTCACCATCGTGGCTGCTTTCGCACCGAGTTTCTGGCTCTTCGCGCTCGCTTTGATTCCGATCGGCCTCGCCGCGATGACCTTTCTGAACCTCTGCAACACCACGGTGCAGCTGACCACCGATCCGGCATTCCGCGGCCGGGTTTTGGCGGTGTACATGGCGGTGATGCAGGGCGGCACGCCGATCGGAGCGCCGCTGATCGGCTGGGTGGGCACCGTGCTCGGCCCCCGGTTCTCGCTCATCGTCGGCGGAGTCGCCGCCCTGCTGGCCGGCATCGCGGCCTTGCTGATCCTGCGGCACCGGAACCACACCTCGTTGCGGGCGCAGTTCGCCGCCGTGCTGCCTGGCCTGAAGCTGGGCCGGGCAGCCAAAGGGTGAGGTTCGCGGATCGGATCCGGGCAAACTCAACGTTTGCGCGGCAGGTCCACCATGAACTCGGTTTTGCCGGGCACCGACCGCAGTGAAATCCGCCCCCCGTGCGCCTGGACGATGGCCTGCACGATCGACAGGCCCAGCCCGGTGGTGCCGTCATGGCCGGAACGGGCGGCATCGACCCGGGAGAACCGGTCGAAGATCGCCGCCTGGAATTCCTCCGGGATGCCTGGACCGTTGTCCGCCACGGTGAGCCGGAGCAGATCCCCTTCCACCAGCTTCAAGCTCGTGGTCACCGTGGTTCCGGCATCCGTGTGTTTGGCCGCATTGGAGAGCAGGTTGAGCAGCACCTGGCGGATCGCTCCGGCGTCGGCCTTGATGATGAACGGATCGCTGGGCAGGTCGAGCCGCCAATTGTGGTCCGTGATCGCGACCTTCATGTCGTTCACGGTCTCGACCACCAACTGGGTCATCTCGGTGTCTTTCAACTCCAGCGGCTTGCCTTCGTCGAGCCGGGCCAGGGTGAGCAGATCCTCCACCATGGCACCCATGCGTTTGGACTGGGATTCCACTCGGGACAATGACTTCTCGCCGGACGGGCTCAGATCCTCGGTCATCTTGAGCATCTCGGTGTAACCGCGGATCGCGGTCAGCGGGGTCCGGAGTTCATGGCTGGCATCGGCGACGAACTGGCGCACCTTGGTTTCGCTGCGCTGGCGCGATTGCAGCGCGAAAGCGACGTTGTCCAGCATCCGGTTGAGCGCCAGGCCCACGGTGCCGATTTCGGTGAAGTTGTTGGCGGCCGACGGCGGGACCCGCTCGGCGAGTTTGACCTCGCCTTCGTCGAGCGGGAGCTGGGAGACTCTGGTTGCCACGGCGGCGAGTTTGTCCAACGGCGCCATGGCGCGGCGGATGATCACCGCGCCGACCAGTCCCATGGCGATCAGACCGGAGGCGGAAACCAGCACGATGGTCAGCAGCAGTGCCGCTTGGGTTTCGTGCAGATCCCCGGTGGGCAGGCCGGTGATCACCAGGTTGCCGTCGGGCATGGTTCTAGCCAACAGCCGGAATTCGCCCGTGCCAAAGTCGAATTTGCGGTCGACCGCGTCCTTCGACGGGGTGATCGTGAGCAGGGTGTTCTGGTCCCGGGTGGACAGAGTAAACGAGCCGGTCTGCTCCGGCTGGTTCGTGAGGTATTGCAGGTTGCCGCGCAGCGCCCCGTCCTGGACCACGGCGAACATCGTACCCGGCCGGATCCCGGGGATCTTGTCGATGGAAGTGCCGAATTTGTAGGTGGCGGTGACCCGTGCCGAAGCATCGGTGAGCGAGGCGTTCAACTGCGCATTCAAAGTGATGCTGATGGTCAGGTAGCAGACCAGCCCGACGATGAAGCAGATCGCGGTCAGCAGGGACAACGTGGCCAGAACCATTTTGGTCCGCAGGTTCCAGTGCGACGGCCTGGCCCAAGCCGGAAGCTCGCGCCGCCACTTGGCTGCCCAACCGGCAGAGTCGCCGCCCTTCGCCGGGCTGCCGGGGCCTCCGGAAGCACTGCCGGCTAGGTGGTCGGAATCGGCCGGGGTGGAGTTTTGCGGTTCCGGAACCGGCCCGCCGGGTGAAATCTGCTCGGGAGCCGGTTCCGGGCCGACAGCTTTGGGGTCCTGCTCAGAACTCACTGATCAGCCGGTTTGAGGATGTAACCTGCACCGCGGACCGTGTGGATCATCGGCGGGTGATTCGCTTCGATCTTCTTGCGGAGGTAGGAGATGTACAACTCGACGATGTTGACTTGTCCGCCGAAGTCGTAATTCCAGACCCGGTCCAGGATCTGGGTTTTGCTGATGACGCGCTTCGGGTTCTCCATCAGGTAGCGCAGCAGTTCGAACTCGGTCGCGGTGAGCGTGACGTCGTCATTGCCCCGGGTGACCTGCCGGGTGTCGTGGTTGAGCACCAGATCGCCCACCCGTACTTCAGCGGAGTCTTCGGCGGTGACGCCGGCGCGCTGCACGATGCGGTGCAGCCGGAGCAAGACTTCTTCCATGCTGAACGGTTTGGTGACGTAGTCGTCGCCGCCTGCGGTGAGCCCGGCCACCCGGTCCTGCACCGCGTCTTTCGCGGTCAGGAAAAGCGCCGGGATGTTCGGCGCGAAGACCCGGATTTTGCCGAGCAGTTCGACGCCGTCGAACCCGGGAAGCATGATGTCGAGCACCAAAACATCGGGCCGGTATTCCCGGGCGATCTTCAGTGCCTCATTGCCGTCGTGGGCGACTTGCACGTCCCAGCCGGCCATTTGCAGGCCCATTGACATCAATTCGGCCAAGCTGGGCTCGTCGTCGACCACCAGAGCGCGGATCGGTGAACCATCCGGGTGGTTGAGCCGGGGCAGATTTTCGGTGAATGATCGAGTGGTAGCCATAATTCAACTTTCTGACAGTTTCACATGATTGGTCTTGGAGATGACTGGAGATCTACTGTGCAAGCTGTGAAACAAGTTTAGGCTCGAGCAGACTGGATCCCCTGCCAGCCGGTGCTATGAGCACTCCAACGATTTCATGGCCGGTTGAGTGCCCGAGCCGGCCGCAATCGGGTTGACCGGCGCTGACGCCCCGGGAAAGCTCCGGTGCTCAAAGAGTGATACGTTGACTGCCCGATCGGGCTTGACGGCTGGTGCCGGAAACGGCGACTCGGCAATCAACAAGGTCCGGAGCCGAACTTAATTCACAAAATCAGACAACTTCACTAGCTACTGCAGGTGATTTTAATCAAAAGACACGAACAATCGAATAAAATTCAGAACACCTATCGGTTGTGACTTGCCTCACAAATCGCTGAAATGTCTCAGGATGTGGACGAAATGGGTCATTGTTACTTGCAAGTTCGGATTATTACGTTGCACACTTCATATGTGAAGATCCACTCAAGCGCATCTGCAGCCGCAGCGACTCTGTCTGACGTACCCGTCGATGGAACCATGTGCTGTTGTCGAATGCATGCCTAGCCTCACCATCTGAAGAGTTCCAGGCAAACGGCCAATCCGGCCAGCCCAATGACGGGCACCCTTCGCGGTAAACCAAGCGAAGTCAGGCATTCGAGCCGATCACTGAACATCGGCATTTCACAACGAGGTCAGATCATGTCAATTGCACCCGGATACGTGCACATCTCCGTTCGCAACGCCAATAAAGTTTCCCGCACCGGAATTTCGCCCTTCGGACAGAGCGGCCCCGCCGGCCACGGCTATCAGCCGGCCGGGACGCTGCGCTCGGTGCCGCAGACGCAGCCGATGACTGCGCCGACGCCGCTCGTGGCGGGTGCGGATCAGGCTGTTCGCGGGGTTGGCCAAGACAATGTCGCGCACGGTTTCGTGCTCTACCTGGGCATCGACGAGGAAGCGGCCGCGGCCAACGGGACTTCGTTGGCGAAGCTCGCCCAAGACATCCGGGCCTACGCCCAGTCGCTGGTGCCGCAAGCGCAGAGCTACGCGGCGGTGGCGATCGCCCCGGCCGACGCGCCCGGTTCTGCCTTGGATGTGGTGCGGTCCACGTTCGGTGATCCGACCGTCGCCCCCCGGCAGCGCAACGAGCCGCGCCCGTTGCCGACCCAGGAATCCCGCCCGGCCGGTGTGCTGATCGATCTGGCCCGGCGCGAAGTCCACTTGGACGGCGACACCTTGAATCTGACCTTCAAAGAATTCGAACTGCTCAACTACCTGGTGGAAAACGGCACCCGGACGGTAGGCCGCGACGAATTGCTCGACGGGTTGTGGCGCAATGCCGAAGAGGTGCCGAACGAACGGACCATCGACGTGCACATCCGTAGGCTCCGTTCCAAGCTGGGGCGATTGGCGAATACCGTCCGCACGGTTCGCGGCGAGGGCTACCGCTTCTACGAGCACCCCGAAGTGACTGTCTGGGCCGCGCCGGAGTACTCGATCTAGCCATAGACTGGCTGGATGGTTTCCGGCACTCATCAGCTCAAACGGTTGGTCTTGATGCGCCATGCCAAAGCGGATTATCCGCGGGGCGTGGCCGATCATGAAAGGCCGTTGGCCGCCCGCGGCCACCGCGAGGCGCCCTTGGCCGGCCGCTGGATGCTGCAGCACGGCGTGGTCCCGGACTTCATCCTCTGTTCCTCGGCATTGCGCACCCGGCAGACCTGCACCTGGGTCTGCCAGGAACTCGGCGACTTGGCTCCCACGCCGAAGCTCGAAGACGATTTGTACGACGGCGGTGCGGCGCGGATGCTCGCGATGATCAACCACGTCCCGGAAGCCGTGACTTCGCTGCTGCTGATTTCGCATTTCCCGACGGTGCAGGATGTGGCATTGCGTCTGGCCTCCCGGGATTCGGACCAGGAGGCCTACCTGGACTTGGCGGAGCGGTTCCCGACGTCGGCCTTCGCGGTCCTGGAGCATTCGTCGACCTGGGCCGAGCTGGACGGCCAAGACGCCAGGCTGACCGACTTCGTCGTTCCGCGCTAGCCCCGGGGTCGGGCTGCGGGGTGTGCTTAGACCTTTTCCGCGGCGTGGTGCAGCAGTTCCACCACGTGCCGGATCGCCGGGCTGGCGGCCATGGTCTTGCGGTAGACGATTTGCACTTGGCGCTGGTTGCACATGTCCGAGATTGAAATCGGGATCACGTTCTCCGGCAGTGTCGGCCGGCCGAGCTGCGGCACCAGGGCTATCGCCACGCCGAGCGAGACGAATTCAAGATGGGTGGAGAAATCCGGGTCGTAGGCCCGGACGTTGGGCACCCGCCCCAGGTCTGCGAAAACCTGCATCAATGCTTCGCTGCAAATGGCGCCGGCAGGTGTGCTGATCCAGGCCTCCTCGAGCAGATCGCGCCGGAAGACCTCGGCGGCGCCGGCCAGCCGATGCCCCGAGTTGACCAGGACGTCGGCGTCGTCCAGGCAGAGGTTTTCGACTTCCAGGTGGTCCGGAATGGCCAGCGGCACGGATTGCCAGTCGTGCACGACGGCAAGATCAGCCTGCCCGGTGGCAACCCGGTCCACGGCTTCGCGCGGATCTTCGCCGATGATCGAGAGCCGGATGCCGCTGCCGTCCAATTTTTTCAGGATCGGCGCCACCAGGCCGCGGCTGGCGGTGGAAAACGTGGCGACCCGTAAAGTGCCCTCCGGTTTCTTCGGATCGGCCAAGAGCGTGGATTCGAGGAGTTCGACGTCGTCGAGGATCTGCCGGCCGCGTTCGGCCAAGGTCTTGCCGCGTTCGGTCAGCAGCACTCCGCGACCGTAGCGTTCCAGGAGCGCGACGCCGGACTGCTTTTCCAACTTTTTGATCTGCTGCGAAATCGCAGAAGGGCTGTAACCCATGGATTCGGCTGCTTTGACCACCGAGCCGCTTTGTTCGACGGCCACCAGGGCGCGGACTGCCGTGACATCAATCATGAAGCAATGGTACATCGTCAAGCGCCGAAAGATTTTCTTTTACTTAAACGACTTTGCTGCCACAGTGGAATCATGAAGCCGAAGCATGCCCTCCTCGCCGTACTTGTCGCCCTGATCTGGGGCGTCAATTTCCTGGCGATCAATGCCACCTTGCAATCCATCCCGCCGATGCTATCCGTGGCCTTGCGCTTCCTCCTGGTGATTTTCCCGTTGATTTTCTTCGTCAAACCGCCCAAAGTGGGCTGGCGGGTGGTCGTGGCCTTGGGGATGGCGGTCAACGCCGGGCAATTCGGCCTGATGTATTTGGCCATGCATTTGGGCCTGCCGACCGGATTGGCGCCCTTGGTGCTGCAAGCGCAAGTGCTGCTGACCGTGCTCATCGCGATGCTCTTCGTGAAGGAGCGGCCCAATCTGGGCCAATCGATCGGCATCGGTCTGGGCATCGTCGGCCTGGTGGTGGTCGGCGTCGGCAGGGCCCAGGTGGCCCCGATCCTGCCGTTCATTCTGGGCCTGGCTGCGGCGTTGTCCTGGTCGATCGGCAATGTCATCTCACGGCAGGTGCTGAAAGATTCCAAGGTCGGGACCTCGGGGTTGAGCCTGGTGGTCTGGACCGCGGCGGTGGTGCCGGTGCCGATGTTCGCGCTTTCGTTCTTCCTCGAAGGTCCCGAGCGGATCGGCTTCGCCTTGAGCCACATCGCACTGCCGGCGGTGCTCGGGGCGCTCTACACCGCGTTCATTTCCACGATTGTCGGTTATGGCATCTGGAACTACCTGCTCGGCAAGTACTCGTCCGCGGTGGTCGGACCGTTCACCTTGCTCATTCCGGTGATCGGCATCGCTTCGGCCTGGCTGGTGCTCAATGAAGCACCGACCGTTCCGGAACTCGTCGGCGGCGGCCTGCTGCTCGCCGGAGTGGCGACGGCGGTGATCCGCTTCGGCCGCAAGCCCCGGGCGATCCCACCGACTGCAGCGGAGCCGGTTTCGGCCGAACCGGCGGTGCCCGCCGGCAGCCGTTAGCAGCCGGCCGGTGCGGTTGGCGTGCGCGGGGCGCCGGACTTCAGGCCGAAGGCGCTTTGAGGTAACCGTGCATCACGGTCATCAGGGCGCGAACCCCATCCTCCCGGTGACGGTTCGGGTGGAAGACCTGCCGGTCCAAACCGATCACCAGGGCGGCGCCCAGGGTCATGCCGACGATGATTTCCGGGTCGACATCGTCGCGCACCTCGTGTTCCGCGGTAACCCGGGCCAAGGTCAGGCCGGCCAGGCTGAACAGCCGTTCGCGCAACAAACTGAGCGTGTCCCGCCATTCGCTGGGCGTGCGCCACATCTCGGAGACCAGCAACTGGGTGAATGACGGGTACTCCGAGAAGAAGTCCAGGGTTTTGCCCAGTACCGATTCCAGCGCCTGCAGCGAGGGCAGCGACTCGTCGGGAGCCAGCCGTTCCTCGAGCAACTGCACGCCGTATTCGAGCAGCTGGGCGATCAACTCCGACTTGGAGCCGAAGTTGTAGTACACGGTTCCTTTGGACACCCCGGCTGCGGCCGCGATTTCGTCGACGGTGACTTCGGCGGGGCCGCGCTCGCCGATCAGCTGCATGGAAGCCTCGAACAGCTTTTGCCGGGTGATCATGGTCCGTTCCGGGCGCTTCATGGTGTTGGCCTCCCCGCTCATACCGCGATCTCCGGCTGCAGCGTCTTCAGGGTCCAGAACTTGTGTTTCCGTGCCGCCAGGTAGGAAAGCAGCAAGCCGAACAGGGTGTAGCCCACCAAGCCCAGGATAATCGGCACGATCCGGCTCAGATCCGCACCGTAGATCAGGATCCGCATGCCGTCGACGACGTGCCCCATGGGCAGGATCTGATGCAGCGCGTGCAGCGGTTCCGGCGTGGTCTGCCAGGGGAATGTGCCTCCTGAAGCGACCAGTTGCAGCACCAGCAGGATCAGCACCACGAACTTGCCGGAGGAGCCGAGCAGCGCCACGATGCCCTGGATCAGGGCGGTGAATGCCATCGATGCCAGCAGCAACAGCACCAGGGTCCAGCCCGGGTAGCTGGGTTCCAGGCCCAGGCCGAAGTGGACGACCGAATAGAGCACGACCGCTTGCACCACCGAGACGGTCAGGAACGGCAACCAGCCGCCGATCGCGATCTTCCAGGCCGGCGCGTTCGAGGCCAGCGCCCGCTGGGTCAATGGCCGCATGGTCTGCATCAGGATGAAGGCGCCCACCCACAGCGCCAGGACCAGGAAGAACGGGGCCAGGCCGGCGCCGTAGTTGGCCGCCTTGGTCTGCGCGAGCGAATCGATCGCGATCGGATCGCCGATCACCTTCGAGGCATTTGCTTTTGCGGCCTCGTCCGGATTCGGAATCTGGTTCACCCCGGCGGACAGCTGGGTGGCCAGGGTGTTCGCGCCGTCGGCCAGGGCGTTCGCGCCGTCGGCGAGTTTCGCGGAGCCGTCGTCGAGCTTGGCGGCGCCATCGTCCAGGGACCTGGCCCCTGCCGCGAGCTTGTTGGCGCCGGCCACCGCTTGCTGCTGCGAACTGGCCAGGGTGCCGGCTCCCGCGGCCAGCCGGGCTGCGCCGTCGTTCGCCTGGCCGATCGCGCCGGACAGCGCCGGAGTTGCCGCGGCCAGGGTGGCTGCGCCGTTGGCCACCGCTTGCGAGCCGTCCGCGAGCCGCTGCACGTCCGCGGCATCGGTGGTGATTTTGGTTTTGGCGTCCTTGATCGCAGTGTTCAGCGCGGAGCTCTGCAGTGCCGCCTCGATCTTCTGGCGCTGGTCTGCAGTGATGACTCCGTTGTTCTGCAGCGCGTCCAGCTGGTCTTTGACCGCTTGCGTCGCGCCCTGGTCCAGCTGTGCGAGACTGCCGACGGCGGACTGCACTTTGCTGTTGAGCTGGGCATTGCCGGCGGCTACTTGGGCCGCGCCGTCGGAGAGTTGTTGCGTGGCGGCGGGCAGCCCGGAGGTTTTGTTTTTGAGTTCGGCCAGTCCGCTGGAGAGCTGGTTGGCGCCGCCGCTGAGTTGCTCGGCTCCGGCCGCGAGCTTGCCCTGCCCCTCGGCGAGCTGACCGGCTCCGTTGGCGAGCTCGGTGCTCCCGGCATGCAGTTGGACGACGCCGTCGCGCAGCTGCGCAATGCCGTCGCGCAGGGAGTTGGCGCCGCCGGAGAGCTGTTGCGCGCCGTCGGCCGCTTTGCTGATCTGCGCATGAATCGTGCCGTAGCCGGTGAGCAGCTGGTTGGCGGTGGTTTCGCCGACCTGTTTGGCCACCGAGGCGTGCACCTGGGTAGTCACTTTGTCCACGATGGTGGAGAGCAGGTAGTTGTTGGCGTCGTTCGTGGTGACCTTGAGGATGGCCTGCTTGGCCGAATCGAAGTTCGACGGCGAGGCCAGGTTCGCGGAGAAGTCCTGCGGGATCTTCAGCGCGAAGGAATAGCTGCCGTCGGCCACGCCGGCATCGGCCTTCTGATCCGAATCGACGACCACCCAATTGAACTTCTTGCCGTCGACCAAGTTCTGCGCGACCTGCTCGCCGACCTTGAGCTCCTTGCCGTCCGAGGTGGTGGTGCCGCGGTCGTCGACCACGATCGCCGCGGTGACCTGGTTCAGGTTTCCGTAGGGATCCCAGTTCGCATACAGGTAGACCGCGCCGTAGAGCAGCGGGACCAGGGTCATCGCCAGGATGGTGAGTTTCGGCAGTCGCCCGCCGGTCATCCTTTTGAGCTCGGAGAGGGCCAAGCGGAAAACGGTCATGAGTTGTCCTGCGATTCTTCGACTTCTAATGCTCGGGTTTCTGGCTCCGCGGCGGGCAGCGTCGGATTGGCCAAGCGGACGACTGCTCCGGTCCACTGTTCCGGGACTGCGGTGACCGTTGCCAGGATGCACAACGGCCGGCCTGGATCTTGGGCGAGGGCCTCCAGCTGCGGCAACCAGTCGGCGGGGTCGGAACAGTGCCGGTCCGGCGAATCGACCAGCAGCAGATCGACTTCCGGATTGGCCAGTGCCAAAGCGCAGAGCAGCCCGAGCCGGCGCGCCGCCGGGACTTCATCCACCCAGACGTCGGCGATGTCTTCAAAGGCGTTCACCTTGATCCAGTCGGCACCGCGCCGGATCCCGCGGTAGCGTCGCGGCAGCAGGGCCAGGTCTTCGGTGACCAGGTCTTTGACGCTCAGATGCTGCTCCGGCTCATTGACGCCGGGGGAGTCGATCAACGCACTGCGTCTGCGCAAATGGCCCAGATTGGAGCTCCGGTCCCAGCTGATCTTGCCATCGCTGGGTTTCATCCGGGCGCTGAGTGTCAGGGCGAGTGCGGTGCGCTGCGGCTGCAATTCCCCGGCGACGAGGAGCAAGGAGCCGCTCGACGCCTGCAGCGAGGTCGGCGGCACGAGGTCGTAATGCCGGCCTTTGACTCTGAGTTGCTGCGCTATCAGCACGGTGGGGGCCTTCCAGTGGAACAATGTCTTGCTCCACTCTAACTGAACTGACCGGTCAGTTCAAATAGAAATATGCGGACATCCGCGACGGACTCGGGCGCCGCTTCGGCGGTTCAGGCCGGCAATTCGGCCGCCGAGTCCGCTCGGGATGCCCGTGCCAACCGCCGTCGGCGCATCGTACTATGGCAATATGCCCGTGATCAGACCAGCAAAGCATGCCGATTTCGCCGAGTTGACGGCGATCTGGCGGGATGCCGTGGAGCGCACCCACGATTTCGTCAGCGCTGAGCAGATCGATGCCTGGGAGCCGAAGGTCCGCAACGAATACCTGCCGGGCTTGCAGGTCTGGGCAGTTGAATCGGACGGCGGCGCCCTGATCGGCTTCGCCGGCCTGGACGGAACGAAAATGGAAATGCTGTTCGTCAGCCCGCAAGCCCACGGGCAGGGGATCGGCCGTTCCCTGGTCGAGTTCCTGGCGGAACGGCTGGGCCCGCTGGCGGTCGACGTCAACGAGCAGAACCCTGGCGCTTGCACCTTTTACCGCAGGGTGGGCTTCCGGCAGACCGGCCGTTCGGAGACTGATCCGGACGGCAATCCGTTCCCGATCCTGCATCTGGCGCAGGACGGATTTTCCGCCTAGAGGCCCAGCTTCTCCAGCAGCCGCAACCAGACTTCGCTGATGGTCGGATAGGCCGGCACAGCATGCCAAAGCCGATGCAGCGGCACCTCGCCGACGATCGCGACGGTCGCCGAATGGAGCAGCTCGGCGACGTCCGGGCCGACGAACGTCGCCCCCACGAGGACCTGCCGGTCGCGGTCGATCAGCAGCTGCGCCCAGCCCCGGTAACCGTCCGCGTAAAGGCTGGACCCGGCTACCGCAATCGGCAACGAGACTTCATCGACCACGACGCCGTCGGCTTCGGCCTGAGTCGCGCTCCGGCCGACGGTGGCCACCTCGGGATCGGTGAAGATCACGCTGGGCACGGCGTATTGGTCGGCGGTCTGGGCGAACTTGCTCCACGGTTCGGCGGCTCCGCCGAAGCCGCCCTTGGCTGCCGCGGCAATCGCATCGCCGGTGATCCGGGCTTCATACTTTCCCTGATGGGTCAGCAGGACTTTGCCGGCAGCGTCGCCGACCGCGTACAGCCAATCGGTTCCGGCAACCCGGCCGCTCTGGTCGGTGATCAGCTTGCCCCGGTCCGAGAACAGGCCGTCCAGGCCGAGCTCGGCCAGTCCCACATCCCCGGTCGCCGGGGTCCGGCCGGTGGCGACCAGCAGCTGGTCCGCGACGACGGTCTCGCCGTCGAGCTCGAGATGGAATCCGGCGGAGTCCCGGCGAATGCGTTGCGGGCTGGTGTGCTCCCGCAGTTGGACGCCGTCCGCGCGCAGCGCATCGCGGACCAATTCGCGGGCCGGAGCGGGAAGGTTCGAAAGCAGCTCGCCGCGTACCAACTGGCTGACTCGGGCGCCCAGCCGGCTGTAGATCTGGGCCAACTCGGTGCCGGCGACGCCGCCGCCGAGTACCGCGAGGCTTTCCGGGATCGACGCTGCGCTGGTCGCCTCCCGGGTGCCCCAGAAGTCCAGGCCGGCCAAACCGTCGATGGGCGGCAGATTCGGCACCGAGCCGGTGGCCAGCACGACCGCGTGCCGGGCTTGGGCCAGATGGGTGCCGGAGTCCGGTGCGGAGATTTCGACGCTGAGCCGTCCGGTCAGCCAGGCTCTTCCGCGCATCAAGGCAATACCCGCGGCGCTGACCCAATCGGCTTGGCCCTGGTCTTGCCAATTCGCGGCGAAGGAATTCCGCCGCTGCAGCACTGCGGCAACATTCAGTTCGCCGCTGATCGCCTCGCGGGAGCCCGCGAGGTCACGGGCAGCCCGCAACGCCGTCGCCGGGCGGATCAACGCCTTCGAGGGCATGCAGGCCCAGTAGGAGCATTCGCCGCCCACCAATTCGGACTCGATCAGCAATGCGGACAATCCGCCTTTGACCACCCGGTCGGCCACATTTTCACCGACCGGACCGGCGCCGATCACGATCACGTCGAAGGTTTCTGCGGAGCGAACTTCAGTCATGCATCGAGCCTAGTCCACGGCCGAATCGGCATTCCGGGCGACCGGACGGAAAGGAAAAGTTCCGACAAAGCTTGCTTAAGGCACTTTGATCACTCATGATCTTAATCACACATAATGAATCATTTTGTGTCATATTCTGTTGAGTACTGTTCGGCGTTGTGAGGTTTGCCGCCGCGAGAGGGGATTCAATGAAGATCCACAAAGCACGCTCGGTGTTGGCCGGCATAGCGGCGGCGTGTCTGGGTGTGGCGCTGTTGCCGGCGCAAGCCCAAGCTGCCGACAGCTACACGATCACCAGTGGGCCGACCAAGTCCTATGCTTATCCGACCGATACCCCGGCCAATCCGTTCATCGACAAGGATGGGACGTTCTACTTCCAGCAGTCGGCGGCGCTCTACGGGGCCGACCTCAGCTCGAACCCGCGCCAATGGGAGTTCTACACCGGGACCAATTTCGACAATGCGAAGAAATCGCCGATCAGCAACGCGGTCAATCCGGCGAACGCACAGGACAAGAACAACGACACCACCTGGCGCTGCAACAACAGCCCGACCGGACTCACCTCGACCTATGCCCCGAACAATGCAAGTTACTCGCAGCGCAACTACTGCGACCTCTCCAGCGTCTGGGTGGATCCGGATTCCGGCGATTGGTACGGCCTGGTGCACAACGAATTCACGCCTTCGCCCTTCGGCGACGGTTTGCATTACGATGCGATCGATTACGCGGTTTCTTCGGATCAGGGCAAGACCTGGACGATCAAGGACAAAGTGATCACGTCGCCGTACAGCACCACTCGGGGCGACACCGCGGCATTCCCGAACCAGACCTACTACTACGGCGATGGCGACCAGCGCCTGCTGGTGGATACCGCCTCGGGCTATTTCTACGTCTACTACGGCTCGCGCGTGGTGAACAAGACCGGCGGCTGGGGCGGCTTCATGGAGCATGTGGCCCGCGCGCCGATTTCGCAGAAGATGGCGCCGGGGTCCTGGCAGAAGTACTTCGAGGGCCAGTGGCAGACCCCCGGTCTGGGTGGAAAAGAAAGCAACATCGTCTCGGTGTCCAGCAGTTATCCGGACGGCTACGTGCCGACCGCGCAGGACTACGACCCGGCAAACACCGGAACCATCAACCAGCAGGTAGCCGCGGGCAAACTCTTGAAGAGCACCGATCTGTTTGTGATGAACGTTTCCTACAATGCCTACTTGGGCATGTACATCGGCACTCCGGAGACCGACGGCATCAAGCCGTTGCGCTTCTACGGCACCAAAGACCTGGCCACCCAGCAATGGGTTGATCTGGGCAGCACGCCCAACTATTCGACGTCGTCCTGGTACCGCTGGATGGTCGATTCGGCCACTGGTACCACCGGGAACATCCTCGGCAAGACCTTCCGTTCGTACTGCTCGATCAGCTGTTCCAAGAACGCGAACGGAAATCAGGCCGGTGGCGAATACCTCGATGTGACGATCGGTTCGAGCGCACCGGCGGCCCCGGTGGTGGATCCGGCCAAGGCGTACCTGATCAGCTCGGCTTCCGGGAAGCTGCTCAGCCAAAGCGGCACGGCTTCGACGGCGGTCGTCCCGACAGCCAGCGGGGCGGCGTCGGAGGCATGGAAGTTCAAAGGCAATGGCGACGGCTCCTACACGATCACGAACGCCGGCTCCGGCCTGGCGCTCGGCGTACCGGCGACGCCGGCCAATCGGGCATGGGGCAGCACCCCGGTGGTCGGCACGGTCACCGCCGGGAACGTCGGCCAGCAGTGGTTCGTCCAAGCGGGAACCGGGCAGAGCAACAGCTACCGGATCATCAACCGCTACAGCGGCTTGGTGATCAGCCTCGGCGAGGTCAAAGCGCAGACTAGCCCCTACCGGAACTGGACCAAAACCGCAGGCACGACGCCGGATACCAGCACCCCGCAGAGCCAGACGATCAGTCTCCAGGAAACCAATGTCGCGAACTCCGGTTCCAGCTTGACCGGAGTCGCTTCGGGCCGCTGCCTCGATGTCGCCGGGCAGAGCGCGAACAACGGGGCGACGGCGAACATCGGTGACTGCATCGGAGCGGCCAGCCAGTTGTGGAATCCCTCCAGCGCCGGCGAGTTAAAGGATTTCAACGGCGGAAAGTGCCTGGACCTTTTCGACAACAAGACGGCACCGGGTTCCCCGGTCGGCATCTGGAGTTGCAACGGCGGTGCGAACCAGAAGTGGACGCTCAAGAGCGACGGCACGATCGTCTCGGTCTCCTCAGGGCTCTGCCTGGACGTGATGGACAATGCGACCGCCGCCGGTTCCGCAGTGAAAGTCTGGACCTGTTCCGGCGCTGCCAACCAGCAATGGCGCTAATCCGCCGAGGCGAGGTCGCGCCGCTGAGCCGGATTGCGCGTTGTTGCGGTGTGTTCACGCAGAGCGTGATCTGTTCAGTTATGCCGGAATAGCGCGTAGGGTCGGAGACCACGGCCCAAAAGGCCGGAGGGTCCATCAGGGCCACGTTCTAATGCGAGAGGAAAAGACACCATGGGTATTTTCGACAAGGCAGAGAACAAGGCACAAGACCTCGCTGGTCAAGCCAAGGAAAAAATCGGCGAGGCCACGGACAACAAGGATTTGCAGGCCGAGGGCGTCGCCGATCAGGGCGAGGCCGGCCTGAAGGACGTCGGCGAGAAGATCAAGGACGTCGCTTCGGATGTCGGAGACAAGATCAAGGGCGTCTTCAAAAAAGACTGAACTTGCCCGAAAACAATGGCCCCCGCCGGAAGGCGGGGGCCATTGTTTTGCCGGTCAGGTCCACTGGCCCTGACCGGCCATTGCAATCAGATGGCCAGTGCGGTCAGACCGACCAGTGCGGTCAGGCGGAATGCAACTCCAAGTCACGGCCCGGGATCGCGGCCAGCAACTTCTCGGTGTATTCGGTCTGCGGATTGTCGAACACGGAGTTCGTGGTTCCGGTTTCCACCAGCTTGCCGCTTTCCATCACGCAGACGTTGTCCGCGATCTGGCGCACCACGGCGAGGTCGTGCGTGATGAACAAGTAGGTCAGGCCGAGTTCCGATTGCAGATTCGCCAACAGGTTCAGCACCTGTGCCTGGACCAACACGTCCAGCGCGGACACCGCTTCGTCGCAGATCACCACTTCCGGGTCCAGGGCCAAGGCCCGGGCGATGGCTACGCGTTGCCGCTGCCCTCCGGAGAGTTCGTTCGGGAAACGGCGCATCATCGAAGCAGGCAGCGAGACTGCGTCGAGCAGCTCACGGACCTTCTTTTCCCGGCTCTTCTTGTCGCCGATCCGGTGCACCCGGAGTGGCTCCTCGATGGTCCGGTAGATGTTGAACATCGGGTCGAGCGAACCGTAGGGATCTTGGAAGATCGGTTGCACGCGTCGCCGGAATTTGAACCAGTCCGAACCCTTGAGCCCGGCCGAGTCGACATTGTCGAACAAGATCGAGCCGCTGGTCGGCTTCTCCAGGCCCAGGATCATCTTGGCCACCGTGGACTTGCCGGAACCGGATTCGCCCACGACCGCCGTCGTGGTGCCTTTGGCAATCGAGAAGCTGACCTGGTCCACCGCGGTGAAATCGACCGACCGGCCCAGTCCGCCGGAGCGGAGCTTGTACACCTTGGTGAGGTCGCGGACCTGCAACAAATCCGGCGCTTGGGGATCGACGTCGGCCGCCAGGACCTCTTTCGCTTCGATCCCGGCTTCGTGCGCCACCTGGATCCGTCGTGAAGCCAGGGACGGCGCCGATTCCACCAACCGTTTGGTGTACGGGTGCTGCGGATTCCGCAACAGCTCGAGGGCCGGTCCGGATTCCACGACTTGGCCGCGGTACATCACGACGACCTTTTCCGCACGTTCCGCGGCCAGGCCGAGGTCGTGCGTGATCAGGAGCACCGCGGTGTTGAGTTCCTTGGTCATCTTTTCCAGATGGTCCAGGATCTGCCGTTGCACCGTGACGTCGAGGGCCGACGTCGGCTCATCCGCGATCAGCAGCCGGGGCTGGCAGGACAGTCCGATCGCGATCAGCGCGCGTTGCCGCATGCCGCCGGAGAACTCGTGCGGATACTGCTTGGCGCGCCGTGCGGCGTCCGGCAGGCCGGCTTGGGTGAGCACTCGGGTGACGTCCGCGTCAGTGGCCGGAAGCCCATTGGCTTTCAAGGTCTCCTTGACCTGGAAACCGATCTTCCACACCGGGTTGAGGTTGGACATCGGATCCTGCGGGACCATGCCGATCGAGTTGCCACGGAGCTGGGTGATCCGCTTCTCGTTCGCATCGGTGATGTCCTCGCCGTCGAAAATGATCTTTCCGCCGGTGACCGAGCCGTTGTTGGCCAGCAGCCCGATCGCCGCCAAAGCGGTGGTGGACTTGCCGGAACCCGATTCGCCGACGATGGCCACGGTCTGGCCCGGCATCACGGTGAGGCTGGCATTCCGGACGCCTTTGGACTTGCCGGTAGCGGTGTTGAAGGTGATCTCCAAGTCCCGGATCTCCAGCAAGGGCTTGTCCTCGGCTCCGGGCTCGGTGATCTGTACTTCATCGAGCCGGGGATTGCTGATGTTCTCTGAGCTTTCTGGGTTGCTGCTCATCGTTTCCTCGCCTTCGGGTCCAGTGCATCGCGGACCGCGTCGCCGAGCATGATGAAGCTCAGCACGGTGATTGAGAGCGCGACGGCCGGGTAGATCAGGATTTCCGGATTGGTCCGGATCGATGCTTGGGCCGCGGAAATGTCATTGCCCCAGGACATCGTGGTTCCTGGCAGGCCGATGCCCAGGAAGGACAGCGTCGCCTCGGCCACGATGAACGTGCCCAGGGAGACGGTGGCGATCACGATCACTGGGGCGATCGCATTCGGCACCACGTGCCGGATCAAGGCGCCGAACGGCGAAATCCCGAGCGAGCGGGCCGCCACCACGAAGTCCGCATTCCGGATTTCCAGGGTTGCGGCCCGGGTGATCCGGGCGATTTGCGGCCAGCCGAAGACCGCCAGGATCATGGCCACCGTCCAGACCGTCCGGTTCTCCCGGAACAGCGGCGACTGCATCACCACGAGCGCGCCGAGCACCAACGGCAAGGCGAAGACGATGTCGACCAAGCGGGCGATCACCGAGTCCAGGATCCCGCCGTAGTAGCCGGCCAGGGCACCGAGTGTGCCGCCGATCAGGACTACGCCCAAGGTGGCGAGGATGCCGACCGAGACCGAGGCCTGGGCGCCGTAGATCATCCGCGAGTAGATGTCGCAGCCCTGGAAGTTGTAGCCCAGGGGATGCCCGTCGCCCGGGCCGACGAGCGAATTGCTCAGCTCGCAGACTCGGGGATCTACTTGGGAAAACCATTGCGGGAAGATCGCAACGGCCAAAATCAGCAGGATCAGGATTGCCGAGATGATGAAGAGCGGCCGTTTGCGCAGATTCCGCCAAGCTTCGGCCCAGAGACTGGCCGGTGCGGCGTCGGAGACCGCGGAGTCGGTGGCGACGAGCGGAGTTTCCTCCACATTGGCCACGAAGTGTTCGATGCGGCGATTACTTTTCATAACGAATCCTCGGGTCGAGCCAAGCGTAGAGCAGATCGACCAGCAAGTTAGCCAGCACGAAGACCAGCACCAGCGCGCTGACCATGGCCACGATCGTGGGCCCCTCGCCGCGCAGAATTGACTGGTAGAGCTTCTGGCCGACGCCCGGGACATTGAAAATCGCTTCGGTGACGATCGCGCCGCCCATCAGGTTGCCCAAGTCGGCGCCCAGGAAGGTGACCACCGGGATCATCGAATTGCGCAGGATGTGCACGTTGATCACCCGGCGCCGGCTCAGGCCCTTGGCAGTCGCGGTGCGCACGTAGTCGGCATTGGAATTTTCTGCCACCGTGGTCCGGGTGAGCCGGACGATATAGGCGAAGGAAATCAAACCGAGCACGAAGGCCGGAAGGAGCAGCGAGAAGAAGGTCGGGTTGGGGCCGACGGTCGGTGGGAACCAAGCCAGGCGGAGTCCGAAAACCAACTGCAACACGAAGCCGGTGACGAAGGTCGGGATCGCGATGACCACCAGGGAGGTCAAGAGCACCGTCGCGTCGAAGAACTTGCCCTTGCGCAGGCCGGCGATCAAGCCGAAGGCGATGCCGAAAGCCGCTTCGAAGACCAGCGCCATGATCGCCAGCATCGCGGTGACCGGGAAGACCCGGGCCAGGATCTCGGAGATTGCCTGGCCGGTGAAATCGACGCCGAGGTTGAAGGAGAGCAGGTTCTTCAGGAACAGGAAGTACTGGACGAAGAATGGCTGGTCCAGATTGTATTGGGCGCGCAAAGCATTGATGACGGCCTCACTGGGCTGCCGTTCGCCGAAGAGCGCGCGAATCGGATCGCCCGGTACTGCGAAGACCATCGCATAGACCAGGAGCGTCGCCCCGATGAAGACCGGGATGACTTGCAGGATGCGCCGGAGCAGGAAGCGGAGCATTACTGTTCCCTCCTGGCGGCGCAGCGGATGATATGAGTTTTCACGTGTTCGTTTCCGTTGGTCGTTTCCACGACCAAAGGGGTCCGGCGGTAGCCGGACCCCTTTGGAGGCGGATCAGAGTCTCAAGAGTCCTAGAGATCTATTTTTTGACGATGTCGTAGTAACGGACCACACCGCGCCAGTCAAGATCGACGTTGCTGACCTTGGTGCTCCAGGCGACCTGGGTGGCGGTGTTCCACAGCGGAACGTTCGGCATGTCCTTGAACAGTACGGTCTGCGCCTCGTTGTACTTCTTCGCGGCGTCATCCTGGTTGGCGGCGTTGAGGCCGTCGGCGAGCAGCTTGTCGAACTCCGGGTTGGAGTACTTCTCATAGTTCGAGCTGCCATTGGTGCCCAGGACCGGAGCCAGGAAGTTGTACATCGACGGGTAGTCGGCCTGCCAGCCGGCACGGACCAGGCCGGTCAGCGTGCGGTTCAGGCGGTCGTCCAGCATCGTGGCGAACTTCGGGTACGGCTTGCCTTCGGCTTTGATGCCGAGGTTGTTGACCAGCTGGTTGGAGACTGCATCGACCCATTCCTTGTTCCCGCCGTCGGTGTTGTAACCGATGGTCAGGGCCTTGGAGTTGTCCCAAGCCTGGATCTTGTCGGCCTGGGCCCAGAGATCCTTGGCCTTGGCGGTGTCGAACTTGAGCACATCGGAACCTTCGACGTTCTCGCTGTAACCCGGCAGGCCGGAAGGCGTGAAGCCCTTGGCCGGGGTGCGGGTGCCGTTGAAGATCACCTTGATGATCTCGTCCCGGTTGATCGCCATCGAGATGGCTTCGCGGCGCAGCTGGCCGGCCTGGCCCTGGAACTCCGGCAGGTAGCCCGGGATGTTCAAGGTAGCGTTGGCCGCGGAGGCCTTGTTCAGCGCGCGGTCCGGCAGATCGGTCTGGTAGGTGCGCAGCGCGTTCGAGGGGATCACGTCGAGCACGTCGAGGGTATCGCCTTGGACGTTGGTGTACGCCGGGCCGGGATCGGTGAAGAAGGTGAAGTTGATGCCACCGTTTTTGGCCTTGCGGGGTCCGTCGTAATCCGGGTTCTTGACCAGGTTGACGCCCTTGTCATGCTGCCAGGCATCGGCCGAGGCCAGCTTGTACGGGCCGTTGCCGACCGGGCTGTTGCCGTAGGTCTTCGGATCCGCGATCGCCTTCGAGGGCATCGGGTAGTACGCCGAGTAGCCCAAGCGCAGCGGCCACTCGGGGTCCGGAGCGGAGAGCTTGACGGTCAAGGTGCTGTCATCGGTCGCGGTCAGGCCGGACATGGTCTGCGCCTTGGGTGCGGGCTTGGCGTCCTTGCCAGTCCCTTCGGTGGCGCTGACGTCGTCGTAGCCTTCGATCGAGGAGAAGAAGTCCGCGTTGCTCATCGCGTTGGTGCTCAGCGAAGCGAAGTTCCAGGTGTCCACGAAGGTCTTGGCGGTGATTGCTTCACCATCGGTGAACTTGGTGCCGCTCTTGATCTTGATCGTGTAGGTCTGCTTGTCCGTGGTGTCGATGCTCTGCGCCAGTTCGTTGACCGGCTTGCCGTCTTTGTCGTAGCTGCGCAGGCCCTGGAACAGCATGTCCACGATGCGTCCGCCGAAGACTTCGTTGGTGTTGGCCGGGATCAGCGACTTCTGCGGCTCGTTGCCGTAGGCCGAGATGATCGCGTTGGCATCGCCGCTGGCATCGGAGTTGGTGCTGCCGCCGCTGCCGCCGCAAGCGGTCAAAGCGAGTGCTGCAACCGCAGCGATGCCAATTGCTTTGGATAGATGCGTAAAACGCATTCTGCCTCCTAAATTTTGGATACGAGGTTGGTCATCGGCACCCCCTCCAATGACCGCTCCTGGGCGCAGATGTGACCTGTGCTACAAGAACATATGGACCAAACGATAGCGCCAAGCGGCCGAGCAGGGTAATTAATGCGTCGATCGTTAGCGAAAAGTTAGCGAAGTCTGTGTTTTGGCTGTTGCGGAGCTGGGTGAGCGTCGGCAGCCCCACGTTCTTGGCTGAAAGCTGGGCCGGTGCACTGTGGCCCAATTTCCAAAGGCGGAAGTGGGGCTGCGGTGCTTGTCGCCGCGCCGGGCGACTTCACGCATAAGATGATGCGACACGGCAGCAACCGGACCCCTAGCTGAGATGGCGCGATGATGGAGCAAGAAAAGCCTCGACTGAAGCAGGCCGCAGTCGTGATCAACCCCAGTAAGAGTTCGGCGGAGTCGTTTACCGCGGAGTTCAACGCTTTGTGCGAATCGGAAGGCTGGGCGCCGCCGCTTTGGCTGGAAACCACGGTCGAGGATCCAGGTGTGGGACAGGCCCGAGAAGCGCTTGCCTCAGGGGTTGACCTGGTGGTCGCCGCCGGTGGCGACGGCACTGCCCGTGCGGTGGCCGAGGTGCTCTCCGGAAGCGAAACCCCGTTGGGAATCGCCCCGCTGGGCACGGGCAACCTGCTGGCACGCAACTTGGCGATCGACGTGAACAGTCCGACCTCCGCGGCTGGCTGGTTGCTCAACGGCGAGCTCAAAAAGATCGATGTCGTCAAGGTGCGGTTGGACCATGCGGCAGATGAGAAGACCTTCCTGGTCATGGCCGGGGTCGGATACGACGCGATCATCATGTCGGATACCAACGACGAGCTCAAAGACCGGGTCGGCTGGCTCGCCTACGTTGAAGCCGGAATCCGTCATTTGCCCGGCCGACCGGTCAAGGCAACGCTGACCATTGACGGGAAAGTCGTCATGAAGCGCCGGGTCAGAAGCATCATGATCGGCAACTGCGGGAAAATCATGGGCGGGATAGAAATCTTCCCGGGTGCGAAGATCGACGACGGGGTCTTCGACGTGGTGGTCTTGGCCCCGACCGGCAGATTCGGTTGGTTGAATGTCCTCGGCGCAATATTCAGCCGGCGGAACGCCAATCAATCAGTGGGCCAGTTCACCGGAAAATCGGCGGAAATCCAGTTGGAGCGGGCGCAGGAATTCCAGCTCGACGGGGATGCTTGCGGTGAAAGCCGGCAGCTAGAAGTGCGGATTGAACCACTGGCCTTGAACGTGAAAATTCCTGGCTGAAGTCCGGCCCCGCTTTCCCGGGCGGAAAGTGGGCAGTAGCATCGCAGCTCACTTTCCACCCTTGGAAGTGGAGCTGCGGCAAGAAGTATCGAAACGCAAGAAGCCCCTCACCGTGAAGTGAGAGGCTTCAAATCGTGCGGGCGAAGGGATTCGAACCCCCAACCTTCTGATCCGTAGTCAGATGCTCTATCCGTTGAGCTACGCCCGCAACTTACTGGCCAAAAGGCCGAAGACAACTGTAGCGCGAAAAGGCACCAGTCTTCAAATCCTCGGGTTCGGGCGGAACCGCGGCCAAGGAGGTGTTGCGGCTCAGCCGCCCGCGGTCACCACCTGCGCGCTGGTCCCGCCGCGGCGCTCCTTTTCCCCGACCGCGGTGATTTCGGCTGCAGCCCCGGCGCCCGGAGGGCTGAATTCCAGGGCTGCGACCACTCCGATGGTCGGCGGGGTCACGCTTGCCGGGTTCTGGTCGGGGGTCGGGGCCACCACGAATTTGTAGCCGGCGGCTTTGGCCTGGTCTGCTTCCGGCAGTTTCTCGAACGCCGGTTCGATCAAAGTGGTGGCGCCGTTGCGCTGGGATGCACGTGGTGTGGCGACCGCATCTTGCAGCGACATGCCGAGGTCGATCCGGTTCATCAAGACCTGCAGCACCGTGGTGATGATGGTCGAGCCGCCGGGGGAGCCCAACGCGAGGTAGGGCTTCCCGGCTTGGAGCACGATCGTCGGGGACATCGAGGAGCGGGGCCGTTTGCCCGGTGCCGGCAGATTCGGATCGTCGGCACCCGGCGCCGAGGCGGCGAAATCGAAGTCCGTGAGTTCGTTGTTGAGCAGGAATCCGCGTCCTGGAACCAGAATTCCGCTGCCGCCGTAGAAGTTGATGGTGTTCGTGTAGGACGCGACATTCCCCTCGGCATCGGAGACCACGAAATGATTGGTCTGTTGGCCTTCGGCGGTTTCGACGCCGCTGGCCACCGGAACGGAGCAATCCGTAGCGGTCAACGACCCGGCCGGCTGCGGTGCAGGCAGCGCTTTCGCCGGGTCGATCAAGCAGGCCCGGGACTCCGCGAAGCCTTCGGAGAGCAGCACGTCGTCGGGCACTTTGACCGAAGCCCGGTCGCCCACGTAGGCGTTGCGGTCGGCGAAGGCCAGTTTGCTGGCTTCCAGGAAGCGCATCGTGGCGACCGCCTTGCTTTCGTCCTTGAGCGGGAACTGCTCCAGGATCTTCAGTGCTTCGCCCACGGTCACCCCGCCGGATGACGAGGAACCCATGCCATAGACGTCCAAGCCCCGGTAGCTGCTGCGAATCGGTTCGGCGTCCAGTGCCTGGTACGCGGCGAGATCAGCCATGGTCATGTTCCCGATGGAAGCGGATTTGCCCTCGGCCACCGGTGGTTTGCTCACCGCATCGACCACTGCCTGGCCGATTTCGCCTTTGTAGAACGCGTCGGTGCCTTGATCTGCAATGGTCTGGTAGGTCCGCGCTAGGTCCGGGTTCTTCAGCAACTGCCCGGCGGCCAGGGGCTTGCCTCCGGGCAGGTAGGTGTCCGCGGTGTTTCGGAAGGTGCCGAAGGTTTTCTGCGAGTCAGCGATCTGGTTCTGCAATGCGGTGGTCACCGGGAAACCCTGGTCCGCCACCGCGATCGCCGGCTTCAGCGCGGAGCCGAGATCCTGCTTTCCCCAACGCTCGATGGCCCGCTGCCACAAGGCGAGTTGACCGGGAACGCCGACCGCGATGCCGCCGACGTTAGCCTGTTCCGTGCTGAGCGGTTTTCCGCTGCCGGGGTCCAGGAAAAGCGATGCGGTATCCGCTGCGCGGGCGGTTTCGCGTCCGTCGATGGTGCTGACTTGCCCGGTTTTGGCCTCGTAGTAGACCAGGTACCCGCCACCGCCCAGCCCGGCCACGAACGGATCGGTGACGCCCAGCATCGCCGCTACCGCGACGGCGGCGTCGGCGGCATTTCCGCCGGATTTCAGTACCTCGATGCCGGCACGGGTGGATTGCTGGGTGTCTGAAACCACCGCGCCGCCGGTGCCCTGGGCGACGGCCGAAAGCAGTTGCGCGGTCTCGATCGGCGCGGTCGCCGACGGGGCGGAACAGGCGACCAGTCCGGCGGCCAATGCGGCAGTCAGCACCGATGCTGAGACGAGGGTCAGGGGTGAGCGTTTCATGGTCCTCCTCGACGAGTGTCCCGCAAGTAAAGCAGAGTGTGCCGACAGTTTGCCGAATGGGTCATCGCAAATTCTGAAAATGACCTTTGATCTAGACCGGTCTATGTGACCTTAATCACACAAGCTTGATCGAAAAGTGCCTCAATTCCTTGGAAACTCAAGGATCCGGCGCACTTCGGAAACGCCGAATCTGCAATCGCGGTGGGGGATCTGATCAATTTCCACGCCGCTGCGCCCTACTCTGAATGGCATTACCTGACCCAATGAAGGGAAGATCATGGGCCTCTCTGCAGAAACAGTTCTGGATACCGCACCCACCACCAATCGGCGTTTGCTCGATTGGGTGGCGGAGGTCGCCGAGCTCACCGAGCCCGATTCGATCTATTGGGTCGACGGCTCCGAGGCCGAAAACACCCGGTTGACCGAGGAACTGGTTGCCGCAGGAACCCTGACCAAACTGAACCCGGAGCTCTTCCCGAATTCCTTCGCGGCGTTCTCCGACCCGAAGGACGTGGCCCGGGTCGAGGAGCAGACCTTCATCTGCTCGGTCAAGGAACATGACGCCGGCTTCACCAACAACTGGATGGAGCCCGCAGAAATGCGGACCAAGCTGAACAGCCTGTTCAAAGGCTCGATGCGCGGTCGCACGATGTACGTGATCCCGTTCGTCATGGGCCACTTGGACGCCAAGCGCCCCAAGTTCGGCGTCGAAATCACCGATTCGGCCTATGTGGTCGCCTCGATGCGGATCATGGCGCGGATCGGCACCGAGGTGCTGCGCAAGATCGAAGAGCTGGATGCTTTCTTCGTGCCGGCAGTCCATTCGCTCGGTGCCCCGTTGGAACCCGGGCAGGCAGACGTGCCGTGGCCCTGCAACGATGAGAAATGGATTGTGCACTTCCCGGAAAGCCGGGAAATCTGGTCCTATGGCTCCGGCTACGGTGGCAACGCTTTGCTGGGCAAGAAATGCTACGCGCTGCGCATCGCCTCGGTGATGGCGCACGACGAGGGCTGGTTGGCCGAGCACATGCTCATTCTCAAGCTCACTTCGCCGGAACAGAAAACCTACTACCTGGCGGCGGCCTTCCCTTCCGCCTGCGGCAAGACCAATCTTGCGCTGCTCGATCCGACGATCAAGGGCTGGAAAGTCGAGACGCTCGGTGATGACATCACCTGGATGAATTTCGACGACGAAGGCGCACTCCGCGCGGTCAACCCGGAAGCCGGCTTGTTCGGCGTCGCGCCGGGCACCGGTTGGGACACCAACCCGAATGCGATGCGTGCGATCGCCAAGGGCAACTCGATCTTCACCAACGTCGCGTTGACCGACGACGGCGGAGTCTGGTGGGAGGGCATGACCACCGAAACGCCGTCGCACTTGACCGACTGGCGGGGAAACTCCTGGACGCCCGATTCCGACGAGCCGGCTGCGCACCCGAATTCGCGGTTCTGCACGCCGATCGATCAGATCGACATGCTGGCGCCGGAGTACAACGAGCCGGACGGCGTGCCGCTCTCCGCAATCTTGTTCGGCGGCCGTCGCAAGACCACGATCCCCTTGGTGACCCAGTCGCGGGATTGGACCAACGGCATCTTCATGGGCTCCACGCTCTCCTCGGAGACCACCGCTGCGGCCGCGGGCGCCGTAGGCGTGGTCCGGCGCGATCCGATGGCGATGCTGCCGTTCATTGGCTACGACGCCGGTGATTACCTCAAGCACTGGGTGGAACTGTCCAAGCAGGGCGATCCGGAGAAGCTGCCGAAAATCTTCTTGGTGAACTGGTTCCGTCGCACCGCCGACGGGGGCTTCGCCTGGCCCGGCTTCGGCGACAATTCGCGCGTGGTCAAGTGGGCGATCGAGCGGATCGAGGGCAAGGCCGACGCGGTGGAGACCCCGATCGGTTTCGTGCCGACGAAAGAATCGCTGGACCTGGATGGGCTGGAGATCTCGGACGAGCAGCTTTCTGACGCGTTGCGCGTGGACGCGCTGGAGTGGGCCGCCGAGTCGGAGAGCATCGAGGAATGGTACCGGCGTTTCGGCGGTTCGCTGCCGGAAGAATTGCTCGGCGAACTCGAGGGTCTGAAGCAGCGCTTGGGTTAAGTGCACTCGGTTTCAGATAGCCGCCTGCCTTTCGGTTAGCCATTTGCGCGTCAAAGCGCTCACCGAAAGGCATGCGGCTATCTGGTTTCGGCTGGAGAGTTACGCTGAGGCGAGCCAGAGGTCTGGTCCGAACACTTCGTAGTGGATGTGCTCCGGCTCGATGCCGAGATCGATGGCCTCCTGCCGAATCGCCCGCATGAAGCCCAGCGGACCGCAGAGGTGCAGGACGGCGCGCGGCGGCAAGGCGACGTCCTTGAGCGACATCCGGCCGTGGTGGGCGCCCTCGGCGGGCTCTTCGAACCAAAGCTGCAGCTGGCCATCGGGCAGCGCCGCGACGTCCTGGCGCATCTGGTCCGCCAGGGCCCACTGCTCCGCCCGCCGCTCCGTGTGCAGAGCCAGGACTTTCCGCGGGCTCTGCTGATCGGAAAGCGATCGGAGCGTGGCGGCCATCGGGGTGCAGCCGATGCCCGCCGAGGCCAGGACCACCGGGCGGTCCGAATCGCCCAGTGCCACGTCCCCGGCCGGAGCGGAGAGTTCGATGACGTCCCCGACGTGGACGTCGTCGTGCAGGGCTCGGGAGACTTCCCCGTCGTATTTCACGGTGAAAGTCCGTTGCCGACTGGATTCGGCGTCGGCGGAGAGCGAGTACTGGCGGGTCTGCTGAATGCCGTCGGCCATCCGGACTTTCACGCTGATGTATTGCCCGGGCCGGCCCGGTTGGGCGGCAGTGGCGTCGGCCGGGTCGACGACGAAGCTCATCGCGTGCGTTCCGGCCGGGGTCTTGCGCACCACCCGCCAGGGCGACCAGACCGCGGCATTCCCATTGGCGGCATACAGCTGGGCTTCCCGGCCGGAGAGTTCTTCTGCCATGAGCCAGTAAACCTCGGTCCAAGCCGCGGCGATCTCCGGGGTGAGCACATCGGCTAACTCAACCGCGATGGCGCCGAACAGGTAGTCGTACACCAGCTGGTACTGCTCCGGAGTGATGCCCAAGGAGACGTGCTTGTGCGCGATCCGCTCCACGAGTTGCTGCCCGCTGCGCTCCGCAGGATCTATGGGCGCAGGATCTTTGAGCAGGTGCACGGCGTAGCCGGCGATCGCCCCGGCCAGCGCCTGGCGCTGCTCACCCGAACGCTGGTTGGCCCGGTTGAAGAGCCCGTCCAGGAGTTCGGGGTGTTCGCCGAGCATGGTGTCGTAGAAACGCGCGGTGATCGCGTCGAGCCGCGCGCCGACCAGGGGCAGCGTGGCTTGGATGATCGGACGTGAGGCCGGAGTCAGCATGGGGTTCTTCCCGTCGTGGTAGAAGACTGGTTTTAAATAAGCATTCAAAATACTTATTTAAAACCAGTCTTCTACCAGTCGTAGAATTAATCAAATCCGGCTATCGGATGCCGGGCAGACCCAGCAGCACCGGGCGCATCTGCACCGGATGCGGCAGCTCGGCGATGACCACCTGGTCCAAGCTCCGGTAAAACGCCTCTTTGGCCCGGTCGAGTGCCGATTGCAGGGTGCATTGGTGGTTCAACGGGCAATCGCCCTGGGCGCTCCGGCAGGCAGCGGGGAACTCGTCCTTGTCCAAGGAACGCAGCAGCCCGCCGACGCTGGCGGTCAAGCCGGAAACGCTGATCCGGACCCCGCCGCCGCGGCCGCGGCTGGAATCCAACAAGCCGAGTTCGGCCAGTTTGAGCACGGCTTTGCTCACATGGTTGTACGGCACGCCGACTGCTTCGGCGATACTCCGGGACGTCAGTTGGCGATCCGGCGTTGCGGCCAGAAGCATCAGGATCCGAAGGCTAGCGTCTTCGAAAACGCTGATCCGCATGGGCGGGCGAGCCTAGACGCGGACCAGCGTGAGCACGGCGTCGCGCAGTTCCTCCAGGGTCGGGCGGTCCTTGGCTTCGCCGTTGAAGCGCAGGTAAGGCTCGGTGTTCGATGGCCGCAGGTTGAACCACCAGTCACCGGAGTCCGCGGAGAAGGTCACGCCGTCCAATTCATCGACCGTGACGCCCTCGCGTTCGTACACTTCGCGGACTCTGCCGACCGCGGCCGCTTTGTCTTCGATCTTGGAGTTGATCTCGCCGGAGGAAACGTAGGGTTCGTATTCGGCGCCGAGCTCGGAGAGCGGCAACGGCTGCTCGCCCAAAGCGGCCAGCACGTGCATCGCGGCGAGCATCCCGGTGTCCGCGTTGTAGAAATCGCGGAAATAGTAGTGTGCCGAGTGCTCGCCGCCGAATACCGCGCCTTCAGCAGCCATGACTGCTTTGATGAAGGAATGCCCCACCCGGGTGCGCACCGGCCGGCCGCCGTCGGCCAATACCAGCTCCGGCACCGCGCGCGAGGTGATCAGGTTGTGGATGATCGTCGGGGTTTCTTCGCCGGCTGCACGGGCCCGGGCGATTTCCCGGCGGGCGACCAGGGCGGTGACCGCCGAGGGGGAAACCGGATCGCCTTTTTCGTCGATCACGAAGCAACGGTCCGCGTCGCCGTCGAACGCCAGGCCGATATCCGCCCCGTGCGCGACGACGGCGGCCTGCAAATCGACCAGATTGGCCGGTTCCAGCGGATTGGCTTCGTGGTTCGGGAACGTGCCGTCCAATTCGAAGTACATCGGGATGATTTCCAGCGGCAATGCGGGCAGCAATTGGTTGCCCAGCACCGCGGGCGTGGTGAGCCCGGCCATCCCGTTGCCGGCGTCCACGACCACTTTGAGCGGACGGGAGCCGCTGAGGTCGACGAGCGAACGCAGGTAACGGGCGTAATCCTTGAGCACGTCGCGGACGCCCATCTGGCCCGGGTTTTCCACCGCGGGTATGCCGGACGCCAGGTATTGCGCGGTGAGATCCCGGATTTCGTTGAGCCCGGATTCCGACGACAGCGGCACGGCGCCGGCCCGGGTCATTTTGATCCCGTTGTATTCGGCCGGGTTGTGGCTCGCGGTGAACATCGCCCCGGCCGCGTCGAAGTGCCCCGAGGCGAAGTAGAGTTCGTCGGTGGAAATCAGGTCGAGCAGCTTGACGTCCGCACCGCGGAGATTCGCCCCGTGCGCGAAGGCTTTGCAGAATTCCGGTGACGACGGCCGCATGTCCCCGCCGACCAGGACGGTTTTCCCGGCGAGGTCCAAGGTGTCCACGAAGGCCGCTCCGATCGCCTCGACCATGGGTGCAGTGATGCTTTCGCCGACGATGCCGCGCACGTCGTAGGCCTTGAAAGACGCGGTCAGATCCAGGGTGTTCTCATTGCTCGTCACGGTAACAGTCTATTGGAGGCCGGTTCAGATGGTTGCCGCGGCTCATCCGCGGAGCCAGGGCGCGCCGTCTGCCGCCCAGCTTTCTTCATGACCCATGCCCGGCCCCATCGGCGCGTGCACCAGTCCGTTCGCATCCACCTCAGCCGGTCGCCGGACGTGCCGGGAGTCGATCAGCGCCTCGTAGTAGGTGTTGTTCGGAATGCTCATGCACAGATGGGTGTTGGCGAGTCCGCCGCCATGGACCTCGGCTCGCATTTGGAAAGACTCGGCAAGGTGGGCGATCCGCAGTGCGCCGGTTATTCCGCCCCGATAGTAGCTCCCGGTGCGTAAAGCATCTGCTGCGTTCGAATGAATGAATTCCGCGCTGTTCATATGCGCGCCCTCGCTGGTCTCGCCGACCAAGAGCGGCACATCGACTTTTTCCCGGAGCCTGGCATAGGCGCTGATGCTGAACTCCTTGATCGGTTCTTCGTACCAAAGGTAATTCGCCGCGGCCAACGTCTTGCCGAGTTCGATCGCGTCCAAGAGGTCGTAGCCGGCGGAGCCGTCGAACATCAGGGGCACCGACGGCCCGACGTGCGCCCGGAGCCGTTCGCACAGTTCGCGATCCCGGCGCAGGTCGCCCCAGGCATGGAGTTTGATCGCGCTGAAGCCCAGGTCCAAGCACTGGTCGACCACGTCCAAGTAGGCCTCGACCGAATCGAACGTGACCGTCGAGGCGTAGCTCGGCACGGACTCACGAAAGCTTCCGATCAGTTGGTGCACCGGAAGACCGGTGATTTTTCCGGCAAGGTCCCATAAGGCATCGTCAACGACGCCCTGGATGTAGGTGGGGAAATCTTCGATGCGATCGAGTTCCCAGAGCCGGTGCCAGATCAGCTCCCGGGACAAGGGGTCATTGCCGAGGAGCTCGGGTTCGAGCCGGCGGGCTACATAATCGGCCAGGATGACGCCACGCCGGCAAGGAGCATAGCCGAACAAGCCTTCGTCGGTGCCGATCCGCAACCAAGCGGCAACCGTAGGCCCATCGGATCCGGGCAGCCCGTCCCGCCAACGAAAGGCCGGAGTCACGGCGGGTTCGTCGACCAGAATCGCATCGACAGAAGTGATTTTCACAAAGTCCTCCAATGGTGTTTCAGCCCTTGACCGAGCCGTCCAGAATTCCTTTGACCAGGAACCGTTGGCAAAAAAGGAAAATGATGGCGATCGGCACGATCACGATCAAACCCGCCAGCGCCACCTCAGGCCTGGTGATCGACAACAGACTGCCGCCGCTCGAAGGATTGAGCGCAGGGGTCCCCGAGATCAAGGCGCCCAAGCCCACCGGCAGGTTGTATTTCGACTCGTCGCTCAGCATGACGTAAGGCAGGAAGTAATTGTTCCAATTGGCCACAAAGCTGAAGAAGGCCAATAGTCCGATCAAGGGCTTGGCCAGGGGCAGCCCCAGGTGCCAGAAGAGCCTGACCTCACCGCAACCGTCCAAACGGGCGGCCTCGAGTAGATCCTTGGGCACGCTGGTGGAAAAGTAGATGTAAGCGAGATAGACGCCGAAGGGGTAGAACGACGCCGGAAGGATGACCGAAAATGCGGTATTCGTCAGTTGCAGGGCATTGATTTCCAAGAAGACCGGAAGCACCAAAGCCGTCGGCGGGATCATCATGCCGGTCAGCGTCAAAATCAACAAGCTGCGTCGGAACGGGATCCGGTTCAGTGCCAGGGCATAGCCGGCGAGCAGCGAAGTGACCAAGGTGATCAGCAACGCCCCGCCGGAATAGTAGAGCGAATTCCAAGCCCAATCCGCAATCACGCCGCCGCCGTATCCGGACAGATTTTGCCAACTCGTCCAGAACTGGCCGAGGCTGCCGAAGCTCAGAGGCGCATCGTTGACCAATTGAGCGTCGCTTTTGCTCGGTGCAAAGAGGAGCCAGAGCAGCGGAATCAGGCAGTACACGGCGAAGCCGAGCAGCACTATCCAGCGGATTGCCCCGGGAATCGCCCGCCGGGCCGATGTGGCCTGGCTCATTTTTTCTCCTCGGTGCTGAAGAAGTCGGTTTTGAAGATCATCAACAACCCGGCCAGCACGCAGATGACCAGCAGGGCCAGGGAAATCACGGCGGAAGCGCCGAAGTCCCCGCGTTGGAATGCCTCGGCGTAACCCAGCTGGTTCAAGGACCACCACGGGCTGCCGGCGGACTTGGTGATGTTGTAGATCAGTTGCGGCTCTACGAACAACTGCAGCCCGTTGGCCAGGGACAAGATGACCATGTAGAGCACGTATTTGCTGACCATGGGCAATTTGATCTGCAGTGCGGTGCGCAGCGGTCCGGCTCCGTCGATCGCCGCAGACTCGGAGAGTTCCTCCGGGATGTTCTGCAGTGCGCCGTACATGATGATGATCCATTGGCCCACTCCGGTGGTGAAGGCGATGAGCGCAAAAATGATCGCCAGGTTGCGGTTTTGGAAAACCTGCGAACCGGTTTCCAGCCCCATGGCGTTCAGCGCTGATCTGAATGGACTCAGGCTCGGCTCCAACATGCAATACCAGAGCAAAACGCTCGCAGACCCGGTGACCGCGCCTGGAAGGAAATAGAGCAGCCGCATCGCCCCGCCCAACCGGGACGGCCGGTGATGCAGCAGCAGCGCGAAGAGCAGCACGCCGAAAACCATGATCGGCAGCCAGATAGCCAAGTAGAGCAGGACATTTCCCACCGCCGGCCAGAACCTGAAGTCGGCCAATACCTTCGCGTAGTTCGCACCGCCGATGCCGCCGGTTTGGCCGTCCACGAAGGAGAGCAGGATCGAGTAGAGCGCCGGCCCGATGCCGAAGGCGAGCAACAGCAACAGGTAGGGTGCCACGAAGACCATTCCGGTGGCGTCGTACTTCGGTTTGCGGGCAAACCGCACCGGGTTACCCATTGTCTACTGAATACCCGACCGATTGCGCGAGCTGGCTCAGCTGAGTTTGCAGATCCGCCATGCCAGCCGCCAAGGCGCCGCCGGAGCGGACGCTGTTGACGATCGTGGCGGTCACCGAGTCTTCCACTCCGTAGACCGTGTTCGATGCCGCGGGGTTGATCAGGCTCGCCTGTTGCTGCAGCACCGGAGCAGGGTCGATGGCGTAGAAGGGGTCATTGCTCCGGGCCTCGGCCCAGGTCTTCGCTGCCGGAGGATAGGCGGGGAAAGTGGGCGCCTTCGCCTGATAGTCCGGGCTGGTGGCCATCCACTGAGCCACATCGGCAGCGCCTTGCTTGTTCGCGCTGTGTTTGGACACCAGGTAGATTCCGCCGCCGGTGGCACCGGAAAGCCCCTGGGACTCTCCGGGCCAACTGGGGTATGGCGCTGCGGCCAGTCGGCCGGCTGGCAAGGCGAAGGAGCTCTCCGGCTTGAAGACGAAGTCGCCGTACCAGGAGGCGCCCGGCATCATCAGGATCTTCTGCTGCTTGCCGAGCGTCACCACGTCGGGATCGAACGGGCCGTTCCGGGACACTGAACCGTTTTGGATCAGCGGATCGAGCAGATCGGTCACCCGGGTGCACTTCGGGTCGCTGGTGTTGATTCGTACCTTCATCGGGTCGGTGACCGTTTGCAGTGGGCAGCCGCTGGACCAGAGGAAGTCGTAGTAGACGAACTTGAACCCTGCGCTGCCGATGATGTAGCCGGGGTTTTCGGCGGCCACGCGGCGGCCCAGGTCGGCGTATTCCTGCCAGGTCTTGGGGACCTGGTAACCGAACTGGTCCATCAGGGCCTTGTCGTACCAGAGCACGGATTGCGCCAAGTCGTTTTTCAAGCAATACAGTTTGCCGTCGATGCGGCAGCTTTCGTTGACCGTGCCGAAGTTCGACTGCACATCTTGGCCCACCAATTGGTCCAGTGGCTCGGTGAAGTCATATTGTTTGCTTTGCAACGCCGCGACGTCATTCGGAGTTTGGCTGAAGACCACGTCCGGCCAGCCCTTGCCGGTGCGGTTGAAAAGTTGGATTTTTGCCAACAAGGCGGCCGGATCGTACGTTTCGATCTTCATCTTGACCGTTGGGTTTTGCGCCTTGAATTGTTCGAAGCCGGCTTGCCGAGTGGCATCCGTCCAGACCAGCAATTCGGCATCGGGGTTTTGGGATATCGCGTTACCGGCTTGCCCGCTGCAGGCCCCGAGTGACGTCATGATTGCTCCAGCGAACACCAGGGCAAGGACTTTGCGGCCTCGTCGCGACATTACCTGTCCTTCCGTTGTCAAATTTTCGTGCACGATTTCCCCATATTGTGTGATACAAAACACATTGGAGGCAATCATTGCCGGTCGCAAACACGACTTGCCATGCCGGAGACCAGATCGTTTTTTGGTCGGGAGGGGAGCGCGGGCGATGCACTATGAACCGGATGGGCCAGCGGTCGAAGGCGCCGAGAGCCCCAATCGATCGGTACTGGCCGATGAACTCTATGAAACGGTCAAGGCTGCTCTGCTGTCCCGGCAGATAGCCCCCGGGTCAAAGATCAACCTGGACGAGCTGTCCCGCAAGCTGCATGTGTCGAATACCCCATTGCGCCAGGCGATGTCCCGGTTGCAGGCGGACGGACTCGTCACCAAGGTCCCTTACCAGGGCTTTTCGGCGGTCGCTTTGCTGGACACCCGTTCCGTGGCCGAGCTCTATGAATACCGGCTCATGCTGGAGCCGCAGATCGCCGGTTTGGCTGCCCGGCGGCGCACCGCCGAGCGCGCGGAAGCACTGGGACGCCTGGTCGACGAAGCTGAGACCGTCCGGGTATCGGAAGGAACTGATCCGCAACTCGAGCTTCAGGAACGCGATATCGAATTCCACCTCGGTGTGGCGGCTGCGACGAAGAACAGCACCGCAGCAGACCTGCTCGGGTCGGCCCTGACCCGGATGCGGCATTACACGCTTTACCATCGGCCGAGTGCCGCATTGCAGGCTTGGGAAGAACATCGGGAAGTCGCTGAAGCCATTGCCGCCGGAGACGCCCTCGCCGCTTCCGCGGCGATGCAGCGGCATCTGGCGGCCAGCCTGGACCGGATGCGCCGGATCCTGTCGACGCGGCTCTGAGGCGTCACGAGGTGAGTCCGGTGGCGGACACGATCTGTTCCGGTGCCGCGGCTTTCATGTGATTTCGGCTGGAACGCAGAGGCGCACTGCATTGCTCAGCCATGATGTGGAGAGGACGAGTTTGCTGCGCCGCAGTTTCGGGGCGCGCAATCCTTGAGATTCGGGGGAATTGACAATGAAATCGACAAAGGCGTCGAAAGGCCAGGTCAGGCGGACCGCCGGAATGGCGGCAATGGCGGCAATGCTCATTTCGGGATTGATGGGATTGCCCGCGGTGGCGAACGCAGCATCGCAGACCGATCTCTACGCGGCACCCGGCGGCACCGGGTCTGCCTGTACGCAAAACGAGCCATGCTCCGTCGCCTCGGCCCAACAGGCGGTCAGGTCCAAGACCGGGTCGATGTCGGGGGACATCGTGGTCAACCTGGCCGGCGGCAGATATGCCATGCCCGCGCCGCTGGTGCTCACCGAGCAGGACAGTGGGCGGAACGGCTTCACGGTACGCTGGCAGGCCGCTTCCGGCGCGGCGCCGGTCTTCAGCGGCGGGCAGCAGGTGAGCGGATGGACGCCGGCCGGCAAGCCAGGGCTTTGGAAAGCCAATATCGGAGCGCAGCCAGGGTTCCGGCAACTCTATGTCAACGACGAACGCGCGGTGCGGGCGAGGACGCCGTTCAAACCGCAAGGATTCACCCTGAGCTCCACCGGCTACAACACCACGGCCGCCGCGGCGTTGGCCGGGTACAAGAACGTCGACCAAATCGAATTCTCCTATCGCATTTTATGGAGCTACTCCCGCTGCCCGGTGGCCTCGGCCAGCGGGAACACGGTGACCATGGCCCAGCCGTGCTTCTCGAATGCCCGGTCCTCGCCGTATTTGCTCAACAACCAACCTGAGTGGTTGGAAAACGCCTATGAATTCTTGGATCAGCCCGGCGAGTGGTATTTCGATGCTTCCGGCGCCGTCGGAGATGGCCCGAACACGCTCTACTACCAACCCAAACCGGGGGAGAGCCTGACCGGTCCGGGCGCCGTCGGCGTGGTCGTACCGCGCACCGAGACCTTGCTCAAGGTCGAAGGCAATGGAGCGGCAAACCGGGTGCAGAACCTGGAAGTCAGCGGCGTAACCTTTGCTGAGACGGCTTGGCAACAACCCAATACTTCGGAAGGCTTCGCCGAGGAACAAGCGAACCTGAGGCTGGTTGGCCCCAATGCCACGCACTGGATTTACGACGGTCAGATCAAACCGCCGGCCGCGGTGAATATTTCCTACGCGAGCAACATCCTCTTTTCCGGAAACCGGGTACTCCGGACCGGCTCGGCCGGGCTTACCGTCGACCGGGCTTCGAACAACATCAAGGTCATCGGCAACGAAGTCTCGGATGCGTCGGCCAATGGCATCCAAATCGGTGACGTGACCCCGGAAGACCAGCGGCCGCAGAACTTCGAAGACCGGATGAACACGATCCTGGTGTCCAACAACTACGTCCATGACGTGGCCCGCGAGTTCAAAGGCGGGGTGGGCATCTTCGCCGGATTCATCGACGGGCTGACCTTGGAGAACAACGAGGTGGGGAATGTGCCTTACACCGGGATCTCCGTGGGTTGGGGCTGGGGATACCTCGATGCGGGCGGCCGCGGCAACGGCAGCAAAGCCGGCGGCGAACCGAGCAACATCGTCCGGGTGACCACGCCGACGATTGCCCGGAACACCAAGATCATCGGCAACTATGTACACGATTTCATGGCTGCCGGGGCGGATGGCGGAGCCGTCTATACCCTGGGGGCGCAACCCGATTCGCAGGAGCGGGACAATTTCTACGACGGGGGCAGCGACAAGAGCCCCTCGGCCGGCATTTACTTCGACAACGGGACCTCCGGGTATGTCGCGACCAATAATGTGGTCGCCAATGTGGAGCGTTGGCTTTTGGTCAACGAAGGTGCCAACAGTTTGGCCAATCCCGCGGCCAAGAACAACTCGATCTATGGCAATTTCAGCAATGTGTCCAACAAAACCTGCTGCTCGTCGCTGAACAATTACGGCCCGAACGTCACGGTGCCGCAAGGTACGCCTTGGCCGGCGGCAGCGCAAACGGTGATCGCGACCGCCGGTTTGCAGGTGGCCGGCCCGGATGGGCGCGGCGGGGTGACGAACTGGCGCGCCAAGCTCAAACCGATGGCTTCCGTGGACCTGGCCCGAACCGCCAGCGTGAGCGCGTCGAATGTCTACTCGGCCGCTTACGACGGCGCGAAAGCCACGGACGGAAATGCGATCAGCCGGTGGGCCACCACGGATTCCACCACGAGTGCATCGCTGACGCTGGGCTTCACGGCCCCGGCTTCCGTGGGCAAAGTGGTGCTCCGGGAGGCCCAGCAACACGGGGCGAGAATCCAGGCGTATCGGATTCAGGCCTATCTCAACGGGCAGTGGACCACGGTGGCCAACGGGGTCTTCCCGAATGTGCAGCAGACTCTGAGCTTCCCGGCGGTGAGCACGACGCAACTGCGATTGCAGATCGATTCCTCGGCGCCCGGCCCGACGGTGAGCGGGTTCGAAGTGTACGGAGGGTAATCCGACGACGGCGGGCCAGACGCTGATTGTCGGCGTCGGCTGGAATACTTCAGAGCATGAATCCGCAGACCCGAACCGATGCCCGCGAACTCCTGGCGGCGCTGGTCGGCCGGCCGGATGCCGAATTCCACGACGGCCAGTTCGAAGCGATCGAGGCTCTGGTCGACGGCGGCCGGCGGGCCCTGGTGGTGCAGCGAACCGGTTGGGGGAAGTCCGCGGTCTATTTCGTGGCATCCCTTTTGCTGCGCCGCCGCGGCTCCGGGCCCACGCTGATCGTCTCGCCGCTCCTGGCCCTGATGCGGGACCAGGTCGCAGCGGCTGCCCGGGCCGGCGTGCGGGCGGTGGCGATCAACTCCGCGAACGCCACCGAATGGGATGCGGTGCGTGAAGCCTTGGCTGCGGATGAAGTCGATGTGCTGTTGGTGTCGCCGGAACGGCTGAACAATCCGCGGTTCCGGGACGAACAGCTGCCGGATCTGATCCGCCGGACCGGTTTGCTGGTGATCGACGAGGCGCACTGCATTTCGGACTGGGGGCACGACTTCCGGCCGGACTACCGGCGGATTGCGGAACTGATCGGTCAATTGCCGAGCACGGTTCCGGTCCTGGCCACGACCGCGACGGCGAATTCCCGGGTGGTTGCGGACATCGAAGAGCAGTTGGCCGGAGGTCAGAGCGCAGACGGTGGCGTGCGCAGCGACGGCGGAGTGCTGACGATCCGCGGCCCCTTGGCGCGCAAGTCCTTGCGGCTGGGCGTGCTCCGGATGCAGAACTCGCGGGACCGGCTGGGCTGGTTGTTGAGCCATTTGGCCGAGCTGCCGGGCAGCGGGATCATCTATACGCTGACCGTTTCGGCGGCCGAGGACACCGCCCGGTTGCTCGCCGAACGGGGCCACAAGGTTTTGGCCTACACCGGCCGCACGGACACCGCGGAGCGCGAATCGGCAGAGCAGCAGCTCAAGGACAACCAGATCAAGGCACTGGTGGCCACGAGTGCCTTGGGGATGGGTTTCGACAAACCCGACTTGGGTTTCGTGGTCCACCTGGGCGCGCCCGCTTCGCCGGTGGCCTACTACCAGCAGATCGGCCGCGCCGGCCGCAGCACCGAGAATGCCGACGTAGTGCTCTTGCCCGGCTCGGAAGACCAGGACATCTGGAAGTACTTCGCGACCGCGTCGATGCCGTCACAAGCCAACGCGGATGCGGTGCTGCAGGCCCTGGCCGAGGCGCCCGGGGCGATGTCCGTCGCCGCGCTCGAAGTGCGGGTCGACGTGCGTCGGACTCCGTTGGAATTGCTGCTCAAGGTGTTGGCCGTGGACGGGGCCGTGGAGCGGGTTGCCGGCGGCTGGCGCTCGACCGGCCAGCCCTGGGTCTATGACGCCGAGCGTTACCGCAGGATCGCGCAGGCCCGTTTGGACGAACAAGACTCAATGCTGGTTTACGAGCAGACCGCGGGTTGCCGGATGGAATATTTGGCCGCGGCTTTGGACGATCCCACCGCTGCGCCATGCGGGCGTTGCGACAACTGCGCCGGGCGATGGTTTTCCGATGGGGTCGAACGCGAACAGCTCGACGCCGCTGCGCAGACCTTGCGCCGGGCCGGAGTGGTGGTCGAGCCGAGGGCGCAGTGGCCGTCTGGAATGGACCGGTTGGGAGTGCCGGTCAAGGGCAAGATCCCGGCCGAGCAGTCCTGCGCCGAGGGCCGGGCGTTGGCCCGGCTGACCGATTTGGGCTGGGGCGGCGCGCTGCGCGAGGTCTTCGCGGAAGGAGCCGCTGATGCGCCGATTTCCGCGGAGCTGCTGCAGGCCTGCGTCGGGGTGCTGAAGGACTGGGCCGGGGAAGGGTGGTCCGGGCAGGATCTTTCGACAGCCGCGGGCTCAGGCGGCAACCGGCCGGTTGCCGTGGTGTCGATTCCGGCCCGGGCCCGGCCGCTGCTGACCCGGTCCTTTGCGCAAGGCATCGCCGATATCGGCCGGTTGCCCTATTTGGGCGAGCTGAGCTTGGCACACGGCGGGCCGCGCGGCTCCCGGGGTGGCAACAGCGCCTATCGCCTCGCCGGAGTCTGGGACCGGCTGGTGGTTGGTCCCGAGCTGGCCGCATCCTTGGCCGAGCAGGGGGTCGTGGGCGGTACGGTATTGCTCGTCGACGATCTGGTGGACAGCCGCTGGACCATGACCCTGGCGGCCCGGGCGCTCCGCCAGGCTGGCGTCGGCGCCGTGCTCCCGTTGCTGTTGGCGCAGGCCGGCTGACGATTCCGACCCTTTGGAATTCAACCGGTGGATGCGCACTTGAGCACCCGCGCTTCGCGACGCGCCTCGGCTTGGAATGTCGGTTTGTCCGCGATCAGATAGACATCGACGGCAGAGATGGGTCCGCTGCGGAGCAGCACCAACGATTCGGGAAAGAACCCTTGCAACGTGGCCGCAGTTTTCAGCGCATTCCCGGATACTGCGATGACCACCTGCGGAGCTTTGCCGCCGCCGGTCTTCGTGAGCTGCTGCTGATCGATGCCGCTGGGCGCGGCTTTGTCGCCGACCTTGAACACGGTCATCCCGGCGTCTTTCAACTGCTGCGAGGTGCTTGCAGCCAATCCGCTGACCGACGTCGAATTGTAAACCGTCAGCTTGACCGCGGCCGGCGCCACCGGATCTTGGGCATCTGTGGGGCAACTCAGGGCCGTCGCTTTCGCTGCGGGAAGCATTTTTCCGAGTCCCAGCCCGAGGCCTGCCGACAGCAACGCGCCGATCAGGGCTGCCCCTGAGAGGAACAGGAGGAATTGCCGGGCCGCAACGGCGCCGTCATGTTTTTCCTTCAGCTCCGCAGTGCTGTCCGTCGGGCTCATCGCCGCACCGCCGGCCCGGTCTGAGCCATTGCTGGCTGGTCCGGAGCGGATCCATCGCGAATCGAGCCGAGCAGTTTCCGAGCCTGCTCGATGGCATCCTGGGCACGCTCGCCGGCTCCCTGGACCGCGCCGACCAAGACCGTCGGCCGGCCGTCCACAGTGGCCTTTGCGGCGAACAGGAACACCCCGCGGGCCTGATTGCTGGTTCCGGTCTTCAGCCCGATCACGCCGTTGCTGCCGAGCAACGAGTTGGTGTTCTGCACCGGTCCGTAGCCTTCGATGTCGAAACTGGTCCGGGCCACCAGATCCGCGATCACCGGAGAGTCCATGGCGGCGGATGCCAGCAGCGCCAAGTCGTGCGCGGTGCTGGTGGTCGAAGGATCGAAGCCGCTGGCGTCGAGGCCGACCGTGGTCGATCCAAGTTTCAACTCGGTGACTCTTTGCTGTGCCACAGCTCGGTATTTCGCCAGACTGCCGAAGGCCCAGACGGCGAGCGTGTCCGCGATGTTGTTGGCCGAAGGCAGGAGCATCGCCGCCAGAGCCTCGCGCAGCGTCAATCGCATGCCCGAGTAGACCGGAAGGACTGAACCGTCGATTTGCCGGTACGCCTCATACCGTTTCACGTCGGAGGAATCCAGGTCGATCGACGGACCGGGTTCCCCCGGGCCGATCGGATGCTCCGCCAGCAGGGTCAGCGCGGTGATGATTTTGGCGGCGCTGGCGATCGGTGCCGGCCTTTGGCCGCTCTGGTTGAGCAGCGGAGCGTCGCCGCCCTGTTGCATGATGCTTGCGGCGGCGGTCGGCCAGTCGAGCATCCGACCCCACGATTGGCCCGAAGCTGCCGGGCCTGCGCCGACCGCCGCAGCATTCGGGCCATCGCCGCTCGCGGCCGGGCCCGGAGCGCAGGCCGCGAGTGCGGCGATGAGTACGCCGGCCAGCAGGCTCTGGAGTGGAATCCGGATTTTCATACTTCCACGCTATGGAGCGGATTTCCGAGTTGTGCTTCAGCCGGGTAACCGTTGTGAAACAGCTGGTGCCGGCTACTCTTCGGCGTCTCCGGCAAAAGGCAGTTCCACCGTGAAGACGGTCCGTCCCGGGCTGCTCTGCACCTGGACTGAACCGCCCAGGAGCGCGGTGTTCTCCGCGACCAGGGCCAAGCCCAGGCCGGTACCGCCGCGGCTGCGCGACTGATCGGATTTGAAGAACCGGTCGAAGAGCAAGGGAAGGTCATCGGCGGCGATGCCGGTGCCGTGGTCGACGACCTCGAGGCGCAACCGGCTTTCCGTGGCCTCGAGCACGACGTCGACCGGGGCGCCGCCATGGCTCAGCGCGTTGCCGATCAGGTTCGCCGCGATCACGTCGAAGCGCCGGGCATCCAGGCGGACCCGCAGTTCTTGGGCCGCCGAGATCGAAACTTGCGGCCAACCGCGTTCGGCGATCAACAGGCCGAGCCGTTCGACGGCGTCGAACCCAACCGGCTGCAAGGCGATCTGACCGGCGTCGAAGCGCGAAATCTCCAGCAGGTCCTCGGTGAGTTTCGCGAGCCGCCGGGCCGCCGAGGCGGTGACCCGGCCGGCTTGGGCCAGCTGCTCCGGGGCCGTTGCGGGATTGTCCAAGGTGTCCGCAGCGGCGACCATGGCGGCGGTCGGCGTGCGCAGTTCGTGCGATACGTCGGCGACGAAGCGGCGGGCCCGTTTTTCGGATTCGGTGAGCTCGGCGACGGTCCGGTGCAGCTGGCCGGAGGTGTGGTTGAAGCTGTCGATCAAGCCGCCGAGTTCGCGGACTCCGCTGGCCCTGAGCCGGACCGGGGTCGGCGACCGGCCGAACCGGTCCACGGCGCGGCGCAGCGCCGTGATCGGCCGGAGCACCTGCCGGGAGAGCAGCACGCCGACGAAGGCCGCTGCGACGCCGACCGAAAGCGTCAGCAGCGCGGTCTGCGTGGTGAGCCCGTTGATTTGTTGTTCTTGTTTGTTCAACGGGTAGCTCGCGTAGACCAGCACCGGGTAGCTCGCCACGGTGCCGGCCCCGGTGTAGAACTGAATTTCTTTGGCCTGAGCGACGCTGAACGCGGCGGAACCGCCGTCCCGGGTCCGAAGATACAGTGGTTGGTTGCCCGGAACCGACGCCGCACGGATGCTCTCCGGAACCGCGTCGGGGCTGAGATTGCCGACGAATTGGCCGGTTCCCAGGATTTCCGCACCCATCGGCCCGCGGAGTTGGTTTCGAATTCCGTCCAAGATGAATTGGGCCCGGTTCGGCGTGTCGTTCAGGTAGGGGTCGCCGATTTCGTTCGGCAACTCGGCGAACATCCGGTTGAAATCACCAATCAGGCGGTTTTGTTCCGCCTCGAGGATGTTGTCGCGCGCGGACCAGGTGGTGACCGCGCCGGTGGCTCCGGCCGAGATCGCCGCGATCAGCGCGAAGCCCAGCGCCAGGCGGAAGCCCAGGCTGCTGAGCAATCTGCGCAGAAAAGTCATTTTTTCGTGTCGAAGCGGTATCCGAAACCGCGGACCGTGACGATGATTTCCGGGCGGGAGGGTTGGTCTTCGATCTTGCTGCGCAGGCGTTGCACCGAGGCGTCGACCATCCGGGATTCCAAAAGGTATTCCGTGCCCCAGACGCTGCGCAGCAATTGTTCCCGGCTCTGCACCTGGCCCGGGTGTTTAGAGAGTTCGAGCAACAGCCGGATTTCGGTCGGCGAGAGCTGCAGCGGTTCGCCGTTCTTGCTCACTTGCAGGGCGTCCCGATCGATCCGCAAGCTGCCGAATTTCTCGATCGCCGGCTGTTCCGGAACGGGTTCCACGGTTCCGCGCCGCAGCACTGCCCGGATCCGGGCGTCCAGGATCGCCGGTTCCACGGGCTTGACCACATAGTCGTCGGCTCCGGCCTCCAGGCCAAGCACCACATCCGTGTCATCGCCGCGCGCGGTCATCATGATGATCGGGACGGTGCTGTATTGCCGGATCATCCGGCAGATCTGCACGCCGTCCAGGTCCGGCAGCATCAAGTCGAGGATCAGCAGGTCCGGCGGGTTGTCGCTGCGTGCCGCGGCCTCGCCCTCGGCGCCCAGGAAGCAGCCGTCCACACTGTGCCCGCGCTGGCTCAAGGCCAGCCGGAAGGCCGCATTGATGTCAGGATCGTCTTCCACGATCAGGATCTTGGCCACGGTGATGTCTCCTTGCCGGCGCGTCGGAGGGCAGCTAACCCCTTGGCATAAACGGTAACCCAAGGTGCGTCGTCGACTTTCCGCGATTGCCGGAGATATCCGCCAAAAATCAAGCGAACCCGGCAACAGCCGGCGCAGACTGTGACCGGTTTAAAGCATTCGCAGCCGTGCGGACCACGGCCATCGCCCGGAAACCGGCGGTTACTCCGCTGCGCCCGGCTCCCGCTTCGCCGATCTGATCTGTTCGACCTTTGCGGTCCGGGAACGGATCAATTCGCCGCGCGGACCACCTCCGGAACCGTAGTCAGGCGGACCGAAGAAGCCCAATGCGGTGTACTGCAATCGCCAGAAGAACCGGTAGCCGAAGCTCAGTCCGTCCTTCTGCTTGAGCAGTTCTTTGACGGTCTCGTCCATTGCGGTGGCCTTTCCCCCGGGGGCGCGAACCTCCATTGTCCCAGGCGGCTCCGGGAAACGCCTACCGAAGCTTGGTCAGGAACCTGCCGGCCGCAAGCGCAGCCCCTGCATGCCGCCGTCGACGGCGAGCGAGGTTCCGCTGGTGGAGCCGGAGCGCGGGCTGGCCAGGTAGGCGACGGCTCCGGCGACCTCGTCCGCGGTGACCAGCCTGCCTGAGGGTTGCCGGGCGTTCAACGCGGCCCGCTCGGCCTCCGGGTCGTCGGCTTTGCTGAGCAGGTTCCCGATCCACGGCGTGTCCGCGGTGCCCGGATTGACGCAGTTGACCCGGATGCCTTCACGCAGATGGTCCGCGGCCATGGCCAGGGTCAGCGACAGCACGGCGCCCTTGGACGCGCTGTAGAGCGCCCGCTGCGGCAATCCAGCGGTGGCTGCGATGGAGCAGGTGTTCACGATCGCGGCCGACGGCGACTTCCGCAGCCAGGGCAGCGCGGCGCGGCTGAGCCGGACCATGCCGAGCACGTTGATGTCCCAGACCCGGTGCCATTCGTCGTCGGGGTTGTCTTCGACCGTGCCCTGGGCACCGATGCCGGCATTGTTGGCCAGAATATCCAGCCGGCCGAAGCGTTCGGTGACTGCGGCGACCGCGGCCCGGACCGAAGCATCGTCGGAGACGTCGCAGCGCACGCCGAACTGGCCTTCCGGCAGGTCGGCGGCGCGCAAATCCAGCACTGCGACCTGCGCGCCCAGGGATTGCAGGCGGGCGGCGATCGCGGCGCCGATTCCGGAAGCGCCGCCGCTGACAGCGGCTACCAATCCCTGCATTTCGCCGGGTGCATTTCCAGCGCTGGCCGGATCGATGGTTACTGCACTCATTTCTGCTCCTTGCCTAGGCTTCCGACGACGTCCGTGGCGATCCGGCCCGGTAGAACTCCTGCCGCATCCGGCCGAGGCCTTCGATTTCCATTTCCACCACATCGCCGGTTTGCAGGTACGGGAAACGGCCGGAGAGGGCCACGCCTTCCGGCGTGCCGGTCAAGACCACATCGCCGGGTTCCAGCGACATGTACTGGCTCGCATGGTGCACCAGGGTGGGCACGTCGAAAATCATGTCCGCAGTGTTGGAATCCTGCCTCGGCTCGCCGTTGACCCAACTGCGCAGGCGCAGATTGCCGACGTCGAGCTCATCCGCCGGGACGAACCATGGGCCCAGCGGGGTCGAGGCCGGCAGGGATTTCCCTTTGGTCCACTGACCGGCTTCGCCGGGGATCTGGTACTCCCGTTCGGAAAGGTCATTGGCCACCAAGTACCCGGCGACGGCGGCCATGGCCTCGTCGGTCGAGGCGGCATAGCTGAGCGGCGAACCGATCACCACGCCCAGTTCCACCTCCCAGTCGTACTTCTGCGCCAGAGGCGGGATCGGTGCGGCATCGAAAGGACCGGCCGCAGTATTCGCCGGCTTGAGGAAAAGCACCGGGATCTGCGGCGGCCGGGCTCCGGATTCGGCAGCGTGCGCCACATAGTTCATGCCGACGCAGATGATGCTGCCCGGCCGGGGGATCGGACTGCCGAGCCGGACCACAGCGGGGTCCGAGGCCGATTGCGGCAGGGTTCCGTCGGCCAGGGCGGCCCGGATCCGGGCCAGGGCCGCAGGCGTGAAGGCTGGTTCGCCGTCGGCCAGAACCGTGCTCGCCGCCCAGAGCCGTTCGGCGCCGGAGCGGTCCGGGGCCAGCACCGCCCAAGACTCGTCGCCGGGGGGACCAATCCGCAGAAGTTTCATCGCTGCTTTCTTGACGTTTCGTAAGGTCGGAAGTTTTCCGTGCTTTTGAGCACGATACTACCCGTCTACCCATGATTGACAAGCTATACATCGGATGTTTAGTGTGAGTGGAATCACAAGTATTACTTTGGGAGCCCAGTTTTGAGCCGAATCATTGCCCTCGACGTATCCGATGTTCGATTCCCCACGTCTAAGGAACTCGACGGGTCAGATGCGATGAACGCCGATCCGGACTATTCGGCGGCCTATCTGCGGATCCGCACCGATGCCGCGGACGGGCTCGAGGGGCACGGCTTCGTGTTCACGATCGGCCGGGGGAACGAAGTCGAAGCGGCGGCCATCGCCGCGCTTTCACCGATGTTGCTGGAGCGCGAAGTCGAGCCGATGCTCGATGACATGGGCGCCGTCTGGCGCGAATTCGTGCATGATTCGCAGCTGCGTTGGCTGGGCCCGGAAAAGGGCGTGATGCACATGGCGATCGGTGCGGTGGTCAATGCCTTGTGGGACTTGAAGGCCAAGCGTGCCGGCCTGCCGTTGTGGCAGTTGCTGTCCAGGATGAGTCCTGAGGAGCTCGTGGGACTGGTCGATTTCCGCTATCTCAGCGATGCGCTCACCCCGGAAGAAGCGCTGCAGATCCTGCGGGCCGCCGAACCCGGGCGGGCGGAACGGGAGCAGCGGTTGGTCGCCGAGGGCTATCCGGGCTACACCACGACGCCGGGTTGGCTGGGCTACTCCGATGAGAAACTGGTCCGGCTGGCCCGCGAGGCAGTTGCCGACGGCTATGCGCAGATCAAGCTCAAGGTCGGCGCCGATGTCGACGACGACGTCCGCCGGCTCCGGCTCGCCCGGGAAACGGTCGGACCGGACATCCGGATCGCGGTGGACGCGAACCAGCGCTGGGACGTCGCCGAAGCGATCGAATGGGTGAAACGGCTGGCCCCCTTCGACATCGCCTGGGTCGAGGAGCCGACCAGTCCGGACGACATCTTGGGCCATGCCGCGATTGCGCGGGGGATCGCGCCGATCCCGGTGGCTACCGGAGAACACGTGCAGAACCGCATCGTGTTCAAGCAGATGCTGCAGGCGCAGTCGCTGCAGATCTTGCAAATCGATGCGACCCGGGTGGCCGGGGTCAACGAAAACATCGCGATTCTGCTGCTTGCCGCCAAGTTCCAGGTCCCGGTCTGCCCGCACGCCGGAGGCGTCGGCCTCTGCGAAGCGGTGCAGCACCTGTCGATGTTCGATTTCGTCGCGGTGTCCGGCAGCAAAACCGATCGGATGATCGAGGCGGTGACCCACCTGCACGAGCATTTCGTGACCCCGATCGAGCTCCGGGCCGGCAACTACTGGCCGCCGCAGGCACCCGGTGCCGGAACCGAGATGAAGCGCGACTCGCTCGAACAGTTCAGCTATCCGGATGGTCCAGTGTGGCGTGAGGCCGTGTTCCAGAACGTCTGGTCATGACTGAGAAGCTGCTGCGGATCAGCGGGGTCAGCAAGAGCTTCCCGGGCGTCCGGGCGTTGTCCAAGATGCATTTGGACCTCAACGGCGGCGAGGTATTGGCCCTGGTCGGCGAAAACGGCGCGGGCAAGTCGACCCTGATGAAGCTGCTCTCCGGAATCTACACTCCGGACGAAGGCGGCTTCGAGATCTCCGGCCGTGCCGAGCTGATCTCGGATACCAAACGGGCGAAGGAACTGGGCATCGGGATCATCCACCAGGAATTCAATCTGATGCCGGATCTGACCGTGGCGCAGAACATCTTCATCGGAACCGAGCCCCGGCGGGCCGGCTTGTTCCTGAGCGAACGGGCCTTGAACCGACAGGCCCAGGAGCTGTTCGACCGGATCAAGATCGACCTGGATCCGCGCCAACCGGTGCGCGAGCTCACGGTTGCCAAGCAGCAGATGGTGGAAATCGCCAAGGCGCTGGCCGGGGAATCCAAAATCCTGATCATGGACGAGCCCACGGCGGCGCTCAACGATGCCGAGGTGGCGGTCCTGCACGGACTGATCCGCGACTTCGTGCAGCCGGGAACCGGAGTGATCTACATTTCGCACCGGATGGAGGAGCTCAAAGCGATTTCCGACCGGATCACGGTGATCCGGGACGGCGAATACATCGACACCCTGAACACCGCGCAGACCTCCGTGCCCGAGGTGATCGCCCTGATGGTCGGGCGGCAGATCGCGGTCGAGCAGCGGCCGCAGACGACGCCGGTCGCTGCGGAGACGGTGCTGAAAGTCTCCGGGCTGTGCACCCGGGCCCGGGGCAGCGCCGGCCAAGGCTCGAAGAACTTTCTGCAGGATGTGGACTTCGAACTGCACCGGGGCGAAATCCTGGGTTTCGCAGGCCTGATGGGCGCCGGGCGCACGGAGGTGGCCCGGGCCATCGTGGGCGCGGACAAAATGGCCGCCGGGACCATCGAGCTGCACGGCCGTCCGGTGAGCATCGCGAATCCGGCCGCCGCCGCCGCTCTGGGCATCGGGTACCTTTCCGAAGACCGCAAGCATTTGGGCCTGATGCTCGAGCGTGATGTCAAAGACAACATCGTGCTCAGCTCGCTCAAGAAATTCAGCCGTGCCGGCTTCCTGGGCAATGGGGGCATGAAGCAGGCGAGCGAGTCGTATGTGCAGAAGCTGCGGATCAAAACGCCGTCCATCGACCAGGCGGTGAAGAACCTCTCCGGCGGCAATCAGCAGAAGGTCGTGATCGCCAAATGGCTGGTCCGGGATTGCGAGATCCTGATCTTCGACGAACCCACCCGGGGCATCGACGTGGGCGCCAAAGAGGAGATCTATGCGCTGCTCAACCAACTCGCCGCGGACGGCAAGTCGATCATCATGATTTCGTCCGAACTGCCGGAGGTTTTGCGGCTGAGCCATCGGATCGCAGTCATGGCCGAGGGGCGGATCGCGGGATTTTTGGACAATGAACAGGCGAACCAGGAAAACATCATGGAGTTGGCCACACGGACACTCGAGCCGCAGGGTTCGGCGAAGGGAACACGATGACGCTTTTGCAACAGAACCGCGCGGCCGATGCGGTGCGCGAGGTCAAGCGCAGTGCCCGGGCGGCCAAGTTGCGGGCCAGCCTCCAGCAGCTTCTGGCGTTCGCCAGCCTGTTGGCCTTGGTGATCTTTTTCGCCGTGGCCAGCGACAAGTTCTACCAATCGGCGAACTTGTCCAACATCCTGCTCTCCACCGTGGTGACCGGAATCCTGGCTTTGGGCACCACCTTCGTGATCATCACCGGCGGCATCGACTTGTCCATCGGCACCGGGATGACCTTGTGCGCCGTGATGACCGCGGTCTTCATGACGAACCTGGGCCTGCCGATGATCCTGGGCGTTCTGGGCGGGATCCTCTTCGGCGCCCTGATCGGCTGCGTGAACGGGCTGTTCGTCGCGCTGCTGAAGATCCCGCCGTTCATCGCCACGTTGGCGATGATGATGGTGGCCGCCGGCCTGGCTTTGGTGATTTCCGGGACCAAACCGATTTACACCAGCGGAGTCGAGGGGTTCCAAACGATCTTCGCGTTGGGCAAATCGATTCCGGGGCTGATCATCCCGAATGCGGTGTTCATCCTGTTCGCTGCCGCGATCGTGGCCGGCCTGCTGCTCGGCAAGACGGTCCTGGGCCGTTACACCTACTCGATCGGCAGCAACGAGGAAGCAACCCGGCTCTCCGGAGTGAACGTCACCAAATGGAAGATCATCATCTATACCGTGGCCGGTTGCTTCACCGGCCTGGCCGGGGTGGTTGCCGCCGCCCGGTTGAACTCGGCACAGCCCGCCGGAGGCATGGGCCTGGAACTGCAGGCGATTGCCGCCGTCGTGATCGGGGGCACGTCACTGCAAGGCGGCAAGGGCTCGATCCTGGGCACCGTGATCGGCGCGCTGATCATGTCGGTGCTCACCAACGGCTTGAGCATCATGTCGATTCCGCAGGAATGGCAGAACGTCGCGGTGGGGGTCGTGATTCTGCTTGCCGTCTACTTGGACATCCTGCGCCGGAAACAAACCGGCAGGGCCACTTGAGGCTGCTGCCCGCACTCGCACCGAATCCGCACCTTATGAGAACGCGTCATCTGAGAACAAGGGAGTTTTAACGATGGAAAGACGACAATTCATGGCCTTCGGTTTGGCCGCCGTCGCCGCAGTGTCCCTGGCCGCCTGCGATACCGCGCAGCCCAGTGGCGGCGCATCGTCCGGGGGCAAGGCCTATATCGCGATCGTCTCGAAAGGCTTCCAGCACCAGTTCTGGCAGTCGGTCAAGCAGGGGGCGGAAAAGGCCGCCGCCGAGTTCGACGTGGACATCTCGTTCGAGGGTCCGGACAAAGAGACCAACGTCCAACAGCAGATGGACCAGTTGGGCAATGCGATGGCGAAGAACCCGCAGGCGTTGGCACTGGCGGCGTTGGACAGCAAGGCCGCCGAGGGCGTGCTGCAGGACGCCAAAAACCGCAAGATTCCGGTGATCGCCTTCGACTCGGGCGTGGATTCGAGCATCCCGGTGGCCACCGCGTCCACGGACAACAAGGCAGCGGCCGCGGAGGCAGCCAAGAACCTGGCCCGGCTGATCGGCAATTCGGGCAAGATCGCGATCATCGGGCACTCGCAGACCGCGACCTCGGGCACCGACCGGCGGGATGGATTCGTCGACTGGCTCAAGGCCAACGCGCCGGGGATCAGCATTGCGGACATCCAGTACGCCGACGGCGACCAGCTCAAATCCACGGATGCCGCGAAGAACATCCTGTCCGCGAATCCGGACCTCAAAGGGATGTACGGGACGAATGAAGGCGCCGCGATCGGGGTGGTCAACGCGGTGCAGGAGCTCAGCCTTTCCGGAAAAATCACCGTGGTGGGCTTCGACTCCGGCAAAGCGCAGATCGATGCGATCAGGTCCGGATTGATGGCCGGCGCGGTGACCCAGAACCCGGTGGGCATCGGCTATGAGACGGTCAAGGCCGCGGTGGCGGCGATCAAGGGCGAAACCGTGCAAAAGGTGATCGACACCGGATTCTACTGGTACGACAAAACGAACATCGACGACCCCAAGATCGCCGCGAACCTTTACCAGTAGGCTCGGGAAAGCAGCCCGGACACCAGCAGAAGGAAGATCATGATCGAGCACGCCCCTTGGTTCACCGAAGCACGGTTCGGCATGTTCGTGCACTGGGGGCTGTACGCGCTGCCGGCCCGGCATGAATGGGTGATGACCCGGGAACAGACCTCAATCGAGGAGTACCAAAAGTACCTGCGCCACTTCGACCCGGACCTTTACGACCCCCGTGAATGGGCGCAGGCCGCCAAGCGGGCCGGAATGAAATACGTGGTGCTGACCACCAAGCACCACGAAGGGTTCTGCCTCTGGGATTCGGCCCTGACCGACTACCAGGCGGCCAAGACGCCGGCCGGCCGGGACTTGCTGGCCGAATACGTCGACGCGGTTCGGGCCGCCGGACTGAAGGTCGGTTTCTACCATTCGCTGATCGACTGGCATCACCCGGACTTCCCGATCGACGGGCATCACCCGTTGCGCAACCACCCGGATGCCGCTGCGCTCAACGCCTCCCGGGAAATCAGCCGCTACCGGGACTATTTGCACGGCCAAGTCCGGGAATTGCTGAGCAACTACGGTCGGATCGACTATCTGTTCTTCGACTTCTCCTACGGTTTGGCCTCCTACCCCGAGGGGCACCCGGACCATGTCTGGGGCGGCAAGGGCAGCGACGCTTGGGGATCGACGGAGCTCCTGGCTCTGGTCCGCGAGCTCCAGCCGGAGATCGTGGTCAATGACCGGCTGGAAATCCCGGGGGACTTCGTGACCCCGGAGCAGTACCAGCCGGCCGGCCCGATGGTCGACGACGAGGGCCGGCCTTTGGTCTGGGAAGCCTGCCAGACGCTCAATGGGAGCTGGGGCTACGACCGGGACAACGACGACTACAAGAGCGTGCCGATGCTGATCCGGATGCTCGTCGACGGAGTGGCCAAAGGCGGGAACATGCTGCTCAATGTCGGTCCGACCGGGCGAGGCAATCTGGATCCTCGGGCGATCGGCTCGTTGCAAGGCATCGGGGACTGGATGGCTTTGCACGCCCGCTCGATCTACGGAGCGGGCCCCTCGGAATTCAGCCCGCCGGCAGACGCCCGGTACACCCAGCGCGGGGACCGGCTGTACCTGCACTTGTTCGCCTGGCCTTTCGAACATGTGCACCTGCCGGGGCTGGACGGCAAAGTCGACTATGCACAACTGCTCCACGACGCCTCCGAGGTCGCGATGCACGGCGTGGTCGAAGGAATCGGTGCGCAGAACACCATGCCGGGTTCGCAGCCCGCCGGCACGCTGACCCTTCGGTTGCCGGTGAAGCAGCCGGGCGTGGCGGTTCCGGTGATTGAGATTTTCCTCAAGGAAGGCCAGTGAGGCCCGGCGGAACCGTGGACCTCGCGGCTGCCCGCTGGGGCACCCTGGGTTTCGGCGCAGCCGGAATCGGGAATCTCTACCGGGCGATGGACGACGCCGTCGCCGCGGCGACGGTGGAGGCCGCCTGGCAGGGCGGAGTGCGGTATTTCGACACCGCGCCGCACTACGGACTCGGGCTTTCGGAACTGAGGCTGGGCGCAGCTTTGGCCGGGAAGCCGCGCGAGGCGTTCCTGCTGTCGAGCAAAGTGGGGCGGCTCCTGGTGCCCCATCCCGCACCGACCCCGGATGATCTGGCGGATGGGTTCGATGTCCCCGGGGACCTGGCCCGGCAGTGGGACCCGACCGAGTCCGGGGTGCGGCGAAGCATCGAGGGGTCATTGCAGCGATTGGGTGTGGACCGGATCGACATCGCCTACCTGCACGACCCGGACGATTACGACCTCGAAGCCGGGATCACCGAAGCTTTGCCGGCATTGGCCAGGCTCCGCGACGAGGGCGTGGTGCGGGCGATCGGGGTGGGCACCAACTCGGCCGAGGCCGCTGCCGAATGCGTCCGCCGCGGGGATCTGGACCTGGTCATGCTGGCCGGCCGCTACACGCTGTTGGAGCAGCCAGCGCTCACCGAGCTATTGCCGCTCTGCCTGGACCGCGGCGTCGGAGTGGTCAACGTCGGGGTGTACAACTCGGGCCTGCTGGCCCGGAACACGGTACCCGATGATGCGCATTACAACTACGCCCAGGCACCGCCGGAAGTGGTCGCAAGGGCCCGGCAGATCGCCGCGGTCTGCAACGAGTTCGACGTCGCCCTGCCGGCGGCCGCGCTCGCCTTCAGCCTGCGGCACCCGGCGGTGCAGGCCGTCGTCGTCGGCGCTTCGAGTCCGGAGCAGATGCAGCAGAACCTGGACCGGGCCGCGGACGTGATCCCGGAGGAACTGTGGTCGGCTTTGGCCGAACGCGGACTGATTCCCGGGTAGCGCCGAGTCCGTCGGGTCGGCCCGGGTTCAGGCTTGCGGTTCTTCGATGGCCTTGCGCAGCCAGGTCTCGACGCCGCTGATGTGCGCGGTGACCAGTGCTTTGGCGAGTTCGGCGTCGCCGCGCTCCAGAGCGTCGGCGATGGAGGCGTGTTCGCTGAGCGTGCGGGCGGCCGCACCTTCCTGGGTCAAGCCGCGCCAGATCCGGGCCCGGATGGTGCTGCTGGACATGCTCTCCAACAAGCTCATCAGATAGTTGTTGCCGCTGGCCCGGTTGACCAGCTGGTGGAATTTCAGATCGTGTTCCACCAGGTCTTCGACCGAAGTTTCGCCGGCCGTCACCGAGGCGATATTCGCCCGGAGCTCGGCAATGCCCTCCGCGGTCATGTTCCCGGCGGCCAGACCGGCGGCGGCCGGCTCGAGCATCCTGCGCACCGCGAAGATCTCCAAGACGGTGCTGTCCCGGTGCAGGTCGACCACGAAGGAAATCGCCTCGTTGAGCAGTTGCGGTTCCAAGCTGGTGACGTAAGTCCCGTCGCCTCGCCGCACGTCCAGAACCCGGACGATCTCCAGTGCCTTGACTGCTTCGCGGAGCGAGCTGCGGGAAAGGCCCAGTTTTTCGCTCAGCTCCTTCTCCGGCGGCAGGCGGTCCCCGGCGGAGAGCTCGCCGGCCAGGATCATGTCTTTGATTTTGTTCATCGCTTCATCGGTCAGGGCCATATGCAAATTCTATTCATCAGATCAATCCACAGCTGACGCTGCGGGGCGCGTCTGCAAAATCTCCCCTGCGGTGGGGCAGAATGGCAAGGTCAGCGGTCTGGAAGAACGGAATCGGCATGAGCAGCGGCGAACAAGCAGCAGAGTCCGGCGACGGACGTCCCGAGGGTGGATCCAGGCCGGAGCCCGCGAAGCCGGGCAAAGGCAGATCGTGGCGCTGGTTGAAAGAGATCGCGATCGTCGTGGTGATCGCTGTGGCGCTTTCCTTCGTGGTCAAGACCTTCTTGTTCCGGCCGTTTTTCATTCCGTCCCCGTCCATGGAGCAAACCCTGCTGGTCGGGGATCGGATCTTTGCCAACCAGATCGGCCCGAACTTCACCGGTTACCAGCGCGGCGACATCGTGGTGTTCAAGGACACCCAAGGCTGGCTGCCGCAAGAAACGAAGCCGGCGCCGAACATCGTCGAAAGCGCGTTGGTGTTCATCGGCCTGGCGCCTGACCCGTCCAATGACTACTTGATCAAGCGGATCATCGGGGTGCCCGGTGACCGGGTGAGCTGCTGCGATGCGCAGGGCCGGATTTCGATCAATGGAAAAGCCGTGGACGAGAGCTATGCGGTGCCGACACCGCCCGAGGCTTTGGTGCCGTTCGACGTGCAGGTACCGGCCGACGAGTACTGGGTGATGGGTGACAACCGCCCGGATTCCGCGGATTCCCGATTCCACCCGGATGCGCCTTTGAAGGGGTTCATCGCGCGCAAAGACATCGTGGGCACCGCTTCGGTGATCGCTTGGCCGCTCAATCGGATCCGAGTGCTGGGAACCGACAAAGCCGACTACTGAGTTCGGTCCCGGACCCGGCCGGTTCTTCGGCGAGTCCGTGCCCCGAGTCCGCCCACCGTGCTCGGCCAGAACCAGAACCAGGCCGGCGCAGCTGCCGATAGGTTCCTGCATTGGAAAGAATCCCAATGTTCGAAGAGTTCAAATTTGTCCATACCTGATCGGGCTTCTGATTGTATCCGACAAGATATTTGCCCATAGCCAATCAGCTAATTCAATGCAATTTGGTTCACCGAATTGGCTATTCCTCCGAAATAGGTCGAAGAAGCCTGGGATTACCCTGAATGCATCCAGTAATTTTGGCGTCACGCTGTTGCGTAAATAGTTTTCACGCGGGCCGGCCGTCTAGTAGATATTACTTTGCTTTTTGAATTCCTGAGCCATGCCGCCATTCCTTGACGGACTGCGGGCTGCTTCTGTCGGCTTCCTGTTTGGGTGCAGATGCCCGTGGTAGCAGGGATTTTTGGCGATTTCTTCAGTCGCATTCCGGAGCCGACCGGCGTCCGGCGGCCTTTCGACAAGTCAAATAAGCGCAACCGGGCGTCTCGAAATTTTGCGATCCTGTGGGAAATCCAAAACATCTCAGATTTGTCATAGCAAATTCATTGGAAAGTCTTGACGTATGCATAGTTGAAACGGTTGAGTGATAACTGTTTCCTTTCATCGGGTGTCGAGTCTTTGCCGGGCAGGCGCGATTCGTTCCTCCATCGTCACCCGCTATCAAATTCGTTTCGAGGAGGATTGGTGAACACAAGTAAGCACCGCGGTAGCAGCAAAGTTGCTGCATTCGCGAAAAGAGGGTTGGGGAGGTTGGTTGCGGTTGGCGTCGTCTCGGCGCTTGCAATCAGCACCAGCGGCCTTCCAGCTATTGCCGACGTCCACAAACACATCGATGAGCCTGCCGAGGCGGCCGCAAGCGTGATCAACTCCAGCATCGCTGGAAAAGATCTGGTCGGCGGCGCGCTTTCCGAGGCATCGAGCAAAACCAACCCCGGTCCGAACCGGGAACCGCTCAACATCGGGGTCCTCGGCAAGCAGGTGGTTTCGCTCGGAAGCCTCTCCCTGCCGATCACCGATCTGATCGACTTCGGGCAAATGGGCGCCTTGCTTTCCGAATCCCAGGCTTCGGGCCCCCGCGATGCGCACGCGATCAGCGGCTTGGCCGGCGCGGACGGTTCGCTGACCCTGGACGGAGCCAAAGGGGACTTCGGTGCAGCCCGGATCAACCTTCTGGCACTGTTCAAAAAGCTGGGCCTGGACGGATTGACGAACCTGGCGCTCAGCCAGGCGGATGTGCTTCTGGGTGCAGGCGGCGCCGAAGTCACCGCGAAAGACGGCAAGTTTCTCGACCCGGACGGCGTCGGCGGTGCCGGGCAATACCGGGTTGCCGAAGCCAGCCTGTTGGTGAAATCCCCGGTAGTCGAAAAGGCCGCCGGCGTGGTCTACGACGCGATCGGCCAGATCGACCGGACGATCGAAACCCAGTCGAAGCAGTTGCTCGATCTCACCAAGCTGCTTGCGGCACTGCCGGTGGGCGCTTCGCTCGAAGGCGTCGTCAAGTCGAATATGCAGGAAGAGATCTTCAAGAAGATCCTGGCGCAACCGATCACCTCGAAGAACAAAGTGATCGAAATCGACTTCTCCAAGGGCACCCTGCAGGTCCACCTGGATCAGCTGCTTTCCGGCAAAAACCGTCCGGGACAGCCCACCGGGATCAACAATCAGAACCCGAACACCGAACTCATCAACGATGAAATCTATCCGATGATCGCGGAGACCATCCATGATCTGATGGAGGAAGTCACCAACATCGTGCTGAGCTCCATCGACGGCGCCCTGAAGAGCATCACGGTCGAGTTCACGGCGACGCTCAAGACCGGCCTCGCCGATGCCAAGGCCACCTGGAAGGTCAACCTCGGCGGCGACTTGACGGACTTGGCCTGCGTCCCCGGTGGTATTGGTGGCGAACTCGTTTGCGCCACGCTCACCACGGCGATCAACACGGTGCTCAAACCGCTTTTCAATACCGTGATCGCGCCGATCCGGGACTTCATCCTGAGCGACGGCGGCAAACAGATCTTCAAGCTCTTGATCACCGACATCAAGACCTCCGGGATGACGGTTCCGATCCGCGAGCTGTTGCGCCCATTCATCAATGTGGTGGCCCAGGTCGTTTCGGTGCAGTTGAACCATCAGGTCACCACGACCTGTGTGCCCAAGACTTTGGCCGACGCCACGCCGGTCATCGACAGCCTCGAGGTGTCGGCGTTCAGCGTCGGGCTTGCCCAGGCATCCGACGCCGCCCGGATCAGCATCGGCAATGCCGGTGCCCGGATCGACGCTTGCGGATCGGTGACCCCGGGTGATGTGAAGGTCTCGGTTGACCCGAAGTCCGGCAAACCCGGTGACTCGGTGACCTTCACCGGTGAGGGTTTCACGCCCAAGGGTGAGGCTTCGGTTGAGTTGGTTGATCCTTCGGGGAAGGTGATTGCTACGGTGCCGGCTACTGCCGGTGATGATGGCAAGGTGCCGGCGACGAAGGTGACCGTGCCTAAGGATGCGACGCCGGGTAAGGATTACAAGATCCGGGGTACGGATAAGACCACGAGCAAGGCTGGTGAAGTTCCGTTCGAAGTGACTGGTCCGTCCACTGGTGCTCCAAAGGTTGCTGCTGATCCGGCGTCGGGCAAGCCCGGTGACGTGACGTCGGTGACCGGTGAGGGTTTCACGCCCAAGGGTGAGGCTTCGGTTGAGTTGGTTGATCCTTCGGGGAAGGTGATTGCTACGGTGCCGGCTACTGCCGGTGATGATGGCAAGATTCCGGCGACGAAGGTGACCGTGCCTAAGGATGCGACGCCGGGTAAGGATTACAAGATCCGGGGTACGGATAAGACCACGAGCAAGGCTGGTGAAGTTCCGTTCGAAGTGACCTCGGTGAAGCCGGGCGAGCCCAAGGTGACTGTCGACCCGAAGTCGGGCAAGCCCGGAGACTCGGTCACCGTGAACGGAGAAGGCCTGACTCCCAAGGGTGAGACCACGGTCGAGTTGGTCGATCCTTCGGGCAAGGTGATTGCCACGGTTCCGGCTACTGCCGGTGACGACGGCAAGATCAGCGCCAAAGTGACTGTGCCGGAGGGAGCCAAACCCGGCTCCTACACCGTCGTCGTCACGGACAAGACCAGCGGGGCCAAGTCCAGCACGCCGTTCGACGTCGTCGATCCCAACGCCGGAACCCTCAAGGTCACGGCCAAGCCGGCTGCGGCCAAGCCGGGGGACTGCACGGTCGTCACCGGTGAAGGTTTCGCGCCGAAGGGTGAGGCGACGGTCGAGTTGGTCGATCCTTCGGGCAAGGTGATTGCCACGGTTCCGGCTACTGCCGGTGACGACGGCAAGATCAGTGCCAAAGTCAACGTTCCGGATGGTGCAAAACCGGGCAAGGACTACAAGATCCGGGCAACGGACAAGGGCTCCAACAAGACGGTTGAATTGCCGTTCGAAGTGCTGTCGACGGACGATCCCTGCCCGTGCACGCACAAACCGGTGGTCTCCCTCGATCTTCCCAACGTTCCGGTTGGGGGCACTGTGAAGATCACGGGCAAGGGCTTCTCGGTGGACACCATGGTGACCATCGAGGTCAAGAAGTCCACGCCCAAGGCCAAGACGCCCGCCCTGATGTTCGCAGCTTCGGAACCGGAGCTGGATGTCCTGGCCGCCGATGCGGAGCCGGAGCGCGCAGTCGAACCGATCGTGGTTCCGGTTGGTCCGGATTCCGCTTTCGCCGCAAGCATCGCAATCCCCAAGGATGCCGAGCTGGGCGCCTACGACGTCCTCGTGCAGGGTGAAAACGGCGAGAATGCCAACGGCAGCTTCACCGTCGTCGCGGCCTCGGTCGATCCGGGCAGCAACCCCGGGACCAATCCCGGCGGCACGAACCCTGGCGGCACGAACCCCGGCGGCACGAACCCGAACGGAACCGGCAACGGGCAGAGCGGGAACGGCGACTACCGCGTCGCCGGCCTGGCGAACACCGGCAGCATCGCCGGTTCGCTGCTTCCGCTGGCGCTGCTGATGCTGCTCGGCGGTGCCGCGGCGTTCTTCATCGGACGCCAGCGCAAGGCTCAGAAAAGCTGATTGAACTCCGGTGCCGCGGCGGCATTGCGGCATCGGAACCAGCTGAGCAACTGAATGCGTGATGCGCTGGAGGGCCGTTCTCCTTGATGGAGACGGCCCTCCAGTGTGGTCCGCGGACGCCGCGATGGTGCATTCGGCGTCCATCCAACAATCAGAATCCCGGTTTAGGTTGAACTCCATGAAATCTCGTTGGCTCATCGCCGCTGTTCTTTCCGCAACGCTTTTGCTGGCGGCCACGTCCTGTACCGGGCCCGCGGTCGGTCCAACGGAACCGACGACGACGGCGATCAGCCTCGATTGCGGCGGGGCCAAGGGGATCAGTCACTCCTTCAAGAGCGGTGCGGCCTGGTCGATGTGCTGGAAGGTCGATGCCAAGCAGGGGCTGGTTTTGAGCAATGTGAACTACCAGGCGCCGGGCAAAGAGCCGCAACTGATCATCCGCTCGATCGCCTTGGCCCAGATGGAAGTCCCCTACGACACCGGCGAGCGGCTCACCGCGGACATCACCTCGGCCGGATTCGGCGGCACCCGGATGCAGACGCTGACCGCCGCCGAGTGCTCCGGTGATCGGGTTGCCGTCGCGATCCCCAACATCGGCGACGGAACCCACGGTTCCTCGCCGGAACGCGAGGTGCTCTGCTCCGAGGAGAAGGACGCCGGGTTGGCCTACCGGTCCTACGAACAAGGCCAGTTGACCACCGCCCGGGCCAGCGAATGGAATCTCTCCACGATCTCGAAAGTGGGCTGGTACGAATACATCGCCCAGTACACCTTCGGTTCCGACGGCAGCATCAAACCGTTGCTCGGGGCTACCGGGGACCTCTCGCCGGTGGACTACACCGACGCGAAGCACGGTTCGGCGATCGGCAAAGGCGAGTCCGACCATGCTGCAAGCCATTCGCACAATGTGGTCTGGAGCGTGCATTGGGGACTCGGCAACGGGACGCAGAAAGTGGAACAGTACGACGCCGCGCCCACCGGGCAGAACGGATCCAAATCTCCGATTGTGGAGGGTAAGTTCACGCCGATCGATACCGCGGCGACGGCGAAGAAGGCGGATCGGCGCTGGTGGGGCGTCATCGCACCGGATTCGCTCAACGACGACGGCCGGCCGATTTCCTATGAGATCAAACTGGCGGCGAGCGACTCCTTCACTTTTGTGCAGGACCAGCACGAACATGGCGGAGACACCGGCTACGACGTCGCTTTCACCAACTCGAAGGACTGCCAAGTCTTCGCCACCGGCAATCGCGGCAGCTGCGGTGACGGGGTCCTCGATTACGTGGCTCAGGCGAAAGGCGAGGCTTTGAGCGATGTGGTCTCCTGGGTCGCCGTCGGATTCCACCATGTGCCGCGTGACGAAGACCAGTCGCCGATGGAACTGCATTGGCAGGGTTTCTACCTGGGGCCGCGCGGACTGCTGGCCCAGCGGCCCGGTATCCCGGAGGAGCGAAAAGACCTCAACGGGAAGCCCACCCATTGGGAGGGCGAAGACGTCGGCTCCCTGGTCGAACCCAGAGGCCAGTAAGCCGAGAGGAGCAACGCGCCGTCGGCCTCGGCTGAGACCGAGTCCGACGACGATGCTGCCACTCGGGCACAGTTGAGCAGGTTGGACGCAGTTGAGCAGGTCGGACGCAGTTGAACAGGGTGTTCGGGTTCGATACCCCGCTCAACTGCACCCGAGTGGCGACCAGTTGCGTTTATTGCAGGAACCCGCGCAGCAGGGCTTCGGTGCCGGCCAGGTGTTCCACCATCGCGGCTTTGGCGCGAGCGGCGTCGCCGCCGAGGATCGCGGCCAGAATCACCCGGTGCTGTTCGTTCGAGTGGTTGAGATTGGCCGGCAGGAACGGGATCCGTTCCAGCAGTTTGTTGGTCTGTGCCCGGGACTCGGCGACGGCGGCCGCCAGGCTGGGGCTGCCGGAGAGTTCCGCGATGATCAGATGAAACCGTGAATCCAGCAGGCGGTACTCATCGGGGCCGGCTTGCAGCAACTTTTCATGTGCGGTCTGCAGGCTCTGCCGCTCCCGGGCGCTCAAATCCGCCCGGGCGGTCAGTTCGGCGGCTCCGGGTTCGACGACGGAGCGGAAGCGGACCGCGTCCAGGAGCTCCGCGTTGCTGGTGGGCTGTTCGCTGGCCGTTTTCGGTGGATTCCCGGTGACTACTGCGCCCCCGTAGCGTCCGCGCCGGATGACCAGGTGGCCGGATTCCTGCAGGGCAGAAAGTGCATCGCGCAGGGTCGATCGGGAGACGCCCAGGCGTTCGGCCAGGTCGCGTTCCGAAGGCAGCCGGGAGTCCGGTGGAAAGACGCCCAGGCGGATTGCATGCAGCAGTGAAGCCAGGGTTTCCTCGAAGGCATTCCCGGTCCGCGCGGGGCGCAGCAAACTTATCCCGACGAGTTCACCATTGGTATCAAAATGGCCCATGTCTTCCTGGTTCGCGCTCATCAGCCCAGTTTAGGCCAGTTCTCCCGAGCAGCTGCGGAATCTGGTTTTCCGGCGCGATTGGCTGCCCGAAAGGTCAAGGAAGGCCGAGTCCTTCCGGAATCGGATGGCCGGCATCCCTTGACGCTTCGGGAAAAATCAAACACACTAACGTATGGACTGATAACAGACCATTGGCTGATGCGGTTGGGGGAAACCGACGGGCCAGGCTCGCAAAATTCCGAAAAGCACGCGGCGTCGCCCGTGCCGAGGTGAGATGAGGGGCTCGATGGCCAAGCAGCACATCGCTTACAACCGGCTGGGCGAGGACTATCTGCAGCAACGGCAGCTCAAAAAGGGCGCGGCAGGCTGGCTGCTCCTGGTGGGCTTGGGGGTCGCCTATGTCATTTCCGGTGACTTCTCCGGCTGGAACTACGGCCTGGCCCAGGGCGGCTGGGGTGGCTTGCTGATTGCCTTCGTGCTGATGGGCATCATGTACACCTGCATGGTCCTGGGCTTGGCCGAAATGGCTTCGGCGATCCCGACCACGGGAGCCGGCTATGGCTTCGCGCGGCGCGCGCTCGGCCCGCTCGGCGGTTTTGCCACCGGGATGGCGGTGCTGATCGAATACGCGGTGGCGCCGGCGGCGATCGCCACCTTCATCGGGGGCTATATCGAGGCGCTCGGCCTGTTCGGCATCACCAATTCCTGGCCGGTGTATCTGGTGGCTTATCTGGTGTTCATCGGGATCCACCTGCGTGGCGTGGGCGAGGCGCTCAAGCTCATTTTCGGCATCACCGTCGTGGCGGTGATCGCGTTGCTGGCCACCGTCGTCGGGCTGTTCCCGTACTTCTCCTTCGACAAGCTCTTCGACATCGTTCCGGACAGCGCCGTAGGCACGGCGAGCGCTTTTTTGCCGATGGGGATTTCCGGCGCCGTGGCGGCCCTGGTGTACGGAATCTGGTTCTTCCTGGCGGTCGAAGGCGTGCCGCTCGCCGCCGAGGAGTCGGCGAATCCCAAGCGGGATCTGCCCCGCGGCATCATCGGAGCCATGCTGTTGCTCCTGGTGTTCGGTGCGTTGATGCTGTTCCTGGTGCCCGGGGCCGCCGGATCCGCGGCGATCAGCACCTCGGACAATCCATTGCCGGAGGCGTTGCGGATCGCCGCGGGTGGAAACAGCTGGCTGGCCGACTTCGTCAACTACGCCGGCCTGGCGGGCCTGGTGGCCAGCTTTTTCTCCATCGTCTACGCCTACTCGCGGCAGTTGTTCGCTTTGTCGCGCGCCGGCTATCTGCCGCGATGGCTCTCGCTGACCGGGAAACGACGGACGCCCTGGGTCGCGTTGCTGGTGCCCGGTACCATCGGCTTCATTCTGGCCGCAACGACCCAGAACGGCGCCTTGTTGATCAATATCGCCGTATTCGGGGCCACGGTTTCCTATGTGCTGTTGAATCTGAGCCACATCGTGCTGCGACGCAGGGAGCCGGACCTGGAACGCGGCTACCGCACTCCGGGCGGGGTGCTGACCACCGGCGTCGCCCTGGTCCTGGCCTTCGTGGCGATGATCGCGACGTTCTTCGTCGACATCCTGGCCGCTTCGATCACCGCCGCGGTGTTCCTGGTGGCCATCGGCTACTTCTGGTTCTACTCCCGGCACCGCTTGGTGTCCAACGCGCCGGAGGAGGAATTCGCAGCAATCGAGCAGGCGGAATCGGAACTGAACTGAACCGGCGACGAAGCCGGATCCACGACCACAAGCCAGAACAGGGGAACCATGCCTAAAAATCCACGCATGCTCAGCATCGACCGGCTCCGCGAGCTGATCGCCGAAGGCGGCATCGACACCGTGGTGCTCGCCTTCACCGATATGCAGGGCCGGCTGCAGGGGAAATACATCCACGGCGAGTTCTTCGTCCAGGACGTGCTCAGCCATGGCGCCGAAGGATGCAATTACCTGCTCGCGGTGGACACCGAGATGAACACGGTGGACGGTTATGCGATGACTAGCTGGGAATCCGGCTACGGGGACATGGTTTTCGACCTCGACCTGGAGACCATCCGACGGCTCCCGCATGTGCCCGGCACGGCGATGATCCAATGCGATCTGAAACTGGTGGACGGCTCGCCGCTCCAGGTTTCGCCGCGGACCATTTTGAAACAGCAGGCGGATCGGGCCGCGCGGCTCGGCTGGCAGGCCCTGTCCGGAACCGAGCTGGAATTCGTGGTCTACAACAACAGCTACGAAGAAGCCTGGACCGCCCGCTACCTCGATTTGGTGCCGGCCAATCAATACAACGTCGACTATTCGATTCTCGGCTCGGCGCGGGTGGAGCCATTGTTGCGGGAGATTCGCAATGCCACCTACGCCGCAGGGCTCACCCCGGAGTCCGCCAAGGGCGAATGCAACCTGGGGCAGCACGAGATCGCGTTCAAGTACGACGACGTGCTCAGCACTGCGGACAACCATTCGGTCTACAAGACCATCGCCAAGGAGATCGCGGCGCAGCAGCACAAAGCGATCACCTTCATGGCCAAGCCGAATGAGCGGGAGGGCAATTCCTGCCACATCCACCTTTCGCTGCGCGGGGCCGACGGCGAACTCGTGTTCTGGGATGAGCAGACCGGTCAACGCACGGCGCTCTACGACCATTTCATCGCCGGGATCTTGACCACGATGCGCGAATTCACCCTGTTCTACGCGCCCAACATCAACTCCTACAAGCGGTTCCAAAAGGGTTCGTTCGCGCCCACTGCGGTGGCCTGGGGGATCGACAACCGGACCTGCTCGATCCGGCTGGTCGGCCAAGGGCAATCGGCCCGGTTGGAGAACCGGCTGCCGGGCGGGGACGCGAATCCCTACCTGGCGATTGCCGCGATGCTGGCCGGCGGGCTGTACGGCATCGAACACGAACTGGAATTGGAGCCGATGATGTTGGGCAATGCCTACGCCTCCGGGGCGCCGACGGTGCCGGGCACGTTGCAGGAAGCCCGGGACCTGTTCGCCGCTTCGGCGATCGCCCGCGAGGTGTTCGGCGACGACGTGGTGGCGCATTACACCAACTACGCGGACGTCGAACTGGCCGCGTTCAATGCCGCGATCACGGATTGGGAGTTGCGTCGTGGCTTCGAACGGCATTAGTTTCCAACCGGACCAGCGGTCCGGCTACCGGCCACGGATCGGGCTGACCACCTATTTGCAGCGTGGTGCTTGGGGCGTGTGGGACGAAGTCGCCGCGATCCTGCCGGCCGCCTACACCTCCTCGGTGCTTGCCGCCGGTGGCACGCCCCTGCTGTTGCCGCCGGTTTTCGGCGACGATGGGCCGGATACCTCGGTCTTGGACGTGCTGGACGGTTTGATCGTCTCCGGCGGGGTGGATGTGGATCCGGCGCATTACGGGGCGCCACCGCATCCGAAGACGTCGTCGCAGACCGAACGCGACGTCTTCGACCTGGCGCTCACCGATGCGGCCTTGGCGGCCGGGCTGCCGCTATTGGCCATTTGCCGTGGCGCGCAGATCCTCAACGTCGCCCGCGGTGGAACCCTGCACCAGCACCTTCCGGACCTGCTGCCGGACGCTGATTACCAGCCGGCGCCGGGGGTTTTCGGCAGCGTTGCTTTCGAGACCGAACCCGGCACGGTCAGCCGGCAGTTGCTCGGCGAGCGGGCCACGGCTCCGGTGTACCACCATCAGGCGATCGACGTCGTCGGGCGCGGTCTGAAGGTGACCGCCCGGGCGGCCGATGGAACCGTCGAGGCGATCGAAGCCGATGGCCGGGGTTGGAACCTCGGCGTGCAATTCCACCCGGAACAGAATTCCGCGGATTCCCGACTTTTCCTGGGGCTGGTCGACGAAGCGCGGAAATACGCGCAGGCCCGCCCCGGGGCCCGATACCAAGAAGAGGTGAGCGATTGAATACCACCGCGGTGCTGAACCCGGCGACTGAAGAAACCATCGCCCAGGTTTCCCTGGCTTCACTGGAAGAGACCGATGCCGCGATCGAACGGGCCGCCCAGGCTTACCAAAGCTGGCGGCTGGTCAGTCCTGCGGACCGGGCGCGTCTGCTGCGCCGCTTCGCCGAGTGCGTCGACGCGCATTTGGAAGAGCTTGCCCAGTTGGAGGTCGACAACGCCGGGCACACGCTGGGCAACGCCCGTTGGGAAGCCGGCAACGTGCGCGATGTTTTGCACTATTACGCGGGCGCACCGGAACGCCATCTCGGCCAGCAGATCCCGGTGGCCGGCGGCGTCGCGCTGACCTTCCACGAGCCGCTCGGTGTGGTCGGCATCATCGTGCCGTGGAATTTCCCGATGCCGATTGCCGGTTGGGGCTTCGCGCCGGCGCTCGCGGCCGGCAACACGGTAGTGCTCAAACCCGCGGAGCTGACCCCGTTGACCGCGATCCGACTCGGTGAATTGGCGTTGCAAGCCGGGATCCCGGAAGGGGTGCTCACCGTGCTTCCGGGCAAAGGCTCGGTGGTCGGCGAACGGTTCGTCAGCCACCCGCTGGTGCGCAAGATCGTGTTCACCGGCTCCACTGCGGTGGGGAAACGGATCATGGCCGGTTGTGCCGACCAGGTCAAACGGCTCACCTTGGAGTTGGGTGGCAAAAGCGCCAATATCGTCTTCGCCGACGCGGATCTCGAGGCGGCTGCTGCGGCAGCGCCCGGCGGTGCATTCGACAATGCCGGCCAGGACTGTTGCGCGCGCTCGCGGATCCTGGTGGAAAGGTCCGTTTTCGACCGGTTCTTGGAATTGCTGGAACCAGCGGTTGCGGCGTTTTCGGTGGGGGATCCGCGGGCCGACGGCACCGCGATGGGGCCGTTGATCTCGGCCGCGCAGCGCGACGCCGTGGCCGGGTTCATTGCGCAGGACTCCTCGGTGGCGTTCCGGGGGAGCGCCCCGGAAGGCAAGGGTTTCTGGTTCCCGCCGACCGTGCTGGCCCATCCGAGCCTGCCGAGTGCGGCGTCGTCGGACGGGCGGGCCTTCCGCGAGGAGATCTTCGGCCCGGTGCTCTCCGTGGTGGCGTTTTCCGATGAAGCCGAGGCGGTCCGGATCGCGAACGACGGCGAATACGGGCTGTCGGGATCGATCTTCACCCGCGACGTCGGCCGGGCGCTGCGGGTGGCCCGCGGTGTGGAAACCGGGAATCTGAGCGTGAATTCGCATTCTTCGGTGCGCTATTCGACGCCGTTCGGCGGCTTCAAGCAGTCCGGTCTGGGCCGCGAGCTCGGCCCGGATGCGCTCAACGCTTTCAGCGAAGTCAAAACCGTCTTTCTGTCCCAGGATGCATAGGAGAAATCAGTGAACGTTGTTTCAAATCGGCTGGAAGGCCGTTCCGCCGTCATCACCGGCGGAGCCAGTGGAATCGGGCTGGCGACAGCACGGCGCTTGGCCGCCGAAGGTGCCAAGGTGCTGATCGCGGACATTTGCAGTCCTGAAATCGGCGAGGCCGCAGCGGCCGAGGTGGGCGGCATCTTCGTGCGGACCGATGTGACCAGCGAAGAAGACGTGAAGGCGATGTTCGCGGCTTGTGTGGCGGCGTACGGGTCGCTGGACATCTCTTTCCACAATGCCGGGATTTCGCCGCCCGAAGACGCCTCGATTCTGGACACCGGCCTGGAGGCTTGGAAGCGGGTGCAGGAGGTGAACCTGACCAGTGTTTACCTGTGCTGCAAGTACGCGCTGCCGTACATGCTGGAGCAGGGCAAGGGCTCGATCATCAATACCGCTTCCTTCGTCGCGGTGATGGGCGCAGCCACATCGCAGATCTCCTATTCCGCTTCCAAGGGCGGAGTGCTGTCGATGTCGCGCGAACTCGGGGTGGAGTTCGCCCGGTCCGGAGTCCGGGTCAATGCGCTGTGCCCGGGGCCGGTGAACACGCCGCTGCTCAAGGAGCTCTTCGCCAAGGACCCGGAGAAGGCGCAGCGCCGGCTGGTGCACGTGCCGCTGGGCCGCTTCGCGGAGCCCGAGGAAATGGCGGCGGCGGTGGCATTCCTGGCTTCGGACGATTCGTCGTTCATCACCGCGAGCGAATTCCTGGTCGACGGCGGGATTTCCGGGGCGTATGTGACACCGGTGTGAGCCTCCCGGGTTGTACCTGGTTCCGTGCGTGGTTGGCAGTTCTAAACGGCATAAACAGGTCTACATATGAACCTGTTTATGCCGTTTAGACCTGTCGATTGGCCGGCCCGGCTCAGCCGGCAGCGATGCTTACTGGCAGGAGCGTGGTGTTGTTGGTGTAGTCGGCTTCGGGGCTGCTGCTCTGCGCCGTGCCGGTGACGAAGCCTTGACCGGGGCCGGCGTCGTCGGAAACCTTGATTTTGGTCCAGAACCGGTAGAGCGCGGGGTCGAGATTGCCTTGGTAGAGCAGTGCCGGGGCGAGCCGCTTGTCCAGGGGGCAACTTGCCGCTTGGGCTCCGTAGAAGGTGCAGTTGTCGAACAGGTTGTAGCCGATGCCGCAACTCTGCCGGGGCGGGTCTCCGGTGCCGTCGTCGTGCAGTATGCACCAGGACACCAGGGCGATGTTTCGATAGGTGGTTCCGCTTACCGGCAGATCGGCGAATTCCAGACCCGGCGGCAGGGTGAGGACCGCATTGACGCCGTCGGCGCCGGCCAGGCCGTAGTTTTTGACCTCGATTTGCAGGTCCAGTACGGTGCCGGGCTTGACCGGGTCGGTCCCATTGCTGAGGCTTCCGGTGATGCCGAGTTCCGGCATCACCGGATCGGCCCGGGCGCTGCTGCCGGCCAGGAGGAGGAATCCCGGCAGGATCACGATGGCCAGCAGGATGCTGAAGAATTTTCTGAACCTAGACACTGCGAACATCTCCCTCGGCGAAACTGATTCGGTGAGACAACGTCTTGAGTGAATATCTAAGAATGATGTTCAAAATACCAGGCTGCCGGCGCCGCGACAAGACCCGAGGCGTGGTCCGGATCTTGTCGCAGGGCGATCCCGCAGGCCTGTGTCGTGTGGTCCAAGTGATTTTGCCTGGGGAATTGACGATGTTTCGGTCTCTCGATGGCGGCTACTAACGAGTTCGTCTTGCCGTTCTCGGGGGAATACGTGTTTTCTGTGTCAAGAGCACGATGACAAAGGTTGCTGCCAGCGTGCAGAGTCCGGCAAGGAGTAGCCCGTTTTTGCCGCCCAATATTGAGATCAAGGAACCGCCGAGGACAACACCGATCAGAGTTGCACTGTTGTTGATCGCACCGAGCGCTGTGAAGGCAGTGCCTATTCTTTCTTCGGGGACGTTGTCGTGGATGATCGTTCTGATGGAGAGCACTTGCTGGGTGTTGGCCATGCCTGCGGCGAAGAAGGCCAAGAAGATCAGAGCCGGGATCGTGGTGAGCGAGGCCCCTGCTAGCGAGATTCCCATTACTATCCCGGCGGAAGCGAGCAAGGTCTTCTGGCTCCACGGATATTCGACAGCTGATCCGAGCAGCGACGCCAGTAGTCGGCCAGCGGCATAGCAGGAAATCACAATGCCGTAGAGACCGGGATCAAATCTCAATTCACCGATCAAAAAAGCCACTTGGGCGACTGGAAGCGAAGCGGTAAAGAGGATCGCAAGCGCCAGCATCCATAGCGCTGATACGGCCGGCCCGCCGCCTCTGATCAAATCCGCAACTGATTGCCAGGCCCTGGCGGGTGAGCTGTCTCGATCATCGGGTTTGGTTTTGGAGGTGATTCTTGTCAGGTGAACGGCTGTGGCAAGCGCAATGGACGTTGTTGCGTCAATGGCGAAGGCAAGCCACGGTGTTCCCAGGCCGATCAGCATCCCGGCGGTGAGGGGACCCGCAATCGTTCCGAGATTTCGGGCGAGCGAAATGCGGCCGAAAAGTTTTGAACCGGGTAGATCAGCTGGTTTGTTGGCCGAAGCAAGGGCGAGTATTGCAGGTGTCTCAAGGACGGAAACAAGTGTGGCAGCGAAGAACAGAGCCAATGCCGGGGCGAAACTGGGGATCAACATCAAGGCAAAGATCAGCGCCGCACGAGCAACCAGACCGAATTTCAGTACCGTACCCGGGGTGTACTTTGAGAGCAGAAACGACAACTTCGGACCCAGCAATATTCCGGGCACAAGTGATGCGACCAGGATTAACATGACGTGCAGGGTGCCTTGGCCGTTCGCTTGGGCCAGGACCGTGAGCACAGTGAGCGTCATCGTGTCGCCGCCGGCAGATACCCCTTGGGCAATCATCAAGGTCTGGAGTCTGCGATTTGGCGGCTCCACGGCTGCGCTTGGCGCTGGCATGCAGGTTCCTCACAAATAGGTAAGGGCGCGGATCAAGGAGATCCGCACCCTTACAAAGCTATTGGCCTGTGCGGCGAGGACGAAGTGACGTACTTCGACTTCAGACTCATCTGCACCATAGCCGGAAAACATCGCCAGATGACGCTTGTCGAGGTAGATGTCTTTCTTTTCGGCAAAGAATTCTTCGTCATACCAGACGACGCCGAATCGCACGGTGGCCCCCGGCTCGCCTGATGTGACGGTGCCTTTGTTGGGGAGAAGCTTGTGGGCCCGGGTTCCGGACCTGTCTTGAGCTTTGCAGACAAAAACAGACCCGGCCCGGACTCTCGTCCGGACCGGGTCCGTAAAACTGGCGGAGACTAGGGGACGGCTTTGGAACCCCGAGTGGGAAGTGGAGCGGTTGCTGAAGCAAGCTAGAGATCGAAGGAGTCGCCATTAGATTCGCTACCTGAAAGACGCCGTTCTATGCGATCGTAGCTTGATGAAGGGCGCTCTCTCGTTGTAGCCTTCGGAGACCAGCGACAGGAAGTGACTGCCATGAAGCGGCGTAACATCTACTGGAGTATTTTTGGCTGGATAGTAGTCGCTGCTGTGGTTTTCTTTATCGTTGCAGCCGTGATCAGTAGTTCTCTAGCTACCGCAACCTAAGAATCCGTCTTGTCGTAAGATTCCGCCCGCTTCGAAACTTATCCTCCGTAGGTCAATATTCCATAATTTGGGTTGTCCTGGAAAAATGCTTCAACTGGAGCGCCAATATTCGAGGTGCTGCACTGCCGAGTGTTGGTAGCTGGTTTTCCGCTACAGTTATTTGAAGCATTGAACATCCCGCTAATGATAGCAACGGCATAAGCGTTACCATTCCTAGCGGTGATTACTGGCCCGCCAGAGTCACCGTTGCCAGAAGCTGGTGTCCCGTCTTGTTGGTTTGTGTAGACCATGTTCCGATAATACTTGTTGTCCTTGGGGTAAACGACAGTCTGGTTCAGGCTAGTGACTTTGTTATTGCAAATAATGCCGCTCTGAGATCCTGAGTAGCACCAGTAGTCATTGAGGATGGCGGGGATGGCTCCCTTGATGCCGATACCGCTGTTGCTGTTCTCGTTGCCTCCAAAGATCACGGGTCCGTATGAAGTGCCGGTAACGCGCTTGATATCTGTCCCCACAGCCGAAGTATCTTGCATCGTGCCCACTGTTGGGGCGACGGTGTAGTCACCGGCGGTCCATACACTTCCGGTTGGTCCGCAATGCTCGGCAGTGAGGAGTTCGGTTTGAATACTCCCGTTTTGCATGTAACCGACCCCGAAACCAGTAGAACAGGTGCTGATATAGCCTGGTTGGTTCGGAACGGGTCTGCTGAAGAGAGCGCCGCCCCAGTATGGAGGGTTCGGATCGTATTGGCGGCTTGAAGCTTCTGGGGCGCTCCCGACCTCAACCGAAGCTGGGAACTTCGATAGTCCGACCGGTGGCAGCGCTTGAAAGCGAGTAAGTCCGTTGCCATCTGCAACCCGTACAGTGATACCCGAGGCCTGCACATTCGGTCCGGCCGAAACGACGGGAAGTCCACCAATAGTCGTTCCACTCGTCGCAATTCGGTAGGCCTCTTCTTCGAGTGCCTTTACAGAATATCGATCTTGCACTAAAGCGAAAGAGTTCGCTGGAAGGGCTGAAGAAGCCGCTTTGCTCAGTGCTTTTCCATCGTCGAAGTAGTGTATGAGGAGCTTCTTATTGGTTTCGTCCCACTCGTAGGAGTTGAAATTCAACGTTTTGAAGGTCTTGTCGTTTGCAATCAAGGCGTCATAAATAAATCCTGGGACACCTTTTTCTTCAGAAATTCCAGAGCCAACTGACTTGGTTCCTGGACTTTGGTTATCAGCATTTGCTGATATGGTTCCTAGCCCGAGCAGCAGCACCGCTGTTGAGCCAATTGCGATTGTTTGAAGCGCTTTTTTGATCATCATTCCCCCAAATATGGTAATTTTCCATAGCTCAGATGAAGATAGTTCACACCAATTTGAGGCTACCAGGGATGCTCGATTTAATCCAGAGTAAGGAGTAAACGCGCTAGAAGCTGCGTAGCAGCCTGGCCTGCATACTATGGGCGACGTTGACTGAGGACGTCTTGATGTGTTGCTACTCCAGGGTCCAGATGAAGGCTACCCCGGTGCGGGGGAAGACCCAGCCGTCGAAGCTGACGGCGACGGATTGTTCTGGGACGGTTTTGGGGCTGTGGGTGATTGGGTTTTGTTGGGGCTGGCGATCTGATCCAGGACGCTGACCTCTGCGCTCCTGAGCTTCGCAGCCAAAAACAAACCCGGCCCGGACTCTCGTCCGGACCGGGTCCGTAAAACTGGCGGAGACGGGGGGATTTGAACCCCCGGTGGAGTTTTGCCCCACACTTCATTAGCAGTGAAGCCCATTCGGCCGCTCTGGCACGTCTCCAAAGTGCTGGCCCCAGTAGAAGCCTGGAGCCAGCCTCACAAGGTTACCGAACTTGTGACCCAACACGCAAAGTGAGCCTGATGGAGTCTCCGGTTCAGCGGATCATCCGCAGCTCGACTAGGTCTTCCCAGTCCGCGACCACTTCCCGGGTGCCGTCCAGGGCGAAGCCTTCGTGCTCGTAGAAGGCGATCGCGTTGGCGTTCTCCGCAGCCACCCACAACGACGCCGGCCGCCCGTCCAGAGCGGCGCGCAGCAGCGCCTTGCCCAGCCCCTGCTTCTGATGCGACTGCAAGACGTACAAACCCCAGAGCTCGTGCTGCCGGACCGCATCCGCCGGCAGCGGCCGCACGCCAGCGAAGCCGATGATCAGGCCGTCGTCGTCGGCCACCCAATGCCGGGCCATTGCTGCCGGCATCGAAGCGCCTTGCTGCCACATCGGCAGCCGTGACTCCGCGGTGATCCCGGCCAGAAACTCGTCGGACAGCATTCCGACGTAGGTCTCTTTCCAGGCCTGCGCATGGACTTCGGCCAGCCGGCTCGCATCCCCGGCGCGCATGTTCCGGATCTCAACGGTCACAACGCCACACTCATAATTGGCCGCCGTTCAAGGCCCGCCACATGAACTCCAAGGGGGCGGTCTGCAACCGGGCGGCCTGCTTGTTGTCCGCAGCACCGGAGTGCCCGCCCTCCAACGATTCGTAGTACCACAGCGGCGAAATCCCCATTTTCTCCATCCGGGCCGCCATCTTCCGCGCCTGGACCGGCCCCACCCGGTCATCCGACGTCGCGGTCCAAATGAAGGTCGGCGGGTAGTCGACCCCCTCGCGGAGCAAGTGGTAGGGCGAAAACGTCTTCAAGTACTCCCATTGCTCCGGCACCTCGGGGTCGCCGTATTCGGCGATCCAGGAGAAACCGGCATTGAGCTTCGTGTACCGCTTCATGTCCAGCAGCGGCACACCGCAGGAGACCGCGCCGAACAACTCCGGATACTGGGTGAGCATATTGCCCACCAGCAAGCCGCCGTTGCTCCGCCCGTCGCAGCCGAGCTTCGAGCGTTGGGTCACACCGCGGGCCACTAGATCGCGGGCCACCGCAGCGAAGTCTTCGTAGGACTTGTGCCGGTTCTCCTTCAAGGCGGCCAGGTGCCACGACGGCCCGTACTCGCCGCCGCCCCGGATGTTCGCCAGCACGTAGACACCGCCGCGTTCCAGCCAGCCGCGGCCGATGATTCCGCTGTAGGCCGGGGTGCGGGAGACCTCGAATCCGCCATAGCCGGAAAGGTAGACGGAGTTCCCGCCGTCGAGCTCGAGGGATGTCGGCCCCACTTGGAAATACGGGACTTTGGTCCCGTCCGCGGAAACCGCGAAGTGCTGCTCCACGGTGTACTCGGACTCGTTGAAGAACGACGGCGTGGATTTGATATCGATGGCTGCTGCGGCCCCCGGCGCGACGGAACCGCGCAACAAGGTGCTGGGCGTGAGGAACCCGGTCACCACGAGCCAGACGTCGTCGCCGATCGCGCCCTCGGGGCCGTTGCCGTCGTCCTCGTCGTCTAGCGCGGAGACGGTCGCCAGGTGCAGCGGCGGGCAGGCGTCGAGTTCTTGGCCGATGAAGTTCCGCCCCGGATCGGTGACCATGATTTTGGTCGAAACGTCGTGCAGCAGCTCGAGCACCAGATAATTCTTCGTCCAGGTCCACGATTGCAGAGCGGTCGCGGCATCCGGCTCGAAGACCGTGCTGAAGTCCCGTGATCCGGCCAGGAAGGCTTCCAGATCGATCGCGTGCAATGAGCCCGCAGCCATCGCGGCGCCGCCGACTTCGGTGTCCGATTGCGGCCGCAGCAGCATCCACTGCCGGTGCAGATCCACGGACACATCGGTGGGCACGTCCAAGGCGAGCCATTCGCCGTCCCGGCGCAGGTAGCTCTGCGAAGCGAAGAAGTCGATCACGTCCACGGCGACGTCCCGTTCGAATCCCGGGGTGCTGTCGTGCTGGACGACCGCCATCATGTGTTCGGCCGGGATCTCGAAATCCAGCTCGGCCCCGGCCAGGCTCTGGCCCCGCCGCAGGATCCGCGAAGTCCGCGGATAGGACGACGAGGTCAGGGAGCCCGGGCCGAAGTCGGTGGCCACGAACAAGGTATCCGCGTCCTGCCACGTGGCTTGGCCTTTCGCCACCGGAATCACGAAGCCGCCGGCTGCGGGGTCGACGAAAGCCTTGTCGACGACGTCGAACTCACGGTGCACGTGGGCGTCGCCGCCGTCGGGGGAGAGCAGCACCAGACAGCGACGGTGCGCTGCGCCGTCCGCCGGACGCAGGAATTTGGCGCCGTGCCAGACCCATTGCGCGCCTTCGTCGGCACCGAGCGCATCCACGTCGAGCACGGTTTCCCACTCCGGTTCGGCGGTTTGGTACGAAGCCCAACTGGTCCGGCGCCAGAGCCCGCGCGGGTGCTGCTCATCGGTCCAATAGTTGTAATAGTGCTCGCCGCGCTTCAGCACGGCCGGAATGCGGTCCTTGGCGTCCAGCACCTCCAGGATGCGGCTTTCCAAGGCGCTGTACTCGGCGTTGACCAGGGCATCATCAGTGCGGGCATTTCGCTCGCGCACCCAGTCCAGCTGTTCGCTGCCGTAGCTGTCTTCCAACCAGAGGTTGTCATCGGTCTGCTCGTCGGCCGACTGTGCTGCCGGCGCTGTGATCTGGCTCTCGTCTGGGGTCATGGTTCCATCCTAGTAAGCTCATCCCATGCCCGAGTCAGCCCTATTGCGTATTGCCGTCATCGGCGCTGGGCCCCGTGGCACCTCGGTAGTGGAGCGGCTCGTGGCGCAGCTCCGGCAGCAGCCGCGCCCGGTCCGGATCGATCTCATCGATCCGTTCGAACCCGGTGCCGGCCGGGTCTGGCGGACCGACCAATCTGAGCTTTACCTGATGAACACGCCGTCGTTCTTCCCCACGGTGGTGCCGGATCAAGGGGTCGTCGCGGCCTCGCCGACCGGGCTCAGCTTCGACGCCTGGCGGCAACGGTTCCGGCCGGAACTGGGCCGTGCCGATTACTCGTCCCGGGCGGGTTACGGCCAGTACCTGCGCTGGACTTTCGATGAGCTGTGCCGCCAGCTGCCGGACGGCGTGGAACTGCGCTGGCATCCGAGCGAGGCGCTCGCGGTGCGCCGGCAAGCGGGGGGCCAGGCCCATTCGGTGCATTTGGAATCCGGCGAGCGGCTCGAGGCCGACGCCGTGGTGCTCGCCCTGGGGCACGTGCCCGCGGAGCTGGGCCGAGAGCAGTCGGCCTTCGCCGAGGCCGCGGCGCAATGGCGGCTGGAATACTTCCCGCCGGCAATCCCGGCCGACGTCGACTGGGCGGCGGTCGCGGCAGCCGAACCGGTGCTGGTGCGTGGCATGGGGCTGAATTTCTTCGACCTGCTCAGCCAATGGACCGAAGGCCGCGGCGGCCGGTTCGAAAAGCTGGCCGACGGCCTGGTCTACCGGCCCAGCGGTCGGGAGCCGCAGATCTTCGCAGCCTCCCGGCGCGGCGGGCCGTACCGGGCGAAGGCGACGCTGGCATCGTATTACCCGGGAGGCGTCTCCCTGGATTTCCTGCGCGCAGCTTTGGCGCGGCCCCGGGTGGGCCTGCCGGGCTTCGAGCACGATGTCTGGCCGGCGCTGAAGAAGGACACCGTGCGGGCCTATTATTCGACCCGGTCGGCCGCGGATGCGGAACGGCTGACTGCGATTCTGCAATCGGATGATTGGGAGGCCAGGCTCCAGGCTTTCGAATCGCAGCTGCCGGAGCCGGACCGGCTGGACATCGCGGCTTTGGCGAAGCCGTTCCACGGCCGTCATTTCGCCGACCAAGCAGACTTCGGCCGCGCCGTGCTCGAATACTTGGATGCCGATGCGGCCGGCTCTGCCGCCGGCGAATCCGACCCGGTGAAAATGGCGATCGGGGCTTTAAACGAGGGCCGCGCGCTGATCAAGGATTTCGTGGCCGACGGCGGAATCACCGAAGAGTCCTGGCTGCGCGAACTGCGTGGCTGGTTCGAATCGCTGGTGGAAGGGCTGGCTTCCGGGCCGCCCGCCTTGCGGATCGAGCAACTGGCCGCGGCGGTGCGTGCCGGGGTGGTCCAGTTCATCGGACCGGATCCGGTGTTCGCGGTTGACCAGGACGGCTTCAGCGCGAGTTCGCCCTGGGTGGCCGGCGAACCGGTCCGCGCCCGGCAACTGGTCGAAGCGATGGCCCCGGCCAACCGGGTGCTGCAGAATGCCTCCGCGTTGCTCAACCAGCTCCTGGACGAAGGCCTGGTCCGGCCGAAAGTCATGCTCGCGGCCACGGATGTTCCGGAGGCGACCAGCGGGCTGGACGTCAGCGCTCCGCCGTACCGGGTGCTGGACGCCGACGGCGCGGTGCAGAACCGGATCTACCTGATCGGCCTGCAGCTCTCCTCGGTGCAATGGGGGACCGCGATCGCCGCCGAAGCCGGCTCGAAGTACCGCAGCGGTTACCGGACTTTGCTCGACGCGGACGCCATCGCGCAGGACATTCTCAATCAGGACATCCTCAATCAGGACATCCGCACCCGCTGACGGCCCAAAAACCCGCCCCGAACGCACACTTGGTGCGGGTGTTTTCATCAAACACCCGCACCAAGTGTGCGTTCGCGCGGGGAGCGCGCGGGGAGAAGCGGGGCTAGATCAGCGGATCCACCAGAACAGGCCCTTGAGGATGCTGACGACCACCGGAACAACCACCTTGACGATTCCGACGACGGTCTTGATCACCCAATCGACGATGTTGCCCGGAGGCTCGCTCGTGGTGGGCACCGAAATCGGCAACCGGCTGTTGGTCCCGGTATCCGTGGTCAGGGTGAATTTGCCGCCCTTCAGCGTGGCCGGCACTTTGAAGCTGATCTCGGCTTCGCCGGCCGTGACTTTGGCCGTGCCGAGATCGCTGGCAGCGCCGCTTTCCGGCTCGTAACGGACCTTGACTGAGCTGCTCGCCGGCGTACCCAGCGAGGTCAGATCAGCCTTGCTGAGCTTCACCGTGACTTGCTGGCCCGCGGTCACCGAGGCCGGAGCCCCGGTGATCAGCACGCCGCGGCGGTTGAAGTCCGGGCTGAGCGGGGAGTTCTTCGTGATGTAGTCGAACCAGCCGTCGCGATCGATCAAACCGGAATCCTTGGTGCCCTTGCCTTCTTTGAAGACGCTGAAATTGTCTCCGCCGGTGGCCAGGAAGCTGAAGGTGCCGATCCGGTAATCCTTCGCCGGATCGATCAATCCGCCGTTGACCACGATCGAGGTGATCCGATCGCCCTTGGCCCGGGTGGGGTCATAGGTGAACGAAACGTTCTTCGAGACGCTGAGCGCGAGGAAGGTCCGGGAGGAACCGTCCGGCTGCCATTGCTGCTCCAGCAACGTCTTGAATTGCGCCCCGGTCAGGGTAGTGGTCCACAGATTGTTCACGAAGGGCAGCACCGCGTTGGCGTTGGCCACGTTGACCACGCCGTCGTCGGCATTGGCATTCTTGAACAGCAGGTCGGCGCGCAGGCCGCCTGGATTCACAATGCCGATTTCGGCACCGCCCAGGTTCGCCGGAGCCAAGGTGGCCTTCAGCGAATCGGCGACCAAATTGCCCAACGTGGATTCGTTGGACCGGTCGTCGCGGACCTTGGCGCCGGTCTTCGGATCGGTGGTGTACGCCGTGGTGATGTCCGCCTTGATGCTGCCCAGCGGTTTGCTGCCTTCGGCTTTGGCGTAGGCCAGCGCTTTGTCGGTGATGTCTTTCACCTTCGCGACCGCCGGGTACTTGGCCACCAGGTCGGCGTCGGCCGCGGTGCTGCGCGGGTTGTTCTTGACCGTGTAGCTGGTCACCGACTTGTCGTTCGGGTTGACCATCAACTGCACTTGGCCGACGTTCTCGCCGTAGTTGCCGGTCTGCAGCACCGGACGGGTCTTCCCCGGCTTGCCGGGAATCGGCGCGTCCCAGGCGTATTCCTTGTGCGTGTGGCCGGTGAAGATCACGTTGACCGCTGCCGAGGTCTTGGTCACGATGTCGGCGAATGCGCCGCCGGCGGCGATTTCCTGCTCGATCGTCGCGCCGTCTTTCGCACCGGATCCGGCACCTTCGTGGAAGTCCGCCACGATGAAGTCCGCGGCCTTGTCCGCCTGGAGCTTCGCGGCTACCCGGTTCACGGCCTCGACCGGGTCGCCGAAGTCCAAGTCCTTGACCCCTTCGGGGCTGACCAGAGTTCCGGTCTCCTGGGTGACGGCACCGATCACCGCGACCTTTTCACCATTCACGGTGAGCAGTTTGTACTCCGGCAGCGCCGGGGTCGTGGTGCCCTTTTTGTAGACGTTCGCGCCCAAGTAGGACCATGCCGCGTTGGGGGTGCCGTCTTTTTGCTGGATCCGGTTCACCAGGTCGTTGTAGCCCTTGTCGAACTCGTGGTTGCCGACGGCCGATGCCTGCAGGCCGAGCGCATTGAGCACATCGATCGTGGGCTGGTCGCCCTGCACCGAAGAGGCATACAGCGAAGCGGAAACGTTGTCTCCGGCGGAGAGGAATGCCGTGGCCCCGGCCGGCGAAGCGGCTTTGAGCTGCTCCACGGTTCCGGCGAACTTGACCGTGTTCTGGTCGATCCGGCCATGGAAATCATTGATGTTCAGGAAGTTCAGTTCCTTGTCCGGCGCCGGTGCGCCGGGGACATTGAGCCCGACGACGACCGGGTCGTGATCGCTGGCCCGGTACGGATCAGCGTTGTAGTAGTTGGTGACGTTGTAGTTCCACCGCGAGTAGTCCAAAGCCACGGACTCCACGGAGTTGATGTTCCAAACATCGGCTCCGGTGACCTGGGCCTTCATCGACGGCGAGGCGAAGACATGGTCCAGGGATCCGATCCGGCCACCGAAGAGGTAGGTCTGCTTGCCGCTGCCGGACTCCAAATCGATGTAGCCGGCATCGGTGAGCTTGTTGAGCGGGTCTTCCTTGCTGTATGAGTTGAAGTCACCGATCAGCAGTACCTTGTCGGTGTTCTTGTCGGTCTTCAGCTGGTCCGCGAAGCCCAGCAGGGCTTGGGCCTGCTTGACCCGGGCCAGGTTCGAGTTGCCCTGTCCCTTATCGGTGTCGTCCGGCGTCGCTGCGGAGCCTTTGGACTTGAAGTGGTTGACGATGGCCAGGAACTGGCTGGAATCGGCCGCGCCCTTGGCTTTGAAGGATTGCGCCAACGGCTGCCGCGCGATGCCGGTGAAGGCTGCATCGTCGAGGATCACCGAATCGCCGACCGGCTCTGCCACCGCCTGCTTGAAGATGAACGCGGTGCGGATTACGTCTTCTTTGCTGGCGTCCGGCCGGGCCTGCGGGGAACGGACATAGTCCCAGACGGCCGAGCCCGCTGAAGCATTGAGCGCTTCGACCAGAGTGCGCAGGGCCTTGTCCCGGTCATTGGCGGTATCGGCGAACTTCGCTGAATTCTCGATCTCTTCGAGCGAGACGATGTCCGCTCCGGTGCCGGTGATCCCAGCGACGATCTTGTCCTGCTGACGCTGCAGATTCGCTTGATCCCAAGCGCCGCGCTGATTGCAGCCCTTCTGCACCGTGATCGGATTGCCGTCGCGGTCCGTGTAGGCGACGCACTTGGGATCCTGGTCCCCGGTGTGGATGAAGTAGTTCTCCACATTGAAGGAGGAGATCTTCAGATTTCCGCCGACCTGGTTCGGAGCGGTGGTCCGGGTGTTCGCGAACCCGGCCGGCTGCACCGTGGCGGCGTTGTCCGGGGTGAGCTGGCTCAGCGGCTGGAACTTGTAGGAGCCGTTGCGCTGGTCCATGATCACATTGGTCTTGAAGCTGACCGCGGAGCCGACCCGGACCGGATCAGTCTTGGTCAGGTAGGGCAGCGGCAAGCCTTGATTGGCCTTGCTCAGGAAGTTGGTGCTCGCGCCGTCGTCGAGCCCGATCGACTTCGCGGCGTTGTCCGCTGCCAGCTGGGTGTTCTCGGCGGATCCGTAGGGGTACACCGAGTTCGGTTGGGTCAGCGGTGCGGTTCCGGCAGCCAAGCCGACTTCGCCGTAGCTGTTGAGCGAGTAGTTGTCGGCAACCGTGAAGTCGCCGGTCGGCGCCAGCAGCATGCCTTCGAGTGATTCGCGCTGCGCGTCGCTTCCGGGGAGCCCGACGGCGGCCGCCTTGACCGCCGGGGCGGCATCGGTGAGTTTCGCCAGTTTGCCCGCCGGGACCGTGATTTCGGTCAGCGAGGGTCCGGTGGCCGGGAACTCGCTGACGGTTCCGGTGACCTCGACGTAATCGCCGATCCGGACTTGGCCGACGGTGTCCGGGGAATAGACGAAGACCGCGTCCGAGGCCTTGTGCGTGCTGAAGTCGATGTCGCCGCCGGTGCCCGGAGTCTGGATGAAGTAACCGTTGAAGCCGCCGGTCGGGTAGGCGGCGGTGACCAATCCGCGGGTCGTGACGTTTTTGCCGACCAGCGGGCTGCTGTCCGATTCGCCCTGGATCTCCTTGATCGTGGAAATCGTCGGGTTGCCCGGGCCCGGATCGACCGGACCGGTCCCGCCGGAGCCCTGCGGAGTGGGCGCGGCGAGGCTGAAGTCTTTGGAGTTGTCGTCCGAATCCGCGAATCCGGTGCGGTTGAGCGACTTGGAAACGCTCGGCGCGCTCGCCGCTGCGGTTTCGAAGGTGTTGGAGCTGCCGTAGCCGAGCAGATCGGCGACGTCGGGGTTGCCGGTGACCGAGCCGGTGGCCAGCGGGTTCAGCGCGCTGGACTTCTTGGCCAGGATCAAGGTCCCGGCGCTGCCGCTGAAACTGAAGTTGGAGGCGTCCGCATCCGCCGCGGGCAGTTCGGCCCCGTTGGCGGCGTTCGAGTTGCCTTTGACCAGGTAATAGCCGCGGGCCGCGATGGAGCCCTTGAGCGGGGCCACCCCGGTCGGTGCTGCGGAACCGGTGGCGCTGCGGTACTGCAGCGACCAGCCGTCCAAGGACACTGCGGCGTCGGAAGCGTTGTACAGCTCCACGAACTTGTTCTTGTAGCTGGCTCCGGAGCTCCCACCGTTGAGGTAGGCCTCATTGATCACTACCGGGGACGCGGAAACCGCGCTTTCTGCCGGAGTGGGGTTTTCGTTGGCGGCCAGAGCTGGCGAGGCAGCTATCGGTGCGGCGATGAGACCCGCAGCCAAGAGCGTGCCCAGCGCGGCGCGCATGGACTTCACTGTCATTTTTCCCCGATTCTTCATACTCTTCGTTGAGCCACAACCCGGCGCAGGAGGCCGCAGTGGCGAGCGTCATCGGTCCCTGAACCGAAACAGGGGGTGCGAGTGAACGATGACGGGACTCTGCGTGCCAGCCAACCAGAAAGTGGTTAACTCCAGGTTGCGCAATGGAGATAAGTTACCAAACATAGGCTGCGACAGTCGCGCACCTGGGAGACATCCGGTCGCAATTGCCGTGGTCCGAACCGGAAAAGCTATTTGTTCGAAGCTTTGAGCGTGCCGGTGGTCTTGGTTTTTTCCTGCCCGACCAGGCAGACGATTTCCCGGTCGCCGCCGCTCCAGCTTTCCGAAGTGGGCGTGAACGGGACGCTGCTCAGGCTCGAGTCGTTGTAGGCAATGCCCACGAATTCCAGGAATTTCGGATCGCAGAATTCATCCACTTTGTCGCCGATCGCGGACCTGCCGGGAAAATCGCCGTCGGGCAGTTTCGTCGATGCATAGGCTTCGAGGTCATGGGGCTGGTCGCAGGGGATCGCCACGATTTCGCTGAAGGTGGTGCCTTCGGGTTCATTCACGCAATCGCCGACCTTGATCGTGAATGCGTCGGCGGTGGACGAAGCGGTAACCGTGCCGGAAGGGTCGCGTTGGGCGTCGTTGCCGCCGATCAGGCCGCATCCGCTGAGCAGGAGTCCGAGCAGCAACGCGCCGGCTGCGGGTACTGAAGCCCGGAAGGTGGCGGGCGTCGATCGGTATGACATCGTGAACTCCTCAGCATGGTCTGGCGGTCCGGGCAGCGCCCGGGAGGTACGGCGAAAGCCCGCCCCAAATCAGGACACTACAGCAGAAACACAGCAAATATACAGGCTTTTTGCTGATTCCGACCGGAATTGCGATCATGAGTCGCAATTTCAGTCCGAGCTGCGGATGGGTTATCGCCTTTAGGCGACTTAGTTGCCCAAAATAACGGAATTCTACTTTTAACGGACAACTTTCAGCAAACTTATGTCGTTTTTCGACAGTTCTAATGCTAAACATTGGTCATGGATATTTCCGACTGTCCTGGAATAGACCAGGGCGGACGGGTCCAATGCACCTTTTCTGCTCATCGCCTGGGGTCTCGGCCGACGGTTTTCCATCGATAGCCGAGCTCCTTCCTGACCCAGCAAGGAAGCATCATGACACCAATTTCACGGCGGGCAATTCTGCTCGCTTTACCCGTAGCGACGATTGCCGCAGCGGTTGGCCCCAATGCAGTAGCCAACGCAGCCGGTCCGGCAAAGCTGACCTTCACGATCAGCAACAATTCCGGATTGGACCAGCAGCTCTTTTTGTATGTCCTCGGAACCGACCTGGCCACCGGCAGGCTCGGCTACGTCAACCAGTCCGGCAACTTCACGCCCTGGCCGCGTGGCGCCAATCCGCCCGCTCCGGCGCCGGATGTTTCGATAACCGGTGCCGGCAAGGGCGGCTCATCTTCGCTCCAGGTTCCCAAGGGCTTTTCCGGGCGGATCTACCTGGCTTTCGGCAGCAAGCTCGACTTCCGACTGACTCCGGACGGGTTGGTCCAACCAGCCGAATCCAACCCCAGCGACCCGAACTACAACATCCTGTTCGACTTCAGTGAGTTCACCTACAACGATGCCGGAATCTGGCTGAATTCCTCGCAAGTGGACATGTTCGCGGTGCCGCATACGGTATCGGTCACCGGGCAGAACGGAGTGACCAAAAAGGCCGGCGCGCTGGTGCCGCAAGGGCGGAAGAACATCATTTCGCAGATCCGGGCGCTGCCGGATTGGCAGCGTTCGGTGATCCAGCGCAGCGACGGCACCGTGGTCCGGATCCTTTCCGCCGGAAAAGCCACCGGCGTCGGTTTGCTGGACAGCAAATACCTCGACGCGGAAATCGCCCGGGCCTGGAGCACTTATGCCAACAAACCGCTCACGGTGGTGCCGTTCGGCGATCGCCCTGCGGTCAAGTTCACCGGCCGGACGCAAGGCGACACCATGGTTTTCACGGACACCTCGGGCAATCGGGTCGCCAGCTTCAACAAGCCCAGCAGTGCGAATGTCTGGAACTGCGACGGCAATCTGCAGGCCCCCAACGACCAAGTGGTCGGCCCGATCGCGCGCACCCTCGGGGCGGCGCTGAACCGGTCCACGCTGGCGGATTACGACCAGCAGCCCACACTGAATCCTTCGACCTTCTACACCAAAGACCGCACCAATCACTACGCCCGGGTGGTGCACGCGAACATGGCGGACAAAAAGGCCTACGCCTTCCCGTTCGATGACGTCGGAGCCCAGGAATCGCTGGTCCAGGACGGCAATCCGCAGTCCGCAGCGATTGAAATCACCTCGTTCAACTGAGCCGGCCGGTCCGGTGTTGCACCGGACCGAAGATCACTGAAACACCACTGAAAGGAGCTAGACCATGGCAAAGTACCGAACAATGACAGCGTTGACGTTGGCGATGCTGTTGACCGCGGCCGGGATGGGCATGGCGGAGGCAGCCCCGCTCGGGCCGTCCGCGCCGGAAGGCAGCGGAAGCACGGCGTCGGCCGCCCCCAATGCCGCGGATCCGATCCCGGCCGCGCAATCGGAGGCGATGCAGCGCGACCTCGGACTCAGTGCCGACGGCGTCCAAGCACAGCTCGACGCCGACGCCGACGCCGGCCGGATCGAGGGCGAGCTCAGCAGCTCGCTGGGCGAGGCCTATGCCGGCACCTGGTTGCCGAAAGGCTCGACGACGCCTTCGGTCGGCACTACCGATCCGGCACAGGCCGGGCTGATTGCCGCGAGCGGCGCGGAGCCGGTCCTGGTCGGCCGGAGCCTCAACGAGTTGGATCAGGTCAAAGCGGCCCTCGATGCCAAAACTGCGGAAGCGGCGAACCCGGTGCGTTCCTGGTACGTGGATCCGACCAGCAACACCGTGGTGGTCGAATCCCAGGACGCGGCCGCAGCGGCGGAGTTGATCCGGAGCTCCGGGGCCGATGCTTCGGCGATCCGGACCGTCGCTGTGAACGCCGGCTACGAGCCCAAGGACGTCACCCGTGGCGGTGACGAATTCCGGCGGAATGTCTCCGGCGGCTATGTCCTGTGCTCGATCGGATTCGCGGTCGACGGCGGGTTCGTCACCGCCGGGCACTGCGGCGCCAACGGGCAGAATGTCCAGGGCTTCAACGGCGCGGAGCTGGGCACGTACCGCGGTTCGAGCTTCCCGGGCAACGACTACGCCTGGGTGCAGACCAATGGCAATTGGGACGTGCAGGCCAATGTGAACATGTACAACGGCAGTGCTGCGTTGGTCAGCGGCTCCGATGAGGCTGCGGTGGGTGCCTCGATCTGCCGATCCGGCCGCACCACCGGCTGGCGCTGCGGCAATGTCCGGGCCAAAAACGTCACGGTCAACTACTCCGACGGACCGGTGTACGGGATGACCACGACGAGCGCCTGCGTGGAGGGCGGTGATTCCGGCGGTTCCTTCATCTCCGGCAACCAGGCACAGGGCGTCACCTCGGGCGGTTCCGGCAACTGCTCCAGCGGGGGAGATTCGATCTTCCAGCCGCTGCAGCCGATCCTGCAGAAATACGGGCTGCGGCTCAAGCTGCAAGGCGGCGGAGGCGGTGGCCGGTCGATCATCGGCCTGGCCAACAAATGCATCGACGTGCCGAACTCCGACTTCGCCGACGGCAAGCGGCTGCAGCTTTGGGATTGCAACGGCAGCGGCGCGCAGAAATGGGACTTCGTCGGCGATGGCACAGTTCGCGCCGGCGGCAAGTGCATGGACGTTGCGTGGGCCAATACGGCGAACGGCACCGCGATCCAGCTGGCGAACTGCAGCGGGAACAAGGCGCAGCAGTTCACGCTGAGCGGGGCCGGGGACCTGGTCTCGATTCTGGCGAACAAGTGCGTGGACGTGACCGGCAACAACAGCGCCAGCGGAACGCCTCTGCAGTTGTGGGAGTGTTCCGGAAACCCGAATCAGAAGTGGCGGCTGGGTTGAGCCGCTGAAGGACTATGACGCGGTGTTGGCCCGGGCGATCGCCCGGGCCAACACCGCGTTTCCAAAACTTTCCGCGGCCGCTCAGCGCTCCAGGGCGAGCTCGACGACCTGGTAGGCCGGGTGCTCCGGCATCAGGTTGTGCATCGTGATCCGCGGCCCGTCGCCGGTTCCCGGATCGATGCGGATCTGCCAGCCCCAATCCGGCCCGGGTGGTGCCGGGTAGCTGGCTTCGAGAACCAGCTGGCCGTCTGCGAGGCCGCCGCGGAACTCCAGCCAGCTCTCGGACGAGTGCCAGGAATCCGCCCAAACCGCCTTCGCTGCTGCAGGTTCCGGGGCGTCGCTGATCAGCAGTAGGCCGTCTTGGGCCTGGCCTTCGGTAGACCAGGTGTAGTCGATCGCAATGAAGTTCCGTGCGGCGATCTGCACTTCGGCGCTCGCCGCGGAGCGTTCGTAGTCGTCGGTGGGACGCAGCCGCATGCCGTTGCTGCCCTGCCAGCTGCCCAGGGCCGGGGCCAGGTAGTCGATGATCGTCATGCTGAGAGTCTAAGTCCGGGATGACTGCCCAGTCCCGGAGCGGCTGTTTTCAGACCGCGACGACCGGCAGATCATGCGTGGCGCAGTGGATGCCTCCGCCACCGGAGGCGATGGTGTCGATGTCCAGCGCGATCACCTTGCGTCCGGGGAAGTGGTCCTGCAGGATTCCCTGCGCTCGCTGGTCGGCCTTCTTGTCGCCGAATTGCGGCAGGAGGACGGCTCCGTTGGCCACGTAGAAGTTCACGTAGGAGGCCAGGAAGTCGTCGTCCTGGCCGCGGATCTTGCTGAAATCGGGTTGCGGCAGGTCGATGACCTCGAAGGCCCGGCCGTTCGCGTCCCGGGAGTCCTGGAGCAGGGATCGGGCTTGCTCCGAGGACCTCGACCAGTCGTCGACCGGGGCGCCCTCACCGGGGACATCGAGCAGAACTTTGCCCGGCGCGGTGAAGCGGGCCAGCGAGTCGACGTGCGCGTCGGTGATGTCCTGGCCGTAGACGCCGTCGAACCAGATGACCTTGCTGACGCCGAGCAGGTCCTTGAGTCCGGCGTCCAGCTGTTCCAGGGACATGCCGGGGTTCCGGTTGTCATTGAGCATGGAGCTTTTGGTGACCAGCAGGGTGCCCTGCCCGTCGGTTTCCAGGGAGCCGGCTTCGGCCACGATCGGCGTTTCGATCCGTGGCATGCCGAGTGCGGCCAGCAGCGCCTTGGCGACGCCGCCGTCGTTGCCGTGCTGTTGCTTATTGCCCCAGCCGTTGAAGTTGAAATCGACGCCGCGCAGGCCGCCGGCGCCATTGACGAACACTGGAACCGTGTCCCGGGACCACAGGTCGTCCACGCCGAGGGTCAGCACGGTGACGCCGGAACCGCATTGGTAGCGGGCTTCGGCTTCTTCGCCGGGGCTGGCCAGCATCACGACTTCTTCGAACTGCGCGATCGCCCGGGCAACTTTGGCGATGTCATCCCGGACGTAGGCCAGGTCTTTGCCCCAGATCTGCCGATTGGGCCAGGACATGAAGGTCTTCTGGTGGGTTTCCCATTCTGCGTTGAAAATCCGGTCCGGGTTCAATTTCACGGGCTTGTCCGTCTCGTTGGTGGAACCGGCAGGGCCGGCTTGGCTAGTGGCGGGAGTGCTGCCGGTCGGGGCGCAGCCGAGCAGGCCGAGGCCGAGCAGCGGCGCCGCAGCGGTCAACAAGCGTCGGCGGGAGATCATGGCCTGTCCTCGATGTCTGGTGTCGTCTGGCGGGATAAAACTTTGGTTGTCATCCAATTTTGGATGACAACCAAAGTTTATGCAAATCCGTGGCCTACCCGGTGCCCGGTGCCAGCAATGCCGAGCAAAGCGCTGTGGCCAGCCGGCGCAGTTCGGCCGGGCTGAAACCCGGTGTGCCGACGGTCAGCTGGGTGGAGAGCCCGTCGAGCGAGGTGGAAATCAGCATCGCGGCATCGGCGACCGGCGATCGCCGGAAGGCGCCGTCCGCCATGCCAGCTTCCAGGACCTCGCTGAGCAGCTCGCGCCAGCGGCCGTCGAGCTCATGGTGGATCGCGGCGATCTCCGGGTGGTCCAGGGATTCGGCCCAGATCTCCAGCCACAAGGCCCAGCCCGGGTCGTGCACTTCGCGTGCGACCGAGAGCTCGATCAGGCGTTCCAGGCGTTGCCACGAATCCGTCATTCCGGCAATCGAAGTGGCCGCCTCATCGATCAGTTCCGCTTCGGTGGCACGGATCGCCAGCATCAGGAGCTCGGACTTGACCGGAAAGTAGTAGCTGATGTGGCCGGCGGTCATTCCGGCGCGTTCTGCGATGTCGGTGACCCGGACCGCGGAAAAGCCCATCTCGGCGATGGCCGCCGAGGTCGCCTGGATGATGAGTGCTTCGCGTTCGGCGCGGTTTTGGTCCCTGGTTCCCATTGCAGAGAGTCTATCGAGTCGACGCGGGCGCATCCGGAGCGCATCCGGAGCAAAGGGCGAGCTGCGGAGCGGGCATGAAAATGCCCCGGGATCACCAGGATTCCGGGGCATTCCCTCAGTTCACGCGGAAGGTATGGGATTTGAACCCATGAGACGGGGTTACCGCCCACTGGTTTTCAAGACCAGCTCCATCGGCCGCTCGGACAACCTTCCAGGTTCCCTAGTGTTTCACGTACCGGGGGCAACTATCAAAGCGTTTGACCGGTGCCGGGCCGCGGCTGTATCCCACCCAGCCGGCGAACTCATTGGGACCAACTGGTTTATCCCACCGAGTTGGTTGACTCGGTGGGACAAACTCGCCCCGACAAAACGCGGATCAAGGCTGCGTTGGGAATTTTTGCCCGATCGGGCGTGGTTCACTGCTAAAGACGGAGCCGGTTGTGCGGCTGCGCCCGGGATGTTCGAATCCGCAAACGGCAGAATGAGGAACCATGAAGGCCATCACGATCACCGAGCCCGGCGGCCCCGAAGCGTTGGAGTTGTCCGAGGTGCCGGAGCCGGTGCCCGCGGAAGGCGAAGTCCTCGTCGACGTCGCTGCCGCCGGGCTCAACCGGGCCGATGTGATGCAGCGTCGTGGCTTCTATCCGCCTCCGCCCGGCGCGTCGGAGTATCTCGGCCTGGAGGTCTCGGGGCGGATCGCCGAGGCGGGGCACGGTTTCCGCAAGGGCCAAGAAGTGGTGGCGCTGCTGGCCGGTGGGGGCTATGCCGAGCGCGTGGCGGTGCCCGCCGGGCAAGTGGTCCCGGTGCCCGAGGGAGTTGACCTGATTTCGGCCGCCGGCTTGCCCGAAGTGGCGGCCACGGTCTATTCGAATGTCTTCATGATCGCCGGCCTCAAAGCGAGCGAGACATTGTTGGTGCACGGCGGAGCCGGCGGCATCGGGGCGATGGCGATCCAGCTGGCCAAGGCCTTGGGTGCACGGGTCATCGCCACGGCGGGCAGCGCCGCGAAGTGCGAAAAGATCCTCGAGCTCGGCGCCGATGAAGCGGTCAACTACCGGGAACAGGATTTTGTCGGCGCAGCCCAACGGTTCGGCGGCGCAGACGTGATCCTCGACGTCATGGGCGGATCCTATCTGGCGCGGAACCTCGAAGCGCTGGCTCTGGGCGGGCGTCTGGTCGTGATCGGTTTGCAGGGCGGCAGCTCCGCGGAATTGGATCTGGCGGCGCTGATGGGCAAGCGTGCCTCGGTGATCGGGACCACGCTGCGTTCCCGGCCGGTCGACGAGAAGGCCGCGGTGATGGAGCAGGTGCGCCGGGTGGTTTGGCCGCTGATTGCACAAGGCGCGATCAAGCCGAGCATCGGTGCGACGTTCCCACTCGACCAGGCCCGCCAGGCGCATGACTATTTCGACTCCGGGGAGCACCAGGGCAAGGTTCTGCTGACTATCTGAGCCGCGGTGCTTGCCATTGCGGCGCGGGATGGCTAGATTGGCCATACGCAGTATGCAATCGAAGGAGACCAGATGTCGATCCGACACTCGCTGCTCGCACTGCTCCAAGAACGGCCCCGTTACGGCTACGAATTGCGGCTCGAGTTCGAGGAGCGCACGGGTGCCACCTGGCCGTTGAACATCGGTCAGGTCTACACCACCCTGGACCGTCTGGAACGGGATTCGCTGATCGTCAAGGACGGCGACGACGGCGAAGGCCACGTGATCTACAGCATCAGCGACACCGGCCGCGCCGAGGTCCAGGACTGGTTCAGCCAACCTGTGGAGCGCAGCAATCCACCGCGCAATGAACTCGCGATCAAGTTGGCCCTGGCGGTGACTCTTCCCGGGGTCGACGTAGCCGGGATCATCCAAGGGCAACGGACGGCGTCCATGCGGGCGCTCCAGGATTACACCAAAGCGCGCCGGGATTCGGCCGCGGATGCCGCCGAGACGGATGTCGCCTGGCTGCTGGTCCTGGACTCGTTGATCTTTTCCACTGAGGCCGAGGTCCGCTGGTTGGACCATTGCGAATCCCGAGTCGTGCGCAGCGCGTCGGCCCGGAAATCGGCTCCGGACCGGCGGAAAGCCGCCATGCCGGAGGAGCTGCAACGAGAGGCGATCCGTTGAGCAACCAAGTCCTGCAGTTGACCGGAGTCAGCAAGACTTTTGGCAGCGGCGCAACCGCGATCGCCGCCCTGCGGAACCTCAGCCTGACCGTGCACGCCACCGAATTCGTCGCGGTGATGGGCCCTTCCGGCTCCGGAAAATCGTCGCTGCTCACCCTGGCCGGAGGCCTGGACCAACCCACATCCGGTGAGGTTTTCGTGGAGAACACTCCGTTGAACGGATTGGGCCTGAACGAATTGGCCCGGCTGCGCCGGCGCGCCGTGGGCTATGTCTTCCAGGACTTCAACCTGGTGCCCACCTTGACCGCATTGGAAAACGTGGCTTTGCCCCGGGAACTCGATGGCGTGGCCTCGGCCAAGGCTCAGGATGAGGCGATGGACGCCCTGCGCCAGGTCGGCATCCCGGAAGTCGCGCACCGCTTCATGGATGAGATGTCCGGTGGCCAGCAGCAGCGGGTCGCCATTGCCCGGGCGATTGTGGGCGAGCGCCGGTTGATCCTCGCCGATGAACCGACTGGAGCTTTGGATTCGGCCACCGGGGACGGCATCCTCGAAGTCTTGCGTGCCCGGGCCGATTCCGGAGCCGCGGTGGTTCTGGTGACCCATGAAGCCAGGCATGCGGCCTGGGCGGACCGAGTAGTCTTTCTGCGTGATGGCAGGGTCGTGGATGAATCGGTGTCGCAGAACGACCCGTCGATGCTGCTCGCCGCTGCCTTTCACGGTGACTGAGCCGAGCTGCGCGGAGGGTGGCCGCGGTGCCTGCTGATTCCGCGCCGCTCGAGTTGTTGCCGTTGCCCGGTGGGCGTTGGCGGCGCTATCGGCTGGCCCTGAAAATGGCTTGGCGGGACATCCGCAAACACCGCGGGCGATCGATCCTGATCATGCTGCTGATCATGCTGCCGGTATTCGGACTGAGCGCCGCCGCGACCTTCGGCGAATCAGCCGTACCCACCCAAGCCGAGGCGGTCTCGATGCTGCTCGGTCAGGCGCAGGCCAAATTCACGAAAACCTCGATGAAGCCCCCGTACCAGCAACAGAGCCCGTTGGACGACCGGGAATTCAGCATGCCGAGTTCCATCCGAAATGCCAACCCGGTAGACGTACGCGGCGCGATCCCCTCCGGTTACCGCGCGATCAGCTGGCGCGAAAGGTTCCTTGATGTCGCCGGACTCGCGCCAGACAAGCAAACCAGGGTGATCGAGTCCGAGGTGCTCGACCCGGTGTTCGAGGGGAAATACACGCTCGGCTCAGGACGACCGCCCGAAGCGCCGGCGGAGGTTTTGGCTTCGCCCGGGCTGCTGCAGGCGGCCAAGGTGCGATTGGGCGGGGTGATTTCCACTGAAATCGGGCAGTTCACCGTGGTGGGAACGCTGCTGGACAGCAATGTCGAGACCCGGGAGTTCGCGCTGTACCTGCGTCCGGGTGAATTGCCGCCGTTGTTGCCCGGGGTGTCCGCAGCGGACGAGGCCGCTTACTTCGTGGACGGCGACCAGCCGGTCACCTGGGAGCAGATCAAAGAACTCAACCGCAGCGGTGTCGTGGTGCTCTCCAGAGCGGTTCTGGAAAACCCGCCGGACGGCGGACGCTGGAACTACTTCGGCGGCTCGAGCCAGGAGGGCGCCTATTATCTAGGTGGCCTGATCGGCACGCTGGCCCTGCTCGAAGTCGGTTTGCTGGCGGGTGCAGCGTTTGCCGTGGGCGCGAAGGGACGGCAGCGCGAATTGGCGCTGCTGGCCGCCACCGGTGCCGAAATCCGAACGCTCCGCTCCATGGTCACCGCGGGCGCGGTGTGGTTGGGCCTGGGCGCCGGGGTGCTCGGTGCCGGCGGTGGGATGGCAGCGGCGCTCCTGGCGGTCGGCTATTTCCGCAGCATCGGCCGCGGAAGTTTTGCCGGCTTGCATCCCAATTACTGGGTCACCGGAACAGTGGTCGTGGTCGCGGTCGTGGCCGCCTATGCGGCGGCATTGCTGCCTGCCCGGGCAGTTGCCCGGCAAGCGACGATGGCCGCGCTGCGTGGTGGCCGGAGCGTCACCGAGCCCCGGCGCTGGCCGGCCCGGGCCGGTCTGGCGCTTTTGGGCTGCGGCGCCGTCGCCATGCTCATCGGAGTTCCGGTCGGGCTGGCCGAGCGGTCGGGAAGCTCAGGTGCGCCCCCGGTATACCCGATCCTGCTGATTGGCGGCGCGGTGTTCGCGGTACTGGGCGTGGTGCTCCTTCTGGACCGGCTGGTTGCCGGAGCCACCCGGAGTGCCGGACGGCTCCCCTTGGTCTGGCGCCTGGCGGCCCGTGATTCGGCCCGGAACCGCGGACGCACGGTTCCGGCGATTGCGGCGGTGCTGGCGGCCGCCACGCTCGCCACTGCCGCCGTCGTCGTGGTGGCCAGCGTCATGCAGAGCGGCAAGGAGAGCTACTCCTGGTCCGCGAACTTAAACCAGGCAGCACTGAACCTGGTGAATACCGTCTACTCCGGCTCCGGCGACCAGGGTTCCGGCCGGATCGACAGTTTGGCACCGGAAGACCTGGTGCGGGAGATCGCCAAGGGCACTCCGGTCCCGTTCCGGTCCTGGACGCTGCGTGGTGAACAGAACGCCTTGTGCTGGCTCGGCAATCCGGACCAGGAACCGAAGGGAATGGATTCTGCAGGCTGCCTCAAGCACACCTTGGTGGTTCCGCAGAGCAGCAGGTGCCCGCTGGACCAATATTCGCGTCCGACGGACCGGCTCGATCCGCGCTGCCGCGCCGGCTGGCGCAGCTCATTTCCCAGCATCCTGATCGGCGGTCCGGCGGAGCTCGAAGCCTTGTTGGGGCACCAGCCCAGCTCGGAGGCGTTGCAGACGCTGGCGGGCGGCGGTGTGGTGGTTTCCGACGAATTGCTTCAGGCCAGCGGTCAGGCGGAAATCGGGGTCGGTGATGTCCGGCAGCAGCCGGCCATGGGGTACGGCGATTTGCAACGCGATCAGTTTCGCATCGACAGCAGCGTCCGCTTGCCGGCCGTGGTCGAAGCGCCTGATCACGCACTGATGTACAGCGCTTTCATCTCCGAGCAGACGGCTGCCCGGCTGGGTTTGAAGGTCGCGGACAACACGCTCCTGGTGCAATTCGAACGTTCACTCAGCCAGGCGGAGACCGTCGCGGTGCAAGCCCAGATCACCCGGGCCGGGCCGCCCGTGCCCTACTTCGCCGTGGAGACCGGTTTCAAAGATGATTCCGCCCTGCAACTGTGGCTGGTCCTCGCGCTGGCTGCACTGATCATCCTGAGTGCCGCCGGCATCACCGCCGGGCTGGCCCTCGCGGACGGCCGCGCCGACCAGGCCACGCTGGCCGGGATCGGGGCCTCGCCGCGGATCCGGAAATCCTTGGCCGCGGTGCAGATCGCCATGACCGCATTGATCGGCAGCGTCTTGGGAATCCTGCTCGGGGTGCTGCCCGCCGTCCTGATGATCCTGATGGTCGACCGGTTGACCATTGTGGTGCCGTGGCTGCATTTGCTGGCGCTTGCGGTCCTGGTGCCGATTCTGGGCGCCGGAATCGCCTGGCTGATCACCCGGAGGGCACTCCCCGGGGAACGCCGGCAAACCCTGGTATGAGCTAGCTCGCCCTTTCCGAGCCCGGGCCGCCCATTGCCGCCAAGCCCGGGCCCGGGGTAGCGGAGGGGCGCTGCCGGCTAGTCCTGCAGGTGATCCACCAACTCGGCGGCGATGCCGGTGTAGCCGCCCGGGGTGAGCGCCCGCAAACGGGCCTCCGCTTCCGCGGAAAGCCCGAGCCCGGAGATGAACTCCTGCATCCGCCCGGCGTCGACCCGTTGGCCGCGGGTGAGCTCTTTGAGCCGTTCATACGGGTCGTCCATGCCCGGGACGCCGGCGATCGCCTCAGCGCGCATCACGGTTTGCACGGCTTCGCCGAGGATTTCCCAGTTGTGGTCCAGGTCGTCCGCGAGCACTGCCTCGGCGGTGTCGAGCCGGCCCAGCCCGCCGAGTACATTGTTGATCGCGAGCACTGAATGCCCGAAGGCCACGCCGATGTTGCGCTGGCTGGAGGAATCGGTCAGATCCCGCTGCCAGCGCGACGTGACCAGGGTCGAGGCGAGGGTGTCCAACAGGGCCGAGGAGATCTCCAGATTGGCCTCGGCGTTCTCGAACCGGATGGGATTCACCTTGTGCGGCATGGTGGAGGAACCAGTGGCTCCGGCCACCGGAATCTGCGCGAAGTAGCCGATCGAAATATAGCTCCAGACATCGGTGCACAGATTGTGCAGGATCCGGTTGAACCGGGCGATGTCCGCGTAGAGTTCGGCCTGCCAGTCGTGCGATTCGATCTGCGTGGTGAGCGGGTTCCAGTCCAGCCCCAAGCCCTCGACGAAGCTGCGCGAAATGGCCTGCCAATCAGCGCCGGGCGCCGCCGCGTAGTGTGCCGCATAGGTCCCGGTCGCACCGTTGATTTTGCCCAGGTATTCGGCCTCCGAGATCCGGCGCAGCTGCCGGTCAAGCCGGTAGGCGAGCACCGCCAACTCCTTGCCGAGGGTGGTCGGCGTCGCCGGTTGTCCGTGGGTGCGGGAGAGCATCGGGACGGTGCGGTTGGCCGTGGCCATGGCACGCAGTTTCGCGCTGAGTTCGCGGGCGGCGGGCAACCAGACGTTTTCCACCGCGCCCTTGATGCCCAGAGCGTAGGAAAGATTGTTGATGTCTTCACTGGTGCAGGCGAAGTGCACCAGTGGTTTGAGCGACTCGATGCCGATCCCGGCCAGCCGCCGGCCGATGTAGTATTCGACGGCCTTCACGTCGTGCACCGTGGTTTTTTCGATCTCGGCGAGTTCAGCGACCGAGTCGACGTCGAACTCGTCGACGATTGCGCGCAGCTGGTCTTTTTGCGTCTGGCTCAACCCGGCGGTGCCGGGGAGCACGCCCTGATCGGTCAAGTGGATCAGCCATTCGACCTCCACCGCGATCCGGTCCCGGTTCAGTGCGGCTTCGGACAGAAAATCGACCAAGGGTGCGACGGCGGCACGGTAGCGGCCATCGAGCGGTCCGAGTGCGATCTGGGTTTCGGCGAGGCGGTAGCGCGGAGAAGAGGCAGCAGGCATGCCCCCATTCTAGCTATCCGTCCGGCAGGCCCGGTTCGGAGGGCCTGGCTGGGCCGGAGGCCGGGACAGGTTCAGCGGGCTGCGGCGCTGTCTTGGCGATTGACGCCGGTGACGCCGCTGCCGATCATGGACAGCACGCTGATGATGACCGCAGCCCAGATCGCCGTCCAGAAGAAGGCATCGATGGTGAAGTGAACCGGCGTGAAGCTGCTCAGCCAAGCGGTCAACCACAGCATCGCGGCATTGATCACCACGGTGAACAGGCCCAAGGTCAGCAAGGTCACCGGCAGCGAAATCAGCTTCACCAAGGGTTTGATCAGGGCATTGACGATGCCGAAGATCAGGCCGATGAAGAGGAAAGCCAAGACTGAGGCGAAGGTGTCATTGCCCTGAGCCACGTTCATGGTGCCTTCGGTGCTGATCCGGACTCCGGGCAGGACCCAACTGGTGACCCAGAGCGCAACGGTGCTGATCACTACTCGGACGAGGAATCTTCCCATCCGACTATGCTGGCACATTCGGCCTCGATTGGGCAGTGCCGGGACGGTTTCCGGGTCGCCGGAGAGCAGTTAGAGTGTGATGGTGAGCACTGAAGCCCCCGATTCCAGCCCTGCAATTCCGCGTCCGGCGCTCCGCCGACTGCCCCGCTACGCCGCGGGAAAACCGCCGGTTCCAGTGGCCGGCGTGGCGAGTTTCAAACTTTCCTCGAATGAGAATCCGCTGCCTCCGTTGCCCGAGGTCCTCGCGGCGATCTCCGATCTCGAGTCGATCAACCGCTACCCGGATCCGACCGCGGCGCCGCTGCGCGCGGTACTGGGCGAATTCCTGGGCGTTCCAGCCGACGACATCGTCACCGGGACCGGTGGCCTGGGGGCGTTCAACCAGATTCTGGCGGCTTTCGCGGGCGCCAATGACGAGGCCGCGCCGGATGAAGTCATTTATCCGTGGCGCTCGTTCGAGGCCTATCCGATTTCGGTCGGCTTGACCGGTGCCGCGAGTGTCCAAGTGCCGCTGGCGGCGGACGGACGGCATGATTTGCCCGCGATGGCCGCAGCGATCACCGAACGGACCAAAGTCATCGTGCTCTGCACGCCGAACAACCCCACCGGCCCGGTGCTGCATACCGCTGAAGTAGTGGAATTCCTGGACCAGGTGCCGCCGCGGATCGTCGTGGTGATCGACGAGGCCTACACCGAGTTCAGCACCGACCCGGAGATGGTCCGAGGCCTGGACATGTATCGGAAGTATCCGAACGTGGTTCTGCTGCGTACATTCTCCAAGGCGTATGGATTGGCCGGCCTGCGGATCGGCTACTCGATCTCGCACCCTGGGATCACCGAGTCGCTGCGGATCGCCGCATCGCCGTTCACCGCTTCAGCAGTGGCGCAGGAAGCGGCCATCGCCTCAATCGAACTGAACGAGAAAATTATCGAAAGGGTACAAAGCCTGATCTTCGAACGGGAGCGGGTGCTGGACGGCCTGCGCGCTCTCGGTTGGCCGGTCCCGGATGCCCAGGGAAATTTCTTCTGGCTCAATTTCGGTGAGGATTCCGCCGACTTTGCGGCCGTGGCGGAAGCCGCGGGGCTTTCCGTCCGGACATTTGCCGGGGAGGGCGTCCGGGTCAGCATCGGGGAAGCAGCCGCCAACAGCAGGCTCTTGGAAATCTGTGCGGGTTATACAAAGACGCCGCTTGCTTCCTAACGCTTCACACAGCGCGGCCCGGCTTTCCGGAACGGATAGAGTAGAGGCTGGGTTGGGGAAATATTCCGCGCTAGTTATGTATTCCGCGGAAGGAATATTTCCATCGCGAAGCATGGAATTGAGGTGACGCTGTGGCGGTTGTTGAGATGCCCGGCAATGGAGTGGACGACGCAAGCATGGTGCAATTGCTCGCGCCGGACGGCAGTCGTGGCCAGGATCCCAGATTCGACGCATATGCCCAGGCGCTGAGTCCGGAAACCCTGCGCGGTTTCTACCGGGACATGGCATTGGCCCGCAGATTCGACCAAGAAGCCACCGCCCTGCAGCGGCAAGGCGAGTTGGCCCTCTGGGTGCCGGCGATCGGCCAGGAGGCAGCCCAAGTGGGTTCGGCCCGCGCCGGTGCCAGCCAAGACTACTTCTTCCCGACCTACCGGGAGCACGCGATCGCGATGATCCGCGGGATCGGCCCGGGGAAGCTGCTGAAGCTCTTCCGCGGCGTCTCGCACGGCGGCTGGAACCCGAAGGAACACGGATTCCACCTCTATACCCTGGTGCTCGCGGCGCAGACCCTGCACGCCGTCGGCTATGCGATGGGCATCCAACGCGATCAGGCCAAGTCGGCGCAGGCCGGTGCTGATTCCGGCAGCCAGCAGGAGCCGGCCGCGGTGATCGCCTATTTCGGCGACGGGGCGAGCTCCGAAGGCGACGTGCACGAGTCCATGGTCTTCGCAGCCTCGTTCAAAGCGCCGGTGGTGTTCTTCTGCCAGAACAACCAATGGGCGATTTCGGTGCCGTTCGAAGTCCAGTCCAAAGTCCCGCTGGCCAACCGGGCAGCCGGGTACGGGTTCCCCGGGATCCGGGTCGACGGCAATGACGTGCTGGCGGTGCATGCGGTCACCAGTTGGGCGCTCGAACAGGCTCGCGCCGGTGCCGGTCCAGTGCTGATCGAAGCCGTGACCTATCGCTTGGGTGCGCACACCACGGCGGATGATCCGACCAAATACCGGGGCAGCGCCGAAGAGCAGCTCTGGGCCGGTCGGGATCCATTGTCCAGGCTGGAAAAACTGCTGCGCGCCGAAGGCAGCGCCGATGATGAGTTCTTCGCGCAACTCGCGGCCGACGGCGAGGCATTGGCGACCAGCGTCCGTGCCGCGGTGCTGGCCATGGAAATGCCGGACATCCGCAGCTCGTTCGCGCATGTGTACGCGGAACAGCACCCGCTGGTGGCCGAGGAGCTGGCCTGGTGGGAACAGTACGAGGCCGGATTCGAATCCGAAGGGGTGCAGAAGTGAGCACGCTGACCATCGCGAAGGCGATCAATGAAGGGTTGCGCCGGGTGCTCGAGGACGATCCGGACACCTTGCTCATGGGCGAGGACATCGGCGACCTCGGCGGCGTCTACCGGGTCACCGAGGGGCTCAAAGCCGAGTTCGGCGCGGACCGGGTGGTGGACACCCCCTTGGCCGAGTCCGGCATCGTGGGCACCGCGATCGGCCTGGCCCTGCGCGGCTACAAGCCGGTGTGCGAGATCCAATTCGACGGTTTCGTCTTCCCCGGGTTCAACCAGATCACCACGCAACTGGCCAAAATCCATGCCCGCAGCGAAGGCCAGCTGAGCGCCGGGGTGGTGATCCGGATTCCCTACGGCGGTGGAATCGGGTCGATCGAACACCACTCCGAGTCGCCGGAAGCCTTGTTCGCGCACACCGCCGGGCTGCGCATCATTACGCCGTCGAACCCGCACGACGCGTACTGGATGATCCAGGAAGCGGTAGCCTGCCCGGATCCGGTGATCGTCTTCGAGCCGAAACGTCGCTACTGGCTCAAAGGCGAGGTGGACACCGGAAGCCCGGGGCGCGGCGCCTTCGAAGCCCAGGTATTGCGGGAGGGCAACGATGCCACGCTGGTCGCCTACGGGCCGCTGGTGCCGGTCGCGCTGGCTGCGGCCGAGGCGGCGGCGCAGGACGGCGGCAGCATCGAAGTGATCGACTTGCGATCGCTGTCACCGGTCGATTTCGACACCGTGAATGCATCGGTGCAGAAAACCGGCCGGTTGTTGATCGCCCATGAAGCGCCCACGTTCGGCGGCCTGGGCGGTGAAATCGCGGCCCGGATCAGTGAACGGTCGTTCTATTCGCTGCAATCGCCGGTGATCCGGGTGGGTGGTTTCCACCTGCCGTATCCGGTGGCCCGGGTCGAAGAGCATTATCTGCCGGACATCGATCGGGTGTTGGAAGCCTTCGACCGGGCGATGGCCTACTGATGGGGGAACTGGTGCAGACTTTCAATTTGCCGGACGTCGGGGAAGGCCTGACCGAGGCCGAGGTCGTCTCGTGGAAGGTCAAAGTGGGCGACCAGGTTTCGATCAACGACGTCCTGGTCGAGATCGAAACCGCGAAATCGCTGGTTGAGCTGCCTTCGCCTTTCGCCGGCACAGTCAGTGCGCTGCTGGTGGCCGAAGGCCAGACGGTCGACGTCGGCACTCCGATCATCGCGATCGGCGGCGGTGCCGGTGTCCTGCTCAGCCAGCCGGAACTGGACATCGCGCCGGAGCTGATGGTTCCGGAGTCCGGGAAACTCACCGTTCCGCATACCGCTTCGGCCAGTCCGACAGCTTCGGCCGAGCCGATCGGCGGCGCGGTCGAAGCCGCACCGCCCGGGCCCCTGGTCGGCACCGGACCCAAAGCCGATGCAGTGCACCGCCGGGCCCGCCGGGGTGCCGATCCGGCCACGCCGACACCCGCTGCGACGGCCGCGCCGGAAGCGACGGTCGCGCCGGAAGCGACGGCGCGAGTCGGGACGCTGCCCCCAGCCCGTCCGTTGGCAGCGCCGCCGGTGCGGAAAGCCGCGAAGGATTGGGGTCTCGATTTGGCCCTGGTGCCGGCTACCGGGAAAAGCGGCGAAGTCACCCGGAAGGACTTGGTGGATTACCGGGACCGGACCACGGCGTCGAGTGAACCGGTGGGCGCCTGGACCGGAGAAGTGGTCCGGATTCCGGTGAAAGGCGTGCGCAAGGCCACTGCGGAGGCCATGGTGCGCAGTGCCTTCAGCGCGCCGCATGTCAGCATCTTCATCGACGTGGATGCCAGCCGCACCATGGAGTTCGTCAAGCGGCTCAAAACCAGCCGCGACTTCGAGGGGGTCAAAGTATCCCCGCTGCTGATCGTGGCGAAGGCCGTGATCTGGGCTGCCGGGCGCAATCCGAGCGTCAATGCGGCGTGGACGGATCAGGAGATCCTGCTCAAGGGATTCGTGAATCTCGGCATCGCTGCAGCCACGCCGCGTGGTTTGGTGGTGCCGAACATCAAAGATGCACAGCGGCTTTCGCTCAAAGAGCTGGCGGTCGCCCTGAGTTCCTTGGCGGAAACCGCACGGGCGGGCAAGACCCAGCCGGCGCAGATGCAAGACGGAACCATCACGATCACCAATATCGGGGCGCTGGGGCTGGATACCGGTACCCCGATCATCAATCCGGGCGAAGTCGGGATCGTGGCTTTCGGCACGGTCAAGCAGAAGCCCTGGGTGGTCGATGGCCAGGTGGTGCCACGTTGGATCACCACCCTCGGCGGGTCCTTCGACCACCGGGTGGTCGACGGCGATGTGGCAGCGAGGTTCTTGGGCGACGTGGCGGCGATCCTGGAGGAGCCGGCGCTGCTGCTGGACTGAATTCGCCGGCCCTGAAATCCGCAACTAGCCGGCTCAGGGCCAAGGCTCCCGGCCGGCCAGGAAATCCACAGTTTCCAGCCAAAAGGTGGTGGCGAACTTGTCGTTGAACAAGCTGAAGTGTCCGATTTCGGTTTGCCGGTAACGGGCCGGCGGCAGGAAGCTGCTGGTTTTCACGGCGTTCGGGTAGTAGCCGAGCATTCTTTCGGTGGCCCGCGGGGTGGCGAACGGGTCGTCGGTGGCGGCTACCGCGGCGATTCGTGCCTCCACTGCGGCCAAGTTCCGGCGTAGTTCCGGATCGCGCCGGGTGAAGTCGCGCGGGCTGCAGGCCCAGTCCAGGGCGACGCCGCGCGGCAGGTCTTCGGTAAGCCCCAGCCGCTTCCCCGGGAAATATCCGTACCGGCGGGTCAGCAGGGGCATCTTCAGGTGCCATCGGTACCAGAACCGGGCCCGGCTGCCATGACGGTAGTCGAGCCAGAAGGCGTGTTGGGCGCCGACCATCAGGATTCGGTGCAGCCCGGCTCCGTGCGGTGCCAGGCCTGCCGCGAAACCACCGAAGCTGTGCCCGACGAGGGAAGCCTTCCCGCGATCGAGGGCGTAGCCCAATGCCGCGTCCAGATCGTAGCGCCCCCAATCGCTCCACGGCCCGCGCAGCGTCGAAAGGTCTGCCGTCCGGGATTCGCCGACCCCGCGGTAGTCGAAGGTGATTGCCCGGTAGCCGTGCTGGCCGAGGAACTCCGCATAGCGCCGGTAATATCTGGCCAGCACGCCGGTGGCGCAGGCGATCACCACGGTTTCGGTGGCGGCAGCGCTGGGCTCGAAGACTGTGGCGGCCAGGGTTTGACCGTCGTCGGTCCGAAGTCGGAGTGGTTCGCCGGGCATGCGCCTAGCTGATCATGTGTGCCCGGCCAAGACAAGCTTCGATAATCGGACTGCGTGCCGCCGACTCGGGCGCAGTTGGGCCGGGTCGTGCCATCCGATACCCGGCCCAACTGCGCCCAAGTCCGGATGGCGCCGACGGAGTCGTGGTTGGGGCAGGCCATCGGGCCGGTCCGGCCACGCCAGGGCGGCAGCGTGGCCGGACCGGCCCGATGGGATCTGAGTGCTCAGAGCCAGCGCGGCGGATCGCCTGCTCCGGCCAAGGCGCCGGCCCGGCCGCTCATCCATTGCACCTGGTCGGCCAGTGCGCCGTCCGGAATCGCGAAGACCTCGCCCCGGCTTTCCCATAGTGCCGGGATCTCGGCATGCAGCCGGCGCAGGACGGGTTCTGGAAGATCCGCGAACCGACCGCCATTGCCGAGGTCGACCGCGTGGATCCAGACTTCCCGGCAGCGCAGCCAGACGGTTTCCGAGACCGGCAAGGTCCGGCCTTGGATGGTACGGACTTCCTCGCGCCAGCGGTCGTCCGGAAGGTCGCGCCACTCCACGTTCAAGTGGATCGCGGCATGGTCGAAGAGGTTGCGCAGGGCGATCGGGCTGAGCGTGGCGCCCAAGGCGATTTCCTCGTTCCGGGCGGAGGCCGAGGGGTACATCGGGTTTTCGACGCCGCTGGCCGCCCACTCCACCAACCGGGCGAGTGCCCGGGCGTTGTAGCCCACGTGGGCCACCAGGTGCTTCCGGGTCCAGCCGGCCAACAGCGAGTCCCCGGCCAGCTCTGCATCGGTGAGTTCATTGAGTTTCCGGGCGAAGTAGGCGGTGCCGCGCCTGGCCTGGAGCAGCCAGGCCAGAACCTCCGGATCGGTGCTCCGGTCAGTTCGCGCCGGCATGGTCCACGACTTTTACCGCACGGTTTTGCAGCTCGCCCAAACCGTCGATCGAGGTGCTGAGCAGATTCCCGTCGGAAAGGTACTCGGCCGGCTTCCGGGCGTGGCCCACGCCGCCCGGAGTGCCGGTGGCGATCACGTCGCCGGGCTGTAAGGTGAAGATCGTCGAGATATAGGCAACCAGCTGGGCCGGTGAGAAGACCAAATCCGACGTCGGGACCTCTTGAACCGTTCGGCCGTCCACCTGGCCACGCAGGATGGCCCCCAACGCAAATTCATCCGGTGTGACCAGGTAGGGGCCGAACGGGGTGGAATTTTCCCAGGTTTTGCCCTGGAACCATTGCGGAGTGCGGTATTGGTAGTCGCGCATGGTGACATCGTTGAGCACCGCGTACCCGGCGATGTGATCGGCGGCTGCGGCTTCGCTGACCCGGCGGGCCGGTTTGCCGATCACCACGGCGAGCTCGGCCTCCCAATCGACCTGATCGGATTCAGCCGGCAGCTCGATGTCGTCCCGCGGGCCGATCAGGGCTTCCGGATATTTCGCGAAGAGGGTGGGGAATTCCGGCAGTTCACGGCCCATTTCCTTGATGTGGTTCCGGTAATTCAAGCCGACGCAGACGATTTTTCCGGGATGCGGGACCACCGGGGCCAAATCGGCTGCCGCAGCCTGATGCCTGGCGCCGTCCGCTGCCGTGGCAACCGACTGCCAGTCTGGTGCCGCGAGCAAGGCGCCGACGTCGGGCACTCCGGCGATCTCGATCAGTTCGTCGCCGCGGACGACCGCGGCCGAGGTTCCTGAGACGGTGCGGATGGTGGCCAGTTTCACGGCTGTTCCCCTTCGATGAAAGTCCGGTTGAAATGAAGTTTTTCGATGATCGGCGCGTCGGAGAAGCGGAACAGATCGAGTCCGCTGCGGGCCTGGATCGACCAGGGGACCCAAGAGGGGACCACGAACAGATCTCCGGTGGCGAGTTCCTGTTCCCGGCCGTCCAGGGTGACCGTTCCGCTGCCGTCGAAGACTTGCCAGACTGACGAACCGACCTCGCGCCGGGCCCGTGAATGGGCGCCTTCGCGGAACCGGTGGAATTCCGCGCGGAGCGTGGGCATCACATCGCCACCGGTGGTCGGGTTGCTGTACCGGATGGCAGCATGCCCGGGCTCGATGGTCGCAGGTTGGCCTTCGTCTTCCAGCAGCAGCTGTTCGGCCAGTGCCCGGTCCGTGTACTCCCAACGGTAGGCCGCGATCGGCGAGTTGGTGCGCTCGCCCAAACCGCTCAGCGGACGCAGCCCGGGGTAGGCCCAGAGCCGTTCGGCCCGGGACGTGGGCGGCGTGGCCTCGTCGGTGACCCGCTCCGAGCCGAACTCGAAGAAGCTGGTGTCCGAGTAGTGCACGAACGGGATGTCCAGGCCATCGATCCAGGCCATCGGGGCGTCGGATTCGTTGTAGTGGCCGTGGAAATTCCAACCCGGAGTGAGCAGGAAATCGCCGCGGCGCATCGCCACCGGATCCCCATTGACCACGGTCCAGACGCCTTCGCCCTCGATGATGAAGCGGAAGGCATTTTGCGAATGCCGGTGTTCCGGCGCGGTTTCGCGTGGCCCCAGATACTGGATCGCAGCCCACAGGGTTGCCGAAACATAGGGTGCGCCGCCCAGTCCGGGATTGGCCAACGCGATCGCGCGCCGTTCCCCGCCGCGGCCCACCGGAACCAGATCTCCGGAACGTTGCGCCAGCGGGTAGAGCGTATTCCAGCGCCACACGTGCGGCACGGCCTTCGGTGCCGGCGACTCCGGCATCAAGTCGGAAAGCTGGGTCCAGAGCGGGTTCAGGTTTTCGGTGGCGAAGTCACGGTAGAGCTGCTCGAGCTCCGGTTCCGGAGGGCCATCGGTGATATCGCTGTGCATGCTCGCTCCTGTCGGATCAGATCAGGTTGCGAGCCTAACCAGGTGGTACGAGCCGGCACGAGAAAATTCTTCAGAGAAGAATCTAGCTGGTCGGTTGGGCGATGTCCCGATCGATGTCCTGCCGGCAGAGCCGGATCAGCTCCAGGCTGCGCTTGTCCAGGAGCGCTGCGAACCGGGTGGTCGGGCTGGCCACCGCGAATGCGGCGACGGCTTCGCCCGAGCAGTTGTGCAGTGCCGTGCCGACGGCGGAGACCCCGGCTTCGGTGCTGTCCCGGTTCAAGGCATAACCGGTGGTCCGGACGGTCGCCAACTCGGCGCGCAGCGAGTTGAAGGATTTCTCATCGAGCAGGTCCCCGGACAGGGCGGCGCTTTTGGAGCGGTAGAGCTGGATCAACGAGACGTCCGGGAGCTCGGCCAGGAGTGCTTTGCCCCCGGAGGTGTCCCGGGCTTCGAAGGCGGTGCCCTGCCGGTCGCCGACCCGCAGGAAAGTATCGGATTCCACGGTCGAAAGGAATCGGACTTTGCTGCCTACTCGGATCATCAGATTCACGGTTTCGCCGAGTCGGCTGGACAGCAGTTCCAGATGCGGTTGGGCCAGGGCTCGCAGGTCTTTGGCCCACTGCATCCCGGCGGGGGCGAGTCCGATTGCGGGCCCGGGCTGGTAGTGGCGGGATTCGTCCTGCACCGCGAATCCGCGATAGACCAGCATAGCCATCAGGCGGTGTGCCGTGGAGGGTGCGATGCCGAGCTCCACCGCGGCGTCCTTGAGCCGGATCTGCCCCACATCCCGGAGCAATTGCATCAGCCGCAGTGCATTGTCCACGGACTCCAGCGCGTAGCTCGGTTTCCGGGGCAGATTTCCCGGCTGTTTATTCTGCATAGAAGAATTATATTGATAGAAGTCAAGCGGAACAGGAAGTGTCATGGGATTACCCGGACTATGCCGGGTCCCGGTCAGTACGGTCAATGAGGACACGATATGAGCACATCCCAACCCCCATCGAATCCAGCGGCCCCGAAGTCCGAGCCCGCAACGCGGGTCGAACCAACGGACCCGGGACGCCCCGTCCTGGGGAAACGCGCCACGGTGATCGCCGTCGTGGTCTGCTGGCTGCTCGTGGTCTTCGACGGCTATGACCTGATCGTCTACGGCACCGTGCAGACCTCGCTGATCCAGGACACCGACTGGGGGTTGACCCGCAGTACCGCCGGGACGCTCGGCAGCGTGGCCTTCGCCGGAATGCTGGTGGGCGCATTGCTGGCCGGCCGGACCGCGGACCGCTTGGGCCGGCGCAATACGATCCTGGCCTGCACCCTGGTCTTCTCGGTTTTCACGGTGCTGTGCGCGGTGGCTCCGGGGCCGGTGCTGTTCGGGGTGTTCCGCTTCATCGCAGGAGTGGGGCTGGGCGGCCTGATGCCGTCGGTGGCCGCGCTCGCGGCAGAGTTGGTGCCGGTGAAGTTCCGGGCCATGATCGCGACCTTGATGCTCTCCGGGGTGCCGATCGGCGGGACCATGGCTGCGCTGCTCGGTATCGGTCTGATCCCGGCATTCGGCTGGCAGTCGATGTTCCTGGTCGCGGCGTTGGCGATCGTGGTGCTGCTGCCGCTGGCCTGGCGATACTTGCCGGAGACCTTGAGCAAGCAGTCCCGGTTGTCGGCGAAAACGGACCGGGTCGGCTTCGGCAATATTCTGAAGACGCCTTATTTGGCGCCGAGCCTGCTTTTCGCACTGGCCGTGCTCGCCACCTTGTTCGCCTGGTACGGCTTGGGCATTTGGCTGCCGAATCTGATGCAGACCGCCGGGCACAACCTCGGCTCCGCCCTGACCTTCGCAATCGCACTCAACCTCGGCGCCGTCGCCGGTTCATTGCTCGCCGCGCCCTTGGCCGACCGCTTCGGGCCATTGCGGGTGGCCTCGGTGACTGCGGCCTTCGCCACGGCGAGCCTGCTCCTGCTTCTGGTCAATCCGCCGACCGCGATGGTCTACGTGCTGCTGGTGGTCGCCGGGGTGGGCACGCACGGTACGCAATGCCTGATTCTGGCCGCAATCGCCAACCATTACCCGGACCGCCTGCGCGGCACCGCACTCGGCTGGGCGCTCGGCGTCGGACGGATCGGCGCGGTTGCCGCTCCGCAGGTCGGCGGCTTGCTGCTCGCCGCGAATCTCGGGGTGAACTCGAACTACATCGCCTTCGCCTTCGGCGCCGGAGTGGCCTCGATCGCGTTGGGCTATCTGTTCGTCCGGTTGCGCCGTTCGGCGCAGCCGGCTGAAGCGGTCAGCGCGCGCTGATCGCTTCAGCCAGAACCGGCGCGAGCCGCCGGACGCCTTCCCGGATGCTTTCGGAGTTGACCGCGCTGAACGCGAGCCGCAGCGAGTTGCTGTGCTCCGCGCCGGTGAAAGCCGCGCCGGGCACGAAGACCACGCCGGCTTCGATCCCTTCGTGTAGCAAGGGGTAGGTGTCGATGCCCTCCGGCAAAGTCAGCCAGATGAAAAAGCCGCCGGCCGGCCGATTCCAGCTGACTCCCGCAGGCATGTGCTCGTCGAGTGCTTCCAGCATGGTTTCGCAGCGCTCGCGGTACAGCGAGCGGTAGTGCGCCACTTGGCCGAGCCAGTCGTATTCGCGCAGGTAGGCGGAAACCAGCATTTGGTTGAACGACGGCGGGCACAGGGTCACCGCCTCGCTGGCCAGGTAGAAGCGCTGCTTCAGTGCGGTCGGGACCAGGGCCCAGCCGATCCGCAGGCCCGGGGCGAAGATTTTGGAGAACGAACCGAGGTAGAGCACCTGCTCGCTGTCCCGGGCCCGCAACGGCGCCAACGGCTCGCCGTCGAACTTGAGCAATCCGTAAGGATTGTCTTCCAGGATCAGGACGTGTTCTTCGCGGCAGATGTCGATCACCACCTGGCGGCGGTCTTCGGCCAGCATGGCGCCTGAGGGGTTGTTGAAGTTGGGGATCGTGTAGAGCAGTTTCACCCGTTTGCCGGCGGCGCGGAGCCGGGCCAATTGGGCGCGGAGCGCGTCCGGGACCAAGCCGTCGCCGTCGACCGCCACCGGGATGACCTCCACCTGGTAGGCCTCGAAGGTATTCAGTGCCCCGACGTAGGTGGGATCTTCCACGAGCACCACGTCGCCCGGATCGCAGAAGACCTTCGCCGCGACGTCCTGTGCCGATTGCGAACCCGCGGTGATCACCACATTGTCCGGGTCGGCGTCGAGGATGCCTTCGGCTGCCATCACCTGGCAGATCTGCTCGCGCAGCTCGAGAGTGCCTTGGCCGCCGCCGTACTGGAGCGCTTCCAAGCCCTGTTCGGCGATGATCGCGGCGGCCGTGGCGCCGAGCTTTTCCAGCGGCAGCGACTGCAGGTAGGGGTTTCCGCCGGCCAGCGAAATCAGCCCCGGGCGCATCGAGATTTCGAAAACGTCGCGCACTGCGGATTGTTTGATGTTTGCGGCGCGGGCTGAGAACAGGTCGGTCAGCGGGCCGTCCATGAGGGAAGTCACGTTTTCCAGCATAAACCCCTAGGTTGCCTCCTGATCAACAGAGGTTGCATGACAGGTATTTCCGCTGTGAATGTTGGGTAACGTTTTTGTAACGAGTAAACGGTTTTAGTTAGTTGCTTTTGGACTTCAATGGCGTTCATCGCTGTATTTTTTGCACAGCAAGCAGAGTTTTGTGCGCTATTCGACGGGTTTTGCCGACAGGTTGTTGCTGAGCGCTATCTGTTTCCTACAGATGTCGGCCGGTTATTGCTGTGGGTTCGCACGGTCAACCGGGTGAAATCCCTGTGCTAGATTCGGTCCAATGTGATGCGCGGCACATGGGTTGGGCTGTTTATCGAATAGCCCGGCGCGGTGCTCACCAGAGCCAACGGGGGTTGTGGCGGAAAACGCGCATCGACGACGAACCAGTCGGGAGGACTGATACAGGTGTCATTGAAAAGCTGGGGGATGTTGGATGTCGGGTGCGTTGGATTGACCACGTCGGAGCCGCGCCAGTAACCGTCCCATGCTTGTATATCTGCTCAAACGAGCCGCCACCTATCTAGTCATGATTTTCCTGACGACGTCCGCCACCTATTTCTTGGCCGTATCGACCATGCGGCCGACTTTGCTGGAACAGGAACGAACTCCCCGGCCGAGCCCGGAACAAGTGCAGGCGAACTTCGCCAGTCTGGGGTTGGACCCGACCAAGAACCCGATTGAACGCTACGGCGATTGGCTGCTCGGCGTGGTCACTCGCTGGGACTGGGGGCGTAGCCCCAATGGTTCATATGTGAATGCCGAGTTCGGCGACCGGGTCTGGGTCTCCACCCGGTTGTACATCACCGCGATGGTGCTCACGATCCTGATCGGAGTGGCCCTGGGCGTGTATTCCGCCGCCCGGCAATACAAATTTTCCGACCGGATCATCACCGGCTACAGCTACCTGGTCTACATCCTGCCGGCGCCGATCGGCTACTTCCTGGTCCAACTCGGCGCGATCAAGATCAACGAAATGGCCGGCTCGCAGATCTTCTTCGTGACCGGGATATCCACCGTGGGCATAGCTCCGGGCTTCCCCGCCTTCCTGGATCTGCTGGCGCACTACGTGGTGCCGACTTTCGCGCTCACCATCTTCGGTTGGCAGACCTTCCAAATCGCGCAGCGGCAGTATTTGCTGGACAACGTCAATGCCGATTTCGTGCGCACTGCACGGGCCAAAGGACTGACGAGGAATCAAGCGATCCGGCGGCACGGCCTCCGAGTGTCCTTCATCCCAGTGGCGCAGTCGATCGCTTTCCACATCCCGGCCGTGTTCACCGGAGCATTTTTCGCGGAGATGATCTTCGCCTGGCCGGGCATCGGTTTGTGGTCGATCCAAGCGATTACGACGGCGGACGTCAATGGCACCGTGATGACGGTCGCCTTCGGTTCCCTGGTCTTCGCAGTCGGCGCGATCCTGGCTGATCTGGCGACCAGCATCGTCGACCCGAGAGTGAGGGTTTCATGAGCGTCGTCAACAGCGCGCCCGGGCCGAGCGAGGAGCATCTCGAAGAGGCCCTCGAATCGGGCGACGAGCAGGTGATGGGCAAAGCCCAGATCATCTTCCGCCGGTTCCTGCGCAATAAGACCGCGGTGGCCGGTCTGGTCATCTTCTTGCTGCTTTGCTTGTTCTCCACGGCCGGGGTTTTCCTGCAGCAGTGGGACAAGACCACGATCGATCCGCTCAATATCGGCACCGGCCCGTCCGCCACGCATTGGTTCGGCACCAGCCAGGGCGGCCGCGATTTGTTCGCCCAGATGGTGGAAGGCATCCGCACCTCGATCGTGATCGGCCTCGTGGTCGGCATCGGCAGTGCGCTGTTCGCCGCGATTTACGGCTGCACCATGGCCTACTTCGGCGGCCGGCTGGAGCGGATCATGCTGTTCATCCTGGAAGCGCTGATCATGGTGCCCTCGATCCTGATCGTGGCCATCGTGACCAGCGGCGGCGGCGGATTGCAGAGCAGCCTGCCCGGCTGGATCCTGCTGACCATCGTGATCCTGATTTTCGGCTGGATGGGCGCGGCCCGGTTGATCCGTTCGCTGGGCAAGTCCTTGATGAGCCGGGACTTCGTGAAAGCGGCGCAATTCATGGGGGTGCATCCGTTCAAAATCGTCTGGCGGCACCTGGTGCCGAACATCGGCTCGCTGCTGGTCCTGGACATCACCCGCGGCGTGACCGCCGCGATCCTCGCGGAAATCGCCTTCTCCTTCATCGGCATCGGGATCAAGGACCCGGACATCAGCCTGGGCGTCTTGATCGGCCAAGCCAGCTCCCAGGTGAGCTCCTATCCCTGGATGTTCTGGTACCCCTTGCTGGCGATGTTCTTCCTGACCGGTTCGCTGTCCATGCTCAATGACGGCCTGCGCGATGCGTTCGACCCCAGCTCCACCTCAGTAGGCAAGGCTAAGAAGAAATGACGATCAATCTGGGTCCGGAAGAAATCGGACTGCCGGCAGGTTCCGGCCTCGCGGTTCCCTCCGATGCCGTGCTGAGCGTGCGTGACCTCAACGTCAGATTCAACACCGAGAACGGCATCAACCATGCGGTCCGCGGGATCGACTTCGACCTGCGGCCAGGGCAGACCCTGGGCATCGTCGGCGAGTCGGGTTCCGGCAAATCGGTGTCCTCGATGGCCGTAATGGGCCTGCTGCCGGAAACCGCGGACATCACCGGCTCGGTGCAGTACCGCGGTCAGGAGCTGTTGGGGCTGAGCGACAAAGCAATGTCCAAGTACCGCGGCAAGGACATTTCCATGGTCTTCCAGGACCCCTTGTCCTCGCTGACTCCGGTGCTGACCATCGGGCAGCAGATCATCGAGACGTTGACCATCCACAATCCGGGCATGAGCAAACAGGCCAAAGAAGCCCGGACCGTTGAACTCTTGGGGCTGGTGGGCATTCCCAGCCCCAAGGATCGTCTGCGGGCCTTCCCGCACGAATTCTCCGGCGGCATGCGGCAGCGGGTGATGATCGCGATCGCGATCGCAAACGACCCCGCAGTGCTGTTCGCGGATGAGTGCACCACGGCGCTGGACGTGACCATCCAGGCCCAGGTGCTCGAAGTCCTGAAGACCGCGCAGCAGGAGACCGGCGCCGCGGTGGTGATGATCACGCACGATTTGGGCGTGGTGGCCGGCATGGCGGACGAAATCATGGTGATGTACGCCGGCCGCGCAGTGGAACGCGGGCCGGTGGAGAGCATCTACGCCGGCCCGCGGATGCCGTACACCCTGGGGTTGCTCGGCGCGATCCCACGGGTGGACACATCGTCGAAGAATTCGCTGGTCCCGATCAAGGGCACCCCGCCGAACTTGATTTCGCCACCGCCGGGTTGCGCTTTCGCGCCGCGTTGCCCCTTGGCTTCGGAGGAATGCCGTACCGGGGAGATCCCAATGGTCACCATCGGCGCGGCCGGCCCGGAGCATGGATTCGCGCACCAGGCTGCGTGCATCAAAACCGGACAGCTGGTCGGAGTCAATGCGCACGACGTCTTCGAAGCGCCGGAGCTGACCGGATCACCGCTGGAACGACTGCCCCGGCTGGAGCGCACCGCGGTGCTCCGGGTGGCGGATTTGACCAAGCACTTCCCGTTGCTCAAGGGTGCGTTGTTCAAGCGCCGGATCGGCACGGTCAAAGCGGTCGACGGGGTCAGCTTCGACATCCGCGAAGGCGAGTGCTTCTCGATCGTCGGGGAGTCCGGCTGCGGCAAGACCACGACTTTGCTGGAGATCATGGAGTTCGAGCGCGGCCAGCCCGGGCTGATCCAAATCGGCGAGGCGAAGAACTCCGAGGCGAAAAGCGTCGATGTGCGCAAGGTGGTCCGCCGCGATCTGCAGATGGTGTTCCAAGATCCCACCGGGGCTTTGGACCCGCGCTTCACGGTTTTCGAGGCGCTTTCCGAACCGCTGGAGAACCGCGGCATGTCCAAGGCGGAGATCAAGCAGCGGATCCTGGAATTGATGAGGCTGGTGGGGCTGCAGCCGGATTTCGTCAACCGGTTCCCGAACCAGTTCTCCGGCGGCCAACGGCAACGCATTGGCATTGCCCGGGCGCTCGCGACGAACCCCAAATTGGTGGCGCTCGATGAGCCGGTTTCCGCGCTGGACGTCTCGGTGCAGGCCGGGGTGATCAACTTGCTGGAGCAACTCAAGGCCGAGCTCGGGTTGAGCTATCTCATGGTGTCCCATGATCTGTCCGTGGTCCGGCACATTTCCAATCGGGTCGCGGTCATGTACCTGGGCAAGATCGTGGAGATCGGTGACGTGGAGCAGGTCTTCGACGATCCGAAACACCCGTACACCAAGGCGCTGCTGTCCGCGATCCCGATTCCGGACCCGGCCATCGAGCGCAGCCGGGAACGGATCGTCTTGAAAGGCGATCTGCCGACGCCGTTGGATGCGCCACCGGGTTGCGTGTTCTCCAGCCGGTGTCCGATTTTCGCGGTACTGCCGGAGCCGAAGCGGGAAAAATGCCGCAGTGCGATGCCGGACTTGGTGCCCGCCGGCGCCGGCAACGACCACCAGCACGCTTGCCTGTTCCCGGACCACGAATTGGACCAGGCGGTGTTGGTGAATTGATTCCAACCCGAGCGGACTGCCGGCAATGAAGCCGCAAGCCACTCGATCCATGGCAAGAACCCAGATGAAAGGAAGAGCATGAAAACGAAATTGACGGTAGGCGGAGCCGCTCTGGTGGCTGCCGCACTGGTCATCACCGGTTGCGGTGGCGGCGGAGGGCAGGGCCAAGGGCCGGCTTCCGGTGCGGCACAGACCGCCGGTGCCGATATCAGCAAGCTGGTCAGTGTCAACGCGCAGCCGCGGGAAAACCTCAAACAGGGTGGCAAGCTCACTTTGCCGCTCGGCAACATCGGGCCGGACTTCAACCGCTCCAGCCAGAATGGCAACAATACGGATAACGCCACCTTGATGGGCGCGATGAATGCCGCAAGTTGCTGGACCTCGGATGCCGATGGCACACAGAAACCGAAGACTGATTTCTGCACCGATTTCACCAGCAGTCTCGATAACGGCAAGCAGACGATCAAGATCAAGATCAATGACAAGGCAACCTGGAACGACGGGACCCCGATCGCAGCCGATGCCTTCATCAACACCTGGAAAATGCTCAATGGCGAGAACCCCGAGGTCAACATCGTAACGCCGGGTGCTTACGAGAACATCGAGTCCGTGGTCCAGGGCGATACACCCAAAGACGTCACGGTCACCATGAAACAGCCGACCTACCCGCTGTCCAACCTCTTCGACCCGATCCTGAACCCGAAGGTGAACACGCCGGACGTGTTCAACAATGGCTTCGTGCAGAACATGCGCCCGGACTGGGCAGCCGGCCCGTTCAAACTGGAGAACTACGATTCCGCGGCGAAGACCGTCTCCATGGTGCCGAATGAAAAGTGGTGGGGCCAGAAGCCGATTCTGGACCAGTTGGTCTTCCGCCAGATGGAAAGCGCGGCGACCATCGCGGCATTCAAGAACCAGGAAATCGACGTCACCACGGGCAATACGCTCAACCGGTACAACCAGCTCAAAGACTCGGCCAATATGGATATCCGACGGGGCCAGCGGTTGTTCGCCGGTGGCATGAACATCAATGCCCAGGCGGCTCCGATGACCGATGTCGCGGTGCGCAATGCGGTCTTCGCCGCGGTCGATCGCAAGGCACTCGCTACGGTGCGCTACAACGGCTTGCAGTGGGACGAAGCCACGCCCGGTTCGATGATGCTGATGCCGTTCTCCAAGTACTACCAGGACAACTACCCGGTGAAGACCACCGGCCCGGATGCGGCCAAGAAGGTGCTGACCGATGCCGGTTACACCGCGGGCTCCGATGGCATCATGACAAAAGACGGCCAGAAGCTGGCTTTCAAGATCACCAACTTCGGCGACGATCCGACCACTTTGGCCCTGGTGCAGACTCTGCAGAAGCAGCTGCGCGATGGTGGGATGGACGTGACCATCGACCAGAAGGGTTCTTCCGAGTTCGGCAAGGTCGTCGGCGAGCGCAGCTTCCAGATGACTATCTCCGGCTACAGTGTCGGCTCGGACGCGACCACTGCAGTCAAGCAGTACTACGATTCGAAGACCAGCAACAACAAGGTCGGCGATGCCGCACTCGACGAGCGGATCGCCAAGGTCTCGACCATCGAGGACGACGCGGCACGGAACAAGGAAGCCATGGACATCGAAAAAGACCATATGGCTAAGTACTTCTCCATGGGCGTCGCGTTCAACGGCCCGGACATCTACTTCGCCCGGACTGGTCTGGCCAACTACGGTGCAGATTTGTTCCGTTCACTTGATTACACCAACTGGGTGGATGTTGGCTGGCAGAAGTAGTTCCAGCCCGGCTAGCCCTTAGCTGAGCCGCACCTGGCAGTGGCCCCGGAGGATCTTCCGGGGCCACTGCCGTTTTGCTGCAACACCCCTGCACAAATAACCAGTCAGTCGGGCCAAGAATCTGCCACATTGGTCGCGCAGGCCACACCAGCACCGCGAATTGTGCAGAAGCGAAATTCTAACTAGGCGGTGGCCTTGCCGCTGCCGAGCTGGGTTTCCAGTGCCTCGGGGCGATTTCCTGGCAGTTCGCTGACAATTTGTCTTTTCGCTTGGTTTAATGACCGGACACATCTAGGTTTAAGCCACTGAATGGAGATTCTCCGTTCCTGCGTACCCGGTACGTTTTTCGACCGAAGGAGGCAACATGAAGAAAGTGAACGTTCCAGGAATCCTTTTCGGGACCCTCGCCTTGGCGGCGTTCTCGCTCGGCCTGGCTCCGGCCAGCCAGGCGGTCGGCTCGGACCCGGCGGGTTCCACGCCGGCCGGCATCGGGCAGCCGTGCGTGCCCAGCGAGGTCCAGCCGCAGGCTGGAACCTTGGCTGACGACGCCGAGCGTCCGGGCGGCACGGTGTCGCCAGCATGCGGCGGCAGCTGGGACCCGGGTGGAAATGGCCCCTCGACCTGGCCTATCGGCGGTTACAACTGCACGGTCTTTTATGCCTGCCCCTGACCGGGGTTGAACCGGTCTGGGTGGAAGCAGTTTGCACTCGGACGTGAATGAAGGGCTGGTGCCCCAGGGTGTTCCTGGGGCACCAGCCCTTCATTACTGGAAGCTAGGCGGCGACCTTGCCGCTGCCGAGCAGGGTTTCCAGTGCCTCAGTCACCTGGCCGACCACCTCGGCGTCGTCCTTGGGGTGCAATTCGGCAAAGCGCACCACGGAGCCCGGGATCGCGACCTTGACGTCCTCGAGCACGGTGGCGCCGGCGATCTTGAGCGACTTGCGGGCGTCGTCGTGCGCCCAGACTCCGCCGTACTGGCCGTAAGCCGTACCCAGAACCGCGACTGCCTTGTCCTTGAGCGCGCCGGCGCCGAAAGGCCGGGACAGCCAGTCGATCGCGTTCTTCAGCACTGCGGTCATGGTGCCGTTGTATTCCGGGGTGAAGAAGAGGATTCCGGCAGCGCCGGCAGCGGCCTCGCGCAGCCGGAGCGCGGCCGCTGGGACCTGACCCTCGACATCCAGGTCTTCGTTGTAGAACGGGATCTCGGCGAGGCCGTCGAAGATCACCACGGCGGTGCCTTCGGGGGAGACCTGGGCGGTCGCCTCGGCGAGCTGGCGGTTGGTGGAACCGGCACGCAGGCTGCCGACCAGAGCTAGTACTGTGTTCTCAGACATGGAGGAACTTTCCTGTTATTGGACTGGGTAATCATTGACTGTGCGGTCCGTGGGAGGCGAACAGTTCACCGGTAAAACGGACCATGGTCCGTTTAGTATTCCCGAGTCGAGGATATTTTGCAGAATTCTTTTCTCCCCGTGACATCGAACCCGCCGTCGCCGCAGACGGAGCGGGGAGATGCAGCGCGCAATCGGGAGAAACTGCTCAACATCGCCGGTCAGATCATTGCCGAGCAGGGCATCGACGGGCTCACCATGGATGAGCTCGCGCGCCGCGCGGCTACCGGCAAGGGCACCATTTTCCGGCGCTTCGGCAACCGGGCCGGGTTGCTCGATTCGCTGTTGAGCCACACGGAAGAGGATTTCCAGCGATCGTTGATTTTCGGTCCGCCTCCGCTCGGACCGGGTGCTACTGCGAAAGAGCGGCTGCTCGCCTACGGGGTCGCCGCAATCGACCGTTTCGAAGTCACCGGGGAACTGCAGCGGGCCGCCGATGAAGTCGGCGACCGGAGGTTCAACTCGCGGGTTGCCGAGTTCCACCGGATGCACGTGTCGATGCTGTTGCGCGCGGGAAAGGTCGCCGTTGACGCCAATGCCTTGGCCTTGGTGCTGCTGAGCGCATTGCACCCGAGCCTGCTCGAGTACCAAAGAAAAACGGCCGGCATGGATGCCGGCCGCCAAAAAGCGTTGTGGGAGTTCCTCGTGGAACGGGTAGTGGGTGACCCGACTGCGTGACGGCGCAGTGCGCATTGGGGGATCGCACTGATCCGCCACGCAGCCGGGAGTCGAATCAGACCAGCGCGTGCCAGTCTTCGGAGAGCTCCAGACCGTGGGCCAGGGCTACCGACTGATTGGTGACCTTGCCGCCGGCCACGTTCAGGCCGGCCGCGAGGGCCGGGATGCTTTCCAATGCCGCTTTGGCGCCGAGGTTGGCCAGCGCGGTCGCGTAGCGCAGCGTGACGTTGGTCAGGGCGTAGGTCGACGTGTTGGGCACCGCGCCCGGCATATTGGCGACGCAGTAGAACAGCGAATTGTGCACCATGAAGGTCGGGTTCTCGTGCGTGGTCGGGTGGCTGTCTTCGAAGCAGCCGCCCTGGTCCACCGCGATGTCCACGAGCACCGAGCCCGGCTTCATCCGGGCGACCAGTGCATTGGTGACCAACTTCGGTGCCTTGGCGCCGGGAATCAATACCGATCCGATGACCAGATCTGCGTCGAGCAGCGACTTTTCGATTTCCAGGGCATTCGAAGCGATGGTCTTCAAGCGGCCTTGGTAGATCGCGTCGAGCTCGCGCAACCGGTTGATGTTGATGTCCAGAATGCTCACGTCGGCGCCGAGGCCCAGCGCCATTGCGGCGGCGTTGGTGCCCGCTACACCGGCACCCAGCACGACGACTTTGGCGGGGCGCACGCCGGGGACGCCGCCGAGCAGCACGCCTTTTCCGCCCGCCGGGGCCATCAAGGACTGTGCGCCGACCTGTACCGAGAGCCGCCCGGCGACCTCGGACATGGGAGCCAGCAGCGGCAGGGCGCGGCCTTCTTGGACGGTTTCGTAGGCGATCGCCGTGACGCCGGATTTGACCAGCTCTGCGGTCAGTTCGGGCTCGGCGGCCAAGTGCAGGTAGGTGAACAGCACCAGGCCCTCGCGGAACCGGTGGTACTCGGCCGCGATCGGCTCTTTGACTTTCATCACCATGTCGGCCCGGGCCCAGAGCTCATCCGCGGAGTCGACCAACTCGGCGCCGGCCACGGCGTATTCGTCGTCGGAAATCGAGGAGCCGACGCCCGCGCCGCGCTCGATCAGGACGGTGTGGCCGTGGCTGATGAACTCGTGCACGCCGGAAGCCGTAATGGCCACGCGGAATTCGTTGTTCTTGATTTCCTTGGGAACGCCGATGATCATCGAAAAAACTCCGTCTTAGGGGCAACGTCTAACTCCATCAGCTTAAGACCGGATGTGAGGTGGCGGACAGCCGCCGAGTTCTGGCGCGCTGCCGAAATCCGCGTAATTTCAAGGATTTTCAGGAACCAGATTCGACATTTGTCGAACCTAGGCACGTCAAGTGTCGTATCCTGTCGATATGCAGAGTCACGACGTAGAGGGACTGGTGGAAGAGGTGGCGGCGGTGCTCGGCCGCGGGCTGTCGCTCGAAGACGTCGATGGCTTGCTGCTGGCTTACAGCTCCAACCAGCCGCACGCCGACAAGGTGCGGGTCAACTTCCTGCTGAGCAAACGGGTTCCGGCCGACGTCAGCGCCTGGCAGCTGGCGCACGGCATTGCGGTCGCGGTCCGGCCCGTGGCCCTGCCGGCGAACGAACAGCTGGGCATGCTCGGGCGGGTGTGCGTACCGCTGCTGGTCCGCGGGTACCGGGTCGGCTACTTGTGGGTGCAGCAGGAGGAGTCGGAGGAATCGGCGACCGCGATCTTGGCCCAACTGCCCCGGGTGCGCAACCAGTTGGACCTCTTGGCCTCCTTGCTGTTGGATTCCAACACCGCCGAATCCGAGTTCCGGCGCGGCCGCGAACAGGAGTTCCTGGCAGCATGTTCGGGCGAGGCCGGAGCGCTGGCCGCGGTGGCGGGCTGGAGCGAAGTGCACAACCGGGGGCCGTGGCAATTGGTGACCGCTTTCGAGATCGCCGAGGCCCATGCGGCTTCGGCCGATGACCCGATCGCGGCGACGCTGACCCACCGCAGTGCTGCTCTGCAGGCGACCATCGGACTCGATGCCGCGTTGTTCAGCGCCGGAACCGGAACCCATGCGGTGATGTTGTTCCGGGATTCGGTCGGCCGGGCCAACCACGCCGCGGTGCTGGTGCGTTACCAGCTGGAATTGAGCAAGCGGTTGGGCCGGGCTTCGGACCGGATGGTCTTGGGGATCAGCGAGCCGTTCGGCAATCTCGGGCTCCTTCCCGAGGCTTACGCGCAATCCAAGGTCGCGGCGCAAGCCGGAGCGGTGGATCCGGAATTGGGCGAACTGGTCGACTGCCGGGCCACCGGGATCTACCAACTGCTGGCGGGCGGGCGCTGGGGCCGGATCAGCTCCGTGAACTACCGTCGGCTGGCCGAGGCGGACCGGAACGCGGAATTGCTGCCGATGTTGGAATTGATCTACGACAACGACGGCTCGGTCCAGGACGTGGCGGACAAATTGCATCTGCACCGCAGCTCGATCTACAACCGGCTGGCCAGGATTCGGTCGGTTTTGGCCGCGGAACCGCTCAACGGAATGGTCAGGCTGGAGCTGCACGCGGCGATCAAAGCCGAGCGGTGGGCCGCCAGGCCGCGTCTGTAACCGAACCGGGCAGTAAACAATTGCCCTTTCGGGCAGGTCCGACGGCGGATTGTGGTTGCCGGATTGTGGTCATCGACGGCAACCGCCAGGCTCAACTAGGGTGGGGTACTGGGGGAGATCCGCACCGGTCAATTTTTCGAATTGAGGTCCCTTCATGGCGAATTTCGGCGACTATCAAATGGGTATTTACCTGGCCGGAGCGGCGGGCCGGAAACCGGCATTGCCGATTGCCTTCGAGGGGCTCGAAGCCGCAGCCCACCAAGTGCTGGATCCGGAGCTGTTGGGTTATGTGGCCGGCGGCGCCGGCGATGAACGGACGCAACGGCTCAACGTCGAGGCCTTCGCGCAATGGGGGCTGATGCCCAGGATGCTCGTCGGCGCTGCGCAGCGCGACCTGTCCGTGGAGTTGTTCGGCCAACGGTTCCCGAGCCCGATCTTCATGAGTCCGGTGGGGGTGCTCGGCGCGTGCCGGGAAGACGGCGACCTGGCGGTGGCCCGGGCCTCGGCGGTCACCGGGGTTCCGATGTTCGCTTCCACGCTCTCCGCGGCGACCTTGGAGCAGGTCCGTTTGGCGCAAGGCGCGACCCCGGGCTTCTTCCAGTTGTATCCGCCCAACGACCCCGAGTTGTCGCAGAGCCTGGTCAGCCGGGCCGAAGCGGCCGGGTACGCCGGAATCGTGGTCACCGTGGACACCTGGGTCAATGGCTGGCGGCCGCGGGACCTGTCCAACGGCTATATTCCGATGCTCCGCGGCCTGTGCTTGGAAAACTATCGCAGCGACCCCAGGTTCCAAGAGCTGGTGGCCGCGCAACCGGCCGGCCAGGCCGGTGCGGTCGAACTGACCTGGGCCGGGATATTCGGCCGGCCTACGCTTAACTGGTCGGATATCGACGCCTTGCGCGAAGCCACCTCGTTGCCGCTGATCATCAAGGGCATCTGCGCCCCGGAAGACGCCAAGAAGGCGCAAGACCATGGTGCCGACGGCATCATCTGCTCGAATCACGGCGGGCGGCAAGCCAATGGCGGGCTTTCCGCATTGCAGTGCTTGCCGGCGGTGGTCGAGGCCACCGGACTCCCGGTGCTCTTCGACTCCGGAGTGCGCAGCGGCACCGATGTGGTGAAAGCGCTGGCCCTGGGCGCGCGTGCGGTGGGCATCGGCCGGCCCTATGTCTACGGACTCACCGTGGCGGGGGCAGCCGGCGTCGAACAGGTATTGCGCGGGATCCTGGCCGAGGCCGACTTGCTGATGGCGGTGGACGGCTATGCCGCCATCGCCGATCTGATCCCTGAAGCCCTGCACCGGGTGGCCGGGCCGGCCGCATGATCCGGGTCGCCGTCGTCGGCTTCGGCTTGGCCGGAAGCGTCTTCCACGCCCCCGCGATCCAGGCCGATCCGGCGCTGTCGCTGGCTGCGATTGTCACCGCGGATCCGGCCCGCCGGGCGCACGCGGAGCAAAACTACCCAAGCACCCGGGTGGTCGGCGCGTTCGGGGAGCTGTCTTTCGGCGAACTCGACGCAGTAGTCGTAGCGACGCCGCCGGGCAGTCACGTGGCACTGGGCCACGCCGCGTTGGACGCCGGGCTCGCAGTAGTGGTGGACAAACCGTTCGCGCCCAGCAGCGCCGAGGCGCTCGAATTGATCGCGCACGCGGAACAGGCCGGCAGATTGCTCACCGTCTATCAGAACCGGCGCTGGGACGGCGAGTTCCAGACCGTGCAGGAACTCTTGCGGCAGGGCGCGTTCGGTGAAGTGACCCGGTTCGAGTCCCGGATGGAGCGCTGGGCGCCGGAGATCAGCAAACCCTGGAAAGCCTCGGCCGGCCCGGGCCACGGGGTGCTGTTCGACTTGGGCGCGCACTTGATCGACCAGGCCCTGCAATTGTTCGGCCCGGTGCAACGGGTGTACGGCGAGCTCGACGCCCGTCGGGCCCAAGAGCCGAGCGACGACGATGTTTTCCTTGCCTTGCAGCACGCCTCCGGAGTGCGCTCGCATTTGGCGATGAATCTGACTTCGGGGCAATTCGCGCCCCGGATCCGGGTGCTCGGTACCGCGGGCGGCTATCTGAAGCAGCACGGAGACCTGCAAGAAGCCCAGATCCAAGCCGGAATCCTGCCTGGCGATGACCGGTACGGAGTGGATCCGGAGCCGCATTGGGGGTGGTTCGGCCAAGGCGACCAGTTGCGGGCCGTGCCCACGGTGCGCGGTGATTATCCACGCTTCTACGCATTGCTCGCCGCCGCGCTCAACGGATCAGGGCCGCCACCGGTCGATCCCCTCGACGCGGTGGCGGCCCTGCGGATCATTGAAGAAGTCCGGACGCAAAACGGCCTTTAGAGCGCTGCGACTGCTTCCTCTTTGGCTGCTGCGGCTTCCTTGGGGTCGGTGATTTTCTTCTTCGGCAGGAAGAAGGTCACCAGGAAGGCCACGGCCACCAGGACCGCAGCACTGAGCATCACCACGTCGATCGACTGGGCGAAGCCATTGCGGATCGGCTCGGTCAGAGCTTTGTTCGCCTCACGCAGCCACGAAGTGTCGTTCAGGTTGCTGCTGCCGCCGTTCTGGGCATTCTGCAGGAAGTCCAGGAAGCCCTTGTTGTCCGGATTGCCGACGATCGCCGGGTCCTTGAACATCGCGGCATAACTGGGGTTCTTCATTGCATCGGCCAAGAGCGTGGCGATCTTGTCCTGCGCGGTGGCGAAGAGCATCGAGATGAAGACCGCGGTGCCCACGGTGCCGCCCATGGAGCGGAAGAAGGTCGCTGAGGAGGTGGCGACGCCCATGTCCTTCGGCGGTACCGCGAACTGCATCGACAGGGTCAGCGGCTGCATGCAGAAGCCCAGGCCCAAGCCGAAGGCGATCGCAATGCCGCCCGGGACCAGGAGCGAGGTGTCCACGCCGAGCGACAAGCCCATGGCCAGTGCCGAAGCACCCAGGATGAAGGTTCCGACGATCGGGAAGATCCGGTAGGTCCCGGTCCGGGAAATCACCTGGCCACTGGTGATCGAGCCGATCAGAATGCCCACCGTGAAGGTGATCATCAGCAGGCCGGCTTCGGTCGGCGTCAGCCCGGCGACCAGCTGCAAGTACATCGGCAGCATCGCGATGGCGCCGAACATGCCGATGCCGATGATGAAGTTCAACAGCGCGGAGACGCCGAAGGCCGGGATCTTGAAGAAGCGCAATGGGATCAAGGCGGCATCTCCGGCCATCCGCTCGGCCAGGATGAAGGCGATGATGCCGATCGCGCCCAAGGCGTAGCAGAGGAATGCGGCGCCGGACGTCCAGCCCCATTCCCGGCCCTGCTCGGCGACGATCAGCAGCGGCACCAGCGCCAAGGTGATGCTCGCGGCGCCCCAGTAGTCGACCTTTTGCCGGATGCCTTCTTTTTTGGGCAGGTGCAGGAACATCCAGACCACGATCAGCGCGCCGATCGCGATCGGCACATTGATCAGGAACACCCAGCGCCAACCGGTGATCCACAGGATCTGCGAGGAGCCGGCGAAGAAGCCGCCGACCACCGGGCCGAGCACCGAGGAAATGCCGAAGACCGACATGAAGTAACCCTGGTATTTGCCGCGGTCTTTCAGCGGGACGATGTCGCCGATGATGGCCAGGCCCAAGGACATCAGACCGCCGGCGCCGAGTCCCTGGATGCCGCGGGCCACTGCCAGCTCGCCCATGGACTGCACGAACCCGGAGTAGATCGAGCCGATGAGGAAAATCGAGATCGCGATCACGTAGAGCGGACGCCGGCCGAAGATGTCGGAGAGTTTCCCGTACAGCGGGGTGCTCACCGTGGAGGTGATCAGGTAGGCGGTGGTGGCCCAGGCCTGCAACGAGAGCCCGTTGAGGTCGTTGGAAATGGTGTAGATGGAACTTGAAACGATGGTTTGGTCGAGTGCGGCCAAGAACATGCCGAGTAGCAGGCCCACCAGGACCGTCATGATTTGACGGTGGGTGTAGGCCTGCCCGGGTTCTGGAATCCGGCGGTTCCGGTTGTTTGCTGTCATCGTGTGTGACACGTCGTGCTCCGATGTCTGAGCTCAGGGGTGCCCTGGGTACCCGTAAAAATAGTTGCTTTCGTGAAACAAGTATATCCCCGGACTGACGGATTGTCGTTAAAATCTTGGTGACCTGCGTCGCAGGAAGCCTGTTGCCTGGGCAGCCCCGACGGACTCGTGGGTTGGCGTAGCCGGTTCCAGGCCGAATCCGGCGGCGAGTCCGTCACGGCTGCCCGGAGCTCCGGCTTGAATCTGCGGGTGCTCAGCCGGTTTTCGGTGCCGGGGCGGCGGGCGCCGGCAACGGCCAGAGCCAGCCCGGGCCGTCGGTGCTCTTCTGCGAGAGCACCAAGGATCCGGCGTCGATCGGCGAATCCAGGACTACCAGGCCGCGGATTTTCTGCCCCGGCAGGACCCGGGCCGGAAGCCCCAGTCCGTTGTCCAAACAGACATGCCCGGCCCGGGTATCCAAAGACTGGCTGACTTTGCGCCCGTCCGGGCCCTGGAGGTCGAAGTCTTTGGGGCTCACGCTGAAGAACGGGTCTTTCGAGGCGGCCAAACCGGGCAGCGCCTCGATCCACAGCTCGACTGCGATGAAATGGCCGTTCGTGGGTTTGATCGCGGTTCCGGTCTGGCAGCTGTAATCGACCGTGATCGAAGCCACGGTGAAGTTGACCAGCCGTTTGTTGCTTCCGTCGGCAGTCACCACGCCGGACAGTTCGCCGAGCCGCTTCTGCAGCAGCCCGCGTTGATCGGGTCGCGGCGCGCCGCCGGCGTCGGGCAGTTGGAAGTCGCTCCGCGGATCGACCGGTGAATTGTCCGTGCCCTGGCGGTCGCGTTGTTCTTGTCCCGGAGCGGGGCCGGACGACGGCGGCGCGGTCCGGTTGCCAGGACCTGGCGTTGCGGGGGCCGGAGCCGCGGGATTTTGCCCGACCGGGTTCTGGCCGCTTTGGCCACCCGCCGAACAGCCGCTCAGAACCAGCATTGCGGCGCAGGCCAAAGCAAGCGGGGCCAGAGCGGGCTGGGCCAGCACGGCGCGACGCGTAGCGCGCGGTCTCCCGGCAGGTGTCCCCGGGGGGCGGTTCCAAGGCTGCATTGAATATTCCGGAGGGTAGGCTGATCCAAGGTTACCGGGCATGAGCAATCTTTTGGAGGCACGCAGTGGCGCAGGAGCGAATCGGGGCGGCTGCTCCGGGTGTCCCGTCGGCGCTCGCCGAGCCCACTGAGCGGGTCAAGCCGCTCTGGGTGAGCTCGGTGGTGCTGGTCAACATCGGCATCAATGCGGCCTTCTTCGGTCCGATCCAGGTTTTGCTGGGCAACCAGGCGATCTCCTTCGACGAAGGCCAGAAGGAGGCAATCCTGGCTTTGGTCACCGGTTGCGGAGCCGCGGTCTCCTTGGTGGCGAACCCCCTGTTCGGCGCGTTCTCCGACCGGACCACTTCGCGTTTCGGCCGCCGGGTGCCCTGGGTGTTCATCGGCGCGGTATTGGGTACCATCGCCTTGCTGGGGCTCTCCGTCGCGCCGAGCGTTGCCGCGATGGCGGCCTTGTGGTGCTTGGTCCAGCTGGGCTGCAACGGCACGCTGGCAGCGATCACCGCGGCGATTCCGGACCGGGTGCCGGTGCAACAACGCGGTCTGGTGGGCGGTGTGGCCTCGATGGGCACCGTGATCGGGATCTTGATCGGGGCGGGCATCGGCGCGGTCGCCGCGAAGAATTTCGCCCTCGGCTACTGGCTCTGCGCTGCGGCGCTGCTGGCCGGCATCGTGCTCTACCTGTTTCGCGGCAACGACCAGCCGCTGACTGCCGCGGAACGACCGGCGCTTTCCTTCCGCGGATTCCTGCAAGGATTCTGGATCAGCCCGCGCAAACATCCGGATTTCGGCTGGGCTTGGTTGAGTCGCTTCCTGGTGCAATTCGGCGTGCAGATCTGCATCGTGTACTTGTTGTTCTTCCTGCGGGACAAAGTCGGTTACGAAGCACCGGAGTTCGGGGTGCTGATCCTGACCGGGATATACGCCCTGCTGACCATGGCGACTGCGGGCATCGGCGGAGTCTGGACCGACCGGGTGGGGCGGCGCAAGCCGTTCGTCATGGTGTCCTCGGCAATCATCGCGCTGGCGGCGTTGATTCTGGCGTTTTTCCCGACCTGGCCCGGTGCGCTGCTCGGCGCGGCGGTGCTGGGCATCGGCAACGGCACCTACTTGGCGGTCGATCTGGCGCTGCTCACCCAGGTCCTGCCGCAGGCGATGAACCGCGGCAAGGACCTGGGCGTGATCAATGTGGCCAACTCGCTTCCGCAGGTCCTCGCCGCGCCCACCGCATTCCTCTTCGTGACCATGCTGGGCGGCTATGTGAGCCTCTACGTCCTGGCTGCGGTGATCGGATTGCTGGGTGCCGCCGCAGTGCTCATGATCAAAGGCGTGCGCTGATCCAGTCAGACTGGCTCGTAGGCCGCTGCGACATCGAGCACCCAGACCACGCCGTAGGCGTCTTTGAGCATCCCGTAGGCCGGTGAGAACTGGGCCGGAGCGAGGTCTTCGATGATCGTCGAACCTTCGGCCAACCGGCCCCAGAGCTCGGTGACCTCGGGGACCGAGTCGCCCCGCACCGAAACGAAGAACGATTTCTCGCCCTGCTCGTAGCTGCTGCTCGCCGGTACGTCGAAGGCCATGATCTGGAACCCGTTCCCGCCGATGACCTGGCCGAATTTGATCTGCTGGGCTTCTTCGGCGCGTTCCACGCTGAAGGCGTCGGCGTTGCTGACCAAAATCAGTTGGCCGCCGAAGACCGAATGGTAGAACTCGAGCGCGGCTCTGGCTTCGCCGCGGAAGTTCAGATGCGGGGTGGTGAGGACTGTCATGTCTGCTCCTGGAAGTAGCTGAAAGTGGCCGGTGTTCCCGGTCGAAAACCACTTTCGCAGCAGTAGCGGACAGATTCGGTCCTACACTCGACGTACCCTGGGAAAATGATTTCGACCACTTCACGGCTCTTCCAGTTGTTGTCCTTGCTGCAACTGCGCCGGGACTGGCCCGGCCAGGTCCTCGCCGACCGGCTCGGCATCAGCCACCGCACCGTGCGCCGGGATGTCGACCGGCTTCGGGAACTGGGCTATCGGATCCAGGCCGTGATGGGGCCCGACGGCGGGTACCGGCTGGACGCCGGAAGCGAACTCCCACCGCTGATCTTCGACGACGAGCAGGCGGTCGCTTTGGCGGTGGCGCTCCGGGCTGCGGCCAGCTCCGGGGCCGGCGTCGGGGAAGCCGCGGTGCGGGCGCTGGGCACGGTGCGCCAAGTGCTGCCCGCCCGGTTGCGGCACCGGCTCGATGCCCTTGACTTCACGGCAGTCCCCAGCCGGAGCGATGCCGGCAGCGTCGCGCCCGAAGTGCTCCTGGCGATATCCGGCGCGGTTCGGAACCGCGAGGTGCTGCGCTTCGATTACGCCAGCAGCGAGGATCGGCCACGCGCGGAGCCAGCCGGCGCGGTCGCCGAGTTGCCGCCGGTCCGCCGGGCGGAGCCGCATCACCTGGCGCTCCGGGACGGGCGTTGGTACCTGGTCGCTTGGGATCTCGGGCGCGCTGATTGGCGCATTTTCCGGGCCGACCGGATCACCCCGCGGATTCCTGCCGGTCCCCGGTTCACGCCGCGGGCGCTTCCCGGGGAAGATGTCGGCGAGTTTCTATCGGCAAGGTTCAAGGGTTCCGCAGCGGGAACCGCCTGGCCCTGCTCCGGCAAGGTCATCATCGAGCTGCCGGCCCGGGAGGTCAGTCCGTTCGCCGGTGATGGCACGGTCGAAGACCTGGGTCCGGACCGGTGCAGTTTGGAGGCCGGGTCTTGGTCGTGGACCGCACTGGCTGCCTGGTTCGGCAGATTCGATGCCGGGATCGACGTGGTCGGCCCGCCGGAACTCGCCGCAGAGTTCGGCCGGCTTGCGGCACGTTACACGGCTGCGGCCGGTCGATTCCGGCCGCAGCCGGTGCACCACTGACGGCCGCGCTCCGGTTCCGGCATACTGGGAGCACGGTCACCAACCACCCTGCAGAAGGAACCCGATGCCTGCTGAATCAGACGTCCGAAACACTGTGCTCACCGCGGCCCGTGGCGGAATCATGACCGATGAGGTCGGGGTGATCACCGGCGATGTCGAAATCGAATCTTCCTGGGCGTCTCCGGGTCATGCGGCGGCCCGGTGCCGGTATGACGGTGCGGACGAGTGGTATGCGATCACCGACGCGGCGCGCGAACTGGCTGCCGGTACTGCCGAGGAGTTGACCCGTTTCCACGAGGCCCTCGTGCAACGGTACCGGCAATCAGACCCGGTGTGACGAGGTGCCGGAGGCCGCCCGGCGGTAGTCTTTCAGCCGGTATCCGTTGACCGTGGCTTCAAAGGCCGCTGCGTGCTCCGCCAGGGCCGCCGCGGCGGCCGGATCGGAGTCTGCAGCCGGCGCGGTGTGCGCTTCGGAGTTCCGGAAGGCCAATTGCTGGTTCTGCGCCACCCATGCCCGCAGTTCGCCGTGGTAGGCCGCAAAAGCGGCCGGATCGCCGTCGTGCTCGGCCAGTTTCCCGGCCAGCAAATAGGCCCCGACCAGGGCGATCGAAGTTCCCTGTCCGGAGAGCGGCGAGGGGCAGTACGCGGCATCGCCGACCAAGCCGACCCGGCCCCGGTGCCATTCGTCCAGGTGGATCTGCCCGACCGAATCGAAATAGAAATCCGGGGCGGCGTCCATCGCATCGAGCAGCTCGGGAATCCGCCAGCCGAGGTGGCTGAACGCCGCCCGGACCAGGGCCTTCTGCCGGGCAGTGTCCCGGTAGTCGAGGTCTTCCGGCAGCGGCCCGCCGAAGCCGAGCATGGCACGTACCGCGGTATTGCCGCGGGCGCTGTAGAAAATCCCCATGGTGCCCTGCTCCGGAGCCGCCGGGTCGAAGAGCTGCTGGATGACTTGCCAATGGTCCAAGCCGAGCAGATTGGGCGTGCTGAAGATGCCCAAGTGGGTGTGCATCGGGGTGAAACAGTCGGACTCGGGTCCGAACGCCAGGGCGCGGGTCCGGGAATGCAGGCCGTCGGCGCCGATCACCAGATCGAATTCCCTGGTGGTCCCGCTTTCGAAGCGCACCGTGACCCCGTCCGCGTGTTCGGCGAGTGCGGAGATCGAATCGCCGAAAATGTAGTCGACGCCGGCGGTCGCTTGGACGATGAGTCCGGCGAGTTCGTCGCGCAGGATTTCCACGTCCGGGCTGTCGATCGCGCCGCCGGTCATGGTGCGTTCCGAGGTGCGCATCAGTTCTGCGCCGGCTGCGTCCACCATGGTCATGCCGCGCATCGCGGTACGCCGCTCGTAGACCGCTCCGCGCAGGCCCATCCGGTCCAGCACGTCCAGTGCCGGGCCGCGGACGTCGATCGGCTGGCCGCCGCGACGGGGTCCGCCGGGATTGCGTTCGACGACGGTGGGGGTGAACCCGAAGTGGCGCAACCACCAGGCGAGGGTAGGGCCGGCGACGCTGGCGCCGGAAATCAAAATGTCCATCGGTCCTCCAGAAAGTTTTTGTGTACGCAGTAAACATAAACTTATATGTGTACTTTGTAAACAGTTACTTTCACCGGCCGGGGTGACTCGGGGAGGGCCGGTCGGATGCTATTGGCCGACGAAGGCCGCGAGTGCAGTCAACTGGTTGATGCGGCACTGCGGGTTCAGGTACATCATGTGCCCGGCCTCGTGATAGTGGTGGCTGAACCTGGACCGGGCTTCGTCGCTGATGTTCAAGTGCGCCCAGACGTATTCGGCGGCGAAATGCGGGGTAGCGCCGTCGTGGTACCCGTAGTCCACATGCACCCGCAGCGCCGGATTGTCATTGAGCAGCCGTTCCAGATCCGAGGCCACTTCGACCGGCTGGCCTTCGAAGGTTTTGTAGCTCCACGGCTGCACCCGTCCAGTGAGGATTTCATAGGGCAGGTCGTTCTCGTAGCCCAGTTCGGCCCGGAGGTAGTGGTTGACGGCGGCCGCATAGGGGCCGCTGATCGCCTTCATCGACGGATCGTCCCAGTTGACCGAAGCCTGGCCGCGCAGGTTTTTCTGCGTGAACCGGCCATCGATCCGGCCCACAGTCAGACCCTCGGCGCGCAGCAGTTCGGCGGAGAATTCCGAGTAATCCCAGCGCAGATTGCTCCGCCGGACGAAGTCCTCGCCCAGGGTGGTGATCGCGGCGAGCCGGGCGACGACGTCGTCGTACGCTTCAGCGCTGAGCCGGGATCCTTGGCTGAGCGCATAGCCGAAGTCCTTGGCGGCGAAGGCCTCGGCCTCGGCGACCACGTCGGCCAAGCTGCGGCCGGGGTGCCGGCCGTGGAAGTGCGCGATCGCGGCATAGGTGGGCACGTGCAGCGGGTACGGGGTGTCGCTGCCGGGGAAGAACCGGAGCGTGGACATGTTCAGCACCGTGGAAATCAAGCCGAGGCCGTTGACCGCCAAACCATAGGCGTCGAAGAGCCGGGCCGCGACGGCGACCGCACGCAGCGTGCCGTAGGACTCACCGATCAAATACTTCGGCGAGAGCCAGCGGTTGTTGCGGGTGGTCCAGAGCCGGATCACCTCGGCCACCAGGTCCCGGTCCTCGACGAAGGCGTGGAACTCGTCGGCTTTGCCGCCTTTGACCACCCGGGAGAAGCCGGTGCTGACCGGATCGATCATCACCAGATCCGCGTGTTCCAAAATGCTGTGCGGATTGTCCAGCAGGCCGTAGGGCGCCGGGGTGAGTGCGCCGACGTCGCCGCTGTCCACCAAGCGCGGGCCGAGCAATCCCATATGCAGCCAGACCGAACTGGAACCGGGGCCGCCGTTGAACGCAAAGACCACCGGGCGGTCCGCAGCCTCGGCCTCCACGGTGTACGAGGTCAGGAAGATCTCCGCTTTGGCCTTGAAGCCCTGGTTCTTGCCGTCCTTGCGCTCCTCTTTCCGCAGGACCAGCCGGCCGGCCGTGGAGGTGTAACGCAAACCATTGCGTTCCTGGGCGCGGGTGACGAAGTCGTCGCTGACCTCGGGTTCTGAAGATTCGGTCTCGGGGGAGGAGGTGTCGTCAGCCATGCTTCCGAGCCTATTGCAGAAAATGTATCCGGGACGAGGGAAAACGTTGCTGAACTCCCCAGTAACATGAAAAACATGCACCTGTTACTGCGGACCATCTGGCATTTTTTCGTTTCGTCGCGCCAAGCCGCGACCAGCCTGTGGGCGCACACTTCGGTGCGGATGCGGGCTTGGCCGACGGATATCGACATTGCCGGGCACATCAACAACGGCATGTACTTTTCGCTCATGGACCTGGGCCGGTTCGACCTGATGATGCGCTCCGGGATGTGGAAAGCGATCCGGGCCCGGAAATGGACGCCGGTGATGAGTGCGGAAACCATCTCCTTCCGCAAATCAATCGAGCTCTGGCAGAAGTACACGATGGAAACCCGGGTGATCGGCTTCGACGAGCGGGCGATGTATTTCGAGCAGTGCATGGTGGTCGACGGCGATGTCTACGTCCGGGCGTTCATGGCGATGCGGTTGGTGCACAAGGGCAAGCCGGTGAGCAACGCGGAGCTTTTCGCGCTGGTCGGCGAGCCTCCGGCGGATTTGGTGTTGCCGGACTGGATCCACACCTGGCGGGCCGACGTCGCCTTGCCGGGTGCCCGCAAACCTGCGCCGTTCAGCTGGAGCCGTTAGCGCGTAGCATGGCGCTGTGAATCCAGAGCCAGCGAGTTTCGATTTCAGTTCGCCCACAGCCCGGACGCTGCGCGCCCGGCAGGGGATCAAATGGAATCTCCACCCGGAGGACGTGCTGCCGCTCTGGGTCGCGGAGATGGATTTCGCCACCGCTCCGGTGATCGTCGACGAACTCCACCGGGCGGTCCAGGAAGAGTCCTTCGGCTACGCCTCGCCACGGCAGCCGGCGTTGGCGGCGGCCCTGGCCGAATTCAGTGCCGCCCGCTATGACTGGTCCTTCGAGCCCGAGGCGATGCGGATCCTGCCGGAAGTGCTCACCGGGGTCCGGTGGGGGATCGACGCGTTCAGCAAGCCCGGCAGTGCCGTGATCCTGCCGGTGCCCGCCTACATGCCCTTCTTCGAGCTGGTCCGTTCGATGGGCCGGGAGATCATCGAGGTCCGGTTCATCGAAGCGGGCGGGCGTTGGGTCCTGGATTTGGCCGGCGTCGAACAGGCGCTGCGGGCCGGGGCGGGCACATTGCTGCTGACGAATCCGCACAATCCGCTCGGCAAGACCTTCAGCAGCGCCGAGTCCGCGGCCATTGCCGGACTTGTGGACCGGTATGGCGCCCGGGTGGTTTCGGACGAGATCCACGGCCCGTTGACTTACGACCGGGTGCACGTGCCGTATGCCTCGGTCAATGACACTGCTTTTGCGCACACGCTGACCTTGGTATCGACCTCGAAAGCCTGGAATCTGCCCGGTTTGTGTGCGGCCCAGGCGATTGTGGGCAGCGCCGCGGACCGGACCGCCTGGGATGCCTGGACCCTTGGCGAGACCCACGGGGTATCCCCGCTCGGGGTGCGGGCTTCGACGGCGGCCTACCGGAATGGCTCGCCCTGGTTGGACGGCTTGCTCGGCCAACTGCGGTCCAACCGGCAATTCCTGTTCGAGCGTCTGGCCGCGGTTCCGGGGCTGAAAGCGATCGCCCCGGAAGCGACGTATCTGGCCTGGCTCGACTTCACCGAGGTCGATCTCGGCGCGCGCTACCGGGCCGATGAGGGGCCGGCGTCGTACTTTTTGCGCGAGGCGAAACTGGCCTTCGTGCCGGGAAGTTCCTGCGGCGCGGACAGCCTGAATTGCCTGCGGCTCAATTTCGGCACGACGCCGGGCATCCTGGAACAAGCCATGGACGCCATGCTGGCCGCGTTGCCGGCTTAGCCGCCCGGGGCCTGCCCGCAGGCCCGGCCCAAGGACGCGTTCAGTGGGCTGGGACGTCCCAGCCCACTGCAGTCCCGGATTGGACGGGCCTGCGGTGGATCAGCCGGTTACCCGGGCCACGAACTTCGCGGTGCGTTCGGTGAGCGCCTCGATCTGCAGCGCCCGGGTGGTATCCCAGTCGGCGTGCCGTCGACTGGCCGATACCTCGGCCCGGACATTGCGCGAACACCGGAAATCGGAACAGATCAGGGTTCCCACGGTGTTGCCATCCCGGCCGGCATGACCGGCGCGCCGGGCGACGTAGAGGTAGACGTCGGTTTCGGAACGGACATCGCGGCACAGATCGCAGATGATTTTGCGGATCTTGCCGCTGCCGCCTTCGGGTGCCCGCAAGGCGATGCCGACCAGGCCGGTGTCCGCAGGGAAGACCAAGTAGCCGCGCTGCGGCATCTTGGGGTCTCGCCAGCCCAGATAATCGAGTTGTTCCCAATCGAACTGGTCGAAATCGGCCGGGAAGTTGATGGCTTTGACTTCGCTGCGCGAGGCATTGACGAAGCTGCGACGGATGTCGTCGACGGAAAATTTTTGCATTGGAATGACCCTGTCTTCGGAAATTTCGGGTGCAAGCGGCGAACCAGGCGCGGGCATGGCAAAAGCGCCGACTTGCACTGAATTGCTCAAAGCGCCGAAGGCCGGGGGAGCTATGTCGGAAAGCTCAGCCGTGCCTCGACGCGGAGCCCGAAGCGATGCAGGCCGATGCGGCCGCCTCGCTTCCGATGGCTGCGAATCGCATACCGTTTCCTTAGAAAACTTCACGGGGTTACCGCTACAGAGTAGCATCCACCCCATGATGCAATCTGCGGTGCTGACCACCTCCGAGGCCGGGCGTCCCTATGCGCGCAGCCTGCCGTTGCAGCTCCTCGAGCTGGAGATTCCGCAGCCGCGGGCCGGTGAAGTCCTGGTCCGGATCGAACGGGCGAGCTTGTGCCATTCGGACCTCTCCGTGGTCAACGGATCCCGGCTGCGGCCGCTGCCGATGGCGTTGGGGCACGAAGCGGCGGGGGTGGTGGCCGGCCTCGGTGACGGGGTTTCTGATCTGCAGCTGGGGCAAGCCGTGGTGATGGTCTTCGTGCCGGCCTGCGGGAGTTGCCGGGCATGTTCGGCCGGCCGGCCGGCGCTCTGCTACCGGGGCGCCGAAGCCAACGGCAGCGGGGATTTGTTGCACGGGGAGGCGCTTTTGCGCAGCCGGTCCGGCGAGCGGATCAATCACCATTTGGGCATCTCGGCCTTTGCGGAGTTCGCCGTTGTGGCGCGCGAGTCGTTGGTGCCGTTGGACGAGGACGTGCCGCTCGATGTCGCCGCGCTGTTCGGCTGCGCGGCGTTGACCGGGGTGGGTGCAGTGCTCAATACCGCAGAGGTGCAGCCGGGGCAGTCGGTGATCGTCTTCGGGTTGGGCGCGGTCGGGCTGATGGCGGTGATGGCGGCGGCGCAGATCGACGGGGTCGCGGTGATCGCGATCGATCCGCTGGAGTCCAAGCAAGAACTGGCGCTGCGCTGCGGGGCGAAACTCGCCGGCAGCCCCGAGGCTGCAGCCGGGTTGGCTGCGGACCACCTCGACGGCGGCGCCGACGTCGTGATCGAAGCCGTCGGCAGCGCGAACGTGATGGCGGCCGGTTTGGGCTTGTTGGCCCGCGGCGGTGCCTTGGTCTCGGTGGGGCTGCCGCACCCCGATCAGCAATTGACGGTTCAGGCGCTCCAGTTCGCGGGCACCGGTAAACGGCTGCTGGGCTCATACATGGGCGACGCGGCGCCATCGCGGGACATTCCGCGATACCTGCAATTGTGGCGGGACGGCCGCTTGCCGGTGGAGCTGCTGCACACCGACACCAGGCCGCTCAGCGCCGTCAACGAAAGCTTGGACGCACTCGCCGACGGCGCCGTGGTGCGCCGGTTGCTCGTGCCGGGGAGCTAGTGGGAGCGCGTGGGCTTGATGCTGAGAATTTAAATCAGGGATCGATGCACTTTAATTCATGTGGTTGGATCTTCGTGGTTTTTGCGTCATTTTTCTTGTAAAGTAGGCATCAGTCTTTAAATAATGATTAGACGTCGGCTTAAATCCAGGGAGTATCGAGTGGAATCGATCGAGTTTCCCGACTTCCCTTACGCTTCGACGCTTACCGAGGTCGTCATCGAGCTTGAGAAGATGCGCGGGGACTTGAAGAGCGGTGCGGCCGGGGCGGGCCAGTTCGAGGAGCTCAAGTCGCTCTTCCAGTTGATGACGAGTGTGACCAGTTCGCGGATAGAAGGAAATCGAACGACAATCGTCGACGTGGTCGCGGGTGCCGCCCGCGAGCTTGATGCAGAAGATCGAAATGTGCGTCATCTGGATGATGGGGTTAGTGAGATTCTGCAGATTCAGGACGCGACAGACTTCATCGACAAAGAGATCAAGACCGGGACTATCGTCACGCACGGGCACGTCAGAGAGCTTCATCGGATTACCACTACAGGTTTGCGGCGGGAAGGGGATCGAACGCCAGGGGCCTACCGGCTTGGCGAGGTCAGCATTTCGGGATCGAAACATGCACCGCCGCCTCCTGGGGACGTGCACGCGGACATGTCGATGCTGCTCGAATTCATCAACAATCCGGTTGAACAACGATTCCAAATGCTCAAGATCGCTCTCGCACATCATCGTTTCGTGTGGATCCACCCCTTCAGCAACGGCAATGGAAGGGTAGCGCGCCTACTCACCTATGCCACCTTGCGTAGCCTGGGCTTTCAGGACATCTCCGGCTATCGGACATTGAATCTCACTGCAGTCTTCGGTGCGGACCGGGAACGGTACTATGAACGACTTGAAGATGCCGACTCGTTGAGCGCGGAGTCCTTGATCAGGTGGAGCGAATATGTGCTCAGTGGCCTCCTGGCTGATCTCAAGAGGTCTCAAATGCTTGCGGATCCAGCATATGTAACCGGTCAGATCACGCTGCCCGCAATACGGCGGGCTTTGGCCAGCGGAAGGCTTACCCGGCAAGATGCCGAGGCCATTTTCAGAACTGCCTCTCTTGGCACCGTCAAGGCGGCTGATCTAGTCGATGTTTTCCCGGGCTCGGCCGCAACTCGTAGCCAAGCCATCCGCAGGCTGCTGGATCAGAGGTTACTGGTACCCACTGAGCCGGGAAAACGAAGCTATCGAATGGCGATGAGCCCGAATAGCCTCACGCCTTTTTTGGTTCGCGAGTTGGCGCTCAAGAACTTCTTGCCGGGTATTTTGGAAGACGGTTACTAGCGGATTTCCAAGGTTGCTCCGTGCAGAGAGCCAGCCCAATGCGTCCCGCCGAACAGCTCGAATCCGGCGGGACGCATTGGGCTGGGATCAGATCCGGACTACGGTCTTCCCGGTGTTCGCGCCGGCGAGCAGATCCAGGAACGCCTGCGGGGCGTTTTCGATACCGTCGATGATCGTCTCGTCGTAGTGGATCTTCCCGTCCCGGATCCAGTCGCTCATCTCTTTTTCGAACTCGGCGAACCGGTCGTAGAAGTCATAGGCGATGAGCCCGTTGATGCTCAGGCGTTTGTCGATCACCATGATCAGATTGTCCGGCCCCGGCTGCGGCTCGGTGGCGTTGTAGATGGAGCTCATGCCGCAGGCAGTGATCCTGCCGAAGAGGTTGAGCGAGTCGATGGCGGCGGTCAGATGTTCGCCGCCGACATTGTCGAAGTACAGGTCGATGCCGTCCGGGGCAGCGGTCTTGAGCTGTTCGCCGACCGGGCCGTCTTTGTAATTGAACGCACGGTCGAAGTGGTACTTGTCCAGCAGGGTGGCGACTTTTTCGGCGCTTCCGGCGGAGCCGACCACCAACGATGCGCCCTTGAGTTTGGCGATCTGCCCGACGACCGAACCGACGGCACCGGCCGCGCCGGAGACGAACACGGCATCGCCTTCCTTGAACCGGCCGACCGAGAGCAGACCGGACCAGGCGGTCATCCCGGTGAGCCCGAGGATTCCGAGGTAGCTGGAAAGCGGGAGCGTCGGGTTGAGCTGTTGGAAATCTTCTGCCGGGCCTTGGGCGATGTCCCGCCAGCCGTGATCGTGCTGCACTGCGGTGCCCACTGGCAGATCGGGGTGCCGGCTTTCCACCACGTGGCCCACCGCGCCGCCGGACAGGGGCTGGTTGAGCTGATAGGGCGGGCCGTCGATATCGACGTCAGTGTCATCCATCAGGCCGCGCATGTACGGATCGAGCGAGATGAACTCGTTCTTCACCCGCACTTCGCCTTCTGCCAAAGGCGGCAATTCGGCCTCCACCACGGTGAAGTTCTCCAGCGTGGGCCAGCCCTCTGGCCGTGATGTCATTTCGATCCGGGTGCTGTTGGTCATGTCGGTTCCCCCAAGGTTGTGCAATGCCGTACGGAGGCTTCAGCAATGCGGGCCGCATGGAATATTCCCGAAGGGCCAATTCCGGCGGTCCGCGGCATCGCGCTGCGGCGTCGGCGGCTGGCCCGACGGCGGTAGCGTAGTCCTGTGACGGAAAATCGGCTGACTCTGCGGATCCCCATGCGGTGGGGCGATATGGATGCCTACGGGCACATCAACAATGTCGAGATCGTGCGAATCCTCGAAGAAGCCCGGGTGCATGCTTTCGGGCAGCCGGCCGGTACCGGATTGCCGGGTGACGAAGTGGCGATTCCGGTGTTCAATGATTTGCCGGCCGGGGTGCAGATTCTGGTGGTGGAACACCGGATCAAGTACCTTGCTCCGCTGAATTACCGGAACATCCCGGCGCGCGTAGAGCTCTGGGTCAGCTCGCTCAAGGGTGCCAGCATCACGTTGGCCTATGCGATCTATGACCCCGCCGCGGGCACCAAATGCGTGATCGCCGAGACCGTGTTGGCATTCTTCGACGAGCCAGCAGCCAAACTCCTCCGGGTGGCGCCGCAGCACCGCGAACGGTTGGCTGCACTGGTCGGTGAGCCGGCCTTCCGCTAGGCCGCCCGTTTCTGATTTCCAGACGTACCCAGGTCAATTCGACAAGAGTTAAGTCTATGAAATAGTTCAAACGGCCGTTATTGTTTGAGCAATCGAGGCCAACATTCATGGACAAATAGACTGTCGGAGGAAAAATGTCTGAAGAACCGTCATGGAATGTCGCTCGGCTCATTCCCACTTCGGGAATCAATGGGGCTGAGGAGCAGGAAAGGCGGGCCACTTCAGCACTTCTTGCGGTCATGTCGTCGGTCAAAGAGTTCGGACGCGTAGTGACTTCTCAGTTCGGAGCGCCCAACACCTCGGTGGAGACATTCATTGAGGTTCCTTTCGAACTCGGCGAGAAGAAGCTTTATCCCGACGGCTTGATCAGATGTCGGCGAGGCCAGAAGTCTTGGACGGCCTTGGTAGAGGTAAAAACTGGATCGAATCAGCTCGATCAGGTTCAGTTGGAAAACTATCTTGATATCGCGAGGGAAAACGGCTTCGACTGTGTTTTGACCATCTCCAATGAGATTCCCCCAGTTCACGGACAGCACCCGACCTCAGTAGACAAGCGAAAGCTTCGGAAAGTCGACCTGGTGCATCTGTCCTGGACCGAAATCCTCACCTACGCGGTGGTGCAGAAAGAGCATAAGGGTGTAGCCGACCCGGATCAGTCTTGGATCCTAGGCGAGCTCATTCGATACCTTGAGCACCCGAGGTCGGGTGCGTTGAACTTCGATGACATGGGCTCGCACTGGGTTAGTGTTCGCGAGTCCATTCTTGAAGGGACGCTCAGGTCTGCCGACCGCGGAGTGATGGAAGTCGCTAGTAGGTTCGAAGCCCTCATTCGTTTCGCGTGTCTGCAGCTTGGGCGACGCCTCGGAACCGAGGTGACGCCCGTGCTATCTAGACAAGAACAGAGTGATCCACAGTTGAAGACTTCAGTGCTCGCTCAATCCCTGGTGGCGAACGGGGTTATGGAATCAGCGATCCGGATCCCGCAGTCCGTCAGCCCGGTTTCTGTCTTGGTGGATATCCGAGCAGGCAAGGTAACTTGTCATATGGATATCGCGGCACCCGAGCAGGGGCGCTCGCTCACTCGGGTAAATTGGCTGATTCGGCAGCTCAAAGATGCTCCGGAGAGCATCCGGGTTGAGTCATTTGCGGCTCGGTCGCGAAACGTTGAGGCTCAGTTGCTGAAAACGGCACGGGAGAATCCCGCGACGTTGATCGCTGACCCCCTGAAAGAACTTCGAATGTTCCGAGTTGCGAGTCAGTCCTCGTTGGGAACGAAGCGCGGAGTCGGGCGCGGTTCCTTCATAGACTCAGTGCTGGACGCGATTTATGGTTGTTACGAAAATGTCGGCCAAAATCTGAAGACTTGGACCCCGTCAGCACCAAGACTGCGCGAGGCTGCCGAAATCGACGTTGAACCGGACGTGAGTCCTGCGCTGCACTCTGCGGCTCTGTCGTCGCAAGACAATGAGTGAGCCGGCCTTCCGCTAGGCCGCCCGGCCAGTCGTCATAGGGCACTCTCAGGCGGCGGTGAAAGGATCGAACCATGGCTGAAATGATTACTTTGAGCAACGGTATTGAGGCGTATTTGGCGACCCCGGAGGGCGAGGCCAAGGGTGCGCTGATCGTGATCCACGAGATCTGGGGACTGGTTCCGCAGACCAAGGATGTGGCGGACCGCTTTGCTGCGGAAGGCTACCTGGTGCTGGCCCCGAGCCTCTTGGCGGAAACCGGGATCGCACCCGAACGGGTGGCCGAATTCGAGCGCTTGCTTTTCGATCCGGAGGCGGATCCTGAGGAAAAGCACAACCAGCAGACCGCGTTCCGGGCGTTGCTCGCCCCGATCCGTTCGCCGGAACACGCTGCCAAAACCTTGGCGCGGGTCAGGTTCTGCTTCGATTACTTGGCTGAGCGGGCGGCCGGCAAAGTGGCCATCACGGGATTCTGCTTCGGCGGGACCAGCGCCTTCTCGCTCGCGGTCCACGAACCGCGGTTGAAAGCCGCGGTCCCGTTCTACGGCCACGCGAACTTCAGCGTCGCGGAACTCGAAAAGATCCAGGCGCCGGTGCTCGCGTTCTACGGCGAAACAGACCAAGCCCTGGTCGAAGGCCTGCCGGAACTCACCGAAAAGATGCGGGCGGCGGGTGTCGATTTCGATGCGGTGGTGTACCCGGGCGCCGGACATGCCTTTTTCAACGACGGCAACCCCTGGGCGTTCAACCAGGATGCGGCGAGCGATGCCTGGGCCAGGACGCTGGACTTTCTGGCTGCCAGGCTCTGAACTGCCGGATCAACCGTCGATGACCTGTTGCAGCAGACTGCCGTAGCGCTGGACCAGGTCATCGGCGGGTTCCTGGGCGAACAGCCCCAAGCTCCGCATCCCGCCGCCGAAGCCGATCAGCATGGCCATCAAAGTCTCCGCCCGTCCGTCCGGCCCCGCGCCGAGTTGTTCCTGCAGCCAGCCCAGGTACTTCTCCCGGATCTCCGCGCGGGCCGCGGCCTTGTCCGGGGCGTCATGGACCCGGACCAGCGCCATCGCCCAGGGCTCGGATTCCTGCCGCTCGCGGCGGTCGACCAGGCGCCGCGCCAGCTGGAAACCCAGTGGCTCGGCAGTGAACGCGGCGACGTCGCCGGCAGGCGCCGTCGGCGTGGCCGCGGCGTACAGCTCGGCCTTGCTGCCCATCACTTTCATCACCATGGCTGGGGAGTACCCGGCATGACTGGCCACGTCCTTGATCGTCACCGCGGTATAGCCTTCGGCGCCGAACAGCTCGCGGGCCGCGGTGATGATCGCTTCCCGGGCGCTCACCGGCTCACCAACTCGGCCAGCGGCAGATCTTCGAAATCCACCACCGAAGACTGCCCGGAGAGCAGGATCTGCCGGGCAATCGCCTGCAGCGCGCCGGCGGCCAGCACGGAGACGATGTACCGCCCGGTTTGCGGCAGCGGCATTTCATAATTGCCCGCCACGTCGGTGCGGGCCGAGCCCACGAATTCGCCGGTCGGCTTGGTCAGCGTGACCAAGGCGTTTTCCACCCGCCGGCCTCCGGAGCGGACCGTGCCACTGAGCCCGAAGCGCTCCGACAAGCTGATCACCCGGCTCTTCTCGCCGGCGGCGAACTCGGCGACTTCCGAGCTGGGCGCCCAGCCTTCGGCGCTGGAAACCACCAGGTAGCGTCCTTCGCCGGGCAGGGCCAGCGTGTACCGCCCTTCATTGTCGGCGCGCGACCAGTCGGCCGGCTCGCCGTCCAGGTCCAGCACGGTCACCACGGCGTTGCGTACTGGCTTCCCGGCCGGGCCGACGACGACGCCGCGCACCACGATCTCGTCGTCGTCGGACACCAGCGCCTGGCTTGCGGTCTTGGCGGCCGCCGGGTTCGGCACCCCTGGGACGACTCGGATGGCTCCGGTCGCCGTGGCGATTTCCTTGGCTCCCGGGATGAACACCGCAACCGCGATCGCGGCCAGGGCGGCGACCGCGGCAAGCCAGAAGATCGTGGTGAAGGCGCTCAGCGTGGGCAAGGTGATCGACCCTTGCCGGCTGACGAAGGAGGTCAGGATCGCGGCGATGGCGGCACTCGCGGTCGAGGTGCCCACCGCACGGAGCAAGGAGTTGAGGCCATTGGCGGAAGCGGTTTCGGTGATCGGGACCGCGCGCATGATCAGGGTCGGCATGGCTGCGTAGGCGATCGCGGTGCCCACGCTGACCGCGGTGGCGCCCAGAATGATCATCCAGACTTCACCGGTGAGGAAAACCCGCGCGATGTAGGCGCCGGCCAGCACCGCGGCGCCGACGATCAGGGTGGTTTTCGCGCCGAATTTCTTGGTCAGACTGGCTGAAATCGGAGCGAAAGCAACCATGGCCAGCCCGGAGGGCACCATGCACAAGCCGGCCACGGTGACCGCGAGGCCGAAGCCGAATCCGCTGATCTGCGGCAGCTGCAGCTGCTGCGTGGTGGCGAGCATGTTCGCATACATCGAAAAACCCACGAGCAGGGAAGCCAGGTTGGTCAGCAGCACCGGCCGCCGGCTGGAGGTGCGCAGATCCACCATCGGTTGGCTGACCCGGAGCTCGTAAGGCACCCAGGCGGCCAGGAAGACCGCCGCGGTGATGAAAAGCAAGATCACCGGTTCGGAGGACCAGCCCCAATTCCCGCCCTTGGAGATCGCCAGGAGCAATGCGGTCAAGGCGATCGAGAGCAGCACTGCGCCGAGGAAATCGAAGCGGCCCTTGGTGCGCAGCTCCGACTCGGGGACCGTCGAGAGCACCGCGATGATCAAAAGGACGCCGACCACGGTACTGAGCCAGAAGATGGCTTCCCAGCCGAGCGATTCGTAGATCAGGCCGGAAAGCGGCAAGCCCAGCGCGCTGCCGATGCCCAAAGTCGCGCTCATCAACGCCACCGCGGAGGCGACGCGCTCCTTCGGCAGCTCATCGCGCATGATCGAGATGCCCACCGGGATCAACGAAGCGGCGAAACCTTGGAACGCGCGGCCGATCACGAGCATGGTGAACGACTCGCCGACCGCGCAGATGACCGAGCCGATCACCATCATGACCATGGCCACGATCATCATCCGCCGTTTGCCGTACATGTCGGCCAGTTTCGACACGATCGGGGTCGCCACCGCAGCGGTGAGCAGCGTCGCGGTCACGAGCCAGGAGACGTCGTCCGGCGAAGTGTGCAGGATCTTCGGGAAGTCCGGCAGCAGCGGTACCATCAGCGTCTGCTGGAGCGCGACCACGGTGCCGGCCAGGCAGAGGATCGTGACGATCAGCCAGGTCGGCCGTCGCGTGCTGGTTTTGAGCTTTTCCAAGTGCGCAGGCACGGGCGTTCCTTGCATGAGGCGGATGGTGAACGAACGTTCACCATCCAGTGAACCATCATTCACTTGCCCATAGCAACCAATTTGCCTGTTGCAATCGTCACAGCGCGGCTGCGGGCGGCGGCATTTCGGTCACGGTTTGCCGCGCAGTGCGGTGAGCACGCCGCCCAGCAGGACGATCGCACCGAAGCAGCCGAAAACCAGGCCGAAGATGTTGCCTCCGTTCCAGCCGGCATTTGCCTGCGCATCGAGCTGGCTCGCCAACTCGACGACGGGCGGATCGGCCGAATAGCGGACTTCCTGGCCCACGATCTGCGGCTTGGTGTCGAAGTCCGAGTACCAGCCGTCTTTGTCGTAGATGCTGAGATCGATTTTCGGGTAATGCAGGGTCATGCCGGTCCGGCTGCTGCCATCGGCACCGCGGTAGGTCAACTCCAGCTCGCGGGCGGTGGGCGGGGTCGCGGGCCCGTCCGAGAAGTCCAGGGCGATGAAGATCCGGGCGTCGGTCACGGTTCCGCTGAGCCCGGATTGCTGCAAACCCATCGCCTGGTTCTTCCCGCTGGAGCTGCTGTTGAACACGGTGATCCCGACCAGCAGCACGATCAGGCCGAACACCGCCACGATGATTCCGAGCACCCGGCCTCCTCGCTTCTTGCCGGTTCCGGTCTGCTCGGGCGGCAGTGGCGGGGGCACCGGAAAGTTGGCCATGGACTTAGCCTAAAGGCAAGCCGCAGGCGGATGCACGGGGCTAGGCTGGAGCCATGGACGGCATCGACCAATTCAGCACCAGCGGCGCCTATGTGCACGCCGGCGAAGAGTTCACCCGGGACACCAACTACATCGAAGACCGGATCACCCGTGACGGCGCGCCAGGGGCCAACGGCGAACCCGGCTGGCGGGTTGAACCCGGCCGATACCGGCTGGTGGTGGCCAGGGCTTGCCCCTGGGCGCACCGCGCTACGATCGTGCGCCGTTTGCTGGGTTTGGAGGACGTGATTTCGCTCGGCATCTGCGGGCCCACCCACGATGTGCGCAGCTGGACCTTCGACCTCGACGAGGGCGGCAAAGACCCGGTGTTGGGCATCGAACGGCTGCAGCAGGCCTACTTCACCAGGTTTCCGGACTACCCGCGCGGCATCACGGTGCCGGCGATCGTCGACGTGCCCAGCGGCGCCGTAGTGACCAACAACTTCCCGCAGATCACCTTGGACTTCAGTACCGAATGGACCGATTTTCACCGGGCTGGCGCCCCGGACCTCTACCCGGAGGCGCTCCGGGATGAGATCGACACGGTGAACAAGCGGGTCTTCACCGAAGTCAACAACGGGGTCTACCGTTGCGGATTCGCCGGTTCGCAGGCGGCCTACGATGCGGCTTACGAGCGGCTGTTCACGGCTTTGGATTGGCTCAGCGAACGGTTGGCGGCACAACGTTATTTGGTTGGCGACAGCATTACCGAGGCGGACATCCGCCTGTTCACCACCTTGGTCCGGTTCGACGCGGTGTACCACGGGCACTTCAAGTGCAACCGCGCCAAACTCAGCGAGATGCCGGTGCTCTGGGCCTATGCCCGGGACTTGTTCCAGACGCCCGGATTCGGCGACACGGTCAATTTCGAGCAGATCAAGCAGCATTATTACATCGTGCACACGGATCTGAACCCGACGCAGATCGTGCCCGACGGACCCGATGAAAGCGGCTGGAGCACTGCGCATCACCGGGAAGCCCTGGGCGGCCGGCCTTTCGGGGCGGGCACCGCACCGTCGCGTCCGGCGACCGAAGGCTGAATCCGGCCGGCCTTGGCGGCTGTGGCCGGGTCGGCGCCTCCTGGGCTGCGGCGGGCATCGGTTGCCGGAGTCAAGGATTCGGCAATCAGTAGTGTTCCGTTCACGTCCAATTGGGCTGCCGCTCATCGGCCCTCAATAGGCTGTTGCCGTGACTGAGGCTCAGTATCGGCCTGGACGACGGCCGCGGATATTCGTTGCTTTGGGTGATTCCTTCACCGAAGGAGTCGGCGATGAGGCGGCGGCGCTGCCGAACGGCGTCCGCGGTTGGGCAGACCGGGTGGCCGAACAGTTGGAGTTGCACGATTCCAGTTGGCGCTACGCGAACCTGGCGATCCGGGGCAAGCGATTGGTCCACGTGCTCGAAGAGCAACTGGCAGTGGCTATCGCCATGAAGCCGGATCTGGTCAGCATCTACGCCGGCGGCAATGATCTTCTGGGATTCCGGACCGATGTCCCGTCGCTCATGGCGATCTATGCGGAAATCGTTGCCGAGTTGCGTTCGCACGGCAGTCAGGTATTGCTCTTCACCGGCTACCCAGTGCCGATTTCGCCCTTGCTCGAGCCGTTGAAAATCCGCAATGCGGCGTACAACCAGGCAGTCCGGCGGATTGCCTCGGAACAGGACGCCTTGCTGGTGGACTATTGGTGTTTCGAAAAGTTCCAAGACCAGCGGATGTGGGCGGACGACCGGCTGCACATGTCCACCAGGGGTCACATTTACATGGCGAAGAAGGTGCTGGAAGTACTGCACGCACCGCACGTGATCGACCCGGCACCGCTGGGCATGCCGCCGCATTACAGCAGGAGCCAGCGCTTGCGCGGCAGCCTCGATTGGACGCAGCGGCATTTCGGACCCTGGCTGGGCCGGCGGATCCGCCGGGTCTCCAGTGGCGACGGTCTGAGCCCGCGGTATCCGGAGCCGGTCAGCATCCTGCAAAGCCAGGCGCTGAAGGGTAGTGCAATTCACAGTCAACCCGAAGCCGCCGCAGCGCGGGGCTGAGCAGGCCGGATTTCTCAGGATCTGCGGCCATCGGCAGGCATTCGCAGCACGCGAACCGTTCCAATTAGGTCATACCTATGTTTTCTAATTGAGTTTCCCTGCGCTAGCCTTAGTTAGGTTTGGTTTGCCTTACTCGCGGGCGCCGGCCATCAGTACAGCTGAGGTTGAAAGAATTTAGGGGAATCATTGTGAAGCTCACTCGTCGCCGTCGAATCATCGTCGGTTTCACGGCCACCGCGGCCGCCATCGGCCTTGCCTTGACCGGCTGCTCGACCGGATCCGTCGCCGGGAGCGACCAATCCGGATCGAGCAGCGCGGCAAGCGACGCCTTCCCGGTCACGGTCAAAAGCGTCTTCGGCGATACCGTGATCCAGAAGCAGCCGCAGCGCGTCGCGACGGTTTCCTGGGTGAACGACGACGTCGTAATGGGTCTCGGAATTGTTCCGGTGGGCATGCCGAAAGTCGAATGGGGTGGCGATGACCAAGGGCTCACGCCGTGGAAACAGGAGGCCTTGAGCAAGCTGAATGCGGCACCGGGAACCGCGAACACCCCAGTGCTCTATTCCGAGGCCGATGGCATCAACTTCACCGAAATCGCCAAAACCAGCCCGGACGTCATCATTGCCTCCTACTCGGGTTTGACCCGGGAGGATTTTGACAAGCTCGGCAAGATCGCTCCCGTGGTCGCCTACAACGACGCCGCTTACGGGACCCCGTGGCAGGACGTCACGCGGCAGATCGGCACCGCACTGGGCAAAAAAGACCAGGCGGACAAGCTGGTCGCGGATACTGAGCAAAACCTTGCCGACAAGGCGGCGCAGTACCCGCAGATCAAGGACAAGACCTTCATCGCCGGGTCGTACCAGGCCTCGCCTTCCGGGCTGAACCTCTTCACCGGTACGGACAACCGGCCGCGGTTGATGGCCGAATTGGGCATGAAAATGGCACCGGTGGCCGAAGCCGCCACCAAGGACTCCAAGGAATTCTTCGTTCCGTGGTCCGCGGAGCGGAGCAATGAACTGGTTTCCGATATTTTCGTCGCCTGGGCGGATTCCCCCAGCGATGCCGAAGCAATGCGCACCGATCCGCTGCTCAGCCAGATTCCGGCGACCAAGGCCGGCGCCCTGGTGGTGGAGACGGATCGCACGGTGACGCTGTCTTTCTCGGCGATTTCGCCGTTGGGCCTGAGCTGGGGAATTGACAAAATCCTGCCGAAAATCGCCGCGGCAGCAGACGCCAGCGCCAAGAAGTAAGCGGAGAACCGTGCCGTCCGTGCGCCCTGTTCCGCAAGCCTCCGGGTTGGCCGTCATCGGCAACCCGGAGCCTGTGCGGAGCGCCTGGCACCCTGGCACGGCGGATCCGGACTGCAGAGCAGCTCTGGGGCGATCTGGATGACGGCACTCTTGTCGCGCTCCGGGAGCCCGGCTGTCGATTCCGGGAAGAGCCGGTCCCGAAAGCTGGCCGTGTTGCTCATCCTGGCGGTTTCCCTCCTGCTGGTTGCGCTCGCTTCGGTGGCGATCGGTGCCCGGGGCATCGCCTTGGGCACCGTTTTCGAAGCGTTGGGCCACCTGGACCAGATCGGCAAGCCCGGAGTGGATCCGAGCGGTGATTGGGCCGTCGTGCAGACCCGGGTGCCACGCACCGTGGCCGGAATCCTGGTCGGCGCCTGCCTGGGCCTCGCCGGCACCGCGATGCAGGGCGTGGCCCGGAATCCGTTGGCTGATCCGGGCATCCTCGGCGTCAATGCCGGAGCGGCGCTGTCCGTGATCGTCGCCGTCGTGCTGTTCGGCGTGGGCACCGCCTCCGGTTACGTTTGGTTCGCCTTCGTCGGTGCCGCGGCGGCCGCGGTGGTGGTTTACGCGGTGGCCAGCCTGGGCCGGGAGGGCGCGACGCCGGTCAAGCTCGCTCTGGCTGGCGCGGCCATCTCGGCTGGCTTGGCCTCGCTGCTGCAGGCATTGCTGATCACCAACCAGGGTGCGCTGAACGCTTTCCGCAACTGGCAGGTCGGTTCGGTGGCCGGCAAGAACTGGGACCAGGTGCTGGCCGTATTGCCCTTCATGCTCGTCGGCATCGGCATCGTGGTCTTCACCGGCCGCTGGCTGAACGGACTGGCGCTCGGCGACGATCTGGCCCGGGGCTTGGGCCAGAATCCCGCGTTGGCCCGCGGGGTCACCGCCGTCGGCATCGTGCTGCTGTGCGGTGCGGCCACCGCGCTGGCCGGCCCGGTCGGCTTCATCGGACTCGTGGTGCCGCACCTGCTGCGGGCGCTGATCGGCACCGACTACCGTTGGCTGTTGCCCTATTCGGTGCTGACCGCGCCGATCATCCTGGTGTCCGCGGACGTGGTCGGCCGGGTGATCCTGCTGCCCGGCGAAGTGGCCGCCGGGGTCATTTCGGTATTCGTCGGCGCTCCGGTGTTCATCTGGTTGGTCCGCAAGCGCAAGGCGGTGGCCCTGTGAGTCCGCACCGACCAGGCAGTGTGCTTCCGCCAGCCGCAGTGGGCGCTGCCGCGACCCGGCAAACCCCGAATCCGGGGGTGCAGCTGCTGCGCGGGCAGCGGCACCGGATTGCGCGCAAAACGGCACTGGTCTGCGGAATCCTCGGATTGATCGTTTTCGGATTGTTCAGCGCGAACGTCCTGCTCGGCAGTTTCACGGTGACCGTCCCGGACTTCTTCGCGATGCTGTTCGGCAAGACCATCCCCGGCGCCAGCTTCATCGTGATGGAGAACAAACTGCCGCGCGCCGTGCTGGGTCTGCTGGTCGGCGGGGCCTTCGGCGTCGCCGGCGCGGTGTTCCAAACGCTGCTGCGGAACCCGTTGGCCAGCCCGGACATCATCGGGATCTCCGGCGGGGCCAGCGCCAGCGCGGTTGCCGCGATCATTTTCTTTTCCGCCGGTGGCATGACGGTTTCGGTCATCTCGATCGTCGGTGCGGTGCTGGTCGCCCTGCTGATCAGCGGACTCGCCGGTCGGGACGCCGGCGGCCGGCTGATCCTGATCGGCATCGGGGTCGCCGCGATGGCCAACGCATTCGTGGCCTTCGTGCTGCAGCGAGCTGAGATCAGCCGGGCCCAGGACGCGCTCATCTGGCTCACCGGCTCGCTCAACTCCGCCAACTGGGATCGGATTTCGGCCCTGGTGGTCGGTTTGCTGGTCGCGACGCCGTTCGTGCTGTACTTCGCTGCCCGGTTGGCCGGGCTGCAGCTCGGCGAAGACACCGCTGCCGGCCTGGGGATTTCGGTGGGACGCAGCCGGACCGGCCTGATCGTGGTCGGTGTGGTGTTGGCAGCGCTGGCTACCGCGGCTGCCGGGCCGATCGCCTTCGTCTCCTTCCTGGCCGGGCCGATTGCCCGCAGACTGCTCGGCGGCCGGGTATCGCTGCTCGCGGCCGCACTGGTCGGTGCGGCCATCGTGCTTGCCGCCGATTACATCGCGGCCTACCTGATCCCGGGTGCGGCGCTGCCGGTGGGCGTAGTGACCGGCGCCGCCGGCGCGCCATTTCTGATCTGGCTGCTGATCAGCCGCAACCGGCAAGGGAACGGTGGCTGATGGCGATCCCAGCACCGGAAAACACCGCACGCACCGAAGATCGAAAGCATCATATGGAGGAACACCGGATGAGCGCTGGGCCGAATCCCGGATCGAACCCGCCGTCGTTGGCTGCCGCCGGGATTTCACTGGCCTACGGCGAGCGGGTGGTCGTCGACGGACTCAGTGTGGAGTTGCCGCTGGGCCAGGTCACCATGATCGTCGGCGCCAATGCCTGCGGCAAGTCGACCTTGCTCCGTGGGCTGGCCAGACTGCTCAAGCCGAATTCCGGCTCAGTGCTCCTGGATGGTGCGGACATCCACAAACTGCCGGCTAAGCAGGTGGCGCGCCAGCTCGGCTTGTTGCCGCAATCGCCGATCGCCCCGGACGGCATCACGGTCTCCGAGTTGGTGGGCCGCGGGCGCTACCCGCACCAGGGCTGGTTCCGGAAGTGGAGCAAGGACGACGACGAGGCGGTTGCCGAGGCGCTCGAAGCCACGGACACCCTGGAACTCGCCGAACGGGATCTCGAAGAGCTGTCCGGCGGGCAGCGCCAACGGGTCTGGATCGCGATGGCGCTGGCCCAGCGAACGCCGTTGCTGCTGCTCGATGAACCGACCACCTTCCTGGATATGGCGCATCAGGTCGAGGTGCTGGATCTGGTCACCGAGCTGAACCGGAAACGTGGCACCACGGTGGCCATCGTGCTGCACGAACTCAATCTGGCCGCCCGTTACGGGGACCATTTGATCGCCATGAAGCGTGGCTCGATCGTGGCGCAGGGGACGCCTTCCCAGGTGGTCACCGCCGATCTGGTGCGCGAAGTCTTCGGCTTGGAATCCGTGGTCCTGCCGGATCCGGTGACTGGTGCGCCGATGGTGGTGCCGCAGGGCCGGCACCATTCCAAAACCCTCGGCGCCGTGCCGGACGATACGGCCGGGCTGAACCGGGGGCAAGCATCCGCAAGTGAATTCGAAGGAGCAGAAGCATGAGTGCCAGTGCCGTAACGGTCCGGCCGATCCGGTCGTTCGACGTCGAGGTGGTCGGGGTCCAAGCGCTCGGACCGAGCTTCAAACGGATTACCTTCGCCTCCGATGAGGTGCGCTCGATGGGTTCCGGTGTGGACGGCAAGACCTTGGACCTGCGGATCAAGGTGATGATTCCGTCGGCCGGGCGCAGCCTGCCGGACTTTTCCGCGTTGATGGAAATGCCGGCCATGACCTGGTACCAGGCGTGGCTCGATATGGACGAGGCGAGCCGCGGATTCATGCGGACCTATACGGTACGCCAGCTGCGCGCCGAATCCGGCGAAGTCGACGTCGACTTCGTCCTGCACCCGCCGGCCGGCGGCGGCAAGGCCGGGCCGGCGTCCAGTTGGGCCGAGGGCGTGCGGCTAGGCGACCGGGTGGTGTTGATCGGGCCGAATGTGCAGGCCGGACCGTGCTCCGGGATCGAATTCACGCCGGGAACCTCCCGTCGGATTTTGCTGGTCGGCGATGAGACCGCAGTGCCGGCGATCGCTTCGATCCTGGAATCGCTCGATCCGGAGACCGTCGGCCATGCGATCATCGAGGTGCCCCGGGCGGCCGATTTCCAGGATCTGGTGGCGCCGGCCGGCGTCGATATCCAGTGGATCGCCCGCGGCGGGCGGCCACATGGCGCGCAGCTCGACGCCGCAGTGCGGCTGGCCTGCTTGCCCGGCTCGCATGTCGACCCGCAGGCCGAGGCGGTGGAGTTGGAAGACGTCGATGTGGACGAAGTGATCCTTTGGGAGACTCCGGCCCAGCAGGGCGTGCAGCCGAACGGGCAGTTGTACGCCTGGATCGCCGGCGAAGCCGCGGTGATCCGGGAATTGCGCCGCTACTTGGTCCGCGAGGTGGGCATGGACCGTCGGCAAGTGGCCTTCATGGGCTATTGGCGAATCGGCAAGTCCGAAGATGCCTGAGCCAGTCTTCTGATGGCCGGACCTGCTTCGTGCGTCGTGCGCCTCAGCGGTGTTCTGCGACGTTCCGGCCGTGGTCGCCGCGGCTTGGATGCTGGGCCGGCGGGGCGAACTGGAACGCTCCGCTGAGCTGGGCCTCAATCGCGGCTTTTGCATCGCTGAGCCGGGCGGCGGCAGTACCGCGGATTTCCACCCAGGGCGTGCTCTGGTTGTGCAGCACGTCCCGGAAACGCTGTTGCATCCGGCGTCGCGCAGCTTCGTCGTGGTTGCCCTGATGCATCGAGGCATCCTCATCGGCCAAAAGGTAGATCAGCGGCGGGTGTTCCAACGCGCTCCGCAGGATCGACTGGGCCCGGTTTCCCGGACCCAACAGGCGTTCGTTCCAGAGCGCCGCGGAGAGCATGTCCCCGGCGCAGACCACGACCGGTTTCGGCGTGCTGCGCAGTCCGCGTTCCTCGGCGTGAAGTTGTTCCCGGGTGATGAATTCGAATTCTGCCGCATGCCAAGGCGCCCACAGCCCGCCCGGACGGACCGACGTCCATTCCTCGCGGAAATCCGATACGCAGGGCACGCCGAGCTGTTCCGCCAATCGTTCGGCGAGTTGCCCGGCCCCGGAAGACTCCGAGCCGACCACCACGGCACGCTGCGCGAGTTGCTCCCGGACCGAGGGCGCCAAAGCCCACCAGTACCCGGACAAGTCATTGCGTACTGCGGAGCCGGAAACCGGGGTGTGCCGTCGATCCGGATCGACCTGGATCCAGCGGGCTTTCAGCCGTCGGGCCAGTTCGGCGCCGTGCGCATGCGAACTGAAAACGGCGTCCACGGAAGAATCCAGCAAGCCCTTGGCCGCGGCCATGTGCTGGTCCCAGGCGGCCGGGCTGGAAAAGTCGGTTCTGCCGTCGTCGGTCGCGGACCTGACGATGGCATTCGGGTGCTCACCGCGGATCCAAGCGACTCTGGTTTCCAAAGGAATCGACTCGGTCGGGGAGGCGATGACCAGGACCGTGAGCCGTTCGCAGGAAGCCAGTGCGGTCCGGATCAGGTGGGAATGGCCGGCATGCAGCGGGTAGAACTTGCCGATGATCAGACCGTGCCGGAAGAACTTCTTCATACCGTGGCCCCGCGGAACGGCAGACCGGAGACGGGTTCCCCGGTCTGGCCTTCATCGATGAATGCCCGGACGCTGTCCATGTCTGGCACTTTACCGGGTCGCCGGTAGATCTCCAGCCAACCCCGGTACGCGCCGCGATTCAGGCGTCCGCTTCGCTCCGGTGCGGAAGCCGGTTGAGCACCTCGATGAAAGCAGGTCCTTGGGAGCCGAAGAACTTCGCATCGCAGTGTTCGACTGCCACCACGGCCCGGTTGACCAGCTCCTTCGCCTGGGCGGTGGTCTGCAGGGTTTTGGCTCTGCCGTCTTCCGGATGCGGACGCCGAAGCAGTTGCCCCCGGGCTTCGAGCGCCCGCAGTACCTGCGAGGTCATCATCGGATCGGTGTTGGCCAGATCGGCAAGCTGCTGCTGGCTGACATGCGGTTGTTTCGACTCCAGCCAGACCAAAGAGGCGAGCAGCACGAATTGCACATGGGTCAGGTTGAAGGGTGCCAGCGCTGCCCGGATTTCCGACTGCCAGGCATTGGTGGTCTGCCAGAGCAGCATTCCGGGCGACTCCGCGGGTCCGGAGAACTTCGTCTGCAGGATCATTCAGCCATCATGGCACGTCGGATCAGGGTGAAATCGTGTTCACTCAGCGGCAGCACGCCGCGACGGAGCTGGTAGCCCCAATTGGCTTGCCGGGTGAGTTCGAGTTCCTGCTCCAGATCGCCCAACGGCACCGGAGCGCCGTCGTCGTAGTCGACTTTGCGGCGCCAGGGTTTGAAGCCGGCTTCGTCGGCTTGCCAAGGCTCGCCGTCGGCGACCCGGCCCACCGCGGTGAAGGCTTTCAGCGGTTCGCCGTCCGGATAACTGGTCTTCGGCGAGTAATAGACCAGCCCGTCGCCCGGGCTCATCCGGCTGATGCCCTGCGGCTTGCCGCGGTTCGTCTGCGCGATGCCCAGGCCGACGCCGTAGTTGACGTGCTCGGCGCTCACCACGGCCAACCAGTATTTGCTCATGACCGAAGCCTTTCACTGTTCGGGCTTTCACTGCTCCGGCCAGCCTCGAGGATCTCGATGAGTCTGTCCAGGGCCGGTTTGGCATCTTTGGCTATGCCTTTGCCGACGGTGTTCGCCCAGAGCCAGGCCAGCGGGCCTTCGAAGCTGACCTTGACCGTGAGTTCCGTGCCGGTCGGGGTGGCTTCGGCCAGATGCTGGAAGTGCATGGTCGCGCCCGGGAAGCGGCAGATGTCGGTGTACTCCCGGTCCGGGACCAGTGTGCCGATCGTAAAGGCCGACGCCGGCCCGCCCTTGGGTTTGAGCTTGCCTTTGCTGCCTTCGGCGACCGGACCGTCCAGGCGGACCCATTCGCTGCCGGTGTCCCATTCGGGCCAGCTCTCATGGTCGATCCAGCGGGCGTAGAACGCGTGCGCCGGGGCCTTCGAATACGCGGTGTGGTCTGCAACGGTGATCATGAAAATAGTATGCGCGCATACTAAAAAGATGTCAACGCCCCTTCGCCACGTAGCGACCCGATTCGCGCGTGGTTGGCGTGGTTGCTACGGGCGGAGCAGCACCTTGATTGCGCGGCGCTCGTCCATGGCACGGTAGGCCTCGGCGGCTTCGCTCAGGGGCAGCTCCAAATCGAAGACCTTGCCCGGCTTGAGCCGGCCGTCCAGGACCTCGGGCAGCAGTTCCGGGATGTAGGTGTGCGCCGGGGCGATTCCCCCGGCCACGTGGATGTTGGTCTCGAAGAGGTAGCGCAGGGGCAGTTCGGGACCGCCCGCAGGGACGCCGACGTAGCCCAGGTGTCCGCCCGGCCGCAGCACGTGCAGCGCCTGGTCCATGGATTCTTTGGTGCCCACGCATTCCAAGGCGCAGTCCGCCAGGCCGCCCAGCAGCTCCTTGATCTTGGCGATGCCCTCCTCGCCGCGTTCGGCGACCACATCCGTGGCGCCGAACTCGATGGCGAGCTTCTGCCGATCCTCGTGCCGGGACATGATGATGATCCGTTCGGCGCCCAACCGTGCGGCGGCCAGGACTCCGGAAAGCCCGACGGCGCCGTCGCCCACCACGACCACGGACTTGCCCGGGCCGACCTCGGCGGAAACCGCAGCGTGGTGTCCGGTGCACATCACGTCGGCGAGGGTGAGCAGATGCGGTACCAAGTCGTCGGAAGGCATTTCCGGGGTGGCGATCAAGGTGCCATCGGCATACGGCATCCGGACGAATTGACTCTGCGCACCAGTGACCGGCAGGCCGAAGCCGTCGTTTCCGCCGAATCCGGTGCCGTGCTCGCAGGCCTGGGTCCAGCCGTTGCGGCAGTTCACGCAGGTGCCGTCGCTGATCGAGAACGGTGAAATCACGAAGTCGCCCGGCTTCACGGTTTTCACATCTTCGCCGACGGCTTCGACGACGCCGACCAGTTCGTGGCCGATGCCGTGCGGGGCCTTGGTCGGCCGAACGCCGCGGTACGGCCAGAGATCGGATCCGCAGACGCAGGCGGCGACCACGCGGACGACGGCGTCGGTGGGGTTGAGGATCTCCGGATGCGGCAACTCCTCGACTCGGATGTCGCCGGGGGCGTGGATCATGGTGGCAAGCAAAGGGGGCTCCTCGGAATGTTCAGTGAACTGCATGCGAATAGTTACTTCGGGCCACGATACTCCCCGCATCTGTACCTAGGATGAAGGTGTGGACTTCTCGAACCGGTACGTGGCCCTCGGCGATTCCTTCACCGAAGGAGTCGGCGACCATGCTCCTGACCTGCCCAACGGGGTCCGCGGTTGGGCCGACCGCCTGGCCGCGCACTTGGCCTCCCAGGACGGTGATTGGGGATATGCGAACCTGGCGATCCGGGGCCGCAAGATGGCGCAGATCCTGGACGAACAACTGGAGCCGGCGCTGGCCATGCAGCCGACTCTGGTGACCATTTACTCCGGGGTCAACGACCTGATGCGGCCCGCGGTCGACATCGATGCCCTGTTGGTCAGCTATGACGAGGCGATTGGCCGGTTGGTCGGCTCCGGGGCGCAAGTGCTGATGTTCACCGGCTTCGATGCCAAGGTCTCCAAAATCTTCGCCCGGTTGCGGGGTCGGACTGCGATCTACAACGAATTGGTCCGCGAAATCTCGGACAAACACGGAACGGGCTTGGTCGACTTCTGGCGCTTCCGGGAATTCGACGACTGGCGGATGTGGGCCGAAGACCGGATCCACATGTCCGCGCCGGGCCATCAGCGGATGGCGCAACGGGTGCTGGATGCGCTGGGCCGCCCGTCCAGTCTGCCGGAGCCGGAGCTGCCGGACCTCGAGGCCAAGTCCGCTGTGGAAAGACTGCGCGAACAAGCCGAATGGACCCGGGACCACGTGGGCCCCTGGATCGGCCGCCGGGTGCGCGGTGCTTCGTCCGGCGACGATCTGGCACCGCGCTGGCCCCAGTTGCACCAACCGCAACCGCACCGCCCCTGACCGGGCGACGTCGGGCGGCCGGATGCCCGACGTCGAACTGGCTCAGTTCCCGCGCACCGTCAGCACCGGGCACTCGGCTTCCAGGATGATCTGCTGCGCCATGGAGCCCAGGAACAGCTTCATCACGGGGGAGCGCTTCCGGGTGGCCAGCACGATCAATTCTGCGGCGTAGCCTTCGGCCAGCTCCAGAACCTGGGCGGCTGCATTGTCCCGGGCCAGGACCAATTCGAACTCGACGCCGGCTTCCGCCATGGCTCGCGCAATGTCGCTGCGCGCTTCGGGCGAGGAGTAGACCGGCGTCGCGCTGGCATCCCCGGCCGCGCTGACCGCTACGACCCGGGCTTGGCGCCAGACAGCCTGCTGGACCGCCTCGGCGATCGCCGCAGTTCCTTCTTCGCCCTTCAAATGGGCCAAGATGATGGTTTTCATGGATCCTCCTGTGCGTTGGTGGTCGAAGGTGCCGGGCGGCGGGTCAACGGCCGAACGGGATCACGCCGACCAATACGCCGACGCCGAGCATGGCGATGGAGACCACAGCGGCCCGCCAGAGCACCTTCTTGTGGTGATCGCCCAGATCCACATTGGCCAATGACACCAGCAGCAGGATGGCCGGCACCAAGGGGCTCTGCAGATGGACCGGTTGGCCGGTGATCGAGGCGCGGGCCATCTCGACCGGCTGGATGCCGTAGGTTTCCGCAGTTTTGCTCAGCACCGGCAGGATGCCGAAATAGAACGCGTCGTTGCTCAGGAAGAACGTCGCCGGAATCGAGATCAGGCCGGTGAGCACCGCGGTGTAGGGGCCCATGGACGGCGGGATGATCTGCACGAGCCATTGCGACATCGCGTCGACCATGCCGGTTCCGCTGAGCACGCCGGTGAGCACGCCGGCGGCCATCACCATGGCGACGACGGCGACCACCGAAGGGGCGTGCGCGATGAGTTGTTTCGCCTGGTCGTGCACTTTCGGGAAGTTCACCAACAGGGCGATCGCGCTGCCGAGCATGAAGACGTAGGGCAGCGGGATCACGTCGAGCACCAGCATCACCATCACGGCGATGGTCAGGCCCAGGTTGAACCAGATCAGTTTGGGGCGCAGGGTGCTCCGGTTCGGGTCCAGGACGGTGTCCGCCATGGCGGAATCTGCGGGGTCGGCCTTCACGCTGACCAATTGCCCCGCGTTGCCGAGCGCGTTGCCCAGACCGCCGCCGAAGGTCTTCTTGTCGAAACCGGATTTGCCGGAGCGTCCTGGGGCGATGGTTTCGCCGACGCCGGGCGCCCAGGTGATCGGATCGAGCGCTTGGAGCCGACGGCGCTCGCCGACGCCCAGGAACCAGGCGAAGCTCAGGGAAATCGCCAGGCCGGCGAAGAGCGAAGGGAGCATCGGTACGAAGATGTCCGTGGCCGAGACGTTCAGCGCAGTTGCGGCGCGGATCGTCGGCCCGCCCCAGGGCACGATGTTGAGCGTGCCGTTGGTCAACCCGGCGACGCAGGTGAGCACGACCGGGCTGATGCCCAGCCGGAGGTAGATGGGCAGCATCGCGGCGGTGGTGATGATGAAGGTGGTGGAGCCGTCGCCGTCCAGTGACACCGCGCCGGAAAGCAGCGCCGTGCCGAGCACGACCTTTGCCGGGTCGTTGCCCAGCGCCCGGAGGATGAAGCGGACCAGCGGGTCGAAAAGGCCGACGTCGATCATCAGGCCGAAGAAGATGATCGCGAACATCAGCAGCGCGGCGGTGGATGCCATGCTCCCGATCGAGGTCATCACCATGTCGCCGAGGTTGTTCTCTTTGGGGCCCCAGAGCAGCCCGCCGGCGAAGAGGCCGAACACGGTGGGCACGATGATCAGTGCCAAGACCGGGGTCATCCGTTTGGTCATGATCAACACCATGAATACGGCGATCATCAAGAATCCGAGGATTACCAGCACGTTTTTGCTCCTGTTGCGTCCGACGTCGTTGTCAGGGCAGTGCTGATCCGATGATCTCCGATGCCCCCTCAAGGAGCGTAGGGGGTGTCCTGGCTCACACTGGGAGTTAACTGATATTGACTCTCAATATGCTTTTTATCGCGGGTTTTGCGCATTGTGCTCACGGAGTGGTTCGTTGTTGCGGATCGTAGTTGCGCCGAGGGTGGACGGTAGCCTTGGCGTTGAAAGTGATGCTGATCTTGCGGTTGACCGGGTAAAACTGCAGGTCAGGAAGTGCGTTCCCCGCGTCCGCGGGGGTGAGCCCTGTATTTCGACAGTCCGAAGTCAAGAAATGCGGTGTTCCCCGCGTCCGCGGGGGTGAGCCCGGACAGGTTCGAACGGTCGCAGGCGGTATCGGCGTGTTCCCCGCGTCCGCGGGGGTGAGCCCCACTGCACGCCAGCGCCAATGACGGCCTGAATGTGTTCCCCGCGTCCGCGGGGGTGAGCCCGTATGTCACGCCGTGACACACCCCGAAGTCACGTGTTCCCCGCGTCCGCGGGGGTGAGCCCGCCCCCAAAACGCCCCGAGAAAGGAAAATCCCGTGTTCCCCGCGTCCGCGGGGGTGAGCCCTGGTCAGCCCTCGGGACTGAGCAGCGAATCGAGTGTTCCCCGCGTCCGCGGGGGTGAGCCCGGCAGTCTTGTCGCCTTTCCACTTGGCCGGTTGTGTTCCCCGCGTCCGCGGGGGTGAGCCCTCGATCTCGAGTCTCCTAAAGCCCAGCAGGTCGTGTTCCCCGCGTCCGCGGGGGTGAGCCCGGATCCGGACGATCAGCCACTTGTAGGAGCGCGTGTTCCCCGCGTCTGCGGGGGTGAGCCCGGTTGGACTGCCTTCGTGCAGCCAGATGAGACGTGTTCCCCGCGTCCGCGGGGGTGAGCCCTGCTCAGCACCGAGCAAGCAGAGAAAATCAAGGTGTTCCCCGCGTCCGCGGGGGTGAGCCCTCAAAGGCTTCAACGACGCTTTGGATGTGCTGGTGTTCCCCGCGTCTGCGGTGGTGAGCACGGGATCATTCCAAGCAGTTTGGAGCGAGGTGTGGCGTCGGCTCATTAGAGTCGACGCCACACCTATAGCCGTACGAATCAATCTGTAGACGTAGCGGCCAGCTCAGTGGATTTCTTCCGGCGCCGGAGCCAGCGAATCCAGAGTGCCGCAGCAATCACTGCTGTTGCCACGATCAGAAAATCGTAAAGACTGGGCGCAAAGAACATCACGAAAAGGCTGTATGCTCCGAACGCCAAAGCAATGGCGACAAGAGCTCCGATGGCAATCTTCATTCTTGATCTCCCGACTGCTGGACTGTGCGGTTCAGTTAACACCCTTACTGATCGAAACAGTATTGTTCCCACGCAATGTGATGTCCATCCAAGGATAGAAGTTTGCCCCACATCCGACAACTGGCGGGCAATTCTCAAAGCGCGCCTTCCGGTACGTCTTCAATTCCCAGCCGCCGGTACCGTTCGATTGGGACGGATCTGCGCCGCGGTAGTACCACCAGGGAGAAATGTATCCGGGCGCTTCAATATCGCGGTGAAAACTCGTAACGACAGAACCGTTGGCGCACCAATCCACGGTGCGCTTCCATCCGAATTTCTGCACTACGCCCCAGGATTGAACTTCATCATTGGTGATCCAGCACTGCGCTGCGGCTGCTGCTGCCGGGGAGGTGACCAGGCCGGCCTCGACCATCTTGGCATCCAATTCTGCTAAAGCTTTTGTTGTCACTGGAGCTGATGTGGTCACCGATTCGGTGGTCACAACCCGATCATCGGTTGGGTCGAAACTCTCCAATCCGTGATCCTTTAACGCAGCTCGGTCGGTTGGGGCCAAAGACTCCTTGTTTGCCACTTTGAGCAATGCCTGCTTCGTCTCAACCGGCAGTGCGGTACGTGCGGCGGCCTGTTCGGGGGAGGGTGGGGTCTCCTGGCTCCAAAAGGCCTGATTCAGCTGTACATCCAGCGCCGTCGACGCTTCGGTATCGGCGGAGTTTGTTTGATTCGCTGAGGCGGTACCGGCGGCGCTCATCAAAGATGCAAAAAGCATCGTCGCCACAGCTCCAGAGGCCAAAATTGGGCGAATAAAATTTGTCAAATCTAGCTCCTTTTGAAATGGAAGATCATCAGCGAATCTGTTGCCGGAAGATCAAAATGACTGATCGGTCGACAGCGGACGTTCTCCCCAAAGAATGATTTTACGGAACAATCTGGGATGAAGCACAGAAGTCCGTCGCTCTCCATCTTGAGATGCAGAACTTGCATATGTCAAGCATTGTTATTAAATTTATTTAATATTATCCATCCGAAAGTAGAACGATGATCTTCAGAGGTTAGAAGGGGTGTCGTGGTCTAAGCGCGCGGCGACGCCGTCGAGGGATCTACCGCCAAGCCCTCGGCAAACACATTCCAGTCTGCCTTCGGGGAGTATGCGCGGACAGGTTACGGTGGGTGTCCACCGAACCGGGGCTATTGTTCGTGCAATGAGGGCGCCGAGTAACGTGCATACTTTGCCAGTTTGCTCGGCATAGGCGAATTCGGCTCGGGCTTGGCTGATCTCTGCTTTGAACCGGGTCGATCCGCAGATGCAAACGATGCCATTCATCGGGTGACCTCTGATTCTGTCGATGGGCGCCCGTGCTTGGTGTGCCCTGCCTCTGTTAAGCGTACTCATGCCGCCCTCCGATGTCAGAGGAGGCGCAGGCGAAGTTCTCACCCGGACGGGGGTCAATGCACCGCGGGACTATGCGGCTGCCGAGTGCCCTCCAAAGAGGTTCCGCTTGTCGGTGCCTGATGCTTTGATATGAAGATGAGCAAAGCCGCGAACGCCCGGATTTGGCAGTCGGTCCATCAAGAGCGCTTGGCCCTGGCAGCGGACTTGCGCGGTCTCGGCAGTGAGCAGTGGAACGCGCCATCGTTGTGCCCGGGCTGGAGCGTGCACGACGTGCTGGCGCATTTGGTCGACGTGGCCAAAACCACGCGCCTGGGCTTCGTCCGCCGGATGATCGCGGCCCGGTTCGACTTCGACCGGGACAACCAAGCCGGCGTCGATCGCGAGCGGCGTACCGATCCGACGCAGACGCTGGCGGCATTCGAAGCGGTACTGGGCCGGACTTCAACTCCGCCGGCAGACCTCGCCACCCGGCTGATCGAAGAAATCGCGCACGGGGAGGATATCCGGCGTCCGCTGGGCATCCGTCGGAATTACCCGATCGAAGCTGCGACGCCGGCGCTGCCCTACCTGGTGAAGACCTCGAAAAACTTCGGCGGCGGAAAAGAGCGCTGCGCGGGCTTGCGCCTGGTCGCGACCGATGCTGATTTCAGCCATGGCGAGGGTCCCGAGGTTCGGGGCGGAGCCGTGGCCTTGCTGCTGGCCTTGTCCGGCCGCAAAGTCGACGACGCCGAACTCGACGGACCGGGTTCGGCCGAGTTTCTGGCGAGGCTGGACGGGTAGTGCCGAGGCTGAACCGGGTGGATTGGCTTTAATCCGCGAACTGCCGGTAAACTAGTGGGGCGCTAAGTGGCGTGGAACCCGAGCAATTGCTCCGGTGGCCGTTTGAAGGTGGCTACCGGTAGTTAGGGGCTCAAGTTGCACGGACCCGACGTCGGCCTGATTCTGGACTCTTTCGAGAAATCTTTTGTATGGCTGGACGCTGCTTTGCGCTCAAACATACACATCAATGGAGGCAGATCATGGCAGCACATTGCCAAGTGACTGGAGCTGAGCCGGGCTTCGGGCATAGCATTTCGCACTCGCACCGCCGCAACAAGCGTCGGTTCGACCCGAACATTCAGAAGAAGCGCTACTGGGTTCCGTCCCTGCGCCGCAACGTCACGCTGCAGGTTTCTGCACGTGGCATCAAGACCATCGACGTCCGTGGCATCGACGCAGTCGTCGCCGAGATCCTTGCACGTGGGGTGAAGCTCTAATGGCCAAAGACAAGGACGTACGTCCGATCATCAAGCTGAAGAGCACGGCCGGCACCGGCTACACCTACGTGACTCGGAAGAACCGTCGTAACGATCCGGACCGTTTGGTTCTGAAGAAGTACGACCCCAGGATCCGTCAGCACGTCGAATTCCGAGAGGAGCGCTAAGCCATGGCTAAGAAGTCAATGATCGCTAAGAACGAGCAGCGCAAAGTCATCGTCGAGCGTTACGCCGAGAAGCGCCTTGCCTTGAAGAAGGCCTTGGTCAACCCGGAGTCGACCGACGAGCAGCGCGAAGAGGCCCGCTTGGGCCTGCAGAAACTGCCCCGCAACGCTTCACCGGTGCGCTTGCGCAACCGTGACGCCATCGACGGCCGCCCGCGCGGTACGTTCCAGAAGTTCGGCATCTCCCGTGTCCGCTTCCGCGACATGGCGCACCGTGGCGAACTGCCCGGCATCAAGAAGTCGAGCTGGTAAAACCTGCTTCCGAAAGGGGCTGATCGCGAAAGCGATCGGCCCCTTTTTGGTTTAACCCCCTTTTGCCTCGCGAACGCTCACGTGTGCACTCACGCGTTGGGCAGGCGAATCTTGAAGAAAAGTCCAAGACATACGACCTTTCAGTGCATTTCCAGGCAGCTTGATCGGCCCTAGATTCGAAGAATGCTCACTTCGAACGGATATCGCCTCGATGAATCGCCCCGCAGGATCGGGAATCTGGCGCCGGTTCCGTCCAGCGAAACCGGCGACGCCGAGGCGCTGTGGCGCCGGCTGCGCAGCGACGGATACCTCTACCTCAAGGGTTTCCTGCCCGTCCAGGATGTGCTGGACTTCCGCAGCTACTACTTCGAAGCTTTGGCCGAGACCGGATTGCACCGGCCGGGCACAGCGCCGGAGCAGGGGATTGCGGCAGCGGCAAAGCCCGATCAGCAGGCCATGCGCAGGGTGCTTTTCGATTCGGTGGTCCCCGGCCGCGAGTATGCCGCGCTGACCGCGCACCCGGCAATCGTGGATTGGTTCCGTTGGTTCCTCGACGACGATGTGCACCTGCATCGCCGGAAGATCATCCGGCATGTTCGCCCGGGCGACTCCGGGATCGGCACGGCGACCCAGGCGCACTACGATCTGGTGTATTTGCGCGAAGGGACCGACAAAGTCCTTTCCCTGTGGATCCCGCTCGGCGATTGCCCCCGAAACCGGGGCGGACTGGTCTACCTGGAGCGGAGCCACCGTTGGGTTCTGGCTGAGGAAGCCGCCGGAACCCTGCAACGGCCGGCCGCTTCGATCACGGCCGATTTGCCCGGCTTGGCAGAAAAGCACGACGCGCGGTGGTTGGTCGCGGATTACCAGGCCGGCGACGTCGTCGTGCATTCCGCGCACATCGTGCACGCGGCCCTGGACAATGTGGACCCCGACGGCGTGATCCGGCTGAGCACGGACATCCGTTACCAGCGCAGCGGGGACCCGATCGACTGGCGTTGGCAGAACGACTGGAATTGGGCGGACGGCCTCTAGGCTGAAGCCATGACCGGGAGCGATTGGGCGCAGTACCGCACTCCGGATCCCGCATTGCGCGACGCCGGGCTGGTCTGCCTGGGTGCCGGTGAGCAATCCGGCGCGTTGCCGAGCTTTTACCGGAGAACCCTCGATTCGCACGCCTTGGTCCTGGTCTCGCGGGGCAGCGGCAGAGTCTGGGGCGCCGATGGGCCGCAGCGATCGCACAAGGTGATCGCGCCGTCGTACTTCTGGGTTCCGCCGGCAGTGCTGCACGGCTACGGCCCGGACATCCACGGCTGGGACGAGCACTGGATCCTGTATTCAGGGGCCACCGCCGGAGCGCCGCACGCGCTCGGTTTGCGGACCGGGCCGCTGATCCCGATGCCTTGCCCGGTTGGTGTTTGGGCGCGGATCCCGGCACTCCGCGAGCCGCTGGGGTTGCCGGGTGCTGCCGGGGATTTGGCCGCCAGCGGCACGGTCATGTTGATCATGGCCGCCTTGTCGACGGGGTCCGAGGAAGCGGGCAGTGCGGAGCTGAGCCACCTGCGGGAGAACTTCGCCGCGCCGGCGGTGGTCGACGCCGCGGCCCGGAACGCCGGTATTTCCGCGTACGGCCTGCGCAAACTGGTGCGTGCCGCGACCGGGCTGACGCCGATCGAGTACGTGCTCCGGCTCCGGGTGGAACGCGCGCAGAGCCTGCTGGTGGAGACCGATTGGACGGTGACCCGGATTGCGGCGGAGGTCGGCTACTCGGACGCCGCATATTTCAGCAGACTGTTCGCGGACCGCACCGGGCAGCCGCCGTCGCGGTTCCGGGAGCAGCAACAGCGAAGCCGGGCGGGCGCTTAGCGGTGCTCAGGGAGGCGGCAGCTGCCAAAATCCTATGAACCCGCCTCCGTTCCGCAACACGTCGTCTCTTGTTCAACGGGTGATCACTTCCGGCGGTTAGGTTTTGCTTGAGACAAATCCCGCAACGAAGCGAAATGGACGGCCACTGTGAAACGCCTTGCCTCAGCGATCTTGATCTTTTGCGCCCTGATGCTCTTCATCCCGATCGGCGCCGCGAATGCCGCGCTGCCGGCCTTGCCGTCGAAGTCGGCTTCGCAGACTTCGCTCAACGGATTGACGGTTGCCGCGAAGGGGCCGATGACCGGGTATTCGCGGGACCAGTTCCCCACCTGGACCACGGTTTCCGGCACCTGCAACGCCCGCGAGACCGTGTTGAAGCGCGACGGCAGCAACGTCGTGGTCGGCTCGGACTGCAATCCCACCTCGGGCAGCTGGACCAGCGCGTACGACGGCGTGACCATCACCGATTCGTCGAAAGTGGACATCGACCACATGGTTCCGTTGGCGGAAGCCTGGCGGTCCGGTGCCGCGGATTGGACCAAGGACGACCGGACCAAGTTCGCCAATGACCTGACCCGGCCGCAGCTGCTGGCAGTGTCCGCATCGTCGAACCGGTCCAAGGGCGACCAGACGCCGGCGACCTGGATGCCCACGCAGACCTCGTTCCGGTGCGATTACACGAAGGCGTGGATCGCGGTGAAGTCGTACTGGAAGCTTTCCGTGGATACCGCGGAGAAGGACGCGCTGCAGAAGGAATTGAACGCCTGCGCCTAGCGGATGAGGGGTTCGTCAAGGTTGGTAGTTAGCCGTGACGCGGCGGGATGGTGTTCCCCGCCTCCGCGCTGATGAGCCCCCGAGCCGGTCATCGGCGGGGCCACCGCACGCTTCACCACGCGTAAGCCTCCGGCGCCGGGCCACCCGGACTGGGGAAGATTTCATCCAACCGCGCCAAGTCGGCCTTCTTGAGCCGCACCTTCAAAGCCTCCAGGGATCCCTCCAACTGCGCGACGGTCCGCGGGCCCACAATCGGCCCGGTCACGCCGTCCTGCGCCAGCAGCCAGGCCAGCCCGACGTTCGCCGGGTGGTGCCCCAATTCCTTGCTGAACGCCTCGAATGCCTTGATCTTGTCCCGATTGGCGGCCAACAGGCCCTTCCGGTAATCGTCAGTGCCGCGCACCGCCGTCTTGCCCTTGGCCAGGACACCGCCCAAGAGGCCGCCGGCCAGCGGCGACCACGGGATCACGCCCAGCCCGTAGTGCCGTGCCGCCGGAAGCACTTCCAGCTCAACGTTCCGATTCATCAGGTTGTAAATCGACTGTTCGCTCACCAGACCCAGGAAATGCCTGGACGCGGCGGCCTCACTGGCCTGCGCGATATGCCATCCGGCGAAGTTCGATGAGCCGACATAAAGCACTTTCCCCTGTTGGATCAACACATCCATCGCCTGCCAGATCTCTTCCCAGGGCGTGTTCCGTTGCACGTGGTGGAACTGGTAGAGGTCGATGTAGTCGGTCTGCAGCCGTTTCAGTGAAGCCTCTACCTGACGGCGGATGTGTTTTGCGGACAGCCCCTCCGAATTTGGCCCATCGCCCATGGACCCGTACACCTTGGTCGCCAGCACCACGTCTTCACGTTTGCCGGATGCAGCGAACCAATTGCCGATGATGCTCTCCGTGCTGCCTTTTTTGTCCCAGCCGTAGACATTGGCGGTGTCGAAAAAATTGATTCCGACGTCGACTGCCCGGTCCATGATCTGGTGGCTGTCCGCTTCGGTGGTCACTGGGCCGAAGTTCATGGTGCCCAGAACCAACCGTGAGACCTGGAGGCCGCTTCGACCGAGGTAGGTGTAGTCCATGATTTTCCCGATTCGCCGATCTGAATGCTTGGTCCAGACCGACTCAACTCCGCTTGCCGGAGCCTGTCAAGACGCGCCGCGCCCGGTCGATTCGCTACTCTGAGAGCGAAATTTCACCCCAAATACGTCGAAAATCGAGGGAAAACCGCCAATTTCCGGGGAAATCAGGGCGTTTTCACTGGCCAATCCCGGCATAACTGGTATGTTTTCGAACAGTGGCTAGAACACACCCCGTGTTTTGGCTCGATCCGAGGTCCAGGAGGACATAAATGGCTAAGAACCGTAGTGAGCTCGTCGCTGAAGTTGCTGCCAAGGCTGAAACCAGCCAGGCTGCTGTGAACAACGTGCTGGACGCGCTGTTCTCGACCTTCGAGAGCTCCGTCGCCGCTGGCGAGAAGATCACCATCCCGGGCTGGCTCGCCGTTGAGCGTACCGACCGTGCAGCCCGTACCGGCCGCAACCCGCAGACCGGTGAGACCATCCAGATTGCCGCCGGCCACAGCGTCAAGCTGACCGCCGGCTCCAAGCTGAAGGCTGCTGTCGCGAAGAAGGCTCCCGCGAAGAAGGCTCCGGCCAAGAAGAAGTAATTTTTCTTCCCAGCACTTTGGCTGAGGGCGGTTCCCATCAGGGAGCCGCCCTCAACTGTTTCCCGGGCCCGGGGCCGGGTCCGCGGCCCGGAAGCCTGGTCCCACTGAGTAAGCGGGCTCAGTGGGACAAAACGATCTGGTCCCACTGAGTTGGTCAACTGAGTGGGACCGGGCCGATGCGTTCAAAAGCAACCCTGGCCAATCGAAGCGCCAAGCTCTAAGCCGCCAAGCCTCAAAGCCGCCAAGCACCCCGGGATTAGCCCAGAATCGGCCGGTACCCGACAATGGAGAAGTGCCAGTCGCAGTTGCCAGACCGAATAAGTCCCAAGATGCCGCCAAACCCGTACCGGGAATCCGCAATGCTTGGTTGCTGATCGCTGCTTTGGCCTTGGCGCTGGGCCTCACCGGTGCCTTGCTGTTCGGCGGTGCCGCAGCGGCCCGTGGTCTGCTGGATCCGGGCCCCTTGGTGCGCTGGGGTCTGCCCGGCGCCCTGGCTGTGCACAATGTCGCGGTGGCCGCCGTCGTCGGCGCTTTGATTTTCGCCGTGGTGATCCTGCCCAAGGACAAAATCGCCAAAGGCCGCAGCAGCAGTAGCAGCAATACCGAGGAGCATCCGGCCTTCGCCAGGGCGATGACGCTCGCCGCCGTCGCCGCGGTGGTCTGGACCTTCGCCGCGATTTCGGTGCTGATCCTGACCTACCTGGACCAATCGGGTCTGCCGGTCTCGGCGAGTTCGGACTTCACAAAAGGCCTGGTCTACTTCATGACCGACATCGACTCCGGGCGGGCCTGGCTGGCGATCTGCATTTTCGCCGCCGTGGTGAGCACGCTCTGCTTCGGCGTGCGGGCTTTGACCGGCCTCGGACTCACCCTGGTGCTCGCCCTGATCGGCATGGTGCCGCAGGCTTTGATCGGCCATTCGGCCTCCGCCGCGGACCACGAAGGAGCGGTCAATTCGCTCCTCCTGCACATCGTCGGAGTGGCGCTCTGGTTCGGCGGGATCACCGCCCTGACCTTCGTTTCGCCCAAGCTTTCGGTTCCGGAAGCGCTCACCGGCAAGGTGCTGAAACGGTTCTCCGCGCTCGCCCTGTTCGGTTTCACAGTGGTCTTCGCCTCCGGAGTGGTGAATGCTTCGATCCGGCTGACCAGCTGGGACGCCTTGTTCAATTCGGCTTACGGCCAGTTGATCCTGATCAAAACCGTGGCCACCTTGCTGCTCGGCGCGATCGGCTTCATGCACCGGCAATGGATCATCCCGCAGCTGGCCGGCGATCAACCGGCCGGCAGCACCAAGCGCCAGGGCCGCGGCACGATGAGCACCAAGCGGGTGCTCTGGCAGTTGGTCGCCGTGGAATTGGTGATCATGGCCGCGGTCAGCGGAATCGCCGTCGGCCTGAGCCGTTCCGCGCCACCGCAGCCGACGAGTTACGCACCCAGCACGCCGCCTGCGGAAATCCTCTCCGGCTACCCGCTGCCGCCCGAGCTGACGCCGATCCGCTGGATCAGCGAGTGGCGGATCGATTGGCTCTGGCTCAGCTTCGCCCTGGGCGCCGCGGTGGCCTATTTCCTGGCCGTGCGCAAAATCCGCCGTCGCGGCGACAGCTGGCCTTGGCTGCGCACCGCGTCCTGGATGGTGGGCATGATCGCCCTGGTCTACATCACCTCCGGCGGCCCCAGCGTCTATGGCCGGGTCCTGTTCAGTGCGCACATGGTGGACCATATGGCGCTGACCATGGTGGCGCCGATCTTCATGGTGCTCGGCGCCCCGGTGAGCCTGGCGCTGAAAGCGCTGCAGGCGCGTGGCGACGGCAGTCGGGGGATCCGGGAATGGATCCTGGTGATCGTGCACTCCAAATTCGCCGCGGTGGTCACGCACCCGCTTTTCGTCGCAGTGAACTTCGCCGGCAGCATCGTGTTGTTCTACTACTCGCCGCTGTTCGGCTATGCACTGCGCGACCACGTGGGCCACGAATTGATGATCCTGCACTTCACCATCACCGGCTACCTCTTCGTGCTCTCCATGATCGGCATCGATCCGGTGCCTCGGCGCTTCCCCTACCCGCTCCGGCTGATCGTGCTGCTGGCCACGATGGCGTTCCACGCCTTCTTCGGTATCGCCATCATGTCCTCCACAACGCTATTGCAGGCCTCGTACTTCGGCAATCTCGGCCGTGATTGGGGACTGTCCGCCATTGCGGACCAGCAAATGGGCGGTGCGATCGCCTGGGGCATCGGCGAAGTGCCCACGGTGCTGATCGCAATCGCGGTCGCGGTCATGTGGTCACGCACGGATGCCCGGGAGAGCAAACGGACCGACCGGGCGGCAGACCGGAATAACAACGCCGATCTGAATGCTTACAACGACATGTTCGCCCGGCTGGCGAAACGGGATTCCGGCAGCCCGGACGCCCGCAACGATCCGCCGCGGAACAACACCGGCAACGCCGGTTCTGGCAAAAGCTCTGGCAAAACAGGAGAAGAATAATGGCACAGGACGCCCTCGCCGCACACCACAGCGCCCCGCGGATCCGGGCTTCGGAGCTGGTGGGCCGTGCCTGGCTCAATACCGGCGGCGAACCGTTGGACCTGGCCAAGCTGCGCGGCAAGATCGTGCTGCTGGACTTCTGGACTTTCTGCTGCATCAACTGCCTGCACGTGATCGACGAACTGCGGCCGCTCGAGCAGAAGTATGCCGACGTCCTGGTGACCGTCGGCGTGCACTCGCCGAAGTTCGAACACGAGGCGGACCCGGTGGCGCTCGCTGCCGCGATCGAACGCTACGAAATCCACCATCCGGTGCTCGACGACCCGGAGCTGGTCACCTGGCAGGCGTATTCGGCGCGGGCCTGGCCGACTTTGGTGGTCATCGACCCCGAGGGCTACATCGTGGCCAACCTCTCCGGTGAAGGCCACGCCGCCGGCCTGGAGTCCTTCATCCCGGAGCTGATTGCGGTGCACGAGGAAAAGGGCACGCTGCACCGCGGCTCAGGACCTTATGTGGCCCCCGAGCCGCAAGCCGGCACGCTGCGCTTCCCGGGCAAGGTGCTGCCGCTGCCCGGACAAGCCGGCAGCGAGGGCAGTTTCCTGGTTTCCGACACCGGGCACCACCGCCTGGTGGAATTGGCTCCGGATCTGGAGACCGTGCTCCGCAGCTTCGGCTCGGGCACGAAGGGCTTTGCGGATGGTCCGGCGGAAACCGCCCAGTTCAACGAGCCGCAAGGCATGGCCCTGCTGCCCGCGGAACTCGCCGAGCAGCTCGGTTACGACGTTGTGGTCGCGGATTCGGTGAACCACCGGTTGCGCGGGCTTTCGACCGCGACCGGCCAGGTCCGCAGCTTGGCCGGAAGCGGCGTGCAGCGGCTTCTGGATGCCGGACCGAACACCGTCGACGACGCCGGCGAAGGCGCCCTGGGCGAGTTGCCAGGGGATCCGCTCGGCATCGCATTGTCCTCGCCGTGGGACCTGGTCTATTCGAAAGCGCTCGGCCAGGTCGTGATCGCGATGGCCGGAGTACATCAGATCTTCGGCTACGACCCGGTGGTGGGGCGCCTCGGCATCCTGGCCGGAACCGGTTTGGAAGGCCTGCTCGACGGCGCTGCGGAGCAGGCTTGGTTCGCGCAGCCCTCCGGCCTCGCCGAGGACGCCGCCGGTGACATTTGGGTCGCCGACTCGGAGACTTCAGCATTGCGGGTGCTGCGCATCGCCGAAGGCCGGGTGGCCCGGGTCGAGACCGCGATTGGCGAAGGGCTTTTCGATTTCGGCTTCCGGGACGGCGCCGCGGATCAGGCCAGACTGCAACACCCGCTCGGCGTGGCAGCCTTGCCGGATGGTTCGGTCGCGATTGCGGACACCTACAACGGCGCGGTGCGTCGCTACGATCCCGTGGCGGGAACCGTGAGCACTTTGGCACGAGGCCTGCTGGAGCCCTCCGACGTGCTGCTGGACGGCGAGCTGCTGATCGTGGTGGAAGCGAACCAACACCAGCTGGTCAGGGTGCCGCTGCCCAAGGAGGCGTTGCAGGTCGATGAAGGGGCGGCGCAGACTCAGCGGCCGGCGACCGAAGTTGCGGCCGGCGAGTTCACGCTCAAGGTCAGGTTCAGTGCGCCCACCGGCCAGAAGCTCGACGACCGATGGGGCGATCCGACGCAGCTGAAAATCTCATCGACGCCGCCGGAGCTGTTGCTCGACGGCGATGGCACCTCGACCGGCTTGAACCGGATCCTGACTCTGAACGGCGAGATTCCGGAAGGGATTCTGCACATCACCGCCCGGGCTGCCGCCTGCGACGGGCCGGAAACCGCAGACGGGGAGATCCCGGATCATGCCGCCTGCCATCTGTACCAGCAAGATTGGGGCATCCCGGTCCGCTTGAACAGCGCCGGAGACACCGGGCTGGCCCTGGATTTGCGCGGGATGAACTGAGTTTTCCGCAGTCACAATGCAATCGAGTGGTCAGGTCTGCATGCTAAACATCGTGTTTGACGTGCAGACCTGACCACTCGATGTGGGTTTAGCCGGCGCTGATCACCATGGACTGGATCTTGTCGTCGGCCACCGTGAAGACGAACGGGCTGACGCCGTTGTAACCGTTGCCCCCGGTCCGAATGCTCACCAAATATTTTCCATGGCCCTGGTCTTCGATCGACAACGCTTCCCAGGTCGCTTGCTTTCCGATGTTGTCGGTCGAGTTCCAACTCGCGACGCCATCGGACCCGTTGAGTTGTCGCCCCCAGTCGTTGATGAAGCCGTCACTGGCGAACGCCGCTACGAATCCGTCGTCGTCCGCCGAGTTGGTGGCGTCGAAGGCCCTCTGGATGGCTGCTGGAAGTTCTACGGTCATGGTTCCCCCTTGTGTTGACGGACTGGCGGAAGCGGCGGGTGCGGGCGCTGCGGCCGCGCTGGAGTTGCCGCTTCCCTAAATGCTCGGCACCGGGAAAAGCGATGGCACCGACAGGAGAAGGCTATTGGGCTTCTTCATTTTGTCACTATACCCAGCATGAATTCGCTGAGAATCATCTGAACATACGACGAACGGACAGTCCGGCAGACCAGACATCGTGCCTGGCCCGCCGAACTGCCCGTTCGGTGATGCGTGGTGCGGTTTTTAGAGCGCTCCGCCGGCGGTTTCCGGGGCGGAGGAGTCCTCGCCGCCGTCGCCGATGGTTTCCCGGGCGATGAAGTTCTCGATGTCGAACAGGCTGTCCGCCCGCTCGGCGATGTTCACCAAGGTGCTCATCGAGGCGACTTCCTCGACCTGCTCCTTGAGGAACCAGAGCATGAACTGCTCGCCGAGCGCATCGTTCTCAGCGCGTGCCGTGGCGAAGAGCTTCTCGATCTGCGAGGTGACCTGTTTTTCCTGCTCCAAGGCGAGCTTGAGCGGCTCAGTGACATCCTTGAAGTCGTTGACGATATCGCCGATTCCGGGGATCTTCACGTCCTGGTCCCGGTCCAGCATGTACTGCACCATCATCATGGCGTGGTTGCGCTCTTCGAGCGATTGCTTGTAGAAGTGGGCGGCCAGCTGCGGCAGGTCCTGGGAATCGAACCAGACAGACACCGCGATGTACTGCTGGGAAGCAGCGAACTCGTGGCCGATTTGCTCTTGCAGGAGTGTGTTGAATTGGCTCATGCCACTAGCCTAGTTATTCTGAGTGATTCGCGATAGCTAGCCTAGGCAATCCTCAGCGAGGCAAAGCAAACCTAAACCGTGCGGGCCGGCAATGCAGGCGGTCGGCCCAGGCAGCAACCACCGGCCGCAACCACCGGCTCAGTACTTCACCACCGGGGTCACGGTAACCTGCTCGCCGTTGATCGCCAAGCGCGCGGTGAAGTAGTGGTCCTGGACTTTCTCGACCGTCGAAATCGCACCGGTGGCGTAGCTTTTCTCCTGGAACTGCACTTTCGCCTTGAAGGTCAGCGGTGCGATGACCCAGCTACCGTTGTACGCCGTGATCGACGCCTTCGGGTACTCCACGATCGACCAGTTGATCTCACTGGTCAGTTGGTTGTTGGTGTCGAAGGTCAGTGGACAGCCGCTGGGCTTGAGGACTTTCTGCTGGGCGCATTTGTCCACGAACTGCTTCAACGCGTCGTCGACCTGGCCGATCAGCGCCGGAGTGGGCGCGGTGGCGAGCGTGATCGGGGTGGGTTTCGACGCCGGGGAGTCAACTACCGCAGTACTCGGCTTCGCGGTGAACAACTGGTTTTCGAAACCGGCCTCGTAGCGTCCGGGGTAAAGCAGCGAGAAGGTGTTTTTGCCCGCCGGCATCGGCACTGCGACGCCGTTCACCGTGGCTTCGGTCTGGTTCACCACCGAGACGTCCATGACCGGCAGCGATGTCGGCAGGAATTTCCATTTGTGGAAGAACATCCATTGCACCCCGGCCGGCTCCAAAGTGAAGTCGCTGCTGTGCCCTTCGCCGTCCAGCTGGTAGCTGACCGTGATCCGGACCCGGCCGTCGTCGAGCGTCGTGGGATTGCCCAGGCTGACATCGCTGACGCCCTCCGCGGCGGTCTTCAATGCCTGCCCATCGAGCAAGGCCGGCGAGGCATTGGGCACATTCGCGCCGAGCAGCCCCAAGGCGCGGGCGCCGTCGCCGTTCTGCAGGGCTTGGATGTAGTCGCGCACCGGTTGTTGCGGGCCGTAGAGGTTGGCATTCACCCATTGGATCGTGACCACGGTTGCGGCAATGCTCAGCAAAAGGCCGAAAAGCCATAGCGCAGCTACCCGGATCATGGTGGATCCAGGCGCATCCGGGGCAGTTGCTTCTGCTGCGCTCGAGTGGGTCAAGGGCAAAATCTATCGGCGACGGCGACTGGTCGTGCCGAAGATGTCGCGCATGATGTTCCGCCCCAGGTTGGTGCCCATCGACCGGACCATGGACTGCAGGCCGCCGCCGAGGATCCCGCCGAGCGCACCGGCCACGTCCGCGCCGAGGCTGCCGCCTTGCTGTTGCGGCATGGGTGCCGGAGGCGGCGGAATCGGCACCGGCGGTGCGGGCATCGGCGGCACCGGATCGCCGACCGAATCCCCGGTGGGCGGGGCCGCCTTGTTCTGCAGCTTCTCGTAGGCGGAAATCGGATCGACCTCGGTGCCGTATTTGGTCAGCAACGGCGATGCGGCGACGGTGGATTTGACCACGTCTTCCGCGCTGGCGCCCATCACGGATTCCGGCGCCCGCAGCCGGGTCAGCGCGACCGGCGTCGGCGCGCCCTTTTCATTCATCACGGTGACCACGGCCTCGCCGATCCCGGCGCTGGTGAGCGTCTTCTCCAAGTCGTAGTCGCTCACCGGGAAGGTGGAGACGGTGGCTTTGAGCGCTTTGGCGTCATCCGGGGTGAAGGCGCGCAAGGCGTGCTGCACCCGGTTGGCCAGCTGGGCCAGAACATCCGAGGGCACGTCTTTCGGAGTCTGGGTCACGAAGAAGATTCCGACGCCTTTGGACCGGATCAGCCGCACCGTCTGGGTGATCGCGGCGAGGAACGCCTTGGTGGCGTCCTTGAAGAGCAAGTGGGCTTCGTCGAGGAAGAAGACCAGCTTCGGCTTGTCCTGGTCGCCGACCTCGGGCAGGTCCCGGAAGAGGTCGGCGAGCAGCCACATCAGGAAGGTGGAGAAGAGCATCGGCTTGTCCTGCACATTCGGCAGTTCCAAACAGGTGATCACGCCCCGGCCGTCCGGCGCGGTCCGGATCAGCTCTGCGGTGTCGAACTCCGGCATGCCGAAGAACTTGGTCATGCCTTGCGCTTCCAAAGTGATCAGCTCGCGCAGGATCACGCCGGCCGTGGCCTTGGACAGTCCGCCGAGCTCGGCGAGGGCGGCTTTGCCGTCGTCCGAGGTGAGGAACTGGATCACGGCCCGGAGGTCTTTGAGGTCGTACAATTCCAAACCCTGGGTGTCCGCATAGTGGAAGATCAGCTGCAGACTGGATTCCTGGGTCTCATTCAACTGCAGCACGCGGGACAGCAGGATCGGGCCGAACGAGGTGATCGAAGCGCGCACCGGAACGCCGTTGCCGTCGCCGCCGAGTGCCAGGAACTCCACCGGGAAGGCTTTGGCGGCCCATTCCTGGCCCAGGCTCTGGGTCCGCGCGGTGAGCTTGTCGTTGGCCGTTCCGGGCGTCGCCAGGCCGGACAGATCGCCCTTGATGTCCGCCATGAAGACCGGCACCCCGGCGGTGGAGAGCTGCTCCGCGATCATGTGCAAGGTGACCGTCTTGCCGGTGCCGGTAGCGCCAGCCACCAGGCCGTGCCGGTTCATCATGGCAAGCGGCAAGCGGACCTGGGCGTCTTTGTAGACCTGGTCTTCGACCAGTGCCGCGCCCAGCGCGATCGCCGGAGTGTCGAAGGTGTAGCCCTGAGTGATGTTTGCGACGATCTCCGCCGCGCTCTTGGAAGCCATGAGGTTAGAGTACCTGTTCGACTGCCCGATTCGCTGGCGTCACGCCAAAAGGGCCGCGACCACGAGCATCGCCGGCACCGCGATCGCGGTGGTCAGCAACACCGTGTCCTTGGCTTGGGCCACGCCGGATTGATACCGTGCCGCGATCACGAAGACGTTTTGCGCGGTGGGCAGCCCGGCGAGCACGACGGCGGCGAACAGCGCGGCGCCGTCGAGCTGGAACAGCGTGGTCGCGAGCAGGTAGCCGGCAGCCGGCTGCACGACCAGCTTCACGACGGTCGCGGCAATCACCGAAACCCGGCTGGCGCGTTCCTGAAGCGGTTTGGAACCGAACAGCGAGATCCCGAAAGCGATCAGTGCGCCGGGCACCGCGGCGCCGCCCACCAGCTCGAAGGGCTGCAGCAAGAGTTCGGGCGGCCGCCAGCCGGAGGCGGCGACCGCGGTTCCGGCGACCGAGGCGAGCAGCAGCGGATTGCTGATCACGCTCAACAGGATCTTGCCGAGCGAGGCACTGCGGCGTTGCCGGACCAGTTCGATCAGGATCACGAACAGCGGTTGGTAGACCGCCAGCTGGAAAATCACGATCGGAGCCGCGAGTGCCGCGTTCCCCAGCACGTAGACCGCGATCGGCAGGCCCAGATTGTTGGCGTTGACATACGAAGCACTCATCGTGCCCAGCACCGCCTCCGCCCCGAAGGGCTTGCGCCGCAGCACGGTGAACAGTACGAAGACCGCTGCGGCAATCGCCGCGGAGCCGGCGACGATCCAGAACGACGGCCCGAAGACGGTGTGCAGGTCTGCGCGGGAGATGGTTTCGAACAGCAGCGCGGGGCTGGCGACGAAAAAAGTGAACCGGCTCAGTACCCGCTGTGCACCGTCGCCGAGCACATTGAACCTGCCGAGCAAGTACCCCAGCGCGATCACCGCCCAAACCAGGGAGAAGCCGATCAGCACGCCGCCCATCGAGTCAGTCCTGGACGGCGAACGGCGGGCGTTGGGTGCCCTCTGCGGCTGCCGCCGCCGGGTCGTGGCCGAGTTCCACGATCCGGTTCTGCCCGTCCACGTGCACGATCGCCGGGCGGTAGGCCTGTGCTTCTTCGGTGGACATCTGCGCATAGCTGATCAGGATCACGGTGTCCCCGATCGCCACCAGATGCGCCGCTGCGCCGTTGATCCCGATCACGCCCGAGCCGCGCTCACCCAGGATCGTATAGGTCTCCAAGCGTGCGCCATTGCTGACGTCGACGATCGCGACCAGTTCCCCGGGCAGGATGTCCGCGGCTTCGAGCAAGTCCTGGTCCACGGTGACCGAACCGACGTAATGCAGGTTGGCATGGGTCACCGTGGCGCGGTGGATCTTGGATTTGAACATGGTGCGGATCATGATTGCCAACTCTAGTCCGATGTAGTGGTGCCGGGCACCCGCGACGGACTCGGCTCGGTACTTCGACCGCTGGGTCGGTTCGGCCGCCTTGAGCCCGCCAGCCGCGCCCACTGCGGCCGGCTCAACTTCTGGCCGGGTTGAGTTTGCGGCCCATGATCGCCTGCTCCAAGGCGTCGACGACGTCGGTCCTGGCCAGCGGATTGCGCACCAGGGTGAAATCGACCTCGCCCACCGGCGGCAGGTCGAAACGCCGGGTGATCGAGACCAGGTCGTCCGGGATCAGGGTCGAAGGCATCACCGTGATCCCGATGCCGGCCCGGACCGCCGCGATCACCCCGTTGATCTCCTTGGTGTTGCAGGTGACGCGCCAGGTGCGCCCATTTTTCTCCAGCGCATCGATCGCGAGTTTCCGGCTCAGGCTCGGTGCCGGATAGCTGATCAGCGGCACCGGAACGCCGGGTTCCAGTTGGGTCTGCTCCAGGCCGACCCAGGAGAAGTGGTCATGCCGCACCACGGTGCCTTCTTGGGCGCCGGAGACCCATTTGACGAAAACCAGATCCAGCTGGCCCGCTTTGACCCGGCGGTAAAGCTGGTCGCTCTGGCTCACCGTGAGTTCCAAATTGATCTGCGGGTAGAGCTGGCGGAAATCGCGCAAGATCGTCGGCAGCCTGGTGTAAGCCAGGTCGTCGGCGGTGCCGAAGCGCAGTCGGCCGCGCATCGCGGCACCGGAGAAATAACGCCCCGCATCGTCTTGGGCGGCGAGGATGTTGCGGGCGAAGCCGGCCATCGCGTCGCCGTTGTCGGTCAACCGGACCGCCCGGGTGTCCCGGAGCACGAGTTGCCGCCCGGTGGCCTCCTCGAGTTTCTTGATGTGCTGGCTGACTGTCGGTTGGCTCAAACCCAGCCGCTCAGCCGCCCGGGTGAAGTTCAAAGTCTCCGCGACCGCGAGGAAGCTGCGCAGCTGGTCGTTGTCGTACACCAGACCCTCCCATTGTGTTTTGTAATCACAGTTAGAGGGATTATATGACTTCAGAATGGGGTTGCACCCGGATAGCGTTGAACTACGCCCCATTCCTCACCCTGCGAAGCACTAGTCAAGGATCTACTGTGGCATCCCCTGCAACCGCGCAGCTTCCCCTCGTCCACCCGCAACCGGCAAGCAGAATCCCGAACTCGGCGGTGACCGCGCCGATCAGCATCGTGGCGGCATCGCCGAGCGTCAAAAGCACCTTCGCAGCATTCTCGATCCGCAACTACCGGTACTTCACCATCGCGCATTTCATCGCGGTGATCGCCCTGTGGATGCAGCGGATCGCCCAGGACTGGATTGTGCTCCAGCTCTCCGGTTCGGTGACCGCGGTCGGCATCACGGTGGCTCTGCAGTTCGCACCGACGTTGCTTTTGGGCCCCTGGGGCGGCGTACTGGCCGACCGGTTCTCGAAGCGGGCGTTGTTGATGATCGCCCAATCCGCGGCGGCCCTGCTCGCGGCATTGATGGCGGTTTTGGCGCTCACCGGAACGCTGCAGGTGTGGCATGTCTACCTGGTCGCACTGGTCCTCGGCCTGGTCACCGTGGTGGACCAGCCGGCGCGGCAGGTTTTCGTGAACGAGCTGGTCGGGCCGGTGCACCTGCGCAATGCGATCAGCATCAACTCCTCGATCTTCCAGCTCGGCGGAATGATCGGCCCGGCCGTGGCCGGCGTAATGCTGGTGGCGGTGGGCGGCGGCTGGGCGTTCGCCGCGAACGCCGTGGCCTGCGTTTTCACCGTGACCATGCTCGCCGTGATGCGCAGCTCCGAACTCATCCGTTCGACGCCGGCGCCCCGCAGCAAAGGCATGCTCGCCGAGGGTGCCAGATACCTGGTGCGCAAACCCGCAATCCTGTTTTCCACCATCATGGCGGGGTTCGTGGCGGTTTTCGCAATGAGCCTTCCGGTGGTGATGGCAGCTTTCGCGGATCATGTGTTCGACGCCGGAGCCGGGGGATACGGATTGCTGAACACCTTGGTCGCAGTCGGCGCGCTGATCGGCGCACTGGCCTCGACCAGGCGCAAGGAATTGCGTTTGCGCTCAGTGGTGATCAGTGCCGGGTTCTACGGTCTCTCGCTTGCGGTGGCGGCGTTCATGCCCTCGATGTGGAGTTTCGGTGCGGTGATGGTGGTCGCCGGATTCGCCTGCCTGCTGTTTCTGACCGGGGCGAACCAATTGGTGCAGATTTCCACCAACATGCAGATCCGCGGCCGGGTGATGAGCCTGTACATCATGGTGCTCATCGGCGGCCAAGCGGTGGGCGGGCTGCTCACCGGGTGGCTGGCCGAGGCGATCGGGCCGCATGCGGCTTTGCTGATTGCCGGCGGCGTTCCGGTCCTGGCTGCGGTCGCGGTAGGGCTGATCCTGGCCCGGCGGGGCGAGTTGTTGCTCAAAGTCAATCTGCGCCGGCCTGGCAGATTGCTGGAGATCAGGCATCGCTGAGCGGTATGAACTTTGTTTCGGAGGGGAGCTTTGCTTTGGAGAATTCATAGCGGAAACCCAGCGCATTGAGTATGCTTGCAAATCCATTTCCCGAAAAGACGGCATAGGATTTTCTGCAAGGCCCAGTATCAGTTATGGGGAAATGCTCGAACTTGTGCCGATTGGGGAATGAAATGAATAATGCTGGCATGTCCAGACGTGGATTCGGGTTGTCGGCGGTCGGTGCGGTGGCTGCCGCAGCGGCCACCGGAATAGGTGCGGGCGCGGCGAACGCGCAGAGTTCCAGTGCGAGCTTGACGCCGTCCTTGGCGCAGCAATACGGAGTACCGCTCTCCGGGCCGGTGGTGTTCGACAGCCGGCTGAGCTTCGAACAAGCCTACGGGACCTCGAGCGATCCGCAACGGGCCAAAGACTTGGCGCTCATGAAGCCGCATATGGCGCTCGTCAATGTGCTCTACCGCGGCTTCGACAATGCGCTGCATTTTGGCCAGATAGTAGTCAACAAGGCCATCGAGAACGAAACCAAGATCCTTTTCGTCAAGATGTTCCAACTCGGATTCCCGATCAAGTCGGTGATTCCGCAATCGCAATTCGGCTACGACGACGAAACGTCGATGCAGGCCAACAACACCAGCAACTTCCGGCCGGATCGGCTGGGCAGCGGCAATCTCAGTGAGCACTTCAAAGGCGCGTCCTTCGACATCAACACGTTCGTCAACCCGTTCGACGTGCTCAATGACGATGGCAGCCGGACCATCCAACCAGCGGGTGCCAGCTACGACCCGCGGGCCAAGGGTGCGATCGTGAAGGACAGCGATCTGCGCCGGATGTGGTCCGCCCGGGATTACGAATGGGGCGGCAACTGGGGCGACCCGCAGGCAGACCCGCCGATCGATTTCTATCAAATCGGCTACTTCGACTACCAGCACATGCAGTTCAACCAGAAGAAAATGGACACCGTCAAACTGTCCCTGCCGGAAGGTTTGGCCTGAGCTTTCCGGCCACGTCGGACCGCCCGGCGCGCGGAACCGGTTGAACCACCCGACGCCTTGGGCCCGGCAGGCTGAGCCTGCGGAAAACAGTTCCGGGCCCCGTATCGGGGCCCGGAACTGTTTTCCGGTTCAGGACTTGGTGACCGAAACCTGGTCCAGTGCCCAGAACCAGTTGTTGGTCCCCGCGTAGCGGAAGCCGAACTGGACCGAGCGCGCCCCGGCAGGCACCTTGACGGAAAGCTTTTCCGGGCCCGCCGTCGTCGTCGAATAGCTCTTCACGATGCTGCTGCTGCCATTGTCCCAACGGGCCACTACCTGGGCCACCTGTCCGGACTCGTGCTGGTACTGCGTCTGGTAGTCCAGGGTCACCGAGGCCGAGCCGGCGGCGTCGTAAGTGGGGGTGTAAAGGGTGGAATCGAAGGCCCGGCTGCTCTTCGGCAGATTCAAGTCGTCCCAGGCATCGGAATCGGCGACCGCGATCACGTCCCGGCCGCGGACGAAGTTCTCCCGGCCCTGATTCTTGTCGTCGGCGGGCGAGCTCCAGAATTCATTCGTGGTGAACGTCCAGCCGTACCATTCCGGGACGCCTCCGGTGGGCATCTTGCTATTGTCGATGCTCCAGCCGCTGGGCGCCGTCTGGGTGTATCCCTTCAGATCCGCCGGGATCTCCGGCTCGGTCTTTTTGTTCTGCAGGACGCTGCGCAGCGAATCGAAGGCATCCGGCTGCAACTCGTCCACCGGCTGGCCGTCGAAACCCCAGGCCGGATCGATCGCCACGCCGGCCCGCTTGAGCACGGTCGGCGCAATGTCCACCGGCTTGAGGTCGTAGCGGACCTGCCCGGTGTTTTTGCCCGGCGTGTAGACCGCGGTGTAGACCGCCCGCTCGTTCAAAGTGGTCCCGTTCCCGTGGCTGCCGCCGTCGGTCAAACCATGGTCATTGGTGAGGATGACCCGCCAGTCTTCCGAACCGAAGCTGGGGCTCGATTCGATGGCGCGCAACATTGCGCCGACGTTTTTGTCCGTGGCTTCGAGGGCGTTTTTGTACGCCGAGCCGAAAACTCCGCCGGAGACGTTTTCGTCCGGGGCGCCCATGTAGATGAAGCTGATGTCGGTGCGCTTTTCGTAAATCGTCCGTGCGGTGAGATCGGCCTCCCTGGCGTCTTCGCTCAGATACCTGGTGCCCGAGGCCGCACTGCCATAGCGGTAATCGATGTCCTTGTTGATGATCGGGCCGCCGCCTGCCTCCATCGCGATCGGCTGCCAATCGGCGGCCGCGAAGGTGCTCAACGCCGGCTTGGCCTGCTCTGCGCGGATCAGGAAATCCGGGTATTGGTCGAACTTCTTGCCCTTGAAGGAGTTGTCTTTGACCCCGTGTTTGTCCGGCCAGACCCCGGTCAGGATGCTGCTCCAGCTGGGACCGGAGACCGTGGGCGCCAGATTGACGGTGCCGGCGCCATTCGCCGGTGCGAAGGTGTAGCTCAGCGCTGAGGCGCCTTCGTTCAGGATTTTCTTGATGTTCGGCGTGTTTGCGGCCTGTACCCGGTCCCAACGGATCCCGTCCAGTCCGATGACCAGGGTCTTCTGCTGCGAAGCGGCTGGTTTGAGATCCGGGACCGGAAGCGGATTGCTGACGTTGAGGCCGGAGTCGAAGGAGTTCGCGGCCGGTGCGGCTTGGGCGGGTGCCGCCGCGGCCGTCATGGCGAGGACGACGGCGGCCGTCCCGATTCGAGTGCGCAAGGTTGTTTTCACGGTTGCCTTTGCTGCTTGGAGGATAGGCTGCCGGAGCGTGAAGCCCCAATGATTCATCAGGCCAGCGGACAGCTTGTAAATACAAATACCAGCACTTGGCGGGGGAGCCGTGAATGCCGAGTGAACGCCGGGTGAAGTGTCGCCGAGGCGGTTCCGCTGGGTCGCCCGGTGGGGCCGCGAAGAGGCAAAACGAGTCTGGCCCGCCGAATCGTGCGATTCGGCGGGCCAGACGCCCGGCCGTGGCCGGTGCGGAGCGGGCGACGGGAATCGAACCCGCGTATCGAGCTTGGGAAGCTAGCGCTCTACCATTGAGCTACGCCCGCATGCTGCGTTTCCGAAACTCGGAAGGCAGCGGCATTCAGCTTACAGGACGAAGCGATCGCATCGGTATTCTGCGCCGCGACCCGGGCTCGCGGCGTACCCTGTTCAGGTGAGCGTTGAGAAGAACACCCGCAGCATCGAGGTCGGGATCGAAACCGATTTCCGCGACAAAATGAGTTACGGCGGCTATCTTGCCCTGGACGAGCTGCTCGGTGCACAGCATCCGGTGAGCGCGCCGGAGCACCACGACGAATTGCTCTTCATCATCCAGCACCAGACCTCTGAGCTCTGGCTCAAGCTGGTGCTGCACGAATTGCGGATGGTGCGCAGCTCGCTGCAGCGGGACGATCTGCGGATGGCGATGAAGGGCGTCGCCCGGATCAAGCACATCCAGCGCTCGCTGACCGAGCAATGGAGCGTACTTGCTACCCTGACCCCCACCGAATATGCGCAGTTCCGCGGCGACTTGGGTTCGTCGTCGGGCTTTCAGTCCTATCAATACCGGGCCGTGGAGTTCCTGCTCGGCAATAAGAACGCGGGCATGATCAAGGTTTTCGCGGCCGACCCGGTGGCCCAGGAGTTGCTGGGCGGGCTGCTGGCCGAGACCAGCATCTACGATGAGTTCATCCGGTTGCTGGCCCGGAGGGGGTTTGCGGTTCCGGCGGATTTGCTGAGTCGGGACGTCAGCCAGGCGCACGTCTTCTCGCCGGGCTTGGTGCAGGTCTATCGCGAGGTGTACGAGGATACCGGGGCCCATTGGGATCTCTATGAAGCCTGCGAAGAGCTGGTGGATCTGGAAGACAATTTCCAGCTCTGGCGGTTCCGGCATATGAAAACCGTGATGCGCACCATCGGGATGAAGACCGGTACCGGCGGCTCGTCCGGGGTCGGATTCTTGCAGCGTGCCCTCGAGCTGACCTTTTTCCCCGAGTTGTTCGCGGTGCGGACCGAAATCGGCGCAGCGCAGTAAGCCCGGTCAGTCGGTGCCGGCCAAATAGGCTAATTTGTAATTGTGCTGATCTCTGACCGCGACATCCGAGCCCAAATCGACGCCGGGCGAATCGTCCTTGACCCTTTCGAACCCGCGATGGTGCAGCCGTCGAGCGTCGATGTGCGGATCGACAAGCTGTTCCGGCTCTTCGACAACCACAAGTACGCGCATATCGATCCGGCCGAAGAGCAGCCCGAGCTGACCCGGTTGGTGGAAGTGGCCGACGACGAACCCTTCATCCTGCACCCGGGCGAGTTCGTGCTCGGCTCGACCTACGAAACGGTCACCTTGCCGGACGATGTCGCCGCGCGCTTGGAAGGGAAGTCCTCGTTGGGCCGGTTGGGCCTGCTGACCCACTCCACCGCCGGTTTCATCGATCCGGGATTTTCCGGGCATGTGACGCTGGAACTGTCCAATATGGCAACCTTGCCGATCAAGCTCTGGCCTGGGTCCAAAATCGGACAGCTGTGCTTCTTCCAACTGTCCTCCCCCGCGGAGCACCCCTACGGATCCGGCGAGTACGGCAACCGGTACCAGGGGCAACGCGGACCGACGGCGTCCCGGAGCCACCTCAATTTCCACCGCACCAAGATCTAGCCCCTCCGCTGAGCGGCCACATCTGCAGGCTAAAAGCCGCTCCAAACGTGTAGATGTGGCCACTCGGCGGAGCACTAGCCCGGATTCCACCCGCGTTGGCGGAGGACGTTTCGAATTTGCCGGGCGACGCCGGCGTAACCGAGTTCTTGGATCTGCGCCTTGGTGATTCGCAGGCTGGTCCAGCCGGCCAAGGCGCATTCATTGTCTCGTCTGGCATCCGAACCCTGCTGTTCGGCACTGAGGTGATGGGCGCCGTCGTACTGGATGGACACCCGGTACTCGCGGTAAGCCAGATCCGGCCAGGCGACGTCGCGACCGGAGCCGGAGACGATCACCACGTTCAACTCCGGTTCGGGCAGGCCGGCCTCTAGCAGGGCCAGGCGCAAAAGCGTCTCCGGAACCGAATCGGAGCCGATCCGGATCAGGTCCAACGCTGCTCGGGCGGATCGGATGCCCCGGGCGCCGGAATGCTGATCGAGTACCTGCCGCAGATCGGAAACTGAACCCAGCGCCGGCGCGTTCGGCCCGAAACTACGTTGATGGCTGCAGACGATCGCGTCGCCTACGGCTACCAGATCCGGGGTGGCGAGGCGGCCGGCCAGATCCAACCAGGTGCGGGCCGGAGAAGTCACGGCCAGGCCGCGGAGCAAGTGGACATCCTGCGCTTGGAGGTCCAAGCGGTGACCGGTCACGCCGAACCTTCGCGGCCGGTTAGCTCCTTTTGGTGTCGCGAGGTGAATGTTCAGCCCGGACTGGACGTGGCTTGGCAAGGGCAGATTCCAGAGTCTGGCGGCAGTGCCCCAACAGGCCACGGCACCGGGGGTGCAGGCCAGAATCGGTGCGATGATGGCATCGAATTCCTGTGCCACGCCCCAGGGGACCCTGATTCCTCTGCTCGGCGTGAGCAACCCGGGATGTTGCAGCCTGCCGCGAGTCACGTCATTTCCGGCTTCCAGCAGCGTGAACGAGCGGTTGCGAAGATCGATTGGCAGTTCGCGGGGGCGCTTCATGGAGTCCATGGTTGCGGAGTTGGCAAGACCGCAAGAGGTTATCCACAGGGTAGAGCTCCCCATTCGCCGTTCGCTTCAATCGAGTGGCCAGATCTGCAGGCCAAATGGCGCTCAAAACGTGTAGATGTGGCCACTCGGGAGGGAAGGAGGCGGCGGTTAGGTGCGGGCGGGGGATCGGACCGGGAGCAGCAACGCGAGGCCGGCCAGCAGCACGATCATGATGCCCAGGATGCCCCAGCGTTGCGAACCGAACCAGGCGATGAACCCGGCGAAGAGCATCGGGGCAATGAACGACGCCGCCCGGCCGGTGGTCGCGTACAAGCCGTAGAGTTCGCCTTCGCCGCCCGCCGGCGCCAACCGGCCTACGAAGGTCCGCGCGGAAGATTGCGCCGGTCCCACGAAAAGGCACAGCAGCAGGCCGAAGACCCAGAACACGGTCTTCCCGGAACCGAAGAAAAGCACGGCGCCGGAAATCAGCAATCCGGCCAAAGATGCCACGATCACTGCCTTGGGGCCCCATTTGTCGTCGAAATACCCGGCTGAAAACGCACCGATCGCGGCCACGACATTGCCGGCGATCGCAAAAATCAGCACATCGCCCTTGGCGAAGCCGAAGGTGCCGACCGCGATCACCGCGCCGAAGGTGAAGATCGCGGCGAGCCCGTCCCGGAAAACCGCGCTGGAGATCAAGAAGTACAAGGTGTGCCGCTGCGTGCGCCACAGCCGGGCAATCGTGCGGAACAGGTGCAGGTAGGAGCCGAAAAAGCCGATTTTCGGCTCGGCCGGGTCCCGGGGGTTCTCCGGCACCGCGAACAGTACCGGGATCGAGAAGACCGCAATCCAAGCCGCGGAGATCAAAGCCACGACGCGGTACTTGGTGTTCTCGTCCAGGCCGAAGAAGTCCACGCCGGGGGCGAGCATGCCGAAGTACAGGGCGACCAGCAGCACGATGCCGCCCAGGTAACCCGAAGCCCAACCCACGCCGGAAATTTTCCCGATGGTCTTCGGCGTCGAAATCTGCAGCAGCATCGCGTTGTAGTTGACCGAGGCCAATTCGGAAAAGACATGCCCCGCGGCCAGCAGGGCGCAGCCCAGAATCAGGTAGCCCGGTTCCGGCAGGACGAAGAAGCAGCTTGCGGTCAACAGCACCACGATCAGCGTGTTCACCCCGAGCCAGAGCCGACGCCGGCCGCTGTGGTCGGTGCGCTGGCCGGCCACCGGGGCCAACAGTGCGATCAGCAGGCCGGCGATGCCCAAGGCCAGGCCAAGCACCTGCGAGGTGTAGTCCGCACCGCCGAAAATATCCGTGGTGAGATAGAACGCGGTGAAGATGAAGGTGGTCATCACGGCATTGAAAGCCGCCGAACCCCAATCCCAGGCCGCCCAGGCGACAATCTGTCGCTTGGTGGCCGGACTGGTCGCGGTCGGCTTCGGCGTCGCCGTGATTTCGGTCATAGCTGAATGCTACCGGGCGGTGCGATTGGCAGGAGTGCGGCTCAGCAATTGATAGACTGGATCACCGAACCCGACCGAATCCAAAAGACGGAGCCGATCGTGCTGACTATCCTCGCCGTCCACTTTGTGGTGGCGTTGATAGCGCCATTTTTCTTCCGCTTCCTGGGCCGCAACGCGTTCTACGTGCTCGCAGCGGTGCCCGCGGGGTCCTTCATTTGGCTGATCGCCCAGGACGCCGCGATCGATGCCGGCAATCCACCCGTCGAAGTCCTGCCGTGGATTCCGGATTTCGGCCTGCAGCTTTCCTTCCAGCTCGACGACTTGGCCTGGCTGCTGTCCTTGTTGATCCTCGGCGTGGGCGCCCTGGTCCTGGCCTATTGTGCGCGCTACTTCAAAGCGAACGACGGCGCCTTCCAGGCGCACGGGGCCGGTTTCGGCGCCCAGTTGCTGGCCTTCGCCGGCGTCATGTTCGGCCTGGTCACCGCCGACGATCTGATCCTGCTTTTCATTTTCTGGGAGCTAACCACAGTCCTCTCCTACTTGCTGATCGGGTATTCGAGAACCCGGCTGGCGGCTCGCCGGGCCGCCCTGCAGGCGCTCATTGTGACCACCTTCGGCGGGCTGACCATGCTCGTGGGCATCATCATGGTCAGCCAGGTGGCCGGCACGTTCCAGATTTCCGAGATCCTCGACAATGTGCCCAGCGGGACCCAGGTGGACATCGGAGTCCTGCTGATCCTGATCGGCGCATTCAGCAAGTCCGCGCTGATCCCATTCCATTTCTGGCTGCCCGGAGCGATGGCCGCGCCCACTCCGGTCAGCGCCTATTTGCATGCGGCGGCCATGGTCAAGGCCGGGATCTTCCTGGTCGCGATGTTGGCGCCGGCGTTCGCGGACACCCCGTTCTGGAAACCCACGGTGATCGTGCTCGGCCTGGGCACCATGCTGGTGGGCGGATGGCGGGCCCTGCGCCAATACGACCTGAAGCTGATCCTGGCCTACGGAACGGTGAGCCAGCTGGGCTTCCTCACCCTGGTGGTCGGCCTGGGCACGCCGGCCGGGGCCTTGGCCGGAATGGCCTTGCTGCTGGCCCACGGATTGTTCAAGGCCACGTTGTTCCTGGTGGTCGGCATCATTGACCACCAGACCGGAACCCGGGACATCCGGAAGCTTTCCGGCGTGTTCCGATCCTCGCCCGCGCTGGGCGTGATCGCGGCGATCGGCGCGGCCTCGATGGCCGGGGTCCCGCTGATGGCCGGCTTCGTGGCCAAGGAAGCGGTCTACGAGGCGCTGATCGACTTCGAAAACCCCTGGGTGCTGGCCGGCGGCGTGCTCGGCTCGATGCTCACGGTGGCCTACAGCGCCCGATTCTGGTGGGGCGGCTTCGCGCGGAAAGCGAAAGGCATGCCGATCGCCTTCGGCAAGGTTTCCGGCGAATTCCTGGCCGCGCCGGCGATCCTGGCCGCGCTGACGGTGCTGACCGGGGTCTGGTTCGTGCCGTTGCAGAGCTGGATCGAACCGTACAGCAACAAGTTCCTGCAGTCCGGGGACAAGGCCCCTTATCTGTCGCTGTTCTCCGGCTTCAATCTGGCGCTCGGCTTGACCGCCCTGACCTTGGCCGTCGGCTTCTTGCTGTTCTACTTCCGGGACCGGGTGGAACGGGCGCAGGACAAGCTCTACCCGTTGCTCGACGCCGAAAAGAGCTACAAAAAGGTCATCGACGCCTTGGACCACACTGCGGTCTGGGTGACCGGCCGCACCCAGCGTGGTTCGCTCTACTTCTACCTCGCGGTGATCCTGTCCACCACCATCGTGGTCAACATCGTCGCCGTCGTAATGAGCGGCCGCCCGCTGCCGGAAATGTATCTGATCGATCCCGGATCGCCGGCGCAGACCGTGGCCGCGGCCGCGATCATCATCGGCGCGATCGCTGCGGCCCGCGCCAACAAACGTTTCCTCGCGGTGCTCATGGTTTCGGTCACCGGTTACGGCATCGCCTTGATCTTCGCGTTCCAGGGTGCACCTGATCTGGCGCTGACCCAGATGTTCGTGGAGTCGATCATCCTGGTGGCCTTCGTGTTGGCGATGCGCTCGCTGCCCCAGGAATTGCGCGACCGGACCACGGGTTCGCACCGCTTGATGCGGATGCTGATCGGCATCGCCTTCGGCGCCACGATGGTCGTGGTGGCCTTGATCGCGCTCGGCTCCCGGGTCGATTCGCCGGTTTCCCTGGACTTCCCGGCGCTGGCCTATGACATCGGCGGTGGCTTGAACACGGTCAATGTGACTTTGGTGGACATCCGGGCCTGGGACACCTTCGGCGAGGTCTCGGTGCTCGCGATCGCAGCGACCGGCGTCGCCAGCTTGATCTTCGTGCGCAACCGGGGCCAAGCCCTGCCCCGCGCGGTGACCATCGAAACCGGAAGCGTGGGCCGCCGCCACCAGAACTCCACCGACGGCGCGCGCGGAGCCGCAGTGCTGCGGTTGGCCAGGCAGTTCGCCACCGCCAGCCGGGATGCCTGGCTGGTGGCCGGCCGCACGCTGGCCCCGGAGCGCCGTTCGATCATCTTCGAAGTGATCACCCGGCTGATCTTCCACTCGATGGTGATCTTCTCGGTCTACCTGCTGCTGGCCGGGCACAATTTCCCGGGCGGCGGCTTCGCCGGCGGGCTGATGGCCGGCCTGGCCTTGACTCTGCGCTATTTGGCCGGTGGCCGCGCGGAGCTCGCCGAGGCCACTCCGATCAGCGCCGGGACGCTGCTCGGGGTGGGCCTGGGCACCGCGTCGTTGTCCGGTTTGGCCCCGCTGTTCTTCGGCGGCCAGGTGTTCCAGACCGCGATCATCGAGTTCTTCCTGCCGGTGTTCGGCGACGTCAAGTTCGTCACCTCGACGGTCTTCGACATCGGCGTCTACCTCATCGTGGTCGGTCTGGTGCTGGACGTGCTGCGTAGCCTGGGCGCCGAAATCGACGAGCGCGAAGAAGAGCGCCGGGAGGATTTGGTGGTGGCCGAATGAGCGTCAACCTGACCTTGCTGATCGTGATGGGCGTGCTCTACGCGGTCGGCATCTACCTGTTGCTCGAACGCAGTCTGACCCGGGTGCTGATGGGCTTGATGCTTTTGGCCAACGGGACCAACATCCTGTTGCTGACCACCGGCGGCTATGCGGGCCTGGCTCCCTTGCTCGGCAAAGCAGTGCCGCCGGGGGAGTACAACGACCCCTTGCCGCAGGCCCTGATCCTGACCTCGATCGTGATTTCGTTCGCGGTGACCGCGTTCATGCTGGGCATCATCTACCGGACCTGGGTGCTGGCCCGCCAGGATGAAGTCCAGGACGACGCCGAAGACCGCAGAGTGGCGACCCAGCCGATGTTCGACGCCGAAGAAGATGTGGAAATCCCCTTGGAAACCACCGAGTTCGACGACCCAGCCGCAGGCAAAAGCGCCAAGAAGGGAGGCAAGCCGTGAATCTCACCCTGGCTTCGCTCACCCCGCTGGCGATCATCCTGCCGTTCCTCGGCGCCGCGGTCGCGTTTTTGCTGATCCGGCATCCCAAGGCGCAGCAGGCGGTGAGCATTTCGGTGCTCAGCGTGACCCTGCTCCTGGAAGTCGGATTGCTCGCCCAAGTCTGGAACGGCGGCACGGTCGCGGTGAACCTGGGCGGCTGGTTGCCGCCCTGGGGCGTGGTGCTGGTGGTCGACCAATTCTCCTCGCTGATGCTCGTGGTGTCCTCCGTGGTGGGGCTCGCGGTGCTCATTTATGCGACCGGGCAGGGTGCCGCGGACGGCGATGCCGAAGGCCCGGTGTCGATTTTCCACCCGACCTATTTGATCCTGATGGCCGGGGTATCCAACGCCTTCCTTTCCGGAGACCTGTTCAACCTGTATGTGGGATTCGAGATCCTGCTGACCGCCAGTTATGTGCTCATGACTTTGGGCGGCACCGGTCCGCGGATTCGGGCCGGGGTGACCTATGTGGTGGTCAGCGTGGTCTCTTCGATGCTGTTCCTGATCGCGATCGCGATGATCTACGGTGCCACCGGCACGATCAACATGGCAGATCTGGCGGTGAAGCTGGCTAATTTGGACCAAGGCACGCAGACCCTGCTGCACTTGATGCTGTTGATCGCCTTCGGGATCAAGGCGGCGGTCTTCCCGCTCAGTTTCTGGTTGCCGGACTCCTATCCGACCGCCCCGGCACCGGTCACCGCGGTGTTCGCCGGGTTGTTGACCAAAGTCGGCGTCTACGCGATCGTGCGGACCGAAACGCTGCTTTTCCCGGGGGACAGTCTCAATGACTTCTTAATGGTGGTGGCACTGCTGACCATGGTGGTGGGCATTCTGGGTGCAATAGCGCAGTCGGATATCAAACGTATGCTCTCATTCACTCTGGTCAGCCATATCGGTTACATGGTCTTCGGCTTGGCCATGTCCTCGGTGCTCGGACTGGGGGCGGCAGTCTATTACGTGGTGCACCACATCACGATCCAGACCAGTTTGTTCCTGACCACCGGACTGATCGAACGCCGTGGCGGTTCGACGTCGATGCACCGCCTGGGCGGCTTGGCGAAGCTTTCGCCGATCCTCGGCATCCTGTTCTTCATCCCGGCGATGAATTTGGCCGGAATTCCGCCGTTCTCCGGTTTCCTGGGCAAGCTCGGCCTGCTGCAGGCCGGCGCGGCTTTGGACACCCCGCTGGCCTGGGTGCTGGTCGCCGGCAGCGTCGCGGTTTCGCTGCTGACCTTGTTGGCGATCGCCAGGGTCTGGAACCGGGTGTTCTGGCGCAGCCCGCAGGACACCGAAGAAGCGCCGGAGCCGGCATTGCTCGAAGGCTTGCCGGAGGCCGATCCGTCAGCCGGTGCCGGTGCCGCCGCGGTGAAGGTCAAGGCCCGGCCGTTGCCGCGGATGATGGTCGGCCCGACTGCCGGACTGGTCGGCGTGGGTTTGCTGCTCACCGTTTTCGCCGGACCGTTGGTGCAGCTCGCCGACAACGCGGCCCGGGAAATGCTGGACCGCCGGCCCTATGTGCAAGCAGTGCTCGGCGATGCCGGGGTCAAAGCCTTGGAAGCGAGCCGGCCTGAACTGGTGAAGAAACCGGAACCGAGCCAAGGGACGGTGAAGCCATGACCAAACAACGGATTTCGCTCAAACAGGAGTTGCCGCTGCTGATTTGGCTGGTCCTGGTCTGGGGTGCCCTGTGGCGTGATTTCAGCCCGGGCAATCTGGTCTTCGGCGCGATCATCGCCTTGCTGGTCACCCGGGTGTTCTACCTGCCGCCGGTGGAGCTCAGCGGCCGGTTCAATGTCTTCTACTTCCTGGAGTACGCCGGGGTGTTCCTCTGGCACGTCGCAGTGGCCAGTGTGCAGGTCAGCTATCTGCTGCTGGCGCAGGGGCCGCGGATCAAAAACGCCGTGGTGGCAGTGCCGCTGCGCAGCCACTCGGATCTGATGGTGACCGCGACCGGGCACGTGATCTCGCTCATCCCGGGCTCCTTGGTGATCGAAGTGGACCGCTCCACTTCGACGCTGTATCTGCACACCATGGACGTGAAAAACGACGACGACGTGCGCAAGATCCGCGCCGACGTCCGCGACGTGGAAGCCTGGCTGATCCGGGTGATGGGCAGCAAAGCCGAACTCGCCGCTTTGCGGGCGGAACAGCCCGCGGCGGACGAGGTGAAGTCATGACGGTATTCGGCGCCCCGTTGATGACCGTGACCCTGATCGTGGTGGGGGTGATCCTCAGTGCCGCGGCGCTCGGCGCGATTTACCGCATCGCGGTTGGCCCGTCCTTGTTGGACCGGGTGCTGGCCGCAGATGTGCTGCTCGCGATCTTCTCCGCTGCCCTGGCCACCGATATGGCGGTCAACCGGCATTTGAACAACCTGCCGCTGCTGGTGGGGCTCACGATCATCGGCTTCATCGGCTCGGTCACGGTAGCCCGCTACGTCGCGGAACGGAGGCCGCAATGAACCTCGATTCCGTCATCGACCTGCTGACCGCGATCTGTCTGATCCTCGGTTCCGCACTGTCGCTCGCTGCAGCGGTGGGCTTGCTGCGCTTCCCGGATTTGATGAGCCGGATGCATGCGGCGACCAAACCGCAGGTGCTCGGCCTGTTTTTGCTGCTCCTGGCCATGGCCCTGCAACTGCGCAGTTGGGCGGTGCTGCCGATCCTGCTGATTGCCTGGATCTTCCAGTTGCTGACCGTCCCGGTGTCCGCCCATATGATCGGTCGGGCCGGCTACCGGACCAAGCACTTGCGCAAAGACACGCTCAGCCAGGACGACTTGAACGACGTCGTGGAGGCCGCCGCGAACCGGGAAGAGCCCCGCTGATCGCTTTTGGTTGACTCGGCGAACCCTTACGGGTTCCAGCTGAGATTCTGCTGTGACTACTTTCCCGCCCGACAGGCCGGTAGCATGAGGGATTACGAGTAATTATCCCTGGCAACGACGGCGGAATTCAGCGAAGCTGCTGAGCCGCCGTCATTGGCGAGGAACCGACGAGAACCGTCCGAGCAGCCGGATGGTGACGGGGGCACGATGTTCCGCAGTGTAAGCGTTCTGACCGGCCGGCACCTCAAAGGTGCTGCCTTGCGCCGTCGTCGGACGTTCCGAAAGGCAGTTCACGGTGCGGTTGCTGCCTCCGCTTCGCTGGCCCTGGTGGCCTCCGGCATGGTTGCCGGCTTGGTGGGCGGCACGGCTCCGGCGCAGGCCGATTACGCAACCGCTGGTTCCGGCCCGTACCAATCCCGGATCTACTGGTTCGACATGACGAACTTCCCGCTGAACACCGTGGGCGGCACCCAGACCTTCTCGCCCGCTCCGGGCGTGTCCGCAACCGTGACGATGACCGCGAAGAGCGCGATTTCCGGCACCAATACCGGGCTCACGGCGCAGAGCCTGAGCTCCTATTCGGGCAGCCCGGCCGGCCAGGCCTATGCGCCCGCGGGAAACGTGGCGATCGCGAACAGCGCCGCGGGGGCCAAGATCGCGGCCACCTTCACGTTTTCGATGACGGTCAATGGCCGCACCATCACGCCCCGGGTAGTCGCCACCGACGGTGAAGCGACGAACAACGGCCCGGAAGCCCTGCAGTACAACACCACCGGAACCGATTGGGTGGACTTCCAGGATTACCGCAAAGGCACCGCGATGTGGGGCGGCACGCTTTCCGGGAAGCAGCTGCGGATCACCAACTCGGAACAGGCAGCCTCGACGCCCTTCGTGTTCAGCGACACCACCCAGGTCAGCACCCGGATCGAAGGCGGCGGCACCCAGGCGGCGGCGTTCGGCTTGCTGCTGCCCTTCGACTACGGCGATGCGCCGGCCAGCTACGGCGTCGCCCAGCACCTGGTGCCGCAGACCGCGTCCGGAACCGCGCAGAGCACCAGCAACCCGCCGGCGCTGAACGAATCCGCGGGCGTATACCTGGGCCGGGTGGCTCCGGACTCCGAAGCCCGGACCGGTGCGACCCTCACCACTGACGACACCACCGGCGCTGCCGATGAAGGCGTGTCGCAACTCCTCGCCAACGGCTCGGGCAGCTTCCCGCCGTACAGCCCCGGACAGCGGAATTACTCGGTCCAAGTGGTCTGCACTGGCCCGGGAGCCACGGTCAAAGCCTGGTTGGACACCAGCAAGAACGGGGCTTTCGAAGACAATGAAGCGGCGACCGCCACCTGCCAGAACGGCACCGCCACACTGAATTGGAGCAACCTGCCGGCCGCGACCGGCTCTGCGCCGGACCTGGTCGCCCGGTTCCGGATCGCCAGCGCCGCCGCCGATGTGGCGACCCCCGCCGGCAGCGCCGCGGATGGCGAAGTCGAAGATTACGAGGTTGCCGCCCCGGTGCAGACCGTGTGCCCGGCCTCGGTGAACATCGTCAACGGCGGCTTCGAGCAGCCGGTGATGACCGGCAACTTCATGAACTACAACCAGAGCCAGGTCGACGGCTGGCGGACCACCGCCCGGGATGGCTTGATCGAGTATTGGAAGAGCGGGTTCAACGGGGTGCCTTCGGCCGAAGGCAGCCAGTTCGTCGAAATCAACGCGACCCAGGTCTCAGCGCTCTATCAGGACATCGCCACCACGCCGGGCCAGACCATCCGCTGGTCGCTGGCGCACCGCGGCCGGCAGGGAACCGACGTGATGAAGGTCGTCACCGGCCCGCCCGGCGGCACGATGGTGCAGCAAGGGCCGAACATCAGCGATGGAAACACCGCCTGGGGTCGGTATAACGGGACGTATACGATTCCGGCCGGGCAGACCACAACCCGCTTCCAGTTCGAATCGGTGAGCTCCACCGGCGGGGCCAGCATCGGCAACTTCCTGGACGACGTCACGTTCAGCAACTCGCCCTGTCTGACCGCGCAGAAGTCGGTGACCAATGTCAGCGGGAACAATCCGGCCCGGATCGGCGACACCCTCGAGTACTCGGTGGACGTCACGAACGCCGGCGGTTCCGATTCGCCGTTGAGCGTGCTCACCGACCAGATCCCGACCGGCACCACGTATGTGCCGGGCTCGCTGAAAATCACCGCCGGAACCGGAGCCGGCAATCTCACCGACGCCGCCGGCGACGACCGCGGCGACTACAGCGCCGCGCAGGACCAAGTGACCGTGCGATTGGGCGCCGGAGCCACGCCGACCGCCGGTGGCACCCTGGCTCCCGGGGCCAAAGCCACGGTGACCTTCCGGGTCACCGTGAACCCCGAATCCGCGGACAGCACGGTGCACAATGTCGCCACCGTCTCCTACCAGGACCCGATCCTGAACAATGCGGTCAAGACCTCGTATTCCAATACCGTGAGCACCCCGGTCGCTTCTGCCGCGGATCTGCAGATCACCAAAGAGCAGGTCACGCAATACCCCTTGGCCGGGCAACCGATCGAGTACCGGCTCACGGTCAAGAACAATGGCCCGCGCCCGGCCACCGGGGTCACCGTGCAGGACCCGTTGCCCGCCGCGATCACCGGGGGTACCGGCCAGGTCGACGGCGGAAGCGCCTGCACGGTCAGCGGGCAGAACCTCAACTGCGCGGTCGGCAATCTCGCCGTGGGCGCCACCCGGACCATCACGGTCAAGGGCACCGTGGCGGCGAATGCGGTTCCGGGCAGCAGCTTCACCAACACCGCGACGGTCTCCGGCAACGAGTACGATCAGGTGCCGGGCAACAATTCCTCCAGCGTCACCACTACGTTGCTCAAGCCCGGGATCACGGTGACCAAGTCCGCCGGGGCCATCCAGGACACCAACGGCAACGGTCGGCTCGATGCCGGCGATACTGTTCCGTACAGCTTCGTGGTCAAGAACACCGGTGACACCACGCTCACATCGGTCAAGGTCACTGACGCCAAGGTGCCGAACATCAGCTGCCCGGCGACCACGCTCGCCCCGAATGCTTCCACCACGTGCACCGGCAGTTATGTGCTGACCCAGGCGGACATCGACGCCGGGAAAGTGGACAATTCGGCTACCGCGACCGGCACCCCGCCGGTCGGCGATCCGATCACCTCGCAGCCCAGCGCGGTCACCACGCCGGTGAACGCGCCGAATTCGATGACGATCACCAAATCCGCCGGTGCCGTCCAGGACAAGAACGGCAATGGCCGCACCGACGCCGGCGACACCATCGACTACAGCTTCGTGGTCAAGAACACCGGAACCACCACGCTGAACAGCCTGGCGCTCTCCGATCCGAAGATCGCCGGCGTCAGCTGCCCCACCGCCACCTTGGCGCCGGGGGCCTCGACCACCTGCGTCAAGACGTACCAGATCACGCAGGCCGATATGGATGCCGGCAAGATCGTCAACCAGGCCACTGGAACCGCCAAGGGCAGTGCCGGCAGCGACGTGAACGCGACCTCCAACGAAGTCACCACTCCGCTGGCCCAGACCAATAGCTTCGACTTCACCAAGAGCGCAGCGGCGCCGGTGGATTCGAACAAGAACGGCCGGATCGACGCCGGGGACACCATCGGCTATTCGTTCAAGTTCACCAATACCGGCAGCACCACGCTGAAGAACCTCAGCGTGACGGACAGCCTGGTGCCCAATGTGGTCTGCTCGACCACTACGTTGGCCCCGGGCGAATCGGTGACCTGCACCGGCAGCTACACCATCACCCAGGCGGACATGAACGCCGGCAAGGTGGACAACAGCGCCACCGGTACGGTGACCCAGCCGGACGGCAGCACGGCGAACAAGACCTCCACGACGTCCACGCCGTTGACCGGCGTCGGCTCCTTGACCTTCGACAAGCAGCAGGGCACGCCGACCGACGCGGACGGCAACCCGATCACCGGGCGTGAGGTGGGCAAGGGCGACAAAATCCCCTACACCTTCCTGGTGACCAACACCGGTTCGGTCACGGTCAGCAGCGTCACCGTGGTGGATTCAAAGGTTTCCGGCATCAACTGCGGCGGTGTGAGCAGCTTGGACCCGGGCAAATCGATGACCTGCTCGGGCGTCTACACGATCACCCAGGCGGACGTCGATGCCGGTGCGGTGACGAATACCGCCAACGCGAACGGCAAAGACCCCAAGGGCGGAAGCGTCGATTCGGCGAATGATTCCACTACGCTCCAGCTGACCCAGACGCCCAAGATCAGCCTGAGCAAAGCGGCCGGCGAGATCACGGACACCAACAACAACGGCAAGAACGATCCCGATGACACCTTGGCCTACACCTTCACGGTGAAGAACGAAGGCAATGTCACGGTGAACACGGTTTCGGTGAGCGATCCGAAGGTCGCTGAGATCTCCTGCCCCAGCAGCTCGCTGGCCCCCGGCGAGTCGGTGATCTGCACCGGAGCCTACCGGCTCACCCAGGCGGATTTCGACGCCGGCAAGGTGGACAACGAAGCCACCGCCAAGGCCAAGGCCGGAAACACCGAAGTGAGCTCGGAGAAAGCCACCGCCACGAAGCCGTTGCCCCTGGTGGACGCGGTCACCGTGAAAAAGACCGCGGGCACCCCGGTGGATGCGAACAACAACGGCCGCACCGACGCCGGGGACACGATCAGCTATACGTTCCTGGTGACCAACACCGGAAACACCACGCTGAGCAATGTCACGGTGAATGATCCGAAGGTCAGCGCGGTGAACTGCCCGGTGACCTCGTTGGCCGCCGGGAAGTCGGTCACCTGCACCGGCACGCACACGATCACCCAGGCCGAGGTCGACGCCGGCAAGGCGGACAACACGGCCACCGCGGTGGGCACGCCGCCGGGCCGCCCGCAGATCAGCTCCAATGAATCCAGCACCAGTACGCCGATCGCGCCGGTCGACGCTTTGACCGTGGTCAAGGATTCCACCGGGCCGGTCGACGGCAACCAGGACGGCCGGATCACCGCGGGGGAGAAGATCCCCTACACCTTCAAGGTGACCAACACCGGCAGCAGCACGCTGACCGGGGTGCGGATCGCCGACGCCAAAGTGGCGGCGACCTGCGATCCGACCACGCTGGCACCGGGCGCTTCGGTGACTTGCACCGGCGAATACACGATCAGCCAAGCCGATATCGACGCGGGCAAGGTGGACAACACCGCCACCGCCTTCGGCACCCCGCCGGGCGGCCGGGACGAAAAGGAATCCGGCCCGTCGTCCAAGACCGTCACGATCGCCCAGGTGAAGTCGCTGGACCTGGTCAAGGACGTCGCGGGCATCGACGACAACAACAAGAACACCCGGACCGATTACGGCGATTACATCCGCTACACCTTCAAGGTGACGAACACCGGAACCGTGAGCCTGGACAACCTGGTGATCAACGATCCGAAGGTCGGCACGGTGAGCTGCCCCAGCGCGGCACTGGCACCCGGTGCCTCGGTCACCTGCACTGCGACCTACGAGATCAACCAACCCGACGTCGATGCCGGCCAAGTGGTCAACAAGGCCACCGCCACGGCGAACGACAAGTCCGGGACCGCGGTGACCTCGAACGAGTCCACCAAGACCGTGCCGACCAGCAGCTTGGCGCAAATCGCCTTGAAGAAAACCGCAGCGGCGCCCAAAGACGTCAACAACAATGACACGATCGACGCCGGCGACACCGTCGACTACACCTTCGAGGTGCGGAACACCGGTGATGTGAGCATCGACGGGTCGACGGTCAAGGACCCGTTGATCCCGGGATTGACCTGCCCGGCGGGAGTAATCGCGCCAGGCCAGGTCAAGGTCTGCCGCGCCACCTACACGATCACCCAGGCCGACGTCGACGCCGGCAAGATCGTGAATACCGCCACCGCGAGCGGCACCGATCCCAAGGGCAATCAAGTGACTGCGACGGACACGGTCACCGTGACCATCCCGGCGGACAGCAACTTGGACATCGTCAAGACTGCGAGCGAGCCCAGGCTGGCCGATGGCCAGACCCAGCTCGGCGCGGGGTCGCTCATCGACTACAGCTTCAAAGTCACCAACGATTCCAATGTGACGGTCAGCGACGTCGCAATCGTGGACGACAGGCTCAAGGGCCCGATTACGTGCGAGAAGACCACGCTGGCGCCGAATGAATCGACGACGTGCACGGGCACCTACACCTTGACCACCGAAGACTACGACGCCGGATACGTGCTCAACACGGCGGAAGCCACCGCCAAGGACCCGTCTGGCGCAACCGTGGATTCCTGGGATGACTCGGCGCTCGTCGAGCTCAAGCAGATCTCCAATATGACCATGAAGAAGACTGCGGGTGCGATCCAGCACCAGCCTGGCAGCGACAAAACGCAAGCCGGAGACACGGTCAAGTACACCTTCGAGGTGAAGAACACCGGAAACACCACGCTCTACCTGGTGGGCGTCCGGGACAGCCTGGTCGGCACGGTCAAGTGCCCGGTCGCCACCTTGGCGCCGGGGGCATCCACTACCTGTGAAGCCAGCTACAGCATCACCCAGGCCGATATCGACCGGGGCACCCTGGAGAACAAGGCCACCGGCGTGGCCACCCCGCCGTCGGGCGAGGAGATCACCTCGCCCGAAGACAAAGCGACCGTGGACACCAAAGGCGAGTCCGCCTTGTCCTTGCAGAAGCAAGCTGCTGCACCCAAGGACGCGAACGGCAATGGCCGGATCGACCCCGGGGACACCGTGGACTACACCTTCACGCTGACCAACACCGGCCAAGTCACGCTCAAAGACCTCTCGGTCACGGACAACCAGGTCGCCACGGTGACCTGCCCCACCGGATCCTTGGCGCCGGGTGCTTCGGCGACCTGCACCGCAACCCGGGTACTGACCCAAGCGGACATCGACGCGGGCAAGGTGGACAATACCGCGACCGGCTCGTCCACCGACGCCTACGGCACCACGGTGACCAGCAAAGAAGCCACCGCAACCATCGCGATCCCGCGGCAGGATGCGCTGACCATCAAGAAGTCGGCCGGCACCTGGAACGACGCCAATGGCAATGGAATGATGGATCCGGGCGAGACCATCCCGTACAGCTTCCTGGTGACCAACACCGGGACCACCACGCTGACCGGGATCAAGGTCAACGACGCGCTGGTCGCCCCGATCACGTGCGCCAAGACCACGCTTGCTCCGGGTGAATCCGTCACCTGCACCGGCAGCTACACGCTGACCCAGGAAGACGTGGACCGCGGTGATGTGCTGAATTCCGCCACTGCCACCGGGACCACACCCGACGGCGGCACCACGACCTCCCCGGGGTCCGAAGTGGATACGCTGATCCCGCGCACCGCGAAGCTGAGTTTCGACAAGCAGGCCGGGCAGATCACGCACACGTCGGGGAATACCCGGACCCAGGCCGGGGACACCATCAGCTACACCTTCGTGGTGAAGAACGAGGGCAACGTCTCGATCGACTTCCTGCAGATCCGGGATCCCAAGGTCGGCATGATCGACTGCAGCAAAGACGTGCTCAAAGCCGGCGAATCGATGACCTGTACCAAGGTGTACACGATCACCGCGGCGGACATGGATTCCGGTTCGGTGAAGAACACCGCCTTCGCCGAAGGCGAAGACCCGGACGGCAACAAAGTCGACTCGAACACCGACGAGACCAGCACCACGCTCGACGCGACCACCGAATTGGCGATCAAGAAGAGCGCGGCCGCACCCAAGGACGTGAACGGCAACGGGCTGACCGACGCCGGGGACACGATCGACTACTCCTTCGCGGTGACCAACAACGGCACGGTGACCATGGACAACCTCAAGGTCAACGACGCGAAGCTGCCCGGTGGCGCGATCAGCTGCCCGGCGACGTCGCTCGCGGCCGGCCAAACGATGACCTGCACCGGGACCTACACGATCACCCAGGCGGACGTCGACGGCGGCAAGGCGGACAATACCGCGACGGTTTCCGGAACGCCGCCCGGCAGCACGGTGCCGGTGACCTCGGAACCGAGCGGAACCAGCACCCCGATCTCCGGCAGCAGCTCGTTGACCATCGCCAAAGACGGTGCCGCACCGAAGGACGTCAACGGCAACGGTCTGGTCGATGCCGGCGACACCATCGATTACACCTTCACGGTGACCAACACTGGCACCACCACCCTGCGGAACCTGGTGATCAACGATCCGCTCATCCCGAGCGCGAACATCACCTGCACGGCCACCGAATTGGCGCCCAAAGCGGTCACCACGTGCCGGGGCAGCTACACGATCACGCAGAGCGACGCGGACAACGGCAAGGTGCTGAACACCGCGACCGCGACCGGAAAGCCGGATCAGGGCGATCCGACCACCTCGCCCGGCGCGGAGAAGGAGACCGAGATCCCGGCCGTGGACCGGTTGGAGATCACCAAGTCGGTGGTGCCGAACAACACCAAGGCCTACAACGATGCGAACGGCAACGGCCGCCCTGATGCCGGAGAGCGGATCGAATACCAGTTCGTGGTCAAGAACACCGGAAACACCACGCAGCACGACCTGAGGGTCGCCGATCCGAAGATCGCGAATGTCTCCTGCCCGGTTACCGAGTTGGCAGCCGGCGCCTCGACCACCTGCACCGCGAGCTACCCGATCAGCCAAGCGGATCTCGACGCCGGCACGGTGGACAACACCGCGACGGCGACCGGAACCCCGCCGGGCGGTCGGCCGGACACCGCAGTCGACAGCAACAAGGTCACCACGCCGCTGGAGCGCGGGAACAGCCTCACGGTGGTCAAAGCGGTCAGCAGCGTCGACGACGTGAACCGCAACCAACGCACCGACGTGCCGGACGTGGTCAACTACACCTTCACCGTGACCAACAACGGCAACACCACGGTCAAGGAGATCGCGATCCAGGACGCCAAGATCCCCGCGGTGAGCTGCGCTCCGACCGAACTCGCACCGGGCGCGGTTGCCACTTGCACCGGGAGCTACACGATCACCCAGGCGGAAGTGGACAACGGCAAGGTCAGCAATACCGCCACCGCGGTAGGGACCGGGCCGGACGGCAAACAGACCACCTCGGAGCCGTCCACGGCGGAACAGCCGACCACTGCGGTGGCCGCGATGTCCTTGGTCAAAAAAGTCGACCCCGCGGCGCCGAAGGCCAGCAAGGCCGGTGACAAGATCGCCTACGTCTTCACCCTGGCGAACACCGGTACCTTGACCCTTTCGGACGTTTCGGTGACCGAGCAGCTGCCCGGCGTCACGGTCAGCTGCCCCGCCGGACCGCTGCTGCCCGGCAAGAGCGTCGATTGCACTGGAAGCTACACCGTCACGCAGGCCGACGTCGACAACGGCAAGGTCACCAACCGGGCCACCGGCAATGCCACCGCGCCGGTTCCGGGCAGCACCGGAACCCAACCGGTGAGCACCGACCAGGCGAGTGTGGACGAGATCCTCACCCGCAACAACCAGTTGGACCTGAGCAAGACGGTCAAGCAGATCATCACCGAGCAGCCCTCCGGCCGGCCCGTGGCCGGGGACCAGATCGTGTACGCGCTCAAGGCGACGAACCGGGGCAACACCACGTTGACCGACGTCGTGATCACGGACAGCAAACTGCCCGGACTCAGCTGCACCGTGGCATCGTTGGCCCCGGGCGCCGAGCTGAACTGCGAAGGCACCTACACCTTGACCCAGGCCGACGCCGATGCACCCACCGTGGACAACACCGCGACCGCCAAGGCCACCGGCCCGGGCGGTACCGCGGTGGACGGCGGCAAGCAGTCCACGTCGACGCCGACCTCGCAAGAAGCGGCATTGCAGATCAAGAAGTCCTACCAGCCGCTCACCGACACCAACGGCGACGGCGTGATCGGCGCCGGCGACAAGGTCACCTTCACCTTCGTGGTGACCAACTCGGGTACGGTGACGCTGCGCGCGGTCGAGATCGATGACCAATTGGCGCTCGACGGGGAGCCGGTGTGCGAAGCGACCAGCCTGGCGCCCAAGGCTTCGACCAATTGCACCGCGACCTACACCTTGACCCAAGCCGACGTCGAAGCTGGCAGCGTGCGGAACTCGGCCACGGCGATCGCGGCCAAGCCGGACGGCGGCGATATCGAGTCGCCGGCGAGCGAAGTCACGGTCGCGATCGACCGGACGCCCGGTCTGGCCTTCGAGAAGAAGATCGCCGGGACCAAAGATCTGAACAACGACGGCCGGCTCGCCGCCGGGGACGAGATCGATTACGTGTTCACGGTCAAGAACACCGGCAACGTGAAGTTGAGCGGGGTCGCGGTGGTGGACCGGAAGCTCGTCGACGCCGGGGTGTCGATCAGCTGCCCGAGCACGGATCTCGATCCGGGACAGAGCATCGATTGCACCGCGACGTACCGGATCAGCCAAAGCGACGCCAATGCCGGAAGCGTGAAGAACACCGCGCACGCCGAAGCGAAGCAAGGCGAAACTCCGGTAACCTCGGTGGAATCCTCGAAAGAGCAGCCGCTCACCGTGCTGGACGAACTTTCCGTGGACAAGAAGGTCACCAAGACCAATGACGTCAACGGCAACGGCAAGTTGGACGCCGGCGACACCATCGAGTACCAGTTCCTGGTGACCAATTCCGGCACCCGGGACGCGAGCGGGGTCAGCGTCAACGATCCGCGGGTCAAGGTCGAATGCCCGGCCAGCGTGGTCGGCGCCGGGACCAGTATGACCTGTACCGCGGTCTACACGGTGACCCAGGCCGATGTGGACGCCGGCAGTGTGCAGAACACCGCGACCGCTACCGGGAGCACCCCGGACGGCAAGCCGAACACCAGCGAGCCGGATTCGGTCACCACGCCGTTGGACGGGGCGCCCGGAGTGAAGCTGCTCAAGCAGGCCGGTCCGGTGACCGATGCCAACGGGAACGGCCGGAAAGACGCCGGGGACAGCATCGTCTACACGTTCACGGTGACCAATACCGGCAACACCACGCTGTTCGGCATCGTGGTCCAGGACGAGAAACTGGCTGCCGCCGGAATCTCGGTCGACTGCCCGGTCAGCCAGTTGGCTCCGGGGCAGTCCACGACCTGTACTTCGGCGCCGTACCGGGTGACTGCGGCCGACGTCGACGCCGGTGCGGTGTCGAACGTCGCCACGGCCAGTGTGAGCAGCGGCAGCAACGGCGGGCAGAAGCTCACGTCGGATCCGGCCTCGGTGAAAACCGGACTGGACCCGAAACCGACTCCGCCCACAGCGCCGGTGGAACCATTGCCGAATACCGGCGTCAGCAACCTCTGGATCATCGGGTTGGGAGCGTTGATCATCGTGATCGGTGCGATCCTGCTGTTCCTGGGAGCGCGCCGGCGCCGTAGGAACTGAACCAAGGGGAATATGAACAAGCACCGCAAACCGTCTCTGCTCATCGCCGCCGTGGCTGCGGCCGGTCTGGCCTTGGCCGGCTGCACGCCGTCGTCGGACGGGTCTTCTGACGGGTCCTCCTCGGCGCTCGCCCCGGCGCCGAGCACGCAAGCCAGCCAAGGCGTGATCTCGCCGGTGCTGCCGCCGGTGCCGGAGCTAGACGGGGCGCAGGGCATCCGCTCCAGCATCACTTTGGACCAATGCGGGATGGCAGCGGGCCCGGTGACAGCCGCCGGCCAAGCGACCAATGGCGCCGGCTCGGCGACCGACATCGTGATCGCGGTGGATTGGGCCACGGCCAGTTCGGACGTGGTGGCGCGCGGCGTCGCCGTGCTCAAAGCGGTGGCTCCCGGGGCCACCGTGCCGTGGAGCGTCAAAGCCCAACTGGACTACCAAGGCGCCGTGAATTGCATCCCCAACGCGCAGGCCGGAAAGCTCAAGTAGGCTAGGAACATGAATCTGATCTTCAAGCTTCTGGCCGCCGGAATCAGCTTCGGCGCGGGGTTAGCCGCCAACAAGATCGTGGACACGGTGTGGACCAAAACCACCGGAAACGCTCCGCCCAAAGACGGCGAGAACCTGGAGCACAGCCTCCGTTCCGCGTTGATTTTCGCGGTGGTTTCCGCGACCGTGGCCGCGATCATCCAAACCCTGACCGGTCGCGGGGCGCAGCGGGCCATCGCCAGATTCAACCAGTCCCGCGACCTGACCTGAGCGCCTCCCGCCGAGCGGCCAGATCTGCAGGCCAAATCGGCTTTATAAGCTGCAGAGCTGGCCACTCAACGTTGGGTGCGCCGCGGGTGTAAACTTGCACAGCAATCAAACGACAGGGGAGCGCCGCCGCAAGGCGGGCGCTGAGAGTGCGGATAGCCGCAGACCCTCGAACCTGATCCGGTTAGTACCGGCGAAGGGAGTCGAGTGCTCTTCGGCGTGTCACCGTACACGCCGCCCCTCCTGAAAAGGAGGACAGTATGGCGAACGAGCAATCCGGGGCGGCCAATACCGCAAACAATTCCGCCGGTCCGCAGTCTTCTGCGCAGAAATCCCTTGCCCAGCGCAGCCGTTGGCGAGTGGTGGACATCGTGGTTGCGGCGGTGCTGGGCGTCGCCGTCGGAGTGGTCTTCTGGGCCTGGTCGACGCTCTACGGCCCGGTTTCGATCGCCTTCGCGGCGTTCCCGCCGCTGGGCGGGCTCTACGGCGGCGGTTGGCTGATCGCGGGCGTGATCGGCGGGTTGGTGATTCGCAAACCGGGCGCCGCATTGTTCTGCGAACTCATCGCGGCCGCCGTCGAAGGCGTTCTGGGCACGCATTTCGGCATGACCGTGCTGCTTTCCGGACTGGTCCAAGGACTCGGCGCCGAGTTGGGCTTCGCGCTGTTTCGCTACCGCCGGTTCAATCTGCCGCCGGCTCTGCTCGCCGGGGCTCTGGCCGGCGCGGCGATGGGCCTCAATGACAACCTGATTTCCAATGTGGCGTGGGAGTTCAGCTGGAAAGTCCTCTACTTCGGCTTTGCCGTGGTCTCCGGCATGGTCATCGCCGGTCTGGTTTCCTGGCTGATCACCCGGGGGTTGGCCCGCACCGGCGCGTTGGCCAATCTGGCGTCGCGGCGGGCCGCCGGCGAACCAGCGTTCTGAGTATGCCGAAGAGCCCGTCCGCACGGACGGCTGCCTCGGTGGCCCCGCTGGGGCTCCGGGCCGAAGGGTGGGGCTGGCAGCACGCCGACCGGTCGCAGCCGGCGGTGCATGGCCTCGACTTGCAGATCGATCCCGGCGAGCGGGTCTTGCTGCTCGGACCCTCCGGTGCCGGGAAGTCCACATTCCTGCATGCTGCTGCGGGGCTGCTCGGCGACGAACTGGATGCCGAAGAGTTCGGATCCTTGCTGCTGGACGGCGCGGCGCCGGCCCGGCAGCGGGGTCGGGTGGGGCTCATGCAGCAAGACCCGGATGCCCAGGTGGTGCTGTCCCGGATCGGCGACGATGTGGCATTCGGGGCAGAAAACCTGGCGGTTCCCCGCGAGCTGATCTGGCCCCGGGTGCGGGCCGCGCTGGATGCGGTGGGCCTGGAACTGCCCTTGGACCAGGCCACGGGGAAGCTCTCCGGCGGTCAGAAGCAACGATTGGGCCTGGCCGGTCTGCTCGCGATGCAGCCCGGTCTGTTGCTGTTGGACGAGCCGACGGCGAATCTCGATCCGGCCGGTGTGCTCGACGTGCGCGATGCGGTGCTCCGCTCGGTGGAACGCAGCGGAGCCACTTTGGTCGTGGTCGAACACCGGGTCGCCGTGTGGTTGGAAGTCGTCGACCGCATCGTGGTGCTGGGCGGTCCGGGGCAAGGCGTGCTGTTCGACGGCGCGCCGGAAAAAATCCTGGACGACCGGTTCCAGGCGCGTGCCTCACTGCGTGCGGCGGGAGTCTGGTTGCCCGGCGAAGTGCCGGCCACCCGGCCGGTGCAGGATACCCGGTCCGGCCCTCCGGCCGAAGCCCTGATGCAAGCGGCCGGACTCGCGGTGTCCCGGCAGGGTGCTGCCGCATCGCGGCGCGGCCGACGCCGCGGGAAGGCCGGCCGGGCCGTCGCGCCGGCCGCGGCGCAGATCGACCTGGCGATCCACGCCGGTCAGTCATTGACGATCACCGGCCGCAACGGATCTGGGAAATCCACCCTTGCCCTGACCCTGGGCGGACTGCTGGCCCCGGTCGCAGGGACGTTGCAGGCCGGGCCCGGTCTGGCTGCTGGCGCCGGGCCGGACCCGATCGACTGGAGCGGTGCCGAACTGATCGAACGGATCGGCACGGTCTTCCAAGAACCGGAGCACCAATTCGTCACCGGGACGGTGGCCGAAGAGCTGGCTTTCGGCCCGCGACTTCTGGGCCGTGGCGCCGAGCGGGTGGATGAACTCCTGGAGCGGCTGCGCTTGACCGGGCTCCGCGATGCCAACCCCTATACCCTGTCCGGCGGCGAGAAGCGCCGGCTTTCGGTGGCGACCGTGCTCGCCGCGAGTCCGGAGCTGCTGATCCTGGACGAACCGACATTCGGCCAAGACGCGAATACCTGGGCCGAGCTGGCGGATCTGCTGATCGAGTTGCTCGAGCAGGGTACTGCGGTCGTTTCGGTAACCCACGACGCCGCCTTCAGCGCCGCGATCGGCGGCCGCAGTTTGCGGTTGGACGGGGCTGACCGTTTGGACGGGGCTGACCGGTTGGCGGCGACCGAGCGGCTGGAGGGCACCGGATGAGCACCGCCGAAGCCGTTCCGACGTCGGCTCCGGATTCGTCCGGAGCGCCGGTCTTGGCCGGCGCGAACCCGCTCAGCAAGCTGCTGGCTGCCTTGGCGATCGCGATTGCCCTGATTCTGAGTTTGGACGTGGTTTCCGCCGGCACCGCATTGATTCTGGAGTTGGCCGTGCTGCCGCTCGCCGGTTTGTCCTTCCGGATGCTGCTCAGCAGGGGCTGGCCGTTGCTCTTGGCCGCAATCGGCGGCGGGTATGGAACTGCCCTTCTGGCGGCGAAAACCGGAACTGTGGTTTTGGACTGGGGACCGTTCCTGCTCACTACCGGGTCTTTGGATTCGGCCTTCGCCGTGGTTCTGCGGAGCATGGCGATCGCACTGCCCGGGATCTTGCTTCTGGTCTGCACCGATCCCACGGATCTGGCCGATTCTCTGGCCCAGCGGGCCAAACTGCCGGCCAGGTTCGTGCTCGGCGCACTCGCCGCGATGCGCCTGGTGGGCTTGTTGATCGAAGAATGGCAGACGCTGGGAATGGCGCGCCGGGCGCGGGGAGTGGGCAGCAACGCCGGGTTCTTCGGCCGGCTCAAAGCCTCCTGGGGGCAGGCCATGGCGCTTCTGGTGCAGGCGCTGCGCCGGGCCGGACGCTTGGCCGTGACCATGGAGGCCAAGGGCTTCGGTTCCGGGCCGCGGACCTGGGCGCGCGACTCGACCTTCGGCTGGTTGGATCTCTGGGTGGCGCTGGGCGCCCTGGCGGTGATCGGGCTTTCGATCGGTTTGGCGATTGCTGCAGGGCGGTGGAACCCGGTCTTCTGGTAATCGACCGAGCGGCAAAATATCGCATGTAACGAATAGATCACGACTCGCTGCGGTCCGCTGCGTGTTCAATTGTTGCATTTATGCTTCCTGTGATATTTTTTAGACGTGACGACCGATGTGCAAGAAACCGCAGAAACCGTAGCCCAGATTCTCCGCGACGCCCGCCTGGGCAAAGGCTGGACGCAAGGGAAGCTCGCCGCCGAGCTGGGGACCAGCCAGAGCGCAGTCGCCCGGATGGAACAGGGCAAGCAGAATCTGAGCCTGAAGATGATCCAGCGGATGGAGACGATCTTCGGGCACAGCATTGTCAATGTCGGAGGCTCGATGAAATCCAAAATGACCCACTTGCGGGTCACCGGCGGGCACACCCTCTCCGGGGTCGTCGACGTCAACTCGTCGAAAAACGCGGGCGTGGCCCTGTTGTGCGCTTCGCTGCTCAACCGGGGGACCACCACCTTGCGCCGGTTGGCCCGGATCGAGGAAGTCAATCGGATCGTCGAGGTGCTGACGTCGATCGGCGTGGAATGCACCTGGCTCAACGCCAACGACTTGCAGATCCGCAGGCCCGCGGTGCTGGACCTGGACTCGATGGATGTCGAGGCTGCCCGGCGGACCCGCAGCGTGATCATGCTCCTCGGACCGTTGCTGGACCAGGAAGAGACCTACCGGCTGCCCTACGCCGGCGGCTGCGATCTGGGCACCCGGACGGTCGAGCCGCATATGCAGGCGTTGCGCCAGTTCGGTCTTTCGGTCGAAGCGCACCAGGGTTTTTACGGCGTGCAGACTCCGCCGGCCGATGCCGAGGACCGGATCTTCGTGCTCACCGAACGCGGCGATACGGTCACCGAAAACGCCATCATGGCGGCCGCGCACCGGGTGGGCAAGACCGTGATCCGCAATGCGAGCCCTAATTACATGGTCCAGGACCTCTGCTTCTACCTGCAGGAATTGGGCGTATCCGTGGAGGGGATCGGTTCCACGACCCTGACCATCCGGGGCAAGGCGCTGATCGACCTGGACATCGAATACGCCCCTTCGGAAGATCCGATCGAAGCGATGAGCTTGATCACCGCGGGCATCGTCACCGGTTCCGAAGTGACGATCCGCCGGGTGCCGATCGAGTTCATGGAAATCGAGCTTTCGGTGTTGGAGCAGATGGGCTTCAAATACCGCAAAACCGAGGAATACACGGCCCGGAACGGGCATACCCGGTTGGTCGACATCACCACCTTGCCGTCCGAGTTGAAGGCCGCGCCGGACAAGATCCACCCGATGCCGTTCCCCGGCTTGAACATCGACAATCTGCCGTTCTTCGCAGTGATCGCCTCCTGCGCCGAGGGCACCACGCTGATCCACGACTGGGTCTACGAGAACCGGGCGATCTACCTGACCGAGCTCAACAAGCTCGGCGCACGGGTGCGCTTGCTCGATCCGCACCGGATCGATGTCGAAGGCCCCACCCGTTGGCGTGCCGCGGAGATCGGCTGCCCGCCGGCATTGCGGCCGGCCGCGTGCATCCTGTTGGCGATGCTGGCAGCCCGGGGCACCTCGGAATTGCGGAACATCTACGTGATCGAGCGCGGTTACGAAGACCTCGCCGAGCGGTTGAACACCCTCGGCGCCGAGATCGAATACTTCCAGGACTAACCGTTTCAGATAGCCTTCTACGTCTCGGATAGCCGTTTGCGCGTCAAACCGCTATCTCATGCGCAAGCGACTATCCGAAACAGGGCTTAGCGTGCAGCGAGGGCTTGGGCCAGGTCGCCGCGCAAATCCTCGAGGTCTTCCAGCCCTACGGACAGCCGGACCACGCCGTCGCCCAGCCCGATCGCGGCGCGGCCTTCCGGGCCCATCGCGCGGTGCGTGGTGGTCGCCGGGTGTGTGATCAGGGATTTCGAATCGCCCAGGTTGTTCGAAATGTCGATGACTTTGAGCGCATTGAGCAGCGAAAACGCTTCGGCCTTGCCGCCGCCTGCTCCCGTAGCGCGCAGCGCGAAGGTCAACACGGTGCCGCCCGCGGACATCTGCGCCGCGGCCAGTTCATACTGCGGGTGCGATTTCAGCAGCGGGTACTTCACCCATTCGACCTCGGGCTGCTGTTCCAAGAACTCGGCCAGGGCCAGCGCCGAGGCCGAGGAGTGGTTCACCCGCAGCGCTAGGGTCTCCAGGCCCTTGGTCAAAACCCAGGCATTGAAGGACGACAACGACGGCCCGGTGTGCCGCATCAGCTGTTTGACCGGTCCGTCGATGAATTCCTTGCTGCCCAGGATCGCGCCGCCCATCACCCGGCCCTGGCCGTCGATGTGCTTGGTCCCGGAATAGACCACGACGTCGGCGCCGAGCTCGGTGCAGCGCTGCAGCAACGGGGTGGCGAAGACATTGTCCGCGACCACGGTGGCGCCGGCCGCATGCGCCAAATCGCAGACCGCTCGGATGTCGACGATTTCCTGCATCGGATTGGACGGCGACTCGAAGAACACCGCGGTGGTCGGCACCGACAGCGCCTCGCGCCATTGCGCCAGATCCGGCCCGTCGACGAAGACCGTTTCGACTCCCCATCGGGGCAGGATCTCGTTCAAAATCACGAAACACGATCCGAAGAGCGACCGCGAGGCGACCACCCGGTCACCGGCTGCGAGCAGCGCACCCAAAGCCACGAACACCGCTGACATCCCGGAGGCCGTGGCGAAGCAGGCTTCGGTGCCTTCGAGCAGCCGGAGCCTTTCCTGGAAGGTCGCCACGGTCGGATTGCCGTAGCGCGAGTAGACGAATCGTTCGTCTTCCCCGGTGAAGGCGCGTTCGGCGGCTTCGGCGGAGTCGTAGACGAAACCGGAGTTGGTGAATATCGCCTCCGAGGTTTCGAAGAAACCGGTCCGGTCCAAGCCGCCGCGCACCGCCTGGGTGTCCGCGGCCCATTCGGCAGCCAAGGGGTTGAAAGCCATCGCTTTATGCCTCCAGGCGGTTCTGGCCGGCGAGCGTTTTCCAGGGCAGTTTGCGGTTCTTCCAGCCGTTCACGGTGCGGTCGCCATAGGAGTTCGGCACGCCTTCGAACCCTTCGAGCACGTTGTAGGCGGTGAACCCGGCCTCGGTGGCGGCTTCGGCGGCGGAAATCGATCTGGCTCCGGAGCGGCACAGGAAGACCAGGTCCGCCCCGGCCGGAACCGCTTCCGCCAGTTGCGCCAGGAATTCGGAATTCCAGACGTTCCCGGCCAGGTTCCACTGCACGAACACCGGTTCGACGGCGATCGAGCCGGTGTCCGGCACTCCGATCACCTGCCATTCGGCTTCGGTGCGCACATCGACCAGGGTCGCGCCGTCGGCGACCTTCTGCCAGGCTGCCTCCGGGCTGAGGTCTCCCGCGTAGCTCATCGCGCGTCGGCCGGGTCGAAGCTGGGCAGGATCACGGCTTGTGCCACGACGATTTTGCCGCCATTCGCGGTGATCGCCGGGCTGCCGTGGAGCACATAGCCCTCGGCGATCGCATCGGACACCCGCTGACAGAACGATGAATCGTCGGGACCGGTCAGCAACCGGTAGGTCAGGCGGTTTTCAGCCATCGGAAACTCCTTTTGCAGTGGGTGCAAAAGGGAGCGAACCCGCTTGCAACCCGTTGACGTTGCCGAGTATTCACCTGAGGCACCCCGCCGGAAGAGAGGGTTGCCGGCCAGCAAGTCAGGGCAGTGCGACGGAAGCCTCCCCTGGGGGAATTCCGGAGCGTGCTGGCGCTCGTTACTCGAGAGCAAAATTAGCACAATCCGCCCGTCCGGGTGGCATGGGTGTGACTTTGTTTCGCGCTCAGGCCGGAGTCTCCGGCAGCGCGGAATTGACTTGTTCCGCATACAGGGCGGCATAGCGCCCGTTGAGCGCCAGCAACTCGTGGTGCGTGCCGCGTTCCACGATCCGGCCCTGTTCGACGACGAAAATCACGTCTGCGGCGACCACGGTGGACAACCGGTGCGCGATGGCCACCGTGGTCCGCCCGTGCGCCGCGGTCTCCAGCGCGGACTGGACCACGCGCTCGGAGATCGAGTCCAACGCGCTCGTGGCTTCGTCCAAGACCAATACCGCGGGATCTTTCAACAACACGCGGGCAATCGCGATCCGTTGCTTTTCACCGCCGGACAGCCGGTACCCGCGTTCGCCGACCAAGGTGCCGAAGCCGTCCGGAAAGCTCATGATGGTTTGGTAGATATTGGCCCGACGGGTGGCTTCTTCCAGTTCGGCCTGGCTGGCGTCCGGCTTCGCATAGCGCAAATTGTCGGCGATCGTGGCGTGGAAAAGGTAGGTTTCCTGGCTCACGATGCCGATGTGGGCTACCAGGGATTCCTGCAAAAGGTCCTTGACGTCGCTTCCGCTGAACTCGATCCGGCCGGAACTGGCCTCGTAGAGCCGTGGGATCAGATAGGAAATCGTGGTTTTCCCGGCTCCGGACGATCCGACGAAGGCAGCGAATTGCCCCGGCTCGATCCGGAACGAAACTCCGTCCAGAGTGGGACGTTCCCCCGGTTGGGCATCCGGATAGGAGAAGCCCACGCCGTCGAACTCGATCCGGCCCAGCTGGCCCAGGTCGCGGAGCGGTCCGGCGCCGGGCCGGTCTTCGATGGCCGGTTTCAGGTCGAGGTATTCGAAGATCCGGGCGAACAGCGCGCCGGAGGTCTGCACGTCCAGCGCCACCCGCATCAGGCTGGTCAGCGGGAACAGCAACCGCGCCTGGACCGTGGTGAACGCGACGATGGTTCCGGCCGTGATCGCCTGCGCGCCGCCGTCGACCAGCAAGCCGGCCACGAAGTAGACGATCGCCGGAATCGAGGACAAGAAGATCGTGACGATCGCGAAGAACCATTGGCCGCTCATCGCCTGGCTCAGCTGCAGCCGGATCTGGTTCTTGTTCTCCGCCGAATAGCGTTGCACCTCGGCGCCCTGCATGTTGAAGCTCTTGGCGAGCAGGATTCCGGAGACGCTCAGGGTCTCCTGGGTGATCGCGGACATCTCGGAGAGCGATTCCTGGGTCTTGGTCGCGATCCGGGCCCGTACCCGGCCGACCCGGCGCTGCGCGATCACCAGAATCGGCATCAGCACCACTGCGACCACGGTCAATTGCCAGTTCAACAGCAGCATCGCGACGAAAGCCGCGATCACGGTGACGGTATTGCCCAGGATCGAGGAAACGGTATTGGTCAGCACACTCGCCACGCCGCCGACGTCGTTCTGCAAGCGGGATTGGATCACCCCGGTCTTGGTCCGGGTGAAGAAACTCAAATCCATGGCCTGCAGATGCCCGAACAATCGCACGCGGAGCGCGCCCATCACCTGGTTGCCCACCGAAGCGGTGAGATAGGTCTGCCAGACGCCGAGCAGCGCGGAACCGATGTAGACCAGGATCATCAGGCCCACGATCAGGCTCAGCACCGGAAGGTCCGGCCGGCCGGAGGCTGGGAACAGGCCGTCGTCGAAGGCCCGTTGGGTGAGCAGCGGCGGTACCACGGAGAGCGCGGCACCGATCAGAACCAGGATCGCAGTGACGATCAGTGCCCGGCGGTGCGGCGCGAAAAGGCCGTAGACCCGGCGGAACAAATGCTCGATCACCGGGGCCTGGGCATTCGCCGCGCGTTGTGCCTCTTCGTCGCTGCCGCTGAGCCGTCCCCGGCCGCCGGCTGCTGCTCGCATCCCGCTCATGGTGCTGAGCCTATCCTGCAGAGCGGAACCGGCGGTGCCCAGGCGTGGCACTTTGAGTTGCCTGAAAGTCCCTGGCCGCAGCATGCCTCGGATGCATAGGATTTTGAGCATCGCTGCTCGCGTGGCCCGACGCCGCCCGGCACCGGCCTCTTGCTTTCCGATTCGCTAAGGACCCCACCCGTGAAGACGCTGTCCCTGTGGCGCTCCGTTGCCACCGCAACCGCACTGTCCGTTTCGCTCCTGGCCGGCGGTGCCGCTGCGCAGGCCGCACCCGCGCCCGCTGCTGCGCCGGTGGCGCAGACGCCTGCCGCCAATGCTGCAGCGCACCGGGATTACATCGCCGATTGGCTCAAGGGCCGGATCACGGCTGCCAAGGACCCGAATTCACCCGCAGTCGACCCCTTGCGGGCAGCGCTCTACCAATGGCTGAAGATCCAAGCCGGTCCGGACCAGCACGCGACCATCGAAGCGGTGGTCAAGACCATGCGCGAGCCGGACGGCGGATTCACCTGGAGCCCGGTGACCGGAATCGTGCCGACCCTGGGTTTCGCGGTTTCGCCGTTCCCGCAGCGCTCGAAGACCGTCGACCTGGCCGGGATGAGCGACGTCCAGATCATTGCCGCGGTGCGTGACTACGCCACGCAGAACAACGATTTGCTGGCCAAGCCGGGATACTACTTGGGCGGCTGGAACGATCCGGCCACCGGAATCGTCTACCTGGACGTGTCCACGGTCCTGGACAATCCGTTCCAAGCGCGCAAACTCTGCTTGACCTCGGCGCAAATCGCCTTCTTCGACCTGCAGACGATGTCCAGCGTGACCGCCAAACCGGCTTTGCTGCCGGTGGGCTGACGCGCGGGCCCGCCGGCAGGCCCGCGCGGTTTTGTTTCCCCTGAATTCACCGGGAAGCCTTCCCCGCGAAAGGTCCCGGGCGGAGACTGAAATCTTGGCCGACCGCCAAGGTCCCGGCCGTGCCCGTCGGGTCTGGATGCTCTGGCTTGGAGTGCAGTGTGGCTGCGGTATTGACCAGGAAGCGGGGTGCCTCGGGGCTGCGTTCCCCGGTGGCCTACCTTTTCGTCTTCCCGGCGTTGGCGATCTTCACGGCCTTCACCATCGGGCCCACGGTCTTCACCTTCGTGATGAGCACGTTCAAGTGGAACTGGCTCAACGCTTCGCAGAACAAATTCATCGGCCTGCAGAACTACCAGGACATGCTGGACGGTTCGGCCGATCCGCCGTTCTTCCAGACCCTCGGCGTCAGCGCGTACTTCGTGCTGGCCATGGTGGTCGGCGGAACCGCCATTTCGCTGGGCTTGGCGTTATTGCTGCGCAGCGCGGCCAGGGTCTTCGTCGCGGCCCGTACCGCGGTGTTCCTGGCACACGCGACGCCGCTGGTCGCGACCTCGATCGTCTGGGTCTGGATTTTCAACCCCCGCTACGGACTGGCGAATCTGGTGCTCAGCTGGTTCGGGATTCCCAATATCGACTGGTTGGGCAATTCGAGCTACGCGATGCCCGCAGTGATCCTCTACTCGCTGTGGCATGAAGTCGGATTCGTCACGGTGATTTTCCTCGGCGGGCTGACCACGATCTCCACCGAGCTCTCCGAGGCGGCCAAACTCGACGGCTGCAACCGTTGGCAGGAGTTCTGGAACATCACCTTCCCGCAATTGCGGCCCTTCGTTTTGTTCGTGGTGGTGATCTCCTCGGTGTCTTCGCTGCAGGCGTTCACCCAGTTCTTCGTGATGACCAACGGCGGGCCGGATGTGGCCACGCTCGGCTTCCAGCTCTACCAGCAGGCGTTCGTCTTCCGGAAGACCGGGTACGCAGCCGCGCTCGCCGTCGTGCTCTTCGCGATCACCGTTGCCCTGTCCATCCTGCAACTGCGCACCAACCACCCGACCGGCCGGCCATCACCCGGCCGGCGATCCAGCACCGTTTAGCCAATCACCGCTTAGGGAGAAAAAATGTTCCGTTCCACACCACGAGCCACCGCGAAGGCCGGGTTGCTCGCCACGATACTCAGCGCCGCGCTGCTCGCCACGGCCTGCGGCGGCGGTTCTGCCGCGCCGAGTTCGGCTTCGGTGCCCGCCGATTCCACCGACCCGGTGACGATCAGCTTCATGGAGGCGATGTCTTCGGGCGCATTGAAGGACTCGTTGGCCAAGATCACCAAGGATTTCATGGCGAAGAATCCGAACATCACGGTCGATCTGCAGGAGCAACCGGACTACGCCACTTTGCAGACCAAGATCAATGCGCAGACCGCGGCCGGTACCCCGCCGACGATCGCCCAGGTCTACGGCAACTGGGCCGATGAATTCGCCAACTCCAAGGTGATCGTGCCGCTGGAAGACTATGCCGCGCAGAGCAAGGACTACGGCAATTTCTTCGACGGGGTCAAAAAGGACCTCAAGCTCTCCGACGGCAAAACCTGGATGTGGCCGTTCAACAAGTCGGTGGTGGTGCAGTATTTCAACTCCACGATGGTGCCGACCGCGCCGAAAACCTGGGACGAGTTCGCGGTTGCCGCGAAGCAGGCGACTGCCGGGAACGTGGTGGGGCTATCCATCGACCCGGGGAACTCTTCCGGCCCGGCCGGCGGAACCGCGTGGTTCGAAATCCTGGCCCAGTCCTTCGGCGATCCGGTGTTCGCCGACGACGGCACCCCGCAATTCACCAAAGACGGTGCGGTGAAGGCGCTGGATTACTTCAAAGACCTCAAGCGGGCCGGAGCGCTCTCGCTGGGCACCAACTACCCGGGCCAGGTGGCGTTGGGCGGACAGACCGGGGCTTTCGACATTTCGACCGTGGCGAGCTACCAGTTCAACAAAAAGGCCGTCGGCGACAAGTTCAGCATGGGTGTCGCCGCGCTGCCCAGCGGTCCGTCCGGTGCGGCGAACCAGCTGGCCGGCACCAATATCGCGTTGTTCGACAAGAGCACCGATGCGCAGAAAGCCGCGGCCTGGAAGTTCATGCAGTTCCTGACCTCGCCGGAGCAAATGGCGTACTGGTCGTCCACTACGGGCTATCTTCCGGTTTCCAAAGACACCCTGAACCAGCCGGTGTTCCAGGATTATGTGGCGAAGAACCCCTGGGTCCAGGACGCCACCAAGCAGCTCGACTCGGCCACCTCGCTGCCGGCGAAGTCTTGGATCAGCAAGGCCTCCGGCCTCTTGGCGCTGGCCATCCAAGACGCCGTGAACAACGGCACCGAGGCCAAGGAAGCCTTGCAGAAAGCGCAAGATGCTGCCGTGAAGGCGCAGCAGGACGCGTCCTGAAATGAGCGTCCGCACCGCGGCGGCCGGAGCCGGGCGGTCCGAAACGCTGGCGGCGTTGCGCCGGCGTCGGCCGCTCCGGCCCGCCCAGCAGGTAGGCCGCGGCCTCCGGGTGCTGGCCGCCGTCGTGATCGGTTTGCTGTTCCTGCTGCCGATCCTGTGGATGTTGCTGACCAGTGTCTCCAGCGCCTCGGACGTGTTCCAGTTCCCGCCCAAGCTCTGGCCGGCCTGGGACTGGTCGAACTATTCGCGGGCCTGGAATGCCAGTCCGTGGCTGCAGTACTTCGGCAACACCGTGTTCATCGCGGTCTGGGTGATCGTTTTGGTGCTGCTGACCTCGTTGTTGGCCGGCTTCGCGTTCGCGGTGATGCGGTTCAAAGGGCGGTCGGTGCTGTTCCTGGTGGTGATGTCGGTGATGATGGTGCCGCAGACCGTGCTGCTGATCCCCAATTTCCTGATCGCCCAGCAGATCGGCTGGTACGACACCTACCTGATCCAGATCGTGCCCTGGGGTGCTTCGGTGTTCGGGATCTTCCTGCTCCGGCAGTTTTTCGCCACTTTGCCGGCCGAATTGTTCGAAGCCGCGGAGATCGACGGCGCCGGCCCGTTCCGGATGCTGTTCTCGGTCGCCGCGCCGCTGGCCGCGCCCTCGCTGGTGCTGGTCGGTTTGAACTCGTTCATGGGCACCTGGAATTCCTTCATCTGGCCGTACATCATGACCAAGTCCGATGCGGTGCGACCGATCGAAGTCGGGCTGAAGACCTTTTACGGCGGCGAGGGCACCGACTGGACCGGTTTGTGCGCGGCGGTTTCCTTCACCACCTTGCCGATCATCATCTTGTTCCTGTTCTTGCAGAAATACTTCGTGAGCGGAGCTTACGGGACCCAGGGGAGTGTGCGCGGATGAAGCCCTCGAAGCAGGTGACGGTCGAGTTCTTCGGCGGTCTGCGGGTGATCGGATCGTCCAAGATCATGGTCGCCACCGAGCAGGCCCGGGTGCTGCTGGACGTGGGCCTGGACATCCCCGGCGAAGCCGACCTGTTCCGGGCTCCGGTGCAGGAACGGAAGGACTTCCGGCTGCGCGACCGGTTGGCGGTCGGCTTCGCGCCGGAAATCCCGGGGGTCTACGATCCGTTGCAGCTGCCCGCGGATTCGCCGTTGGCGCTCGCCGATCCGCGGCCCAGCGCGGTCTTCCTCTCCCACGCCCACATCGACCACGACGGCGGACTGGATTTCCTGCGCCCCGGGCTGCCGGTTTACGCCCATCCGGAGACCGCCCGGTTGGAGGATTGCGTCGCGCTGGCCGGGCTGGGCGCAGTTTTCCCGGTCCAGGCCATGGCCGGGCCGGTGCAGGTGGGGGATTTGCGGGTCGAAGCCATTCCGGTGGACCACGACATCCCCGGCGCCTGCGGGTTCCTGGTGCACACCCCGGAAGGCAGCTTGGCCTATACCGGCGATTTGAATTTCCACCGGGACGGGGCGCTGCGTTCGGCCGGCTTCGTCCAGGCGGCGGCCGGTGTGGAGATGCTGGTCACCGAAACCACGATGCTCAGTTTCGACGCCGAAGGCAGCAGCCCGCCGCCGCGCAGCGAAGCCGAGGTGGTGCAGCTGATCGGCGCCGCCTTGACGGCAACCGACGGTTTGGCCTTGCTGAGCATGTACGAGCGCGACGTCGAGCGGGCGCAACGGCTCATCGACCTGGCCCGGGCGAAGAGGCGGAGCCTGGTCTGGCCCGGCCAACAAGCAGCTTTCCTGGCCGGCTTCGGGGTCCAGGGCGTCGTGAGCTGGGACGCTTCGCGGCCGCAGCGTCCGGCCCACCGGCTCGCCATCCAGCGGCTGGCGGAGGCTGCGCCGGAGCGGCTGCCGGAGCTGGTGGGCCTGGCCTCGGTGCGCGCCGCTCCCGGTGGGTTCGCGGTGCAGCCGGATGTGCGCGACGTGCCCGCGCTGTTGGACCTGCCGATCGTTGCGGGGGCCACGCCGTTCATCCACTCCCAGGGCGAGCCGCTCGGGCCGTTCATGGCGGACTGGGCGCCATGGCTGGACTGGCTGGCGAAGTTGGGCATCGATTTCGTGGCCGCCGGGTCTTCGGGGCACGCCACGGGGGAGTCGCTGCACAAGATGACCATGGACATCCACCCCGGGGTCGTGGTGCCGATCCACGGCTTCCGGCCGGAAGCCCTGCGGGTGGACGTGCCGACCTTGCTGCCGGAATACGGAGTCCGGTACCGCCTGGACGGAACGGTCGCGGGGTCCGATTAGCGCTCCCGGAAGTCGACCCGTGCTAACTTAGGCTTACCTAACTTAGGAGGGCTTCTGTGGGCGAACGATTGGAGCGGGCACTGCTGCGTGCCTTCCGGGCGCCGAGTTTCGAGCTGCGGGTGGTCGGCACCGAGCAGCTGGCGCCGAGGTTGCTGAAGCTGGACGTCGACTGCCCGGATTTCATCGAAGCCGCGGAGATCCATCCCGGGCTCTGGCTCCGGTTGTGGATTCCGGGCCCGCAAGGGAAATTCCAGCGCGCCTATACCGTGACCGGGGCCGACCGCGAGGCCGGGACGTTCAGTCTGGAGTTCTACTTGCACGGCAGTGGCGGAGTGGCGGAGACGTGGGCCCGCGCTGCCCGGCCCGGTATGCGGATCGAGGCGGCGCTCTACGAAGGCAAAAGCGTTTTCGATCCGGGTGAGGCTGCGGAAGTGCTCCTGGTCGGGGATCCGACGTCCCTGCCGGCGATCAATGAGATCTGCGCGAGCACCGAGTTGCCGAAGACTGTGATCCTCGAGGCCACGGCTCCCGGAGACGAATCGTTCCCCACCGAGGTGGACCGTCCGCTGTGGCTGGAGCAGCGCGTCGACAGCGCCAACACCTTGGCCGCGTTGCCGAAACGGGACCTGTCCGGATGCGCCTGCTTCATCGCCGGAGAAACCTCGATGGTGCGATCGGTGCGCAAGGAGCTGCTGGCACGCGGGGCGCAAAAGCGGTTGCTGAAAAGCCAAGGCTATTGGATCCGCGGGCGTTCGATGGGCACTGCGGTGAAATGAGCCTCAGTCCAGCAGCGGGCCCAGGGTTTTCGCCCAGATCGATTCGTTGCCGGCCCGGAAGAAACCGAAGTGGCCGATCCGGGAAACGCCCAGGTCCGCCGGGGCATAGCGCAGCATCCGCCGGTTCCGGAGCGGATACAGATCGTGCAGCGTGCTGATGCTCGCACCGGAGAGCAATTCGTCGTCGGTGAAGGAAATCGAGGTCAGCGGTGCCTGGAACCCGGCGAACCGGGCCCGCAACTCCGGAAACTCGCCGATCAGGTAATCCGGGTGCATGCACCAGCGGGACCATTGCCGCATCACATTCGGCGGCAGGTCGCCGAGCAGCTTTAGCTTGGCCCCCGGGTAGTAGCCGGTCAGCCTGATCGCAGCCGGGCCGATGCCTTTCCAGAGCAGCGGCGCGATGAACCGCAGGGCGCCCGGATTGCTCCGCCAGTACCCGCTGCCGGATGCCACCGTGATCGCGGAGGCCAAGCGCCGGTGCTCCGCCAAGGGGAGCACCTGGCCGCCCAGGCTGTGGCCCAGCCAGGTGACCGGTACGCCGTCGGCGCCGTCGAGCAGCCAATCCAGAGTGTCCGCCGCGTCCTGCGCCCAACGCATCAGGTCATTGCGCACTTTGCGCAGGTCGCCGTCGCCGGAATCGCCGTAGCCGCGGTAATCGAAGACCAGTGCTGCGATGCCCTGCCCGCTGAGCCATTCGGCCAACGGCGTGTAAAAACGGGCCTTGGTGGCCATCGCCGCGGCGACCAGCACGATCCGGCGCGGTGGCCCGTCCGGCCGGAACCAACGTCCGTTCAGGGTGACGCCGTCGTCGGTGGGGATCTGCACGGACTCGGTTCCGGGCATCAGGCGACCGCGGGCAGATCAGGGTAGGCGACGCCGGTCAGCTCCTCGCTCGCGGACCAGAGCCGAGCCGCTACGCCGCGGTCCGAGACGTAGCCGCGGACTCTGGCCCGGGCCACATTGCCGCGCATCTCGAAGAGCCCCCCGGGGCCGAAGTACTCGCCGCCGGAGAGCTCCGGATCGGTGGCCGCGAAAAGCTGCGGGAGCGCGCCCGCCGCGTCGCTCTGGAAGAAGACCCGCAAGGCATTTCCGCCGATCCGGACCACTGGCCCGGCTGCCATTCCGGCCATCAGATTGGTCTTGGCGATTCCGGGATGCGCCGCGACAACCGCCAGCCGTTCGCCGCGCGCTTTGAGCCGGCGGTCGAATTCCCGGGCAAAGAAGAGATTGGCCAGTTTGCTCTGCGAATACGCGGTGCTGGCGCGGTAGGACCGTTCGCCGTGCAGATTCGCGAAGTCGACCTTGCCGCGCAAATGCGCCAAGGAGGAAACCACGACGATGCGCGGGCCCAAAGCGTGGTTGCTCTGCCGCAGTCGGGGCAGCAACAGCCCGTTGAGCGCGAAGTGGCCGAGGTGGTTGATTCCGAGTTGCTGCTCGAAGCCGTCTTTGGTCCGGCTGAAGGGGGTCGCCATGACGCCGGCATTGTTGATCACCAGATCCAGCGGCCGGTCCCACCGCTCGGCGAAATCCCGGACGCTCGCCAAATCGGCCAGGTCCAGCTGCTCGAATCGGGCCGCGTGGTTCCCGGAAAGCTCCCGCACCCGGGACTGCGCCGCCAAGCCGCGTTCCCGGTCCCGGCAAGCCAGGGTGACCACTGCGCCACGCTGCGCCAAGGCGACCGCGGTGCGGAAGCCGAGGCCGATGTTGGCGCCGGTCACGATCACCTGACGGCCTTGTTGGTCGCCGATCGATTCGGCGGAGAACGGAGTCATCTGCTTGGCCTCTCCGGGAGCTGGAGGATCTAACCTGTCCAGCGTAGTCGAAGCGAGATACGAATGGCGAGGAGTTGTTTCAGCGAATGGTGGCGAGCAGGGCGTTCAGTTCCGCAGTCAATTCCGCATCGTGGTTGATTTCGGTGCCATCGATCCGGTTGACCGGAGCCAGCAGGCGGATGCTGGAGACCAGCCAGACCGCGTCCGCGTCGAACAGGTCCGCCGGGACCAGTGGGCCGTAGCCCAATTCCCAACCGGCATCCTTCGCCGCCGCGAACAAGGCGCCCTGAGTGGTGCCGGGCAGGATGCCGGAATCCAGTTGGGTGGTGATCAACCGCTTCACGGCACCGTCGCGGTGCGCGATCAGCACCGAGGAGGTCGGGCCCTCCAGGACCCGGCCGTCGGCACTGGTGAAGATCACGTCGTCGGCGTCGTGCTGGTGCGCATAGCGCAAGGCCGCCATGTTCACCGCGTAGGAGAGCGTCTTCGCGCCCAGCAGCAGCCAGGGTGCGCGTTCGGCCAGGCCGGAATCGTAGCCGCGGTCCAGGAGCAGCACGTCCAGGCCTTTTTCGCGCAGGGCTTTGCTGCTTTCCGGCAGTGCCGAAACCTGGACCCAGGCGGTGGGCTGCCCGGCATCTTCGACGCCACGGGTGACCAGGAGCTTCACAATGGCTTCCGGTTGCGCGAACTCGGCCAGTCCGGTCTGGATTGCGGCCAGCCAGGCAGCTGCCGCCGGAAGCTCGAGTTCGAGCAGTTCCGCCGAGGAGGCCAGGCGGTCCAGATGCGCCTGGACCTTGCGCGGCCGGCCGTCCAAAGCCAGCAGGGATTCGAAGATCCCGTCGCCGCGGGTCGCGCCCAGATCGGTGGCGAAGAGCTGCGGTTGCCGGGAATCGGCCAACCGGCCGGCAGGGTGGGCGGGGTCGAGGAACACCAGGATGGTCTGAGGCATGAGTTCAGAATAATGCCCCAGCCCAACTTCCACGCCGCAAAGCGGGGCTGGGGCGCTTCTGCCCCGGAACCGGGGGTGGATCTTGGGCTGGAGCCTAGTCGGCGATCAGCCGTTTGCCGAGGTCGACCGTGTCGTCGATGGTGTAACCCAGGTGCCGGTAGAAGTCGACCGCGTCCTGGTTGCCGGCTCGGACCTGGAGGGAGACTTTGGGGCAGCCTAGCCCGTGCAAGACTTGCTCGGCGTGTTCGACGAGCGCCCGGCCGACCCCGAGGCCACGGGCGCCGGGACTGGCCGCGAGATAATTCAGCCAGCCGCGGTGCCCGTCGTAGCCTGCCATCACCGAGCCGACGAGGTTTCCCGAGCCGTCCTCGGCAACCACGAAAAGCTCCGGCTGCACCGAAGCCTTCCGCACGATGTCCTTGCGCGGATCGTTCCACGGCCGGGTCAGCCCGGCGGCCGTCCAGAGTGCGACGACCGCATCGGTGTCTTCGGGGCGGAATGGCCGGATGCGCATGGCACCAGTGTTCCAGACCGGGCGGACCCCTGGCGAAGCGGCTCCCGGATCAGGCGATCGGGTACCCTTCGACGCGTCCGGCGGTGTTCGGCTGCCAACCCAGCTCCGGGGCCACGTGTTCGGCGAAGGCGGAGAGCACGTGCATGTTGTACTCCACGCCCAGCTGGGTCGGGATGGTCAGCATCAGGGTGTCGGCGGACATCACTGCCGAGTCGTTGCGCAGTTCCTGCACCAATTGGTCCGGTTCGCCCGCGTAGGTCTTGCCGAAAGTGGAGCGGAATCCGTCGATCATGCCGACCTGGTCTGCGTCGCTGCGGCCGAAATACCTGCGGTCCAGATCGTTCATGATCGGGAACACGCTCCGGCTCACCGATACCCGCGGGGTGCCTGCATGCCCGGCTGCGGTCCAGGCCGCCCGGTAGCGCTGGATCTGTTCCGCCTGCAGCTCGTGGAACGGGACGCCGGCGTCTTCGGTGAGCAGCGTCGAGGACATCATGTTGACGCCCATCGTGCCGGCCCATTCCGCGGTGTCCCGGCTGCCGGAACCCCACCAGATCCGTTGCCGCAGTCCTGGTGCGTGCGGCTCGACGCGGAGCAGGCCGTTCTGCCCGGTCATCCGCGGGTCCGCCGGGGCGACGCCTTCGCCATCGATCGCCCGCAGGAACAGCTCGAACTTCTGCCGGGCGATGTCGCCGCCGCGCGGGTCCTCGCTGCCGGTGTAGCCGAAGGATTCGTAGCCGCGCAATGCGGTCTCGGGCGATCCCCGGCTCATGCCCAACGCCAGCCGGCCGTCGCTGATCAGATCCAGCGAGGCGGTCTCCTCGGCCAAATACAGCGGGTTTTCGTAGCGCAGATCGATCACCCCGGTGCCCACCTCGATGTGCTTGGTGCGGGCGGCGATCGCGCTCAGCAGCGGAAACGGTGCGGATTGCTGGGTGGCGAAGTGGTGGACCCGGAAATAGGCCCCGTTCACGCCGATCCGGTCAGCTTCGACGGAGAGCTCGATGGCCTGCTGCAATGAATCTTTCGCGGTCACGGTCTGCGATCCGCGGCCTGGTCCGTAGTGTCCGAATGATAAGAATCCAAAACCTTTCATGCCGGCTAGAACTATGCGTTTGCATGTATTATTCCCGGCCGGCTCCCGCCGGCTCAGTCGTCGGGGAAGGCCAGGCCGAGCGCGTCCAGCACGCCGAAGGCCTTGGCCCGGACTTCCTGCCATTCCTCCTCCGGAGCCGAATCCGCGGTGATCGCCCCGCCCACGCCCAGGGTCGCCTGCCCGTGGTCCAGGACCAGCGTGCGGATCAACACGGACAAATCGCTGCCGCCGTCCCGGGAGAAGTAGCCGATGGCTCCGGAGTAGGCGCCCCGGGGCGTCGCTTCGAGCTGGTCCAGGATCCGCATGGTGCTGATTTTCGGTGCCCCGGTCATCGAGCCGGCCGGGAAGGCCGCAGCGATCGCTTCCGACCGGGACGTGCCGGGCCGCAGCTGGGCTTCCACGGTGCTGACCATCTGGTGCACCGTGGCATAGCTTTCGATGGCGCACAGCCGGCTCACCCGGACGCTGCCGGGCAGGGCGAAATGCGAGAGGTCGTTGCGCATCAAGTCCACGATCATCAGGTTTTCCGCCCGGTCTTTGACCGAAGCCGCCAGCTCGGACCGCAACTCCGCATCCTTGCCCGGATCCGGATCCCGGCGCCGGGTTCCTTTGATCGGCTCGGCGGTGAGCGCGCCGCCGGGGCTCATCCGGAGCAGCCGTTCCGGCGAAGTGCTCAAAATGCTCAGTCCGCCGAAAGCCAGAAAGGCCGCGAAGGGCGCGGGATTCGCCTGCCGGAGCGTGCGGTAGAGCCCGAGCGGGTCCGCATCGGTGCGGAAGGCGAGGCCGGTGGTGAGGCAGATTTCGTAACTGTTGCCTTCGAAGATCTGCGCTTGGGCCAGACCGATTTTGGTTTTGTAAGCAGAACGGTCGTCGCGGACCGAGACCGTGGTCGGGTCGGGCCTGGCCGCCGTCCCGGGCGCGGGCTTGGCGGCGGCCCGGGCCACGGTTTCCGGCCATCCGTCGTCGGCCAGGCTGAGCGCCCAGGCCAGCTGCTCCTGATGGTCGACGACGACGGCCCGCCCGGCATGCAGCAGGCCGGCGTCAGGGGTGTCCGGGCTTTGCCGGCTGCCGCCGGTTTCCCGCTTGAGTTCATAACCCAGATACCCGATCCAGCCCAGGCTGAACGGCAGTCCTCCGGCGATCGGCGCGGAGGTTCCCGGCCATTGCGCGTCGAGCCAACGGAAGAACGGTCCCGGGACCTCGACCGTGATCCCGCGGAAGCTGTGCCGCGTCACGCCGTCGCGGTGCCAGGCGATCTGGCCGAAGTCGCCGCCGTCATCGGCCATGATGGAGAACCGGCTGCGCTCGCCGCGCTGCTGCGCATCCGAACTGTCCAGCCAGACCGCGTGCTCCGAATGGCCGAAAAGCGCCTCGAAAAGCCCTGCCGGATCACCGGTGAACGGGACCGGGACGGCCAGCGTGGCGCGGGCGTGCTCGCGTTGCAACTCCGGGGCCAACAGGTTCTTCAGCTGCGGCAACAGGCCCAGCGCCTGCAGCACGTCGGACGGCAGCACCGGCGAGTCCAACCGCAGGTCCGCATGTTCTGCAGGGTGGTCGGCGGCCAGCAACTCGGCTTCCTGAGCGGCCCAAAGATCCCAGTAGGGGGCGTAGGTCTCGCCGTCCCGGGCCAGCGCCCGCTCCTTGCGCAGGGCCTCGGCGGCTTCCACCCAGATCACCGCGTCCAGCATCGGCCGGGCCGGAGCCTGCGCGGCACCGACGCCTTCGACGATGACCACGTCCGAGGCCGTGGTCTGCCGGGCCTCCCCGTCGAAGTGCGCGGCCCAATCCCAACTGGTCCACTGGGCATCCGCTCCGCGGTGCAGCGGGCTGAGCACGGTTTGCAGATAGCGGTCGACTCCGGCAGACAAGCCGTTCCATCCGGGGTAGACATCCTCCAGGTGGAAAACCGAGACTTTGCGGTGCTCCCGCAGCAGCGAGGCCAGTTCCACCGCCAAGGAGGTCTTGCCGCTTCCGGACCGGCCGTCGACCGCGATGATCACCGGCCGGCGGGCGGCTCCGCCGCCCGATGCTCCAGATACTGCTGGTTCTGCCGGAATGGCTTCAGACATGGTGCCGCGGATCAGCGGCGCCTATGTGTTCGAGGATTCCGGGGATGGCCGCATCAATGAGCCGGTAAGCCTCTTCGAAGTCTTCACTGCCGCCGTACCAGGGGTCGGCGATGCCCAGCTCGCCGGGTTCGGCGGCCGGATCGAACTCGCGGATCAACTGGACCTTCGCCCGGGCCGCCGGGGTCGGTGCGTGCTCGCGCAGCCAATCGAAATGATCGGTGTCCATGGCCAGGATCAAATCGTTGTCGATGAAGTCGGCGGCCGCGATTTTCCGGGCCCGGTGCAGGCCGGACGACGAGTGTGCCTCAGTGCCGTCGGGGATGCCGCGCTCGCGGAGCACCGCAGCGGCTCGGGGATCGATCGGGTTCCCCTCCTCCCACTGCGTGGTGCCCGCAGAGTCGATGCGGATGCCTTCGTTTCCGGCAACCGCATGCCGCAGCATCAGCTCGGCCATCGGGGATCGGCAGATGTTTCCGGTGCATACGGTAATGATCCGATAAGGCAGGGTCATATTGTCAGCTTACCCAGATCACCCCGGACCGGCCGGGCCCTCGACAAGTGTTTCCGAGAGTTAAGCCCGGTGTTAAGCTGCTCCGGGTCAATTGTTCATCGCGCAACTGCCGGAGCCGGCGGGTTGGGAACGGAGACGCGCGGACTTGCAGTGCATCCGTTCTCGCCGGCCGGGTCAGATCGGCTCTGCGGTCACCAGAACGTGTTCAGCGGGGCGAAGTCACGCAGGGTGTCATCCGCGGTGATCAGAGTGAGGCCTTCGATCGTCGCCTGGGCCAGGAGGATCCGGTCGAAGGGGTCCCGATGCTGCCAATCCAGACGCCCGGCTTCGATGGCATGGGTCGAATCGACGGCCAGTTCCGAGGCCCGCAGGTTGGCCACTTGCCGGGAAAACGACGAGATCAACGGCTCCACCGCCGGGAGTTTCCCCACTTGGTATTTGAAGGCGATCTCGTAAGCGCTGGCCGCGGAAACCCAGATTTCGTGGTCCGCTTTGAGAATCGCATTGCGGGCTTTGACGGACAGCAGTTTGGGCGAGGTCAATGCCCAGATCAGGACCTGGGTGTCACAGAGATAGCTTGTCATCTGACAGCCCCAGCTCGTCGGCGGTCCACGGATCGCGGAAAACGTCGTCCGGGATGTCCAGTTTCAGGAACCCGAGCCTGCGCTTGGCCGGCGGTGCAATCGGAACGATCCGGGCCACCGGGCGGCCGGCCTTCGCGATGACGACGTCTTCGCCGTTCGCCACCAGGCTGAGCAGCTCGGAAAGCCGGGTCTTGGTCTCCTGAACGTTGTATTGGCCCATGTTGACCAAGTCTAGTTGGTCAACTTCGAATTCGATCGGTTCTACCCAGTAGTTGGGCGGGTGATTTGTCATGTGAACATGGTTGCCGGGATGATCGGCCGGACGCCAGGAGAGTCGGCTGAATGTGTGGAAAGCAGCAGATCCCCCAGCCTGTTGCGGAGGAGTGCTACCGGCGGTGCGAGACGCGGACGGTGGCTCAGACGGCGTCGAAAACCCGACCCGACGCCGCCGGGTGGGCTACCCCGAAACTCGCCAGCACCTGGACCGGGATGTCCGCGTGGCTCAGATCCCGGGCCGGCCCGCTGAAGCCCGGCCCGGAAGCTGCAAGCCAGGCAGTCCGTTCTTCGGCGGAATCGCCGCCATGGCCGCCGTCGGCCAAGTGGCCGTGGTCGGTGACCACGAAGACGGTCCAGGCTTCGCGCGACCGGTTCGGCCGCGCGGCGACCGCATCCAGCAACTGGCCCAATCTGGCATCGCTGGATTCGATCGCCCGCTGGTAATCCACGCCGGTGCCCACGTCGTGGCACACCACATCGGGGACCCCGAAATAGACGAAGGCCAGATCGACCGGTTCGGCCCGCAACCGTTGGGCCGCGTACTCGGCCACCTCGGCGTCGGCGGCATAGGCGTCCGCCACCGAACCGGAAGCATCCGGATCGGTGGGCGATGCCCATCCGCCCGAGGAGAAGAGCGGTCCGTTCCCGGAGCTCCGGACCAGTGGGTGCCAGGAGGCGGCGATCAGGGCCGTGCTGCCGGGGCGGGCCCGTTGCAGCACCGCGGCAAAGTCGTCGAACCGGTCCAGGGCGGCCGGTCGTCCGGAGTTGTCCAGAACCCCGTGCTGATCGGCATCGACGCCGGTGGCCACACTGGACCACACCGGTGCCGAAATCGTGGGATTGGCGCCGGCCACTTGGATCGGGGTCAGGAAACCGGCAGCGGCAATCAGATCGAGGTTCGGGGTCTCCGCTTCTTGCAGGGAATCGAAGCGGACTCCGTCGATTCCGACCACCAGGACATGGGTCGAACGCTCAGCAGGCATGGCCTCCAGGGTAGTCCAGCCGAATCGATTGCACCATGCCCGGAAGCCTGTTCGGGCCGGCTGTCGGATGCGCTTTCGAATCCCGTTCACTATGCTGAACGGAACTGCGGACCGAACGGAATCGCAGACTGAGCGACCTTGAATGTGAGGCTTCCGTGAGCACACCCTCTCCGGCCCCGGCGGTGACCCGTGCCGCAGCCGCCCTCGACGCCTTGGCGGCCTCGGCTAGCGGCGTGATGACTTTGAGCGATCTGGCCCGCGAGCTGGACATTCCGAAGTCATCGGCGTCGAACCTGCTGCAGGCGCTCGAGGAAGCGAACCTGGTCCGCAAACAGGGGGCCGGCTACGGCCTGGGCCGCAAACTCGTGGAACTCGGCGCGGCCTATCTGGACCGGCAGGACGACGTCCGGGAGTTCTACCGGTTCTGCGAGGAGTCGCCCGCCTTGGTCAACGAAACCGTCCGGATCGCAATGCTGGACGGTGAAAACGTGATCTATCTGGCGCGTTATGAGGGGCATCCGGCGGTTCGGTTCACCTCGAACATCGGCGACAAGATGCCGGCCTCGCTCTGTGCCGTCGGCAAGGCCCTGCTCGCGCGGTTGCACGCCAAAGACCTCGAGGCGATGTTCCCGGACGGCAAGCAGCTCCCGGCCCTGACCCCGCATTCGATCATCGACCCGGTGACGCTGCGGGCTGCCCTGGCCGAAGCGCAGCAGCGCGGCTATGCCTTCGAAGACGAAGAATCCACTTTGGGCGTGGTCTGCGTCGGCGTCGCGATTCCCACCAGGGGCACGCACGGGCCCAGCCTGGGCCTCTCGGTGACCGCATTGAAGGCCACCTTCACCCGTGAGCTGGAGCGGAAATTGGTGACCGAGCTGCAGGAGCTCGCCCGTTCGCTCGGCGCGCCGATGTCGCTGGCCCGTTAGCCCGCGGCATTCCCGCACCTTGACCTCTTCCACCTTTGTTCAACATGCTGTACGGTGTGCAATAGGGTGATCAAGCTCGCACTGATCGCCGCTTTCCAGGCCAAGGGGGTCCCGGAATGGAACAAGGGGGCAGGTGCACACCGGCATGAACACCGAACAACCGGCAGCGGCGCAGCAGGCCGCAGGAACCGCGCATGACGAGGCTCCGGTCGAACCGGAGCAGTTGCGCCGCGCCACGCTCGCCAGCTCCATCGGCTCGGCCTTGGAGTATTACGACTTCTACATCTTCGGCCTCGCCACGGCGCTGATCTTCGGCCCGTTGTTCTTCGAGCCGTTCGGCGACGCGAAGGTCATCGCATCCTTCGCGACGTTCGGCATCGCCTATATCGCGCGCCCGCTCGGCGGCGTGCTCTTCGGCTTCATCGGGGACCGCTACGGGCGCAAGGTAGTGCTGCTCAGCACCGTGGCGCTGATGGGCGCGGCAAGTTTCCTGATCGGATTGCTGCCCACCTACGAATCGATCGGGGCTGCTGCGCCGATCATGCTCGTGGCGCTGCGCATCCTGCAAGGGCTCGGTGCCGGGGCGGAGCAGGCCGGTGCGACCACGTTGATCTCGGAATTCGCCCCGCCCAAGCGCCGCGGTTTCTTCGCGGCCCTGCCTTTCGTCGGCATCCAGCTCGGCACCTTGCTGGGCGCCGGGACCTTCGCGATCCTCGGCCTAGTGGACCGGACGGCCCTGACCACCTGGGTCTGGCGGGTACCGTTCCTGGCGAGCTTCATCCTGATCATCGTCGCCGTGGTGATCCGGCTCAAACTCAAGGAAACCCCGGTCTTCCGGGAAATGGAAGCGCACAAGACCGTGGTCAAGAACCCGGTGAGCGCGGTTTGGCGGACCTCGCGTTGGAACATCCTCAAAGGGATCGGCATCCGGATGGCCGAAAACGGCAACTCCAGTCTGTATTCGGCGGTCATGGTCAGCTTCATCGGGGGGATCGCCGCGTATCAGAGCAACAACAGCCTGGGCCCGACGGCGTTGCTGGTCGCGGCCGGCGCGGCTGCCGTGATGGTGGTCTTCTTCGGCTGGCTCTCCGATCGGGTCGGCCGGGTTCCGGTGTACAAATGGGGTGCGTTGTTCCAGGCGGTGGTGGCGGTTCCGGCGTTCTATCTGATGACCCTTGGCCAGTCCTGGCTGGTGATCGTGGTCGTCGTGGTCGGCGTCGCGATCGGGGTGCAATCCATGCTGGGCCCGCAGTGCGCCTTGCTGCCGGAACTCTTCGGTTCCACGCACCGCTTCACCGGGGTGGCGTTGAGCCGGGAGATCTCCGCGATGCTGGCCAGCGGCCTGATCCCGGTGCTGGTGGCGGCGCTGCTCGCGGCGACCGGAAACTCCTGGCTCGTGATGGCCGGCGCTTCGCTGATCCTGTCCTTGATCAGCTTCGCGACGACGTTCGTGCTGCCGGAGACCGCGGGGCGGGATCTGCGCAGCACCCAGGACGCCTGAGCGGGAGCGCGGCAACGGGGTACCCTGGGGCAATGCCTCTCGTTTTAGTCACCGGGGCCGCCCGTGCCAACAGCATTGCGGCCGGCATCGTGCCGCGCCTCGCCGCGGACGGCTGGGACGTGGTCACCAGCGATCTGCAGGGCACGGACTATCCCTGCGATTTGGCCACGCCGACCGGTCCGGAAGCCCTGATCGGAGCCGTCGCGGCGGACCGCGGCCCGATCGACGCGCTCGTGCTCAGCCATGCCCACGACGTCGAGTCCGGGATCTTGGACACCACTGCGGAAAGTTTCGACCGGCACATCGCGGTGAACGCGCGGGCCAGCCTGTTGCTGATCGCGGCCTTCGCCCGGCAAGTCCCGGACGGTGGCGGAGCGATCGTCGCGCTCACCAGCGACCATACGACTGGGAATCTGCCTTATGGCGCTTCGAAGGGCGCCTTGGACCGGATGGTGATTTCCGCGGCCCGGGAGCTCGGCCCGCTCGGGGTGTCCGCGAATGTGCTCAATCCCGGCCCGATCGACACCGGCTGGATGGATGACGAAGTGCGGGAAACGCTGACCGCCGGATACCCTTTGGGCCGGATGGGCCTGCCCCGGGACATCGCCGGAGTCGTGGCCTTCCTGCTCTCCACGGAAGGGCGCTGGATCTCGGGCCAGTTGCTCAACGTGGACGGCGGATTCTCCGCGCGGTTCTGAGCACCCGCTGATCTGTCCGTTCCCGGGCGCTTCGTTCCCGGGCCGACCGGCCCGGCAGGCGCTCAGCCCGGCAGACGCTCAGCCCGGCCGGCACTCAGTAGAAGTGCACCGGATCGACGGTGTGCGGCATCGCTTCGCCGGCCCGGAACCGGGCGAGGTTCGCGATGAACCGCTCCGCGATGAGTTTGTTCTCCGCTGCGCTCAAGGCGGCCGAATGCGGCGAGACCAGGACCCGCGGGTGCGTCCAGAGCGGGCTCGCGGCCGGCAGCGGTTCCTGTTCGAAGACGTCCAGGCAGGCATAGGAAACTGTGCCGTCGGTCAGCGCGGCCAAGAGCGCGGACTCGTCGACGACGGAGCCGCGGCCGACATTGACGAAGATGGTTCCCGGTGCGAACGCAGCGAACATTTCGGCGTCGAAGAGGTGCTCGGTCTGCGGTGTGCCGGGCAGCGTGTTGACCACCGCGTCGGCGCCGGCCAGCAGTCCGGGCAGGCCGCTGTTGTCGACCACCGATTCGATCCCGTCGATCGGGGCCACCTCGCGTTTGCTGCCGCTGACCGTCATGCCCAACGCCTTGGCCAGCCGCGCGGTTTCCAGGCCGATTTCGCCCAGTCCGGAGATCACCAGCCGGGAGCCGGCGAGCAGCCGGGTCGGCACGCGGAGCGTGGGCCAGTGCTTGGCTTGCTGGTCGGCTTGCATCTCGGCCACCCGTTTGAAGCCGCTCAGCAGTCCCAGCAGGGCGAATTCGGCCAAGGGCAGGGCATGCACCCCGGCCGAGGTGGTCACCCGCACCCGGGACAGCTCAGCGGAGCTCAGCCCGGCGGCGCGGACCGCTCCGCCGGCTCCGGCCGCCATCGCGTGCACCCAGCGCAGCCGGGGATTTTCCCGGATCGCCCGGGCCAGATCGGCCGGTGATTCGTTGGGGATCCCGTACAGCACGTCGGCGGCGAGGATGTTGGCCCAATAGCGGGCTTCCTGTTCCGGACTGCGCCGGAAATCCGGATCGCCGTGGTGATCGGCCGGGTAGCGCTCCGGGGGCAGCAACCCGGCGTCGTACAACACGGTCGTCCCGGGTGCCGATCGCTGGATCTGCGCCACGAGTTCCGCCTCCAGAGGCACGCAGATGGCGATCGTGGGGTCGGTGGTCGCGGTGCTGAAAGTCGACATCTGTTCATCATACTGAAAGGTGGCTAGTATGTTGGACATTATGGATGCATCGGAGCAACGACCACGGATCGCCTTCCTCGGTCTGGGCAAAATGGGCGAACCGATGGCGCGGAACCTGCTGCGGGCCGGGTTCGAAACCTCGGTGTGGAACCGGTCCCGGCCGGCCGCCGAGCGGTTGCGGGAGGCGGGTGCCCAGCTGCTCGGGGATCCTGCGGAAGCGGCCGACGCCGACGTCGTGATCGCGATGCTGCCGGATTTGCCGCAGATCGAGGAGCTGCTCGCCCCGCTGATCGTCCGCTGGAGCGGGGCGCCGGCGGCCCGGCCACGCACCCTCGTGGTGATGAGCACCGTCTCGCCCTCCGCCGTGGTCCGGTTCGGCGCGCGGCTCGAGCGGCTCGCGGAACTGATCGACGCTCCGGTCAGCGGCGGTACCGAAGGCGCAGAACAGGGCACGCTCGCGATCATGGCCGGCGGTTCTGAAGCAGCGTTCCAGCGGGTCAAGCCGGTCTTCGACGCAATGGGCAGGGCGCAACGGCTCGGCGGACTCGGCGCCGGCTCGCTGGCCAAGGCCTGCAACCAAGTGCTGGTCGGATTGACCACGGCGGCGCTCGCCGAAGCCGTGGTGGTCGCCGAACGCTCCGGCCTGGACGGCCAGCAGCTGCTCGAGGTCCTCTCCGGAGGCTTGGCGGATTCTGCAGTGCTGCGCCAGATCGGGCCGCGGATCGCGGCCCGGGATTTCCGGGTCCGCGGTGCTGCGCAATTCATGCTCAAGGACCTCGGCTTCTTCCTGGACGCCGCGGAACAGAGCGGAACCGACGCTGCACTGAGCCGTGCCGCCCGCGACCGGTATGCGGCGCTGGTGGAGCAGGGACTCGGGGCCCAGGACCTCGCAGTGGTGCGGACTGTCGTGGAAGGACGGGAATGATGTTCGATCTGACCGGCCAATTGGCCCTGGTCACCGGATCCAGCCGGGGCATCGGCCGGGCGATCGCGGAAGGGCTGGCCGAGGCCGGTGCCACGGTGGTGCTGCACGGCCGGCAGGCTGAGCGGGTCGAGGCTGCTGCGGCGGAGTTCCGGGCCAGATTCGGAGCCGGACGAGTCCACACCAGTGCCTTCGACGTCACCGATCCGGAACAGGTTTCAACCGGGATCGCCGCAATCATGGCGGCGGCCGGCGTACCGGACGTCTTGGTCAACAATGCGGGCCTGCAGCACCGGGTGCCGTTGTTGGAGTTGGAATTCGCGGATTGGGAACGCGTGTTGAAAACCGATTTGAGCAGCCTGTTCCTGATCGGCCAAGCGCTGGCCGCGCCGATGATCGACCGCGGGAGTGGGAAGATCATCAACATCGGCTCGGTGCAGAGCGAACTGGCCAGGCCGACGATTGCGGCCTACACCGCGGCCAAGGGCGGGGTGCGGAACCTGACCCGGGCGATGGCCGCGGAATGGGCCAAGCACGGCTTGCAGATCAATTCCCTGGCCCCCGGTTACATCCACACCGAAATGACCCAGGGCCTGGTCGATGACGCCGCGTTCAATTCCTGGGTGTTGGGCCGTACCCCGGCTGCCCGCTGGGGGACCGTGCAGGATTTGGTCGGGCCGGCCGTATGGCTTGCCTCGGGCGCCTCGGATTTCGTCAACGGGCAAACCATTTTCATCGACGGCGGTATGACCGCCGTCGTCTGAATCGGTCGGCCGAGCGGCCGCCGGAACCATCGGGAGCAACCATGGATGCAAACCTCGCAGTGCAGATCCACGCCAAGGGCGATCTGCGTTTGGTCGAATTGCCGATGCCGGAACCCGGCCCGGACGAGGCCTTGCTGCAGATCGCCTACGGTGGGATTTGCGGGTCCGATCTGCATTATTGGCGGCACGGCGCGGCGGGCCAGTCGATTCTCCGCGAGCCGATGCTGCTGGGCCACGAAGTGGTGGGCACCGTGCTGGAAGCCGCCGCGGACGGCAGCTCGCCCGCTGCCGGCACCCAGGTGGCAGTCCACCCCGCGACGCCGCATGCCGATGCCGACGGCACCCCGTACCCGGCGGACCGGCCGAACCTGGCGCCCGGCGGGACTTACCTGGGCAGTGCCGCCCGTTTCCCGCACACCCAGGGCGCCTTCGCCCGTTATGTCGCGCTGCCCGGGCGGATGCTGCGCCGGTTGCCGGACGGCCTGCCGCTGCGTTCGGCGGCGATTGCCGAGCCGGCTTCAGTGGCGTGGCACGCCGTGGAGCAGGCCGGACTCCGGCCCGACGGCGGCAGTGTGCTCGGCGGGGCCAAGGTGTTGGTGATCGGGGCCGGGCCGATCGGTTCGCTCGTCGTCGCGGTAGCCAGGACGCTGGGTGCACGGGAGGTGATAGCCGTCGATTTGCAGGCCAAGCCGCTGCAGATCGCGCGCGAGCTCGGCGCCACCGGGACCTTGCAGGCCGCGACCGAGGAGCAGATCAGCGCGATCCATGCCGACGTGGTTTTCGAATCCTCCGGGCATCACAGCGGGTTGGGCCTGGCGTTGCGCGGCGCAACCCGCGGCGGGAAAGTGGTGATGGTGGGTTTGCTGCCGGCCGGTCCGCAACCGGTGGATATTTCACTCGCGGTGAGCCGGGAATTGCAGTTGGCCGGTTCGTTCCGGTTCAACGGCGAACTGGACCGTGTGCTCGGCGCGCTGGCCGACGGCTCGTTGCGGGCGGATCCGGTGGTGACCCAGGTCTTTCCGGTCGCGCAGATGCTGGAGGCGTTCGAGCTGGCCGGTGATCCGTCCCGCTCGGGCAAGGTCCTGCTGGAGTTCTGAGCCGGAATCTTGCAGTCCTCGTGCAGAGATGCATCTTCTGCATTCAGAGGGCCTTTCAGCCGTCAAACGAGTATCAGCATGTTGAAGATGCATCTCCGGAGGATCAGACGCCGAATTCGGCCGGCATCCGGCCGGTTTTCACCGCCGACTGCAAGGCGGCGTAGTCCTTTTCGCACTGGTCGGCGTAACTGGCCGACCAAGCCACGATCGCTTCGTCGAACCGCTCGCTGCGCCCCAGATAACCGGCCGCGACCGCGCCGGCCCCGGTCTGGCTGTGCGCCCGGGCCAGGAGCCGGGCGCACCACTCGACGTAGCTGGTGAAGTTGGCGGCGGACAAGCCGTTGGTCTCCACCGAACCCTTCATATCGCGGAACTGGCGCCAGTAGTAATCGACCCGGCGGCGACCGCCGTCGTCACCGGCGAAACCTTGGATCCAACCGAGGAAGGGGTCTGAGGAGGCCTGCAGGATCTTCTGGTTGGCGACCACCCGGTGCCCCTCCGAGCCGCCCCGGTGCGGATCCACTCCGGGCGGCAGTCCGCTGGGCATTCCGCCGTAAACCTGCAGCACTGAGGGCGGTGCCTCCTTGGCCTGCAGGAACAACGGTTCGCCCGCGGGCCCTTCGAGCAGCATCACATAGCAGCGGGTGCCCACCGAGCCGACGCCGACCACCCGCAGCACGTAGTCCACCAGAGTGAATTGCTGCAGGAGCACCGCGATGTCCGGGCGCACCGTGCTGCTGTACTCCTGGAACAGCCGGGCGAATTCGTGCGGCTCGGCATGCGGCACATGGCGCATGATCGGCGGTTGGTCGACGATCCGGGAGACGCCGTCCTCATGCCGGGCAACGATTTTGCCGAGTACCTGGTCCGACGTGCGTCCACGGGCTTTTTGGCTGGCCTTGCGCAACAGCTTCTGTTCGTCGGAGTTGAGCTGGTCCTGGACCCCGTCGGTGTTGACTTGGAAGTAATAGCGTTCCAGGGCGGTCAAAGCCATCAGCCGCAGCAGTGTCTGCCGATAGCCGGCTACCGCGGACCGGGTGGCGCTGGTGGCCTGCTCCTCGCTCATCGAGTTGTCCCGGGCGCCGACCATGACGCTCGCAGCGAGTCGTTTCAGATCCCATTCCCAAGGCGCCAAGCCAGCTTCGTCGAAGTCGTTGAGGTCGAAAATCAACTGCCGCTCGGCCGATGCGAAAAGCCCGAAATTGGAAATGTGCGCATCGCCGCAGGAAGGCAGCAATACTCCAGTGTGCTGGTTCTGCGCCAAATCCGCGGCCATCACCGAGGCAGTGCCCCGGTAGTAGGCGAACGGCGATTGCAGCATCCGGCCGATCCGCACTGGCACCAGCTCAGGCAGCCGGCTGCGGTTCTGGTCCTGCAGGATGCTCACCGGGTCCCGGTCCAAGGCTGCGAAATCGGCCTGCGCCGCACGTGGCAGGCTGCCGCGCAGTTTCTTTCCTTGTCCAGTCAGCTCCGCAATGCTCGGCGACATGAATTCCCCCCAATATTGTGTTGTGCTTCTGGTCCGCCAAGTCTAGGCCGCAGTGCCCCTGGTCCACACTTCATCCCAGGGCCGGTAGCCGATGGCCACTGAAGTCCGGGCTGCGATCTCGGCCCCGGCGAACCGGTCGGTGATCCACAACGCCAGGTCCAGACTCGAGGTGAGGCCGGCTGCGGTAATCCGGTCCCCGTCGTCGGCCACTTTCTGCGGGACCACAAAACTTCCGGCCGCCCGCAACTCCTCCAAGACGCCTTGGCTCGCGGTGGCCGCCCGGCCGTGCAGCATGCCTGCTGCCGCCAGCACCATCGCACCGGTGCTCACCGATCCTGCCCACTGCAGGCCGGGTGCGATTTCGGCGAGTTTCCGGGGCAGGAATCCATCCTGCACCTGGGCCCAGGTGCCGTGGGCGGGTTTGGCCACCCAGCCGCCGCCGGGGATGATCACCGCGTCCGGCTTGCCGAGTACGTTTTCCACGAAGATCTGGGTCTTCCAGGCGGATTGAACCAGGCCCGGGCTGCGCACACCGACCAACTCGACGTCGAAGGGGGCGCCCTCCCTGGCTGCGATGTTCAAAACCTCGGCCGGGGCCAGCGCGTCCAGATCGTCGAATCCGTCGAAAATCACGATTTCAATGCGCATGCATCTATCGTCCCTGGTGGGCGGAGCCGGGCGGAAGGAAAGTTACCGGAGAGTAATCGGTCTTTGCGAAATCTTTACACTCCCCGGATCTCCGTGCCGCCCGGCTCCGGCCGCGGTTCAGGCGTTTTCCAGCTCGGCCAACAGGCCTTCCAACTGGTTGAGCGTCATGGTCATGCCTTCGATCATGCCCATCGCGACGATCTGATCGCGCTCTTCATTGCTGGTGAAAGCGACCTCGTTGCGGAAGGTGGTCACGCCGTCCTGCTCGGTCAGCGTAATGGTCATGCTGCCCTGGGGCAGATCTTCATTGACATTCCCCTCCGCATCGCAGAAGGCGTCGGTCCAGACGATCTTCTCCGGCGCCACGATCTCGACGTAGCTGGCCTTCGACCAGAACTCTTCGCCGCTTTCGTCGCTGCGCATGCTGTACAGCCACTGGCCGCCCGGGCGGAAGTCCATGGTCGAGTTGTTGACCGGGAAGCCTTCCGGGCCCCACCACTGCTGGATGAGGTCGGATTCCGAGAGGGTGCGGAAAACCAGTTCCCGCGGAGCGTTGAAATCGCAGCTGAGGATGATGCCGTGCTCAATGATTTCCTTGCGTACTTCAGTCATTTTCCGGTTCCTTTTCAGGTGTCGTTGCTTGGAGTTTTTCGAGGAGGGTGTCAAGGCGCTGGAGGCTGCCTTCCCAAAGATTGGCATAGTGTTCGGTCCAGTCTTTGAGGTGCACGAAGCCGGTCGGTTCGAGGCTGCAGGTGCGCCATTGTTGCTTCACCGTGCGTTTGATCAACCCGGCTTTTTCCAGGATGGTCAGGTGTTTCGAGATGGCGGGAGTGCCCAACTCGAACGGAGCCGCCAGCTCATTGACCGTGGCATCGCCTTGATGCAGCAAATCGATGAGGTGTCTGCGGACAGGGTGCGCCAAGGCGGAGAAAATCGCGTCGAGCCGGGCTTCTTGCACCGGTTCGGCCTCGTATTTTCCAAACTTGGAACTTTCCATATATGGAAACTACACCTCATGCGGATTCCACGTCAACCCCTTTCGCCGAATTCGCCGAATTCGAACCGCCCTCACCTCGCGCTTCGCCCGCACGCCCGTCCAATTCGGGTTTTCGGTGGGCAGGGACGGCTGAGCCCGGTGAAGGGTGCGATTGGACGGGCCTGGTGGCCACTATTCTCGAAGGTGGGGTGTCAACAGTGGGGCTGCCGAGGCCGCCCCGGTCGGAGAAAGGGTGGCAGGTGGAAAGCCAGGGGCGCAGATATGCCGGTGAACCCGATTCGACGCGTGCGGCGCGGCGCCGGCTGCGGCTGCTCGAATCCGGCCTCGAGCTGTTCGGCACCCGCGGCTACCGGGCGACGACGGTGCGGGAATTGTGTTCTGCGGCGCGGGTTTCGCACCGCACGTTCTACCAGGAGTTCGCCAGCACCGAAGACTTGTTGCTGGCCGTCTATGCATCGTGTTTGGACCGGCTGGTCGAGGTCGTGGTTGCGGCGATTCCGCTCGATGCGCCAGATCTGACCGGCACCTTCCGCAGTGGCGTGGATGCCTTCCTCTCCGAGATCCGGGCGGACCCCCGCCTGGCCCGGGTGGTCTGGTTCGAAGTGCTCGGGGTCAGCGAGCGGGTGGAAGCGGCCTATCTGGGCCGGATGGAGGAATTCACGGCGTTCTTCGGCGGGCTCCTGGATGCTTGGGGGCTTACCTTTCAGGTGGCTCCGGTGACGCGTACCGTGATCCTCCGCATGCTCACCGGCGGAATCAGCCATGTCTCGATGGTCTGGGTGAAGCAGGGTTTCGAGGAGCCGCAAGCGCAGATCGCCGAGGCCATCGTGCGGTTGTTGGAGGCCTGCGCCGCAATGTTGGTGCAGCTGGACGAGACGCTACCGGAGCGCCCGAGCGAATAATCCGAAAAAGTGTGACCCCGGGCACACTTTTTTGATAATCTGGTCACAATCGTTACCACTTTGGGGGAGGCTCGATGTCCGAACAGATCCGGCAGGCCGCCGTCGTCATCATCGGGACCGGTTTTGGGGCGATGGCCGCCGCGGCGAACCTCCGACGGCGTGGCATCGACGATTTCCTGCTCCTGGAACGACGCAGTTTCATGGGCGGGACGTGGCAGCAGAACAGCTATCCCGGCGCTGCGGTCGATGTGCAATCTCCGCTGTATTCGCTTTCTTTCGAGCCGTACCCCTGGTCCCGGATGTTCGCCGGGCAACCGGAGCTCGCCGGCTACACCGAACGGGTCATCGCCCGGCACGGCTTGGCCGAACGCACGGTGCTCGGTGCCGAGGTGACCGGGCTGGAATGGGACGAGCCGGCGGGCGAATGGTTGATCAAGACCCGGCAGAGCGGGGAATTCCGCGGCCAATTCGTGATCAACGCCACCGGCCCGCTGAGCACCCCCGTGGTGCCCGATTTCCCTGGGAAGGACAGCTTTGCCGGCCCGGCCTTCCACACCAATGACTGGGACCATTCGGTTCCGCTGGCAGGAGCCCGGATCGCAGTGGTCGGTTCCGGTGCGAGCGCGGCCCAGGTGATCCCGGCGATCCAGCCGGAAGTCGCCGAACTGCACGTCTTCCAACGCAGCCCGCACTGGGTGATGCCCCGGCCGGATCGGGAATTCAGCCCGTTCCAGCGCCGGCTGGTCAATGCTCCGGTGCTCCGCCGAGTGGTCCGGGCCGCTATCTACGCGGGGTTGGAAACCCGGATCATCGGGTTCAAGTACTCCGAACGGATGCTCAATCTGGTGGCCAGGCGCCGGGCATTGAAACTCATCGGCTCGCAGGTGGCCGACCCGGAGCTGCGGCGCAAAGTGACGCCCGGGTACACCATCGGCTGCAAACGGATCATCCTTTCGAATGCCTACTATCCGGCGTTGGCGGCCGGCAACACCACATTGCACGACGCCGCGGATGGGATCGACCGGATTGACCGGGAAGGAATCTGGACCGTTTCCGGCCGGCGCATCCCAGTGGACGCGATCGTCTGGTCTACCGGCTACGACGCGACGGACGGTCTCATCCCGTACCCGGTGACCGGGCGCGCCGGGCGCGGTCTGGCCGCCTTCTGGGCTGATTTCCCGCGCGCCTACCTGGGCACCACGGTGCCGGGGTTCCCCAACCTGTTCCTGGTCACCGGGCCGAACACCGGAATCGGCCACACCAGTGCGATTTTCGTGATCGAGGCCCAAATGGAATACATCATGCGCTGCATCGGCGAGGTCCGTGCCCGGGGCGCGACGGCGATCGAAGTCAGCGAAGCGGCCGAGGCCAAGTACACCCGACGGATCCACGCGGAGATGGAGCAGACCGTTTGGAAACGCGGCGGCTGCAATTCCTGGTACCAGTCCCGGGACGGGCATGTCACCGCGATGTTCCCCGGATTCACCTTCACCTACCGGCGCTGGGCGAAACGGCTGCAACGGTCCGACCACTTGCTGACCTGGCGCGGCGGATCGGACCAGGCGCCGGGCGCGGTTCCCGAGGCGGAGGTCGCGGCGTGAAATCGTTGAACGGGAAAGTCGTGGTGGTCACCGGGGCCGGATCCGGTATGGGCAGGGCTTACGCCTTGGCAGCGGTGCGGCGCGGTGCGCGGGTGGCGCTGAACGACGTCGACCCCGGGGATCTGGCCGAGACCGTACGTCTTTGCGCGCCGGCCAAGGTCTTGGCCGAGGCTTTCGACGTCTCCTCCGCGGCCGACTTCGCGGCATTCGCCGACGCGGTTTCGGCGCAACTCGGCCCAGCCGACGTGCTCATCAACAACGCCGGGATCGAAGGCGAGGGACAGCCGTTCTGGGCAACCTCGCAGGAGTCGTTCGACCGGGTGATGAAGGTCGACTTTTGGGGCGTGGTGAACGGCACTCGCGCGTTTTTGCCGCAGTTGCTGGGCCGCGAGCAGAGTTTCCTGGTGAATGTCTCCAGCCTGTTCGGGCTGGTCGGCCCTCCGCACAATACCGATTACAGCTCGGCGAAGTTCGCGGTGCGCGGTTTCACCGAGAGCCTCGCGGCGGAGCTGCTCGGCACGCCGGTGCGGGTGTACACCGTGCACCCCGGCGGCGTCGACACCAGGATCAACCGGCATCAAGCCACCCAGGCGTTCCAGCGCAGGTACCTGAAGACTGATCCGGCGGAGGTGGCTCGTTTGGTCTTCGACCGGTTGGGCAGTTCCCGGACCCGGATTGTCTGCGGGCATCGTGCCCGGACCACCTGGCTGGGCGCCCGGCTCTTGCCGCAGCGGCTCATGGGCCGGTTGACCGCCCGGGATCTGGCGCCGGTCCTGGACCGCTCTGCCTACCCGGCTTCGGCCTGGCTTGCCGCGCGTCGGTCCGATGGTGAAGCATGAGCGCGGCCGGTGCGCTGCGCCGAACCTATGAGCGGTTCGGCCAGCTGCTCTACACCGCCAATTGGCAGGCGGAAGCGCGGCTGCGCGGCCTGGCGACCGGGGTGGTCCCGGTCGAGGGTCTTCCGCTCAGCTATTTTGACGGCGGGGACCGCGAGGCCGAGGCGGTGGTGCTGTTGCACGGTTTCACCGCGGACAAGCGGATTTGGATCCGATTCGCCGGGCGGCTGCTGAATTCCTACCGGGTATTGATCCCGGACCTTCCGGGCCACGGGCAGACGCCGTTCCGGCCCGGACTCGGGTATTCGCCCCGGGACCAGGCGCGCCGGGTCGTGGCGATGCTCGACGCGCTGGGGATTCCGACCGCGCATGTCTACGGCAATTCGATGGGTGGTTTCATCGCCGCCCATCTGGGTCTGGGCCATGCCGGGCGGGTCGCCAGTATCGGGTTGAGCGATGCGGCAGGGGTCGACGGGCGGGAGCCGAGCCGGTTGGACCGGCTGGTGGCTGCGGGGGACAATCCGTTCCTGCTCGACTCGCCGGCGGGTTTCAGCCGCCTGTATCCGATGACCATGCACCGGCCCCCGTTCAATCCGGCCCCGGCGCGGGCCGGCTTGGCCCGGGACTACATCGACCGGAAGCAGTCCTACGCGGAAATCTTCGCCGATTTCCACGGTTTTGAGCCGCTCGGCGAGGCGGATCTCGCCGGGCTGGCCGCACCGACGCTGGTGGTCTGGGGAGCCCGCGACCAACTGGTAGACGTCAGTGCGGCCCATCTGCTGCACCGCCGGATACCGGGTGCGGAACTCAATCTCTACGAAGACCTCGGCCATATGCCGATGCTCGAAGCGCCGGGCCGGGCCGCGGAGGATTATCTGGAGTTCTTGAGCAGGAACCGACGGCAGGGCAGGGGGCTGGCATGAAGAATCTCAAGGGCAAGGTGGCGATCGTCACCGGAGCCGGCGGCACCGGCATCGGGAACGCACTGGCCAACGAACTCGCCAGCCGGGGCGCCATCGTCGCGTTCTGTGATATCACCGGGCTGGAGCAGACCGAGGAGCAGCTGGCCGGCAAGCGGGCCGAGTTCCTCGCCGAGCGGGTCGACATCTCGGACCGTCGGGCCGTGGACCGCTTCCTCGAGGGGGTGCTGGCCCGCTTCGGCCAGATCGACTTGCTGATCAACAATGCCGGAATCGCGTTGGGCGATCGGACGTTCGGCGATGTCACGGCGGACGACTTCGAACGGATCACCGGGGTGAACTACTGGGGCGTGGTGCACACCACTCAGCTCTGCTATCCGCATTTGCTGAGTCGTCCCGAGGCCGCGATCGTGAACATCTCCAGCAGCCAGGGCATCCTCGGAGCGCCCTATCTGGTGCCTTACTGCACCACCAAGTTCGCGGTGCGCGGATTCACCGACAGCCTGCGGGCCGAACACCGGATCCGCGGCATCCGCAATGTCACGGTGCATACGGTCCACCCGGGCGCGGTGGCCACCGATATCACGCTGCATGCCGATTACCAGGACGGTTCCAGCCAGCGGTTCCATGAAATGCTCCAGAAGGGGACGCAGCCGGCCCGGGCGGCGCGGATCATCCTGGACGGTGTGCTGCGCAACCGGGCGCGGATTTTCATCAGCGACGGACGAGCGCAGGATTTGCTGGCCAGGCTGCTGCCAACGGCGAATGTCCACGTGGTGCGTGCAGTGATGCGCTTGAAGGGCATCGCACCGCGCTGAACCGGGTTCGACCCGGTCCCACTGAGCTCGCCAACTGAGTGGGACAACCCCGTTCTGTCCCAGTCACGCGGTCGACTCAGTGGGACCACGCCGCAGCGCGATCGATGGTCGCCGCACAGCTTTTTCCAAAGTTGAGCACAGGTGGCTCAACTTAGACTTGACATTGGTCGGCTCAAGCGTAAAGTTGATATCAGAACACTCAACTTGTAAGAAATCCCGAAAGGAAAAAACATGTCACGTGCAGTAGGCATCGACCTCGGAACCACCAACTCGGTGGTTTCCGTCCTCGAAGGCGGCGAGCCCGTCGTCATTGCGAACGCCGAAGGCGGCCGCACCACCCCCTCAGTCGTCGCGTTCTCCAAGAGCGGTGAAGTCCTGGTCGGCGAAATCGCCAAGCGCCAGGCCGTCAACAACATCGATCGCACCATCGCCTCGGTCAAGCGCCACATGGGCACCGACTGGACCGTCGGCATCGACGACAAGAAGTACACCGCGCAGGAAATCTCCGCCCGCACCCTGATGAAGCTCAAGAACGACGCCGAGTCCTACTTGGGCGAAAAGGTCACCGACGCGGTGATCACGGTTCCCGCCTACTTCAACGACGCCGAGCGCCAGGCCACCAAAGAAGCCGGTGAGATCGCCGGCCTGAACGTGCTGCGCATCGTCAACGAGCCCACTG
>JAFOLH010000013.1 GCA_017419405.1 Renibacterium sp. | reverse complement strand
GGAAGAGGTCGAACACGCTGAACGCCCCCCAGAACTTCCCGAACCGCTCCAGGATCAGCCTGGCGTGGCCGACGCCGGTCACCGCGCCCAGCCGGAGCACCATCTCCTGATTGACGTAGAGCACCGGGATCAGGAGCAGCAGGGTCCACAGCAATGCGGTCCCGTAGTTCTGGCCGGCTTCGGTGTAGGTGCTGAATGCGCCGGCATCGTTGTCCCCGACCATCACGATCAGGCCGGGACCCACGATTGCGATCAGGGTCTTCAGCCGGGCCTTGAGCGTGCCCCGCGGGGCATTGTCATTGACGGAAATGGTTCCGAGGGCGCCCTTGATGTCTCCGGTGTGGGCCGAATCGAGGACGGCCGAATTGGCAGTTTGATTGGTGCTGGTATCGAGGGTCATGATTCCTGAGTTTCTTCCCTGTTTTGGGCAGGGGTCATCGAGGTGCGGTGTTTGGGGCGCGTCTAAGCGCAACCGAGGGCTGCTGGGCAGCGGTCGGCGAAGGGTGTTCTAAGGCTCGGGGTCAAGTCCCGCGCGCAGTGCAGTGAAACGCGTTGCGGTCAGCGAATCGATTGATCGGGCGCGGGACAGGGTTGATGACCAGAACTCATGGTTCAACTCCCGTCTTCCAGCGCGGCGCGGAGTTCATCGCGGCATTCAAAACCGCAGAACAAGAGAGGTTCGGCATTTTGCCGATGATTGCCCCTCCTCGTCAGACCTTTGGCACTTCGCGTCGTGACCCTGCGGAATCCGCTGGGAGCCAATCGGGATCACCCCTTAGGCCGGGGTGGTCTGTCCTGATCCGGGGCGTCTCTCGACGTTTGGGATCGCTGGCTTGTGTCCGCGAAGGAGCCTCAGCTATCGAGTGGCACCTTGCTTACCCAGGGTAACTCTCGATCCCGGCATTGGCAAACCTCAGCCGTGCGCCCGCAAATGATCGTAGAGTTCCCGGGCTGCCAGTCCAAGTGCCTGCTCGGCGAGCGGCTGCACATAAGCCGGCACCGACGACTCGCTGAGCACCACGACGATGAAGCCGGGGTGGCCTTCCGGAGTCGCGATCCCGACTTCATGCCGCAGGTTCAGGAAGGTCCCGGTCTTCGAACTCCAGAGCGTGGCATCGGATTCGAAATGCGGCGCCAGGCGGCGGCGCAGCGCATTGTCCTGCAACAGTTCCATCAGCTGCCGGCCCACCGCCCCGGAATCCGCCCGGATCCGCTGCAGGAGGTTCGCCAGCGACCTGGCCGAACCGGCATTGGCCTGATGCACGTCCAGTTGCTTGATCACGTGCCCTTGCCCGTTGGTGCCGCTGTTGATCGCCAGCTCGAGCGCCAGCCCGGGCTGTTCGGCGTCGAGCACGTCGGCGACCGTGCGCTGGAGTTCGGTGAGCGTATGCCGGACCACCACGTCGGCAACGCCGTAGTCGAGGAGCACCTGATTGATCCGCGCCGGCGGACAGCGCTCGAAGAGCAGTTCCGCGGCGGTGTTATCGCTGGTGGTGACCGCGAGGAAGGCCAGGTCCGGCAGCGTGATCCAGGCCGGTCCGCGGAACCGCGACAGCCCGGTCGGGCCGTCCAGCCGGCGCTGCGGATCACACTGCACCAACTCCGCCGGGTCCAGCCGCCCGTGTTCGATGTCGTACAGCACGGCGAGCGCGAGCGGGAGTTTCACCACCGAAGCCAAAGGGAACTTGCGTTCGGTATCGATGCCCAGTTCGGCCCCGGTGGCCAGATCCCGGACCAGCACCCCGGCGGCCAAGCCGGCAATGCGCAAATGCTCCTTGGCCCGCAGCACCGCGGCGGTGCCGCTCCTCTGCAATTGTTCCGTGCTCATCGGGCAGCCGCCAGCCCGGCGGCCGCAGCCGGCATGCCCAAGGCCTGTCCCATGGTCCGGCTGAATTCAGCGGCCCCGGTGAGTTCCAACACCGGTTCCCGGGCGGTGACCCGCAGAAACCGATGCAGCTCCAGATCGCCGAGCGGCCGCCAGAACAGGCCGTGCCGCTCGGCTTCCTCCTCGGTGCACAGCAGCAAAGAACCGGCATAGCTGACCGGAGCGATCCACTCGGTGAAGTGCGTGGCAATCCGCAGCTGCCGCCGGGTCAGGGCTGCGCGGTCCCCGGCCCGGCGCAGCGGGTCCCGGATCGCCGGCACATCGTCGATGGGCTGCACCCAGAGCGCGGCCGAGCGGTCGGCCGCCGGGAAGGTGCGCAGCGAGTCTAAGAAAAATCGCCCGGTCCCCGCGTCCGGCTGGCCGGCCACGCCGAGCCGGGCAGCCCATTGCGCCTCCCCTGCTGGCCCGGCTTCCACCGGCAGATCCACCTCCAGGCTCCGGAAGGCATGCGTCCCGCGATAGACGTCGCAACGGCAGATCCTGATCTGGAAGCCGAGTCGATGCGCCGTCGCGACGACCGAACTCAGATCCGCGAGTTCGCAGTGCTCGGGAACGCAGAGCCGGACCGGGCGGGAGCGCTGTTCGGCTGCCTGCAGGGACAGTTCATCGGCCAGCTCGCAAAGCTGCCGGGCTTTGCCCAACATCGCCGAACCCAGCGGAGTCAAACTGAGATTCCGGGTGGAGCGGTGGAACAGGGCGCCGCCCAGGCTGCGCTCCAAAGCGGCGATCCGGCGGCTGACCACCGGTTGGACGAGGCCCAGCGCTTCGGCCGCAGCAGTGAATGAACCACGGTCGTTGACCTCGACGAAGCACCGGCAGCCGGACAACAGATCCATGGTCCGAGAATAGCCAATATATGCACATTCGACATCAATCTGACTGATTTGTTCTTTGAAAACATGAAATCGGGTCCCGCAGGCTGGAACCATGGACACACCGAACCGCATAGCCACCGATTCCACCACGCCCGCCCGGCTGTTCAGCCGGCGCAGCGGCCTGCTCGCCGGGCTGGGCCTGCTCGGCACTGCCGCACTCTCCGGATGCAGCCCGCAACCACCGGCCACCGGCGCCTCGGCGTCGATCAGCCCCGGCATCTGGTCCGGCAAGCTGGCCGAGTTGGAAAAAGACCTCGGCGTCGCCTTGAGCGTATGCGCATTCGCCGAAGGCGGGAGCACGCTCGGCTACCGCGCCGAAGAACCGTTCGCCATGTGCTCGACGTTCAAAACGATCCTGGTCGCCGCGCTGATCGACAAGTACGCGCACTCCGAAGGCTATTGGGAGACCGAGGTGCCAGTCGATCCGGCGAAACTGCTCGACTACGCGCCGATTGCGAAAAAGTTCGCCGGCCGCAGCATGACCATCACCCAGCTGTGCGACGCCACCGCACGGTACAGCGACAACACCACGGCGAACCTGTTGATCGAGCAGCTCGGCGGAACCTCAGCCGTCACCGCCTTCGCCGCGGCAAAGGGCGCCCCGAACACCCGTTTGGACCGCATCGAACCGGAGATGAGCGAGGCCAAACCAGGCGATGACCGGGATACTTCGACCGCCAAGGACCTCGCCGGAATCTACAACTCGCTGCTCTTGGGCGACGGGCTCGATCTCACCGGCCAAGCCATGCTGCGTTCCTGGATGCTGCGCAACACGACGTCGGCACAGAAGATGCGTGCCGCGATCCCGAAGGACGCCGAGTTGGCGGACAAGACCGGCTCCGGCGGCTATGGCGCCATGAACGACGTCGGCGTCATCTTCCGGAAGGGCAAACCGCCGGTCACGCTGGCGATCTTGAGCCGGGGCGTCAACGCCGCCCCGGACACCGATGGGAATGCGGAGGCGATCGTCAGGGCGACCGAAGTGACCCTCGCCGCGCTCGGCTGAGCCGGCCGGTTGCGGCCGGTCAAGCCGGAGCATCGGGTTCAGCGCGAGGCCGCCGGGGCCAGGATCCAGAGCACCCGGACCGGCTTGGCCGAGTGGTTGGTCCAGGAATGCGGCTCGTGGCCCGGGAAGGAGAGCGTGTCGCCGCTGCGCAGATCGTAGCTGTCGTTGCTGAACCGCAGGGTCAGCTCGCCCTCGATGATGTGCAGCACGTCGACCTCGCAGTCGACCGTGTACAGCTCGTCCTCGCCTTTGCCATACGGCTCGATTTCGGCGTGCAGCACCTGCAAGCGGCGCTCGGAACGTTCGGTCAGCAGCCGCTCCACGATGCCGACGCCGCCGAGCGAGACCTTGGGTGCTTCACCGGCCCGGACCAGATGCGTGCTGGGCACGGTGAACAAATCGCCGATCGAGATCGACAGCACCTGGCACAGGACCAGCAACGAAGCAACCGACGGTGAGGTCAGATCCCGTTCGACCCGGCTCAGGAAGCCCTTGGTCAGGCCACTCGCCTCAGCCACCTGTTCAATCGTGAAACGCTGCGCTTGGCGGGCGGCCCGGATCCGTGAACCGATCTGCACCGGGCCCGCGTTCGGCTCCACTGGCAATGCCTTCATCGCGTCGTCCCTCCGTTGTCCTTGGTACCGTCCAGTCTGCGTCCACTACACTCGAAGCATCCTACGGCGCGCGTAACGTTTGACTGTAAGCCGGATCACACAATAGCCTACCAAGCAACATTAGTTTTCTATCAGGCAATTTCATTGCTGCTTGATCACTTCGCTAGGGGCCCGCATGGACGCGCAGAACATCGTCAACATCGCCATTGTGGTCGCGTACTTGCTGGGCATGCTGTTGTTCGGCTTCTGGGGCAAAAGCCGCACCAAGAACAACGCCGACTTCCTGGTCGCCGGCCGCCGCCTGGGCCCGCTGCTCTACACCGGGACCATGGCCGCCGTCGTGCTCGGCGGCGCATCCACCGTGGGCGGCGTGGGCCTGGGTTACAGCAAAGGCATCTCCGGCCTCTGGCTGGTGGTCGCGATCGGCGTCGGCGTGCTGCTGCTCAGCCTGGCATTCGCCGGAACCATCCAGAAGCTGAAGATCTACACGGTCTCCCAAATGCTGAGCCTGCGCTACGGGCACAAGGCCACCCAGACCTCCTCGATCGTGATGCTGGCCTACACCCTGATGCTCTGCGCCACCTCGACCAGCGCCTACGCCACGGTCTTCGTGGTGCTCTTCGGTTGGGAGCGCTGGGCCGCGATCGCGGTCGGCGGCGCGATCGTGCTGGTCTATTCGACCATCGGCGGCATGTGGTCGATCACCCTCGCCGACATGGCGCAATTCGTGATCAAGACGCTCGGCGTCTTCGGCCTGATGCTGCCCTTCGCCCTGGCCGCAGCCAACCAGCAGGGCGGCTTCGATTCGATCCGGGACCGGGTCAAGGAGAGCTTCTTCCAGCTCGACGGCATCGGCGTGCAGACCATCATCACCTATTTCGTGGTCTACACGCTCGGCCTGCTGATCGGCCAGGACATCTGGCAGCGTGTGTTCACCGCGAAATCGCCCGCCGTCGCCCGCTGGGGCGGCACCACCGCGGGCATCTACTGCATCCTGTACGGCGTGGCCGGCGCGCTGATCGGCATGGCCGCCCGGGTTGCCCTGCCGGACATCGACATCGCGGCCGGCGGCAAGGACGCGGTCTACGCCGAGGTCGCCTCCAACTTGTTGCCGATCGGGCTGGGCGGGCTGGTCCTTGCCGCCGCCGTGGCCGCCATGATGTCCACTGCCTCCGGTGCGCTCATCGCGGCCGCCACCGTGGCCCGGGCCGATGTGCTGCCCTTCGTGGCCAGCTGGTTCGGCAAGCGGGTCACTACCGAAGATTCGGCCAATCCCGAGCACGACGTCCGGGCGAACCGGTTCTGGGTGCTGGGCCTGGGCGTGCTCGCGATCGTGATCGCAGTTCTGGTCAAGGACGTGGTCTCCGCCTTGACCATCGCCTACGACATCCTGGTCGGCGGACTGCTCGTGGCGATCATCGGCGGCCTGGTCTGGAAGCGCGGCACCGGAGTGGCTGCCGCCGCCTCGATGGCGGTGGGAGCCGTGGTGACCATCGTGCTGCTGGTGCTCTTCGCCACCGGTGCGATCCCCAGCGAGGACGGCATCTACGCAAATGAGCCGATCTACTTCGGCCTGGGCGCTTCGCTGCTGGTCTACATCGTGGTCTCTTTGGCCACGCCACGCACCCCGGAACCGGTGATCCGGGCCTGGAATCTGCGCTTGGAGGGCGCGGTCGCCAAACCGGAGGCCGTCGCAGCGACGACCGGGAAAAACCCGGCGTAATATTGCGCGCTGCAGCGCGGCGCGGGTCTAAGGTGAAAGTGCTTCATGAGATGCGGTCGTCCTGCCCGGCAGGCAAAGCTCCGACTGGCCGCACGCCAACCCCATGTTCAAGGGTGGCTCGGATGACGAAGCGACCCGGCGGGCCGCGAGACAAACCCGGCGGGTAAGAGCACCTCCGAAAGGCACGCCGGTGTCTGGTTTCCGCGTCGTCCTCCCCGCCGTCGAGGTCAATCTCGGCACCGTCGCGTTCCTGCACGACGGCGAATGGCGCAGTTTCTGGGTCGCCGAACCGGCGGCGCTGCTCAGCGCGCTGGCCAATCCGGTGCAGCCGAGCCGCTGGCATCCGGAGCAATCGACGCTCACGGTCACGGTTGCCAGGACCGGGTGCCGCGCGGGCGAAGAACGGGTATTCCGACTCTGCGGCGAAGCCACCGAGCTGAGCACGGTTTCGGATAGCCGCTCGCACTTCGGATAGCCTCCTGCGCGACAAAGCGCTAGCCAAATGTCAGATCGCTATCCGGAAGCCCCGGCAGCAGGTCCAACCGAAGTTGAGGCACGCCGAAGCTTGCGGCTGAGGAATCCCAGCCGATTCTCCTGGCCGATAACGGCTAAAGTGAGGGCTGACCCGAGGAGAGAACGTGTCTGCACACCCAGCCCAACCCAGCCCCGGACCAGCAGCCGGGCCGGAACCCACTCCGGCCCAAATCCGCCGCTGGCAGACGTACCTGGCCGACGAGCGGGCCGAAGCCGCGGTCTACCGGGCGCTGGCCACCAAACGCGAAGGCGAAGAACGGGACATCCTGCTGGCCCTCGCCGAAGCGGAAAAACGCCATGAAGCGCATTGGCTCCGGCTTCTCGGCGAGCACGCCGGAAAAACCCGCAAGGCATCGCTGAACAGCCGGATGCTGGGGTTCCTGGCCCGGCACTTCGGCTCGGTCTTCGTGCTCGCCCTGGCGCAACGTTCCGAATCGCATTCGCCGTACTCGAAGGACTTGGACGCGACCGCGACCATGGCCGCCGACGAGGCCATCCACGAAGAAGTGGTCCGCGGTCTGGCGACCCGTGGCCGCAATCGCCTGTCCGGCACCTTCCGGGCCGCCGTCTTCGGTGCCAACGACGGCCTGGTCAGCAATCTCTCGCTCGTGATGGGCATGGCCGGAGCCGGGGTTGAAACCCATCTGGTGCTGCTTTCCGGCATTGCCGGGCTGCTGGCCGGTGCGCTCTCCATGGGCGCCGGCGAATACGTCTCGGTCCGCTCGCAACGCGAGCTGCTCGACGCTTCCCGGCCGACCCGGATCACGCTGACTGCGGCCAAGGCACTGGACATCAATGCCAATGAACTGGTCTTGGTCTACCGGGCCCGCGGGATGAGCCAGGCCGAAGCCGAGCACCGCGCGGCCGAACGGATGGGCACCTTCGATTGCGATTGCAATCCGAGTTTCTCACTGCAGCCCGACGACGAGTCGGAAGCGCCCGCCCACGAAACCATCGGCACCGCGTTCGGTGCCGCGTCGTCGAGCTTCTGCTTCTTCGCCTCCGGAGCGATCATCCCGGTTCTGCCGTACATCTTCGGGTTGAGCGGTTTCACCGCGATCATCGTCTCGGCGGTCTTGGTCGGCCTGGCATTGTTGGCCACCGGCGCCGTCGTCGGCCTGCTCTCCGGTGCACCGCCGCTGGCCCGTGGGTTGCGCCAGCTGCTGATCGGGTACAGTGCGGCGGCCGCGACGTACCTCCTGGGGCTGCTGTTCGGCACGGTGACCGGATAGCCGCGGTGCGGCCCGGCTGGATTCAGTCGGCCGGGCTGAAGTGCGCTGCCAGGTTTTCCAGGGTGCGTTCGATGTTCGCCGGGTTGCGCCGGGTGAACCCGGTGATCCGCAAGCCCAGCCGGCCCCGCATCCGGTGGGCATCCCATTCTTCGGTCACCAGGGTGCCGCCGTCGGCCGGTTCCAGGATGTAACGCCAGACGTGGCCGTAGAAATGCCGCCAGCCCAGGCGTCGCCCCTCTTCGAACTCGACCACGTAGTTCATGATTTTGTAGGGTGCGCCGATTTTCATGTCCATGCCGAACTTCGCGCCCGCGCTGAGCCGCTCCGGCCCGTTGGGCTGGACCCCGGTCACGGTATCCGAGCCGTCGATCAGCGGGTGCATCGCCGGGGTCGCCAGCAGTTCGAAAATCGGTTCCGGCGGCGCCGGGACGAATCGGGTGCGCGAGATGAAATACGGATCAGCCATGGCCGAAGCTTACCGGTTCAGTCTGCTGGCCCGCCCGGTGCTGCGCGGCTGGCCAGATAATGCGCCGCCGCTTCCTGGATCCGGCGTTCCTGCTGCAACCGTTCCTGGAGTTCGCGGAGCTCGTGCGCCGCCTGGGATTGGGCTGCCGCCAAGCGCTGCTGTTGGCCGGCGATCATCTGGACCTCGGCCATCGCACTGCTCAGTTGGAGCTGCTGTTCGGCCAGCAGCCGCTGCGTCTGCGCCATCAGCTCAGCCGGAGTGCGCTCCGCCGCCGTCGCGGTCAGTAATCCCGGGGCCGGCAGCGGACGCGCAACGCCGGCTTCCCCGGAACGGCCGGGCAGCTGGGCCGGTGCAGCATTCACCCCTGAGTTGAGCACCTCGGCGAACTCGCGGTCGATGTCGTCCTGCTGGTTCGGGAGCTGCGGATCGTCCTGCAGTTCCACGGTCCGGCGCAGGGCGCGCTCTTTGATGAACAGCACCGAAATCAACGCGGCCACCGCGATGATCGCCGAGATCATGAAAATCAGCGACGTGGCATCGCCGTAGGCGGCTCGGATGACGTCGCGGATCGGGGCCGGCAAGTCCACCAGGTCGAGATTGCCGCCGGATTGCTGCGCCGAGGCGGGGACCCCGAGCTTGCTCAGCCCGTCGCTGGACAAGCTGCTGACCCGGTTGGCCAGAACCGCACCGAGCACCGAGACGCCGACTGCGCCGCCGAAGGACCGGAAGAACGCCACCGAAGAACTCGCCGAACCGATGTCTTCGGCCCGCACCGTGTTCTGCACCGCCAGGACCAGATTCTGCAGCATCAGCCCCAGGCCCAGGCCGACGATGAAGATGAAGATCCCGACCAGGGTCAGATCCGTGGTGTGGTCGATGGTCCCGGCCAGGCCCAGTCCGCCGATCAGCAGCACGCCACCGCTGACCAGGAACCGCTTCCATTTGCCGAAACGGCTGATCAACTGGCCGGAAACCACCGAACCGATCAGGTTCCCGCCGATCAACGGGAGCATGAGCAAGCCCGCCTCGGTGGGCGTCGCACCGCGGGAAATCTGGAAGTACTGGCCCAGGAACGTGGACGAGCCGAACATCGCGACACCGACGGCGACCGAGGCCACGATGGCCAATGCGGTGGTGCGCTGGGTGACGATCTTGAGCGGGATGATCGGTTGGCTGACCTTGGACTCGACGAAGAGCATCACGACCAGGAGCAGCACTCCCCCGCCGGCCATCAAGGCGCTCTGCCACGACCACCAGTCGTAGTATCCGGCTTTGCCGGCGAAGGAGATCCAGATCAGGATCAGCGAGACGCCAGCGGTCAGCAGGATCGAACCGGCCCAGTCGATTTTCGCCGCCCGACGCACGTGCACCAGCTTGAGCGTCTTCTGCAACAGGACCAAGGCGATCACGGCAAGCGGCACGCAGATGTAGAAGGTCCAGCGCCAACCGAGCGGGCTGTCCACGATGAACCCGCCCAGCAGCGGCCCGCCTGCCGTGCCCACCGCCATCACGGCGCCCATGTAGCCCGAGTACCGGCCACGCTCCCGGGGCGCGATCATGGTGCCGATGATCGCCTGGGCCAGTGCGGTCAATCCGCCCAGGGCCACGCCTTGGACCACCCGGGCGGTGAGCAGCATCGGGATGCTCTGGCTCAGTCCAGCCAGCACGGACCCGACGACGAAGATCACGATGCTCAGCTGCACCAGGAGCTTCTTGTTGAACAAGTCGGCCAGCTTGCCCCAAATCGGGGTGGTGGCCGCGTTGGCCAGAAGCGCCGCAGTGACCACCCAGGCGAAATCGGTCTGCGTGCCCTTCAAATCGGACATGATGGTGGGCAAGGCGTTGGCCACGATCGTGCTGCTCAAGATCGCGGTGAAGAACGCGGCCAGCAAACCGGTCAATGCTTCCATGATCTGGCGGTGCGTCATCTGCGCCGAGTCGGCCGGTGCCGCCTGGCCCGCTTTCGGAAGACTCCCGACGGACGCCGGCGCGGCCTCCGCTGAATGGTTCGCCACGTGATGGCTCCTAATCTGTGTGCATGGGGATCCCGCGGGCGGCCTTTCGGGCAGCCTTCGCGCGGATTGAATGGTCAAAAGTCGAAGCAAGTTTTTCCAGCAACGAAGCGGCCTGGGCGGCTTCGTCCTCCGCCCAGCCGGCGAGCGCCTCGGCGATCACCGCGGCCCGGCGCGCCTGGGCGACGCCGAGTTCCTCCCGGCCGCGGGCCGAAAGCGTGATCAATTGCGCCCGTCCGTCCTCCGGATCAGGACGCCGCTCCACCAGGCCGAGCGCGTGCAGGTCGGAAACATGGCGGCTCAGCACCGAGGCGCCGACGCCGAGTTGTTCGGCCAGATCCGATCCGCGGGCTTCGCCGGCTTCACTGATCATCCGCAGTACCCCGATCAGCGCGATGCCTTGGTCCGCAGGCGTCACATGGGCTGCCGAGACGCAACGCACAGCCCGCTGGAAATCCACGATCCGGTTGACCAGGCGCTCCGCGGTTTCCGGTTCGACCGACACGCGACCCTCCAAATACTTGTTTGCTTCAGGCAACCATATCTTAATAAACATGCTTCGGTCAACTAAATATTCCATTGACCGGCGCGATCGGCAGCCGGGCGCAAGGCAACCGGTCCTCGGCCGGCCGCGACCGGGCTGGCGGATCGCCGGACATGCCTTGCTGTTGTCGGCGTCCCTGTTCCTCGCTTGGTTCGGCTTCGTCTTCCACGTGTTCCAGTGGGACATCAGCTATTGAGCCGGATCTCCGATTCCGCTGCGACCATTTGTCATCTTGTCCTGACAATAGGACTGCTTCTTGCTAGGCTCGGGAAGAACCCGCCGAGGAGGTCCCGTGCCGCTGAATATCCCGATCGACCGCTCGTCGCCGATCCCGCTCTACCACCAGGTGGTCCAGGGCATCGAAGCCGCCGTGGAATCCGGCGCTCTGGTCGCTGGGAGCAAGCTGGACAACGAGATCGAACTCGCGGCCCAGCTCAAACTGTCCCGCCCGACCATGCGCAAGGCGATGGACGAACTGGTCCGGGCCGGATTGCTGGTCCGCAAACGCGGCGTGGGTACGCAAGTGGTGTCCCGGCAGGTGCGCCGACCGTTGGAACTTTCCAGCCTGTACGACGATTTGCTCCGCAACGGCAGCAAGCCGGCCACCCAGGTCATCGACTTCGCGCATCTGGAAGCCCCGGAAGCGGTGTCGCAGCAGCTCGGCCTGCCGCCCGGCGCACAGGCCTACCATTTCAGCCGGCTGCGCAAAGTCGGCCGGAAACCGCTCGCGTTGATGGAGAACTGGGTTCGGGACGACCTCACCGCGCTGGACCCGGCGATGTTGAAGGCGCAGGGCCTGTACGCGGTATTGCGCGCCGCGGGAGTGAACTTCTCCTTGGCCCATCAGCGGATCGGCGCAGCTGTGGCCAACGAATACCAGGCGGCGCAACTGGACACCGAGGTGGGTTCCGCTTTGGTCACCATGGAACGCACTGCAGTCGACGACACCGGCCGGGCGATCGAGACTGGCCACCACGTGTACCGGGCCGACTCCTACAGTTTCGAACTCACCCTGGTGCAAAGGTAAAACATGGCTGACTGGATATACCCCCGCGGCACCGCGGCGCACCGCGAATGGGAGCTTTCCCTTGGCGCCTTCGACTCGAAGCTTCCGACCGCCGGCTGGCAGCACACCGGACTGAAAATCTGCACGCTCGAAGCCGGGGACGCGGTGCAGATCCCCGGTGCTGCCGAGGAACGCCTGGTCATCCCGCTCAGCGGCTCGTTCAGCGTCCGGCTGGCCGGCGACGAGGGCCTGGAACAGTTCGAACTGGCCGGGCGCGAATCGGTGTTCCATGGTCGCAGCGATGTGGTCTACGCCGGGACCTGGACCACGCTCACCGTCGGTTCCGACGGCGGCGGCCGGGTCGCCATCGCCAGCGCGCCGGCGTCGGCGTCGTTCCCGGCACGCCGGATCGGCGCCGAGGAGATCCCGGTGGAACTGCGCGGAGCCGGGAACTGCTCACGGCAGGTGCACAATTTCGGCACCCCGGCGGTGCTGGATGCGGATCGCTTCATCGTCTGCGAAGTGCTCACCCCGGCGGGGAATTGGTCCTCCTACCCGCCGCACAAGCACGACCTCGAAGGCGAGCACGAGAGCGCCCTGGAAGAGATCTACTACTTCGAAACCCGGCCGACTGCGGGCGCCCCGGAGCAGGCCGACGCGGTCGGCTACCAGCGGGTGTACGCCTCCGACGAGCGGCCGATCGAGGTCACCGCCGAGGTCCGCAGCGGCGATGCGGTACTGGTGCCCTACGGTTGGCACGGCCCCGCGATGGCCGCACCGGGTTACGACTTGTACTACTTGAACGTGATGGCCGGCCCCGGGCCGGTGCGCCAGTGGCTGATCAGCGACGATCCGCACCACGGCTGGGTGCGCGCCACCTGGGATGCCCAGCAGATCGATCCACGCTTGCCGTTCGACGGCTAGCGGTCCCCGATCCACCCCACCTCCGCACCTCCGAGCGGGTTCGGGATCGCTGGACCGGTCAGCAGTCAGCGGTAAAGTTCCGGCTTGACCTCGAGGACGACGGCGGTTCGCTCCCCGGTGCGCTGAGCCGCGACTCCCGCTTCGCAACAGGCCGCGGTGGCGTATCCGTCCCAGGCATTCGGCCCGCCGATCCGGCCCTGCAATGCGGCATCGACCCAGGATTGCACTTCCGCATCATAGGCGGCTTCGAACCGCTCGATGAAACTCGGCGTGACTTCGCCGGATCCGATGTTCTGCACACCGTTTTCGAAGACCGCCTGCGTTGCCACTTCATAGCCGTACCGGGCGTTGACGAAGATTTCCACGTCGGCCAGGATCCCGGATTCGGTTTCGATCAGCACCTGCTGCGGATCCTTGATCCCCTCCGGAGCCAGGCTGGACCGTTTGCCCTTGCGCACTTGCACCGAACTGATTTCTTCACCGGTCAGAAAGCGGATCGCATCGAATTCGTGCACCACGGAATCATTGATCAGCATCGCCTCGGTGAAACCGGCGAGGGTGTCCGGATTCCGATGCACGCAATGCAAGATCAGCAAGCCGCCCGCCGCACCGCCTTCGATCTCGGCCTTCAACGTCTGGTAGCCGGCATCGAACTGGCGCATGAATCCCACCTGGATCCGTTGCCGGCCCAGCGCCGCCTCGGCTTGGACCACCTTCCAGGCCGAGGCCGCATCCGGCGTCATCGGCTTCTCGCAGAGAATCGGCAGATCCCGCTCCAAGGCCCGGTACAGCGCCGCCTCGTGCAGGAATCCCGGGGTGGCAATCAGCACCGCGTTCACCCCGTCGACCTCCAGTGCGGCTTCGAGCGACGCCACCGCCACCGCACCGACCGGCTCCGCGACCGCAGCGGCACGATCCAAATCGATGTCCACGACGACGGCGACGCTCGCCCGCTCCGTGACCTCGTGCAGTCGCCGGACGTGATCGGCTCCCATCCGTCCGGCACCGACAACAGCTACCTTCAAACTCATCGACCGGTCCTCCAATGCATCTGGCCTTTCAAACGATCCGGGTCCGGGACCCGCAAGCGAGCAAATAGTCTTTGGTGCGCCGCGCGATGGGCATCGGCTTGCTGAAATCGCAGGGGTACATGTCCTGCTCCACCACTCCGAAGATCGGCCGCTGGAGTTTTTCCACCGCATCGATCACCGCGCCGAGGTCCGGCAGCCCGGACGGCGGCTCGGTCATCACGCCGGCCAGATTCGCCGCGGCCCAGGTCAGGTCCTGTTCCCGCACGGTGGCCAGGACCGCCGGATCGATTTGTTTCAGATGCAGGTAGCCGATCCGTTCGGGATACTTTTCGATCAGTTCCAGGCTGGACGCGCCGCCGTATTCGGCGTGCCCGGTATCCAGGCAGAGCGTCACCAGCGCGGGATCGGTGTGTTGCAACAACCTCTCGATGTCCGGTTGCGCGCAGACGTGCGAATCGGCATGCGAATGGAACTGCTGCTGCAGGCCGTACTCCTCGCTGAGCACCTTGCCGAGCCGATTGTGACCGTCGAAGAGGTCCTGCCATTGCCGGTCGGAAAGCTCGCCGCTCTCCACGGCCTCGCCGGTGACGTCGTCGCGCCACATCGCCGGAATCACCACGATGTGCTCGCCGCCCATCGCCGCGGTCAATTCGGCCACCCTGCGGGCCGGCTGCCAGGCGGTTTCCCATTCCGCCACACCGCGGTGGAACGCGGTGAACACGGTTCCGGCGGTGATTCTCAAATCCCGCTGCGCCAATTCGTCGGCCAATCGGGCCGGATCGGTGGGCAGATAACCGTAGGGACCCAACTCGATCCACTTGTAGCCCGACTCGGCGACTTCGTCGAGAAACCGCGGCCAAGGCGTCTGCAGCGGGTCATCGGCGAACCAGACGCCCCAGGAGTCGGGCGCGGTGCCGATGGTCAAAGCATTTTCGATCACGGTTTCCTTTCCGTCCCGCCCAACAGCGGCCGTTGCTTGTGCTTGTTTTCCAAGTAGGCCCGGTAAGCCTTCTTGGTGCTTTCCAACTCCGATTCGGCCGCGACCGGAACATCCCACCAGGACTCCGAACCGGGCGCGTCCAGCAAAGGATCGGCCTCGATCTGGATCAGCACCGGGCCGCCGGCTTCAGGCAATTCCTTGGCTTCGGCGATCGCTGCCGCCAATTCGGCCAGCCCCGGGGCCTTGAGCACCCGGACGCCGAGCGAAGCGGCATTCGCGGCCAGGTCGACCGGCAGCACCGGCCCGTCGTCGAAGCTGTGCGCGGCCTGGTCCAAGGCCCGGTACTTGGTCCCGAAACGCTGCGAACCGAGCGATTCCGACAAGGCCCCGATCGAGGCGTAGCCGTGGTTCTGAATCAAGACCACGATCAGTTTGATGCCCTCGGCGACGGCGGTGACCAACTCGGTGTGCATCATCAGGTACGAACCGTCGCCGACCATGACCACGACGTCGCGCGGTTCCCCCGCCGCGAGCACCGCACGCTTCACGCCCAGACCGCCGGCAATCTCATAGCCCATGCAGGAGTAGGCGTATTCCACGTGGTAGCCGAAAGGATCGCGGACTCGCCACATTTTGTGCAGATCTCCGGGCAAGGACCCCGCTGCGCAAACCAGCACGTCCTGGTCCGCCAGCGCCGCATTGACCGTGCCGATGATCGCGTTCTGGCTGTTTCCACTGGCCGGCCGTTCACCGAAAGCACGCTCCACGATGCCGTTCCAGCGTTGCTTCTGCCGATCGGTCTCGGCCAGTTGCCCGGGATCCACCCGGAATCCGGCCAACGCCTCGCGGAGTGCGACGAGCGCCTTCCGGGCATCGGCGACGATCGGCAGCGGACTGCCCAGTTTGTAGGCGTCGAAGGCTGCAACATTGATGTTGACGAACCGCACCCGCGGATGCTGGAAAGCAGTCCGGGAGGCCGTGGTGAAGTCTTCATACCGGGTCCCGATGCCGATCACCAGGTCGGCTTGGGCCGCGGCCGCATTGGCCGCCGTCGTGCCGGTCGAACCGACTGCGCCGACGGATTGCGCGTGGTCCCAGGCCAGCACCCCGACGCCGGCTTGGGTATTGGCCACCGGCATCCCGGTCTCCGCAGCGAGGGCAGCCAACTGGTCTTCCGCATAAGCGTAGAGCACGCCGCCGCCGGCGATGATCAGTGGGCGCTCCGCCGCGCGGATCAGCCGGGCGGCTTCGGCGATGTCTTCCCGCTCGGCATCCGGACGGCGGATCCGCCACTCCCGTTCTGCCAGGAATTCCAGCGGAACCTCGAACGCTTCGGCCTGGACGTCCTGCGGCAGGCTGATCGTCACGGCACCGGTTTCTGCCGGATCGGTGAGCACTCGGAGTCCGTTCAACATGGCCGATGCCAATTGTTCCGGCCGGGACACCCGGTCGAAATACTTCGACACCGGGCGGAAGGCATCGTTGACCGACACGTCGCCGGCGTCGGGCCGTTCCAGTTGCTGCAGCACCGGATCAGCGACTCGGCTGGCGAAAATGTCCGAAGGCAACAGCAAAGCGGGCAACCGGTTGGTGGTGGCCAGAGCGGCACCGGTGACCATATTGGTGGCTCCGGGGCCGATCGACGTGCTCACCGCGAACGTGGCGCGCCGTCGGGTATGCCGGGCATACCCGACCGCTTGGTGGACCTGCGCCTGTTCGTTGCGCCCCTGGTAGTAAGGCATGGTCGCCGGATCGGAAACCTGGGCCTGTTTCAGAGCCTGGCCGACGCCGGCCACATTGCCGTGCCCGAAGATGCCGAACATTCCGGGAATCAGGCGGGCCCGGTATTCTCGGCCGTCGATCCGGTCCACGGTGTATTGGTTGGCCAGAAAGGCCACCAGGGCTTGGCCTACCGTCAGCTTCATCGGCCGGTCTCCTTCTGCAAAAGCGCGGCTGCGGTGGCGACCGCGGCGGCAACGTCGTCATCGGGCGGATAGAGCAGGCTCCGGCCGACCGTCAGCCCTTGGACCCCGGGCAGGGCCAGGGCTTTCTGCCAGCGGGCAAAGGTCTCGTCCTGGTCGCCGTCGGGGTCCCCGCCGAGCAGCACGATGGGCAGCGTGGTCGCCGCGACCACACGTTCCATCTCGGCCACGACCGGGATCTTGAGCCAGGAGTACGCGCTTGTCGAGCCCAGCCCGGAGGCGATCGCCATCGACTTGATCACGGCGTCGGGGCGCAGGTCATTGCTGATGCTCCGATCCCCGTTGCGGACCGAGATGAACGGTTCGACCATCGCGATGAGCTGTTCCTCCGCGAGCGCGTCGATGGCCTGGGCGCACGCCTCCAGGGCCCTCGGAGTGTCCGGATCCTGGAAACAGATCCGGGTGAGCATTTTGCCGCCATCCGCACCGAGCTGTTGCAGCGCGCGGGCCGTGTGCGCAGTGAACCGGTCGTCGATCTCATTGACCAACCCGGCGAGGCCGCCGCGGTTCATCGAACCGAAAACCAGTTTGCCGTCGAGTGCGCCGAGCAGCAGCAAATCGTCCAGGATGTCCGGTGAGGCCAGGACCCCGTCGACGTCGGGGTCGGCGAGCGCGGTCTGCAATCGGTCCAGCAAATCGCCGCGGTCCGCCATCGCGGCCGGGTTCGCCCCGACGGCGAGCGCACCGCGCGCGGGATGGTCTGCCGCGACGATGAAATTCTGCCGGCCGGCCGTGATCCCGGGGTGTTTGCGCCGGGAGCGCGCCGCCCGTGATACCGCGGCGGGGTCTTCCAGTCTGATCCGGGTGAGTTCTCGGTAGTCGGCCATGCTCAACTGGCTCCGGCGCCATGGAGCCGGCCGCGTTCGGCCAGCAACGAGTTGACCTCGGCCGACGTCGGCATGGCATCTGCGCAGGACAGCCGGGAAGCTACGATCGCGCCCGCTGCGTTCGCGAAATCCAAGGCCCGGCCGAGCGGCCAACCGGAAAGCAGTCCGTGGCAGAAGGCGCCGCCGAAGGAGTCTCCGGCGCCCAAACCGTTCAGCGTCTGCACCGGGACCGGAGCCGAGACCACCCGCTCGGTGGCGGTTTTGGCCAACACGCCGTCCGCGCCGAGCTTGACCACGGCGATCTGCACTCCGGCGGCGAGCAAGCGGTCCGCCAATTCGTCCGGAGTCCCCGGGCCTACCGCCACGGTGCACTCCTCGACATTTCCGATCGCCACCGTGGCCCGGCCGAGGACCCGGTTGATCTGTTCCCGGGCATCCGCCGCGGAGGGCCAGAACATCGGCCGGTAGTCCAGGTCGATGATGGTGTGCTGGTCTTCGGCCAGTCCGTCGCGGGGCCGTGCATCCAGTGCGAACAGGTGCGAATCCCGGCTGGGTTCTTGGCAGAGTCCGGTCACCGTGAACCAGAAGATCCGGGCCGCCCGGACGGCATCGGTGGGAATATGCTGCTTTTCCAACTGCAGATCCGGAGCCGTCGGTTGCCGGTAGAAATAGAGCGGGAATTCGTCGGGTGGTTTGATGGCGCAAAAGGTGACCGGAGTGGGCCAGCGCGGATCGGTGACGAGGTATTCGTCGGATACGCCGAATTTCCCGAGTTCCCGGTGCAGGTAGTGTCCGAACGGATCGGCTCCGGTGCCGGTGATCACCGCCGAGGCCCGGCCGTGCCGGGCAGCGGCCACTGCGACATTGCTGGGCGATCCGCCCAGGTATTTGCCGAAGCTGGACACGTCTTCGAGGTCCACGCCGATGTCATTCGGATAGATGTCGACGCTGATACGACCGATGGTCAGGAGTTCGTGTGGCACACCACATACTTTGCCGCAGAACACATGTCCTGTCAAAGGTTTGTCAGGACATACTGACTTAATCGCGGACTAGGCCGCAGCCCCACCCGTCCTCGAACCCCCGCGCCCACCTCCACCTCCACCTCCGCGCGAGTGCACAGTTGGTGCGGGTGAGGAGAGAGGAGAGAGTGGTCAGCGGGCGGACTGCGACGCTAAGTAAGTACTTTCCACAGAAATTGCAGCATTCCGTGGAAATCTTTCACTATGTCTTGTGTTCACCCGTCTGGAACGAAAGACTTTTGCTAACAATCACCGCACTTCAGGTAAAACCCATTCTGATCTCATTTTGAATGTTCGAAAGGATCACCTGCAGTGAAGAAACTCCTCGCCCTGCTGACGGCATCCGCAGCCGCAGCACTCCTCCTGGTCGCCGCACCCACGGCCGCCCAAGCAGCAACGACCGGCACGATCACCGGCATCGGCGGCAAATGCATCGATGCAGCCGCCGCCAAATCGGACAACGGCACCGCGGTGCAAATCTACGATTGCAACGGCACCAATGCCCAGCAAGTGACCATCGGCGATGATCAGAGCATCCGGATCCTCGGCAAGTGCCTGGACATTGCCGATCGATCGACCAGCAACGGCGCCAAGGTCCAGCTGTGGGACTGCGCCGGCAGCGCCAACCAGAAATGGGCGTTCTCCAACGCGAGCGACATCGTCAACCCCGCCGCGGACAAATGCCTCGACTCGACCGATCAGAGCTCTGCCAACGGCACCCGGCTGCAGATTTACACCTGCTCCGGCAACGCCAACCAGAAGTGGACCGTGCATCCCGGCGGCAATCCGCCGTCGAACGCCGGGTTCCCGATCAGCGAAGCGCAATTCAACCAGCTCTTCCCGAACCGGAACGCCACCTACTCCTACCAGGGCCTGGTCAACGGCGCCAAGAAATACCCGGCCTTTGCCACGACCGGCGATGACGCCACGAAAAAGCGTGAAATCGCAGCCTTCTTGGCCAATGTGCAGCACGAGACCGGCAGCTTGCAATACTTGCGCGAGTTGAACACCGCGAACTACCCGCACTACTGCGACCGCAGCCAGTCCTACGGCTGCCCGGCCGGCAGCGACCAGTACTACGGCCGCGGCTCGCTGCAACTGAGCTGGAACTACAACTACAAAGCCGCCGGAGATTCCCTGGGCTACGACCTGTTGAACAACCCGGATCAGGTGGCCATCAATCCGACGCTCGCCTGGGGTACCGGACTCTGGTACTGGAACACGCAAAGCGGTGGCGCCAGCACCTCAAGCCACAACTCCATGGTGCAGAACCGGGGCTTCGGCGAGACCATCCGCTCGATCAACGGCGGCCTGGAATGCAACGGCAACGGCGCGGATTCCCGCAATGCCCGGATCAACTACTACAAGAACATCACCAGCATGCTCGGCGTCGACCCCGGCGGAAACCTGGGCTGCTGACCCTTCCTCGATGTGCAGTGCGAAAGGCATCCCCATGAAAAAATACCTGAAACTGTTCTGCGCCGTGGCCCTCGGCAGCGTCATGCTGATCGGCACCCCGGCGGTTTCCAACGCCGACGCCGGCCCGGCACCGGCCGAGGCGTCCGCTGCGGCCGCCGGCTTCATCGTGACCGAAGCGCAGTTCAACAAGATCTTCCCCAACCGGAATTCCTTCTACACCTATCAGGGCCTGGTCAACGGTGCGGCCAAATACGGAGCATTCGCCACCACCGGCAGCGACACCACCAAAAAGCGCGAAGCAGCCGCTTTCTTGGCCAACGTCACCCAGGAAACCGGCGGACTGCAGTACATCCGGGAAATCAACAAAGCCAACTACCCGCATTACTGCGACAAGAGCCAGTCCTACGGCTGCCCGGCCGGAAACGACCAGTACTACGGCCGCGGCTCGCTGCAGCTGAGCTGGAACTACAACTACAAAGCCGCCGGGGATTCGCTCGGCGTCGATTTGCTGCGCAACCCGGACAAGGTCGCCACCGATGCGACGCTCGCCTGGGGCACCGGACTCTGGTTCTGGAACACCCAGAACGGCGCCGGCACCATGACCGCGCACAACGCCATGGTCAACAACAAGGGATTCGGCGAAACCATCCGCTCGATCAACGGCGGCTTGGAATGCAACGGCAAAGGCGCTGACCAGCGCAACGCCCGGATCAACTACTACAAGAACATCACCGGCATCCTCGGCGTCGACCCCGGCGGAAACCTGGGCTGCTGACCCTTCCAGCCCGACGAAAAGGTGCGCTGAACCTCAGGTTCAGCGCACCTTTTCGCGATTCGGACGTCCGCCCGTCCGTACCGGACCGGTTACAACGACGCTTTGCTCTGCGCTTCCACATCGTCGATGTCGGTCTCGCCGGCGAACTGCGACTGGTAGAGCCGGTAATAGGCCCCTTGTGCCGCAAGCAGATCGTGGTGGCTGCCCTGTTCCACGATCCGTCCGGCTTCCATCACCAAAATGGTGTCCGCATCGCGGATGGTGGACAAGCGGTGTGCGATCACGAAGCTGGTCCGATCCGTGCGCAACGCCGCCATCGCCTTCTGCACCAGCACCTCGGTCCGGGTATCCACCGAACTCGTCGCCTCGTCCAGGATCAACAAGGACGGATTGGCCACGAACGCCCTGGCAATCGTGATCAGCTGCATCTCGCCGGCGCTCACGTTTTCGCCCTCGTCGTCGAGCACTGTCTGGTACCCGTCCGGCAGAGCCCGGACGAACCGGTCCACATAAGTGGCCTTGGCCGCCTCCATGATCTGCTCTTCGGTGGCGTCCAGATTCCCGTACTTGATGTTGTCGTAGATGGTTCCGCCGAAGAGCCAGGCGTCTTGCAGCACCATGCCGACTTTGGAACGCAGTTCGGCCCGGCTCAGTTCGGTGATGTCGACGCCGTCCACCGTGATCCGGCCGGAATTCAACTCGTAGAACCGCATCACCAGGTTGACCAGGGTGGTCTTCCCGGCCCCGGTGGGGCCGACGATGGCCACGGTGGCACCTGGCTTCGCCGAGAACGAGAGGTCCTCGATCAGCGGTTTGTCCGCGGTGTAGCTGAAGGTCACGTTTTCGAACTCGACGTGGCCATCGGTTTTCGCCGGGAGCCGGCGCCGGGCATCCTCGGGCTCTTGTTCGTCCTCGTCCAGGAACTCGAACACCCGCTCAGCCGAGGCGACACCGGACTGCAGCATGTTCGCCATGCCGGCAATCTGGGTCAGCGGCTGGTTGAACTCGCGCGAATACTGGATGAACGCGGTGGCATCGCCCAGGGTCATCTGGCCGGAGGCCACCCGCAGGCCGCCGATCACCGCGATGCCCACATAGCTCAGGTAGTTGACCCACTGCATGATCGGCATCATCAGGCCCGAAACGAACTGGGCGCCGAAGCTCGCCCTGTACAACTCTTCATTGCGTTCGTCGAAGCGCTCAAGCATGTCCTGCTCCCGGCCGAACAGGGTCACCAGGGCGTGCCCGGAAAACGACTCTTCGATCTGGCCGTTGAGTGCACCGGTGGTCTTCCACTGCGAGGCGAAGAGTTTTTGGCTCCGGGTTCCGATCACCCCGGCGACCACCCCGGAGAGCGGGATCGCGATCAACGCGATGAGCGCCAGCTGCCAGGAGACCAAGAACATCATCACGGTGAAGCCGGCCAGCAGCAGCACCGAACTCACCAGTTGGGAGAATGCCTGCTGCAGGCCTTGCTGCACATTGTCCACGTCGTTGGTGACCCGGGACAGCACATCGCCGCGCTGGCCGGTGTCGAAGTAGTTCAACGGCAAGCGGTTGAGCTTCGCCTCGACGTCGCTGCGCAATTTCCGGATTGCCCGCATCACGATCACGTTCAGCACATAGCCCTGGAACCAGTTGAACACCGAGGCGACCAGATAAATCGAAAGCACGACGACGATCAGGAAGGAGAGCGCGTTGAAGTCGACGCCCTTCCCCGGCACCACGTCCGATGCCGCGAGCATGTCCGCGAAATTGTTGTCCCCGCTGGCCCGGGCCCCGGCGATGACCTGGTCTTTGCTGACCCCCGCCGGCAACCCGGCGCCGATCACGCCGTTGAAGATCACGTCCATCGCCCGGCCCAAGATCTTCGGACCGATCACGGTGAGCACCACGGATACCGCGACGGCGCCGAAAATGGCGGTCAACGCCAGCCATTCGTGCCGGAGCAGCCCGACCAGCCGCTTCGCCGAGGGCCAGAACGCTTTGGCCTTCTTGGCCGGCGCACCGCCGAACATGTCGCCGTCGGCTTCGGTCGGTTTGAATTCTTCCTCGACGAAATCATCGTCGTCGAGCAGCGCCGTCTGGGCTTGCTCGGTCTGGGCTTCGGGCTTCGCCGCGCCTCGCCGGGACCTCCGTCCGGGCCGCGTCGGCTCGGCCGCGGCTTGCCCGTCCTCAGCTTGCTTGCTCATGCTGCATCCTCCGCACTGATCTGGGAAGCGACGATTTCCTGGTAGGTCTCCGAGGTGTCCAGGAGCTCCTCGTGGGTTCCGCGAGCCACGATCTCGCCGTTGTCCAGGACCAGGATCTGGTCGGCATCGGTGATCGTTGCCACCCGCTGCGCGACGATGATCACCGTGGCGTCGGCGGTCTTCGCCTTGAGCGCCTTGCGCAGTTTCGCATCGGTGGTCACGTCGAGTGCGGAAAACGAATCGTCGAAGAGGTACACCTTGGGTTCGGTGACCAAAGACCGGGCAATGCACAGGCGCTGCCGCTGCCCGCCGGAGACGTTGGTGCCGCCTTGGGCCACCCGGGAATCGAGGCCACGGCTCTTCTGCCGGACGAAATCCGCGCCCTGGGCGACGGTGAGCGCCTCCCAGAGCTCGTCGTCGCCCGCATTCGGCTTGCCGAAGCGCAAGTTCGATTCGATCGTGCCGGAGAACAAATACGGTTTCTGCGGCACCATCGACACCCGCGAGGTGATCGCTTTGCGGCTCAGTTCGGTGACCGGCACGCCGTCCAGCAAGACCTCGCCGGAGGCCACGTCGTAGAGCCTCGGCAACAGCGAAAGCAGCGTCGTCTTGCCCACCCCGGTGGCCCCGATGATCGCGACGGTCTGCCCCGGGCTGGCGGAGAACGAGATGTTCTTCAGCACCGGCTCCTCGGCTCCGGGGTAACTGAAGCTGACATTGCGGAATTCCACTTCGCCGCGGCTGGCCGCGGGCTCGGTGGGGGTTTCCGGCACTTTGATGCTCGCCTCGACGTCGAGCACTTCACCGATCCGCTCGGCGCAGACCACGGCCCGTGGCACCATCATCGCCATGAACGTGCCCATCATGACCGCGGTCAGGATCTGCAGCAGGTACTGCAGGAACGCCGTCAGCGAACCGATCTGCATCTGCCCGGCGTCCACCCGCTGGCCGCCGAACCAGAGCACCGCGGCGGTCGCCAGGTGCAGAATCATGGTGATCAGCGGGAACATCAGCACGAAAATCGAACCGACCCGGAGCGAGACCTTGGTCAGATCGTCGTTGGCCGCGTCGAAACGTTTGGTCTCGTACGGCTCGCGGACGAAGGCCCGGACCACCCGGATGCCCACGATCTGCTCCCGGAGCACCCCGTTGATCTTGTCGATCTTCGCCTGCATCGATTGGAACAAGGGCATCAGCAAATAGACCAGATAGCCCACCACTGCCAGCAGCAACGGCACCGAGACCCAGACCAGCCAGGACAGGCTGAGATCTTCGCGCAACGCCATGATGATGCCGCCGATGCACATGATCGGTGCTGAAACCATGAAATTCAGCCCCAGCAGCAGAACCATCTGTACTTGCTGGATGTCGTTGGTGCCCCGGGTGATCAGCGTCGGCGCGCCGAATTTGCCCAGCTCCTGCGCGGAGAAGCCGGAGACTTTGCGGTAGACGCTGCGCCGGAGGTCACGGCCGACCGCCATTGCGGCCTTGGAGCCGAAGTAGACCCCGGCGATCGCGGCGAGCACCTGGACCAGGGCCACGCCGAGCATCACGCCGCCGACGCGCCAGATGTAATCCGGGTCTGCTTTGGCAACGCCCTGGTCGATGATCTGGGCGTTGAGACTGGGCAGGTAGAGGGCAGCGATGGTCGCCGCCAATTGGAAAACGAAAACAGCGATGATGTACGGCACATACGCCCCACCGTATTGCCGCAAAAGCTTGATCAGCATAAGGATTCCTCGTCGCAGATCTGCGAGTATTCAAGATTGGATAGCAATAAGCCTAGACGAGGATACCGACAATATGTCCATAAGCCTTGCGGAGGATTTCCCAGCGGCCGCAAAAAAAGTTCGTAAGATTCAGCTTCCGGAACGATCTGAGTGCAGATTCGGGGCCGGTCCCAGAACCGTGATCCCGTATGAAGTCATCAGATTCGCGTTTTCGTCGTCGTGGCGCTCCGGCGAAGCTCCGACCGCATGGAAGTAGCTCTCCATCTCGCCCGGACTCAAAACTGTCAGCACCTCAGCGGTGTCGGTAATCGTGTCGAAGGTATGCGGAATGTTCCGGGGCCCGGCCACGAACGCTCCGACGCCAGCATCCTGAGTCGTGCACTCCGCCAGGCTGTTGCCGCCGAACCACCAGCGCAGCCGGCCGCGCAGTACGATCCAGAATTCATCTTCGCGAGTGTGGACATGCAAAGGCGGAGCCATGCCCGGCAGGATCTCGACCCGCATCACGGAGAGGCCGGAGGCAGTTTCCGACACCCCGAGCACCTGCTCGATCTTAGTGGCGTAGTAAGCGAAAGATTGTTGCGACCAGTCCGGGCGAACAAGGTTTTCCGGTTCCATCTCGACTCCTCGACTCAGCAAATCCGTCGTGAAAGACCCAGATTAACCCGGTTGAGTCCCCGAAAACAGAGCGAAGCCGCTGAGTCACAGGAACCTGGAGACGAAAACAGGTCCAAGCCGGTGAAACAGGTGCAAACATCGACCTGTCTCACCGGCTTGGACCTGCCAAACGCGAAGAGTTTTAGAGCGCGGCGTAGACCTCGCGCAGCAGCTTGGCAGTCTCGGACGGCGTCTTGCCGACCTTCACGCCAGCGGCCTCGAGCGCTTCCTTCTTGGCCTGCGCGGTGCCGGCAGAACCGGAGACGATGGCACCTGCGTGGCCCATGGTCTTGCCTTCCGGCGCGGTGAAGCCGGCGACGTAACCGACAACCGGCTTCGTGACGTTCGCCTTGATGAAGTCCGCGGCACGCTCTTCGGCGTCGCCGCCGATTTCGCCGATCATCACGATCGCCTTGGTCTCCGGATCGGCTTCAAATGCAGCCAGCGCATCGATGTGCGTGGTGCCGATGACCGGGTCGCCACCGATGCCGATCGCGGTGGAGAAGCCCAGATCGCGCAGTTCGTACATCATCTGGTAGGTCAGGGTGCCGGACTTGGAGACCAAGCCGATCGGGCCCTTGCCGGTGATGTTGTTCGGCGTGATGCCGACCAAGGACTCACCCGGAGTGATGATGCCCGGGCAGTTCGGCCCGATGATCCGGGTGACCTGGTTCCCGTCGGCGTCGAGCTTGGACTGGGCCAGCGCCCAGAACTCAGCCGAATCCTGCACCGGAACGCCCTCGGTGATGATCACGACCAGGCCGATGCCGGCCTCGATCGCTTCCACCACGGCGTCTTTGGTGAATGCCGGCGGCACGAAGATGATCGACACATCAGCGCCGGTCTTCTCGATTGCTTCAGCCACGCCACCGAAAACCGGCAGTTCGACGGCGTTGCCGTCCTTGTCCGTGTGGCTCACCGTGCTGCCGGCCTTGCGTGCGTTCACGCCGCCAACAACCTGCGTGCCGGCCTTGAGCATCAACGCGGTGTGCTTGGTGCCTTCGCCGCCGGTAATGCCCTGGACGATGACCTTGGAATCTTTGTTGAGGTAAATAGACATCTTCTGCTATCCCTTACTTCGCAGCGTGGGCGAGCTCGGCAGCCTTGTCAGCGCCCTCGTCCATGGTTGCAGCCTGAGTCACCAAGGGGTGATTGGCCTCGGTCAGAATGCGGCGGCCTTCTTCGACGTTGTTGCCGTCGAGCCGGACCACGAGCGGCTTGTTCGCCGCGGTGCCCAGGATTTCCAGAGCCTTGACGATGCCGTTGGCCACTGCGTCACAGGCGGTGATGCCACCGAAGACGTTCACGAACACGCTCTTGACCTGCGCATCGTTGAGGATCACGTCCAGGCCGGCCGCCATCACCTCGGCGGAAGCTCCACCGCCGATGTCCAGGAAGTTCGCCGGTTTCACATTGCCGTGGCTCTCGCCGGCGTAAGCGACGACGTCCAAAGTGGACATCACCAAACCAGCGCCGTTGCCGATGATGCCGACCTCGCCGTCGAGCTTGACGTAGTTGAGGTCGTTCTCCTTGGCCTTGGCCTCGAGCGGATCAGCAGCGTCTTTGTCTTCCAGCGCTTCGTGGTCCGGGTGCCGGAAATCGGCGTTGGCGTCCAGGGTGACCTTGCCGTCGAGGGCCAGGATGCGGCCGTCTCCGGTCTTGACCAGCGGGTTGACCTCGACCAGGGTGGCGTCTTCCTTCTTGAAGACGTCCCAGAGCTTTTTGATCGTCTCGATCACGCCGTCGCGCACATCCGCGGCGAAGCCTGCGGTGTCCACGATCTCTTCGGCCTTGGCCTGGTCGATGCCCACGGCCGGGTCGACGGCGATGCGAGCCAGCGCCTCGGGACGCTCAACCGCGAGGACCTCGATCTCCATGCCGCCTTCCACCGAGCACATGGCCAGGTAGTTGCGGTTCGCGCGGTCCAGCAGCACCGAGAAGTAGTATTCTTCGGCGATGTCCGCGCCCTGGGCGATCATGACTTTGTGCACGGTATGGCCCTTGATGTCCATACCGAGGATGTTGCCGGCGTATTCGAACGCCTCGTCTGCGGTCTTGGCGACTTTGACGCCGCCGGCCTTGCCGCGGCCGCCCACCTTTACCTGTGCTTTGACAACGGTCACGCCACCGATTTTCTCGGCTGCGGCCTTGGCTTCTTCTGCGGTGTTGGCGACGATGCCAGCGAGCACGGGGACTCCGTGTGCTTCAAACATGTCGCGCGCCTGGTATTCAAACAGGTCCACGGGCTCAAGTCCTTCTACGTCGAAGTAGTTTTCGTTTCAATCGGGTGATCATCTGCACCTGACCCAGGGCATGTTGCAATGCCCCATGGGGAACTTTAGTGCAGCGGCCTAAGCGGCCGCCTCCAGAGTACCTGTTTAGTGAGTAACCCCACATTCCGGGCCGCTACTGTTGCTTGCCGCCGAAAAGCTGGTATTTGTCCTGGGCCACGAAGAACCCGGCGCCATTGCCCAGGTTGGCGCAGGCCACTCCGGAATCCATCGGGGCGCAACGGTAGCCTTTCGCGTCCAGGGCGGATCCCTCGGCGAGCACCGGCAGCCCGGCCAAGAGTTTTTTGCTGCTGCTGGCGTCGTCGCCGGAAGCTTCGATCCCGGTCAACCCGGCCCGGCACGCACCGTAAACCGCGCCGTCCGGTGCCAGTTGGGCCACCCCGCCCAGGTATCCGATCCCGGTGCCGCCGCAGTCGTCACGGATATCTTCGGCCCGCGGGGCCGGATACTTCGCCAGCTCGCAGAGCACCACCGGGATCACCGGCTGCGGCTGATTCGCGGCATCGGCGAAGTTGTTCGGTTCGAACGGGGTATTGACGTGCCCATTGCGCGAATCGGTCAACACACAGGCGATCCCCCGATCCGCGACGGCGAAGCCGCTGACCCCCTCGGCGAGGGTCTTGGCCGCCGAAGCCGTCGGTTCGACGGCCTGTGCGGCCTTGAGTCTTTCCAGGTACGACGGCGGCGGCCCGGAAGCAGCGTTCGGGTCCGGACTGCTGATCGAGATGCACCCGGTACTGGCCAGCAGCACCGCCAGCACACCGAGGAGCGCACTGGCCACGGTCCGGGGTGCGCGGTTCATGCCCTTAGACTGCCGCACCGCCTGCTCGGGTGCAACTAGGTCCGACAGCCTCGGCTCTGGAGCTAACGGGTGATTTCGAACGCGTCCACCAGAAAGTACCCGGCTGTGGTGCTGGTGATCTTGATGGTGTGTCTGCCCGCGGCCAGACTCGGCGACGTGAAGACTGTGGATTGGTATTTGCGGGTTGTGGTTTTCAGGCTCACCGGAACGCCGGGGCCGCCGTCGAGGGACACCGTTACCACTGCCTCGTCCAGGTTGGTCTGGGTGATGAACTTGACCGACGTCCCGTAAAACGCCAGTTCGGCTGAATCCCCTTGCACCGTGGATGCATCGAGATCGTCCAGGAAGCTATTGGCGCCACCGCGGTTTTTCGCCTTCCAATCCCAGCCGGTGCCGGTGTACATGACCCCGGAGGTGTTGTTGATTTTTTCCGCTCCCCCGGGTCTGGTCAAGGTAGCAGTAGCCGGGTTCTGCTTCCGGGACAGCTCGAAGCTGACCTGGCTTCCGGCCGGAATGGTGTTCCACACCGTCCAGAAGCTGTTCTTGTCCGTTACCCGGGCGCCATTGACGCCGATCACGACGTCGTTCTGCAACAGGCCCGCGGCAGCCGCGGCCGAACCGGCTGGAACCTCGCCGACGACTTGGCCTTGGCCGATCGGCCGTCCGACGACGCTCGCCATGCCGGTCGTGGTGATGCCGACCAAACTGCTGCCCAGCCAGGGTTCGATCACACTTTCCCTGGTCGGCACCACGACCACGGCCGTCATCACGGTCGCCGGTGGACGCTCGGTATTCCCCGGCCGGCCGAAATTATCCATCGGAATGTTCTGATAGCCCAGGGTCAAAGCGGGCGAATCAGCGGACAGCGTGTAATCGAGCAGATTCGGGTCGAGCCAAGGGCTGCCGGCTGCAATCCGGGGGTCGGCAACGATGGAATCCTGGTCCGCCCCCTTGGCTTGCCACTGTTGCAGGGTTTGGGTGGTTCCGTTGTCCTGCCGGCCGATCGCAATCGCCCCGCCGTCGTTCCAAAACGTGTTTCCGGCGTAGACCATCTTGGTGATCCTGGGGTCGGAAGCCTCGTCGCCGTAGTTGTTGTAGGGCATCGCACGCAAAATCACGTTTTTGCTGACTTCATCCCCGTTGCCCGGAAACGCCACCTGTTCGAAGATCGATCCGTTGACGATCATGTTGTTCCGGGCAATCCGTTCGAAGCCGTCGCGGATCTTGATCCCGGAATTGAGCAGCAAGTTGTTCTGGACCAGGTAATTGCTGGAGCCATCGTCCAGATCGATCGCCCAATCCGAACTGTGCCAAATCCGATTTTGCTCGATCACCGTAGTCTCCACCGCATCGGCTTTCATGGCCTTGCGCAAGGTGTCCGCGTCTTTGCTTTGGTTCTTCGAATAGCTGACACCGGTGGGCGCCGAGAAGGGCCACCACCGATCACGGCCCCAAGCGTTGATCGGGCCGTGGTCGCCGGTCTGCTGCACGGTGTTCCAGATCGCATTGCGGGCGATGCGATGGCCGCCCCAAGTCCCGTCGTTGACATTGATGCCGGCTCGGGGAACGTCGTGGATGGTGTTGTTCAGCACGCTGATCCGCTGTGCCACCGAGATCTGCACTCCTGCAGTCTGCAGCTCGTAGATACCGAGGTTGGTCATCAACGAATTGCTGACGGTGATGTCCCGCGGGTAGTCCTCGGTCAGCGGCCCGGGAGTGAGATCCGGCCAGGTTTTTTGGAACTGTTCGAACGACGACGGCGAACGCACCGCGGATTTGGCTCCCGCCGTGACCACAGCGCTGGCGCCGACCTGGTCGAAGACATTGTTGTCCAGGACATTGCCTTTGTTGTAACCGTCGATGAATACCGCATTCCCGCCGATCTGCACGAAACTGGAGTCACGGACATCGACCCGCTCGGTGTTCTTCAACACCACCGCAGCGCTGCGCACGATGGCCCAGTCGCCGAGCAACATTTTCTCGTAGCTGCTGTTGAACAGCGTCCGGTGCGTTTGCGTATAGGCGATTCCGGCAAAGCTCAAGTCACGGACCGGGTTCGCCGTGGAGGCGCCCTCGACCCGGATCAACTCGTTCAATTCACCCAGGCCTATGCTCGCCGCGCCCGGGTTCTTGCCGTCTTCCGGATAGAAATAGAGCTTGCCGGTGGGCCGGTCGTAGAACCATTCGCCGGGCGCATTGAGCTCCTCGAAAATGTTCTCGACCATGCGTTCAACGGTGTTGATCCCACTGCCGCGGTTGTTGTCGCCGACCCATTCCAGATCGGCGTTGCCATTGGCTAGCACGCCCTTGATTTTGAAACTGTTGCCGCCCCACTCGTAGTTGTGCAGCGCCCGGACCAACCCGGTCTTGGGATTGGACCAGGTCTTGATCCGTTCCGGGGCGATCGCGTCTTTGGCGTAACCACCCAGGATCGCACCCGGTTTCGGATCGAAGTTGGGATACCGAGCCAGAATCTTCCGGCTGCCGGCTACGAAAAGCTGGTCGAAATCCAGATTCGCCGGAAGGTCCGCGACATAGATGCCGTTCCGGTACGGCGTCCATTGCGCAATGATGCTCCGTCCGCCGGCGAACACCGGACGCTGCCCTGCTTTGGCCAGCCAACGTACCGGTACCGTCGGGCTGCCGGAATCAGCCGGTCCGAAGCTGAGCGTAGCGCTGAGCGAATACCGGCCGCCGGAGAGCCGGACCTCGATCGGACCGGTGGCGAAAGGCAGCAGGTCCCGGACCTTTTGCTGGGCACCGAGCAGATCAGTGGGTTCGGCATCGCTGCCGACAGCTTGCCGGCTGCCGTCCGGGGCAGCGTAGATAATGTGCGCGGCCGCCGCAGCGGCTTTGCCGGCAATCAGCGGGGCCGCCGCCACGCCGAGGCCAGCTACCACGGAAAGCCCGAAGGCGCGCCGGGTGATACCGAAACCAGATGAAGCTTGAATCACCATTGACTCCTAGATCTTCTCGGCCTCCGAGTAAAACAGACCACGGAGCATGTAGAAGCCCCAATAACATCAGATGACTCGGATGATTATCATGAAGAGTAGCAACAAATACTCCCCAGCGACTAGGGATTGTCAATTAAAAGTCAGATGTTTAAACGGTGTCAAAAATCGTGTCTTACCCGCCGACTTTGCTCAGCGGCGCATAGCGCAACAGCAGCCGCTTTTCCTCGCCGGCGAAGCGCACTTTGGCCACTGTCTTGTCGCCGGCGCCTTCGAGCGCGATCACGGTTCCGGCGCCGAAGCTGGTGTGTTCGACCTGGTCCCCCACGGAGAGCTGCGGAACTTCTTTTTGCGGTTGCACCCGGGCCGCCCGGGTGGAAAGACTCGGCGGAAGCTGCCCGGTGTCCCGGCCGCCGACCGCTGAACCGGCGCCCCAGTATGAGCCTTCGTAGCGGTCCCGGCCGAAGCCCGACGATCCGATCGACGGAATCATCCGGGCGCTGCCTTCGCGCTTCCATTCGATCAACTCCGCAGGCACTTCGTCGATGAACGGACTGGCCGGGTTGTACTGGCTCTGCCCCCACAGGCTGCGCACCTCGGAGCGGGTCAGGTACAACCGTTTGCGTGCCCGGGTCAGCCCCACGTAGGCCAGCCGGCGTTCCTCGGCCAATTCCTTGGCGTCGGTGGCCGAGCGGGCATGCGGGAAGATCCCGTGTTCCATTCCGGTGAGGAAGACCACCGGGAACTCGAGGCCCTTGGCAGTGTGCAGCGTCATCAGCGTCACCACGCCCAATCGACGGGCCTCGGCGACCGCGGCTTCGGTATCGCTGCCCGGGGCGTCGGGGATCTGATCGGCGTCGGCCACCAGGGCCACGCCTTCCAGGAAATCGGTCAGCGAGCCCTCCGGGTTGTCCCGCTCGTATTCGCGGACCACCGCGACCAGTTCGGCCAGGTTCTCCACCCGGGATTCGTCCTGCGGGTCGTTGCTGGCGCGGAGCGTTTCCAGGTACCCGGTCTGCTCCAAGACTGCTTCCAGCGCAGTCGCCGCTCCGGAGGTCTCCGCCACCTGGCTCAGGTCATCCATGAGTTTGACGAAACCGTTGACCGCGTTCAAGCTTCGGGTAGCCATCGCCGGCGCTTCATCGGCCCGCCGCAAGGCCGCCATGAAGGAACTGCGTTCCCGTTCGGCGAGGGCCGCGACCGCGCCCTCGGCCCGGTCGCCGATGCCGCGCTTGGGCTCGTTCAGGATCCGGCGCAGGTTGACGTCGTCGTCCGGGTTGACCAGCACCCGCAAGTAAGCGAGTGCATCCTTGATTTCCTTGCGTTCGTAAAACCTGGTGCCGCCGACCACCCGGTACGGCAGACCCACCCGCATCAGGATTTCTTCGATCGAGCGGGACTGCGCATTGGTCCGGTAGAAAATCGCCACGTCGCCCGGGCGCAGGTCTTCGTCGTCTTGCAGCCGGTCGATTTCCTCGGCGATGAACCGCGCTTCTTCGTGTTCGTTCTCCGCGACGTAACCGATGATCTTCTCGCCGTCGCCCTCGGCGGTCCAGAGCCGCTTCACCGGTCGGTCCGGATTCTTCTCGATCACTGCGTTCGCGGCGCTGAGGATGGTCTGCGTGGAACGGTAGTTCTGCTCGAGCTTGATCGTCCGGGCGTTCGGGTAGTCCTTCTCGAACTCGACGATGTTCCGGATGTCCGCACCCCGGAAGGCGTAAATCGACTGGTCCGAGTCGCCGACCACGGTCAGCTCGGCCGGCACCTGGTCCGGGCCTTCGCCGGGCCCGACGATTTCCTTGACCAGCGCGTACTGCGCGTGGTTGGTGTCCTGGTATTCGTCCACCAGAACATGCCGGAAGCGGCGCCGGTAATAATCCGCGACTCCGGGGAAGGCCCGGAACAACCACACGGTCTGGGCGATCAGGTCGTCGAAGTCCAGGGCATTGGCCTGCCGCAGCCGCTGGGTGTATCCGCGGTAGACCTCCGCCACGCCTTGTTCAAAAGGATCGGTCGCCGTCGAGGCGTAGGCGTCGTCGTCGATCAATTCGTTTTTCAGTGCGGAGATCTTGTGCTGCATGGCCTTCGGCGCGAACCGCTTGGGGTCCAAGTCCAGGCCTTTGGCGATCAAGGTGATCAGCCGGAGGCTGTCCGCCGAGTCGTAGATCGAAAAACTCGTGCTCAAACCCACGGTGCTGGCCTCGCGGCGCAGGATCCGCACACAGGACGAGTGGAACGTGGAAATCCACATGTTTTTCGCGGTGTCCCCGATCAGCGCACCGATCCGATCGCGCATTTCCGCCGCGGCTTTGTTGGTGAAAGTGATCGCCAGAATCTGCCCCGGGTGCGAACGCCCGGTGGCGAGCAGGTAGGCGATCCGGTGGCTGAGCACGCGGGTTTTTCCGGATCCGGCGCCCGCCACGATCAGCAGCGGCGAGCCGGCGTGCACCACAGCCGCTTCCTGCTGCGGATTGAGTCCGTGCAACAACTCTTGGGCGTCGATCTGCGGGTTGCCGGATTCCTGGGGCGCACTGCGGCCAAAGCGACCGGCGTCGAAGAGCATGTCCATGATCAGCTAAGTCTAGTTGTCGGCACCGACAGCCGAGGCATCGCCGGCCGCCGGGGATGCCCCGGGGCCCAGCTCCCCGGATGCCAGCGCCGCGCGCAACCCGGCGACTGCGGCGGCTCCGCCGGCGACGAACCAGTTCAGCCCGTTCACCCGCAGGACCTCGGTGACCCCGCCGGCTGCGGTGACGATCGCTTTCCCGGGCAGCCAGTCCCACAGCGGCGTCGAGTGTTGGAACCAGCAGCCCCATTCGCCCTGGGCGACCCTGGAGAGATCGCAGGAGCCCGAGCCCAGCAACCGGAAAGTCGCCAGCTCGGCGACTGCGGCAAGCCACGGGGCAGCAGCTTCCGGGCGGGCCAACCAGGTCGGGTGCAGATAGGTCGCGGCGCTGAGCTGGTCCAGTGAAGCCTGCGACAGAACCGGCAAACGCTCGCCATTGAGCGTCGCCGGAATCTGCTGCCCGCCGAGCCAGAGCTTCTCTTCCTGCGGTTGGTAGACCGCGCCGAGCAGGACCTGCGGGTCAACTGGATCCCCGCCGTCGACCCGCAGTGCGATCGCGGAACACCAATAGCTCGAACCGGAGAGGAAATTGTAGGTGCCGTCCACCGGATCGATCACCCAAGTGCGTCCGGAGCTGCCCGTGAACTGGGCGCCCTCCTCGCCCAGGATCCCGTCCTCGGGACGGCAGTTCCGCAATTGCTGCAGCACGTATTTTTCCGCAGCCTTGTCCGCCGCAGTGACCACATCGGACACGGACGTCTTCCGTTCTCCGTCCAGTCCTTCGGCCCGCATCGCCAGCGCCATCCGGCCGGCATTGCGGACCAGCGCCGAAGCCAGCTGGGCATCATCGAGGGCAGGGTCGAGGTCTTCGTAGACTGGCATGCTTCCACTCTACTTATCCACAAGCCGGAACTCCCCATGTACCCTCCGGGCGGCCCCGGACTATGCTCGTCTCACTTTTCCGCGACTCCTGGAAAGGGCTTCTGATGGGCACCGCCGAATCACCCCGGAATCCGGCCGACGGCGCGGTATCCGACCGGATGTCCGGCTTGCGGAGCCGCGATGTCCGCAGCCTGGCGGCAACTATGGAACGCCTCGCGGAGGACTTGGATTCGACGTCGTTCCGGCTCGGGCGCAGTATTGCCGACTGCGCTTGGGCCGGTCCGGATGCGACCGGGTTCCGCGAGCGCTGGGCGGGCCGGCAGCGCCCGGCGCTCGGACTGGCCGCAGCCGACCTGCGCCGGCATGCCGAAAACCTGCTCGGGCAGGCAGCCGAGCAGGAATACACCAGCCGGGCCCGCGTGCTGGCGCAGTCCGGAACCGATCGCAACGTCGAAGGCCCGAACGGATTCCTGCCGACCACCGCGCCACGGGACGGCCCGGCCACGCCGGCTCCGCGCGGGGCCGGAGACGGGACCGTTCCGCAGCCGTGGCACGCGATGCAGAACATCGCGGCGGCGGGGCGCCAAGCCGCAGCGGATCAGGTCTATCTGGCGGGCATGCTCGCCAGAATGGCCCGCGGCGAACCGCTCCCGGCGTCCGCCCTGGCCGCAGCGAAACTCCTGGCTGCCCAGGCGGCTGCGGAATTCAGCACGGTGCTGGCCAGCGGCGGGGCCGCGGAACCGATCAGCAGCAGCCTTCCGCAGTTGGGCGAACCGCTGCCGGTATCGGCCAACCGTGCCGGGATTCCGTCCAGCCGCACCCCCAGAACGGTTTCCGATCTGCTGAAACTGACCACCGACGCCTATGCGCTCACCGGGCGTCCCGGAACTTCGGAGGGCGCGCTTCGGATCACCCGGGTCTCCGCTGCGGGCGGCCGGGGCCGCTACATCGTGAGCATCCCGGGCACCCAGCAGTGGGCCACGGTCGGGAACCCGAGCGCTTTCGGCATGCGGGGCAACCTGGTCACCGCCTCCGGACAACGATCGGTGCTCAGCCAGGCGGTCATCGATGCGGTCGGCGCTACCGTTCCACCGGGTTCCGAGTTGCTGCTGACCGGCCATTCGCAAGGCGGGATGACCGCGATGAATCTGGCCGCCGATCCGGCCGCGCTCGCCGGGTACCAGCTCACCCATGTGGTCGTTTACGGCAGCCCGGTGGACAACGACCGGCCGGATCCCGGAGTCACGGTTTTGGCCTTCGAACACGCCAACGACGTGGTGCCGAAAACCGACCTGGGAGGTTTACTCAGCAGCGGACTGCGTCATCCATTGCCGAGCAATCTGCACAAAATCCAATTGCCCGACCCGCCGGGAGTCGACCCGCTGGACGTCGCCGGGAATCACCAACCGGGCGGCTACACCGCTTCGGTGCAAGCCATGGAAGACCCGTCCGGTGCTGTCGGGCTGTTCGGCGTGCCATCGCTCGCCGACTACCTCGGCGGCGATCCGGCCGAGACCAGCGCGGTCGATGTTCCGGTCCGCAGCCGGATCCGGCATTGAGCTGCCGGCCGGGTCTGCGCCGGGCCCGGATTCAGCCGGCCAAAACCTGGTCGATCGGATTTTTGAGCGTGGCATAGTCGCTGGAATCCACCGAAAGCAGGCTGCCATTGAGCACCACGGACGGGGTGCCCTTCAAGCCCAACGCCGTAGCATCCTGCAAGTCTTGCGCGACCCGGTTCTGGACCTTCGCCGAGGCGAAGTCCGCATCGAAGCGTGCCATGTCCAGGCCCAGCCCCTGAGCGAACCCCCGCAAGGTCTCACGCTGGCCTTCGGTCGCCTTCGCCCAACTCTGCTGGCCCAGGAAAACCGCCGAGGCCATGGGTTCGAGTGCCCCCTGTTCTGCAGCAGCCTCCACGGCCTGCGCGGCGAGCGGGGCATTCTGATGCATCGGCAACGGGTAATTCCGGACCACGATCCGCACCGAATCCGCGTATTCCGCCTTGGTCTTCTGGATCAGCAGATCCATTTTCGCGCAGTACGGGCATTGATAGTCGGTGAACAGCACCAAGGTGGCCTTGGCACTGGCCGGGGCGTTGACCTCACGGGAGTCCGCGCGGACCAGTTCGGTCGGCACCGCCTTGGCCGTGGCAGGCTGCGGTTGGCTGGCTGAGCTTTGGCTGCTCGCGCTTTGGCTGCCGGACGCGGCAGTCTGCCCGCAACCGGCAAGCAGCACTGCGGCCAGCCCGGCTGCGACCACCGAAGCAGCGATTTTCACACGTGTCATCTCATCCCCCGAAGTAGATCTGCAATCGGGGAAAGCCTATCCGCGCCCGGCCGGGGACACCTTGTTTCGTGATCGGCCTAACAACTGCGCCGCGATGCCCGACGCCCGGACACAGCCGGGGATGCCAGAATGGGGGGATGGCGAAAACCCCTGCCCAACGCGCAAAAAAACACGGCGACAATGCTAGCCCCGGCCCAGGGCTGCCGGCCCGCGCCGGAGCCGTCGGCAATCCGTCGACGGCGCGCACCCCGGAAAGGGCAAAAAGCAACGGGAATCTGATCGTGATCGCCGGGGTGGCGGCAAGCGCTTTCTTGTTCTGGTACTTCCATCTGCTGACGCTCAACCAGATGACCCAACTCACCGACGGCTTGGCCATGCCCGACTCCATGGTCTTCGGCTTCGACGCCGATTATGTGGCCACGCTCAAAGGCCTGCTCAATGCCGACGGCCTGGGACAGCTGCAATACGTGCACAAAACGGCGGGCACGCTGTTCCCCTTGATCTTCGGTTTCAGCTGGCTTTTGCTGATCGGCCTGAATGTCGCCTCCCGGAAATTGCGTTGGACGCTCTGGGCCGCCCCGGTGCTGTTCGCCGTCGTGCAACTGGTGGCCAATGTCCAGATCGATGCGATGCTGGCCAGCCCGACGACCGACGCCGGCCAGGTTGCTTGGACCAGTATTTTGGTGGTCGCTTCCTGGGCGCTCCTGGTGCTTTCGCTGATCGCGGCCGCGATCGCCATGTTCGGCCGCCGGAAGAAGTCCAAGGCCGCGGCCGCGGAGGCTCAGCCCGGGGCTTGAGCCGCCTGGGCCTTCCGTTCGGCGCGGACCCCGCGGGCCACGGTCATGCCCACCACCGCGAAGCCGATCACCACTGGGTAGACGATCAACCGCTCCACCAAGCCGCCCGGGAACCCGGGGACATCGAGCCAAAGCGAAAACACCGTGAACAGGATTGTCGCAACGACCGCGACGATGCCGCTCAGCAGCAGGATCCAGCTCGACCAGCTGCGGCGGTACCAGATCCACCAGAGCAAGAACTGGGCGATCGAACCGCAGACGAAGAACAACGCCGCGCCGAGGTAGTGCAAGGGGCCGATGGTGTCCTCCGGAAAGATCCCGACCGCCATCACGCCGATGCCGCAGACCACCAGGAATCCCCTGACCCAGTGCGCGGCGCGCAGTTGCGGCGGCTCCGCCCCGTGGAAGTGCGCGGCAACGCCCAAAAGCGTGCTGCTGAGCAGCAGGCCGCCGAGCAGCATGCCCAAGCCCTGGAGCACGAACGAACCATTCATCACCCAATTCAGCGGCGAGCACACCGAGCGTCCGTTGTAGATCCCGCACTGCGCCGCCCCCAAATCGCTGATCACATTGAAGATCGGGCTATACGCGCTGCGGCCCGCCCAGGCCAGGCTGACCACGAACTCGGCCAGGAAAATCTGCAAAACGCTGATCACCGACCAGGCGCCGAACAGCGCCCTGGTCGTCGATCTCGTGTCGAATGCCCGGTCTGGGATGCTTCGCGGCGCGTTCATGATTCCAGCCTAACCAGCCAGGCTGACAAAACTCCTGCGGCAGGACCGCAGCCGTGGCGGGTGTACTGTCGGGGTACGGAGTCACCGCGGCTCCCCGATGAGGGAGCAACCATGGCCGATAAATCACCCAGACAAAGCGCGGCTAAAAAATCCGGCAAATCGATTAAAGAAAAACGGGCCGATAAGCGGGCCACCGAGGCCGGCAAGAATGCCGCCACCCTCGCGGAAAAGCTGACCCAGCCCAAGAAGCGCTGATCCGTGGTTGCGGATTTGTCCCTGGGCGTCATTGCGGGATCACGCAAGCCGGACGAACGGCGGCTGCCGATCCACCCGCTGCAACTCGAGCGGATCGACGAGGCATTGCGGATGCGGATGCGCCTGGAAACCGGGTACGGCGAACGGTTCGGCGTATCCGACGCCCAGCTGGCTCCGCTGGTGGCCGGACTGGAATCGCGCGAAAAGCTGATCGAGACCTCGGACGTGGTGCTGCTGCCGAAGCCGCAGGCCTCGGATGTCGCGGATCTGCGCGACGGGCAAGTCCTCTGGGGCTGGCCGCATTGCGTGCAGGACCGTGCGCTCACCCAGTTGGCCGTGGACAAGAAGCTCACCCTGATCGCGTTCGAGGCGATGAACCATTGGGCTTCCGACGGCGGCTTCGGCCTGCATGTCTTCCACAAGAACAACGAATTGGCCGGCTACTGCTCGGTGCTGCACGCTTTCGCGCTCCGCGGCATCACCGGAGACTACGGCCCCCGTCTGCGCGCGGTCGTGATCGGATTCGGGGCCACCGCCCGCGGCGCGGTGACCGCCTTGAACGCGCACGGCGTCCATGACGTCCAGGTCCTGACCAACCGCGGCGTCGCCGCGGTCGGCTCGCCGATCCACTCGGTGCACATCGTGCAATTCGACCACGATGAAAATGCCCCGTTCCTGAGCCATGCGATCACCGACGCCGGACGGGTGCCCCTGGCTCCGTTCCTGGCCGACTTCGACGTCGTGGTCAACTGCACCCTGCAGGACACCGCGGCGCCGCTGACCTACTTGGACTTGACGGATCTCGACGGATTCCGGCCCGGAAGCCTGATCGTGGACGTCTCCTGCGACGAAGGCATGGGCTTCAGCTGGGCCCGGCCGACGTCGTTCCAGGAACCGATCTTCGAGGTCGGCGACCACATCAGCTACTACGGCGTGGACCACAGCCCGTCCTATTTGTGGAACTCGGCCAGCTGGGAAATCAGCCAAGCCTTGACGCCCTTCCTGGAACCGGTGCTGTCCGGCCCGGAAGCCTGGGCGGCCAACGAAACCATCAGCCGGGCGATCGAAATCCAGGACGGCCGGATCGTCAATCCGGCAATCCTGTCCTTCCAGCACCGGTCCGCCGAATACCCTTACCTTCCGGAGCCTTCGGCACCATAGACTCTTGGCATGCCCAATCCAGCGATCCTCCTCGTTTCGGACCAGTACGCCGAGATCCTCGAAACCCAGTTCTGGCGGTATCAGCGCGAGTACGATCTGCACGTCGCGCGCAGCGCGGAGGAGGCCATGGCGGCGACCGAACGGATCCACGCCGCCGGCGGACAGGTGGCGCTTTTCGTGGCCGATTCCAGACTGGCGGACGTGCATGTGCTCAAGGCATTCCACGATTGGCGCTCGATTGTGCCAACGGCGCGGCGCTTGGTCACCGCAAGCTGGGAAAACTTCCTGGAAGATTCAACCGCCTTCCGGCCGGGCCTGGCGAAGGGCAAATTCGATGCTTTCCTGCTGATGCCGCGCGGCATCCGGGATGAAGAGTTCCACACCGCGATCACCGAGATGCTCTCCGACTGGGGATCGACCAGTGCCACGCCGGAGGTCGATTCGGTGCGGATCGTCACCCCCACGGTCGACGGGGCAACCTTGTCGATCCGGGACTTCCTGTACCGGATGGGCATGCCGACCCGGACCTACGCTCCGGAGAGCCCGGTGGGCCAGGAGATCCTCGCGGAGCTGGCCGACGCCGGGGTGTCCGGTACCGAGGTGCGCTTTCCAGTAGTGAAACCGATGAACGGCACGCCGGTTTGTGCCCCGACGGTGCATGATGTGGCGATTTCGATCTATGGCGCACCGAGCGACATCGACGTCGACCAAGTGGTGGATTTGGCCATTGTGGGCGGCGGCCCGGCCGGCCTGGCCGCCGCGGTCTACGGAGCTTCCGAAGGGTTGAGCACCGTGGTGGTCGAGGCCGAGGCGATCGGCGGCCAAGCCGGCACCAGCTCGATGATCCGGAACTACCTGGGTTTCCCCCGGGGCATCTCCGGGATGCGACTGGCGCAACGGGCCCGCAGCCAGGCGATCCGTTTCGGCACCCGGTTCTTCACCGGGTGGCCGGTGGAGAAACTGACCCTGGGCGAGGACCACCATGTGCTGAGCACCGGCGGCGGCGAATTGCGTGCCCGGAGCGTGGTGATCGCCAGCGGCGTCGCTTACCGGAAGCTCCAAGTGGAAGCTGTGGACTCGTTGGTGGGACGCGGCGTCTTCTACGGCGCGGCGATGACTGCGGCACGGGAAATGGAAGACCGCGACGTGTTCGTCGTCGGCGGCGGGAATTCCGCCGGCCAGGCTGCCGTGCACCTCTCCCGTTTCGCCCGTTCGGTGACCATCCTGGTCCGTCGCCCGTCATTGGCGGAGACCATGTCCAGCTACCTGATCAATGAAGTCGAGTACAACCCGAGGATCACCGTCCGCGGTTGCGGCGAAGTGGTCGACGGCGGCGGTGAAGGCCAGCTGGACTGGATCGAGATCCGGGACACCACCAATGGCACCCTGAGCCGGCACCAGGCCGGCGGGCTGTTCCTGCTGCTCGGCGCCGAACCGCACTGCGAATGGCTTCCGGACGGCGTGGTCCGCGACGCGAAAGGCTTCGTGCTCACCGGACGCGATGTGCCGAAGGAAACCTGGGTCAACGGTTTGCCGCCCGGAAACCTGGAAACCACCGCGCCCGGGGTGTTCGCGGTCGGCGACATCCGGGCGGACTCGATGAAACGGGTGGCCTCGGCCAGCGGAGAGGGCGCCAGCGTGGTCCCCCTGGTCCACGCCTGGCTGGAGCCGCGGCGCTGAGCCGACGCCACTGGACCGGAGGCTTCGCCGGCCGCACCGGCACTCCTGTAAGCTGAATCCTGTTGTTTGACCGGGCTGGCCGCCGCGCAGCCGCCCTGGCCTCTGTAGCTCAGCAGGATAGAGCGTCCCTCTCCTAAAGGGAAGGCCGCCGGTTCGAATCCGGCCAGGGGCACTTGCCACCGCTCGGCCGGAGCATTCCGGTCCGGCCAAGCGGCAGGCCGACGCCGATGAATCGTTCAGTGGGAAACTGCCACTCATGTTCGCAGCAAGGCCAAACTAGGGGGACGGTTGGGAAACACCATTGGACCGATGCTCGCGGGATTGTTTGCGATTGTCATCGGATTTTTCGTCTTCAAGTTCCGAGAAAGAATTGGCACCCTGCAACACAAGGCGTTGCAGATAATCCCGCTTTACCGGACTCTGTACAAGGAAACTCTTATTCTCTGGTGCGGATTCGGTTCCGTGATGTTCATGATTTTCGGAGCCGTCTTCATCGTTTTGGGCATAGCGAATGCTTTTCAATAGGGCATCGAGGATTCAAGGGTCGGCCGCCGTCGGCTTTGTCCGTGACGATGCCTGGACCCCGGATGTCTGGCCTAATATGTCCTCATGACACCAGCACGCCGCCATGGGGACACCAGCGAGCTTGCTGACCGGTTGCCGGGGTTGCGGGATCTGAGCGCATTCCTGCAGGGCAGTTGGCGCGTCGAGCGCAGCGTGCTGGACCGCAGCCGCGGCCTCAGTGGCGGCTTCAACGGCAGTATCGACTTTTCGCCGGCCGATGGCGGCCTGCACTATCGCGAAACCGGGCTATTGTCCTGGAGCGGATCGATCGCTCCAGCGACCCGGGAGTACTTCCTGCGACGGACTGGAGACCCCGCCGGCCTGGACTGGCATTTCGTCGACCCGGACGGATCGCCGAGCTATTTCTTCCACCGCATGGACCTGCGAACCGGCTCCTGGCAAACTGAGCACCCCTGCTCCGCCGACCTCTACCGGGTGGACTACGCCGTAGCGGACCAGAACACTCTGTCCGCGGTCTGGGACGTCTCCGGACCAAGCAAGGATCAGCTATTGAGCAGCAGCTGGCATCGACTCGGCTGAGCCGCTAGCCCCGCCGGTTCCCTGATCGGCCTGGGCGAACTGGGTTTCGTACAGTTCCGCGTAGCGGCCCTGCGCAGCCAGCAGCTCGCTGTGCGTACCGCGCTCCACGATATTGCCGCCTTCCAGCACCAGAATCGCATCGGCCTCGCGGATCGTGGACAGCCGGTGTGCGATCACGATCGCCGTGCGGCCGCGCAATGCCTCGCCCAGAGCTGCCTGGACTGCCGCTTCGTTCGTCGAGTCGAGCGCCGCCGTGGCCTCGTCCAGAATCACCACCGCCGGTTGCACCAGCAGCAGCCGGGCTATCGTCAAGCGCTGCCGTTCACCGCCGGAAAGCCGGTAACCGCGTTCGCCCACGACGGTGTCCAAGCCGTCGGGCATGGATTCGATCAGCGACTCCAATCGCGCCCGGCGCAAGGCCGACCACAGATCGGCTTCACTGGCCTCCGGCTTCGCGAGCAGCAAGTTCGAACGGATCGTCTCGTGGAACAGGTGCCCGTCCTGGGTCACCATGCTCAACGCGGAGCGCAACGAATCGAAGGTCGAATCGCGCACGTCGAGGCCGCCGATCCGCACCGCACCGGAATCGACGTCGTAGAGCCGGGCCAGGAGCTGCGCGATGGTCGACTTGCCGGCGCCGGAGGAACCCACCAGCGCAATGGTCTCCCCCGGTTTGGCCGTGAAGCTGATGCCGTGCAGGACTTCTTCGCCTCCTCTGGCGTCCAGAGTCGCGACGTCTTCGAGCGACGCCAGGGAGACCTTGTCCGCTGCCGGGTAGCCGAAACGGACATTGTCGAATTCGACGCCGAGCGGACCGGTTGGGAATTCCTTCGCCTCCGGCTTCTGGTCGATCAGCGGCTTCAGATCCAGGATTTCGAACACCCGGGCGAAGCTCACCAGTGCACTCATCAGATCCACCCGGGCACTGGCCAGCGCGGTCAGCGGCGCGTACAACCGGGTCAACAGCAGCGCCAAGACCACGACGTCGCCGGCTGCCAGATCGCCGCGCACCGCATAGAACCCGCCCAAGCCGTACACCAGGGCCAGCGCCAGCGCGGAGACAAAAGTCAAGGCCGTGACGAACACGAACTGCATCATGGTCGACTTCACGCCGATGTCGCGCACCCGGGCAGCCCGCACGAAGAACTCCTTCGATTCATCCGCGGGACGGCCGAAGAGCTTGACCAGGGTCGCCCCGGGCGCGGAGAAACGCTCGGTCATCTGGGTGCTCATATCGGCATTCAGATTCGCGGCTTCTTTGCGCATGCTGGCAATCCTGGAACCGAACCGCCGGGCCGGGATCAGGAAGATCGGCAGCAGCACCAGAGCCAGCACGGTGACTTGCCAAGAGGTGCCGAGCATCACGATCAAGGTGAGCACCAAGGTGACCAGGTTGCTGACGATGCCGGAAAGCGTGCCGCTGAATGCTTGCTGCGCCCCGATCACGTCGCTGTTGAGCCGGCTGACCAGAGCCCCGGTACGGGTCCTGGTGAAGAACGCGATCGGCATCCGCTGCACGTGGTCGAACACCGACTTGCGCAAGTCCAGGATCACATCCTCACCGAGCTGTGAGGAGATCCAACGGACCAAGAGCCCGACGCCGGCTTCGGCGACCGCCACCAGGGCAATCATCCCGGCCAGGAAGATGATCAGTTGCAAATCGGTCCGGGCCACGATCGCATTCACGATCTGCCCGGCCAACAGCGGCGTCGCAACCGCGATGAAGGCCGAAATCACCGAAAACACCACGAAAACCACAAGCCGGGCCCGGTACGGCTTCGCAAAGGCGATGGTGCGCCGCACCGTTTGCCGGGTGACACCGCCGTTGTCTTTCTGCGCACCTGCGGTGCTCCACAGCGAATGCCAAGCAGCGCCTTCCATGCTCATGACTGAAACTCCTCCTCGATCGCCCCGCGATCCCTTGTGTCCGCCTACCCTAGCGCCGGTTACTGACAGTTTGTTCCCATAGAATTCGGGGCACAAGGAAGGGCCGCCTGAGCCCGCTCCGTCATCCGGGGAAATACAACCGGGGCCGCTAGGCGTTTGGCCTGGTAACGTCGAAAAGCTAGACCGCCAAGAACAAAGGAATTCTGCATGAAACGCCGCCAGATCGCCCTCCTCGGCCTGCTCACCAGCCTCACGCTCCTGGTGGCCGGTTGCGGCACCTCATCGAGCGGATCGAGCTCCGGGGCCGACAGTTCGTTGAGCGATGTCCAGCGCAAGGGCGAATTGGTCATCGCCACCGAAGGCACCTATAAGCCGTTCAGCTTCCATGAGAACGGCGGCTCCGGGGCGTTGACCGGTTACGACGTGGATGTCGCCCAGGCGGTCGCGGACAAGATCGGCGTGAAGGCGAACTTCCAGGAGACGCAATTCGACGGCATTTTCGCGGGCTTGGACGCCAAACGGTTCGATGTCATCGCGAACCAGATCTCGATCAACCCGGAACGCCAGCAGAAATACGAATTCTCAACCCCTTACACGGTCTCCACCGGCGTGGTGGTGACCAAATCGGACAATTCCTCGATCACTTCCGTCGCCGACCTCAAAGGCAAAACCACGGCGCAGTCGTTGACCAGCAATTGGTACAAGATCGCGACCGATGCCGGCGCCAACGTGCAGGGCGTGGAAGGCTGGGCGCAGTCGGTGGCACTGCTGCAACAGGGCCGGGTGGACGCCATCGTCAACGACAAGCTGACTTATTTGGATTTCGTCAAAACCACTCCGGATTCCGGGCTCAAGATCGCGGCTGAAACCACGGACAAGTCGCTGAGCGCATTCGCCTTGTCCAAGGGTGCCAGCACGCTGACCGCGGCCATCGACAAGGCCCTGTCCGAACTCGCCGCGGACGGCACGCTGGGCAAGATCTCGGACAAGTACTTCGGCACCGACGTCTCCAAGTAATCCTTGGCGTACAACCGGCTGGGGCCGGGTTAGGCTGAACCATGAATTGGGACTTGGTCTTGAGTTCGCTCGGGCCGCTTCTGCTGGGCGCAGTGACTGCCACGATCCCTTTGGCGATCGCCTCCTTCGCGATCGGCTTGGTGCTGGCATTGGCCGTGGCCTTGCTGCGGTTGAGCCGGAACGCGCTGCTCGCCGGCATCGGCCGGTTCTATGTCTCGGTGATCCGCGGCACTCCGCTGCTGGTCCAGCTGTTCGTGATCTTCTACGGCCTGCCGAGCCTCGGCGTGCGCTTGGAGCCTTGGCCGAGCGCGATCATCGCATTGTCCCTGAACGTGGGCGGTTACGCGGCCGAAGTGATCCGGGCGGCGATCCTCTCCGTGGCCAAGGGGCAATGGGAAGCCGGCCATATGATCGGCATGTCCCGCGGGCAGACGCTGTTCCGGATCATCCTGCCGCAGGCTGCCAGAGTGTCCTTGCCGCCGCTGTCCAACACCTTCATCTCTTTGGTGAAGGACACCTCATTGGCTTCGTTGATCCTGGTCACCGAACTTTTCAAGGAATCCCAGAAGATCGCCGCGGTGAGCGGGGACTTCATGGTGCTGTACCTGGAGGCAGCCTTGATCTACTGGGTGATCTGCCTGGCCCTCTCCACGATCCAATCGCAACTCGAGAAGAGGCTGGACCGTTATGTCGCCCACTGAACGGATCGCCCGGGATCAGCCGTCCACCGGAGAAACCGTGCTGTCGGTTTCCGGGCTGCGCAAAGCCTTCGGTGCCAACGAAGTGCTCAAAGGCATCGACCTGAGCGTGCGCCGAGGATCCGTGGTGGCCCTGATCGGGCCCTCCGGATCCGGCAAGACCACAGTGCTCCGCTCGCTCAACGGCTTGGAAACGCCCGACGCCGGAGTGGTCGAGATCGGCGATGTCACGGTGGACTTCGCCGGCAAGCCCGGCAAGCGCGAAATCGCCGCCTTGCGGGACCGCTCCGCGATGGTCTTCCAGCACTACAATCTTTTTCCGCACAAGACCGTGCTGGAAAACATCATCGAAGGCCCGGTCCAGGTCCAGAAACGGCCGCGGTCCGAGGCGGTCGCCGAGGCCGAATCATTGTTGTCCAGGGTCGGTTTGCTGGCGAAGAAGGATGCCTACCCGTTCGAGCTCTCGGGTGGTCAGCAGCAGCGCGTGGGCATCGTCCGGGCTTTGGCCCTGCGTCCGCAACTGCTGCTCTTCGACGAGCCGACCTCGGCACTGGACCCGGAGCTCGTGGGCGATGTGCTGACCGTGATCAAGGAGCTGGCTCTCGAAGGTTGGACCATGGTGCTGGTCACCCACGAATTGGCTTTCGCCCGGCAAATCGCCGATGACGTGGTGTTCATCGATGGTGGAGTGGTCGTGGAACACGGCCCGGCCGGGCAAGTATTGGTGGATCCCCGGGAGGCCCGGACCCGGCAATTCCTGAAACGGATTTTGCGCGAGGACTAGACGCCGAGCATCGGCACCAAGTACTTGGCCACCATGCCCTGCACTTCTGCTTCGTCGTTGAAATCGACCTTGATCGCCGGAGTGATCACGAAGGACACGGTCAACCGAACCAGCAGCTCGGCCACCACGTCGACTTCCAAATCCGCCGGTAGCCTGAGCGTTTCCTGCTCCCGACGCATCAGCCGGGCCACGAAATCGATCACGAAGACGATGATCGATTCGTCATAGGAACGGCCCTGGACTTCGGCGTCGGGACCCTGCCCCCAGAGCAGCGCTTCCTTGTACAAGGGATTGCCGTTGATCGAGCGGAGGATGATGGTCACTCCGTCCACCACCACGTCGGCGGCTTTCCCCGGCTTGGAGACCGCGTCTTCGAATCCGGTCATCAGCTTCTGCAATTCACGGATGATGACCTGCTCGATCAGCACGTCCTTGTTTTTGAACCGCCGGTAGACCGTGATCCGGGATACCCCGGCGCGCCGGGCGACATCTTCGACGCTCGATTTGCGGATGCCCTGAGCACCGAACTGTTCCGATGCGGCCGCGAGGATGCGATTGCCGATCAGATCCGTCACCGGTTCGGCGGCCGGTGGTTGGACGCTGTCCAGGTCTCCTAATACGTTCATTATTGCCGAAGTATATCCCCAGGTGGCATCGCGAGTCCTGGTCCACGCCGGAATATGACCCGGTCCGATTTCACAACCTGTGAGCTGCGTCATATTCAAAATCGCCGCGAAAAAGTCTTGCCTGCCTGGTTTTCCTGATTGATACTTAGAAACACTTGTTGTGTCAATGTGTCATCAACATTGGGGTTACGAGCTCTGCAACGTACATGGGATCAAGGAGGAACCTATGAAAACCAGCACCAGCTCTGCACGTGGCGGCCGCACCAAGTGGCGCCGTTCGGCCGTTCTCTTCGTACCATCCATCGCCGTCGTCGGCGTCTTGGCGGTCGGCATGGCGCAAGGCGCCTTGGCCGCTTCGTTCGGCGTCTCCGGCGGTAACGTCAAGCTGACTGCCGAGTCCGTCTCGGCAGACGGCATGTCCGCCTATATGGGCACCGCAAGCAGCACCACGGGGGCCGGCCATCCGGTGATGCTGGCCGGCATCACCTCGGCCAGCCTGCGGAACATGTGCGCTTCCGCTGTCGTGGACGTGCCGATTTTCGGCCCGGTTTCCATGAATCTCTTCGCCGGCAAGGATGCTCCGGTGGAAGGCAGCACGATCACCGCTGATGCGTCATCGCTCCTGGGCGGCGACGCCTCGGTTTCCGGCATGCAGGCCGGTCGGGATGCTTCGACCCTGGATGCCGCACCGGGCTTCACCGGCACTCCGGGGGCCTTCGGTTTCCAGGCCAAGAACTTGAGCGCCAACAACTTCAAGGCCACCGCCTGGCAAGCCACCGGCGGCACCATGAAGATCTCCGGGCTCGAGCTCTCGATGAGCGCAGGCGTCAAGGAATGCTACTGAGCCGGCAATGAATTGCCGCTAGCCGATTGGACCAGGAGGGGGTGCGGAGCTTCGAATCCGCACCCCCTTCCGGTTCGGCCTTGATCCAAGGCAACAACTGATCGAAGGATTGTACCGATGTCGCTACGTTCCGCAGTCAACACCGTCAAAGAATCCAGGGTCCGCGCCGCCGACTGGTTGGACCGGATCCTGCCTTTCCCCCGCGCCCGTCACTGGTTCCGCGACTGGCGGCGGAGCCGTCCGTTCTGGGCCGGGATCTACCTGTTGATCAGCGGCGGCATCATCCTTTCCTTGCCACTGGCGCCGCTGCCCATCATGTTGACGGTGGGCATGGCGGCGATTTCCGGTGCGGCCATCGGATTCATCATCATCGTCGCCGGCCTCTTCGTCTGGTTCGCCCCGCAACAACGCAGCTTCATCGCGGTCGTCGCGGCGGTATGCTGCGCGATCTCGTTCGTCACCTCGAATCTGGGCGGCTTCGGCATCGGCCTGATCTTCGGATTGCTCGGCTCGAGCATGGCCTTCGGCTGGCAACCGCCGGAAAACTCTGCCGAGGGACGGCGCCAGGCAGCCCGCCGTCGGGCCATTGTTGCCCGTCGCGCAGCGCGCCGGGCCGCGGCAACCGAACCCGACGCCGCAGTCGAAACCGCTGCACCGACCATGCCGTTGTCCGTGGCAACTGCCCAGGTACCGGCGATTTCCGCCGCAGCGGAGACCGCTGAATCCGCGGTCTTGGACCCGGAGCCCCTGGATCCGGAGACCGTCGAGGAGGAGACCGATCCGAGCCTCGAGGCCGCAGACGACGGCGTCCGGCCGGATCAGGAACCCAAAAGCGGACGCAAACACCGGGTGTTGCCGCTCGCAATGCTGCTGCTGGCCTCGACAGTCACCGCCGCCTTGCTGGTGCCCCTCGGCGTGGCTTCGGCCCAAGCCAGCACCTCGAGCGCGGCATGGCCCACCTGGTGGCCGACCTGGCCCACCTGGCCCGGCCAGAGCAAAAGCCCCTCGCCGAGCACCCCGGCCCCGACACCGCGGCCGACTTCCCTGCCGACCAATCTGCCGACCAATCTGCCGAAGCCTTCGGTGCCGGGTACTGGGCCTTCGGTGCCGGGCACCGCACCTTCGGTGCCGGGAACTGGGCCTTCGGCTCCCGGAACGCCCGGAGCCTCGCCGGATCCGGCCGCAAACGAGCAGGGCGCCCCGGCGGCGGACTCGCCGGACGATTCCACCACTGCGCCACCGGTGATTTCCGCTGCGCCGGCGCAGGAAACCGTCAACGTGAACATCTCAAAAGTGACGGTCAAGAACCTGTCCGCCGATCTCTTCACGGTCAAAGGCAGCAAATACGTCAATACCGTCAATGGACCGCTCAAAGTTCTGGTCTTGACCGCAAACTCCCTGACCGCCAAGGCCTACTCGCTGGCCAGCACCGACGCCGGCCCGAGAGTCACCTGGAACAGCGAAATCGTGGGCCGGAACATGGAAGTCTACGTGACCCAGCTCGATGCCTGGGTGGGCGTCCTCGGGTTGCCGGTCGCGCCGATTAGGCTGACCCCGGATTCGGTGCCGAGTTGGCTCAGCGTGCCGATCCCGCTGTTCGTGGCGAGCGATATTTCGATGGACCAAGTACTCATGAAGATCGACATCAGCAGCGCACCGAATCTGAAGATCAACGTCCTGCCGGCCGCCTGACCACGAACTGGCCGGCCCAGAGCACCAGTAGCGCCAAGCCCGAAAGCAATGCCGCCGCGACGCCGGCTGCAGTGCCCAGCACCAGCAGGGAAAAGAAGTTCCCGGGTCCGACCCCGCCCACGAAGGAAAGCCGTTCCAACGGCAGCCCAACCGCGACGACCTTTGACTGGATGTCGGATTCCGCGATTGTCCCGGACTGGTTCTGCAACTGCGCCCGGGAATCCAACGAAGCGTTCCGGTTGTCGCCCAGGAGGAAGACCCGGCCGGCCGGAACTTGCGCCGTGAACGGCGTCGCAGATGCCACGGTCGGCTGGCCTGGCACCTGATTCAGGTAAGGCTCGGGCACCGCCTGCCCGTTGACCCCGAGCTGCCCGCCCACGGAACAGCAGCTCACGGAATCTCCGGCCACCGCGAGCACTCGCTTCACTTCGGTCGAGGCAGCTGCTTGGGCACCCCAGTCCCTCGCGTTGAAAACCACGAGGTCGCCGGCCTTCGGACTCCGGTCCCAGGTATCGGCGATCATCCGGTCCCCCACTTGCAAAGTGGGGACCATCGAAGGACTGGGCACCACGTAAACCCGGTAACGCACGAAGAAAAGCACCGCACCGGCCAGGCAGAGCACTAGCCCGCAGCCGAAAACCACACGTAACCAGACCGGTGCCCTACGCTCATTGCTCGATTCCATCTGGCCTCCGATCATCCCGGCAAAGATCCTCCGGCTCCCACGAGCTATTCCAGAATACCGGTCGGCGAGCTGGAACACTTCTGCACCGATAATGTGGCTGAAGTTTCCAAAGTTGTTGCCGAGACCAATTTCCTCGGCTCCAAGTAAGCCATCTGTGCAGATCTGTTCTCGCAGGTCTGAAATACTCGGCGTAAATCAGCGTTTGAAGCGCAGGGTCACCAACTGGAACGGCCGCAAGGTCAATTCCGCCGAATCCGCCCCGAGCACGACGCCGGCCGGCGGATCCACGCGGTCTTCCAGCAAGTCGGTGACGCTGACCTCGGAGACCGGGAAGTTGGCCCGCAGCAATCCCGTCGAGCGTTCCCCCAACGCCTCGTAGAGGCGCACCACCACGTCGCCGGATCCGTCTTCGGCGAGCTTGACCGCTTCGATCGTCAAGGCCGCGTTGAAAACCGAGAACAGCGCCTCCACCGGCTGCGCCCCGGAGACCACACGGGGGGCGAGGTTGGTCCGGTAACCCTCCTCGACCGCATCCGCGATGCTGGCGCCGGGTCGGATCGAGACCGTCAGTTCATGCGCGCCCTGGTCCGCGGTGGGGTCCGGGAACTTCGGAGCGCGCAGCAGCGACAGCCGTACCGTCGTCGTCGTTCCGTGGTCCGCACCGCGCATTGCCCGGGTCACATCGTGCCCGTAACTGGAGGCGTTGGAGACCGCGACCCCGTACCCCGGTTCTGCCACGTGGATCCAGCGGTGCGCACAGATCTCGAACTTCGCAGCTTCCCACGAGGTGTTCGTGTGGGTCGGTCGGAAGATGTGGCCGAATTGGGTCTCCGAGGCGCTGCGCTCGGCCCGGACGTCCAGATCGAAGCCGAGTTTGAGCAGTTTCTCCCGTTCTTGCCAGTCGATCCGGTTGACGATGGTCAAGGACGGCGATCCGGCGGCCAGGCTGATCCGCTGGGTCAGCGGCGAGGACCCCACCAGCCGCTCGACCACCACCACGGCGTCCCAGCCACCGCGTTCCAGGGTGACCGAACGCACGTCCGAGCAGAAGCTCACATTTCGCCGGTAGAACTCGTCGATGTCCCAGCCGTCCCAAGCATTCGGGGTGTCCCGGTGCAGTTCGAGTTTGTTGCCGGCCCCGCCCGGAGCGATCGCCTCGCGACCGGTGGCGAAGTCCATCAGGGAAGTCACCAGGCCGCTGCTGTCGATCACGGCGCGGATGATCCCGTTGTCCAGCACATAACCGCCGTCCAGCTCGGTCACCTGCACCGGGGACTCGCTGCGCACTGCGGGAGCGGCGGCGAGCGCCGGAACCCCGTCGCGTTCGTGCGGAGCGGCGTTGAAGCTGAAATCGGTATCCCCCTCGCCGACCAGCGCCTGCATCGAGTCCGCGATGATCTGCTCCAGGGAAACCGCGATCGCGGCGTAGTTCCGTTCCGCATCCTGATGGACCCAGGCGATCGAGCTGCCGGGCAGGATGTCGTGGAATTGCTGCAGCAGCACCAAGTGCCAAAGCCGCTTGATTTCCGCCGCCGGGTATTCGGTGCCGCAGCGCACCGCGGCGGTGGCGGCCCAGAGCTCGGCTTCGCGGAGCAAGTGCTCGCTGCGCCGATTGCCCTTTTTGGTGTTCGCTTGCGTGGTGTAGGTGCCTCGGTGCAGCTCCAAATACATCTCGCCCAACCACACCGGTGGGGCCGGGTAGTCGGTTTGGGCCTGCTCGAAGAAACTCTTCGCACTGGCCATCCGGACCGCCGGGGATCCCTCAAGGTCTGCGGTGCGCCGGGCTGCGGCGACCATTTCCCGGGTTGGTCCGCCGCCGCCGTCGCCCCAGCCGAACGGCACCAGGGAAACGTTGCTGCGCCCCTTCTCCCGGTAATTGCGCTGCGCGTGCGCCAGCTCGCGGCCGTTCAACTCGGAGTTGTAGGTGTCCACCGGCGGGAAGTGGGTGAACAGCCTGGTGCCGTCGATGCCTTCCCAGAGGAAGGTGTGGTGCGGCATCACGTTCTCCTGATTCCAGGAAATCTTCTGGGTCAGGAACCAGTCGATCCCGGCCGCCGCCACGATCTGCGGCAAGGCCCCGGAGTAACCGAAGGAATCCGGCAACCAGGCCTCTTTCGCGTCCACGCCGAACTCGTTCCGGAAGAAGCTCTTGCCTTCCAGGAACTGCCGCGCCATGGCCTCGGAACCGGGCATATTGGTGTCCGATTCAACCCACATGCCGCCCACCGGGACGAACTGGCCCGCAGCGACCTTTTCCTTGATCCGGCCGAACAGCTCCGGATAGAAATCCTTGATCCATTTCAGCTGCTGCGCCGAGGAGCAGGAGAACACGAAGTCCGGGTATTCGTCCATCAGGGCGATCACGTTGGAAAAGGTGCGCGCGCACTTGCGGATGGTTTCACGGACCGGCCAGAGCCAGGCGGAATCGATGTGCGCGTGGCCGGTCGCCACCAGCTGGTGCGCCGAAGCGTATGCGGGTTGCGCCAGTACCTGGGCCAACTCGGCCCGGCCGGCCGCTGCGGTGCCTGCGACGTCGTCGGGGTCCAAGACGTCGAGCATCCGTTCCAGCGCGCGCAGGATTTCGTGCCGCCGCGGCAACTCGGTGGGCAGCTCGTGCATCAGTCCGGAGAGCGTCCAGATATCCTGGCTGAGCTCCCACACTTCGGTGTCCAGCTCGGCGAGCTCGATCCGGCCGATCCGGTAGATCGGGTCCGTGCCGGAGGTGGCTTTGTCGCCCAAGGCCGTCGGTTGGAACTGCCAGTCGCCCGCGACATTCGGATTCGCCGCTGCTTCGACGAAGAAGTCGATCGTGCCGTCCGTGCCCTTCAGCAGCTCCAACGGCACGTACTTGTTGCGCGGCGAGAGCGCCTTGACGATGCTGCCGTCGCGCCGCCAAGCAATTCCTTCGCATTGGAAGCCCGGCATTTCATTGTCATAGCCGAGTTCGACGACGACTTCGGCCTTGCTGCCCGGGCCGCCGAAGCCCTCGGGAACCGTGCCGGTGATGTGCAGCCACTTGGTGCTCCAGGCCGCACCCCACGCTTCGCCTTCGGCAACCGGGGCGAAATCCTGCCCGACGGCTTCGTCGAACGGTACCGGTTCTCCGGGGACATCCCAGCCGGTGACGGTCAGGGGAACGGATTTGCGGTAGCGGGCCGGGGCGATCCGTTCCCGGACGAACCGGTCCAGACGCGCTTCAGTCAGCCGACGATCGTCGTGCACGGATTCTCCTCATTTGGCCAAGGTTTTGAATTATTTGTCTCAGGTTTTGACTTACAAAGCCTAGCGGTGCGCATAACCGCTGCCAAGCCTTGCGGCGGCTGATTTGGAATCCTTTCCACGGTTGCTTCGAGTAGATCCCGAACCGCTGCCGCCTTACCTGCGCTTCAGAGAGCAACCCAGCCCTGCGGTAGCAAGAAGACCAGCCTTCTTGCTACCGCTCGAGGGCCCCGACGCTGGCTTCAGACTGCTGCGGCAGAGCCCCCGCGTACACGTTCAGCGAGCTGCCCCGGTTGAATCCGATCAGGCCGACGCCGCTCTGCTGGGCCAGCTGGACGGCCAACGACGACGGCGCGCTGACCGCGGAGAGCAGCGGGATGCCCGCCATCGCGGCTTTCTGCACGAGTTCGAAGGATGCCCGGCCGGAGACCTGCAAAACCGTATCCCGCAACGGCAGCCGCCCTTCCCGCAACGCCCAGCCGATGACTTTGTCCACCGCATTGTGCCGGCCTACGTCCTCCCGCAGGCAGAGCAGCTCCCCATTGCTGCGGTACAGCCCCGCCGCGTGCACGCCGCCGGTCTTGTCGAAGATCCGTTGCCCGGTGCGCAATTGGTCCGGCAGAGCCAGCAGCATTTCCAGCGCGAACCCGGGCGCCGCTTCGGCCGGAGCGAACCGGGACGATTTGCGTACCGCATCGATCGATGCGGTACCGCAGATTCCGCAAGAACTCGTCGTGTAAACGTGCCGGTGCAGATCCGGCAGCACCACGTCCGGGCGCAACTGGGCCTGCACCACGTTGAAGGTCTGCCTGCCGTTTTCATCTTCCCCGGCGCAGAACCGGAGCGAAATCAACTCGTCGGTGGCCGCGATCACCCCCTCGGAGACCAGGAATCCGGCCACCAGGTCGAAATCCGCACCCGGGGTGCGCATCGTGACGCTGAACGGCTCGTCGCCGATCCGGATCTCCAACGGCTCCTCGGCGGCCAGTACGTCTTCACGCCGTCGCGATCCGCCGTCGGCGTTCATTCTGGTGACTTTGCTTAGCGAAGTGAGCCTGCTCATGCCTCAAGCCTAGGCCCACGCTTACTATGGGGTATGAGCAACGCTCCCGATGAAGGCATCAACGAAGCTGACCTGAAGGTCGGCGAACCCAAAACCAAGGCCGCCGGCGTTCCGGGGGTGCTGCACGCGATGGAGATCGCGCTGAAGCAAATGGGGCCGATCCGCACCGCTGAGACGCTGTTGCGGTTGAACCAGAAAGACGGCTTCGATTGCCCCGGTTGCGCTTGGCCGGAAGCAGACAAGCGGCACCTCGCCGAATTCTGCGAAAACGGGGCCAAAGCAGTAGCCGAAGAAGCCACCAGGCGGCGGGTTTCGCCGGAGTTCTTCGCCGAGCATTCGATTGCCGATCTGCTCGAGCGCGATGATTACTGGCTCGGCCAGCAAGGCCGGCTGACCCACCCGATGCTGCTCGACGACGTCGGCGCAGCGGACCCGGAACGGCATTACCGGCCGATCGAATGGGCTGAGGCCTTCGCCCTGATCAAGTCCGAGCTGCAGGCCATGGACTCGCCGGAACAGGCGATTTTCTACACCTCCGGCCGAACCAGCAACGAAGCCGCTTTCCTCTACCAATTGCTGGTCCGCGGCCTGGGCAGCAACAATCTTCCGGATTGCTCGAACATGTGCCACGAGTCCTCCGGCTCGGCGCTCGGGCAGACCATCGGCATCGGCAAAGGATCGGTGTCGCTGGAGGACATCCACGAGGCGAAATTGCTTTTGATCGCCGGCCAGAATCCAGGCACCAACCATCCGCGGATGCTCTCCGCCCTGGAGAAGGCGAAGCGCAACGGTGCCCGGATCATTGCGATCAATCCGCTGCCCGAAGCCGGTCTGCTGCGGTTCAAAAACCCGCAGAACATCAGCGGCGTGCTGGGCGACGGGACCGAAATCGCGGACGAGTTCCTGCAAATCCGGATCGGCGGCGACCAAGCGCTGTTCCAGTTCTTGGGCAAGCTGCTGCTGGAAGCCGAGGCTGCCGGCCGCGAGGTCCTGGACCACGGGTTCATCGAACAGCACACCACCGGTTTTGCGGACTATTCAGCGGCGGTGGCGGATCTGGACTTGGCCACCGTTTTGGCAGCCACCGGCCTGACCGAAGAGCAGATTCGCTCGCTTGCCGCCGATCTGATCGCCTCCGACCGGACGATCGTCTGTTGGGCGATGGGCCTGACCCAGCACAAACACTCGGTCGCCACCCTGCGCGATGTGGTCAATCTGCTGCTTTTGCAAGGCAATATCGGCAAGACCGGCGCCGGCGTCTGCCCGGTGCGCGGACACTCCAATGTGCAAGGCGACCGCACCATGGGGATCTTCGAGAAGATGCCGGAATCGTTCCACGACGCGCTCGACGCGGAGTTCGATTTCGCCTCGCCGCGGAAACACGGCTTCGACACCGTCGCGGCAATCCACGCCATGGAACAAGGGAAAGCCCGGGTTTTCATGGGCATGGGCGGCAATTTCGTCCGGGCCGCCCCGGATACCGACCGCACCGAAGCGGCACTGCGCAGGATCGCGCTGACCGTGCAGGTGTCCACGAAGCTCAACCGCTCCCATCTGGTCACCGGAAGCCGGGCACTGATTTTGCCCACCCTGGGCCGGACCGAGCGGGACCGGCAATCCGGCGGAGACCAGAAGGTCACCGTGGAGGATTCGATGAGTGCGGTGCACGCCTCGCGCGGACGGCTCGCCCCGGCCTCGGAGCAATTGCTTTCCGAAGTGGCGATCATCGCCCGGCTCGCGCAAACCATGTTCCAGGACGACGACGGCGCCCGGTTGCCGAACACCCCGGTGGCGGACTGGGCGGCTTTGAGCGGGGACTACACCCGGATCCGGAAACACATCGCCGCCGTGGTACCCGGGTTTTCGGACTACGAGGCGAAAATCGAGCGGCCGGGCGGCTTCGTGCTCCCGCACGGCCCGCGCGACGGGCGGCGATTCGCAACGCCCAGCGGGAAGGCCGTGTTCACCGGGAACGAGCTGGAATTCCCGGAGATCCCGGCCGGGCGCCTGTTGTTGCAGACCCTGCGTTCGCACGACCAGTACAACACCACGATCTACGGCAAGGACGATCGCTACCGCGGCATCTACGGCGGCCGTCGGGTGCTCTTCATCAACGAGGTCGACCTGGACACCCTGGGCTTCGCCGAGGGCGATGCGGTAGACCTGGTCTCCGAATGGACTGATCCGAAGACCGGAGTCTGCACGGAGCGCCGTGCCGAGGAATTCCGCCTGGTCGCCTACCCGACGCCGGTGGGCTGCGCGGCAGCCTACTATCCGGAAACCAACGTCCTGGTGCCGCTGGAATCCACCGCGGACGTGAGCGGCACGCCGACCTCGAAATCAGTGATCATCCGGTTGGCAGCCAGGACTCCGGTCGCTGCCGGCTAGTTCCAGGGAAAGCTGAACGCAGGAACCGCTTCGCCCAGTTTGACCCCGTGCGGCGGAACCACCAGGACGCCTTCGGCCTGCGCCAAACCGTGCAGCATGGCGGATTCGGTCTTCGCCACCGGTGAGGCCAAACCATAGAAATCCCGGTACGGCAGCAATCGGCTCCGGCCGGGGTCCGGTTCGTGGGCTGCCCCGGAAAGCACCTCGATCGCGGCCGGGCGGGGCAACCCGGCCAACCCGGCGAGCAGCGGCTGCGCTACCGTGGCCAGAGCCATGAATGCGGCCAAAGGATTTCCCGGCAAGCCGACCAGGAACCTGCCGCCGGGCAATCTGGCCAAGAACACCGGCCCGCCCGGTCGCATGGCGACGCCGTCGATCACCAAGTCCGCGCCGAGTTCGTCGATCGCCCGGCGGACTTGGTCGGCCGCGGAACGCCCGGTACCGCCGGTGCTGATGAAGACATCGGCGTCCGTCGCGGAAAGCGCGGCGACAGTTTCCGGCAGCCGATCCGGCAGCCTCGCCTCGCCGACCACCTCCGCGCCCAGCGCCAGCACCGCTGCGGAAAGCTGGGGAGCGAACACGTCCCGGACCCGACCCGGACCCGGGATACCCGAATCGACCACTTCGTCGCCGGTGAACAGCAGCCGGACCCGGGCCCGTCCGGCGACGCTGAGCGAGTCGGCACCGGACAGCGCCGCGAGGGCAAGCCGGACCGGGTTCAGGATGGTTCCGGCGGCCAGCAGCTGCTCCCCGGCGACGGCCTCCTTGCCGCTCGGCCGGATATGCTGCCCGGTCCTGGGTTCGCCCGGCTTGGCCTCGGAACTGAGCTGCAGCACCGGCAGCCCTTCGGCGTCCGCGGACACCCGCCCGCTTTCGCTGCGCAATACCGCCTTCGCGCCGGGCGGGACCAAGCCCCCGGTGAGGATGTCGCTGGCCTGCCCGGGGTACAGCCGTTCACCCGGGGAAACGAAAATCCAGGGCGCCGAGCCGTTGACCGCCCAACCGTCCATCGCCGCGGAGTCGAAATGCGGAATGTCCTGCAAAGCGACTACCGGTTCGGCGAGCCTCCGCCCGCACAGATCCGGACCGAGCGGCAATGCCGTTTCAGGCACCGGTTCGGCGGCGTCGAAGGCTGTTTGCCGGGCTTCCGCCCAGCTGTGCCGGATCCGGTGCTCACGCATCAGGTGCCGCAGCGGCCTTCCGGGCGACGATCCGGTTCGCGGCGGCGATCGCGGAGCTCAGGGACACCGCATCGGTGGCCTGGCCGCTGCCGGCGGCCAGGCCCGCAGCGTAACCGGCGATGAAAGTGGTCAACGGCGCCGCCGGCCGGACCACGGTGTGCGCGGCTTTGCCGGCCAAGGCCAAGACCGCATCGATGTCGACGGGTGTGTCCGCGATCTCCAGCTGCGCCAGCAATTCGGCACACCACGCTTCCAATACCTCGGCTTGGTTCATGGTGTTCCTTTCGCAATTCCCCACCGGGCCGCGTCAGCCCAGTCGTCGATGTCCGCGGTGGCCTGCTCCGGGGCAGGAATCCGGGCCAGTTCCAGACTAGCAATGACGCTGCGCAAGCTCGGCCCCTTGCCCGGGTGCGCACCGGTACCGGACCCCGCGCGTTGCACTGCGTCGCGCAACGGCGCGACCCGATAGCGGCCGAACAGCTGTTGCTCCCGTCCGGCGACGTCCACCAGCAATCCGCCGTCCGGCCCGGGAACCGCCTGGAACAGGGCCTGCAGCCCCGCCGCAGGCTCCGGGAGGTCGGCAGCCAGTAAGAGCAGCCAAGGCTCTTGGATCAGCTCCAGTGCGGCCTGCAGGCCGGCCACCGGTCCGCCGAACGCCGGGTCTTCGCGGGTCCAGCGAATTTCGGCCGCCCCCGGCAGCTTTCCAGTCAATGGCTGCAATCGCCCGGGATCACCGACCACGACGGTCGGCAGTCGCCGGTCGGCGATCCGCCAGACGGCAGCGATCACCGAAGTCAGCAGCGGCATCCCTCGGTATTCCAGCGCCGGTTTGAGTTCGCCGTCGAGCCTGCTGCCCCGGCCCCCGGCGAGCACTACCAGAGCGGTCGCTTCTGCAACGGCTGTTCGTTCAGGCAGCGGATTCACTCAGGAACGGATCCCAGTCCGGCGTCGGGCGCTCCAACTCGCGGATCTGCCAATGCCCGCCGCGCGGAGGCTTGGGCACAATGCGCAACCGCCAGCCCATTTCGCCCGGGGTATGGTCGCCCTTGAGGTTGTTGCAGCGCAGGCAGCAGGCCACCAAGTTCTCCCAGCTGTCCGCACCGCCGCGCGACTTGGGCTGTACATGGTCGATGGTGCTGGCGGACTTTCCGCAGTACGCGCATCGGTGTTCATCCCGGCGCAGCACCCCGCGCCGGCTCACCGGTGACTCCCGGTCGTACGGCAGGCGGATGTATCGATTGAGCAAAATCACCGAAGGGCGGCTGAGGATTTCCTGCGGTCCGATCACCGGGTCATCGCCTTCCGCGAGGATCGAGGCCTTCCCGGCCAGCACAAGGATCAGCGCCCGGCGGAAGGTGACTACCGCCAGCGGTTCGTATCCAGCATTCAGCACAAGGGTTCGCATATGCGTTCCTCATTCAGGCTGACCCGGAGTCTTCTCGGCGGAGCCGGCTGCCCTGCCGCAGCTCCGGGTCGTGAACTCAATCCAAGCCTAGGCCGAACCCGCGCATTTGAGCGAATCCCCAGTCCGGAACGGTCCACGTGTCGGGAAGAATTCACCCCGCGGCAACCTTCACCGGAGTGCAGATCTCGGCGCATCGGAGGCCCGGAGCAGAAAACCCATCCCCGCGAGATGCATCTTCAGCCCGAGGATGCCGATTTGGCAGCCAAAAATGCATCCTCGGGCGGAAAGATGCATCTCGCGGTTAACAGCGCAGGGTCACGAACGCCAGCAGGCCCGCACCGTTGCCGGTGCGGGCCTGCTGATGGAATAAGCGGACTAGCGTCCGATGGCGATGTAGTAGTCCGGCGGGCCGGTCGGGATGTTGACCGAGGCGACAACCGTCTGGTTGCCGAGCCAGCCACCGTGCACGGCCTGGCCGTTGCCGATGTAGATGGCAACGTGCTGTCCGCCGTAGCCGTTGTTCGAGTAGTAGGCGACGTCGCCCGGCTGCGCTTCGGCGGCGCTGATGACCCGGCCCAAAGACGCGAAGGCCGAGGGGCCCATCGGGGTGGTCGGCAATCCGGCAGACCGCAGGGCGGTCCGCACCAACGCGGTGCAGTCCTGGGTGACGCCGAGCTGGGCGAGCGCCGAAGCAACCACCACAGCGCCGGCACCGCTCGCCGCGACGTTAGCCGGGGCAGCTTGGCTGGGCGCCGGGGCTGCCGGTGCAGCCTGGCTGGCGGCGGCCGGAGCCTTGCTCGCGGTGTTGCTCCGCGGCGCCACGGTCTGCTTGACCTTCACCGGAGCGGGCGCCGAAGAAACCGTGGGGCTTTCGAACGCGATCTGAACCGCAGCCGAGGCGGTGACCGCCGGAGCCGTCGCGATGTTGAGCGTGGTCGGAGCCGACTCGCGCTGGCCGACGGTCGGCTCGGCCGCGTTCGCGGCGATACCGGTGGTCAGGACCAAGCCGGAAGCGGCGGCGATGACAGCGGCCTGGCGACCGACTCCACCTGCGTTTTCGCTGACCGCTTTCGCGATCACTGCGATGGAGTTGGTTTTGGTGTCCGCGCGGTGCCGCGCAATTCCTACTCGACTGCCCATTGAGTTTCCTCTTTCAATTTACTCAGTTTTGGTACTTCCCGGCGGTTGTCGTAGCGGGTCGCCGGCCCCGTGCTGAAGTTTTGCGGTTAGCGCAGCGTGTAGAAAACCGAAGATCCGACTTCGGCGACCGAGGTGATCAAGGTGCCCTGCGACGGGTTGAGTGCGCCGATCTCCATGCCGTTGCCCAGGTAAATGGCAACATGGCTCCCGCCGTTCTGCACCACCAAGTCGCCCGGCTGCGGGGTGGAAGTCTGCTTCATCACATTCCACTGGTTGGTCCGCGGCAACGAGATCCCGGCCTGGGCATAGGCCCAACCGGTGAAGCCCGAGCAATCCCAGCCGTTGGGTGTGGTGCCGCCCCAGACGTAGGGCTTGCCTTTTCCGCTCAGTGCATAAGCGACGACGGCAGCAAGGCCGGCACCTGCCTGGACATCAGCGGCTTCCGTGGCAACGGGCTTCTCCGCCGTGGCCGTGGTGGTGGCAACCCGGTCCGACTGCACTGCGGTCCGCGTGCTGATCGCCGGCTTCGGCGTAGAGCTCGTGGCCGGACGGTCGAAGACTACGGTGGCGTCTGCTGCTGCGGTGACCGTCTGCGCGGCGATCTTGAGGCTGCTACTGGCGTTCTCCGCAGAGGCCCGACCGGTGTCTGCGGCTTCAGCCGGCAAACCCAGGCTGGTCACGAGCCCGGTGGCAACCACTACTACTGCGGCCTGACGGCCGAAGCTGCCCGCATTGGACGCTACTGCTTTTGAAACTGCAGTCAGCGGATTAGTGCTGACGTTGGCCGCGCGATGGCGACCGATAGACGTCTTAGACGACACGTTTAGCCTCTCCCAAAGCCTGCGAGGTAAGCTGTCGGATTCGGATGGGAGTCACCCGGCCGCATCAGCTCCTTCCGGAGCATCTGCGACTTCACCCCAAGGACTTCCTAAGAAGCCCGCATGTGGTTCCCCCGCCTCTGCCAGACGAATGTTGCGAACGGACCTCGAGCGGTGGCAGAGCTAGGCAATCTGCTCGAGGACACCAGCTTCTGGAAACGCCGGTGCAGATAAGACGCTACAGCAGTTTCCATCGAATGTCACATTCCGGTTACGGAAATTTCATTCCACGGGATGATTTCGTGACCTATCGTTATTTAGTACAGTGGGCAGCGCAAATCCGCCCGGCATGCGGCCGGCCAAGGGAGCAGCTGCTCAGAGCCAGCCTTGCGGGTCTACGGTCTTGTCATTGACCATGACCTCGAAGTGCAGGTGGCAGCCGGTCGAGTTGCCCGTGGTTCCGGTCAGCGAGACCACATCGCCGCGACTGACTTTCTGGCCCACCTTCACCTGCAAGGACGAATTGTGGTTGTAGGTCGTGGACAGCCCGTTCCCATGGTCGATCACCACCCGGTTGCCACCGCCGAAGGGATCCCAGCTGGCGAAAGTCACGGTGCCGCCGGCAGCGGCGTAAGCCTGGGTGCTGCATGCGGCGACCAGATCCTGGCCGGTGTGCAATTCCCCGCTGGCGCCGGTCAGCGGACTGACCCGGTACCCGAACGGCGAGACGACGGTCATCGACGCGAGAGGCGCGGACAGCGTTCCCTTGGCGGCAGCCGGCGCCACTTTGCTGGCCGAGGCGGAAAGCAGCTGACGCAGTTTGCCGTCCGGATCCGCCTTGCTCGTGGTTTTGGTTTCGCTGAAGTCCAGGACCGCATCCGCCGCGGCGCTGATCGGCGCGGAACTCAGCGGAACGCCGTCGGCCACCGGCACCGTGGCCGGCGCGGTTCCCACCGTGCTCGGCGCCACGAACGCCAGCGCCAAACCGGCTGCGGCCAGGGCGATGCCGCCGCGTTGCGCGGTTTTGGCCGAACGCAGACCGGGCCGGGACGCCGGGACGGCCGCCCGGCGTCGGACCCGGCGCGCTGCTGCCCGATTCAACTCCTGGGCAGCCACGCTGGGCGTGGCAAGGGATCGGTTGGACTTCGACGCCGGTGCGGTGGCCGGTGCCGGCGGGATCACCGGTGCCGGACGGCTGCCGGCTTCCGGCGTGATCGCGCCCAAGCGGGCCCGCCGGGCAGCGTCCCGGGGGCGGAGCCCGGAAGCGCTTGCCGTCGTCTGGAACGGAGTCTTGGGAACCTGCGCGACGGGTGCGGTCACCGCCTCGGCCGCGGCGAACGGTGCCGTTTCGGAAAGTGGCTGCGCCGCGCTGCGCCGCCCTCGCGGACGGAGCTCCTGACTGCTCACTGACATGGAATCCTCTCTCAGGCACTTGCGAGGTTAGCTGTCGGATTCGGATCGGAGAGCGACCCGGCTCGCAACCGTCTGAGGCAATGGAATGCCCGGTCAAACAGTTGAGAGCTTCACCCCAAGGACGGTCGTCGACCGGCCAAAAATGGTTCCCCCGTCCTTGCCTAAAGAACTAGAAGCCCGTCGCGCAGAGGCAAGGCTCAGTGCTGGCGCGGGTAACGCTTTGATTTCGGCGTCAGGTTTTTACTATACGGCATTGAACCGTTTTGTAACAGTTCCGTTATCTAACTCAGGCCATCGAGACGAAGATGTGCACCGCTACTTCAGCAGGCAGCTCCAGTGCGCCGTCGATGCCCGGGACCCGGACCGAGATGTAGTCGCCCACTTGCTCCAAGGACACCGCGACGCCGGGCAGCAGGCCGGCCTCTTCGAGCTGTCCGAGCAATTCCGGATCGATTTGGATTCGTTCCGAGAGCCGTCCGATGACGACTTTCGATTCCGGCGTGTACTTCGTCATCGCGTCGACCATGTTGATCACGCCTTCAGTGAATTCCCGGGCCTTGTGCCCGCCGAACGATTCCAATCCGGGGATCGGGTTCCCGTAGGGCGAATCGACCGGTCGGCCCAGCAACTCGTACAGCCGCTCCTCGACCCGCTCGCTCATCACATGCTCCCAGCGGCAAGCCTCTTCGTGCACGTACGGCCAATCGAGCTTGATCACATCGGACAGCAAGCGCTCGGCCAGCCGGTGTTTGCGCATCACCGAGGTCGCCCGGTCACGGCCCAAATCGGTGAACTCCAAGTGCCGGTCGCCGGAAACTTTGACCAGACCGTCCCGCTCCATCCGCGCAATCGTCTGCGACACCGTGGGACCGGAGTGGTGCAGGCGCTCTGCGATCCGGGCCCGGAGCGGCACGATGTGCTCTTCTTCGAGTTCCAAGATCGCCTTCAAATACATTTCTGTAGTGTCAATCAAGTCGGTCACGTGAATAACACTCCTCACAACGGCGGACAAACAGGGGCAGCGGGTCACCTCGCAGCGGCAAACGCCATCGGAAGCTCCACGCGGAAACCTGACTCTAACTTAGCCTGCCGGAGTACCGGCCGGAAATCAGAGCCGTCGCCACGGCTGCCCTGCCCGCCGAAGTATTACCTCTCCGGTTTAGGCCCGACTTGGCTGCTGCGGCAGAATGTACCCAACCACCGGTTCAACGTCGAACTCGCCGCGTCTATTTCTGGAGCTCCCGTGACTGAAAACGCTACCGCCCAAGCCGTTCCGACCATTCCGGAGGAATTGCTGCCCGCCGACGGACGGTTCGGTGCCGGGCCCTCGAAGGTGCGGCCGGAACAGCTCGCTGCGCTCGGCGCCGCGCATCGGCTTTTGGGCACCTCGCACCGGCAGGCCCCGGTGAAGAACCTGGTCGGCGAGATTCGGGAAGGCCTGAGTGCCCTTTTCGCGGCCCCTGAAGGCTACGAAGTGGTCTTGGGCGTGGGCGGCTCGACCGCGTTCTGGGACATTGCGGCTTTCGGCCTGGTGGAACGCAAAGCCCAACATCTGAGTTTCGGCGAGTTCGGTGCCAAATTCGCCTCGGCAACTGACAAGGCGCCGTTCCTGGAGGCCTCCTCGGTCATCAGTTCCGCCCCTGGCACCCGGCCCGACCCGGCAGCCGAATCCGGCGTGGACGTGTACGCCTGGCCGCACAATGAAACGTCGACCGGTGTGTTCGCCCCGGTGCGACGGGTCCAGGGCGCGGACGACGGAGCCCTGGTCGTCGTGGATGCCACCTCCGCGGCCGGTGGCTTGGCCGTCGATGTTTCGCAGAGCGATGTCTACTATTTCGCGCCGCAGAAGAACTTCGCCTCCGACGGCGGTCTGTGGCTCGGGCTGTTTTCGCCCGCTGCCCTGGCCCGGGTCGAGCGGATCGCGGCCAGCGGCCGCTGGGTGCCGGATTTCTTGAATCTGAAGACCGCGGTCGACAATTCCCGGCTCAACCAGACGTACAACACGCCCTCGTTGAGCACCCTGGTGACTTTGGCCGAGCAAGTCCGCTGGTTGAACGGCAACGGAGGCCTGGATTTCGCCACCGGCCGGACGGCGGACTCCGCGGCCCGGGTCTACAACTGGGCCGAGGCCTCCGGCTACGCCTCCCCGTTCGTCGCCGATCCGGCAGCACGCTCCAACGTGATCGCGACCATCGACTTCGATGATTCGATCGATGCTGCCGCAGTCGCGAAGACATTGCGGGCGAACGGCGTGGTCGATGTCGAACCGTACCGCAAACTGGGCCGGAACCAACTCCGGATCGCCACCTTCGTCTCGATCGAGCCGGAAGACGTCAGCGCGCTGACTCGCTGCATCGATTACGTGATCGAACACGGCTGATCGCAAAAGCCTGACCGCAAAAAACTACCGCCCCGCCGGAACCCGGCGGGGCAACGGCTAAGCGTCCGGCTCCGCCTCGGGCTCCGGCGCAACAACGGCTTCCGCCTCCGGTTCGTCTTCGGGGCGCACCCGCTCCGACCAGGGAAGCCATTCCGGGGCCAGCACAGAAGCCTCGGACGGGACCAAGCCGACCTCGGAGACCGTGGCCTGCTTGGCCCGCGGCGCCCTGGCCAGAACCGTGAACCACTGCCAGCCGGTGTAACCGGGCATGGTGCATTCGAAGAGCTGTGTGACGACGCGTTCGCCTTCGCTGCGCGCCGCGATATGGGCGCCGATGTGTTCCGCCTTGGCGATCGACAACAGTGCCGCCCGGGCCGGTTCGATTTCGGCGGCCAGCACCGCATCGGGTTTGCCGACCCGCCACACCGGAACGCCGTACTTCCCGGCTTTCGCGGTTTTCCCGGACCGGGCCGTCACCGGACTCATTGCCCGTCCAGCTCGCTGGCCACAACTCGCAGGACTGCCGCCACCTTGTTGCCGCTGGCCTTGTCCGGGTACTTGCCCTTCTGCAGTCCGTTCGCGGTGCTTTCGAGCAGCTTGATCAAATCCTCGACGATGACGGCCATGTCCGCGGCCGGCTTCCGGGTGGCTTTGACCACCGACGGCGGAGTGTCCAGGATCCGCACGCTGAGTGCCTGGGCGCCCTTTTTCCCGTCGGCCACGCCGAACTCCATCCGGGTCCCGACCTTGACCTCCTTGACCCCGGCGGGCAACGCGTTGGCGTGCAGGAACACCTCCTGGCCGTCGTCGGACGTCAAAAAGCCGAAGCCCTTCTCATTGTCGAACCATTTCACCTTGCCGGTGGGCACGTCGCTACCTCTTACTCAGTTGGTCGAATGCCCGCGAGCCGTGCCCCCAAGGGGCGCGACGACTCACGGGCACGGTGGTCTGCTTCCTTATAGATTACCCGCAGCCACCGCCAATGCCGCTACCCGGGCCGGATGTCCGCTGTGAGCGTTATAACCTTAAAGGCATGACTGCGCCCGAGACCGAAGCCCCGTCCCGTTGGTGGCAGGCGCTCACCGTGCTGGCGCTGTTGCTGGCCATCGTCGGCGTGGCCTCGCTGGCTTACCTGGTGATCGTCCGTTTGGCCGGCGGGCAAACCTGGAATGGTCTGAACTGGATCTCCTTCAGCGCTCTGCCGCTGGCCTTCGTATTGCTGATCGTCCTGATGCTCCGCGCGATCTGGCGACGCCGCAGGCTGTGAGCCGGCAAGACTTCCCGGTAGCGTTAGCAGGATGTCCTCGATTCGCGCCCTGAGCCTGGAGCTGCCGCAGCGCAGCGATGCCTCGTTGCGCGAACTGTTTGCGGCCCGGCCGGACCTGATCTCGCCTCCGGTTCCGGACTTCGCCGCCTTGGCCGCCCGGGCCTGCGCCCGAATCAGCGTGCACCGGGCACTGGATTCCTTGGACACCGCGCACCTGCACGCCGTCGAGGTGGCCTTGCTCGGCACCGGCCCGCTGGATGCCAAAGGCCTGCAACAAGCCACCGGCGGCAGCAAAGCCGCGGCCGAACGCATTCTCCGCCGGCTGAACACTTTGGCGCTGTGCTACAAATCCCCGGGCGGGTTCCTGCCGGTGAGCAGTCTGCACGAAGTCATCGGAGCGCACCCGGCGGGCCTGGGCCGGAGTTACTTGGCTTTGGCTGACGCCGTCGGCGAAAGGCTGCAATCCGCGGCCGACCGCTTGGGACTGGGCGGCCGAAATCCCGGCCAAGCCCTCGCCGAGCGGTTCCAGCGGACCGGATGGTGGGAGCAGACGCTCGCCGGCGCCCCGGAACACACTGCCGCGCTTTTGGCCAAGTTCGATGACGGTCCAGTGGGCGCGCTGCCGAAAACCCGCCGGTCCAGAGACCCGGAGGGGCCACCCGGACCGGTCGACTTCCTGCTCGAGCAGGCAATCCTGGTCCCGCTGGACAACGAACACGTCGAGCTGCCCCGGGAAGCCGGGTTGGCATTGCGCGGTGACCGGATCTTCCCGGACAGCCCGGAACCCCCGGTTTCCGAAGCGGCCCCGATGGATCCGGCCCGGCGGGACAACGCTGCTTTGGGCGCCGTGGCCGAATTGCTGCGCCAGACCGGGCTGCTGCTGGAACACCTCGGAACCGAGCCGCTGCCCACCCTGCGGACCGGCGGCATCGGCGTCCGCGCGCTGCGTCCGCTGGCCGCCGGCCTGCAGATCGAACCGGCGCGGCTGGCCTTTCTGCTCGAGCTGGCCGCCGCAGCCGGCTTGATCCAGCTGGACGTGGACACTTCGGCCTGGACCGTGCCGGCGGCTTGGAGCGCGCCGATGCCGCGGACCGGCGCCATCGGCTCAGGCGGGCCTACCGGGTTGACCGGGCTCCCCGGGTTGACCGGCTGGGACCGGCTGCCGCGGGCAGAGCAGTGGCAGTTGCTCGGCGCCGCCTGGCTCGGTTCGGACCGGGTTCCCGGCTTGATCGGGCAGTCCGCTCCAGCCGGCGGTACGATCAATCCGCTCGCCGCCGAGGCGCGGCGGGCGGACGCCCCGGTGCTGCGGCGGTTGCTGCTCGAGCTGCTCGGCCGATATACCGGTGCAGCACCGGAGCAGGACCGGCTCTTTGCACTGGCCCGCTGGCAACGTCCCCGCCTGTGGCGGCGGCTGGGCCGGCTGGCCCCCGGCATCATCCAGGAACTGGAAATCCTGGGCCTGACCGGCTCCGGCGCGCTGACCGAATTCGGCAACCTGCTCATCCTCGACGGTCCGGCGGCGACCGCCCGATTGGCCGAAGCCTTGCCGGCTCCGGTTTCCAAAGTATTCCTGCAGGCTGACCTGACCGCGGTGGCACCGGGCTTCCTCGATCCCGGACTGGCTCTGGAACTGGCCCTGCTTGCTGACCGGGAGGGCCAAGGGCCCGCCGCCACGTACCGGTTTTCCGCGCCGAGCCTGCGCCGCGCCCTCGACGCCGGCCAAGGGCCGGAACAGATCGTGGATTTCCTCCGCGAACACAGCAGCACCAGCATTCCGCAGCCCCTCGAGTACCTCATCCGGGACACCGCCGCCCGGCACGGCCGGTTGCAGGTCGGATCCGCCTCAAGCGTGATCACCGGCGCCGACGAGGTGCTGCTCGCCTCGCTGTTGCATGATCCGGCATTGAGCCGTCTGGGATTGCGGCTGCTGGCCCCCGGCGTGCTGGCCAGCCAAGCCAGTCCCAGCGAACTGGCCCAAGCCCTGCGGGCCGCCGGGCATGCCCCGGCAGTCGAGCGGCCCGAGCCGCCGTACCGATCCGCTCGGGCCGGCAACCTCGACGTCGAACCGGAGCCGGCCGCGACAACCGAGGCTGAGACCACGGCGCAGTTGTCCCTGCTGCGCAGCCGGCCCATCGGCATCCCGGTGAATTCGGCCGTGGTGCCGCAATTGAGCATCGAAACGCTGCGCGAAGCGATTCGGGTGCGCCGGGCGGTGCGCCTGACCATGGTCGATGCCGCCGGGAATCCGGAGCGCTTGTTGCTTGTTCCACTTTCCGTGGCGAATGGCCGGTTACGGGTATTCGACCCGGCCCGGGACACCGAGCGGATCATGTCGATCCACCGGATCGTGGATGTCGACATCGTCGCGGAAACCGACTCCGCGCCTGCCGCAGCCGCCAACGACCGAATCTATGTGGCCGAACGCCACAGACTGGAAACCCATGACTGACCCCTCCGCCGGCGGCCCGCTGATCGTGCAGAGCGACAAAACGGTACTGCTCGAAGTCGACCATCCGGACGCGACCGATGCCCGGCACGCGATTGCCGCATTCGCCGAATTGGAACGCGCCCCCGAGCACATGCACACCTACCGGCTGACCCCGTTGGGCCTGTGGAATGCGCGTGCCGCGGGTTTGGATGCGGAGCAGGTCTTGGACACCTTGCTGAAGTACTCCCGCTTCCCGGTGCCGCATTCGCTGTTGATCGACATCGAGGAAACCATGAGCCGCTACGGCAGGCTGCGCTTGGAAAAAGACGAAATCCACGGTCTGGTGATGCGCACCGATGATTTCCCGGTGCTCGAAGAGGTCATCCGGGCCAAAAAGATCGGCGAGCTGCTCGGCCCGCGGATCGATCCGATGACCGTGGTCGTGCATGCTTCGCAGCGCGGAGCCTTGAAGCAGCTGCTGCTCAAGATCGGCTGGCCGGCCGAGGACCTGGCCGGATACGTGGACGGCACCCCGCATCCGATCGCACTCGATGAAGCCGGCTGGTCGCTGCGGCCCTACCAGAAGCTCGCGGTGGAGAATTTCTGGGCCGGCGGCTCCGGCGTCGTGGTGCTTCCCTGCGGAGCCGGGAAGACTTTGGTCGGTGCCGCCGCGATGGCGGTCAGCAACACCACTACCCTGATCCTGGTCACCAATACCGTCTCCGCACGGCAGTGGAAACAGGAATTGCTCAAGCGCACCTCGCTCACCGAAGCCGAGATCGGCGAGTATTCCGGGGCGGTCAAGGAGGTGCGACCGGTGACCATCGCGACGTACCAAGTGCTCACCATGAAACGCGGCGGACTGCATCCGCATCTGGAGCTTCTGGACGCCAACGACTGGGGTTTGATCGTCTACGACGAGGTGCATCTGCTGCCGGCCCCGGTATTCCGGATGACTGCCGATCTGCAGGCCCGACGCCGGCTGGGCCTGACCGCGACGCTGGTCCGCGAGGACGGCCGGGAAGGCGAGGTCTTTTCGCTGATCGGACCGAAGCGTTATGACGCGCCCTGGAAGGACATCGAAGCGCAAGGCTACATCGCCCCGGCAGATTGTGTGGAAGTCCGGGTGGATCTGCCCAAGGACGAACGAATGGCCTATGCGATGGCCGAAGACGCCGACAAGTACCGGCTCTGCGCCACCTCGCTGACCAAAACCGATGTGGTCGAGGAACTCGTCGCAGCGCACCGGGATGAGCAGCTGCTGGTGATCGGCCAGTACATCGACCAGCTCGATGAAATCGGGGAACGGATCGGCGCCCCGGTGATCAAAGGCGAGACCCCGGTGAAAGAGCGGCAGCGTCTGTTCGACGCCTTCCGGGCCGGAGAAGTGCACACCCTGGTGGTTTCGAAAGTCGCCAATTTCTCGATCGATCTGCCGGAAGCGTCAGTGGCGATCCAGGTCTCGGGATCCTTCGGCTCGCGGCAGGAAGAAGCGCAACGCCTGGGCCGGTTGCTCCGCCCGAAAGCCGATGGCCGGTCCGCGCGTTTCTACACCCTGGTGGCCAGGGACACCATCGACCAGGACTTCGCCGCGAAACGGCAACGGTTCCTGGCCGAGCAGGGTTACGCCTACCGGATCATGGACGTCAAAGACTTGCCGAAGTAAATCAGACAAACATCGATACATGCAGGATGTTCCCTGACAAACAACAGAGAATCTCCAGCAACACTCATCTAACGTTCAGACAATTCCCAGAAACTGGGAGGATCATGGGAGCCGTGAAAAAGAATGGACCTGAAGCACGGCTCTTGGTCGTCGACGACGAACCGAACATCCGTGAATTGCTTTCCACTTCCCTGCGCTTCGCCGGTTTCGACGTGGTTGCTGCCGGCAATGGCCGCGAGGCGTTGAGCGCGGCGGAAGAACACAATCCGGACCTGGCGGTCCTCGACGTGATGCTTCCGGACATGGACGGCTTCACGGTGACCCGCCGGCTGCGCGCAGCCGGCCGGCACTTCCCGGTACTCTTCCTGACCGCCCGGGACGACACCGAAGACAAAGTCACCGGCCTGACCGTCGGCGGCGACGATTACGTCACCAAGCCGTTCAGCCTGGACGAGGTCGTCGCCCGGATCCGCGCGGTGCTGCGGCGGACCCAACCGACCGACGACGACGACGCGGTGATCCGGGTCGACGATCTGGAATTGGACGACGATGCGCATGAAGTCCGGCGGGCCGGCACCTCGATCGAGCTCTCGCCCACTGAATTCAAACTGCTGCGCTATCTGATGCTGAACCCCAACCGGGTGCTCTCCAAAGCCCAGATCCTGGACCATGTCTGGGAATACGACTTCAACGGCGACGCTTCGATCGTGGAGTCGTACATTTCCTACCTGCGCCGCAAAGTGGACACCGATCCGGACGCACCCGCGCTCATCCAGACCAAGCGAGGGGTCGGCTACGTCCTGCGTACGGCCGAAAAAAGGTAATCGAAGGTAACCGGTATCAGTGGTCAAGCTCTGGCGGCGGGCGTCGCTTCGGACGCAGTTGGTGGCGATCATCAGCGCCCTGCTCGCAGTGTCCCTGATCGCCCTGGGATCGACGACCTACATTTTGCTGCGCGGATTCTTGATCGACCAGATGGATTCGCAACTGAGCATCGTGCAGTCGACGATCTTCGGCTCCGGATACACGCCCGATGAGGCGAAGAACAAAGCCCTGAACATCTACTTCAGGATGTCGGACAAAGACGGCAGAGTGGTGCTCGAATCGAGCCCCGGCCAGATCACCCCGGATCTGGACCCGCTGCCGCTGTCCGCCGCGATCGGCATGAACGGCAAACCGTTCGACATCCAGGACCGCCGGGATCCGACCAAGTGGCGGGCCGTGCTGGTGGCCCCGGTGGTGCTCAAGAACCTGCCCGGCCTGGAGCAAGGCGTCTCCGCGCCGGGCTACATCATGATCGCGATGACCTACGACAATTTCAACGCCTCGGTGGACCGGCTCGCGATGGTGATGATCTCGGTCGGGTTGACTGCGGTGGCGCTGGGCACCCTGATCGCGTTCTGGACCGTGAGCCGCTCCTTCCGACCGCTCGTCCGGGTGGAGCGGACCGCGGCCGCCATCGCCGACGGTGATCTGTCGCAACGCGTGAAGATCCAGAATCCGGCCACCGAAGTCGGCCGGCTCTCGGTGTCCTTGAACACCATGCTGGCGCACATCGAAGCAGCTTTCGACGCCCGGAAAGCCTCCGAAGGCCGGATGCGGCGTTTCGTCGCGGACGCCTCGCACGAGTTGCGGACCCCACTGGTGACCATCCGGGGCTTCTCCGAGCTGTACCGGCACGGCGCCCTGCAGGACAGCGACGATGTGGGCACGGCGATGAACCGGATCGAAAGCGAGGCCAAGCGGATGGGTGCCTTGGTCGAAGACTTGCTGGTCCTGGCCCGGATCGATGAACAGCGGCCGCTGCAAAAAAAGCCGGTCGACCTGCTGGTGCTCGGAAACGACGCGGCGGTCGATGCCCGGGCCTCCTCGCCGGACCGGAAGATCACCGTGATCGGCCTGGACGGCGGCCCGGCGACGAATTCGCCCACCCGGGGCGATGAGGCGCGGTTGCGCCAGGTCGTCGCCAATCTGATGGCCAACGCTTTGCGTTACACGCCGAAGAACACGCCGCTGGAAGTAGCGGTCGGCGTCGGCATCGAAGACGGCGTGCGCTATTCCACGCTGCAGGTGCGCGACCATGGTCCGGGCATCGACGACGCCGTGGCGCCGAAGATCTTCGAACGCTTCTACCGCGCCGAGTCGTCGCGGAACCGGGATACCGGCGGATCCGGGCTGGGCCTGGCGATCGTTTCCGCAATCGTCTCCTCGCACCAGGGCCAAGTCAGAGTGAGCAAGACCGAAGGCGGCGGTGCCACGATGACCGTGCAGTTGCCGTTCGAGAGCCCGGGCTCGGCGGACGACGATCCCCCAGGCTAAACCGGCCCGGCTTCCGGAGTGCTTTGCCGCAACCGCAACCGCCATTGCGCACCCTGCCTGCGCCACACCGAGGTCTGCAACAGTGGACTGCCGGTTTCAGCGGCCCGGTACAGCAACACGGCCATGTCGCCGTCGACCGTGGCACTGAACGGTTGCAGGTTCCGCGGCCGCAGCGCCCCTTCGGCGAGCACCGCTTCCCGGTCCCACCAACGGCCATTGGCGCCGATTTCTTCGAAATCCTCGGCGAGCAGCACTGCGGCCCGGCTGGCATCTGCGCCGAAGAGTTCCTGATCGTAGCCTTGCAGCAGGGCCAGCGGATCCGGCTGGACCGGCAGTTCGTCGTCGAGCACCGAGAACAGATCCGGCTCTTCGTCCGGCTCGGTGGGCGGCGCTGCCACGACCGCTCCGGATTCCTGCGGAGCGCTGGCCGCCTGTCCGGGGAAGCCCGGTCCGGCTTCCGGCGCCGTGCCGTTCTGATAAGCGGTCGCCACCGAACGGGCCCGCACGTCTGCGGCTTCATTGAGCTCGTGGCCGGCATGGCCCTTCACCCATTCGAAGCGGTAGCTGCGCCCGACCAGCTCCGCATCGATCGCTTTGAGCAGCTCGACGTTGAGCACCGGCTTGCCGTCGGCCTTGCGCCAGCCCTTCCGCTTCCAGCCGGGCATCCACTTGGTGACGCAGTTGATCACGTACTGGCTGTCGCAGAGGATCTGCAACGGCTCCTCCGGCCGGTGCGCGGTGGCCCGGAAGAGATCCAGCACCGCCATCAGTTCGCCTTGGTTGTTGGTACCGTGCGGCCACCCCCCGGCTCGCCAGGCGGTTTCGTCGATGTACCAGGCCCAACCGGCCGGCCCCGGATTGCCCAGCGCCGAACCGTCGGCGGCAGCGATGATCGTCATGCTGTTCATCCTCCCAGACCGGCGGCCCAACCAAGGAATTCTCCCCAGCCGCACCCTCCAGCCCCAGGCCCGGCCAATTCGACGGTTCAGCGGGTCAGGACGGCCTTGCCCACTGGATGAGGCGATTGGGCTGAATGAGGCGATTGGATGGCCCGGGTAAGGGTCTTGGCGCAGCTTCCGGTTTCCTGTATCGTTTTTCTAGAACGATTTACTAGATCGATACAGAAAGCTCGTGCAGCATGCCGAACCTGAAGACCGTGGCCGAGCAGGTCGGGGTGAGCATTTCCACCGTTTCCAACGCCTACAACAAGCCGGACCAGCTCTCCAGCGAATTGCGCAGCCGGATTTTCGAAGCCGCCGCCGAGCTCGGTTACGCCGGCCCGGATGCCGCGGCCCGCACCCTGCGCAGCGGGAAATCCTGGACCATCGGCTTGCTGATGACGGAACGGCTCTCCTACGGCTTTTCGGACCCGTACGCGGTGCAGTTCCTCGCCGGCCTGACCACCGCTTGCGAAGCCCGGCAAATCGGCGTCCTATTGCTTCCAGTGGTCGAAGACGGCTCCGGGAACCTGCGGCATCCGGCGATCGATGCCTTCGCCACGTTCGGCCTCGACTCGGACCACCCGGCAGCACAGGCCTTCCTCGACCGGAACATCCCCTTCGTCGGCGGCACGCGCCTCGACGATCCGAAAACCAGTTGGGTGGCCATCGACGAGGCTGCGGCTAGCGCCCGGATCGGCCAGCACTTGAGCCGGCTGGGGCATCGGAACGTCGCGGTCGTGGTCTCCGCCAATTGCAGCAGCAGCTATCAGCGGTCCGAATTCGCCGGGCCGGAAGATTTGGCGGATCTCAACAGCAGCGCCCGTTTCGCCGGGCTGTCCGCGGCCATGCCGGAGGCGAAGCTGCAGGTTTTCAACAGCGCGCCGAACAGCGTGGACGCCGGAAGGCTGGCCGGCGAGACCCTGCTGGACCAGCAGGACCGGCCCACTGCGATCATTTGCCTGGCCGACGTGCAGGCACTCGGCGTACTGGAGGCCATGAAGGTCCGCGGCCTGGCCCCCGGCAAAGACGTCTCGCTCACCGGCTTCGACGACATTCCGGCGGCTGCCGCGGCGGGCCTGACCACCGTGCACCAACCGGCATTCGAGCGCGGCCGGCTGACCGGCGAGTTGCTGATCGATCAGGAACGGACGGACCGGCAAATCACCTTGGACACCCAGCTGGTGGTCCGATCAAGCACCGGCCCCGCCCCCAAGCCCCTCTGATCCCCGAAAGGAGCAGGCCATGTTCCTGCCATTCCAAGCCCTGGACGCGACCCGAGACCTGGCACGATCGGCGCTTCCCGACGCGGCCGTCGTCGAGCATGTCCCCGATGCGCCTCGCCGGGTCGGCGCGCTACGCCTCGGATTGGCCAAGACGCTGCACGCGCTGGCCGGTCGGATCGCGGACGAGAACCGCCAGCAGTCCGCGGGACTGCGCCCCACCGAATTGGCACACTGACCGCGCAGAAACGACGGCGTCCCGCTGAATCCGTAGATTCAGCGGGACGCCGTTTTCGAACTGGGTTTTCGAGCTGAAGAGCCAGGCCGGGTTAGAACCCGCCCATGCCGCCCATTTCGTCTCCGCCCGGAGCAGCCGGGGCGTTCTTCTGCGGCTTGTCCGCAACCACGGCTTCGGTGGTCAGGAACAGGCCGGCAATCGAGGCCGCGTTCTGCAGTGCAGAGCGGGTCACCTTGACCGGATCGTTGACGCCTGCGGCGAGCAGATCCTCATAGACTCCGGTAGCAGCGTTGAGGCCGTGCCCGACCGGCAAGCCACGCACCTTGTCGACGACGACGCCCGGCTCCAGACCAGCGTTGATCGCGATCTGCTTCAGCGGGGCATCGATGGCGACCCGCACGATGTTCGCGCCAGTAGCCTCATCGCCTTCGAGGTCCAAGGTTTCGAATGCCTTGACGCCGGCCTGGATCAAAGCCACGCCACCGCCGGGGACGATGCCCTCTTCGACTGCGGCCTTGGCGTTGCGGACCGCGTCTTCGATCCGGTGCTTGCGCTCTTTGAGCTCGACCTCGGTTGCCGCACCGGCCTTGATCACGGCAACGCCGCCGGCCAGCTTGGCCAGACGTTCCTGCAGCTTCTCACGGTCGTAATCGGAATCGGAGTTGTCGATTTCGGCGCGGATCTGGGCGACTCGGCCCGCAATCTGCTCGGCATCGCCGGCGCCTTCCACAATGGTGGTCTCGTCCTTGGTGACAACGACCTTGCGCGCCTGGCCCAACAGGTCCAGCGTGGCGTTTTCCAAGCTCAAGCCGACCTCTTCCGAGATGACCTGGCCGCCGGTGAGGATCGCGATGTCGGCCAGCTGGGCCTTGCGGCGGTCGCCGAAGCCGGGAGCCTTGACCGCAACCGACTTGAACAGCCCGCGGATCTTGTTCACGATGAGGGTCGCCAAAGCCTCGGCTTCGACGTCTTCCGCGATGATCAGCAGGGGCTTGCCGGACTGCATGACCTTTTCCAGGATCGCGACCATGTCTTTGACATTGGAGATCTTGGAGTTGACGATCAGGATGTAGGGATCCTCGAGGACCGTCTCCTGGCGCTCGGCGTCGGTGACGAAGTACTGCGAGATGTAGCCCTTGTCGAAGCGCATGCCTTCGGTGAGCTCGAGTTCCAGACCGAAGGTGTTGGACTCTTCGACCGTGATGACGCCTTCTTTGCCGACCTTGTCCAGGGCTTCGGCGATCAACGCGCCGATCTGGGTGTCCGCGGCGGAGATCGAAGCAGTGGCCGCGATCTCTTCTTTGGTCTCGACTTCCTTGGCGGAAGCCAGCAGCTGCTCGGTCACCGCGGCGACAGCCTTCTCGATGCCGCGCTTGAGGCTCAGCGGATCAGCGCCGGCTGCGACGTTGCGCAAGCCTTCGCGGACCAAGGCCTGGGCCAGAACGGTAGCGGTGGTGGTACCGTCGCCGGCGACTTCGTCAGTCTTCTTGGCGACTTCCTTGACCAGCTCGGCGCCGATCTTCTCGTACGGGTCCTCCAGCTCGATCTCCTTGGCGATGGACACGCCATCGTTGGTGATCGTGGGGGCGCCCCACTTCTTTTCCAGCACGACGTTGCGGCCGCGCGGGCCGAGGGTCACCTTGACGGCGTCGGCGAGGATGTTCAATCCCCGCTCGAGGCCGCGGCGCGCCTCTTCATCGAATGCAATGATCTTGGCCATGGAGGCTTCAGTCCTTTCGGGACAATCATGTGAGGAACATGACCAGACTTCGGCGCCCGCGACGGACGGCAACCCGGCCGATGAATTCGGTACATCGAGCCGAGCACCTCGCCGATCTGGTCGAATCCCCTGTCCGACTCGAAATTCTTAGCAGTCATAACAGGAGAGTGCTAACTCAATAATTAGCACTCGAGGGGTGAGAGTGCAAGCAGAGGACAGCGGAATTCGGCCGCTTAGGCTCAGCGCGAAATCGGCGCACTCCCCGAACCACTAGGTGGTTTCCCGGATTGAGCCCCCAAAAGGGCCAAAACTGTGGAGATCGCAATGTCGCCTGGCTAGCCTTCAGTGAGAGATACCTGCCGTATCGGGAATTTGCCCGAACGGTCAGTTCGACCCTCACCAGATGGAGTGATCAGCATGAGCGAGAAGCCAAGCACCCCGGAACCGGACTCCGAAGCGACCCGGCAGGAGCCGGCGGCGTACGGGACACCGGCGGCCTTCGGAACACCCCAGGCTTATCCGGCTCCAGCCAGTGATGCGCCACCGGCCTACCCGGCTCCGCCACAGAACTACAGCCAACAGAACTACAGCCAACAGAACTACAGCCAGCCCGGCTACGCACCCGGGTATGCCGGCGCCATGGGCAAGAACAAGGTTCTGGCCGGGCTGCTGGGCATTCTGCTCGGGGCTTTCGGCGTGCACAACTTTTATCTGGGTTACACCGGCAAGGCCGTGGCCCAGCTGCTGATCACCGTGCTCTCGCTCGGGTTCCTGTCGTTCGTCTCCGCGATTTGGGGATTCATCGAAGGAATCCTGATTCTGATCGGCTCGGACAACTTCCGGACCGATGCCAAAGGCATTCCGCTGGTGGGTTGATCCCCGGACGCCCGGCGGCACAAAGCTGAGGCGGGGTCCGGCAGCTGCCGGACCCCGCCTCAGCTTTGGATCTCTACGCTTACGCGGCCTTCACTTTTTCGGCCTGCGGGCCTTTCGGCCCCTGCCCGACGTCGAACTGGACCCGCTGCCCCTCGTCGAGCGAGCGGTAGCCTTCCATTTCAATTGCGGACCAATGCACGAAGACGTCGCCGCCATCGTCATCGACCGTGATGAAGCCGAAGCCTTTTTCAGCGTTGAACCATTTGACGGTTCCTTGCGCCATGGTGTTCCCCTTGCATCGTCCTGAAGCATCCGCACTGCATTGCACGGACCTTGGCTCCCAACTGTAACCAAAATCACGTCGATATTGCGGGGCGCGGGCTACCCAACGTCAGAATGTTATCCAGACGTGACCGGCCATTGCCTGCGGATTACTGCGCGCCAGGCCCGAGCACGACGGCGAGCGGAATGCCGAGATCGGCCGTATCCACCAGCCGGGTGATGCCCAATAAGGCACCCAGCGCGTCGGCATTGGGCTTCTGAGCCGCACCGTTGTAGAAAATCACCGAGCTGGGTTGGGCATAACCCTGCCAATTGGCGCTCAGCGGAACCGTCCAACCGTCGGCGCGGACCTGCTGGGCCACCCGGGCGCTCAAGCCGCTGATCGTGGTGGCGTTGTAGACGTTGACCGGCTGGGTCTTGTCGACTGGCGGAGGCGGCGGAGTCGTCGGGGTGCTCGGCGCCGTCGGAGTAGCCGGCGGAGTACTTGCCGCGCTGCTCGGACTCGGCGAATCGGCGGTTGCCGAGTTGCTGGAGCTCTGCCCGCTGCTGCTCTCGCCGCTGGCCGCAGGCGCGGTGCCGATGAGCCGGGGGATGACCAGGAATGCCGCCGCGCCGATCAGCAGCGCCACTACGGCGAAGGCCACAATCGGCCAAAGGCCGGGCCGGGGCGCATCCATCGCGGTGCGATGCACTCCCTGCCGAGAAGAGGATTCCGGGACGTTGTCGAATTCATCCCGCGGGTATTTGCTCATCTGCGTAGCGCGTCCTTCAATGCCGTGTCTGTCCTCGACGGCCGGTGTTGGACCGTCAGTTTCCCAGGCGGCGAGCCGTCCTGGCGCGTTGGCGCGTGCTACGTAGTCTACGCAATCTCTTGACCAGCATGGGGTCATAGGCCAGCGCGTCATCGGTGTCGATGAGCGCATTGAGGATCTGGTAGTAGTGCGTGGCGGACAGATCGAAGAGCTCGCGGATCGCCTGTTCCTTGGCTCCGGCGTACTTCCACCAGTGCCGTTCCAGCGCCAGCACTTGCTGATCGCGCTCGCTCAAAGCAGTGTCCCCGGGGTGGATTCCGGCGTTGAGGTCTTCGAGTGTTACTGCCACCGATTCGGCCACGACACTCCCCTATCTGCTTGTTCCGAGCTGTTGCGTTCTTTCCATGATAATGGCGAATCACACCGTTGTCATTCGCCCCCGGAGCGAAACCCGACGCGCGGGAAGTCGCGGGAAATGGCGGTGCGTTATAGGGGTGTGCAGGAGGCCGGGCGGGGCGGGGCGAAATCTGGAAGAATTGGCCTGTGCCGTCGAATCTGAGCAACCGCGAAGCCCTGGACCTGTTGGCCACCGACCCGTTGAGCAGCTTCAGCCCGGACTGGGCCGCCGCGCTGTCCGCGCTGGAACCCCAGTTCAAGGCGATGGGGGCATTCCTGAAAACCGAATTCGCCGCCGCCCAGGAGGCCGACGGCGGCCCGGGTTTCCTGCCTGCGCCCAAGCATGTGCTCCGGGCCTTCGAGCAACCACTCAGCTCGGTCAAAGTATTGGTGGTGGGCCAAGACCCCTACCCCACCTTCGGGCACCCGATCGGCCTGTCCTTCGCGGTCGAACGGGACGTCCGGCCGATCCCGCGGAGCCTGGGCAACATCTACAAGGAATTGCGCGAGGATCTGGGCATCGAGCCGGCCGAACACGGCGATCTGGGCAGCTGGTCGGAACAGGGCGTGCTGTTGCTCAACCGCGTGCTCAGCGTCCGCCCCGGCAGCCCGGCATCGCACCGTGGCAAAGGCTGGGAACCGATCACCGAGGCAGCGATCAAAGCGATTGTCGGACGGCGCAGCGCGGCGGGTGCGCGTTACCCCCTGGTCGCTTTGCTCTGGGGCAACGACGCCCGGAACCTCACCCCGCTGCTGGAGGGCGCACCCACGGTGGCCTCGGCCCACCCAAGCCCGCTTTCCGCCTCCCGCGGCTTCTTCGGTTCCAGGCCATTCAGCAAGATCAACGAACTGCTGGCAAAACAAGGCGCGGCACCGATCGATTGGCAGATACGTTAGGCTACTTAGGCAACCCTAAGGAGTCAGCCATGACCGTCGCACCAGCCGTGAAGCCCCGTCCACAGACCAGTTTGACCGTGCTCCGCACGGAAAAACTCAGCGAACACATGGTGCGGGTGATCTCGGGTGGCCCGGGCTTCGCCGATTTCCAACCGAATTCGAGTACCGACCAATACGTCAAGATTCATTTCCTGCAGCCGGGAATCGAGTACCCGGAACCGGTGGATGTTTTCGCGCTGCGCGAATCGATGCCCCGCGAACACTGGCCGGTCACCCGCACCTACACGATTCGTTGGGTGAATCCGGAACAGGGCGAGCTGGCGATCGACTTCGTAGTGCACGGAGCCGAGGGACTGGCCGGCCCCTGGGCGGCCGCGGCGCAACCGGGAGACCGGCTGATCGTCTCCGGACCGGGCGGCGGCTATGCCCCGGACCCGGCTGCGGACTGGCACCTTTTCGCCGGTGATGAATCGGCTCTGCCTGCCATCGCCGCAGCAATCGAGTCGCTCCCGGCTTCGGCCCGCGGCTTGGCCTTCATCGAAGTCGGCAACGAAGCCGATGTGCAAACGGTCCGGGCACCGGCCGGAGTCGAGCTGAACTGGATCTTCCGCGACGGCGAGGCCGCCGGGACCAGCGGAAAATTGGTCCAAGCGGTGGCTGCTGCGGCCTGGCCGGACGGCACGGTGCAAGCTTTCGTGCACGGCGAGCGGGAACACGTCAAAGCACTCCGCGACGTGCTCTTCAAGCAACGCGGCCTGGACCGGAATCAAGTCTCGATCTCCGGCTACTGGGCCTACGGCCGCAGCGAAGACCGCTTCCAAGCCGAGAAAAAAGAACCCATCGGGAAGATCTAGCGATCCGTCGGCAAAAGCCGCCGGCCTTCATCTTGTCGGCGCTCCGGGGCAGAATAGGTGCATGCCTGAACTGCCGGAACTGGTCGGACTGAGTTCATACTTGGCTGCGGAACTGCGTGGCCAGGTATTGAAGAGCTTGCAGATCGCTTCGTTCACCGCGCTCAAGACCGCCGGGATCCAGCCACCGGAGATGCTGGGCCGGACGGTCGAGTCGGTGCACCGGCACGGAAAGTTCCTCGACCTCGCTTTTGGCCCCTCGACTACCGACGACGCCGGCGCCCACTTGGTTTTCCACCTCGCCAAAGCCGGCTGGCTCAAGCTCGGCCCGGGGCCCGGGACCGGGCGCAGTGCTCCGGTCAAACCAGGCGGTTATCTCACCGCCCGCCTGCTTTTCGACCGCCACAAGCTGGACTTGACCGAAGCCGGCACCCGGAAAAGCCTGGCGATCTATTTGGTCCGTTCTGCCGACGAGGTTCCCGGCATCGCCACGCTGGGGCCGGATCCGCTCGCGCCGGAATTCACCCTGGAATCCTTGAAGCAGATCCTCGCGCCGAAACGGGCGCAGATCAAAGGGGTGCTCCGGGACCAGAAAATGATCGCCGGAATCGGCAACGCCTACAGCGACGAGATTCTGCATTTGGCCAAGTTGTCGCCGTTCGCACCCAGCAACGCCTTGTCCGAGGCGCAGCTCGTCACTCTGCACCACTCGATCGTCACGATCTTGACCGCTGCGGTCAGCGCCGCCAGCGGCAAACCGGCAGCCGAGTTGAAGGACGCCAAACGGGCGGGTATGCGGGTCCATGCCCGAACGGGTGAGGCTTGCCCGGAATGCGGCGGCACGATCCGCGAAGTCGCGTTCGCCGATCGGACGCTGCAGTACTGCCCAGGGTGCCAAACCGGCGGAAAGCTGCTGGCCGACCGCCGGATGTCCAAACTGCTCAAATAACCGCCGGGCCCGGCGACCACCGATTCAACGCCGGCGGTTGCGGCGGCCCTCCACCGAAAAACTGCGCCGCCACAGTGGGCGGGCCAAGTTGTCGCCCAGCACTACGCCCGCGGCTACGCCCAAGATCACCACCAAGGCATTGAACAGGCCGGTCACACCTTCCAACGAAGATTCGGTGGAAATGGTCAACGCGAACATCGCCCGGAAGATCGACAGGCCGGTCAGCAAGAACAAAATCGAGGGAACCGCGACCACGAGTTGCGGGGCGCCCAGGCGCAACGCCACGAATCGGGCCACCACGCCCACTGCGACGGCGGCCACAGCCGGCGCGAGCCGCGGTCCGATGCCCAGCAGAGCACTGACGTAGAGCACCAGGTAACCGACCAGTCCGGCGACTGCGGTCGGCAACAGCAGCTTCGGCAAGGTCTGCTCCGCGATGCCGATCAACACGGTGGCAAACGTCACCAACAGCAACACCAGGTACAGCGGCGGCGGAACCGGATCGGGATTCTGCAGCAGATTCTGATTCTGGTCCGTCAGCAGCACACCGAGCACCGAAGCCACCGCGATACCGGAGACGATCGCGCCGAAAGTCAGGAACACGGACAGGAAGCGGCCGGCAGCCGTCACCGGGAAGCCATTGATCGCATCCTGTACTGCGGAAACCAACCGGCCCGACGGCAAGAGCAGCAAAATTCCCCCGGTGATCACCGCGCTCGGTGAAATCGGTACCTGGAAGCCCGTGAACACCAAGGCGATCACGGTGATCAGGAACGCGCTGGCCGCCGTCGCGAAGAAGTCCGGAACCCGCCATTTGGCAAGCCGGCGGTTCAGCAGACTCACCAGGACCGACGATCCCAAAGCCACCAGAGCACCCCAAATTCCACCGCCGATCACCCCGACGACGCAGGCCGCGAAGACGCCGCTGGCCAGCGTGACCATCCATCGGGGATACGGCTTGGGCTTGTTCAGGATCGCCTTGAGCCGCCGGTCCGCTTGTTCCCGGCTCACATCGCCGGCGACGATTTCGGTGACCAGTTGGTGGACTTCGGCCAGACCCGCGAAGTTGTTGGTCCAAGAACGCACCACCCGCAGCAGCGTGATCGGGGTGGCATTCTTCGGCGCATAGTTGATGTTGATCGACTGGTTGGTGATGTCCACCTCGACATTGCGCAGGCCGAAGGCCGCGGTGACCGCGATGATACTGGTCTCCACCTCCAACGCGCCGGCTCCGAACCGGAACATCGTCTCCGCCAAAAGCAGGCTGAAATCGATCGACCTGCGTGCGGAATTGTCCACCCCGCCGACCTGGATCGTCGGGTTCGCATAAGGACTGCCGGCCAACCGTTCCACGATGCTCATCGGCGCCGTCGGCGGCGCCTCGCTGCGCACTAGGCGGCGCAGCCCGCGCTTGGCCGCCAGGTTCTCCCGCGATTGCTGCACGGTCGGCACGGGTTTCGAGTTCGGCCGCGGATCGCGCTCCGCGGGACGTTTCGGCTCGCCGGAACCGGCTTCGCGGCCCGCCTGGCGATCGTCGTTTGCAACCATCGTGACCTCAGTAGAATTCTTGTCCGGTACGCCGGGCATTGATCCGCCGGGCCAACCGCTCCCCCACGGTGGACCAAAGGCGATAACGGAATCCGTCCACCGGCAGGTCCCAGCAACCCACGAAATCCGTGACCGTCTTGTTGAACGAAGTTTTGAAAAGCCCCAGGCCATAGTAGGGATGGCTGGCATCTTTGATCCGATCCGCCGGTGGCGTGCCGCAGAGATCGTATTCGACGATCGGCTCCGGCAAATTCTTCAGATCATTCAGCGCCACCCATTGCACCAGGTGGGAATCGCCGTAACGGGCGCGCTTGGCCAAAGAACCGCCGTCCTTGTAAGTGCCTTTACGCCCGTAATTGATCACGAAGGCGCCCACCACCACTCGGCCCTCCTCCCGGACGAAGTACAGCCGGCCCTGTCCGCGCGCCACGAATCCGCTCCAGAACTTCTGGTAGTAGGCGTATTCCCGGCTGCCCGCGGAACTCTTCCCGGCGAGCGTCTGCGCGCGGAGGTCGTACATGATCCGGTAGTTTTCCTCGTTCGGCTCCACCCGTTCCACTTCGACGCCTTCCCGCTGCGCCCGCCGGACGGCATTGCGGCCGCGCGAGGAGAGACTGCGCAGGATCTGTTCCGGCTCCGCGGTGGTGTCGATGAGCACCGTCGAATCATTCGGCTGCAGGTTGGGCATCTTGCGCAGGCCGGAAGCCAGCAACAGCGAGCGGGCGGCGTCGCCGTCCAGGAAGTCGGGCTCGATTTTGACCGCGAAGACCTTGAGCTTCTGCGCGGAGCTGAGTTTCCGGATCGCGTCCAAAGCCGCCGGCAGGTGTTCGACCGCGGCCAGATCCGGCCCCTTGGTCAGATACCAGAGCTTCCCGAAGAACGGGAACGACTTCTCCAACACCAAGTTGTAACTGGTGTACTCGGCCGATTCCAGGACCAGGAATCGCACCGCCCAGCCGTATTGGGCCTTGACTTCGGCAAAGGCCTCGGACTGCAGGAGATTGCCGCCCAAGGGGTTGGAGACGACTTTCTCATCCCACTGCTCCTGCTCCTCGGCGCTGGCAAAGCGTGCGGTAAAAATCGGCAATTGTCCCTCGCTTCATGGCCGGTTTCAGCTGGCTCCATATTCTATCCGGGCAGCCTGGATGACTCGCACAGGCCAAGGTGATGCAGGTCACATAAATTTCCCCGTGACGTTTCCGGACCGCGCCACGACTTACCCATGAAGGCAACCCAAACGCATAAGGAGAATCTGATGAGCAACCAGCCCACAGCAGCAAAGCCGGCAGTCCAGAACGATGCGAAGGCCGCACAGAACCCGGACAACGCCGGCAAGACCACCATCGAAGACGGCGTCGTCGCGAAAGTAGTCGGCATCGCCACCCGTGACGTAGCCGGCGTGTATGCCCTCGGCGGCGGAGCAGCCCGGGCCATCGGAGCGATCCGGGACGCGGTCGGCAACACCGATCTGACCCAGGGTGTTTCGGTCGAGGTCGGCGAAAAGCAGGTAGCCGTGGACATCACCATGGTGGTCGAGTACCCGAAGCCGCTCAAGAGCGTCGCCGATGAGGTCCGTTCCGCCGTGTACTCCGCCGTCGAAGAACTGGTCGGCTTGGACGTGGTCGAAGTGAACATCACGATCAGCGACATCCACATCCCGTCCGAAGACAAAGACGATTCCCAGACCAAGGAAGAGTCCAAGAACACCGAGACCGCCAAGAACATCACCTCAGGGAGCCGAGTCGAATGAGCAGCACAGTCACCGGAATAGCAGTAGCAGCCGTCTTGGCAGCAAGCGCACTCGCCTGGGGCTTCTGGGGATTCATCCTGATGCTGATCTTCATGGCAGTAGGCGCAATCCTGGGCCGGGCGGCTGAAGGAAAACTCGATTTGCGCGGCGTGATCGATGCGCTGACCGGCAAGCGGACTTCCTCATGAGCGCGGCCGCCGACATGTCCCGGACAGGTCAAGCCGGCTTCACCCGGATCACCCGGACGGCACTGAACCGGGTGTTGACGGCGGTCACTGCCGATGCTTTCGGCCTCAATCCCTCCCAGGTGAAAGCCCATGCCACGGACGACGCCGGTCGGCTGGCGATCGCGGTCAGCGTACCGATCGCGATCCCGCCGCTGGCCGCAATCGCCAGTGATGCTTCGGTCCTGGACCGAAGCGGCGGGGACCTCCGGCAGCGCTCCGAAACCGCTCGGCGGGAATTGGGCCAGCGCGCCGAAGAACTGACCGGTTCCATGGTCAGCCGGATCGACATCGAGCTCAACAGCGCGATCCTCCAAGGGAAGGCAGCAGTTCAATGAGCACCACTACCGCAACCGAGCACGCGGCGGATCCCGGCAGGTCGTTCGTCGGACCGGCATCGGGCACCGCGCGCATCGTCCGGCGCGAAACGCACCGCTCCCGGGCTTCCAGTTCCGTGATCCTGGCCATCGTGCTGATCGCGCTGCTGCTCTGGCAGGGCACCGAAATCGTCCTGCAACTGCTCAGGCAACCGGCCCTGCTGGTCAGCCCCGACCAGCTCGCGGCCTGGCTGAGCCAGGTCCCGGAGCGGACCACGCAAGTCGGTCTGATCGCCGCCGGAGCCGGAATCGTCGTCGTCGGCATGATCGTGTTGGGCATCGCGCTCGGCTCGGGCCGGAAGGCCCGCCGGGTATTGGAAAGCGATCGTGGCGCAGTCGTGGTCGACGATTCGGTGGTGGCCGATGCCCTGGCCCGTTCCGCGGGCACGCTTGCCCGGGTGCAACCGGAGCAGGTTTTCGCCCGGGTCAACGGCCGCAAAGCGACGGTGGACATCAGGCCCACCTCCGGAGTCCCGGTCGATCGGGAAGCCGTGCAAGCCGGGCTCCAGGCCGAGATCGCCGCATGGCGATTGGCGAAGAACTTCACGGCAACCGTGACCATCAATCCGCAAGGAGCTGTAGGCGTATGAATGCCACCCGTCGCGGACTCAACCGCACCATCATCTTCCTGATCGCCGTGATCCTGATCGCCGTCGGGGCGGCGACCGCGCTGACCGGCATCTGGCCCACGGCCAAGCAGGCCTGGGCGGAATGGACCGGCCAGGCCGGGACATTCGTTGCCGATCAGTTGGCCGCCACCCGGGTCCAGGCCTTCGGTCTGGAACTGAGCTGGCTTTGGGCCGCATTGCTGGCCGTGATGCTGCTGCTGGTGATCCTGTTGGTTTCCTGGATCAGCTCGCAGGGCGGCGGCCGGACCGCGATCCTGGATCGCGACAAAAGCGCCGAAGGCGAGGTGGTCCTGCACAACGACATCGCCGGCAACGCGCTGAAAGAGGCACTGTCCCAGGATCCGCGGATCCTCAGTACCGCAGTCAGCACCTGGAAGCTCCGTCGGGAGCCCGGCTTGAAGGTATCCGTGCAGGCCCGCAAAGGAGCCTCGCCCCGGGAACTCGCGGATTCCGTGGAGAACCTGGTCGCCGGCCTGGACAGTCTGATCGGCAAACGGATGCCGCTTCTGATTTCGATCAACACCGGTGTCCGCACCGGTTGGTCGCACCAGCATCGAGTCCAGTAGGCCTCGGTCAACCACCATGAGATAACCGATACAAAAGGAGAAAAAAATGGGAATCGACGACAAAGCAGAGAACAAGCTGCAGGATCTGGCCGGAAACGCCAAAGAGGCAGCCGGGAACTTGACTGACAACAACGAGCTCAAGGCCGAAGGCAAAGCCGATCAGGCCGCGGCCGGAGCCAAGGATGCGGTTGAGAACGTCAAGGACTTCGCCGCCGATGCGGTTGAGAACGTCAAAGACTTCGCGCAGGACGCCGGCGCCAACATCAAGGCCGCAGGCGAGAAGTTGCTGGACGGTTTCAAGAAGAAGGACTAATCCTTCTGCACAGCAGGTCGGGCACGGTGCCATCGGCACCGGCGCCCGACCTGCTGTTTCGGCAACCGGAATCCGAACACGGAGGGGTATGGTGAGCGGGAACCAATCGAAAGCGGGAACCGTGCCCAAAATCAACACCGCCAGCGATGCGCTCCTGGTGGAGCGGGCGCTGGACGGCGATGTGCGCTCCTTTGAAATCCTGGCTCGTCGCTACGCCTTGCTGATGCGGACCTATGCAACCCGTTTGCTGGGGTCCAATGCGGAAGCCGACGACGTCGTCCAAGAAGCGCTGGTCGTCGCCTGGACCACTCTGGACAGCCTGGCCGAACCGGCCAAGGCCAAAAGCTGGTTGATGCGGATCGTGAGCCACAAGAGCATCGACCTGGTGCGCAAGCGCAAACCGAGCACCGATCTGGATTCGGTGGAAGTGGCCGCCCCGGCGCGCGACTCTCCGGAACGGCAAGCTCTGGCCGGTTCGCAGATGAGCGCATTGTCCGAGGCGCTGGACCGTTTGCCGCCGATGCAACGACGATGCTGGACCATGCGGGAGATAGGCGAAAACAGCTATGAAGAGATTGCGGAGCAGCTCGACATGACCAGCACAGCCGTTCGCGGACAATTGGCCAGGGCACGGACCGCCTTGATGAAGGAAATGGAGGGGTGGCGATGAGCAAGAACCCCGAAACGCTCAGTTGCGGGCGCACCCTCGACCAACTCAGCGACTATTTGGACGCCGGCCGGCAGCCGGCGGATCCGTACATCGATACCTGCGCGGAATGCCAGGCGGCGCTGCATGCCCTGGAACAGCTCAATGCGCTCACCTCGGAACTCGTCGACCAGGATTCCCGCGAGCAATCCGAAGCGGATGCCGACTGGCTGGGCTCGATCTTCAGCAACATCGCCTTCGAGGCGCGTTCCGGACGCAGCATTCCGATCGACCCCGTGCTGCCCGAAGCCGCCGGCCCCGGCGACGAACTGAGCCAGACCGAAGGTGCGGTGATTTCGCTGATCCGGGCCGCCGGCGACGAACTGGACAACGCCATGATCGGCAGGTGCCGGTTGGAAGGCGATGTGACCGAACCGGGCGCAGAGATTAGGGTGGATATCCGGGTCACCGCCTTGTGGGGCGCCCCGTTGCAGAGACTGGCCAAGGAATTGCGCCGGAAGATCTATGCCGCATTGGCATTGCACACGCAGTTGACGATCAGCGGAATCGATATCGCGATCATCGACATCCAGCGGGCCGAGGAGTTGGGGGATGATAACCAGTGAGCACGCCTGAATCGAACGTTTCCCCCTCTGCCGGGCTGATCGACGCGCTCAACGACGTCGTCCTGGCGGTAGCCGGAGTCAGCGAACTTTATCCGCCCAAAAGCACCTTGCACACCGCTGCGGACCAAGTCATCGCCTTCGTCCGCGGCACCGATGCGCCTCCGGTCCGGACCGTGGCTGTCGAAGAACTCGACGGTGGGTTGAAAGTCATCGCGCGTGTGGGCGTCGACGCTGGCTACGGGGCGCCGGGCGTGGTGGCTTCGGTGGCGTCGGCAATCCGGGGCTTCGTGGCTTCCCGGATCAACAGCGACGTGCTGTGCGTGGCGTCCGTGCAAGCGGTTTCGATCCAGTGAACCAGGCAGGCCATCCGGTACCGGTCCTGGAAATCGCGATCGCCTCGGCTGCCGGTGCCGTCGCCGCGCAGCTCGGCGGTGCCGATCGGCTCGAATTGTGCAATGCGCTGGAACTCGGCGGCGTCACCCCTTCCGCCGGACTCACCGCAAGCGTTTTGGCGGCCACGGAGCTGCCGGTGCATGTCCTGGTCCGTCCGCGACCGGGAGACTTCTGCTACGACGCTTCGGAAATCGGCACGGCCGAACACGAGGCCCGACTCTTGGCCCGGCAAGGCGCTGCCGGCATCGTACTGGGTGCCTTGACCGCTGACGGCCAGATCGACGTGGCCGCAACTTCGCGGATCATCGCCGCAGCGAAGTCAGCCGCTCCGGCGGTGGAAATAACCTTCCACAAGGCCTTCGACCAGTCGGCTGATCCGTTGCCGGCCTTGCAGCTCCTGGCCGGACTCGGGGTGGACCGGGTGCTCAGCTCCGGCCAGGCGCAGCGCGCCCGGGACGGCATCCCGGTCTTGTCTGCGATGGCCGCACAACGCAGCGGCGTCCAAATCATGGCCGGCGGCGGGGTCCTTCCAGCGGATATCGCAGACCTTTCGCGGCTGGCCCGGGTCGACGCCGTGCACTTCAGCGCGAAGCGCCCCGGACCGTCGGCACCGAATGTCGGGATATCCCTGGGTTCTGCGGACGGCGCGGACCCCAACGCCTATTTCGTCACGGACCAAGCCCTGGTGCGCCAAGCCCGCGCCGAGATCGCGGCGTTGGCCGGCCCCGGTCAAAACTCCGGTCAATAGCTGCCCGGATGCCCGGACGGCGCACTACTGCCGGTAGCCTTCGACTTCCTGCACCGAGCGGAGTTTCGCATCATTCGGGTTTTCCCCGGCGTCGATCCGGGCGCGGCGTTGACGGAGCAAATCCCAGCACCGGTCGAGTTGGACTTCGAGATCCTGCAGCTCTGCTGCACGTTCGGCGGAGACGCCTTCGGAAGGGGCCTCCCGACGCAGGTCCTGTTCCCGTTGCACCAGCTCTGAAATGTGATCGTGGATCTCTTTGCTGTTCATGGCTCTCAGATTACGCCGATTCCACTCCGGACGCAGTCCAGGCATCCCAGAGCCCGCGGTAGCGCCCCGGCTCCGCGAGCAGTTCCTCATGGGTCCCGTCCTGCACGATCCGGCCCTCCGCCATCACGATGATCCGGTCCGCAGCCGCCGCTTGGGAGAGCCGGTGCGCGATCACGACGGCGGTTTTGCCGGCGATCAACCGGCCGGCCGCCTGTTCCAAGCTCCTCGAGTTGGCGGTGTCTTCCGCAGTGGCCTCGTCCAACACCACGATTCCGGGATCGATCAAAGCGATCCGGGCGAGTGCCAGCTGTTGTTCCTGCACCGCGCTGAGCTGCTGCCCACCGGCGCCGACCAGCGTCGCCAAGCCGGCCGGCAGCTCGGCGACCCAAGGCCCGGCGCCGACCTCGCGGAGTGCCGCATGCAGCTCTTCATCGCCGGCCCGCGGTTTGACCAGGCGCAGGTCCTCGGCGAGCGTGCCGGAAAAGACATGGGTCTTCTGGCTGACCGATGCCACCGAACTGCGCAACTCATCGGGAGCCAGATCGCTCAGCGGCACGCCGCCGATCAGGATCTGCCCGGACTCGGCCTCCCGGTCGCCGTTGATCGCCGAGCCCAGGGTGCTCTTCCCGGCACCGCTGGAACCGACCACGGCAACATGCTCACCGATGCCGATCTCGGTGGACACCGCATGCAGCACCGGGTGTCCGGGCCGATAGCTCACCACCAGGTCGCGCACCGAAATCGCCTTCGCCGCGACGGGGCCAACCGGCGCGGCGCCGGGCACGGGCCGCTGCGGGGTCTCAGCGATCGGCACCGACAGCACTCCGACCAGCCGGGTCAGCGCCGAGCCGGCCTGCTGCACGACGTCGAACAGTCCCAGGGCCAGGTTGATCGGGTTGAACAGCTGGGCGAAGAACAGCGCCGCTGCCGAACAGGCGCCCAAGCTCACCTCCCCGACCGAATACAACCAGAAACCGGTGGCCAGGATGCAGCCGAGGCCGACGAATTCCGCGGCGTTCAACCGGCCGAAGAACACCGTGAGCACGCGGACCACTGATCGCTCCAAATCCACGGTGCGCCGCGAGCTGGCTCCGATCCGGCCCAGGAAGACCTCGGCCACGCCGAAAGCGTCGATCGTGCTGCGCCCGTATTGGCTTTGCAGGATCTCCTGCGCCCGGGCGCCCTCGGCGACGCGCTGTTCGGCATAGATCGGCGCGGATTTCTTCAGATAACGCCACAGCGTCCAAAGCTGCAACGGGACCGCGACCAGGCCGGCGAGCGCGAAGCGGTAGTCCAAAGCGGCCAGGCCGAACAGGGTCAGCACGATGGTCAAAGTCGCCGAGACGAACTGGGTGACGCCGCTCTTGGCCGCGCTGGATACGCGTTCGACGTCGGCGCTCACCCGGGAGACCACGTCGCCGAGGCCGGCCCGCTCGATCCGGACCAGCCGGATCCGCATCAAATGCCCGATCACCTTTTGCCGCAGCCGGGCCAGAGCCCCTTCGCTGAAGCGTGCCACGAACGTGCCGCCCAACCAGGTGCAGACGCCGCCCAGGGCGGCAGCGCCGAGCAGCGCGCCCAGTGCCCAGAACATCGCCTCCTGCGGGCGGTTTCCGGTGACCACATCCACCATGACCCCCACACCGAGCGGCACGGCAAGCGTGGCGAGCGAAGCCAACAACAGGCTCAGCACTGCGAGCACACCGCTGCCGGCCCAGGGTTTGGCCAGGCGGAGCAGCTCGGCTGCCGCAGCCCGGCCGCTGGCCCGGGGCAGCAACGATTGTTCGCGGTCCGGAACCGGCGGTGCGGTTTTCGGGTCGGTCACAGCTGCACCACCCGATCGCAGACGTTGACCAAGGCCGGGCTTTCGGTGATCAGGACCGTAGTCTTCCCGGCGCGCATCGCACGGAGCCGGCGGGCGATGTCCCCTTCGGTCACCGAGTCCACCGCCGACGTCGGATCCTGCAGCACCAATACCCGGGGATCGGCGGCGAGCGCACGGGCCAAGCCGACCCGTTGCCGCTGGCCTCCGGAGAGCCATTCGCCGTCGTCGCCGATTCCGGATTCCAGGCCTTCCGGGAGCGCCTCGAGCAGATCGCCCAGGCAGGCGGTTTCGACGGCCTCGGCCAGCTGCCGGCTTCCGGCCGCAGCCAGCGCGACGTTCTCGGCCAAGCTGCCGTTGAAAAGCACCGTATGGTGTTGGTCCACAAGGGTCCCCGGGCCACTGCGCGCGCCGAAATCAGCGACGAAGGCTGCCGCCCTGCGCGGATCCGGGCAGAGCACGGCGGTCAGCAACCCCGGCTCCGGCCGGGGGAACCCCGGCTCCGGCGCAGTGCCGGCAGGATCCGGCGCAGCGTCGGCGATTCCGCCGTCCAGCAAGGCATCCGAGATGCGCAGCGCCGAGGCCCTGGCCTGCGCGGTCATGCTGCTGGTGCGGGCCAAAGTCTGCAGCGGCCCCAGCAGCAACTGGGCCAAGCCGAGCGCGGTGATCAAGGCCCCGATGCTCATCGCGCCGGACAACGCGAGCTGCCCGCCGATCAAAGCGATCACCAGCAGATAGAGCCCGTTGATGAAGACCGTCAAGCCGCTGAGCGCAGCCAGGCTCCCCGCCGCCCGGGTCGAATGCAGCCTGGCGGTTTGGCTTTGTTCCCGGTACCGGGAACCCGCGGCTTCGGTGGCACCGAGGGCTTTGAGCGTCCGCAGCCCTTTCAAGTAGTCCGTCGCCATCGACGCGGTCCGCGCCGCGGCTTCCTGCTCCGAGCTGCTGTGCCGCTCGAACGCCTTGGCCAGAAGCCCGACCAGCAGAAGCAACAACGGCGCACCGAGCAGGATGACCAGTGCCAAAAGCCAGGAAACGGTCAAAAGCTGCCAGCTCGCAAAGCCGATGACCGCCACCGCGGCGACCCCGAAGGAGACCACACCGGCGAAATCACCGACCCGTTGGGCATCCGAACTCGCGATGCTGAGCATTTGCCCCGCCGTGCGTCCGGATCCTCTGCCTTGCAGTTCCCGATTCAATAGCCGCATCCGCAGGTCGTGCGCAATCCCTTGTTCATTGACGATGCTGACCCTCGCCCCGCTACGGAAGCAGAAGGACAGGCCCACGAAGACCAGTGCCAGGACGCCGAGCCAGAGCACCAGGTCGCCGACACTGCTGCGCCGGACCGCCAGATCGATCACCAAGCCGATCGAGATCGGGACCATGGCCTCGCCGATCTGGTGGCCGGTGAAGAGCAAGGCCGCCACGAGCACGCCTTTGCCACGCGGCCGCAAGAAGCTGCGCAAGGCTTTCGCCGAGCTCGGACGTTCGATCGGAACGGCGACCGCCCCGTCGTGGGGCACAGGTCTAGCCTTGGAAGTTTTAGGGGGCACACCTCAACTCTAAAAGAATTCGAGAATGGCCGAAAGCCGCGAGTGCGACAATCTATGCCGATAATAGGACAAGCGGCATACCGGTCGGCAGGTATATTTTTTCTTCGGAACCGATTTTTCCGCCACCCAATGGCAGTCTGGATGTCGTGCCCCGCAGATACCGTCCCGCTACGAACTGCGACTGATTGTCTGAACGGAGTGACATATGGCAGTTTCAACGTCGAACAACGCCAATGGGCCGGCAGTTTCCGGGAGCAGCATCGAAGACCAGCTCGAACAGATGCCGGTGGGGCGGACCCATTGGAAGATCATCATCACCTTGGGACTGGGGCTGTTCTTCGACCTTTACGGGATTTTCCTCTCCGGATCGATCGGCGTGGCGCTCACCAGCAATTTCGAGCTCAGCGAAGGACCGGCGTTGAGCATCCTCGCCGCGGTGACGTTTTTCGGCATGTTCCTCGGTTCGGTGTTTTTGGGCGGCCTCGCGGACAAGATCGGCCGACGGCGCGCTTTCCTGTTGAACCTCGTCTGGTTCTCGCTGTGGTCGGTCGTCGCGGCCTTTTCGCCGACTTTTTGGTTCCTGATCATCATCCGGGGCCTGGCCGGCGTCGGGCTCGGCGCGCTCTATCCGGTAGCCGATTCCTACTTGCAGGAGATTCTGCCCAAGGAGCACCGCGGTTGGCTGGCCAGTTGGACCTATACGATTTCCTTCCTCGCGGTCCCCTTGGTGGGGTTCTTGGCGATCCTGCTGAACGGTGCGGAATTCCTGGGCGGCACCGGTTGGCGCTGGCTGCTGGCGCTGGGCGGGATCGGCGGATTGCTGGTCTTGTTGCTGCGGCACAATCTGGTCGAATCGCCGCGTTGGCTCGCCGCCCAGGGCCGGGCCGAAGAGGCCAAAGCCGCGTTGCAGGTTTTCGCGGACGGCTCCGAGGTCAAACTGCTGCCGGTGCTGGCGCTGGAATCGGCGCCCTGCCAGGCCCAACGGCGTCGATTCTGGCGCGCACGGTGGAAGTCCCTGAGCCGCCCGCTGTATCGCAAACGCATGGTGATGCTGGTGGTTTTCCACCTCTTCCAGACCTTCGGCTATTTCGGTTTCGGGACGCTGGCCATGTTGGTGCTGCTGAGCCGGGGGCAAACTGTCACCAACTCGTTGCTCTTCATTTCGCTCTCTTTCCTCGGTTACCCGACCGGGTCCCTGATTTCGACGCCGCTCATCCAGCTGATCGAACGCAAGACCTTGCTGATCGGTTCGGTGATCATGATGGCAGTCTTCGGCATGGCGTTCGCGATCAGCACCGATGCCACTTTGATCATTGCTTTCGGATTCCTGCTGGCGCTGACCAACAACGTCTTCTCGAACGTTTACCACATCTATCAAGCCGAGATTTTCCCCACTGAGTCGCGGGCTACTGCGATCGGTTGGAGCTATTCGGTGTCCAGGTTGAGCAGCGCCGCATTGCCTTTCATCCTGCTCCCGGTACTGCACGCCTGGGGTCCGGTCGCGGCATTCTCGCTGGTGGCCGTGGCGCTGCTGATCGCCTGCGCCGCGATCGGCTTCCTGGGTCCGCGAACCAGTGGCCGGCCGTTGGCCGAGATCAGCCCGCTGTAGCGGTCACTTGCCTTTCGGCTTCGGTTCGCACGCCACCCCGTCGCCCTCGACGGGCGCTCACGGTATAGGCTGAACGCATGCTTGGAATCATTCTCATCGCCCTGATCGTCTGGATCGTACTCGTGGTGTTGGGCTTCGTGATCAAGGGGCTGTTCTGGCTCGCCGTCGTCGGGGTTATCCTGTTTCTCGCCACCGCGGTCTTCGGCTGGTTGAAACGCAGCACGAACAACTGAAGCCCCCTTCCCGCACGCCGCCGATTTTGGCCCACGCCGCGGAAAATTCAGCGGCGTGGGCCAAAATCGCCGGCGCCTAGAATAGTAGGCATGCGCCAAACCTCAGCAATCGTCACTTCTGTCGGAATCGTCGCTCTCGTGCTGGGCGGTGTCATTGCGGTTTCCGGGCTGGTGGCGAACCTGCAGGATCTGTTCGCACTCACCAGCTTCGGCCCCACCCCGAGCGGCTCGGGAACCGTCGCCGTGGTCGCCGGAGTGATCCTCCTGGTGCTGGGATTGCTCACCCTCGTGGTGGGCGTCTACACGCATATGTCCAATGTCGAGTTCCTGGTCAAACAGGCCACCGGCGCCGCGCCCGCAACCGAACCGGAGCGCACTTTCGAGCTTCCGGAGCAAGAACCGGGCGATACCAAGTAGTGGAGCCCCCTGCCGGATACGGCTATGCAGGACTTCCGTTCCCGCTTGAGCCACCCGCCTTCTACCCTGGCCACTGAACTGAGTCCCTGACCAGAATTGCAAGATTCTTGACTGAAGCATTCGCGCCCTCGATTGCGACCGGTGCGCTCATTTTCTTTGCCGACACAGGTCCTGGGACACACTGCCTTCGCCAAAGCCTCCGTGGGCAGCTCGCCGATACCTGTGTTTGAGTTCCGGGGGATGTCACAAGCAATTCCGTTGACAGGGCAGTGTGTATAACTTACCGTTGGTGCAATCCTCGGGGAGGGAATGATTGATCGTGAAGAGGAGATTCACACTAGCGCAATTAGCTATCGCGTCCGTTCTGATCCTTGGTGTATCTGCTTGTGGAAACACCTCAGCCAATCGGATTAGTCCTTCCGGCGAATCGCCTCGAGTCATCACCGCGCCGGAACAAACCGGATCGTCGGTGGTAATGCAGGCGCGTCTTGAAGGCACCCTCGTAGCCAAAGATGGTTGTGTGGTGGCCGATGATAGCGTCAACGCTCAGACTGTGCTTCTTGTTTTCCCAGCCGGAACCCAGGTCAATGAAAGTTCCGTCAGCTTGAAAGACGGTGGATCATTGCGTTTCGGCGATTCGGTTTCATTTTCAGGTGGTTTCGTGAAAGCCGACAAGTATAAAACCGGGTTGCAGGGCTGTACAGCGGATCTGATCTTTGAGGTCAACGCAGTCGCCTAGGCGCAGATCAGGTAGAACCTTCCCTGAGGTTTCAATGGAGAAAATCAGTGAAAGGCAGATCCAAAATGGGGGAAATCGCTCACACTACACTAAAAAGGCGACAAAGCATCCGTAGACGACGGGCTGCAGCGGCAACCCTATCGACAGCATCTCTGGTGTTGGGATTGCTAATTCTCGCCCAACCCGCCCAGGCAGCTAATCCGTTGATCGGAGGTGGACCGGAGGCCCGATCCACAATTCAAAAACTCCCGGTGCAAGAACAGCAAGCTGTCTCCAAGTCTCTTGGCCTGAGTCTAGAACAAGTTAGTGACCAATTCGATGGTCAGATGCAGTTCAGTAACGCCGTCGCCCAGATCGAATCGAGAGACCAAAAATACGCGAGTTCGAAATGGCAGAAGAGCGCCACGTCAAAAGGCTGGATTGAGTTCGCTGGCCTGCCGTCAACAGATTCGTTGAACGTGCTCAGAGATCTGCCGTTTCAGGTGGAAGTTCGCACCGGGGCACTTGCAAGTGCGTCACAAATTCAGAGCGCGGTTGAAGCGGCTCATCAGCAGGTCTTGAGGAGCCCCGGCGTTCTCGATGCCAATACCTGGTATGACCTAGATCTGAAGTCGATCCGGACGGATTACAAGACGGCAGATATACCGTTCGCCCGTTCGGCACCGGCGCCATCTATCGCCAAGAACTCGTTCGGAATCCCAGTGATCAGCAAAGTTAACAGCAGCGCCGGATCGACGCCTCAGGTCGCTCGCGGCGGCGTGGGGATTACCGGGTGCACCACCGCTTTTGCCGCTACGAAGGGTGGGCTGCGAGGGGTTCTTACCGCTGATCACTGTCCCAAAGAAGGAGGGTATGTCGAGAAGAGTGGACCTACTCAATTCAATTCAGGGCACCAAGGCGGCTACGGTGACTTCCAGTTCCAGACTACCAACGACTCGATTTCGGGATCCATTGCGGTCAACTACGAAGGAACATCATTGATGGCGATTACCGGGCAAGCCATCGCTGCTGCTGGAAACACAGTCTGCAACTACGGAAAAACCCGGCAGAATTGGACGTGCGCGGTTGTGCAAAACACCTCCATCTGTGCAGGAAACATGTGCCGGTTGGTTCAAACGGATCGACAGATTACCTATGGCGGAGATAGCGGTGGGCCGTGGTTCGCTGGAAACAGAGCACTCGGCATCCTCATGGGGCTGGTCGACAATAAATCAACATACTCTCGGATCGGTAACGCTGAAGCGATCCTCGGGGTGACACTGAAGTTAACTTAGCCATCGATGCCACTGGCAACACAGCGTCCGAAAGAAACAACGTTGCGAGCTTAGACGGCTGGCCCGGACATGAGCACGGCATGCGACCGATCCGCCCGGAAGCCATCAGTCACCGGCCACCCTTCATCCGAGCTGAACTGATTTAGACTTGAATTACCTTCCCTAGCTAAAACGTCATGGATTGCTGCGGTTCTGCTTGTGGATCTCGTCGAAGGGACGCCCGTTTTCATGTCAGGCAGAAGTTGATATTCCCTTGAGCGGGGCAGGATGCCAAAGCGACAATGGCGAGTGGAGCGCGTGTCGATGGACGATTCATAGGTACTCCTAGGTGATGCAAGTGGCCCAGAAATGGGGGCGTTTTGGGGGCATATTTGATGTCGTAAGCAGGAGAACCCAGTGGAATCTAGGCCATGCTCGAACGCGAATGGGAACGCAAAAACCCCGTGGATTTAGGCCGTTTCGGCCCGAAACCACGGGGTTTTCAGTGGAGCCCCCTGCCGGATTCGAACCGGCGACCCCCTGTTTACAAGACAGGTGCTCTGGCCAACTGAGCTAAGGAGGCGGGCAGCGGCGCCTAGCCAAACCGCCGGAACAAGCTTAGCCCAGGCCGTTGGAAGTAGCAGAATCGGCCAAGCGGCCGAGCACGACCGTGGCACCGGTCTCCGCAGCCTGCGAGACCCAGGCCGCGAAGCCGCAGTTTTCGAGAATCCCGATCGTCAGCGGCAGCTGCCGGGCGCTGGTTTCGATCAGCAGCACTCCGCCGGGTGCCAACCACTCGGGCGCCGCTTCGGCCACCCGGCGCTGCACCGCCAAACCGTCCGGGCCGCCGTCGAGTGCCGCCGTCGCCTCATGCAGCCGCGCCTCGGCCGGCAACAGCGGAATCTCATCACTGGGCACATAAGGGGCATTCGCCATCAGCACCCCGATCTGCCCGCGCAGCCGGGCCGGCAGCGGTGCGAACAAGTCGCCGGTGAACACCCCCGCACTGCCGGGGAGGTTCCGTCGTGCATAAGCCACCGCTTGCGGATCGAGATCCGCAGCGTAGAGCTCGACGTCGGGCGCTGCGGCCAGAACCGCGGCGCCCAGGGCTCCGGAGCCGCAGCACAGGTCCAGGACCACAACACCGGGCTGGACCAGCCGTAGCGCCTCCCGGGCCATCAATTCGGTGCGTTTCCGCGGCACGAAAACACCCGGACCCACGGCAAGCCGCAGCCCGCAGAACTCTGCCCAACCGACGATGTGTTCCAACGGCAGGCCGGCCACCCGCTGTGCGAGCAGCTGCGCCAGGGTTCCCGGATCGTCCGCTGCACCGAGCAGTATCGTCGCCTCGTCCTCGGCGAAAACGCAGCCGGCAGAACGCAGGGCCGCCGTCAGCCGCGAATGTTCTGCGGAAGACTGGCGACCCTGCATCAGAGCACGCAACCGGTGAGATCCGTGATGCTACTTCTTCGCGTCGATGACGCCCTGGACGTAGGCCTGGAAGTCGGTGAAGCCCTGGGCCTGCGAACGGTAGCTCTGGCCGTCGACGAAGATCGTCGGCGTAGAGGTGATGCCGTGCGCCTGCGCCTGACTGGTCACATATTGGATCATCGGCCGGTAGGTGGCGTTGTCGACGCAGCTGTCCACATTCGCGCCCGCATCTTTGGCGTACTGCTTGAGCTGGTCGTTGCTCAGCCCGGTGCCGCCTTCAGCAGGCTGATTCTTGTATAGCGCAGCCACGAAGTCGAGATACTTGTCGGGCGCCTGGTCCGCGACGCACGCCGCAACGTTCGAAGCGCGTGACGAGTAGTTCGTGGTCGAAGCCCCGTCGAGCAGCCCGGCAGGCCGGTACTCGAGGGTGATCTGCCCGGCATCTTGGAACTGCTTCAGCACGCTGGCATTGGTCTGCTCGAAGGCCTGGCAGAACTCGCAAATGAAGTCCAGGTACACGACGACCTGCACCGGCTGGCCCACCGGGGTGGCTTTGATCCCGATCTGCTCCGGATCGATCACCGCGGTCGGGCTCGCGGTGGGAGCCGCCGGCAGCGTGTTCTTGTCCACCGTCGAGTCATTGGTGCTGGGCGGGATCACCGCATTGTTGGCCCCGAAGACGATGCCGCCATAGGCATTGACGTTCGCCGGCACCGGGCCGCTGTCCGCGATCGGCGCGTTGTTGCGCATCGTGGTGACCACCACCAGGGCGATCACCGCGATCACCGCGATTGCCGCCGCGACCACACCGCCCCGGATCAACCAGCCGTTGCGCTTCTGCCGCTTCAGTTCCGCCGCCCGGATCTCCCGGGCTTTTTCCCGGGCCGCAGCAGTACGCTCGGCCTTGGACATCTTCGGTTGGTTTTGTGAGTTCATCGTTCCCCCTACGACTCGGTAGCCGTATTATTTTTTGGCGTCGATCGCGCTTTGGACTGACGTTTTGAAATCCGAGAAATCTTGGGTCTGGGTCTTGAACACCTGGCCGTCGATATAGGCCGTCGGGGTTCCCGTGACTCCGCCCTTCGCCGTGGCGAGCGCGGTCGCGTATTGGACGTACGGCCGGTAGGTCTTGTCGTCGATCGCGGCGTCGACGTTGATCCCCAAGTCCTTCGCGTATTGCTTGAGCTGATCGTTGCTCAAACCCGCACCGCCTTCTTGCGGCTGGTTGTCGTAGAGCTTGGTGAAGAAATCCAGATACTTGTCCGGGGCCGTGTTGGCTACTGCGGCTGCCGCGGCCGCCGCCCTGGAGGAGTAGTTCGTTGTGCTATTGCCATCGAGCAGGCCGGTGGGCCGGTACTCAAGAGTGATTTTGCCATCGTTGGCCAGTTGCTTGAGGGCTTCGCCATTGCTGGTTTCGAAGGTCTTGCAGAACGGGCAGAGGAAGTCCAAGTAGATGACCACGCTGACCGGCTGGCCCGAGGCCGAAGCGGCGATCCCGGTGTTGGCCAGATCCGGGCTGGGCGTGACTCCTGCGGTCGCCGCCGGAACCGAGCCCTTGTCCACGGTGTTGGCCGAGGCAGTCGGCGCAACCGGCTTCAGGTCTTTGCCGACTTCATAACCGCCGAAAGTGTTCATGTTGGCCGGGACCGGACCGCTGTCCGCAATCGGGGCGTTGTTCCGCATCGTGTTGACGACGACCAGAGCAACCACCACGATGATCGCCACCGCCGCGACCAGGACGCCACCGCGAATCAACCAGCTGTTTCGCTTCTGCCTTTTGGCCTCGGCCTCACGGATCAGCTTTGCCTGTTCACGTGCTGCGGCCGTACGTTCGGCCTTGCTCGTCCTGGGTTCGTTCTGTGGACTCATCGTTCCTCTGTAGTCTTTGCACGGCGCGATGCCGTGAAATTGTCAACTTCTCCATTTTAGGCGAAACCGTCGAACTGCGCCGCATCGGGAGAGCCGAAATCGGCAAACCCACAGCACTCCCCCAGTCCGGACCACTTTACCTTCCCCATCCCCGAAGCGCCCTGCCGGCGCCCGCCGGCGATCCATTCTCCCGGCTCCATGTGACGGCGGTCCCAGCGAAGCAGATCCGGCATGGATAAGCTGGGGCTTGGGACCAATCGGCAAGGAGCAATCAGTGCCAACGAAGGAACGAAGCAAAGCCGCCAAAGGCAAGGGCCAGAAATTCGACTTCATCGTCGTCTCCAACCGGCTGCCGGTCGACCGGGTGCAAGCCGAGGACGGGGCCGACCAGTGGCGGCGCTCCCCGGGCGGCCTGGTGACCGCCTTGGCGCCGATCATGGCGAAGTCCGAGGGCGCCTGGGTGGGTTGGCACGGGGCCGCCGGCGAGCGGCTCGACGCTTTCGACCACGGCGGGATGCAGTTGATCCCGGTGGAACTCGACGCCGAGGAAGTCGAGCTCTACTACGAGGGGTTCGCGAACGCGACCCTGTGGCCGTTGTACCACGACGTGATCGCGCCGCCGGAGTTCCACCGGACCTGGTGGGAGGCTTACCGCACGGTCAACCGGAGGTTTGCCGCAGCGGCAGCTGAGGCGGCAGCGCCGGGCGGGACCGTCTGGGTCCAGGACTACCAGCTGCAGCTGGTGCCGAAATACCTCCGCGAACTCCGACCGGACCTGCGCATCGGCTTCTTCAACCATATTCCGTTCCCGCCGCTGGAAATCTACGCGCAATTGCCCTGGCGCAGGACGATCCTGGAAGGGCTTTTGGGCGCCGATCTGATCGGTTTCCAACGTGGCAATGACGCGAGCAATTTCCTGCGTTGCGTCCGGCGGTTCGTCAACGCCACGGTCCGGCAGAACCAGGTGCAGATCGATGATCGGACGGCCCGGGCCGAAGCCTTCCCGATCTCGATCGACATGGCGCAGATTTCCGCCCTGGCCAACAAACCCGAAGTGCAGCAGCGCGCCGCGCAAATCCGCCGTGATCTGGGCAATCCCAAGACCATTCTGCTCGGCGTGGACCGCTTGGACTACACCAAAGGGATCCAGCACCGGTTGAAGGCTTTCGGCGAGCTCCTGGCCGACGGCCGGCTCACCGTCGAAGACGCCACGCTGATCCAGGTAGCCAGCCCCAGCCGGGAACGGGTGGAAAGCTACCGGCTGCTGCGCGAAGACGTCGAGGGCGCGGTCGGCAGGATCAACGGCACGCATGACACGATCCAGAACACCGCGGTGCGGTACTTGCACCACAGCTACCCGCTCGAGGAAATGGTCGCGCTCTATCTCGCCGCCGACGTCATGCTGGTCACCGCCTTGCGGGACGGGATGAATCTCGTGGCCAAGGAGTACGTCGCCACCCGCAGCGACAACACCGGCGCCCTGGTGCTCAGCGAGTTCACCGGGGCGGCCGACCAGTTGCGCCAGGCGATTCTGATCAATCCGCACGACATCGACGGGCTCAAAGACTCGATCATGGCCGCGATCAACCTCTCCCCGGCCGAAGCCGGCCGCCGGATGCGTCTGATGCGGCGGCAGATCCTGGACCACGACGTCGAACGCTGGTCGCAGGAGTTCCTGGACAAGCTCGAGTCCGGACGTTGAACGGCATGGCAACGCTCGACGCCGGCCTACAGAGCGCCCTGGAACGGCTCAGCCGGGTGCCGCGGATCCTGGTCGCGATGGACTTCGACGGGACCATGGCTCCGTTGGTGGCCCGGGCGGAAGCTGCCCGGGCCACCCCGGCGAGCGCGGCCGCCTTCAACCGCTTGGCCGAGCTGCCCGGCATCACCACGGCGCTGATCTCCGGACGCGCCCTCGACTCGCTGCGCAATGTCGCCGAGCCCGATCGACGGACCTTACTGATCGGCAGCCACGGCGCGGAATCCTGGTTGGGGCCGGGCGCCGAGCCGCTCCGGCTCAGTGCGGACCAGGCCCGGCAACGGGAAGCCATCATCCAGTTGTTGTCCGACGTTTCCGCCGGGCATCCGGGCACCACCGTGGAGCTGAAGCCGGCCGGCGCAGTGCTGCACACGCGGCAAGCCGACGACCTGCTGGCCGCCGCAGCGGTCGACGCCGCCCGGTCCGGGCTCGGCGGACTCGGCGTCGAGCCCAAAACCGGCAAGCGGGTGCTCGAAGCCTCGGTGCTGCGCAGCGACAAAGGCCAGGGGTTGCAGACCCTGCGGGACGCCAGCGCGGCGGAGGCGGTTCTGTTTGCCGGCGATGACACCACCGACGAAGACGGCTTCGCGGTACTGCGCCGGCCGGACGTCGGCGTCAAAGTCGGGTCCGGACCGACCGTGGCCGAATTCCGGATCGGCTCGGTACCGGAGACCGCCCTGCTGCTCGATACTCTGGTCCGGTTGCGCCAGGACGGCTGAGCGCCCGGCACAACCGACCGGCAGCTGCACGCCGGGCTCTTGACGGGTATGGAATAGTAGAGAACGGTAGCCGGCTGTGACTCGCGGCACACCACGACAATTGAATAACCCATCTTTCACTACGGATCGTTCGGCACGTACCTGCCGATGAAGGGAATGAAGAACTGTGGCAACAGTTACTTTTGACAACGCTACGCGTTTGTACCCGGGCACCGACAAGCCCGCGGTCGACAAGCTCAACATCGAAATCGCCGACGGCGAATTCCTGGTTCTGGTCGGCCCCTCCGGTTGCGGAAAATCCACCTCGCTGCGCATGCTCGCCGGCTTGGAAGACGTCAATGCGGGCCGGATCCTGATCGGCGATCGCGACGTCACCGACGTTCCGCCGAAAGACCGCGACATTGCAATGGTTTTCCAGAACTACGCCCTGTACCCGCATATGACGGTTGCGGACAATATGGGTTTCGCACTGAAGATCGCGGGCATCAACAAGGAAGAACGCGCCAAACGGGTGCTCGAGGCGGCAAAGCTGCTGGACCTCGAAGCCTATTTGGACCGCAAGCCGAAGGCGCTCTCCGGCGGCCAGCGCCAGCGCGTCGCGATGGGCCGCGCCATTGTGCGAAACCCGCAGGTCTTCCTGATGGATGAGCCGCTTTCCAACTTGGACGCGAAGCTCCGGGTGCAGACCCGCACCCAGATCGCGTCGCTGACCCGCCGTTTGGGCGTCACCACGGTCTACGTGACGCACGACCAGGTCGAGGCAATGACCATGGGCGATCGCGTCGCGGTGCTCAAGGACGGCATCCTGCAGCAGGTCGATACCCCGCGCAATCTCTATGATCGCCCGCAGAACGTCTTCGTGGCCGGCTTCATCGGCTCGCCCGCGATGAATCTGCTGGAACTGCCCGTGGTCGACGGCGGCGTGAAGTTCGGCGGCGTGGTCTACCCGGTGCCGCGCGACGTGCTCGAAGCAGCGGCTGGAAACACTGTGACCTTGGGCGTGCGCCCCGAAGACCTGGAAACCGACCCCAACGGCGAAGGCCTGCCGGTCGAGGTCGATGTGGTCGAGGAACTCGGTGCCGACGCTTACATCTACGGCCACACCACGCTGGACGGCAAAGACTACGACATTGTGGCCCGCGTCGACGGCCGGCGTCCTCCGCTCAAGGGCGACACGCTGCACGTCCGTCCGCAGCAAGGCCACGTGCACTTGTTCGATGCGACCTCCGGTCTGCGGCTCGGCGACTGAGCCAAGCGGCTAACCGCCACTGCGAACTCCGCCAGCGGCTCCGGATCCCTTTCCGTCTCGACAGGGAACCGGAGCCGCTGGCTTTAACGAGAGAATGGAATATGCCCGTTCCCAGCGACACAGCTTCCGGCGCGCAGTGGCGCGATGAACCGACCGATTTCGACCAGCACGGGAAACTGCCACGCGAATCGGCACGCGAGAACACACCGCCGGCTGCAGTGCTGGGCTCGCTCAACATCACGGCCGCGGCTTCGGACCCGGAGCTGCTCGACCTGCCGTGGCATTTGCGCTTGGAGGATTGGCCGAGCGAAACCTTGGCGGCATTGCCGCGCGGCATCTCCCGGCACGTCGTCCGCTTCGCACATCTGGGCGGTTCGGTCATCGCGGTCAAAGAAACCAGCGAACACGTGGCCCGGCACGAGTACCACATGCTGCGCAAGCTGCAACGGTTGGATGTGCCCTGCGTGGAGCCGGTCGCGGTGATCACCGGGCGCACCACCGCCTCCGGAGCGCCGCTGGACCCGGTGCTGGTCACCCGGCACCTGAAGTTCTCCTTGCCCTACCGCGCCCTGTTTTCCCAAATGCTGCGCCGGGACACCCTGACCCGTTTGATCGACGCCCAGGCGCTGCTTCTGGTCCGTCTGCATCTGATCGGCTTCTACTGGGGCGATGTTTCGCTTTCCAACACCCTGTTCCGCCGCGACGCCGGAGCCTTTGCCGCGTATCTGGTCGACGCGGAGACCGGCGAGCTCTATCCGGATCTCTCCAGCGGCCAGCGCGAGTACGATTTGGAGATCGCCCGGGTGAACATCGCCGGCGAACTCATGGATCTGCTGGAAGGCGGGTTGATCGACGAAGAAGTCGACCCGGTCGCGACCAGCGAGCTCATCATGGACGCCTACCGCAGGCTATGGGCCGAGCTGACCGAAAAGGAATCCTTCGAGCTCGGTGAACGCTGGCGGGTCGGTGCCCGGATCCGACGGCTCAACGACTTGGGCTTCGACGTCGAAGAATACGCGATCAAAACCAACCCGGAAGGCTCCACGATCCAGCTGCAGCCGAAAGTCGTCGACGCCGGCCACCACCAACGCCGGCTGCTCCGGCTCACCGGCCTGGACGCCCAGGAGAACCAAGCGAGACGGCTGCTCAATGACATGGACAGCTATCGGGCGGATAACAACCCCGACTTGGACGAAGAGATCAGCGCGCATTCCTGGGTGCGGCATGTCTTCGAGCCGATCGTCCGCTCCATCCCACGCGAACTGGGCAAGAAGCTCGAGCCGGCCGAGGTCGTCCATGAAGTCCTGGAGCACCGCTGGTACATGTCCGAAAAGCAGGACCGCAATGTGCCCCTGGCTGAGGCGGTCCAATCCTACATCGACGGTGTGCTGCGGCACCGGCGGGACGAAGCGGCGCTGATCATCACTGCGGATACGCAGACCATGAAGATCCTGGAGGGCGGCACGCTGGACGGCGAAGCGTCCCGGGACTGAGCCGACCGCTCAACGCCGGCCGGTCTCGGTTCAGCGGTGCGTCGGCCGGGAACGGTTGAGCGCGAAGACTGCGATCGCGCCGCCGGCCACGACGACGACGGCGGCCATCACCAGGAGCAGCGTCATCAGCCCTGGTCCGCCGTCGTTGTTGCTGCTCACCGATGCCGGGGCGCCTTGGTTGCTGTTCCCGGTGCTGCTCGACGGGCTCGGCTTCGAGCTGGTACTGCTGGCGGATGCCGTGCTGCTCGGGCTGGAGCTGGTGGCCTGCACAGTGGCCGATTCGGGCCCGGCGGGATTGCCTTCTTCCGGTTCCGGAGGCACGGAGCTGCCTGGTACCGGCTGCACCGGCACCACGTTCGGCGTCGGAACCGGATTTTGCGCTTCCCGGACCTTTTCTTGGGCGCCCGCGCCCGGCGCGGCAGTTTCGGGCTTGCCCGACGGCGTCGGGTCCGGCCGCTGCGTGTCGGGCTTGTCCGGCGCCACGGTCGAGTCGGTGTTGGAATGCGAGGGGGACGGTGTCGCCGAAATGCTCGGCGTGCCGTCTTTTGCCTGCGCAGCGGTCGCCGCCGCAGTCACAGCCAGAAGCCCGGCCAAGGCACAGGCCAAGAACCTGCCCGTCAAGGTTTTCACGTGGTGATCGAACTCCCCGGATACCGCCGCGGTCCCCACGACACGGCTCTGCCACGCCGATGGAAGACAGCGCGTTCAAATTCCCATCATGCTACACGGCTTTACCAGGATTGAAAATTCCTTGCGGGTCGAAAAGCTCTTTGATCCGGCGCTGCAAGCCGATCAGTTCCGGGGACTGCTCCAAGCCCAACCAACGCAATTTGAACTGCCCGACGCCGTGCTCTCCAGTGATCGTGCCACCCATCGAAAGCGCGATCTCGACCGATTCGTCGAGGGCATCGTTGAGCCGTCGGATGCCGTTCGGGTCCGCTTCCGCGATCCAGAACGTCGGGTGCAGGTTGCCGTCCCCGGCGTGTGCAACGACCCGGACGTTGACCTGCTGGCGAAGCGCCAGCTCCTCGGTGGCTGCGATGTAGTCGACCAGCCGCGAACGGGGCACCGCAACGTCCTCGCCGACCCGAGTTTCCAGATCCGCGTCCATCCCCCGGGAATGCCGGCGCAGCTCCAAAAGTCGCGCCGCCTCCTCCGGGTCTTCGTCGAAGACCCGTCCGCCCAGACCGGCGACCGCGCGCACGACCTCGTCCGCCTCCAGGTCAGCAGCCAAACCGTCAGTTTGGATCAACAGCAAGGCACCGCCCCGGGAACGCAATGCCGAGTCCATCCGCGCATCGATATCCGCCAGCGAAGCGCCGTCCAGCAGCTCCATGATCGCCGGCTGCACCCGGGCCCGGCCGACTGCCAGGACGCCGGCCGCGGCGGTCCTGAAGTCTTCGAAGAACACCGCCAAAGTGCGTGTCTGCACCGGAAGGTACTTCAATCGCACCGTCGCTCCGACTACGATCCCCAGAACCCCTTCGGAACCGGTGAACAATCCGGTCAAGTCGAATCCCGCCACGCCTTTGAACGTCCGATGGCCGGTGTGGATCAGGGAACCGTCGGCCAGGACCACGTCCAGCGCCAACAGAGAATCCCGGGTCACCCCGTATTTGGCACATCGCAGTCCGCCGGCGTTGGTCGCGATATTGCCGCCGATCGTGGACAGGCGATAGCTGGCCGGGTCCGGCGCATACATCAACCCGAAAGGTTCCACGGCAGCATTCAGATCTGCATTGACGACGCCGGGCTCGACCATCGCGACTTCGTCTTCGGGATGAATTTCCAGAATCCGGTTCATCCGTTCCAAACTCAGCACCACGGACCCCGCGGTCGCATGGGCACCCCCGGAGACTCCGGTGCCGGCACCCCGGGGGATCAATACCACCTGATGCCGTGCCGCCCATTTCACCACGGTCTGGACCTCGGCAACCGAGCGGGGGAACACCACCGCCATCGGCTGCTGCAAATCCAGCACCGGGCCCTGGTCCACGGCATATTGGTTCAGCACGTCGGCTGCGGTGCTGAAGGAATCAACGGACAGGGCGGAAAAGAGTTCGGCTAGAACAGTGTCGCGGTCAGGCATGGAATCATCTTAGTTCGCGGCTGGCCGTCGTTGTTATTGCCCGAATTGCGCCCGGCCGTGGCCGGGTTGCGTGGGTGGTGTTGTTTTAAATGGCGAAGACCTTCCGGCGTCTTTGCTGGAAGGTCTTCGCGTGTGGTGTTGTCCGGCGGTGTCCTACTCTCCCACACCCTCGCGAGTGCAGTACCATGGGCGCTGTGGGTCTTAGCTTCCGGGTTCG
>JAFOLH010000012.1 GCA_017419405.1 Renibacterium sp. | reverse complement strand
CTCCTGCTCCTGCTCCTGGCGCAGCTTCGCACGACGGCCACTCGCCGACCCAAGAAGCGCACGAAGGGCACACTCCGGCCCAGGAACAAGCCCACCAGGTGAAAGAACAGAACGAACAAGCCAAAGACCAGGCGGAAAAAGCCCGGGAAAAGAGCTCCGGAAAACACGCGGACGGCAAGGACGACTGAACCGAACCGGCCGCTCCGAATCCTGGAGGTCCGCATAACGAAATCCCGTGCGCCGGTGGTATTCCACCGGCGCACGGGATTTCGTTATGCGGAATCGTTCCGGTTGCGCAGCGCCAACAGGGCTGCCGCACTGACGGCGATCGCCCCTGCACCGGCTCCCAGGAGCGTTCCAGCGGACTCCGGGACTCCGGTATTGGCGAGCGGTTCGGTATTGCCCGTGCCGATTCCGCCGGCACCTGACTGGTCCCCGGATCCCGGAACGCCGCTTCCGCCGTCCCCCGCACCGGGCTGCGGCGTGGCGACCGGAGGCGTCACCGGCGGGGTCACCGGGGGTGTGACCGGCGTCGTCGGCTCGACCGGCGGTACGGCATAACGGCCCGCCGGGGTGAAGGGGCTGGTGATGCTCGCGGCCCCGGTTTCGATGTGCCCGGTGAGCCAATAATCGTCGCTCCCAGCGGATACCCGGAGGTCGTACCAGCCGTGCATCGGCCGGGCGTCGACAACCCGGCTGATGCTGCTTCCGGCAGGCACCGTGACGGATTCCGCCGGGGCAGCTGCAGCTGTCGCGTCGGCGTCCGTGGTTGCCGTGGTTGCCGCGGAAGCTGCGGCCTGGGGCCCAGTTCCAGTTTCAGTTCCAGTTCCGCCGAGGACCGTCCCGTTGCTCGCGTCGCGCAGCACCAGCTCGATCGGCGCGGAGCCGAGATTGCGCACTGTGAGGCTGAGCGTGCGGCTGCCCGGATCGATCGTCGAGGTCACGGAAAGGTCCTTGCGGGAACTGGTGAAATCGCGCCGGAACCGATTGGGTCCGAGCACCACCAGCCGGGCCGAATCCCCGGCGAGCGCCAGATCCTGCGTGGCAGAGACGTCGATGTGCTTCGGCGCTGTCGCTCCCGGGGTGAAATCGTAAACGCTCAGGTGCGCGGCCCGGCTGCCGGTGTTCGCCAGGCTGAGCATCCCGCCGGCCGCCGTCCAGGAGAAATTGGCATTCGGCTGATACGGGACGGCCCGGGCCGGGCGCACACCCGGTTCTTGATCCGGGATCCGTTGCGATGCCGGAGCCTGCGCGCCCCAGCGCCCGGTGAACTTCGGCACCGGTCCTGGCTGGCTGAGCGCCGGCAGCGCCGGAACCGGGGCGCTCTCGAAATTGAAGGCACTGGTCAGATCGCCGACGGCCGTGCGCCGCCAGGCGGAAATCTCGGCCGATTTCACTCCGGTCCATTGCTCCAGGAACCGGATCACCGAACTGTGGTCGAAGATTTCCGAGCTCACCCAACCGCCAACCGTCCAGGGCGAAATCAAGGTCATCGGCACGCGGAACCCCAGCCCCAGAGCCGCGCCCTGGTAGTACTCGTCAGTTTCCCCCGCCGGCGGCATCGGTCGCGGCACATGGTCGAAATAGCCGTCGAATTCATCGAAGTTGATCATGAAGACGGTCTTCTGCCAGACCTCCGGATGATCGCCGAGCACTTCCAGGATCCGGTAGGTCAGATTCGAACTCTGGATCGGCGATGAGGTCGAAGGGTGCTCGCAGTCGGCCGCGCTGGCCACCAGGTAAGTCACCTTCGGCAACGTTCCGCCAGCGACCGCGCTGCGGAACTGCTCCGCCAATGAGCCCTCCGGGCCGCGGCGCAAGGCTCGGTCGAAGTCCGCCCGGTCGACGACGGTGAGCTTGCCGACCGAGGTTTCCAACTCGGCCAGCAGCGCCTCGCGCGGACTGCCGGAAAGCGCCAGGACTTTGTCGTAGAACTCCCCCATGTTCCGGTAACCGCCGGAGACCCGGGAGAGCACCTGCTTTTCCACCTTTTTGAAGTGCACGAAGTACTCGATGTTGTTGTCCGTGAAGTTGTCCCATTCCTGCATCACGGTCCAGCTGACGCCGGCGTCGGTGAGCCGCTCGGCGTAGGTCGGCCATTCGTAACCGGGATGCGTGGGCGAGTAGGCGTCGTTCTTCACCGCGCGTTTGCTGGTACCGGGCTCGAAGCCGGTGTAGCCGGAGACCAGGTAGTTCCGATTGGTGCTGGTCCCCGCCGGGACCGAGCAGAAGTAGCCGTCGCAGACGGTGAATTTCTCCGCGAGTTCGTATTGGAAGGGGATGTCCTGCCGGCTGTAGGCGGCCATGGTGCTTTTGCCTTTGGCTTTGATCCATTCGTCGTGCCAGCCGTTGCCCGACGCTTGCACGCCGTCGCCCCAGCTGTGCGCCAAAGACGCCAAGTACTCGATGTTCCGGTTGTCCGAATTGACCGCGTCCCGGGCCAGGAAAGGCAACAACCCGGCCTGGTTGAAGACCGTCCCACCGCCGCGTTTGGGCAATACGGTTTTGTCCGCGAAGCCCTGGACCCCGCGCAGGGAACCGAAGTAGTGGTCGAAGGAGCGGTTTTCCTGGGTCAGGATCACCACGTGCTCCACTCCGGACAAGCCGCCCGGGGCCGGCGGCGCGGCCATCGCCCGGGCGAATGACGGCGGCAACAGCGAACCTGCCGCCACCGCCCCGCCGAGGCCGAGGAAATAACGCCGGGACAGATCGGAAACCTTCTTGGGTGCTTGAGCCATGCCATGAATTGTATGTACTAGTTTGGCGCACCACTCGGATACCAGATGGCCGTCGGGTGAACGGCGCGGAAAGTCTCACCCCGCCCCTCGCGCAACCGCTCCGCCCCCGTCCGGTCCGGCGACAACCACGACAACCCAGTCGCAGAGCTCAGGGTTGCGCCGGAAGCACGTATCGGCCAGACCGATCGGTGGCCAGAGCCAAGGAAGAAATGTACTGCGGTGAACCATCCGGGGCCGGTTCGGCGGAAAGCAGCATGTCCGGACGTTCGAATTCGAGACCGCTGACATGACAACGCAGCCGCTCCGCCGAGGGGTTGCCGTCAGCATCCAGCATCGGCAGATCGATTCCATCGTCGCGCCGCCGCAAGTAGTACTTGCCCCGGGTCAACAGCGCCATCAGCGGAGTGGCCACCAGCGCTATGCCCACCGCGAAGATCGGCGAATACGGCTGGACTCCGGATCCGAAAGCCCCGAAGAACATCGCGATCGAAGCCCCTGCGGAAAGCAGCACCGACACCACCCCCACCGGATTGACCGCATAAAGCATGCCGCGGCGAAACTCCGGGTGCTTCGGCGAAAGCCCCAACAGGTGCTTGTTCACCACGATGTCCGTGGCCACCGTGACGATCCAGGCCATCGCGCAGTTGGCATAGAACCCGAGGATCAGGTTCAGCACTTCGAACATGTTGAATTCCATCAAGGCGAGCGCAATGGCGAGATTGAACAACACGAAAACCAGCCGGCCCGGATAACGCTTGGTCACTCTGGTGAAGGAGTTCGTCCAAGCCAAGGAGCCGGAATAGGCGTTGGTCACGTTGATCTTGATCTGCGAAATCACCACCAGTACCACCGCCAAGAACATCGCCAGCCAGGCCGGCATCATTTCCCGGTACACGCCGAGGAACTGTTGGACCGGCTCGGTCGCAGTGCTCGAGGCGGCGCCCAGGGAAGCGATCAGATACACCCCGAGGAACAGCCCGATGATCTGTTTCAGCGCCCCGAACACCACCCAACCGGGCCCGGCGATCACGACGGCGGCCCACCAGGAACGTCGATTCGCATCGGTTCTGGGCGGCATGAAACGCAAATAGTCGATCTGCTCGGCGATTTGCGCGATCAAGGACAGGCAGACGCCGGCGGCAAGCATCGCGGAGGCCAGGCTGAGCTCGGAGCCGGAACCGTCCGCTCCGGCGTAATCGAAGAAGTTCTGCACTGTCTGCGGCTGGCTGATCACCAGGTATGCCAGCGGAACCACCATCAGCACAAGCCAGAACGGAGTGGTCCACGCCTGCATCTTGCTCAGCGCGCGCATGCCGAAAATCACCAGCGGGATCACGACGACCGTGGTGATCAAGTAGCCGAGCCAACGTGGAATGCCCAGGCCCACCTCCAGGCCCTGGGCCATGATGGCACCCTCGGTGGCGAAGAAGATGAAGGTGAAGCTCGCGAAAATGAGATTGGTCAGGATCGAACCGTAGTAGCCGAAGCCGGAGCCCCGGGTGATCAGGTCCAGGTCGATGTTGAACCGGGCCGCGTAATAGGCCAAGGGGAAGCCGGTCACGAAAATCACCACGGCGGCAATCACGATGCCCAACAACGCGCTGGGAGTCCCATAGCCGACTCCGATGCTGGCACCGATCGAGAAGTCAGCGAGATACGCGATGCCGCCCAAGGCGCTGGTGGCCACCACTCCGGCGCTCCAACGCCGAAAAGACCGCGGCGCGAACCGCAAAGTGTAATCCTCCAGCGACTCCCTGGCCGCCGCCTCGGCGTCGCTGTCCCCGGGCGGCACCCGGTTCGGTTCGGCTCCGGCACTCGGTTCTCGCTCGACGTCGACCGTCATCGGCATCCTTTCGTTTCCGGCTTCCCCCGGCCCGGCACCTCCGCGCAGAGCGGGGATTCGTCCATTGTTTCCGGCTCAGGTTTCATTCGAGTCTCAGAAGTACGACGTCCTTGTTTCGGCCCGATTCATCTGCCGGAAACAGTTCATCTGTCTGAAACACTTCGGTGCCACACTGAAGGGCATGCTGTTGACCCCTTCGGACCAGGACAAGTTGCTGCTGCAGGTCGCCGGGATCGTCGCCCGGGACCGGCGGCAACGCGGATTGCTGCTCAACTACCCGGAGTCGGTGGCGCTGCTTTCCTGTTGGATCATCGAACGAGCCCGCGAAGGGGCGTTGGTCGCGGACCTGATGCGCGACGGCCGAACCGTACTGAGCCGGGCCGAGGTGATGGCGGGCGTGCCGGAGATGATCCCGGACTTGCAGATGGAAGCAACTTTCCCGGACGGCCGGAAACTCGTGACCTTGACCGAGCCGATCATATGAGCGAGACCCCAGTCGAGGCGCGGACTCTCCCTGGCAACATGGTTCCCGGGGAGATCCGGGCCGCTGCAGGCCGCATCGAGCTCAATGCCGGCCGGGAGAAGCGCATCATGACGGTGCAGAACACCGGTGACCGGCCGGTTCAGATCGGCTCGCACTTCCACTTCGCCCAGGTCAATTCCGCACTCGAATTCGACCGCAGCTCGGCACAGGGTTTCCGTTTGGATGTCCCCGCAGGCACGGCGGTCCGCTTCGAACCCGGAGCATCCCGGCGCGTCACGCTGGTTGCCCTGGCCGGGGCCCGTGTCGTGCCCGGTCTGCAGATCGCTCCGGAAGCGGGCTGAGCGATGGCTTCGATCAGCCGGAATGACTACGCACACCTTTTCGGCCCCACCGTGGGCGACCATATCCGGTTGGCGGATACCGATCTGTGGATCTCGCCGGAACAAGACTTCACCATTGGCGGGGATGAATCGGTCTTCGGGGGCGGAAAGAATATCCGCGAATCGATGGCACAGTCCACCCGGGCTTCCACCGCGCGCAACGGCTCAGCCGGTGCCCCCGATCTGGTGATCACGAACGTCGTCGTCCTGGAGCACTGGGGCATTGTCCGGGCCGACGTCGGCATCAAAGGCGGCCGGATCGTCGGCCTCGGCAAATCCGGCAACCCGGACATCATGGACGGAGTGCATCCTGCGTTGGTGATCGGAGCCGGCACCGAGATCATCTCCGGAGAACGAAAAATTCTGACCGCGGGCGGCATCGATACGCACGTCCACCTGCTCGGCACCGAGGCTTTGCGCGAAGCCCTGGCGTCCGGCATCACCACGGTGGGCGGCGGCGGTACCGGTCCGGCGGAAGGCTCCAAAGCCACTACGGTCACGCCTGGGCCATGGCATCTGGAGACCATGCATCGGGCTTTGGACGCGGTGCCGATGAACTTCCTGATCTATGGCAAGGGCAATACCGTCAGTGCCGAAGCGCTCGCCGAACAAGCACTCTCCGGTGCCGCCGGGCTCAAGGTGCACGAGGACTGGGGTTCCACCCCGGCTGCCTTGGACGCGGCTTTGCGGGCCGCTGAAACCTGGGATCTGCAGGTGGCCCTGCATGCCGATTCGCTCAATGAGGCCGGATTCGTGCAGCACACCTTGGCGGCGATCGCCGGGCGCGGCATCCATATTTTCCACTCCGAGGGCGCCGGCGGCGGGCATGCACCGGACATCATCTCGGTGGCCAGTTCGCCGAACGTGCTGCCCGCCTCCACCAATCCGACCTTGCCGTTCACGGTGAACACGGTGGCGGAACACCTGGACATGCTGATGGTCTGCCACCATCTGAACCCCCGGATCCCCGAAGATTTGGCTTTCGCCGAGTCCCGGATCCGGGGCACCACGATGATGGCCGAAGACGTGCTGCACGATTTGGGCGCACTGTCCATCACTTCTTCCGATGCACAGGCAATGGGTCGGATCGGCGAGACCATCACCCGGACCTGGCAGGTGGCGCACGTGATGAAAAACCACCTGGGCGGCAACAGCAGCCAACCGGCGGACAACGAACGGGCCAAACGCTATGTGGCCAAGTACACCATCTGCCCCGCGGTCGCGCACGGCATCGATGCCGAGGTCGGTTCGATCGAGGTCGGGAAAATCGCCGATCTGGTGCTCTGGGACCCGGCGTTCTTCGCGATCCGGCCATCCCTGGTGATCAAGGGCGGGGCAATCGTCGCCGGGCAGATGGGCGATCCGAATGCTTCACTGCCGACGCCGCAACCGGTATGGATGCGCGAGGCCTTGGCCGGCTCGGCGTCGTCGGCGCCGACGTTGAGCACGAACTTCGTCTCGCAAGCCGCTTTGGATGACGGGCTGGCCGATCGATTGGGGCTGCGCCGTCGGCTCACCGCGCTCCGCTCGACCCGGGGAATCGGCAAGCAGCACCTGCCGAACAACTCTGCGATGCCGGAGATCTCCGTGGACTCGGAGACTTTCCTGGTCACCGTGGATGGCACCCTGATCGTGCCCGAACCGGCGACTGAACTGCCGCTGACCCAGCGCTATGCGCTGTTCTGAGCGGAGTCCGGGATGAAGGCTTCTTTGGCCGGGCTGCTGTTGGCCGATGCACGGCTGCCTACCGGGGCCCACGCGCATTCATCCGGTTTGGAGGCCGCGTTGCTCGGCGGGCTGCCGGCCGGCCAGGTGCCGGGATACTTGCAGTCCAGATTACGCACGACGGCGGCACTGGACGCTTCCGCCGCGGTACTGGCGCACCGGATCGCCAACGAGGCCGCCCAAGTCGACAAAGTTTCGAGGTTCGTGGAACTGGAGGCCGCGCTGACCGCCCGGACCCCGGCTCCGGCGATGCGGCAGGCCAGCCGGCAACTCGGTCGCGGGCTGCTGCGGCTTGGCCGCAGCTTGTACCCCGCGACGGAGCCACTGGGCATGCTCGCAACTTGTTTGCCCGCACCGAGCCGGCCCATCGCTTTGGGCGTGTTGGCTGCCGTCCTCGGTTCCGACGCCTCCGGCGCGGCTCTGGCCTGCTGTTACGACGAAGCGCAGTCCGTCGCGGCAGCAGCGCTCAAATTGCTGCCGATGGACCCGGCAGTGGCTACGAAGTGGGTCCTGGACTCCGCGGAGTTGATCGACGCCGTGGTCTGCCAGGCCCTCGATACGGATTCGATCCGGGATTTGCCAGCGGCGAGTGCGCCCTGGATGGAGCAGTGGTCGCAAGACCACGGCACAAGAACAAGGAGGCTGTTCATTGCTTGAAGAACCTGGAGCCCGTGCTTTCCGGCTGGGCGTTGCCGGCCCGGTCGGTACCGGAAAAAGTTCACTGATCGCGACGATCTGCCGAGCGCTGGCCGATGAATTGCGGATCGGCGTGGTCACCAACGACATCTACACCGATGAGGACGCCCGGTTCCTGCGCGCGGAGGGGGTGCTGCCCGCAGAGCGGATCCGCTCGGTGGAAACCGGGGCCTGCCCGCATACCGCGATCCGGGACGATGTCACCGCGAACCTGCTCGCGGTCGAAGACCTGGAGCAAGACTGCGCGCCGTTGGACCTGGTCCTGGTGGAGAGCGGCGGTGACAATCTCACCGCTACCTTCTCCCCCGCCCTCGTGGATGCGCAATTGTTCGTGCTCGACGTGGCCGGCGGCGGCGACGTGGCCCGCAAGGGTGGCCCGGGCATCGCACGCGCCGATCTGCTCGTGGTCAACAAAATCGACTTGGCACCGCATGTCGAAGTGGACGTGGCCGGGATGGTCGCCGACGCCTCCGGAGCCCGGGACGGCGCTCCGGTGCTGGCGCTGTCCAAGAACCTGCCGGAAACCGTCATCGAGCTCAAAGCCTGGGTCCATTGGCTCCTGGCCCGCTACCGTTCCGGAGAGCACGATCCGCTGGACCCCGGGCCGATGGCACCGCACTTCCATGCCGACGAAGGAGGCATGAACATGGTTCACAGTCATGCCGACGAAGGAGGCATGAACATGGTTCACAGTCATGCCGACGAAGGAGGCATAGACATGGTTCACAGTCATGCCGACGAAGGAGGCATGGACATGGTTCACAGTCATGCCGACGACGGTACCGTTCATTCGCATTGAGGCCGCGCCCGCTGAGCAGATCGGAGCTGGATCCCGACCCACCCGAATCCGAGCGGAATTGCGCAACGGCGTGCCAACCCTGACGCTGCTGGACCGCGGAGAGTTTTTGGCGGCGCGGCCGGTCCACTCCACCGGGGGCGCGCTCCGGGTGGCTTTGATCGGGGTCAGGATGATGCTTTTGGGCGGCGATGCCGTGCGGTTGGAGGTGACGCTCGGCCCGGGGATTTCCTTGGAACTCGTGGAACCGGCTGGGCTGGTCGCCTATGACGCGGACGGCGAAGGGAGTTCCTGGACTTTGTCGGCATGCCTCGGCCCGGGCTCCGCTTTGGTTTACCACGGGGCCCCATTTGTGGTTTCGGCAGGTGCAAATGTGGACCGGAGAACGGAGATCGAACTGGCTCCGGCTGCCCGGTTGTTGTTGCGGGAAACGCTTGTCGCGGGTCGGGCTGAGGACGCCGGCGGCGGGCTGCGGATGCGGAACCGCGTCTGGGATGCCACTGGCGAGTTCCTCGTGGAGGATCTGCACATCCGGGCGGACCCCTTTGGCCAGGCAATCTCGGAAGCCGCGGTGCTGGGCTCGAGCAAAGTCATCGACAACATTCTCGCCGCCGGTTTCCGGCCCGGAGTTTCGGCACCCCCGCAGCGCGGCATTTTCATTTTGGAGCGTGAAGGCTGTCTATTCCGCAGTCTGGCCGACGGTGCCGCCGAGGCCGCCGTCGTGGTCGAGCCGGTTTTCGAGCAGTGGCGAGAACAACTGCTGGGCTGAAGGGGATTTCCGTTGCGAGCGCTACGCCGCGTCCACTGAATTCAACACCGTCGTCAGTTCCGCATCCCCGGGAAGCTTTTGCTGCTCGGCAAGGGGTAAGGCTTCATAAGTGTAAGTCGAGACCGCCATCGGTGCGGCAGCCGCACCGAGCGCATACCGGACGGTGCGTTCATTGCGGGTGCCACAGATCAAGATCCCCACTGTGGCATGGTGCACCGGCCGCCGCAGTTTGTTGTCGACGAGGGCGATGTAGAACTGCAACTTACCGGCAAACTCGGGTTGGAACCTCCCGGTTTTGAGTTCGACCACGACGTAACGCAACTGTTCGACATGGAAGAACAACAGATCGAGGTAGAAGTCATCGCCGTCGACGTCGAAATGCACCTGGCGCCCGACGAACGCGAAGCCGGTGCCCAGCTCCTGCAGCGTTTTGACGATCTTCTCCGACAGTCCTTGTTCCAGCTCGCGCTCAGCTGCTTCGGCACCGAGATTGAGGAAGTCGAAGAAATAAGGATCTTTGGCGATCTGCTGGGCCAATGCAGCATCCGGCTCCGCCAAGTTTTTCGCAAAGTTCGACGCTGCTGCCCCGGTGCGCTCAATCGTTTTGTTCATGATGTGGTTGAGCAGGAGGCTACGCGACCATCCGTGTTCGGCCGCAGCCTCCGCGTATCGGTTACGGGACGATTGATCATCCAGCTTGTCCAAGAGGAGCACGATGTGCCCCCAGGGAAGTTGTCCAACAGCTTGTTGGACAACTGACTCTTCGCCCTGCCAGGCACCTGCGAAAGCACGCATGTAGAACAGATTCGAGCGCGAGAAGCCCTTCATCTGCGGGAATTCCTTGCGCAGATCTGCCGCTAATCGCGCCAAGACCGCCGAACCATAGGGGACGGTTTCCTGTTCCTCGAGAATCCGCCGGCCAATCGAAAAGTAAAGCTCGATCAGTCCGGTGTTAACCGCGCGCTGGGCACGGAACCTCACCGTCTGAACTCGGGCCTTGAGGTCTTGGAGAAGACTCAGGTAATTGTCGGGCAGTTCCAGTGTGCTCGGGGACATGCCGGCAACATTAGCGATAGGGTCTGACGAAATCGGCTCAGGCGTAGGAGCTGCGGGGCGTCCTCCGGCTCACGACGAGACTGGCAGCCCAGAGGGCCAGCATTAGGCCCACGACGGCGAAGCCGAACCAGCTCAGATCCAATCCGGCCAGCAGCGCGAGCGGGCCGCTCTGGATCGCCAGCCAGTCGACCAGCACCGAGCTGAGCGCAACGCTGCCCACCAGGAAAGCCACCGCAATCGAGACGCTGATCAGCACGATGTTGTACGAAGCCCGGCGGCCGGGCCGATCGACCGTCCACTGATAAGCCCGCGACATCGCGATGCTGTTCAACCCGTCGCAGCAGACCATGCCCGCGGTGAACAACAGCGGGAACACCATCGCGGCAAACCACGGCATCACGATCCCGGCGCCACCGGCCAGCAGCATCAGGGTGATCGAGGACGCGGTGTCGAAGCCCAGCCCGAAGAGCAGGCCGACGACGTACATCTTCCAGGGCCGATCGATGGTCCGGCCGAATTTCGCGATCAACCGGTACATCAGTCCGCCGGAAAAGCCCTCGTTCTGCTCACCGGCCCGCAGTCTGCGCAGCACTCCGATCAGGGCGACCAGGTTGACCGCCGCGATCAGCAGCAGGAAGGTACCGGAGACCGCCGGACCCCAGACTCCGGTGAAGCCGGCGAGCGCGGAATCTTCGTCTCCGATCTGGCCGATCAGTCCGGAAACGCCGAAGCTGACCAGTCCGACGGCGGCCAAAACCACCGTGGAGTGGCCCAGCGCAAACCACAAGCCGACCGCGGAGGCGTTTCTGCCTTCGCCGATGAGCTTGCGGGTGGCGTTATCAATCGCGGCGATGTGATCGGCGTCGAAAGCGTGCCGCATGCCCAGGCCGAAAGCCGTGAGCGCAACACCTAAGCCCAGCGCCGTATCACCGGCCCGGTAGTTTCCCGGCAACACCACGGCGACGAACAACCCCCAGGACACCAGCAGCAAGATCACTCCGGTGAGCAGGACGGTTGCCGTCGATCCAGTTCCTCGCATGGCCGGCCTTTCGTTGCAGCATCGTCTTGAGCAGCAATGCTAGGCAACGGATGTTTCCACCATGTGTCGATGACGCTCAAATACCCCCGTCGAGTGGGCAGGTCTGCAGGTCAAAACAGGGTTTTGGCCTGCAGACCTGCCCACTCGGTGGCTCGGTTCACAGCCACCGGCCGTAGCGCCGGATGAACAGCGCTTTGATGCCTTGGGTCAGCAGGCAGTACGCCGCCAAGGTGCCGATCAGCCACGGGAAGTAGGTCCAGGGCAAAGCCACCAGGCCCAACGACTGGCCGAATCCGCTGAACGGCAGCACCAGGGCGAAAACGCAGGCAGCACCGGTCAGCAGCAACACCGGCCACGATGCCCGGGACTGCACGAACGGGATCTTCCCGGTGCGGATCATGTGCACGATCAGAGTCTGCGAAATCAACGATTCGATGAACCAACCGGACTGGAACAAAGCCGCCTGGTCCGGCGAATTGGCTCCGAAAACGAACCACATCAGCGCGAAAGTGCTCAGGTCGAACACCGAGGAAATCGGGCCAATGGTGACCATGAACCGGGCCAGCCCTTTGGTTTCCCATTTCTGCGGCTTTTCCAGGTACTCCTTGTCCACCTTGTCCCAGGGCAGCGAAAGCATCGACAGGTCGTACACCAGGTTCTGCAGCAGCACCACCACCGGGATCATCGGGATGAACGGCAGCAGCGCGGAAGCGACCAGCACCGAGAACATATTGCCGAAGTTCGAGCTCGCGGTCATCTTGATGTACTTGATGATGTTCCCGAAGGTGCGCCGGCCCTCCTGGATTCCGGCTTCGAGCACCATCAAGTCCTTCTGCAGCAGGATGATGTCCGCGGATTCCCGCGCGATATCCACCGCGGTGTCCACCGAGATCCCGACGTCGGCGGCACGCAAGGCGGCGGCATCGTTGATCCCGTCGCCCATGAAGCCGACGGTATGCCCGTTGGCTTGCAGCTGTTCCACGATCCGGGCCTTCTGCATCGGGTTCACTTTCGCGAACACCGCGGTGCCTTCCACCGCCTCGGCGAACTGTGCGTCGTCGAGCGCTTCGATCTCGCTGCCGGTCAGCAGCGCATCGGTCTCGATGCCGACTTGCCGGCACACGGTCCGGGCGACCAGCTCGTTGTCCCCGGTGATCACTTTCACCGCGGTACCGTGCCGGCGCAGGGCCTCAATCGCCGAAGCGGCGGAAGCTTTGGGCGGGTCGAGGAAGGACAGGAACCCGAGCAGGGTCATCTCCTTCTCATCGGCCACCGAATAATCCTCGCGGTGCGAGCCGGGCGCGGTCGCCAGCGCCAGGACCCGCATTCCCTCCGCGTTCTGGGCCGCGACCAGCTCGGCGAGTTCCGCCCGCCGGTCCGGCGTCAGCGGATGCGGGTGGCCTTTGACCAGCACGCTGCTGCACACGTCCAGGACTTCCTCCACCGCACCCTTGGTGATCATCAGGGGTGCGGTTCCGCCCTCGAGCACCACGGTCATCCGGCGCCGCGAGAAATCGAACGGGACTTCATCGATCAACCGGTAAGCACCGTCCATTTCGGCCAGGATCTCCGGCCCGGCAGCATCCAGCACCGCCCGGTCCAGCAGATTGCGCAGACCGGTTTGGAACCGGGCATTGGCCGCAGCCATCCGGAGCACCCGCAGGCTCGACGTCCCGTGCACGTCGAGGTGGCGCTCCAACACGATCCGGTCCTCGGTCAGCGTCCCGGTCTTGTCCGTGCAGAGCACATCCATCGCGCCGAGGTTCTGGATCGCGTTGAGCCGCTTCACGATGACCTGGTGTTTGGACATCTTCACCGCGCCCCGGGCGAGGTTCGCGGTGACGATCATCGGCAGCATTTCCGGCGTCAGGCCCACGGCGGTCACCAGACCGAAGAGGAACGCGCTGGTCCAGTCCTTGGTCAACCCGTTGATCAGGAACACCAGCGGCACCATGACGAGCATGAACTTGATCAGCAGGAAACTGACCTTTTTCACGCCTTGGTCGAAGCTGGTTTCCGGCCGCTTCCCGGCCAGTTGCGCGCTCATCGCGCCGAAGTAGGTCTCGGACCCGGTGTGCACCACGACCGCAGTGCCGCTTCCGGAGATCACCGAGGTGCCCATGAAGCCCAGACTGTCCGCCGACAGCAAATTGCTCGCGGTGATCTCCTGGGCGGTGACCGGGGACTTCTCATTCGGCAGCGATTCGCCGGTGAGCATGCCTTCATTGATCTGCAGGTCTTTGGTGCGCAGGAACCGCACATCGGCCGGGATCATGTCACCGGCCGCCAGTTCCACGATGTCCCCCGGGACGACGTCCTCGATCGGGATCTCCCGGGTCACCGGATCGCCGAAGTCGTTCTGCCGGGTCACCGCGGTGGTGGTCTGCACCATCGATTGCAGGGCTTGCGCGGCCTTGCCGGAACGGTATTCCTGCCAGAACCGCATGCCCACCGAAACCAGCACCATGACGCCGAGGGTGATCACGCCCTTGAATGAAGGGCCCTCTTCCGGATCTGCGAACACGATGTCGGTCAACGCCATCACCACGGCGAGGAAGCACAGGATCAAGACGAAGGGGTTGTTGAATGCGGACAGCAGTTGCAGCCACGCCGGCTCGGGACGGTCATGGTTGACTTCGTTGCGGCCGTAGCGTTCCTGCCGGACTTGGACCTTGAGCTGGTCCAGGCCGCGCATCCCGCTGCCCAGCCGCTCCAGCAGCTGTTCCGGCGGTTTGACTGCGGCGACCGCCATCGATTCGGCCCGTTCCGCCAGCTTGGCATTCAGCCGGGCGTTCTGCCGGGCGCTTTTGGCGAGCGCGCGGCGGTTCTTCGCGGGGGTCCGGCTTTGCCCCGGCGGGTTGGACGGACCCGGCGGAGTCAAGGTCCTGGGCGAGGTGTTCTGCATGTCGGTCTCCTGGAAATCGTGATTCGGGATGGGATACGGCCGCTCAGCGGGCGGCCAGGGCGGTGTTGTGCGCGACCGAGAGTGCGTCGTCCACGGTGACCACACCGAGGATCCGGTGCTCCTCGTCGACGACCGGCAGCAGCAACAGGTTGTGGTCTGCCATGGTGCGGCAGAGCTCCTCGGCCTCGGCGTCGGCCGGCACCGACACCGGGTAGGGCTCGGCAGCATGCAGCAGCAACGTCTCCGCTGGCAGCCGCAAGGCCGCGACCAGACCCAGGACCGCGACCAGCCGGTCCTCGCGGTCCACGCTGTACAGGCTCAGACTGGCTTCCGGCTGCCGCTGCTCCGCATGCCGCACCGCGGAAATTGCTACGCCCACGGTCGTATCGGCGGGAAACTGGAGAAAGTCGGGCACCATCATCCCGCCGGCCGTGGTCGGGTTGTACTTGAGCAGCCGGGTGATCTGCACCCGCTGGCGGGGCGGAATCTGGGCGAGCACTTCGGCGCGGCGATCTTGGGCGAGTTCCATCAGCGCATCGGCGGCATCGTCCGGCTGCATCCGGGCGAGCAACCCGGCGACTTCGGAGTCCGCACGGAGCGCGAACAGGCTGTGCTGTTCGTCCCGGTGCAGTTCCTCGAAGACGTCGGCCTCCAGTTCCGGATCGGAACTCACCCAAGCGGTCAGGTCCGCTTGTTCCGGCCCGGAAGCCTGCTCGATCAAATCCGCCAACTGCGCGGCTTTCAGCCGGGCCAGACGGTCCCGGTCCCGGGACGGCGAGCCACCCGGGAACCCCACCAGGGGTTCGAATTCCCGCCAATCGCGCAAGGCGTGCGGTTGCGTCCCACGGTCCCACCAACTGGTTTTGCGCGTGTCCAGGCCGACGGCGGCCCAGCCCTCCGCGGTCCGGGCGAGATCGACGTCGTACACCCGGACCAACTCCGCCTGTTCGACGTCGATCGCCCGGCAGCCGAGCACATCGGCCCGCAGCAGTACTTCGCCGAGCCGGCGTTGGAAGGGCCGCAGATCCACGGTCGCGGCAACCAGGGCCAAGCCCTCCGCATTGACATCCAGGATCTGGTCGATCGGCAGGAACACCGTTCCGGAGCCCAGCCGCAGCACGATCCCGGACAGCCGCGGATAGTCCTGTGCGCTCAGGTGCACGATCACGTCGGCCAGCACGCCGACCGGGCGGCCGTCCTTGGTGATGACCGGTTTTTTCAACATGTTCGAAAGCAGCATGGTTTTCTCTCTCTGTGAGATTCGGCTTCTCCGCGGTTCCTGGCCGGAGCTCAGGAACCGCCCAAGGCAAGTTGCACGACGCGGACGACGACCAGCACCATGGCCAGCACCAGGTAGCCGCGGAGCACGCTGAGCCCGATCCGGTTGCCGGCCGAGAGCTTCGGCTTGGCCAGCAGCGCCAGCGGCGGCATCCGCCAGGTGTTCCGCTGGGCGAATTCGGCCTGGCGCTCCTGCACCACGGCTTCGCTCAACCGGGTCTTTTTGCGCACCACGAACCAGACCAGACCGCCGATCGCGGTGATCGCCGAGCCGCCGAGCAGGATTCCGATGATGATCGCTTCGGGCAGATCCGGGAAGAGCACGCCCACGGTGAGCACGAGCGAAAGCATGACCAGCACCGCGATCACGATCACCGTGAAGACGTTCATCAGCTTCCGGTTGACCCACGGCCCGAGCACTTCCCGGTCGTTGCACAGCAGCAGCAGGAAGACCGTGGCCGAGGGCAGCAGCACACCGGCCAGGACTTGGACGCCGACCGTGAGCAGGCCCAAGGGGCTGCCCGGGATCAGCACGATGGCCGCAGCGCCCACCAGGATTCCGGCGAACACCGCGTAGAACCCTTTGGCTTCGGAGGGCTTGCGGTGCAGCGAATGCTTCAAGCCGAGCACGTCGCCGAGGGCGTAGGAAGTGGACAGCCCGACGGCGGCCGCACCGATGATCGAGGCGTCGATCAGGGCGATCGCGAAGAGCACGCCGAAGACTTCGCCGGCTTTCGCTTCCAGGCCCTGCGCCACGCCTAGCACATCGGTGAAATTCCCGAATCCCTCAGTTCCGGCGAACGTCGCTGCGGCGAAGGACATCATCGCGGCAGCGCCGACGATCACGATCACGATGCCCACCCAGAGGTCCACCTTGCTGTACTTCAGGAATCGCGGGGTGATCCGCTTGTCGATCAGGTAGCTCTGTTGGAAGAACAGCTGCCAGGGCGCCACCGTGGTGCCCACGATGCCGATGATCAGCAGCATCACGGTGGACAGGTCGGAACCGGCGGGCAGCCCCGGGATGAAGAAATCGCGGGCGATCTGGCCGATCGGCGGATGCACTGCGAGCACGATCGGAATCAGCAGCAGCGAACCCAGCACCAGAATCAGGCAGGCCCGCTCGAAGCGCCGGAACGAGCCGGTGCTCGCCGCGATGATGATCACGATGGTCGCGATGATCACGCCCGGGATCTGCGGCACACCGAGGTAGCTCAAGCCCAGGCTGATCCCGATGAATTCGGTGACGATGGTCAGCGCGTTGAG
>JAFOLH010000004.1 GCA_017419405.1 Renibacterium sp. | reverse complement strand
GCACAACCCGGTGGAGATCCTGGGTGTTGATGGCAAGGTGACCGGGATCAAGTTTGAGCGAACTGAGTTGGATGGAACCGGTAATGCTCGTGGCACGGGGGAGTTCGTGGAGTACCCGGTGCAAGCGGTGTACCGCTCGATCGGCTACTTCGGCTCCGCACTGTCCGAGATCGAATTCGATGCGCAGCGCGGTGTGGTCACCAATGCTGGTGGCCGAGTCCTGGGTGCAGAGGGAACGCACACCCCCGGGATCTACGCCACGGGCTGGATCAAACGCGGCCCGGTCGGGCTGATCGGTCACACCAAAGGCGACGCACTCGAAACCATTACCTTCCTGCTCGAAGATCTCGACTCGCTACCCGCGGCCGAGGCACCTGCGGAAGACGCCGTCGTCGAACTATTGGATGCGCGTGGCGTCGAATTCACCAGCTGGGAAGGCTGGCACGCGCTGGACGCCCACGAAAAGTCGCTCGGTGAAAACTTTGACGCCGCGGCCCTGGGGCTGGAAATCAGCCGCGAGCGGGTCAAAGTCGTCGCCCGCGACGAAATGGTCCAGATTTCCCGCAGCATCAGCGCCGAGGTCTAATCCCTGCCCTCCGGATTACGCGCGAACGCACACGTGTGCGTTCGCGCGTAGGGCAACGGGTGGGTTGGGCAGGTGGGGGAGAAGCGGGTCAGTTCAGCTTGCGGACGGAGAGGGCGAGCCAGAGCTGCACCCGGTCCGCGGTCACGGCCGGGTCGAATCCGGTCAGCTCGGTGATTTGGCCCAAACGGTAACGCACCGTGTTGCGGTGCAGTGAAAGATCGTCGGCGACGGCGGCCAGCGACCCGTTCAGCTGGAGGTAGCTGGCCAAGGTGTTCATCAGTTCCGCGCCGTGCAATTCGTCGAATTCGAGCAACGGCCCCAAAGTCTCGGTTGCCATGTCCAGCATCGGCACGTCTTCGCTGGCCAGAAGCAACGAAGTCAAGGACAGCCGTTCCGGCTCGTTGACGTCCAAGCCGCGGCTCGCCGCTTCCCGGGCTTCGAAATAGCTCCAACGCAAGCCGTTGGCCTGTGTGTAGGCTCCACCGACGCCGACTGAGGCCGGAATCCCAGCGCCGTGCAGATATCGCGACAGATGCCGTGCCAGCTGCACCGGATCCCCGACCGCAGCGGGCAGAACCACCAAAAACTCACCGTCCACCACCGCAGTGATCCCGGCCCCGAGTGCTGGCGGCAAGGCGATGCCGCTCAACAGGGCGAACTTCTTGTCCGGGACCTGGACCAGCAAAATCAGGTTCTTCTCCGCCGGGTTGATCTGGATGCCGCGCAATCTGGCCGAGATGTCGGCTGCCGGCAACGCGGCACGCAGTACGTCATGGATGACCTGCCCGGCGACGTGCCGCCCGTCGTCCCGGCGCTGCCATTGATTGGCGAGTTCCACGCTGATCAGGCTCTTCGCATAGTCGACGATTCCGGCATCCCGGAATGGCTTGCGCAGCCACAGCGTGCAGGAGTCCCGTTTGCCGGTCGGTACCGGAACCGGGAGCCAATCGTCGTCGTTGGGTTCGGCGTCGGGCAAGGAACTGAAAACCTTGGCCTGGAATTGTTCCAGCACGACGTCGGTGCCCACCATCGACTGCAGCGTCGCCAATAGGCTGGGCAACCCGGATCCGAGGGTTTGGTTCGCGGTCAGCAAGGACTGCGCCAACGCTTGGTGGCCGGCGAGCAGTGCCTCCAGCTCCGCGACGTGCTCGGCGCTGAGCGCATCGGCGACCAGCTTGCCGACCGCGATGAACGGGGTCTGGTACGGGACTTCGATGATCGGGATGCTCCAGCGGTTTGCCTCGGCGACCAGTGGGGCAGGTACCGCGTCATGGCCGAAGCCGGTGCCGAAACCGATGCCTACGGCGCCGGCCCGCTTGACCTGCCGGACGAAAACCCGTTGCGCATCAGCCGTGGCCAAGCGGGCCCCGGTGGTCAGGACCAACTCGGAGCCGCTCAGGAAAGGCTGTGGATTCTCGACTTCGGTGACCGCGACCCACTCGATCGGGGTGCCCACCGTGCTGGTCGAAGAGCCGAGCGCGCGCAGTTTGAGCGTGGGGTTGTCGAGCAGGTCGGTGAGCGTAATCGCCATGCACTCAACGCTACCGTGACAGACTATACAAACGCACTATCGCTTTGCTTGACTCTAGTGCATTCGTCCATTCATGCCGGGCACTACGTGTCATAGGCTCCAGATGGATCATCGTCATTACGCGCGATTACTCACCTACCGAACAGAGGTTGGACACCGTGGTCAACACCTTGCAGAACTTCATCAACGGCGAATTCGTCCCGGTTGCCGGCAGCGGAGCCCTCGACATCGTCAACCCGGCAACCGAAGAGATCGTCGCCAGCGCGCCAATCTCCGGCCAAGCCGATATCGATGCGGCGATGGCCGCGGCAGCAAAGGCCTTCACCACCTGGAAGCGGACGACGCCGGGCGACCGGCAGTTGCTGTTGCTCAAGCTGGCCGACGCCATGGAGGCGCGCAGCGACGAATTGGTCGAAGCACAGCACCGCAATACCGGCCAGCCGAAGCAGCTCATCGCCGATGAGGAGGTCGGCGCGGGCGCCAACCAGATCCGGTTCTTCGCCGGTGCCGCCCGGTTGCTGGAAGGCAAGAGCGCCGGCGAGTACATGGAAGGCTTCACCTCTTATGTTCGGCGCGAACCCGTCGGCGTGATCGCCCAGGTAACGCCGTGGAACTACCCCTTGCTGATGTTGATCTGGAAGATCGGACCGGCCCTGGCCGCCGGGAACACGATCGTGCTCAAGCCTTCGGACACCACTCCGGAAAGCACCCTGGTTCTTGCCGATCTGATCAAAGAGATCTTCCCGGCCGGCGTGTTCAATGTGGTGCTCGGCAACGGCGAGACCGGCGCGGCCATGGTGGCGCACAAGACCCCGGCGATGGTCTCGATCACCGGTTCGGTCCGGGCCGGCATCGCGGTGGCCACCGGTGCGGCCGCCGGACTCAAACGGGCCCATCTGGAACTCGGCGGCAAAGCCCCGGCGCTGGTCTTCGCCGATGCTGATCTGGCCAGGACCGCCCAGGCTGTGGCGGAGTTCGCTTTCTTCAACGCCGGCCAGGACTGCACCGCGATCACCAGGGTGCTGGTCCAGGACGCGGCCAAAGACGAGTTCCTCGGGCTGCTCAAAACCGCGGCCGAAGGATTGCACACCGGCAGCCAGGACGACAGCGAGAATTACTACGGCCCGCTCAACAACGTGAACCACTTCAACGCGGTCAGCAAGGTAGTCGAATCACTGCCCGAGTACGCGACCGTGGTCACCGGCGGGCACCGGACCGGGGAAAAAGGGTTCTTCTATGCGCCCACTGTGGTGGCCGATGTGAAACAAACCGATGACATCGTGCAGCAGGAAACCTTCGGCCCGGTGATCACGGTGCAGAGCTTCAGCACCGAAGACGAGGCGGTCGCTCTGGCGAACGACGTCGACTACGCGCTCGCCTCGAGCGTCTGGACGACCGACCACGGTACCGCGATGCGGGTCTCCCGGGAACTGGATTTCGGTGCGGTCTGGATCAACACCCACGTCATGCTGACCGCGGAAATGCCGCACGGCGGATTCAAACAATCCGGCTACGGCAAAGATCTCTCCATGTACGGCGTCGAAGATTACACCCGGATCAAGCACGTCATGTCCGCTCTGGACGCATAGGTCGCTTCGCTCAGCCTGGGCAACAACTCAAGCTAAAACTTTTTCGCAATCGTGAAAGGCAACATCATGGCTGAAATCCACTACCGGCTCGAACAGAAGCGCCGGGTGCTCGGCGACTTCCCGGGCCCGAAGTCCGTAGCGCTTGCCGAGCGCCGCAAAAAGGTCGTCGCCGGTGGTGTCGCTTCCAGCGTGCCGGTCTACGTGGCCGACGCCGACGGCGGCATCATCCACGACGTGGACGGCAATTCGTTCATCGATCTGGGCTCCGGCATTGCGGTGACTTCGGTGGGCGCTTCGGATGCCGCCGTGGTCGGCGCCGTGGCGGAGCAGGCCGCGCACTTCACGCACACCTGCTTCATGGTGACCCCGTACGAGGGCTACGTCGAATTGGCCGAGGAACTGGCCCGGCTCACGCCCGGCGAGCACGAAAAGCGCTCCGTGCTGTTCAATTCGGGTGCCGAAGCCGTGGAAAACGCGGTCAAAATCGCCCGACTGGCCACTGGCCGGGACGCCGTCGTCGCCTTCGACCACGCTTACCACGGCCGGACCAACCTGACCATGGCGCTGACCGCGAAGGCGATGCCGTACAAGACCGGCTTCGGCCCGTTCGCCCCGGAGATTTACCGGGTGCCGATGAGCTACCCGTACCGCGAAGAAGCCGACATCAAGGGTGAAGAAGCCGCCCAGCGCGCGATCACCATGATCGAAAAGCAGATCGGCGGCGATCAGGTTGCCGCGATCCTGATCGAGCCGGTGCAGGGCGAAGGCGGATTCATCGTCCCCGCCGAGGGCTTCTTGCCGACGCTGGCTGCTTGGGCCAAAGAAAAGGGCATCGTCTTCATCGCGGACGAAGTGCAATCCGGGTTCTGCCGCACCGGTGCCTGGTTCGCGAGCCAGCACGAGGGCGTGGTGCCCGATCTGATCACGATGGCCAAGGGCATCGCCGGCGGTCTGCCGCTCAGTGCGGTGACCGGCCGGGCGGAATTGCTCGACTCGGTGCACCCGGGCGGCCTGGGCGGCACCTACGGCGGCAACCCGATCGCCTGTGCCGCGGCGCTCGCTGCGATCCGCTCGATGGAGGAATACGATCTCAATGCCCGGGCGCAGCGAATCGAAGACCTCGTGCTCGGTCGGCTGCGGAAATTGGACGAAGAGCTCGGCGCGCAGAGCATCATCGGCGACATCCGGGGCCGCGGGGCGATGCTCGCCGTCGAACTGGTCAAACCGGGCACTGCGCACACCACCAAAGAGCCCAACGCCGAAGCGACCAAGGCGATCGCAGCGGCCTGCCTGCAGGCCGGCGTGGTGATTCTGACCTGCGGCACCTATGGAAACGTGGTGCGGCTGCTGCCGCCGCTGGTGATCGGCGAAGAGCTGCTCAATGACGGTCTGGACGTTTTGGAAGCGGCGATCCGCAACGCCTGATCCGGAACTTCTGCCCCGGGCCGCGTGCCCGCCGTCGAGTGACGGCGGGCACGCGGCCCGGCGGCGTTTTCGAGGGCTTGTCCGGCTGTGTAAAGTGTGAGCAGTTGTCTGTTCCGGCAAGTCCAAGGGAGGGCTTTTATGCGGTATGTGGTCGGTTACACCCCGAATGAGCGCGGCGCGGATGCGGTGGCGCTGGCCGCGGTGATCGCCAAAACCCAGGGCGCGCATTTGGACCTGGTCTATGTGGTCAAGGACGGCGCCCCGTATGTGGCGTTGAACCCGCAGGGCAACCGGGTCAGCATCGCCGAACAGGAAGTGCTCACTGCCCGCCGTGAAGCGCTCAAGCACGTGCCGGAAGGCATCGACGCCGAGTTCCATGTCCGGGAAGCCGAGTCCTTCGCGACCGGTCTGATCGAGGCTGCCGTGGAGTACCGGGCCGGGCTGATCGTGGTGGGTGCGGCGAACAACGGATTGTTCAAACGCTTCACGGTAGGTTCGGTGGCCAACGGCCTGCTGCATGCTTCACCGGTTCCGGTGGCCTTGGCTCCGCGCGGTTATCAGCGGACCGAAGCGTTGAGCCGGCTCACTCTGATGGTCGGCACCCGGCAAGGCGCCCAGGCTGCGATCGATGTGGCGATCGATTCCGCGGGCCGGCGCGGCATCCCGCTCCGTTTGGTGTCCTTGGTGGAACTCGACGAACTCAAACAGCAGGAGTTCGATTTGGACAACCCGCTCAGCCCGGCGCGTCAGCACGTGAACACGGTATTGGCCAAGGCTGCCACCCGGCTGCCGGAAGGCGAAGCCACGGTCACCATGGCGCATGGCCGCAGCATCGAAGCGGCGATCGACTCGATCGGCTGGGACGACGGGGAGCTCGTGATCATCGGCTCATCCCGATTGGCGCAGCGGAATTTGCTGTTCCTGGGCAGCACCGCGAACAAGGTGCTGCGGGCCTTGCCGGTGCCGATGGTCGTCGTACCGCGCGATTACGAACGGGTCGATTCGCAACTGTGAATCCCCGGCCTCGTTGAATTCTGCAGCTTGAAGTCCCGTTCCCGGATGGCATGCCATCCGGGAACGGGACTTTCGTCTGCGAAAACAGGTGATTCGGTGCTCAGACGCGCAACGCGGCCTTCCGCAGACCGGCGTTGCGTTGCACCGAGAGCAGCATGTCCACGGTGAGCAGCAGCAAAGCGAGCCAGACGATGCTGAACCCGATCCAACGTTCCGGCCCCATGTGCTCGCCCAGGAACAGCACGGCGATCAGGAACTGCAGCACCGGTGCGAAGTACTGCAACAGCCCGATCGTGGTCATCGGCAGCCGCCGCGCCGAGGCGCCGAAGAACAACAACGGGACCGCGGTGATCACCCCGGACGCCGCCATCCACCAGAAGTGCGCACCGCCTTCGGTGCCCAGCGTCGCGGTGCCGGTGAAGGTCAGCACCAGCATCACCACGGCGGCCAGCGGCGCCAGGACTGCGGTTTCCACGCTGAGCGAGCTGATCGCGGAGACATTCGGTCCGACCCGCTTCTTGACGAATCCGTAGATCCCGAAACTGAACGCGAGCACCAACGCGATCCACGGCAGTTGGCCGTACGCGATGGTCAGTTCGACGACGGCGACGAATCCGATGCCCACCGCGATCCATTGCAGGGGGCGCAGTTTTTCTTTCAAAACGAACACGCCCAAAAGCACCGAGACCAGGGGGTTGATGAAATAGCCCAGCGACGATTCGATCGCGTGCCCGGAGGTCACCCCATAGGTGTAGGTCAACCAGTTGACCGCGATCAGCACGGCTGCGACCGCCAAGACGCCCAGGGTCTTCGGGGTTCGGAAAATCTGCAGCAGCGGCCGCCAGGCCCGGGTCACGGTGACCAGCAGTGCACAGAACACCAATGACCAGAGCACCCGATTTGCCACGATTTCGATCGGCGCGGCCGGTTTGAGCAGCAAGAAGTACAAGGGCAGCAGTCCCCAGAGCCCGTAGGCGGCGATCCCGTAAAGGATGCCGTGCCCGGTCTGCGGGGACTGTGCGGTGGGACCGGGGCGGACGGGACGGCTTGCCGGTGCTTCCGGCTGCGGTTCGGTGAGGGGCACCTACCCATAACTACCCGAGCGTGGCCGGTTATTCCAGTCTTCGCCGATGCCCGCGGACAGTTTCGAGCCGGTTTCCTCGACGCGACTGGTATTTGCGTTTAGGTTGGTGGGAGATTGTCTCCGGCAGCACCGACGAATGAGGAGCAGCAGTGACGGACGAAGCTCGGTTTCCACGATTCCATCCGGACTTCATCTGGGGTGTCTCGACCTCTGCCTACCAAATCGAAGGCGCCGTGGCCGAAGCCGGCCGGGGTCCTTCCACCTGGGATGACTTCTGCGCGATGCCGGGTCGGGTATTCGACAACCAGAGCGGGCAGGTCGCTTGCGACCATTACCACCGCTATCGTGAAGATTTGGCCCTGATGAAGCAGCTCGGGATCGATGCCTACCGCTTTTCGTTTTCTTGGTCCCGGGTGCTGCCCGACGGCGTCGGGCAAGTCAACCAGGAAGGCCTGGACTTCTACGACCGGCTGATCGACGGACTGCTCGAGGCTGGGATCGCGCCGGCGCCGACGCTGTTCCACTGGGACACTCCGTCGCCGCTCGAAGCAGCGGGCGGCTGGCTCAATCGGGACATCACCGATCATTTCGCGGCCTACGCCGGATTGCTCGCGGAACGGTTCGGGGACCGGGTGAAACAATGGATCACGATCAATGAGCCTGTGGTCCTGACCTTGTTCGGTTACGGTTTGGGGCAGCATGCGCCGGGGCGGACCCTGTTCTTCGAGGCGTTGCCGGCGGCCCACCACCAACTGTTGGCGCACGGCAAGGCAGTTCAGGCGCTCCGGGCCGCCGGTGCCTCGAATATCGGAATTGCCAATAACCATGCTCCCGTATGGTCGGCCAGCGAGAATCCGGCCGACCGGATGGCGGCAGCCGGTTACGACGCGTTGACCAACTGGCTTTTCGCCGATCCGATTCTGCTGGGGCGTTACCCGAACGACGAGTTCGCCGCTGCCATGCCGGGTCCGGTCGCCGAGGATTTGGCGATCATCGCCAGCCCGATCGATTGGTACGGGATCAACCACTACCAGCCGGCCAATATCGGGGCGCCGGGTGGTGCGGCGGATCCCGATGCCTCCGACGGGGCAACCCTGCCGGCCGGATTGCCGTTTCAACTGCGTGCGATCGAGGGCTATCCCAAAACCGATTTCGGTTGGTCCGTGGTTCCGGAAGGACTGGGCGAAATCCTCCGGATTTTCCGGGAGCGGTACCGGGCCGCGCTGCCTCCGGTCTACATCACGGAAAACGGTTGCGCCGTCAATGACGGGCCGAACGCCGCAGGTCTGGTCGACGATCAGCGCCGGGTGGCGTACCTTGCCGGATACACGGCCGCGCTCGCGCAGGCGATCGACGACGGTGCCGACGTCCGGGGCTACTTCCACTGGTCCCTGCTGGACAATTTCGAATGGGCAGTCGGTTACTCGCAGCGCTTCGGCCTGGTGCACGTGGATTTCGATACCTTGTTGCGGACGCCGAAAGCCTCCTTCGATTGGTACCGGCGGCTGATCGCGGCGTCACACGGATTGCCGGAGGGCCGCTGATGTTGGCGCGTCCCTTGCGGGTTGCCGTGGTGGGGTCTGGTCCGGCTGGGGTGTATGCGGCGGATATTTTGACCAAATCTGATCTGGTCAAAAGCGGTGAGCTGTCGGTCAGTATTGATTTGTTTGATCGGTATCCGGCGCCGTTTGGTTTGATTAGGTATGGGGTGGCGCCGGATCATCCGCGGATCAAAGGCATCATCCAGGCGTTGCATAAGGTGCTGGATCGCGGCGATATCCGGTTTTTCGGCAACGTCGACTATGGCACTGACATCTCGTTGGCGGATTTGCGGAAGCATTATGACGCGGTGATTTTTGCTACCGGTGCGATTGATGATGCTGCGTTGAATATTCCGGGTATTGATCTGGATGGTTCCTTTGGCGGCGCGGATTTTGTTTCTTGGTATGACGGGCATCCTGATGTTTCGCGGGAATGGCCGTTGGAGGCTGCTCAGGTTGCGGTGCTGGGTAATGGGAATGTGGCGTTGGATGTTGCCCGGGTCTTGTCGAAGCATGCTGATGATTTGTTGGTGACGGAGATTCCGGAGAATGTTTATGCGGAGTTGAGGAAGTCTCCGGTGACTGATGTGCATGTGTTTGGCCGTCGGGGTCCGGCGCAGATTAAGTTCACGCCGTTGGAGTTGCGGGAGTTGTCGCATTCGAAAGATGTCGACATCATTTTGTATCCGGAGGATTTTGAGTTTGATGAAGCCTCGGATGAGGCGATCAAGACGAACAACCAGGTGAAGACGATGGTGAACACGTTGACGAACTGGCTTGTAGAACAGCCGGAGGAGTCGACTGCTTCGCGTCGTCTGCATCTGCATTTCCTGCACAACCCGGTGGAGATCCTGGGTGTTGATGGCAAGGTGACCGGGATCAAGTTTGAGCGAACTGAGTTGGATGGAACCGGTAATGCTCGTGGCACGGGGGAGTTCGTGGAGTACCCGGTG
>JAFOLH010000003.1 GCA_017419405.1 Renibacterium sp. | reverse complement strand
TGGGCCGCGGCGGGCGCGGCCCAACCGGTTGGCGGTTGCGGCTCGGCGGCTGGAAGCGGGCCGTTGGCCGCAGGATCAGTGGTCGGTTCTGCCGCTTCTGCGTCGCGGGCCGGTGCCACGCCCGATGGCTCGGCTTCGGGCAAAGGTTCCGGTTGCGTGTCGGCGCTTGCCGGGACCTGGGAATCTGCGGCCTGGGGATCTGGAGCCGGGGAATCCGCCGTCGGGGCCGGAGCTGCTGCGTCCGCCGTCGGAACCGAAGCCTCCGCGGCCCCGATCGAGTCGAATGCGTCGTCCCAGCTGTTCGAATCGTTGCCGTCGTTCAGCCAGGAGGATTCGGCCGGCGTGCTCGCAGCCGGAACGGAATCCGTCGGTCCAGAATCTGTCGGTCCGGGAGCCGCCGGTGCGGCGCCCAGGGGTTCCGAAACCGTGGCCTGGGCTTCGGCTTCAACCCGGGCTGCTTCCGCTTCGGCCGCTTCCAGGGAAGCATTTTCAGCCGCCTCCGGGCTGATCGCGGCGTCGTCGAGCGTCGGTTCCGGAAGATTCGGCTCCGTGCCGGGCGCGCCGTCCTTCGGGTTGTTTTCCTGGTCGCTCATCCGAACCCCCTGCATTGTGCTGTCCAAGCTGGACCGACGGTCTGTGCGATCGTCCGGGCCAGACTGGCCATACTGCTGATTATTTCCATTCTTGAGACGTGACTCTACCGAAGTTCGGGCCCAGTTGGCAGGGCCGTTCAGGCAAGCAAGTCCGGGCGCGCTGTGAGGTAGAAGACAAAGTTCGCACAGAGCCCGCACAAAGCATGTAATCTATAGATACGACAAATTGACCGAAAACTCCGGGGCCTCGCCTGACGCCAAGGCGACCACCTCCGGTACAAGTACAAAAGGGGGTCACGCCATGGGGCGCGGCCGTCAAAAGGCAAAAGCTACTAAACAGGCTCGGGACATGAAGTACTACTCCCCGAGCACTGATTACTCTGCGCTGGAACGCGAGCTCTCGCATCCGTCCAGCCCTGCCTCCACACGCTTCTCGGAAGTGCCGCCGGAGCCGGATTATTCCGGTTACGAAGACAAGTATGCGGATGAACCCGAGGACGGCGACGAGGATGCTGTAGATAGCCGACGGATCGGTTAGTCCTTCTACATCAGGTTCCCTGACTCCGAACACGTCTGCTGGCTGGTCCAGCACATCGGCCACTTGCTGCCGAGACCGTCGTGTGCGAAGTCGCGTTGGCCCGCGCCCGATTCCGGGACGTGGGCCATTCGTGTGCCCAGGCGGTGTCCGGTGCCGGCCGGGGTGAGGGTTCCGCTCCGGGTGCTGCTGTGCTTGGATGATTCCGAGGACCGGCACCGGGTCGGCCCACCGTCTCTGGGAGCGTCATGAGCATCGTGCAGAGCTACAAACCGGGCACGCCGTGTTGGCTTGATCTGTCCAGTTCGAATCCGGCTGCCGCCAAGGAGTTCTACCGGGCACTGTTCGGCTGGGAGTTCGTGGACATGCCGATCGGCCCCGGAATGACCTATTCGATGGCGAAGTTCAAGGGCGAATGGGTCTGCGGGATGATGGCGCAGATGCCAGAACAAGCGCAGGCCGGATTGCCGTCGTTCTGGGCGGTGTACATTGCGGTCGACGATGCGGATGCGGCAGCCGCCGCGATCGAATCGGCTGGTGGCAAAGTCTTGATGCCGGTCGACGACGTGCCCAACGGATCCGGGCGGATGGTCGTGGCGGTGGACCCGGGTGGGGCCAACGTGGGCTTCTGGCAGGCTTTGAACCATCACGGAACCGGAATCGTCAATGAAGTGGGTACCGTGGTCTGGCACGAACTCACGGTGGCGGACGTGCCCGCGGTGTTGCCTTTTTACCAAGCCGTGGCGGGCATGGCGGCCGAAACCTCGCCGATGGGCGAGGTCGGCGAATACACCAGGTTCCTGGTGGACGGGGAGTCGGTGGCCGGCGCAATGCAGGCGCAGCCCGGCATGCCGAATGCCTGGACCGCTTACCTCGCGGTCGAGAATTGCGATGCGGCGTTGGCACGGATTCCGGAACTCGGCGGCTCCGTCCTCTCGCCGGCATTCGATATCCCGTTCGGACGGATGGCCGTCGTGGCCGATCCGGCCGGGGCGGTTTTCTGCGTGATGGACCTGGCGGAGAACCCGGGGGCGTAACTTTGCTGGGTCGGAAGGAGTTTGAGCCGGGCGGGTATGTCCCATTGAGTTCGATCACCCGGTGGGACAGAACGGGTATATCCCAGTGAGTTATCGAAGTCAGTGGGACCCAATCGCGGAAATCGTAGCCAGGGCTTGGCGGACCAGAGCGATGAACTCGGCTGGCCGGTAGATCACTTGGGCGTAGCCGACCCGCAACACCGGGACGCCGGAGACCGTGTACTGGTTGAACCGGCGGAGGTCCTCTTCAAAAGCCGCCGCGCTTAGGTGAAACTCTTTACCCATGAGTTCCAAGGCCAGGACCCCGTCGATGAGTTGGTCCATCCGTCCCAGCCCGGGCAGATAGACCTGCGAGGCAACGATGAAGCCGGCATTTTCCAGCTGAAAGCGGGAAGCGACTTCGAGCACGGACTCGGAGTGCGGATCGAACCTTTGCAGAATTGAGCGGGCTTTTGCCGAGCGTTGACCGCAGAGCCGCTGGGCAACTTCCTGAATGCTGACCTCTTTTGTGCGGATTGCGGAGCACAGCACAACCAGAGCATCGAGCTCGGGTGCGCAGTGCAGAACCTGCAGCACGATGTCGAGTGCGGACAACGGCAATCTGGACCGGTGCTTGATGACCTCGGGCACCGGGCGACCATGGTCGACGGCGATATGCGGGGTGGTCGGCGGCTGCAAGATCCACCAACCTCGGTCCTGCGCGGCATTCAGACAGGCCGGTACACCCGCGGCCCGGTACACCGCGATGCGCTGTTGGCTGGTGCCGGGCAAGGCGTAGACGCCGGAGCCATGCCGGACCACAGCGCCGGATTCAACCGCGCGACGCAGGGCACTCTCCGGCACTCCGGCAAGCAGCAGATCTCGCCACCGGCCGCATCCGGCCATCCGATTGAGCACTGCTACCGGATCAGCCATTGTCAAACTATGCCGGATTTCCGCTGCCAAAAAGGGATCGAGCCATCTGTTGTGAGGAAGTAGCTTCAATGACCTGGTTGTGCAGGAGGACTGTCGGCTCTTTCGGCCAGGACTAGGTCCCACTGAGTTCGGCAGCCCGGTGGGACAAAACGGGTATGTCCCACCGAATCGGTCAACTCAGTGGGACCTACCCGCCAAAAGAATTCAGGCCCGCGAAATCAGGCGTAGTTGCCGACCATGCGCACAGCACCGCCGTCGACGCCCTTGGCGCCCTGGACGTAGTCCGGGCCGTCTTTGGGGCCGTTGTCGGCGGCACTGACCGTGCCCATCACCCAAGCCGGCAAACCCCGGTTGTTCAAATGCTCCACGACGGCGTCGGCGGCCTGCGGGCTCACGATCGCCACCATGCCAACGCCGAGGTTCAGCGTGCGTTCCAAGTCGGCCAGCGGCACATTGCCCAGTTCGGAAACCAGCTTGAAGATCGCTGGCAGTTCCCAGCTGGACCGCTCCACCGTGGCGGTGAGCCCTTGCGGCAGTACCCGGGCCAGATTCGCGGCCAAACCGCCGCCGGTGACGTGGCTGAAGCCGTGCACCGCCAGCTCCGCGTCGACGTCGAAAGTGCGCGCCAAGTCCAAGCAGTCAGCAGCGTAGACCCGGGTCGGCACCAGCAATTCCTCGCCCAGAGTCCGGCCCAGCTCGCTCACTTGGCGGTCCAAAGCCCAACCGGCATGATTGATCACCCGGCGCACCAGCGAGTAGCCATTGGAGTGCAGACCGGAGGAAGCCATCGCGACCACCACATCGCCGTCGCGGACCCGGTCCGGTCCCAGGAGCTTGCCGGCTTCGACCACACCGGTCGCCGCGCCGGCGACGTCGTACTCGCCCTCGCCGAGCAACCCCGGGTGCTCTGCGGTTTCGCCGCCGACCAGCGCGGTGCCGGCCTGTTGGCAGGCTGCCGCGATGCCGCGCACGATGTCCGCGATCCGCTCCGGAACCACTTTGCCGCAGGCGATGTAATCGGTCATGTAGAGCGGTTCGGCGCCCACCACCACGATGTCGTCCACGACCATGCCCACGAGATCGAAGCCGATCGTGTCGTGGATGTCCATGGCCTGGGCGATTGCGACTTTGGTGCCCACGCCGTCGGTCGAAGTAGCCAGCAGCGGTTGCCGGTAGCTGAGCAGTTTGCTGACGTCGTAGAGTCCGGCGAAGCCGCCGACGCCGCCCAAGACCTGAGCGCCGTGGGTGGCCTTCACGGCCTCCTTCATGAGTTCGACGGCCTTGTCGCCAGCCTCGACGTCGACTCCGGCGCTGGCGTAGGTGATCGCTTCGCTCATACTTTTTCGGTCCTGTTTTCTTGTCGGTGGGCCGCCCGGTGCGGGTCCGCTTCATTCAGCAATTTTTCCAGTTCGGCACCCGGGCCCGGGTCGCAGCCATTGGCACCGGGATGCGAGCCGTCCGGCTGCGGCGCAGCGGCGCGTTCCAAGAGGTTCTTGCCCAAGCGGTCCGCCGCGGGCAGCTCGATCGGGTACTGCCCGGTGAAGCAGGCGGTGCAGAGCCGCTCCCGGGGCTGCTCGGTCGCGGCGATCATGCCGTCCTCGGAGATGTAGGCCAAGGAATCCGCGCCGATCGACTTGGCGATCTCCTCGATGGCTGCGCCATTGGCGATCAGCTCGGCGCGCGAGGCGAAGTCGATGCCGTAGAAGCATGGCCAGCGCACCGGCGGCGAAGAGATCTTCACGTGGACCTCGGCGGCCCCGGCTTCGCGCAGCATCCGCACCACGGCCCGTTGCGTGTTGCCGCGGACGATCGAATCGTCCACGACCACCAGGCGCTTGCCCCGGATCACCGACTCCAAAGCATTCAGCTTGAGTCGGATGCCCAGTTGCCGCAAGGTTTCGGAGGGCTGGATGAAGGTCCGGCCCACATAGGCGTTCTTCACGAAGCCGTGCGCGAACGGGATGCCGGATTCCTCGGCATAACCCACGGCGGCCGGGGTTCCGGATTCCGGCACCGGAATCACGATGTCCGCATCGAATTTGTTCTCCCGGGCCAGCTGACGGCCCATTTCGACCCGGGATTCGTAAACCGAACGGCCGGCGATGGTGGCATCCGGGCGGGCCAGGTAGACGTACTCGAAGACGCAACCGGCGGCTTTGGCCGGCGCGAACCGCTGGCTGCGTACGCCGTCGTGGTCGATCGCGATGAATTCGCCGGGTTCGATTTCCCGGATGAAGCTGGCCCCGACCGTGGCCAGTGCCGCCGACTCGGAGGCCACGACCCAGCCGCGTTCCAACCGGCCCAACACCAGGGGGCGGACGCCGTGCGCGTCCCGGGCGGCGTACAACGTGCCTTCTTCCATGAAGACGAAGCAGAATGCGCCCTTGATCCGCGGCAACAAGTCCATCGCGGTGGTTTCCAGGCTGTCTTTGCCGCTGCCTTGCAGCAAGGTGGTGACCAACGCGGTGTCCGAGGTGTTGCCCTGCGCCATTTCACCGACTTTGGGCCGGCCGTAGCGCTCCATGACCAGTTCGAAGAGCTCGGCGGTATTGGTCAGGTTGCCGTTGTGCGCCAAGGCCACCGTCCCGGTGCGGGTGGCGCCGAGGGTGGGCTGGGCATTCGCCCAAGTGGAGGAACCGGTGGTCGAATACCGGCAATGCCCGACGGCGATGTGCCCTTTGAGCGTGTTGAGCGTGGATTCGTCGAAGACTTGGGAAACCAGACCCATGTCTTTGTAGACGTTGATCCGGTCGCCGTCGCTGGTGGCAATGCCAGCTGATTCTTGGCCTCGGTGCTGAAGCGCGTACAGACCGTAATAGGTCAGTTTCGCTACTTCCTCGCCGGGGGCCCAGACACCGAAGACGCCACATGCATCTTGGGGGCCTTTTTCGCCAGGGAGAAGATCGTGGGAAAGTTTACCGTCGCCGCGTGCCACTGACTCATTCTAAGGCATTGGCCCGGCGGCGGCGGACAGAATTCGCGGGCTAGGCCCCGGCGGGTTCCCCGGGGTCCGGTTCAGTGGTTTCTTCGACGTAGGCGACGGTTGCCTTCCGACGGCCCAGCCAATCGATCACCAGGGCCACCAAGCCGCCCAACCCGGTGCCCGCGATGATCAGCAACACCACGAAGAAGCCGAACACCGTGCTCTTGTCGTACTGGCTGTCCTGCGGCACCACGGCCACGACGACGGCGGCGATGATGCCCAGAATTGCCCCCGCGATCAAGAACGGCACGAACTTCGGTGCCCGTCGGATGCTGACGCGGGTTTCTTCTGGTTGCGGGGCTGCTCCGGACGCGGGTTCAGTCATGGTTCAAGCCTAAGCGCTTTGCAACCTGGTCAAAATCACCACAGCGGCAGCAGCCCCGCCAGGTCGGCGCGCAGCCCGGAAGCCGAAACGCTGCTTCCGGCGACGGCATCGTCCCAACTGATGCTGCCGGTGGCCAAGCCCAACCAGGTCGGGGCATCGGTTTCCACCACGTTCGGCGGAGTGCCCCGAGTGTGCCTTGGCCCTTCGATGCACTGGGCCACACCGAACGGCGGAACCCGGACTTCCACCGAATTCCCCGGTGCCCGGGCTGACAGCTCTTCGAGGCTGAAGCGCACCGCTGCCGCCGTCGTCGTCCGGTCCGTGGCCCCGGCGCGCCAGGCGGTCAGCGCAGCCTGGCCGTCGGCCTCCGAGATTCGCCGTCGTGCGGTCATTGCTCCAGCAACGCCGAAACCGCGGTACCGAGCCGGAGCTGGCCGACCACCGAGGATCCGCCAGTGATTGGCTCCACGACTTTGCCCAGGACTTCCGCGACCCGGGACACGTCCACGGCTCCGCTGGCCGCCAACGCGGTCAGGCCCACCAAGGTGGCGGCGCGGCCGTTCCCGTCCAGCATCTTTACCGCGACTCCGACGCCGGTTTCGGTGCCCAACGCGAGCACTCCCTCGGCGCCCAGCTTGGCCAGAATGCCCAGGTCTTCCATCACCACGGTGTTCGGCTTGCCCCGGCCCTCCACGGTCCACGGATAGTCGAGCATGGCGGTGGCGATCGTCGCAGCGCGGGCATTGGCGTTCTTGTCGCTCGGGGACTTGCCGAGCTTCCCGTAGCCGCGGGCCAAACCGAGCAGCGAGATCGCGGCCACCGGAGCGCCGCAGCCGTCGATGCCGACGTGCACCGGCTTTTCGCCGCAGTACTCCTCGATCAAAGTCAGCACCAGGCGTTGCAGGGGATGGTTGGGTTCCAGGTAGCTGCGCAAGTCCCAGCCGTTTTCCTTGCAGGCCCAGAGGAACGCGGCGTGCTTGCCGGAGCAGTTCATGGCCAGCCGGGATTTTTCCTTGTCCGTGCGGATCATCCAGCGGTAGGCCTCGGAGTCCTGCGGCCAGGCCGGGGGGCACTGCAGGTCGGATTCGCTGAGTTCGGCTTTGTCCAGCATGCTGCGCACCAGATCCATATGCTCCAGGGAGCCCACGTGGCTGGCGCTGGCCAGGGAGGCCTGGGCACCGCGCAATGGGGCCCCGGCCTGCATCGAGGCGAGGGCCTGGAAAGGTTTGAGCGTGGAACGCGGATAGATCGGTGCGGTCGGGTTCCCGAGGCTGGTCACCACGGAACCGTCGGCAGCGGTGACCACGAGGGATCCGATGTGCCGGGATTCGATGAAGCCGCTGCGTTCGACGACGGCAAGTTCTACGGCGTCCTGCGCCAGGAAGGTATTGACCACGGATACCAGTATCCCGGATTGCGGCCGAAATAGTCGCGGCTCCGCAGCGGTCGGTCAAAAGGTATTTGTACTTATCGTAGTATTTGTACAATTTGCTGGTTATTGATATCTTCAGCCCATGAGCGAATTAGAGGCCATGCTCGAGATTTCGGTGAGTGAAGCTCGCGGGCGGTTGTCACAGGTGATCGATCAGGCGCGCGTAGACCACGATCCGGTTTACCTCACTCATCACGGCCGCCGGGTCGCTGCCATTATTGACGCGGCAGATTTGGCACGCCTCATTGAGCTTGCTGAAGATGCGGTGGACCTCCGGGCTGCTCAGGAGGCGCGTGAGACCATTGCGGCCGGCGAGAAAACCATTCCGTGGGAACGGGTTAAGGCGGACCTCGGTCTGTGACTCCGTACCAGGTCGAGCTGGCGGCCTCCGCTGCAAAACAGCTGAGCAAGCTGGAGCGCCGGGAGCAGCGCCGAATCCAGGCGGCCATCGAGCTGCTTGCCGAGAATCCACGCCCGCCTGGCGCGAAGAAGCTCGCCGGCGGCGCCGGCGAATGGCGAGCGCGGACTGGTGATTATCGGATCATCTATGAACTCGAGGACGAGTGCCTGAGAATTCTGGTCATCCGGATTGGGCATCGTAGAGATATCTACGCTGCTCGGCTCAGATAATCCGGATTGCGGCCGAAATAGTCGCGGCTCCGCAGAATAGTCCAGTTCCGCCCGGGTGGGTAGGCTTGGGGTTTGTGAAGGTACTCGTCATCGGCGCCGGCGGCCGCGAACATGCCATTGTCCGCTCATTGCTCTCCGACCCCTACGTCCACGAGGTCCATGCTGCCCCCGGCAACGCCGGAATCGCGCTGCTGGTGCCCACCCATGCGATCGATGCCAACGACCCCGCTGCGGTGACCGCGCTCGCGGCGAAACTCGACGTCGATCTGGTGGTGGTCGGGCCCGAGGCGCCTTTGGTCGCGGGAGTCTCCGATGCCCTGCAGGAGCGCGGCATCCCGGTCTTCGGGCCGAGCCGTGCGGCAGCGGCTTTGGAGGGTTCCAAGGCCTTCGCGAAACAGATCATGGCCAGCGCCGGGGTGCCGACCGCGATGGCCAAAGTCGCCACCGACCTCGAAGAGGCGGCCGAGGCGTTGGACACCTTCGGCGCGCCGTACGTGGTCAAGGACGACGGACTCGCTGCCGGCAAAGGCGTGGTGGTCACCAGCGATCGGGCCGAGGCCTTGGCGCACGCGCAGGCCTGCTTCGAAGCCGGCGGCACCGTGGTGATCGAGGAGTTCCTGGATGGACCCGAAGTTTCGCTCTTCGTGATTTCCGACGGTACCGATGTGGTTCCGCTGGCCCCGGCCCAGGACTTCAAACGGATCTTCGACCAGGATGAAGGCCCCAATACCGGTGGCATGGGCGCATACTCGCCGTTGGAGTGGGCCCCGGCGGGATTGGTCCAGGAGGTCATCGACCGGGTGGCGCAGCCGACCATCGATGAAATGGCGCACCGCGGCACGCCGTTCGCCGGAGTACTTTATTGCGGGCTCGCGCTGACCTCACGCGGTACCAAGGTGATCGAATTCAACGCCCGGTTCGGCGATCCGGAAACCCAGGCGGTTCTGGCGCGGTTGCGGACGCCGCTGGGCGGGCTGCTGCTGGCGGCCGCGAAAGGCCAGTTGGCCGACGTCGAACCTCTGCGTTGGACTGAGGAAAGCGCGGTCGCAGTGGTGGTCGCCGCGGAGAACTATCCGGGCACACCGCGTACCGGAGACCGGATCCGTGGGCTGAAAAAGGCCAACGCGATCGAGGGTGTGCATGTGCTGCACGCCGGTACCGCGAGCGACGACGAAGGCAAAGTGGTCAGTGCCGGCGGCCGGGTGCTCGCCGTGGTCGGTTTGGGCGAGGACCTGGTCGAGGCCCGGGAACGCGCTTACGAAGGCGTCGGGTTGATCCAGCTTCCAGGCTCGCAGCACCGGCAGGACATCGCAGCGAAGGCGGCCCGGAATCTGATTGCGGTTCCGGCGGCCCGGAGCAATGCCGGTTCGTCCACCGAGGCTGGTGCCTGATGGCTGGCTTCGAAGCGCAGGCGCTGGAGCTCCCGGGGTGGCGGCACGTCTATTCGGGCAAGGTGCGGGATCTCTACGAGCCGGTGTCCGGACCGGCGGATCGGGTTCTGGTGGTCGCCAGCGATCGGATCAGCGCCTACGACTTCGTTTTGCGCACCGAGATCCCGGACAAAGGGAAAATTCTGACCCAGCTGAGCCTGTGGTGGTTCGGCCAGCTGGAGGTGCCCAACCATGTGCTGGCGAGTTCGGTGGCCGAGGGGGTTCCCGTGGAGGTTGCCGGGCGGGCGATGATCTGCCGAAAGTTGGCGATGTTCCCGGTGGAATGCATCGCTCGGGGATACCTGACCGGTTCGGTACTGGCGGAGTACCGGCAGTCGCAGAGCGTCGCCGGGCTGCCGTTGCCGGCCGGATTGCTCGACGGCTCACGCCTGGACGAGGCGATTTTCACGCCCTCCGCGAAAGCCGAAGTGGGCGAGCACGATGAGAACATCGACTTCGCCGCCGTGGTCGCCGCAGTGGGTTCCAGCCATGCGGATGCGCTGCGTTCCCTGACCTTGGACGTCTACCGCCGGGCCGAGGCGATTGCCCGGGAGCGCGGCATCATCCTGGCCGACACCAAGGTGGAGTTCGGCCTCGATTCGGACGGCGTGGTCACGCTCGGCGACGAAGTGCTCACGCCGGATTCCTCGAGGTTCTGGGATGCTGCACTTTGGCAGCCCGGACGAGCGCAGGCAAGTTTCGACAAACAGTACGTCCGGGATTGGCTCACTTCTGCCGAATCGGGCTGGGACCGCAATGGCGAGCTGGCTCCGCCGGCCTTGCCCGACGTCGTCGTCGAACGGACCAGGGCGCGCTACGTCGAGGCCTACGAGACGCTGACCGGCTCAACCTTCTGATTCCAGATAGCGTTCCGTACTTCGGATAGCCGGTTGCGCGTCAAAGCGCTATCTAGAAAGCGAGCCGCTATCCGAAACCGGGATGACCAGACCTAGGAGGCCGAATTGACCGCGTGGCCGAAGCGGCATCGATTGCTGACGGCCCTGGCTGTCGTGCTGCTCGTAGTGCTGTTGCCGATTTTTTTCGGGATCTGGTTCGGCCGTGGTCCTTGGGCACTTTTGCCCACGGCGATCTTGCTGGCGATTTCCTGGTATCTGCTGGAGCGCTTTGCCTCCCGGCAACGTGAACGCGCCTTGCGGGAATTGGCCGCGACGGGCCGATTCCACTGCGCCATCCGATGGCCCGACGCGCTGCCGGGTTCCTTGCGAGAGGGTTGGGCGCCAGGCGTCGGCAGCCTGGTGGTGGACGGATTCGGGTTCCAGTACGGGGGTGTCGGCGGCGAGATTCCGTGCGGGCCCCGTGAGGATCGCGAGTTGCTGGAGCGCCTTGGCCGTCGGGATTTGCAGGCCGGTGAAGTCCGGTCTTTACGGCTGATCGCCACGTCCATCGGAAGGTACCGGACCAGGCTCGGGGTACTCGAAATCTGCGCCACTGCGGAGCATCTAGGCAGGCTGGATGCCGTTACCGGAGCAATCGACACATCTGCGCAGTGAACCCTCTCCCGGGTTCAGATAGCGTTCCGCATCTCGGATGGCCGGTTGCGCGTCAAAACGCTATCTAGGCTGCAAAAGGCTATCCGAAACCGGGGATTGGCTAAACTCGAACAATGGAAGCCCCGGAAAAGCGGCGGTGGTCGGTCAACCTCCTGGTCGACAACCTGTTCTTCATCTTCAGCGGAGTCGCTTCGGTGTGGCTTGCGCTGCTGGTGCTCGGGGAGAGCTTCAGCGGCGGCTGGACCCGGGTCTGGTACGTGGTGCCATTCTGGTTGGTGCTGGCCTATGTCGCCTTGCCCCGGTTGCACCGGATTCTGACCAGCATCTACGTTCCGGATTACTTCATCGGACGTTCCCGTACGGCGGACGGGCTGCTGGGCGACCCGATCAACCTCGCGGTCTGCGGCTCCCAGGAGCAACTGGAATCCTCGATGGTCGCTGCCGGTTGGACCAAAGCGGACGAAATCACCCTGCTCAGCAGCTGGCGGATCATCGTCTCCACGCTGACCCGGCGCAGCTACCATGAAGCCCCGGTGAGCACGCTGACCCTCTTCGGCCGGCAACAGGATTTCGCCTATCAGCAAGAGGTCGAAGACAGCCCGGCGAAGCGCCATCACGTGCGCTTCTGGCGTTGTCCGGAAGGCTGGCTGCTGCCCGGCGGGCACCACGCCGATTGGCTCGCCGCCGGAACTTTCGACAAGAGCGTCGGACTGTCCCTGTTCACTTTCCAGATCACGCACAAAATCGACGAACACATCGACAAAGAACGCGATCACATCATCGACACCTTGGCCCGGGTCACTCCCGGCATCCGGGTCGAGGTGATCAAGGACTTCTCCACCGGCTACCACTCCCGCAACGGCGGCGGGGATGCGATCAAAACCGACGGCGACCTGCCGATCGTCTATTTGGATGCGGTCCCGATCACGAAACCGGCGGTGGCCGAAGAAGAAACTGCGGAAATCCCCGGGACCGAGGTGGCCGTGCCGATCCTGGAACGGCCGCTGCCGACGATGTTCGGGGCGTTCTTCGGCTTGTTCTCCGCGATCACCACGATCATCTGGGGCATGTTGTTCCTGACCTCGAATCCGAGCAGTGAGATCCTGCAGGGCGAAGCCGGCAGCCCGGCTGAACTGGCTTTGCTGGTCGAGGGGGTGACCGCGGTAGTCGTGACCTTGCTCGGGTTGATCGCACTGGTCCAGCTGGTCCTGGCGGTGTTCGTCTGGACCGGGCACAATTGGGCGCGGATCACCTTGATGGCGGTGACCTCGCTGTCGACCGTGATCGCCTTCATCACCGCGTTCCAGGACGGCACCAGGATCACGTTGAGTGCGGACTTGCTGAATACCAACCTGCTCACGATCACCCTGCAGATCCTCACCGTCCTGGCTTTGTCCAGCTCGAAGGCCCGGGCTTATGCACGACGCCGGCGGGCTTGAGTCCGGGCCGATTCTGGCGTAGATGCGGTATCTTGGCTGCTGATGCATGATTTCAGCCAGCCGGTGATCGCTCTGGCGACCTTCGAGCTCGAAGCGGGCAACAAATTCGACGAGCACGTCCACGACGTCGACCAGCTGGCCTGCGTCCGCGAGGGCGTGCTCATGGTGACCGTCGGCAGCCGGCATTGGATGCTGCCGCCCAGTTTGGCGCTGTGGATTCCGGCCGGGACCTGGCACACCACCACCTCGGTGCGCAGCGGGACCATGCAGGGGATCTACTTGAATCCTAGGGTTTCCACGGTGCAGTGGAAGGAACCCACAGTGGTGAGCGTCCCGACCCTGCTCCGGGAAATGATCAACTACCTCGGTGCCGACTTGGCCGAGGAGCCGCGCAAGCGCGCCGAAGCCCTGGTGCTGGATTTGCTGCAACCGGTGACCACCTTCACGATCGAACTGCCGATGCCCTCGGATTCCCGCGCGATCGCGATTGCCGAGAGCCTGCTCGCGAACCCGGCCGATCCCCGCGACCTGGCCGCCTGGGGGCGTACTGTGGGCGCGAGCACCCGGACCCTGTCCCGGATTTTCGCAGACGAAACCGGTTCGGGATTCGGCCAGTGGCGCACCGCACTGCGGCTGCGGGCGGCCCTGGCGCATTTGGCCGAAGGCGCTGCGGTCAGCCAAGTCGCCACCCGGGTGGGCTACTCCTCGACCAGCGCATTCATCGCCGCCTTCCGGAAAATTGCCGGCCAGACGCCCGGTGCATACTTCGCGCAGCTGAGCCCACAGCCGGAATCTGCCTGAGCCCTGCGCAGCCGAGCCCTGAACCGGTCACCGGACCGTCCCGGACTCCGCCCGGGTTCCCGGACGGCGGGATGGCAGGCTCCGTGGCTATAGTGGCAAGAGTCTTCCTGCGGATTCGGGACGGACGGGCACCGACGAGAGGCGGCTGGCGGCAATGGCAGCAACGAACAAGAAACTCCAACTGAAAGTCATCGGCTTGGCGATCTCCGCGGCGGTGGGCGGATTCCTCTTCGGCTTCGATTCTTCGGTGGTCAACGGCGCCGTGGACGCGGTGCAGGGCCAATTCGCCCTGAGCGAGTTCGTCACCGGCTTCGCGGTAGCCTCCGCGCTGCTCGGTTCCGCGGCCGGCGCGTACTTGGCCGGCAACGTCGCGGACCGATTCGGCCGCCGGGCGACCATGTTGCTCGGCGCCTCGTTGTTCTTGGTCTCTGCGCTCGGCACCGGCTGGGCCTTCGCGATCTGGGATCTGGTGCTTTGGCGGATCGTCGGCGGTCTGGGCATCGGCATCGCTTCGGTGGTCGCGCCGGCCTATATCGCCGAAATTTCGCCGAAACTGATCCGTGGCCGCTTGGCCTCGTTGCAGCAGCTGGCGATCACGCTGGGTATTTTCGCCGCGCTGCTCTCGGATGCGGTCTTCGCCAATGCGGCAGGCAACGCTTCGGCGCCGTTCTGGTTCGGTTGGGAAGCTTGGCGGTGGATGTTCCTGGCTGGAGCGGTTCCGGCGGTCGTTTACGGCGTGCTCGCCCTGCGTTTGCCGGAATCACCGCGCTATCTGATGCAAAAGGGCCGGGACGCCGAGGCGCATGAGATCTTCGCCAAGCTCTGGCCGGCCGACGACGTCGAAAAGGCGGTCCGGGACATCCACAGTGCGATTTCCGAAGACGCCAAAGCCAAAAAGGCCACATTGTTCGGTGGCCGGTTCGGCTTGTTGCCGATCGTCTGGATCGGCATCGCCTTGTCGATGTTCCAGCAGTTCGTGGGCATCAACGTGATCTTCTACTACTCCACCACCTTGTGGAAATCCGTGGGCTTCCAGGAATCGGATTCCTTGTTCATCTCGGTTGTGACCTCGGTCACCAACGTGGTGGTCACCGTGGTCGCGATCCTGTTGGTGGACCGCTTGGGCCGGCGGCCGATCCTGCTCGCCGGTTCGATCGGCATGGCGGTCAGCCTGGGTACTATGGCGCTGGCTTTTTCCACGTCGTCGGCGGTGAACGGCGAGGTCTCGTTGAGCGGGGCCTGGGGCCCGGTCGCGCTGGTTGCCGCGAATCTCTTCGTGATCGCCTTCGGGGTTTCCTGGGGTCCGTTGGTCTGGGTGCTGCTGGGGGAGATTTTCCCGAACCGGATCCGGGCCAAAGCGCTGGGCGTCGCGGCGATGGCGCAGTGGATCTCCAACTTCGTGATCACGGTGAGTTTCCCGGGGCTGGCCGCGATGTCGTTGCCGGTCACCTATGCGATTTACGCCGGTTTCGCGGCGCTGTCCTTCGTCTTCGTGTTCTTCAAGATCCCGGAGACCAACGGCATGTCGCTCGAAGAGGCGGAGACGCTCTTCGTCAAGAAACCCAAACCGGGCCGGGCCTAGCGGATTGTTGCGGCCGGCAACGCCTCGGCCAACTTATTCTGCGTGCCTGGGCGAGATCCGGGCCGGTTCGGCCGCCTCCAGTTTTCCGCGCCCGCAGGGTAGCTAGTTACTAGGAAGTCCGAGTATATTTTGCGGTAGGGCATGAGCCAGATCACAGGCCGTGCCGGCAACGATGCCAATTCGCAAGGAGATCCCACGCCATGGTGCGCGAACTTTCACACTACGTCGGCGGCCAGCATGTCGCAGGCACCTCAGGCCGTTTCAGCGATGTTTTCAATCCGTGCACGGGCGAGGTCCAAGCCAGATTGCCGCTGGCCAGCGCAACGGAGACGACGGCGGTCATCGACAACGCCGCGCAGGCCCAGCTCGGTTGGGCGGCCACCAACCCGCAGCGCCGGGCCCGGATCCTGCTCAAGTTCGTCGACCTGGTCAACGAAAACCTGGACGAATTGGCCGAGTTGCTCGCCAGCGAACACGGCAAGACCTTTCCGGACGCCAAGGGCGACATCCAGCGCGGCATCGAGGTCGTGGAGTTCTGTGCTGCGGCACCGCACCTGCTCAAGGGCGAATTCTCGGACAGCGTCGGGGCCGGCATCGACGTGCACTCATTGCGCCAGCCGCTCGGCGTGGTCGCCGGGATCACCCCGTTCAATTTCCCGGCGATGATCCCGCTCTGGAAGGCCGGACCGGCGCTCGCCGCGGGCAACGCTTTCATCTTGAAGCCCTCCGAACGGGACCCCTCGGTGCCTTTGCGATTGGCCGAGTTGTTGACCGAAGCGGGTTTGCCGGACGGTGTTTTCAACGTGCTCAATGGCGACAAGGAAGCCGTGGACGGCTTGCTGGAGGACGACCGGGTGCGGGCGATCGGCTTCGTCGGCTCCACCCCGATCGCGCAGAGCATTTACGCCTCCGCGGCCGCCCACGGCAAGCGGGCGCAGTGCTTCGGCGGTGCCAAGAACCACATGGTGATCATGCCGGACGCCGATCTGGACATGGTGGTCGACGCGCTGATCGGCTCGGCGTTCGGTTCTGCGGGCGAACGTTGCATGGCGATTTCGGTGGCGGTACCCGTGGGCCAGGAGACCGCCGATGCGTTGGTGGCGAAACTCCAGGAACGGATCAAGGATCTCAAGGTCGGTCCCAGCATGGACCCGGCGTCGGACTTCGGCCCGGTGGTCGCCCAGTCGGCCAAAGACCGGATCGAGGATTACATCCAGGTCGGCGTCGACGAGGGGGCGACGCTGCTGGCGGACGGGCGCGGTTGGACGGTCGACGGTTACCCGGGCGGATTCTGGGTGGGTCCGACGCTCTTCGACAATGTCACCACCTCGATGCGGATCTACCGCGAGGAGATCTTCGGCCCGGTGCTTTCGGTGATCCGGGCGAAGGATTACGAAGAAGCACTGCGCTTGCCGAGCGAGCACGAGTTCGGCAACGGGGTGGCGATTTTCACCCGCGACGGCGACGCCGCCCGGGACTTCGCCAGCCGGGTGCAAGTGGGCATGGTCGGCATCAACGTGCCGATTCCGGTGCCGATCGCGTATTACACTTTCGGCGGCTGGAAGGCCTCCGGTTTCGGCGATCTGAACCAGCACGGCGCGGACGCCTTCCGGTTCTACACCAAGACCAAAACCGTGACCACCCGCTGGCCGTCGGGCATTCGGCAGGGTTCCAGCTTCATCATGCCGGAAGGCAGCTGATGACCGCCGAGACCGTCGATCCGGCAGAGCCGCCGATCCGGTTCGAGCGTCGCGGCCACTTGGGCGTGGTGATCCTGAACCGGCCCAAAGCGGTGAATGCGCTCAACGAGCCGATGGTCGAAGCGATGTTGGCCCAGTTGCAGGAATGGGCGGCTGATGATTCGGTGCAGACGGTCCTGGTCTACGGCAGCGGAGACCGCGGTTTGTGCGCCGGTGGCGATGTCACTGCGATCTTCAACGACATTCCGGCCGGCGGCCTGGGCACTTCGAACTTCCTGCGCACCGAATACCGGTTGAATGCGTTGATTTCGAATTATCCGAAGCCCTATGTGCCGTTCATGGACGGGCTGGTGCTGGGCGGCGGGGTCGGGATCTCGGCGCACGGCAATACCCGGGTGGTCACCGAACGCACCCGCTGCGGGATGCCGGAGACCACCATCGGATTCGTGCCCGACGTCGGCGGCACCTATCTGCTCTCCCGGGCTCCGGGGGAGACCGGGACGCACGCCGCGCTCACCGGGGCGCACCTGAGCGGCGCGGATGCATTGTTCTTGGGGCTGGCGGACAGCTTTGTGCCTTCGGAGAATCTGCCGGCTTTGGCGGCGGCCTTGGAGAACGAAGCTGCCGCCGAGGCCGTGGCCCGTTTCGCGCGTCCCGCCCCGGCCTCGGAACTGGCCGGGCAGCAGGGCTGGATCGATCAGGCGTACGCTTCCGACGACGCGGGCCAGATCGTACGCAACCTCCGCGAACTCGGTTCCGAATTCGCCGCGACGATCGAATCGAAATCGCCGACGGCGGTCAAGGTGACGCTCGCTTCGCTGCGTCGTGCGGCCCGGTTGGCCAGCCTGGAAGAAGTGCTCGACCAGGAATACCGGGTGGTGCTCCGGTTCCTCCGCGGCACCGAAATGCGCGAAGGCATCCGGGCCCAGGTGGTGGACAAGGACCGGAACCCGCAATGGAACCCGGCCACGCTCGCCGAAGTCAGTGCGGCCGAGGTCGAGTCGTACTTCGCTCCGTTGGGCGATTCCGACATCAGTGGCGAATTGAATCTGGCAGGGAAGGACGCACGATGAAAATAGCATTCTTGGGCTTGGGCCACATGGGTTTGCCGATGGCGGTGAATCTGGTCAAGGCCGGCCATTCGGTGCTGGGCTTCGATGTGTTCCCGGCAGCCCTCGAGGCGGCCGCGCGGCAGGGAGTCCCGGTTGCCGACTCGGCGGAAGCCGCTGCGGCGGAAGCCGAGGTGGTGCTGACCATGTTCCCCAGTGGGAAGCATTTGCTGGAGGCCTACCGCGGCGGATTGCTGGCTGCGGCGCCGGCCGGCTCACTGTTCCTGGACTGTTCCACGATCAACGTCGACGAGGCGCGGGAAGCCGCCGGTTTGGCGGTGGCCGCGGGCCACCGTGCGGCGGATGCCCCGGTGTCCGGCGGAGTGGTCGGCGCCGAGGCCGGCAGCTTGACCTTCATGGTCGGCGCTTCGGCCGAGGAGTTCGCCGTACTGCAGCCGATCTTGGACGTGATGGGCAAACGTGCGGTGCACTGCGGTTCGAACGGTGCCGGGCAGGCGGCCAAGATCTGCAACAACATGCTTCTGGGCATTTCGATGATCGGCGCCGCCGAGGCCTTCGTCTTGGGCGAAAAACTCGGACTGGAGCACCAGGCGCTCTACGACGTGATCTCCACCGCGTCCGGTCAATGCTGGTCGGTGACCACCAATTGTCCGGTGCCGGGGCCGGTGCCGGCCAGTCCGGCGAACCGCGACTACCAACCGGGATTCGCCGGCGCCCTGATGTCCAAGGACCTCGGCCTGGCGTTGAATGCCGTGCAGAGTACGGGTGTTGCCGCTGAGCTGGGCCCCTTAGCGGCCGCGATCTACGCCCGCTTCGCTGCCGGAGAGGGTGCCGGTCGTGATTTCTCCGGCATCATTACCGATATTCGAGACCACTCAAACTAGGGGGCACCATGACCGAATCAACCGCATCCGAACCCAATGTGCTGGTCGAAAAGCGCGGTCGGGTGACCTTGCTGACGCTCAACCGGCCGCATGCGCTCAATGCGCTCAATGAAGCCACCATGAACGACCTGGTGGCCGCTGCCACCGCAGCGGACGCCGACCCGGAAGTGGGCGCCGTGGTGATCACCGGCTCGGCAAAGGCCTTCGCCGCGGGCGCCGACATCAAGGAGATGGCAGCCAAGGATTACATGGAAATGTACTCCTCGGACTGGTTCCGGAACTGGGAGAATCTCACCCGGCTGCGGATCCCGATGATTGCTGCGGTTTCCGGCTTCGCGCTGGGCGGCGGCTGCGAATTGGCGATGATGTGCGACTTCATCATCGCCGGTGATAACGCCAAATTCGGCCAGCCGGAAATCAATCTCGGTGTGCTGCCCGGCATGGGCGGTTCCCAGCGATTGACCCGTGCGGTGGGCAAGGCCAAGGCAATGGACATGATCCTCACCGGCCGGATGATGAAGGCCGAAGAAGCCGAGGGTTCAGGTCTGGTATCGCGCATTGTGCCCGCGGACGACGTCGTCGAAGAGGCGGTGCAGGCCGCCGAGGTGATCGCGTCGAAGTCCAAGCCGGTGGCGATGATCGCCAAAGAAGCGGTCAATGCCGCTTTCGAGACCGGGCTGGTGCAGGGTGTGCTCTTCGAGCGTCGGTTGTTCCATTCGGTGTTCGCGACCGAAGATCAAAAAGAGGGCATGGCGGCGTTCGTCGACAAACGTACGCCGGAGTTCAAAAACCGCTGATACCCCCTCGCCGAGCGGCCAGATCTGCACGCTAAAATCGCGATTTAGCATGCAGATCTGGCCGCTCGATGCGTGTTGCAGGCAGAGCCCGACGGGGCGGAGTTACTGCTCGCGCCGGTTTTGGCTGGTCACCCATTGGCCGGCGGATACGCCTTCCGGGTACTCGGCCACGGTGAGCGAACCGAGGGGTTGCCGCGTGCTGCAGCTCACGGTGTTCCAATGCAGGGTCGAACCGGCCAGGGTCGTCGCATTTCCACCGGCTGCTCCGACCCGCTGGCTCTGGTAGACCACTTCGCCGGGCGATACGGTGACTCCGCCGAGGTCGAGGTATTGCAGGCAGACATTGTTTCCGATGTCGACGACGACGGCGATGCCTTCCGCCGGGTTCGCGGACGGCCCGGCTTCGAGCACGATTCCGGCGGCCGAGGACATGACCGAGGTCCCGCTGGGCAGCGTCAGATCCATTGCTCCATCGGGGTCAATCTGGGCGACTTGGTATGTTTCGGCGGCCGGGAAAGGCAAATAGAGCGGGGTGGCCGCCATGGCCGGTGCGGCCGAGGCGGCGATGCCGCCGCCGATTGCGGTAGCGGCGATGAGAGTGGCTAGCGTGCTTCGGACGAATTTCATGGTGGTAGCTCTTCTCAATTGATCCAACCAGAGAAACCTGGTACATACCACGGTACAATTGGCGAGGGCTGGCTGCGGTGAACTTTGCCCGTATGGAAGAAGTCTGCCCGGTGAACGTCAGGAACTCGGCACTTAGAAGTCGCCGGAATGCGAGCGGAACCGGCCCAGCACATCGATCAGGGTGCGCACGTCGTCGGTGCCGAAACCGGACTGGCTGAAGATCTCCTCATTGAGCGCCGCCGTCGCGCGTTTCACCACGCTGCGCCCTGCGGGCGTGAGTTCGATCAGCGTGGCCCGGCCATCGGTCGGATGCGGTGAGCGCAGCACGAATCCGGACTCCTCCAACCGGTCGACGGCGTTGGTCACCGAGGTCGGGTGCACCTGGAGCAGTGCGCTGGCCTTGTTCATCGGCAGCTTGCCGAGCTTGGAAAAGCCGAGCAGCGCCAGCAGTTCGTAGCGGGCGAATTTGAGTCCGAACGGCTTCAATACGTTTTCGATCCGCAACAGCAGGATCTGCTGGGTCCGCATGATCGCGGTGATCGCAGCCATCGGTGCCGCGGTCGGTTCCCAGCCCTGCCGTTCCCAATTGCGCTGCGCTTCGGCGATCGGATCCCTGGACAGCGGGTGGTTCATGCCTTGAGCCCCGGGAAGTCGGCGTCCGAATATTCGATGCCGAGGCCGGATGCCGCGGTCCCGGCGCCGCTGTGCCGCAATTCTTCCGCGCGGCGCAGCTCCACCCGGCGGATCTTGCCGGAAATCGTCTTCGGCAACTCGGCGAACTCCAGTCGCCGGATCCGTTTGAACGGGGCCAGATGCTCGCGGCAATAACGCAGGATGTCCTCGGCGGTTTCCGGACTGGCCTGGTAGCCCGGGGCGAGCACGACGAAGGCCTTCGGCACCGAAAGCTTCAGCGGGTCGGGTGAAGGTACGACGGCGGCCTCGGCGACTGCCGGGTGTTCGATCAGGACACTTTCCAATTCGAAGGGACTCAGCCGGTAGTCGCTCGACTTGAAGACGTCGTCGCCCCGTCCCACATAGGTGATCACGCCGTCGGCATCGCGTTCGACCATGTCCCCGGTGTGGTAATAGCCGTCCCGGAACGCGAAATCGGTCTTTTCTGGATCGCCGTAGTAGCCCTTCATCAGTCCGATGGGGCGGCCGTAGACCGAGTCCAAGCGCAAGCACAGCTCGCCGGCTTCGCCTTCCGCGCCGGTCGCCGGGTCGACGAGCACCGCTTCGTAGCCGGGAAGCGGCTTGCCCATGGCGCCGACCTTCACCGGTTGGCCGGGTGTGTTGGCAATTTGCACCGTGGACTCAGTCTGCCCGAAGCCATCGCGGATGGTCTGCCCCCAGGCTCTTTTGACCTGCTCGATGACCTCGGCGTTGAGCGGTTCGCCGGCGGAGACCACCTTCCGCGGCGGGTTCTGCAAGGCGCTCAGGTCGGCTTGGATGAGCAGCCGCCAGACCGTGGGCGGCGCGCAGAAACTGGTCACGCCTTCGGCGTCCATCTGGGCCATCAACGCTTTGGCGTCGAAGCGTTCGTAGTTGTAGATGAAAACACAGGCTTCGGCGATCCACGGCGTGAAGATGTTCGACCAAGCATGTTTGGCCCAGCCGGGGGAGGCCACGTTCAAATGCACATCGCCGGGTTCCAAACCGATCCAATACATCGTGGAAAGGTGCCCCACCGGGTAGGAAGTGTGCGTGTGTTCGACCAGTTTGGCCTTCGAGGTGGTGCCGGAAGTGAAATAGAGCAGCAAGGTCTCCTCGCCCCGGGTCGGCGCATCGGCGGTGAATTCCAGACCGGCCTGCGCTGCATCGGCGTACTGCAACGCTTCGGGATCGTTGGCTGAGGCGCCGACTTCGATCAACCGGTAGTCTCCCGGCACCGAAGCGAACTTGCCGACGTTGGCGCTTCCGGCGAGGGCCCAACGCGCTTCGCCGCGGGAGACCCGATCCTGCAAATCCGCCGCGCCCATCTGGGTGGTGGTCGGGATCAGCACGATGCCGAGTTTCATGCCCGCCAGCATGGTTTCCCAGAGTTCGACCTGATTGCCCAGCATCACGATCATCCGATCGCCTCGGCGAACGCCTTGCGCACGCAGCCAGTTGGCGACTTGGTTGGAGCGCTGCGACAGCTCGGCGTAGCTGCGACGCAGCGCAGAACCGTCCGGTTCCACGATCACCAAGGCGGGATTGTGCGACTTGGCCGGATCGGCCGCGATCGAGTCGAACCAGTCGAGCGCGAAGTTGAACTCCTCGAAGTGCGGCCAGCGGAATTCCGCGCGTGCGGTTTCGTAGTCCTCCCGAAGCGCGACGAGGCGGTTCCGGACGGCACGGAATTCGTCGGTTGCGCTCATGGCTGGCTCCTCGCGGCGTAGTGATCTGTCTCACTGTGCAATATACTAGGACTTCCAAGGGTTTAAAAGCGCCAAAAGCACTTGCATGCCCGGAATGGCGCAGAAAGAGAGCCTACGTGCAGGATCAGAACGGCACCGTGAAGGTCAGGGATTCGGCGATTCCGGAGGCTGATCTGATGGGCATGATCGGGTTGCTCCCGGCTGCTGAGCATGCCCGATACCTGGCCGCCCGGGAGGTACTGCAGCGCCGGATCCGTCCGGCGAGCATCGATTACTGGAACCGGGAAGAATTCCCGCACCAGATGTTGCCTGAGCTGGCCGCCCTCGGCCTGGGCGAATTGCAAGTCGATGGCAGCAGCCAATTGTTCAAAGGCCTGATGTATTTCGAAGTAGCCAGGGCGGATGTCTCGCTCTCCGCGCTGGTCGGCATCCACAATGAGCTGATCGTGGGCATGATCGACCGGCTCGGCTCTCCGGCGCAACGCGAGCGGTGGCTGCCGGGATTGCGCACGTTCCAGTCGCTCGGCGCCTTTGCGCTCACCGAGCCGGAACACGGCTCGGATATCGCCGGCGGGTTGGCGACCAGCGCCGAATTGATCGACGGCGAATGGGTCATCCACGGTGCCAAGCGCTGGATCGGTTCCGGCACGATTGCCGATTTTGCCCTGGTCTGGGCCCGGGACAAAGCGGATCAGCAGATCAAAGGCTTCATCGTGGAAACCGATCGGCCCGGTTATTCGGCGACCAAGATCGAACACAAGATGGGCCTGCGGATCATGCAGAATGCGCACATCCGGTTGGACGGGGTCAGGGTCCCCGCGGACAACCTGCTCCCCGGTGCGGTCAACTTCGCCGCCGCGAACGAACTTCTGCGGGATTCCCGCGCCTGGGTGGGTTGGCAGGCCGCCGGCATCCAATTCGGCGCCTTCGACATCGCCCGGGACTATGCGCTCGAGCGCTTGCAGTTCGGCCGGCCGCTGGCGAAATTCCAGCTGATCCAATTGAGCCTTTCCGAGATCCTGGGCAATGCCTCGGCTTCGCTCGCGCTGATGCTGCAATTCGCCCGGATGCAGGAGTCCGGGACCGCGCAGATGGCGCAGGCCGCCATGGTCAAAGCCACGACGACCAGGCTGGCCCGGGAGTCCGTGGCGCAAGGGCGGGCTTTGCTGGGCGGCAACGGAGTGACCAGTGACTACGAGATGGCGAAACTCTTCGGCGACGCCGAAATCCTGTATTCGTACGAGGGGACTTATGAGATCAATTCGCTCATCGTGGCCCGCGCGATGACGGGGATGGGCGCATTCGTCTGATTTCTGCGATGATTAATTGATCGGATCTTTCACCCGAGTGAGGGGGACTGGTGGAAAATTTTGCCGATCAAGGCCCATGTTGGGTAGACGTGATGAGTTCCGACCGCCCAGCAGCGGAACGGTTTTACGGCGAGTTGTTCGGCTGGCAATGCACACCGGTCGATTTCGAGGGATTCGGCGACTATTCGATCTTCCGGAAAGATGGTGCGCCGGTTGCCGGGCTCGGCACGAATACTCCGGGGTTCGTCGATTCCTGGACCACTTATCTGTCCGTGGCCGACGTCGAACAGGCGCAGGCCGACGTGGCGAAACATGGCGGCACCGTGCTCATGCCGACCATGGACAATGCGGAGTTCGGCAAGATGGCGATCATGATGGGCCCGGGCAAGGCCGTAGTGGGACTTTGGCAACGACGGGATTACCCGGGGTTCCGGTGCCCGGATGAGCCGGGGTATCCGATCTGGCACAGTCTCAACACCTATCGGTTCGACGCGGTGTTCGATTTCTATTGCACGATCATGGATTGGACTCCGCTGCTCCCGGAGGAGAAGCCGCAAGTCCGCTATGCCACCTTCCAGACCGGAGACAGCATCCGGGTGCTGATCTACGATGCTTCTGCCGCGGAGCCGAAAAAGCCCTCGCGCTGGACCGTGAGCTTCGGCGTAGCCGATCTGGCGGAATCGATCAGGGTCGTGGAGCGTACCGGCGGCCGGGTTCTGGTGGAGCCCTTCGACACCTTTTTCGGCGGGATAGCCTTGGTCGCCGATCCGGGCGGTGCGGAATTCTATTTGACCCCGACCGGCAACCGTCCCTTGGCCATGCCCCGGGACCCTTGGGATGTGTCCTGGGTTTCCGATCTGTGAGCGGGTGGCCTGGCGCGGACCGCCGGGCGGAATTGTCGTCGTGCTCATTGATGCCGATCACGTCGATGCCGGGAATTGTGGATTTTCCGTGGAGCAAAATCCGGTATCCGAGAATATGAAAGCCCTGTGAACGGACGGATGTTCCTATAATCAATTGATTGGTCTGTCCTGGCGTTTTACGGTGAAACGGTATTGCTCGGGCGAAGCTCTCCATTTCACGGAGGGCGATGGGGGAGGCCGAGCAGGTTCCAGACCCGCGGTCGATCCGGCAACGGGTGCCTGCCGTTCTCCTGCCGCGTCGGAGAGATTGTTGAGACAAGCAGTCCTCTAGTGGATCGGATGGCACTATGGAAATCACTCGACGGCAAGTTCTTGCCAGCACTGCGCTGGGCGCCGCTGCGGCACCCTTGGTATTAGCCGCCTCTGCCGGCACCGCCCGGGCTGCAACGCCCGCGGCGTCGCTGCAGCTGCAAGACGAACTCCTGCTCGGCGTGGTCTTCGAGGACCCGACGCTTGCGGCGGCCCGATTGAAGTTCACCGACTCCGCAGGCTCGGTGAGTTGGCGGATCATCGAACGTTCCGCGCACGGCAAGGACGGCGAGCTCGCCACGGCAAGCGATCCGGTGGCCATTTCGGCCGAAATGGGTGCCGTTGAACTTGACCCGGCACACGTCGGCAGGGCCCGGCTCGGCGCAGTCGACGGGAAAACCAGCCTGTTCGCCCCGCAACGCAGGTCTACTGGCTCCGGCACGGTTGACTTCTTGGGCATCCCAGTCGTTTCCCGTTCAATGTGGGGCGCTGATGAGAGCCTGATGCAATGGAGCCCGGAATTCTCGCCGACGCAGATCCTCACGGTGCACCATTCGGTGATTGCACCGAAGGCCGATGACGTGGCCAGCACGGTGCGGGCGATCTACCAATTGCACGCGGTGACCAATGACTGGGGCGATATCGGCTACCACCTGCTGATCGGTCCGGACGGCACGGTCTTCGCCGGCCGTTCGACCGGGAACGACCGGCAGCCGGTGTTCCAATCGGCGGTACGCCACGGACAAGTCCCGTCCGGCGTCACCGCGGCGCATTCCGGCGGCTTCAACACCGGGAACATCGGGATTTGCGTTCTAGGTGACTTCACCACGAAACAGCCCACTGCGGCGGCATACGATTCGTTGCTGAATGTACTGGCCCGGCTGTGCCACGCGGTGCAATTGAACCCGTTGCGCGGAGTGTGGCCGATTCCGCCGGTGGCTTACCAGAACCCGGTGTCCGGGGAGAAGAAGCCGAATCCGGCGATTTCCCGGCATCGTGATTGGAACACCACCGAATGCCCGGGCAATGCCTTTGCGACGCGCTTCGATCTGCTGCGGCCGGAGACCAAGCTCCGCATGGCGATGCTGGGCTTGCTGGTCTGAAGCTGCGGACGGGGCGGCCGCACCCGGTGCTGCCGCCCCGCTCCCGGTCAGCCGTTGCGCCGGCGCAGGCTGCTGCCGAGTACTGCGAAGCCGCCGCCGAGGACCGCGACTGCGGCCAGGCCCAGCAGGGCCCAGATGCCGGACGGGGTCCCGGTGTCCGGCAGCCGCTGCAGGTTGGAAGCGGCCGGATTCACTACCGTTTCCGCGCCGGCTTCAGTGTTTTCGCCGGGTTGCCCGGAATCGACGATGCGCGGATCCGTGACCTTCTCCGGATCCGGCTTGGTCACCGGTTTGGTGATCTCGATGTTTCCGTCACCGAAAGCGAGCTTGCCGGCTGCGGTGCCGCCGACCAGCGGCAGGCTGAACTGGCTGAGTCCCAGGTTCGTGGAGAGCACCGTGCCCGGGGCGGGCAGTACATTGCTTTCCGCATCCGAAGCAAAGAGCATGATTTCCAGCTGGTTGCCGGCCTTGAACACGTAGTCGGTGGAAATGAACGGGATCTCGAGCTGATATTCGGTGCCGGGCACCACAGCCTGCGAACTGGTGAGGCTGTCCCGGTTCTGCGGGTCGGCCCAGCCCCTGGTCACCACGGTGGCCGTGCCGTCGGGTGCCCGGTCCAGGATCTGCAGTGAGACGTTGGCCGCCGGCTTGGAGAAACTCATCCGCAGCGTTGCATTCGCGAACCCGCTGAGCCGGACCGCGGATTTCGCCGGTGCCGTCGCGTAGAGCAGACGGTTTTGCGAGTTCGGCGTCGAGGCGAGCGTGCCGGAGGTGATGCTGCCATCGTCGCTCAACGATTCAATGCCGGGCTTCGGAGCATCTGCGAGTACCAGACCACCGCTGCCATTGCCGCCGGAGAGCGGACGGAAGGTCGCGGGCGCAGAGCCGACGGCGGGCCAGGACGGCTCGTTCTGCCAGCTGCCGTCTTCGCGCTGGATCCGCAGATCCGGTGCGTTTTCCACCCCGTTCTGCACGTTGAACAGGTATCGGGTGAACCACTTGTTGAGCATATTGGTCCATTCCGAACCGGCCACGGTAGCCGGGTCCACATGGTCTTGCTGGTGCAAAAGCAGCTTGGTGGGGACGCCGCGCTCCTTCAAGGCCAGGAACCATTTGGTGGTCTGATCATTGCGGACGTTCCAGTCTTTGAGCCCGGCGCTGATCAAGGTCGGCGTGGTCACCTTGCCGATATTGGCGAAGAAGTTCCGCTCATTCCAGAAATCGCTGTACTGTCCGGTAGCCCGGTCCTGCTGGTCCAGGAATTCCTGCGAGGTGGCCTGGCAGCTCTGCCCGCTCGGTCGGTTGGTGCTGACCAGCTTGACGTAGTTGTCCAGATCTTCGCCGTTGTACCCGGTCGGTTCGACGACTGCGCCGCCCACCCGGTAGTAATCGTAGAAATTGCTGAGCGGGGACATCGGCACAATGGCGTCCAAGCCCGGCACGCCAGTGGTCGAGGCCAGAATGGCTTGCGACCCGAGGTAGGAGATGCCCCACATGCCGACCTTGCCCGAGGACCAGTCAGTGGTCAGCGGGTTGCCCTGCAAGTCGATGCCGCTGATCCGGCCGGTGACCCAATCCACGGCTGCTTTGGTGGACTCGGCTTCTTTGGCATTGAGCATCTGGGTGCAACCGGTGGAAGCATTGGTGCCGATCGAGTCGATCGAGACGAAGGCGAAGCCGCGGTCCGTGTAGAACGGGTAATTGGGCCGGGCGCCGTCCCGGAAGAAGCCCTTGCTCGGCACGGTGCCGAAGGTCGGCGTGGGGATCGGCTTGCTGGGGTCCCACAGCTCGCCTTTCATCTCGTGCACCATGGTGTCCGCGAAGCCGGCGTTGTACGGGCTCATCCGGATCACGGTGGGCACCTTCAAGCCGTTCTGCGTGTCCTTGGGCCGGTAGACCGTGGCGCGCAACCGTTCGTTCTGGCCGTCTCCGTCGGTGTCCACCGGGGTGGGGATCCACAATTCTTCGGTGATCAGGTCTTTGCCCTGGTAGACCGGCTGGGCCATGCCATCGGCGAACTCGGGCTGTTGCACCGCAGCGGCCGAGGCGGTGCCGGTCGCCGGAGAGCTGGGAGTCGGCGTCGCCTCGGCCGGGTCCGGATTCGGGCTCGGCGTACTGCTCGGTTCTCCCGTCGGGGTAGCGCTTGGCGGGGCCGTGGCTTCGGCTGAGCTGCTCGTCGGAGTGCTACTGGTCGACGGCGTGCTGCTGCTCGCCGGCGTGCTGCTCGGAGCGATTTCCGAAGGCGCCGACGGCGAAGCCTGGCTGCTGGACTTCGTGGCATCGGACTGGGCGGGTGGGGCATCGGTCATTGCGAAAGCGGTCAGCGGCAGACCGGTGAAGACCAGGGCGGTCAGCGTGGCGGCGGCCGCGAAACGGCGTCGGAAATGGTGGGTGCTTTTCACAGTGGGCAACGTCGCTCATTCTCCGAATCGGGGTTGAAATCCATATCGCCCACAAGATTAGCAAGGTGTTCTGTGGTATCGAGGAAAACCTCGGAATACGCCGCGGAGAATCTAAATCTGATTTAGCGATTGGTTGGACCGGATAATTCGATCTGGGAAAGCTCAGGCGGGGACGTAGTGCACCGAGGCGCCGTGGCTGCAGCGCTGGCAACGGTGGCGGCGGCCGCGGATGACCGCTTCGCTGATGCCCAGGCTGTAGACGCCGCCAACGATCCGCACTGCGAGCATCGTCCAACGGACCCAAGGGACCCAGCTGCAGGTTTTGCAGTTGACGCACTGGGTGACCCGGCGCATCTGCGGTGCCGGAAGTACCGGCGGCGGAACCTGTTGCGGGGTCGCGGCAGGCGGAAGGTTCGGATTTTCGCTCATGGTCCCATCGCTTGGTCGAGGTGCTTGTTCCGGCCAATTTTACAGTGGGGGTGCGGATGCAGCCCAACTTCCAAGCGGCAGAGTTGAGCCACAGTGTTTCTGCCCCGTTTTCGGGCCGCAAAGCTGGGCCGTAAACGAGAAAAAGGTGGAGGGACGCTTTGCGTCCCTCCACCTTGCTGGTCGGGGTGACAGGATTTGAACCTGCGGCCTCGTCGTCCCGAACGACGCGCGCTACCAAGCTGCGCCACACCCCGATGCTTCCCGGCTGGTGAGCCGCAAAGCAACCTCTCAAGAATAGCCGACGATGGCCGTCCAGCCCAAACCGGTCCACTGCATCCAAGGGAACTCCGGGGATCGGGTCAGGGAAAACCACAGGTGGGGGTTGCCCTGAGCGAGCCGGCCTGGCAGGGTGGCAGCACTCGTCACCTTTTTCAAACAAGCTATTCAGGCTCCTGAAAGGCAGTGAAAAGTATGCGTGTGCACAGACGACGAAGCAAAGGCATGGTTGCCGCAGTGGTTGCGGCATCGGTGGTATTGGTGTCATTGGGCGCGGTGACGCCGGCAACAGCGGCATCGCAAAAAACCCTCCCGGAGCAGTTGACCGCCAAAGTGACCACCGACGGGGTCTACCGGCATTTGCGGGCCTTCCAAAGGATTGCCGACACCAATGGCGGCAACCGGGCCGCCGGGACGTCCGGTTACCAGAAGAGCGTCGACTATGTGGTCAATGCACTGACCCGAGCCGGGTTCAATGTCTCCACCCCGGAATTCAGCTATTCGAGCACGACCGTCAAAACCGCCCAGGCTACCTTCGACGGAACGGTTTACCCGGTGGGTGTTCTGACCGGATCCGGGAATTCCGCACCGGGTGGCACTCAGGCGAAACTCAGTATTGCCGCCGCCAACGGCTGTGCGGCCCAGGACTACCCGGCATCGGTGCAGAACTCGATCGTGCTGATCCAGCGGGGTGCCTGCAATTTCTCGCAGAAACGGGACCTGGCCACAGCGGCCGGGGCCGTGGGCGCGGTGATCTACAACAATGTGCCGGGTTCGTTCAGCGGTACCTTGGGCAGCGCGCAAGTTTCCGGAATCCCGGTGGCAGCGATTTCGCAGGCCGAAGGGGAGGCTGCATCGGCCAAGGCGGGGAGCCAGGTTTCCTTGGATATCCAGATTGAGGAAAAGCAGGTCGTTACGCAGAACGTGATCGCGGAGACCCGCACCGGGCGGGTGGACAACGTGGTGATGGCGGGGGCGCACTTGGACGGCGTGCCGGCCGGGCCCGGGATGAACGACAACGGCAGCGGCTCCGCAGCGCTGCTGGAAACGGCCTTGCAATTGGGCGGCAGCCCGAAGACCGAAAATGCGGTGCGCTTCGCCTGGTGGGGCGCCGAGGAACTCGGCTTGCTGGGGTCCTTCGACTACGTCGGGAACCTGACTTTCGAACAACAGTTGGACATCGCGCTGTACATGAACTTCGACATGATCGGGTCGCCCAACGCCGGATACTTCGTCAACGGCGACAACCCGGACCCGAATGCCCAGGAACCACTGGGCTCGAAGAGCATCGCGAAAGTCTTCGCCGATTACATGCAGAGCGCCAAGGGCGTGGTGCCGGAAAAGGGCCCGCTGGGCGGTGGCACGGACCACGTGCCGTTTGCCCGGGCGGGCATTGCCTCGGCCGGGTTGTTCACCGGGGTGAACAATCTGATGAGCGAGGAGCAGGCGAAGAAGTGGGGTGGCCAGGCGAATCAGCCCTATGACCCCAACTACCATCAGCGCGGTGACAATCTGAACAACATCAACCGCACGGCGATCGGAGTGAATTCTTCGACGATGGCCTGGGGCGTCGGCACGTTCGCGATGGATACTGCCGAAGTCAATGGGATTCCGCCGCGGGAACAGCGTGCCAATGCGCAGCGTTCGCTGATGCGCTCGCCCGGCGGGGTCGAGGCCTTTCCGGTGAACGATCCGAGCCGGGGCGGGACGCCGGTTTCCTGATCAGCCCAAGCGCTGAAGCATGCGGCCCGAGCCGCTGCGGCGTTCATCCGCCGCAGCGGCTCCGGGTCAGACCAGGGAGTCCTGCCAGGCACCGTGCAGAGTGGCGAAGCGGCCGCCGCCGGCAATCAGATCGGCCGGGGATCCGTCCTCGACGATCTCGCCGTCGTGCACCACCAGCACCCGGTCGGCGATCTCCACGGTGGAGAGCCGGTGCGCGATGATGATCGCGGTCCGCGAGGACCCGGCGACCGAACCGAGCAGCTTCTTCAGGCCTTGCTGCACGATCCGTTCCGACGGGATGTCCAGCGAAGCGGTCGCTTCGTCGAGGATCAGCACGGCAGGGGCGGCCAGGAAGGCCCGGGCGAAGGAGAGCAGCTGCCGTTGCCCGGCGGAGACCCGGCCGCCGCGTTTGTTCACATCCGTGTCATAGCCCTCCGGCAACGCCATGATGAAGTCATGCGCGCCGACTGCTATCGCGGCAGCTTCGATCTCCGCCCGGCTGGCGGAGGGTTTGCCCAGGGCGATGTTCTCCGCGACCGATCCGCTGAACAGGAAGGCTTCCTGGGTCACCATCACGATCGCCCGGCGTAGATCTTCCGAGCTGAGCCGGTCCAGCGGCACGCCGTCCAGGCTCAACGAGCCTTTGGAAACGTCATAGAACCGGGCCACGAGTTTGGCCAAGGTGGATTTTCCGGCCCCGGTCTGCCCGACGACGGCGACGGTTTGGCCGGCCGGAATGGTCAGGTCCAGGTGCGGCATGACCACCGGTCCGTCGCCGTACCGGAATTCGACGCCGTCGAACACCAATTCGCCGCGCGGCTCAGGCAAAGCGATCGGGTGCTTCGGCGGGCGCACCGTGGGTACTTCTTCGAGCAACCCGGAGACCTTTTCCAATGCGGCCTGGGCGGATTGGAACGAGGTGTAGAACATCGCCATCTGGTCCACCGGGGAGAAGAACCGCTTGGTGGCCAGGATCAAGGCGAGCAGCGCGCCCACTTCCAGCCCGCCGGACAGCACCCGGAAGCCACCCAACAGGAGCACCACGGCCACCGTGACATTGCCGATCAGGATCAACCCGGGCTGGAAGATCCCGTTCAAGTTGATCGAGGTCACGGTGACCTTGCGGTAGTCCTCGGACAGTTCGGTGTATTTGGCGTTGTTCGCGCGTTCGCGGCGGAAGGCCTTGACCGCCCGGATGCCGGTCATGGTCTCCACGAAATTGACGATCAATTTCGCGGATACCACCCGGGACGCCCGGAAAGCCACTTGCGAGCGCTTCTGATACCAGCGGGCGAGGAAGAACATCGGAATCGCGGCAAGCAGAATCACGATCCCGGTCGGCCAATCCAGGGTGAAAATGCTGATCGCGGTGAACACCATGAAGATCACCCCGGAGGCCAATGAGGCGACGCCGGAGTCCAGCAACTCGCGCAAGGCTTCCAAATCGGAAGTCTGCCGGGAGATGATCCGGCCGGAGGTGTACTTTTCATGGAATTCCAGGCTCAACCGCTGGGTGTGCTGGAAGACCCGGCGGCGCAGGTCCAGCAGCATCGCCTGGCTCAACTGCGCCGTCGTGGTGACGTACCCGGCGGTCATCCAGGCGGTCAGGACCGCGGCCAACACGTAGCCGCCGCCGGTGATCAGGATCTGTGCCGGGTTTCCCTGCTGCAGGGCCGGCAAGGCACGGTCGATGCCGAAGGCGATCAGCAGCGGTCCGAGCACCCGGGTGGCCTGGGAGAGCACCACCAAAATGATCGTCGCGACGAACTTTCCGCGCACCGGCCGGATCAGGGAACCCAGCAGGCGCAATGATCGCGCGCGCACCGCCTTGGAGTCGGCGCGGTTGAGCCTGACCCGGTCTTCGTCTGCGGTTCCGATGCTCATCGGCCGGCTCCTTCCAGGTCGCCTTCGAGGTCTTCGAGGTCGCTGTCCAGGTCCTTCGGTTCTTCGCTCAGGCTGGCCAGCACGTAGCGGTAATGCGGATTGCCGGCCAGCAGCTCGGCGTGCGTGCCGACGGCGGTGACCCGGCCGTCTTCCATCAGGGCGACGCGATCGGCCAGGGCCACTGTGGAGGGGCGGTGCGCCACGATCAGCGTGGTGGTCTCGGTGAGCACCTGGCGCAACCTGGCTTCGACCAGTTCCTCGGTGTTGACGTCGAGCGCGGACAACGGATCGTCCAGCACCAGCACCGCGGGCTTGGCGGCGATCGCCCGGGCCAGTGCGATCCGTTGCCGCTGGCCGCCGGAGAGGCTCAGCCCTTCTTCGCCGATCAGGGTGTCCACGCCGTCCGGCAGGGCGTAGGCGAATTGGGCTTGGGCGATTTCCAAGGCCTGGTGCAACAGCTCGTCGGCAGGGTCGCCGTCGAGCCCCAACAGCACATTGTCGCGGACTGAGGAGGAGAACAGGATGGTGTCTTCGAAAGCGACCGAGACCAGGGTGCGCAGTTCGTCGAGGGTGAAGTCCCGGATGTCGGTGCCGTCGATCCGGATGGCGCCCGCGGTGACTTCGTAGAGCCGGGGGACCAGTTGCAGCAGGGTGCTTTTGCCGCAGCCGGTGACGCCGACCAAAGCCATCGTTTCGCCGGCCCGGATGTTCAGGTTCAGCCCGGCCAGGACGTCGCTGGAAGAGTCGGCGTAGCGGAACGCGACGCCGTCGAAATCGACGGAGCCGCGCACGGCGCCCAGGGTCTTCGGCTGCTCCGCGTCGACGATCGTGTTCTCGGTGTCCATCACCTCGAAATGCCGGTCGATCGCGGTTTTGGCACTGAGCGACATGGCGACCAGCGGGCCGATGAACTCCACCGGGCCGGCGACCACCGCAGCGGTCGCGAAGAAGGCTACCAGGGCGCCGACGGTGAGTTGCCCGGTGGACACGAGCAGCACGCCGAGGGTGAGCGCGGTGCCCAAGGCGAGCTCCGGCAACAAGGTGACGATCATCGAGAAGCGGGCCAAAGACCTGGCCTTGGAGATCTCGGTGGCCTGCAGCTCTTCAGCCTGGCCGCTGAAACTCGCCAAGGCTTCCCGACTGCGGCCGAAGGCTTTCAACACCCGGATGCCGTGTACTGATTCTTCGACCGCGGTGGCCAAATCGCCGGCTTGGTCTTGGCTTTTCCGGCTGACTTCCCGGTAGTAACGGCTGAACCGGTAGCCGCTGATGATGATCGGGATCGCTGCGGCCACGAAGACCAGGCCCAGCGCCCAGCTGAGCGTGAACATCAGGAAGGTGCCCAAGACCACAGTGATCGAATCCACGACCAGGATGATCGAGCCGAAAGCCATCCAGCGGCGGACCAGATTCAGGTCGCTCATGGCGCGGCTGAGCAACTGCCCGGAACCCCAGCGGTCGTGGAAGGCGACGGTGAGGTTCTGCAGGTGGTTGAAGAACGTGGTGCGCATTTTCGCTTCCACCATGGTGGAAGGCGCGATCACCAGAAACCGGCGCAACGCGACGAAGAGCGCTTCCAGGGCGCCCAGGACCAGTACGACGCCGGCCGCGATCCAGACGCTGGTGGTCTCGCCGCCTTGATGCAGGGCCGAGTTGATCAGGACTTGGTAGACCTGGGGGACGAGCAGTGCCACGACGCTGGCAGCGAGTGCGCTGAGCAGCCCCAGCACGAGGCGCGGCAAGATCGGTTTGAGGAAGGGGAATAGGCGACTGAGGGAGTGCAGGAAGGAGTTCTGTTTCAGTTTCGTATCTGTCATGCCAGCTTCTTTAGACCCGTGCAATTTAGTTGACCAGAGTAAATAGCCTAGTACTTTTTGTGGCTCAGGTCACCATGGTTTGCGACGCGTTGTGGCGGTTTTCCGGCACATTGCCCGGGCCGCTGGTGCCTGTTGCCCCGGGGGTCTCAGAAGTGGCCGCGGACGACGGGGCAACGCGGCTGCTTGGTTACCAGACCTTCGCCTCGACGTAGTGGATGACGTAAAAACCATCCCAGGGAATCAGCTGGACGTACCAGCGGACTTTTTGGTTCAGGCCCTGGCCATCGCTCGGAATGCCCGAGATCAGAGTCGCGTCGAACTTCAGGTAACTGCCCGAGCGATTGCTGCTGGTGTCGAGGACCTGATCCACGCGGAAGCTGCCCGGTTGCGGCCAAGCGGCATCTGGCCCCAGCTGCCGCAGCGAATCGAGCAGCTGAAGGTTGTATTCGACCGGCGTTCTGACCGCGGGGATGCCGTCGGCGACACCTTCATTGGTGAAGATCGAGGCTTGGTATTCCTTGTCGTAGGCGGCGGCAAGGAGCTTGGTGCAATTCGCCGGGGCAGATTGCCACTGCGGCAAACGCATCAACTCCGTGCCGGAGTTCAACCAGGCGGAAAAGGTGTTCAATACGCTGCCCACCATGTTTTCCGGGTTGCTGGCAGGGATTCGCAGGACTTGGATACTGCTGGCTTTGACCACAGGGCACTCGGTGGGCAGAACCGAAGCGTTGGGATCGGCGCTTGGTGTTGTCGTCGGGTTCGGTGGCGGAGCAGCCACGGGCTTAGCCGGCCCCAGCGCCGCTGATTGGCTGGCGGAGAGCAGGCCCGCACCGAGGCAGAGCACCAGCCCGCAGGCGATGGCGGTGGCCAGGGTGGTGTTTTGCCGCGACCAGTCCTTGGCCTGGGCCAAAGTGTGCAGCCCGGCAGCGACCAGCAGTGCGCTCAACGCTGCCGGAAGGGCAAATGCGGCCAGGACGTAGGCGGACCCGGTGCCGGCGATGGCGCTCGGATCTTTGCCGGTTTCGGCTTCCCCGGAAAGCTCGAACAGCAGCAACGCCGGTGGGATCGCGGTGAGCAGACCGAGCAACAGCGCTGTGAGCGTCCCGCCGTAAAAGGTTGCCGACGTGATCACCTGCCGAGCTCCGATTGACCAGCGGGCGCCCAAGGTCAGCACGATCAAGAGCGAGAAGGAACTGGCCATGGCCCAGAGCGTCTCGGCGCCCCGATTGCCGTTGTCAGGAGGAGCTGCGGCATACCAGCTGACATTGGTCAGCAGAGTCAGGAGCGGAACCGCGATGAGCCAGCCGGCCTGGCGGATGAGCTGCCGGTTTTTGTTCGAGCGTTCGGTTGTTGTCACCTAGTCTGCCTTTCTGCCCGCCGGGCCTGGAGGGCCTTGACGATCGTGGGGCTCGAGGGTGCCAGCAAGCTGACAGTCACCCCGGCCGCCCGGTTGACGGACCGTTCTATGCGGGTTCCGCTCATCAGGACCCCTTGATGTATTGCGGTTGGGCGCTGAAGTTCTGCATCTGATCCAGACTGAATGCGCTGATCAGAAGTACGACGACGGCGGCCACCAGTGCGGATTTCAGCAGCCAGGGTCGCCTCCGCTTGGCGAGGCCTTCGAGCATTGCGAACAGTCCGGGCAGCGAGATCATGACCAACGGGGTGGCGACAACGATCGCTCTGAAAATCGATGCTGTTTCGGCTGCTGCAGTCGGTTCGAATCTGCTTGGGCGCCATGACCCGGTACTGCTGGCAAGGAGAATTGCCAATCCGGAAAACGCCAGCACGGGCAGGAGGAAAACGATCCAACCGCCGACTATCCAGCCCCAAGAAGGTCCCGGTTTGACCTGCAAGGCCCAATTCGCGATGACGCAAAACCCCAGGAGAAGCACGATGCCGAACAAAAACGGCGGCCAGGCCTCGGCGGGGTAATCCCTCGAGGTGTACGCGGCTTGCCAAAGCAGCCAATTCGTGAGGGCGAGCACGACTGCCGGGCTGAGAACCCACGCCAGGTTGAACGCAATCTCGGCAAGTGGACCCGACCCCAGGCCTCTGGAGGCAGTCGCCTTGGCCTCAGCGGCACGCACGAAATCTTCAACGGACATGCCATTCAGCTTGCCGCACTGGTGAGGGTCAAAACGTCATGCCGTGGTTGGAGATCGTCGAGGTTGCTGCTTTTCGAGCAAGCGGCCGCTGCAGTCCCGGACCGCCTCAGCTGAAAGCGCTGACGATCCCGGCGCCTTCCCCACCGGGTTGTTCGTCCCAACCGCGGATCTTTGCTGCGGTGGCCTTGAGCCGCGCGTCGCCGGGGCGTACTGCAATTTCGAAATGGGACTCTTTGGGGATAGCGGCGTTGCCGCCCCAGGCAACTGTGCCGTTGAGTTCTGCGAGGATGTCTTTGATGACGGCCAGCTCATTGGGGTAGAACATGCCGCCTGCGCCGACCGGGTAGAGCAGTGGGCGGATGGCGATCGCCGTTCCGGAGAGATAGTTCGATTCGTAAGGTTGGGCGATGCTTCGATCAGTGTTGTGGGCGGTCACGTCGCCGGTGCGTAGGCTGTCGATTTCGTAATTGAAGCGCCGGGCTACGTACAGGAGCACGGTGGCTGGGTCGCCGTCGGCCAGATTCGCCGATTCGCTGCTGCCCTCGATCCGGAAGGTCGGTGCGGTGTTGAGAATTGGCCAGCCGTTTGCGGAGGTTGAGCCGGTCCACGTCGTGCTACCGGTGGCAGGTGCGGCAATAGCTGCTGCTGGAAAAGCTAAGGCGCCCGAGGCTGCCAGGGCTATGCCGAGGATGCCACGTCGGCTGAGTTCAGGATTTTTCATTGTTCCGGCTTTCAGTTCGGCGGGCTTTTGCTTGTTGGACGAGTGAGACGACGATCATAGTCAGGCAAGCCAGTGCCAGGAATGCAAAAATCACCAGCGCCGGGTTGACCCAAGGCGGTATTAAATCGTAGTTCGCGTTGCACTTGTTGTGTTTAGGGAAAAACTGGCCGGGTTCCATCCAGTTCTGGGATCGGTATTCGCTGTCGAAAGGCTGACCAGCCATCGCACAAGTTCTGGCTACGTCTTTCCCTGGAGCAATTGCTGCACTGACGAGCGTAATGAGGAGCGCCGCGACGCTGAGCATAAAAACCAGCGCCCAGAGGAATGGGTTATGTCTGAGCCGGGTCATCATATTTTTAGCTCACGCCCCTGGCGGTGGAACGCGACCGGGCTTGATCGAGGTACGTCCGTTGATTCGTCCGGTAGGTCGTGGTCATGCTCGATTCCATTCCGGTGCGGGCAAGGAGGGTGTCGGTGAAGCCTTGTTCGAACTCTTGGAGTTTGTTGTAGGGGAGGTCACCAGGTTGTATTTGCCAGCCGATAAGGAATGTTTGTGCAGCGAAGATTTTCGGATCGTCAGCAGCGGTAAGCATGTTATGGGCGAGGGCGTTGCAGGTTTCGGCGTTGGTGAAGCGTTGTTGGTAGTAGTCTGTGAAGCGTTTCAGGCCGCCGTTGCCATTGTAGTGTTGCCGGACCGCGGTGGCGATGTCCGTTCCGGCGGCGACTTTGCGGGCCAGGAGGTAGCCGTCTGCATCTTCGATCAGGTCGGGAAAACCGAAACTGGAAGACACCCCTGGTTTGGCGAGCTTGTCCATAGCGAAGGTGTAACCGGAGGAATAGCTTGCTGAGGCATTGCGCCAATCGGCGTAGAACGTGAGCAGGTCACCACCCCAACCAGCGACATCACCAGCGTTGACTCGCTTCGGATTCTCTGGCTGCGGTGAGATGAAGTGGCCGTTGGCGGTAGCCATCATATGCTCGGCACCAACGGTGTAGCCGGTGAAAGGATCGGTGAATTCCGTCATCACGGAGAAACCCTTGCCATTGGCGAAGCTGATGAACCCGTTGTCGACGCCGCCGAGGAGTACTTGCCATCTTTCGTCGTTGTATTTTTTGTATCGGAGGTATTCCATGACTAGCTGGCTAGGATTTCCCTTGCCGTATTGGCGGGCGCAGTCGTAGAGATTTTGCACGTAGTTGATGAAGGCATCAGCGGCTCCAACAGTGCTGTTGATCGAGGTTTGTCCGGGGTCTCCGCCTTCGGTTCGCCAGATGTTCCGGTCCAGGTCGAAGGTATCGGAGCCGTTGGTTACTCTGAATTCCTTGATCTGGTTGAAAGACCAGTTCGGCGGCAGTGGAAAGCCGAGATTGCCGGAGAACCCCCAGGACATGCCGGAGACGAAGGAGTGCCGGGCGTAGGTTTTCTTGGTCACGTTGGAACAGACGTTCCGGGAGCCGTACACTCCGTGCACATACTTTTTGCCGTTGTAGGCCAAGCCGGTTTGCACGCCTTGGAAGTACGGGATGATCGCGGAATCGATGTCATCTTGAGTCGCGTCGTAGTCGACCGCGAAGTAGATGACGGTGCCCCGGTTGAAGCCGTAGCCAGCAGCTCGTTCGTGTGCCATTAGGGCATGCTGGTAGCCCTGGGCGTAGGTGAAGTCGGAGAGCAGTCGTCCGTTGTCCTGGTAGATCGGCAAGACGCTTAAGCCGGCGTCGAAGATGGTTTGGAGTTCACCCGGCTTGATGTCCTTGTCCAAGGTCGATTCCGGAGGGTCGTAGATGTAGCGGCCGATCGCACGGTAGCCGTTATCGACCAGCCATTGTGCCCGAGACAGCGTGATCGAAAAGCGGGTATCGCAACCGGCCGCCGGGCGGTCAGGATCGCCCATGGAAACCAGAAGTTGCGCCCACGTCTGGTAGTCGCCCTGCCCGGTCGCCGGCAATTGCGAAAACTGTTGGAAGGCGCTGACGTACTCGGCGAGCTTGGCGTCAAAAGTTGTCCGTTTGGAGGTCCGGACATCGCCGATGTCGCCGCCCAGGGGGACTGGCTCGTTGAAGACACAGGCGGATGAAAACAGCTCGACGAAAATCCCGGAATCGCCTTGACGCAAAGTGCGCGAACGCAGCCCGGCTTGGGTTCCCGGGCCGAAGTTCCCGGTCGGTATCGCAACGCCGAGTTCGTACTGCAACGCGATCATCAGTGACTTCTGCACGTCACGGGAGTAGATGCCATCGCATGGACCAATACTGTATTCCTCCTTTTGCCAGTAGCGTCCATTGAGCCACTGCTGGATTTCCCGGACATTCGCAGTTCCGCCAGCGAGCACCACATACGCATCCATATTCAAGACACAACGGAAAACTACGGGGCTGGTGGCTCCCAGCGGCAAGCCCATATTGGCCCGGAGTTTCTGGACTGCGTCACTGGTCCACGAATCGAAGTTTCCATACTCGTTCGCGCCCCAGTAGCCTTTGCAGAACAAGCCGTGCTGGAGGATCCTGACGATATTGCTGTTCTTGTTCCAGCCGATGCCCATCTCGCCATTAGGCTTGAGCAGCGCGCCCAGCTTCGCCATAGTGGTGGGGCCGAAGCTCGCAACTACCGGCGAGATGCCCAACTCGTGCTGCAAGCCCATCGTCAGCGAGTACATCGTGGACCAGCCGGTGAGTCCATTCTCGGGACAGCGTACATAGCCAGCCACCTGACCATAGGTGGCATTAACCCATTGCTGAGCCTCGCGAACTTTCGGATCCATGGTGAAGCCGCCTTCCGGCGTAGGAGAAGTAGGGCGCGACTGTTTTCAGCCCGGTTTGCCAGACTCCAATATATCCATAGGTTTGACTTTCAGGTCAAGTTGCCGATCTGATTGAGTTTCGAGAAGGAATCGAAATTGCTTTGCAGAGGCAATCAATTTGAAAAGGAGGCATCATTGAAAAAATTTCTGACAGCTGTTATCGGAATTGGCGTCTTGGCTGGTTCGACGTTGATAGGAGCGGGCTCTGCCTCTGCAGCGGTTCGCACCGGTGCTGATCCGCTGGCTGCCGGTTGTTCGTCCGATGCTTACACTGCGGCGAGCTGGTCGGCTTATGACTATGACGGATACTACCAAGCGAGAGTAGAACTTCGGTATTCTCCGAAATGTGGAACTAACTGGATCCGGGTTGTTCAGGAGCGTGCAGCTTACGGGATGGCTGCGAGCATTAGGCTAGATAATGGCGCTTATGGCGACGGATACGGTGGTGGTTATGCCTCGTGGTGGACCGGCATGGTTTACGCGCCGGGAAGTACCTGTGTGAATATTGGTGTTGGCGGCGGCGGAACGATCAATCCAGCGTCTGCGCCCCTAAATTTTCCGGCGAAGCGGATCTGTGGCTAGTCACTGAAGATAGCAGAAGACCCTTTGTTTCGAAGCCGCAATCAGGTATAGGAAAAGAGTCTAAATCTTGTTAGAGAATCATATATCCAAGAATCAAATCAAATGATGGAGACAAAGTGAAGAAGTTTTTGGTAGCTACTGTTGGTGCTGGAATCTTGGCTGGTTCGATGTTGATGGGGACAAGTCCTGCTTCGGCGATTGTTACTACAGGACAGGACCCTCTGGCAGTTGGTTGTGCTAATGACGCCTACACTGTTTCAAGCTGGAATGCTTATGAAACGGCTGACAGAGGAGGGAAATTTCAGGCAACTGTCGAGCTTCGCTACTCACCAAGGTGTGGAACAAATTGGGTTCGTGTAAATCAGACGGGACTTAATTACCGCACGTCTGCTGGTATTACAGCTTCCGGTGGTGCGTATGCAGACGGAGCACCTAGGGACTCCTCAGTTGCAAGTACCTGGTGGACAGGAATGGTATCTGCACCTGGAGCAACCTGTGTGACGGTGAATTTTGTTGGCGGGTACGTATCCAATTACAGCAGCTTCAGGGACAAGACTGTTTGCGGATAGTCCGTCCTTGTCGCGGGTCTGCTGCGTGGCTGAGACATTGTGTTTTGTCAGCTAGGCAGCAGACCCGTCTGGCGAATGAGCTTCAGCTGGTGCAGAAACCCGGATGACCTTCCGCTACAACACGGAGTGCGTGCTACCGGCTCACCAGCTCCAACAGCACGGCTTCCGGCCGGCAGGCGAAGCGCACCGGGGCGAACCGTGAGGTGCCGATGCCGCCGGAGACGTTGACCGGCGTCGTGCGTCCTTTGCTTTCCCAATCATTGAGGCCTTTGGCCCGCCAGGTGGGCAGGTCGCAATTGCTCACCAGAGCGCCGTAGCCCGGGATGCAGAGCTGGCCGCCGTGCGTGTGGCCGGCCAGGATCAAGTCCGCACCGGCTTCCGTGAAGTGGTCCAGCACCCGCTGGTACGGCGCATGGGTCAGGGCCACTTTCACGTGCGGAGCAGCGTCCTGGCTGGTCGAACCTTTTGGCCAGCCGGCATAGCGTTCACGCTTCAAATGCGGATCGTCCACGCCGCTGAAATCGAAGCGGATGCCATTCAGCGACAACGACTGATTGCGGTTGGTCATCTCGATCCAGCCACGCGCGCCGAAGCCGGCATGCATCCTGGCGGTGTCGAGCTTCTTCGGTTGTTTTTTCGGCGCGCTGTGCTTGTTGCGCAGGTAGATCGCGGGGTTTTTCAGCACCGGGGCGTAGTAGTCGTTCGATCCTGGCACGAAGACCCCGGGGAACTGCATGAGCGGTTCCAAGGCTTCCAACAAGGGGTCGATCGCCTTCGGATTGGTCAGATTGTCCCCGGTATCGACCACCAGATCCGGCTTCAAATCGGCCAGGCTGCGCAACCAATCCGACTTCCGCTTCTGCTTCACGTCCATATGGATATCGGACAGGTGCAGCACCCGGAACGGTGCGGAGCCGACCGGCAGCACCGGCACGGTTTCGCGACGCAGATCGAACCAGTTCCGCTCGATCAAAGCGCCGTAGGCAATGCAGCCTGCGCCGAGCCCGGCCAGCGCGCCGACGCCGGCCAGCCAAGGATTGACTGACCGGCCCGATTCAGTGCGCATCAGGGGTTGGTACCACCGCTGGCTGGCGGACTTGCCGGCGGACTGGCTGGCGGGCTTGCCGGCGGCGAGCTGGCCTGGTTGCCCGGGTTCGGCTGCGCTGGGGGTGCTGGTGGTGCAACCGGAGTTGCCCGAACCATCTTGGCGGGCGGCGCGGGGAAGGGTGCTTTGTTGAAGTAAGGAGCGACCTGCTGCATGAAGTTACTGAACGCGGTACCCGCAATTTGAGAACCGTCCAGCGCGGCGTATGGTCGCCCGTTGATAATCACGTCGCGGTTGTTGTAATTCGTATCGGTCGAGTTGCCCGTCGGGTTGCCGAACCAGGACGCGGTCGCCAAGCCTGAGGTGGTACCCACCACCCAGGTGTCCTGGTTGCCGTTCGTGGTTCCGGTTTTGCCGCCGATGTTGGCGACTGATTGGAAGCTGCTGAGTGGTGAGGTGGGCGTGATCAACGATCCGGAACCGGTGGAACTGGTAAAGACCTGCTGCAGGGCGTACATCATTCCGGCTGCGAGATCCGGTGTGATGCTGGTCGACTTGCAGTCGGCGCTCGGCACCGGGAGTTGCTTGCCGGTACCATCCGTGATGCTCTCGATCGCGATCGGGCTGCAATAGGTGCCTTTGTTCGCAAAGGTAGCGAAGGCATTCGCCAGAGTCAGCGGATCGATCGGATCTGAGCCGAGCAGCTGCGACGCATACTCGATTTTGATCGGCTGCCGAGTGTCGCCGCGCAGGATGCCTGCGGCGGTCATGACTTTTTCGATGCTGCAGATGTCCAATTGGGCTGCTTCGGCAAAAGTGATCGTGTTGATCGAGCCGACCAAGCCAGATAGCGCGGTTCTGGTGTTGTAATCGCTGAGGCTGTCGTTCTGCAGTAAATCGTTGCCCTCTGAACCATAGGCGCTCGAGGTAGTTCCACAACTATTCGTCCATCTGAAGCTGGAGGTGTAGTCCCGTTTTGCTCCGTTGACCAGAGTGTCCATGGATTTCCCGGCCTGGAGCCAAGCCGCAAAAGTAAACGGCTTCATCGTGGATCCCACTTGCATTTTGCCCAAGCCGTTCAGCGGTGCTCCGTTGAGATCGGTTGTTGGCACGCTGAAGTTGTACGACGTCTGACCGGGGGCCGAGGTGTCCGCCATCTTGAAGTTCTGCGCCATCGCCCGGATCTTGCCGGTGCCCGGCTCCACACTGACCATTGCCGAGCCGCGGTTCAAGCGCTGGATGTCTTCCGGGCTGCTGGTCTTGTTCTGCTGATCCTGGGCAATGGTCTGCGCACCGGCGTCGAGCGTGGTCTTGATGGTCAAGCCGCCCTGGTACAGCAGCCGGGCCCGGTCGGTCTCGGTGGCACCGTAGTCGGGGTTGTTCAAGAAGGTCCGCAGCACGTAATCGCAGAAGAACGGCGCGGTCGAGGATGTGGCGCAGCCCTGGGTCCGCGGCTGGACGTTCAAGGTCAGTGGTGTTGCGACGGCCTCGTCGTGCTGCGCCTGGGTGATCATTTTCAGATCCAGCATTCGGCCCAAGACCAGATTGCGCCGGTCCGTGGCGTTCTGTGGCTGAGTGATCGGATCGAAGTAGGACGGGCTGTTCACCACGCCGGCCAGCACTGCGGCTTGCGGCAGCGAAAGGTCTGCAGCATTCACACCGAAGTAGAGCTGCGCGGCAGACTGGATGCCGTAGGCGTTGTTCGCGAAGTTCACGATGTTCAAGTAGCCCTTGAGGATGTCCTCTTTGGAGTACTGCTTCTCCATCGCGATCGCGAGCTTCATTTCGCGGATCTTGTCTCCGGCGGTCTTCTGCGCGCCGAGCTTGGCCTGATCGCCCTTGCCCGCGGCTTCCAGGTTCTGGATGATCGTGTTGTTCACATACTGCTGGGTGATCGTGGAGGCACCCTGCCGGTCGCCCTTGGCGAACGTCGCCACGATGGCACGCAGGATGCCGGTGGTGTCCACGCCGCCGTGCTCGTAGAACCGCGAGTCTTCGATCGCCACGATCGCGTTTTTGATGTTCGGCGACATCTGGTCCAGTTCGACCGGAACCCGGTTCTGGAGATAAAGGCTGGCGATCACCGTAGTGCCGTCGGAAGCCATGATGTTGGTGACGCCCTGTGGGGTATTCACGTCGAGCTGCGCCGGCAGATTGTCGAAGGCGTTGATCGAGTTGCTCACAGTGCTGCCACTGAGGGCGGTCGCGGGCACCAGAAGGCCCGCCACTAGGACGCCGCAGAGCACACTCACACCCAAGAAGCCGATGAGCTTCCCCAGCGTGGTGGCAGTGTTGATGATCGGATTCTTTCGCACAGCCATTTCCCCAGTCTAACGGGGGCAGGCTAATCTGATGCTATGACCAAGTGGGAGTACGCGACCATACCGCTCATCATCCATGCCACGAAACAGATCCTCGACCAGTGGGGTGACGACGGCTGGGAGCTGGTGCAGGTTGTCGCCGGGCCCGATGGAAAAGGCCTCGTGGCCTACCTGAAGCGGGAGAAGCAGTAAACGTGAACGATTCGCAGAATGGCGCGCCGTTGCAGGCGAACCCGGCAGTCAGCTCGGCGGTTGAAAGCCGTCTGGCCGAGCTGGGCCACACCCTGCCGCCGGTTCCGGCGCCGGTGGCCGTTTATGTCCCGGCCGTGATCAGCGGCAACCAGGTGTACACCTCGGGCCAACTGCCCATGGTGGCCGGAAAACTCACAGTAACCGGAAAGGTCGGCGCCGAAGTTTCCGCCGAGACCGCCAAGGAGCTTGCCGCCGTCTGCGCGATGAACGCCCTGGCCGCGGTGAAGAGCGTGATCGGCGATTTGGACCGGGTTACCCGGGTGGTCAAGGTCAACGGATTCGTGTCCTCGGACCCGGCGTTCACCGGCCAGCCCGGCGTGATCAACGGCGCTTCCGAGTTGCTCGGCCATGTTCTGGGCGATGCCGGGGTGCATGCGCGTGCGGCTGTGGGGGTGGCGGTCTTGCCGTTGGACGCCCCCGTGGAGGTTGATCTGATTGTTGAGTTCCAGTAACCCCGCCGTAGCCAAATCGCCGTTGAAGCGGCGCTTTCAGCTCTGGCAGGACGAACTCGAAGCGGCGCAGAGCTGGGTGGAACACGGCGAACGGACGCCGACCAAGGCCCGCTACGCCTCATCGCTGGTGCTGCTGCGGGACAGCTCAAAAGGCCCGGAGACCTACCTGAACTACCGGCGCGGCAATTCCCCGCTCGGCACCGTCGCCTTCCCCGGCGGCAGCGTCGAAGTGGCCGACGACGTCGATTCCGGGATCGGTTGGGCCGGCCCCAGTGCGGCCGTCTGGGCCAAAACCCTGGGTATCGAAGACGCTGCGCTCGCGCGCAAACACATTGTCGCGGTGATCCGGGAAACCTTCGAAGAGACCGGCATCCTCCTGGCCGGATCGGACGCCTCGTCCTTGATCGACGTCGTGCCCTCGCCGGAATGGATGCGCAAACGCGAGGCTTTGGCCGCGCAGGAATTCTCATTCCAGGAGATGCTCGGCAAGCGCGGGCTGGTGCTGCGCACCGACCTGCTCCGGCCGGTGGTGAACTGGATCAGCCCGGACTTCGCGCACCGGCGGTTCAACACCCGCTACTTTGCCGCCGCAACCCCGGTCAACCAGACGCCGACTCCGTTGGAGAGCAAGAGCCCGTGGGCCAGTTGGGTCTGCCCGGCCAAATTGATCGAGGAACGGGAGACCACGAACCTGGGTGACTCGATCGGCCAGCCGAACACCGTGGGCCGGACCTTGGGCGAGCTGGTCAGCTCCGGCTGCGACTTGATCCTGAGCAAGATCGCGCTCTCCCGCGGGTGCATCGCCTATTTGAACCACAAACGGTCCGGCGCGGCATACCAGCCCCGGCTCGTGGTGGAAGACGGCACGTTCTGGCTGGAAATCGACGTAGCCACGCTGCCTGACGGAGTGTGCCGGGAGCGCTGATTCCCGCTTAATCGTTCCGGTCTAACCAACGAACGCCGCCGTTTTTGGATCACGCCATAGAAATTTCCGTGGCGTGATCCAAAAACGGCGGCGTTCGTTGATCTGGATTCGTTGATCTAGAGTGGTGCGGCCAGGGTCCCTGGGTGGTGCGTCAGCGACTCGAAAGGGCCAGCGCTTTATCGGCTGCGCTGGCGCAAGCGGTTGATGTCCAGAATCACCACGGCGCGGGCCTCGAGCCGCAACCAGCCGCGCTGCACGAACTCGGCGAGGGCTTTGTTCACGGTCTCCCGGGAAGCGCCGACCAGTTGGGCCAACTCTTCCTGGGTCAGTTCGTGGGCCACCAGGACGCCGTCCGTGGCCGGCCGGCCGAAGCGCTCGGACAAATCGATCAACGCCTTGGCCACGCGGCCGGGCACGTCGGAGAAGACCAGGTCGGAAAGGTTGTCATTGGTGCGGCGGAGCCGGCGGGCCAAAGCTTGCAGCAATTGTGCGGAAACTTCGGGGCGGGTCTGCAGCAACGCCCGGAGGCTCTCATTGCGCAGCCCGGCCAGCCGGGTCTCGGAAACCGCAGTAGCGGTCGCGGTCCGCGGGCTGGGGTCGAAAAGCGCCATTTCGCCGAACAGTTCGCCCGGGCCCAGGATCGCGAGCAGGGATTCCCGGCCGTCCGGGGCAGTGCGTCCCAGCTTCACTTTGCCGGAGACGATGAAGTACAGCTGGTCACCTTGATCGCCCTCGTGGAAGACCGAGGCGCCGCGGGAAAGGTCCACCTCGGTGAGCTCGTCCGTGAGCAACCGGAAAGCCTCGTCGTCCAACGTCGCGAAGAGCGGTGCCCGGCGAAGTACTTCGATGTCCATGAATTCTCCTGAGTAAAAGTCAGCGCGTACTGGGCCAATTGTTTCAGATAATTCGCAAGAATGTGACGAACTTGGCATTGCGTTCGGTTTCAGCCGGTTCGGGACCCCGTTGAAGCAGGACTGGGGCACGCTGCCGGAGGAGTCGCTCCGGCTTGTTGCGAGTGATTCTAGGCAGCAGCTTTGGATCGATCATGAAGCCCTGAAAAGCCGGTGCAGCCGGCCGGGGAACGGCTAGACTGGCAGTTCGTGTTTATCCAGGCAGGGGATGGTGCATGTTCGGTCTGAGCTGGCTCGACATACCGTTGCTCATCTTGCTCATCTGGCAGTTGTTCTATGGCTGGCGGGTCGGTTTCCTGATCAGCCTCTGCGGCGTGCTCGGCTTCGCGGCCGGGGCGGCCGGCGCGTTTTTCGCGGTGCCGTTGGTCAGCGCTTGGATGGGCGATTCCGGTTGGCGGCTGGCCGCCATCGCGGGCGCTGCCCTGGCCCTGATCGTAGTCGGCTACTCGATCGGCGTCGGGATCGGCAGCTGGCTCAGCCGCGGCGTGAAACTCCGCCCGCTCAAAGCCGTGAACCGGGTCTTCGGCGCGCTGGCGTCCTTCGTGATCGCGGCCCTGCTGATTTCTCCGGTCGCGTTCAGCCTGTCCAACCTGGGCGTGCCGTTCGTCTCCCAGGCGCTGAGCCAGTCCGGCGTGATCCGGACCATCGATTCACTCACCCCCACGCCGATCCGGCAGGCCATCGCGCAATGGCGCTCCGCCGCAGTGAACCAAGGCATCCCGCAGCTCTTCAACCAGCTCGGACCGGTCACCCCGGTGCCGACGCCGGACGCCCGCACGGACACGCCGAGCCTGAACAACGCGGCGCAGTCGGTGCTCAAGATCACCGGCACCGCCTTCCAATGCGGACAGAACCAGACCGGCACCGGTTTCGTGGCCGCGCCCGGCCGGGTGGTGACCAATGCGCACGTGGTTGCCGGGGTGAGCCAGCCGGTGGTGGAAACCCGTGGCGGCGCCTTGCCCGGCCGGATCGTCTACTTCGACCCGGTGCAGGATCTCGCGGTGATCGCCGTGGACGGGCTCAACATCGCCCCGCTGGCCGTCGGCCAAGACTTGGCGATCGGCGATCAGAGCGCCTTCCAGGGCTACCCCTTCGGCGGGCCGTTCCAATCCAAGCCGGCAGCCGTGCAGAGCAAGGGCAGCGTTCTGGTGCCGGACATCTACGGCGCCAACCGGCACCCGGAAGAGGTGTACCAGTTGGCCGGCGACGTGCAGCCCGGAAACTCCGGTGGCCCGCTGCTGGACTTGGACGGCCGGGTGGTCGGCGTGGTCTTCGCCAAGGCCGATTCCAATGAGCAGATCGGCTACGCCTTCACGCTCACCGAGGTAGCTCCGGTGCTGCAACAAGCTGCCGGGCTGAACAACCAGGTGTCCTCCGGGCAGTGCGTCAAGAAGTAGCGCACGGCGCCAAGCCGTACGCCGGGCTCAGCCGAGCAGCTTCGCCAAATGCTGGATCGCCAAAGCGTAGCCGTTGATCCCGGCGCCGACGATCACCGCGGAGGAGACCGCGGAGAGCTGCGAGTGGTGCCGGAATTCTTCGCGGGCGTGCACATTGGAGATGTGCACCTCGATGGTGGGCAGCCCGACGCCGGAAATCGCGTCGCGCAGGGCGATCGAGGTGTGCGAATACGCTCCGGCATTGATCACGATGCCGTCCGCAGTGCCCCGGGCGGCATGGATGGCGTCCAACAGGTCGCCTTCGTGGTTGGACTGGATGCATTCCACCGAAAAACCGGCGGATTCCGCGGTCGATATGCACAGTTCATTGACCTCGTCCAAGGTCGCGGAGCCGTAGACGGCCGGCTCGCGGCTGCCGAGCAAGTTGAGATTGGGCCCGTTGAGGACCAAGAGGTTGCCGGTGGAGGTCATGGCTTCAGTATGCCCTAACCACCGGCTCCGTTTTGGCTGAACTGCCGGGTGCTGCGGGATCGACCAGGTGCAGCTTCGGCAACCGGTCCTGCAAGAAGCTCTGGGCATCGGCGGGCAGGCCGACGTCGGAAATCATCTCTTCGACCTGCTCGAAGGAAGCGATCGAGGAGATCCCCATGGTGCCCCATTTGCTGTGGTCGGCCAGCACCACGACCCGGCGGGAGGCCGCGATCAGCGCCCGGTCCATCTCCGCTTCGAGCATGTTCGGCGTGGTGAACCCGGCATGCGGATCGACCCCGTGCACGCCCATGAACAGCAAATCGAGGTGCAGATGCCGCATCGATTGGATCGCCATCGGACCGACCAGGGCATCCGACGGCGTCCGCTCACCGCCGGTGAGCAGCACGGTGTGCGTGGATCCGCTGTCGTAGAACACGCTGGCGGTGCGCACCGAGTTGGTCACAATGGTCAGTTGCTTCAGCGGCAGCAAATGCTTGGCCAGGGTCCAGGTGGTGGTGCCGGCGCTCAACCCGACCGCCATGCCGTCGTGCACCAAGGGCAGGGCTGCCCGGGCAATGGCTTCTTTCTCCGGCCCGGCTTGGGTGGATTTCAGCTCGAATCCGGGTTCGTAGAGGCTGGACTCGCTGCGTGCCTTGGCGCCGCCGTGGATCTTTTCCAGCTCGCCGGCATCGTGCAGGGTGTCGATGTCGCGGCGCACCGTCATCAACGAGACGCCGAGCGATTCGGCGAGATCGGCCACCCGGACCACGCGCTCGCGTTTAACCGTCGTCGCGATCACATTCCTGCGTGCTTCAGCCAGCATGACTCAACCTTTGCTCGAACCAAGGGTCAGCCCGGCAACGAATTGCCGTTGCAGGACCAAGTAGATCAACAAGGTGGGCAGCACCGTGATGATGGCACCGGCCGCAATCAAATTGTAGTTGGCCAGGAACTGGCCCTGCAGATTGTTGATTCCGGCGGTGATCGGCAGCAGGTCTCCGCTCTGGATCAGCAGCAAGGGCCAGAAGTAGTCGTTGTAGATGAAGATCACTTCCAGGATGGCCAGTGCGGCCAGCGCCGGCCGGCACAGCGGCAGGATGATCGACCAGTACTGCCGCCAGATCCCGGCGCCGTCCACGAGCGCCGCTTCGGTGAGGTCGGTGGAGAGCGCCTTCATGTAATTGCTCAACACGAAGGTGCAGAAACCGATCTGGAACGCGGTGTTCACTGCGATCACCGCGAAGGTCGTGTTCAACAGGCTCCCGGAAGAGCTGATCGAGTAGGGCAGCTCGATGTGTTTGAAGATTTCGAACAGCGGAGCGGCCAGCACCTGCGGCGGCAATAGGTTGCCGGCGGTGAACATGATCAACAAGGTCAGATTGAATTTCCAACTGACCCGGCTCACCGCGAAAGCCATCATCGAAGCCAGGAACAACGTGATCAACACGGTGGGGATGGTGATCACCGCGGAATTGACCAGGTATTTCAGTATGCCGCCTTGGCTCCAGGCGTCGATGAAATTCTGGAAATCGAAGCTGCCGCCGAAGCTGAATAGCCGTATTCATCGGTCGAGGCTTTGGGCCGCAAGGCGGTGAAGACGCTCCACAGCAGCGGGATGAGCCAGATCACCGCCATCACGGACAGGAACAGATGAGTGCCCCAATTGGGTTTCCGCCGGGTCGCCGGCCGGCCCGGGGTCCGGTCGTGGGGCGAAGTGCGCTGGGCATCGGTCAGGGCGCTGGTCATGGGCCGGCCTTCCGGAAAGTTCGGATCAGGTACCAGACGATGGGCACCAGGGAGATCACCAGCAGGATCACCGCGAGCGCGGAGCCGACGCCGATCACCTGCCCTTCGCCGACCAGGTTCTGGATCACCAGTGCGCTGAGCAGTTCCAGGCCGTTGCGGCCTTTGTTGATCACCCAGACCACGTCGAAGGCGCGGAGCGATTCGATGATGGTGATCACCACGATGATGATGTTCACCGGCTTCATGGCCGGGAACACCACCCGGAAGAACGTCTGGGTGGCACTGGCGCCGTCGAGCGCGGCCGCCTCGCGCAAGGTCGGGTCGACGCCTTTGAGCCCGGCCAGGTACAGGATCATGACGTAACCGGCGTGCCGCCAGGTGGCGGCCACCATGGCGGCCCAGATGTTCACGCTGGAGTCGCCGAACCAGTCCACGGCCTGTGGCGTGCCCGCCGTGCCGAGCAGGAAGTTCAGCAGGCCATTGTCTTTGTTGTAGAAGAGCTGCCAGATCACCCCGATCAGCGCCATGGACAACATCACCGGGACGAAGAAGATGCTCTGGTAGATCTTGCTGCCGCGGATCTTCTGGTCCAGCAGCACGGCCAGGAGCAGGCCGAGCGGAGTGCCGATCACGCCGAGGAAGAGCAGCCAGAGCACGTTGTGCCCGACGGCCGGCCAGAACGGCGGGTAGTCTTGCGCCACGTACTGGTAGTTGTCCGTCCCCGCCGGCTTGAGGTCTGCCAAGTCCAGGCCGTTCCACCGGGTGAAGGAGAGCCCGATCGAGAGCAGCGTCGGTCCCCAGGCCAGCAGGACCTGCACCAAGGTGGGGATGCCCACCATCAGGGAAAGTACGACGACGTCGCGCCGGGTCAGCCGCTTGAGCCGGCTTTTCCGGGCGGACGGTCTTTGCGGCGCGCGCGGCGGTGCCTGTGCGGTCATCCGGGCAGCTCCGGCTACCGGGCCGCGTAGAGCGATTTTGCCTGGGATTCCAGGTTTTTCACGTCCACGGTGCCGTCCTTGATGAACGACTGCAGGGCCGGGATCATCACATTGCTGGCCATCGCGGGCAGGGCGTCGCGGTCGAAGAACTGGCTGACGTTCTTGGCCGAGCTGATCGCGTCCGCGCATTTTTTGTTCAGCGGCGAGTAGTTCGAGGTGTCCGCGCATTTGGCCGTGGCCAGGTTCGAGGTGTCCACGGAACGGTAGGCATTCTGCCCCTCGGGGGTGCCGATGAATTCCACGAAGTCCCGGGCGGCCTGATTCTGGCCGCCCTTCTTGGACAGCATGAAACCGTCGATCGGCGCCTCGATCGAGTCCAGTCCCTCGACGGCGAGCTCCGGGAACGGCATGAATTCGATATCCGCCAAGACTTGCGGATCGGTGAACTGCTGGGTGAGGAAAGCGCCGAGCAGGTACATCCCGGTCTTCTTGGCTTCGAGCGATTTCGCGGCATCCTGCCAGGTCTGGCCCAGCGCGGCGGGGTCCTGATAGGGCAGCAGCGCCTTCCAGGTGTCGAAAACGTCGCTGACTTTCTTCTGGTCCCAGCTCTCTTTGTGCGCGCACAGATCCATGTGGAATTGGAAGCCGTTCAACCGCATATTGAGGTAGTCGAAGGTGCCCATGGCCGGCCAGCCGTCCTTGTCCGCGAAACCGATCGGGATCAGACCGTCCTTCTGCATCGTGGCGCAGAGCGCTTTGAGTTCGTCGAAGGTCTTCGGCTCGGCGTAGCCGCGTTCCTGCCAGAGGCTTTTGCGGTAGAAGAATCCCCAGGGGTAGTTGTAGTTGGGCACCAGGTACTTTTTGCCGTCCGCGCCGGTGGCTGCGGTTTTGAGCGCATCGGAGAAGTTGCCGCCGATCTTCTCCCAGAGGTCGTCGACCGGGGCGACCAGGCCTTTTTGCGCGTAGTACTGCATCCGGTAACCGGCGAACCAGGTGAAGGCGTCGTCCGGGCTGCCCTGCAGGTAGGAGTTGATCTTCTCTTGGAAGTCGTTGTGCGGAACCACGTTGGTGGTCACGGATTTTCCGGTTTTTGCTTTGAACGCAGCCACTACGGCGTCCCCGGCGCGGCGTGGCACGTCATCGGAGCCGCTGGAGCCGAAGGTCAGCGAGTCGGCGGAGGCCGCACCACCGCCTCCGCAGGCGGCGAGCAGCGGCAACCCGGCCAGTGCTGCGGCGCTGAGCCCGAGGCCCTTGAGCAGGGTGCGGCGGTTGACGTCGGGTGCAATATGCAGTGCAGGCCAGGGCGTCGTCAGACTGTTTGATTTTGTTCCGCCTGACCTGGCTCCGTCGGGCCCGGCGCCACCGCCGGGCCTAGCGCCGTCGGGCCAGCCCGCTGAGGTACTCGTTGTAGTCGGTCAGATCCTGCGGATCGCTGCCGGAGAGATCGGCTTCGACGTCTTTGGCACGCGCCGTACGGGAGTCATCGCGCTGCCAGCGGAACAGGATCAGCATGAGCAGCAGCACCGTGGGCAGTTCGCCGTAGGCCCAGGCCAGGCCGCCGGCCACGCCCTGGTCCTTCATCGGGTCGATGCCCCAGGACGCGGGCATGTCCTGGAAGAACGCCACCATCGGCACGGTGGCCATCATGATCACCACGCCGAAGAAGGCGTGCAGCGGCATTTCCACGAAGATGTCCACCATTTTGCCCAGGTGGGTTTCCCGGCGTGGCCGCGGGTCGGTCGAAATGAGCGGAATGGTGAACAGGATTCCGGCGACCAGGAAGATCACTTCCAGGCCCACATGGCCGGTCCAGGAGCGCAGCATCGAGTCGGCCAGGCCGGAGAAGTAGAGGCCGTAAAAGCTCATCAGGAACAACGGGATGGTGAACGCCGGGTGCAGCAGGAAGGCGCCCCAGCGCGAGCGCAGCCCGCTGATCGCGCCCCGGAGCACCACTCGGCCCAATCCGCGGTGCGGCATGGCGCGCAGCAGCAGCCTGCCGGGGGATCCGAAGACCAGGAGCGGCGGGACGGCCATCATGAGCGTGAGTTGTTGGAACATGAAGATCGAGAACATCTTCAAGCCGTAGCCTTCGATGCCGGCACCCATCACCACGATGATGGTGAGGCAGCCGGCCAAGAACGAGGCGGTGGCCACGATCGACCATTTGCGGCCCTGCCGCCAGAGCCGGATCGCACCGGCCAGGTAGAGCAGGGCGGCGATCGCGGCGATCGCCGGGATCAGTGGAATCGGCTGCAGATTGGGTGCCAAGTACTCCGCCATGTTCGGCGGAGCAGTGGGCAGCCAGATGGGTCCGCTGATTCCGGGGTCATTCATCTGAGAGGGTTCCAATCACGTCCTTGCCGGGGCGTGATTCTGTGTGGATGCCCCCAGCTCCTGCCTCTACTCAACCACAGCGCCGCAGAAGCGGTGGCTGGAGGCAACGTTCCAGTCGAGTCTGCTGCGCATATTTAAGTATTTACAAATATACATATATAAATACCGTAACTCAATGCGCCTGCCCCGGCCGTCGGGTTCAGACCCCGGCCAGCACCGAGCGAAGGCATTGCTGGCCTGCGCCGAGCAAGCCGGCTTGCGAGCCGGCCAGCGAGTCCTCGATGCGCAGGTCTTTGGTGGCCAGTGGGTGGCAGCCCGCGTACAGCTGAGATTTGATCGCAGCGATGTACGGTTCGGCTTGGGACAACCCGCCGCCCAGGACCACGAGCGAAGGATTGATGAAATTGACCACGGTGCTCAGCGTCTGGCCGAGCAGCTTGCCCGCGGAACGCAGCCGAGTGGTGGTCCGGATATCGCCGCTGTGCGAATGCCGGACCACGTCATTGAGGTCCCGCACAGCCAAACCGGCGGCCGCGAGCTCGGCCACGATCGCATTGCCGCTGGTGACCGTCTCCAGGCAGCCCCGGTTCCCGCAGGCACAGGGCAACTCGCCGGCCGCGGTGACTTGCACGTGCGCGATGTCGCCGGCCGCCCCGGTGGCACCGCGGTAGAGCTGGCCCTGCAGGATCAAACCGCAGCCGATCGCGGCACCGGCTTTGAGGAACAACGTGTCCATGCGGTTCTTGGTGTCCGGGTTCTGCTGCTGCCGCAAGGTGTATTCGCCCAAGGCCATCATGTTCGCGTCATTGTCGACGCTGGCCACCGTGCCGAACTCCCGGGAAAGCCAGTCCCGGACCGGGAAGTCATGCCAACCACGCATCCGGGACGGCGAATCCACCACGCCGCGGTTGAGGTCCACCGGGCCCGGCAAAGCGACGCCGACTCCGCGCACCGGCGGTCCCGCGGGTTCCAGCAGCGAGCGCATCGCAGCGGCCACCGCGGGCAGCACGTCTTCCGGGCCCTGCGAAATGTCGATCGTGATCAGGCTCGAATCGAGCAGCGTGCCGGACATGTTCAACCGGCCGACCCAGGCGTGGGCCGCGCCCAGATCGGCGGCCAAGATGCAACCGGCGTCGGCGACCAGGCGCAACAGCGTCGGCCGCCGTCCACCGGTGTGGCCGCCGGCTCCCGATTCAGTGATCAGGCCGGCGTCGATCAGCTCATTGACCCGCAGTGTGATGGTCGACGGCGCCAGGTTCAACTGGCGAGCCAGATCGGCCCTGGAGGTGGCCGCACGATTGGCGATGAGCGACAGCATGGCCGAGGAAAATTCGGTCAGAGCCAGGTCTTTCGGGCCGGTCTTGCGGATGTGTTTGGCGTATGACGGACGGTATCCCATGGCCGATCCCCTCCCAGAGTGATACCAGAAGGGTATTCGGCTCCACCGGGCGGGACAATTTCTGCCGCCGGAGGCCCGGTTCATGACTTTTCCGGCAGGTTCCGGGGCATCCGGTTCCGGCCGAGGTCAGCCGCTGGCCGCTTCCCGGGCCAGCAGCGCGGCGCCGAAGGTCCCGGCCCAGCGGCCCAATTCGGCGGGCACCAATCGGGGGCGGCGGTGGAAACTGAGCAGACCGTGCAGCGCGGCCTCGAGCGGCGCTGACAACGCCTCGCCGGCTTGCGCCATGCCACCGCCCAGGACGATCAGTTCCGGTCCGAGCAGGGCGGCGCACTGGGCCAAGGCCAGCGCCAAAGCGTCGATCCCGAGGCGGAGCGCCGCGGCCGCTTCGGGATCACCGGCGGCGGCCGCGGCGAAGACCTGCTCCGCGCCGGGCACCGTGCGCCCGGTCCGCCAGGCGTATTCGGCAACCAGCCCACCCGCTGAAGCGACCGTCTGCAAACAGCCGATGGCGCCGCAGCTGCAGGCCCGTGCCCGCGCGTCGCCGATCGGGAAGATCCGGGCGTGCCCGATTTCCCCGGCGTAGCCTCCAGCGGAAAGCAGCTGCCCGTCGACCAGCAAGGCGCTGCTGATCCCGGTGCCGAGTACCGTGACCATGGCGTTGCGGGCGCCCCGGGCCGCACCCAACCGGTGCTCCGCGAGACCGGCCAGGTTCACATCGTGCCCGATCGCCACGGGCATGCCGAGCCGGGCGGCGAGCTCATCCCGCAGCGCGAAGTCGCGCCAACCGAGGTTGGCCGAATGCCGGACCACTCCGGAGAGCGCGTCGACGATGCCCGGCGCGGTCACACCCACCGAGCCGGGCCGGATGGCCGGTCCGGCCTCGGCCGCCCGGGCGCTGTCCAGCCCGGCGACCAGCTCGGCGACCAGACCGGCGAGCTGCTCCGGCGCTGCCTCCTGCCGGTCCAGGACCAATTCCCGGACGCCGCTGTGCGCGATTCCGCCGTCGTCGTCGAACACCGCATACTTCACCGAGCTGGCCCCGATGTCGAGCGCCAGGACCGGGGAGCCGGGGCCGAGCGCCGTACCGTGCTGCCGGCTCACCCCTTGACCGCGCCGGCGACCAGGCCCTGCGCCATCCGCTTCTGCACGATTGCGAAAAGGATGATCACCGGTACCGCCATGAGGGTGGATCCGGCCATCACACCGCCCCAATTGGTGCCGGCCAGTTGGGTGCTGAAACCCTGCATCCACAGCGGCAAAGTCTTCGCATTGTCGCTGCTGAGCAGCACCAGCGACAAGGTGTATTCGTTCCAGGAAGCCAAAAAGGCGAAAATCGACGACGCCACCAGCCCGGAACCCAGGAGTGGAAAGGTCACCCGGAAGAACGCACCCATCCGGCTGCAGCCATCGATCATCGCGGCCTCTTCCAGTTCGATCGGAATGCCGTCCACGAATCCCTTGAGCATCCAGATCGTGAACGGCAGCGAGGCCCCCACGTAGAGAATGCTCAGACCGAGGACCGAATTGAGCAGATGCCAGCCGTCGATCATCTTGTACTGCGAGATGAACAACGCCTCGGCCGGGATCATCTGGATCACCAGAACCGCCACGATCAGTGCGCGTCGGCCGCGGAACCGAAACCGGCTCAGCGCGAGCGAAGCGAAGAAGGCGAAGACGATCGCGGCCAGGACCACCAGCAAGGCGGTGAAAAAGCTCATCCGCAGGGCCGAATAGAACGCGCCGTCGGAGAGGATCGATTGGAAGTGCTCCAAGGTGAACGGTGCGGGGAAGAACGACGGCGTCCGGGACTGCAACGCCGATTCCGGCGAGAACGCGCTGCTCACCAGCCAGTAGACCGGGAAGACCCAGAGCAGGGCGAAGAGGACGCCGAGCGCATTCAGACTGATCCGCCGCGGCAGCGGCGCTTTGCGGGCCATCAGAGGTCTCCTTGTTTGATCACGAGTCGGACGTAGCGCCAAGTCAGCAGCAAGGTGATGGCGAGCATGATCAATGCCGTGGCCGAGGCCACGCCGTAGTCGCCGCCGGCCAACCCGACTTGGTAGATGTAGGTGCCCAGCACATTGGTCTGCTCGGTGATCCCGCTGCTTTTCTGCAGGATGTAGATCTGGGTGAAGACGCGCAGGTCCCAGATCACCTGCAGGATGCCCACCAGCAGCAGGACCGGGGCGATGGTCGGAACCGTGATTTCGCGGAATTGCTTCCACCCGTTGGCGCCGTCGATCGTGGAAGCCTCGAGCATCGACTCGTCGATCTGGGTGATCGAGGCGTAGACCATGAAAAGCACCAGCGGGACGCTCATCCAGACCACCAGGAGCCCGGCCATCACGAAAAAGGTCAGCGGATTGGAGAACCAGTTGAAGTTCTCCATTCCGGCGAAGCCGAGCTTGCCCAGAACCCAATCGACCACGCCGGATCGGGCATCGAAAATCCGTTGGAAGACCTGCAGCGAGGACAGCACCGGCAACGCCCAGGCCAGCAGCATCACGGATTGCACCAGGACCGAGACCGGACGGGAGAGCTTGGTCAGCAATACCGCGCCGCCGACGCCGATCAGCATGGTCAGCGCGGCGCACACCAGGCAGAACAACAGCGAGCGGGCCAGAACCAGCCAGAAGGCCGAATCGGTGAGCACGGTGACGAAGTTGCCGAACCAGATGAATTCCGGCTCCGCGCCGAATTGCTGGGCCAGTGAGAATTCCTGGAACGCCATGATGCATTGGCGGACCAGGGGATAGCCCATCGCCAGGGCCACCGTGGCCACGGCGGGCAGGAGCAGCAACAACGGGAGTTTGCTCTTCTTGCGCCTGTGCAACTGCTGGTTCAACGGTTGCCGTTCAGCTTGCCGTTCTGCGGTGCGCAGGCTCATCTATTTGCCGTTCAGGATCGAGGCGATCTTCTCGTCGGCGGTTTTGGCCAGGCTCACCGGATCTTTGCCCGAACCCATGGCGACGAAGAAGTCATCGATCACCTTGGCGCTTTCGACCAGAGCCCAGTTCTTCGCGGCGGGTGTGCCCACCGAATTGCGCACCGCGTCGACGGTCAGTTTGGACAGCTCGTCGCTGCCCAGGGCGCTGGCATATTTGAGGTTGCCGGGAACCCAGCCGCCGTCGGTGGCGAAGGCTTCCTGGAATTCTTTGCTGAAGATCAGTTTGAGCACTTCCTTGGCCAGACCCCGATTCTTCGATTTCGCCGAGATCGCGACGTTGGATCCACCGGCGAAGGGGTGGCTCGCGCCGCCGGCCGTGGCCGGAGGGAAGCCGAAGTATCCGACTTTCCCGGACTGCACCAGCTCCGGGGTGAGCTTCTTGACGTGGAAATTGAAGCCGAAGAACATGCCGGTTTCCTCCGCGTTGAACGCGGTGTACGGAGCGGTGGAAATCGAGGTGTCGGTGATCGTCCCCGAGGTGGATCCGGTGCGCCAGATCTCTTGCAACTGGCCGATGGCTTTTTGGGATTCCGGTGCGGACAAACCGCCCTTCCACACGCCGCCGTCTTCACTGGCCAACCGGCCGCCATTGGTGAACAGCCAGGCGAAGGCGGATTGGTTCGAGATGCCGCTCAAGAACATCGCCGAGAAGTGCTGGTTCTTGGGCGGGTTCGCGGCTTGCAGCTTGGCCGCTGCGGCGCCCAACTCGTCCAGCGTCGTGGGCACTGCGATGCCGGCGCTTTCAAAGAAATCCTTGCGGTAAATGAAGATCCGGCTGCCGGCATAGAACGGGGCGGCGAACAGCTTGCCGTTGAACGTGCCCAAATCGACCAGGGACTGGGTGAGGTCGCTGCCGCCGAGCTCGGACTTCAAATCGCTCAGATCCGCCAAGGCGCCCACCGCACAGAACGTCGGCGCCTGGGTATTGCCGAGTTCGATCAGATCAGGCGTCGATTCCGGGCTGGCCAAAGCGGTTTGCAGCTTCGGCACGATCCCGTCGAAGTCCTGCTGTTCGATCACCAGGGACGACCCCGGGAACTTCTTGGCGAACTCGTCGGTGAGCCATTTCTGCGCCTTGTCCGAGACCGAGTCCTTCATGAACCAGACTCTGAGCTTGGCCGGCGTCGAGGTCGAATCGCTGCCGGGGTCGGTGCTGCTGCTGCCGCATGCACTCAGCAGGGCTGCCGCACCCAATGCTCCGCCCAATCCCAATAAACCCCGCCGGGACATCCGTTCCACTGTGGCCTCCTCGAATCCGCCTCGGCAAGCCCGAACCGGCCGCCGTTTGATATCGAAGAGAACCACAAGGCACTGGTGCCGCGGAACCGTTTGCGGATTAGTTCGGTGCCGAAGTTTCTGCGGCGGGTGCTCCGGGGCGGCCCGGTTGCGGAGCCTGCTCCGGCTCCGGCCAGGGATCGGCGGACGCCGGGATCCTGCGCGCGGAAAGGTCAGGCTGGAAGCCGTCGTCGTACGGGAACATCGGCCGGAGGATCCGGCGGTGGCCCAACCGCTGCAGGTCCTGGTCCACGCCGCCGGGGGTCAGCGCCAACATCCAATCGGCGGCCATCGCGAATAGCTCCGGCTCGAGGTAGCCGATCTTGACCAGGACCAGATCCGCCGCCCGGGGGTCCAAACCATTCCGGCTGAAGTCGGATTCCAAGTGGTAGGGCTTGCGCCGTTCGGTCAGCAAAATCTGCAGTGGACCCGATTGCAGCACGATTTCGATTCCGGCGACCGGATCCGAGTCGGTCACCCGCCGGATCGTTCCGGTGACTTCGACCGGCGGCTCCGGCCGGTCGTCGATCCGGGCACCGATCCGCACGGTGACCTCGGCGCCGGTGCCGGCCGCCTGGCAATACCGGGCGGACTCGGCATCCGGAATGGCCGCATAGATCACGGTTTTGCCTGCGAAGTCCGCCTCCCGGGCACCGCCGGGGCCGATTGCTTCAAGCAATCGGGCCAGCGTCCAGGTGACGTCTCCGGCGCCGCCGGCGGTCGGGTTGTCTCCGGAATCGCTCAAAAAAAACGGTGTGGCCTGGCTGGCGACGGCTGAATCGAGGCATTCCGCCAAGCTTGCCGCGGGTGCCACGAACTGGAACCCGGAGCGCTGCCGCCACATGCTTTCCGCGATCGCCTCCGCCTCGGCCGCTATCCGGGGCCAATCCTGGCCGGTGACCATCACCACCGCATGGTTGCGCGGCTCGTCGGCCCAGGCGTATCCGATCCACAGGCCGGCATCGAGCACCCCGTCCCGCTCGGCGGCCTCGGCGACCTGCCGGTACAGCCCCTTGGCCGGTTCGTCCCGAGTGCTGGTTTTTTCGCCCGGCAGCAGGATCGGCACCGGGATCCAGGCCTTGAGCGGCCGGGTTCCGGAGGCGATCACGGCGAGCAGGTTCGCCGCAGTGCGCTCCTTGGTTTCGAGCCAGTCCTCGTGCGGCGCCATCCGGTAGCAACTGGGCACGTCCAGCTGCCAAGCCAACGTCGCTGAAACGTTCCCGTGCAGGTCCATGCCGGAGCCGAAGACCGTCTCGGGTCCGGTGAGCGCCCGCAGGGCCAGCAGCAGGTCGGCTTCCGGGTCATCCAGACCCACGACGCTCATCGCACCATGGATGTCGAAGTAGAAGCCGTGCAAGGGCCCTTCGGACAGGGTTTCCCGAACCGCCTGGCAGATGGTGGCTTTCATGGCCTCGTAGTCCGCACGGGGCACGGCGCCGCCGGGGATTGCCCGGTAGTGGACCAAGGGCAGCCATTGCGCGGCTTCCCGGATCCGGCTGCCCGGCGCGAAAAACGGGTAGTAGTCCAAGATCTGCTGGCCATCGCGCCGGACGAACCCGGCCTCCGGCGTCCGGGCCGGCGAATAGGTGCTGGCTTCCAAAGCGATTCCGGCGATCGCGATGCGGGGTTTGCTGCCGAGAGGGGAGTTCACGGCAGCCAGCCTAGGCCACCCGGGATGAATCCGGCAGGGCCGGCAGTTTCTTCGCCCGCGAATAAAGTTCCGGCCGGTGACGGAAGTTCCTCTGCACGAATAAGCTCATTGCAAGCTGTCAAAGATCAAAAACACAACAAGGAGCTTCATGAAGATTGGATTCAGTTCCTACAGTTTCGCGGGCGCGATGGCGGACGGCCGGCTCGATCTGGCCGGAGTGGTCGACTGGGCCGCGCAGCACGGCGCCTCGCATCTGGAGATCGCCGAAGCCGGGCTGCCCGAGCCGCTGACCGTGGAATCGGCACGGGCGCTGCGTGCTGCCGCCGAAGCCGCAGGCCTGCCGATCATCAACTACGTGGTGGCCGCCGACTTCCGAGGCACTGAGGTGGCTGCCGAAGTGGACCGGATCCGCGGCCAACTGGACATCGCGCAGGCCTTGGGCGCGCAGTTCTTCCGGCACGACGTCGTCGAGTGGGCCTGGCGGGAGGCTTCGCAGGCGGAGTTGGAAAGCGTTTTGGCGACCATTGTTCCGGCCTGCCAGCAGATTGCCGACTATGCGGCGGGCTTGGGCATCACCACCTCGGTGGAGAACCATGGCTTTTTCATGAACCACAGTGAACGGATCGCCCGTTTGCTGTACCTGGTGGACCGGGACAATTTCAAGACCACGCTCGACGTCGGCAATTTCCTCTGCGTCGACGACTCGCCCTATGCCGCGGTGGCGAAATTGGCCCCGAATGCTTCGGTGGTGCACCTGAAGGATTTCTTCATCCGGGAGAATTTCCCGGGCGAGGGTTGGCTGGAGACCGTGGCGGGGAACTTCTTGCAAGGCTCGGTGCTCGGTTTCGGGGACTTGGACCTGGCCCGGATTCTCTGGACGGCGAAGGAAGCCGGCTTCGACGGCTTCCTTTCGATCGAATACGAAGGCGCGCAGGATTGCCTGGTGGCCTGCGAACTCGCGCTCGCCAATGCGCGGCGTTTGGTCGCCGAGCTTGAGGCCGACGCTGCCGGAGTCCCGGCATGAGCGGCGGAGGCCGCACTCCGGTGCGGGTCGCCGTCATCGGCTTGGGCACGATCGCGGACGAGCACCTGAAGGCCTACCGGGATTCCCCGGAAGCCGAGTTGGTCGCGGTCTGCGACATCTTCGCGGAGCGCGCGGCGCAGCGCGCCGAGCAGTACGGCGCCCGCGCGGTCACTGATCCGGCCGAGGTTTTCGCGGATCCGGAGATCGACGCGGTCAGTATCTGCACGCGCAATGACACGCACGCGGAACTGGTCCTCGAGGCGTTGCGGGCCGGAAAGCATGTGCTGATCGAAAAGCCGATGACCGCGACCCTGGCGCAGGCCGAGGAGGTCGCCGAGGCTGCCGCGGCGTCGGCGGGCAAGCTCCAAGTGGCCTATGTGCGCCGGTTCTCGCCCAATGCGACGGTGCTCAAGCAGTTCATCGACGCCGGCGAGTTGGGGCCGATCTACTATGCGAAGGCGTCCTGTTTGCGGCGCGCCGGCAACCCCGGCGGATGGTTCGCGGACAAAGCCAAGTCCGGCGGCGGGCCGCTGATCGATCTGGGTGTGCATTTTTTGGACATCTGCTGGTACCTGATGGGCTGCCCCAAGGCTTCCCGGGTGTCCGGAGCGGTGTTCCACAAATTGGGCAACCGGGCGAACATCAAGAATCTGAGCCGCTACCTTTCCGCGGACTACGATCCGGCGCAGAATTCGGTGGAGGATTTGGCCTCGGCGCTCGTGACCTTCGAAAACGGCGCCGTGATGCACTTCGACACGAGCTATTCGCTGCACGGGCCGGACGAGGTCAAGGTGCAGGTGTTCGGCGAGAACGGCGGTGCCAGCTTGGAACCGGCGCTGAAGATTTTCACCGAGAAGCACGACACGTTGCTGGACATCACCCCGGTGATCGACTCGCTGGGCTTTGACCCGGTCGGCTACCGCAACGAGATCGATTACTTCTTGGCCACGGCGCGGGGCGAAGTCGCCGAGGCGGCGCCGGCCGAGCACGGCCTGGAGCTGATGAAGATCATTGCCGCAATCTACGAATCCGCCGAGCAGGGCCGGGAAATCGTGCTCTGACCGTGACCGGGTGGCTAATGTTCGGCTTGCCCGGTCGACTTGGGTGCAGTTGAGCCGGGTATTGCCGACGAATACCCGGCTCAACTGCACCCAAGTGAGTTCTGACAACGGCGCCGCGCCGTCTGATTCAGTGGATCAGTTCCCGCCAATTCGCCGGCACTTTGCCTTCCGGCCCGGGCGCAGGCTGGTCTTCCGGGTGGCTCAGCGGTGCCGCGAGTTGCCCGGCCCGCGGGAATGAGCCGTCCCGGTAGTCGAAGAACCAGGCTTCGCCGGGTTCGAAACTGCGCACCACCGGGTGACCGGTTTCCCGGAAATGCGCGGTCGCGTGCTGTTCCGGCGAGCTGTCGCAGCACCCGATGTGCCCGCATTGGGCGCATCGGCGCAGATGCACCCACCAGCCGTCCGCGGCCAGGCATTCCCGGCAGCCGGTTCCGCTGGGCGGGACGTCGCGGCGGATTCCTGGATCGTCGGTCATCTGAGCTCCTCGGTGGGCGGCGTTCCGGATTCGGTTACTTTTTCAAACTCTCCGAAATCAACTGCATGATTCCGGCATCGGCAAGGGTCGTCGCATCGCCGGCTTCGCGGCCTTCGGCGATGTCCTTGAGCAGTCGGCGCATGATTTTGCCGGATCGGGTCTTCGGCAATTCGGGCACCACCAGGATCCGCTTGGGTTTGGCGATCGGGCCGATCTCCTTGCCCACGTGATTGCGCAGGGTCTGCTCGACGTCGGGGTCCTCCGCCGCGGAGCCGCGCAGGATCACGAAGGCCACCACGGCTTGGCCGGTCGTCTCGTCCGAGGCCCCGACGACGGCGGCTTCGGCCACGGAGGGGTGGCTCACCAGCGCGGATTCGATCTCGGTAGTGGACAACCGGTGCCCGGAAACGTTCATCACGTCGTCGACCCGGCCGAGCAGCCAGATATCGCCGTCCTCGTCTTTTTTGGCGCCGTCGCCGGCGAAGTACATATTGTCGAAGCGGCTCCAGTAGGTTTCCTTGTAGCGTTCCGGATCGCCCCAGATGCCGCGCAGCATCGACGGCCATGGCGATTTCACCACGAGGTAACCGCCTTGGCCGTTGGCCACCGGCTGACCCAAATCGTCCACCACATCCACCTCGATGCCGGGCAGCGCTACCTGCGCGGAGCCCGGTTTGGTCGCAGTGACGCCGGGCAACGGCGAAATCATCATGCCGCCGGTCTCGGTCTGCCACCAGGTGTCCACGATCGGGGTCTTGCCACCGCCGATGATCTCCCGGTACCACATCCAGGCTTCGGGATTGATCGGTTCGCCGACCGAGCCGAGCAGCTTGAGCGAGCCCAAATCGTATTTGGCCGGAATCTCCCGGCCCCATTTCATGAAGGTGCGGATCGCCGTCGGCGCGGCATAGAGGATGGTGACTTTGTACTTCTCGATGATCTCCCACCAGCGGCCCTGGTGCGGCGTGTCCGGGGTGCCTTCGTACATCACGATCGAAGCGCCGTTGACCAGCGGGGAGTACGCGATGTAGCTGTGTCCGGTCACCCAGCCGATGTCGGCCGCGCACCAATAGACGTCGCTTTCCGGCCGCAGGTCGAAGACGTTCTTGTGCGAATAGGCAGTCTGCGTCAAATACCCGCCGGTGGTGTGCAGAATGCCTTTCGGCTTGCCCGTGGTGCCGGAGGTGTAGAGGATGAACAGCGGATGTTCCGAATCATGCAGGACGGCCTCGTGTTCTGCGCTCGCCGCATCGACGGTTTCCGTCCACCACCGGTCGCGGCCCTCGGTCCAGGCCACCGGCTCGCCGTTGCGTTTGACCACGACGACGTGCTGCACGGTGTGGCCCGGGGCTTCCAGTGCGGCATCCACCGCTGGTTTGAGCGGGCTCGGTGCGCCCCGGCGATACGTGCCATCGGCGGTGATCACGAGCTTGGCCTCGGCGTCGTCGATCCGGTTGCGCAGCGCATCGGCGGAGAATCCGCCGAAGACCACGGAATGGATCGCGCCGATCCGGGCACAGGCCAGCATCGAAATCACGGCTTCCGGGATCATCGGCAGGTAGATCGCCACCCGGTCGCCCTTGGCGACGCCCAAGGCCTCGAAAGCATTGGCGGCCTTCTTGACCGCTTCGGTGAGCTGCGCGTATGTGTATTCGCGGGTGTCGCCCGGTTCGCCTTCCCAGTAAATGGCCACCCGGTCGCCGTTGCCGGCTTCGACGTGCCGGTCCAGGGCGTTGTACGCGGCGTTGATTTTGCCGCCGACGAACCACTTCGCGAAGGGGGCTTCGGACCAATCCAGGGTCTGTTCGAAGTCCTGGCCCCAGCTGAGCAGCTCTCGGGACTGTTCGGCCCAGAAGCCCAGCCGGTCCGCTGCGGCTTCCTGGTAGAGCGCCGCGGTGGCGATCGCGTTGGCCGCGAAGTCCTCGCTCGGCGGGAATTTCCGGTTCTCGTGCAACAGATTTTCGAGCGCGTCGCCGGCTTCGTTTTCGGGCATTCTGGTTCCTTTGCAATCCCTGTTCCGTGGTGTCCCCACGCGTCTTCCGCTTTGATTCCTACCCTAGCGCGAGCCGGCCGCAATGCGTGTCCCAGCTCACACATTGGCCTGATATGACGCGGTCAACGGTTGCATTTGTGCGCCCAATTGCGCAGAAACTTGGCGGGGCAGGGCGTCGGAGCTTTGGTTGGCGCGACCGGTTCACTACTCTGAAAGGGGATATTCACCGAAAATCGGCCCTTTCGAGCGGGCCGGCAAGGAGTTCACGTGAACGACATCCAGCCTGGAACCGTGGTTGGCACTGTGGCGCCGCCGACGGCGTCCGGTCAGCCAGCCGGCCCTGCCGCCGCACCCGGCGGCGCAGTTTTGGGACCCTTCACGCTCCGCGACCTGGTGATCTTCGGCTCGGTGCTGGTGATGCTGGTGGGCACCGTGCTGCCGATCGCCGGGGCCGGCGGAAGCAACTTCTGGAACAGCTCCACGGTCTACTTCCTGGTGATTGGCATCGTCCTGCCCTTGGCGGTCGCGGTGATGTTCCTGGTGCAGCGTTTGAACCGGAGCGGTTTGATCCGCGTGGGTTCGCTCAGCTTGGACCAGTTCGGCTCCGTGGTGGCGTCCTTCGCTGCCGGCTATTTCTTCCTGCTGACCGTGGGCGGCTTCTCGCTCGGCTACTTGATCTCGCTGATCGGCGCACTCGGCTTGTTGGCCGCCACGGTGGCTGCGAAATGGCTGCCTTTCTTCGGTACTGCGACGGTACCGGCCCCGGCGCTGGCGGCGCTGGGCCAATCGGTACCGGGCCAATCGGTGCCGAATCCGGTCCAGGAACCGCCCGTGGACATGGTCGCTTCCACGTTCGCCGAGCCCCCGGCGGCCGCCGAACCCCAGCCGTTCGTGGTGGGCCAGCATTTCACCTCCTTGCCGTCAGAGGACTCGGCAGCTCCTGAAGCTGCGGCCGACGTCGAACCGGAACCGGACCTGACCGGTCCCGAGGCAGCACTGCCGTTCGGAACCGAGCCGCCCGAGGCGGCGGACCCGGCAGTGGAAGCGGACCCGGTAGTGGAAGCGGAACCGGCGGTGGAAGCCGGGTCGGCGGCCGAGCCCGAGCCGGCGGCGGAGACCGCAACGGATGATTCCTGGACCCGGTCCTTCGAGGCGCCCGCCGAGCCCGCGACCGCGGAAGAGCTGGAACCGGAGTCATTTGCCGCTACGGTCGATCCGGCGAGCCGGCCGGGCCAGGACACCGGCGGCCAATTGGTCTATGAAGCGTTCTGGTTCGCCGTGGACCGGCCCAAGGCCGTGCTCGACGAGCACACCGGCGGATTCCTCTACAACATCGAGCCCGGAACCTGGTTCTTGGCCTTGCAGGACCGCGGTCACGATTTCATCGTGCAGAACTCCGATGGCCGGATCGGCGTGCTGCGGGACTTGAGCAGCATCGAACGCGCTCCCGAAGATGGCTGAATCCCGCCTTGCGCTCAAGCGCAGGGCCCGCAAGATCAATCGGCTGCTCGCCGAAGCGTACCCCTACGCGCATGCGGAATTGGACTTCCGGAACCCGTTCGAACTCCTGGTGGCCACCGTGCTTTCGGCGCAAACCACCGATGTCCGGGTCAACCAGACCACTCCGGCGCTGTTCGCGCGCTATCCGGATGCCCTGGCCTTGGCGCAGGCGGAGCCGGCAGCGTTGGAGGAACTGATTCGGCCCACCGGGTTTTTCCGGGCCAAAGCGAAATCGTTGATCGGCTTGGCGGGCCGGATCGTCGACGAGTACGACGGCGAGGTCCCGGGCAGCCTGGCCGAACTGGTCACGCTCCCGGGCGTGGGCCGGAAAACTGCGAACGTGGTGCTCGGCAACGCTTTCGGGGTGCCCGGGATCACGGTGGACACCCACTTCGGCCGATTGGCCCGCCGCTTCGGCTGGACCGATTCCGATGACCCGGTAGTGGTGGAGGCCGAGGTGGGCGAATTGATCGAGCCCGCGGACTGGACCATGCTTTCGCATCGGGTGGTGTTCCACGGGCGCCGGGTCTGCCATGCCCGCAAACCGGCTTGCGGGGCATGTGTCGTGGCCGGACTGTGCCCCGCCTACGGAATGGGCGAGACCGATCCGGACCGGGCCAAAAAACTGCTCAAATACGAGCTGGCACCGGGCAACGAAGCGCTTTTGGCGGCGATGCTGGCCGATACCGAGGGTGCCGCAGAACTCCGGCAGGATTTCCAGCGGCAGGTTTTTCGCGCCCAGGACGTTACACCGACGTGAATGCATATCAGGATTTGAAAGCGCTCGCGCAACGCTCGGCGGCCGGCATGATCCCGGCGATGCGGGATGAGATCCGGGATTCCCTGCCGGATCCGGCGCTGGCCCGGCAAGCTTCGGTGCTGGTGCTTTTCGGCTCCGGCAGCAGTGGACCGGCCTATTCCGCGGACCCGGAGGACTGCGATGTCCTGCTGGTGGAGCGGGCGGCGACCTTGGAGGACCATCCGGGCCAGATCGGTTTCCCCGGCGGCGGTGTGGAACCGCAGGACGCCGATGTGATTGCGGCAGCATTGCGCGAAGCGGTCGAAGAGACCGGATTGGACCCGGCCGGCGTCGAAATTCTGGGCCAATTGCCGCAGACCGCACTGGCGGTCAGCAATTTCGCGGTGACCCCGGTGCTCGCCTGGTGGCGGGCGCCGTCGCCGGTCTTCGCCGTCGACCTGGCGGAGTCCGCCCGGGTGTTCCGCGCCCCGGTCCGCGAGTTGTTGGACCCCAGTTTGCGCCGGATGGCCGCAGTCCACCGGGGCCGGAGCACCTTCCGCAGCCCGGCGTTCCTGGTTCAGGACACCGTGGTCTGGGGCTTCACCGGCGGCATTCTGAACAAGCTGTTCGACGAACTCGGTTGGAGCCGGGACTGGGATCGCAACCAGGAGATGTTGGCTCCGCTCTGAGCCGTGTCAGCTCCGGTTCATCGCGGTTTCAGAACGGAGCGGCTGCTATTTGGCCTCGTCGTAATGGTCGACGACGGCGAGCGTCACCGGGAAGTTGATCGGAGCCCGACCGTAGATCAGGTCCTTGGCGGATTGCGCAGCCTCGGCGATCAACGTGCTGACCTGGGCGACGTGGGTTTCCGGGCAATGCACCATCACCTCATCGTGCAGGAAAAACACCAGTTCCGCGCCGAGTTCGGGCCTCGAGCGCAGCGCCCGGCGCAGCTCGGCGAGCCAACAGGAGGCCCATTCCGCGGCCGAACCCTGGACCACGAAATTCCGGGTGAACCGGCCCCTCGAGCGGGCCAAATTGTCCGCCCATCGTTGCTCCTGTTCGCTGGTGGTTTGTTGCGCGGTGCGCCAGGCCGCGGAGGGCGGCGGCGAGCTGCGGCCCAAGAATGTGCTGACCACCTCGCCGCGCTCACCGGCCCTTGCCGCCTCTTCGACCAAACCGACCGCCCGGGGATAGGTCCGGGCCAACTGCGGCATCAGCCGCCCGGATTCCCCGGTGGTGGCGCCGTAGATCGCGCCGAGCAGGGCGACCTTGGCCTTGGCCCGATCGCCGCCGAATCCCTGTGCCGCGATTCCGGCATACAGATCGCTGCTCTGCGCTGCTTCGGCCATTTTCGAATCCTGGGCCAGCGCGGCCAGTACCCGCGGTTCCAGCTGGGCGGCATCGGCGACGATGAGCTTGTGGCCCGGATCCGCGTGCACCGCGGCGCGGACCTGTTTCGGAATTTGCAGCGCGCCGCCGCCGCGGGACGCCCAGCGTCCGGAGACCACCCCGCCGACCACGTATTCCGGACGGAACCGGCCATGGCGGACCCACTGGTCCAACCAGAACCAGCCGTTCGCGCTGAACAGCCGGGAGAGTTTCTTGTAGGCGAGCAAAGGTTCGATCGCCGGGTGGTCGATCTCCTGCAATTCCCAGCTGCGTGCGCTTTTCGCCTCGATGCCGGCCCGGTGCAGGGCCCGCAGCAGCTCCTGCGGCGAGTCGGGGTTCACCGTGGCCACGCCGAGCTTTTCCCGCAGTTGCGCGGCCAGGGCTTCCATCTTCGCGGGCCGTTGGGTGCCTGGAGGACGCGGACCCAGAGCTTCTACGAGTAGTTTTTCGTGCAGATCAGCTCGCCACGGGACGCCGGTGTGCTGCATTTCGGCGGCGACCAGGGCGCCCGCGGATTCCGCGGCCAGCAACAGTTGCAGGCGGGCCGGTCGGGTGGAAGCGCGGATTGCCTGGAGTTGGGCGCGGAATTCCGCAAGCAACTCCTCCGGCCCGGCCCCGCGGGCTCCGGTCGAGGCCTCGAAGAGGCTGTCCTGGGCCGGGTCGACCAGGCCGCGGGGTTCGAACGGTTCGGCGGCCGGCGGGACTTCGCGCGGATATCCGGTGTCCGCGGTGGATTCGGCCGCGGCCAGGATCGCCTGGCACAGCGACAGGTCATGGCAGCGTTCCACGGTGACTCCGGCCGAAAGCAGCTCCGGGTACCAGGCCTGGGCCCGTTGCCACACCCAGCGCGGTCGGTTCCGGCGTTCCAGCGCGGAAACGGCATCGGACAGATCCGGTCTGGCAACGACCCTCGGTTCTGCTGCGGGCTGGCCTGCGGCATCCAGCAGGAGCAGGCAGGCCTGCCCGGCTTCCGGGCCGCTGGCCAGCAGGATGTACATGCGTCTATTCTGCCGGGCAATCGAACCCTCGGGTGCACGGCCGGCCCGGCAGATGCGGAGAATCAGGTCAGCTTTTGTCCGTGACCGGTCCTGCACAGGACCGGTGGATCGGGGGTTTCCCCACATCCGGAGTTGTCCGCTGGCGGAGGGCCTGGCCGGTTCGGCAGCCTGGTGGCATGAACGGTGGAGCAAAGCGGGGACGCATTCCGGACTGGACGCCGAGGTCGTTCGCGCCGGTTTGCCTGCTCAGCGACATTCCGGCGCTACGCGAGTTGGCTGCCGGGATCGTCACTGCTGCCGGGACTGATCTGGTCGATGGTCTGCCGGCGGCTTCGGCGGTCTCCGCGGTGCTGATCGGGCCGGATCTGCTCGCCGGCGTGCAGGGGCACCGGGCGATGGTCGAGCGCCGCACCTGCCCGAGGATCCTGATCGGCATCGCAGACGAGGGGCATCCGGACCTCTGGCAACTCGCGGCGAAGGCGGACATCGACCATGTGGTGCCATTGCCGGAAGGAGCCGCTTGGCTGGCCGAATTCCTGAACAGTCTGCAATCGGCTCCGGAACTTGGCCGGACGATCAGCATCGTGGGCGGCCACGGGGGAGCCGGGGCCTCGACCACCGCTGCCCTGCTGGCCCTTCGTTCGGCCGCAGCGGGGCACCGGACGTTGCTGATCGACGGGGACCCCTGGGGGCCGGGCATCGAGTACGCGCTGTCGGCCGAACCTGCTGCGGGGCTCACCTGGTCCGATTTGCGGCAGAGCTCCGGAACGCTCAGCCCGATTCAGTTCTCGGCGGCCCTGCCTCAGTCGGCAGGCTGTGATGTTCTGGGGTTCGGCCGGATTCGCACCGGGGCCGGCGAATCGGCCGAGCCGCACGGCCCGGGGCTGGCTTCCGACGTCGTCCTGGCGGCTCTGGAGGCTGCTTCACGGGCTTTCGAGCTGGTGCTGGTCGACGTCGGCCGCTCGGCCGGAACGGTAGAGCTGTTCGCTCCGCAGAGCGATCTCCTGATCTGCCAATCGACCGCCGGACTGACCGGGCTTTTAGCGGTGCGAAAGTTGTTGCCGGCCTTGCCCGCCTCGACCCGGCTGGTGGTGCGCCGGCCGTTCCCGGAAGGTCTGGACGCGCAATTGGCCGCCGACTCGGCCGGCCTTCCGCTGCTGGGCGAATTCCCGCTGTTGCGCGGCGTCGGCCGGATCGCCGATCGCGGAGCATTGCCCGAACTGGTCAACCACCGGGGCGTCCGGCGGCTGTTCGGAGCCCTGTCGGCCGCGCTCGGGACGGCGGCGAGATGAAGCGCGGGGCGGAACCGGTCGAATCGGCCGTCGGCAAAGGACAGGCCCCCGATCCCGAACTGCTGGAGCGGATCCGGGACGATGTGCTGGCGCAGGGCCGTCCATTCAGCTCGGCCGGCGTCGCCTCGGCGCTGCGTACGAGCGGCCGGGTGCTGGGGACGGCGGGTTCGTTCGCTGCGGTCGCGCGGATCAGCGCCGAGTTGAGCGGATTGGGGCCGTTGCAGCATTTGCTGGCGGACCCGGAACTGACCGACATCTTCGTCAACGCCCCCGAGCAAGTGTGGTTGCAACGCGGGAGGGGGTTGGAACCCAGCCCGGTGAAGTTCGTCGGCGAGGCCGAGGTCCAGGCACTGGCCCGGCGATTGATTTCCAGCGCCGGAAAGCGCCTCGATGAAGCGAATCCCTGCGCGGACGGCCAATTGCCCGGCGGCCTCAGGGTCCACGCGGTGCTGCCATCGGTGTCCGGCAGCGGCACTCTGCTTTCGCTGCGGGTGCACCGGATGGAACCATTCGGCCTGCCGGAACTGGTCGAGCGAGGCGTGCTCCCGCCCGGAGCGGCGGATCTGCTGCGCGAACTGATCGCATCGGGGCGGAATTTTTTGATCAGCGGCGCCACCGGGTCCGGAAAGACCACGCTGCTCAATACCCTCCTGGGGATCTGCGGTCCGCAGGAACGTTTGATCGTGGTCGAAGACACCCCGGAGCTTTCACCAGGGCATCCACACGTGCTTTCGCTGCGGAGCCGTGCCGCGAACGTCGAGGGCCTGGGTGCGGTGGATTTGCGGCAGCTGGTCCGCGAGGCCTTGCGGATGAATCCGAGCAGACTGATTGTGGGCGAGTGCCGCGGTGCCGAGATCCGCGAGTTGCTCACCGCACTCAACACCGGGCACGGCGGCGCCGGCACGATCCATGCCAACGGCGCGGCAGACGTTCCGGCCCGGTTGCAAGCCCTGGGAGCCCTGGCCGAAATGAGCCCGCAAGCGGTCTCGCTGCAAGCAGTCAGCGCCATCGACGTGGTCCTGCACATGTCGAATACCGCCAGCGGCCGGCGGCTTGTGCATCTGGGGTTGCTCTCCCTCGAGGAGGGGCAGCTAGGCGTCCAGATGGCCGCGGCATTTTCACCCGAAGACGTGATTCCCGGGCCGGCTTGGCGGAAGTTGCAAAGGAGATTGGCCGGATGAATCTCCAGGTGTTGCTGCTGGGCCTCGGCGGAATCTGTTTATGGTACTGGCCGATGACGCATCCGGCAGGCCTCCGGCGGGGTGCCGGGTCGAAACCGCAGGCCGGGTCGGCCGGTCAACCGGTTCGCATCGGCGAATTCGAGCTGTTCGTCCGGCACGTTTCGGCGCTGCTTTCGGGTGGCTCCGGGGAAGTGGATTTGTGGCGCGCGGTAGCGGCATCGAATCGCGACTCGGCCGTGGCAAACCTGGCCGAGGCCTGTGCGGCGCGTGCCGCGGCAGGACTCGGCACCGCACCGGTCTTCCGGAACATCGCGGAGCGGGCGCCGCAGCGTGATCCGGTCCGGACTGCCGCGATCGAGTTCGCGGCCTGCTTGGAGCTCGCCGCGCGCAACGGTGTGCCGATGGCCGAGGTATTGGAAAGGCTGGCCGGGCATCTCGATTCCGCCGCCGAGGTCCGGGGTTTGCAGCGGATCGCGATGGCGGGTCCATCGGCGACCGCGGCCTTGCTGGGCTGGCTCCCGTTGCTGGGCTTGGCTTCCGGGTATTTGATGGGGCTGGACCCGCTCGGGGTCCTGATGTCTTCGCCCTTGGGCTGGGCGGCACTCATCGCGGGCGGCGGGCTGTTGCTGCTGGGCCGGTTCTGGATGTCGGCGCTGCTGCGGTCTGCTGGGACCGTGCGATGAATCTCCTGGTTTTCGGTTGCGGCCTGCTCGGGGTGCTTTTGCTCTTTTCCCCGACGGCGGGCGACCGGGCTTTCCGGCCGGCAGCCGCCCGGCCCAAAGAGCCCGACGGCGTACAGGATTTGCCCTTGCTGCTGGATCTTTTGGCCGCCCTGCTGGCCGCCGGTCTGCCCCTGGACCGGAGCTTCCGGGAACTCGGCTCAATCTGCAGCCGGGCCCTGGGCGGCAGCTTGGCTATGGTCGGCGCAGCCCTGGGTCTGGGCTCCGAATGGTCGGCCGCGTGGCGGGGAATCCTGAATGCGGCGCCATTGCGGGCCCTCGTGGACTTGGAGCGGTCAACTCGGCTTTTGGCCTTGACCGGTGCGCCGTCGGCCGTATTGCTCCGGGCCGAGGCAACCCGATTGCGCCAGGAGAGGCAACGCGAGCTGCAACGCCGTGCGGCCGCGCTGGGGGTGAAACTCGTGCTGCCGATGGGGCTCTGCGCATTGCCGGCCTTCATGTTCTTGGGCGTTGTGCCGGTGCTGATCGCGCTGCTGCCCGGATGAACCCAGTACGCGATGAACCCAGTACGCGATGAACCCAGTACGCGATGAACCCAGTCCAGACTCAAGCAAAATCCGACCGAAGGAGAATCCAGATGAACCAGCAATGCCGAGACCGGGCCGAAGAAATGCGGACCGAGGAGGTGCCGGCCAGCCGTTCTGAATCGGGCCGAACCGGACGGGCAGGCATGTCCGCCGACGTGATGCCGGCCTTCCGTACGGCGCCGGTCGACGCGGAAGCCGGCCCGGAAGGACTTTCGCGAAGCCGGGAACTGGGCATGGCGACCGCCGAATATGCGATCGCGACCTTGGCCGCGGTGGGCTTCGCCGGATTGCTCGTGGTGATCCTGCGCAGCGACGAAGTCCGCGGGTTCTTGCTCGGCTTGATCCGCAACGCCTTGAGCATCGGATGAGGCTGTCACCGCGGCGGGCCGGTGAACGAGGTTCGGCAACGGCTGAATTGGCGGTGCTTTTCCCGGTGCTGCTTTTGCTGCTGGGCTTTCTGTTGTTCAGCGCGCAGGCCGCAGTGGTCCAAATGCGTTTGGAAGACGCGGCCCGTGCCGCCGCCCGGGAAGCGGCGCGCGGCGCCGCGGCGGAGGCTGTCGACTCGGTGGCCCGCCGGCTCGGCGGCGCCGATGCCAACGTCGTGGTGCGCCGCGAGGGCGGGTTCCTCGAGGTCGAGGTCGGCAGCCGATTGGCCGGTCCGTTCGGGGACTTGCTGGGCAACCAGCTCAAAGCCAAAGCCACTGCCCGGGCCGAGGATTCCGAGCCGCCCGGAGCGATGCCATGATCCGGGTGCCATGAAGCGCCGCGGCCGGGCTTCCGGTCAGCCGCAGCGGGGATCGAGCACAGTGCTGGTGGCCGGGGTGGCGATTGCCGCGATCATGTTGTTGCTCGGCATCTCCTGGTTTGCCCAGGCAGCGCTAGCCGGTCAGCGGGTCAGGACGGCGGCAGACCTTGCCGCGTTGGCCGCCGCTGATGCGGCGCGCGGGCTCAGCTCCGGTGATCCGTGCGGGCTTGCCGGGCGAATCGCGGCGGAGCACGACGTCGAACTGGTCAGCTGCCGGGTTCTGGGCCAGCGCCAGGAAATCGTCGAGGTGTACACCGCGCTTCGGCTACCCGGGATCTTGGGCGGGGCCACTGGCCGGGCCCGGGCCGGACCGCCGGAAGCAGCATCCGGGGGGCTGAGCCGGAGCGCCGGTCAGGCGGTCGGGTCGGAGGCCAACACCAGGCGGAGCAGCTCGATGGCGCCGGACTTGTCCAGGGGATTGTTCTTGTTCCCGCATTTGGGGGATTGCACGCAGGACGGGCAGCCGGATTCGCATTCGCAGGCGGCAATCGCGTCGTGCGTGGCCTGCAGCCAGCGTCTGGCCATGTCATATCCGCGTTCGGCGAAGCCGGCACCGCCGGGGTGGCCGTCATAGACGAACACAGTGGGCTCCCCGGTGTCCGCGTGCAGCGCCGTCGATACCCCGCCGACGTCCCACCGGTCGCTCGAGGCGACCAAGGGCAGCAGTCCGATCGCTGCATGTTCCGCGGCATGCAAGGAGCCGGGGAAACGGGCTTGGGCCAGGCCGTTGGCGACCAGGAATGCCGGTTCCACGGTGAACCAGACGGCCTTGGTGAACAAGTCCCGGGCGCCGAGTTGCAGGGGTTCTTCACCCAGGATTTCATTCGAAACCAGCGCTTTGCGCTGGAAGGAGACCACTTGCGTGGTCACTTGGACTTCACCGAAGTGCAAGGTCACCGGTCCCCAGACGGATTCCTTGAGGCTGTTGACCACTTCGATCTGAGTGACGTCGCGAGCCGTGGTGTAGAAGTCTGGCCAGGCCCGGCGCACGACCGCGCAATGGTCGGCTTCGTTGAGCTCTTCGACGAGGTAGTTCAACCCTTGATGGACGTAGACCGCCCCGGCATGCGCTTGGTAATGCGATTGCGGTGAACCCATGGTGCCCAGGACGGTCCCGGTGTCCGCCTCGACGATGCTGATCGGTCCGCCACCGTCCTCGCGGAGATTCACCATGCCGGCGGCGCTTTGCGGATGGGTCCAGAACCAGCCGGCGGGCCGGCGTCGCAAATAGCCTTCCGCGACCAAGGAGTCCAACAGGGCTTCGGTACTGGCTCCGAAGAGTGCCAGGTCGTTCGGGCCCAAGGGGATTTCGGCGGCGGCGGCGCACAGCTGCGGACCCAACACGAAAGGGTTCCCGGGGTCGAACACGCTGGCCTCGACCGGAACGTCGAAGATCGCTTCCGGGTGGTTGACCAGATAGGTGTCCAACGGGTCGTCACTGGCGATGAAGGCTGCCAAAGCATCCTGCCCCGCTCGGCCGGCACGGCCGAACTGCTGGAAAAGCGAAGCCCTGGTGCCGGGCCAGCCGGCCACCAGCACCGCGTCCAGGCCGGAGACGTCGATGCCCAGTTCCAAGGCGGAGGTGCTGGCCACACCGAGCAGCTTTCCGGAGCGCAGGGACTGCTCCAACTCGCGTCGTTCTTCGGGCAGATAGCCGCTCCGGTAGGCGGCGACGCGTTGCGGCAGGCTCGGATCCACTTCTTCGAGCAGGCGTTTGGTATTGCCGGAGATCGCCTCGGCACCGCGTCTCGACTTGATGAACGCTATGGTCCGAACCCGGGCCGCGACCAGATCGGCCAGCAGATTCGACGTTTCGGCAATGCTGGTCCGCCGTTCCGGGGCGCCGTTCTCACCACTGATCTCGCTCAATGCGGGCTCCCAGAAGGCCACCGTGGTGGCACCGTGCGGCGAAGCGTCCTCGGTCACCGCGGCCACCGGCATCCCGATCAGCCGGCCGAAGGATTCCTGCGGTTGGGCCGAGGTCGCCGAAGCCGCGATGAAGACCGGGGCCGAGCCGTGCTGCCGGCAGATCCGGCGCAGTCTGCGCAGCACCGCCGCCACATGCGAGCCGAACACGCCCCGGTAGCCGTGCGCCTCGTCCACGATCACATAACGCAGGCGGCGGAAGAACTTCGCCCACCATTCATGGTTGGGCAGCACGCCGAAATGCAGCATGTCCGGATTGCAGAGCACGAAGTTCGCGTGCTCGCGGATCCAGCGGCGCTCCGACGCTTCGGTGTCGCCGTCGTAGGTCTCCGCACGCAAAGCGGAGAGCCCGAGGGCGCGGAGCGAGCTCAGCTGATCGGCGGCGAGCGCTTTGGTCGGAGCCAAGTAGAGCACGACGGCGTCGGCTGCCTCATCGACGAAGCGTCCGGTCGCGGCCGCTTTGGCTTCTTCCGCCCGGCAAATCGCGTCCAGTGCCGGAAGCTGGTAGCCGAGGGACTTTCCGGAGGCGGTGCCGGTCGCCAAAATTACGTGCTGCCCGGCATGCGCCAATTCGGCGGCCTCGACCTGGTGTCGCCAGGGCTGCTGGATCCCCACGGACCCCAGGGCCCGGATTACTTCGGGATGCGCCCATCGGGGCCAGGGCGCTTCAACCGCGGCGCGAGCCGGCAAGACCCGGACGTGGCGCAGCTGCTCCGGTTCCGGGCCCCGGCCCAAATACTTCAGCAATTGCGACGGCTCATCCACCGTGCCATTATCCACCGCAGCCACGGCCAAGCCCGCCCCGGCTCCGGGCGGGCCTGGAACCGGGGCGGCTGGGTAAAACCGGGTGCCGGGGGGAGTCAGCTCAATTGACCGCGACGCCGGTGGTGCTGGTGATCCAGTCGGCAGAGGCCGGTACGGAAGCGTACTCCACGTCGTTGGGGTCGTTGTAGCTGTTGGTGCCGGAGCAAACCCCGACCAGCTTGCCGTTGACGATCAACGGTCCGCCGGAGTCGCCCTTGTAGGCTTGGCCGCTGCCGCGGGTCTCCACGATCGAGGGTCCTGACCAGCCCTGGTCGTCGGTGCCGGCGATGGTCACGCTTGCGGTCTTGAGTTTGGCGGCGGCCGGCGCTCCCGGAGCGGTGCGGCCCCAGCCGTAGATGTCGCCGGGGGTGCCTTGGCTGGGTGTGCTTCCACCCAGAGTCGCGTAGCTGCCCTGGTACGGGGCGGTCAGCTCGGCCAGGGCGACGTCGCCCTGGGACCATTGCGCAACTCGCTTGACCTTGACCGTGGTGCCGCCATTCAAGTCGGCACTGCCGACTTTGAAGCTGATCGAGCTGGCACTGTTACCCTCCACGCAGTGCTTGGCCAAGATCACCCAGGTCGGCGAAATCAGCGAAGCCGAGCAGTTGAACGAGCCGTTGACGAATTCCCGGGCAGCGAAGGGAACCTTGGCGAAATCGGCATTGCTGCCGTCGATGATCCGCGGGGAGACGCTGGCGCTTTTCGCCAGGGGCGCCGCTTCGTGCGTGGCGGCGGTCGCGCTGGACATTCCGGTGAGCGACAGCAAGGCGGCGGTGCCGATGACTGCGGCGAGGGGAGCCAATTTCATGGGGAGACCTTCCAGTGATGTGGTTGACATGCGGTTCCGGTATTCATCGTCGAAAAACGGAGCCACCACAACTTAGCCAGGCGAATCTGGCAAACACCTCCGGATCGGCTCAAAGACCGCTCCACGTGATCCGGCGGAACCGCCGGGGAATTGCCGCAGCGCAATGCTTGCCGTTGAATGGACGGATGCCCGCAGATTCCGAATCCGCCCCGTATTACCAGGTTTCCTGGCCGCAACTCATGCTCGGCGCGGCATTGTTCGCCGTGCTCGAGGTGGTCTTGACCTTTCTGGCCGGCAACCTCGCGGCCATGTTGCTGACCATGGTCGCGGCGCTCGCCGTCGTGGTCATTGCCGGCCGGCTGATGCGTGGCCGGGCGGCATCCCCGAGGGTGTGGTTCGGCGGCCGGCATGCAGCGTCGCTGGGGCTGGGATTTCTGGGCTCGTTGTTTTTCCTGGTGGCATTCATCGCGGGCGTATATCTGCTGTTCTGGCTCCGCTCCGGATTCGAACTCGCCGGATTGCCGCTGCCCTTGTCGGTCATCCTGTGCGGACTGATCGCGCTGCTGGTGTTCGCGGTGTATTACCGGTTCATCGAAGCCGTGATGAACCTCTTGGCCTCCAGGGTGTCCGGGCGGGGCTAAAATCGATGGGTGGCAATACACCGAATCGTGCTCTTCTACGCCTTCACCCCGGTCGCGGATCCGGAAGCGGTGCGGCTGTGGCAGCGTGCCCTGGGCGAGTTGCACGGGCTGACCGGTCGGATCCTGATCTCCAAGGACGGCATCAATGCCACTGCGGGCGGCGAGCTCAACGCGGTCAAGCAATATTTGAAAGCAACCAAGGAATACTTCAAGAACATCGACGTGAAGTGGTCTGAAGGCTCCGCCGCGGACTTCCCCCGGTTGAGTGTGAAAGTCCGGGACGAGATCGTCAGCTTCGGGGCTCCCGGCGAGTTGGCCGTCGACGAAAACGGCGTGGTGGGCGGTGGCAAGCATTTGCAACCGGAAGAGCTGCACCAGTTGGTGGCGGAAAAAGACGTGGTGTTCTTCGACGGCCGGAATGCTTTCGAGGCGCAGATCGGCAAGTTCAAAAACGCGGTGGTGCCCGAGGTCGCGACCACCCGGGATTTCATTTCGGAACTGGACTCCGGCAAATACGACCACCTCAAGGACCAGCCGGTGGTCACGTACTGCACCGGTGGAATCCGCTGCGAAGTGCTGTCCAGCCTGATGGTCAATCGCGGGTTCTCCGAGGTGTACCAGCTCGACGGCGGCATTGTCAGGTATGGCGAGAAGTACCGGGACTCCGGACTCTGGGAAGGCTCGCTCTACGTTTTCGACAAACGGATGCACGTGGAATTCAGTGAGGACGCCAAGACCATCGGCGAGTGCAGCAGATGCGGCGCACCGACCAGCGATTTCCACAATTGCGCGAACCTGGCCTGCCGCCAATTGAGTCTGTACTGTGCCGAGTGCGCCGCCGATGCCGCTACTTTGCGCTGTGCCGAAGGTTGCCCGGAGGCGGGCTAGGAGCCGCGGCTCATCCCGCGATCAATTCGAGCACCGGCCCCTGGTGCACGGCCACGTAGACACGATCGCGGAGCCGATTGGCCTCGGCCACGGTCAAGGTCCGGTCCAGGGCCTGCAAAGTCAGTCTGATCAAAGCGTTGGACTGATTGGGCTGCACCCCCAATCGGGCCACAGCGGCGGCGGGCAGCGCCGCCGCTGCAGTCACCTCCAGCACTTCCAGCTCAGCCAGCACCTCGGCGTCCGCGCCCAGCGCCGCCCTGGCCAGGTCGCCCAAGGTCTCGGCATCGACGTCGGGCGGGCAGACGATGGAGAGGTCCCGGCGCATCGGCGGCATCACGGAGATCGGCTGCCAGGGTTGCAGATCTTCCAGCTGGCGTTGCGCACGTGGTTCCGTCGATCGCAGCAGTCTGATGTCATCGATCCCTTTGCGCAGCATCAGCGCGCGGTCCAGGCCGAGGCCCATCGCCAAGCCGCACCAGCGCCGCGGGTCCAAAGCTGCCGCGCGGAGGATCGGGGCTGCGATCAGTCCGCATTCCGCCAGTTCCAGCCACTCGCCGCCGACCAGGACGTCGAGCTGATGCCCATGCGCGGTGTACGGGTGCCGGGTGGGCGTCGCGCGCCATTGGCAGCCGGGCAACACGGAATCGGCAACCAGCGCCATCATTTCTTCCAACTCGGCCAGACCCAGGAGCCCGCGGGACTTGAGCCGCCACAGATCCAATTGGTGCGGGGTGCCGACGTGGGTGCGGTCCACCGAATCACGCCGGTACACCAAACCGGGCAGGACGTGCAGCTGGTCGTAGTGCTCAAGGGTTCCCGCCAAGGAATCCAGGAGCGCGGGGATTCCTGCCGAGGTATGGCTGCGCAGCATTACGGTGGGCGAGACCTGCCGGGTGTACCGGGCGTCCCTGGTGGTGGCGGCCGGGCTGTAGCCCAGCCGATCGTAGTTGTCCCGCACTGAGACCAGGGGGCTGAGCCGGTGCAACTGCCGCGGAATCCGCCATTTGGCGTCCAACGATTCGAGTATTTGGGCCAACAGCTCCTGCATCGCATGCGTGCGGTCCGCTGGATTCTGCGCGGGATCGCTCAGGTCGCGAATCGCTAGGGATTGGTTGAGTTCGGTCAGTGAAAGGTAAGGGGTTTCCATGGGTGCTCCTCGAGAGGTCGTTGCAGGGGGATGTCCACCCTCGACCGCGGAGCGCCGGGCTCAGTGCCTTTGCGGCACAGCGATGCTGCCCAGACGGCCGGACGGCCGAGGGCAGCTAAATCGCGGTGCGGAATTCATGGAATCAACTATACGCCGGAAATGCCGGTCAATGCCCGGGGGCCGGGGAAATCGGGATGTTGTTCGCGGTGCCGGCCCGGACCAGCCGGGGCCCGTCGGGTCCGAACGCATCGCGGGGCTCCGGGAACGCCGTCAAGGCGGCCAGATAGAGCACGCCGGCCAGGCCGAGTGAGATCGGAATGCTCAGATCCACGCCGCCGGCCAGGGTGCCCAGCGGGCCGACGAACTGGCCCGGCAGATTCGCGAAGAGCAGCCCCGAGACTGCGGCGATGCCCCAGGGGATCATGGCCCGCCAATTCCAGCCGTGCTCGAACCAGTAGCGGCCGCCGACCTGTTTGCGGTTGAAGACCTGGAGCGAGTCTTTGTCGTACCAGCCGCGGCGGACGAAGTAGCCGATCGTCATGATCACCATCCAGGGCGCAGTGCAGGTCACGATGAGCGCGGCAAAGGTCGAGATGCTCTGCACCGCATTGAACACGAATTTGCCCACGAAGATGAAACAGATCGCCAGTGCTCCGACGAAGACCGTGGCCTGCACCCGGCTGAACCGGGTGAACACGCTCGAGAAATCGAGACCGGTGCCGTAGAGCGCGGTGGTCCCGGTGGACATGCCGCCGATCAAGGCGATCAAACACAACGGGGCGAAGTACCAACCTGGCGAAATGCTGAGCAGGCCGCCGACGTAGTCCCCGGACTCCAGCCAGCCGGGTGCCTGGAGTGCGATCACGGTTGCCGTGACCAAGCCGAAGACGAATGGCACCAGGGTCGCGATCTGGGAGAGGAAGGCCGCGGCCATGATCCGCCGCTTCGGCGTCGAGGCCGGAATGTAGCGGGACCAGTCGCCGAGAAACGCTCCGAAGGAGACCGGATTGGCCATCACGATCAATGCGGAGCCGATGAAGCTGGGCCAGAACGCGCCGGAAGCTCCGAGGGTGCCGGGGTAGCCCGGGTCGAAGGCGTTGAAAAAAGCGAATCCGCCGCCGATGAACAGCAAGGTTGCGGCCACGACCGCGATTTTGTTGACCCACAGCATGAACCGGAACCCGTAGATGCACACGATCAGGACCAGGAGCGCGAACAGGCCGTAGGCCAGCGACAGAGTCACCGGATTCTGCGGCAGTCCGATCAGCCGGTTCGCGCCGCCGACCAAGGCATCGCCGGAACTCCAGACCGAGATCGAGAAGAACGCCAGGGCGGTGAGCAACGACAGGAACGAGCCCACGATGCGGCCGTGCACGCCCAAGTGGCCGGAGGAGGACACGGCATTGTTGGTTCCGGTCGCCGGGCCGAAGAGTGCCATCGGGGTCAGGACGACGGCGCCGACGAGCAAGCCGAGCGCGGTGGCCAGCAGGGCCTGCCAGAACGACAGGCCGAAGACGATCGGGAACGAGCCGAGTACCGCGGTGGCGAAGGTGTTCGCGCCGCCGAAAGCCAAACGGAACAAGTCCAGCGGTTTGGCGGTCCGCTCCCGGTCCGGAATGGATTCGATTCCGTGGGTTTCCACGGCGATGGTTTTCGAAGCGGTTCCGCCACGGTGCTTTGACATGGTTCCCCTGAGTCAGCGGTGCAGTCCGGCCGGCGTCTGCGGTGGGTGGGAGCGCCGGGCGACCGAAGGTAATCAGATGTTGCTTCTTGGGCAACATTTGGCAAATGTACCACTCGGTGCACGGATCGGGCTGGAATCATGCCGAATTCGGACTCGACGAATGCGCTTTCGGGCAGCTCGTGTTGACTAGAGTTGTGGTTGTGACAGTTGATGCTCCGTTAGCGGAACCGGGTTTGCTGAGCGGGCTTTCCAGAGATTTGGCCGATGCCGGTTTCAGCATCGACGGGGTCGCCGGGTTCCTGGGCGAGGGCGCCTATGCGGCGCTGAACCGGGAGCAGTTCATCCCGGCACTGGCGATCGCCGAAGCCGCGCAGGGGCCCACCGCGACGCTGATCCGGTTCTTCCTGCTGGCTTTGCCGGCCAGTGCGGCGGAACTCGATGAGGCACTGCCCCGGACCAGGGCAGCCGGTTTGCAGTCCCTGGGATTGGCCGCGGTCGAATCCGGAGTCTGGCGCAGCCTGGTGGATTTGCGGCCCTATGCATTCACGGATCAGGACGGCGAGGTCCAGCTCCATGTGGCAAGCGATTTGGGCGCGCATCAGCGGCCCGGTGCGCTCCGGCACGATCATGTGCTCGGCATCGGGCAAGCCTCGCTGACCTTGGCGCAGAGCACGATCCGGACGCCGGTGGACAAGGCTTTGGACCTGGGCACCGGCTGCGGCATCCAGACCTTCCATTTGCTCCGGCACGCCCGGCACGTCACGGCCACGGATATTTCGCCCCGGGCCCTGGCTTTCACCGAATTCAATCTGCTGCTCAATGCCGATGCGTTGCGGATCGACCCGGCGAATCCCGGAGACCGGGTGACGCTGCGTCAAGGCAGCCTGCTTGGGCCGGTGCGCGGTGAGCGATTCGACCTGGCGGTATCCAACCCGCCGTTCGTCATCACGCCGCGGCATCGGGGCGAATCGGCCGAGGACCAGTACACCTATCGGGACGGCGGCTTGGCCGGCGACGAGATCGTATCGTCGTTGGTCCGGGGCTTGCCCGGAGTGTTGGCTCCGGGTGGACGCGCCCAGTTGCTCGGGAACTGGGAGGTGCATTCCGGCGACGCCGCCTGGCACGAGCGGCTCGCCAGCTGGTTCGACGGCGAATGCTGGGTGATCCAGCGGGAGCAGCTGGGTCCGGAGCATTATGCCGAAACCTGGCTGCAGGATGCTTCCCAGGGGCGCGACGCGGAAAGCTATGCGGCGGCCTACCGGGACTATCTGGGCGACTTCGCGGAACGCGGCGTCGCCTCGGTGGGCTTCGGCATGATCTGGTTGCGGGCCCCGCAACCGGCAGCCGGATTGCCGCAGCCCGGTGCCGGATTGCGCAGGTTCGAGGAAATCGGCCATCCGATCGAACAGCCGGTCGGCAGTACGCTGGCCGCCGCCGTCGAGCGTTTCGACTGGTTGGCCGGGCACGATCTGCCGGCTGCCAAGCTGGTGGTCGCGGAGGACGTCACGGAGGAGCGGCATCAGCGCCCCGGAGCCGAGCATCCCGGGGTGATCCTGCTCCGCCAGGGGGCCGGGCTGCGCCGGACGACCCTGCTGAGCAGCGAGCTGGCCGGGTTCGTCTCAGCCTGCGACGGGACTCTCACGGTGGCTCAGATCATTGCCGCGCTGGAGGCATTGCTGGCCGTAGAACTGGCATTACTCGACCCGGTCCGCGAGTTGTTGCTCGACGGATTCCTGCTCCCGGAACCGCAGTAGCAACAGCGCAGCGCCGCACAAGCTGGCCAGCAGAGCAGCGCTGCCGCTGGCCACGAACCCGATCCGGGGACCGAAGACGCTGCCCAGGAATCCGCCCAAGCCCAGGGCGCCGAGCGCCGCCGCCCGGCTGAGGGCTTGGGTGATCGAACTGACTTGGCCGCGCCGGTGTTCCGAAGTGCGTTTGATGACCAGAGCTCCGAAGGCCGCGTTGAGGACGCCGATGCCGAAGCCCGCGGCTGCTCCGGCGAGGAAGAGCAGCAGCATGGTCGGTGCCAACCCCATGAGGCAGAAGCAGATCGACGTGCCTGCGGCGGCGCCGAAGAACGCCGCCAGACGGACTTGGTCGGAACGGATCCAGCCGGCGAGCATTGACCCGGCGATCAATCCGGCGCCGATGATCGAGGTGAGCAATCCGTAGTCGATTTCACTGCCGCCGAGCGTCTCCCGCACCAGGAAGACCTCGAAGACGTTGACCGCGCTGCCGAAGAGGGTCACCACCACCAGTGAGCCGAGCACGACCTGCAGTACCCGGTCGGCGGACAGTTCACGGAGGCCGTCCAAGAGCTTCGGCGAGTCCCGTCCGGTATCGAGGCTTGCAGATTCCGCCCGCAAAGACCGACGGGTGCGAAGGAGCAGAGCGCCGGCCAAGAGGCCGAGATACCCTGCCGCAGCCGCCCAGAATACTACTGGCAAACCGCCGGCACCGGTCAGCAGCCCGCCCAGCGCCGGACCCACCAGCCCGGCCAGCATCAGCGTGGCCTGCAGGTTCCCCATGGCGCGGGGAGTCCGGTCTTCGCCGACGATCCGGGGCAGCAGCGCTTGCCAGGTGGGTGTGCCCAGAACCGTGGCGGCTTCCAGCAGCACCGTGAGCCCGAAGAGCGCCGGCAGCGGATTGGCCAACAAGTGCGTACTGGTTGCCATCAGCGCGGCCGCGGCCAGACTGGTCCCGGCGGCGAAGCCGGCCAGCAGACGCGAATCGTGGGTGTCTGCCAGTTTCCCAGCCCATGGGGCGAGCAATACGGCTGGCAAGGTGGCCAGGGCCAGATAGCCGGTGATCGCCCAGGGGCCGAAGCCGGGATCGGGAAAATTGCGCTGGATTTCCAGCATGATCGCCACGACGACCGCGGTGTAGCCGACGGTGGAAACGAAGCGCGCTGCGTTCGTGATGAAAAAGTCCCGACTCGCGGTGTCCACTCGGGTCGAATATTTATGAAGTGAGTCTTTCACAAATATGAAACTAATGCTTCATGAAAAGGATGTCAAAGACATCTTTCAAAAATTCGTTAGGCTGGGCAGATGTCCGAGGATGAACCGTCAGTACTCGTCATCACCGAGCCGCAAGCCATCCGCGCCCTGGCCCATCAGCTCCGTCTGGAAGTCATCGACGAGCTCTTCGGCTCCGATCGCAGTTACACGGCAACCGAGTTGGCGGTTCGATTCGGCGGTACGCCAAGCGCCATGAGCTACCACCTCAGGGCTTTGGAGAAGTGGGGCTACCTCCGGCGCAGCGGTGCCGTCGGGGACGGCCGGGAACGGCGGTGGGAAGCGGTAGCGGAAACTCTGCGGGTGGGGGACGGGATGGCCGCGGTGGCGCGCTTGAACGGAACCCTGGTGGGCCTGCAACTGAATCAGCTCCGGGAACGGATCGCCGCCGCCTCGGCATCGCTGGAAGCTTCCGGCGCCGAAGCAGTTCCGGCGACCGTGATGACCTCGGCGAAGCTGAAGCTGAGCCGGGCGCAGCAAGCGGAATTCGTCCGGGACTACCATGCCCTGGTCGAGCGGTACCGGAAGTTGGGCGAAGGATCCGCGGAGCCGCAGATGTACCTGCACATGGCCTTCGTTCCGGAGCCGGCCGAGCGCTCCGGCTCCGGCCCGGAGTAGCGCATCCCGGGGGTTAGCCCTACCCTGCTGTGGGGGAGGTCCGCTCAGCAAAACGGCCGCATGCACCAGTGCGCGGCGGGGCGGCGGACGGCAAGCTTGAGTCATGCATACCGTTGTTGAGACCGATTCCAAGGAACCGCCCGTGCCCAGTCCAGAAATTCCGCGCGCTGTTCCGGCTGGAACGCCGCTGATTGCCGCCGACTTCGACGCCCCGGCCGGCCCGGCCGCCGCACCGCACCGGCTCGGTTTTTTCCGGCAACTCGGCCGCGATCTCGGTTACAGTCTGGCCTCGTTCTTCGTCTCGATTCCCGCATTCTCGGTCGTCGTGACGCTGTTCTCGGCCGGGGTCGGCACCCTGGTGATCTATCTGGGGCTCTTCGTGCTGATCGGTTGCCTGTTCTGCGCCAGCTTCTTCGCCGCAGCCGAGCGAAACCTGGCCGAATGGAACCGGGGGCCGTTGCCGCCGCACGTTTACAAGCAAATCGTGTCCCGCGGCCAAAAAGGCCTGCTCACCCCGCTGAGCGATTCGCTGCGCTGGCGCGAGGCCATCCACGCGGTGTTGGTGTTCCCGATCCGGATCGCGGTCTTCTGCCTGGCGCTGACCTGGCTGTTGACCGGGCCCGGCGAACTCACCGCGTTTTACTGGAAACGGTTCCTGCCCGAGGACAACCGGGATCTTTGGGACCTGCTCGGCGTCAACCCGGTTTACCACGACTGGATCGACGTCGGAATCGGCCTCTTCTTCATCGTCACCCTGCCGTTCGTGCTCAAAGGATCGGCGTTGCTGCTTCGGGTCTTCGCAAGTTCCATGCTGACCAACCAATCGTCGGTGCTCAAAGAACAAGTCCGGCGTGCCGAGGCATCCCGGGATTCCGCAGTGGCCGCGGAAGCCGGAAACCTGCGCCGCTTGGAACGGGACATCCACGACGGCCCGCAGCAGCGGCTGGTCCGGGTTTCGATGGATCTGAAATCAGCACAGCGCCGATTGGCCCGGGGGGAGGCCGGGGCCAGCGAACTGGTGGCCGAAGCGTTGAAGCAGACCCAGGACACCTTGGGCGAGCTGCGCGCGATATCCCGGGGGATCGCGCCGCCGATCCTGGTGGACCGCGGGCTGCCGGCGGCCGTGGAAGCAGCGGCCGCCCGCACTCCGGTCCCGGTCACGGTCCGCGTGGAAGGCCTGGGCAAACGCAGACTGGCCGAGAACATCGAGAACACCGCCTACTTCGTGATCGCGGAATCGCTGACGAATGTGGCCAAGCACGCGCACGCGACGTGCGCCGAAGTCACCCTGCGCAAGGAGCCGGGGCAGCTGACCGTGCAGATCGCCGACGACGGCCAAGGCGGAGCGCATTTGGGCAAAGGGCACGGGCTGGTCGGGTTGCAGGAACGCGCAGTCGCCAACGGCGGCAGCCTCGAACTGGTTTCGGACGGATCGGGAACCACGGTCTCGCTCACCCTGCCGCTGGCGGGCTGAACCGGCGAAGTCCCGCGGCTGGGCAGGGACTACGCTGAGATGCGTGACTGCGATCAGAGTTGTGCTTGCCGAAGATTCCGTGTTGCTGCGCGAAGGATTGGTGCGGCTGCTTGGTGAGGCCGGCTATCAAGTCGCGGCGGCGGTCGGCGATGCCGAATCGTTGCTGACCGCGGTCGCCCAGGCCGAACCCGAGCTGGTGGTCACCGACGTCCGGATGCCGCCGGGGCACAGCGACGAGGGGCTGCGCGCGGCCTTGCAGATCAGATCCCGGAATTCCGGGATCGGGGTCCTGGTGCTTTCGCAATACGTGGAACTGGCCTACGCCCGGGACCTGCTGGCCACGGCGGGCGCCGGCCGGGGTGTCGGCTACCTGCTCAAGGACCGGGTCACCGATGTCGACGAACTCGCCGACGCCCTGCAACGGGTGCATGCCGGCGGCACGGTGCTGGACCCGGAAGTCGTCTCCGCATTGTTCGCCGGGAATGCCAAAGGGCCCTTGCACGACCTCACTGCGCGCGAGCGTGAGGTCATGGGGCTGATCGCCGAAGGCCGGAGCAATGCGGCGATCGGCGAACAGCTGGTGGTCTCCTCGGGCGCAGTCGAAAAACACATCTCTTCGATCTTCGCGAAACTCGACCTTCCGCCGTCGGCCGAGGACCATCGCAGGGTACTGGCGGTGCTGACCTGGCTTCGACAATGAGTGCTGGAGCCGGTGGCTGGCGTCAATCTCGCCTAATGTATGGTGAACTAGGTTTTTGGACCGAGGCCGTTGAACCCGGTCCGAAGGCAGCATCGAGAACAGAACTTTCAGCAATACCGTAGGAGAAACGTGCCCACCAAGGCATCTAGCAAGCGCGCATTGACCGGCAAGAAGCTGGTTATCGTGGAGTCCCCGGCAAAGGGCAAGACCATTGCCGGCTATCTCGGCGAGGGCTTCGAGGTCGAAGCCTCCTACGGCCATATCCGCGATCTGCCGCAGCCTTCGGACCTCCCTGCCGAGTTGAAGAAATCCTCGGTGGGCAAGTTCGCCGTCGATCTGGACAACAACTTCGAGCCGTACTACGTGGTCCCGGTCGACAAGAAGAAGCGCGTCGCCGAGCTCAAAGCGGCGCTCAAAGACGCCGACGAACTTTATCTGGCAACTGACGGCGACCGCGAAGGCGAAGCGATTGCCTGGCATCTGCTCGAGGTGCTCAAACCCAAGGTGCCGGTCTATCGGCTGACCTTCCCGGAAATCACCAAGGAAGCCATCCAACGCGCGATGGGCGAACTGCGCGACGTCGATATGCCGATGGTCGATGCGCAGGAAACCCGACGCGTCCTGGACCGGCTCTACGGTTATGAAATTTCCCCGGTGCTCTGGCGCAAGGTTTCCCGCGGGCTGTCCGCGGGCCGGGTGCAGTCGGTGGCCACCAGGCTGGTCGTCGAGCGGGAACGCGAGCGGATGGCCTTCCGTTCCGCGGAGTATTGGGATTTGCTGGGCGAATTCTCCCCGGTCGGATCGGCGCAGGCGTTCAAAGCGAAGCTGGTTGCCCTCGACGGCGCGCGGGTCGCCACTGGGCGGGACTTCAGCGACACCGGAGCGCTGACCGGCAAGGGCGTGGCGCACCTCGATTCAGCCGCGGCTACGGCTCTGGCCGAAGGCCTGCAAAACGCCGAGTTCGCAGTCCGTTCCGTAGAGCACAAGCCTTACACCCGCCGCCCGGCGGCGCCGTTCACCACCTCGACGCTGCAGCAGGAAGCGGCCCGCAAGCTGCGTTTCTCCGCCCGGGTGACCATGCGGGTGGCGCAGAGCCTGTACGAAAACGGCTACATCACTTATATGCGTACCGATTCGACGGCGTTGAGCGCCCAGGCCGTCAACGCCGCCCGCCGTCAGGCCGCAGAGCTGTACGATCCGTCCTTCGTGCCGGATGCACCGCGGGTCTACGCGGGCAAAGCCAAAAACGCCCAAGAGGCGCATGAGGCGATCCGCCCGGCCGGCGATTCGTTCCGGATTCCAGCACAGGTCGCCAAAGCGCTCAGCTCGGACGAGTTCAAACTCTACGAATTGATCTGGAAGCGCACCGTGGCGTCCCAGATGGCCGACGCCAAGGGGTCCACCGCTTCGGTCCGGTTGGGTGCCACGTCGGCAGCCGGTGCCGATGGGAAAAAGCACGACGCCGAGTTCGCCGCCTCCGGAACCGTGATCACCTTCCAAGGCTTCCTGGCCGCCTATGAAGAAGGCCGGGACGAGGGCCGGAATAAGGACGACGCCGACTCCGACGGCGGCCGACTGCCGAACCTGGCCGCTCAGGACGCGCTCGAAGCGCAGGTGCTCGACGCCGTCGGGCATGAGACCTCGCCGCCGCCGCGCTACACCGAAGCGTCGCTGGTGAAGACTCTCGAAGAGCGCGGCATCGGCCGTCCTTCGACGTATGCCGCGACGATCTCCACGATCATGGACCGCGGCTACGTGAGCCAGCGCGGTTCCGCCTTGGTGCCGAGCTGGGTCGCCTTCTCGGTGGTGCGGCTGTTGGAGCAGTATTTCCAGAACTACGTGGACTACGACTTCACTGCCGGGATGGAAGAAGACCTGGACCGGATTTCCCGTGGCGAAGAGACCGGGCCGCACTGGCTCAAGCTCTTCTATTTCGGCAACGACGACGGTTCCGGTTTGCTGCCGATCGTGAACAATCTGGGCGAAATCGACGCCCGGGAGATCAATTCGGTGCCGATCGCCGAAGGCATCACGCTGCGGGTGGGCAAATTCGGTCCCTACCTGGAAAAGCCGGTGCCGATGGATTCCCCGGAGGGCACCGAGCCGGAGCGGGCGAACGTGCCGGAGGACTTGGCCCCGGACGAGTTGACCGCCGAGAAGGCGATCGAGTTGATCAACACGGCAGCCCCGGAGGAGCGCGTGCTCGGCAACGACCCGGTCACCGGGCGCGCTGTGGTGGCCAAGAACGGCCGTTACGGCGCCTATGTCACCGAGATCATCCCGGAGCCCACGGCTGAGGAGTTGGCCAACGCGCCGGTCGAATACTACAAGAACGGCAAGCCGAAGCCGCCGAAGAAGCCGGTCAAGGCCAAACCGCGCACCGGTTCGCTGTTCGCCTCGATGAGCGTGGAGTCGGTGACCTTGGCCGAAGCGCTGCAGCTCATGTCCCTGCCCCGGGTGCTCGGCGCCGACGCCGAAGGCAACGAAATCACGGTGCAGAACGGCCGCTTCGGCCCGTATCTGAAGAAGGGCAGCGATTCGCGCTCGATCGGTTCCGAAGAAGAGATCTTCACGATCACGTTGGAACAAGCCCTGGAGATCTATTCGCAGCCGAAACAACGCGGCGCCCGTGCCGCGGTGCCGCCGCTCGCCGAATTCGGCGACGACCCGACGTCGGGCAAGAAGATCGTGGTGAAGGAAGGCCGCTTCGGCCCGTACATCACCGATGGCGAAACCAACATCACGGTGCCGCGGTCGACGTCGATCGAAGAGCTCACCCGGGAGCGCGCAGTCGAACTTCTGGCCGAGAAGCGCGCCAAAGGGCCGGTCAAGCGACCGGCCAAGCGTCCGGCGGCCAAGGCAAAAGCCGGCAGCCGCCGCTAGCCGAGGCCCTCGCCACGTAGAGACCCGCGAACGCACACGTGAGCGTTCGGCCCTTTCGTGTCGAACTCCGTTCGCCACGTAGGGACCTCCCCAGCCGCCCCCTAACCTCGCAAGCTCGGCCAGGGAGCCCTGCGACCGTGGGCCCCCGAACGCACACTTGGTGCGGGTGTTTTCCGAAAACACCCGCACCAAATGTGCACTCGCGCGCTTGCCGAGGGTGCTTTTGTGCGCGGCGCCGAGTCCGCCGGTGCGCTACGACACGGTGCGCTACGACATAATGTGATCATGCGACTCGGCGTTCTCGACATCGGTTCCAATACCGTCCATCTGCTTCTCGTCGATGCGCACCCCGGAGGGCAGCCGGTACCCTTCGCCTCGCACAAACGTCCGCTCTCCTTGGTGCAGTATTTGGACCAGGACGGCGCGATCAGTGAGGCCGGTCAGGCGGAGCTGATCAGTTTCGTGCTCGAGGCCTGGGAATTCGCCGCGAAGCACCAGGCCGAAGACCTCCTGGCCTTCTGCACCTCGGCGATCCGGGAGGCTGCCAACGGGGCGGAGGTGTTGCAGCGGGTGCAGACCGAAACCACGGTGCAGCTGCGCGAACTGACCGGCGCAGAGGAAGCCGCCATGACGTTCTTCGCGGTGCGCCGTTGGTACGGTTGGGGCGCCGGAACGATTTTGGACCTGGACATCGGCGGCGGTTCCTTCGAAATGGCCATGGGCGGCGATGAATTGCCGACGAAGGCGGTTTCCGTCCCGCTCGGCGCGCAGCGGTTGACCCGGGACTGGTTGCCCGAGGATCCGCCCAGCGCCAAAAGCGTCAAGGAACTGCGCAAATACATCCGCAGCACGCTCAAGCCGCACGTCAAGGATTTCCTGTCCCTGGGCGTCCCGACTTTGGTGACCGGTACCTCGAAGACTTTTCGCTCGCTCGCCCGGATCACCGGGGCCGCGCCTAGCGGCATGGGACCGTTCGTGCGGCGGGAACTGCACGGCGTCGACCTCGGTTTGTGGACGCAACGGCTGACCGCGATGAGCGCTGCGGACCGCTTGTACTTGCCCGGAGTTTCGCAGGCCCGGGCCAGGCAACTGCTGGCCGGCGCCTTGGTGGCCGAAGCCGCGCTGGAGGCGTTCAAGGCGAGCACGCTGCAGATTTGCCCTTGGGCGCTGCGTGAAGGCCTGATCCTGCGTCGATTGGACCAGTTGGTGTTCGACGGCCCGCTCGACCCGCCACGGCACGTCACAGCGCGTCCTGCCGCAGCATCTGCACAGCCTGCCGTGGCAAAATAGCCCCGATGACCGAGCAGACAGCAGCGAACCCGAAGCGTCCGGCAATCCCGGTTGCGCTCTCCAGTGCCTCGGTTTATCCGCTTTCCGTCCATGACGCGTTCGCCGTCGCACACGACCTCGGTTACGACGGGTTGGAGGTCATGGTGACCAACAACGTCACCAGCCAGGACCCGCAGGCCCTGCAGACGCTGAGCGAGCGCTACCAGATCCCGGTGCTCGCGGTGCACGCACCCACTCTGTTGCTGACCCAGCAGGTCTGGGGGAGCGCTTGGAGCAAAGTCGAACGTTCGGTCGACATGGCCGGCCAGCTCGGGGCCGGCGTGGTGGTGGTGCACCCGCCGTTCCGGTGGCAGAGCGACTACGCGGAGAGTTTCAACCAGGGCGTCCGCGACTTGGCCGATTCCAGTGGGATCCGGATCGCAGTGGAGAACATGTACCCCTGGCGGATGCGCGGCCGGGAAGCGAAGGCGTACCTGCCGCACTGGGACCCGATCGAACAGGATTACGACGACGTCACCTGGGACCTGTCGCATGCCTCGACCGCGGGGGTTGCTTCTCTCGAGGGTGTGCGCGCCTTGGCTGGGCGGTTGCGCCATCTGCACCTCACGGATGGCTCCGGCTCCAACCGGGATGAGCATTTGGTCCCGGGGCACGGGGATCAGCAAGCCGCCGAAGTCCTGCAATATCTGGCCGGTGCCGGATTCGACGGGACCGTCGTCGCGGAAATCTCCACCCGCAAGGCCAAAGGTGCCGGCGAACGGGAAGACTGGCTCAGCGAGACGTTGCGGTTCGCCCGGCAGCATCTCGGCCAAGCGGACTGAGTATCCGCGCTGACCCAAATGAGATAGCTAAAACGCTTTGAGATAGCAAGAGGGCGGGCTTCCTGCTATCTCAAAGCCAGCTGGCTATCCGGAACGAGGGGTTAAACGAGAAAGCACCGGAGAGTCGAAGTTGCCAGTGGTTGGGGGGAAACGCTGGCAGACTCTCCGGTGCTACAACCGATCAGGCAAAACCCGATCGATCCGCAATCACTCGCACCTTTATGAGGTACTTACGAATTTAGGACCCGTTTCTGGGGAAAACCTGCCGTGAACCTGGGAATAAGCTGGTAATAAGGTAACCAGAGAGTGAAGTATCATTTTTGGCTGAAATCCTTGAAAATAAAGCAAAGTAAGCCATCGAATCGTGAAAATGAAGCAACCCCTTTTTCGGTACCCGGCCGGGGTTGGTGACAGGATGGACGGATGATCAACAGAATTGCATTCTTAGGCTGCGGCTCGATGGGCGAAGCCATTTTGGCCGGCCTGCTCGCGGGATCGTTCGAGCCGGCCTCGGCCATCGCAACCGTCCGCCGGGCAGAACGGGCCGCGGAATTGGCGCAGCGCTACGGCATCACCGCCGTGGCGAATTCCGAGGACGCCAATGCCAACCGGGCGGCGGTCGCCGGTGCCGACGTCGTGGTGCTGGGCGTCAAACCGGCCCAGATCGCGGCACTGTGCCGGGAGATCGCCGGATCATTGGCACCGGGAACCGTCGTGGTGAGCGTCGCCGGGGCAGTGACCATCAAGCAGATCGAAGCCGCCTTGGCTCCCGGGCAGCCCGTGGTGCGCACGATGCCGAACACGCCGCTGATGGTCGGCCGCGGCGTCGTCGGGCTGGCTTTGGGCGGCTCGGTCGACGCCGGGCAAGCGGCAGCTGCCCGGGAGGTCTTTGCCGGCTCCGGGGTGGTGTTGGACGTCGCCGAGTCGCAGATGCAGGCGATCGGGGCGATCAGCGGTTCCGGCCCGGCGTACGCGTTCTACCTGGCCGAGGCCATGGCGGCCGCCGCGCGGGAATTCGGCTTGGATCCGGAAACCGCGAAAACCCTGGCCAACGAAACCGTTGCCGGGGCCGGGTTGATGCTGGCCGCGCCCGGGGCCGACGCCACCGCGCTGCGCAAGGCCGTGACCAGCCCCAACGGCACCACGGAGCAGGCTATCGCCACCTTCGACGAGCTCGGGTTGCCCGCCACGGTCTTAGCCGGGGCGCGGGCTGCGGCAGCGCGTTCGGACGTGATCACCGCGGAGCTGGACGGCCTCTGACCGGGCCCGGGCCTGGCCTCGAATCGGAACCGTGCCGGTTCAGGGACGGGCCGCGAACCGTTCCAAAAGGTCGACGTGGCCGGACACGATGAGCGTGTCCCGAGAGGAGACCTTGGTGTCCGGTTGCGCATAGGTGAAGTCTTCACCCGGTGACTTCACCCCGACGATCGTCACGCCGTACTTGGAACGGACTTTGGACTCCTCCAAAGTGAAGCCCTGGGTCTCCTTCGGCGGGTTCATTTTCACGATCGCGAAATCGTCGTCGAACTCGATGAAGTCGAGCATCCGGCCGGAGACCAGATGTGCGGTCCGGATACCGGCGTCGGCCTCGGGGTAGATCACGTGGTTGGCGCCGATCCGGGTCAGGATTTTGCCGTGCGACTGGGTGATCGCCTTGACCCAGAGGTGCTCGATCTCCAGATCGACCAGATTCACCGTGATCAGCACGCTGGACTCGATCGAGGTGCCCACACCGACGACTGCGGAGGCAAAATCCTGGGCGCCCAACTGCCGGAGGGCGTCGATGTTCGTCGCATCGGCCTCGACTACGTGGGTCAAGGTTCCGGCCCACTTCTGCACCAACGAGGGGTCGCGCTCGATCGCGAGCACCTCCCGGCCCTGCCGTACCAGCTGTTCAGCGGTCGCCGAGCCGAACCGGCCCAAGCCGATGACCAATACCGGCGCATTGTGCGATGGACGTTGGGACCGTGATTTCTCAGCCAATGATCGGCCTCTCTTCCGGATAGCGGAACAATTGTCGGCGCTGGCGCAGTGCCAACGCCGCGGCCAGGGTTATCGTGCCCACCCGGCCGGCGAACATCAAAAGCGAGAGCACATACACCCCGGCCGGCGGCAGCTCCGCGCTGAGCCCGGTGCTCAGGCCCACGGTGGCGAATGCCGAGATCACTTCGAAAAGCACCTTGTTCAACGGTGCGTCGGTGATCATCAAAAGCGCGCCGGTGGCGAGCAGGACGAAGGTCGCGCCCATCATGATCACCGAGATCGCCACCCGCATGGTGCCTTGCGGGATGGTGCGCCCGTAGACCTTCACGTCCGAATCGCCACGGGCCTCCGCCACGATGGCCAGGAACATCACCGCCAGGGTGGTGACCTTGATACCGCCGGCGGTGGAAGCCGAACCGCCGCCGGCGAACATCAATGCGTCGGTGAACACTTGGGAGACCGGTGTCAGCGAGTTCATATCGACCAAGTTGAAGCCGCCGGAACGGGTCATGATCGAAGCGAAGACCGAATGCAGCAATTTGTCACCGGGGCTGAGCCCGCCCACGGTTCTGAGGTTGTTCCACTCGAAGACGGCGAAGCCGATCATGCCGACCAGGACCAGGATCACCGAGACCTGCACGGTGAGTTTCGTGTGCAGGTTCCACTTGGAAATCCGGAACCCCTGGGAGAGCAGGACCATCATCACGGGGAAGCCCAAGGAGCCCAGGAACACCCCGACCATGAGCGGGGTCAGGATCCAGGGGTCGAATTCATAAGGCACCAGGCCATCCGACTGCGGCGTGAAGCCGGCATTGTTGAACGCGGAAATCGAATAGAACACACCGTGCCAAACGGCTTGCCAGAAGTCTTCGCCCAAGATCATGAAGCGGGGGATCAAAAACAGGGCCAGAATCACTTCGATCGCCACGGACGTGGTGATCACGATCCGCAACAAGGTGCCGACCTCGCCCAAGCGGCTCGCGTTCATTGCTTCCTGGGCAATCAGCTTGCCGCGTACGCCGAGGCGTTTGGAGACCATGAGGGCCATCAGCGAGGCGAGGGTCAAGATGCCCAAGCCGCCCACGAAGATTGCGATCAGAATGACCAGCTGGCCGAAGAAGGACCAGTGCAATGCGGTGGAAACCGTGGTCAGGCCGGTGACGCAGACCGCGGAAACCGCGGTGAAGAGTGCGTCGTGGAAAGCCGTGACTTTTCCGCTGGCCGAAGCGATCGGCAGGGTGAGCAAGGTGGTGAAGAACATGATCACCAAGGCGAAGACGATCAGCGCCAAGCGAGCCGGGGACGAGTTCGCCACCGAGTCGATGAAGTCTCTGATGACTCCGATGAACGCAAAGCGTCCGCGCTCGGCCGGCGGGTGCCAGCCAGATTGACTCCTGGCCATCTGGGGTGAAACTTTCTGCCTGCGGAAAATGTTGATCTGACAAGTAGTTAACCACCTTTGCCGGGCTTTGCCGCATGCGCCCCGGGAGTTCCTGCCGAACCGGAAGCCAATGCACCCGATTGCGTGGCTGTGCGGGAGATCACGTAGCCTGTCAAAGATGGACTTGAGTTCAGAGCCGACGACGGCGCCGCTGCCAAAGACCTGCGTGGTCTGGGACCCGGCGCTGACCGCATACAATTTCGGTCCGGGCCACCCGATGGATCCGGCCCGGCTCGCTTTGACCGCAGACCTGGCCGAGCAGCTGGAGTTGTTCTCGCGCGGCTCGGTCCACCGGGCGGAGCCTTTCGTGGCCAGCGATGCACAGCTCAGCACAGTGCACGCCCCGAGCTACATTGCAGCGGTGCGATCGGTCAGCGAGACGCCTCGGGAACTGCCGGAATGGGGGCTCGGCACGGTCGACGATCCGGTGTTCCCCGGGATGCACGAAGCGAGCGCCCGGTTGGTCGGCGGCTCGCTGCTCGCGGCCGAGGCAATCATCGACGGCAGCGCGCAGCGCGGAGTCAACTTCGCCGGCGGCATGCACCATGCCAGCCGGGACCGGGCCAGCGGTTTCTGCGTCTACAACGACGCGGCCGCCGCGGTGCAGCGGCTGCTCGACTCCGGGGTGCGCAAAGTCGCATATCTGGACGTGGACGCGCACCATGGCGACGGTACGCAAAGCATTTTCTACGACGACCCACGGGTGCTGACCGTCTCGCTGCACGAAAGCGGGCTCTCGCTTTTCCCCGGCACCGGCTTCGCGAACGAGACCGGGGGGCCGGCAGCCATCGGCTCGGCGGTCAACATCGCGTTGCCGGCCTACACCGGCGACGGCGGTTGGCTGCGTGCCTTCCACGCGGTGGTCCCGCAGGTCACCCGAGCGTTCGGTCCGGAGGTCATCGTTTCGCAGCACGGCTGCGACTCGCACCGGGAAGATCCGTTGACCCATCTCGGTACCAGCGTGGACGCGCAGCGCGAGGCTGCGCTGACCATCGGCATGCTCGCCGACGAGCTGTGCGAAGGGCGTTGGCTGGCGACCGGCGGCGGGGGCTACAGCGTGGCGGATGTGGTGCCCCGGGTCTGGTCGCATCTGATCGCGATCGTCTCCGGAAAGCCTGTGCCGGTGCGCACCGAGGTGCCGGAGCAGTGGCGGCAGCGGGTGCGTGCCGAGTTCGGTGCCGAAGCACCCCGGTTGATGGGTGACGACGTCGAACTCTGGTGGCGTTCCTGGCAAGTCGGCTACAACCCGGCCGACGCCGTCGACCGCTCGATCATGGCCACCCGCAAGGAGATCTTCCCCTTGTACGGGCTGGATCCCTGGTTCGACTGAGATTGGGGCACTCCCATAGTGTCGCGCTCGCGAAGTCCCCTTTCCTTCGCAGGCTCAGGCAGGGAACCCTCTTCGCTCGCTTAGCCGCCACGATGGGGACCTCCCCGGCATCTCCCAGACCTCGCGGGCTCGGCCCGGGGCCCTCGATGCCGTGGGCCCAGTGCCCCACTCTATTGGGGCACTCCCATCGTGTCGGCTCGCTGGGGCGCAGGTGCTCGCTTGGGGCACAGATGCCTTTTGGCGTATATATCGCTAGGGTAGTTCCATGGTGAACGAAGATGTCTTTACCGTGCTTGCCGAGCAGACCCGTCGGGAAATCCTCGCGGCGCTTCGTGATGGCGACAAGGCAGTGGGCGAATTGGTCGACGAACTCGGCGCGAGCCAGCCCACGGTCTCGAAACATTTGCGCGTTCTGCGCGAAGCCGGCCTGGTCACGATGCGGGCCGAAGGGCAGCGCCGCTACTACAAACTCGAAACCGCCCCGCTGAACGGGATCAGCCAGTGGCTGGACGGATTCGGTCTGCCGTCCACTCGCCCGGTGCTCGTCGAGGACCCTGCCACGGAGCCTTCCGCCGCAGTGGCGGTAGCGGAAAATGAGCTGCCGATCCCGGAGGGGGATCCGGAGTCCATGCCGCAGCAGATCGGCCGAAGCGTCGGCCGGGCAGCGACCAAAGCTGCGGATCTTTTGGCCAACTTGCCGAAGTTCGGTCGCCGCAAGGAATCCTGAAACCGGTCTGCCGGGCGACCAGCGCCGGTCGCCCGGCAGGCCGGTTTCAGACGGTTTCCGCCCGTTGGTTCAGGTGATCCGGGTTGAGTTCCGCGACCGTGGAGACCCCCAGCAGCTTCATGGTCCTGGTGATTTCGGATTGCAGGATCGCCAAAGCCCGGCTGACCCCGCGTTCGCCACCGGCCATCAGCCCGTACAGATAAGCCCGGCCGATCAAGACGAAGTCCGCACCGGAAGCGATGGCCGCGACGATGTCCCCGCCGGACATGATTCCGGTGTCCATCATCACGGTGGCCTTTTCGCCGAGGGCTTTTCTGACCTCCGGCAACAGGTGGAAGGGCAGCGGTGCCCGGTCCAGCTGCCGTCCGCCGTGGTTGGACAACACCACGCCGTCGGCTCCGTGGTCCATGGCCCGTTGCGCGTCGGCGACGGTCTGCACGCCCTTGACCAAAAGGTTGCCCTGCCAGTTGGCACGAAGCCATTCCAGGTCCTGGTAATCCAGGCCGGGGTCGAAGGCGCTGCTGAGCAGTTCGGAAACGGTGCCTTCGAAGCTGCTCAATGAGGAGAACTCGAGGGGCGCCCGGGTCAAGAAGTTGAACCACCAAGCCGGCCGGTAGGAGGCGTCGAGCACGGTTTTGAGGCTCAGTTGCGGCGGAATCGTCATTCCATTGCGCACGTCGCGCAAACGCAGACCGCCGACGGCGGTGTCTACGGTGAGCATGATGGTGTCGTTTCCGGTCGCCTCGGCTCGCTGGATCAAAGACAGATTGCGTTCTTTGTCCTGCGTCGCGTAGAGCTGGAACCAACGCCGGGCTTGCGGCGCATGCGCCGCCACCTCTTCGACCGAGGCGGTGCCCAAAGTGGAAAGCGTGAAGGGGATGCCGGCCGCTGCAGCTGCCGCGCTCCCGGCGTATTCGCCCTCGGACTGCATCAGCCTGGCGAAGCCGGTAGGGGCGATGCCGAAAGGCATGCTGGAAGTCCGGCCCAGGATCTCGGTGCGCAGATCGACCTCGGCGACGTCGCGCAGCACCGCGGGGTGGAACTCGATCTGCCGGAAGGCCTCGCGGGACCGGTTCATGGTGATTTCGCCGTCGGCGGCACCATCGGTGTAGTCGAAGGGCGCGCTCGGCGTGCGGCGCTTCGCGATGGCGCGCAAGTCCCAAATGGTGGCGGCCTTCGCCAGCCGGGCTTCCGTGCCGAAGCTGGGCAAGCCGAATTTCATCAACTCGCCCAAAGCCTGGACATCGGGCAGTCGTCGGCGCAGTGCTGGTGGTGTGCTCATTCGTCCTCCGTCGTCGATCGGATGTGGTTGGACCACAGTGTTGCCTGCACTTTACCCGATGTGGTCCAACCACAGATAGCATGGCTTCATGCGGACCCATCAATTGGTGCTCGGGTGGATCGAGGAGCAACTGCGTGCCGGCAGCTTGGCGATCGGGCAGCGACTCCCCGGAGAGCGCGCCCTGGCCGAGCAGTTCGGCCTGTCCCGGACTTCGGTGCGCGAGGCGATTCGGGTCCTCGAAGCCCTGGGGGTGGCCCGTTCCGGAGTCGGCTCCGGGCCGGAGTCCGGAACCACCATCATCGCGGACCCCTCCACGGCGCTCGGCTCCGCGTTGCGATTGCACGTGGCAAGTTCGCATCTCCCGGTCGCGGACATGGTGCAGACCCGGATCATGATCGAGAGTTGGGCCTGCCTGCATGCTGCGCCCGATTCGCCGGCGCTGCCCGAGGCAGCGGAATTGCTGACCGCCATGGAGCGGCTCGGGCCAGAGGAGATCGAACAATTCCTATTGCTCGACGTGCGATTCCACTTTGCCCTGACCGAAGCCGCCGGAAATGCCGTGGTCAGCGCAATCATGCTTTCCTTGCGCGAGGGCATCAAAGGCTATATCTCTGCCGCTACGGACGGCCAGGAACAATGGCCTGCCGTGGCAGCCCGGCTGCACACCGAGCACCGGGGGATCCTCGCCGCGATTCAATCCGGACGATCCCGCGAAGCGTCGGATTTGGTCGCCGGACACATCGAGGGGTTTTACCAGGATCTGCGGACCGGGCGGTTCACCGGGCCGACGAATTGAATATCAACCTATGAATTGGCAAGTTGTTGCTCCGGGCATGGCACTATTTAGAAATACTGTTATACCAAGATAGACAGCAGTACTCCGGCAACGGCTCGGGCCGGAGTGGACAACCGAGGTGGTGGCGATGAAAACGGTTGATCGAGTCGCGGAGCTCGGCAGGCTCATCGAAGTCAATGCTGCCGATACCGAATCTGCCTTGGTGGTCATCGGTGACGCCGGTCTGGGCAAGACCTATTTGCTGGAACGCTTTTCGCAAGAAGCCGAGGGCGTGATCCTCGTCCGGGCGAATCCGGCCGAGCGGGCCTGGGAATTCTCCGGGCTGTCCGCCTTCCTCGCCGCATTGCGCGATCCGCAGGCGCAGGCGCTGTCGAGTGACCTGAGTTGGGCCGGCACCGAGGGGCCGTTCCGGGCCGCGCAGGAGCTTTTGTCCCGGCTCACTGCGATGGAACTGCCGCCGACGACGGTGGCGATCGACGACGTCGACATCATGGACGATTCCAGTCAAGCAGTTCTGGGCTTCTTGGCCCGCCGGCTCGGCGGCACCGGGCTGAAGCTGATCTTGAGCTTGGCCGAGCTGGAGCCCAGTGGGCCGTTTTCGTTGCTCCCGGAGCTCGCTTTGGCGGAGCTCGATCCGACGAAAAGCATTCTCCTGGGTCATCGTCTGGCCAAACCCGGCACCGATCCTGCGGCCATCCAGATCATTGCGGTGATTGCCTCGGGAATCCCGGTGTATTTGCGCGAGGGCCTGGAAGCCTTGACCGAGGCCGAACGCCAAGGCCGGGATCCGATGACCTATCCGGTGCAATTCGGCCCCCGGGCCGCCTTCGCAGCGCAGACCCTGCTCGCCGCGCAGGACGACTGCGGCAAGGAGGTCGTGCGGTTGGTGAGTACCGCTCCCGTGCACCTCGAAGTGGCTTTGCGCGAGATTCTGGCCGAACACCAATCCGCGCTCGACGAGTTGCTGGCCCGCCGGATTCTGGTCCGCGCCGGCGATTTCATCCGGATGCGGCAAGCCGTGCTGCGGTGTGCGTTGTACGTTTCGGTGGCCGCCGTGGAGCGGCAGAGACTGCATGAGCAATTGGAAAAGGCGCACCGCAAGCACAAATCCAGCCTGGAGCAATGGCACTCGAGCTTCCTGCACGATGGTGAGACCTCGCCCCGGATGCTCTTGAGCACCGCTTTGGAGTTGGTCGAACGCGGCGACAGCGGCTTGGCGACGGCGTACGCGGACCGGGCGATCTTGCTGCTGAGTTTCGAAACCGAGGAGATTTCAGATCTGCTCTGCGATCTCAGTACTGCGATGGTGGACATGGGCGAATTGGCCTACGCCTCGCGGTACTTGCGCAAGGCTGCCGAGCTTTCCAGTGATCCGACCATCCGGATCCGGAGCATGCACCAGTTGATCCGGATCCGGTACATGTCCACCCACGACTTGAACAGCCGGGACGTGGCCGGAGTGCTCAAGCAGTACGGCACGGAGTTTCCGGATCTCTGCCTGGAGCTGGCCAGCATGGTGACGATCTTCCACGCCGAAAGGTGGGAGATGAAGTTGGCCGAACGGATGCTCAAGCTGGCCGAGCCGTTGGTCCCGATGGCCGGCGAAGTCGCCAATGGCGTGCACCGGTTCGCCCTGATGACGGTATCCGTGCTGAACGGAGATCCAACCCCGGCCACCGAGCAGCTGAAAGCGGTGACCGCCGTCGGGCTGCGCGAAATACCGATCCCGGTGCTGATGATGCTCGGCCGGTCGCTGACTTTCGCCGAACGCTATGAAGAGAGTCGGATGGTCTTCGATTCGCTGCTCAGCAGAACTCCGCCGCCCAAGCCGATCTGGTTGGAAACCATCAGATTCTTCCGGACCGAGAACGAAATGCGCGTCGGCAATTTCCACCGGGCCGGAGAAGCCGTCGAATCGTTGCATTCGTCGCCGGACGTCAGGCAGTTCCATGTAACCTATCTGCACATCCTGCGGTCTTGGTACTTTTTGGTCCGGGATGACGAGGCGGCGGCGCAGACGCACATCGACGCGGTGCTGACGGTCGCCAGCGGAGGCGGGAATTGGATCAATGCGGCCCGGATTTCGGCGCTGCGCGGCAGGCATGCGCTCGCGCACGGCCGATTCGAGGAAGCGTTCCACCATTTTCTCCGAGTGCACGAATCCGGCGGTGGAAAACTGAACCCGGCGTTCCTGCGCTACGAGGGCGATCTGATTGAAGTCCTGGTGGCGTTGGGCCGGTCCGCAGAGGCCAAGCGGTTCATGATGGACCTGGAGTTGCGCAATCGGCAGACTCCCTCGCTCTGGGCCACGTTGGTCGCGGCCCGATGCCGGGCACTGGTTGCCGACGGCGAGCTTTCGCTGCAACTCTTCCGGCAGGGCATCAAACTCGCGCGGGAGCTGGGCACCGGCTACGAACAGGCCCGCAGCCTGCTGGATTTCTCCGAGCGCTTGCGCGAGTTGGGCTATTTGGCGCAGAGCGAGCAGCAGAAGAACAAAGCGAAGGTCTTGTTCGAGGAACTCGGGGTGCCCTCCTGGTCCGAGCGGCCGCCGATCGACCGGCGCGGCCGTAGCGGCACCGTGCCGCGGTTGCGCTCGGCGCTCGGCAAGGACGGTGCCCGGAGCATTCTGGGCGCACCGCTTCCGGAGCCGACGGCGAATCTGCCGGTAGCCGGTCCGGACGCCCCGGCCAGGGGGGCCGAGCTGATGCGGAAACTTTCGCCCGGCGAGCACCAAGTCGTGGAGCGGGTATTGAGCGGGTTGCGCAACAAGGAGATCGCCGCTTTGCTGGGTGTCTCGTTGCGGACGGTCGAAACCAGGCTGACCAATGTCTACAAAAAGACCGGGGCTTCCTCCCGGGCCCACCTGGTGGCGTTGATCAATGAAGAATCCGGAGCACCTCGGGACGCGCCGGACCGCGGGAACGTGGTGAATCTGCGCTCGCTGGAAGGCCTCACCGGCGGCTGAGCCGGACTCTTCGCCACCGCCGAAGGGGTGGCCCACGGACGGAACCGCTCCGTGGACCACCCCGCTATGCTGCCCATCGCGACGGTCCAACCGGAGTTGGAGCTACTTCCTCGCCCCCAATAACAGCACAGGAAGGAGCATCGTCGCTCCCGAGTTGTTTGCCCGCTGCATATGGCGGTTGCCGCGGTGCAACTCGGTAGGTTTATATTTATAGCTTTCGAGTTTGACCAAACCCTGATTTACCCGGTGGTTAACCACAGAATGGCCTGGCCTTACGGGTTTTGGCGGCTAACGAGCCGCTGAAGGTCACAAATGGGTGAGTGGTTGCGGTTAGCTCCCGCACCGGCCACTTCCCGATGTCGCCGTGGCGTTGACCGGTTGCTGTGTAAAGTTATGGTAAAGCACTTTCACTTTGGTCACTCCAGCATCTAGAGTATCTCTGAGCGGATGAGTGGCTGGTTGAGCGTCTCGCCGTCATGGGTTGCGTTTTCAACTCTTTGACCTAAGGAAGCAAGATATGGCCGAGGCGAACACCTTTTCCAACGTGCGATTTCTGACCGTGGCAGAAGTCGCCGAGGTGATGCGTGTGTCCAAAATGACGGTCTACCGGATGGTGCATTCCGGAGAACTCCCGGCGGTCAGGTTCGGACGCTCCTACCGGGTTCCGGAGAACGCCGTGAACGAACATCTGCGGGCTGCTGGACTGCACGGTTCGGCGGACACTGCTTGAAGGCTGTACCCTAGTAGGGATCCAGTCGGACATTTTATTTAAGACACTCTGGCGCTCGCAGTCGATTGGCTGTTGCCGGAAGAGACGTTTGTGAGGACTTTGTGGGTTCAGTAATCAAGAAGCGCCGGAAGCGGATGGCGAAGAAGAAGCACCGTAAGCTGCTTCGCAAGACTCGTCACCAGCGCCGCAACAAGAAGTAAAACGGCGCCTCAGCGCTCAAAGGCCCGTCATGGAAATGACGGGCCTTTTACGTGCCCGTAACCCGTGCTGGCTCAAAATCCGGGGACCAAACGGCCTGCCTCTCGCCAAAGATGCATCTTCAGCCCAGCGATGCAATTTTGACGACAGAAAACACATCGACAAGCCGAAGATGCATCTTCGTGGGTGGGTCAGTGCCGGCGCATCCGGCTGAAGCCGCGCCAGAGGCCGTAGACCGCCCCTGCGACGGTCGCGGCGCGCAATCCCAGGGTCGCGGCCCGGCGGCCGGCGCGGAAGTCGTAAATCGGCCAATTGTGGTCCCGGGCATGACGTCGCAGTTTGCTGTCCGGGTTGATCGCCACCGGGTGGCCGACCAGGGACAGCAACGGAATATCGTTGTAGGAGTCGCTGTACGCCCAGCTGCCGTCCAGATCCAGGCCATGTTCTTCGGCCAAAGCCTGCACCGCGACGGCTTTTGCCGGCCCGTGCAGGATCTCACCGACCAATCGGCCGGTATAGGCCCCGTCCTCGATTTCACCCACGGTGCCGAGGGCGCCGGTCAGCTGCAAGCGCGAGGCGATCACCTGGGCCACCTCGATCGGCGTCGCAGTGACCAGCCAGACCTTGCGGCCCACGCGCAAATGCTGCTCGGCCAGCGCCCGGGCACCCGGCCAGATCTTCGACTCGATCATTTCGTCGTAGACTTCCTGGCCCACTTGGGCGACGAAGTCCGCTTGGATCCCCGCCGCGAGGGTCAAGGCGGAGTTCTGCACCGAATGGATGTCATCCAGGTTTTCACCGCGCAAGATGAACTTCGCCTGCTTCCAGGCGAAACCGCAGGCCTGGCGGAGCGTGAAGGCTTTTTTCTGATACATCTTCCGGGCCAGATGGAACAGGCTGGCGCCGCGCATCAGGGTATTGTCGACGTCGAAAAATGCAGCCTCGCCCGGGTGGCCCGAGGTGGCCGAGGGCAGCTCGGCGACATGGGTATTCACTTCGGGCATGGTACTGAGTTTAGTCAGTCTTTGCCCAGTGCCTAAGTTCCCGCGCGGACACGGTGCCGAAGTAGGCTGGGAACATGCCCGAAGACGCCCTGCTCCTCTTGGTGAAATCCCAATGCCATCTCTGCGCCGCAGCCCGATCTGTGGTCTCCGAGGTGGCCGCCGAGTTCGGTTTGGCAGTCGCCGAACGCTCGATCGATGACGACGCCGATTTGGCCGGCCGGTACGCCGAAGAGGTGCCGGTGCTCTTCATCGACGGGGTGCAGCGTGATTTCTGGACCATCGATCCGGACCGGTTGCGGCGGCTGCTTTCGGCGCGCGCCGGCTGACCAGGTCGGTCACCGGGGGCAATCGGGTTTTGGGAATGCGCAGACCGAGGATCTACAGTGGAAACATTCCCGTGCAGCACGGCCTCGGGCGCTGACTCGGTGGCCGCGGCACGGAGGCTTCGACGTCCGACGATGGAGAACAGGTGACCGCAGCGCAGATCCCGCCGCAAGGCAGTGCTGCGGGTTCTCCGGGCGCGGAGCAAGATGTCGAAGCCCGGGTCATTCCGCCGGCCGCGGTGGCCCGATTGACGCTTTATCTGCGGGCCTTGAACGTCTTGCTCGCCGAGGGGACCGAGCGGGTGTCCTCCGAAGAGCTGGCCGAAGGATGCGGCGTCAGCTCGACCAATGTGCGCAAAGACCTCTCCTACCTGGGTTCCTACGGCACGCGCGGGGTGGGCTATGAGGTCCAATACCTGAGCAGAAGGATCTCTAAGGCGCTGGGGCTGACCCAGGAATGGCGGGTTGCCATCGTGGGCGCAGGCAACTTGGGCCGGGCCCTGGCCCGCTACGCGGGTTTCGAAAACCGCGGGTTCGACGTGGTGGCGCTGTTGGACGCGGACCAGATGGTGATCGGCCAGGAAGTCGGCTGGTTGCGGGTCAGCGATGTGCTCGACCTGGAAGCCGTGCTGCACCGCACCCGGGCCAATATGGTGGTTTTGGCGCTGCCTGCCGGTGCCGCGCAGACCATGTGCGATCGGGTGATCGAAGCCGGTGTGCACAGCATCCTCAGCTTCGCACCGGTGATGCTGCAGGTCCCGGAGCACGTCAACTTGCGGAAAGTGGACATGGCCACGGAATTGCAGATTCTGGCCTATCACGCGCAACGGCTGCCGGAACCCGGCGCTACTAGCGCTTGAAATACTCCCGGCTGGGCGCCAACCAGCAGTAGACGATGCCCAGGACGCCCAAGCCGACCTGAACGATCGCGAAAGGGCTGCCGACCAGCATCGTCAAAGACAAAACCGCGAGCACGGTTCCCAGCATCCTGGCCCAGCGCTTGCCGGCCCGGATGTTGAATGCCACCAAAAGGTAGAGCGCGAGTCCGATCGCATTGAAGACGAACGACAACGTGATCACGGTGTCGGCCATCGAGGCGTTCAGCTCGGGGAATCGCGCCATGGACTCCAAGACCACGGACCGCATTTGCGGAATCTGGAACAGCCCGATGACCGAAATCGCCAAATGCACGATCGCTGCGGCAATGATCATCACGAACCCGCGTTGCACCAAGGCCGGGACTCCGGCAGGCGTCGCTGCAGCGGACTGCCACGGTGGCGGGCTGTGCGGGTCCGGCACCGGCTCGGCCTGGTTCGGTTGAACTTGTTGGTTCGGCGGAACGTACCCTTCCGGGGCGTACTGGCCATAGCGGGGCACCCCCGGGGCGATTTCCGGGAATTGGCCGGGGGCAGCGGGGCTCGAACCGTCGTGGTCCTGCGGGCCGGGGCCCTGCGGCGGAGTGCTCATCTGAATCCTTGCCAATCGAATCGCGTGCGGGTGCCGTGCCGCGGTGTTCGCTTCGGGTACGAAAAAGCGGGCCGGGGCAGGTTCTTCAACCCTACCCCGGCCCGCCCGGTACGCGCCTGCCGTAGTGCTCAGGCAGCGCCTTGCTTCTGCGAATTGATCCAGGCCGAAGATTCCGGCAACCACATCAAGACCGCTGCGATGACGCCCAAGAAGCCGATTCCGGCTCCGAAGAACACCAGGATGAAAGAGATCACGGCGAGAACGCTCAACGCCATCCGGGGCCATTGCAGACCCTCCTTGAGCTTCATCGCGGAAACCACGATTGCGGCAATCACCACCAAGGCGACGATCGAAAGGACGATTCCTCCGATGCCCTGCGCCGTGTAGTCGTAAACCACCACGCCCAGGATGCTGTCGCTTTTCCGGCCCAGCAAAGTGAAGGAGAAGATCAAGCCGATAATCGTGGTGAGCAGCCACAGGCCGGCTCCGATGATCCAGATCAGGTAGGAGATTTTCAGGAGCATCGGCAATCCGCTGACATTGAAAATCCCGCTGAAGCCGCCCTTGGGCATGACATCGTTGATGGATTTCGGCGCGTCGGCCGGGATCTCGAACTTGAAATCGTTGCTCGCGCCCGGCTGTTGCGGAGGCTGCTGGTACTGCGGCTGCTGATACTGCGGCGCAGCGTATCCTGGCTGCTGCGGCGTGCTCGTCCCGGGTCCTTGCGGAGCGGGATTCCCAGTCGGCGCACCCGCTGCCGGCTGCTGCGGCGGCTGGTACGGCGGCTCGCCTTGATTCGGGTTTTCGGGGGTTGTACTCATGCGAACACTGTATTGCTCCAGATGGTTTTTGCATAGGGTTTTTGACGCGCCTTTAAGCTGGAAAAACCCCGGAAATCCGGGGTTTTTCCAGCGCTACGGCCAAAATCTTGCCTCAATGCTGATGAGAATCGCATTCATTCCCGCCGGCCGCGTCCCGAAAATATGCCTCTAGGGGCACATTCTCGGGTTTTGCTCAGGCTCGGACGAATTCCAGTTCGAGACTGATCGTGACCTTGTCGCCGACCAGAACGCCACCGGCTTCCAAGGCTGCGTTCCAGGTCAGGCCGAAGTCTTTCCGGCTGATCGTGGTTTGTCCGCTGAAGCCGGCGCGGGTGGTGCCGAAGGGGTCGACGACCGAACCGTTGAACTCGGTTTCGAAGGTGGTCGGCAGCGTGATCCCGCGGATCGTGAGGTCGCCGGTGAGCGCATAGGTTTCGCCCTGGCCGGTGAGCGAGGTGGAGACGAAGGTCAATTCCGGGAACTGCTCGGCATCCAGGAAGTCTCCGCTGCGCACGTGCGCATCGCGATTCGGATCGCCGGAGAAGAAGCTCTCCGTCTTGATGGTCGCTGTCACCGAAGAATCGCCCAGGGTCTCGCCCACGGTCGCGGTTGCTTCCACTTCGCCGAACTTTCCGCGGACTTTGGAAATCCCGGCGTGCCGCACGGAAAATCCGACTTCGCTGTGCGAACCGTCCAGCGTCCAGGTGCCGGCATCCAGGCCGCTCGGGGTGCTTTCGATGGTCATAGGTCCTCCTCGTATGGCGGTCGGCCGCAACGGGCCGGTGCTCGATTTTGCCGACGGTGTGTCCGGCTCACTTACAAGAATCATGCAAACGCATCTTTTATTCCAGGCTTTCGGAAAAATTCTCAGGGAAGCCGATTACCCCCGGCAACCCGATTTTGAGAGACTGGGGGCATGCCTTCTGCCACCGTCCATCTGCTCCGTCATGGTGAGGTCTTCAACCCGGAGGGCGTCCTCTACGGACGGCTGCCGAATTTCCATCTCTCCGACCGGGGCGTGGCGATGGCGGTACTGGCTGCGGAATACTTCCAGTCCCTGGCCGGTCAAGGCGCGGTGTTCGCGGTTTTGCGGGCCTCGCCGTTGACCCGGGCGCAAGAGACGGCGCAGCCCACGGCCAGTGCGCTCGGTTTGGCGATCGGCACGGACCAGCGGTTGATCGAAGCCGGGAACGACTTCGAGGGACTCAAAATGTCGCCCGCGGAATTGCTCAAGCCGATTCATTGGCCGAAGCTGGTCAACCCGTTCCGGCCTTCTTGGGGCGAGTCCTACCGGGCACAGGTGGACCGGATGCGATTGGCCGTCGATGACGCGCGGCGGGCCGCCGTCGAACGCGCGGGCGACGGCGCACAGGCGATTTTGGTGAGCCACCAATTGCCGATCTGGGTGAGCCGGCTGAGTGCGGAACGGCGTCGGCTCTTCCACGACCCGCGCCGGCGCGACTGCAGTTTGGCTTCGGTCACCTCCTTGGAGTTCGACGGCGAGCGGTTGTCCGGCGTCGGCTATCACGAGCCGGCCGCAGCGCTGTTGCCGGGGGCAACCGCTACCGCAGGAGCTTGAGCGTGCTCCGGGGATGCGTAACAATTGAATTTCGACGTCTTGTAGAATTGTCTCGGACGGACTGAATCACGAACTCGAATGGGCAGGATCTGGTAGTGGACGCTTGGCGTTTTACGAAACCATCGAATCGACAACCAACCGGAACGCTGCGGCGGCCGGCGAGGCCGAGTCGGCGTTTCCTGTTCGGCGCAATGGCGCTCGGTGTGGCCTTGGTGCTGAGCGGATGCTCGGCCAATGATTCATTGGCTCAGCAGGCGAATGCCGGAGATAACAAGAATTATGTGGCCGGGGACGGCTCGGTCACCGAATTCGCCGCGGATAAGCGTGGCGAACCGGTCAAGTTCGTCGGTACGCTCTACGGCGGCAAAAAGGTCGATTCGAGCTCGTTCGTGGGATCGGTGACCGTGCTCAATTTCTGGTTCGCAGCCTGTGCGCCGTGCCGGGTGGAGGCGCCGGACTTGGAAGCGCTCAACCAAGAACTCGGCCCTAAAGGCGCCAACTTCTACGGGGTCAACGTCCGGGATGCGGAGGGCACCGCGCTGCCGTTCATCCGGACCTTCAATCTGACGTACCCGAGCTTCGAGGACAAGGACGGTGCAGTTCTGCTGAGCGTTTCGGCCACCGTGCCGCCGGCGGCTGTGCCCACCACCTTGGTCCTGGACAAACAGGGCCGGGTTGCCTCCCGAATCCTGGGGCTGGCGGAAAAGAGCACCCTCGACGCCTTGATCAAATCCGCTTTGAACGAAGCAGGCCCCGGCACCGGTACGGGCAGCGGCTCTGCTTCGCCTTCGGCGCAGAAGTGAACAATCCGTTCGCCGAGGCGATTCAGAACGGCTCGCTGCTGCTGGCGATGCCAGTGGCGCTGCTGGCCGGTCTGGTTTCCTTCCTTTCGCCCTGCGTCCTGCCTTTGGTGCCCGGGTACCTGGGGTATGTCACCGGCCTCACCGGAGTAGACCTGGGCCAACAGCGCCGCGGCCGGATGTTCTTGGGGATTTCGCTCTTCGTGCTCGGATTCACCGTGGTCTTCGTCGCTTTGGGCACGGCGCTGGGCGCCATCGGGACCTGGGTCTCCACCAATGCGGGCTGGATCACCCAGCTGATGGGCGTCGTCGTGATCGTGCTCGGCATCGTTTTCATGGGCGGTTTCGGGATGTTCCAGCGCGAGGCGCGGATCCATGCCAAACCGCCGGCCGGGCTCTGGGGGGCGCCGGTGCTGGGCCTGACGTTCGGCTTGGGCTGGGTGCCCTGCATCGGCCCGACGCTGAGCGCAGTCCAATTGCTTTCCTTCTCGGGCGGCACCAGCGCCACCAAAGGAGCGTTGCTGACCTTCATCTACTCTCTGGGGTTGGGGCTCCCGTTCCTGCTGATCGCGCTCGGTTTCCGGCGGGGCATGGGAGCGCTGGAGTTCTTCCGCAAGCACCGCTTGCTGCTGCAGCGGGTCGGCGGTGGCATGCTGATCGCAGTGGGTCTGCTGATGGTCACCGGAGTGTGGAATCTTCTGATCAACCAATTGCAGCTGTGGGTCTTCACGGTTAAGTTGCCGATTTGATGGGTGAGAAATTGAGTTCGAAGAAAAAAACGTCCGGAGCAGCGGACCAGACGGCCAAGGACGACGTCGCCCTGCCGAAGTTGGGATTCCTCGGCATGCTGCGCTGGATCTGGACCCAGCTGACCAGTATGCGGACGGCACTTTTCCTGCTGCTGATGGTGGCCGTGGCCTCGGTGCCCGGCTCGATCTTCCCGCAGCGGATCCAAAGCACCGCTGTGGTCGCCAAGTACATCCAGGACAATCCGGTCTCCGGGCCGATCATGGACTGGTTCCAGCTGTTCGACGTGTTCGAATCATCCTGGTTCTCGGCAATCTACATCTTGCTTTTCATCTCGCTCATCGGCTGCGTGGTGCCGCGGGCCCGGCAGCACTACAAAGCCATGCGCTCGGTGCCGCCGCGTACCCCGGCGCGGCTCTCCCGACTGCCCGAATACGGCACGCTGCAGATTCCGGCGGCCGCCGGCCTGAGTGCGCAGGCGGCGATCGAAGACGCCCGGGCAATCTTGAAGAAACGCGGCTACCGGGTCGACGTACGGGACGGGGACCGGCCCAGCGTCGGGGCCGAACGCGGATTCCTCAAGGAAATCGGCAATCTGGTGTTCCATGTGTCGCTGATCGGCGTGCTGGTCGCGGTGGCGATCGGCGGCCTGTTCGGCTTCTCCTACCAGCGGGTCTTGGTCACCGGGGACACCGTGGTCAACAACCTCGCCTCGATCGACCAATTCACCAAGGGCACGAACTTCGACCCGAATTGGCTGCAGCCGTTCTCGGTGCAATTGGACAAGTTCGATGTGCAATTCGACCGGAATTCGACCTCGCGGAAGGTCCAGCCACTGGATTTCACCGCGTATCTGACGGTCAAAGACTCGCCGGAGGCGCAACCGCAGCAGAAGATCCTCAAGGTCAATGAGCCGCTCGAAGTCGCCAACACCTCGCTCTACCTCTTGGGCAACGGCTATGCGCCGCACTTCACGGTCAGGGACGGGAACGGCAATGTCGCGTTCTCCGACTTCGTCGTGGCCAGGTTGCAGGATCCGGACTTCACTTCCTCGGTGGTGATCAAGGTCCCGGATGCCAAACCGGAGCAACTGAGCTTCTCCGGGCTGTTCCTGCCGACGGCTTTCCAGGGCGCGGACGGCGTGGACATCTCGATCGATCCCGATCCCGGCAACCCGAAGGTGCTGCTCAATTCGTACTACGGCGACCTGGGCCTGGACAATGGCCAACCGCAGAACGTCTTCGTGCTGGATGCATCGAAGCTGAAGCCGCTCAACGACCGGAAACTCCCGGCCGGCGGAATCAGCCTTTCCGGCGGGCAGACCTACCAGCTGCCGGAGGGCAAAGGGTCGATCACCTTCGACGGGCTGACCCGGTATGCGGGCATCGAAGTGCGGTCGAACCCGGCCCAGCAATACGTCCTGCTCTTCTCGGTCACCGCGGTGATCGGGTTGCTCGGATCCTTGTTCCTTTCCCGGCGTCGGATCTGGGTCCGCACGGGTGAGCATCCGGACGGCCGGGTGATGGTGGAGTACGGTCTGCTGGCCCGCGGCGAGGATTACCGTTTGTCCTCCGAGGCGAGCGGTTTGCGCAACCAACTGGTCAAGACCTGGAATATCTCGGAGAATAGCGAACAGGATGAACGTGCTGGGGCCGAAGACGCCACCGCTGCCGAAGATCCGAAAGCAAAGGAAGACTAATGCCAGAGATCAATGAATCACTCGGCCAATACAGCGCGTTGTTCATGCTGTTGGCGGCCGCCACCTATGCGGTTGCGTTCTGCGCATTCACCTGGGATCTCGTGGTTTCGAGCCGGACGACCAAAGCTGTGGAACTCCAGTCGAAAGCCGCCCAGGACGCGATGCTGCGGGAGCCGGTCAGCGTTGGCTCGGCGTCCAAGGCCAATGGCATCACCGAAGATCTCGCGGAACGGCCGGTGACGCCGTCGTCCTCCGGATCGGCGGCGATTGCGCCGGACTCCATGAAGTACGCGGGCGAGCGCCGGGTGGCTGCGAGGGTGGGCGTCGCGCTGACCCTGCTTGCGGTGCTGATCCACGGCGTCGGCGTGGTGACCCGAGGGGTAGCATCCGGCCGGGTGCCGTGGGGCAATATGTACGAATTCTGCACCACTGGCGGATTCCTGGTTGCCGCGGTCTTCCTGATCGTCCTGATCTGGCGTGATCTGCGTTTCCTGGGCACTTTCGTGATCGGGCTGGTGCTGGTGATGCTCTTCGCCGCGGCCAGTGCCTTCTACGTGCCGGTGGGACACCTGGTGCCGGCGCTGCAAAGCTATTGGTTGATCATCCACGTTTCGATCGCGGTGCTCTCCTCGGCACTCTTCACGCTGACCTTCGCGATGAGCGTGCTGCAGCTGATCCAGTCCCGCCGGGAAGGGCGCCTGGCTGCCGGCAAGCCCGACAAACTGCCGTTCATGCGTTTGTCCCCATCGGCTTTGAGCCTGGAAAACCTCTCCTACCGGTTGAACGCGATCGCCTTCGTCGGTTGGACGCTGACCTTGATTTTCGGTGCCATGTGGGCTGAAAAAGCCTGGGGGCGTTACTGGGGCTGGGATACCAAAGAAGTCTGGACCTTCGTGATCTGGGTGGTCTACGCGGGCTATCTGCATGCCCGGGCGACCCGTGGCTGGACCGGTACCCGTGCCGCCTGGCTTTCGATTGTGGGCTGGCTCTGCGTGGTCTTCAACTTCACGATCGTGAACATCTACTTCTCCGGTTTGCACTCCTACGGCGGAGTGGCCCCGGGCTAAACCGGTCGCATGACGAACCACCCAAAACGCCCTCGGGGCGGAAGCTCCGGCTTCCGCCCCGAGGGCGTTTTGCGGGTGGCGGACCAGCTCAGCTGTCTTGGTCCCGGAGTTTGCGTTCGCGTTCCTCGAGGTCCCGACGCAGCTTTTCCAAACGTTCTTCCTCAGCCCGCTGCCGGCGGGCGACGTCGAGGTTGCGCAGGAACTCCGGATCGTCGTCGGGCGCGAGCACCGCGGGCCGGGCCGCCGGGCCTGTCGCGTTGTACCGGGGTCGGCCCAGGGTGAACCAGAGCACCAAGCCGACGATCGGCAAAAGGATGATGATTAGCACCCAAGCGGGCTTGGGCAGGGTGCGGACATCGGCGCGTTCACTGCGGAGGCAATCGATCAAAGCGAACAGTTCTAGGCCGACGATGATCAGGAGCGGCACGTAACGAAGCATGCTCTAGTCTATCGTCGCTGGCTGTGCAGCCGCCAAAGCTGCGGTTCCGGACCTGCAAAGCGGATGCCCAGCGAAGCCGGGTAAACTGGGTCCGTGGCTTTCTGGAAATACTTCCTCATCCGAGTAGCGGTCTTCGTGCCGCTCTTCATCGTCTTCCTGATTTTGCAGTTGGGTGCCATTTTCTCGGCGATCGCCGCAGCGTTGATCGCGTTCTGCATTTCCTACCTCTTCTTCCGCCCGCAGCGCGACGCCGCAGCAGCGGCAATGCGCAGCGCGGTCTCCCCGGAAGCGCGCCGGGAACGGGCCAAGCGCAAAGTCACCGACGGCGACATCGAAGACTCCTTGGTCGCGGAGAACCCCGAGGTCACGATCAACTCGGCCCAGAAGCCGGCCAAGCCGGCGGACCGGGCGGGGCAGATCCCGAAAGACTTCCTGGCCAACTGAGCCGTCACTGCCGATTCGGCAGAGCCTCAGAAGCTTTTGGCCAAGACCAACGCCACAGCGTAGAGCACGCTGAATCCGAGGTTGATCAGACCGGTCTGCTGCAGCACCGGGATCAGGGCTTTGCGGGTTTTCCCGGAAAGCATGATCCAGCTTGGCAGCAGGATCGCCGGGACCAGCAGCAGCACGATCAGCAGCCAAGGGTGTGCTGCGACCAGGACCAACGGCAACAGGATCGCGACCGCGAGCATCACCACATAAGCGCGCCGGGCATTCCGGTCGCCCAAACGGACGGCAAGCGTGCGTTTGCCGACCTGGGAGTCGGTGGGGATGTCCCGGACGTTGTTGGCCATCAGGAGCGCCGTCGCAATCAACCCGGTGCTGACCGCGCCGATCACGGCTTCCCAGCTGATCCTGCCGCTCTGCGTGTAGGTGGTGCCCAGGGTGGCGACCAGGCCGAAGAAGACGAAGACGAAGAGGTCGCCCAGACCCAGGTAGCCGTAGGGATTTTTCCCACCGGTATAACCCCAGGCCGCGAGGATGCATCCAGCTCCGACCAGGAGCAACCACCAGGATTGCGAAATCACCACCAGGAGCAGGCCGGCCAGCATCGCGACGCCGAAGGTGGCGAAAGCCGCGAACTTCACCTGCCTCGGCGACGCCGTGCCGGAACCCACCAGACGCAAGGGCCCCACCCGTACGTCGTCGGTGCCGCGCACACCGTCCGAATAGTCATTGGCGTAATTGACCCCGATTTGCAGGAACAGCGCTACCACCGCGGCGAGCAACGCGTTCAACAGGCTGAAGCTGCCCATCAGGTAAGCGGCGGCCGAGCCGATGATCACCGGTGCTATCGCCATCGGCAGGGTGCGCAACCGGGCGCCTTGGATCCACTGGCTCACGGTTGGTCGACGGGCAGGGCTGGCCACAGGGGTCCTTTCCACGGAATTTTCGTTCAACGTTGACCATTCTCCCCGAGATCGTCCGAATCCGCCGCGCGCAACCGTTCGATGAGCGCCCGCCGGTCGATTTTGCCCTGCGGCAGGTACGGGAATTCCGGCAGGACCAAGAACCGCTTGGGCACCTCGTGCGGGGCCAGCAACTCTTTCGCGGCCGCACGCAGCCTGGGTTCGCCGAGTTCGCTGCCAGGATCGAGCAATACCGCGGCAAGCACCCGTTGCCCCCACTCCGGATCCGCCACCCCGGTGACGAAGGCGTCGCGGACCCCGGAGAGCTGTTGCAGCTGCCCGGCCAGCGTTGCGGCGGAGACCTTGAGCCCGCCGGTGATGAGCACATCATCGGCGCGGCCGATCACCCGGAGCCGGCCGGCCTCGTCGAACTCGCCCAAATCCTCGGTCCGGTACCAGCGTTTTCCGTTGAGTTCGCGGAACGTCGCTGCGCTGCGCTGCGGATCGCCGAGATAGCCGGCGGCCAGGACCTCGCCGCCGAGCAGGATCCGGCCGTCGTCGACCGCGACATCCACGCCGTCCAGCGGTTCGCCGTCGTAAACGCAGCCCCCGCAGGTTTCCGCGCTGCCGTAGGTGGTGACCACATTGAGTCCGAGGTCCAGCGCCCGGTGCAACAGCTGCTCGCCCGCCGGGGCGCCGCCGAGCAGGATCGCATTGAACCTCCGGAGTGCGGAGAGCGACTCCGGGGCGTCGATGAGGCGCTGCAACTGGGTGGGGACCAAGGAGGTGAGGCGGAAGGGATCGGTCATCTCCTGCGCTGCGGCGGTGAAGGCTTCCGGGCTGAAGGGGCCCCGCATCACTTCGGGCCGGGTCCCGGCGAAAAGCGAGCGGACCAGGACTTGGACTCCGGCCACGTAGAACGTGGGCAAGGCCAAGAGCCATTGCCCTTCACCGCGCAGCGCGACCGCAGTGCCCATGCTGGAGGCAGCCAGGGCGTCGACGCCGAGCATGGTCCGTTTGGGCCGACCGGTGGACCCTGAGGTGCCGACCACCACGGCGGTGCCTTCCGGAGCCCCGGCGGATTCGGCGTCGATCAGTTCCACGCGGTCCGGGCTGAGGCTGACCGCGCGGCCTTCACCGGCCAGCGCGGCGGCGAGCGCCTTGAGCAATTCGTCGGGGTTCACGGGTGGGCCTCAGAAGTAGTACGGGAAGTTCTGCCAGTCCGGATCGCGCTTCTGCAAGAACGCATCCCGGCCTTCCACCGCTTCGTCGGTCATATAGGCCAGCCGGGTCGCCTCACCGGCGAAGACTTGCTGCCCGGCTAGGCCGTCATCGGCCAGGTTGAACGCGAATTTGAGCATCCGGATGGCTTGCGGCGACTGCCTGGCAATGTCCGCAGCGTAGTCCAGGGCGACATTTTCCAGCTCGGCATGCGGCACTGCTTCGTTGACCGCACCCATTGCAACCATCTCGTCCGCCGAGTACTCGCGGGCCAGGAAGAAGATCTCGCGGGCGCGCTTTTGGCCGATCTGCCGGGCCAGCAGCGCGGAACCGTAACCGGCGTCGAAACTCCCCACCGTGGCGTCGGTCTGTTTGAACTTGCCGTGCTCTTTGGACGCGATGCTGAGATCCGCGACCACGTGCAGCGAGTGGCCGCCGCCGGCCGCCCAACCGTTGACCACGGCGATCACCACTTTGGGCATGGTGCGGATCAGGCGTTGCACTTCCAGGATGTGCAGCCGGCCGGCGCGCGCCGGGTCGATGGTTTCCTGGGTCTCGCCTTCGGCATAGCGGTAGCCGTCCCGGCCCCGGATCCGCTGGTCGCCGCCGGAGCAGAAGGAATGTCCGCCGTCTTTCGGGCTGGGACCGTTGCCGGTGAGCAGCACAGTGGCCACGTCGGGCGTCATCCGGGCGTGGTCCAAAGCCCGGTAGAGCTCGTCCACGGTTCCCGGCCGGAAAGCGTTGCGTACTTCGGGCCGGTCGAAGGCGATCCGCACGGTGGGCAGGTCGACGCCGTTTTCGTGTTGCCGGTGGTAGGTCAGGTCTTGGAAGTCGTCGAAGCCGCTGACTGCGCGCCAACGGCTGGGATCGAAGATGTCCGAGACTGATTCGGTGCTTGATTCGCTCACCCCGCCAGTTTACTGATCGGAAAGCCCGCGCCGACGTTTCGCGCCACTTGGGTGCAGTTGAGCAGGGTCAGACCCCGATCAACCCTGTTCAACTGCACCCAAGTGGCGCTCAGACCGGATGGACGGATTCGCCACGCTTATGGCTTAAGCCCGGCCTGGGCGAGCCCGGACTATCCGATGCAGAACTCGTTGCCTTCCGGATCGGCCATCGTGTACCAGCTGTGCGGCCCCTGGCTGGCTGCCCAGAGGAAGCTCGCGCCCCGGGCTTCCAGCTGGGCGCGGACTGCGTCTTTGTCGTCTCCGGCCAACCTGATATCCAGATGAACCCGGTTTTTGACCTGCTTGGCTTCGGGTGCGGTCTGGAACAGCATCCGTTCGGCCGGGTTCGGCCCCGCATCGCCGGGTTTGCGGATGGCCGCGCCGTCCTTCCACACCAGAACGCCCCGATGCAAAGCGGTTTGATCCTCAGTGGCGAAGCCCTGAGCGATCATCGAGCGGATGAACTCCTCGTTCGACGGCTCGACCTGCCAACCGAGAGTTTCCGCCCACCAATCTGCTTGGTCGTGCGGGTGTTGCGCGTCGACTGCGATTTGGACTGAATAAGTCATGGCCAAACGCTACGCCGCAGAACTCCGGGGCGACAGGATATCGCGGACAGCTTCAGTCCTCGACGGCAGTGAGTTCTTTCCGGTAGCTGTTCGGCGGCCGGCCCAGCACCCGGGCGAAATCACGGGAAAAGTGCGCTTGGTCCGCGTACCCCGCCTCGGCAGCCAACTCTGCCAAGGTGCACTGCGGCCGGGCGGCCAAGTGTTCCGCGGCCGATTGCAGCCGGGCGCGGGAGAGGATCCATTTGCTGCCCAGGCCCACCTGCTCGGTGAGCAGCCGATTGGCACTGCGCGTGCTGATCGCGAAGAGCCGTTCCAGATCGGCTCCGACGCGCAGTGCCGGGTTTCCTTGCATCGCCTGCACCATGCGATTTGCGAGCCGGGTGCGGTCGGTGGGCCGGGCCCGAGGCGAGAGCCAATCCTGGGCTGCCTGGCAGCGTTCGGCGAATTCGTCGCTGTGCCAAATCCGCGCTGCCAGATCTGCGATTCCCGGGATTCCGGCTCCGTCCGCCGTGCGATCCGTGAACTCGCCCGGGGCCAGGCCCAAGGCTGCATGGAATCCCGCGGGCCGGAACTTGATCCCGAAGACTTCCCCTTCGCCGGACAGTTCGCGTTGCCAGACCCGCCGATAAAGCCCGGTGATCCGGATGCTGCACACACCGTCCAGCCTTTCGAAGGTCAGATGCTGGCAGGGGAAAGGCAGCGTCTCGGTCGTTTGCGGCCGACCCGGTGGAAAGTCCCAGCTGGTCTGCCAGAAATGTTCGACGACGTCGTCCAGCTCGCTCCGGTCCGGGAGCTGCCGCTGCGGCAAGGCGTTTCGAACCCGTGGGCCGATGATCCCCTGGGTGCTGGTCAATCGCTCGATAGCGCCGGGCATGGACCAATCGTAAAGGACGCTGCTACCGTTGAAACATGGACAACTGAGCGCAATCCACCCGAAACGTCTACCCACGTTCGATTGCGAGGTCCACTATGGCGTTTTCCCGCCACGTTAGATTCGACATGCCAACCCTCCCGGCCGCTGCTTCGGCAGCGGTGCCACTGCTGCTGCGCGGCGTCTCGCACGGCTACGGCGACCGGCTGCTCCTCGACTCGGTGGATTTGAGCATTCCGCCCGGCGAACACGTCGTCGTCATCGGGGAGAACGGCGCCGGCAAATCAACGCTGCTGCGCTTGCTCGCCGGGCAGGAGTTGCCGGATGCCGGGCAGGTGCAGCCCGCTACTGCGGCGGGATATCTGGCGCAGCAACACCGCTGGCCGGAAGGCAGCACGGTGCAGACGGCGCTTGACGCGGCCTTGTCCGAGGTGCGGGCGATGGAAGCCGAGCTGCACGTCCTCGAGGCGCAGCTCGCGGCGGCCGATCCGGAGACGGTCGACCGTTACGACGAGTTGGCCACCCGCTTCGCGCTGCGCGCCGGTTACCGTGCTGAGGCTTTGCTGGATGCGGCGATGGACCGCTTGGGCCTGGGCCGGATCGTCCGGGGCCGCAAGGTGTCCAGCCTCTCCGGCGGTGAGGCGGAACGGTTGGCCTTGGCCTGCCTGTTGGCGGATCCGGCTCCGGTTTTGCTGCTGGACGAACCGACCAATCACTTGGACGCCGCCGGCTTGGATTGGTTGGAAGGCCGTTTGGCCGGACACCGCGGCACGGTGGTCGTGGTTTCGCACGACCGGGTTTTGCTCCGGCGGATTGCGCAAACCGTGCTCGAGGTCGACGCCGACCGTGCCGAGCTCCGCCGGTACGGCAATGGCTATACCGGTTATCTGTCCGAAAAACGCGCTGAACGGGCCCGCTGGGAACAGGCATACCAGCAATGGTTGAGCTCGATCGCCCGGGAACGGCAGAAAGCCGCGGGGGTCGAGGGCCGGGTTGCCTACGGCCGGATCAAGGACAAGAACAAAATGGCTTTCGACCGGCACACCGGTTTGGTCGAGGCTGCGGTCAGCTCGCAGATCCGCAATGCCCGGGAACGATTGCGCCGGTTGGAAGCCAACCCGATCGACCGCCCGCCGGAGCCTCTGCGGCTCGCCGCGCAGCTGGGTGCACCGAGCACTGCCGGCGCCGTGCTCGAGGCGCGGGGGCTGCGGGTTCCCGGCCGGCTGGACCGGCTGGACTTGTCGGTGGCGGCCGATGCGAAGCTGCTGGTCACCGGGCCGAACGGTGCGGGAAAGAGCACTTTGTTGCATGCGCTGGCCGGCGCCGGCCAGGTGGCGGTGCAGGGCGAGGTGCGGCGTCGTGGCAACATCGGGTACCTGCCCCAGGAACTTCCGCTGCCGGGGCGGCCGAACCAGCGCCTGTTGCCGGCCTACGCGGCCGGCCGGGTCGGCGACATCGATGAGCACGCCGAAATGCTTTTGCGCCTGGGGTTGTTCCGCAGCGCGGATTTCGCCCTGCCGGTGGGAACCTTGTCCGTGGGCCAATACCGGCGGTTGGCCTTGGCGCGCCTGCTGTCGGCTGGGCACGACGTGCTTTTGCTCGATGAACCGACCAACCACTTCGCCCCGCAACTCGTCGATGAGCTCCAAGAGCTCTTCGGCCAGTTCGAGGGCGCTCTGCTCGCGGTCAGCCACGACCGCGACTTCCGGCGATGGTTTGGGAGCTTGCCCGGTTCCCGGGAGTTGGCGATGTCGCAGGGCCGAGTTGCCGAGTCCCGGGCAGCTCAGTCAGAGCATCGAATAGAAGACCAGCAGGGCGAGCAGGTTCTTGGCCAGATGCAATGAGTAAACCAGGAGCAGGTTCCGGCCGCAGAGCACATAGACCAGCACCAGCACCAAACCCAGACCCAGGTAGGGCGCCAGCGCGGGGAAAGTGATGGCTTCCTTGCCGGCCAGGTGCAGCAAAGCGAAGGCGAAGAGCGAAATCGCTGCGCAGATCCAGACGTTCAGGTATCGGCTGAGTTTGCCGATCAGCAGATGCCGGAAGACGAATTCCTCGACGAAGGGGCCGGTGACCACCAGCAACGGGACGACGGCGGCCGGAGGCAGTACCCGCATCATCGATTCCAGCCCGCTTTGGTTCACCGACCCGGCGGGGCCGCCGGCGGCGAGTACCAGCACCGCAGTGCTGATGAGCATCGCCACCAAGGCCAAGGGGACGATGCCGAAAGCCAGGAGCGGCCGACGCCGGTAGAGCAGGCTGTCCCGCTGCAGGGTCGGCCAGGCCGCGATCAGTGCGAGGATGAAGAGGCAGCTGGAAAGCGCCAGATTCACCGCGAGATTGACCGCTTCCGGGCGGTGCAGGATGCTCAGCAACCACTCCGAGAGGGCGCCGTCGACGGTGATCGCCGCAGAACTGAAAAGCAGCAGGCTGCCCAGGAAAAGCCCTGCGACCACCAAGTCGAGGACCCGGAATCGTTGCAGGGGACGGTTCGCGGCAGGCATGTTTCCAACATACGCGGTGCCGCAGCGGTGATTGACCGCACTCGCGGCGCTGTGGAATGCTGGAGGCAATTAGTGAACGATTGGTCAGTAATTGACTGACGGTCTTCAGCGTTGAGGAGTGGCAATGGCGCAAGCGTTTCTGGTCGATGGGGTGCGGACTCCGGTAGGCCGCTATGGCGGGGCGCTTTCCTCGGTGCGCCCCGACGATCTGGCCGCCACCGTGCTTGCGGGGTTGCTGGAACGCACTGGCATTGATCCGGCAGCGGTCGACGAAGTGATCCTGGGCAATGCGAACCAATCCGGGGAGGACAACCGGAACGTGGCCCGGATGGCTTTGCTGCTGGCCGGATTCCCGAATACCGTGCCCGGGATCACCGTGAACCGATTGTGCGCCTCCGGAATGTCTGCGATCACGCTCGCTGCCCAGATGGTCGCGGCAGGTGCCGCCGACGTCGTTGTCGCCGGCGGAGTCGAGTCGATGAGCCGGGCGCCCTGGGTCATGGCGAAACCGGAGAAGGCCTTTGCCCGGCCCGGACAGATCTTCGACACGTCGATCGGCTGGCGTTTCAGCAACCCGAGGTTCAGCGAACGGGATACCTTCTCGATGCCGGAAACCGCCGAAGAAGTCGCCGCATTGGACGGCATCACGCGCGAGGCCGCCGATGCCTTCGCCCTGCGTTCGCACCAGCGGGCCGTCGCTGCCGTCGATGCCGGGCGATTCGAGGCGGAAATCGTCCCGGTGGAGGCAGCGGCGGGCAAATCCACGGTGCTGGTCACTGCAGACGAAGGACCGCGCCGGGATACTTCATTGGCCTCGCTGGCGGCACTGCGTCCAGTCGTCCGGCCGGGCGGCGTGGTCACTGCCGGGAATGCCTCCCCGCTGAACGACGGGGCCTCGGCCGTGCTGGTGGTTTCCGAGACAGCGCTGCAGCGCTTCGGGTTGAAGCCCAGAGCCCGGGTGGTCGATGGCGTCGCAGCGGCCCTGGAGCCGGCGATCATGGGGCTCGGCCCAGTGCCGGCCACCGAGAAGATCTTGGCGCGGACCGGCGTCGGGCTGTCCCAGATCGGTGCGGTGGAGCTCAACGAAGCGTTCGCCACGCAGTCACTGGCCAGCATCCAGCGCTTGGGCCTGGACCCGGAGATCGTCAATGCCGACGGCGGCGCCATTGCCTTGGGGCATCCGCTCGGTTCCTCCGGCGCCCGGATCGCGATCACTTTGCTGGGCCGGATGGAACGGGAAAACGCCGCACTGGGTTTGGCGACGATGTGCGTCGGCGTCGGCCAGGGTACGGCTTTGCTGTTGGAGCGGACATGAACCGGCTGCCGGAAGCTGATTGGCAGACCCTGATCATCGAGGAATCAGCGGATCGGCTGCTGGTCCGGCTCAACCGGCCCGAGGTGCGCAATGCGATCGACCAGCAGATGGTGGACGAACTGCACCGGGTGTGCGCGTCGCTCGAAGCGAGTCCGAAGATTCTGATCCTGACCGGAACGCAGCAAGAGCGGGGCGGCTTTTTCGCCTCCGGGGCGGACATCGCCCAGCTGCGTGAACGCCGTCGTGCTGATGCCCTGGCCGGGATCAACATCAAGCTGTTCATCCGGATCGCGCAGCTTCCGATGCCGGTGATCGCGGCGTTGGACGGTTATGTGCTCGGTGGTGGCGCAGAACTGGCATTCGCCGCGGATTTCCGGCTGGGCACACCGTCGATCAAGATCGGCAATCCGGAGACTTCGCTCGGGATCCTGGCTGCGGCCGGTGCCTCTTGGCGATTGCGCGAGCTCGTGGGGGAGCCTTTGGCGAAAGAAGTACTGCTCGCCGGCCGGGTATTGGACGCCCAGGAGTCGCTGGCTGCAGGTCTGGTCTCCGCGCTGCATCCCCCGGAAGAGCTGATCGCGGCGGCGAACGCGCTCGCCGATCGGATTGCCGCCCAAGACCCGCTTGCCGTGCAGTACACCAAATCGGTGTTCCATGCCCCGGTGGGGGCACATCCGGAAGCCGACATGGAAGCCCAAGCGGTGCTGTTCGAGGCACCGGCGAAGTTCGAACGGATGACGGCATTCCTGGAAAGGAAGAAAAAATGAGCAGCCTGCCCAGCGCAAGCGGTTTGCCCGGCAACGTCGGTGTGATCGGCGGCGGTCGGATGGGCGCCGGCATCGCCCACGCTTTTCTGGTCAACGGCTGCGCGGTAACCGTGGCCGAGGCCTCGGCGGAGTTCATCGCCGCAGCCCGCGGCCGGGTCGAGGAGGCAGTGCTGAAATCTGCGGACCGGGGGATGCTGGAGGGCCCACCGGAGCGTGTTCTGCGCAACCTCTCGGTGGTCACCTCGATCGAGGAGCTCAGCGGCTCAGACCTCGTGGTCGAAGCGGTTCCGGAAATTTTCGAACTCAAAGTCGCAGCGCTGCAACGGGCCGAAGCGGCATTGTCCGCCGGCGCCGTGTTGGCGACGAACACGTCCTCGCTGTCGGTCAACGGGCTGGCTGCGGTGCTCGGCCGGCCGGAACAGTTCTTGGGGATGCACTTTTTCAATCCGGTGCCGGCCTCGACCATGGTGGAGCTGGTGCGCGGTGAACGCAGCCCGGACGCCTTGGTCGCGACCGCGAAGAACTGGATCGAAGCGTTGGGCAAACAGGCCATCGTGGTCCGGGATGCTCCGGGGTTCGCTTCGTCCCGGTTGGGCGTGGCCATAGCTTTGGAAGCCATGCGGATGCTCGAGGAAGGCGTCGCCTCCGCGGCGGACATCGACACCGCGATGGAATTGGGCTACAAGCATCCGATGGGGCCGTTGCGGACCACAGATGTCGTGGGCCTGGACGTGCGTTTGGGCATTGCCGAATATCTCGCCGGCACCGTGGGGCCGCGCTTCGAGCCGCCACAGATCTTGCGGGACAAGGTGGCCCGCGGCGAGCTGGGCCGCAAATCGGGGCAGGGCTTTTTCAGCTGGTAGCAGCCCTGGCCGGGATCCTCGGCGGACTCGCGGGCAATGGGCACTGGGCACTGGGTGTGTCCGGCGCTGGCCCGCAACCTCTGACTAACGCAGGACGAAAGTCAGCATAGAACGTTGATTGATGGGCGACCGGAAAAATTTGCTCGGAATGTGGATGAATTTCCGACATCCGCGGCGGTTGCGGTGCTGAATTTCCTGCATTAGTCGACTCGGCACGACGTGCCGAGTCGACTAATGCAGAGGTTGAAACATCTCTCGAAAAAGGTCGCGTCAGCTAAGCGCTTTTGCCTTCAATGCGGCATACTCGTCGGCATTGATACCACCCTCGTCGAGCAAGATCTTGGCCGCAGCGATTTGCTCCGCGGGGCTCAAGGAGCGGGTTACTTCGCGGAGATAGGCTTCCGCTGCACGCCGCTCGGAGATCGCATCCTTGGTTGCCCGCTCGGCCATGTCGTCACCATGGATGATGAGGTAGACCAGAGCTGCGAGGACCGGGAAAACTAGCAAGAAGAAGACCCACAATGCCTTTGCGAAGCCGCTCTGGTCACGGTTGCGGAACAGGTCCCCGACGATCTGGAACAGCAAGATGAGGTAGCTCACCAGTATAAAGAAAAAGACAATCGCCCAGATTGTTTCCCAAAAAATCATATTTCCCCCATGATATATATCAGTCACATGAATATTGTAGTCAAACGATTCGTCTAAAAGACGATACTCATCGTAGCAGAAGATCAAGTTCGACTAGCTGGAAAAATGTGGTTTTCCGCTTTGCGGGACGAGATTTTTCCGGCGTTGTCGGTAGAAATGAGTCTAATCTTCCTCGTCCAGATGCTATCGAGTCCAAGCGGTTCAAGGTCGTCGACGAGCGTAATGTTTTATAAGCGAACTAAATTGTTTATCTCTGATTAAATTTTCAATCAGACGGAAATTTTAATTGAGCCTTTCGGTAGATTAAGCAAGTTGACGGCCCCGGGTCCTAGGATAGGGATCATGACGTCGATCCTGCCCGTGACTTTGACCGGAGAATACGTCCGTCTCGAGCCGCTCAGCCAGGACCATCACGATGGTCTGGTCGACGCGGTCAATGACGGCGAACTGTGGAAGCTCTGGTACACCGCGATCCCTGCACCGGAAGCAATGGCGGCGGAGATCGACCGCCGGCTGGAGCTGCAAACGCAAGGGTCGATGCTGCCGTTCGCAACCCGTCGGCTCGGCGACGGCAAGCTCATCGGGATGACGACTTTCATGAACATCGACGCTTCGCTGCCCAGGGTGGAAATCGGATCCACCTGGAACGCTGCCGGGGCCCAAGGTTCCGGAACCAATCCGGATTCCAAACTCTTGCTGCTTTCGCACGCTTTCGAGACGTTGGGTTGCACTTCGGTGGAGTTCCGGACCTCTTGGCACAACCACCAGTCGCGTGCGGCGATCGCCCGGCTCGGTGCCAAGCAGGACGGCGTGCTGCGCAGCAATTCGCGGCTGCCCAACGGCACGCTGCGCGATGTGGTGGTCTTTTCGATTCTGCCCAACGAATGGCCGGGTGTGAAGGCCGGCTTGGAATTCCGACTGGCCAAACGGCGCTGAACCGATCAGCGCGGTTCCAGCAAGAGGTTGCTGATCCGGAGCGTGCAGAGCCTTTCGCCGGCCTCGTTGGTGATCAGCACTTGGTGGCTGGTCATGGTGCGGCCCAATTGCAGCGGTGTCGCGGTGATCGTGATGACGCCGTCACGGGCGGATTTGTGATGGGTTGCGGAGACGTCGACGCCGACGGCGGTTTTGCCCAAGGTCGAGGCGTGGATCACGGCCGCCCAGGAGCCCACGGCTTCGCCGATGGCCAGCGAGGCGCCGCCGTGCAGCAGGCCGAACGACTGGCGGTTTCCGGCCACCGGCATCGTGGCCACCACGCGGTCGATCGACTCTTCGACGATCTGCACGCCCATTTTCCGGTCGAGTTCGCCCAGTTCTATTTTCCACATGCGACCAGCCTATTAGGCTCGGAGCATGGCATTCGATGACGGCAGTGCGGGCGATGCCGACTATACGGCGATCGGAGCGGATTATGCCGCCTACCGGCAGCCGGAGCCGGTGATCGCGGCAAAGATCCTCGAGGCGCTGGGTGGGGCGCGTACGGTGCTCAACGTCGGTGCCGGTGCGGGTTCTTACGAGCCGCCGGACCGGGCGGTCACCGCCATCGAACCCAGTGCCACAATGCGGTCGCAGCGACCGGCCTGGCTGAGCCGGGCGATTCCCGGATCGGCGGAAAGCCTGCCGTTTCCGGACGGCCACTTCGACGCCGCGATGGCCACCTTCACGGTGCACCAATGGCAAGACCTCGACGCCGGTCTGCGGCAGCTGCGGCGGGTCACCCGCGGGCCGGTGGCGGTGCTCACCTGTGATCCGCAGTTGTTGGACCGGTTTTGGCTCGCCGAATATGCGGCCGAGGTGATCGCCACCGAGGCCCGGCGGTATCCGGCTCCGCAGCGGATAGCGCGGGTGCTGGGGGAGGCCAGAAGCGAAATCGTCGAAATTCCGCTCGACTGCCGGGACGGATTCGGCGAGGCGTACTACGGCAGGCCGGAAATGTTCCTGGACCCGCTGGCCCGCCGGGCGAACTCGGCGTGGAGCTTCGTCACCGCGGAACAAGAAGCGGCAGCCGTGCGGTCTTTGGCCGATGACTTGGCGTCCGGGGCCTGGGATGCGCGGTATGGAGCGCTCCGGAGCCAGCCGTTCTTCGCCGGCTCTTTGCTGCTGATCGTCAGCGAGCCGGCGGAGCGCTAGTCTAATAGACAGATGTCTATTAGACTGCAGGCATGGCAGGCTCAGCGGAACCCCTGATCCCTTCTGGCCGGGCGCCGGATCCCCGGAAGGTGCGTACCATTGCCCGGCTCCGCTGTGCCGCGATGGAATTGCTGGGCGCCGAGGGCCGTACCGGAGTCACGGTGAGTGAACTCGTGAAGCACGCCCGGGTGAGCCGGGCGGCTTTCTATCTGCACTACGACGATGTGGAATCGGTGCTCGACGACGCGCTCGGCGCCGAGCTGCGGGATATCTCCAAAGCTGCGGAAGGCGCCCATTCCCCGGGGTTCGCCATGGATCCGGCAGCGCCGGCGCAGAATATTCTCGCCTTCTTCCGGCATGTGGACCGGAACGTCCGGCTCTACCGGTGGGTGTTCAGTGAGAACGGCAGCGCGCGAATCCAAGCCAACCTTTTGAAGGGGTTCATCGAGATTGCGGCCGAAGGCGCCGAGCACTATCCGAAGCGCCGGGGTGCCAGCGACCTTCGGGTGGCCCGGACCGCGGCCTTTTTCGGCGGCGCGATCTTCGGCGTCCTGCACGAATGGCTGCATTCGGCGAACCCCGGCGATCCCGACGACGTCGCCGGTTGGCTCTGGCGCAGATTCGTCGATTTCGATCGGATCGCCAACGCGGAAGTCCCGGAACCGGCACGCACCGGGGCTGACGCCTCGGTGCGATTGCGCTAAGCTATGATCATTTACTGACCGCTCGTTCAGTAAAGTTTTCAGTGATTGAGCCAGCTCCCGGATCCAGCTGAAGGAATGTCGACGATGACCAGCACGGCTACTGCCCTGACGATTGTGCCCAGCTACCTGGAAGGCGCTTGGTGGACTCCGGATTCTGCGCCGGAGAACGCGCCGATCGCCCGCGATGCCAACACCGGCGAGGCCTTGGCCGCAGTCAGCGCCGAAGGGGCCGACTTGGCCGCCGTCGTCCGCTACGGCCGGGAAGCCGGGCAGCGGAACCTGGGCGATTTCACCTTCCACCAGCGCGCGCTCAAGCTCAAAGAACTTGCCCAGTTCCTCAACGGCCGTCGCGAGGAGCTGTACCGGATTTCGGCGCAGACCGGCGCGACCAAAATCGACAACCTGGTGGACATCGACGGCGGCATCGGAGTGCTGTTCACCTTCGGCTCCAAAGGCCGGCGCGAGTTGCCGAACTCGAACGTGGTGATCGACGGGCCGCTCGAAGTCCTCTCCCGCGACGGATCCTTCGTGGGCGAACACCTTTACACCCGGATTCCCGGTGTCGCGGTGCAGATCAATGCCTTCAACTTCCCGGTCTGGGGCATGCTGGAGAAGTTCGCCCCGGCCTTCCTCGCCGGGGTGCCCAGTATCGTCAAGCCGGCCACGCCGACCGGGTACCTGACCGAGGCGATGGTCCGGTTGATGCTGGAATCCGGGATCCTGCCGGAAGGCGCGATCCAACTGATTTCCGGATCCGCCAGGGATCTCCTGGACCACCTGGATTACCGGGACCTGGTTGCCTTCACCGGTTCGGCATCCACTGCGAAAGCGCTCAAGGGGCACCCGAACGTGGTCTTCGGCGGCGTCCGGTTCACCTCGGAAACCGATTCGCTCAATGCTGCCATCCTGGGCCCCGATGCCGGCCCCGGGACGCCGGAATTCGATGCTTTCGTCCGCTCGGTGGCAACCGAGATCACGGTGAAGGCCGGGCAGAAATGCACCAGCATCCGGCGCACCATCGTTCCCGAGGCGTTCAAGGCCGACGTCGTCGCCGCACTATCGGCCCGGCTGGCCGAAAAGGTGGTGCTGGGCGATCCGCGGGCCGAAGGCGTGACCATGGGCGCGCTGGCCTCGTTGGACCAGTTGGCCGACGTCCGGTCGGCGGTGCAGGCGATGCTCGACGCCGGCGGCGAATTGGCCTACGGGACGCTGGATTCGCCTCAGGTGACCCGGCGCGACGGATCGGTCGGCCTGGTCGAATCGGGTGCCTTCATGTCGCCGGTGCTGCTCAGCTGGGATGATCCGGACACCCGGGAAATCCATGAGCTCGAGGCTTTCGGCCCGGTGACCTCGGTGATCGGCTACCGCAGCATCGATGAAGCGATCCGCCTGGCGGCGCTGGGCGCGGGTTCGCTCGTGGCGTCGGTGTGCTCCAACGATCCGCTGATCGTGCAACAGCTGGTTGCCGGAATCGCCGCGCACCACGGCCGGGTGCTGGTGCTGAACCGGGAGGATGCCCGGTCCTCCACCGGGCACGGCTCCCCGGTGCCGCATCTGGTGCACGGCGGGCCAGGCCGGGCCGGTGGCGGCGAGGAGCTCGGCGGCATCCGCTCGGTGCACCACCACATGCAGCGCACCGCGATCCAAGGTTCGCCGAACATGCTCACCGCGGTGACCGGCGTCTGGCACCCCGGGGCGGACCGCAATTTCGACGCGGTGCACCCGTTCCGGAAGTCGCTCGCCGAACTGCGGATCGGCGACGCCTTCGGCTCCGGGCTGCGTGAAGTCTCGCTGCAGGACGTGACGGACTTCGCCAACTCCACCGGCGATACCTTCTACGCGCACACCGATGCCGAAGCCGCGGCCGCCAATCCGTTCTTCCCGGGGATCGTGGCGCACGGCTACCTTCTGCTCTCCTGGGCGGCGGGGCTGTTCGTGGAGCCGGCCCCGGGTCCGGTGCTGGCCAATTACGGCTTGGCGAACCTGCGCTTCATCACCCCGCTCGCGGCCGGTGATTCATTCCGGGTGACGCTGACCGCGAAGCAGATCACGCCGCGTGAAGACCAGGAATACGGCGAAGTCTGCTGGGACGCGATTCTGCACAACCAGAACGATGAAATCGTGGCGACGTACGATGTGCTGACCTTGGTAGCGAAGACCCAGGACGGGGTGGACGCTTCGCAAAGCGCCCTTTTGACCCAGTGACCCGTTGACCCGGTTCGATCAGGCCGCTCCGAACGCCTTGGCGTAAATCCGATCGATCACCGCGTCCTTCGCCGAGGTGTAGCCGCGCACGTCGTCGGGAAAGGCGTTCCGGGCTTCACGTTTGCAGTCCGCATAACGTTCGGCATCTTCCGGGTGCGCCCGGAGCCAATCCCGGAAAACCAGGTGCCGAACGGTTTCCGGGCAGTCCGGCGAGAACACGTGCAGGTTCACCCGGGGCTGGGCCAGCCGCAGCATCCGGTGTTCATGCCAGTTGGGTTCCCGGACCTCCAAGCTGAAGCCGAGCGCTTCCAGAGCCGGCACATACTCCGTCTCCTGGCGGGAATCCTGCACTACCAGATCGATGTCGATGATCGGTTTGGCCAACAACCCCGGAACCGACGTCGAACCGATGTGTTCGACCGAAATTGTTTTTCCGGGCAGCGCCGCGGCGATCGCGGAGCGCAGGGTTTCGAAGGCCTTGGGCCAGTCCTGGTCGTATTCGACGAGTTCCACCGGTTTGGCCGTGGGCGGCCCGTTGAGCCAGGCGGAATCGAGTTCCGCTTCGGTGCTCTCGATGCGTTGCGTAAGGTCTGCAGGGTGTTCCATGTTCGAGCCTTTCCAGTTGCGGAAGCGATGCTCTTGGAAGGTGCCAAGCCGATTAGGATACCTCAGCCGAGCGAGTCAGTGCGAGCCTGCTCGGCGACGTTTTGACGAATGCTCGGCGCCGTACAATCGTCGACCTGCCACGGCAGCTCTGCTTTCCATTCCGAATCCTGGGCTGCAGCACTTCTGCTCAGGATCCGGGCTCGGAAGCGGGGCAGGAGTTATCCACATCCAGGTGTCCGCGGGCTGACCTGGCGGTACCTTCAGGCGACGATGGGTGGATGCAGAGCAGGGTGCGGGAAATTGCCCAATCGCAAGGCGGTGTGCTGCGGCGCCTTGAGTTGCTACGGGCCGGGATCAGCCTCACGACGATCCAAGAATCGGTGGATTCCGGGATTCTGCTCCGGCATCCGCGCGGTGTTTATGCGTTGCCGGAGGCCTCGGATTGGTGGGTCGAAGCGCGCCGCCGCGGTGCCGAGCTCGGTTGTGTCTCTGCCGCAGATGCTCGCGGCCTTTGGGTACTGCACCGGCCAGGCCAAGTGCATGCGGCGGTGACGAACAGCCGGATCAGCGGCCCCTTCGTGAAGCACCGGAGCAGGGCACGCTGCAGCCTGCTCGAGGTCGTGCTCCAATGCCTGCGCTGTTTGCCGGAGCTCGAGGCGCTGGTGGTCGCAGAGTCGAGCGTGGCGTTGCGGAGGCTTTCCTTGGCTGAGCTCCGCGCTGCCACGGTGGGCCATCGGAATGCCCGGATCCGCAGCATCGTGGACCGGATCAACCCGGCGTCGGAATCGATTTTGGAGACCGTGGCGAGATACCTGCTCGAAAATGCCGGTTACCAGGTGCAGGTCCAAAAGTATGTTCCCGGAATCGGCCGCCTGGACCTACTGGTGGACGGGGTCCTGGGCGTCGAACTGGACGGGCGGGAACACCACAGTTCGGCGCACGCCTTCGACGAGGACCGCCGGCGGAACAACCAGTGCGTGATCAACGGGATTCCGACTCTGCGGATCAAGTATTCGCTGCTGATCTTCCACGCGGAGGAGTTCTTGGCCCTGGTGGCGCAGGCGATGCAGCCCCGGAACCGGCAGTGAAACTGGGGCTGCAGCACTTCTGCTCAGCTTCGGGGCCCGGAAGCTGGGCAGGTCTCAGCTGCGCAAGCCGTCGAAGACCATTGAAATGATCTGGTCCGCGAGTTCCGCCGCGGTGAGCGGCCCACCCGGGCGGTACCATTCCACGATCGAGTTGATCGTGCCGAAGAGCAAGCGTTCCGCGGTCCGCGCGTCCACATCCGAGCGCAGCGCCCCATCGGCTTGGGCCGCCGCCACCAATGCCGCGATCTCCTTGTCGAAGTCGCGTCGCCGGCGCAGCGCGCCACGCTCCATCGCGGTGTTGCCGCGCAGCCGGAGCAACAACGTGACATAGGGCAGTCTGTCCACCAGGACGGCCACCGTGCCGCGCAAAACGTATTCGAGCCGGCCCTCGGGCGCCCCGGAACTGGCCCCGGGTTCGGACAGAATCGCCTCCAGCCCGCCCAAGGCTTGATCGAGGGCGAGCTCCAGCAGGGCTTCTTTGGAGTCGACATGGTGGTAAATCGCAGATTTCGAAACGCCGAGCCGTTCCGCCAGCAGGCCCATCGAGGTGGCCTCATAGCCGTGCTGGTTGAATGCCTCGACGGCGATCCTCAGCACGGTTTCCTGATCGTAACCGGGCCTGCCGCGCTTGCTCCCCGTGGCAGTGCTCATTTCGGCTCGCGCAGATCGTACACCCGGCGGAGTTTGCCGTTCGAACGTGCCAGCGAACCGGGTTCGACGACGGCGATGGTCGCGGAGGAGCCGATGTGCACTTTGATCTCCTTGCGCAAGTTGTCTGCTGCCGCCTCGCGTTGCTGCCCGGTGGTTCCTTCCCGGGGCTCGATCTTGACGGTCAACTCGTCCATTCTCTGGCCGGCCGGCCGATTGATCTCCAACTGGAAGTGCGGGCTCAGGTCTGGGATCCGCAAAGCGAGTTCTTCGATCTGGCTGGGGAAGAGATTAACCCCGCGCAAAATGATCATATCGTCGGTCCGTCCGCCGATCCGGGCCATCCGACGCATTCCGGGGCTCGCAGTCCCGGGCAGCAGCTTGGTCAAATCCTTGGTCCGGTAGCGGATGATCGGCAGCGCTTCTTTGGTCAACGTGGTGAAAACCAATTCGCCGACTTGGCCGTCCGGCAGTGTCGCATCGAGCGAGAACGGGTCGACGATTTCGGGGCGGAAGTGGTCTTCCCAGATATGCGATCCGTCCTGGGACTGCACGAACTCGCCGGCCACGCCGGGACCCATCACTTCGGAGAGTCCGTAGATGTCGCAAGCCTTCAGATCGAGGCCGGATTCCAGTTCCTGCCGCATCTCTTCGGTCCAGGGCTCCGCTCCGCAGACTGCGAACTTCAGCGACGAACTGCGCGGGTCCATCCCCTGATGCCGCATGGCATCCATGATGGTCAGCAAGTAGGTGGGCGTGCACATGATGACTTCCGGTCGAAAATCCTGGATCAATTGGATCTGCCGCTCGGTTTGTCCTCCGGACATCGGAATCACGGTGCAGCCCAAGGCTTCCGCGCCGTAATGTGCGCCGAGCCCGCCGGTGAACAGTCCGTAGCCGTAGGCGATGTGGACCTTGTGGCCGGGCCGCACGCCGGAAGCCCGCATTGAGCGGGCCACCAGGGATGCCCAGGTTTTCAGGTCTTGCGCGGTGTAGCCGACGACGGTCGGCCGGCCGGTCGTGCCGGAGGAAGCATGGATCCGGGCGATCCGGTCTTGCGGGACGGCGAACATGCCGAACGGGTATTCGGCGCGGAGGTCCTCTTTGGTGGTGAACGGAAAACCGGCGAGGTCCGAGAGTTGGCGGAGATCCTCGGGCCGGACTCCGGCCTCGTCGAATTTGCGCCGGTACAGCGGAACCCGCTCATAGGCATAGGCGAGGGTGTGTTGCAGCCGGCTCAACTGCAACGCTTCGATCTGTTCCCGGTCGAAGCGTTCCGCGGAATCAGTCTCGGTCAGATCAGTCACTGGGTGCTCCTGCGGGTGGGAATGGTCCGGGAACGGCCGCGGAACTCGGCAATCAGTTGCTGCGCACCGTCGGCTGATTCGGCAAAAACCTGGACGTCATAGAGTCCGCTCCGGCCATTGCTGGAGCGCCGATCGGCCACTGCGGTCAGCTTCTGCCCGGCATGGCTGGGTGCCAGGAAATTGATGTCCGCACCGGCTGCAACGGTCTGGCTGCTGCCATCGGAGCCGGCCGGGTTGCAGGCGAAGGCGAAGGCGGAGTCGGCCAGCGCGAAGATCATGCCACCATGGCTGACCCCGAACCCGTTCATCATCTCCGGACGCAAGACCATGGTCAGGGTGGCGTGGCCATCGTCGATTTTCTCAATCTCCACACCGAGCCAGCCGGAGGCGGCATCGTCAGCGAGCATGGGGTGCGTCATAGAACCTCCAGAAAGCTGATCAGGCCGGGCTGGTTTACTGACCGAATGTTCATTAGGTAATCCGGTTTTCGGATCTGTGTCAAGACTATGACGTTGTCCTCAGCGGATGCTCAGCGGCCCCTGTTGGGCGCGGGCATGCGGTATTCTCAACCCTTAAGCCACCTTGAGGGAAGAACAGATGCGAGAAGCCGCCACCAGCCGTCGGAATCGACGGCGTGAATCACCGCGCCATCTGACGTCGCCGGATGCCCCGGCCTCGAATGGCCGGATTGTCGGGCTGCTGTTCCTCAACGTGATTCTGCCGGGCGCTCCGCGGTTCCTCCGTGGGTCGAAGGGCTGGTCAAGGTGGGTTTTCCTCCTGGTTCCGGCGATTTTCTGGGCGGCCGGGTCCTACTTGGGCGTGTCGGTGCTCGTTGATCGGGCCTCCGGGATTTCCTGGGTCACGCACCCGGGCCGATCTTTGGTCCTGCTGATCGGACTGATCCTGCTTTCCGCCTGGTACTTGGTGACTTTCCTGGACATTTTCGGCCTGATCCGATTCCGCAGGCTCCAGCCGGGCGGCAAAGTACTCACGGTGCTCGTCCTGGTTCCGCTCTTGGTCATCACTTCAGGGGGCACGGGGTATGCGGCGTATCTGCTCAATCTCAGCAGGAATGCGCTTTCCGATATTTTCACCGGTCCGCTGAGCGGAGGCGATGGGAAGCCGGTCTCGCCGTTCTTGAACCCAGTGGACGGACGATACAACTTCCTGGTCATGGGCGGCGACGCCGGGGAAGACCGGACCGGGCGGCGGCCGGACAGCATCATGGCGATCAGTGTGGACGCGGCAACCGGTGCCACCGCGACGATCAGCGTGCCGCGGAACTTCCAAGGTGCACCGTTTCCGGCCAGCTCCCCGTTGAAGAAGGTGATGCCGGACGGATTCAGCTGCGGTGATCTATGCATCATCGGAAATCTGTATTCCAAGGTCACCGAACAGTACTCGTCGCTTTACCCCGGAGTGGCCGATCCCGGGGCCAAAGCCATGATGGAGACGGTCAGCGAGATCCTCGGCTTGACCATGCAGGCGTACGTCATCGTCGACATGGACAATTTCTCCACCTTGATCGATCTCTTGGGCGGGGTGAAGGTCAACGCCGGCGGCTGGGTGCCGATCAGCGGCCAGGCTACCGACGAAAACGGCGGGCATCTGCCGCCGGAGGGCTGGATCGCCCCCGGGCTGCAAACGCTGAACGGATACCAGGCGCTCTGGTACGCCAGGTCCCGGGAATGGACCACCGACTATGCGCGCAGCCTTCGGCAACAATGTGTGGTCCAGGCCCTGGTCAAACAGATGGATCCACTCAAAGTGCTGACCAAATTCGGCGAATTGGCCAAGGCCGGCACCCAGATCATGGAATCGGACATCACCACGGACCAACTGAGCACCTTCGTGGAATTGGCACTGAAATCCCAGAGCCAGGAAACGAAGCGGCTCACCTTGGGTCCGCCGGATTTCAGCACCGAATTCTCCACCTATCCGGATTTCGAACAGATCCGGATCCGGGTCGCCCAACTGCTGGGCAAACCGGTACCGTCGCCGTCGTCTGCTGTCGGCAGCGCGACGACTCCGCCGGCCGGAACCCTCACCCCGCCGCCGACCTCCGAGGGCACGCCGAGCGGCACACCGATCGGCACACCGAGCGGCACGCCGACTCAGGGTCCGCCGCTCACCGAGCAGTACCTGCAGCAGCTGGCCCGGATGGGGGCCACGAACACCTTGGTGGAATTGCTCGCCAACAACGGGACGTGTTCGCCGGGCTAACCCGGCACCGGGAACTGTGAACTGGGCAGGAAAGACGAGTATTTGCTCACAAAGCTCCCGGTAATGCGCCGGGCTTTGACAGGATGGGGGAGTGACTCAGGGAATCTACGTCTCCGCTGCAATGCCGGGCTCCGGCAAATCGCTCATCACGCTTGGCCTGGCTGATGCCCTGCATCGAAGGGCAGACCGGATCGGTTTCTTCCGTCCGATCATTTCCGAAGCCGACGCCGGTCAGGACCCGATGGTGGCGATGATGGCCAGAACCTTCGATCTCGCACCGAGTGTCTGCCGGGCGGGGCTAACTGCGCAGGAGGCCCGGACCCTGCTGGCATCGGGCCAGCGCGAGGAAATCGATTCGCGCTGCGTGGCGATTTATGCGGAGATCGCCAAACAAGTCGACGTCGTGATCGTCGAAGGCACCGATTTGACCGGGCAGGACGCCGCGGTCGAATTCGACCTCAACGCCCGGCTCGCCAACAATCTGGGCTGCGTGGTGCTGTCCGTGGTCAGCGCCAAAGACCGTACGACGGCGGAAGTCGCCGACGCGGTAGACGTCTCCAGGAAGGCCCTGGCTGCCGCCAACTGCACACTGCTGGCCATGATGGTCAACCGTGCGGAGCCCACGGAGTTGGCCGAGATCGGCGCATCGCTGCGTCCGGGAGCTTCGGGGAAGCCGGTTTACATCCTGCCCGAAATCGCCGAAATCTCCCGCCCCACGGTCGGCGAAGTCGCTACCGCGCTGTCCTTGCGGCAGATCGCGGGCAGCTCCGAACAGGAGCGCGACGTCGAATCGATCAAGGTCGCGGCGATGAGCGTGGGCAATTTCCTCAATGTGCTCGACGCCGGCGCCCTGGTGATCGTGCCCGGCGACCGTGCCGACGTCATGGTGGCAACCCTGGCTTCGACATTTTCACCGGAATTCCCGGTACCCTCCGGGATGATCCTCACCGGCGGTCTGGCCCCGGACGCGCATATCTACCCTTTGCTGGCACAAGCGCCGTTTCCGATTTTCGACAGTCCGGAGGACACCTACCACACGGCCAAGCAGGTCAGTGAAGTGCGGAGCGAAATCTGGTCGTCGCAGCGCCGCAAAGCGGCCGCTGCACTCGGCGCCTGGTCCAAGCACGTGGACGAATCCGAACTGCTGCACCGGATCGACATCCCGCGCCCGGTCCGGATGACACCGCTGCGGTTCCTGCACGAACTGATCGAGCGGGCGCGGAGCGACCGGAAACACATCGTGCTCCCGGAAGGCGGCGATGTGCGGATTCTGCGTGCCGCGGAGATCCTGCACCGCCGCGATGTCTGCGATCTGACCGTCTTGGGCGAACTCAACCAGGTGCGCGAACTGGCGGCAAGCCACGGCATCGACCTGAGCGGGATCACCTTGATCGACCCCGCGGCCAGCGAACTGCGGGAGGAATTCGCCGAGGAATATGCGCGGTTGCGCGCGCACAAAGGGATGGACCTGGGCCGAGCCCGCGAGATCATGCTGGAGCCCTCGTACTTCGGCACCATGATGGTTCAGTTGGGCGTGGTGGACGGCATGGTGTCGGGCGCGGCGCACACCACTGCGAACACGATCCGCCCGGCCCTGGAATTCGTCAAAACCGCCGACGGCGTCAAGATCGTCTCTTCGGTGTTCCTGATGCTGTTGCCGGATCGGGTGCTGGTCTACGGCGATTGCGCGGTGAACCCGGAGCCGAACGAGGAGCAATTGGCCGATATCGCGATCGCCTCGGCACAGACTGCGCAGCAATTCGGGGTGGAACCCCGGATCGCCATGTTGTCCTATTCCACCGGGGAATCCGGGACCGGCGCTGCGGTGGACGAGGTCCGGGCGGCGACGGAACTGGTGCGCAAACTCCGGCCCGATCTCCCGGTCGAAGGCCCAATCCAATATGACGCTGCGGTGGATGCCTCGATTGCGGCGTCGAAATTGCCGGCTTCGCAGGTCGCCGGACAGGCAACGGTGTTCATTTTCCCGGATCTGAACACCGGGAACAACACGTACAAAGCGGTGCAGCAGTCCTCCGGGGCAGTCGCCGTCGGGCCGGTATTGCAAGGCCTGCGCAAGCCGATCAATGATCTTTCCAGGGGCTGCACGGTTGAAGACATCGTCAACACGGTGGCGATTACTGCGGTCCAAGGCCAGAATTCAGCGGCGCCGGCCGTGCCGAATCAGGAAGCATAAGGAGTCCCGATGCAGGTTCTCGTGATCAATTCAGGGTCTTCTTCGCTCAAATACCAAGTGCGGGACATCGAAGCCAACGAGGTGCTCCTGGAGGGGCTGATCGAAAAGATCGGCGAGCCGGAGGTGCCCGATCACGCTGCAGCCTTGGAACTGGTCAGTGCAGCGCTGGGCGACACCCGGATCGACGCGGTCGGGCACCGGGTGGTGCACGGCGGGGAGCGTTTCAGTTCCCCAGTGCTGATCGACAACGAGATCATCCGGGCGATCGAGCGGCTCAATCCGCTGGCCCCCTTGCACAACCCGGCGAATGTGCTGGGGATCCGGGCGATCGCGAAAAAATGGCCGCAGCTGCCGCAGGTGGCGGTTTTCGACACCGCGTTCCACCGGACCTTGCCGGAAGAGGCTTGGCGCTATGCGCTTCCGGACGAGCTGTACCGGAACCACGGGATCCGCCGGTACGGCTTCCATGGCACCAGCCACCAGTACGTCACCGGGCGCAGCGCCGAATATCTGAGGATTCCGGTGGCCGAGTTCGACGGCGTGATCGCGCATCTGGGCAACGGCGCGTCGATCACCGCGGTGAAGTCGGGCAAGAGCATCGACACCTCGATGGGCTTCACTCCGCTGGAAGGTTTGGTGATGGGTACCCGCAGCGGGGATTTCGATCCTTCAATTCTGGTTTTCCTGGCCCGGCAGGGCTATGACGCAGACCAACTCGACGCCTTGGTCAATCGGGAGTCCGGACTGTTCGCGCTCGCCGGCAACAACGACATGCGCACGGTCGTCGATGCTGCGGCAGCCGGCGACGCCGCGGCGAAGACCGCACTTTCGGTCGCGGCCTACCGGCTGGCGAAATACATCGGCGGCTACCAGGTGGCCGTCGGCGGGGCCAAGGCCCTGGTGTTCACCGCGGGGATCGGCGAGAACTCGGCGGAATTCCGGGCTTTGGTGGTGGACCGGTTGGCAGCGCTGGGTTTGTTCCTGGACCGCGAGGCGAATGCGCTGCGTTCGAAAGAGATCCGGACGATCAGCCGCGAAGACTCTGCCTTCCCGATCCTGGTGGTGCCGACCGACGAAGAGCGAGCGATCGCCGAGGCCACCGCTACGGTCGTCGCGGCGGGCTGAGGGGTGGGTCCCATCCAGTCGGCAAACTCACTGGGCTGGAACGAGTATGTCCCACTGAGTGCAGCGACTCAGTGGGACATAATGCGACGGAAAGATGAGCGCGCTCAGCCTGCAGTATTTCGGGGCGGCAATTCCGTCGCACCGAGCGCATCGGCCAGGAACGCGTAGTCCCAGGCCCGGGTCTTCCAGCCTTCATATCGGCCGGACGCGCCGCCATGGCCGCCGTCCATCTCGACCTTGAGCACGATCGGGGCCTCCCCGGTGCTGGTCTCGCGGAGTGCCTGGACCCATTTGGCGGGTTCCACATAGAGCACCCGGGTGTCGTTGAAGCTGGTCACCGCGGCGATCTTGGGGTAGGCCACGGGTCGTACGTTTTCGTAGGGGGTGTACTCCTTCATGTACCGGTACACCTCCGGATCGGTGATCGGGTTGCCCCACTCTTCCCACTCCAGGGCTGAAAGTGGCAAGTCCGGATCCAGAATCGTGGTCAACGCGTCTACGAACGGCACCTGGGCGACGACTGCGGCGTATTTTTCCGGAGCCAAGTTCAGGACCGCGCCCATCAGCAAGCCACCGGCGGATCCGCCCATTGCCGCGATCCGCGTCGGATCCGCCCAGCCGGATCCGGCCAGCCAATCCGTCGCGGCGACGAAATCCGTGAAGGTGTTCTTCTTGTTCAGTTTTTTGCCGTCTTCGTACCAGGCCCGGCCCAGCTCGCCGCCGCCGCGGACGTGCGCGATCACGAAGACGATGCCGCGGTCCAGCAAGGAGAGCCGGGGGATCGCGAACCCGGGGTCCATGCTCGCTTCGTAGCTGCCGTAGCCGTAGATCACCGCGGGATTGCCGGCGTCGCGGGCCAGATCCGCGCGCCGGATCACGGACAGCGGAATCCGGGTGCCGTCGTCGGCTGTGGCCCACTCGCGTTCCGCGACATAATCGGAAGCCCGGAAACCGCCCAACACCGGGGTTTCCTTGCGCAGCACCAATTCCCCGGTGGCCAGCAGGAAGTCGTAGACCCGGGGCGGGGTGACGAAGGAGGTGTAGTTGAGCCGGACCAGCGGAGCCGCGAACTCGGCCAAGGACAGCTCGACGGTGTACAGCGCTTCGTCGAAAGCCGGTTCCACGGGTGGTGCCAACAGGTCAGCCAAAGGCAGGATCTGCACTTTGTCGGTGGTGTCTTTGCGTACCGAGATGAAAGCGTGGCTGGCATTGGACGCCGTCCCGTTCACCCGCACGGTCTCGCTGTGTTCGACCACCGTGGTCCAGGCCTGCTGCTCCAGCGGTTTGGCCAATTCGGCGAACGGCACCAAGGAAACCATCGAGTTGCGGGCATTCCGGTTGTGCGTGATGATCAGCTGTTTTTTGCCGTCCACGGTGACCGGGTCCACGTCGTAGAGCACCCGTTCGTCGCGGGAGATCACGGTGGTCAAACCGGCCTCACGGTTGCCGAAGTCGAGGATCCGGGTTTCGCTGTACTCTGAGCAGCCGATTGAAATGAGCAGTTGCGAGCGGTCTGCAGAAAGATCGAATCCGGTCCACATGCCCAGGTCGTCTTCTTGGTAGAGCACGGTGTCCTGTGCGGCCGGGGTGCCCAGGATATGCGACTTGATCTGGTAAGGCCGCCAGGAATCGTCGACGACGGTATAGAACAGCTCGGTGCCGTCGGGGGAGAAGGCGATGCCGTAGAAGATATTGCTGATCTCGTCGTCGAGCAGCGTGCCGGTGTGCAGATCTTTGATCCGCAGCGTGAAGCGTTCGTCACCGGCATTGTCGACGGCGAAGGCCAGGAGGCGGTGGTCCCGGCTGAGCGCCTGGCCGCCGATCGAGAAGAACGGCTTGCCTTCGGCTTCGGCATTGCCGTCCAGCAGGACTTGTTCGCCGGGGACCGGTTCGCCGGCGGCGACCGTGGGCGGCGTCCAATCGGCAAGCGTGTCCCCGGTGTCCGAAGCCGCCACGCGGCAATGGATCGCGTATTGCTTGCCTTCCTCCATCCGGACGTAGTACCACCAGTCGTCGCGGCGGTAGGGGACCGAGAGGTCGGTCTCCTGGGTCCGGGTCTTCATTTCATTGAAGATCGCTTGCCGGAGCGGTTCCTGGTGTTCGGTCACCTGGTCGGTGAAGGCCTGTTCGGCTTCCAGATGGGCTACCACCTCGGGATTTTCCTTCTCGCGCAGCCATTCGTAGTTGTCGGTGAAGACGTCGTTGTGGTGGCTGCGGGTGACGGGGATCTTCTTGGCGATCGGGGCGGAAGTCATGTTGCTCACTCTATTGCGCGGTCCAGCGGGGCCGGAAGCGCGTTCGCTGCGGGCTATACAGGGAATTAACCGAACTTTGCCAGCGAATCCCCGGGCAATCGGCCGAAAAGTCATAGACATCCGACTTTTCGTCTACTAGCGTTGAAAATGCTTCCGGTTAAGGCGTCGAGCCTAACTTGATGAATCAACTAATCGATGACGATGCGATCCGCATCGTCATATTTTTTTGTCCAAATTCTGTCAAATTTATAGCTTGGGGATAGCGATGAAATTCAATGTCAAACGTTTGGTCATTTCCAGTCTGGTGGTTGCCGGGTTGGCGTTTGCCGGGATGTCGCCGGCCGCCGCTCAATCAAGTCCCATCCGGATCGAGGATTCGAAGGCCATTCCGGCGAATCTGCCGAAGATCTCGTACAACGGGGTCGACCTCTACAAGGCCAATGTCAGCCTCACCTTGACCTACAAGTACGGTGGCGGTTCCCCGGGCGCGGACAAGTCCGAGGATACGATTGAGGCCAAACCGACCACCGCGGGTATCTCGATCAGCATGGACTCGGTGGTGTACAGCCTCGACAACATCACCTGGCGCACGCCGGCCGAGCATTCGCTTTCCATCTTCGACAAAGAAAATCCGTTGTTGGAGCAGCAGATGCAGTTCCGCGGTCCAGATGGGAAGCTCGTGGTCTTTTCGACGACCTTCCTGGCCGGCAAATCGCAGTCCTCAGTGACGCTTGCGAATATTTTCAACAACATGCCGGTTCCGGGTGCAAGCCCGACCACGTTGTACAACGTCAGTCTCGGTTCGCTGCTCGTCACCGAAGGCCTTCGCTACGATTACGTGGGCTCGCTGACCAGCTCGCCGCAAGCGCAGAATGTGAAATGGGTGGTTTTCAAAAAATCGCTCAAGGTCGATCCATCGACGGTCGAAAAGTTCCAATCGCTGTTGCCTTACGGTGCCAACGGGGCAGCACTGGAAAAGCAGCTTCCGAGTACCGTGGTTTATACCGGAAATGTCTGAGCTAATGTCGTTTTGACTGGATGAGTCTTGCACGGCTGGGGCGGGGTGCGTCAAGCGTGGCCCGCCCCAGTGGTGCGTTAAATTGGCCTCGGAGCGCCGAACATTCGCCATTGGAGGGTGGGTGTCCGAAATCCTGAGGGGTTACGACGTTGCTGGTGAAAATAATTAACATCGCACGGTAGATGCACAGGGTCAGTGCCTCGTTATTGGAATAGTCTGAATTCAGTTTCCGATTATTCCAAGGGAGAAAAGATGAAAATGAATACCAGTATCAAAAGAGGAGCACTTTCGCTGCCGATTGTACTCGGTTTGGTGTTTACCGCGCTTACTCCGGCCTCGGCTCAATGGAGTCCGATCACCATCGATGAACAGAAAGTTGTCAATACTGAAGTCCCTGCTATTACCTACAACAATTTCGATCCATACCGGGCCAACGTCACCTTGAAATTGCAGTATGAGTCCGGCGGGCCGACTCCGGGATCGGAGAAGCAAGAGGACAATATCAAGGCGGTGCCCTACAACCAGAATTTCTCCATCACGATGCAGGGGAAACCCTATCAACTCAAAAACATCCACTGGCACGTCAAGTCGGAGCACAGTCTGAGCGTGCTGAATCCGAGCCAGTCCGCGATGGAGCAGCATATGGTCTTCGCCGATGCCGCGGGAAAAAGCGTTGTCTTGGCGAGCATGATGCAGATCGGGAACAGCCAAGCCGCGACGACGGTGGGCAACATCGTGAGCGCGATGCCTACGGCCAAGGTCGGTACGTCGTATGTGTATTCGGTCAATCTGGGCTCTTTGCTGACCCAGATCGGCGATCGATACGACTACACGGGCTCGTTCACCACCTACCCGCACACCGAAAACGTGCAGTGGATCGTCTTCGAGAGCCCGATGAAAGTTTCCCAAGCCACTGTGGACCGGCTCGCTTCATTGCTTCCGAATGGTTCCAACAACGCGCCATTGAACCCGGTCTCACCCAGCACGACCATCTATCACGGCAAAGCTTGACCTCCGAGTCTGCCGACCGCGCAGATTCTTGACCCGCAGCGCGAAGCGTTCGTCGCGGCGGCAGGGGGCCGAGAAGCCGGTCTCCTGGGTCGGGGACTTCATTTCCTCGGAAATCACCTGCTGCGCGGAAGTCATACTGTTCACTCAGCTGCGCAGTCCAGCGGGGCCGGAAGCGCGTTCGCTGCGGGCTATCTTCCGGGCTCTCCCTCGTAGCGGCAGGCCAGATCTTCCGATTGCTGATGAAACCGGGCTTGAGACTGGACTTCGATGGCCAGGATCAGCCCGCTGGTATAGAGCTCCGGCCAGCAGAAATCCCCGTTTTCGTGGATCATTTTGAAGCGCACTTCGCTGAACCCGGGAAGCGACGGAGCTCGCAGACGAACTGAGATCGTGGCGACCTTGTCCGGCATGGTATCCGGAATGGGAATGATCATGGCCGAGTGGGGATAGTAGATCGTCAGCGGAGTCAGCCGCTGGATCGAGCGATTGACCCAGGGGACGTTTCCGGCGTTCCTGAGTAGCCAGGTCTTGGTGAACTCCGCGTCTTGCGGAAGGATTGTTCCATCCGGAACGGTTTCACTGATGAATTCGTTGCGGTCGAAATAGCTTCCGGTCCCGGCGGTTTCGGGATCGGCGCCCCACTCCGGGTTTCCGGCAGGCCGCAGGACTACTCGTTGGGTTTCCCGAGAGGCTACGGCGTAGTGCCGGAAGGCCTCCCCGGATTGCAGTGCCTCGCGCAACGCATCAACCAATGCTTCTTGGAAGAATCTTCTGGCATTCTGCCCGGACTTGTAGGTGTAACTCAGATGCGGATCGAATCCTTGCGCTCGTTTGTACTCCATGAACGCCCAGGTGTCCCGGAATTTTTTGGTGAATCTTCCGGTGAAGGCCACTGCCGGATTGCCCAGTTTCACCAGGTAGGTGTCGTGATCATCGGGCACGACGTTGCACATGATGAAGGCCAGCGCCCCGCGGAGTCTTGCCCGTCGGTCCGACTCCGTGAATTGGCCGGATCCTTCGGCTCGTTGTGCCGCGAAATAGACCAAATCATTGAGGTCGCGTTCGTTGGCCATCGTCGAATTGAAGACATCTCTGGCCAACTCGGCGAGCTGCGGGCAGCTTCCGGGCAGTAGGTTCGGACTTTCGGTCCGGCTGGTGAATCGGGCCGAAAGTTCCTGGCAGCATAATGCGATAAGGGCCGAATCCATTCTAGTTGTCCCCCTTGGAATGCCCAGACGTCTCCGGCCAGGAAAACCTGCGGTGCCGAACCGGTAGACAGCTGCAAAGCTTTGTCTCGCCTATCGTAATGCTTCGGCATGCGTCCGGGTGCAAATTGTACTTTTGGAAGCTTTCCGGGAAGTCATTGGAAATCCCCGGAGAAAGCATATTCCGTCCGGGAATCCCCGCTTAGGGTTGATCTCGCCCAGCGGTGCGGCACATCGAGTGCGGGCTGGATCAGCGCGCAGGACTGGGCACATCTGACGGACTCGGCGGAGCGAATCGCCGGAATCGTGCCATCTCGACGTCCGAGTCCGTCACTGGTGCCAGGCTTCCAATGTCCGGCCCGGCGTTGACCTCTGCAGATCCTCCTGGATATACTGAACGAACGGTCAGTAATTCGATTCCGGACGCGGAATCCGAACCCCGTAGGGAGCAGCAATGGCGCACACACTCGAGTCGGTCCCGGCTGAGGCCGCCGATATCGCCGGTCAAGAGAACTTCGACCGCGTGATCGCGGCCGATTCGCGGATCGAGCCGCGCGACTGGATGCCGGAGGCCTACCGCAAAACCCTGGTCCGGCAGATCTCACAGCACGCGCACTCGGAGATCATCGGCATGCAGCCCGAGGCCAACTGGATTTCCCGGGCGCCCAGCCTCAAACGCAAAGCCATTCTGATGGCCAAGGTCCAAGACGAGGCCGGTCACGGCCTGTACCTGTACTCGGCGGCTGAGACGCTAGGCACCCCGCGGCAGAAGATGACCGAAGACCTCATCGCGGGCAAGGCACGCTATTCCTCGATTTTCAATTACCCCACGCTGAGCTGGGCCGACGTCGGCGCGATCGGTTGGCTGGTCGACGGTGCCGCGATCTGCAACCAGGTGCCGCTGTGCCGCGCGTCTTACGGCCCCTACGGTCGAGCGATGGTTCGGGTCTGCAAAGAGGAGTCGTTCCACCAACGCCAGGGCTTCGAGATTCTGCTGGAATTGGCCAACGGCACGCCTGCACAAAAGCAGATGGCGCAGGACGCGGTGAATCGTTGGTACGCGCCGTCGTTGATGATGTTCGGCCCGCCGGACGACGATTCGCCCAACTCGATCCAATCGATGGCCTGGAACATCAAGCGGTTCTCCAATGATGAGTTGCGTCAGCGATTCGTCGGCATGATGGTCGAGCAAGTCGAAGTACTTGGCTTGACGCTGCCGGATGATCAGATTCGTTTCAACGACGAAACCAATAAATGGGAACACGGCCCGCTGGATTGGGACGAGTTCAAAGAAGTTCTGGCCGGACGGGGTCCGTGCAATTCGCAGCGCTTGGAGCGTCGTCGGGAAGCGCATGAAGAGGGTGCCTGGGTGCGCGAGGCTGCTGCTGCTTACGCCGCCCGCAAGCACGCTGAGCAAGAAGGAGTTGCCTGATGTCTGAAGCGCAGAATCAGCCTTGGCCGTTGTGGGAAGTATTCGTCCGATCTTCCCGCGGACTCTCGCACGTGCACGCCGGATCCTTGCACGCCCCGGATGCCTCAATGGCGTTGCGTAACGCTCGCGATCTGTACACCCGTCGCAATGAAGGCGTCTCGGTCTGGGTGGTGCCCGCAGAAGCCATTTCCACCTCGGACCCGGACTCTAAGGGTGCGTTCTTCGAATCACCGCAGGGTAAGGACTACCGGCACGCCACGTATTACACAAAGAGCGAAGGGGTGAAACACCTCTAATGGCAGGAGAGTCAGCCACCAGAATTACGCCGGGGAATGCACTCCGCCCGGAAGATATTGCCGACGCCGGCGAGAAGCCCAACGAAGCCGTCGCCGAATATGCGCTGCGGCTTGGCGACGACGGTCTGGTGCTAGCCCAGCGGCTGGGGTGGTGGATATCCCGCGCGCCCGAGCTGGAAGAAGATGTGGCGCTCGGCAATATCGCTTTGGACGAATTAGGCCATGCCCGCTCTTTTCTAAGCTATGCCGCTGGTGCATTCAGCCGCCCGGACGGTACACCGCAGACCGAAGACGATTTGGCTTACTGGCGCGGCGAAACCCAGTTCCGCTGCGCCCAGCTTTTCGAGCAGCCCAATGGCGATTTTGCCCGGACTATTGCCCGTCAGCTGGTAGTTTCGGTCTTCCAATTTGAGCTGTACTCCCGGCTGCAACACTCTAGCGACGCCACCTTGGCGGCGATTGCCGCTAAGGCAGTCAAAGAGGTCGACTATCACCGCGACCACGCGAGCCAATGGGTGCTCCGGCTCGCGCTCGGCACCGAGGAATCCCGGCGTCGAATGCTGCATGGTTTGGCGCTGACCTGGCCTTATGTTGAAGAACTCTTCGACGAAGACGAGCTGTATCTGACGCTCGGCAATGTTGCCGACGGCGGTGTGGCAGTTCCGCCGTCGTCGTTCCGCGCTGAGTTCGATGCCTTCATTGACTCGGTGTTCACCGAAGCCGATCTCGAAGTGCCGCAAACTCCGCGGGTGAGTGGCGGCGGCAGACGTGGACAACACAGCGAACACCTTGGCTACCTTTTGGCCGAAATGCAGGTGTTGGCGCGCGAGCATCCGGGGGCCGGCTGGTGAAAACCCTGAATCGAGAACTGCCGGCTCAAGAAGTCCTTTGGGACATTGCCGCTCGGATCAACGATCCGGAGATCCCAGTACTCAGCATTGCCGAGCTGGGCATCCTGCGCGCGGTTGAAGCAGCTGAGCACGGGGTAAAGGTCACGATTACGCCCACCTACTCGGGCTGCCCGGCAATGGATGCGATTCGAGCCGACTTGATCAGCGAGTTCCGCAAGGAAGGACTTGCCGCGCAGGTCGAGTTGGTACTGGCACCGGCTTGGACCACGGATTGGATGAGCGAATCCGGCAAGGCGAAACTGGCTGAGTACGGCATCGCGCCGCCGACCGGCCGGTCCGGAGTCGGCAGCCAGAGCGGTCCGGTCCGGCTCAACTTGGCGGTCAAATGCCCGCAGTGCGATTCGCTGGAGACCAGGGAACTCACCCGTTTCGGCTCCACCTCCTGCAAAGCGCTGTACCAATGCCAGGAATGCCGGGAACCCTTCGACTACTTCAAGGTGCACTGACCATGGCGGTTGTCCGCAAACCGGCGAACCGCCGGGCCAGTTTCCACGCGCTCAACGTCAAGGAAGTCCGCCGGCTCACCGCGGACGCCATCGAGGTGGCTTTCGACGTGCCGGCGCAGTTGTCCGGCCAATTCGATTACCTGCCGGGCCAGTATGTGGCTTTGCGAACCGAGCTCCCGGACGGTTCCGGCGCGCCGAAAGAGCTGCGCCGCAGCTACTCGATCTGCGCTGAGCCGCGGACTTTCGCAGACGGCAGCAGCGAGATCCGGGTGGCGATCAAAAAGGATCTGGGCGGGGTGTTCTCCACCTGGGCCAACTCCGAACTCGCCGTAGGCGACAGTCTGGACGTGATGAGTCCGATGGGCGCGTTCACTTCGAAGCACCACAATGTGCTCACCGATTTGAACCGGCCCGAAGAACTCGCCGGGAGCCTCGCGGCCGGATCCTTCGTCGCGATTGCCGCAGGTTCCGGAATCACCCCGGTGATCGCGATCGCCCGCACGTTGTTGGCCGCGGATCCGCGGAACCGGTTCGATTTGGTCTACGCGAACAAGGCCGCCATGGACGTGATGTTTTTGGAGGAACTCGCGGATTTGAAGGACCGCTACCCGGCACGGTTCGCCTTGCACCACGTGCTTTCCCGCGAACAGCGGATCGCCCCGGTGCTCTCCGGCCGGATCGATGCCGAGAAGCTGCAGCGCATCCTCGGGTCAGTGCTGCCCGTGGACCAAGTGGACGAATGGTTCCTCTGCGGCCCTTTCGAATTGGTGCAGCTCTGCCGGGACACCCTGGCCGAACGCGGGGTGCCCGCGGAGAAAATCCGCTTCGAGCTGTTCACCACCGGTCGGCCGGAGCAGCCCGAGGGGCAGATCGGCCGGCCGGTCGTCGTGGACGATTCCGATGACAGCTTCGACATCACCTTCACCCTGGACGGGCTCAAGGGCTCGGTCAAAAGTCCGACGCACGCCCGGGAGTCGATTCTCAATGCGGCATTGCGGGTGCGCCCGGATGTGCCCTTCGCCTGCGCCGGCGGCGTTTGCGGAACCTGCCGGGCGAAAGTGGTCGACGGAACCGTGGAGATGGTGGAAAACTATGCCCTGGAACCCGACGAATTGGCCAAGGGGTACGTCCTGACCTGCCAGGCGCACCCGACGTCGGAATCGGTCACCGTCGACTATGACGTCTAATCCGGCACGAGAGGAATCAGCATGATCGAACTGACGATTGCCGACGGGGTCGCCGAGGTGGTGCTGAACGCGCCGCAGAAACTCAACGCCATGGACGGGCAGGCCTTTCTGGATCTGCGCGCCGCGGTCGATGAAGCAGCAGCCGGTGGCGCTGCAAAAGTGCTGCTGCTGCGCGGCGAGGGGCGGGCGTTCTGCGCCGGCCGCGATTTGGGTGGTGTGGACATCGAGAATGACAATGCCTTGGCCTTCCTCGAAGAGCGCATTGTGCCGGCGATGCAAGCCATCATGGCCTTCCCGGGGCCGAGCTTCGCCGCAGCGCAAGGCGCCTCGCTGGGCGCCGGACTCGGTTTGCTGATTGCCGCCGACGTCGTCTATCTCGGCGAAGACGCCAAGATCGGCTCGCCGTTCGCGAACCTCGGCATGGTCCTGGACTCCGGCGGGCATTGGCTGTTTACCGAACGCCTGGGCACGCATCGGACTCTGGACCTGGTCTATACCGCGGATTTGATCAGTGGCGCCGAAGCGGTGCGCTCCGGCCTGTTCAGCCGGGCCTTTCCAACTGAAACGCTGCTTGAGGAAACGCGTAAAATCGTGGCGCGGGTGGCCCGCGGCCCGATCAACGCCTACCAGGACGGCAAGAAACTGGTGGCTGCGATCCGGGACCAACGGCTGGGTTTCTGGGACGCTTTGGACCTGGAGAACAAAGTGCAGGGCGCCATCGTCAGCACGGACAATTACAAAGAGGGCATGGCCGCGTTCCTGGAAAAGCGCCGGCCGAATTTCAGCTAGGCCGAGGTCACGCCGTGCGGCATTCGAAGTAAGCCTGGACGTCGTCCCGGCGCAGCTCGCGGAAACCGTTTTTCAGCAGCACCGTCTGCGATGCGGTGTTGTCCAGATCGGTGACTGCCTGGACTCGTCGTGCGCCGTGGGCCGCCGCGATTTCCAGCAGTTGCGCCACCGCAGCACTCGCCCGACCCGCGCCCCGGGCTGACGGGACCACGTTGTACCCGATGGTGACCGCGCCGTCGTCGTCGGGCGGGCCGTAAAACCCGATCCCGCCCACGGCCAGGCCGCTGGAATCGCGGATGGCATACACCCCGAACGCAGCCGGCTCCGGCGACGGCTGGGCCAGGAACATCCGCATCGCATCGAGTTCGTCCGGCCATGGGTAGTCGGCGGCCCAACGGTCCTGCGGAAGCGGGGCATCTTGCAGAACTCGCTCCGCGGTCGCGCGGTCAACGGGGTCCAGGGCAACGGTGGTCATTGGACGAGTTTAGCTTTGCTGAAAACCGTTGCTTTATCGGGTGGTTTCCGAGCCGGCGCCTTGGATTCTCCAGGAACCGGCTCTATAAAGCGATGGTTTTGGACGGCGGTGGGGCTAACGGGCATCCACGTCGTCGAAAATCAAGGACGTTTGCGTGTCCAGCACTCCGGGCATCGACTGCAACCGGTCGAAGACCAGCCGGCGCAGATGTTCATTGTCCACCGTGCGGACCAGGAGGATCACGTCGAAATCACCGCCCACCAGCGCGATGTGGTGCACTTCGTCGATGGCTTTCAATGATTCACGCAATTCCCGCCAGGAATGCTGCTTCACCTTGAGCGTGACATAGGCCGATGATTTCAGGCCGGCCTTGATCGGATCGATCACGGCAGCGAATTTGGTCAGCACGCCGCGCTCGGTCAGCTGGGTCACCCGGTGGTAGGCGTGCGCCCGGCTGATATGGATCTTTTCCGCCAATGCGGTGATCGAGATCCTGCCGTCTTGGGTCAACTCGGCCAGGATCCGGCGATCCACATCGTCCAGGGAGTCGGTTGTAAGCTGGGTCACTTCGACAGTATATCTCTGAGAATTCCATTTTTAGATCAATTCGTCTTCTGATCATGGGGAAACTGGCGGATAAAATACCAAAAACCGCATACTGGAAGCCATACTGCAAATCAGCAGCGGAATGGACGGACGGTACGATGACGATCTCCGCAGAGCAAGAAAACCGGGTGCGCCAAACCTTCGGCATCAGCGTCGAGGACTATATGCTGCCGGCGCACGAGCAGATCCAGATGGTGGATCCGCAGGGCCGCCGGGCGGAGCCGGGAGTGCGGCAAGCCGGCCACGAATACCCGGTCCCCGATGACGCAGCACTGCTGGAGGCATATGCCCAGCTGGTCATCGGCCGCCGGTTCAACGATCAGAACTCGGCTTTGGTCCGGCAGGGCCGGATGGCGGTCTACCCGTCGAGCCACGGCCAGGAAGCCTGCCAAGTCGCCGCGGCACTCTGCCTCGACGACGGCGATTGGCTGTTCCCGACCTACCGGGACGCGGTCGCGGTGATGAGCCGCGGAGTGGATCCGGTCGAAGCGATGACGCTGTTCCGCGGTGATTGGCACGGCGGCTACGATCCGATGGCGTACCGGGTCGGCATCCAGTGCACCCCGCTGACCACGCAGTTGCTGCACGCCGTCGGGGTGGCGCATGCGGCGAAACTGCGCGGCGAGAATACCGTGGTGATGGCCCTGTGCGGCGATGGCGCCACGAGCGAGGGCGATTTCCATGAAGCGCTGAACTTCGCCGCAGTGTTCCACCTGCCGGTGATCTTCTTCGTGCAGAACAACAAGTACGCGATCTCGGTCCCGCTGGCGCAGCAATCGGTGGCGCCGTCCCTGGCGCACAAAGCCGTCGGCTACGGAATGGCCGGCGAACATGTCGACGGCAACGACGTGGTTGCGCTGTTGGCCGTGCTCAAGCGTGCGGTGGCGCTGGCGAAGGCCGGATCCGGGCCGCTGCTGGTGGAAGCGAACACCTATCGGATCCAGTCGCATACCAACGCCGACGACGCCACCCGGTACCGGCAGGACAGCGAGGTCGCCGAGTGGTTGGCGAAAGACCCGCTGACCAGGATGCAGGCCTTCCTGCGTTCCGAGGGACTACTCGACGACGACGCGGACGCCGAAATCGCGGCGCGCGCCGAAGCGATCGCCACGCGGTTGCGGGACGGGATGAACGCCGAGCCGGAAGTCGACCCGCAGGACCTTTTCCGGTTCCTCTACACCGAGCCCAACCCGCAGCTCGACGAACAGTCGGCCCAACTGGCCGAAGAACTCCGACGCGAGGGGAGCGCCTCATGACCGCCGCGCCGATTCCGGGCAGCCCGGTCCAGACCGAGCAGGCCGCTCCGGTCACCTTTGCCAAAGCACTCAACCGGGCGCTCGCCGACTCGATGGAACAGGACCCGTCGGTGCTGATGTTCGGCGAGGACGTGGGCACTCTGGGCGGGGTGTTCCGGATCACCGACGGGCTCACCGCCCGGTTCGGCGAGCAGCGTTGCTTCGACACCCCGTTGGCCGAGTCCGGAATCGTCGGCATGGCCGTCGGCATGGCGATGAACGGCATGCGCCCGGTGGTCGAAATGCAATTCGACGCCTTCGCTTACCCGGCCTTCCAGCAGGTGGTCAGCCATGTGGCCAAAATGGCGAACCGGACCCGCGGTTCGGTCCGCCTGCCGATGGTGATCCGGATTCCCTATGCCGGAGGGATCGGCGGCGTGGAGCACCATTGCGATTCTTCCGAGGCCTACTACGTGCACACCCCGGGGCTTACCGTGCTCACACCGTCGACGGTCGCCGACGCCTACACGATGCTGCGCGATGCCATCGCCTCGGATGATCCGATTGTCTTCATGGAGCCCAAAAAGCTCTACTTCGCCAAAGACCTGGTGGATTTGGACGCCTTGGCCGCGCGGTGGCCGGAAGCAGCGCAACAGAGCATCGGCCGGGCCGTGGTGGCCCGGGAAGGCAGCGACGCCACGCTGATCGCCTACGGGCCTTCGGTGGCCGCCGCATTGACCGCGGCCGACATCGCCGCGGGCGAAGGCCGCTCGCTCGAAGTGATCGATGTCCGTTCACTGTCGCCCTTCGACGATGAGACGGTATGCGCCTCGGTACGCAAGACCGGTCGCGCCGTGGTGGTCGCCGAAGCTCCGGGATTCGCCTCCATGGCGGCCGAGATCGTGGCCCGGGTCCAAGAGCGTTGTTTCCATTCCTTGGCGGCTCCGGTGCGCCGGGTCACCGGGTTCGACGTGCCGTACCCGGCGCCGAAACTGGAGAACTTCTTCCTGCCCGGGCCGGACCGGATTCTCGACGCGGTCGACGAGTTGCAATGGGAGGACGCGCTGTGAGCGCCGCGCTGGCCAAGCAACAAGTCTTCCTGCTCCCGGATTTGGGTGAGGGGCTGACCGAGGCGGAGCTGGTCCGTTGGCTGGTTTCAGTGGGCGACAACCTGGTGGTCGACCAGCCGATCGCCGAGGTGGAGACCGCCAAATCACTGGTCGAGATCCCTTCCCCGTTCGCCGGGGTCGTAGCGGTGTTGCACGGCGAAGCCGGCCAGCTGATGGATGTGGGCAAACCGTTCCTCACGGTGGACGGCCCGGACGCGGCGGACCCGCATGAGGGATATCGCGAGGAGGAGCGCGCCGGCAGCGGAAACGTGCTCATCGGTTACGGCACCAGCGGGCATACTGCGAGCGGACGTTCCCGGCCGCGCAAGGCGGCAGCGGCAAGTGCACCGGGGGGAGCTGCGGCGGCTGCCAACACACCGGTTGCCGGCACACCGGCTGCCAACACTGGGGTTGCACCGCTGGTGATTTCGCCGTTGGTGCGCAAACTGGCCCGGGAATCCGGCATTTCCTTGCACGCTGTCACAGGTTCCGGCCCGGGCGGGCTGATCTTGCGCAAAGACATCGTGGCGCTCGGTGCCGCGACCACGTCCGCAGACCCGGCGGCGCTGCCCGGGATCGACCCGAGGTCAGGGCTCTCGGTGGTTTCCCGGACTCCGCTGACCGGGGTCCGCAAGGCTATCGCGGCCAATCTGAGCCGCAGCCGGAGCGAAATCCCGGAAGCCACGGTCTGGGTCGAGGTGGATGCGACCGCGCTTGTGGAGATGCGGGCTGCGCTGAAGCAGGCCGACCCGGCGAACACCCCGGGGCTGTTGGCCTTCATCGCCCGCTTCGTGCTCGCCGGTCTGGCGAAGTTCCCGGAGTTGAACACCCGGATCGACGACGGCGCCCTTCTCACTGTGGACGGGGTCAACTTGGGCTTCGCCGCGCAGACCGACCGTGGACTGGTGGTGCCTTCGATCCGCGCCGCGGAACAGCTCAGCGCCCGGGAAATCGACGTGGAGCTCCGTCGGCTGACGGAGCTGGCCCGGGCCGGGAAAGCTTCGCCGGCTGAGTTGAGCCGGGGCACCTTCACTCTGAACAACTACGGGGTGTTCGGGGTGGACGGTTCGGCGGCGATCATCAACTACCCGGAATCGGCGATCCTGGGCGTGGGCCGGATCATCGACAAACCGTGGGTGGTCCAGGGCGAACTCGCGGTGCGGAAAGTCACCGAACTGACCCTGGTCTTCGACCACCGGGTCTGCGACGGCGGCACGGCCGGGGGATTCCTGCGCTATGTGGCCGACGCGATGGAGAACCCAGCCACGGTCCTTGCCGATCTTTAGGCCTCGGGCGGGGCAGAATAGATCCATGGCGTCGTGGCAGGAGTTGGGTCCGGGTAACTTTATTTTGGCGACCGCCGGGGAACTGCTGAACACCGGTCTGGTGCTCGGCAGCGAACGGGCGCTGGTCATCGACACCGGCTGCGGGCCCCGGCAAGCAGCCGGGATCCTCGCTGCAGTCCGGGAGATCACGCCGTTGCCGCTCGTGGTGGTCAATACGCATGCGCACTACGACCATTTCTTCGGCAATGCGGTTTTCGCGGCGGACGGGGTGCGCGAATTCTGGGCGCACGAAAACGCCGCCCGTACCATGGCGGAGCACGGCGAGGCGCAGCGGCGGATGCTCGATTCCGCACACGAACCGGAGATGGCGGGGGCCGACGGCGAGCTGGCCGAGATCGTGCTGCCCACCGCGCTGGTCAAGGACCAGCCGGTACTGCTCGATTTGGGCGGAGTCGTCGCGACGCTGTTCTACCTGGGCCGCGGCCACACTGACGGCGATCTGCTGGTGGGCACGCAGAGCACGGTGTTCTCCGGCGATTTGGTGGAACAAGGTTCGCACCCGTCGTTCGAGGATTCCTATCCGGCGGAGTGGGCGGACACCCTGCGACAGCTTTCCGCCTTGCGGCACCGCTACGAATTCCTGGCACCCGGGCACGGCAAATCGGTCAGCGACGACTTCGTCAAGACCATGGCCAACACCATGTCCACGGCAATCCGGATGGCGCGTGAAGCGGCCCGGGAGACGCCCAATGACGCGACCAAAGCGATTCCGATCCTGCCCTACGGCCCGGAACAGTCACGCTGGTTCATGGCCCGGTTGCGGCAAACCGCCTGAACGCCGCCAACCCCCGCGCGAGTGCACAGTTGTTTCCCGCGCGGATTGTTGGGTAGCGGAAACGGGATCGGCGAGTTCTGAGGATCCGGGAGTAGGCTCGACAGCGTGAGTCAAGACGACGCGGCATTCAGCTTCAAGAAGATCGCGTTGCCGGCCTTCGGCCCTTCCTTGTTGTTCGGCCTGGGCGAAGGTGCGATCCTTCCGGTGATCGCGTTGAGCGCCCGGGACCTGGGCGCCTCGGTGGCAGTTGCCGCGCTGGTCGTGACCCTGATCGGAATCGGTTCCCTGCTGAGCAATATCCCCGCCTCGATCATCACGGACAAATACGGCGAACGCTGGGCGATCGTCGGAGCCGCCGGACTCAGTGTGATCGCGATGCTGCTCTGCTTGAGCGCCCCCAACCTGGTGGTCTACGGCCTGGGCATCCTGCTGATCGGCGCTGCTTCGGCGGTGTTCAATCTGGCCCGGCAGAAGTACCTCACCGAGGCCGTCCCGGTGCGCTTCCGGGCCCGGGCGCTGTCCACGCTCGGCGGCGTGATGCGGATCGGGGTTTTCATCGGACCGTTCCTGGGCGCGCTGGCGATCAACTTCCTGCAGCTCTCCGGCGCCTATTGGGTCGGCGTCGGCGCCGTCGTGCTGGCCGGGCTGATCGCCCTGAGCATGCCCGATCTGGTCCACCCCGGCGGCGCGGGCGGCAGCGCGCCTTCACCCAAGGTAGCCAGCATCATCACGTCGTACCGCAAGATTTTCCTGACCGTGGGCATCGGCGTGCTGCTGGTCAGCGCGGTCCGGTCTTCACGCCAAGTGGTGATCCCGCTCTGGGCCGAGGGGATGGGTCTGGACGCCACCACGACTTCGCTGATCTACGGGCTCTCCGGTGCGGTGGACATGCTGGTTTTCTACCCGGCGGGGAAACTGATGGACCGCAAGGGGCGGGCCTGGGTAGCGGTGCCTTCGATGCTGATCATGGCCGGGTCGCTGCTCGCCATGCCGTTCACCGGGGGAGCAGCGAGCCTGCTGCTGGTGTCCTTGTTGATCGGTTTCGGAAACGGGATCGGGGCCGGCATGGTGATGACGCTCGGTGCAGATTACTCGCCGGACTCCGGCCGGGCGCAGTTCCTGGGCATCTGGCGGTTCTTGTCCGATCTGGGTTCGTTTTCCGGCCCGGCCCTGCTCTCCGCGATCACCGCGCTGGCCACCTTGGGCCTTGGCATCGCAGCCACCGGAGTCCTGGGCCTGGCAGCGGCGGCGGTGCTTTGGTACTGGATTCCCCGTTCGGCGAAACCCGAACCGGCCTAGCCCGAGGTCCGTCGCCGGGTTTCCAGGCTGAAGAGCAGCACCCCGGCCACCGAAATCAAATATCCGGCGATCGCGATCATGGCGCTGCCGGCCAGAAAATAGTTGCTGGTGCTGACCGCTCCCGGAGCGTCCAATGCGCGCAATTCATAGACCGCGACGGCGGTTGCGGCCAACCCCAGCAGCACCGAGACCGCCGGCCAGAGAGCTGAGGCCCGCTGCCGGGATTCCTGGTTCCAGCCGGCGCCGGTACGGAGCACCGCCCAGCCGGCCAGCGCGGCCCAGGCACCGACCATCAAGAAGGCGGCCAGCACATCGGCCGGCCGGTGCCACTGGTTGATCAGGAGTGAGAAGCCGGAAAAAATCGCGTAGCTGGCACCGACGAAGGCCGCGAGCGGACGCCAACGCGGGCTGGCCACCAAGAACACCGCGGCGGCAGCGCTCGCCGCGAGCGTGGTGTGCCCGGAGGGAAGGGAATTGAAGTCGAGCGTGGTCACGCCGCGGTCCGGCCGGTCCGGCAGCGCTGCTTTGAGCAACTGGGTGCTCACATTGGCGCCGACCATTGCCAGCACCGCGATCCCGGCCGCCAGCCAACGCCGTCGGAAGAGCGTGACCAGCAGCAACACCACGCCGCCGATCACCACCGAGCTGACCGGCAGCACGTCCAAGAACTGGGCGGTCTGCTTGCCCACCCAACGTTGCGCGGCGGGTGCCTCGACGAGCGCCGATTCATCGATGTACTGGCCGGTGGTGGTGCGCACGAAATACAGATAAGTGCTGATCAGTCCCAGCACGGCCAGCGCAGCGGTCAGGAAGAACAGGCCAGGGTGCAGCGGGAACCGGGCCGATGGGCCGGAGCTGCCGGCTGATTGCTGAATCCCCATCCCCCAACCCTACGTGCTGGGACTCCGGGCAGGCGGTTCCGCGGAGTAAGCTCGGGACGTGATCTTGCCTGCATTGGATGAACTTCTGGCCGGTTCCAGAGTGGTCGCGTTGCCCCTGCGGGTGAAATTCCGCGGCCTCCTGGTCCGCGAAACCATGCTGCTCGAGGGCCCCGCGGGCTGGGCCGAGTTCGGGCCGTTCACCGAGTACGACGACGCCGAAGCGGGCCGCTGGCTGCGCGCCGCGATCGAAGCGGGCTGGCAGGGTTTCCCGACGCCGGTCCGGAACCGGATCCCGGTGAATGCCACGGTTCCCGCGGTCGCTGCAGCGCAGGTCGCGGAGGTGCTGCGGCCGTTCGGCCAGGTCTCGGCGGTCAAAATCAAGGTCGCCGAGCCCGGGCAGAATCTGCAGCAGGACCTGGACCGGGTGGCTGCGGTCCGCGCGGTTCTGCCGGATGCCGCCCTCCGGGTCGACTCGAATGCCGGGTGGAGCCACCTCGAGGCCCTCGAAGCCTTGCGTCGCCTGGCGGACTTCGGCCTGGAATACGCGGAACAGCCGGTTCCCGGGATCGACGGTTTGGCCCGGCTGCGCGAAGCGCTCGCCGGCGAACGGATCCCGGTGTTGATCGCGGCCGACGAGAGCGTCCGCAAAGAGACCGACCCGCTGGCGGTGGCCCGGGCCGGAGCGGCGGATCTGATCGTGGTGAAGAGCGCACCGTTGGGCGGCGTGCGCAACGCCCTGGAGATCGTGGCCCGGGCCGGGTTGCCTGCGGTGGTGAGTTCCGCTCTGGACAGCTCGGTGGGCATCCGGGCGGGCCTGGCGCTCGCTGCCGCGTTGCCGGAGTTGCGGTACGCCTGCGGGCTGGGCACGGTATCGCTGCTCGCTGCGGATGTCTGGGCGCAACCGTTGGCAGCCCAGGACGGCGCCATCGATGTGCGCGAGGCGGTGCCCGATGCGGATTTGCTCGACCGGTACACCGCACCTCCGGACCGGGTGGCCTGGTGGCGGGCCAGATTGGGCCGGGTGCTGACCGGGCTTGAAGGCGCCCGGATCTAGCCTTGTGCGATGAAGCCGCCGACGGAATTGCCGACGACGGTGACTTCCGCCAGGCCGAGTCGGTCCAGCAGCGCGGCCTTGATCTGAGCCAGGTCCTTGATCGTGCTGACGGTTTCGGGGCGGTCCGCAACTGGCGAAGGCCGGGGGCGACTCGGCATGAACGCGAAAATCTGCGCGGCCGAGCGCCCTAGACTCGAAGCGTGAATGTTTCGACGGCTGGACTCAGTTCGATGGACTCGGCACGGGGCGCGATTGCCGCCTTGATCGCCGGTGGCGTGCAGCAGGTGGTGTTGTCGCCCGGCTCGCGGAACGCGCCTTTGGTTTACGCCGTGGCCGAGGCCGGGGCTGCCCTGGAGGCGGTAGTCCGGGTCGATGAACGAAGTGCCGGGTTCACCGCATTGGGCCTCGCCGTGGGTTCCGGAGCCCCGACCGCGGTGCTGACCACCTCCGGAACCGCCGTGGGCAATCTGCTGCCGGCGGTGATGGAAGCCGACCACGCAGGCGTGCCGCTGCTGGTGCTTTCCGCAGACCGCCCGGAAGAACTCCGCGGCACCGGCGCGAACCAGACCACGGACCAAGTGGATTTGTTCGGCTCGCATGTCAGATTCGCCGTCGATGTGGCGGCCGGCGACGATCCGCGAGCCGCGGTGCAAACCGGGCTGGATGCCGCCCAGGGCCATTTGCAGGGTGTGCCGGCCGGCCCGGTGCAGCTGAACTTCGGCTTCCGCGAGCCGCTCACCCCGGCACTCGACGGCAGCGGTTATCTGCCGATGAAAGCACCCCAAGCGGTGCGCAGCGCGGTGGAAACCGTGATCCCGCAACACCTGGAACCGGGCCGGCAGCACCGCACCGTGGTGCTGGCCGGGCACGGAGCCGGCCCCCAGGCGGAATTGTTCGCACGACGCCACCGCTTGCCGTTGCTCGCCGAGCCTTCGTCGAACGCCCGCTTCGGACCGAACGCGATCGGCCCCTACCGGCTGCTGCTGCCGCACTTCGAGGCGCTGGTGGAACGGGTCGTGGTGTTCGGCCGGCCGACGTTGTCCCGTCCAGTGGCGGCCTTGCTGGACCGGAGCGATCTGCCGCGTGCGCTTTACCTGCCGCGGCCGGTCGCCTGGTTCGAACCCGGCCGGCGGAGCGAGCGGATCATCGACGGCTGGAATGAGCTCGGCGAGTTCGCCGGGGCCGGGCCGCAAGGCTGGTTGGAGGCTTGGCTGGCGGCCGGAATCCAAGCCGAAAGCGCTCTGGACGAGGTGCTGGGCGAGGCCATGGGCGAACAACCCAGCGGCTTGCTGCTGGCCCGGGAGATCTGGAAGCGGCCGGAGCATCTGGTGATCGGCTCATCGAACCCGATCCGGGATGCGGACTTGGCTGCCCGGCCGAGATCCGAAAGTCCCAGGGTGCATGCGAACCGGGGGCTGGCCGGCATCGACGGCACGATTTCGACGGCGAGCGGATTGGCGCTGGGCAGCGGAAAACCGAGCCGGCTGTTGCTGGGCGATCTCACCTTCCTGCACGATGCGGGCGGGCTGTTGCTGCCCCGCGGCGAACGTGTTCCGGACTTGCAGATCGTGCTGCTCAACGATTCCGGAGGTGGCATTTTCAGCCTCTTGGAACACGGCAGTCTGGGAATCCAGGAAGGCTACCGAACCGCCGTCGAGCGCTTTTTCGGCACTCCGCACGACGCCCGGATGTCCGCGCTCGCCGAAGCCTACGGCGTGGACTACCGGCTGATCGGGACCGTGGCCGAGCTCGTCGAAATGCTGCAAGCCCCGGTCCGCGGGCGTTCGGTAGTGGAAATCCGCACCGAACGCACCGCTTTGCGGGGCTTGCATGATCAGGTCAAAACCGCGGTGGACGCCGCCGTCGCCGGTTGAGCCGGGGGCTCAGAGCACCCGGCTGAGGAAGCCTTTGGTGCGTTCGTGTTGCGGATTGGCGATGATTTCGCGCGGATCGCCGGATTCGACCACGACGCCGCCGTCCATGAAGGTCAGCGTGTCGCCGACTTCCCGGGCGAAGCCGATCTCGTGCGTGACCACGACCATGGTCATCCCGGATTTGGCCAGATCCTTCATGACCTGCAACACGTCGCCGACGAGTTCCGGGTCCAGGGCCGAGGTGGGCTCGTCGAAGAGCATCAATTCGGGGTCCATGGCCAACGCCCGGGCGATCGCCACGCGTTGCTGCTGGCCGCCGGAGAGCTGCGCGGGGTAGTGGTTGGCATGATCGGCCAGGCCCACCTGGTCCAGCAGCTCCAGAGCGCGTTTTTTCGCGGTCGTCTTGGACTGCTTTTTGACCTGGGTAGGCGCTTCGATGATGTTTTCGACCGCGGTCCGGTGGCCGAACAAGTTGAACCGTTGGAACACCATGCCGATTTCGGAACGCTGCGCCGCGATCTCTTTCACCTTGAGGTGATGGAGCTTGCCGTCGACCTCTTTGTAGCCGATCAGTTCGTCACCGACGTGGATCCGTCCGGCGTCGATGGTTTCCAACAAGTTGATGCAGCGCAGCAGCGTCGACTTGCCGGAGCCGGAAGGACCGATCAGCACCGAGACCTCGCCCTGCTTGATCGTCATGTCGATGCCCTTGAGCACATGGTGGCTGCCGTAGAGCTTGTGCACGCCCTCGATGCGGACCAGTGGCTTGGTGGTGGTTTCGGTGCTCATACGTTCTGCTCCGGGGCTCGAAGGGGGGCCGGTGAGAGATTGTCCACGCCTTTGCCGTAATAGCGTTCGATGTAGTGCTGGCCGACCATCAGGATCGAGGTGATCAGCAAGTACCAGAACGCGGCGATCAGCAGGAAGGGAATCGGCAGGTAGGTTTTGTTCGCCAAGGCGTTGCTGGCGAAGGTCAGTTCCAAAGTGAACGGCACTGCGAGCACCAGCGAGGTGGTCTTGAGCATGCCGATGGTTTCGTTGCCGGTGGGCGGCACGATGATCCGCATCGCCTGCGGCAGCACGATCCGCCACATGACTTTGGCCTTGCGGATGCCGAGCGCTTCGGCCGCTTCGATCTGGCCCTTGTCCACCGACTTCAGGCCGGCCCGGAAGATTTCCGCGAGGTAGGCGGACTCGTTCAGCCCCAAGCCCAGCAGTGCAGCCAGGAACCCGGTGATGTAGTCCTGGGTGTTGAAGCTGAACAGCTCCGGCCCCCAGGGGATGCCGATCGCGATCTTGGGGTACAGCACCGCGAAAAGGCCCCAGAAGATCAACTGGGTGTAGACCGGGGTGCCGCGGAAGAACCAGACCCAGAACCAACTGACCCAGCGGAAAATCGGATTGTCCGATTGCCGCATGAAGGCGAGCAGGATCGCGAGCACGATGGCGAGCACCATGGACGCCACGGTGAGCAGCAAAGTCCAGCCCACACCCTGGATGATCTTCACATCGCGCAAGTACAACCAGACGATGTCCCAGCGGAAGTTTTCATTGGTGGCGACCGATTGGCCGATCAAGGCCACGATCACGGCAATCACCACGACGCCGATCCAGCGTCCGGGGTGCCGGACCGGCACTGCTTTGATCCGGTCGATTCGCTGCGGCACCGTGTGCTGTGCTGCGGTTTCGGGTCCGCTGGACATCAGTTGACCTCCGGGTTGACTTGGAAGGAGTCGATGGCGGAATCGCCGGAACCCCAGGAATCCAAGATTTTCTTGTAGGAACCGTCTTCTTTGAGCGCGTCCAGCGCCTTTTTGATCAGCTCGGCGAAGGCCAGATCGCTTTTCGCCACGGCGATTCCTTGCGGAGCCTGGTCGTAGGCGTTGCTGAGCTTTTCCACCTTGCCGTTGGTCTGCGCAATCGCGTAACCGGTGATCGGCGAGTCAGCAGTCATGGCCGCGATCGAGCCATTGATCAGGCGGGTGGTGATGTCGGTCTGGTTCTTCAGCGTGACCACATCGATGGGGGCTTTGCCTTCTGCTTTGCATTGGGCGTTGCGGCCGCTCAGGTCGGGGTCTTCCTGGGTAGTGCCGGTCTGCACGCCGATCGACAATCCGCAGATGTTGTTCAGATCCACGTTTTGCGGGTTCCCTTTCTGCACCGCCCAGGTAGTGCCGACGTTGAGGAAACTCACCATGTTCACGTTCTTCAGGCGTTCCTGGGTGATCGTGAAGGACGATATGCCGACGTCGTACTTGGGGCCGAGTGCGGGCAGGATCCCGGTGAATTCAGCGCTCTGCACTTCGGTTTTCAAGCCCAGCTTCTTGGCGATCGCGGTGATCATCTCGATGTCGTACCCGGTGGCATTGCCATTGGAATCCAGCGACTCTGCCGGCGGGTATTCGGTATTGGACCCGACGATCAGGGTGCCGCGGTTCTTGATCTGCTCGGGCAGCTGTGCGGCCAGTGCCGGATCCAGCTTGACCGAGTTCTGGTCGAAGGGCGCTGCGCTGGCGCCGCCTACCGGGCGGTCGAGTTTTTCGGATTCATAGGTGCATCCGGTCAACGCAAGCGCGCCGACGGCAAGGATTGCGACGGTTTTCGCAATCGCCGTAGTGGCTACTTTCATGAAGTTCCTCTGTTCGGATCAAAGTGCGTGCTGCAGCCTGCCGATGACTGCTCCCACATGTTTCCCCCGTGCGGGCCGTCACTTGTTGCAGGCCAGAACTATACCTTAGTAATCCAGATCACATTTTGTAAACAGTTGTTGCTCTAAAGGAAACTCGACTATTCCTGTGCGCCCAGGGCCTGCAGCATCGGGCGGAACTTGGCCCACGTCTCGGCGAGCTCAGCGGCCGGGTCGGAGGCGCCGACGATTCCGCAACCGGCATACAACCGCGCCTGGAATTCGTTCTCCAGAACTGCGCCGCGCAGGCCGATGCCCCATTCGCCGTTCCCGGCGGAATCCAGCCAGCCCACCGGCCCGGCGTAGGGGCCACGGTCGAAGTTTTCGAGTTCCCGGATCAAAGCCCCGGCCTCGGTGCGCGGGGTGCCGCAGACCGCCGCGGTCGGGTGCAGGGCTTCGACCAGGGCCAGGGAATTCGGCAGGTGGTTTCCGACGGCGGCCAATTCGGCACTCACATCGGAGGCCAAGTGCCACACGTTCGGCAGCTCCAGGATGAACGGCTCGGTGGGGAAGTGCAGGTCCGCGGCGAACGGGGCGAGCTGGCGGATCAGCGAGCGGACCGCGAATTCGTGTTCTTGGCGTTGCTTCTCGGAGTCCAGCAGCATTTGTGCGGCATAACCCGGATCATCCGGGGCTCCGGCCCGGTCCACGGTGCCGGCCAATACCCGGGCCCGGGCCACTCCGGCTTCCACTTTGATCAGCATTTCCGGAGTGGCTCCGACGAAATCGCCGACTCCGTAGGTCCAGCATTCCCGATAGCGGCGCAGCAGTGCGTGCAGCACCGTGCCGCGGTCGATCGGCGCCGAACTGCGGGCCACGATGTCCCGGGCGAGCACGACCTTCTCCAAGCTCCGTTCATCGATGGCTTTGATTCCCTCGGCCACCACGGCCATCCATTCGGCCTCGCTGAGTGCTCCGGTGGACAGCTCGAAACTGCCCTTGGGCTTGCAACCCTGATTCGAAGCCAGCCAGGCAGCGAACTCCGCTCGGGCCTGTTCCTCGGAAACGTCGTCGTGCAGGCTGTTCATGGTGAGCCAGGCGTTGCCTTCGCGGAGTCCGACGAGCAGCCGCGGAACGATGAGCCGGGAGTCTTTTCCGGAGAGTTTGGAAAAAGCGAAGCTGCCGAAAGCCACCGGGCCGGTTCCGGCGACGCCCACGCGGTCCTGGACCTGCGCCTCGGCAGTGCGGGCGGCCCACCAATCCTGTGCTTCGGCAAAACGTTCCGGTCCGCGAACTGTGAATTCGCTGACATTTCCGAGCCCGACCAAGCCTTCGTCGCGGCGTACCCAGCACAGCGATTCCGGCACCAGGAAGCTGGAAAGTGTCCCGTCGGCGGACTTCGGGAGATCGGCATCCGTGAGTGGGACGGTCAGACTGCGTAGCACGGAACCAAGCGTACCCGCCCGTCGCGCAATGACCGTGTTCACCACCTCGCCCAGGATTTGCGAGAATAGGACGATGAGCCGTGCATCTTTGGACAAGCGTCCGGACGAAGTCGCCGCAATGTTCGATGACGTCGCGCCCAACTACGACATCACGAACGATGTGCTGTCCATGGGGCAGACCCGGCGGTGGCGCCGTCATGTGGTCGATGCCGTCGGTGCGCGCCCCGGCCAGCGGGTACTCGATGTGGCGGCCGGAACCGGCACCTCCAGCGAGCCGTATGCGGACGCCGGGGTCGATGTGGTGGCTCTGGATTTCTCCCTCGGCATGCTCAAGGTCGGCAAACGCCGTCGGCCGGACATCGATTTCGTGGCCGGCGACGCCACCGCATTGCCGTTCGCGGACGACTCGTTCGACGCAGTGACCATTTCCTTCGGCCTGCGCAACGTCAATGAACCCAAAAAGGCGCTTGCCGAGATGCTGCGGGTGACCAAGCCTGGCGGCAAACTCGTGGTCGCGGAGTTTTCCCACCCGATGTTCGGACCGTTCCGCACGGTCTACACCGAATACCTGATGCGCGCGCTGCCGGCGATTGCGAAGCGATCGTCGTCGAACCCGGCCGCTTACGTTTACCTGGCCGAATCGATCCGGGCCTGGCCGGACCAAGACCACTTGGCCCAGTGGATCGGCGGCGCCGGTTGGTCCCAGGTCAGCTACCGGAACCTCAACGGTGGGCTGGTCGCCCTGCACCGGGGCTACAAGCCCGGCGCGGAGAAAGCTGCTTTGTGAAAGTACTGATTGCCGGTGCCGGCCCGGCCGGAGCCAGCGCAGCCTATTATCTGGCGTCCGCCGGGCTGGACGTCACGGTGCTCGAAAAGACCTTTTTCCCCCGGGAGAAGGTCTGCGGCGACGGGCTCACCCCGCGCGCGGTGCGCGAGATCCAGCACCTCGGGTTGCCGCATTCCTCGGCGGAGTGGCGGCGCACCCGGGGCCTCCGACTGGTGGCGCTCGGGCGCAGCGTCGAGGTGCCGTGGCCGGAACTGAGCGACTTCCCGGATTACGGATTGATCCGGACCCGGTGGGGTTTCGACCAGGAACTCGCCGAGCACGCCCGGTCGGCCGGTGCGGAAATCCTGGAAGGCCATTCGGTGGTCTCCCTGACCGTGGACGAGGCGGGCCGGGTCAACGGAGCCCGGGCCGCGGTGCTCGACGCCACCGGCCGGAAGACCGGTGAGCAGCTGGATTTCGCAGCCGACGTCGTGCTTTCCGCAGACGGCAATTCGAGCCGTTCCGCACTGTCGCTGGGTCTGGCCAAACGCGACGACCGGCCGCTCGGAGTGGCGGTGCGGACCTATTTCACCTCGCCCCGGCACCAGGAAGACTGGATGGAGGGCTGGTTGGAACTGGCCGGGCCCAAGGGCCCGTTGCCGGGATACGGCTGGGTTTTCGGGGTCGGCGATGGGACCTGCAACGTCGGATTGGGGATTTTGAATTCCTCCAGCTCGTTCGGCCGTCTGGATTACCGGCAAGTGCTCCGGGACTGGACCGGATCGATGCCCGGGGAGTGGGGGTTCAACGAATCGAACCAAGTCGGTGAAATCCGCGGCGCCGCCTTGCCGATGGGTTTCAACCGGACGCCGCACTATTCACCGGGACTGCTGCTGCTCGGCGACGCCGGTGGCATGGTGAGCCCGTTCAACGGCGAGGGGATCTCCTATGCGATGGAATCGGGGAGATTCGCAGCGGAGCTGCTGCAGCGGGCCGCGGCGCTGAAATCCCGGGTGGCCCTGGACGCGGCGATGGTCGAGTACGCGCAGCAGATCATGGCTGAATGGGGCAAACATTTCACCCTGGGCCGGCATTTCGCGCAACTGATCGGAAAGCCGAACATCATGAAGCTGGCGCTGCGCACCGGTATGCCGGTGCCGCCGCTGATGCGATTCGTGGTGCGGCTCATGGCGAACCTCACCGATCAGGCGAATCAGGACGCCTCGGACCGGGTCGCGCACCTGCTGGAACGGCTGGTTCCGGCAACCAGTAACGGCCGGGTTAGGGTTAAAGCGTGAGCAACATTGCAGGTGCCGGCAATCCGGAATGGACGCACGCTGGCCACGGCCTGCCCGATTCGCATCAGATCGACCCGCCGACCAGCGCGATCGCCCTGGAAATCAAACTCCCGGCGGCTTTCTCCGAGATCGCCGACGACCCGGAATTGGGGCCGGCGATCTATCAGAGCCTGGCCAAAGTGGAGAAGCAACTGCGTGAGGCGATCGCGAACTCGGATCCATTGGCCGATGCCACGTCGCGGCATTTGATCGAAGCCGGCGGGAAACGGATCCGCCCTCTGCTAGTCCTGCTTGCCTCGCACTTGGGCGATCCGAGCCGTGCCGAGGTGATCCGGGCCGCCGTCGTGGTGGAATTGACGCATCTGGCAACGCTGTACCACGACGATGTGATGGACTCCGCGCCGTTCCGCCGCGGCGCGCCGACCGCCCACGAAGTCTGGGGGAATTCGGTGGCGATCCTCACCGGCGACCTCATTTTCGCCCGTGCTTCGATTTTGGTTTCCGAGTTGGGTTCCAAGGCTTTGGGCATCCAAGCGCGTACTTTCGAGCGGCTCTGCCTGGGCCAATTGCATGAAACTGTCGGCCCGCGCCCGGATGAAGATCCGGTGGAGCATTACATCTCGGTGGTTTCGGACAAAACCGGATCCTTGGTGGCGGCCTCCGGCCAGCTCGGTGCGATCTTCGCCCAAGTGCCGGAATCGGCGCAGAACGTTCTCGTCGAGTACGGCGAAAAGGTCGGCGTCGCGTTCCAACTCGCCGACGATGTGATCGACGTGACCGGCATGAAGCAGACCTCGGGCAAAGCTCCGGGCACCGACCTGCGCGAACGAGTGCCGACGCTGCCGGTGCTGCTGCTGCGGAAGGCAGCATTGACCGATCCCTCCGCAGCTGCGGTTCTGGAGCTGGTCGACGGGGATTTGACCTCGGACGAGGCGCTGGCCGCGGCGGTATCCGCGTTGCGCGCGCACCCGGTGACCGAAGAATCCTGGGCCGTCGCCCGGAAATGGTCCGAGGACGCGGTGGCTGCATTGACGCCGCTGCCGGACGGCGTGGTGAAATCGGCTCTGGCGAATTTCGCTGCCGCCGTGGTGAACCGCGAAGTCTAGTTCTATGCTTGGCGCATGACCGATCAGCTTGCGCACATCCGAGGGTTGCTTTCGGCGATCGAAGAGGCCCAAGACCCCCGTGACTTCTATGCTCCGGACTTCGTGCAACGCGAATGGCCCAACGCGATGTTCCCGCAGGGGGCGACCCGGGACCTCGCTGCAGCGCTGGAGGCGTTCCAGCGTGGCACCGAAGTCATTTCACTGCAGCACTTCGAAATCATCAGGAGCATTTCCGAAGGCGAGTCGGTGGCCGTTGAAGCCGACTGGTTCGGCACCTTGGCGATGCCTGCCGGGGATTTTCCCGCAGGCCATGTGCTCCGAGCCCGATTGGCGATGTTTTTCCGTTTCCGCGACGGCAAGATTTTCGAACAGGAAAATTTCGACGCCTATTTGCCGTAGCGCGGTACGGAATGAATCGTTGCCTGAATGAATTGATGTGGTTATGACTACTCAAAAGGTTTGGTTCATCACTGGGACTTCGCGCGGCTTCGGCCGGGAATGGGCGATAGCGGCCCTGGACCGCGGAGATCGGGTCGCCGCCACGGCACGCGACGCGTCGAGTTTGGCTGATTTGGTCCAGCAGTACGGGGAATTGATTTTGCCGATCCAGCTGGAGGTGACTGATCGGGAGGCGGTATTCGCCGCAGTCGCCCGGGCCGAAGCGCACTTCGGCAGGCTGGACGTGGTGGTCAACAATGCCGGTTTCGGACAGTTCGGCTTCGTCGAAGAACTCAGCGAGGACGAGGTTCGGGCGCAGATCGAGACCAATCTGTTCGGCGCTCTGTGGGTCACCCAGGCCGCGCTGCCGTATTTGCGGGAACAAGGCAGCGGCCACATCATCCAGGTCTCCTCGATCGGCGGGATCTCGGCCTTCCCCTTGGTCGGCGTCTACCATGCTTCCAAGTGGGCGCTCGAGGGAATCAGCCAATCGTTGGCCCAGGAAGTCGCCGGGTTCGGGATCAAGGTCACCTTAGTGGAACCCGGTGGCTTCTCCACCGATTGGAGCGGCAGTTCGGCCAGGCACGCCACTCCGTTGCCGGCCTATGACGCGCTGCGGGAACAAGTGGTTTTGGCGCGGAGCCAGCGCGGGACGCCAGGTGATCCGGCGGCGACTCGCGGCCCGATCTTAAAGATCGTCGACGCCGAGGTGCCGCCGCTGCGGGTGTTCTTCGGCGATAAGCCGCTAGGCATCGCCAAGGCCGACTATGCGTCCCGATTGGCTGGCTGGGAGCAGTGGCAGGAATTGGCCGTCGAGGCGCACGGCGGACAGTGACCTGACTCAAAACCGTTGCTTTATGGGCGTCGGTTTCCGGGTTTTCGGGGGCTAACAGTCAAAAAGGACTCATAAACCAACGGTTTTGAGTTGGCCGATTTCCCCACATCGGCGCATTCGGTGCTGCGCAACCTACTCTGCGGCGCGCAGAATGCGGTCATGGAACTGGTACGGATTCTGGAGTCCCGCGGCGGTGTCGCCCGACGGCGGACTTTGCTGCAGCTCGGATTCACCGCTGCGGAGCTGCGGAAGGGGGTAGCGGCCGGCATTGTGCGCAATCCGGCCCAAGGCGTCTATGCCATTCCCGAGGCAGATCCGCAGTATCTGGCTGCCGCGAATCGGCATGGTCTGCTGACCTGTGTTTCGGCCGCATCGTATTACCGGCTCTGGCGGTTGCATGACCACCGGGAATTGCATCTGCAACTCAAGCCAGGGGTGCACCATGCCGGCGTTGTGGCACACCGGACCAGCCGGGTCAGGTCGGCGCAGACGGCACCGGTGGCGGCCTTGGCCGACGTACTCAGCGATGCCTTGCGGTGTTTGCCCGAGCCCGAAGCCCTGGTCATGGTGCAGTCCGCGGTGGGTCGCGGTGAGATAGCTCAGGAGTTTTTACACCGGAACCTGCCCGGCAAACGCAATGCCAAGGCCCGGAAGGTCTTGGCATTGGCCTACGGCAGAGCCGATTCGGTGCTGGAGGTGTTGGCGCGCAGCCATTTCATCAAAGCCGGGATCGGCTTCGAACAGCACGTGCAGATCCCCGGCGTCGGCGAAGTCGATTTCGTCCTGGAAGGGTTTTTGGTCGTCGAGCTCGACGGCGCAACCCATTTCGAAGCCAGGGGAGTCAAACGGGATCGGCGCCGGGACAATGCCTCGGTCCTCCGGGGGAATCCGGTGCTGCGCTATTTTTACGAGGACGTCGTGCATCATCCGGAGCGGATGATGAGTCAGATCCATGGGGTACTGGACCGGAGGGAGCTGGGGATCAGTCGTCCCCGTCGTCGTTGAGCACCCAATCGAAATAGTCGAAGACGAACTCGCTGAAGGTTCCCTCTTCGCAGACCCAATTGCCCTTGGCGTTGCTGCGACGCCAAATCAGCGGATCCGGGACGTCGATCTGATCGGCCCGGAAGCCCCAGGTGTAGAGCTCCTCTTCGTCTTCGAGGAAGAGCAGGTAGCCGTCCTCGATCTCCAACTCATCCGGATCCCAGAAGTAGTGGTGGGCTTCCATCAGCTCGCTGTTGCCCAGGGCCAAGTAGAACTCGCGCAGCACTACGGGAATCTCGAGCGAGAGGTCGGCAGCCAGCTCGTCGGGGGTCAGGCCGTCTTCTTCCTGCCACGGCTCGCCGATTAGATTTGGAATGACATCACGGAACTTCTGCAGGAACATTTCGCTCACAACACCATCCTACGGGCCGGGGCGGCTCCGCATTCACATTTTCCGGTGGCAGGATGGATCCATGCCTTCTGGAACGCCCACCCTGGCCGATGATGTCCGTACCCTGCTGAACCTTCCGCTGTCCACAGCGTTGGATGTCGCCGACGACGGGACCGTGCTTTTCGGAACCAATACGGACGGTACCAGCCAATTGTGGGAGAGTTTTCCCGACGGTACCAAACGGCAGCTGACCGACTTCGCCTCCGCGGCCACCGGGCGGTACTTCCCAGGCAGCCGAAAGCTCATCGTTTCCTCCGATCTGGATGGCAACGAGCACCACCAGCTCTACCTGCTCGACCCGGAGGCGGAACAATTGCCGGTCACTGGACTGGCCCCGTTGATCGACGATCCGGAGCACATCTACCAACTCGTGGCTCTGGACGCGCACAGCCTGGTCTACTCGACCAACCGGCGCAACGACGTCGACTTCGACCTGATCCGACGGGATGCGGACACCGGCGCGGAAACCGTTCTCTGGTCCGGTGGCGGCTTGTTCCGCCAGGCTTCGGCCTCGCCGGACGGCAGATTCCTGGTCGCCAATGAGCTCAGCCTGCAGCCGGCCTCGACGGTCTTGCGACTGCTCGACGTCGCTGCCGGGCAGTGGGCGGAGATCACCGCGGCGGACCGGTCCGGAGGCTACGGCGACAGCTATTGGACCGCGGACTCTTCCGGGTTCTTCGCCAGCCACGATGCCGAAACCGACTTCGCGTCGCTGGGTTTCTTCCGGGTCGCCGATCGGAGCTGGCATCGAATCGTCGAAGAACCCGGAGTGAATGTTTCGCTTTCCCTCGATGGAACCGGACGCCGGGCGTTGATCAGCCGGCTGGCGGACGGCAAAACCACGCTTTCCGTCTGCGACGTCGGCACGCAAACCGGCCTGCCGGTCCTGGGGCCGGAATCACCGGTGCTTTTCGCGGAGGAAGGTTATGCCCGGGGCATGCTCAGCGCCGACGGCGGCCGGTTGGCCTTGACGTTCTCTGCGCCGACTTTTCCGGACGAGGTGTTCAGCGCGGATCTGCCGGACGCCGTCGGCGTAGCGCCGATCCGACCGGTGCAACGCACTGCGGCACCGGGCCGGGAAATCGCGGCGCGGCTGCCGCGGGCCCGCACGGTCCGCATTCCGGCCCGGGACGGTGAGCAGATCCCGGCCTTCGTCACCGATGGCGATGCCAGTGCCGTGTTGAGCATCCACGGCGGGCCGGAGTCGGCGAGCCTATACCAATGGTTGCCGCGCAATGCCTCGATGGTGCTGGCCGGCCACACGGTGGTGGTGCCGAATGTGCGTGGTTCCAGCGGCTACGGCCGGCGTTGGATCTCAATGGACGACGTCGAACTGCGGCTCGAGTCGGTCAAGGACTTGGTGGACATCCACGCCTGGCTGGTGGCCGAGGGCATCGACGGTTCCCGGGTGGCGCTCTACGGCGGCAGCTACGGCGGCTACATGGTGCTGGCCGGAATGACCTTCCACCCGGAATACTGGGCGGCCGGAGTGGACATCGTCGGGATGAGCTCGCTGGTCACTTTCATGGAGAACACCTCTGCCTACCGCAGGGCCTACCGGGAGCGCGAATACGGATCCTTAGCGGGCCACCGGCAGGTCCTGGAAGACGCCTCACCGCTGCCCAGGATCAAAAATCTGGCCAAGCCGCTCATGGTGATCCACGGCGCCAACGACCCCCGAGTGCCGTTGAGTGAAGCCGAGCAGGTGGTGGCCGCGGTCCGGGCGAACGGCAGCGAATGCGAATTGCTGGTCTACCCCGACGAAGGCCATGGACTCAGCCGGCGCAAAAACCAGTTGGACGCCTACCCGCGGGCGATCGAGTTCCTGCGCCGCACCCTGGGCTGAGCTGGAATCGGGCTGGGCTGGGACCGGGCTAGACGCTCGATTGGCCGGTCCCAGCGCCGGCTTCCGGGCTGCGCCGCCAGACCGCCAACGGTGCGTGCCAGCGGAAGTGCCAGGCCAACAGGCGGAAACTGAACACCAGCACCGCGATGACGATCCCGGTGCCCAGGTTCAGCACGCCGTTGAGCGAGCAGAGCACGGTCAACGCGGCACCGAGGAAGGCGGGAATCGCATAGATGTCGTGCGAACTGAAGAGCCGTGGGACTTCGTTCGCGACGACGTCGCGCAGCAGCCCGCCGCCGACGGCGGTGGTCACACCGAGTAATACCGAGGCCACCGGATTCATGCCGGAGTCGAGCGCTTTGGCGGTGCCGGTGATGCAGAACAAAGCGAGTCCGGCCGCATCGAAGACGGTCAGCAATCTGCCGATCCGTTCGACCGAGGAGTACAGGAAATACACCAGCAAGGCGGCGAGCACCGGCGGGACCAGGTACACCGGAGTCGAAAAAGCCGCCGGACTCTGGCCCAGGACCAGGTCGCGGACCACGCCGCCGCCGAGTCCGACCAGGGAGCCCAGGAGCAATGAGCCGATCAGGTCGAAACCTTTGCGGCCGGCCAGCAGCGATCCGGAGACCGCGAAGAAGAAGACGCCGAGCAGGTCGGGCAGAATTTCGATGCTCACCGGAGCAGATTACACTTCCTGCATGACTGCGCCGATCCTCGTTGCCTGCTCGCACGGCACTGACAACCGTTCCGGGCGGGCCGAAATCGACCGCTTGCGGGAGCAGATCGCGGCCCTGCGCCCGGGCCTGGACGTGCGCGAAGCCTATGTCGACGTGCAGGATCCGGCCTTGCCGGAGGTGGTTGCGGCTTTGCCGGAAGGCGCGCCCGCGGTAGTGGTGCCGCTGCTGCTCTCCGTGGGCTATCACGTGGAAGTGGACATCGCACAGGCGGTGGCTTCCCGGGAACGGACGGTGGCGGCTGCGCCCTTGGGACCGGATCCGCGGTTGGCCCGGCTGCTGGCGGAACGGCTCGGCCCGCTCGGCCCGGAGTGGGGGGTGGTGTTGGCCGCCGCCGGATCGTCCAAGCCGACTGCGGCCCGGGCCGTGGAACAGTTGGCGGAGCAGCTGGCCGGGCTGATTCCGCAACCGGTCCTGGCCGGTTATGGCGCCGGCGCGGAGCCCAGAGTGCCGGCCGCCGTCGGCCTCCTGCGCGGGCAGACCCGGCGGGTCGCGGTGGCCGCCTACTTGCTGGCACCGGGATTCTTCCACGACCAACTGGCCAAGGCCGGGGCAGATCTGGTCACTGCGGCGCTGCTGCCGGACCCGGTGCTGGCGCAGATCGCACTGGACCGCTACGACGCCGCGGTGCTGGCTTTCTGAGCGCATTGCCCCTTGGGGAAGCCCGCGGTGTCCCGGGTGCTGCACTTTGCCAGGGGCCGGGACGGCGGCTTGCTGGCTAGCCTCGAGAGGTGAGGTCACAGCAGGGGAAACAGGATGGTCCGGCCCAACACCGGCACTCTGGAACTGGAAACTCCGGACCCGCCCAGGGCGCATCTTGGTTTGCTTTGCAACGGACCGCCGGAAACCGCGCGGTGAGTCAGGTGCTGGCTGCGCCGGTGGTCAGCCGGGAAGCCAAAGAAGACAGCGGATTCATCGGCTTCGTCAAGCAGGGCTACGACCTGGCCGCCAAGACGATGGCCCAGATCACCGACGCTCTGGCCGTTCCCGGGGAGGTCGCCGGCAAACTCGGCGAGGATTACGACAGGCAGAAATCCGCAGCGGCGGTCGGTGCCGCAGGAATCGAGGCGGCGCTGCAGCGGTTGGAGAACCGTTCGGCCAGATTCGTCTTCTCGGTCCTGCAGATTCTGCGCTCCACCGGTTCGGCGGAATCGCCCAATCGGGCGCCGTACCAATGGTTGATCGCCGGGCAGGCGTCGGCCTCGCCGCGGCTTGCCCTGATTTTCCGGGCGATCAGCGCGCCCAAGGGGATCACCGATGCGGATTACGAGGGGTTGCCGCCGGAGCAGGCCCGGGAGATCAAATCGTTCATCGGCCTGAGCTCGTGGGACGATCCGATCGCCGGTCTGCCGCGGTTGGGCAAGAGCGGTGCGGCGCTGACCGACGAGCAAAAAGCGCAGCAGCAAGAGCAGATCGGATACATCCGGACGCGGCGCGAATCCGCCTCCGCCGCCGGAAACCGCCTGAAAGACCACAAGATCTCCTCCGGCCCGAACAAGGACAAAGCCGGCCTCGAGTACGGCGGTTCCGGGAAAGCCGAACCGAATCCCACGAAAACGGTCGAAGGCTCGCTCAAGGCGGCGATTTGGAAAGAGCTCGCCGCCGAGGGTTCTTCGGCTGCGATCAACACCTACGACAACCAACGGTTCACCTGGGGGCGGGGCTGGAGCGCCTTGTCGACGCTGCCCAAATTGGTGCAGGGCTATTTCAAAGCCGACCCGCAATTGCGGCAAGAGCTCATGGAAGCCGGGTTCACCAACGACGGCGCAGCGAAGGCGCCGGGCGATTCCTGGCTCTTCGTCGACGTCGAGCGTGGGGTTGTGCTCGAAGGGAAGGCTGCGCTGGAAGCTCTGCAAACCAACCGGAAATTCGCCAATGTCCTGATCGAAATCGCCGAAGACGACGAACACCTGCAGAAGATGGTGGACACGCAATTCGAGCAGATCAAGTACCCGAAGGCCTTCGAAGAACAATGGAACGCGCAAAAGTGGACCGAGGAGACCGCACGGTTCGCTTTCCATTGCGCACATTGGGGTTCGAAGTTGGATGAAGCGGTAGCAGTCGGTCCGGATCTGTTGAAGCTGGCCAAATGGATCGCCGCGCAACGGATCGACCAGAAGGAGTCGAAGGGCAACGTCCAGGTAGTCGGCACCGGCGCCTCCGCGACGATCCGGGTGATGGCGGACCATGCCGTGGAGAAGCTGCTCAGCGGGCAGACCGCGGAGCCGCTGTCCGAGCACTCCGAACCGGGGATCTACGTTCAGTTCGGCGAACGGAAAAGCAAAGGCGGGACGGCGGTCAAGGTCTACAAAGTGCTCAAGGCGCCCTGAGCCGGGCTCAGACCCGGGCTCTGAGCCGAGCTCAGACCCGGGTCACCCACCGGGCGAGTGCGCTGCCGTCCGAGGTGAGCTCGTCGGCCACCGAGATGATCATCGCCTGCATCGCGTGCGCGGCCGGTGTGGGATTCACATCGGAGCGGTGCGCCAAGCTGATGGTGCGCAGCAACTGCGGCTCCGCCGAAAGCGGGCCGGCCAGAGCCGCAGCGGGGGATTCGGCGAGCCGCACCGAACGCAGGCTGGGCCGATCCAGCAGCACCATGGCCGGCACCACGGCCACGCCGAGTCCGCGTTCCACGAAGCGCAGCACCGCGTCCATTTCCGCGCCTTCGACCGCGACGGTCGGTTCCAGACCGGCGGCCCGGAAGGCGGCATCGGTGGTCACCCGCAAGTCGTAGCTCTCGTGGAAGGCCACGAGCGGCAGCTTCGACAATTCCGCCAAGTTGATCGCCGGATGCCGGGAGACCGGGGGATTCGCGGCCGACGACACCACGACGAGCTCTTCGGCCAGCAACGGCGTGTGCTGCAGGCTGCCGGCGACCGCCGCCAGGCCGTCCGTGGCCGTGATGATCGCCATATCGAGGGCGCCGCCGGCCAATTCTTCCACCAGGCCGCGGGAGCCGCGCTCGACGATGTGCAGGTCGATGCCGGGGTGCGCGGCCCGGAAGGCGCTGAGCACTTCGGTGACCAGGCTGATGCACAGGGTGGGTGTCGCGCCGAGCCGGACCCGGCCGCGTTGCAGGCCGGAGAGCTCGGCCATTTTCCGCCGCGCCGAATCCGCATCGGCGAGCATCCGGCGGGCCAGCGGCAACAGCGTCTCGCCGGCAGCGGTGAGCCGGATGTGCCCACGTGCCCGGTGGAAGAGTTCCGCGCCGAGGTCGTGCTCCAAAGTGGCGATCTGCCGGCTCAAGGAAGGCTGGGCGAGGTGCAACTGTTCTGCGGCCCGGGTGAAGTGGCCCAAGCGGGCGACTTCGACGAAGCTCTGCAGCTGTTCCAAATTCATGTCAATAGCATAATTGCATCATAACGACTCGAACAATTCATTGGAGTAATCGTGGCGAAATTTCTAGCATGGGAGACATGAACACAGCGAGCAGCACCGAACGGCAATTGGCTACCAACGTCTTGGTCATCGGCACCGGTGGCGCCGGGCTCCGGGCCTCGATCGAACTCGCGGAACGCGGCGTGCAGGTGCTCGCGGTCGGCAAACGGCGCAAGCACGATGCGCACACCACGCTGGCCGCCGGCGGAATCAACGCGGCACTGGGCACCATCGACCCCGAAGACAGCTGGCAGCAGCACGCTGCGGACACGCTCCGGGAATCCTACTTCCTGGCCGACCCGGAGATCATCGAGATCGTGGCCCGCAACGCCGCGCGCGGGATCGAAGATCTGGAACGCTGGGGGATGCCCTTCGCCCGGGAGGCCGACGGCCGGTTGAGCCAACGGTTCTTCGGCGCGCACACTTACCGCCGCACCTGTTTCGCCGGCGACTACACCGGGCTGGAAATGCAACGCACCCTGGTCAGCCGGGCCACCGCCGTCGGCGTCGAGATCGTGGACACCATCTACATCACCCGGATCTTGGAGAGCGACGGGGTGGTTTTCGGCGCCTACGGCTTCGACGTCGTGGACGGCACCCCGGTGGTGATCCACGCCGATGCGGTGATTCTGGCGGCCGGCGGGCACACCAGGATCTGGCGTTACACCTCCTCCCGGCGGGACGAGAACACCGGGGATTCGTTCCGCTTGGCCGCGCTCGCCGGTGGGAAGATCCGGGATGCGGAACTGGTCCAGTTCCACCCGTCCGGCCTGATCGAGCCGGACGACGCCGCCGGAACCCTGGTCTCCGAGGCCGCCCGCGGCGAAGGCGGGGTCTTGCGCAACGCCTTGGGCGAGCGGTTCATGGAGCGCTACGACCCGCAACGGATGGAGCTGTCCACCCGGGACCGGGTGGCGCTCGCGAACTACACCGAGATCGCCGAAGGCCGGGGCACTGAAAAAGGCGGGGTGTACCTGGACGTCTCGCACCTGCCGAAAGAGCAGATCCGGGCCAAACTGCCACGGCTCTACCGGAACTTGGTGGACCTGCAGATGCTGGACATCACCGAAAGCCCGATCGAAGTGGCACCGACTGCGCACTACTCGATGGGCGGGGTCTGGGTCCGGCCCGAGGACCACGGCACCGGGGTCGAAGGGCTTTACGCGATCGGCGAGGCCTCCAGCGGTCTGCACGGGGCCAACCGGTTGGGCGGCAACTCGCTCATCGAGCTGATGGTCTACGGACGGATCGTCGGTGAAGAAGTCGCCGAGTACTCCCGGCAACGTGGTTCAGTACGCCGCGATCCGGAAGCCGTTGCCGCGGCCCGGGCGGAAATGCAAGGGCTGCTCAGCGGCGGGGGCAAGGAGAACCCGCGCCGGCTGCAGCGCGCGATCCGCGATTTGATGACCGAGCACGCCGGTGTGGTGCGCAGTGAAGCCGGATTGCGCGAAGGCCTGGCCAAACTCGCGGAACTGGAAGCGCGCTTGCCCGAGGTGACCGCATACCCGGACATCGCCGGATTCGACGACCTGGCGCACGCCTTCGACCTGCTCGGTTCGGTGCTCGCCGCCCGGGCCACCCTGGAATGCGCGCTGGAACGTCGCGAGACCAGAGGCTGCCACAACCGGGAAGACTTCCCGGAGCAGGACGACGCGCTGCGCGGCAACATGGTGTGGAGCAAGCACGAGGGCGTCGTCTTCGAGCCGGCGAAAGCAGCACCGGAGTCGTTCCGTGATCTGGCCTATGCCACGGCCGATGATTCGGTGGCCGGGAAGCTGGTCGAGTAGCCGACTAGTGACGGCGCTTCCGGGGCACGGCGGCGCCGAGCAGCAGCAAGCCCAGGGCCAGTGCTCCGCCGCTGGTCAGCAGTGCACCCGGGACGGACTCGATCCCGGTTTCGGCCAAAGTCTGTCCGGTATCCGCTCCGAGTCCGTCGACAATGCTCAGGCTGGTGGAGCCGAAGAGCGTCCCGTCCGGCAGATAGACCCCGATGGCGTGCTTTCCGACCGGCACTTCTGCCGGGATGGTGACCTGGTAGCTGCCTTGCGCCGAGGCAGTGTTCCTGCCGAGGAAGAACGGATCGCTGAACAACCAGGTATCCAATTCCTGCCCGGCTCCGGCGGCGGCCACCTTGATCTCGATGGTCTGGCCCGGTTGCGCCGAAGCCACGGTGCGCACCGGGTTGCCAGTCTGGCCGGTCTGCGGCGCCACCGTGGGGGTGGTCGGCGGGCCGGTCGGTGGGCCAGTGGTCGGGGTCACCGGAGTTTCGGTTGGGGTGACCACCGGCGTCGGCGGAACCTCGGAGCCGAACGTTGCGAAAGCCTGCGCACTGCCGCCGACGAAGGGGACCGACACGGTGCTCTTGCTCAGATCGATCGAGGTTTTGATGCCCGATTGCAGGCAGAGCGTGGTGCAGTTCTGCCCGTCGATATCGGTGGCATAGACCATCAGTTCCAAGGTGTGGTCCTTGGCGAGCAGGTATTCGGTCGAGATGAAGGGCAGCTCCATGGCGTAGAAGGTTCCGGGCACGACCGCCGCGGAGCTGGTGAGCGAATCCCGGTTCTGCGGATCCCGCCAGGCGCGGGTGACGACCTTCGCTTTGCCATCGGGGCCCCGGTCCAAAAGCTGCAACGACAGGTTCGGCGCTACGCCGCTGAAGCTCAGATTCAGCTTGGCGGTGGCGAAACCGCTGAGCCGGATGTCTGCTTTGGCCGGGTTGGAGGCATAGAGCAAACGCCCGGCCGACGGTTTCGCGGCCAAATCCTGCTGCGAAGTTTTCGCATCGTCGGTCAGCGTCTGGATCGCCTCCGGCCCGCTGGGCAGTGCGCCTGGTTGGGGCGCCGGATTGAACGCGACCAGGCCGCTCTTGCCGGTGGAACCCGGCCGGAGGGTCAGCTCGGTCGCCCCGCTGCCGGGCAACGGCCAGGACGGCTGGTACTGCCAGGTCTTGTCTTTTGCGGCCTTCCCCGGGTCCGCATTCTGGATGCTGACTTCCGAAGTGTTCTCCACGCCGTTGGCCACGCCGAACAGATAGTGCGAAAACCATTTGTTGATCAGCGAGGTCCAGGAGAAGTCGCCGGACGACGGCGGGGTCTGGTGCCCGTATTGGTGCAGGACCAGCTTCACCGGCACATTGCGCGCTTTCAGAGCTTGGTACCACTTGGTGGATTGGTCCAATCGGACGTTCCAGTCCGAGAGGCCCGCGGCCAGCAGGGTCGGCGCTTTCACCTGGTCCGCTTTGTCCAAGAAGTTCCGTTCGGCCCAGAAGGCACTGTATTGGCCAGTGGCGCGGTCCTGCTTTTTCGCGTAGTCCTCGGCCAGATACTGGCAGGCAGCCTGCAGTTTTTCAGTGCTCAACAGCGCCGAGACGTAGTTGTCCAGGTCTTCGCCGGGGTATCCCTCGGGTTCGACCACGGCGCCGCCGACCCGGTAGTAGTCGTAGAAGTTGCTGAGCGCGGAGATCGGCACCACGGCCTCCAACCCCGGCACTCCGGTGGTGGACGCCAGGATCGGCAGGGTGCCGTCGTAGGAGACGCCGGTCATGCCGATTTTCCCCGTGGACCAGGCGGTGCTGCGGGCTTCGTTGCCCGCGGTGTCGCGGGCCACGGTGCGTCCGGCCAGCCAATCCACCACGGCCTTGGTGGAGGCGGCCTCGTTGCCGTCCAGCATGGTCGGGCAGCCGGTGGATTCATTGGTGCCCAAAGCGTCCACCGAGACGAAGGCGAATCCGCGATCCGTGTAGAAGCTGCTGTTGGGGGCGGTTGTTGGACGGCCTGCCGGAACTGTCCTTGATCGTGCCGATGCCGCCTACCGGGACCGGCTGGCTGGGGTCCCAGGGGTTTTGTTTCATGTCATGCAGGAAGTATTCGGTATTGAAGCCGCCGTTGTAGGGGCTCATCCGGACTACCGAAGGAACTTTGATGCTGTCCTGGCCCAGATCGGTGTCTTTGGGCCGGTAGACCGTGGCCCGGATTTCGTCGTCCTTGCCGTCCCGGTCGGTGTCGATGCCCGGAACCGGGATCCAAACCTCATCCCTGACCAGGGGATGGCCTTTGTAGACCGGTTGGGCCTCGCCATTGCTGAACACCGGCTGTTGCGGGGTCACGCCGTCCCAGCCGGCAGCCGCGTCGGCCTCCGCCGTCGGGCTGCTCTGCCCCGGATCGTCCGACGCCCGGGCTGAGGACTCCTGGCTGGTCTGTTCCTGGAGTCCGACGTCGGCAAGCGCCGGCGTGCTGCCGGCGGCGAAGGTCAGGGCCAAAGCGGCGAGGATGGCGAGACTGCTGCGGGCGGTGGATTTTCCGAGTTCCATCTGTCTCCTTCACGAGTCGCAGCCACGCGGCGTCCCCGGTTCGTTTCATTGGCGTAACTCATGGAGCAGCTGTGAATTCGCCCTGATTAGCTGGAAACGTTACCAGCGCGGACGAGGTTCGTATAGGGCTCAGCGGGCTGGCGCAGCATCGGATCCGAACGTCGTCGTCGCTTTGCTGACAGGGTGTGTGACGAAGTGTTTCCGCGCGTGACCTCGCGTGTCACCGGGGTTCGGGTGGCCCGGAGCCACGCGCCTACCCTCAAGGTATGACGCAGACCGCCACCGACGCTTCGAATCGATCAGAAGGGTCAGCCCGCCCCGAGCGGCCATCCCGTCCTGCGGCCAAGCCGCACGGGCAATGGAAAGTGGACGGTACCGAGCCGTTGAACGCCAATGAAACCTGGAAACAGGAAGACGGCGGGCTCAACGTGCGCGAGCGGATCGAACAGGTCTATTCGAAGCAGGGATTCGACTCGATCGACGGCACCGATCTGCATGGCAGGTTCCGCTGGTATGGCCTGTACACCCAGCGCAAGCCCGGGATCGACGGCGGCAAGACCGCGACCCTGGAACCGCATGAGCTCGAAGACAAGTACTTCATGCTCCGGGTCCGGATCGACGGCGGCGCACTGAGCACCGAGCAGTTGCGGGTGATTGCGCAGATTTCGGTTGATTTCGCCCGGGGGTCCGCGGATCTGACCGACCGGCAGAACATCCAATTGCACTGGATCCGGGTCGAGGACGTGCCGGAGATCTGGCGGCGCCTGGAAGCCGTGGGGCTGTCCACGACGGAGGCCTGCGGCGATGTGCCGCGGGTGATCCTGGGTTCGCCGGTGGCCGGCATCGCGAAAGACGAGATCATCGATCCGACGCCGTTGATCCATGCGCTCGCGGAGCGGTTCATCGGTGACCCGGAGCTGGCGAATCTGCCGCGCAAGTACAAGACCGCGATCACCGGGCATCCCTCGCAAGACGTCGTGCACGAGATCAACGACTTTGCTCTGGTCGGCGTGGTGCACCCGGAATTGGGCGCCGGCTACGACCTCTGGGTGGGCGGCGGTTTGTCCACGAGCGCTCGCTTGGCTGAGCGCTTGGGGGTTTTCGTTTCGCCCGAGGTGGCGCCGGAGGTGTGGCTGGGCGTGACCAGCATCTTCCGGGACTACGGTTACCGGCGGATGCGGACCAAAGCACGCTTGAAGTTCCTGATGAATGACTGGGGGCCGGAGAAGTTCCGTACGGTTTTGGAAACCGAGTACCTCGGCTATGCCCTGCCGGACGGACCGGCAGCGCCGAAGCCGAGCTCGCCCGGGGACCACGTCGGCGTGCACGAACAGAAGGACGGCCGGTTCTACATCGGCGTGGCACCGACGGTGGGCCGGGTTTCCGGTGGCAAGTTGCTGGCCTTGGCATCGCTCATTGAATCTCACGGCTCATTGCGGTTGCGGACCACGCCGCATCAGAAACTGGTGATTCTGGATGTGCCGGGGGATCAAGTGGATTCATTGGTTGCCGGTCTGGAGCCGCTCGGCCTGACCGCCAAGCCGTCGATCTTCCGGCGCAGCACGATTGCCTGCACCGGAATCGAGTACTGCAAATTGGCCATCGTGGAGACCAAGGTGACCGCCGCGACGGCGATCGCCGAGTTGGAAAAACGCTTGGCGGATTTGGTGGCATCGGGGGAGCTGGTGGACCCGATCGCGCTGCACATCAACGGCTGCCCGAACTCGTGCGCCCGGATCCAAACCGCGGACATCGGCCTCAAAGGGATGATGCTGCCGACCCCGGGCGGCGACCCGACCCCTGGTTTCCAGGTGCATTTGGGCGGTGGCCTGGCCTCGTCGAATCGGGAAGAGGCCGGGCTGGGCCGGACCATCCGCGGCCTGAAGGTCACGGTGGAAGATCTGCCGGATTACGTGGAACGCGTGGTCCGGACCTTCGTTTCAACCCGTTCCGAGGGCGAGACCTTCGCCGAATGGGCGCATCGGTCGGATGAGGAAGTGTTGAAGTGAGTACTGCACTGAGGTCCCAGGAAGATTTGCAGGCTTTGGCGGCATCGGGCGCCGATCGGCTCGGTTGGGATGCCCAGACGTCGGAAGTGATCGGCTGGGTGGCCGAGAACTTCGCGCTGCCCGCGGTCGCCGTCGCCTGTTCCATGGCCGACGCCGTGCTGCCGGCCCTGGTCGCGGACCAGCTGCCCGACGTCGACGTGCTGTTTTTGGAGACCGGCTACCACTTCCCGGAGACCCATGACACCCGGCGCGAGGTCGCCGAGAACCTGCGGGTGAACATCGTCGATGTGCTGCCCGAACAGACCGTTGCGGAGCAGGAAGCCGCGCACGGCAAGGACCTGTTCGCGCGGAACCCGGCGCAATGCTGCCAGTTGCGAAAAATGGACCCGTTGAAAAAGGCGCTCTCCGGGTACGAAGTCTGGTTCACCGGCGTCCGCCGTGACGAAGCGCCGACCCGGACCAATACGCCGTTGGTCACCTGGGACTCGGTCCATGGTCTGGTCAAGGTGAACCCGATGGCCGCATGGAGCCTGGATGCCCTGGTCTCCTACGCCGAACAGCATCTGATTCCGGTCAATCCCTTGATGTCCCGGGGGTTCCTGTCCATCGGTTGCGCGCCGTGCACCCGGCCGGTCGCCGTCGGCGAAGATCCGCGGGCCGGCCGCTGGGCCGGCTTCGACAAAACAGAATGCGGGATCCACATATGAGCACGGAGACCATTCCGGTCGCCAGCGTCGGGCATGGGGGCGCGCGGCGTGGCGGGCATCGCGGAGCGGGCACGCGCCCCCTGCCCGAAGCCGCACGGCTTTCGAGTCTGGACGTGCTCGAATCCGAATCGATCCACATCTTGCGCGAGGTCGTGGCCGAGTTCGAGCGGCCGGCGATGTTGTTTTCCGGTGGCAAGGACTCCGTGGTGATGCTGCACCTGGCGACCAAGGCGTTTTGGCCGGGACGGGTGCCGTTCCCGGTGTTGCACGTGGATAGCGGGCACAATTTCCCGGAGGTGTTGGACTTCCGCGACCGGACCGTGGAGCGCTTGGGACTGCGTCTGGTGGTCGGCAGCGTGCAGGAGTACATCGATCGCGGAGAGTTGGCCGAGCGGGCCGATGGCACGCGGAACCCGCTGCAGACTGCGCCATTATTGGGCGCGATCGCCGCGGAGAAGTTCGACGCCGTGTTCGGCGGCGGTCGGCGCGACGAAGACAAGGCCCGGGCGAAGGAGCGGATCTTGTCGCTGCGCGATGAATTCGGGCAGTGGGATCCGCGCAATCAGCGGCCGGAGTTGTGGAATCTCTACAACGGCCGGCATACCGTGGGCCAGCACGTGCGGGCATTCCCGATCTCGAACTGGACTGAGCTGGACATCTGGCGCTACATCGAGCGCGAAGGCATTGAACTGCCGTCGATCTACTACGCGCACGAGCGGGAGGTGTTCGAGCGCGACGGCATGTGGATGGCGGTCGGGCCGTATTCGGAGCCGCGCGCTTCGGAACCGGTGGTGGCCAAGACCGTGCGTTACCGGACCGTGGGGGACATGTCCTGTACCGGAGCGGTGCTGTCCTCGGCCGCGTCGGTGGCCGACGTCGTCGTCGAAGTCGCTGCTTCGACGCTGACCGAGCGCGGGGCCACCCGGGCGGACGACCGGATTTCCGAAGCGGCGATGGAAGACCGCAAAAAGGACGGGTACTTCTGATGAGCATTGCGGTTACCGAACTGGGTGCCTCCACGCTGTTCCGTTTCGCCACCGCGGGGTCGGTGGACGATGGCAAGTCCACGTTGGTGGGGCGGCTGCTGCATGATTCGAAGGCGATCCTGGCGGACACTTTGGACGCGGTGGCGCGGACCTCCGCGGAACGCGGCTTCGGCGGGGCTTCTGGTGGTATCGATTTGGCGCTGCTGACCGACGGGCTGCGGGCCGAACGGGAGCAGGGCATCACGATCGATGTGGCGTACCGGTATTTCGCGACCAACCGGCGGTCGTTCATTTTGGCGGACTGCCCGGGGCACGTGCAGTACACGAAGAACACGGTGACCGGGGCTTCCACAGCGGATGCGGTGGTGGTGTTGATCGATGCGCGCAAGGGCGTGCTGGAGCAGACCCGGCGGCATCTGTCGGTGCTGCATTTGCTGCGTGTGCCGCATGTCGTGGTGGCGGTGAACAAGATCGATTTGGTCGAGTTTTCCGAGTCGGTGTTTTCGGCGATTTCTTTGGATGTCGCCGCGGTGGCCGAGTCGATTGGGTTGGCGGCGCCCGTGGTGGTGCCGGTGTCTGCGCTGGCCGGCGACAATGTGGTGGACCTGTCCGAACGGACATCCTGGTACCGCGGGCCATCCTTGCTGGGCGTGCTGGAATCGCTGCCGTCGACCGATGATTTGGAGTCCGTGGCGGCTACGCCAGATTCGACCGGTTCCACTGGTTTGAGCGGCAGCGCGGAGCCATTCCGGTTTCCGGTTCAGTTGGTGTTGCGGCCGCAGGGCGGGCTTGCCCCGGGCTTGTCCGCGGACGAGTTCCGGGATTACCGCGGCTATGCCGGGCAGATTGCTTCGGGCGCGGTGGCGGTGGGCGATGCGGTGACGCTGCTGCCGACCGGGCGGTCAACCACGGTGGCGGGGATCGACGGGCCCGGCGGGGTTGCTTTGGCTTCGGCGGCTGCACCGCAGTCCGTGGTGCTGCGGTTGGCTGACGAATTGGATGTGGCGCGCGGTGAATTGATCGCAGCGGCCGGGACGGTGCGGGAACCTTCGCAGGATCTGTACTCGTCATTGAGCTGGCTTTCGCCGAAACCGTTGCGCGAAGGGTCTAAGGTGCTGGTGAAGCACGGGACCCGCACGGTCCAGGCGTTGGTGCGGGCGATCAACGGGAAGTTGGACCTGGATTCGTTCGAGCTGGAGCCGGCCTCCTCGCTGGAACTGAACGACATCGGCTCGGTGCAGCTGCGGCTGGCCTCGGCGCTGCCCCTGGAGCCGTATGCCGCGCATCGCCGGACCGGGGCGTTCCTGGTGATCGACCCGGTGGACGGGAACACGCTGGCCGCCGGGATGGTCGGCGAGCATCCCGGAGATTCGGAAGATGAGCGGTATGTGATTTAAGGGTTCTTAGCTTGATTGTGAGCTCAAAAACTTTTCATAGGCTCGATGCAAGAGTTGTTGGTCAGGCCTTTTGTGTGTCGATTTGGGGATCGTCAGGAGCTTCTGTCCTTCATAGTTTTGGAGTCCATGTCGGAGCATCGAACCACCGGCTTCGTGGAGAATCTCTTCCCGAATTCTGACCACATAGTCTGGCGTGATTCCAAGAATCTGGTTATCAAAGGCTGCGTGATGGAGCTTGCAAAGCGCGAGTCCGTTACTTACCGAGGCGATGCCATCGGCTTCATTGTCCGGGATTATATGGGCTGCATCGAGAAGGGAAGCCTGTTTGAGCGAGCAGACTGCGCAGCGAGACTGGTATGCGGCAAGCACCATTGACCGAAAGATTGGCTGGTGAAGACGTTGCCTGGTCAGCACCTGGCGGTAACGTTTGATGGCCTCTTCAAAGGGGCTATCTGGTTGCTCAAATTTATCAACGAGATCCACGACAAACTGTCGCTGCATAGGTTCTTCGTTGATCAAAAAAACTGGAAAAATAGGAAGAAAAACCGACGGATCACTGCCTACTCCCTGAAACCAAATCAAGGGTTTTTGCTGTTCCATTGCGGTTCGGAGAGCCTTGTTATCTGAGTGTCCAAAGTCTTCGCCTCGCCATGCATAACGGTACAGTCCGTCCGCTGCAGGTGAATCTTCGTACGGACGGCTTACTCCAGGCTTCCGATAGACCGTGACGATCGATAATGCAGCAGTCAGCTGTCTGGGTTTCCAGATGCCGGTTTGCGTCGCTTTAAGCCGGAAAGGTTGTCCCCGAAATTCAAACTTGCTGAGGTCGTGGTTGCTTAGCGGTCGGTGACCCCCTTCAGTTTGAATACGAAGCCACTCCATGGCCTCTTGTCTCAGATGTCTATCAAATGAGTCGTCTTCCAACGATGACCTCGGCATATAGCAACCTTAGCGTCTAGCATTTTGTCGATCCGCGTGTGAGTGAGTGTGCGATCGAAATCGGGGGTTGCCGTGCTGTTCAATGACCAAATCGGTGTCTATCGGTTCAGCTAAGCTGCCGGAGCCGGGTTCCCTAGGCAGCGCACGCTTATGAAGCGCTCGGCAACTAACGCTAGCCTTTTATCTGTGGTCAGTGCTGGGGCATTTAACTTCGGCTGAGGCATCGATCACTGGACGCTTCAACGCCTGTCTGCGTCTTTTGCGTTCATGACGTTGTCATGCGTGAGATAGTCGCCATCAAGCTCAACTTGCAGTTCGAGACCTCGGATGAAATCAATCGTGCTTGGTGTAGACGCATGACGGTTGAGCTCTCCGGTCAGGAATTCCTGAAGTGATTTTCCAGATTGAGATGCCCGTGAAGCGAAGACGTCTCTATCTTCGTCGGGAACGTTCCGGATGGTGATGTTGACGCTCATGAACTGAGTTCGGTCTCCTGGCCTGCGTAGTGCATGCGCATTATCGTTCGGGCTATCTCATATTTTGATCTGCTGGGCAGGCCCAGCCGGTGGGGTTTTGTAGGCAGTTTTGGTCGACCCATTTGGTGGTGCTGCGCCAGACTCTGAGCGTCACGGTGTTGGTGGCGAAGTTGCCTTGGCCGGGGATTGCGACCGCTGGGCTGCCGTTGACGCTGTAGGTTCCGTTGAAGGTCGTAGTGACTCGAGCGTTGTAATCCAGGGTGTCTTGATAGGCATGTGAGGTCGGGGTCTTTTGACCGACGTTGTCACCGCTCAACGTAATGCCTGCGGCTACCGTTGGGCCCAGCTTGGTGCCGTCGCCGTAGTCGAAGGTGTAGGCAACCGGGGTGGCATTGATTCGGACTCTTTGCCCGAGCAACGTAATGTCGAACGTCTGCGGCAGCGTCTCAACCACGAAGTTGGTCTGCGCACCCTTGAGCGTGTCCAGCCCGGGCTGCGAAACCAGAGTGCCAGCGTTGATTGGCTGCTGCTGGAAAGCAGTCTGGATCTGAGCGGCGATTTGTTCCAAGATGTCGACGGGTTTCTGGTCGTAGACGCAAGTCGGGCTGCCAGCGCGCTGCCAATCCGGAGGCTCAAAGCCTTTTAGCGCGGCATACCACTGCACCATCTGACCGTTCTCACCATCGGTGCACTGTGAAGCGGAGATTGCTGCACAGTATGCACCGTCAAAGTTGCTGTTGTCTTGGCCACCGGTGATGCACTCCTGGGTGTACTTGTAGACCTGCGAGTCTTTGGGAGTGATGGTGGAACCGGATGTCCAACCGTCGTTTCCAGGAACTTGGATGAATGTACCAACTCCGCCGTTGTTCTTAGTCCATCGTGATCCTGACTCACCTTGGTCATTTGCGATGGCTGGATTTCCCTGGGCCGCGATTAGGAAAACGAGGATGAGCGCGGAGATCGATGTCGTTATCCGTTGCCTTGGCGATGTCGTCATTGTCATCCCGCAATACCAATGTCCGTTACCACCCAGAGCCCGTTGGCGTGCGTCGCATTGAGGACGTCGCCGTTAGCTACTTCCTCTTCGATTGGGTCCGCAAGTGTTTTGTCGTTTCTGATGTACTGTCCCGATGCGATTCCGTATTGAATCATCACCTGATAGGCGCCATTCGAAGCTGTTACGAAAGAGACCTTTGTGGCATCAACGGTCATGAGGCCGCCAGCTATCCAGCCGCCTTTTTGATACCAAGCAGGTACATCCCGGAACACGTTGTTGCACCTTGCGCATGATTGCTCAGTAACCGCCTGAACCAACGAGACATCCCCGGTTTCTTGCATGTAGTTGTACGCCGCGTACCAATACCGTGTAAACGCATCAAGCCCCTGCTCCGAGAACTCGTCCGCCAATGCGGGCTTCTCCGGCTTGGGCACGTTCTCGGCCGGTCCGTTGGCGTCCGCAGGCTTGTAGGCCGCGGTCGGCGTCGGGCTGGCCGAACTGCTTGAGGCCGATGCGCTCGGCGAGCCGGCCGAACTGCTCGGCGCAGCACCGCCGCCCGTACAAGCACTCACCCCGAGCAGCAACGCTGCTGCCGCAGTGAAACGTGCAATGAAAACCTTCGTCAATACCAAGGGTCACTCCTGACCATTCCCCAATGAGCCTGACTATGGTTGTCCACAGTAACCGCGAAAATCCGCAGAATGAAGCCCTTTTGCGAAATTGTGGATAACCCCAAGCCTCAGAAGATGCCAAAGAACCAGCCCCGGAATGTGACCTCGGATTACCCCGAATGACCCCCTATTTCCGTGCCATTGAGCCGGGCCCAAAGCAAAACTACCGTTGACGCATGGTCAGCAAAACCTTGCCCGTAGCGGCTTCAGTAGCGGCTTCCGCGGCGGCCCCGGAACGGCGATGTCGAATGCGCTGATGCGCCCGCGCGAAGTCACCTAAAACCCCGCGGAAACCCCGCCGAACCCCGCCCCACTCACCCGCAGCAAGGACGCCACCATGCCGAACACTCCAGAAACCCCGGACCACACCCCCGAAGAAATCCAGACCACCAAGATCGTGGCCGGCCAGAAACCGGCCCGGAACAATAAAACGCGGACGAAGCAACCCCGGACCAAAAAGCGCCGCACTTTGGAAATCTCGATCGCCGTCGGCATCGCAGCGGTGATCATCGCCGGCGCCGCCACCGCGACGATCGCCGCGAACAGCAGCAACCAACCGGCCCAAGCCGCCGACGAGCTCAAAGAGCTCAAGCTCGGCTACTTCGGGAACGTCACGCACGCGCTGCCCGTGGTCGGCGTGCAACAGGGTTTCTACGCCAAAGAACTCAAGAACACCGAACTGAAAACCCAGGTCTTCAACGCCGGCCCGGCCGCGGTCGAAGCGCTCAACGCCGGTGCCATCGACGCCGCCTACCTGGGCCCGAACCCGGCGATCAACTCCTACGTGAAGTCCAAAGGCGCATCGATCAGCATTGTCGCCGGGGCAGCCTCCGGGGGAGCGCAGCTGGTGGTCAAGCCGGAAATCAACAACGCCCAGGACCTGAAAAACAAAGTCCTGGCCACCCCGCAACTCGGCGGCACCCAAGACGTCGCGTTGCGCAACTGGCTCGCGGACAACGGGTTGAAAGTCTCCACCAACGGCGGCAACGACGTCACGATCAACCCCACGGACAACGCGCAAACCCTCAAACTCTTCCAAGAAGGCAAGCTGGACGGCGCCTGGTTGCCCGAGCCCTGGGCATCCCGACTGGTTCTCCAAGCCGGCGCCAAGGTGCTCGTGGACGAAAAGGACCTATGGAAAGACGGCCAATTCCCCACCACGATCCTGATCGTGAACAAGACCTTCCTCAACGAACACCCCGCCGCGGTCAAAGCCCTGCTCAGCGCACAATTGAACACCCAGGATTGGCTCGCCGCCAACCAGGATCAGGCGATCAAGGCAGTCAATGACGGGCTCAAACAAGCTGCCGGCGCCACCCTGCCGGACGAAGTCCTGCAGCGGGCCCTGGCCAACCTGACCTTCACCGCCGATCCGATCGCCACCAGCTACCCCGCTTTGCTCGCCAACGGCGTCAAGGCCGGCGTAACCCAGGACGCCGACATCAACGGGATTTTCGACCTGCGGCTGCTCAACGAGGTGCTCAAAGAACGGAACAAGCCGGCGATCAGCACCGGAAGCCTCGGTCAAAGCTGAAAACCCTGCGCAAAACCGTTGCTTTATGGGCATTGAGTTGCCTGAGAAACCTGAAATCACGCGCAGATGGCTTCATAAAGTGCCGGTTTTGAGTCGGTCCAGTCCGCGGAATGTGACCTCCGATGAACCCCGATGACTCCGCGTTGCCGGATTATTGAGCGGGCAGGCCCGCAACCCTAGCGTTGAGGAATGACTGTGACCTCCACTGCCACAGAACCCCTGGCCCCGGAACCCCCGACGGCACCGGAACCCCCGACGGCGCCGCGAACGACGACGGCGCCGGATCAGCCAGCGCCGCGGCCGGTTGTGGTCTTGGACGGGCTCGGCAAAACCTTCGGCAGCGGCCAATCCCAGAACACGGTGTTGGAAGACGTCGATCTGACCATTGGGCAGGGCGAATTCGTGGCCTTGCTCGGTGCCTCGGGCTGCGGGAAATCGACGCTGCTCAACCTGATCGCCGGCCTGGAGGCGCCGAGCAAGGGTGCCATGGAGATCCCCTCCGACGGCGTCGCCTTCATGTTCCAGGACGCGAACCTGTTCCCCTGGCTGACCGCGCAAGGCAACGTCGAATTGGCTTTGGAACTCCGGGGAGTGCCCAAAGCCGAGCGCAAAACGAAAGCCGAAGCGCTCCTGGCCCTGGTGCACTTGCAGCATGCCGGCAAGAAGCGTCCGCACGAACTCTCCGGCGGCATGCGGCAACGCGTCGCCTTGGCCCGTTCGCTGGCCCAGGACAAGCACGTCCTGTTGATGGACGAGCCCTTTGCCGCCCTGGATGCGATCACCAGGGATTTGCTGCACGAAGAGCTCACCCGGATTTGGCGGCACACCGGCCGCACCATCGTTTTCGTCACGCACAACGTCCGGGAAGCGGTCCGGTTGGGCCAGCGGGTTCTGCTGCTTTCCTCCCGCCCGGGCAAAGTGATCCGGGAATGGCGGATCGACGATGCGCAAAAGCAGCCGGAGCAGGCTGCGCTGCTGGCCGACGAGATGACCGCCGCACTGCGCCAGGAGATCAGCCGGCATGTCTAATACGCTGACTGATCCCGCGCAATCGGCTGCCGGGCCCGCTGAAGCGCAGCCGAACGGTGGAAAAGAAGCCGAGCTCGAAGGCCTGGACAAACTCCAGACCGACACTGCGCAGCAAAAAAACCTCAAGAAGACCTTGATCCGGATCATCGCGCCGCTGGCCGCGGTGTTGGTCCTGATCGGCATTTGGCAGGTCTATGTGCTGATCAGCGGCAAACGCGCCGATGTGGTGCCCGGACCGCTCGATGTGGCCGGTACTTTCGGTCAGCTCTGGGCGCAAGGGACTCTGCAAGAAGCGGTTTGGACCTCGGTGCAACGCGGGTTGATCGGATTCCTGGTCAGCGCCGTGATCGGAACCGCTCTGGGCCTGTTGCTGGCCCAGGTCAAGCCGCTGCGGATCGCTTTCGGGCCGTTGATCTCCGGTTTGCAGGTGCTGCCGAGCGTCGCCTGGGTACCGGCCGCGATCATCTGGTTCGGGCTCTCTGACGGTACGGTGTATTTCGTCCTGCTGATGGGTGCAATTCCGTCGATCATCAACGGGCTGATTTCCGGCATCGACCAGGTGCCGCCGCAGTACCGTTCGATGGGCACGGTGCTGGGCGCTTCCAAGCTCGAGATGGCGTTCAAGATCATTCTGCCTGCTGCCCTGCCGGGCTATCTTTCCGGGCTGAAACAGGGCTGGGCCTTTTCCTGGCGGTCCTTGATGGCCGCAGAGATCATTGCGATCGGCGGCACCTTGGGCTTCGGCCTCGGTTCGTTGCTGCAACGGGGCCGTGACCTTTCGGATATGGGCATGGTGATGGCGGCGATTCTGGTGATCCTCTTCGTCGGAATCATCGTGGAGCTCGCCGTCTTCGCCCCGATCGAGCGCAAACTGCTCCGCGGTCGCGGCCTGCTGCCCGGCTGAGGCCTTGCCTCCGGGCCTCGGAAAAGCCTGTCGAATTTCGATACGGGCGCTCTCCATCGATCCGAAATGCCCCTGAAACTGGGAATTCCGAAATCGCAGAATTCATTGAACCAGAGGAATGTCCAGGAGGCGCGAACCCGGTCGGTGCTTCCTTGATAGTGACTGAAAGTTTCATGGAAGCTGGATTGAAGCTGAGAAAACTGTGCGTCAAAAGCAAGCATCTGCGACTTAACCTGATCTGATAGACGCAAAAACGATCTTAAAACATCAAAAATGGTCTCAAAAAGATGAACTTAAGCTGAAAATAAGCTGAGAATTTGAATTTGCTGTGCGACGTCATGCTAGCCTCCTGGTGAGCTCGAAGTTCATCTCCGCGGAGAACCTGAGTTCATTTGGGGAAAACACGACAATTGGGGAATTGACATGAAAAAATTGCTTTCAAGCTTGGTGGTCGTCATTTCGTTGATGTTGGCCGGAGGGCTTGCTTTGGCACCCGCCGCGGCAGCGGAGACGCAGGCGGCACCTTCGACGACCAGCCCGGGCGAACCCGGCGACGGCGTCTGGTACCCGAGCCACGATGAGTCGCTGGCGATCATTCCGATCTGTCGGGGACCGCTGGCCACTCTTGACTGGCTCAACAAGAACTTCAGCGATCACGGTCGCGACAGCCAGAAGGCTTTCAACACCCGTTCGGCCCAGTACACCGCATGGTTGCTCGGTTCGAAAGATCCTTACGAGTTCTTGGCCCTGAGCTACGAAACCGCCTTGCAGTTCCCGGTCTACGCGATCAACGACACCAAGTTCCACGTTCCGGCGACCGTGAAAGACATCCTGAGCTTCTGCGCCTCCGCACGCTCATAAGCACCTGACGGAATCTGGCCCCTCTCCGATGAGGGGCCAGATTCTGCTTAACCCGAGTGCTGGGTCCGGAATCTGCGCGATCCGGACCCAGCACTCGAGCCAACTCGGCGCAACCCGTTACCGGCGATATCAATTCCGGGCAAGCACCTTTTGCCCTCATGGTTTGGGGACCATTCATGAAGAATCAGAATTTGCACATCGAAAACCTCGCGGGCGGGCTCAATCGCCGAGGATTCCTCGGCGCCACGGCCGCCGCAGCCGGCGGGTTCGTGTTCCTCGGATACGAGGCGCCGGCCAACGCGGCAGCCGGGCCGGCCGCCTTCCCGAAGACCATCCCGCTGTACCGCGAGGTCTACAAGAACTGGGACGAGGCCATCGTCTCCGACGCCCTCTGGACCTGCGCGCCGACGTCGAGCGCCGACGTCGTCCGGGTGGTCAATTGGGCCCACAGCCAGGGCTACCGGGTCCGGGCCCGCGGCTACCGGCACAGCTGGTCGCCGCTGACCGTGGCCGGCAAAACTCCGGGCTCCGACAAGGTGATTCTGGTGGACACCACGAAAAGCCTGACCGGAATGCAGTTGGCCGGCGACCGGCTGGTCACCGTCCAAGCCGGGGCTTCGATGCTCGAACTGCTCACCTATCTGGCCGCCAAAGGCTATGGACTCACTGCGGCCCCGGCGCCCGGAGATATTTCGGTGGCCGGCGCGCTGGCCATCAACGGGCACGGCACCGCGGTGCCGGCGGCCGGTGAATCCAGCTACCCGGGGCAGGGCTTCGGCACGCTGAGCAACCTGGTGGTCTCGGTCAAGGCGATCGTCTGGGACGAGACGCAGAATGCCTATGCGGAGCGGCGCTTCGATCGCACTGACCCGGAATGCTCGGCCCTGCTGACCCACCTCGGCCGTTCGTTCCTCACCGAGGTCACGCTGCAGGTGGTCGACGATTACAACGTGCGCTGCCGCAACTATACGGACATCAATATCTCGGAGCTGTTCGCGCATCCGGACCGGATGACGTCCCGGTCATTGAGCCGGTTGATCGACGGCGCCGGCCGGGTGGGCATCATCTGGTACGCCTTCACCGACCGGCCCTGGGTGCAGATCTGGGAAGTCAGCCCGAACCGCCCGTGGTTCTCCCGCAAAGTGGTCACCCCGTTCAATTACCCGTTCGCGGACAACCTGCCGACGCCGGTGCCGCAGTTGCTGGGCGAACTGGTGGAGGGCAACCCGCAAGTAGCACCGAAGTTCTGCGCGGCGATCCTGGCGGCGACCGAAGCCGGACTCACGCTTTCCGGGGCCCGTGACATGTGGGGAAAATCCAAGAACTTCATCCACTTCGTCAAGCCGACGACGCTCCGGGTCACCGCCGGAAGCCACGCGGTGATCACCCGCCGAGACCAGGTGCAGCGCGTGGTGCACGATTTCACCACGTTCTACAACCAGAAGTTGGCCGAGTACCAGGCCGCGAACAAGTTCCCAATCAACAGCGGACTGGAAATCCGGGTCACCGGACTGGACGACCCCCGGGACACCGGGATTCCAGGAGCGCAGCCGGCCGCTTTGTCCGCGGCGCTTCCGGTGCCGGGCCGCCCGGACTGGGACACCGCGGTCTGGCTGGATGTGCTCACCTTGCCGGACACCCCGGACAACGCCGAGTTCTACATGGAGTTGGAAGACTATTTCCACCGCTTCGACCCGGCGTTGGGACTGCCCCGGCCGGAGTGGGCCAAACGGTGGGCGCACACCCCGCAAGGTCCCTGGACTGATCAGAAAGCCCTCAAGCAGCAGATCCCGGCGGCCTTCCCGCAGTGGGAATCGGCGGTGGCCACTTTGGCGAAACACGATCCGGCAGGGCTGTACCGGAATCCGTTGCTGGACGAGCTCTTCGGCTGAGCCGCCTTCCGGGATAGCAAGTTGGCAACAAGATAGCCGGAAGGCAGGTTTCCGGCTATCCGAAAGCTGTTTTGCTATCCCGGACGGGAGTCGGCCGGCGCGGTGCGGTCAGTGCCCGGGGAACACCGGTGGCCGTTTCTGCAGAAAGGCCCTGGTGCCCTCGCGCATGTCCGCGGTCCGGAACGCCAGGTTGAAACTGTGGGCCTCGACGTCGAGCCCGTCCGGTACCGGCAGCCCGGCCGCTGCATTGATCGTCGCTTTGCAATTGGCCACCGCCGGAGCCGAGCGGCCGGTGATTTCGTCCAGCGTCGCCCGGGCGCCGGCAAGCAGCGCCGGGCGGTCGTCGAACACCGCGTTGGCCAGGCCGATCCGATGCGACTCCGTGGCGCCGATGCGCCGGCCGGTATAGATCAGCTCCCGGGCCATGCCGATGCCGATCCGCTGCTGCAGCCGCACCGAGCCGCCGAATCCGGGTACCAACCCCAAGCTGACCTCGGGTTGGCCGAACTGCGCCTTCGCTGAGGCATAGATCAGATCGCAGGCCATCGCCAGCTCGCAGCCGCCACCGAGCGCATAGCCGTTGACCGCTGCGATGACCGGCACCGGCACGCCCTCCAGACGCAACGTCACCTCTTGCATGCGCCGCCCGTAGGCTTCGCCCTCCGCGGGAGACATTTCCGCCATTTCGGCGATGTCGGCACCTGCCACGAACGCCTTCTCGCCGGCCCCGGTCAGGATCACCCCGCGCACCGGCCAGACGCCGTCGGTGCCGAGCGAGAGCAGCTCGCCGGAAAGCCGCCAGAGCTCCTCCACGAGTTCTTGCGACAAGGCATTCATTGCCCCGGGTCGGTTGACGGTCACGGTCAAGACCGCGCCGTCCTGCTCCAGGAGCAGATGTTCGTAATCCATCGCAGTCCCTTTCTAAGAATCCCAGATGGCGCCGTAGGCCGGAATGCCCCGGATTTCCATTTCTTCGACGATCTGCCAGGTGGTCGACTTGTTCGAAATGCAGATCACGGCTTCGGCGCCGGACGCCAGATAGGCCTGGTACGCCAGCCGGACCAGATCGGGCTTGCCCTGTTCGGTGGTGTCCCAAATCACGGCATCCGGCTGTACCGCCAGAATCTCCTGCACCAGTTCGGTGCCGTACGTCTGTTCCGGATTGCGCGTGGACCAGACCAGTTTCGCGGGGGTCTCCCCGCTGAGCAGGTGCGGCAGGCACGGTCCGATTCCAGAGCCGGTGGCCACCCAGAGCACTTTCCGGAACAGTTTGTCGATGTTCCCCACGCCCGCCGTCGGGATCCCCTTGACCCAGACCTTGTCCGGCAGGGTGTCGATCAACTGGCCGGTGAAGTCGCCGGCCCGGGAAATGGTCAACCGGAACCCGGTCTTGCCCGGTGCCGGGACATTGGCGAAGTGGTGCCACTCTTTGAGCGGATTGACGCTGATTGCCGTCGAAGAGCCGGCGAACGGGGTCACCCCGTAGTCGAAGCCGGCCAACACGACATGGCGTGAGGGCCGGACCAGATGCACCGGAACTTTGCGCAGCCGCAGCCACGGCAACAGCACGGACAGCACGACGACGGCGATCAGCCAGCTGCGCGGGTCGAGCAACGGGTTGCGGCCGGTTTGCGCCACGGTGACGGCCTGCTGCAGCACGACGAGCAGCAGTACCGCCCAACCGCCGAATCGATGCACCCGCTCGAAGAGGTTGTGGTGTTTCTGCCGCAATCTGGGCCAGGCGGTCAACACCATCGCGAGCAGCAAAGCGAGGATGAGCGCACTCAGCACACCGGGTTCCAACAGGGTGCCGACGGCGAACCAAAAGGTCGCCGAGATCGCCGCGCCGGCGTGGATGCCACCGAAATGGTAGACCTTCCCAGCGGACCATCGGAGCTTCAGCGGCCAAGTGACCGGAATGCTCGTGGCCAGCCAGAAGAGGAAATTCACCACGTATTGCTGCCGGATCAGGGCTGCCGCAGTGAGGTTGGCCAAGACCAGGACGCCGACCGCGGCGGCATCGCCCCAGGCAAAGGGGGCCAGCAGCACATTGAGCAGCAGCACGAGCCCGATGAGCCGGTTGTAGTGCATCAGTTGGCGCCGTTTCCACAGCGATTTCCACCAGGGCAGCGGTGCGGGCAATTCGATTGGCTCACCGGGCCCGGTCGGTTCGGGTGGTGCCGATGCCAGCTGCGGTTCCGGCGGCTCGTCCAGCATGCTCAGCAAAGCCCGGCGATCGACCTTCCCGCGCCCGGTCAGGGGCAGCTTGTCCACCGTGAACACGTGCTCCGGGATGCAGTAGTACGGCAAGGTATCCGCCACCGCCTGCTTGGCGGCCTCGGCCGAGACCGTGGCCGGGGCGACGAAGGCGATCAATTCGCCGTCGCGGACTCCGCCGTCGACCCGCATCGCGGCGGCTTGCTGACAACCGGGCGCCTGTTCCAGTGCGGTGTTGACCGCGTCCAATTCCACCCGGAATCCGCCGCGGATCTTGACCTGGTCGTCGGTGCGACCGTGCACCTCCAACTGTCCGGTCTCAGTCCAACGGCCCAAGTCCCTGGTGCGGAACATCAGTCCTTCGCCACGGAAGGGATCCGGGCGGTAGCGCTGCTCAGTCAGCTCCGGGTTGCCGAGGTATCCGGAAGTCACGCACGCCCCGCCGGCCCACATCTCGCCGATTTCCCCGATCTCCAGTGGCTGCTGTTCCGGGCCGAGCACGTACACGGTGTTGTTCGGCAAGGGGGCGCCGATGGTGAGCGGATCGCCGGGCAGGTAGCGCGCCAAAGTGTTCACGATGGTCACTTCGGTGGGGCCGCAACCGTTGTAAAACCGGCAAAATTCGCTCCAGGTTTCGGCGACCGCCTTCGGGCAGCGCTCCCCGGCGACCGCCGCCACCTTGACTTGACGGCACCGGCCGGCATCGAGCGAGCCCAGGATGCTCGGGGTGGCGATCAGCACGTCCACCCGCTCGGCGGTTTCCTGGATGTCCTTGCCGCGGATCACCAGGCACGCCCCGTGGCAGAGTGCGCCGAAGATTTCCCAGACCGCCATGTCGAAAGCGATATTGAGGATCTGGCCTACCCGCATACCGGAGTCGATGCCGAGGTTGCCCGGGCGGTTCAGGATGATGTTGGCCAGATTCGCATGGCTGATCCGGACCCCGTTCGGCTTGCCGGTGGTGCCCGAGGTGAAGATGACCACGGCCGTGGCTGCACCGGTCGGGCCGGGTCGCCAGACCGGGGGAACCATGGCCTTTTCGCCCGGTGCGATCTCGCTGCAGAAAACGTCGACGTCCAGGGCCCGGGCTGTCTCCGGGATCTTTTCCCGGTACTCGGCGAGGGTGAGCACGTGGCGGATCTCCGCGGTTTCGACGATGTGTTCCAGATGCCCGTTCGGGGCGATCCGGGCGTCTTGCGGGACGTATGCGGCGCCCGACTTCAGCACCGCCAGAATCGCCACCACCATGTGTTCGGATCGGCTCAGGAAAACCCCCACATGGTCACCGGGCTTCACGCCCCGCAGCTGCAATTCCTGGGCGAGCAGAGCGGCCCGGCGATCCAGCTCCGCATAGCTGAGGACGCGTTCTCCGAACTCGACGGCGGGGGCTGCCGAAGTGCTGGCCACCCAGCCGGATATCGCCTGGTCGATCCGTCGGTGGGACGGTGCCGAAGCCGGGCCGAAGCCGTAGTCCCGGAAGAGCCTGGTACTCGTTTCACCCGATCCAGTTGCCTCTGATGTCATGATGACTCCCCTGATCACTTTGCTGACGGTCTACGGACTGGCCCATTGCCGGGCCATGGCTGTTACTGCTCAGACGAGGGCGGGCCGGTTTTGGTTCAGCCGGACGCGTGTCGCCCCTTCATGACGCCGGATGACTCCGGATGAACCCGGCCGTAACACTCGTTCGTTGCGCCCATCCGGCGAAAACTACAGTCGGTCCATGACCGCTCGCGATCTGTATCCGATTTCGCTCCGCCTGCTGGGCCGCCCAGCCTTGGTGGTGGGCGGTGGCCCGGTGGCGACCCGCAGGGCCAAAGCCCTGCTCGACGCGGGTGCGGCGCTCACCGTAGTAGCGCCCGAAGTCTCGGCCGAGCTGCACGGAATGCACGACGCCGGTCTGCTCACCTGGCTTGCCCGCGCTTACCGGACTGCCGACTTGGCGGGCATGTGGTTCGCGCAGACGGCTACCGGGTTCCCGGAGGTAGACGGCCAGGTGGCGGTTGACGCCGAAGCCGCTCGGATCTGGTGTGTGAACGCGGCCGATCAGGAAGCTTCCTCAGCCTGGACGCCCGCCGTCGCGCAAGTGGACGATGTCACCGTTGCAGTCAACGCCGGCGGGGATCCGCGCCGCGCGCTGGCGATCCGGCGTGGCATTGTCGAGGCCTTGGAGACCGGAGCGTTGCCGGTCCGGCGCCACCGCCCCGGCAAAGGCTCGGTTGCCCTGGTCGGCGGCGGTCCCGGCGCCGAAGACCTGATCACGGTGCGCGGCCGGAAGCTGCTCGCGCAGGCCGATGTGGTGGTCGCCGATCGCCTCGGACCGCGCGGACTGTTGGCACAACTGGAATCCGATACGCAGGTCATCGAGGTGGGCAAGAGCCCGCAGCACCATCCGGTACCGCAGCACGAAATCAATGCGATTCTGGTCCGGGAGGCGAGGGCCGGAAAGCGGGTGGTCCGGCTCAAAGGCGGCGATCCGTTCGTTTTGGGCCGCGGCGGCGAAGAAGCCGAGTTCTGCCGGGAACACGGCGTCGACGTCGAAGTCGTCCCCGGTGTGACCTCGGCGGTTTCAGTACCGGCGGCGGCCGGGATCCCCGTGACGCACCGCGGGCTGGCCCGGGGATTCACCGTCGTTTCCGCACATGAGGATCTGGCCGACGTCCCGCCCGGCAGCGACCATACTGTGGTGCTGTTGATGGGCGTCGCCACGCTTCGCCGTTCCGCGGTGACCTTGACCACAAAGGAACGGGGCGAAAACTGCCCGGTTGCTATCATCGAAGATGGGTTTGGTTCCGGCCAGCGGATCACCATCGGCACCTTGGGCGGCATCGCTGATCAAGCGGAAGCCGTCGGGGTCGCCTCGCCCGCCGTCGTCGTGGTTGGCGATGTGGTGCGGATCAGCCCTTTCGCGCCGGCCGAATTCGTCCGGGTTGCCATCGGCGAAGTAGCGCACGCAGCTCGTTGAGCTTCGTATTCATAAGGAGAACGAACTGTTGTCTAGCCATACCGAACTGTTCCAGCGCAATACCGCTGACCGTCCGCTGCGCGTTGCCGTGATTGGTTCCGGCCCCGCTGGGGTGTATGCCGCCGATATTTTGACCAAATCTGATCTGGTCAAAAGTGGTGAGCTGTCGGTCAGTATTGATTTGTTTGATCGGTATCCGGCGCCGTTTGGTTTGATTCGGTATGGGGTGGCGCCGGATCATCCGCGGATCAAAGGCATCATCCAGGCGTTGCATAAGGTGCTGGATCGAGGCGATATCCGCTTCTTCGGCAACGTCGACTATGGCGTTGACATCTCGTTGGCTGATTTGCGGAAGCATTATGACGCGGTGATTTTTGCTACCGGCGCGATTGATGATGCGGCGTTGAACATTCCGGGTATCGATCTGGATGGCTCCTTTGGCGGCGCTGACTTTGTTTCTTGGTACGACGGGCATCCGGATGTTTCGCGGGAATGGCCGTTGGAAGCAACTGAGATTGCCGTGCTGGGTAACGGCAACGTGGCGCTCGATGTTGCCCGGGTCTTGTCGAAGCATGCTGATGATTTGTTGGTGACGGAGATTCCGGAGAATGTTTATGCGGAGTTGAAGAAGTCTCCGGTGACTGATGTGCATGTGTTTGGCCGTCGGGGTCCGGCACAGATTAAGTTCACCCCACTTGAGTTGCGGGAGTTGTCGCATTCGAAAGATGTCGACATCATTTTGTACCCGGAAGACTTCGAGTTTGATGAAGCCTCGGATGAGGCGATCAAGACGAACAACCAGGTGAAGACGATGGTGAACACGTTGACGAACTGGCTTGTAGAACAGCCGGAGGAGTCGACTGCTTCGCGCCGTCTGCATCTGCATTTCCTGCACAACCCGGTGGAGATCCTGGGTGTTGATGGCAAGGTGACCGGGATCAAGTTTGAGCGAACTGAGTTGGATGGAACCGGTAATGCTCGTGGCACGGGGGAGTTCGTGGAGTACCCGGTG
>JAFOLH010000011.1 GCA_017419405.1 Renibacterium sp. | reverse complement strand
ACACCGGGGTGTTGTTGCCGACCAGGTCGTAGTTGCCTTCGCTGGTGTAGAACTTGATCGCGAAGCCGCGCGGATCGCGCCAGGTGTCCGGGGAGCCCTGCTCGCCGGCCACCGACGAGAAGCGGATCAGCATCTCGGTTTCCGCGCCGGGCTGGAACAGTGCGGCCTTGGTGTACTTGGAGACATCTTCTTTGGTGACGAAGGTGCCGAATGCGCCGCCGCCTTTGGCGTGCACGACGCGCTCCGGGACCCGCTCCCGGTTGAACTGGGCCAGCTTCTCGACCAAATAGTGGTCGGTCAGCACGATGGCGCCGTCCTGGCCGACGCTTGCGGAATGCGCGTCGGACGTGACGGGGGCGCCGGACTGGGTCGTTGAATTGACGGTCATGACTCTCCTTCGGTTGTGGTTCGTGCGGTGGAATGGGAACTTTTGGCTGCCGCCTCGGAGGCGGCGCAATCGGCGCAGAGCCCCAGGAAGGTGACTTCAGCGCGGTAGATGGCCATGGTCGAATCAGCCGGTTGCAGGCAAGGCGCATGGCCCACCGCGCAATCCACGTCTTCGATCCGGCCGCAGACGGTGCACACCGCGTGGTGATGGTTGTCGCCCACCCGGGTTTCATAGCGGGCCGGGCCGGAGGTCGGCTCGATTTTGCGCAGCAGGCCCAAGCCGGTGAGGTCGGCCAGTACCGTGTAGACGCTTTGCAGAGTCAGCTCGGGCAATCCGCTGCGGGCTTCGCGCCAAATGTGCTCGGCGTCCTGGTGCGGGGCGGTATGCGAAGCGGCAAGCACCGCCAGCCGCTGTTTGGTGACTCGGCGCCCGTGCGCACGCAGACTGGTTTCCCAGTCCTGCTGAGTCTGCTCCGGAGCCGGAAGGCCGGTAGCAGTGTCGCGCGTCACGGTCATGGCACAAGTCAAACATTTATTCTGAGTAATTCGTAATAAGGTGAACCTAAGTTTGTGCCCCGCCTGGAGTCCGGCTTTGCCGAAGCTGTGCGCGGGCGGTCTGGAACGCATTAGTCTGATCCGGTGCGAAAACTTTTGGTGGACATCTCGCCCCTGCGGGAGAGTCCGGCCTACCGCAGACTCTGGATCGGCATGGCGCTCTCCGCGATCGGTGCGCCGCTGACCCTGGTGGCGATGTCGTTGCAGGTCTATGCCTTGACCCAATCGACCTTCGCGGTGGGCATGATTGGCGTGTTTTCGCTGATCCCATTGGTCGCGGCCGGCTTGTACGGCGGCTCGATCGTGGATGCGCACGATCGCCGCAAAATCGCGATCCTCGCCTCGATCGTGCTGTGGGCGGTGACCCTCGGCGTGGCGTTCCAGGCCTGGCTGAACCTGGACCAAGTCTGGTTGCTCTATCTGTTCGCCGCGGTCCAGAGCGCGGCGATGGGCATCAACCAGGCGGCGCGCAGCGCGATCATTCCGCGCTTGGTGCGGCCCGAATTGCTGCCGGCTTCCAATGCCTTGAGCATGATCGTGTTCGGTGCCGGGATGAGCGTCGGGCCGCTGCTGGCCGGGTTCCTGGTGGCCACCGTGGGCTATGGCTGGACCTATTCGATCGATGCGCTCACCTTCACCGCAGTGCTCTGGGCGGTATTCCGGCTGCCCCCGGTGCCGCCGGAAGGCGAAGTGCACAAAGCGGGCCTGCGTTCGGTGCTCGAAGGGCTGCGGTTCGTTGCGGTGCGACCGAATATCCGGATGACCTTCCTGGTCGATTTGTGCGCCATGGTTTTCGCGATGCCCCGGGCATTGTTCCCGGCGATCGGCGCGGTTTGGCTCGGCGGAGGCGAGGCGACGTCCGGTTTGCTGTTGGCCGCGATCGCGATCGGCTCGTTGCTGGCCGCGCTGTTCTCCGGCCCGCTCGGCAAGGTCCGCCGGCAGGGCTTGGCGGTAGGCGTCTGCATCACGCTCTGGGGCGGCTCGATCGCCGGGGTCGGCATGGCGCTGCTGGCCGCCGGAAAGCACGACGGCGCTGGAGTTTCGGCCTGGCTCGCCGTGGTGTTCGCACTCTTGGTGCTGTCCGGGATCGCGGATTCGATCAGCGGGGTGTTCCGCTCCACGATCTTGCAATCGGCCACTCCGGACCATTTGCGCGGACGGCTGCAGGGGATCTTCATCGTGGTGGTGGCCGGAGGACCCCGACTGGGCGACTTGTTCGCCGGCAGCGCCGGCCAGTTGCTGGGCGAGGCAATGGCTGCGGTGGCCGGCGGCCTGCTCTGCATCGGCGCGCTCTGGGTGCTGCTGAAAATGCAACCGAAATTCCTCCGCTACGATGCCCGGATTCCGGAGCCGTAGTCCCACGGGGTGAGCCGAAACAGCTCCCCAAGGGGATGACAGCCGGATCTGCGATGACAGAATGGAACCATGCGTCTCATTCTCATCCGACATGGCCAGACCGAATCCAATGTGCACCGCCTGCTGGACACCGCGATGCCGGGACCGGAGCTGACCGATTTGGGCCGGGCCCAGGCGGCGAGCCTGGTTTCGGCGCTCGCCGACGAACCCCTGGATGCGATTTACACCTCGGTGGCCACCCGGGCGCAGCAAACCGCGCAGCCGCTTGCCGAAGCCCGGTCCTTGCCGCCGATCGTGCGCGCCGGAGCGCGGGAGATCGCGGCCGGCGATCTCGAGATGGCAGCCGACCTGGATTCAGTGATGGCGTACCTCAAAGTGGTTTCCGAATGGTTGCGCGGGAACCCGGAACACCGGATGCCCGGCGCGGACACCGGGAGCGAGGTCCTCGGCCGGTTCGACGACGTCGTCGCAGAAGCGCGCGACGCCGGCCATGCCAGCGTCGCGGTGGTCAGCCATGGTGCGATGATCCGGACCTGGACGGCGGCCCGCGCAGTCAATCTGGATCCGCGGACCCCGGAGAAATACGACCTGAGCAATACCGGAGTCGTCGTTCTGGAAGACGGCACTGGAAATCCGGAACGGCCCTGGAGCGTGGTCAGCTGGCAAGGGGAAGCTGCCGGCGGCCCCGCGGTGGCCGATCCCTCGCACGATGGGCCGAATGTAGATGCCTGGAATTCCGAAGCTTGATTGGCGGTCTTGGACGGTCCGCCGGCGGAACGTCGGAGGCTCTGCCAGGACCGTGACCCGGGACAGCCGGCAGCGTGCGGAGTGGTTGAAACAGGGCTCGCCTGAGCGGTTGCGCAGCATGCTGCGCACGCGCTGGGAACTGGTCTTGCTGCCGTTCGTGACCCTGGTCATGCTGGTGCTCGGGGCGGCGTTGAACACTGCGCTCTACGAGATGAACGTGGTGGTCGGGTTCGCCCTCGCCGTGGCCCACGCGGGCAGCATCCTGCTCACCTACAACCGCCCACTGCCCGGGATCCTGCTGTCCGTGGCGTGCGTCACCCTGATCGCCTGGGTGATTGCCCCCGAATCGACGTTGCCGCGCCCGTTCACCGTGGTGGCCTTGCTCACCCAGCTTGCGGTCACCGTGATCAGCGGATTCCGAGCGCCCTGGTATCTGGCCGCCGCCGGTTGGCTGGCCAGCGTGGTCTTGGTCTCGATCGGCGCTTCGCACCTCGGCAGCCAAGACGTGCCGCAGGCCGAGATCACCAATATGGTGGTCTTCGCTTCGATTTCTTTCGGCGCGTTGCTCGCCTCGATCATCGCCCGGCAATGGCAGCTGATCCGGCAACAACTGACCGTGGAACGCACGGTCAGCGCGGCCGAGGCCGCCCGGCGCGAATTGATCGAAGAACGTGCCGGAATCGCCCGGGAACTCCATGATGTGGTGGCCCACGGAATGTCCCTGGTCACCGTGCAGGCGACCACCGCACGCTACCGGTACCCCGGCATGGACGAACGGATCGTGGCCGAGTTCGACGAAATCGCCGGGCACTCCCGCCGCGCGATGGCGGAGATGCGGCAGATGCTCGGTGTACTGCGTTCGGAATCCGCCGGCCGGGAGACCCTGCCGCAGCCGGGCTTGGACGATCTGGAAGCGTTGGTGGGTTCGATCCGGCGGGCCGGCATCGAAGTGGAGTTCGAGGCGCCCGCCGGCTTGAGCCCTGGGCCGGTGCTGGGCTTGGCGGTGTACCGGATCGTCCAGGAAGCGCTGAGCAACGTGGTTCGGCACGCGCCGCAATCGCATGCCTCGGTGGACTTGGAGTCCCACGGCGAGCAGCTGACCGTGGTGGTTGAGAACGGCGCGGCCAAGGCCGCGGCGACGGTGAGCAGCGGCGGGCACGGCTTGGTCGGCATGCAGGAGCGCGCGCAGGCGGTTGGCGGTAGGCTCGATTACGGCCCCCTGCCCGGAGGAGGGTTCCGGGTGGTGGCCACGCTGCCGCTGGAAGGTGAAACGACGACGCCGGGACGGCCGAAGACAGGGAAGACCAGATGACCATCTCGGTAGTGCTCGCGGACGATCAGGCCATGGTGCGGGCCGGATTCGCTGCACTGCTCAATGCCCAAACCGATATCGAGGTGCTGGGCCAAGCCGTGAACGGGGTGGAAGCCGTTTCGCTATGCGCCCAGATGCACCCGGACGTGGCGTTGCTCGACGTGCGGATGCCCGAGCTCAACGGTTTGGAAGCCGCGCAGCGGATCCTGGCGGCGGGCTACGGCACCAAAGTTTTGATGCTCACCACCTTCGACATCGACGACTACGTCTACGACGCCTTGGCCATGGGTGCCAGCGGCTTCCTGCTCAAAGACGCGCTCGCGGACGAATTGGTCTCGGCAGTGCGGATCGTCGCCTCGGGGGAGGCGTTGCTGGCACCGAGTGTCACCAAAAGGCTGATTGAGAATTTCGCCAAGAGCCGGCCGCGCAGCCCGGCCCAGACGAGCCGGTTGAACGGGCTGACCGAACGGGAACGCGAAGTGCTCACCCTGGTCGGCCGGGGCCTGTCCAACCAGGAAATCGCGGCCGAGCTGTTCATCGCGGAACAGACCGTGAAAACGCACGTCTCGAAAGTCCTGAACAAACTGGACCTGCGCGATCGCGTGCAGGCCGTGGTGCTCGCCTACGACACCGGTTTGGTGGAACCGGCCGGCTGAACCGGAAGCTCCGGCCCGACCGACCGGTCCCACCGGTCCGGAATCAGCCGAGGTTTTGGATGATCTTGAACAACGCTCCAGTCGGATCGGTCATCGACCCCATCCGGCCGAACGGCGTGTCTTCAATCGGCTGGACGATCTGCGCGCCCAGCTCCAGGGCGTCCGCGACTGTCTGGTCCGCATTCTCGACCGCGAAGTAGACCTCCCAATTGGACGGCGTGCCTTCGGGCAGGAAGGACGAGGAATCCATCAATCCGGCGATCGCCGCATCGCCTTCGCCCACGGTGCTGTAACGGAACTCATCGCTGTCGCCCATGGTGGTGTATTCCCAGCCGAAGACTTTGCTGTAGAAAGGCAGCGCCGCCGCGTAGTTCCGGCTGTGCAGTTCGTGCCAAGCTGCGGCGCCGGTCTCATCGTGGGCTTGGAAGCCGGTGTGGCCACCGAACTCCCAGACACCGACCGCCGCTCCGTCGGGAGCGCCGATCATCATCATCTTGCCCTGCTCGGGGACCTCCATCGGCGGGTAGAAGACCTGGCCCCCGTTCGCCGTCGTCAGTTCTGCGGTCCGGTCGATGTCTTCGCTGCGCAGATAGGTGGACCAGACGTCGGGCTGGCCGGTCTCCGGCTCGTTCTTCATCAGCCCGGCGACGCTTTTGCCGTCTTTGAAGGCCAGCGTGTAGCCGCCGTACTTTTCCTCGTCGCCGGTTTCATAGGTCCAGCCGAAGAGCTTGGTGTAGAAGGCCTTGGCCTTCTCCGGCTCCGAGGTCATCAGGTCGATCCAACAGGGTGCGCCCGCCGGGATATTCGGTGTCGGCATTTTTTCTCCTCAGTCGGTGAAGGTCGGTTCCCTTGACCCTATGCCGGGGCTCCAGCGGTTTCAATGCCCCCACCTGGGAGCCAGCTTTGAGCGCGCCCTGCTACCGGGGTACCGGTGGCAAACAACCCGGATGGGGGATGTTTCAGCCGGAAGCTGCTTTCTAGCCTGCTGGTAAGCGAATTTCAGGGTGAAAAGGTGCAGGGTGAAAAGGAGTCTGAGATGACCAATCATGTGACGATCGGGCGCAGTGGCGGGCTGGCCCCGAAACCACGGCAAGCCGGCATCGGCGTGCCGCGGGACGGGGTGGTCGATCTCGCCCGGGCGGCCTGCCTGACCATCGTGGTGCTGTTCCACGGCATCATGATGGGCGTGACGCCGGCGGCTGCCGGGTGGTCGGTGACCAATGCATTCGACGGCCAATGGTTCTTCCCGGTGCTGTCCTTGTTCCTGCAAGTGATGCCGCTGTTCTTCATCCTGGGCGGGTTCTCCAGCTTCGGCGCATGGCAGCGCCGGCAAGCCGCCGGAGTCGGGGCCGGGGTGTTCGTCAGGGAACGCCTGCTGCGTCTGGCCAAGCCGGCGATCGTGGTTTTCGGCACGGTCGGGTTGGGCCTGGCCGCGCTCGCAGTGGCCGGATTGCCGGCAGACCTGCTGGGCCAGATCGGTTTCCGGATTTCCCAACCGATGTGGTTCTTGGCGGTCTACATCGGCTGTTCCGCGATGGTCCCGTTCATGTCCGGATGGCACCGCCGCAATCCGTGGGCCACCGTGTCGGTCCTCGCCTTGGCGATCCTGGGCGTCGATGCCTTGCGCCAGGGGACCGGAGTCGAGGCGATCGGGCTCGCGAACCTGGCTTTCGTCTGGTTGCTGATGCAGCAGATCGGATTCTTCGTCGCCGACGGCAAACGCCCGGAACGCGGCATCCTGTGGCTGGTGTTCCTGGTCCCGTTGGCGGTATTGCTGATCGGTGCCGGCAATGGTTGGTGGCCCCTGGACATGCTGCTCAGCCTCAACCCGCCGCGTTTTTCGCTGATTCTGCTGGGCCTCGCCCAGCTGGGCCTGATGGAACTGCTGCGTCCGCAGTTGGCCGCGCTGCTGCTGCACCGGAAAGTGAAAGCGGTGAGCGGTTTCGCCAATGCGAAATCGCTCACCGTCTATTTGTGGCATGCCTCGGTGATGTCCGTCCTGCTGGGCATCCTGCTGGTGCTCGGGGTGCCGATGCCGGAGCCGTTGAGCCCGCTCTGGTGGGCGACCCGCCCACTCTGGCTCCTGGTCCTGCTGGCCGCGGTGGTGCCGGTCGCCGCGGTGCTCCACCGGTTCGAGAAGCCGTCGGCAGCGCGGCCGGCGACCGGCCCGAACTCGCCGGCGCAGCTGGCCGGGGTGCTGAGCACCCGGAACTCGGTGGCCGCGACCGGGCTGGCGATAGCCGCCGTCGTCCTGGTCCTGGCGCTCGGTGCCAGTCCGCTGAGCTGGCTGGCCGCGACCCTGCTGCTTGCGGTGGGCCTGACCGTTGTGGGAGCCTGGCAACCCCCGGGGAACACGGCTCTGCGACTGCGCGTTCCTCTTATCGGGAAAGCAATTTTGCGATGAAAGGCGAAGATTTTGCACCGGCATTACAACGGATTGAAAACCGCCGCGCTCTTCGGAGTGCTCTGGGCGGTGCTGCTGGGCATCGGCGCCTTGATCGCCAGCAGCACCCGCAGTCCTGCGCCGCTGGTGATTTTCGCCTTGATCGGTGTGGGCACCACGGCCTATGGCTATTGGAACAGCGACAAGATCGCGATCCGGTCGATGCAGGCCTACCCGGTCACGGAACAGCAGGCACCGCAGATCTACCAGATCGTCCGCGAGCTTTCGGCCAAGGCGAATCAACCGATGCCGAAGATCTACCTTTCGCCGACGCCGTCGCCCAATGCCTTCGCCACCGGCCGGAATCCGCAGAACGCGGCAGTCTGCTGCACTGAAGGAATCCTGCGGATCCTGGATCTGCGGGAATTGCGCGGGGTGCTCGGGCACGAGTTGATGCATGTCTACAACCGCGACATCCTGACCTCCTCGATGGCAGCGGCAATCGCCGGAGTGATCACTTCGGTAGCCCAGATGATGCTCTTCTTCGGTGGTGGCGACCGGCGTAACGCGAATCCGATCGCGATGATCGCGATGGCCTTGTTGGCACCCTTGGCGGCCTCCTTGATCCAGCTGGCGATCAGCCGGACCAGGGAGTACGACGCCGACGAAGACGGCTCGAAGCTCACCGACGACCCGCTGGCCCTGGCCTCCGCGCTGCGCAAATTACAGTCCGGGATCCAGCAAGCGCCCCTGCCGCAGGACCAGAATCTGGTCAATACCTCGCACCTGATGATTGCCAACCCGTTCCGCGGCGGCGGATTGAAGAGCCTGTTCGCCACGCATCCGCCGATGGACCAGCGGATTGCCCGGCTCGAAAAAATAGCCGGACGCCCGCTCAACTGACGAACCCCATAACGGAGGCGCCTGTCCAGCTGGACAGGCGCCTCCGTTATGGTTGCTGTGCCGGGGTTCTAGCGCAGGTTCACGAACTGCAGATCGGCTTCGTCGAAGCCTTTCAACAAGCTCATGGTGGCTTGCAGATCGTCCCGGGACTTGGAACTGACCCGCAGCTCATCGCCTTGGATTTGCGCCTTGACGCTCTTGGGGCCTTCGTCGCGGATCAACTTGGTGATCTTCTTGGCGATGTCCTGCGCGATGCCTTCTTTGATCGACGCTTCCAAGCGGTACTCCTTGCCCGAGGCGAAAGGCTCACCGGCGTCCAGTGATTTGAGCGAAATCCCGCGCTTGATCAGTTTGGACTCGAAAACGTCCAGAACCGCCATCACGCGTTCTTCCGAGTTCGCCTTGAGCAGGATGTTTTCACCGCTGAAGTCGATTTCCGCGCCCACACCCTTGAAGTCGTAACGCTGTGCGATTTCCTTCTGCGCCTGATTCAGCGCATTGGCAACTTCCTGTTTGTCGACTTTGCTGACTACGTCGAATGTCGAATCGCCGGCCATGATTCCTCCTGCACGGGCTGGGGTTACTACTTTTGACTGGCCTCTAGCCTAGTCCAGTTCAGCCCCAAGGTGGATGCGTTCTTAGTACTCCCCAAGCTTAACTGGAGGCAGAACCTAAACAGGTTTGGAAGAGTGAGGCTATGAAGACGCAGAAGGCACGAAGATATGTGGTGCGGAGCGCGAAGGCGGCTGCGGGCACGATGCTCGCCGCGGCCACAGTGGCAGCGATGACGGCGTTCGCGCCGATCCCGCAGTCCGCACCGAGCACGGTGACCCGGGTGGCCGGCGTGCAGTCCGATCTGGCCCGCGCGGTCGCGTTGGGACAGGTGACCCCGGAGCAGGCCAAACGGTTCCAGGACCGGCTCACCAAGCAGATCGCCGGCGGGGCTTAGGCCCAACGGCCGTACAACACGCCTGCACAATTGGGGCATCCAACTGGTCCCGGGAGCGCCAGATCAGCAACGTGAACACCTCTAGCACCATTATTCGTGCAGAAGTGTCCGCAGAACTCCGGGGCGCAGGGCCCGATTCGATTCTTGGCGATGAGTTCTGTAAAGTTGTCTTGCTTCCACTTTGGAAGTCGCTCACGGCAGATTACCCGAGCGGCCAAAGGGGGCTGACTGTAAATCAGCTGGCAACGCCTACGGGGGTTCGAATCCCTCATCTGCCACCGAGAAAGGCCCGGAATCATTGTGATTCCGGGCCTTTGCCGTTGCCGCCGAGCCGCTAGCTGCCCAGCGTGTAGTACCCCACCAGATCCGAGTGCGAGCTAACCGAGTCAATGCGCACATTCACCCCGGTATACGGGGCATTGGCCATCTTGTCGTTGCCCAAGTAGATGCCCACGTGGTGGGTGTTGCCCGCGGTGCCGAAGAACGCCAAATCCCCGGGCTTGGGCGATGAGGTCTTGTGCATTTTGGCGAGCTGGTTGTCCGTGTTGCCGGCGCCCAACAGGTCGGAGCCACCGGCAAGCGCGTAGATCCAGCGGCTGAAACCCGAGCAATCCAGACCTTTGGTCGTGTCCGCCGGGCAGGGCTTGGTGCTGCCGGTGTAACCGCTGCAAGTGCCGAGCGAGGGCCCGGGCTTGCCGCCGTGGCCACCGCCCCAGCTATAGGGAATCGCGCCGCCGCTCCAGCCGCTGAGCGCTTTGCCCTGCACTGCCTGGTTGGCGTAGTCGACGACTTTGGCCAAAAACGTGCCGCTGGGCGGAGTCGGCCCGCCTTCGAGCGCGTCCTTGGTGTTCGGCCCGACGATGCCGTCGGCGGACAACCCGTGCCCGCTCTGGTAGCTCTTGACCGCGGAAAAGGTGTTCTCGCCGAAGTTGCCGTCGACGGTCAGCGCAGCACCTTTGCCGTTGAGCAGCTGCTGCAATCGGGTGACGCAACCGCTCAGCTGGCCCTTTTCGATCAGATTCGGGCAAGAACTGTCGTGCAGCGAGGAGACTGCTGGCGGCACGGCCGCAGACGCTGCAGCAGCTGGCAGGATGACAGCGGCGAAGGCGAGGAAGAGGGACAGGATGAGCGTAAGGACTTTTGGGCCGGACCTGGAAAGCATGATTGCTCCTTGGCTGAAATCTGGTGGGTCGGCAGGAGGTGCCGAGCGATGGTACGCAGAGGCTGCGGCGCGCTTCAATGCCGGCCGGCAGATTGCCGGTGAACTCCCAGCCTGGTAGCGAACGAACCCGGCTGCCGGCCCGAAGGTCCGACGACGGCGGCCAAAATGCCGCAGACTGTCATGGTGGCCGAAAGCAATCAAGGAGCAACGCCGTCGATCGGGCTCAGCACTGCGGCGCTGAGCCTTGGCACCGTGCTGAACCCGCTGAACTCCTCGATGATCGCGGTCGCCTTGGTGATATTGCGCAAAGACTTCGGGCTCGACGTCGCAACGGTCACCTGGGTCATCACCGCGTTCTATCTGGCGTCCGCGGCCGGCCAGCCCTTGATGGGCAGGTTCGCCGACCGGTTCGGTCCCAAGCGGCTGTTCAGTTTCGGTATGGCTTTGGTGGCGGTCACCTGCATTCTGGCGCCGTTCGCCGGGAACTTCTTCCTGCTCTGCCTGGCCCGGGTGTTCATGGCGATCGGTACCGCTGCGGCTTTCCCCAGCTCGGTGGTGATGGTCCGTTCGTTGAGCGCGGCAAGCAACATCAGTTCCACGAGGCTGCTCTCCCGGATCCAGATGGCCAATACCGCAGGCGCGGCGATCGGTCCGGTGGTCGGCGGCGTCCTGGTCAGTTCCATCGGCTGGCAGGCGCTGTTCTACATCAACATCCCCTTGGCTTTGCTGTCGCTGGCCGGCGTCCAGGTCTTCGCCCCGAAAGACCCGCCGCGGGCCAAACAGACCATCGGCGAACTGGTCCGGTCCTCCGATTTGCCCGGCATCGGCGGATTCACCCTGACCCTGGTGCTGCTCCTGATGGGGATGCTGGATGCCTTGCCGGGATACCGTTGGGTGCTCCTGGGCGCGGCGCCCCTGGCGGCCGCCCTGTTCGCCTGGCGCGAGCTCGTAATCGGCAAACCCTTCCTGGATTTGCGGTTGCTGGGCCGGAACCGGCCGCTGCTCTTGATCTATCTGGCCTTCGCGGTGTTCACCGGGGTTTACTACATCGCGTTCTTCGGCCTGCCGCAGTTCTTGGAGGAAGCCGGCGGGTTCCCCGCGAACGTGGTCGGACTGCTCATGTTGCCGCTCGCCGCGGTCTCGGTGATCGCCACGCCCTTCGCCGCCCGGGCGATCGACCGGTACGGGGTCCGGAAGATCCTGGTTTACGGAATGGCATCGCTGCTGCTGGGCGCGGGATTGCTCGGGCTGCTGACCGTGAGCCTGCAACCATGGCTGATCGTGGTGCTCGCTGCGGCGCTCGGGTTCCCGTACAGCGCGGTGAGCATTGCCTCCAGCCAGGGCATGTATGCCTCCACCGACCCGCAAGATGCCGGTATCGCCTCCGGAATCCTGCAGACCTGCCGTTATCTCGGAGCAATCACCGCGACCGTGCTGATCGGAGTCTTTTTCGCGCCGGGCGTGGACCAGGCGGCCTGGGGCCGGTTGATCGTCATGATGGTGGTCCTCGCGGTCGGCGCGCTGGTGGTCACGTTGTTCTGGCGGCCCGCGGTCAGCTCCGATGGCTGACCATGCCGCCGACGACGGTGAGCAGCACCCGGATACCCAGCAGTTCCTCCGGGGGCACCGCCGTCGGGTCCCGGTCCAGAACCGTGAAATCCGCGAATTTGCCGGCTTCGATCGAGCCGAATTCCGATTCTTCTCCGCAGGAATAGGCGCCGCCATAGCTTGCGTAGGCCAAGGCCCGGCTGGCGCTGATCACCATACCCGGAAGATTCGCGGGCAGTTCCGGGTGGCCCGGGGATTTCCGGGTGATCGCAGTGTAGAGGTTGTCGAAGGGCCGGTGCGAAGCAGTCGGCGCATCAGTGCTCAGCGCTACTCGGGCACCGGCCCGTTCGATTTCCGCCAGTGGGTACCCGCGTTCGATCCGGTGGTCGCCCAGCATCTTCCGCCAGTTCTCCTGGATCGCCGGATCGGCATGGACCGGTTGCATGCTGGCCACCACGCCCAGCCTGACCAGGCGCTCGATGTTTTCCGGAGTGACCGTCTCCAAATGCTCCAAACGGTGCCGGCGCGGGATGTCGCCGTTGCTGCGGACTGCAGATTCCAAGGCATCGAGGGCGATTCGCGAAGCGTCGTCGCCGATGGCGTGCAAGGCGATGCTCAGCCCGGCCCGATCGGCTTCGACCACGGCAGGGGCGAGATATTCGGCACGCCAAATGGCCTCCGGCAACGCCCCGTTGGCGAACGGTTCGACCATCGCCGCGGTGCAGGAGTCGATGACGCCGTCCACGATGAACTTCACGCCGACCACGGAAAAATAAGGCGACTTCCGGTTCGCGGCCAATTCGGCGGCGCGACGGATCTGTGCGGCATGCGCGGCGTGGTCTTCGGCCGGTGTTACCAGCCAATAGCCGCGTACCCGCAGCGGCAGCACACCGTCCTGCTCGGCCAGCAGCATGTCGAGGGCTTCTAGGTCTGCTTCGGCGAGGGACATGTCCATGGCCGCGGTGACGCCGGATGCCGCATAGGCGGAAAATGCCGCACGCAGGTCCCCGGCATTGCCCGGCGTGGTTTTGAACCGCTCCAGGGAACCCAGGCAGAGCTCCAAGAAGGCGTTTTCCCAGAGCATTCCGGAGGCTGCGCCAGCCGGATTGCGGGCGATTTCGCCGCCTACCGGATCCGGGGTTTCCCGGTCGATGCCGGATTCGAGCAAAGCGGCGTTGTTCAACCAGGCCGAGTGGAAGTCATTGGCGAAAAGATAGACCGGGGTTTGCCCGCTGACCGGGTCCAGCATTGCGGCAGTGGGGCTGCCGTCCGGGACTGCGGAGAAAAGCCAGCCTTTGCCGATGATCCTGGGCCGCTCGGGAGCCTCGGCGATCGCGGCCCGGACCGCAGCTTGGATGCCGGCCAAGGAGTCGCATCCGGATAGTTCCAGGTGGCCGAGGGACTCGCCGAACTGGCGCAGGTGGCTGTGCGAATCAACGATGCCCGGAATGACCACTGCTCCGTCGAGGTCGATCTCCAGGGGGTCGGGTGCCTCGGTGATGCTTTGCCGCACTCCGGCCAGCGAGCCGACCGAGCGGAACCGCCCATCCTGTACCGCGAAGGCTTCTGCGTACCGGTCCGGATCCGCTGGATTCCCGGTCAGGACTTTGGCGTTTCGGTAGACCGTCGGGTTCATGCTTGCTCCTTGCGGGTAGCGGTGGGTTTGCGGCTCGACTGCCGGGCGGCAAGGGCGAGCGGGATGACCAGCAGCAGACTGAGCCCGCTGCTGGCGTAGCCGAAGACGGTGTAGCCGAACTGTTCGCTGAGCAGGGTTGCGGCGAACGGAGCCAGGGCGGAGCCGACCAAGTAGACGCCGGCGAGTGGTCCGGACCAGCGGCCGGACCGGTCCAGGGCGATGGCGACGGCGTTGACGTAGGCGAAGACGAGGGCGTACAAGGTGTTCCAAATGATCACGGCAGCGATGAAGCTGCCGCTGTCGGTGAGCTGGGTCGCGCTGAATTTCAAGATGCTGCCAGCCACGATGAAGACGAGCAACGGAATCGACCGGCCGAGTTTGTCGCCGACCAGCAGAATGAAGAAGGAAGCCAGGATCCCGCCCGCCGTGGAGCCGCTCAGCACCAGGCTGAGCTGCGCGTTGTCCAAGCCGGCCTGGCTGGTGCCCAGAACACCCAAGATGCTCCAGAACGAGTCTTCGCTCAAGCCCCAGAGCGCGAAGGAGACCAGCAAGACCAGGCCGACGACGGTGCCGGTCGGGCGGGCGCGGCCTGCCGGGGCCGGCTGCTGGCTGGGCTTCGCCGCGGGCGGCGCGGCGGCGGTTCCGGGATCGGTCGTTGCGGGATCGGCAGGTGCCGTGGGCAGCCAATAGGCGAACAGCGCGCCGCTGAAACTGAGCAGGCTCAGGAAGCCGAACACGGTGAGCATCTGGATGCCCAGCAACGGGATCACTGCCAGGACAATGGTCACCAGGACCCGGTTGGACAAGGAGCTGAGCCCGGACATGCGCTCCGGATCCTTCAGGGCCGCCAAGGCGGCGCCACTGGCTGCGCTGGTCGCACCGATGCCGATGCCGCCGCCGACCATGCCCAGGAAAACCAGCAGATCCGAAGGGGCGAGGGCCGCCAGAAGGAAGCCGGAGCCGCCGACCAAGGCGCCGATCCGGGCCACCGGTTTGCGGTAGGCGCTGGTGCAGTACCGGGAGCTGAGAATGCACGCGGCTGCGGTGCTGAGCAAGGATACTGTGGTGAACAGGCCCGCGGTGCTGACTTCGATGCCCAGGGCTTCCAGGGCCAGAATCATCACCGGGACCAGATTGGCGGTGAGCAGCCCCAAGACCGAGATGCCGAAGGTGGACACCGCGTACTTCGGCGTCAGCGCGCGGGCGTTCTGGCCCGGTGAAGCGAGGGTGACGGACAAGCGGCAGCCTTTCCAGGACGCCTGCAAGGTGCATTCCGGATGAGATGCAGATCACAAAACGAATGATTTTCGTTTAATGATTGAGCACTGCCGTCGCAATTGCAAGGGTTTCCGGAAAACATCTCCCCGGGAGTCCCTTCAGGGCGGTACGGCCGTTCCTGGGCTAAGCCTCGGTTCAGTTTCCGCGCTACCGGCGGTCCAGGAGTTCCAGGCAGATTTCACGGATGCGAGCGGCTTCTTGCGGATTGAGCGGGTTGATCCCTGCGGCGCGGGATAGCCACGCGCCCTCGGCGATCAGCCGCACGGTGAGAAAGCCGTCCGGATCGACTGAACCGTCCTGGCCCGGTGAATCGTCTTGGCCCGGAGTTTCGGCCGGCTCCGGCGCGTCGAGCCAACTGTCGCTCCGCTTCGCCCACCGCGCCACCAGTTGCCTGCGGAGCTCCGGCGAAGCGAACATCACGAGGTCGCTGGCGTCGTGCCGAGGGTCGAGCGCGCAGTCTAGGTAGGCCAAGATGCGTTCGCGGCTGCTTCCTTCGATCCCGGATTCGACGCTGAGATTTTGATCGATTTCGTTTTCCCAGCGATCTGCAACCTGGTCCAGCAGCGCATTCATCAGCGCCTCTTTCGTCGGGAAATGGTGGACCACGCCGGCCTTGCTCATGCCGACTTTTTGGGCGGTCGAATCCAAGGTGACCACACCGTCATCGCGCAGTATCGCCAGCCCCGCGTCCAGGATCCGTTCACGCGAATTCGATTTCATGTTCAAAATCTACAACACGTCGAGGGGGGAAGCTCCCGTATCCGGGGGCAAAGCGACATTGACCTACCGACCAGTTGGTTGGTATTGTTTGATTATAAGTTTCAGGATCATGGGCAGCGCGAAAGGCTCTGCCCGGAGGCGATCCGGGAACTGCCTGAATCGATCGACAAATACGTTGAACTGGAGGAACCATGGATCTGAAGAAGCTCGAAGCGCAGGGGGCCGTAGCGTTGATTACCGGTGCCGGCTCGGGGCTCGGTGCTGCGACGGCACGCAAGCTGCATGCTTCCGGAGTCGCCGTGGCGATTCTGGATCTGCCCAATTCGCCCGGGGCGGAGGTAGCGGCTGAGTTGAATCTGCAACGTGGAGGTAGTGCGATTTTCACGCCGGCCGATGTGACCAATGAAGAACAGGTGAAGGCCGCGGTTGCACAGGCGAAAGAGCTCGGCCCGGTGCGCATCCTGGTCAACGCCGCAGGAATCCAGATTCTGGGCAGCATCATCGGACCGGAGGAGGATCGGCTGTCGCTGGCGAATTTCGCGAAGAATATCCAGGTCAATCTCATCGGCTCCTTCAATGTCCTGCGATACGCAGCCGAGGCGATGGCTGAGACCGAGCCGCTCAGCGATGGTCTCGGCGGGCTTGAGCGGGGTGTCATCATCAACACCTCTTCATGCTTGGGCTTCGACGGTCAGGCGGGCACCAGCGGCTACTCCGCCTCCAAGGGCGGAATACTCGCGTTGAGCATGCCGATCGCCAGGGAGCTGGCCAACTCCTTCATCCGGGTCATGGACATTTCTCCGGGGCTTTTCATGACCCCGATTTTGGGTGCTGTGCCCGACGAAGTCCTGGCGAAGGCGACTGCGCTGATTCCGCAGCCCAAGCGGGTAGGCGACCCTTCCGAATTTGCTGCGCTGGTCGAGCACATTGTGACCAATGCAATGTTCAACGGCACGAGCCTACGGTTGGACGGCGGGCTGCGGCTCTCGTTCGACGGATAGTGCGGGAGGGCGCATTTCAGCGTCGGCCTTGAGTCATGGCTGCGGGGGTGCGGGCCGGCAACCAACGTGCCGGCCCGCGCCCCCGCAGTCATCGAGTGGCGGCAGCTTCGCGGGCCAAGCCGTCCAGCAGCAGGCCGAGTCCGAACTCGAAGGACTGCTGCGCCCGGTCCGCTGAGCCCAAGCCGGCAGCCAGGGCGGCCTGCAGGGCCGGGCTGGCCGCCTCACCCGGGACCCAGACATTGTCCGGTGCGCCGGCGTCGAGCGCCGAGCCGAGTACGAAATTGTCGAGTACCGTGATGATCGCCAATTGCCGGGCGCTGTCGAAGCCGGCGGTACTCAGCGCCTGGGCCATCAGGTTGTACATGCCGATGGTGGTGGCATCCCGCACGGAATAGGCGGTGACCAGGGGGAGCAGTCTGGGGTTGAGCGCGTAGGCGTCCCGGTAATGCACGGCGATGGTGCGCAGCGATCCGAGCCAGTCCGCGGCTGAGGGATCCACTCCGCTCAAGTCCATCCGGCCCATCACCCGTCCGCGCATCAACTCGACCACATCGGCTTTGGAGTCGATGTGGTTGTACAGCGAAGAGGGGCTGACCTTGAGCTTCTTGGCGATGCCTTGGATCGTGAACTCGCCGTCGCGGTCGACGGCATCGAGTGCTGCTTGGGCAATGATCGCCGGGGAAAGTTTGGGGCTGAGCGGCCGCGCCATCTGCACCTCCTGTTGAGTCCCCTTCAGTTTAGTAGTTCTGCACTGCGACATTTTCTGGGGCTGGAGTTGCCGCTGGGGTAGATGAGCCAGTTTTGTGGCGATGGATCCGGCGAAACTGTCTGGATTGTGAACTGGCCCCTTGCCTTGTGCCCGGTGATGGGTTGATAATAAACGAATAATATTCGTTTATTGGACTCCGGAGGAGCGGCCATGCTCGAAATCACCAGACTCACCCCCTTGCCGTCGCTGAGCCCGGTGGACCACGAACGCGCCAGGTGCTTGCGCGTGGGGCTCGTGCAGCACCGCTGGAATCAGGACGCCGCAGTGCTCAAAGCCGAGTTGGCCGAGGGCATCGCCCGGGCCGCCGGTTTGGGCGCTTCGGTGGTCTTCCTGCCGGAACTCACCTTGTCCCGCTACCCGGCGGACAGCTACCCGGACACTGATCTGCCGGTGGAACAGGCGGAGGATTTGCGCTCCGGGCCGACCCTCGAATTCGCGGCCGAACAGGCCCGCAAGAATGGGGTTTCGGTGCATGCTTCGCTGTACCAGAAGGTGGACGACGGCGACGGTCTGGGCTTGAATACCGCGATTCTGGTCGGTGCCGACGGCGAACTGCTCGGTGCCACGAACAAATTGCACATTCCGGTTTCCGCCGGATACTACGAAGACCACTACTTCCGAGCTGGTCCGGCCGAGGGGAATCCTTATCCGGTCTACCAGTTGACCGGGTCCGGGGGAGCGGAGTCCGCGGCCTTGGGCATGCCCACCTGTTGGGATGAATGGTTTCCGGAACTGGCCCGGATCTACTCGCTGGCCGGTGCAGAACTGCTGGTCTACCCGACCGCGATCGGCTCCGAGCCGACGTATCCTGGTTTCGACACGCAGCCGTTGTGGCAGCAAGTGATCGTGGGCAATGGGATCGCCAATGGGCTTTTCATGGCGGTGCCGAACCGTTGGGGGGACGAAGGCAGCGTGAATTTCTATGGTTCGTCATTCATTTCCGATCCGTATGGCCGGATCCTGGTCCAAGCGCCGCGCGCCGAATCCGCGGTGCTGGTGGCCGAACTGGATCTCAACCAGCGCAAGGACTGGCTGACCCTGTTCCCGTTCCATGAGACCCGCCGCCCGGATACCTATTCCCCGTTGTTGGCGCCGGCTCCCGCTCGCTCCGGTGCGCACTCATGAGCCCGGATGCCGGCCCGAATTGGCGGATGCCCGCCGAGACCGAGCCGCAAGAGCGGATCTGGATGGCGTTTCCGCCGGCCGGACCGAACACCGGCGAAACGCCGGACGAGACGCATGCCGCACGCAGCGCCTGGGCCGCCGTCGCGCACGCGATCCTGCCCTTCCAGCCGGTCAGCATGATCGTCGACCCGGCCGACGTCGAGCTTGCCGGCGACTATCTCGACGCCCGGATCGATGTTCACCGAGCGTCGTTGGACGATGCTTGGATGCGCGACATCGGGCCCAGCTTCGTTCGCGGGGCAGACGGTGAATTGGCTGCGGTGCTGTGGCACTTCAACGGTTGGGGGCAGCAGGATTGGGCCGAATGGGGCAAGGACTCGTTGATCAATGCGGAAGTGGCGCGTTTGGCCGGGGCGCAGCCCTTGAGGTCGTCGATCGTCAATGAAGGCGGGGGCTTCCACCTCGACGGCGAGGGCACGGTTCTGCTGACCGAAACCGTCCAGTTGGATCCGTTGCGCAATCCGAACGCGAGCAAAGCCGAGATCGAATTGGAGATCCATTCGCTCCTCGGCACCCGGCACGCGGTTTGGTTGCCGCGCGGCCTGGTGCGCGATGCGCAGGCCTTGGGCACCAAGGGGCATGTGGACATCGTGGCCACGATCCCTTCGCCCGGTACCGTGTTGCTGCACGATCAGCAGAATCCGGAGCATCCGGATTTCGAGGTGTGTGCGCAGATCCGGGCGGTCTTCGAAAACAGCACCGATGCGGCCGGCCGGCCGTGGCGCATCGTTCCCGTGCCCGCGCCGCAAGTGCTCAAAGACGAGATCGATTTCGTCGATTACAGCTACATCAACCATCTCGTGATCAACGGCGCCGTGATCGCCTGCACTTTCGACGACCCGAACGATGCCTCGGCGCTGGCGATTTTGGCCGAAGCCTACCCTGGCCGACAGATCGTCGGCGTGGATGCCCGGGAGTTCTTCGCCCGGGGCGGCGGAATTCACTGCATCACGCAGCAACAGCCCGCGTTGGCCACGCCGACGGCCGGCGCTTAGAGGCTGCGCGAAATCAGTTCCTTCATGATCTCATTGGTCCCGCCGTAGATTCGCTGGACGCGGGAGTCCACGAAGATCTTTGCAATCGGGTATTCCTCCATGTAGCCGTAGCCGCCGAATACTTGCAGGCAGCGGTCGGCGACGATGTTCTGCTGATCGGTGAGCCACCACTTGGCCTTCGAGGCGGTGGGCACATCGAGTCCGCCTGCGATGTGTTTGACCACGCAGTCGTCGTGGAAGGCCCAGGCCACCGAAGCCAGCGTGTCGCATTCGGCCAGGACGAATTTGGTGTTCTGGAAGCTGAAGATCGGTTTGCCGAAGGCTTGGCGTTCCTTGGCGTATTGCACGGTCAGGTCAACGGTCTTCTCAATCGCTGCCGCCGCCATGGTGGCGATCAGCAAGCGCTCCTGGCCGAGTTGCTGCATGAGCTGGATGAAGCCGACGTTGGGTTCGGTGCCGAGCAGATTGCTGGCCGGCACCCGGACCTCGTCGAAGAACAACTCGCAGGTGTCTTGGCCGTGCTGGCCGATTTTGCGCAAGTTCTTGCCGCGTCGGAAACCTTCCACTTTGTCGGTTTCCACCGCGATCAGCGACAGTCCGCCGGCGCCGCCGGCTTCCGAGGTCTTGGCCACGACCAGGATGAAGTTGCTCAGGAACCCGTTGGTGATGAAGATTTTCGAGCCGCTGATGACGTATTCGTCACCCTCCAGCTTGGCTGTGGTACGCACCGATTGCAGGTCGGAGCCAGTGCCGGGTTCGGTCATCGCGATGGCGCCGATGTACTCCGCGCTGGCCATCTTCGGCAGCCAGTTCCGCTTCTGCTCTTCGGTGCCGTAGGCCAGGATGTAGTGCGCCACGATGACGTTGTGCAAGGGTGCCCCGTGGCTGGGTGCCAGGGCCCGGGTTTGTTCGATCACCACAACGGCCTCGTGCCGGTAGTCGCCGCCACCGCCGCCGTATTCTTCCGGGATGCTGAGGCAGTGCAAGCCCAATTCACCCATCTTCGTCCAGAGCTCGCGGTCCACGTGCTGCTGTTCGCTCCAGCGTTCTTCGTTCGGCGTGGCTTCTTTGGTGTAGAACTCCCTGGCCAGATCGGCCAAAGCGTCGAGCTCTTCGTTCATCCAAGTGGGGCGGTGCAAGGCCATGGTGGCTCCTCGTTGAGACGTTGTGACAAGTCGATTGTTGCGAACTAATGGACAAATGGCTAGGAGTGATCGAATTTCGATGCCGCTGGGGCCGGAGTTTTCACCGATTCAGTGAAAAGTATTGTCCTTAGGCAACCTAACTGTTAGGCTACCTAACTGTGACTGACTATGACCCCACGGACCTGGAGCTCGCTTCGGCATTCCGCACGGCTTTGCGCCAAACGGTATTCCTGACCCGCCGGCTGGACCTCGACGCGGAGCTTTCCGCGGCACAGCTGAGCGTGCTGAACATGCTCTCCGATGAGGGCTTGCGAGTCAGCAAGATCGCGGCGAACCTCGGCGTCCGGGTGCCCAGCGCAACCGAACAGATCAGCCGGCTGGAATCGGCCGGGTTGCTCGAACGTCGGGCGGATCCCAGCGACTCGCGCGCCGTCGTGGTCTCGTTGACCGAATCGGGGCGGATCGCCACTGAGCAGGCCAATCGCCGGCGCAACGCGTTGATGGCCGGAATCCTCGCCCGGCTGGAGCCCCGGGAACGCGCCCAGCTCACTGCGGTCATGCCGGTCTTCGACAAAATCAACAGCTATTTCGAATCCCCGGGGACGCCGGGACACTCAGGAAACTAGGAACCAACCGTGTCAGCATTGCGACCAGCCAAATCCGAAAATCTGGACGGCCCGGAAATCCCGGACCCTACAGAATCAGCCGAAGAAATCCTGCACGAAGAGAAAGTCTCGATGCTGCGCCAGCCGGTGGCCGTCTGGGCCACTGCGGTGGCGGCAGTCTTCGCATTCATGGGCATTGGATTGGTCGATCCGATCCTGCCGGCGATCGCGAAGAACCTGGAAGCGAGCCCGTCCGAGGTTTCCTTGCTGTTCACCAGCTACTTCCTGGTCACCGCGATCGCGATGCTGCTCACCGGTTGGGTTTCCTCGCGGATCGGCGGCAAGAAGACCCTGCTGATCGGCTTGGCACTGATCGTGGTCTTCGCCTCCTTGGCGGGGTTCTCCGGCAGCGTTTCGCAGTTGGTCGGCTTCCGGGCCGGTTGGGGACTGGGCAACGCCCTGTTCGTGGCCACCGCGCTCGCCGTCATCGTCGGCGTGGCCAGTGGCGGCACGGCCACCGCGATCATCCTCTACGAAGCCGCGCTGGGCCTGGGCATTTCGCTCGGTCCGTTGTTGGGTGCCTTGCTGGGCGGTTGGCAATGGCGTGCGCCGTTCTTCGGCACCGCGACCGCAATGGCGATCGCCTTCATCGCGTGCGCCGCGCTGTTGCCCAAAATGGCGCCCCCGGCGGTCAAGACCCGGCTCCGCGACCCGTTGCTGGCGCTGGGCCACAAAGGGCTGCGATTCACCGCCGGCAGTGCCCTTTTCTACAACTTCGGCTTCTTCACGATTCTGGCTTTCACACCGTTCATCCTCGGCATGGACGCTTATGGGATCGGGGCGGTGTTCTTCGGCTGGGGCGCCTGCCTGGCGGTGACTTCGGTCTTCGTGGCCCCGGTGTTGCAACGTTGGCTCGGCACCGTCAAGGTGGTGATCGCCACCTTGGCCGGCCTGGCCGTGGTGCTGCTCGTCATGGGCCTGGCAGCCGGCCACTCAGTGCCGCTGGTGGTCGCCATGGTGGTGCTTTCCGGAGCGCTCCTGGGCATCAACAACACCTTGTACACCGAGCTGGCCATGGGGGTTTCCGATGCGCCGCGTCCGGTGGCCAGCGCGGGCTACAACTTCGTGCGTTGGATGGGCGGCGCCTTGGCCCCGTTCGTCGCGGCGCAGCTGGGGGAACACTTCGGAGCGCAGGTGCCGTTCTTCGCGGCCGCGGTCGCGATCCTGATCGGCATCGCGGTGGTGCTCCTGGGCCGCAAGCACCTGGCGGTCGCCGGGCACTGAAGGCTGCCCGCGCGATGGCACGGGCAGCCGGACTCAGACGCCGACGTCGCGCTTCCGGAGCACCAGGGCGGTCAGCCCGCCGAGCGCCAGGATAGCGAGGTAGAACCCGATCGCGGTTCCCCAGTTGGCCCCGTTGGTCAGCGGCGTATTGCCGAAGACCCAGGAATAGGGCGAGAACGAGTGCAACCATGCCAAATCGCTGCTCTGGTTGCCGATCGCGTTGAAAATGTACCCGACGACGGCCACGAAGGCACCGGCCCCGATGCCCCAGACGCGGCGGCCGAACAGCGCCCCGAAGAGCAGGGCGACGGTGCCGCTGAGCAGGGTCAGCCCGCCGAACAGCAGGCTGGTGCCCAGTAGCTTCAGCGGGTCCAGTTCCAGCTTGGACGGGCCGTTCAAGGCCAGCACCAGGACGAAGACCAAGGCGGTCAGTGCCAGGACCTTCACGGCCAGTGCGGCAAAACGTTCCAATGCGACCTGCACCCGGGTCACGCCATGGGCCAGGGTCAGTTCCAATTGCCCGGACTCTTCGTCACCGCCCAGTGCGGAGGCGCCCCAGCTGACTGCCGCGATGGTCATCAGCAGGAAGCCGAGCAGGCCGAACATGGTCGACTCGGTGTAGCCGGATCCGGTGCTGATCTGGTCGTAGCCGATGCTTTTGGTCAGTTGCTTGGGCAACGAGTTGATCAAGTCCTGCATTTGCGAGCTGCCGCCGATCGACGGGTAGATCGGCAGGTAGAGGAAAATCACGGCAGCGAGCCCGACGCCCCAGCCGATCAGCGACCGCCAACTGTCCGTGAACACCTTTCCGAAGATCGGAAACGGCGCCCGGCGGATGTCGGCACGGGACCTTGGCAGCGTTGCGTTAGTCATGGTGCTTCTCCTGACGTGGTGCCGGCTCGCCTGGCGCCGGTTGGTCTGGTGCGGTGTAGAGCTTGAGCACCGACTCTTCCAAATCGGGCTCTTCGATCACGAGGTCTTTGAGCTCGAGCGTCGATGCGGCCTGCACGAAGGGTTGGATTTCGCCTTCCAAGGTCGCCGTAGCCTCGACGGCGGCCGGATCATCGGAGGTTTTGAATTCCAAAGAACCGAGTCCGGAGACTGCGGCCAAGCGTTCCTGGAGCTCCGACGCCGTCACGCCGGTGCAGACGATGCGCAGATGCCGGATCGCCGAGTTGCGCAGCTCCTCCACACCCGCGATGCGGACGATTTTGCCATCGCGCAGAATCGCGACCTCATCGGCCGCCTGCTGGATTTCGCTGATCACGTGCGAGGAGAGGAAAACGCTCTGGCCGCCGTCGCGCGCTTCCTTGACCAAGTTCAGGAATTCCTGCTGCATCAGCGGGTCGAGGCCGCTGGTCGGCTCGTCCAGGACCAGCAGATCGGGCTGGTGCATGAAGGCCTGGATGATGCCGAGCTTCTGCTTGTTGCCTTTGGAGAGTTTGCGGACCGGGCGCTTGAGGTCCAGGTTCAGGCGCTCGGCCAGTTCTTCGATCCGGCCCTTCGCGACCGGGCCGGAGATGTCCGCATAGTGTTGCAGCAGCCTCCGGCCGCTGATCCGGCCCTCAAGGATGAGTTCACCCGGCAGGAAGCCGATTCTGCGGCGCAGTTCCGGGCCGGCGTTGCGCGAATCGACACCCAGTACCATGGCGTGGCCCGAGGTCGGCCGGATGATGTCCAGTAGGGTGCGCATGGTGGTGGTCTTGCCGGCGCCATTCGGCCCGATCACGCCGAAGACGGTTCCGCGTTGCACCGCGAAACTGACGCCTTGCAAGGCCAGGTTGCCGCCGTATTTTTTGGTCAGCCCGTGGGCTTCGACGGCGTATTCCGGCTGTCTCGAATTGCCCGAGGACTCGGTCATGGTCGCAGTATGGCTCATGATCGGGACTCCTTTCGTGGATTGCTCGTCGCGGCCAGGGTTTCCCGGGCCGCCTTGAGGAAGGTGTCGTCTGCGTAGAGGCCGTGCGTGTAGAGCTCCAGGCTGGGCAGTGCCATCCGCCGCATGAGTTCCGGACCGATCGCCTCGAAGCCCAGGGTCCGGCTCAAATAGCCCGGCATGGTCAGGATGGAAAGGCTGGTCATCACGATCATCGCGGCCACCACTCGGATGTCCGAGGTCGGATTCATGCTGCCGTCGGCGATTCCGGCTTTGATGATCGCCTCGGTCTCATCGGTCATGATGTCCGCGAATTTCCGGCCGGCCGGCGAGTCTTCGGCCAGGGCTTTGCCCAAGTACGCGACATCGACGTTGTATTCTTCCGGATTCGCGAGGTACTCCCGCATGATCGCTTGCAGGCCGATCGGATTGGCTTTGTTGTTCGCGCGTTCCACCATGGCCTGGAGCACGTAGTCGTCACACGCTTCGCGCAGTTTTTCCTTGCTGCCGAAATGATGGATCACCAGTCCCGGGCTGACCTCGGAAGCCGCGGCGATGGCCCGGATGCTGGTCTTGCGGAAGCCGTCCGCGGCAAAGCAGCGAATCGCGGCGTCCCGGATTCTCGCCGGAGTATTGAGATCCTCGTCCGGAGTCCTGGGCAATGGAGCTGAACGCATGTTTAACATGCTAAACACGTGTTCAACTCTTGGCAAGAGGCCGGCTCCCGTGCCCGGCTGGCGGACTCGATGGCACCAAGCGGCGGCACCAGGCGGCGGCACCAGGCGGCGGAAATGCATGATCCGGCCGGATGCGTCCGCTGCGCAGGCCCGGTGCCGGCGCGGGGTCTTTGCAATTCCTTGACGGAGGAATAGTTGACGCAGCATAGATTTCTCTGTCACCCTGGAAGAGCAGCACCTCGTTAGGCGAGGCTCCTGCGCGAACACAGGCCACTGATCTGACGACATCGAGAGATGCCCAAGATCAGGACAGGCCGCCTCGGCTTAAGGGGCGGTCCCAAGTGGCTTCCGGGTAGCTCCAGATACGTCGCGTAGTGCCGAAGCTCTACGTGGGGGTGACTTCTTCACATTTATGGGCGCGTCCGGCATGCGCCCAGGTCTCCCGCGCTGTCGTTCCCGAACGATCGATACGGAGGTGGACGCCATGGAATTCTTCGACGTGGTTCTGCGGATTTTGGCCGGCCTGGGCTTCGGCGCCCTGGTCGGATTCGAGCGGCAATGGCGGGCCCGGCTGGCCGGGCTGCGGACGAATGCCCTGGTGAGCCTGGGTGCCGCCCTGTTCGTGATCTTCGGCGGTTACACCTTTACCGGCCCTGGCGCCGATCCCACCCGGGTGGCCGCGCAAATCGTCTCCGGCATCGGGTTCCTGGGCGCCGGGGTGATCATGAAACAAGGCGCCAACGTCACCGGACTCAACACTGCCGCCACGCTCTGGGCGACTGCCGCCGTCGGCGCCTTGGCCGGTGCCGGGGAGTACGCGATTGCCGCAGCCGGCACGGTGGCGATCATGATCGCCAATATGCTGCTGCGGCCCTTGGGCCGATTCATGGACAAAGCGCCCGAGGGCGGTCGGGAACCGCAGTCGGTCGACTATCTTTTCGAAGTGCGTTGCGCCGAGGAGGCCGAAGCCCATTTGCGGACTTTGATCGTGCACGCGGTGACGCTGCCGGAATTCAAGCTGCGCTCGGTGCAGTCCTCGGACACTGCCAACCCCGGCGAGGTGCGGATTTCGGCCGAATTGACCGCACACGAACGCGATGACCGGCAGCTCGAGGCAGCGGTGAGCCGGCTCAGTCTGGAACCCCGGGTCACGTCGGTGCGCTGGACCATCGCGGAGCCGGCGATCCTGGACTAACTTCTCCCGCCGAGTGGCCAGCTCTGCAGGTTAACGGCACGTTTTAACCTGCAGAGCTGGCCACTCGGCGGGAGGTTTGCGGGAATACCCGGGCAGCGTGGGCTGTTGCCCGAAGCAGAAGAAAGGATACGGTTGAAATATGGCGACTATTGACATCACAGGTGAAACCTTCGGCCCCACCGTGGAGGGCAATGACATTGTCCTGGTGGATTTCTGGGCTGACTGGTGCCAGCCCTGCAAGCGCTTCGCGCCAACTTACGACGCGGCTTCGCAGAAGCACGAGGACGTCGTCTTCGCCAAAGTCGATACCGAGGCGGAGCAGCAGCTGGCTGCCGAGGCGAATATCAGCTCGATCCCGACTCTGATGGCGTTCCGCGAAAAGGTCCTGGTCTTCGCGCAGCCGGGTGCCCTCAACCCGAGCCAGCTCGAAGAGGTGATCACCGCAGTCAAAGGCCTGGACATGAAAGAGGTCCATGCCCACGTGGCGGCCCAGGCGGCTGAAGCGAAAAACGAAGAGGGCTAGACCCGCTCGAGTTTGACCGGCTCGGCCAGCAGGGCGGAGAGCGATTCGTTCAAGTCCTGCACGGCCGAGCCTTTTCCATGCGCGGCGAGTGCTTCTTCGCTGGCCCACTGCTCAGTCAGCACGATCCGGTCCGGGGTGTCCTCGGTGATTTCGTACTGCAGGCAGCCGGGTTCCCTGACGACCTCTTCGATGGCGATGTCCAGCGCCAAGCGGACCCGGAACTGCTCGCCTTCATTCGGCACGAAGGTGGCACGCAGGTTGATGATTTCGCTCATGGATTCAGCCTAGCTGCTGCGGCGGGTCGACGAGCACTCCGCGGCCGGCGAGATCAGGTTCGGCTCAGATGTCCCGGTAGTCGCGCACGCTCATCCGAGGCCCGTGGCGTTCCTTGCTGATACCGGAGAGGTAGAGCATCCGCACTACACGTTGCCGGTGTCCACGCCACGGCTCCAAAAGCTCCAGCATGGTGTTGTCATCCACCGGCTGTCCGGTCAACGCCAGGCCCACAAACCCGGCCAAATGGTAATCGCCGACCGCCACCGAGTCTGGATCGCCGTGGCTGCACTGGGTGACTTCCGCCGCAGTCCAGGGGCCGATGCCAGGAATGCTCATCAGTCCAGTGGCAGCCGTGGAGGCATCGGCTGAACCTAGGCGTTCCAGCCCGGCGGCTCGCTTCAGCGCGCGCATCACGGTGTCCGATCGCTGCGGCCCCACCCCGGCTCGGTGCCACTCCCAGGACGGAATCGACGCCCATTCGGCGGGACTAGGCGCCAATCGCAGCCTGGCTGGAAAACCCGCACTTCCTGCGCCCGGCGGTACTGAACCATAACGAAAAATCAGTCGGCGGTACCCGGCGAAAGCTTCCTTGCCGGTGACTTTTTGCTCCAGAATGGCCGGAACCAGGCTGTCGATCACCCGGCCGGTGCGCGGCAGGTGCAAGCCGGGATGACGACGTCGGGCGGTTTGCACGTGCTCGGGAAGCGATGCTTGGAATGAGCGCGAATCGAACTCCGTCCAATCGTCGTCGGCGCCGAGGAGCGCTGGCACCGAAGCAAATGCCCGCTCAGCACCCGGTCCGAAGCCAAGGAGGTTCACCCCATCGGGGAGCTGCTGCAATCGCAAGCTCGCAGCGCCCTCCGGGGTATGGAACGCAAACCACCAGGCGCCATCGTGGAAGATCGAGCACGGATCTGCCGGTCCGCGCCGCAGGATGCCGACTGTAGCGTTCAGGTCGTAACTGCCAGTAGGCACCCAGCGCATTTCGAGCGGCGTCATTGTGGCGCTCCGGCGCCAAGCCACAGCGCCGCGACGGAAAGCGGCAACAGCAGCACCACCAGCAGCAGGCCGAGGACTGCGAAACGAGCCCAGGAGATTCGAACTCCCATGCTTTTGAGTCGTTCATGCCACAACAGGGTGGCCAGCGATGCCCACGGAGTGATGAGCGGGCCGAGGTTGACGCCGATCAGCACCGCGGCCAATCGCAGCGGCGAACCGGAAACCGGTTCCAGGGCCAAGTATGCCGGAAGGTTGTTCACCGCATTGGCCGAGCCTGCGGCCAAGCCGGCTAGTTGGAGCAGGGCCAAGAAGCCATTACCTTCTCCCGCGGCGCCGGACAACAATTCAGGCAAACCGTGGGCGTGCAGGGTTGCGATCACCAGGAAAAGGCCGATCGTCAAGATCACCGGACGCCAGGGCAGCATCCGCCAGGACAGGGCGGATCGACGTCGAAAGACAAACACCAACAACAGCACGACGGCGGCCGCCAACGCCGGGTACTCCACCGGAATTCCGCTGACTAGCGCGGGCAATAGCAGCAGCACGACAGCTGCGCAGATGATCAGAAGCGCGCGGTCTGCCGGTTGACGCACGGCATCCGGCCGATAGCTGCCGGCAAAGTCTTTCCGGAAAAGCAGCCACAGCGCCGCGGCCGGAATCGCGACGCCGACCACAGCGGGCGCCCAGAGCAAGCCCGCGAACTGCCAAGGGGTCATGGCCAATTGATGCTGCGCCAGCAGGTTTGTCAGATTGGACACCGGCAGCAACAAGGAAGCGGTATTGGCCAGCCAGACTGTGGTCAAGGCAAACGGCAATGGCCGGATTCCGGCATGTACCGCAAGCAGCACCACGACCGGTGTGATGAGCACCGCAGTGGTGTCCAAGGATAAGAAAATCGTGCTCAGCGTGGACAAGGCGACCACTAGCAACCAAAGCAAAATGACCCGGCCACTGCGGGTCTGACCGGCTGTTTTGGCCGCCAGCCAGCCGGTCAAGGTGCGGAACACCCCGGCGTCGTCGGCCATTTCGGTGACCAGCGTCATCGCTATGACAAAAAGCAGGATCGGCACGGTGCGCTGGGCCAAAGTCCAGGCATCTGCGCTTGGCAGGAACCCGGTCAGCAGGAAGGCGAGGCCCAACAGCAATGCCGTACCCGGCACTGCCCACGACCGCACTGCAACCTTCACCAGCCACATCTTGCCATGCAGCTGTGACAATTGGCTCAGGGACAATCAGAGCTTCACAGCACTCGCGGTTGCTGGTACGGTGATAACTCCGCCACCAGGCGGAGCCCGGATACTGATGCGAAAGGACCGTCCGATGACTTTTACGAACAAGCCCACCGGATCGCTCCTGGGCGCCTCGGAACAGTTGTCTGAGCAGTTGTTCAACTCAGAGCAATCGTTCAACGGCGTTCGCTTTGACGCATCCGGGTTACCGGCCACGGTCTAGATTCACCAGACTTGCAGCCCCGTAACCACAAAGGTACGGGGTTTTTCTTTACCCGATTCCCCAGAATCGAGCAATAGCTGGCCAGCGGCCCCGTACCTTTTCACTCAGCAAAATCTAGAGAGAAAAGGATCATGAAGAAGATCAATTCGAAGCTCTACAGTTGGGCGTCCATCATCGACGATGCGACGCTGGAGCAGGCCGAAACAGCCTCAACAATGCCATTCATTTACCCGCACCTGGCGCTCATGCCGGATGCGCACTTGGGCAAGGGCGCGACCGTTGGCTCGGTCATTCCTACCCTCGGTGCGATTATCCCTGCGGCGGTCGGTGTGGATATTGGCTGCGGCATGATCGCGGTCAAAACGCAGTTCCAGGCCAGCGAACTGCCCGAAGACCGGAAGAGTCTGCGGGAGCAGATTGAACGAGCAATTCCACTGTCCGCCGGAAGCTACAACCGCAAGGTGGTGGCTACTGCGGTGCCGCGAATTGAAGCGCTCAAGGAACTGGCGGTCAAGGCTGAATTTGATCCGGCGAGTTATGCCGGGAATTGGGAACTGCAGCTGGGGACGCTGGGCAGCGGTAATCACTTCATCGAAGTCTCGCTGGATGAGGACGACGGCGTGTGGCTGTTTTTGCACTCGGGGTCCAGGGGAGTGGGTAATCGGATTGCGCAGAAGCACATTAAGGAAGCGCAGCGGATTGCCAAGCAGTACTGGATTCAGCTGCCCGACCCAGATCTGGCTTACCTGGTTGAAGGAACCGAGGAGTTTACGGCTTACATCCGGCAGCTCAAGTGGGCGCAGCAGTTTGCGCTGTTGAACCGTGAAGAAATGATGGACCGGGTGATCCGACAGTTCTCCGACTGGGTGGGAGCGGCAGTTGTCGAGCAGGACCGGATCAACTGCCACCACAACTTCACCGAGAAGGAAACCCACTTCGGCAAGTCGGTGTGGCTGTCCCGGAAGGGTGCGATCAAGGCCAGCCCCGGTGTTCCTGGGCTGATCCCGGGGTCGATGGGGACGGCGTCGTACGTAGTTGTTGGCAAGGGTAACGCGATGGGGATGGACTCCTCGCCGCACGGAGCCGGCCGGGAATACTCCCGGTCCCGGGCTCGGAAGAGTTTTACCCACGACCAGCTGCGCGAGGCGATGGCCGGCATCGAGTATCGGGATACGGATGCGTTCATCGATGAAATTCCGCAGGCGTACAAGCCGATCGACACCGTGATGGCCGATGCGACGGATTTGGTGGAAATCAAGCACACGCTGCGGCAGATCATCAACGTGAAGGGCGACTGAGCCTGCTGGCCGGAAGCTGAGCAGACCGGGCGGACCCAGGCAACCGATTCTGCCCGAAAGGGCCGAAATCGGGCTTGGGCCCGCCTGCGCTGTTCGCCTCGGCCAAGCTGGCATAGGCTGAATTCCGGTGCCGCTGCCGGTGCCGCCGCCGACCTCGAAGGAGCCTCCGAATGACCACCCGCACTCAGGAACTCGCTGCCGGATTCGCCGGGGACATCGTGGCGCTGCGTCGCGATTTGCACCAGAATCCGGAAATCGGTCTGGACTTGCCGCAAACCCAGCAGCGGATCCTCGATGCTCTGGCACCGCTGGACCTGGAGATCACCCTGGGCAAAGGGCTCAGTTCGGTGACTGCGGTGCTGCGCGGCGGAAAGCCGAGCGAAGGGGATCGTCCGGTGGTTTTGCTCCGGGGCGATATGGACGGTCTGCCGGTGGATGAACTGGTAGACGTCCCGTTCGCTTCGACCAACGGCGCGATGCATGCCTGCGGGCATGATCTGCACGTCGCCGGTTTGGTGGGGGCGGCGAAGATCCTGCATGCGATGCGCGACGACCTGGCCGGCGACGTGGTCTTCATGTTCCAGCCCGGCGAAGAGGGGCCCGGCGGCGCCAAGCCGATGATCGACGAGGGCCTGTTGGACGTGGCGGGCAAGCGCGTCGATGCCGCCTACGGCTTGCATGTGATGTCGGATCAGGCGCCGCGTGGCGTCTGGACCGCGCGCCCGAAGACCTTGATGGCTTCGCCGGACACCCTGCGGGTGAGCTACCTCGGCCAGGGCGGGCACGGGTCGACGCCGTTCCGGGCCAATGATCCGATTCCGGCGTTGTGCGAAGCGGTGACCGCGTTGCAGACCATGGTGACCCGGCATTTCGACATCTTCGATCCGGTCGTGGTGACCGTGGGCCACATCTTCGGCGGCAGCAAAGAGAACATCATCCCGGACAGCGCCGGGTTCGAGGCCACGGTGCGTTCGTTCAGCCCGGAGACCCGGGCCAAGGCCGAAGAGCTGAGCGTCCGGCTGCTGGAAGGGATCGCGGCCGCGCACGGACTCACCTCCGAAGTGCACTTCGAACACGTCTACCCGGTCACGGTCAATGACGAAGCCGAATTCGCCTTCACCCGGAGCGCCATCGAAGAACTCTTCGGTGAGCCGCGTTTCCACCTCATGGAGAACCCGATTCCCGGTGGCGAAGACTTCTCCTACGTGTTGGAAGAAGTCCCCGGGGCATATGTCTTCCTCAGCGCCTGCGTCTTCGAGGACCCGGCCGACGCCGACGGCAACCACTCGCCGCGCGCCGCGTTCGACGACGTCGTGCTGGCCGACGGGGCGGCGCTGCTCGCCGAACTGGCGGTGCGCCGGATCAACCGGGGCTGAGCCGGCCGGCAGCCCGCGGATCAGACCGTGAGCAAGTCCGGTTGCCGGGTGGTCTCCGGCGATGGCCCGTCGAGCGAATCAACCAGGGCTTCGGCCAAGGGATGCCATGGGCGGGAAGCCGGCCCGCAAAGCACCAGTTCGCGTTGCAGCCGTGGCGTGAGCGGGACCAGCACCAATTCGGCCGGCAGCATGGCTTCGCCCAAGCTGGGCATCACGCCGACGCCGAGGCCTTGCCGGACCAGGCTCAGCAAGGTGCCCAATTCACGGACCCGTTGGGTCGCCGCGTACCGGATGCCGGCCAGTTCATGGATCCGGCGGACTTGCTCTTCGCAACCGCCGGTGGAGGAGATCAAACCGTCTTCGATCAGTTCGGCCAGCGGGATCTCGGCCTGTGCCGCGAGCGGGTGGTCACGCCGGACCAGCGCGCGGAAGACATCGCTGGCCACCAGCCGTGAGCGCTTGTCCCGGTCCGTCGGGTCGACCAGGATCGCGGCATCGACCAGGCCGCTGTCCAGCCACTCGGGCAGTTCTTCGTCGTCGCCTTCGAACACTTGCACGTCGACGCGCGGCAGCCGGGCGGACCACAGCTGGAGCAACCCTGGCAGCAAACCCTGGCAGACCGTGGGCACTGCGGCCAGCCGGACGGTTCCGGAGTGCTCGCCGGAATGTTCCCGGACGCTGGCCTCGAGGGCGTCGACGGCAGCCAGCACGGTCCGTGCGCGGGGGATCAACTGGGCACCCAGCGCAGTAGGCGTCACGCCGGAGCTGCGGACCAGCAGCGGCCCGGAGATTTCCCGTTCCAAAGTGGAGATCGCATGCGAGACCGCGGACTGGCTGACCCCCAGGGCCACGGCGGCCACGGAGAAACTGCGGTGATCGACGACGGCGGCAAAAGCGCGCAGTTGCGGAATGGTCACTGACATGAACCCTCCTCATGGTTGCATCAGGTTTACCTGTTTGATTCATGGAGCTGCGGCTCTGATACTAGTCCTGGAACAAAGGAGCGCACAATGCCGGAATCATCGCGGAAACCCACCACCCTGCTTGTCTTCTTGGGGCTGGCCGTGGTCTGGGGCTCGAGTTTCCTGTTCATCAAGGTCGGTCTGCAGGGGCTCTCCGCACCCCAGGTGGTTTTCGGCAGAGTCGGGTTCGGCGCTTTGACGCTGGTCGCGGTGATGCTCCTTTCGCGGCGCCGTTGGCCGCGCGAGCGTTGGATCTGGGGGCACATGCTCGTCGTCGGGCTGTTCTTCTGCGTATTCCCGTTCTTGCTCTTCGCCTGGGCCGGCGAAACGCTGCCTTCCGGGCTCTCCAGCATCCTCAATGCGACCACCCCGATCATGACTTTGGCGATCGCGGCGATCATGCTGCCCGCGGAACGGTTGAACGCCCTGCAGATTGCCGGTCTGGTCCTGGGCATCGCGGGTGTGCTGGTGATCGTCGGTCCCTGGGAGCTGTTCACCAGTCCGGTCTTCTACCAATCGGTGCCGGCCCAGATCGCCTGCCTGGGGGCCACCGCCTGCTATGGGTTCGCACTCAGCTATCTGCGCCGGTTCATCTCCGGAAAACATTCCTACGATGCGCCGACGATCGCCGCAGTACAGCTGGTGCTGGCCTTCGGGGTGATCCTGCTGATCACCCCGTTCACGATGTTCACCCCGATGCAGTTGAGCTGGCCGGTGGTGTTGTCAGTTGCCGCACTGGGCATCCTGGGTACTGGCGTGGCTTACATCGGGAACACCGTGGTGGTCTCGAATTGGGGAGCCAATGCCGCCGCGGGGGTCACCTATCTGGTGCCGGTGGTGGGCGTGCTGCTCGGCGTCCTGGTGCTGCAGGAGACCCTGCATTGGAACGAGCCGGTGGGCGGATTGATCGTGATCCTGGCGATTCTGATCAGCCAAGGCAGATTGCGATTCCCGGTCCGCAAACCGGCGCCCGAATTGCCGGTCCGAGAAACCATCTGATCGGCCGTCGGCTCCGAATGGCTTCAGGGGCGAGGTTGCCCAACCTGCCCAGAAGCCGTGGAGGATCAGATGAGCCATCGAAGTGGCATGCCGAAACCTGGCGCCAAGCCAGGATTCAGCCCGTCCAAAACCGATTCGACGGTGGATTTGACCACCTACGCCGTCGAGCATCCGGAACTCACCGGGCCGCGTCCCGTGGTGCACGGGCCGCGAACCCTGATGTCCCAGATCAGTGTCTACGCCGGAGTGCTGCTTCCCCTGTTGGCGCTGATCGCCGCGGTTCCGCTGCTGTGGGGGAAAGCCTTGGGCTGGGCCGACGTCGGGCTTTTCTTGGTTTTCTACCTGATCACCGGGCTCGGCGTGACGGTCGGCTTCCACCGTTACTTCACGCACGGCTCCTTCCGGGCGGTGAAGCCGCTGCGTGCAGCTTTGGCTATTGCCGGCTCGATGGCGGTGCAGGGATCAGTCATCACCTGGGTCGCCGATCACCGCAGGCACCATGCCTTTTCGGACACTGACGGGGATCCGCACTCGCCGTGGGCTTTCGGGACGTCGCCCTGGGCCTTGACCAAAGGCTTCTGGCACGCGCACATGGGCTGGCTTTTCGAACGGGATGTGACCAACCGGGTCCGGTTCGCCCCGGACCTGCTCAAAGACCGGATGATTTTCCGGATCCACAACCTGTTCCCGCTCTGGGCGTTGGCGACTTTGCTGCTGCCCGGCATCATCGGCGGTCTGATCGGCCAAAGCTGGTGGAGTTTTTGGACTGCATTGTTCTGGGCCGGATTGGTACGGGTCGCAGTGCTGCACCATGTGACCTGGTCGGTGAATTCGATTTGCCACATGATCGGCGAGCGGCCCTACGCCTCCCGGGACAAAGCGGCGAATTTCTGGCCCTTGGCGATCGTCTCCTTCGGTGAATCCTGGCACAACTCGCACCATGCCGACCCGAGTTGCGCCCGGCATGGCGTCCGGCGCGGGCAAATCGACATCTCCGCCCGAACCATCTGGATCTTCGAGAAATTCGGCTGGGCCAGCAAGATCAAATGGCCGAACGCTGAAAGATTCGCAAAATTGGCCATTGTGAAGGATTAGATTCGATTTCGGCTGAAAAAGAGGTTCGACCGGTGTTTCCCTTGATGACTCGGTGTCGCAAAGTTTTTGCCGCCCGCCGACGCAGACGGCTAGCGTTGGCAGTATGAAATATGCCAACTCGGTGCTTGACCTGATCGGAAACACGCCACTGGTCAAGTTGAACAGCGTCACCGAGGGGATCGCGGCCACGGTTCTAGCCAAGGTCGAGTACCTCAATCCCGGGGGATCGGCGAAGGACCGGATCGCGGTCAAAATGCTCGACGAGGCGGCGAAGGCCGGGCTGATCGAACCCGGTGGAACCGTGGTCGAGCCGACCTCCGGCAACACCGGCGTCGCTATGGCGCTGGTGGCGCAGCAGCGCGGCTACAACTGCGTCTTCGTGGTGCCGGACAAAGTCTCCGAGGACAAAAGGGCGACGATCCGGGCTTACGGCGCCGAAGTGGTGGTCACCCCCACTGCGGTCGCCGCCGATTCGCCGCAGTCCTATTACGGGGTGTCGGATCGGATCGCGCGGGAGACTCCGGGTGCCTACAAGCCCGACCAGTTCTCGAATCTGAATGGGCCGCTGAGCCATTACGAGAGCACGGGTCCGGAAATCTGGCGGGATACCGAAGGCAAAGTCACGCATTTCGTGGCCGGCATCGGCACCGGCGGCACGATCACCGGTACCGGGCGGTACTTGCGTGAAATTTCCGGCGACACGGTGCGGGTCATCGGCGCTGATCCGGAAGGCTCCGTCTATTCCGGCGGCACCGGGCGGCCATACCTGGTGGAGGGCGTCGGCGAAGACATCTGGCCGCCGGCCTATGATCCGGACGTGCCGCACGAGGTGATCGCGGTCAGCGATGCGGACAGCTTCGAGATGACCCGGCGGTTGGCCAAAGAAGAAGGCCTGTTGGTCGGCGGGTCCAGCGGCATGGCCGTGGTCGCCGCGCTCCGCGCAGCCGAGGGCCTGGGGCCCGACGACGTCGTGGTCGTGCTGCTGCCGGATTCCGGACGCGGCTACCTGGCCAAGATCTTCAGCGATGAATGGATGCAGTCCTACGGCTTCCTCAAGCTCGGCGACGAGCCTGCGGTCGGTGAAGTGCTCCGGGCCAAGACCGGCCAGCTGCCGGATCTGGTGCACATCCATCCGAACGAGACGGTGCGCGACGTGATCCGGTTGATGGACGAGTACGGGGTTTCGCAGATCCCGGTGCTCAGCGCGGAACCGCCTGTCGTTATGGGCGAAGTGGTCGGCTCGGTGGACGAGCGGTTGCTGACCGCGAAGCTCTTCCGCGGCGAGGCCAAGATGACCGATAAGATCACCGAACACATGAGCGCGGTTCTGCCGATGGTCGGCTCCCTGGAGCCGATTTCCGCTGCCCGGGAAAAGCTGCAGGACGTCGACGCGCTGTTGGTGACCTTCGTCGGAGCTCCGGTGGGAATTCTTACCCGGCACGATTTGCTGTTCTACCTGCAGGACTGACTCCGGCACCGATAGCCGGCTTCCTTTTGTACCGCATCTGATTTTTGGAGGATTCACCCGTGGCTGATCTCAACGAGCTCGGTTTCAATACCCGCGCGGTCCACGCCGGGCAAGAGCCCGACCCAGTGACCGGAGCGGTGGTGGGCGGAATAGTGCAGTCCTCGACGTTCGCCCAGGACGGCATCGGCCAGTTGCGCAACGGCTACGAATACGGCCGTGGCACGAACCCGACCCGGGATTCGCTGCAGACCCAACTGGCCGCCGTCGAGCAGGCGCGGCACGCTTTTTCCTTCGGCTCCGGCTTGGCCGCGGAGGATTCGCTGATCCGGGCGCTCTTGCGGCCCGGCGACCACATCGTGCTCGGCAACGACGTTTACGGCGGCAGCTACCGGTTGATCGACCGGGTGCTCGGGCCGTGGGGGATCTCGCATTCCACTGCGGACATGGCCTCGGTGCCGAGCGTAGCCGCAGCGGCGACCGGAGCGACCAAGATGTTCTGGGTGGAAACGCCGTCGAACCCGATGATGAAGATCACCGATATCGCGGCGCTCGCCGAGATCGCACATGCGCAGGGCGCGCTGTTGCTCGTGGACAACACTTTCGCCTCGCCGTACCTGCAGAATCCGATTGCCCTGGGTGCGGACATCGTGGTGCATTCGACCACCAAGTACATCGGCGGGCACTCCGATGTGATCGGCGGTGCGGTGATGGTGAACGATGACGGGTTGGCTGAGAAGATCGGTTTCGTGCAGTTCGCGGTGGGTGCGGTTTCCGGGCCGATGGACGCCTTTCTGACCACCCGCGGACTCAAGACGCTGGGCATCAGGATGGACCGGCATTCGGCGAACGCGCTGCAGATCGCGCAGTGGTTGACCGGGCGCCCCGGGGTGGAGCGGGTGCTTTACCCCGGTCTGGCGGAGCACCCGGGGCACGAACTCGCGGCTCGGCAGATGCGCGCGTTCGGCGGCATGATCTCGGTGCAGTTCTCCGGCGGGGCGCAGGTTGCCAGGGCGGTGGCCGAGTCCACCAAGCTGTTCACGCTGGCCGAATCGCTGGGTGGGATCGAGTCTTTGATGAATTACCCCGCGGAGATGACGCATGCTTCGGTGAAGGGCACCGAGTTGGAGGTCCCGGAGAACCTGATCCGGCTTTCCGTCGGCATCGAAGAGGCCGAAGACCTGATCGCGGATCTGGACCAGGCTTTGAAAATCGCAGTCAGCTGAGCCAAAGCCGAGCGCCCGGTGCGCTGCCGGATTCCCGGTTACGGGTTGGCTGCGCACCGGACGCCGGGCTTCGCGGAATCAGGCCGGCCAGGGTCGATTGCGGACTCGGCTGATGATATCTTGCGGCACCCCGACCAAGCTGTCCACGGAGTCCTTGAATTTGGCATAGTCACCGTTTGCCGAGGAACTGGTGAAGCGTGCGAACGCCGTGCCCTGCACCCCGAAGAGGGATTGGCCGAGATCGTCAATCCAGCGTTTTTGGGTCTTCAGGACCTGGTTTCCGGTCAAGGTTTCGGTTTGCAGCGTGTCGAAGTAGACCGAGGCAAAGGCGATCTTCTGGCCCCAGTCAGTGACATATCCGGCATTCTGCAGCCGTTGGAACGTGGTGGTGGTGGCTTCGCGTTCCGGCGAGGTGGCATTGATGAATGCCAGGATCACGGCCACCAGGCCAAAGACGGCGGCGGCAAATCCCAGCGTCATCGCAACCACCCCTGCGGCAGCTGATGCGATGATTTCGAAAGTGATCGCGAGGCCGAGCCCTGACGATACCAGGGCCAGCGCATCGGAGGTGAGGAAAAGCCAGCCACTGGCTCCCTGGGATTCCCCGCTGGACAATGAGACGACGTCGTAGCTGAACGCGAGCAGATCCCCGATGACGCCGGCCAGGGCCAGACTCGCAGTGAATACCCGGGCGCCGAGCCGAGCCGAGCTTGCGGCCAGTCCGGTGCCCGCGACAACCGATTCCATGACTGCGGCCGAGGCTGAAGCTTCAACCTGATCCATGATCGCCGCTCGGGCCGCGCTTCTTCTCCCCGAGGGGAGTTTTGCCAAGGCTTCGTCGAGCGTTGAGTTCAGGGCTTGTTCAACCGATGATCCCGAAACGTCGATTCTCGGCTGGATTGCCACAGCGCCCTCTTCGGACAGCGAACGCAGCGAGGTGGCTGTGGTGTTCGAGACATTGTCGGTCGCAATGATTCCCCTCCAGGCGACGCCGGAAGACAGCTCGTAAACTTCTGGAGCAGCAAGATTGAACCCGGCAAGACTGGCTGCGGCTTTTGACGTGGTCTGGGCCTTGCTGAGGAAGGTCACCAGGAGCGTGCGCAACGACCCGAGGGCCGAATAGGTGCTGAAAACGCTTCCGGCGAAGCCTAGGGCGGTCGCTGGGGTGACCTTCTGCTTGGCGATTTTGTCGTTCAACGCCAACGACTTGTAAACCAACCGGGTGATCGAAAGCACTGCCGAAACCGAGCCTAGGACGCCGTAGGAATTCAAGGTATTGAGCCCGTCGACCAACTTCGCCTTAGCGCCGACGTTATTGGTGAAAACCGTGTCGGTTTCGGCAACGGCTTGGGAAATTTGGGCATTGGTGAATTCGCCGTTGGACTCTCCGACGAATTCAAAGGCGGTCAGCCGCATGAAGGTATTGCGGATCGCTACGCTTCGATCCAACCCGGGGAGATCGTCGGCCGAGTTGGGCAGGAGTTCGAGGATGCCCGCAATCGCACTGGTGGCCTTCCGCAGTGTGGAGAGGGAAGACGCCCCGATTCCGACCTTGAGATTCTCGAGGGTGTAGCGCTGCATGGTCACGTCGTAGGCTGAGTCTGCAGCGGGGAACTCGCCCTTGACGAACTGCTCGAAGGGCTGGGCCAAGTAGCTGCTGGCGGCTCCGGCGGAGATCTTCTGCAAGCTGGTGCCTGCTGGATCGAGGATGGTGATCGTGGCCATCTCGCGTGCATGCCAATACTTCTCAGCTTTGCTTAGAGCGGGGTCTTTAACGACTTCAACCAAGTACTTCTGATACCCGCTGGACGTCTGGCCGGTGATGAGTTTGGTTCGCCATTCGAGCGGAGTCAGAGGCTCTTGGTTGAGGCTGAAGCCGGACAGGATCCGGTTGATCAAGGCATTGCTGTAGTCGGCCTGGATTGCTTTGTTCCGCAGGCATTCCGCGATATCCAGGGAGGCCTTTTCGCGTCCGGCGTCAGGCTCTCCCGATGAGCCATTGAGCAGATAGGAGAGATCGGAAGGGTAGAGCGGAAAGTTCTTATCGCCGCCGTACGTTGCGGATCCTCCGTTGTTGTACAAGGCATTGGCCCACATGCCCGTGCTGGCGAGCGAGATGCAACTCATCGCGTCGCTGAGCTTTTTCCGCAGTTCGGGAAGCCTCTGGGCGCTCGGATCGTTCGGTGCCGGGTCTACCTTCGAACTGGCGAAGAAGTGGGCCGATTCTGTGTCCACAGTGCGTTTCGACCAGGACTGACTGGTGTCTGCGGCATACGCTTCGCCGAGCGTGGTCAACGCCGTGTATCCAAAGCTCTTCGGGTCCTCGCCTTGGACGACAGTGGTGATGTCGGAAAAAGCCGTGACTGGGAGGCCGAATTGGTTGCGCAGCTGGTTGAGCTTTGCGGTGTCTGCTTCACTGGGTCGGTCCTCTCGGGCAATGGCTCCGGAGGACTGGGGCTTCAGTGAGGTGGGCTTTGCGCTGGCTGGCGAAGCGGACAGGACCGGGATTGCGGCGCCGGTGAGCACCGCCAGGCTCAGGAACCCTCTACGGCCGAAGGCCTTGCTCATGGTGTTATTCACGAAAAACTCCCCAATGTGATGAATATCAGTTGATTGACCAGAATTTGTGTTGCACATCATTGGGTGCAACAGCGCGCGAACGATTCGCAGTCGAAGCGTAAGTTCCGCAACCTGTCGGAAGTCTGAAAGTAGTCTGAGTCCTGACTGTGTCCGGAGAATTCAACGTTTTTTACATTAATAATTTGCCTTGTTTTCGTAAAGACGCAGTGTCGGATTCAGTGGCATCTGGACCGGCGCCGGGACGCTTCCTCTCCGATCTGCCTGGGGCTGACGTGGAACAGGCGCTTGGCTGCGGTTCCGGATCCCTTATGCGAAATGAGCGGATGCCGGCACTAGCGTAATACTTCTTCACCGAATTCTGACGGAAATCCATCGATGAAGTTTCCGGTGCGGACCGTCGGAGATTCGCATTCAGGATAATTCGATATTTGCTCGGATTTGAATTCTGGAAATCGAATTTCAACGGTCATGCATCGAATTTCAACGGTTCGTCCGGGCCTGCTGGGTTGGGCTGGTGGCAACCTCGGGGCGATGGAGCCACGGCCCGTCCGGTGAAAAGTGAGCCAATTCACAGCCCGCGGTCAGTCTGGGCGACGTTGTCTGCACGATGCACGCTGATTGCCTTGGAATAGCCTGGAAAAAGTGTCGTGAGGCAACTTCCGGGGGTAGCGTTCAAGCCGCGGCGGCAACAGCCAATCATGGTTGCCGATTCGTTTTGGAACACTGTCCAGCGGGCAAAGACGCGCGCCGGATTCGATCATTCACAAAATGACCAAGAAGGATAAGAATGAACAAGATCTTCAAGTCGGTCCTGGTAGGGGCCGCTGCTGCATCGATGGCATTCCTCGGCACCGGCGCCGCGAGCGCTGCGCCGGTCGCTGGTGGCGGAGCCACCCCGGACATCGTCGGCGGCACCAAAGCCCCGGCCACCCCTTGGGCCGTCCAGCTCGTCTTCGTGCAGAACGGCGGCACCTACGGTTGCACCGGCGAAGCCATTTCGGCCGACTGGATTCTGACCGCCAACCACTGCATCGATGGCGACACGTCAATGAACGTGTACTACTCGAACAGCACCACCAACCGCGGTACCGCCATCAAAGCGGACAAATGGGTGACTTCCGGCAAGGGCGATGTGGCCCTGGTCCACCTCTCCCAGTCGAAGAACCTCGGTTCCTACCCGGCGCTGGCGGACAGCTACACCGCCACTTCCGGCGATGCTGGCAAGATCATGGGCTACGGACGGCGCGCCAACGCTGCCAACGCCGATGGCCTCTACCAGGCCAACGTCACGGTGATCGGCAAGAGCACCGATGCCTACAGCGGCACCGCGGTGCACATCAAGGGCGTCGACGGCGCCGCGAATCACGGTGACTCCGGCGGCCCCTTGATCGTCGGCGGCAAGATCGTCGGCGTGTGCTCGACTGGTGACGACCAAGACCCCGGCGCGAATACTCAGGCCGGCAGCAACTACGCCAATCTGACCGCTTCGCGCAGCTGGATCAAGAGCACCTCGGGCGTCTGAGCCCTTTCCGCGGTTGTCGGGTGGCTCCCGTCCGAGCCACCCGACTACCTCGAACTGATTCCTGCCGGAGCTGAAGACGCAGAGCGCCTCAGCGTGGCGGTTGAATCTGTTTCACAATCTTTTGCCGAAACCGTAAATATGCCGAATATTTGCGGAGTTTTTTATGCCCATTTTCAGTAACAGAAAGAGACAGGAACCTATTGTGAACAAAGTTTTCAAGTCGGTATTGATCGGCGCGGCTGCTGCGTCGATGGCATTCCTCGGCACCGGCGCGGCGAGCGCTGCTCCGGTCGCCGGTGGCGGAGCCACCCCGGACATCGTCGGCGGCACCAAAGCCCCGGCCACCCCCTGGGAAGTCCAGTTGATCTTCGTGCAGAACGGCAGCAGCTATGGTTGCACCGGCGAAGCCATCTCCGCTGAATGGGTCCTGACCGCCCAGCACTGCATCGACGGCATCAGCTCGATGAATGTCTACTACAGCAACAGCACCACGAACCGCGGAACTGCCATTGCCGCCGACAACTGGGTTGCTTCGGACAGCGGCGACGTCGCCCTGGTGCACCTGTCCCAGTCGAAGAACCTCGGTTCCTACCCGGCGCTGGCGGATAGCTACACGGCCAACGCAGGCGACAAGGGTGTCGTCATGGGCTATGGCCGGCGCGCCAACGCGGTCCAGTCCGACGGCCTCTACCAGGCGAACGTCCAGGTGGTCGGCGCCAGCACCGATGCTTACGATGGCACGGCTGTGCACATCAAGGGCGTCAACGGCGCTTCCAACCACGGTGACTCCGGCGGCCCCTTGTTGGTCGGCGGCAAGATCGTGGGCGTGTGCTCCACGGGCGACAGCTCGGATCCCGGTGCGGACATCCATGCCGGCAGCAACTACGCCAACCTGACTGATTCCCGTCAGTGGATCTCGGACACCGCAGGGGTCTGATTCAGAGCTTTGGAGCAATGGCCGGCCTACTTGAACTGGGTAGGCCGGCCATTGCGCTATATGTCCCAGCAAAAACAAAGGAGTTTTCGATGAACAAGGTCTTGAAATCCGTTTTGGTCGGCGCGGCTGCTGCGTCGATGGCATTCGTCGGCGTGGGGGCGGCCAATGCTGCTCCGGTCGGCACCGGTCCGACTCCGGATATCGTCGGTGGCACCAAGGCCCCAGCGACGCCGTGGGCGGTCCAGCTTATTTTCCAGCAGGACGGAGCCAGCTACGGCTGCACCGGCGAAGCAATTTCGGCCGAGTGGGTATTGACCGCTAATCACTGTGTCGACGGCGATACCGGGATGAAGGTCTACTACTCGAAGAGCACCACGAACCGTGGCACCGGCATCGCTGTAGACCAGTTCTACTCGTCAACCAACGGTGACGTCGCTCTGGTCCACCTTTCGCAGGCAAAGAACTTGGGCTCTTATCCGGCGCTGGCGGACAGCTACACCGCAAAAGCCGGTGATCAAGCCGTGATCATGGGTTACGGACACCGCGCCAACGGCGCCAACGCGGATGGCCTCTACCAGGCGAACGTCAAGGTCCTCGGCTCAAGCACCGATGCGTATGACGGCACCGCGGTGCACATCCAAGGCGTCAACGGCGGGGCCAACCACGGCGACTCCGGCGGCCCGATCATCATCGGCGGCAAGATCGTCGGCGTCGCGTCAACGGTCGACGCCGAGCCCGGCGCGAGCACCACCGGAAAAGCCAACTACGCCAACCTCACCGATTCACGCCAGTGGATTTCAGACACTTCGGGCGTCTGAACTAACTCCGGCATCTGACCGGCTGGCCCGGTCCCGGCAAAGGGCCGGGCCAGCTGTTTTTCCCAACCCCCACTTCGTCTGAAGGAATTCCTCATGAACAAGATTTTCAGATCGGTTCTGGTCGGTGCGGCTGCCGCGTCGATCGCTTTCATCGGCGCCGGCGCAGCCGGCGCTGCCCCAGTCGGCAACGGCGGCGCGACGCCGAACATCGTCGGCGGCAGCAAAGCCCCGGCGACGCCGTGGGCGGTTCAGCTCATCTTCCAGAAGACCGGTCAGTCGGGCAGCTTCGGTTGCACCGGCGAAGCCATCTCTGCCGATTGGGTCTTGACCGCCGGGCACTGCGTCAAGGGCGTCAGCGGCATGAAGGTCTACTACTCCAACGTGACTCCGGCCAGCGGCGAGAACATCGTGGTCGACAACTTCTACTCGCAGCCGGGCAACGACGTGGCATTGGTGCACCTGTCCACGTCCAAGCAGCTGGATTCCTACCCGGCGCTCACGGACAGCTACAAGGTCAACACCTCGGACACCGGATTGATCATGGGCTACGGGCACCGCGCAAACGACGCGGTCGCTGATGGTCTTTACCAGGCCAAGCAGAAGGTCATCGGCTCCAGCAGCGATACTGCCGGCGGCCCGGCGATCCACCTGCAGGGTGTAGACGGCAGCGCCAACCGCGGCGATTCCGGCGGCCCGCTGATCATCGGCGGCAAAATCGTCGGCGTCGCTTCGACGGTTGATTCGCTTCCTGGCGCAAGCACCACGGGCAAGGCCAACTACGCGAGCGTGACGAACGCCCGCCAGTGGATCAAGAGCACTTCCGGAGTCTGATTTTCCGGCCAAAGCCAGTTGGCAAAAAGGTGCGCTAAACACAGTGTTTAGCGCACCTTTTTGTCGATCAACCCGACCTTAGGACGGATGAAAAGCGGCATGCCCAGTGAGGTACTGGCCCAGAATCAGTGTGTGCACCTCATCAGTGCCCTCGTAGGTCCGCACCGATTCCAAGTTATTGGCATGCCGGAGCGGTGAATAATCCAGCGTGATGCCATTGCCGCCCAGGATGCTCCGAGCTTGGTGGCAAATTTCCAGGGCCTCGCGAACGTTATTGAGTTTGCCCACCGAGATCTGTTCCGGCCGCAGTGTGCCAGCGTCTTTGAGCCGGCCGGTATGCAAAGCGAGCAACTGACCCTTTTGCAGTTCCAGCATCATATCGACCAGCTTGGCCTGGGTCAGCTGATAAGAAGCCAAAGCAGATCCGAAGGGTTTACGTTCCGCGGCGTAGCCTAATGCGGCTTCAAAGGCATCCCGGGCAGCACCCATCGAGCCCCACATGATCCCGTAACGGGCTTCATTCAAGCAGCTAAATGGTCCGCGCAATCCTTTCGCAAGCGGCAAGATTGCCTCCGCTGGCAGCTCGACGTCGTCGAACCGAACATCGCACTGGATCGAGGCGCGCATCGACAGCTTGCCGGTGATCGGTTCTGCGACAAAACCGGGCGTCGAGGTCGGCACCAAAAACCCGCGCACGCCTTCGTCGGGTACTGAAGCCCAGACGACGGCGACGTCGGCCACCGAGGCCAGGCCGATCCAACGCTTGGCGCCGTTGAGCCGCCAGCCGTCGGCGGTGCGCACCGCCGTCGTACGCATTGCACTCGGATCACTGCCGGCTTCTGGCTCAGTCAAGGCGAAGCATCCGATGAGTTCGCCACGCGCCATCAAAGGCAGGTAGCGCTGTTTCTGTGCTTCGCTGCCCCAACGGTGGATTGCGGTCATCGCCAATGACCCCTGCACCGAGACGAAAGTGCGGATCCCGGAGTCACCCGCTTCGATCTCCATCGCGGTCAAACCGTACTCGACGGCGGACGCCCCGGCGCAGCCGTAGCCGTCCAGGTGCATACCGAGCACGCCGAGGGCGCCCAATTCGGGGACCAGTTCCAGCGGGAAATAGGCGTCCTCGAACCAGCGGGCGATCTGCGGCTTGATCCGGCGCTCGGTGAATTCTCGGATCTTGTCCCGTTGCGCCAGCTCCGCCTCGCTCAGCAGCGAAGCCAAATCGAGCACGTCGTGCCGGCCCAGCAGGTCGTGCTCGCCGGACGTCTGGCCGTTCACAGCCCGGTCATTTCCCGGGAGGCGACCACGCCCTGCCGGGTCTCGGGGTCGTAATGGTAGACCGGCTTGCCGCCGATGAACACTTGGTTCGCCCGTTGCATGACGTCCAAGGGATCGCCGCTCCAGAGCACGAAGTCGGCGTCTTTCCCGGTTTCCAAGGAGCCGATCCGGTCTGCCAGGCCCAGCACCTTGGCGGGATTGATCGTGATCGAACGCAGGGCGGTATCCCGGTCCAGGCCTTCTTTGACGGCCAAAGTGGCTTGGTGCACCAGGAAATGGATCGGCACCACCGGATGGTCCGTGATGATGGAAATCTCGACGCCGGCCGCAGCCAGTTTCCCGGGATTGGCCAATGAGCGGTTGCGCAATTCCATTTTGGACCGGGAAGTGAACAGCGGCCCGATCAGTACTGGAATTTTCTTCTCCGCGAGCAGCGGCGCGAGCAGATGCGCTTCGGTGCCGTGATCGATCACCAGCTGGTAGCCGAACTCTTCGGCGATCCGCACTGCCGTGGCGATGTCGTCGGCGCGGTGCGCGTGCTGCCGCCAAGGGATTTCCCGGTTCAGCACCAGGCCCAGGGCTTCGAGCTTGAGGTCCTTGGCCTTGCGGTCTTTGGCCGGCGTGGCCAGATAGTCCCGGGCTTCCTGGAAGGCTTTGCGGATCACCAAGGCGGTGCCGAGCCGAGTCGAGGGCGTTTGCTTCTTCTCGCCATAGACCCGCTTCGGATTCTCGCCCAGTGCCGCTTTCAAACCGCTCGGGCTGCGCAGCACCATTTCGTCCACGTAGCCGCCATGGGTGTGCAGCGCGACCGCCAATCCGCCCACCGGATTGCCGGAACCGGGATTGACATTGACCGCGGTGATGCCGCCGGCGAGCGCATCGTCGAAGCCCATTTCCCGCGGATTGATCGCGTCCAGAGCCCGGACTGCAGCCATGATCGGGTCGGTCATCTCGTTGGTGTCGTTGCCCATCGGGCCTTCGGCCTCTTCGTGCACGCCCAGATGGGTATGCGCATCGATGAGCCCAGGCACCAGCCACTGCCCGCCGGCATCGACGACGTCGGCGCCGCGGGGCGCCTTGACCGCAGGCCCGAGCTCGGTGATCTTGCCGTTCTTGACGATCACGCCGCCGTCGAACGCTTCGCCGGTCACGGGGACCACGTGGGCATTCAGGATCGCCAGGGTCGGGGTGGACTTATGGGGCTTCGTGGGCACGGTAGGCCTCTCTGTGGGCACTTTGCAGATGTCCTCCCAACCTACTCCGTCCGCAACTCCACGGCGAGGACTCCGGCGCCCGGGGAGTGCACCCGGACCCTGCCGGCCAGCACCTGGAGTTCGTCGAGCCGTTCGCCCAAGTAGTTGCTGCGGAAGGCCGAGACGAGTCCGGGCAAACCGATTTCGCACTCGCCGCCCGCAGGGTCGGTCCAGAGCAATCGGACGAGCAAGGACCCGGTTCCGGGCAGTAGATCGACCAGTTGGACGTCCGGCCGGTCGATGGTGAGCAACTCGGCCGATGGCGAGGTTGCTTTGCCGGGGACCGCGAACAACGGATCCGCGAAATCGGCTGCGGCCTGCAGGGCGGCGACGGCGCCCGGTTCCTGGGCTGAGCTGATGCAGTACCGGAAGTCCATTTCGAAGGCTTGTTGCACCGGGAAATTGGTGTCCCAGATGTTGTTGTGGATCCAAGAGTAGACCGTGCCTGGTTCACTGACCGGCAGCGAGTTCGGGAACGGGATATAGGGCAGGCTGATCGTGGCGACTTCGACCAGCGGGGCGTCGGCACTGGCCCAGCCGATGGCCTGGCCGTTGCCCTCGATGCTGGCCCAATGCCGGATCCCGTGCATGTATTCGGCGCTGCCGGGAATCGCCGCAGCGCCCGGGCCGGCCAGGCCGCCGGCGCTTTCCAAGCGGACCGTGGCGTTCTCGACGGCGAAGGGGAAAGCGAAGAAGGCGCTCTCTTTGGTGAAGGTGGCTTCCTTCGACACCCGGTTGCGGATCTCCAACCGGGCTCCCCGGCTCGGCAGGGTATAGGTGCTTTCGACCCAGTTGGCGCCCGGCGCGAAACTGCGTACCGTGACGCTGCGGCCCAGGGCTGTGCTGCTGGAGTCCAGCAAAGCCGCTGCGGTGCTGATCGAACGTCCGGCGAGCAGGGTGAGCTTGCCCGGAACCTCGAAGTGTTTCGAGCTGTTGTGGTTTTGCGGGCCCGCGGTGGAATAGGTGTCGTAGATGTACCCGTTGAAGCCGAAAACCGCATCCTGATTGACCAGCTCCCGGCCAGCCGACTTGTCCAGAATCGAGGCGATCGATCCGCTGCGCGGGTCGATCTGGACCCGGAAAGACTCGTTTTCCAGCAGATAGAGGTCTTCGCCGGCGCTGGTTTCGGGCTGGTCCGCTGCGGCCGGAGCCGGCTCCGCGGTTTCCAGCCGCAGGCCCAGCCGGCCCAGCGCCGGGACGTCGGCCAAGGCCACCCGGACCTGCCGCCCGAGCGGTCGGAAGTTCTCCCGTTCTTCGCGGCACTCGACCGGGAGCAGCCGGCCATCCCGTTGGTCGCGGACGGCGAGCGGGGTCTGCACCGGCAGCACGCTGTCCGACAGGAAGAACTCGACGATGCCGTCGCGCCGCTGATTGGCGGTGTTGAAGACGGTCAGTTGCCCCGGGTCGGCAGAATCCAGCTGGGCGGCCAGAATCTCACGCGCCTGCTGCATCGCCGACTGGGATTCGTCGAGTGCTTCATAAGCCCGGGCGGCTTTCCAGTGCCACTGCCGTTCGCCGGCCGAGGGGCCGTGGTCCTGGTGCAACCAGGAATCTGCCGCGCCCCAAGTGTGTTCGTCCCACAAGGCGATTTGCCGGTACCCGCGGTCGGTATCGACGCGCGAAGTCTCGGCCGGACTGGCGCCCAGGAGTTGGCCGAAGCCGGCCAAGGTGTGTGCCTGGGCGAGCTGGACCTGTGCTTGCCGGCTCAGCGCCATTTCCGAGGCGGCGGCACCGATGCCGTGGCCCCACCAGTCGTTCCAATCGCCTTCGAGGTCTGCGATCTGATCGCCATGGCGGGCGACGGCCTCTTCGAAGAAAGCCTCGTTGGTGGACAGGCGCAGCTTCGGGTAGTCCCAGGCTTCGTTCCAGGCAGCGACCAGTTGGCTGATTCGGCCATTGGGCGGCGCGTTGTCCGCCCAGCGCCCTTGCAATCGCAAATGCAAGACGTCCAGCGGATACGGCGCCTTGTCTGCTTCGGCGGCTTCCGGCATCCAGCCGAAGACCGTTTCCGCCACCAGCGGGAAGGGCTGATTGGCGAGATTGGCCAGATAGCAGGGAAAGATGTCCGAAGCCGCTGCGAAGTTTTCACTGAACCCGACGGTGTTGCCTTCCATGTACGAGCCGCCGTGTGGGCTGTCGGTGCGCCAAACGAGGACCGAGTTCCCGGCCGGCCCGTGCCAACGGAACAGCCGGGGGACGTCGAGTTCGCCGAATCCGTTCGGGTGGGAACGGCCGGCCCAGTTGTGCGCCACGGAAAGATACTTGACTCCGGTCGAACCCAGGGCGTCGGGAAAACCCACCACGTGGCCGGGCACGTCGGTTTGCATAGCCGAGGCCAAGTCGATGCCGTATTCGCCGCGGAGCTTGGCCGCCGGCCGGAGCAGCTCGTGCAATTCGTCGGTGGAGCAGGCTTCGGTGTGCAGGTTGAAAGGCATTGCGGAAAGGCTCAAGCGGCCTTCCCGGACGCGTCGGATCAGTTCCCGGGCCTGCTCGGGTGTGCGGTTGGCCAGCCAGTCCTCGACCGCGAAAAGCGCCTCCTCGTTCCAGCGGAACTTGGCGGCGTCCGGCAAGTGGTCGGTTGCCCGCATCTGCGCCAGCGCCGAGTCCAGGTATTCCAGATGGTTGGCGCGCACGACGTGTTGCGGGTCGGTGTAACCGATGTCGTAGTGCGAATGGTGGATCAAGTGCACCGACCACCGCCGCTGCGGTTCCAGGACGAAGCGAATCGAGACCTCTGCGCCGTCGAGCTCGAAGCCGATTTCGGCGGCGGTGCTCGCCTCGACTGCGGGGACCAGGACCCGCCAGGCGCCCTCCGGCGCGCCAGCCCAGAGCAGCGGCACCGGTTGGCCGGAAACCAGCAGCTTCGCCAGCGGCAGCTCTTGCGGCTCCAGGTCGCCGGGGGCATCGTCGTGTTGCTCGGCGTAATTGTGCTCCCGGCCCAGATCCAGCCATTGCAGCCGAACCGATTGGCGGAGCACGCCGTCGGCGCCGGTCCGCATCAGCGGTTCGCAGATGACGCCGAGCGGCCGGCCGGAGACCTCGGTCGTGGCGGTGGCGGACAGCTCGACGATTTTCTGCCGTTGCCCTGAGATGTCCCAGACCTGGTCCGCGACCAAAGCGTGCGCGCGCATGTAGAACTCCCTGGATCGTGCGATGAAGGTTCGGACCGGATTGGACCGATGTCGTGGTAACGTTACCATCCATGACCGGAAAGACAAGCCCTACGATCAAAGCCGTCGCACAGCTCGCCGGCGTCAGCCCGATGACCGCGTCCCGGGTGATCTCCGGCAGCGCGCCGGTCAGTCCGGAGGCCGCCCGGAAAGTGCATGCTGCCGCGGAAAAGCTGGGCTATCGCCGGAACGAGCAGGCCAGGGCACTCCGTCCGGGCCAGAGTTCCGGTTTGATCGGCATCGCGATCACCAATATCGCCAACGCCTACTACGCCGATTTCGTGCTGGGCGCCGAAAGCGTGGCCAATGAGCACGGCCGGCGGATCCTGCTCGGCAGCAGCCGGGGGGAGCCGGAACGCGAACAGCAATTGCTGGCGGATTTCGAAGGCCGCCAAGTCGAAGGCCTGCTTTTGGTGCCCACCGATCAGGCGCCGCCGCCGGGGCCGCTTTCGCCGCCCCGGGTGCTGGCTTCGCGGACCCGGCCGGGCGGCCACGAAGCCGCGGTGCTGGTCGACGACGTCGGGGGAGCGCGACAGGTGGTCGCCGGTCTGCTCGACGCGGGTTGCCGCAGCGTCGGTTTCGCCGGGGCCACCTCGATGTTCACCGGGCGGCGCCGGCATCGCGGATACCTGCAGGCCTTGGCCCAACGCGGCCTGACCGCGCGGCCCGAACAGCAATTGGTCGACTGCGGCGCCGGTCAGCCGTTCGAGGACACGATTGCCGCGCTGCAGGCGCTGATGACCTCTGCGGAGCCGCCGCAGGCGCTGTTCTGTGCGAACAATGTGCTTACCTCCGCGGCATTGCTGGCGATCCACCGGAATGCCGGCCACCGGAATGCCGGCCGGGTGCCGCAGCTGCTCGGCGGCTTCGACGGGTTGCCGCTGGCCGAGCTGAGCCCGGTGCCGTTGTTGTTGGCCGAACACGACGGCCGTGAGCTGGGCCGTCGCGCGGCCGTGAAGCTCTTCGAGGCGCTGGCCCCGGCTGATCCGGCACCGGATCCGGCCACGGCCGGCTCGGACGACGTCCCGGTCTCGCTCACCTGGTACGGAAACCGGTGAGCGGCCGGTTCGGGCCTGCCCCGGGGCCGGGGCAGCCGGTGCTCTGCCTGGATTTCGGCGGCAGTGCGGTCAAGGCGGCAGTGGCGCAGGGCGGCAACCTGCTGGCCTGCGCCGAAATCGGCGTCGTGGACCGGGTTGCCGGGCTCGAGTCGGTGGCCGACCTCGCCGGGGACCTTTTGCGGGAATCCGGACTGGACCGGTTTGCCGCGGTCGGGATCGCTTTGCCGGGCATCGTCGAACCGGAGTCCGGACTGCTGCTCAGCGCGGCCGGAAAATACGATTTCGCCACCGCGTTCAGTCTGCGGGACTGGGCGGAGCAGCAGTTCCGCGTCCCCGCGGCGATCGAGCTGGATTCCCGTGCCGCATTGCTCGGTGAACATGCATACGGCGCACTGCGGACCGAGCCGAATGCCGCGCTGATGGTGCTCGGCACCGGGATCGGCACCGCGGTACTGCTCGACGGCCGGCTGCTGCAGGGGCGGTCCGGACATGCCGGGGTGCTCGGCGGCCATCTGCCGTTGGGACCTTGGGGCGGACCGTGCCGCTGCGGCTCCCCAGGCTGCGTGGAATCGGCGGGCAGCGGTTGGGCGCTGGCGTCTTGGCCGCATCCGGCAGCACCGTTGGATCTGCCCGGCCTGCTCCGGCTCCTGGACGAAGGAGACTCGGTGGCGATGCTCTACTGGGGCAGGCTCGTGTCCGCGTGGTCGCTCGCCGCGGTCGGTCTGATTCAGAGTTTCGACCCGGCAGTCTTGCTGTTGAGCGGCGGAATGCTGCGGGCCGCCGATCGGATCGTGCCGGCGCTCCGCGAGCAGATTCGGCCCAGATTGTGGCCCAGTGTGGAAATGCCGGAGATCCGGGTCGCCGAGCGACCGGAATTTTCCGTGCTGCGCGGTTTGAACGCGCTGGCGGAGCGGAAGGCGCGATGAGCAGAATCCCGAACTACGACCGGTTTCCTTCGATCCGGGTCCCGGGCGAGCATCTGCTCGCCGAAGGGGCGCGGATCGGTGTTGTGCTCGACGCCGCAGCACGGGCCAAGGCAGCGGAGGCCGGTGCGGCGCAGCCGCTCCTGCTGATCGACAGCTATCCCGGCGTCGAGATGGCCGAGCTCCGGTCCTGGACGGCAGTCCAGCTCCCGGACTATGAGATCGTGGACATCGAGAGTTCCGCGGCCCGCTCGGAATCCGAATTGGCCGATTTGTTCGCGCCTTTTCTGACCGACGACCGGGTCTTCGGCGTGATGAGCCATTTCAGTCTCGAATCGCTTTATCTGGCCCCGGAACTGGCCCTGCTCGGTGCCGGCATCGCCGCGCGGAGCAAACCGACCGTGGTCCTCGGTTGGGGCGCCGCGCTGTGCGCCGAGGCTTCCGCCGTGCTGGTGCTCGCCGACTTGCCGCGCTGGGAGATCCAACAGCGCCAGCGGCGCGGGGCGGGCAATTGGCGGGCCGCGGCGGAACCGGACAACCTCAAGAAGTTCAAGCGCGGCTACTTCGTCGAATGGCGGATCGCCGATCGGCACAAGAACGAACGCGTGATCCCGAACGCCGATTTCCTCCTGGACACCGTGCATGGCGCCGGCGAAGCGGTATTGACCACCGGAGAGGCGTTGCGGCAGGGGCTGCGGGAAGCGGTCCGGCGGCCGTTCCGGGTGGTGCCGTTCTTCGACCCGGGAGTGTGGGGCGGCCAGTGGATGAAACAGACGTTCGGCTTGGACCCGGAACCCGAAAACTTCGCCTGGTGCTTCGATTGCGTACCAGAGGAAAACAGCCTGCTGCTGACCGTGCAGGGCACCGACGGCTCAGTGGCGAACGTGGAAATCCCGGCGCAGAATCTGGTGCTGCAACACCCGGGCGAGCTGCTGGGCGCCCTGACCCGGAGCCGATTCGGCGCCGAGTTCCCGATCCGGTTCGACATGTTGGACACCATGGGGGGCGGGAATCTCTCGCTTCAGGTGCATCCGCTCACCGAGTACATCAACTCCCGGTTCGGCATGAGCTACACCCAGGACGAAAGCTATTACCTGCTGGACGCCGAGCCGGACGCGGTGGTCTACCTGGGCTTGACGGACCGGAGCAGTCCGGCGTCGATCGCAGCGGACCTGCGGGCCGCCGAAGCCGGCGAGCGGCCGTTCCCGGCCGAAGCACATGTGAACACCTTTGCGGCGCGCAAACACGACCATTTTTCAATTCCGGCCGGCACCGTGCATTGCTCCGGAGCCGGTTCCATGGTGCTGGAAATCTCCGCCACGCCCTATATCTTCACCTTCAAGATGTGGGATTGGCAGCGATTGGGGCTGGACGGGCGGCCCCGGCCGATCCACCTCGAGCACGCCCTGGCGAATCTGCAATGGGACCGCCGTACAGACTGGACCCGGCGGAACCTGGTCAACCAGGTGCAGGCCCTGGACGCCGGGCCGGGGTGGCGTTCGGAACGCACCGGCTTGGCGCAGTTGGAGTTCATCGAGGTGCAGCGGCACTGGTTCAGCGCGCCGATATCGCAGGACACGCAGGGGACGGTGCGGGTCCTGAACCTGGTAGAAGGAGCTGAAGTCCTGGTGGAAAGCCCGGATGGCGCCTTCGCGCCCTTCCCGCTGCACTATGCCGAAACCTGCATCGTTCCGGCCGCCGTCGGGCGTTATCGGATCACTCCGGTCAGCGCCGGGGATGCCGGCCGTTGCGGTGTGGTGACCGCATGGGTCCGGGGCACCGAATGCGCTGCAGAGGCCGTCCGGTAAGGATTCCGTAAAGGCCCGGCAGCGAAGTGTAAGAGTGTCGTAAAGACCGGCCTCGGACGCGGAAAACAGGCGTTGCATGGAACTGCCGCCCACTTCGGGCGGCATCAGTTTTCCGTGAAAGGACAGGACATGTCAGACCTCGTTGTCGTCGTGATTTTCCTTGCTTCTGCCGCCGCCGTGATGTGGCTGGCGAAAGGGGTGGCCAAGCTCTAATGCCCGCCGTATCCGCACTCTTTGTTTGGCTGCCGCTGGCGATCCTCGGATTGGCGCTTTGCGGCTACCTGATCGCTGCCCTGATCCGACCGGAGAAGTGGTAGCCCGATGACCTTTTCACTCGCATCCTTTCTGACTCAAGCCGCAATCCTGCTGGTTCTGCTCGCGGCGGCGCACAAACCCCTGGGCCTCTACATGGCCCGGGTCTTCGAAAGCACCAAGAACTACCTGCCGGAACGCGTCTTCTACCGGATCGCCGGGGTCGACGCCGCAGCGGACCAGAAATGGTCCACCTACCTGCGCAGCGTTTTGGCTTTTTCCGTGGTGGGGATCCTGTTCGTTTTCCTGTTGCAACGGCTGCAAGGCCTGGTCGCCGGCCAAGGCGAGGCGGTGGACCCGTGGATCGCGATGAACACTGCGATCTCCTTCGTCACCAACACCAACTGGCAGACCTACGCTCCGGAAGCCACGGTCGGCATCCTGGTGCAGATGCTGCTGCTCGCGGTGCAGAACTTCCTCTCCGCAGCGGTCGGCATCGCGGTCGCGATTGCGCTTGTTCGGGGGATCAAGCGCAGCAAGACCGACGAGATCGGCAATTTCTGGGTTGACCTGTCCCGGGCCGCGTTCCGGATCCTGCTGCCGATCGCGATCGTCGGGGCCGTGGTCTTCCTGGCTACCGGGATCGTACAGAACTTCACCGGCAGCCCGGTGACGAATGCCGCTTTGGGCGTGCAGCAGCAGATCCCCGGCGGCCCGGTCGCCTCGCAGGAAGCAATCAAGCTCCTGGGCACCAATGGTGGCGGCTACTTCAACGCCAATTCGGCGCACCCCTTCGAGAACCCCAATGCATACTCCAATTTATTCTCGATTTTCCTGATCCTGGTGATCCCGTTCTCGCTGACCTACACCTATGGCCGGATGGTCGGCCAACAACGCCAGGGCTACACGGTGTTGACCGTGATGGCCGGGCTGTGGGCGATCAGCACTGGTCTGATGGCCTGGGCGATGGCCGCGGCCGGCCCTTTGGGCGAAGGCTTCGAACAGCGCTTCGGCCCGGCGGCGAGTTCGCTTTTCGCCTCCGCGACCACGCTGACCTCCACCGGTGCCGTGGACGTGGCGCATGATTCGCTGCCGCCGTTGGCCGGCGGCATGGCGCTGCTGAACATGATGCTCGGGGAGATCGCCCCCGGCGGTGTGGGTTCGGGACTGTACGGCATGTTGGTGCTGGCTATCATCTCGGTGTTCATCGCCGGGCTGATGGTCGGCCGGACGCCGGAGTTCATGGGCAAGAAGATCACTGCGAAGCAGATGAAATTGGCCGCGATGTACATCCTGGTCACGCCGACCCTGGTGCTGGTCTTCACCGGTATCACCATGCTGATCCCGGATCAGCTGGCGAATGCGCCGGCCAACGGCCCGCACCAATTCTCCGAGGTGCTCTACGCCTTCACCTCGGCGGCCAACAACAATGGCTCCGCGTTCGGCGGAATCACCAGTTCCGGACCGTATTTCGCCACGCTGCTGGGCTTGGCGATGTTCTTCGGCCGGTTCATCCCGATTATCCTGGTGCTTGCGCTGGCCGGCTCGCTGGCCCAGCAGAAAGTCGTTCCGGCCTCCTCCGGAACCGTGCCGACCCACGGACCGCTCTTCGCCACGCTGCTTCTGGGCATCTCCGTGGTGTTGACCGCTCTGACTTATTTCCCGGCCCTGGCTCTGGGCCCGCTCGCAGAAGGTCTCGCGAAATGAATACCACTACCGTCTTGCCTCCCCGTACCGAATCCGAACCCGCCCCGAAGCGGGTCAAAGCTCCGGCGAAGCTTTCCATCAGCACCGTGTCCGCGGCGCTTCCAGTTGCGCTGAAGAAACTTTCGCCACGGCAGATGGCGCATTCGCCGGTGATGTTCACGGTGCTCCTGGGCGCCGCGGTCTGCACCGTGGTCGCGGTGCTCGCGCCGAGCGTGTTCAGCATCGCGGTAACCCTCTGGCTTTGGCTCACCGTGCTCTTCGGCACGCTCTCCGAAGCGATCGCCGAGGGACGCGGCAAAGCCCAGGCTGCGAGCCTGCGGGCCGGCCGGACCTCGGTGCTGGCCCGGAAGGTGGTGCTCGACGGCGGACGTGCACCGGCGGTGATGGCCGATCTGGCCGGCGCGGAGTTCGTGCAGCTGGCCGCGACCGACCTGGCCGTGGGCGACGTCGTCGTTTGTTCGGCGGGGGACACGATTCCCTCGGACGGGGAGATCATCGCCGGCCTGGCGAGCGTGGACGAATCCACGATCACCGGCGAATCCGCACCGGTGATCCGGGAGTCCGGCGGCGACCGCAGCTCGGTCACCGGTGGCACCAAAGTGCTCTCCGACCAGATCCTGGTGCGGATCACCGCCGCACCCGGGCAGACCTTCATCGATCGGATGATCCGCTTGGTGGAAGGCGCTACCCGGCAGAAGACGCCGAACGAAATCGCGCTCAACGTGCTGCTGGTTTCGCTCACCATCGTGTTCGTGATCGTTGTTATGGCGTTGGCTCCGATGGCCTCGCTGGCGGACGCGGTTCCGTCGCCGATCGTCTTGGTGGCGCTGCTGGTTTGTTTGATCCCGACCACCATCGGGGCCCTGGTCCCGGCGATCGGCATCGCCGGGATGGACCGCTTGGTCCAGCACAATGTCCTGGCCACCTCGGGCCGGGCCGTGGAGACCGCCGGCGACGTCGACACCTTGCTCCTGGACAAGACCGGAACCATCACCTTCGGCAATCGGCGGGCCGTGGGCTTCTTCCCGGTGCCGGGGGTCAGCGGCAGCGATCTGGTCGAGGCGGCGAGGCTCTCTTCGCTCGCCGACGAGACGCCGGAAGGCCGATCCATCGTGGAACTCGCGGAACACCGCGGGGTCTATGAACCCAGCCTGGAATTCCTGGAATCCCGCGCCCGGGTGGGCGAGGTCGAGCTGCAGGCCATCGAGTTCACCGCAAGCACCCGGATGAGCGGTCTGGATCTGGTGCAGAACGGAATCCGCCGGGAAATCCGCAAAGGTGCCGCGAGCGCCGTCGAACGGCATGTCGCCGAGGCCGGATTCGAGCTGCCGGAGGCGGCCCGGGCCGAGGTGCAGCGGATCGCCGAATCCGGTGGCACCCCGTTGCTCGTCGCGGAAAACGGCCGGCCGTTGGGCGTGGTGGAACTCGCCGATGTGGTCAAACCCGGCATGCGCGAGCGCTTCGAGCAACTGCGCACCATGGGCATCCGGACCATCATGATCACCGGCGACAACAAAGTCACTGCTGCTGCGATCGCTGCTGAAGCCGGAGTCGACGACTTCGTCGCCGAGGCGACGCCGGAAGACAAGCTCGCGGTGATCAAACGCGAGCAGGACGCCGGGCATCTGGTCGCGATGACCGGGGACGGCACCAACGACGCTCCGGCACTGGCCGCCGCCGACGTCGGGGTGGCGATGAACTCCGGCACGCCCGCCGCCAAAGAGGCCGCGAACATGGTCGACTTGGATTCGGACCCGACCAAGCTGATCGACGTGGTCGGCATCGGCAAACAACTGCTGATCACCCGCGGCTCGTTGACCACTTTCTCGGTGGCCAACGACGTCGCGAAGTATTTCGCGATCGTGCCGGCGCTGTTCGCTGCCGCGTTCCCCGGTCTGGGGCTGTTGAACATCATGGGCTTGTCCTCGCCGAACACGGCGATCCTCTCCGCGGTGATCTTCAATGCGTTGATCATCATCGTCCTGGTGCCCTTGGCCTTGAAAGGCGTGAAATACCGGGCAGTGACCGCAGGGCAGGCATTGGCCCGCAATTTGCTGATTTACGGAGTCGGCGGTTTGATCGCGCCGTTCATCGGCATCAAAATCATCGATCTGCTCATCTCTCTGATTCCAGGACTGAATTGATATGAATACTTTTACTTCCTATCTGCGCCAATTCGGCACCGCTTTCCGACTGTTGCTGGCGGCGACGCTGGTGCTCGGCCTGGGCTACCCGGCGGTGGTCTGGGGCGTGGGGCAGCTGGCCTTCCCGAGTCAGGCGAACGGTTCGATTGTCTCGGTCGACGGGCAGCCGGCGGCGAGTTCGCTGATCGTGCAGTCGCCCGCCGACGGCCTGGGCCCGGAGTGGTTCCGGCCCCGGCCGTCTGCGGTGAATTGGGACCCGACCTCCTCGAGCCCGAGCAACTTGGGCCCGAACGACCCGAAGCTGGCCGAATCCATCGCCCAGTTGCGGGCCCAGGTGGCCAAGGACGAGGGCGTCGCCGAAGACCAAGTGCCGCTCGATGCGGTGACCGCCTCCGGATCCGGGTTGGATCCGCAGATCTCTTCCGGCTATGCCAAGCTGCAGATTCCGCGGATTGCCGCGGCGACCGGTTTGCCGGAGTCGGCGCTCGCGGACCTGGTGGCGAAAAACACCACGTCGGCACTGGAATCGCTGCTGGGCCAGGAAGCTGTCAATGTCACCCGGCTGAATCTGGACCTGGCTGCTGCGGTCCGGAAATAGCCGGGGTGTCGGGCCCGGACCGGATGCCCGGCTGCCGGAGGTCGGAGTACTGGAACGTGGGAAGGAAGTGCAGATGTGCGGTTGGCTGGATGCGATCGCGTTGGACGAGTCGGACGCGCTTGCCGGGGACGCCGAGCAGGTGCTGTTCATCGGTGGGCGGCCCGGCGTCGGAAAGCGTTCGTTGGTTTCCGAGTTGCACGGCCAATTGGCGCGGCAACAGGTCAAGCACGCGGTGATCGAAGGGGCCGGCTTGGATCTGGCTTATCCGCCGGGGTGGGAGCACTTGCTGGCGGAGCGGAACTTGGCTGCGATCTGGAACACTTACCGGGAGCTGGGCTACCGGAGGCTGATCTACAGCAATACCGGGAGTGTCTGCCAGGTCGCCGGGCTGGTCGAGGCGATCGGCGGGCGGCCCAAGGTCGCCGCGGTGCTGCTGACCGCGGGGGATCGCACCGCGGCGCAACGCCTGGCCGGGCGGGTGCCGGAGCACGAGCTCGCCGGGCAGGTCGAGCACGGCAATCGTACGGCCCGCCGGCTCACGGAGAACACGCCGGGATGGGTGAACCGGATCGATACGGAGAACCGATCGGTAGCCGGGTTGGCGGTCGAAGTGCTGCAGTTGACCGGCTGGAGCCAGGCTGCCGGCACAGCCAGGTCGGGCTAGCCCGGAGCCGGGCCGGGTGGGCCGGAAGCGCAGCTGCGGAAGGGACCAGGAAAGGAATGGCTGGGGATAGGCGAAGATAGGACCATGGCTAGAGGCACCTTGAGGATCTTGCTCGGCGCAGCACCGGGCGTCGGCAAGACCTACACCATGCTCGAGGAAGCCCATCAGAAGGTCGCCCAAGGGGTGGACACCGTGGTGGCGCTGGCGCTGCACCACGGCCGCAAAGAGACCGCGAGCCTGCTCGACGGTTTGGAAATCATCCCGCCCAAACGGGTCGAGTACCGGGGCTCGAGCTTCGACGAGATGGATGTCGAGGCGGTCTTGCGGCGGGCGCCGCAGCTCGCCCTGGTGGACGAGTACGCGCACACCGTGGTCGGCGAAGGCGTCGCCCGGAAACGCTGGCAGGACGTGGAGCTCCTGCTGGCCGCGGGCATCGATGTGATTTCCACACTGAACATCCAGCATTTGGCGTCCTTGGGCGATGTGGTCAGCCAGATCACCAACACCAAACAAGGCGAAACGGTGCCGGACGATGTGGTTCGCCGGGCCAACCAGATCGAACTCGTGGACATTTCGCCGGAGCTTCTGCGCCAGCGGCTCAGTGCCGGCCACGTGTACGCGGCGGACAAAGTCGATGCGGCGCTGGCGAATTATTTCCGGATGGGCAACCTTTCCGCTTTGCGCGAGCTGGCGCTGCTCTGGCTGGCCGACCAGGTCGAAGACGGCTTGTCCGCCTACCGGGCGGACAACCGGATCGAGGCCAGCTGGCCGACCCGGGAACGGGTGGTGGTCGGCCTGACCGGCGGAGCCGAGGGCGAGGTGCTGATCCGCCGGGCGGCGCGGATCCTCGCCCGGGTCTCCGGCGGCGAATTGCTGGGCGTGCACGTCCGCGCCGCGGACGGGGTGCTGGGCGAATCGCCGCGTGAAATCGAGGCGCAGCGGCAATTGCTCAAGGACCTGGGCGGCAGCTACCACAGCGTGACCGGCGACGATCCGGCGCAGGCCTTGCTGGAATTCGCCCGCAGCGCGAACGCCACCCAACTGGTGGTCGGGACGTCCCGGCGCAAATGGCTGGCCCGGCTGCTCAAGGGCCCCGGGGTGGGCAGCAAGGTGGTGCGCGGTTCCGGGGACATCGACGTGCACATGGTTTCGCACCCGCTGGGCGCCAAAGGCATCCGGTTCCGGAGGGTGGGCGCCCCCGGCCGGCGCCGGCTGATCCTCGGCTTCGCACTGGCGATTTTCCTGCCCTCCCTGATCGAAGCGGTGCTGGCCACCTGGGTGCCGGACAACTTCGTCACGGACACCTTGCTGCAACTCGTCGGCTGCGTCATCGTCGCGGTCGTGGGCGGACTCTGGCCGGCGCTGTTCGCTGCCGTGTTCAGTTCCCTGCTGCTCAATTTCTTCTCCGCGGAACCGACCCTGACCTTCAGCATCGCAGACCCGGAGAACCTGTTGTCCCTGGTGGTGTTCGTGCTGGTCTCCGTGGTGGTCGCGGTGGTCGTGGATGTGGCCACCAGAAGGACCCGGGAGGCGCTCCGGGCGGGTGCGGAAGCCGCCACGCTGAGTGAATTGGCCAGGGGAGCGGTGGCCGGGGAGGATTCTCTGCAGACCTTCCTGGACCAGGTACGCGAAGCCTTCCGGGTGGATTCGGTGGCTTTGCTGGTCGACGATTCGGCGGATTCAGGCGGTGCGGAGCAAACCAGATGGCGGCTTGAGGCCGCTTCCGGTGAAAACCCGCCGTTGGCACCGGAAACCGCGGACAACTCGGAAGAAGTCGAGCCGGGGTTGGTGCTGGCCTTGGACGGTCGGGTGCTGGATGCTTCCGACCGCCGGCTGCTGGCCGCGTTCGGGGCGCATCTGGTCGCCTTGCGGCAACGGATCCAGCTCAATGCCAGCCGGCGGGAGAACATGCGGTTGGCGGAAGGGAACACGATGCGCACTTCGATCCTGCGTGCCGTGTCGCATGACCTGCGCACTCCTTTGGCCGCGATCAAACTGTCGGTGAGCAGCCTGCGCCAGGAAGAAGTCCATTTCGCGCCGGAAGACGAAGCCGAGCTGCTCGCCTCGATCGAAAGCTCGGCGGACCGCTTGGACGCCTTGGTGGGCAACCTCCTGGACATGTCCCGGATTTCCTCGGACGCGGTCAACCCCTTGCTCGGCCCGGTGCGTTGGAGCGATGCGATCGATGCCGCGTTGCTGGGCCAGCCGGAGGGCGCGGTGCGGCTGGAATTGCCGCCGAACATGCCGGCGGTCGAGGCCGATCCCGGGATGCTGGAACGGGTGATCGCGAACGTGGTGGAGAACGCGCTGAAATATGCCCCGGATTCCGATCTGGTTTTGGTGGGCACGGTTTCCGGGATCCCGATGATCGATGGGCATCCGGCCAGCGAATTGCGGATCGTGGACCATGGCCGCGGGGTGGCGGCCGAGGATGTGGTGGCGATGTTCCGGCCGTTCCAGCGGCTCGACGACGTCCCGGCCGGTTCCGGAGTGGGGCTGGGCCTGGCCGTGGCCAAGGGTTTCACCGAAGCCATGGGCGGTGTGCTCAGCGCCGAAGCCACTCCCGGAGGCGGCCTGACCATGGTGGTCCGGCTGCCGCTCAGTGCCGGCCGGCGGGCAGCGCCGACCGGTGATATCGACCCTGCACACTCCCAGGAAAGGGGAGCGTTGTGACTACCGTGCTCGTCGTAGACGACGAACCGCAAATTCTCCGTGCTTTGCAGATCAACCTGCACGCGCACGGATACACCGTGCACACCGCGGCGAACGGCGCCGATGCTTTGGCGAGCGCGGCAGCGCACCGGCCGGACGTCGTCGTCCTCGACCTGGGTTTGCCGGACATGGACGGCTTGGAGGTGATCGCCGGGCTGCGGGGTTGGACAGCGGTGCCGATCATCGTGCTTTCGGCCAGGCACGCCTCGGAAGAGAAAGTGGCCGCGCTCGACGCCGGGGCCGATGATTACGTGACCAAGCCTTTCGGCTTGGACGAGTTCTTGGCCCGGTTGCGGGCCGCGCAACGCCGCTCCGAAACCGATTCCGACGGTGCCGCTTCGGCGACCGTGGCAACCGACGACTTCGTGGTGGATTTGCAGGCCAAAAAGGTCATGCGCGGCGGCCAGCGGGTGCGTTTGACCCCCACCGAATGGTCGATTTTGGAGTACCTGGCCCGGAACTCGGGGCGGTTGGTCTCGCAGCAGCAACTGCTGACCCAGGTCTGGGGCCCCGCCTACGCCAAGGAGACGCAATATCTGCGGGTCTACATCGGGCAACTGCGCCGGAAGCTGGAACCCGATCCGGCGAATCCGCGGCACCTGCTCACCGAAGCCGGCATGGGGTATCGGTTCGAGCCGTGACCGCAGGGCGCCCGGCAGTGCGGCTCGCCGAGTAGGTCCCACGAAACCGGACGCGACGTGATTCCGGGCCGGGGCGGTTGGGCCGCCGGGTCGGTTGCCCTGGCGAAAGCGCCGTGCGAGGTCTACGCTCAACACCGTTCAGGCTTTTGCTCCGTTCGGGAAGTGGGCGTGTGATGTCGGGATTCGAAGCGGTTTGGGAATCGATTGACCGGAAAGTGGCAGCCGGTTACCTGCCCGGCGCGGTGGCCGGAGTACGGTGCGGCGGGATCACCGAATTCCATGCCAGCGGAGTGAAGGCGCTCGGCTCGCCGGAACCGATGACGGAGCGGACCCAGTTCCGGATCGCCTCGTTGAGCAAGCTGGTCGCGGGGGTTCTAGGCGCCATGGCCTTGGCCGACGGGTGGTTCGGGCTCGACGATCCGGTCGCGGCTTGGCTCCCCGAGTTTGCCGAACCCCGGGTCCTGCTGGATCCAGCGGGCCCGTTGGCGCAGACGGTTCCGGCGCAGACGCCGATCACGGTCCGGCATTTGTTCAGCTTCACGATGGGCACCGGGGTCATTTTCGAGCCCACGCCGTTGCACGAGGCAGTGCAGAGTGCCGGGATCGGTGCGGGACTTTTTCCGCCCGAAATGAGCGCCGACGAGTATCTCGCCAGGCTCGCCGGCCTGCCCCTGGCCGATCAGCCGGGCAGCCGGTGGATGTACAACACCAGCAGCGACGTGTTCTCGGTGCTGATCGCCCGGGCCGCCGGGACGCCGTTGCGGGAAGTGCTCGCGGAGAAGATCACCGGACCGCTGGGGCTGGAGTCCACCGGGTTCTTCGGACGTGCAATGGACCTGGCCACGCAATACACTCCGACGCCGGGCGGCCTCCAAGCCATAGACCTGCCGGACGGCGGGTTCAGCAAACCGCCGAAGTTCGAGACCCTGGCCGGCGGACTGGTGTCCACGGTGCCGGACTACTTCAGGTTCCTCACCGCGCTGGCCGACGGCGAGCTCCTGCCGGAGGCGCTGAAAACCCAGATGGTCTCGGACCAGTTGCGGCCGGAACAGCGCGCCGGGGCTTACCCGATTCTCGGCCGGGCCGAGGGCTGGGGCTGGCAGACCGGCGTGACGATTGCCCCGGGCGATAATGCCCGGTCGGTCGGCAGCTATGGCTGGACCGGCGGCAGCGGCTGCAGCGCCGGCGTGGATCCGGTGCGCGACCTGGTCGGCGTCGTGATGAGCCAGCGGGCAATGACGGAGCCGGATGAGAGCTTCGATTATTTCTGGGCACCATTGGCCGGAATCGGTCCGGATCCCGGATCGGCCAGTTTCGACCCGGCTTAGTTCCCCGGTCACAAGCGTCTGCTAAGGTGCCCTCAAGAGCCTAGATCCGCTGGCAGCTGGGGGGTGCGTATGTCGTCTCAACGGTCTTTTCCAGGCACCGGCACACTGCGGCGTCCGGTTTTGCGCTGGATCGATCTGGTGGTCGGCGGCGGGCTGGTGGTTTTGCTCTTCGGGGTGATCCGGCTGGCACCGGATCTGAATGTGCCCTTCGACGTCGGAAGCGCCCCGGCCGAGGTGTCCACCGATCCGGAGATGCTGCCGTATTACGCCTTGCGCTCGCTGCTGCGGATGTTCATCGCCTTGGCCTGCAGCCTGCTGTTCACCTTCGTCTTCGCCACCGCGGCCGCCCGGTTGCCCCGGGCCCGGAAGGTGTTGCTGCCGATCCTGGACATCTTGCAATCGGTGCCCATTCTGGGCTTCCTCTCGGTGACCGTGACCGCGTTCATCGCGCTGTTCCCGAACTCGCTCCTGGGGCTCGAAATGGCGTCGATCTTCGCGATCTTCACCTCGCAGGCCTGGAACATGGCCTTCTCCTTCTATTATGCACTGGTATCCCAGCCCAAGGAACTGGACGAGGCTGCCCGGTTGATGCGGTTGACCAAGTGGCAGCGCTTCTGGAAACTGGACGTCCCGGCCGGCATGATCCCTTTGGTCTGGAACGGGATGATGAGCTTCGGCGGAGGCTGGTTCTTCCTGGCCGCTTCCGAAGCGATCACGGTGAACAACCAGAGCTACGCGTTGCCCGGGGTGGGCGCCTACGTCGCCAGTGCCGTGGAAAAAGGCGAATTGGGCAACGTCGGCTGGGCGATCCTGGCCATGGCGATCATGGTGATCGGAGTCAACTTCCTCTTCTGGCGCCCCTTGGTGGCCTGGGCGGAGAAGTTCCGGCAAGAGGAGACCCCGGCCGCGGACAAGCCGCGCAGCGTGGTCTTGGACCTGCTCCGCCGCTCTTCGATCCCCTACGGGTTCGGCCGGGCGCTCAAACCCGTGGCCCGTGGTCTGGAAGTCGCGGCGCGGCCGTTCGGCATCGCGGAACACCCGTTGCGGGTGCCGGTACTGCGACGCCGGGTGGGCGATGTGCTGCTCTGGGTGCTGGTCGGTGCCGCGATCGGTTACGGCGCATGGCAGGCCGCGGTCTTCATCCAAGCCGGCCCGGGATTCGGGACCTTCGCCGAAGCGGCCGGACTCGGTGCGGTCACCATGATCCGAGTCGCCGTGGTGATGGTGCTGGCCACCCTGATCTGGGTTCCGATCGGGGTTTGGATCGGGATGAACCCGAAGGTCAGCAGACTGGCCCAGCCGGTGGTGCAGCTGCTGGCGAGTTTTCCGGCGAACTTCCTCTTCCCCTTCGTGATCGCCTTCTTCGTGGCCTCTGGAATTTCCCTGGACTATGGCGGGGTGCTGCTGATGGCGCTCGGCGCACAGTGGTACATCCTGTTCAACGTGATTGCCGGGGCATCGGCGATCCCCACCGACTTGAACCAGGCGATGCAGAGTTTCGGCGTCTCCGGCTGGCAACGTTGGCGGCGGCTGATCCTGCCTGCGGTGTTCCCCGCTTACGTCACCGGAGCGATCACCGCTGCCGGCGGGGCCTGGAACGCTTCGATCGTTTCCGAGATCGTCACCTACAACCAGCAGACCCTGACCGCGACCGGTCTGGGCAGTTACATCGCCCAGGCCACCGCCAGCGGAGACATGGCACGGGTGCTGGTCGGAGTGATTCTGATGTCGGTGTTCGTGGTCGGCCTCAACCGACTGGTTTGGCGGAGGCTGTACGCGCTCGCCGAATCCCGTTACGCCCTCTGAAACGCTTCTCCCGCCCCTTTCGAGAATCAGGAGTCCGAATGAGCAATCCGACCTCTCTCATCAGCGTTGCCGGAGTTTCGATGAAATTCGCCACCCCGGGTGGTGAATTGACCGTGTTGGAAGACATCGATGTGGAACTCGTCGAGGGCGAGATCGTCGCGCTGCTCGGCCGGAGCGGATCCGGCAAGAGCACCCTGCTGCGCTGCATCGCGGGGCTGACCGCGCCCAGCTCGGGAACCGTGGCCTACCGCGGCAACCGGCTCAACGGCGCCAATGAAGGAACCTCCATGGTCTTCCAGTCTTTCGCGCTGCTGCCCTGGCTGACCGTTCAGGAGAACGTCGAGCTGGGCCTGGAAGCCCGGTCGGTTCCGCTGGCCGAACGGCATGAACGGGCGCTCAAAGCGATCGACTTGATCGGCCTGGACGGCTTCGAAACCGCGTACCCGAAGGAGCTCTCCGGCGGCATGCGGCAACGGGTCGGCTTCGCCCGGGCCCTGGTGGTGGAACCTGACGTGCTGCTCATGGATGAGCCGTTTTCCGCGCTCGACGTGCTGACCAGCGAAAACCTCCGCGGTGAATTGCTGCGGATGTGGGCCGATGGGACTTTTCCGACGAAGACCGCGTTGATCGTGACGCACAATATCGAGGAAGCGATCCAATTGGCCGATCGGGTGCTGATTCTGGAGTCCAACCCCGGCCGGCTCAAGGCCGAGTTGCTGATCGATCTGCCGCAACCGCGGGACAAACGCTCGATCGCCTTCGAAGCCCTGGTCGACCAGGTCTACGAAATCCTCACCGGGCAGCGCAGCCCGGAGCGGAATCGTCCGGCCAGTGCCGCAGGTTCGCCGTTCGGCGGCACTGCGACCGAATACGACACGCCATTGCCGGAGGCCAGCACCGATGCCCTGGGCGGCTTGGTCGACCTGTTGGCCGAGCTCGGTGGGCAGGAAGGACTGGCCGAGATCGCGGAGGAACTCCGCTACGAGATCGACGATCTGCTGCCCCTGGTCGACGCCGCGCAATTGCTCAAACTCGCCTATCCGACCGGGGGACAGCTCCGGCTCAGCGAGCAGGGCCGGCGCTTCGCCGCGGCCGATACCCTGCGCGCCAAAGAACAGTTCGCCACGTTGGCGCTGGAGGAGGCCCCGCTCGTGCGCAGCATCGTCCGTGAGTTGCGCAAGCAGGAGAGCGGCAGCCTGCGCGCCGAATCCGTGGTCGAGGAGCTGCTCAGGAGCTACAGCGACGAAGACGCCCGGCAGCAAGTCGACACTGCGATCGACTGGGGCCGGTACGCGGAGCTCTTCGAATACGACTCGGCCTCGGATCGGATCCTGATCCCCGGCCACCGGGACGCGGCCGAAGACTCCGGAGCCTGAGCGGCTGCCTGATCGGCGTCGGCCGGCTCGTACAATGCAGTGGTGAACTCCAAAGGGACCTTGCTCGCCGTCTGCCGTCTGCATGCGCTCACCCCTGACGCCAATGCATTCGGATTGACCGCGATCGACAAACGCCCGGTGGCCGGCCCGGTCAAGGTGACCAAGTACGGGCTCTATGCCGATGTCCAGGTCGACCGCAAAAACCACGGCGGTCTGGACAAAGCGCTCTATGCCTATGCACAGCACGACGCCGAATACTGGCAGGAAATCCTGGGCTATCCGGTGCCGCCGGGCCTGTTCGGCGAAAACCTGAGGATTGCGGGCCTGGACGTCAATCAGGCGCTGATCGGCGAACAATGGCGGATCGGCGCCGAAGTGCTCGTTGAAGTCACCATGCCGCGAACGCCCTGCGCCACGTTCCAGCGACGCCTGGACGAGCCGCAATGGGTCAAACGGTTCAGCCAAGCCGGAAGGGTCGGGCCGTATTTGCGGGTCCTGGAAACCGGCAGCATCGAAGCCGGCGACGTCGTCGAGGTCGTGCACCGTCCCGGGCACGGCGTGCGTATCGCGGAGTGGTTCGCACACCCCACGGCAGAGCTGGCGCAGGCGTTGCTGGCGGATCCGGACCTCGACGTCGCGGCAGCTTTTGAGCCATACTTCGAGAAGGTGTTTCGGCGCGAAGCCTGAAAGGAGCCGAGGTGTGCGCCATCTCACCCCGCTGTTTTCTTGAGTTCGCGCGGCGGGGTGCGGCTGATACCTTACAATTGAACAGACCCCTTCTTACGGAATCCCTTATTCTTATCTGTTTCTTCCTGCCCAATTCTTGAGGCAGGAGTGTTCGTGTTGGGCCCCGCATCGTGCGGGCTTGTGCCTAGGGATAGCCGTGAGGTGAATGACTGGAAGCGTGACACACGCGGTCCGGCCCTAGTGCAAATGAGGAATATCCCCATGTCCGAAAACACCCAGAACAACAGCGCCGAAAATCACAACGGTGCCGCCGAATCCGAAGAGAAAGACATTCTCTTCACCGACTTCGGCCTTGACGGCCGAGTGCTCGCAGCGCTGAAAGACGTCGGCTACGAAAAGCCTTCGCCGATCCAGGCAGCGACCATCCCGGTATTGCTGGAAGGCCGCGACGTCGTCGGCCTGGCCCAGACCGGAACCGGAAAGACCGCAGCCTTCGCGCTGCCGGCGCTGTCCCGGATGGCGGATCTCCCGGCGACCAAAGACACCCAGATCCTGGTGCTGGCACCGACCCGGGAACTTGCCCTGCAGGTAGCGGAGGCGTTCTCCTCCTACGCCGCGCACATGGACAACTTCACCGTTCTCCCGGTCTACGGCGGATCGGCCTACGGCCCGCAGCTCGCCGGGTTGCGCCGGGGCGCACAGGTTGTGGTCGGCACCCCCGGCCGCGTGATCGACCACCTCTCCAAGGGCTCGCTGGACCTGTCCAACCTGCAGTACCTGGTCCTGGATGAAGCTGACGAGATGTTGCGGATGGGCTTCGCCGACGACGTCGAGCAGATCCTGGCCGAAACCCCCGAGGACAAGCAGGTCGCCTTGTTCTCCGCGACCATGCCCGGCCAGATCCGCCGGATCGCGAAGAAGTACTTGAACAACCCGGCGGAGATTTCGGTCAAGGCCAAGACCACTACCGGCGAAAACACCCGCCAGCGCTACCTGCAGGTGATGGGCCCGCACAAGCTCGACGCGATGACCCGGATCCTCGAGGTCGAAGAGTACGACGGCGTGATCGCCTTCGTGCGCACCAAAATGGCTACCGAAGAGCTGGCCGACAAATTGAAGTCGCGGGGTTACCGTGCCGCGGCGATCAACGGCGATATCCCGCAGCAGCAACGTGAGCGCACGGTCGAAGCCCTGCGCTCCGGCAGCATCGACGTCCTCGTCGCCACGGACGTCGCAGCCCGTGGTCTGGACGTCGAGCGGATCAGCCTGGTGGTCAACTACGACATCCCGCACGACACCGAATCCTACGTGCACCGGATCGGCCGTACCGGCCGTGCCGGCCGCTCCGGCGATGCGATCCTGTTCATGACCCCGCGGGAGAAGTACTTGCTCCGGGCCATCGAGAAGGCCACCCGTCAGCCGGTCGAGCAGATGCACCTGCCCAGCGCGGACACCATCAACAACCTGCGTTTGAACAAATTCGCGGACCAGATCACCGAGACCCTGGGCTCCCAGGAACTTTCGGTCTTCCGGGACCTGGTGACCACGTACGAGCAGGAGCACGATGTCACCGCTGCCGAGATCGCGGCCGCACTGGCCTATATGGCGCAGGGCGGCGAATCGTTGCTGGTGAAGGATCTGCCGGCCGCTCCGGAGTACCAGAAGCGCGAACGTTCCAAGGACGGCTTCGGATCCCGTGGCCCGACCCGTGCGCTCACCGAGGGCAATGCGACGTATCGGATCGCGGTCGGCCGCCGGCAGCGCGTGTTGCCCGGTTCGATCGTCGGCGCCATTGCCAACGAAGGCGGATTGTCTTCCTCGCAGATCGGCGGCATCGACATCCGCGCCGACCACACCTTGGTGGAACTCCCCGCGGACCTGAGCAAGGATCAGCTCCGGGCGCTGTCCAAAACCCGCATCGGCGGTGAACTGATCCGCTTGGAGTTGGATTCCGGCCGCAAGCCGCGCGCCGAGCGCGAATCCGAAGGCTACAGCGGCGGCGGGTACAAGGGCCGGCGTGAAGGCGGCGAGCGCGGCTACGGCGCGCGTTCGACCGGTGGCGGACACACCGGGCACGGTGCGGGCGACCGCAAGCCCCGGCACGGCAAGACCGATGGTTCCAAGGATTTCAACCGCAAAGGCAAGTGGTAGTCCACTGCGCGGTCCGGCCGGCTCCGGTGAACAATTGCCGAATGCCGGCTTAACGCAAGCTGGCGGTTTCCGGAGAAATTCCCCGGGTATGACAGCACCCCTTGGCAGCGGCATCGCCAGGTCCTAGCATCGGTCATGTCATGCGGATTGCATGGCATGACCGGCGCGATGACTGGCCATCCGCAGTATCGCGCCCGACGGTTGGAAGGTGTTTCCCATGGGACTGTTCGATGACATCAAAAAGAATGTCGAAGATGTTGCCAAGAATGTCGGCGACGCAGTAAACGATGCGTTCAATCGCGACCAGAATCAGAATCAGGATCAGCAGGCCGAACAGCCCGCAGAAGAAGCTCCGGCGGAGCAGCCGGCCGCCGAAGAGGCTGCTCCGGAAGCCGCCCCGGTGGAAGAAGCTGCTCCGGTAGCCGAGGAAGCCGCGCCGGTCGAAGAAGCCGCGCCGGTGGAGGAAGCCGCCGTGCGCCAGGTGACCGTTGCCGACGGCGACAACCTGTCCGCGATCGCTGCCGCGAACGGGGTGGACCTGCAGGCGTTGATCGAGGTCAACGGCATTGAGAACCCGGACTTGATTTTCCCGGGCCAGGTGCTGACCCTGCCGTAGTCGATTCGCTGGACGCACGCGGCGGACTCGGCTGGGAAACTTGGTGTTTTAGCGGGTTTCCGGCTTGCCGAGTCCGCCGCGTGCGTCTGGTTCCGGAGTGAAATAGCTTGGTTGCGAGGTCGATTTCCCCCCAGCTGAATCCGCTGGTAAAGTATTCATCTGTTGCCCCCCTAGCTCAGTGGTAGAGCGCGTTCTTGGTAAGAACGAGGTCACCGGATCGATTCCGGTGGGGGGCTCGCAATGGGTAGGCTCGTGTCAAGACGGTTTTGGCCGGCAAAGGCACGGGCCAATCCCATTTATGGCGGTGTAGCTCAGTTGGTTAGAGCGCACGACTCATAATCGTGAGGTCGGGAGATCGAGCCTCCCCACCGCTACCAGTACAGGCCCGGAACCAGCGTTCCGGGCCTGTTGTGCGTCCGGCTCCAGAGAAGCGGCAGGCAGCTGGTTACAGCGGGTAGACCTGGCCGTCCAGGGCGATGCTCGTCGGTCCCTGGTAGTTCTGTGCAATCGCAGCACGCCACTGGGCGTCGGTGACCGAGTTCGTGTAGTGGCTCACGATCAGGCTCTTCGCGTTCGCCGCCGCAGCGACCTCGCCGACCTGGACCGCCGAGGTGTGCGAGTTCTGGTGGTAGACGGTATTGAGCTCGTAGATCGATTCGTGCATCAAGATGTCGACACCCTGGGCGATCTTCACCACATTGTCCGACTTGGTGCAGTCACCGGAGAAGACGAAAGACTTTCCGCCTTTGACGTCGAAGCGGAAGGCGAATGACGGATAGGTGTCGAAGTGCGGGACCAGAATCGCGGAGACCGTGAGGTTCTCATCGGAAGTAACGACGAAGGGGTCCATCGGCGGCGCGGTGTTCTGGTAGCTTGATCCGACGTCGGGGAGCTTGATCGCTGCGACATCCATGAGCGAGCGCGGGTCGTAGGATCCTTGATCCCGGTTGAGGATATTGGCCGAGTAGGCGTAGGCGTCGTGCATGCTGTTGGTCAGCTCCACAATGCCCGGGGTGGGGTTGCTGCCGATGGTGAACGGCGTTTGGCCCACCCGGCTCGGCGGCAGTCCGCCGGCCGGTCCCGGGCCAAAGACCGAAACCGGGGCGCTGCGGGGTGGGAAGACGGCCGGGTCGCCGGAGGAGGCGAAGAAGTTGTAGTAGTCGAAAATGTGGTCGTTGTGCAGATGGGTGATGAACATGGATTTCATGTTCGTGAAGCTGAACCCCATGTTCGCGAACTGGGTGAGGCTGCCTCGGCCGGCATCGATCAGGTAAAGCGCGCCGTTGACTTGCAGCAAGGTGGCGAAGCCGATCCGGTTCGGCCGGGGCGGCGGGCCGGCTTGGACGCCCAAGCAGATCACGGCATTGCCGGTGGGCGGCGTCCCCGGCGTCGGCGTGGTCACCGCAGCGCTGGCGGGGGTGGCCCCGGCCAGTGCCGCCAGTGCTCCGGCGCCGGCCAATGCGCCGAGCATTGCAGTACGTCTGGGTAGGGCGGTCGGTTGCTTGCTTTCGGTTTCTGAACACATGATTGTCGATCCCCTCGATAGTCCGGTGTAATTCACCTGGTATCTGAAAGGTACCGTTAGATTGTCGACAAATTCACGACTTTTGAAAAGGCTCAGCGAATCCTTAGCGGACACCTGGCAGCAACTGCCGAAGCGGTCACTTCGGGTCCGTTTCCATAGCGGAGCCAAAGCGCCCGCCCGGCATTCGTCCTGGATTGATCCAGAGCGGGAGATTAGCCGACGAGTCACTGGGCAAAACTGGTGCGCCGCGCAATTGGGGAAGCGCGACGCACCAGTGGTGAGGATGGTTGCGCCATTGGAAGGCGCAACCATATATAAGGAAGGACTGGACATGTCCATCCTCCACGCGGTGCCGCTTTGGGGAGTCGGCACCGAGGGGTTTCGGAGCCCCGGTGCTCAGGAAGCCAGTTCGGCTTCCCGGGGGACGAGGCGGATGAGGTTTCGGCCGGGCGCCGCGGGCCCCGCGGCGTTGCGGTCCGTTCCGATGAGTCCGAGCAGTTTGATGACTGCCGCGGCGCATCGGAGTGAGGCTAAACCATCACCGAACGGATCTTCGCTCGGGATGGCCAGTGGGGGGCTTTGCAGCGCCGATTCGATCTGCCCGGCGATCTTGGTCGGGTCTGCCGGCGGCGATCCACGTCTTGCCGAGGCAGCTGGCAATACCGGTTTGCCGAGTGCGCCGGCTTCGGTCAGCACACTGGGGTCGTCGGTGAGCACGAGCTTGCTCCGGGCGAGCAGGCGGCAGTAGCTGCGAAAATCCAGCGAGCCGCACAGCACCAGGTTGGCTCGGGCTGCGGCCGGTCTGCGCCATCGGAAATTTCCCATTGCTGCCGGTGCGGAGACCAAGTAGCTCCGTTCCGGGTGCTTCGCGGCGGAGTCCAGCATCGCGTCGACCGTGCCGGCAACCGCGGTGTCGTCTTTGCCGCCGCGGAGGATGGCCAGAATCGGAGCCGCGGAGCCGGTGAGCAGTCGCCGCAGGGGAGCCGGGGTCGAATCCGGGCGACGCCCGGCTTGCGCGGAGGAGATGCCGTGCAGCAGCGAGTCGATCGTGGTGCTGCCGGTGAGTTCGATCGACGCTGCGGGCACCCCTTCGGCAAGCAGCCGATCGCGCCCAACTCGGTTCGCTTCGAGATAGAGGTCGGCGGTTCCGCCGGCCGGGTGCCGATGCCGGATTTTGGTCGCCGAGGCGGCGGCCGAGGTATCCAGGCTGGCCAAGGGGATATTCAGGTGGGCTGCTGCGACGGCCAGGGCTGAAGAGTCCCGCCCGGAGGCGTGGACGAGTACGACGTCGGGCCGGTCGGCTGCCAAGAACCGGCCGGCTTCGGCCAGCAGCTGGCCGAAGCCGAGCCGCGCATGACGGGACTTCCGGCTTTGCGGAAAAGCGTGCTCGGGCCGGATGCCGAAAAGTCCTGCGGCGGAGGAAGGTCCGGCTATTTGGTCGTGCGGTGCGACGACCCGGACGGCAAGTTGCGATGAATCGGCGAGGCGGGCTGCCACGGGGGCGACCTTGATCGCCTCGGCGTGGGTGCCGAAATAGGCCAGGACCGTTTTCATCGGGCGTTGAGTTCCTCTTCGTGGATCGTCGGTGTCTGCGGAACCCGGTGTACCAGGTTCGGGAAGGGGTACCCGGGATTCGAATCTTATGACGCGACTTTTCCGGAAACCAACCGTGATCTGCATCACATCAATTCCCGGTCTGTGCTTGCCCTCTACGCGTGCGCGAAGATGATCTGAGGACGGAGAAGTTTCGTGCTATCGTCTACGTGATTTGAGCTGGATTTGCGCGTCTGCCCGGAAGTTCCGGGCGCACGCGTCGCTATTGGGGGATGAGAAGGCCGCATGGCAGGACTGACCAAGCTTCGGCTGGGAATAGTGCGAAAAGGGCTGGGGGTACTGGGCCTGGTGCTTCTGTCTGCCCTGATCCAGGCGCCTGCTGCGCCCGCGGCGACCGGTGATCAATGGCCGTTGACCGCGCAGACTGCTCCGGTCCAGATCGACCCCGCGGGGCTCTACGGTTCTTCGGGCAATCAGATCTTCAAGTTCGTCGGGTTGCAGGGCGGGCAGGCCAGCACTGAACTGGTCGCGCAAACCGCTCCGGGCGCGCCCAATTATTGGTCGTCGAACCTGGGGCTCGGCCCTGATGCCCAAGGCGGCCTGCAGTTCGTCGGGAGTCGTTACAACACCGGTTATCCGCAGCTCTACGGGCTCAAGGACGGAGCCAGCGAGATCACCGAGATCGGCTCCGCGCCGCAAGCCAGTGTCCGGTGGGGTGGGTTGTCCGTGGCCCCGGACGGCAGCATTTGGCAGGGCACCAATCTGCAGAGCACGGGAGCGACCAGAATCTCCCGATTCGATGCGCAGGCCGGCACTGGCGTGATCAGCGGACCGTTGCAGTCGACCGTGGCCGGAGACCGGGTGTGGAACGGCGGCGGGGTGGTCGCCCCGGATTATGCCTTCGACGGCGCGGGCAATCTTTTCGGCCTGGCCTTCAACGGCGGCGAGGGCTGGATTTATCGCTACAACGTCGACACTTTCTCGGCGGCCGGGATGACCGTGACCCCTTGGCTGCAGATCTCCGGGCCGGCGCTCACCGCGGGTTCGTCGAACTACGGTTTCGCTTGGCTCGGTGGCAGCTGGTATTCGGCGAATTCGAACGGCGTATTGTTCCGGATCGACGCGCAGACCGGCGCATCGGCGGTGGCCGGCCAGGTCACCACGCCGCCGACCTTCGACTACCGGCTGACCGACCTGGCGTCGGCGGACCTGGTGCCCGATCCGCAACTGGTGGTGACGAAAGTCGCGGATCGCACCGTGGTGGATCCGGGTGGCGTGGTGCGGTACACGCTGACCGGGACGAATACCGGTGCTGCGACGTTTGCGGCGGATTTCGCGGACGAGTTGTCCGAGGTGCTCGATGAGGCCGATTACAACGGCGATGCGAGCTCAGACATCGGATCAATTGAGCTTTCCGGGCAACGGTTGT
>JAFOLH010000002.1 GCA_017419405.1 Renibacterium sp. | reverse complement strand
GCCGTCCTTATCCACCAGGGTCACCGTGACGGTGTGGGTGGCGACGCCGTCGGCAACGCGGGTGCCTTCGGTGACTGTGTACTTCGTGCCGGCATTGGTCACATCGACCGGACCGGCCACGAAGCGGGCCACGTCATTGCCGTCAGCTGTGATTGCCCCGCCGTCGAAGCTGGTGGTGATCTTCTTGTCACCGGCAACGGTCGAGGCGATCGTGGCGGTGTAGGTGCCGTCGCCGTTATTGGTCCAGCTGCCGAAGTTGGCATTGGCCGGGTCACTGCTGGCCGCGAGTTTCGCCGTGTCGGCGTTCAGGACCGGGTTGCCGTCTTTATCCGCGAGTGAAACGGTGACGGTGTGCGTTGCTGTTCCGTCGGCGATGCGGGTGCCTTCGGTGACGGTGAACTTGGTTCCCGGGTTGGTGACGTCGACCGGGCCGGCGACGAAGCGGGCCACATCGTTGCCGTCAGCTGTGATCGAGCCACTGTCGAAGCTGGTGGTGATCTTCTTGTCACCGGCGACGGTGGAGGTCACGGTCGCGGTGTAGGTTCCGTCCCCGTTATTGGTCCAGGCGCCGATCGTGGTGTTCGCTGGATCGCTGACCGCAGCGAGCTTCGCCGTGTCAGCGGTGGTAACCGGGTTGCCGTCCTTATCCACCAGGGTCACCGTGACGGTGTGCGTGGCGACGCCGTCGGCAGTTTTCTCGCCTTCGGTGACCGTGAACTTCGTGCCGGCATTGGTGACGTCGACCGGACCGGCGACGAAGCGGGCCACATCATTGCCCTCGGCCGTGATCGAACCGCCGTCGAAGACCGTGCTGATCTTCTTATTGCCGGCGACAGTCGAAGTCACGGTCGTGGTGTAGGTGCCGTCGCCATTGTTGGTCCAGGCACCGAAACGGGTGTCCGTCGGGTCACTGCTGGCCGCGAGCTTCGCAGTGTCGGCGTTCAGGACCGGGTTGCCGTCCTTATCGGCCAGCGACACCGTGATCGTGTGGGTTGCGGTTCCGTCAGCGGTTTTGTCGCCTTCGGTGACCGTGAATTTCGTTCCGGCATTGGTGACATCGACGCCGCCGGCGACGAACCGTGCCACGTCGTTGCCGTCGGCTTTGATCGCTCCGCCATCGAACGAGGTGGTGATCTTCTTGTCACCGGCGACGGTGGAGGTCACGGTCGCGGTGTAGGTTCCGTCCCCGTTATTGGTCCAGGCACCGATCGTGGTGTTCGCTGGATCGCTGACCGCAGCCAGTTTCGTCGTATCGGCGTTCGGGACCGGGTTGCCGTCCTTATCGGCGAGCGTGATGGTGATCGTGTGGGTGGCGCTGCCGTCGGCAACACGGTTGCCTTCGGTGACGGTGAACTTCGTGCCCGCATTGGTCACATCGACCGGGCCAGCAATGAACCGTGCGGTGTCGTTGCCGTCAGCTTTGATTGCTCCGCCGTCGAAGCTGGTGCTGATTTTCTTGGCCCCTGCCACGGTCGAGGTGATGGTGGCGGTGTAGGTGCCGTCCCCGTTATTGGTCCAGCTGCCGAAATTGCTATTGGCCGGATCACTGGTCGCCGCGAGCTTGGTGGTGTCCGCGTCCAAGACCGGGTTGCCGTCTTTATCGACCAGGGTCGCGGTGACGGTGTGGGTTGCGGTTCCGTCGGCGATTTTCTCGCCTTCGGTGACCGTGAACTTCGTTCCGGCGTTGGTCACATCGACCGGGCCGGCCACGAACCGTGCGGTGTCGTTGCCGTCGGCGGTGATCGGACCGCTGTCGAAGCTGGTGCTGATCTTCTTCGCCCCGGCAACAGTCGACGTGATGGTGGCGGTGTAAGTGCCGTCACCATTGTTCACCCAAGCGCCGAAGCTGGCATTGGCCGGGTCGCTGACCGCAGCCAGTTTGCTGGTGTCCGCATCCGGTACCGGGTTGCCGTCCTTGTCCACCAGGGTCACCGTGACGGTGTGGGTTGCGGTTCCGTCGGCAACGCGGTTGCCTTCGGTGACCGTGTACTTGGTTCCGGCGTTATTGACGTCGACGCCGCCGGCGGTGAAGCGGGCTACATCGTTGCCGTCGGCTTTGATGGCACCGCCGTCGAAGCTGGTGGTGATCTTTTTGTCACCGGCAACGGTGGTGGTGATGGTGGCGGTGTAGGTGCCGTCCCCGTTATTGGTCCAGGCACCGAAAGTGGCATTGGCCGGATCGCTGACGGCGGCCAGTTTCGCGGTGTCCGCGTTCAGGACCGGGTTGCCGTCCTTATCGACCAGGGTCACGGTCACGTTATGGGTTCCATCGCCGTCCGCGACGCGGGCGCCTTCAGTGACGGTGAATTTAGTCCCGGCGTTCGTGACATCGACTGCGCCTGCGACGAAGCGGGCCACGTCGTTGCCGTCGGCTTTGATCGCGCCGCTGTCGAAGCTGGTGCTGATCTTCTTGGCCCCGGCAACCGTCGAGGTCACCGTGGCGGTGTAGGTTCCGTCCCCGTTGTTCGTCCAAGCTCCGAAGCTGGCATTGGCCGGATCGCTGGCCGCGGCGAGCTTCGCGGTGTCCGCGTTCGGTACCGGGTTGCCGTCCTTGTCGACCAGGGTCACGGTGACGGTATGCGTGGCGACGCCGTCGGCGGTTTTATCGCCTTCGGTGACCGTGAACTTCGTGCCGGCATTGGTCACATCGACCGGACCCGAGACGAAGCGGGCAATGCCGTTTCCGTTGGCCGCGATCGAGGCGCCGTCGAAGCTGGTGGCGATGGTCTTGTTGCCGGCAACCGTGGAAGTGATCGTGGCGGTGTAGGTGCCGTTGTTATTGTTCGTCCAGGCGCTGATCGTGGCGTTGGCCGGGGTGCTGGTGGCAGCGAGCTTGCTGGTGTCCGCATCCGGAATCGGATTGTTCTGCGCGTCGCGCAGGGTGACGGTCACGGTGTGCGAGGCAGTGCCGTTTGCGGCCCGGTCCCCGGTGGAGACCACGAACTCGCTTTTCTGCGCGTCCGGGGCCGGCGACCCGATGGTGGTCTGCCCGGTTCTGGTGACATTGGCGTCATCGGTCTGGGCTACCCGCACCACGGTGCCGGTAGCTACCCGGGTGCTCGGCGTCAAGGTCCAGTTGCCGTTGGCGTCGACCGTCGGGGTGCCCAGCACATTGCCGGCGGCATCGGTCACGGTCACGGTGAACCCGGCCTGGCCCTTGCCGGTGAGCTGGTAGCCGTCGGAGGGGTTGATGACTGGATCGACCATCACCCGGACCTTGCCGGAGCCGTTTCCTACGGTCTGCGGGCTCGAAGCTCCGTCCGAGGTGGTGTTGAAACGGATCGTTCCGGCGGAATCCGGCAACGCGCCCGGCGCGGTCGTGGCCGCAACGATGATCTGCGGCAAGAACCGGCGTTCCCAGCCCGACTCCCATGAAATATTGGAGGCGCCGGTCGAACCCAGCGTGCAGGACAGCGTCCGCGAGCCATTGCTCAAGGTGCAATTGTTGGCCACGAGCGCGGTATTGCTCAAGGGGCCATTTTCAGTCCGCGCAAGCTGAGTAGGCACTGATGTCTGCGCGGCGAAGGTTGTGCCCTCCGGGGCGTTGAAGACAATGGAGGATGTCCGAGCCGTGTCAATGGTCTCGTTCTGGCCGTCATTGACCCAGGAGAACTTCAAGGGGCCCTGCGAACCCGGGTACAAGGTCGATACCGCTGCAGGGTTGTCCCGCAAAGTCATCGACGCGGCCACTGCCGGCGCAGCCTGGGCGATCATGGCGAGCGGCAGCACTGCCGCCATCGCGGCGAACCAGGTCCGCCAGCGGGGCCGTCTTCTGCCCGCATTCTTCGAATCAGTGTTTTGCCGCGCAGCCGAACCCCGCGAATGAAGATTTACCAAGAGAAGTCTCCGTCAGTAGTAACAACACATACAGGGACTCCGAATAGGTCCCCCCAACCTATAAACCTGCAATTCTCATTGCACGCGCTTATCTACGGTATCAGCCAACTCAAGCAGTTCCAATGTGGCTTTGTGGTAACCCCTATGCGGTGATATCCGATGCGTATTCATGAATTGCGCAATTTGTTCCAGCGGAATCAGTGGCCATAACGAGCGGTCCGCTGCGCCCAGGAACGGCCCGGAATATGCCGTCGCAGTGACACCGGTTCCCCGGTTTTTCAAAGGTTTTGCAGGCTGTTGACGGCATGCCGGAATGCCTTTCCGCTGACTTGTTGGGCGACGAAGACAGCACCAAAAGAGCCCGATCCGAGTGAGTTTTCGCGATGGATGAAGAATGCGAAACTGCATCTTCGATCACGTGTCGAAAATGAGGACGTCTATCTTATCAAAACGCCTTCGACCATTCCGGAACTTTGTGGTTTCCCGCAGCCGAACCATAAGCCCAACGAAAAAAATCTGCATTCTCCGACGGCTCGGAATGCCGGAGCGCAGCCTCGTCGGGAGCACCAGGCGGCCGACGCCGGATCAACTCAAACCGACTGCATTTCCGGCCGCGTCGACGTCCATCCGGAGTGCCGCAGGGGTTTTCGGCAATCCCGGCATGGTCATCACCGCACCGGTCAAAGCCACGATGAATCCGGCCCCGGTTTTCGGCACGAGGTCCCGTACGTGCAGCGTGAAGCCTTCGGGGGCGCCCAGGAGCGACGCGTCATCCGAAAACGAATATTGGGTTTTGGCCATGCACACCGGGAAAGCGTCCCAGCCGTTGGAGCTGATTTCGGCAAGCCGCTTCAAAGCCGAGCTGGAGAACTCCACCCGGTCCGCACCGTAGATCCGCTGTGCGATCAGTTCGATTTTCTCCTTGACCGGCAGGTCCAAAGCATAGAGATGGTCGAATCGGTGCGGTTGCTGCAGAGCCCGCAGCACCTCGGCCGCCAGTTCATCGCCACCGTCTCCGCCACCACCGCGGCCCCAAACGTCGGCTACCGCGGCGGCAACCTGGTGATCGGCGCACCATTGCAGCAGCCAGTCGAGTTCTTCCACGCTGTCCGAGCTGAACTTGTTGATCGACACCACGGGATCGAGGCCGAACTGCCGGATGTTGCGGATGTGCCGCTGCAGATTGCCCACCCCGGCTTGCAGGGCGGCCAGATCCGGTTCCGCCAAATCGGTTTTGGCGACTCCGCCGTGCATTTTCAAGGCGCGTACCGTGGCCACGATCACCACCGCGTCGGGTGCCACATCCGCCGTCCGGGCCTTGATGTCCATGTACTTTTCGGCACCCAGATCCGCGCCGAAGCCGGCTTCGGTGATCACCACATCGGCCAGTTCCCGGGCCAGTGACGTGGCGATCACCGAGTTGCAGCCGTGCGCGATGTTCGCGAACGGCCCGCCGTGCACCAGCGCCGGCGTGCCCGCGATGGTCTGCACCAAGTTCGGTTTGACGGCCTCTTTGAGCAGCAGGGTCAATGCGCCCTCGACGCCCAACTCGGCGACCGTGACCGGCTTCCGGTCGTAGTCGAAGCCGAAGGTGATCCGGCCGATCCGTTGTTTCAAGTCCTGCAGGTCTTTGGCCAGGCAGAAAACGGCCATGATCTCGGAGGCGACCGTGATGTCGAATCCGTCTTGCCGGGGAACCCCTTGGGTTGGTCCGCCGAGGCCGATCACCACTTCGCGCAGCGCCCGGTCATTCATATCCAGCACGCGTTTGAAGCTGATCCGGCGCGGATCGATATTCAGCGCATTGCCTTGGTAGATGTGATTGTCGATCAACGCGCACAAGGCGTTGTTCGCCGAGGTGATCGCATGGAAATCACCGGTGAAGTGCAGGTTGATCTCATCCATCGGCAGCACCTGGGAGTAACCGCCGCCGGTGGCCCCGCCTTTCATGCCCAGGGTCGGTCCGAGTGAAGGCTCGCGCAGGGCGATCATGGCTTTGCGGCCGGAGCCGTCCTGCTCGAAGGCCCGGCTCAGCGAATCCGCGAGTCCCACGGTAGTGGTGCTTTTTCCTTCACCGGCGGGGGTGGGGGAGACCGCCGTGACCAGCACGACCTTGCCGCGCCGCCCGGACGCCGGAATTTCGCCGACGTCGATCTTGGCTTTGTACCGGCCGTAGAGCTCAATCGCATCCGCCGGAATTCCGGCGCGTTCGGCGATCTCCGCAATGGGTCGAAGCTGGGCTTGCTGGGCGATGTGCAGATCGGTCATGGGCTCGACGGTTGACGTCATTGTCTTCAGATCCTTCACTGATTCACGAGGTCTTCGCGGAACTGCTTTTGGCTGCCGGTTGGCCGGACCAGGGTGTGATCCGGTTGCCAATTTACCGCAAAGCAGCGCCGGAGGAACGACTTCGCCGAAGGCTTTGCCGGCTCAGCGGCTTGCGGCAAGCACAGCGTCGTAGACGGCTCGGGTGCGCCGGGCGGTCTGCACCCAGGAATGGCTTGCCGCATGCGCTATTCCGGCTTCGCCCATCCGGGCCCTGGCCGCTGGCCCGAGGTCGTGCAATTGCTCGATCCCGCGGGCCCAACTGGATTCGTCGAGGTCATCGACCAGGAGCCCGGTCACGCCGTCGCGCACGGCTTGGTTGAGTCCGCCCACCCGGGTGGCCAGCACCGGAGTCCCGCAGGCTTGCGCCTCGAGCGCGACCAGGCCGAAGGATTCCGACGACGACGGCATGGCCACCGCGTCCGCGGAACGGAACCACGAAGCCAACTCGGCGGCGGGCATCGGCGGCAGGAAATCGACTTCCGCTTCCAGCCCGAGTTCCCGTCGCAAGGTCGCCAAGTCGTAGTCCTGGGCACCGCTCCGCGAGCCGATCACCGCGAGCCGGACGGCCAGTTCCGGCCGGCGGTCCCGGAGCCGGGCGAGCGCGCCGAGCAGGATATGCGGCCCCTTGAGCCGTTGCAACCGGCCGGCGAAGACCAGCAACATCTGGTCCGCTCCGGCCGCAGCGAGTTTGGGACCAGCCCGGAAGACTTCGAGGTCCACGCCGGGCGGCACCACCGAAATCCGGTCCGAGCAGCCGCCGTAGAGTTGGTTCAGCTCAACCGCCTCGGCTTGCGTATTGGCAATCAGCCGGTCCGCTGCGGCGACGATCTGGTCTTCTCCGGCGGCACGTTGCGAGGGTTCGGCCAACTGGCCCCCGGTGCGGTGCCGGTCTTTGACTTTGGCCATGGTGTGCATGGTGTGCACCAGCGGCAATTGCCAGATCCGGGCGAGTTCCAAGCCTGCCATCCCGGAAATCCAGTAGTGCGAGTGCAGGATTTCGGCGCCGTCGGAGCCGACGTCGGAAATCCGGCGGATCAGCTCGGGAAGCAACTGCGGCAGGGCTTCTTTCGACCGCGGCGCGGGAACGGCCAGATGTTGCACCAGGACCCCGGGAGCCAACTCCAGATCGCCCTGGTCGCCGGTGCTGATGATGCGGACCTGGGCGCCTTGGCGGCCCAGGTTCTCCGCGAGTTGGCGGACGTACACGTTCATCCCACCGGCATCGCCGGAACCGGGTTGGGCCAGCGGCGAAGTGTGCAAGGAGAGCATCAGAACACGCATGGGGCCTCCTCGTGCTCCGGACTCTCGATTGCTACCGGATCAAGAAGTATCACGAAGCGGGTGTCCACCGCCTCTTCGGCACCGGCCATGGATGCGAAGTGTCGTTGCACCCGGGAGTTTCCGGACCGGATCGGCGCAATGGGTTCAGCGCAGGGCCGGCTGCAGCTCTTGGGTGAACAAGGTCGTGCCGTTGATGTCCCGGAGGTTGACGGTCAGCACGTCGTTCGCGTCGAGCTTCACTTCGCCGAAGAAATGCGCGTCGCCCTGGCGTGGGGATTGGTTCGGGTACTCGGCGGTCTTGACGAAAACCGCCTTCGGGCCGAAGGTCCCGTCCAATACGTTCGGGCCGAAGGCGCCGGCCGAGATCGGTCCGCTGACGAATTCCCAGAACGGATCGAAGTCGGTGAAAGCCGCGCGTTCCGGGGCGTAGTGGTGCGCTGCGGTGTAATGCACGTCAGCGGTGAGCCACACCACGTTCCTGACCTTGTTGCGTTTGAACGCCTGCAGCACCCGGGCCAGTTCCAGCTCCTTGCCGAGCGGCTTTCCGTTGTCCCCATTGCTGAGCGATTCCTGGTTCTTGCCGTCCGGAACCACCAAACCCAGCGGGAGATCGTTGCAAATCACCTTCCAGGTTGCTCTGGAGGAGGAGACCTCCCGGATCAGCCAGTCGGTCTGCTCGGGACCGAAAATCTGCGTTTCATAAGGTTCCTTGCCGTCGGTGTTGGGCGATTTGAAGGTTCGCATGTCCAACGCGAAGACATCGAGAGCCGGGCCTCGGCTGAGCTTGCGGTAAATCCGTTGTGGACTGAAACCGCCGGGACGCCAGGACAGGGAAGCGTCGCCGATCGGGACATTTTCCTGCCAAGCCTGCCTGGCCCTGGCCGCAAGCACGTCCACCCGCCGCTCGGTGTAGCGATCGTCGTCGAGGATCTGGCCCGGGTACCAGTTGTTGTGGGTTTCGTGGTCGTCCCATTGCGCCAAAACCGGTACCTTCGCATAAAGCGCCCGCAGGTTGTGGTCCAGCTGGTTGTAGCGGTGCCGGCCGCGGAACTCGGCGAGGGTCTCGGCGACCTTGCTGACTTCTTCGGTGACCAGGTTGCGCCACAGCCGGCCATCCGGCTCGGCCACCTCGGCTTGGATCGGATTGTCGGCATAAATCGAGTCGCCGGAATGGATGAAGAAATCCGGCTCTGCGTCCAGCATCGCCTGATATCCGCGCATGCCGCCGAGTTCCGGATTGATGCCCCACCCTTGACCGGTCGAGTCGCCGCTCCAGACGAAACTCTGCGGTCGCCGACGGCCCGGGAACGCGAAACGCTCGGGGGTGCCGAAGCTGCCGGTCTCCAGTTCCGAAAGTTGTCCGGCTTCGTCTTCGAATTGCAGCTCGACGCGATATTCGGTGCCTGGTTTGAGCGCGGACAGCCACAGCTTCGCGGTGAAATCCGAGTCCGCGGTGGCGGCCTGCATCGTGTTCCAGCGGCCCCGGACCACTCGCTTGTGCGCGAAACGACCGGTCATCGGAACGCCGTCGCGGTCCAGCTCGGTCAGCGTGGCCAACATTTTCCCGGCGCCCGAAGCCCTCGCCCAGAGGATCGCCGAGGTGCTGTCCACCTCACCGATGGCCAGGCCGCTGGGCAGGGTCAGCCGTTGCCGGAGCAGGGGAGCGGGTGGGTACGCCGCCGACGCGGCGCTCGCCGGGATCAGGGCTCCGGCGACGCCAAACACGCCTTGGAGAGCATGCCGGCGCGTCAATCCCGAACGGTATTCCATGCCGCTGAGTCTTGCCGGGAGGATTGAATCGGCGGTGAATCAGGAGTGAACTGGGGCTGGCCGCGGGCTGGGAACTGCACGTCGTTTCCTGCCTGGCGCGGGAAGAATCCGGTCCCGGAGGTTGCTGCAAATGAAGCAGCTGCCGCGGAAACGGGCTTTCGTCCGAGTTTGCGGTTAACTTTGATTAGTTCGCACAGGAAACCGAAAGCGGGTGATCATGGCACGACGGGAAGCGGGCATCGGCTATGCGCTCTTGGCGCCCAGCCTCTTCGGCATCGCCGCGTTCCTGCTGTTCCCGATCCTGGTGGTCATCTGGCTCTCGATGCAGCACTGGGACTTGCTCAGCCCGGCCAGTTTCGTCGGCGGGCAGAATTTCATCGACGTTTTCGGTGATCCGGGATTCGGCCGGTCGCTGCTGGTGACCGGGCTTTTCGTGCTTTTGGTGATTCCGCTGCAAACCGCTTTGGGACTCTTCGCGGCCACTCTGCTCAGCCGGGGTTTGCCGGGTTCCGGATTCTTCCGGGTGATCTATGTGATCCCGTGGATTTGCGCCCCCTTGGCCTTGGGCGTGGTGTGGAACTGGATCTTCGCGCCGACAGGCGGCGCGCTCAATGCGCTGCTGGGCCGCAATGTGCCCTGGTTGAGTGATCCGGTTCTGGCCCTGCCGTCGGTGGCCGCGGTCAGCATTTGGTCCCAGGTGGGCTATGTGACGTTGTTCTTCATGGCCGGCTTGGCGGCGGTGCCGAAGGAGACGCTCGACGCCGCACGGGTGGACGGTGCCAATGCGGTGCAGACGTTCTGGCGGATCAAGCTTCCCTTGCTGCGGCCGACGATGTTCTTCGTCCTGGTCACCGGGGTCATCTCCAGTTTCCAGGCGTTCGACAGCATCTATGCGCTCACGCCCAATGGCGGCCCGCAAGGCAGCACCGATGTGATTGCGACCAGAATCTACGCCAAAGCCTTCAAGGATTTCGATGTGGGCCATGCCTCGGTGATGGCGCTGGTGCTGTTCGTGATCCTGATCGTGGTGACGGTCTTGCAACAGCTCTACTTCCGCAGGAGGATCACCTATGACCTCGCCTAGCCCGGCCGTGATCCTGAGGAATGCGGGCGTCTACCTCCTGCTGCTGTTCGGTCTGCTGGTCACCGTGGCGCCGTTCGTGCTTTCCGTGATGACTGCGTTCAAGACGCCGGAACAGTTCGCCAGCGAATCGGCATTGCGCCCGCCCAGTCCGGCTACTGGGGAGAACTTCGCCTCGCTTTTCGGCGGGGAGCGCAATTTCGTGGCACCGATCGTGGTCACCGCCCAAGTCGTGGGCCTGGTCACGGTCGGCCAACTGCTGTTTTCGGTCATGGCGGCCTATGCCTTCGCCAGAATCGAATTCCGGTTCCGGGACGGATTGTTCTGGCTCTACTTGGCGACGCTCATGGTGCCGCAAGTGGTGACGATCATCCCGCTGTACACGTTGTTCTCGCAACTGGGCATCCGGAATACCTTCTGGGCCCTGGTGTTGCCTTTCCTGTTCGGTTCGCCGTATGCGATTTTCCTGTTGCGCGAGTATTTCCGTTCGATTCCCGAAGACCTGATCAGCGCCGCCCGGTTGGACGGCGCCGGGACGTTGCGCATCCTCTGGTCCATCGTGGTGCCGTTGAGCCGGCCGATCCTGACCACCCTGACCATCATCACCGTGGTGACCCATTGGAACAATTTCCTCTGGCCGCTGATCATCACCAGTGGCCGGACCTGGCAGACCGTCACCGTCGCCACCGCCGGTCTGCAGAGCCAGTACAACGGCAATTGGACGTTGGTGATGGCCGCGACGACCGTGGCGATCGCCCCGCTGCTGCTGCTTTTCGCGGTCTTCCAGAAGAACATCGTGTCGTCGATCGCGATCACCGGATTCAAATAGGCCGCAACCCAAGGAGAAAGCAATGAAGATCTGGCAGAAGTCCGCGCTCGCCGTGGCCGCGGCATTGGCCCTGACCACGACGGCGTGCTCGCCGGCAGATCCGGGCGGCACCGGCTCGGCCGCGACGACCACGGTGACCGTCCGGCTGTGGGACGAGCAGGTGCAGAAAGCCTACGAATCCTCATTCCGGGAGTTCGAATCGAAGAATCTCGGAATCACGGTGAAGACCGTGCTGGAACCCTTTGCCACCTATTTCAACAAGCTCCGCACGGATGTCTCCGCTGGGAATGCGGACGACATCTTCTGGATTTCATCCTCGTACTTCTCGCCTTATGCGGACAGCGGCTCGCTGCTGCCGATCGGCGCGGATTTCGATGCGGCCAAGGCCGGATGGGTTCCGGCGGCGGTCAGCCAATACACGCGCAACGGCACTTTGTGGGGAGTGCCGCAGCTGACCGACGGCGGAATCGGGGTCTATTACAACAAAGACCTGGTGGCCAAGGCGGGGGTCTCCTTGGCGGACCTGCAGTGGAACCCGACCGATCCGGCCAAGGACACCTTCCTCAAGGCTGCGCAGAAACTGACTGTCGACGCGGCCGGGAAAACCGCCGACGATCCGGCGTTCGATGCCGGCAACATCGTGCAATACGGGTACAACGCGAGCCAGGATCTGCAGGCGATCTATTACAACTTCATCGGCCAGAACGGCGGCGAATTCCAAAACGGCGAAGACTTCGTTTTCGCTTCGCCGCAAAGCACCCAGGCTTTCCAGTACATCATCGATCTGATCAACAAATACCATGTGTCCCCGGGCGCCGCGAACAGCAACGACAACGGTGATTTCATGCGGGACCAGTTCATCCAGGGCAAGATCGCAATGTTCCAATCCGGCACCTACAACTTGGCGAACGTGGCCCAGGGGGCCAGCTTCCCATGGGCGGTCGCGCCGATGCCGGCCGGCCCGGCGGGCGCGGTCTCGGTAGTGAACAACATCATTGCGGCGGGCAATGCGAAGACCGGGAACAAGGACGCGACGAACAAGGTGCTGCAATGGCTCGGCTCGGCCGAGGGCGCGAAGTTCATCGGAGCCGAGGGAGCCGCCGATCCCGCGGTACTCGGCGCGCAAGACGCGTACAGCAACTACTGGAATGCAAAGGGCGTCGACGTTTCGCAGTTCGCCAAGGCTGCGCAGGGCAAAACCATCCAGGCCCCGGTGGGCACCAACTACGGGGCCGCGGTGAACGCCTGGAAGCCGATTTTCAACGAGATGTTCCTGGGCCGCACCCCGGTTGCCGAAGGGTTGAAACAAGCGCAGGACGCTGCGAACAAGGCGGTCAAGGGCTGAACCGCAGCCCCGGAATTCACTGCCAGAGCAGCTTGAGTTCCGGGAAAGCGGTTTCGTAGCCTTGCAGCAGTCGCCGGCCCAAAGATTCGTCGCCGACCAGCGGATGCAGGCTGAAGGCGAGCTGGGCCTGGTCCCGTTCGCCGTGCAGGGCCGCCCGGACGACTGCGGTTTCCACGGCTTTGAGCTGGGCGATCAGGCCGAGTTGGTGCATCGACGGCGTCGAAAGCAGCGGCAGAGCCCGGGCGCCCGAGGCATCGACCCGGCTGGGCACTTCGAGCACCGCGTCCGGCTCCAGCGCCGGCATGGTGTTCCCATTGCGCACATTGAGGATCAACTCGGCCGGCGTGCCGGTGAGCAGGGCGTTCATCGCGGCCAAGGCGACTTCTTCATAGCCGCCGCCGGCGAGGTCCGGCTCGTCGCGGGGTTCGCCGTCGTTCCGGGCCTCGGCGAGGTAGCCCTGCTCGCGGGCCCGGCGCGCGGCATCCCAGTGCCGGAACGCCTCGGGTCCGTGGAACTGCGGATAGCTGCTGCGTTGCGCATGCGCAATCGACTCGCCCCGGGTCTGCGGAGCCTGCTGCACTGCGGCGAGCGCAGCTTCGCGGCGGTAGTAGTAAAACAGGTACTCGTTCGGCAGCGAGCCCAGGGACCTCAGGAAATCCGCACCGAAGAGCCGCCCCTCTTCGAAACTGTCCAGTCGGTCCGCGGCGGCCAGCAGTCCGGGCAGCCGATCCGTGCCGGCCTCGGTCAAGCCGTTCAACCAGCCCAAGTGATTCAGCCCGAAGTAATCGACACCGGCCATGCCGTCTAGCGAGACCCCGGCCGCTGCGGCAGCCCGCCGGACCAAACCCAGTGGCGAATCGCAGATGCCGATCACCTGTCCCGGAAGCAGAGTTTGCAGCGCTTGGGTGACCATGCCGGCCGGGTTCGTGAAGTTGACCAGCCAAGCCTCCGGGCAGTGCTCCGCCATCGCGCCGGCCAGCGAGTGCATGTACGGGATCGAGCGCAGGGCGTAACTGATTCCGCCGGCTCCGGTGGTTTCCTGCCCGAGCACCCCGAGCCGCAGCGCCACGCGTTCGTCCAGAACCCGCCCGGCGGTGCCGCCGACCCGGGTGGCCGCGAACACCACGTCTGCACCGGGCAGGGCTTCTTCGAGCGATTCCCGGAGTTCCACCGGGGGGCCGGGGAATGGCATCGCCTCGATCACGGCCCGGATCGCCCGGAGCCGGTCCGGGTCCACATCGTGCAACACCACGGAATCGATCAACTCGGAGTGCGTCCCGGTGCTCAGCGCCCGGTACACCAAAGGAACCCGAAAGCCGCCGCCACCCGCAATCACCAGACGCATGAGGTCCATTCTGCCTGCCACATCCGCCGAGCGTTGACTTGTGGCGGTCAAAACGCTTTTTTAGCCGCCATGAGTCAACGCTCGGCGCGGAGAGACGAGTAGGCTCGTGGCATGAAACCGGGGGCAAACGCCACGCAGAAGCGATTCGATCCGCTCGCCGCGCACCGCGGTCCGGAACAGCCGCAATTCGATTTGATCCTGAGCGGGTCGGTGTTCTTCGACATCATCTTCACCGGCTTGGCCGAACTGCCGGAAAAAGGCACCGAAATCTTCAGCGACGGCATGGGTTCCTGCCCGGGCGGGGTGGCCAACCAGGCGATTGCGGCCAGCCGGCTGGGATTGAACACCAGCTTGGCCGCAGCGTTCGGCGACGACGGCTACGGTGATTTCAACTGGACCGTGCTGTGCGATCAGGAGCATGTGGACTTGGGCAACTCCGAGCGCTTCGACGGCTGGCATTCACCGGTGACGGTTTCGCTGTCCGTGCACAAGGACCGTTCGATGATCTCGCACGGGCATCCGGCACCGAAATCGGCCACCGAGTTGTTCGGTGGGAATCCACCCGGTGCACGGGCCGCCGTGGTCTCCTTGGAACCGCAGATCGAGCCCTGGGCCATCACCGCGGCGCGCCAAGGCACCAAACTGTTCGGCGACGTCGGTTGGGATCCCAGCGGGCAGTGGCCGGTGGAAACTTTGCAGCACTTGGAACATTTCTATGCGTTCATGCCCAATGGCCCCGAAGCGATGGCTTTCACCCGGACCGATGATCCCTGGGCGGCGCTCTACGCTCTCGCGGACCGGGTCCCGGTGGCCGTGGTGACGGTCGGCGAGCAAGGCGCGATGGCGATCGACGCGGAAAGCGGCGAAGAGGAGTGGGTGCCGGCGCTGCCGGTCCAAGCCTGGGACCCCACCGGTGCCGGCGACTGTTTCGGCGCCGCCTTCGTGGTGGGAACCCTGGCCGGTTGGCGGCTTGCCGACCGGCTCAGCTTCGCGAACCTCTGCGCGTCGTTGTCCGTGCAACAGGTGGGCGGTTCGCTCGCCGCGCCCGGTTGGGGCGACATCGCGGACTGGTGGCACCGGATGAATTCGGCCCGGGCCGGGGTCCGGAAACAGTGGCTGAGGCGCTACGCCTTCCTCGAGGATCTGGTCCTGGACGTGCCTTCGGAGGCGGTGCGCAGGGCCACTGCCACCATCGCACACCATTCCGACGCTTGAGCCGTTCCGGTCGCCTGCGCACTTAGAATGGTTTGGTGAACCGCGCAGATTTCCCCCCTGAACGCCAGGCCGTGATCGACCTCGAGGCGATCCGGCAGAACGTCCGCCGGATCGCCCAGATCGCTTCGCCGGCGAAGGTCATGGCAGTGGTCAAGGCCGATGGGTACGGCCATGGCGCGGTGCCGGTGGCGACGGCCGCGTTGCAGGCCGGAGCCGCCTGGATCGGTGTGGCGCACGTCCGCGAAGCGCTGGAGTTGCGGGCGGCCGGCATCGAGGCGCCGATCCTGGCCTGGCTGCACACCGCGGCAACTGACTTCGGCTCCGCGGTCGAGGCCGGGATCGATCTCGGCGTTTCCGGTTGGGAACTCGCGCACATTGTGGCAGCAGCCCGGGAACAGCAACGCCCAGCCCGGGTGCATTTGAAGATCGACACCGGTCTGGGCCGCAACGGCAGCACCAGTGCGCTCTGGGATTCGGTGATCGGCGAAGCACTCGAGTACCAAGACGAGGGCTTGCTGCGCGTGGTGGGCTTGTTCTCGCACTTGGCCGTCGCGGACGAGCCGCACCGGGACGAAACCGATGTGCAGTTGCGCCGGTTCCGCGAAGCCGTGGCCATCGCGGAAGATTCCGGAGTCGACGTCGAAGTGCGCCATTTGGCGAATACTCCGGCGATCTTCTCCCGGCCGGACACGCATTTCGACTTGGTCCGGGCCGGCATCGGGCTCTATGGGCTCTCGCCGTTCGCCGGTCAGACCTCGGAGGATTTGGGCCTCAAACCGGCCATGACGCTGAAGACTTTCGTGGCCCATTGCAAAGACGTGCCGGCGGAACAAGGCGTCTCCTACGGGCTGCACTACCGGACCGGTGCACCGAGCACTCTGGCCCTGATCCCGCTCGGCTACGGCGATGGGGTGCCCCGGATCGCGACCGGCGGGCCGGTGCGGATCGGTACCGAAATCTATCCGGTGGTCGGCCGGATCGCGATGGACCAGATGGTCGTGGACCTCGGCCCGGGCAGCAGGGTGGCGGACGGCGAATCGCTGCTCGGGCGGGAAGCAGTGCTGTTCGGGGCAGCCGAGGCCGGCGATCCTTCGGTGGATCTCTGGGCAGCAGCAGCGGGCACCCTCAATTACGAGGTGGTGACCCGGATCGCGCCCAGGGTGCCCAGGGTGTATCTGCACGCCGGGGCCGCAGCGGAAGCCGCAGAATGAAGTTCGACGTTCCCGATCTGGCCGGTACCCGGCGGCTCGCCGGGGCTTTGGCCGGACTGCTCCGGGCCGGCGATCTGATCATCCTTTCCGGTGAACTGGGAGCTGGGAAAACCACGTTCACCCAGGCTTTGGGCGAGCAGCTGGGGGTACGGGCGGGCATCATCTCGCCGACGTTCGTGCTGGTCCGGATTCATCCTTCGCTGGTCGGGGGTCCGGATTTGGTGCATGTCGACGCCTATCGGCTGGCTTCTGCGGCCGAGATCGACGACATCGACCTCGAGAACACCATGGACGTTTCGGTCACGGTGGTGGAGTGGGGCGACGGCCGAGTGGAACACCTGAGCGATTCCTATCTGCGGATCCGGCTGAACCGCGGCGCTGCCGACGAAGCCGGAGCTGCTGGAGATGCCGACGACGAGCCGCGCAGCATTGACCTGATGGCCGTCGGGCCGCGCTGGGAAGGTACGGACTTCAGTTCGCTCCTCGGGTCGTGATGCCGGCGGAAGCTCCTGGCCCCGAAGCCGCGCGGCACCGCCGGCCTGCACCATCCCGTAGGCTGGTACCGTGCTTCTGCTCGCCATCGACACCTCGGCCATAGCCTCTGCCGCGCTCATCCAGGACGAAGAACTGCTCGACGCCTTCGCCACCGAGGACACCCGGAGCCACGCCGAAGTGCTCGCCTTGGGCATCGGGCGTCTGCTGGAGGGCCGGGACACCCCGCAAGCGATCGCGGTCGGCGTCGGTCCTGGCCCGTTCACCGGGCTCCGCTCCGGAATCGCGACCGCCAGAGTGCTCGCCGACGTCTGGCAGGTCCCGTTGCACGGGGTGCTGAGCCTGGACGCGCTGGCCTGGGCCGTGCAGACCGCGGCAGCGCCGCCGTCTGGGGAGTTCCTGGTTGCCACGGATGCGCGGCGGAAGGAAGTGTATTGGGCGCGCTACGCCGCCGATGGGACCTTGTTGGCCGGGCCGAACGTCGGCGCGGCGTCTGAGCTTCCGGAGCTGCCGGTGTACGGATTCGGCGCCGGCATCTATGCCGAGGCATTGGCCGGCCACGCGGTCGAGGAGTTCCGCGCAGCCCAGCCCACCGCGGCGGCATTGGGGCTTTCGGCAGCGGCCAGGCTGCGGGCCGGCCAAGCGCTTCTGGACAGTGCTCCGCAGTACCTCCGCGAATCCGACGCCCAAGTCCCCGGGCCGAGGAAACGGGCCTTATGAGCGCAGGATTCCGGGTGATGACCGCCGCGGACGTCAATGCCGTCGCCGAGCTCGAAGGCGTGCTTTTCCCGATCGACGCCTGGCCGCGGCAGATGTTCGTCGACGAGTTGGCCCAGGGCAGCCGGCATTATCTGGTCGCCGAGGACCGGGACGAAATCGTCGGATATGCCGGTCTGATGTGTTTGCCGCCGGTCGCCGACGTGCAGACCATCGCAGTTCTGCCGGAATTCGAAGGGCAGGGCATCGGCACTGCCTTGCTGACCGAGTTGTTGGCCGAAGCCGGACGCCGGGGCGCCACCGAGGTGCTGTTGGAAGTCCGGGCGGACAATCCCAGAGCGCAGCAGCTCTACCGGCGATTCGGGTTCGAACAGATTCATCTGCGGCCGCGTTACTACCGCGACGGCGTGGACGCCCTGGTGATGCGGGCGCAGTTGGGAGCACAAGCATGATGCCGCTGGTACTGGGAATCGAATCCTCCTGCGACGAAACCGGCGTGGGCATCGTCCGGGGTACCCAATTGCTGGCCAACACGGTTTCCTCTTCGATGGCCGAGCACGTGAGGTTCGGCGGGGTGATTCCGGAAATTGCCTCCCGGGCGCATCTGGACGCGATCGTCCCCACGCTCAATGAAGCGCTGGCCACCGCGGGGGTCGGCTTGGCGGACATCGACGCGATCGCGGTCACTGCTGGTCCCGGTCTGGCCGGAGCCTTGATGGTGGGCGTCTGCGCGGCCAAAGCGCTGGCCTTGGCGACCGGAAAACCGCTTTACGCGGTCAACCACCTGGTAGCGCACGTCGGAGTCGGGCTCCTGGATTCCGCGCTCGGCAACCGGCTTCCGGAAAACCTCGGCGCGCTCCTGGTCTCCGGCGGGCACACCGAAATCCTCCGGGTCCGCAGCCTCACCGAGGATGTCGAGTTGCTCGGCGCGACGATCGACGACGCCGCCGGCGAGGCTTTCGACAAAATCGCCCGGATCCTCGGCTTGGATTATCCCGGCGGGCCGGCGATCGACCGATTGGCCCGTAGCGGGAACCCCGCCGCGGTGGCTTTCCCGCGTGGCCTGACCGCGCCGAAGTACCTGGGCAGCCGGGAAACCCCGGGCCCGCACCGCTACGATTTTTCTTTTTCCGGGCTCAAGACCGCGGTGGCCCGGCGGGTGGAGCAGGACGAAGCCGCCGGCACCGAAATCCCGACCGCGGACATTGCGGCGTCGTTCCAGGAAGCAGTGTTGGACGTGGTGACCGCCAAAGCGGTGCTCGCCTGCCAGGAACAGGGAATCGGGACATTGTTGCTGGGCGGCGGCGTCGCGGCGAACTCCAGGCTGCGGGAGTTGCTTGCGGAACGGACCGCCGCGGCCGGAATCGAGCTGCTGGTCCCGGCGACGTCGTTGTGCACCGACAACGGCGCCATGGTGGCCGCCCTGGGCGCGCAGTTGGTGCAACGCGGGGTGCAGCCGTCGGGCTTGGGCTTCGCTCCGGATTCTTCGCTCCCGGTGACCACCATCTGCCTCTGAACCCGCCGCCGAGTGGCCTGATCTGCACGTCAAAACCCGGATTTGGCCTGCAGAGGTGGCCGCTCGGCGTCAGTTTTGGTGGCCGTCGCGGAGCAGTGCGACCAGATCGTCGACGACCGCGTGCAGGTCGCCGTCGTGGGCCCGGGCCACGGCTCGTTGCCGCTGGTAGCCGGCGCCCCGCCGGATGATCTTCTCGACGTCGGCGAGTTCGGCCGCGCAACCGAGCCGGGCAGCAACCGGCTCGAGTTTGTTGAGCAACTCGAAGAGGTCTTCGGTGACCAGCTTTTCGTTGGATTCGGCGTCCAGGATGATGATGGCGTCCATGCCGTAGCGGGCAGCCCGCCATTTGTTTTCCTGCACATGCCAAGGCGGCATGGTCGGGATGCTGCCGCCGTCGTCGAGCCGGTCGGAGAACGACTGCACCAGGCACTGCGTGAGCGCCGCGACCGCGCCGACCTCTTCCAAAGTCGCCATCCCGTCGCATATCCGCATTTCGATGGTGCCCAGTGCCGGAACCGGCCGGATGTCCCAGCGGATTTCGCTCTGTTGGTCGATCACGCCGGTGGTGAGCACGTCCTGCACGTAGTTCTCGTAACCGGACCAGTCTTTGAACTGGAAGGGCAAACCGGCCGTGGGGAGCTGCTGGAACATCAAGGCCCGCTGCGAGGCGTACCCGGTGTCCTCGCCGTTCCAAAACGGCGAGGAGGCGGAAAGGGCTTGGAAGTGCGGTACGTAATTGACCAGGCCGTCGAGCACCGGCATGGCTTTGTGCACCGAGTCCAGGCCGACGTGGACGTGCACGCCGTAGATCACCATCTGCGAACCCCACCATTGGGTCCGATCGATCAGTTTGGCGTAACGTGCTTGGTCCGTGACGGCTTGGGCTTGGGAATGGCTGAACGGGTGGGTCCCGGAGCACATGAGTTCGACGCCGGCGCGGTCGGCGGCTTCGCGTACGGTGCCGAGCGAGCGGCCCAGGTCGGCTTTCGCCTCCGCCACGGTCTGGCAGACGCCGGTGACCAATTCCACGGTGTTGAGCAGCAACTCGCGCTTGATGTGCGGATGTTCCTCATCGGATTGCAGTTCTGGGTGCTCCGCATTGATCACCCGCAGCAGCGAATCGGCTTGCGGGGTGAGTTCGCCGGTTTCGGCATCCACCAGGGCCAGTTCCCATTCGACGCCGAGCGTGGATTGGGCTGAATCGCCGAAAGGTATTTCCATGATTCGCCCCCTCCGGAGGTCAGCAAGGCTGGATAAGTGTCGCCCAAGTCTAATTCAGCCGGAGCCCCGGTTCCGACTCGATGACTTCGGACAGTCATCGAGACATTTGCAAATGAGAATCATTCGCATATAACTTGGACGGCATGCATCTTTCTCTTCTGGCCTCGCTGGATCCGCACTGTCGTCAGCGCGGCGCGGAACTGCTTTCCGGCACCCACCCGGACTCGGTGATCGTGGTCCATGACCTGTTGGACGATGGCCTCGGGAACAGCGCATTGGTGCTCCGTCGGATCTACCGGCAGGGCGAATTGCAGGAGCGGAGCTCCGGTCGGCTGGAGCACGGCTGCCTTTCCTGCACGGTGCGCCTGGACCTGGTGCCGACGGTGCGCCGGTTGATCCGGGAAGGGGTGCCGCACGCCGTGTTGGCGCTTCCGCCGGGGGTGGAGCCGGACATGGTGGTGGAGGCGCTTTACGCCGGGCTCGAAGAAGCCTTTTGCATCGACAACGCGGTGCTCGCCCTGGATCCGGCAGAACTCGAAGACCAGCTCTGGGACCGTCGGGGGCTCTCCGCGCTGGGATTGACCAGCTACCCGAAAGATCCGCGGACCCAGGGCGAATTCCTGGTCGGAACGCTGGCCCAGGCGGATACCGTGCTGCCGTCCCCGTCATTGGCGAATGCGCTGATCGAGGCCGCGCACCCGCAGCGCGCGCTCGGCCTGGAGTTGCTGCACGAACTTGCGCCGCACGCTGCGGTGGCGCTCCGCACCGAGCAGGTCCGGCCCGGCTGTTTCGATCTCGACGAGCTGATGGCCCGCCAGGCGCCCGGCGAAGTCCGGGTGGCGGAGGACCGGGGCCCAGGCGTCTTCCGCACCGTCCGGTACCAACTGCAGCGGCCGCTGCACCCGGAACGCTTCCGTGCCGTGCTGCCGGAGCTGGCGGCCGGAAGCTGTTGGGTCCGCGGCCGGCTTTGGCTCGCATCCACGCCGGAACGGCGGATCGCGGTCCGGGGCATCGGGCCCAGGCTTTGGCTGGAGAACACCGGGGATTGGCTGCCCGGGATCGAGCAGCCGGGCAGTGTCCTGGCGCTGACCGGCCGGGCCGACGAACTGATCGAATCGGAAGTCCACGACTTGCTGGACTCCGCGCAATTGAGTCTGGCCGAAGCGGGCAACCGGCCGGAATATTTCGACGACCCATTCGGCTTAGACAGCCGTCATTGAAGGAGGAAAACCATGAAAGTCAGGAACTCGCTCCGGGCCTTGAAGAAGGTCCCCGGAGCGCAGATCGTCCGCCGCCGCGGCAGGACGTTCGTGATCAACAAACTGAACCCCAGGATGAAAGCCCGCCAGGGCTGAAACCGACTGCCGGTCCCGCTGCCGGCCCCGTTCCGCCCCGAAGCGGTCCCGGGGTCCGGGAGAGATCCGGGACCGGCGGCTATCCTGGATACCGTGCCTATCCTGAACAAAGACATGACCTTGTGCATTTCACTCGCGGCACGGCCGAGCAATATCGGTACGCGATTCCACAACTACCTCTACGACCGGCTCGGCTTGAACTTCGTCTACAAAGCGTTCGCCCCGGTGGACCTCGCCGATGCGGTACGCGGAATCCGCGGGCTGGGCATTCGCGGCGCTGCGGTTTCGATGCCTTACAAGGAAGCCGTGATCCCGATGCTGGACCGGATCTCGCCCTCCGCGGAAGCGATCGATTCGGTCAATACCATCGTGAACGACGACGGCGTGCTCACCGCCTACAACACCGACTACCTCGCGATCGAGCGGCTGCTGCTGGAGCACCGGATTCCGGTGACGAGCACCGTGCTGCTGCAGGGCTCGGGCGGAATGGCCAAAGCGGTCGCCGCGGCGTTGCGGAATGCCGGATTCGGTTCGGTGACCATCGTCGCGCGGAATTCCGAAACCGGGCCGGCGCTCGCCGCGCTCTACGGATTCGACTGGCTGCCGGAGGCGGCGGACCACCACGCGCAACTGCTGATCAATGTCACTCCGTTGGGCATGCAAGGCGCAGACGAATCGGTGCTGGCCTTTCCGTTGTCCGCGATCGAGGCAGCCGAGACGGTCTTCGACGTAGTGGCGCTGCCGGCCCGGACGCCATTGGTCGAAACCGCGGAAGCGCTGGGCAAAAAAGTGATTTCCGGTGCCGAAGTGATCGCGATCCAGGCCGAGGAGCAGTTCGTGCTCTACACCGGGGTGCGGCCGAGCGCCGAATTGGTCCGGGAAGCCTCGGAGTTTTCCCGCGCCGAGTCCTGAGCCGCGCCGGGTTCAGAGCGGTTCGACGACGGCGGCCACCCGCTCGCTGCCGATCCTGGTCAACACCAGCGTGGCCGAGTTTTTGGCTTTGGCTTTGCCGGTTTTTCCGCCGAGCAGCTGTTTGCGGAGCTCCTCTGGAGTGACCGCGGTACCGCGTTTTTTGATCTCCAGGGTGCCGATTCCGGCTTCCCGGACCCAATTGCGCAATACTTTGACGTTGTACGGCAGCACGTCGATGATCCGGTAGCCGCGCGCAAACGGTGTGTCCAACGGATCGGCCGCGGCCAAATAGGCGATCTGCGGATCGACGAGGTGCGCCCCGATCTGTTTCGCCAGGTCCGCGACCAGTCCGGCGCGGATCACTGCCGAATCAGGCTCGTAAAGGTAGCCCTCGAGCGGTCCCACCGGAGCGTCCTGCGCCGCCGGATCGAAGTCCAGGGCGCTGTGCAGTTCGGCGCCGCGGGCAGCGCCGAGCAGCAGCGCCGATCGGCGGATGCCGGGTCGGGCCAGCGCATTGAACCACAGTGTGGCCTCCACCAGATCGCCGTCCACCGAGACCCATTGCACTTCGCAACCGGCCGGGATCGATTCGTGCGGAATTCCGGGCCCGAGCTTCACGCCCACCGGCATGCCCCGTTCGGCGAGGCGCTCGACGAAGGAAAGCGGTGGGGAGAAAGCTTCCGGATCGAAAATCCTGGAGGTGCCGGAGCTCGTGGTGTCCCGCCGGGCCGGATCCAGCCAGATGCCGTCGACGGTCGCCGGATCGAATTGGGCGGCGTCGGCCTGGATCACCCGGGCATTGCGGAAGGGGAGTAGGTTCATGGTCGCGCAGGCCGCCGTGGTCTCGTCGAGCTCGACGGCGGTCACGTCCAGATCGAGGGTCGCAAAAGCCAGCGAATCGGCACCGATGCCACAGCCCAGGTCGGCTATTCTGGCGACTCCGGCGGCAGCGAAACGCTGCGCGTGCAGGGCGGCGACCGGCAGCCTGGTGGCTTGTTCGAGGCCGGCTTGGGTGAAGATCATCTGCGCGGCGAACTCGCCGAACTTGGCGGTCGCCTTGTTGCGCAATCTGGATTGCGTGAGTACCGCCGAAACCAACTCGGCCGAGTGTCCGGCCTTGCGCAGCCGTTCCGAGGTGGACAGCGCATCTGCCTCGGCGTACGGCCCGATCACGGAGAGCAATTCCCAACCTTCGGTGCTGAGCAGAGGGGCAATCGATTCAGTGGGCATGAGGAAAGTCTAATTTGCGCCGGGCACCCTGCCGTTGACGGCTGCGGATGCTCCGGCGGGCATGGTGTGATGGATCCATGCCCATGGGACTCAGTTTGTCGCTCATCCTTCCGCCGGTACTGGCCAGCATCATCGGTTCCTTCGCGGTGGTGCGTTGGCAGCCGCCCGGCCAGGTGGTCAGCGGGGTGCAGCATTTCACCGCCGGCGTGGTGTTGGCGGCCCTGGCGAGCGAGCTGTTGCCCGAGGTCAAAAAGGAAGGGAATTGGCTCTGGGCCGGAATCGGCTTCGTCCTGGGGGTCGCCCTGATGCTCGGCTTGAGCCAGTTCAGCCGCTCGATGGAAGCCCGGTATGAAAATGCCAAAAGCCTCCGCAAGGCCGCCATCCTGCCGATCGGACTGATCGTGGCAGTGGGCGTGGACCTGCTCGTGGACGGGGTCTTGGTGGGCTTGGGCTCCACGCTGAGTTTCAGCCAAGGGCTGGTCCTGGCCGCCGCTTTGACCTTGGAGATCCTGTTCGTCGGGGTCTCCTTGACCTTGACGTTGAAAGCCCAGGGGATCCGTCCGCTGATCGCCGCATCGGCGACGTCGGCGCTTTCGCTGTTCACCTTCGTGGGCGCTTTGATCGCCCTGTTCCTGCTCGCCGGTGCTCCGGTGCAGGTGCTTGCGGCGGTACTGGCTTTCGGTGCGGCGGCACTGCTCTACCTGGTGGTGGAGGAACTCCTGGTAGAAGCCCACGAGCACCGGGAGACGGCGCTCCTGACGGCGTTGTTCTTCGTGGGGTTCCTCTGCGTTTACGTTTTTGCCGCATTGGGCGAATGACCGCCTGTGCCCGGGCCGTGAATCTGCGGAAAACTGGCACTCGCCTTGACCGAGTGCTAATCGACTCAATAGAGTCGTAGTTAGCACTCTCATACCGAGGGTGCTAACTGAAAAGGCCGTATCCACGGTGCACCTACCGGCACCGCGACGACGGTTGACGCCCGTGGCGCGGCCAAACCCACAAACTACTGAGTGTGAGAAGGAGAGGTCCGAGTGTCGGTCTCTATTAAGCCTCTTGAGGATCGTATTGTCGTCCGCCAGCTCGAAGCTGAGCAGACCACCGCTTCCGGTCTGGTGATCCCGGACACGGCGAAGGAAAAGCCGCAGGAAGGCGAAGTCGTCGCCGTCGGCCCAGGCCGCGTGGACGACAACGGCAACCGGGTACCGGTAGACGTCGCCGTCGGCGATGTGGTGCTCTACTCCAAGTACGGCGGCACCGAGGTCAAGACCGGCGGCGAAGAGCTGCTGGTGCTTTCGGCCCGCGACGTTCTGGCCATCGTCGTCAAGTAACCCACCCGACCGATCCCTGCACCGCCGGCCCCGCCGATGGTTGCAGGGATTAGTCCGTGAAAGGACAACTGACTCATGGCAAAACAGATTGAATTCAATGATGCGGCCCGCCGCTCGCTCGAAGCCGGTGTCGACCGCTTGGCTGACGCGGTCAAGGTGACCCTCGGCCCGCGCGGCCGCAACGTCGTCCTGGACAAGAAGTGGGGCGCTCCCACGATCACCAACGACGGCGTGACCATCGCCCGCGAGATCGAGCTCGATGATCCGTATGAAAACCTCGGCGCGCAGCTGGCCAAGGAAGTAGCCACCAAGACCAACGACGTGGCCGGCGACGGAACCACGACCGCCACGGTGTTGGCCCAGGCCCTGGTCAAAGAAGGCCTGCGCAATGTTGCTGCCGGTGCTGCGCCGAGCGCGCTCAAGCACGGCATCGAGGTCTCGGTCGAGGCGATCGCCGAGCGGTTGCTGGAAAACGCCCGCGAGGTAGGCAGCGGCCAGGTCGCTTCGGTGGCCGCGATCTCGGCGCAGAGTGCAGAGATCGGCGAGTTGCTGGCCGAAGCGTTCGACAAAGTCGGCAAAGACGGTGTGATCACGATCGAGGAATCCTCCTCGATGCAGACCGAATTGGTGCTGACCGAAGGGATGCAGTTCGACAAGGGTTACTTGTCGCCGCATTTCGTCACCGACCACGAGCGCCAGGAAGCCGTGCTCGAAGACGCCTTGATCCTGATCAACCAGGGCAAGATTTCTTCGATCCAGGAATTCCTGCCGTTGCTGGAGAAGGCGCTCAAGGCGTCCAAGCCGCTCTTCATCATTGCTGAAGACGTGGACGGCGAAGCTTTGTCGACGCTGATCGTCAACAAACTGCGCGGTACTTTGAACGTGGTTGCGGTCAAGGCTCCGGGCTTCGGGGACCGCCGCAAGGCGATGTTGCAGGACATCGCGATCCTGACCGGCGCGCAGGTGGTCTCTCCGGAGATCGGCTTGTCGTTGGACCAGGTGGGTCTGGAAGTCCTCGGTACCGCTCGCCGGATCACCGTGACCAAAGACAACACCACTATTGTCGACGGCGCCGGGACCGATGCGGATGTCAAAGACCGGATCGCGCAGCTGCGTGCCGAACTGGATCGCACCGATTCGGATTGGGACAAAGAGAAGCTGCAGGAACGCCTGGCCAAGCTGGCCGGCGGGATCGGCGTGATCAAGGTCGGCGCCGCCACCGAGGTGGAACTGAAAGAGAAGAAGCACCGCATCGAAGATGCTGTTTCCTCGACCCGCGCGGCGCTCGAAGAGGGCATCGTCGCCGGTGGCGGCTCGGCTCTGGTACAGGCAGCCAAAGCACTCGACGAAAACGCCGAGGTGCTGGCGCTCACCGGTGATGCGGCGACGTCGGTCGGCCTGGTCCGCCGGGCGGTCGCCCAACCACTGCGCTGGATTGCCGAGAATGCCGGCTACGACGGCTACGTCGTGATCAGCAAGGTCGCCGACCTGCCCGACGGACACGGCTTCAACGCCGCGACCGGCGTCTACGGCGATCTGATCGCGGACGGTGTGATCGATCCGGTCAAGGTGACGCGTTCGGCACTGCGCAATGCTGCTTCGATTGCTGCTTTGGTCCTGACCACTGAAGCACTCGTCGTGGAGAAGCCGGAAGAGGACGAAGACTCGCACGCGGGTCACAGCCACTAGGCAAAACCACGCCGTGGGGTGTGGAGGCCGACCCTTGAAACTTCGGTTTCGGGGGTTGGCCTCCACACCCCACGCGTTTAACGGCGAGGCCCTACGGCTTCACAGCGGGCGTCGAGGTGTCGTCCGGCGGAATCTGTGAGCGGCTGGTACCGTTTAACGCGGCCATTGTGCGAATAAAGGATGTACATAGAGTGAAGGCGCGCCATCTGGGGGGTACGAACCTGAGGATTCCGGGTTCGGCGGTGAGTGCTCCGGTGCGGGGGTTTCGTCCTGAGATTGAGGGACTGCGGTTTTTCGCGGTTTTCTTGGTGGTGGTTTATCACGTCTGGTTGGGTCGGGTTTCCGGCGGTGTGGACGTGTTTTTGTTGATTTC
>JAFOLH010000010.1 GCA_017419405.1 Renibacterium sp. | reverse complement strand
GGGGCGAGTTCGAGGAGCGGCTCAAGGCGGTGCTGGAAGAGATCAAAGGCTCGGACGGGCAGATCGTGACCTTCATCGACGAGATCCACACTGTGGTGGGCGCCGGCGCTTCGGAAGGTGCCATGGATGCCGGCAATATGCTCAAACCGATGCTCGCCCGCGGTGAACTGCGCCTGATCGGTGCGACCACGCTGGACGAATACCGCGAGCATGTGGAAAAGGATCCGGCGCTGGAGCGTCGGTTCCAGCAGGTTTATGTCGGCGAACCGAGCGTGGACGACACCATCGGCATTCTGCGCGGCTTGAAGGAACGCTACGAGGCGCACCACAAGGTCTCGATTGCGGATTCGGCCCTGGTGGCCGCCGCGGGTTTGTCGAATCGCTACATTTCCGGTCGGCAGTTGCCGGACAAGGCCATCGACCTGGTCGACGAAGCGGCCTCCCGGCTGCGCATGGAAATCGATTCGGCGCCGGAGGAGATCGACCAATTGCGGCGTTCGGTGGATCGGCTGACCATGGAGGAGCTCGCCCTGGCCGGGGAAACCGATCCGGCATCGATGGAGCGGCTCGAGGCATTGCGTGCCGACATGGCCGACCGCAAGGAAGAGCTTGCCGGTCTGAATGCGCGCTGGGAAGCGGAGAAGGCCGGGCTCAACCGGGTGGGCGAACTGAAAGCCAAACTGGACGAACTTCGCTCGATTGCGGAGAAGGCCCAACGCGAAGGCGATCTGGAGCAGGCTTCACGGATCCTGTACGGAGAGATTCCGGGCCTGGAGCGGGAACTCGATGAGGCGCAGCAGGCCGAAGAGACGCTCGCCGGGGACGCCGCGCAGAACAAACCCGAGCTGATGGTTGCCGAAGAGGTGACCGCGGACGACATTGCGGAAGTGATTTCGGCCTGGACCGGAATTCCGGCCGGCCGGATGCTGCAGGGCGAAAGCCAGAAGCTGCTGCACATGGAAGACGTGCTGGGCTCCCGGTTGATCGGCCAGGCCAAGGCCGTGGAAACCGTTTCCGATGCGGTGCGCCGATCCAGGGCCGGGATTTCCGACCCGGACCGGCCCACCGGTTCGTTCCTGTTCCTCGGCCCCACCGGGGTGGGCAAAACCGAATTGGCCAAAGCTTTGGCCGACTTCTTGTTCGACGACGAGCGGGCGCTGGTCCGGATCGACATGAGCGAATACTCGGAGAAGCACTCGGTTTCCCGACTGGTCGGGGCCCCGCCAGGGTATGTCGGCTATGACGAAGGCGGGCAGCTGACCGAAGCCGTGCGCCGTCGGCCGTACTCGGTGATCTTGCTGGACGAAGTCGAAAAAGCGCACCCGGAAGTCTTCGACATCCTGTTGCAGGTGCTCGACGACGGCCGGCTCACTGATGGGCAGGGGCGTACCGTCGATTTCCGCAACGTGATTTTGGTGCTCACTTCGAACCTGGGCTCGCAATTCCTGGTCGATCCGTTGTTGGACGAGAAACAGAAGCGCGATTCGGTGATGGCCGTGGTGAATGCTTCGTTCAAGCCGGAGTTCCTCAACCGGCTCGACGACATCGTGATGTTCGAGGCCTTGACCGTCGAGGAATTGTCCAAGATCGTGGACTTGCAGGTCCAGGCCTTGGCGGCCCGGCTGCAGGACCGGCGACTGACCTTGGAGGTGACCGACGGGGCCAGGGCGTGGCTCGCGATGACCGGTTTCGATCCGGCGTACGGAGCCCGCCCGCTGCGCCGGCTGGTACAGCGTGAAATCGGCGACCGCTTGGCCCGGGCATTGCTTTCCGGAGAGATCGCCGACGGCGATGCGGTCCTGGTGGACACTGCAGCCGACGTCGACGAGTTGGAAGCCGGTGGCGCCGGAGCCGGACTCACCGTCCGGAAAGCCTGACCGACCCGTTTCCGGGGTGCTTCAGCAGGGCTTGCTGAACCACCCCCCAAGTGCCGGAAAGGGCCCCGCACCACGTGGTGCGGGGCCCTTTCCGGCCATGCCCGTGCGGCTACTTGATCAGGTTTTCCTTGATGATTTCGCCGCCCTTGGTGTAGGCGATGCAATCGATCCGGCGATCGCCCTTGTTCCAGGTCGATTCGGTCGGGTAGCCGAATTGCTGCCGGATGTCGTAGTTGCTCGCCGAGGCGGTCAACTCGATGCCGGCGCAATAGTCGTCGCCTTTGTTCCGGAGCGCTTCTTCGCCGGGGAAGCTGTCGCCGCTGCCGTAGCTGAAGGTGCCGATCAGCTGGCCGGAATGCCCGGTGCTGCAGCTGACCACGTCGGCCCGGGTATTGATGTCGACGTAACCTTTGATGCAGTCGCCGACCTTCCAATTGGTGGGGCTGACGTTCGCCTGGATCACCGAGCCGTCGGCGCCGCTGGACTGCGGCGTGGCTGCGTCCGACGTCGAACTGGCCGTGGTGCCGGTGTTGGCCGCCGAGTCATTGCCTTTCAGCAAGCCCATCAGGAGCCAAATCAGCAACGCAATGAGCGCCAAGACCACTACTGCACCAGAGACGAAGATCCACAGCTTGGCATTGCTTTTGGGTTGCCCGCCCGCCGGGGCGAACGGTCCGCCGGGCCCTTGCGGGCCGTTCGGACCGTAACCGCCTTGGGGGCCGCCTGGCTGTTGCGGCCAGGCGGAGTTCTGCGGGTTGTTCTGCGGGGCGCCGTACGGCGGCGTGGGGTTCGGCCCCGGCTGGCCCGCGGGCGCCGACGGGAAGCCTTGTGGGGCGCCGTAGGGTGCGGCGGCCGGAGCGGCCGAGCCCCACGGTTGGTTCGGCGTCGGCGGGTGGGCCGCGGCGGGCGCGGCCCCACCCGGTGGGGGGGGCGGCGCGGCGGCGGGCCGCGGGCCGGTGGCCGCCGGCTCAGGGGGCGGGTCGGCCGC
>JAFOLH010000001.1 GCA_017419405.1 Renibacterium sp. | reverse complement strand
TGGTTGCCGGGGGCCAGATGGTGGCGCAGTTGCCGTTGCAGTTGCTTTCGCCGGAGTCTTTGACGTCGCGGTCGAACATGTACAGGGTCATGCCTTCGGCGTTGGTGACGATGGTGCCCAGGGCGTTCTCAGCGGTTTTCAAACCGGAGGTATCCGCCGCGTTCGCCGGGGTGGCGATGCCGATGGCGAAGACTGCGGTGAGCACGGCCATGAGCAAAGCGAACAATCTCAGCTTCCGGATTCTGGATGGTGGGGCGAACTTCATTGCATTCCTCCGTTGTTGGGGGTTCGGTGTTGTCTTGGCTTTGTTAGTCAGTTGGGGTTCGGGGTTCATCTGCCGGGGCCGCTGTCCGCATAGCGCACGCCGTTGTTGTTCGCCGGGTTTTCATCGGTGGCCCCGACCGGTTTGATGTCGTACTTCAAGGCCTGGTTCAATCCGCTGGAGCCGGCCGGCACCTTCACCTTGAGTCCCAGAGCAGCCTCCCGCGGCACCTCGCCGAGCTCGCAGCTCATCGGGGAAAGGTCGTTCGCCGCTACACAGTTCGGCGGAATCTCCGCCCAGGAATAGCCGTCGAAGAGGGTCAACTCGACCGTGGCGCGCGCCGGGTCGGAGCCTTGGTTTCCGTAGCTGAAGGAGTATTGCACCACCCCGGAGGCATCGGCGACCGAACGGGTGGCCGGTGGGAACATGAACAGATCAAGCTGCGGCAGCTTGCTTACTGCTTTGGCGGATCCCCGGTCATTCTGCGGATCTAGATCTTCGCCGCCCGCGACGGCCGGGTCTGTGGCACGGAGCTCGGCAGTGAGGATCGGGCTATCCGCGTTCCAGCCGTCGGGAGCCTGCAACCGGGCTTTGGTCATGCCGTTTTGCGGAAGTTCGGCGTAGGGGATCACCACGGTCTGTTCGTCGATCTGGCTGCCCAGACTGGCGATCGTCGCCCAAGTGAAGCCGTTGGCCACGGTCAGCCTCAGTTCACCGCCGCTTCGGGGCTTGTCGCCGGTCCAGCCGAACTCGATGGGCACGGCGACCCGGCCATCGGGCGGCGTGTCGACGGACGGCGCCACCTTCACGAACAGATCGGTGCTGGCGTTGGTTGTGGGAGTCGGGGTTTCCGATGCTCCAGTGCCGCTGCAGGCGGCCAGCAGCAGCGCGAGTACGCCGGATCCGGCCGCGGTGAGCAGAGACAAGGCTGTGCGCTTGCGCCGAGGAGTCGGCATGTAATTCCCCCAAGTTGATTGCGATAAAACCCACTTCAGTCATTAACGACGCCGATTTTCCGCGTTCGGTTCAATCAGTTCGGACAAAAATAATCCGAGCCGGCCAGATTGCTCCGGATCGCCGCCGTCGGCGGCTCCACTGCTGCAGCTCCGGCCGGTCAGGAATCGAGAAGCCCGGTCCTTTGGCAGCGACTAGCATGACAAGCATGGATATCACTCTGGAGCCGGAGAACGGCGCGACGGCGGCCGGGCCGCACACGGCGGACAGCCACGATTTGATCCGCGTGCAGGGCGCGCGGGAGAACAACCTGAAGAACGTCAGCATTGAAATTCCGAAGCGCCGGCTGACCGTGTTCACCGGAGTTTCCGGTTCCGGGAAAAGCTCGCTGGTGTTCGACACCATCGCGGCGGAATCGCAACGGATGATCAACGAGACCTACAGCACGTTCGTGCAGGGATTCATGCCGAACCTGGCCAGACCGGATGTGGACCTGCTCAGCGGACTGACCACCGCGATCATTGTGGACCAGGAACGGCTCGGTGCGAATCCGCGTTCCACGGTGGGCACCGTGACCGATGTCAATGCGATGCTGCGCATCGTGTTCAGCCGATTGGGGCAACCGTACATCGGTTCGCCGCAAGCCTTCTCCTTCAACGTCGCATCGATCAGCGGCGCCGGTGCGGTCACCCTGGAACGCGGCGGGAAGACCGTGAAAGAACGCAGGAGCTTCAGCATCACCGGCGGCATGTGCCCGCGTTGCGAGGGCATGGGCCGGGTGACCGACTTCGATCTCAGCCAGATCTACGACGAGGAGAAATCGCTCAATGCCGGTGCATTGACGGTTCCCGGCTACAGCATGGACGGCTGGTACGGCCGGATCTTCAGCGGCGCCGGGTTCTTCGACCCGGACAAGCCGATCAAAAAGTTCACGAAGACCGAGCTGCATGATCTGCTCTACAAAGAGCCGACCAAGATCAAGGTCGATGGCATCAATCTGACCTATGAAGGCATCATTCCGAAGATCCAGAAGTCGATGCTCAGCAAGGACCGGGAGGCCATGCAACCGCACATCGGCGCTTTCGTCGATCGTGCAATGACTTTCACGGCCTGCCCCGAGTGCGGCGGAACCCGGCTCAACGAAGGCGCGCGTTCGTCGCGGATCAACGGGCTGAACATCGCCGAGGTCTGCGCTCTGCAAATCAGCGATCTGGCTCCCTGGATCAAGGAACTGGCCGAACCGTCGATGGCTCCGTTGCTGACTGCCTTAGTCGAGACGCTGGATTCCTTCGTCGAAATCGGGCTCGGCTACCTTTCCCTGGACCGCTCATCCGGAACCCTGTCCGGCGGCGAGGCGCAGCGGGTGAAAATGATCCGACACCTCGGTTCGTCGCTCACCGACGTCACCTATGTCTTCGATGAGCCGACGATCGGATTGCACCCGCATGACATCCAACGGATGAACGAACTGCTGCTGCGGTTGCGGGACAAGGGAAACACCGTGCTGGTGGTGGAGCACAAGCCGGAAGCGATCGCGATCGCCGACCACGTCGTCGACCTCGGCCCGGGAGCCGGCACCGCCGGCGGCGAAGTGGTCTTCCAAGGCAGCCTGGCCGGCCTCGAAGCCAGCGGCACCTTGACCGGCCGGCACCTGGGTGACCGGGCGGCTCTGAAAACGAAACTGAGGAAAGCCGCCGGGCGGCTGGAAATCCGCGGCGCTTCGGACAACAACCTGGCAAAGGTCGATGTCGATATTCCGTTGGGCGTGCTGGCCGTGGTCACCGGCGTCGCGGGTTCCGGCAAGAGCTCGCTGATCCACGGCTCGGTGTCCGGTCGGGATGGTGTGGTCACCATCGACCAGGGCGCGATCAAGGGTTCCCGGCGCAGCAACCCCGCGACCTACACCAGCATGCTGGAGCCGATCCGGAAAGCGTTCGCCAAGGCGAATGGGGTCAAACCGGCACTGTTCAGCGCCAACTCGGAAGGCGCTTGCCCCAATTGCAACGGCGCCGGAGTGGTCTATATGGACCTCACGATCATGGCCGGGGTCGCCACTACCTGCGAAGTCTGCGAAGGCAAGCGCTTCCAAGCCTCGGTGCTGGAATACCGCTTCGGCGGCAAAGACATCAGCGAGGTGCTCAGCATGCCGGTGGACCAGGCGGTCGAGTTTTTCGGCGGCGGCGAAGCCAAGATCCCGGCAGTGCACGCCATCCTGAACCGGCTCGCCGACGTCGGCCTCGGATACGTCACGTTGGGCCAGCCGCTCACCACGCTTTCCGGCGGGGAACGGCAACGGCTCAAACTGGCCACCCACATGGGGGAGAAGGGCGGAATCCTGGTGCTGGATGAGCCGACCACCGGTTTGCACCTGGCCGACGTCGAGCAACTGCTCGGGCTTTTGGACCGGCTGGTCGACTCCGGGAAGTCCGTCATCGTGATCGAGCATCATCAAGCAGTCATGGCGCACGCCGATTGGATCATCGATTTGGGCCCCGGTGCTGGGCACGACGGCGGCAAGGTCATCTTCGAAGGGACCCCGGCTGAGCTGATCGCCGATCCCGGCACGCTGACCGGCGAATATCTGGCAGCCTACGTGGCCAAATAGCCGCCGCTGCCAGTCCGTCCGTCGCCGCGGGAAGCAGCAGCGACGGACGGACTGGAGCCGGCGACCAGCGGAATGGCTAGACGCTCACGGCGTGTACTTCGCCGTGCTTCCGTACAGGTTCTTGGTGAAGGACGAGATGTAGCTGCTCGCATCACCGGCCCTCAAATCGTAGGTCAGGTACACCCCGTACCCGTCGGTAACGGTCCGTTTGGCGAAACTGGCTGCCGTGGAACTGCTGGTCTGATTGATCTGGATCGCAGCGGGCGAACGCTGGGACTTGGAGCTGGGCCCCCGCGGATCGGAATAGGTGCCGTAGTAAGGGTTCCAGGAGTAGTTGAAGGTATTGGCGATGCTGTTCCCGTTGTAGCTGAGCCGATCAGCCGCCTCGCCGATATCGTACAAAGTGATCAGCTTGCTGCTGCCGAGTTTCTGCCGCAAGGCGGTGACCAGGTAGTAGAAGGAGCTGTCGTTCGGCTGTCCGGTGCCATTGGTGCCGTACTCGGCATATTCGTCGTCGAAGTCGATGCCGTCCAGGCCGTACTTGGTGACCGCATTGGCCAATTCGGTGGCGAAGGCCTCGGCATCGGCCTTGCTCGGGAAATTGGCGAAGCCGGCGCCCTGGTGGTTGCCCAGGACCGAAAGCAGCACTTTGATGCCTTTGTCCTGCAAGGGCTTGATCTGGTTTTTGGCGTCATTGAGCACTGCGGTGACGTTCGGATTGAAGCTGAGGTAGGCCTTCTGCTTCGTGGTGTCGTAGTTGATGTTGGCTGCGAAGATGACCGCTACATCGAAAACGTTCGCACCGTTGCTGGTCAGCGTGTACTTGCCGGCATTGAGCATGGAATTGCTGTTGACCTCGATGTAGCTGACGCAGACCGGGCCGGTTTTGCCCGCGGCCCTTGGCACGGCCGCCACCGCCGGGCTGATCGAGCTGATGCCGGTGGCTGCGACCGCTGCCGTGGCGCCGAGCATGGAGAGCAGAGTTCTTCTCCCGATGGGTTGTTTCGTCATTGAAACTCTTTCGTTGAAGTGATGGTGACGCTTAGGCGAGCTAAACCGCTTAAGTTATAGACAATCTACGTCGAAATCCAGCACTGTCAAGGATTCTGAACCGCAAAATAGCTGGCAATTCTATGGGAAGATCCAGCTCCTCGGGGCGGCCCGAACGAGCCACTCGGTTTGCCCGCGCCATCTGCTTATCAGTTGTGCAATCTTAATTGATATCGAAACAATCGATGCCTTGGCCTAAGCTGGCTCAATGGACATCACACTGACCCAGATGCGGTATTTCGTGGAGGCCGCAGGGCGGCTGTCGATGACCGGTGCCGCAGAGCGTTTGAACGTCGCCCAATCGGCAGTGTCTGCCGCCGTGTCGCATTTGGAGCGCCGGATCGGTTCGCAGTTCTTCATCAGACAGCGTTCGAAAGGGCTGGTGTTGACGCCGGCCGGCGAAATGTTCCTCCGTGATGCACAGGCGATTCTGGCGCAGCTCGAAGAGGCGCTCGATCATGCCCGAGGCGAGCAGCAGAGCATTTCCGGACGGGTGCGGTTGGTGTGTTTCAGCACCTTGGCGCCATTCCTCCTGCCGGGCCTGTTGGGCCGGCTGCATCTGGAACACCCGGATCTGCTGGTCGAGGTCACCGAGGCGGATGCCGCGGGCTGCTCCGCAGCGTTGCTCAGCGGCCAAGCGGATCTGGCGCTCTGCTACGACCTCGGTCTGCGCGAAGGGCTCTCGGTGACCGCGGTGGACGAGTCGCTCCCGCACCTGGTGTTGCCGCCGGAACATCGCCTGGCGGGTCGCGCCGAGGTGGCTTTGGCGGAACTCTCCGATGAACCGTTCGTGCTTTTGGATTTGCCGCACAGCCGGGAGTTGATGCTGTCGATCCTGCGCCAGGCCGGTATCGAGCCGGAGGTCCGATTCCGCTCCGCGAGCTACGAAACGGTCCGCGCTTTCGTGGCCAACGGCCACGGCTATTCGATCTTGCACCAGCGGCCGCAACATAGCCTGACCTACGACGGCGGCAGCGTGGCGACGGCCGCAATCCAAGGCCCGGTCCCGGTGTTGCGGACCGTCTTGGCGCATCCGCAGACGCAACGGACCACGGCCAGGCTCCGCGCCGTGGCGCATGCGGTACGCCAACAGGTGGCTGCCCGCGGCCGGACTCAGCCGGCTACCGGGCGCTGAGCTTACCCGACGCCGAGCCTGCCCAACGCTCGCTCGAGGAGATGCCGCTGCCGGGATCCGGACGTCTCCTCCGGATCCAACATCGAGGTGATGTGCAGTCCGATCATGATGTTCAGGAGTTCGTCGACCACGGCCTCCGGGTCGGAATGGGCCGGGGATTCACCGTCGTACTCCGCTTGGGCGAGAAAGCCCAGCATCAGGCTTCGCCAGGCAAGCAGGGTATTGCGCCCCACCGTGCGCAATCCGGCTTCGGTCTGCGCGCGTTGCCAGAATGCCACTGCCACCCGGCCCTCCACCACGGTCAGCGGATTCGCCGGGATGATTTCCAGGCACATGCTGCGCAGCGCGCCGAGGCCGCGGCGGCCTTTCGCCGCCGCGTCGATCCGTTCATCGGTGCGCTGGCAGATCAGCTGGTACGCGGCCAGCAGCAGGGCGTCCTTGTTCGGGAAGTAGTAGCTCAAGACGCCTGGGGCCGCATAGCCGCACTCCCGGGCGATGTCCCGCATGCTGGTATTGTCGATGCCTTCCTCGGCGATCAGCCGCCACGTGGTTTCGATGATGGACCGGCGGCGTTCTTCGTGGTCGACCAGTCTGGGCACTTGATTCCTTGCCTCACTCGATGGATGGACAGCGTCGAATGGATGCTACCACCGGAGTGGAGGGTCAATGCCCGCAGCATTCCTTGCCTCCGGGTGCCTCGGTGCCCGGGCTCGCGCAGTGCCCGGAAGCCGAAGGCGGTATGTTCAGCGTGGGATTGGCATCGAAGAACCCGTGTGGTTTCAAGGTGAACCCCGTGGTGTCCACCGGCATGATCGGCCAATCTTCCGGGCGTGGAAAATGCGTCAGTCCGAAGCTGTGCCAGACCACGATGTCCTGGCCGTCGATGTCCCGGTCCTGGGCGGCATAGGCCGGCAGCCCGGCCCCGCCGGGGTGTTGGTTGACGAAGTCGCCGGCCGCATAGCGCTCTTCTGCGGCGTGCCGGGTCACCCAGAGGTGGTGCTGGGCGAAAGCGGCCCGGGCCGCGATCGAAGAATCGTCGGCCATGGCGAGAGTCGGGTTGTTTTCGGGATAGAGCGTATAGCCGACGGGCCGGCCGAGGTAATTGAGCGAGTCCGGATTGCTGATCTGCCACACCCGGCCCTTGCTGCCGTCGGCGTCGCGGATCGCCCCTGATTCCCGGGCCAGGAGCGTGCTCTGCCGGGTGAACGCATTGCCGTGCGGATTGCCCGGGCTTTTGGGCAATCTCACCAGGTCGAGTTCTTCGACCCGGTTCTTCGGTCCGTCGATGAACATGTCGAGCCGGGCGTTGAACAGGTGCTGGTGGACCGGGGCCCCCAAGCCCGGGGCCACTTCGGTGGCGAAGGGGTAGTCCTTTTCCGGAAGCGCCGCGGTGAACACGATGCCGGTGGCCTTGGCCTCGAACTCGACGACGCCGTCCAGGTACAGGTACCAGTAGAAGCCGTAGTCATAGTTGCCGATCGTGGTGAAAAAGGAGACCACCAGGCGGCGATTGCGGCGGACTTCGCTGGAGCCGGCCCAATCATCGGTGTGCTTCCAGAGGATTCCGGCGTCTTCCTCATGGATGCAGATCCCGTTGGGAATAGCGCGCGGGTTCCCGAAGTCGTCCGCGACGACGGGGGAGAGGTAGGTGATTTCGCCCAGGCAATCGCAGCCGAGTTCGAGCGAGTTGGCTGCCCGGCCGACCAGGTACTCGCCCGAGTCGAAATAGTTCTGCCAATTGCGATACGGCGCCGGGTCGCCGTAGGGGACCACCATTTCGGAGATCGAGGCCCGGTGGATCACCGGCCGCCGGCGTCCGTCGTGGCTGAAATGCAGTTGATGCAGCACCAATCCTTCACGGGCGTCGAATCCGATGCGCAGATCCCAACCGAGCCAGGAGAGCAGATTGCCTTCCATCGTGAAGCTCGGTCCCTCCGGCTGGCTGATCTCGATCGGCTTGAGGTCGGTCCGCAGCTCGCCGCACACCGCCGGGTCGGTGAAGTTGCCGTTGATCTCCGGCACCGGCACCGGGCCGTCGTCGAGCAGGTGGTTGACGCAGCGGTTCTCGATGTCGACGAACGCCACGAGCCCGTCGATCGGGTGTGCCCAGGCGTGGTCTTGGGCATGGTCTTGGCGGAAGCCCAGGCCGCGGAGCAGCCGTTTCCCGGACTCATCGGGATACTCGAAGACCCCGGCAGACAGGGGCGCAACCCGGACTTGGTCGGGTTTGAGCCCCCGGGATGCCAGGGCGGCAACCCATTGCGGGTCGGCCTGGAGCACGGTTTCAATCAGGTCGAACTCTTCGACCATGACCGGCAGCTGGCCGTCCACCGCCGGATCGAGCTCGCGTTGGGAAATCAGCTTCTGTTCGGTGAGCGAGAGCTGGACGTCGAGCGAGGCGGCAGCACCGGGGTTCCAAAGCATGGCCCGGACCACGCGGTTCGGCGCGCTGCCGTCGGAGCCACCGTACAGTTCGTTCTTCGGCGGCTCGACAAGGCCCAGATAGGCGAACCGCGTGTGGTCCGAAACCAGTCCGAAAGCTGCCAGCAGCTTGCGGCTGACGACGATTTCCTCGGCCGAAAGCTGCTCGAGCGGGTGCTGGCCCGGGTCGGGCTGAATGGTTGGCTGCAGAGTCATAGTACTTCCCGATGTCGTTTTTTGATGGTACAACTGTTCCATCATGAATCTGATGTTAGTCAGATCACAAGGAGCACGTAAAGAGTCGGATGGAAAGAATTCTTCAGCCGTCCCGATAGCCGAAGCCGTCGAAGCCCGAGCACAGGAGCCAGGATGAACCGAGATCCACACCACGACACGTCGGATTGGCATCGCCGGGCTGCGGCCTTGTCGATCGACGGCAGGGCCTTCATCGCCGGTCGGCGGTTCGCCGGTTCGGAGGTGCCGCGCGCGATCACGAGTCCGGTGAACGGCGGAATGCTCGCGGAACTGGCAAGCTGCTCGGCGGATGACGTGGATACTGCGGTAGCGGCTGCCCGCCGGGCCTGGACGGCCTGGGCCCGCCGAGGTGCGGTGGCGCGCAAGGCGGTGCTCTTGGCCTTGGCGGATCTGATGGAACGGGACTTCGACGAACTGGCGTTGTTGGAATCGTTGGATTCCGGAAAGCCGATCCGGCAGACCCGCACGGTCGACGTCCCCGGTGCGATTTCCACGGTGCGCTGGTATGCGGAGGCGGCGGACAAACTCAACGGGGAACTGCCGGCTGTGCCGCCGGGAGCGGTGGCTATGGTGACCAAAGAACCGTTGGGGGTGGTCGCCGCCATCGTGCCCTGGAACTTCCCGCTGGAAATCGCGGTGTGGAAACTCGCCCCGGCGCTGGCTGCCGGCAATGCGGTAGTGCTCAAGCCGGCCGAACAGACCTCATTGAGCGTGCTGAAACTGGCCGAGTTGGCTGCTGAGGCGGGCCTGCCGGACGGCGTGCTGAATATCGTGACCGGTTCCGGGCGGGAGGTCGGTGCGGCACTGGCCCGGCATATGGACGTCGATGCGCTGGCCTTCACCGGTTCGACGGCGGTTTCCCGGACCTTGCTGGCCGCCTCGGGAGCCAGCAATCTCAAGCGGCTCGGCTTGGAAGCCGGAGGCAAGAGCTCGAATCTGGTCTTCGCCGATACCGGCGATCTGGCCGCAGCTGCCGGGAAGGCTGCTTTCGGCGCCTTTTACAACCAAGGCCAGGTGTGTTCGGCGAACTCGAGGATCCTGGTCCAGCGTCCGGTCTACGAAGAGTTCGCGACGCTGTTGAAGCAAGCAGCCGAAGCCTTCGCCCCCGAGGATCCGTTGGCCGATGCGGCGGGCAACGGCGCCCTGATCAGCAGCGCGCACACCGACGACGTCGCGGCCTGGATAACCCGGGGCCGGCAGGACGGCGAGGTGCTGTTCGGCGGCGGCCGGAAAACCATCTGCGGCTCGGACGCTTACCTGGAGCCGACCCTCCTGGCTGGTTTGGCTGCGGAACACGATGTGCATCGGGAAGAGATTTTCGGACCGGTTGCGGTACTTCACCCGTTCGACACCGAGGCCGAAGCCGTGGCCCTGGCCAACGCGACGGATTACGGTCTGGCCGCGTCCGTGTGGACTTCCGATCTGAGCCGGGCGCACCGGGTCGCCGGTGATCTGGTGGCGGGCACGGTCTCGGTGAATACCGTGGACGCCTTGGGCAACACCACGCCGTTCGGCGGATTCAAACAATCCGGCTTCGGCCGGGACCTATCGTTGCACGCCTTCGACAACTACACGGCGCCGAAAACCACCTGGATCCAGTTCGGCTGAGTGCGGGCTGAAGCGCGTTCGAAAACCGGGGAGCCCGGTCCGTGCGGACCAGGCCCCTCGGTTTCGCAGCAACTGGCGGATCAGCTCAGCTCGGTGGCCGCTTCCACGATCAGATCGGTGACTTCGGTCGGGCGGGAGGCCAAGGAGGCGTGGCCGGCCGGGAGCTCGATGAGCTTGCGCGGATTCATCCGCTGGGCCATCATCCGCTCGTTGTCCGGGTGGATCATCCGGTCCTCGGAAGAAACCTGGTACCAGGTGGGCTTGGCTTTCCAGGCCGGCGCGGTCACGGTGTCGCCGAAAGTCGAAGCCAGGGGTGCCTTCTGGGTGACGGCCATGATCAAGGAGTCGTCGTCGTTGAGATCCTGGCAGAAACTTTCCTGGTACTTGTCCTGGAGGATCCAGAGGTAGCCGTCGGAGTCCGGCGCGAGGTTTCCGGCGAGTGCTGCTTCCGAAGGCCGTGCTTCGCTGATCCCGCCGGGGCTTTCACCGGCGTCGGGCGCGAAGGCCGCGATGTAGACCAAGCCGTTGACGTTGGACAGGTCGCCGGCTTCGGTGATCACCGCTCCGCCGTACGAATGCCCGACTAGGAGCACCGGCCCATCGATCTGATTGACCATTTTGCGCGTGCGCTCGGCGTCGTCCGCCAAAGAGGTCAAAGGCAGTTCCACGGCCTGGATCTTGTCATAACCGCGGGCCTTCAACTCGAGGATGACCTTTCCCCAATGCGCTGCTCCACCCCAAAAACCATGTACCAAAACAATGGTTGGATTGCTCAAGCTATCTCTCCTTAGAAAGGGATCGTTGCACAGCCGAACGAGCTGGCTGCGGCGAGCCGGTTGTGACCCCGGCGTCACTAGTATTATTTTTGCAGCAGCGGTTGCTGGCCGGGGAGAGAACCACTCATTCAGTCAAATACCTTGACTAGAGAGCGATGAATGAGTATCAGTTTGAAGATCGCGGCGCAGAGCGAACTCAATGTCGCGGTCAGCCCGCTTGCCGAACTCGGTGCGGCCTTGCATGTTTTGGATTCTCCCGGGCATCATCGGGAACTGGCGGACTGGGCGGCGACGGCCGGCGAACGGATGTCGGCACGGTTGCGGACCGACGTCGCCGATCTGGCTCCGCTGTGGCGGGCCTTTCGTTGCCGGATCTTCTATCCGCGCCGCACGCCGCGCCCGGCTTCTGGTTTCGACCAGGAATTGCTGGATCTGGAGGCCGTGCCGGCGGATTTGTTCGCCGCGTACTGTGCCCATGCGATCGTCGGGGGAGGGCCGTTCAGCGCGGTCCGGGAGATTTCCAAAGACCACGAATCGCAGCGGCTTTTCCTCTCCCATTCCCGGGCCCGCGGCAGCCATGGTTTGGCCTTGGCCCAGGAAATGCTCCGCGACATCGAGGGCTTCCGAACCCACCTGATCGGAGTGTTCGACGCGTTCTACCGCCAGGTCTTCGAGCCGGAGTGGCAACGGCTGCTGCCGGGGCTGGCAGATGAGGCGTGGCGGGCGCGGCGGCTGTTCCGGGAGCGCGGCGCGGTCGAGCTGCTTTCCGAACTGAACCCCACGGCGAAGTGGCCGAGTCCGTCGCTGATGGTTCTGGACAAGATCGGCGACAGCTATTTGGACGTGTCGCACGAGCCGCTGACCGTGATTCCTTCCGCGCTCGGCGCGCCGCACCTGATCCTCAAGGACGAACTCCCCTCCGGGGCAGTGCTGCACTATCCGATGCCCGCGAAAGGCGCGCCGGCGGAGCCCGCGGACTCGATCGAGAACCTGCAGCGGCAGTTGCTGGCGCTTTCCGATCCGATCCGCTTGCGGCTCTGCCGCGATTTGGCCCGGGACATGCGTTCGACGCGGCATCTGGCGGATCGCTGGGACCTGCCGGAGTCGGTGGTTTCCCGGCACCTGAAGGCGCTGAAAAAGGCCGGCCTGGTCCGGGTCGAACGGCAGGGAAGTTTCGTGCTCTACCGTTTGGACATCGAGCGGGTCGAACGACTCGGCACCGCGTTGATGAACCTGATCCTGGTCTGAGCGCAGATCCGGGCCGGGCGCGCGGCTGTGGTTCAGCGCGCGGCTGACTGGCTCCGATCTGCCGGATCGTCCGCCCGGCTGGTCGGCACCGGCAGGTAGCCGTGCCGCTTCGGATAGCGCCGCATGAGGTAGTAGTAGGACCCACCGGCGAACAGCACGCCGACCAGCCAGGAAATGTTGCCGCCGCCCAGCGGTTCCACCAGCCATCCGGTGAATACCGGCGTGCTCATGAACGGGATTTCACTGAGCACGCCGATGGCGTATGCGGTCATCGCGCGCCAGTCCACACCCCGGTAGCGGCCCTTGCGGTCGTAGATGGCCGCCAAGACGTACTGGCCTTTGCGCACCAGGTAGAAATCCACGAGATTGATCGCGGTCCAGGGCACCAGGATCACGGTGAGCAGCACGATGAAGTTCATCAGGTTGTTCAGGAAGTCACCGCGCCCGGCGATCGCGAGCACGGTGCCTGCAGCCGCGATCGCAGACATGGTGAACACCCGGCCGCCCCGGCTGACCGCTTTGGAATCGCGCAGGGCTCCGCTGATCGTGGTGGTGGTCATGAAAGCTCCGTACACATCGATGCCCATGATCACCACATTGCCCGCGCCGATCACCAGGAGGAAGATCCAGGGCGCGAATCCGGCCTGTTCCACGACGAAGGATACGGATCCTCCGGCAAATGAATCCGCAGCCACTGCTGCTGCTGCCGCGCCGAAGGCGAACATCCAGATCGACGAGGTGGCGCTGCCCAGATAGGCCCACCAGAAGGAGGCCCGGATGGTGGTGTTGGCCGGAAGGTAGCGGCTGTAGTCGGCGGCGTAAGGTGCGTAGGTGAGCTGCCAGGTCGCGGCCAGGGTTACCGCGAGCAAAAAGGTGCCCCAGCTGAATTCGCCTTGTGCCAGGGCCGGGGTCAAATCATTGCGGGCCAGCAAACCGATGGTCAGCACCAGAAAGGCGATGCCGCTGATCCAGGACAAGACGGTCACCGAGGCGCGGAGCAATCGGTATCCGTAGATCGCGATCACCGCAGCCAGGGTGTTCATCAGGATGATGCTGATATTGACATCCCAGCCGAACCAACTGGCGACTGCGTTTCCGGTCAGCACCCCGGCGACTGCGAAGTAGCCGATATACATCAGGACGACCAGAAGCAGCGGGAATATCGAACCGAAATAGCCGAACTGCGCCCGGCTTTGGATCATTTGCGGAATCCCCAGCAGTGGGCCCTGGGCCGAGTGCAGTCCCATGAAAATGGCGCCGAGGGCATGCCCGATGATGGCCGCGACCACGGCCCACAGCAGCGGCAGGCCGAGCGCGACCGAGATGGCTCCGGTGGCGATGGTCAGGATATTCATATTGATCGCGAACCACAGCGAAAAAAGATTTCGCGCTTTGCCGTAGCGCTCGGCGTGCGGAACGAAGTCGGTGGAGTACTTTTCCACTTGAAACTTATCCTGCGCCATTGCCGGGCCTTCCATCTTCTGCCGATGTCCGCGGGCGCTTTCGGGTGCCCCGAGCCGCATTGCCACGGCGCTCATTGTGTTTCGCTGGTCCACCGATCGTAAGGACGGAAGGGAATCGATTCAACAGGTAGTTTCTGGAGAAGTTCATCACTTTTCGTGATGCAGCTCACGTCTTTGCGCCGGCCATTGAGTACATCTGAAGAACGGATGCAATTCACCAAATTTATTCGCTATGCAGATGCAGGAGTAGCCGAAAGACTGGATCCGGCAATCGGTAGAAGAAGCGGAACTCGCCGCCCGGCTGGGCAGCGGCCCATTCGGTGCAAGCGCTTCGCAACAAGAGGAGATCGTCATGTCGAATCCGGACGTTGAAGTCCTCGTGGTGGGTGCCGGGCAGGCCGGGATCGCGATGAGCGAACATTTGACCGACCGGGGGATTCCGCACCTGGTCTTGGAACAGCACCGGATCGCCGAACGCTGGCGGTCGATGCGATGGGACTCTTTGGTCGCGAACGGCCCGGCGTGGCATGACCGGTTCCCAGGTCTTGGTTTCGCGGAGTTGGCCGCCGGCGAATTCGCGTCGAAGGATCAAGTTGCGGACTATTTCGCAGCTTATGCCGAACAGATCAAGGCGCCGATCCAGTGCGGCGTAGCGGTGCGTTCGGTGCGGCGGAAAGCCGGAGCCCCGGGATTCCAGGTCTCGACCTCGTCCGGGGAACTCAGCGCACGCTATCTGGTCGCGGCAACCGGGCCGTTCCAGCGCCCGGTCATTCCGCAACTGGTTCCCGACGACGCCGGCTTTCTCCAGATCCATTCCAGCGACTACCGCAATCCGCTGCAATTGCCTGAGGGCGCGGTTCTGGTCGTGGGTGCTGGGTCGTCCGGAGTGCAGATTGCCGCGGAGATCCAGCGCTCGGGACGGCAAGTCTTCCTGTCCGTCGGGCCGCACGACCGGCCGCCGCGCAGTTATCGCGGCCGAGACTTCTGCTGGTGGCTCGGCGTACTGGGGAAATGGGATGCGGCAGCTCCGCAAGCGGGAGCCGAACACGTGACCATCGCGGTCAGCGGTGCCGACGGCGGCCAGACGGTGGACTTCCGAAAACTCGCCGAAGACGGCATCACATTGGTCGGCCGGACCAATGGATTCCACGCCGGCGTCGTGGGTTTCGATTCGGACCTGCAGCGCAATATCGCGGCCGGCGACGCGAGCTATGCGGCCTTGCTCGACGAAGCCGACGCCTATGCGGCCCGCAATGGCCTGGATCTTCCGGAAGAACCCGGAGCCCGTTCCGTGCGTCCGGATCCGGATTGCCTGACCGCTCCGCTGCCGGAACTGGATCTGTCCGCTGCCGGAGTGACGTCTATCGTGTGGGCGACCGGGTTCGCAGTCGACTACGGTTGGTTGCAGGTCGACGCCTTCGATGCTCAGGGGAGGCCCCGGCAACAGCGGGGAGTATCCAGCGAACCGGGAGTCTATTTCCTCGGGCTGCCCTGGCAGTCGCGTCGCGGATCCAGTTTCATCTGGGGCGTCTGGCACGATGCGAAGTACCTGGCCGATCACATGGCGATCCAACGCGGTTACTTGGCGCACCACGAACTGGACGCCCTGGTTCCGGAACCGGCCAACTGATTGCCGGCGCGTCGGGTTCGGCTAGCCGCCGAGCCCGACGCTTGCCGCGAGCGCTGCTTCGAGTTCCGAAGGACTCAAAAGCCCGCGGGCTAGGACCAGGTCCGTGATGCTGCGATCCGTGGCCAATGCCTCTTTCGCCAATTCCGCAGCGATGGCGTACCCGAGCAGCGGTGCCAGGCCGGTGACCACGCTGACCGAGCCGGCCAAGCGTTGTTCGAGCAGCCGGGTATTCGCCCGAATGCCCGCGACGCAGTGGGTCCGAAGCTGCCTGCAGGCGACCGAGAGCCAGGCGATTGATTCAAACAAGGCGTCGGCGATCACCGGCTCGAAGGCGTTGAGTTGGAGCTGGCCGGCTTCCACAGCGAAGGTCACTGTGGCATCGGCGCCGATCACGCGGAAGGCTACCTGGTTCACCATTTCCGGGATCACCGGATTGACCTTTCCGGGCATGATCGAGGATCCGGTCTGAACCGGGGGCAGGAAAATCTCCGCGAAACCGGCTTGTGGACCGGAGGAGAGCAACCGCAGGTCATTGCAGATCTTGGAGAGTTTGACCGCGCTTCGTTTGAGCAGCCCGGAGACCAGCAAGAAGACTCCGGTGTCACTGGTGGCCTCGACCAGATTGCCCGCCGGAGTGAGCTGCAGCGGAGCAAGCGCGTTGAGCGCTTCGATGACGGCGCTGCGATAGCCCGGGGGAGCGGTGACTCCGGTGCCGATGGCGGTGGCCCCGAGGTTGGTTTCGCGCAAATGCGGCAAGAGTTCTTGCAGCCGCTGCCCGTCTTCACGCAAGGTTTCGGCGAAGGCACCGAACTCCTGGCCCAGCGACATCGGCACGGCGTCCTGCAGTTGGGTACGGCCGATCTTGCGCACCTCGGAAAACTCTGCGGCTTTGGCGTCGAACGCGTCGACCAGCTTCCCGTGTTCGGCGCAGAATTCGACGATTTCCCGGTGCAGGGCGATCTTGATTGCCGTGGGATAGACGTCGTTGGTCGATTGGCTGCGATTGACGTCGTCGATCGGGTGCAACCGGGCATAGTCGCCTTTGCGGTGGCCCAGCAATTCGAGCGCGCGATTGGCGATCACCTCATTGGCATTCATGTTGCTGCTGGTCCCGGCGCCGCCCTGAATCGCATCGACCAGGAATTGTCCGTCCAGACGGCCGTCCATGACTTCGCGGGCAGCCGCCTGGATCACCGCTGACTTGGCCGGGCTCAGCACGCCCACTTGCTCGTTCGCACGGGCTGCGGCGAATTTGACCGCACCCAGGGCCCAGACCAGCGAGCGTTGCGCGCCGATGGTTCTTCCGCTGACCGGAAAGTTGTCGATCGCCCGCAAAGTGCTGATTCCCCAGTAGGCAGCAGCCGGTACCTCGGCCTCGCCGAGGCTGTCACGTTCCGGTCGGAATCCTGCCGTAACGGGGTGCTGTGGCTCTGTCATGGGGGCCTTTCGGAAAAGGAGGAACTCGGAAAGCCGGCCGGGCTATTTCGCCAGGCGGTCCAGTGCCGTGAGCGCCAGCGCAACGGCACCATCATGGATGGCCCGGTTCGCCGGCTCGCCGATGCAGTGCGCGGCGAACTCAGGTTGGTGGTTGGCCGCGGGAAAGCAGCCGAGTCCGATGTACGGATGGATCGCCGGAACGATTCGGGAGACGTTGCCCATATCGGTCGACGCCCGGTTCATGGTCGCTTGCTCAGGCGGCGCATCGAAACTGCGGCCCAGGGACTCGGCGTGCTCCAGATACAGTTCCAACGCCCGCAGATCGGTCCGGAATTCCGAGTAGGGCTCCGATTCAGGGGTCATCGACAGCTCGCAGCCGGACGCCAGGGCTCCGGCCTCGAAGCAACGGATGACCCGTTCTTCGAGCTCGCCGAGTTGGTCGAGGGTCTCGGCGCGGATGTACCAGCGGCCTTCGGTACGCTCCGGAATCGCGTTGGGGGCTTCGCCGCCGCGGGTCTGGATGCCGTGGACCCGGGTGCCGGCGGGAAGCTGCTGGCGAAGCAGACCCAGGGCCAACTGGGCGATGAGGAAGGCGTCGTTGGCGTTGACGCCTTGTTCCGGATAGGCCGCGGCGTGTGCTGCTTTGCCTTGGTACGCCACGCGATGGTGCGAAACCGCTTACGGCCGGGCTTCGGCCGAGTCGACCGGCGCCGGATGGGCCATCAGGGCCAGGTCCAAGCCGTGGAAAGCACCTTTGTTGAGCAGCTCGATTTTCCCTCCGCCGCCTTCTTCGGCGGGCGTGCCGTAGAGTTCCACGGTCAGATCGCGTTCCGCGGCGAATCCGGAAAGTGCGACCGCGGAGCCGGAGGAAATCGCGGTGATGATGTTGTGCCCGCAGGCGTGCCCGAGGCCTGGCAGCGCATCGTACTCGGCCATCAGCCCGACCCGTCGGGAACCGGTGCCGAAGACTGCGCGGATTGCGGTCGGGAATCCGAGGTACTCCCGCTGCACGGTGAATCCGTGTCCGGAGAGATAGTCGGCCGTCCAAGCTGCAGCCCGGTGTTCCTGCCAGCCGAGCTCCGGATTGGCATGCAAGGTTTCGGACAACCGCACCAAGTCCGGGATCTGCGTGTCCACCGCGGCCAGCACTCGGCTGCGCTGCAGGTCCCGGGCGGTCCCGGCGCGGGACTCCGGCAGACTACCGGTCATCGCCGGGTACTCCGTAGCCGATCGAAGCGGCAGGGTCCAAGGCGCGAACCACATAGTCCTGGCGCTGCGGCAACCACAACCGGAGCAGCCGATCGAGTTCGGCGATCGGTTGCTCGTGCCAGTCGACGCGCAGATCGGTATCGCGCCAACCGTGTCCGGAGACCACGGAGATTCCGGCCGAATGAACCGGTCCTGCTTCGCCGCCGGCGGATTCGGCAGCCTGCAAGGCGAAGAGCAGGCGTTCCTCCAGCTCGCCGCCGGCGGCTTCGAAGGTTTCGCAGAGCACCTGGGGGAGAGTCGAGGTGGCGAGCATGTTGCCGGCAGCCACGCTGTGCGCACCGCGGGCATCGCCGAAATTGCCCAAGGTGCCGGTCCCATTGAATGCCGCGCCGCGGCCGGAGGAATCGAGGACGACCAGCTGGCGGAAGTCCGCCCAGGGTGTTTCCCGGACGACCGCGTCGAGTGCTTGCCGGGCCGAGGCGCCGGCTTGCATCCGGTCGAGCAGCTCAGGGCCGAGGCGCGGATCGGTGATGTTCTGCGAACTGACCACGCCGACGCCGTCGCGCAGGTGTGCGCACCTGGCTGCTACGGCAGGGGAGGAGGAGGCTACTGCGAGACCGAACCTGCCCGCCCCGTCCGTCGCCGCGATGCTGAACGTCATGCTCCGGGCTCCGGTGAAAGCACAGCGGTGGCATCGATCTCCACCAACCACTCGGGGCGGGCCAGGGCCTGCACCACGATCCCGGTGGAAACCGGAAAGACGCCTTTGAGCCATTTGCCGATCGTCCGGTAGACCGGCTCCCGGTAACGCGGGTCCACCAGGTAGACGGTGATCTTCACGACGTCGTCCAGGCTGCTGCCGGCTTCCTTGAGCAGCAGGTCGATATTGGCCATCGCCCGTTCGGTCTGCGCGGCGACATCGCCGATGCCCACCGATTCGCGGGTGTCCAGGTCTTGGCCGATCTGACCCCGGAGGTAGACGACGCCCTGGGCCACGACGGCTTGGCAAAGATCGTTGTCCAGGTTCTGCTCGGGGTACGTGTCCTTGGTATTGAACGGACGGATGCGTTGGTGGTTCACAGGGCAGCTGCCTTTCAGCTCCGACGGCATCGGATGCACTGGAGGTTTTAAGCCAGCATCCAGCGGCTGAGTCAATCTGTCCAACAGTTGTTTCCGAAGCCTTGCATCGATGTTTCAGATGAAGCGCGATTCGCCTCCAAACCGGTGACTTTGGGTCAGGACGGATTGCCCGGGCACGCAGCAGCCGACGCCGGTTGGACGGTTCAGTGGCCTGAGCTGCGGGTGCATTCTCGGCAACCAGCTATGACGCCGATAATCTACATTATGTAAAGTAAACTGAAAAGCGCGTACCTGCGGGTTCCGGGCGCATCCCCTCGATCGCCAACCAGCAGCTTAGGACCGGGCTTGCTTGCGGCGCGCAATCTCCTCAGTGAGTCGCTGCACGTCGGCAGGATTCGCGTGCCGGGCAAGCGCGACGTAATGGTCCATGACAGCTGGGCGATAACGTACCGGCATGCTCTGTCCTGGCGCGAGCCTGGTGAGTTCGGTGATGGTGAGGCTTTCGTCTGCGATGCCGCGGAACGAAATGCCGTCAATGGTTTCCACGTCGAAGATCAGAACCACGCGTGGATTGCTGTTGACCTCGCGCCAATCGACCAGGACGCCGAGCGCCAGCGGCCCGGTCCGCAGCTCGGCATTGCGGTTCCGTGCCGCTTTGCTCAGCAGCGGGTTCGGCGCGACGCCCGGGAATTCGAGTCCGACGCCGAGCGCTTCCCGGCCCAAATCGGGCCGGAGTTGCTCCATCAGACGGTCGTTCTTCTTCGTCCTGCCGAACATCGTGACCACTCCCCTTTGCTGGGGCCGGAACTTCGACCGGCGCATCGTTGTTGCCGCGATTCTACCTCGCAGCATTTTTCGGCCGCCGTCAAAGGAAGACAGCCTTCAGCCCAACCCGCTCCCCCGGCCGTCTCTCCCGCTGCAGCACAAGCCGAGCTTAGCGCCGGCGGCCGAGCACGTCGCCGATGATCCGCGCCGCCTCGGGGAACCGCTCCGGGTCCGGGCCGGAAAAGTTCAACCGGATGTAGGGCGCCGAAGGCTCGGCAGGGAACCATTCGCTGCCCGGGGCGATGATGACGCCGCGCGCCTCGCAGTCGACGGCGAACTGTTCCGGCACGACGTCGTCGGGCAGTCGGACCCAGAGGTTCACGCCACCGACCGGCAAGGTTTCGAGGTGGGCCCGCGGGGCGTGTTCCAGCAGGCTGGACGCCAACAGGTCGCGCCGGGCGCGGAGCTGCTGACGGAAACCGCGCAGATGGCTGCGCCAGGCTTGTTGGGTGAGGACGTCGAGCGCAGCGGCTTGCAGTAGACCGCTGACGTACATCGACTCCGCAACGCGGTCCGCCAAGATGCGTTCTTTGGCGGGTCCACGGGCGATCACTGCAGCGACGCGCAGCGCCGGGGATACGCTCTTGGTCAGGGAGCGCAGATAGACCACCCGGCCATCCCGGTCATGGGCGGCGATCGGGTGCGGTTCGCCGTCGATGCCGAGGTCGTGCGCCCAGTCGTCCTCGATCAAAAAGGCTCCGTGCCGGGCCGCGATCTCCAGGATCTCGAGCCCGCGTTTCCGGGACCACTGACCGCCGATCGGGTTGGCATATGTCGGTTGAGCATAGAAGGCCCGTGCTTTCGTGCGGGCGAAGGCGCGATCGACGGCTTCGGGGTCCGGGCCGCTGGGGCCGGACGGGACCGGCACCAGTTCTACCCCGGCTTGCCGGGCAGCGAGGATCGCCCCCCAGTAGGTGGGCGATTCCACCAGGAGAGGTTGCCCGACTCCGACGAGGGACCGGAAGATCGAACTGAGTCCGCTCTGGCTTCCGGAGACGATCAGCACGTCGCGAGCCCCGGCTGGAGCCACATCGGCGGGCGCTGCGTCTGCGAGCTCGGTCGCGAACCATGCCTGCAACTCGAGCAGTCCCGTGGCCGGCGACCGGGTCATGGCCGCATCCGTGCGGCTCGCCCGGCTGATCGCGGTCCGGACCAGGCGGTCCGGAAGCAGATCGCGCGCCGGATAGCCGGCGTGCAGGCCGATCGCATCAGGTGCTCCCCTGCGTTGCGTCGCCGACAAGACCGGAGTCTGCGGCGCGCCCAAAGCAGCGGTCTGCCAGCTGTAGTCTGCTGGTCCAGCGGCGCGCCGGGCCCGGATGAACGTCCCCGCGCCGGGTCGGGTTTCGATCAAGCCCAGCCCGGCGAGCGTCCGCATGGCTTTCTGTACGGTCACCGGACCCGCCCGGTACTGAGCGCTCAGCTCACGGTTCGAGGGCAGCCTCGCGCCCGGCGGAGCCTTGGCGATCCAGTCCCGCAGGGCAGCCACGATGCGACTACTGCTATCGTTAGTCATGAGAGAACATAGTAGCGCTACTGGGATCTTAAATAAACCGTTACTCAGTCACGTCGGACTTTGGTGGGGTTTGCTCGGCGTGACCGCATTCTCTTTCACGGTCCCGTTCACCCGGGTGGCCGTGGGCGGCCTTTCACCGTTGTTCATCGGCTCGGCCCGTGCCGTCGTGGCCGCCGCCCTCGCCGCGGTGGTGCTTGCGGCGACCAGGCAGCATTGGCCGGAGCCGAGTCAGTGGGTGCGGCTGGCCGTGGTGGCCGGCGGCGTCGTGCTGGGTTTCCCGCTGCTGACATCTTTCGCCCTCACTGCGGCTCCGGCCAGCCACGGTGCTGTGGTGATCGGATTGCTGCCCGCAGCCACCGCGGTGATGGCGGTGATCCGCGGCAAAGAGCGCCCGGCCCGTTCATTCTGGGTGTTCTCGGTCTTGGGTGCCGTCACCGCGATCGCCTTCGCCGCGATCCAGAACGGCGGCTTGGGTGAGCTGCACTGGTCGGATGCACTGCTGTTCGGCGCGGTCGTTGCCGCCGCTATCGGTTATGCCGAAGGTGGTCTGCTCGCCCGGGAACTCGGCTCTTGGCAGACGGTCTCCTGGGCGCTGATCCTCGCCGCGCCGTTGATGATCGCACTCGCCCTAGTCTCGGTGGCCCAACAGCCTCCGGTGGCGACGCCGACGCAGTGGTTGGCGTTTGCCTACCTCGCTGTGGTGAGCATGTTCCTCGGCTTTTTCGCCTGGTATCGGGGCCTGGCGATCGGCCCGATGGCCCAGGTCAGCCAAGTTCAGCTCGTGCAGCCGGTGCTGAGCATCCTGTGGGCCGCGCTGATCCTCCGCGAGGAGCTCGGTTGGGCCAGCATCGTCGGTGGATTCGCGGTGATTGCCTGTGCGGGCCTCGCGGTACGCACTCGCCTCCGGCGCACTGCCATACCGCTCGACAGTACGACGCCGTCGCAAACCCCGGCTGCCGCCAAGCGATGACCGACTGTAGATCTCTACGAAAGGACCACCTGTCATGACCGAAGGAACGTTGACGAAACGCCGGTTCACGGGCTTGAGCGCCTTTCCGCTCACGCCCCAGCGCGACAACCGGCCCGATGTGGCGGCCTTCGCCGCGCTGGTCGCGTCAGCCGCTGCGGCGGACGTCGATTCGATCGGCGCTCTGGGTTCAACCGGAAGCTACGCCTACCTGGACCGGACCGGCCGTGCCAGACTTGCCGCGGCTGCTGTCGATGCCGCCGGCGGCGTGCCGGTGATCGTCGGAGTGGGTGCAATCGGCACCGCAGCGGTGCTGCGCAACACCGAGGACGCCGCAGAAGCCGGCGCTGCCGGGGTGCTCCTGGCCCCGGTCTCCTATCAACCGCTGCGGGACGAGGAGGTGTTCGGCTTGTTCGAAGACGTCGCCCTCCGATTCCCAGACCTGCCGGTAGTGCTTTACGACAACCCGGCTACTACCGGTTTCAACTTCAGCACCGAACTCCACGTGCGCATCGCGCAGCTGCCCAACACCGCCTCGATCAAACTGGGCAAGCTGCCCGATGGTGCCCGGCCGGCCAGGGAATACGTCGAGAAGCTGCGGAGCCTGGTGCCGCAGCAAGTGTCCATCGGGATCAGCGGCGACGGAGCCGCCGCACGCGGCCTGATCGCCGGCTGCGAGGTTTGGTACAGCGTTCTTGGCGGGCTTTTCCCAGGAATCTGCCGGAACATCACGGCCCGGGCGACCGCCGGCGACGCGGGGGCGGCATTGGCGCTATCGGAAGAGCTCGCAGCGGTCTGGGAGCTGTTCGCCCGCTATGGCAGTTTTCGGGTCGCCGCGGCGATCGCCGCCCTTTCCGGCGTCGTCGATCAGGATCCCGTTTACGCACCGGTGCGGCCGCTGTCCGGTCCCGACCGGGATGCGGTCGCTGCCGCCTTGGCGACGGTCGGCCGGCTCAGATGACTGGCCTCGGTGCGATGCGGGACCCGCTGGCTGAACTTTCCCTCGAGCAGCTGCGCCGACGGACGAGCCGGAAATGGCAGACCTTCTCCCCCGATGTCCTGCCGCTCTGGATCGCGGAGCTGGACGTGCGCCTCGCTCCGGCGGTCGCGGACGCGGTACACGACGCGATTCGGACTGGCGACACCGGCTACACAGCCGGCACTGCGTTCCCCGAAGCAGCCCGCGGATTCGCTGCTGCACGCTGGGGCTGGGACTTTGATGTCGAAGGCACTTCGAGCGTCCCCGACGTGATGCGCGGGATGACCGAAATCGTCCGGCTGCTCACTGAACCGGGAGACCGGGTGATCGTGACGCCGCCGATCTACCCGCCATTTTACGGTTTCAGCCGCAGCGCCCAACGCGCTGTCGTGGAAGCTCCACTGACCGCTGCTGGCCGGCTGAACCTGGAGACCTTGGATACCGCATTCCAAGCTGCCACTCAGGGTGGCCGGCGGGCAGTTTTCCTGCTCTGCAACCCGCACAATCCCACCGGGGCAGTCCATACCCGTGAGGAACTCTCCCGGGTGGCCGTTCTTGCCGCCGAACACAAGGTACGAGTCATTTCTGATGAAATCCACGGTCCACTCGTGCTGCCAGGTGCCAGCTTTGTCCCCTACCTCACCGTCCCGGGTACTGAGAATGCGTTCGCACTCATCTCCGCTTCGAAAGGGTGGAACCTGGCCGGGCTGAAGGCGGCCCTTGCGATCGCCGGGTCTGACGCCGTCGACGATCGCTACCGCCTCCCGGTAGAAGTACCGCTCGGTGCCAGCCACCTCGGCGTCATCGCCCAAACTGCTGCATTCCGCGACGGCGGTGCGTGGCTCGACGACCTAATATCAAGCCTGGACCGCAACCGCACTCTGCTGACCGACCTGATCCGCACCGAACTGTGCGGCATTGAGTTCAGCCCACCGCAGGCGACCTTTCTCGCCTGGTTGGACTGTCGGCGGCTGTACGAACAGACCTGCCCGGTCTCAGCCGCAGACTTCTTCCTGGACCAAGCCCGCGTCGCGCTGAACCCGGGCGCGCCCTTCGGCGCCGGCGACGGATTCGTGCGCCTCAACTTCGGCACCAATCCCGCGATCCTGCGCGACGCGATTCATCTGATGTCGGCAGCGCTGGCAGGCGGCGCTGCTGCGCGGCAGGCGTCGCCGGGCCAAGCTGCGGCCAGCAACCTGCGAACGACCTGCGCATAGCGGCTGCCGAAAGGCTGGTCGGAGGCTAGGATTCTTCTGGATATGGCCATTGGTCGACCCTCGGGGCGGATCAAATGGCACGATAAGGACATCAGCCGGAATCGTTGGCTTCCCGGCAACTGTCATGAACAAAGGAGCGTTCCATGTCGATCGCCGTCTCCGATGCCGAACTCGCCGACCTCCGCTCGCGACTGCGCAATACCCGTTGGCCCACGCCGTGGCCCGTGGCCGGATGGGAAGCCGGCACGGATGCTGCGGAACTTCGCCGCCTCGTCTCCTATTGGGCCACCGACTACGACTGGCGCGTCCACGAGGCAGAGATCAATGCCCTCCCCTCGCATGTGGCCGACATTGCCGGAACTCCGGTGCATTACCTCCGCTTCGACGGCGAGGGCCCCGCTCCCCTGCCGATCGTGCTGACCAACGGCTGGCCCAGCTCATTTCTCGAACTGACCGGCCTCGCGCGCCGGTTGGCGTCGCCGTCGCAATACGGCGGCTCGGCAAGCGACGCCTTCACGGTCATCATTCCTTCACTGCCTGGTTTCGGGTTTTCTCCACAGCGTCCCTCGCTGACCGAGCCGCCGCAGACGCACGAGATCTGGCATCAGCTCATGCATGATGAACTGGGCTTCGAACGTTATGCGGCACAGGGCGGCGACTTGGGCGCCGGGATCACTTCACGGCTCGCCGAAGCGCACCCGGAGGCGGTACTGGGCATCCACTTGATGGCTGTGGCCAGCCCGGTCGCTTACGACGCCGACAGCGTCACTGCAGAAGAACGAGCCTACCTCGACGCCGTTGCGGCTTGGTCTGCTGAGGAAGGCGGTTACCAGCATGAGCAGAGCACCCGCCCCATCACGTTGAGCTACGGGCTGGCTGACTCCCCGACCGGCCTGCTGGCCTGGCTCGTGGAGAAATACCGGGCCTGGAGCGATTGCGGTGGGGATCTGTCCTCCCGGTTCAGCGATGATTTTCTGCTCACCCAAGCGTCGCTGTACTGGTTCACCAATACGATCTCCACATCGATGCGGCCGTACTACGAATATGCCCGGCAACTGACGCGACGGGTGGCGCGGGTCGAGGTTCCGACCGCGGTCGCGTTGTTCCCCGGCGACCTGGCCCGGCCGCCTCGGAGCTGGTGCGAACGCATCTACCACGTCACGAGCTACCGTGAGTTGCCCCGGGGCGGCCACTTCGCTGCGCACGAAGAGCCCGTGTTGTTCGCCCGCGAGCTCACCGAGTTCTTCCGCGATCTCAGATGACCAACTGTGGCTGATCGAAACGCGGTCAGTTTCGAACAAGTCATGGACAGCGTTCCAGCGCGTGAGGCGATGTCCTGAACCGCGCCAGACCCGAAAGGTTCAATCCCAATGCAAGCCGCGCAATTCAGCCGCCTCGGCGGTCCCGAAGTCTTGGAAATCGTCACCCTACCGGATCCGCATCCTGGACCGGGCCAGGTGCGGATTGCAGTCCGGGCGGTCGGGATCAGCGGCACTGACGTGAAGCTCCGATCCGGATCGGTCGACTTCGGCGATCCGCTCCCCCAGATGACCGGGCGCGATGTCGCGGGCATCGTCGACGAACTCGGCGCGGGCGTGACCGACGTGGCGGTCGGTGACCACGTGTTCGGCGCATCCGACACCGGGGCCGCGGCGGAGTATGCGTTGTTGACCGTCCGGGCGCCGATCCCGGAGCCGCTGGGCTTCGTGGATGCGGCGGTGCTGCCGGCCGCTGTGGAGACGGCCACTCGTGCCTTGGACCGGCTCGATGTCCAATCCGGACGGGTCCTGTTCGTCAACGGTGCATCCGGCGGCGTGGGCAGCACCTTGGTGCAGCTGGCGGTCGCCCGGGGCCTCCGGGTGATCGGCGCAGCAAGCGCCGCGAATCAGAACTACCTGCAGCTGCTCGGCGCCGAACCGGTAGTCTACGGCGAGGGAATGCTGGAGCGGGTCCGTCTTCTTTTGGCTGACGCGCCCGTGGCAGCAGTCGATGTCGCAGGCAACGGAGTGCTCCCGGAACTCATCCGCCTCACGGGCGATGTGGCCGCCGTGCTGACTTTGGCGGATTTCGCGGGCGCCGAGGCCTACGGAGTGCACTTCAGCAGTGGATCCGAGGACGGTCATGCCTTCCGTTCGCTGGAGACGATCGGCGAGCTGATCGAATCGGGCGAGTTCTGGTTGTCCGTCGACAAAGTCTTCCCGCTCAACGACATTTCCGAAGCCCATCGGCTCAGCGAAGGCAGGGGCGTCAAGGGGCGGCTCGCCTTGATCGTCGGCAAAACCAACTGAGATTCGCCGGTTGCCGGACGCCGAACCATTGCTCGGCGCCGAACGCTTCGAATCGTTCGAGCTCGCAGCAGCCCAATTTCTCCGCGACCCGCACCGACGCTTGATTCGCGATCTGGGTGCAAAGCACTACGGGCTCCCCCGGAATTGCCCGGTCGAACCACTGAAGCGCCGCAGCAGCGGCCTCCGTGGCGTAGCCGGCTGCCAAGCCACAGGTCCAAGATCTGCCATCCGCTGATGGTGACCGGTGGACCAGCCGTCCCGCCGTGCTACTTGGCTTCGAGCGCGGCGCCGGTGAACACCCGATATCCGCGCACCGGGTCCAAACCGTGTATCTCCTTGGTGTCCAACGCCTGCATGAAATCCAGTATCGCGGTATTGAACTCTTGGCCCGGCACCAAGACCGGAAATCCCGGTGGGTAGGGCGTCACGAATCCTGCCGACACCACCGATCCCCCGGACTGCAGGCGGGCACGCACCTCCGCAGCCGTCAGGAATTCGCAGTTGACGTTCTCGTAGGCGAGGAAAAAAGCTTTCCTGAGGTTGCCGTCAGCCGTCTCGCCGTTCGGCCGCGCCCGGAACGCAGCATGGAATCGGGAGAAATCCGGTAATGGCGGAGGAGCTTGAGTCAATGCTTCGACCCGAGCAGCCTGGGCATCTTGTTCGATGGGATCGGCCAGAGCTGCGGCTTGCTCCAAATCGGTCGCAATTCCCAGCAGCGCCCGTAAGAGGCAGGAAACCGCGGAGCGGGTGGTGCCGATGTTGGTCATGGCCAGGATGCTGTTCCGCGTGGTCTTGTTGACCTGAATGCCGGCGCCGTCCATGAGGTACGAGGTCCGGAAGGTGTCGCCGTCGATACCGGTCGCGCCGATGCCGATGGTGATTCGGCTCGGATCGAGCACGAATTCTTCGCGCTGCCAGGCCGCGTCCATGGCCGCCGGGGATTCCGCCAGTGGGCACCCGCTGCTTGCCCTGAACTGTGCGGGAATCAGATCGTCGCTGCCGAGTACCCGGAAATACTTCGACAGCAGCGGGTGGGAGGCGACCGCGTTGCGCACCTTCATCGCCAATTCCACCTGGCGCTGCACCAACTCGAAGCCCTCCAGCTCCACTTGCCGACGTCCGATGTCGAGCGAAGCGAGGATCTGGTAGTTCGGCGAAGTCGAGGTATGAGTCATATAGGCCTCGTAGAACGCTCGCTGGCTGCGGTTCGCAAAGTCTTCGTCGAAGATGTGGATCATCGAACCTTGGCGCAGCGAGGTCAGCGTCTTGTGAGTGGATTGCGTGGCGTATACCCGTAAACGCACCCGGTCCGGATCTGGGAGCAAATTCATGGTCAGCAGATCTGCATCGTTCGCGGCATCGAGTTCTGCCCGATGCCGCGCATACTCTGCCCGGTATTGCGGACTCTGGAAGCGTGCAGCCAATCGTTCTGCGGCCGCCATTGCCGTGCGTTGCCGAAAGACCGGATGGCACCGGGCGAAGGCGAACCAGGCTTCATCCCAGAGGAAAACCAGATCCGGCTTGATCGCCAGACATTCGGTCATGACTCGTTCCACGTCGTACACGATGCCGTCGAAGGTGCAATTGGTCAGGGCGATCATCCGCACTTCGTCGAGCCGGCCTTCCCGGCGGTACGCCAGGAGCGCACGTTTGATGTCCGGCAATGAAATTGCCCCGTACATCGAGTACTCGTCGAGCGAATAGCTATTCAGATAGGCGACGTTCGATCCGGCGAGCACCTGAGCATAATGATGTGACTTATGCGCGTTGCGGTCGACCAGGACAACATCGTCGGGAGCCACCAAGGCTTGGGTCACGATCTTGTTCGCGGTCGATGTCCCGTTGGTCACGAAATAGCTGCGTTGCGCGCCGAATGCGCGGGCGGCCAACTCCTGCGCCTCTTTGATCGGGCCGCGCGGATCCAGCAAGGAGTCGAGCCCGCCCGCGGTCGACGACGTCTCCGCGAGAAAGATATTGAGACCGTAGAACTCGGCCATTTCCCGAATCCACTTGGAATTGACCACGGAATTGCCGCGTGAAATCGGCATTGCGTGGAACACGCCGGTCGGTTGTCGCGAGTATTCAGTGAGCGCCGTGAAGAACGGCGTCCGGTAGCGGTCGGCGATACCGTGCAAAATGCTGAGGTGCAGATCGAGAATGTCCTCCTGTTGCAGGAAGACTGCTTTGTACCGGTCGCCGACGAGCAGCGCCAATTCCTCTACCGACGTCCGCTCGACGAGATACAGGTCGAGTTCCGGCCTGGACCGGCGCAGCCGATCCGCGATCTCGATCAGCCGGTCCTCAGTGGCCAGCGCATCGAAGCGATCGGCATCTACGGCCGGGACCAGGCTCCGGACCAGCTCTGGGTCGGCCGTGGAGCTGGACTGAAACTCCGGACGAACCACGACCGCTTGGATGTCCGGGTTGACCAGCACTGCGACCAGCGCGTCCTCGAGGCTCGGAACCATCACGATCCCGTAGACGAACTCGTCCTCGGCGCGCTGCTCGGCAAGCATCGCGCTCAGCAGGGTTTCCTGTTCGACGTGCGGCGCATCGGTCACTACCAACAGATCGAATCGCGGTCGCAGCTCGATCACCGGACCAGCATCCAGATCTTCGACCGAGGCTAGCGTGCAACGGTCGTCAGCCAGGCGATGGCCAATCGATGACACGAGTCGAACCAGCTCCAGATACGATGCTGACTCAAGCAATTCTGTTATCCGCCCGAGCGTGCTCTGATCCGGGAAACTGTAGTAGCGCGCATACCGGGTGGCCTGGGCAATCGAAGCAGCCAGGCGCTCAGACACCTCGGCTCGGGCCCCGGCGCCCAGGCCTGGTGCCGCCAGTCGGCGTGCCGTATCGGCAATATCCCCCCAGACGTCAATGCGCGCCCGGGACATGCCGAAGTAGGCCCCGGATCCAGTACCTGCATTGATCGAGCTCGTCATTGTGCTTCTCTCCCCCTGCGATAGCACCCGCGGAGTCCGTATCGGCTCATCGGGCCATCGTTTCCCCGCTAGGAATCATTGATCCGGTTCCGAAGCCAGAGCATCCAAGCCAAAGACCAGGATCGCCCCCTGCGTTCTAGCGGCAGGCCCCAGGGTTCGGCGCCAGACCAATCTGGACTTCAATTCAAGCACGGATTGGCGCTCCAGCCGGGATCACCCGGAGGGCCTGCGTGTACGGATCGCTTTGGGTCTGGGCGCGGTACCGGGCAGCACAGCATCCCGGTTCGGCTCGGCTCAGGCCTTGAACGGGCCGCCCGGTCCGAAGGCGAAGTCGGCAAAGCGTTCGCCGATGATCCGGTGCGTGCGGGTATCCGGATGCAGGGCATCCGGCAGTGGATGCGCTGCCGAGTCAGCTTCTCCATACAGCACGGTCCCATCGAGATAGTGCAGATTCGGGTCCGCACGCTGTTCGACGATGGCCGCGAGCTCCCGTCGGATGACCTTCAAATTCAACTTTCCGTATGCGACCTCGGCCGGGTCGCCAGTCGCGATGAAGCTCACCGTTCCGGTGCCCAAGCTCCGCGGATCGAAGGCCCCGGGGCCTGGAGTGTCCTCGTGGATCGGGCACAGGACCGAGGAGATCAGCAGCAGCGGAGTCTCCGGATGCCCGTCCCGGACGGTGTCCAGGAAACCGTGCACCGCGGGTCCGAAAGTGCGCAATCGCATGCCGTCGAGATTGACCACGTTGATGCCGAGCTTGAGGCTGATCAGATCGGCTGGACGGTCCCGCATGACCCGGGCCATGAACGGGTCGAGCAGCGCACTGCCGCCGAAACCTAGGTTGTGGAGCGCGACACCGCCGGCGTGCGCAGCGATCGCCGGCCAGATCTCGCTGGGACCGGCTGCGTTCGAGCCGTGGCTGATCGAACTGCCGTGGTGCAACCAAACCGGTCGATGGTCTGCTGTACGGGCCAGCGGTGCATCCGCAAGCAGCTCGATCAATTCGACCGATTCATTGTGCGGCAGCCAGATTTCGACCTGCTTCCTGCCCTCGGGCAACGGTTCGAAACGGATCAGCTGACTGGCTCCCGGGCGAAAGCCGGAGCTGCCGTTTTCCAGATCGACCTCGATCAGGTCTCCGGCCTCGAGTATCCCCCGATCGTGGAACCCGCCGTCGACCAGGACATCGACGGCGCCACGCGCCCGTTCCATGCCGAGGTAGCCGACCCGGGTGGAATGGATCTTGAGCTCAATGGCCCGCGCCTCGGTATTCATCGCTAGCCGAACACCCGAGGGTTGGGCCTCGACCAGCAGCAATTGCGGATCCGGAAACTGAGCTCGGACCCAAGCCGGCAGACGATGCGGCCTGAGTCCTTTCGCGGTCGGCTCGATCTCCTCGGCGCCTTGGATCAGCTCGCCGAGCTGTTCTGTGCGGATCATCATGGATGCACTCTCCTCATGCGGCTCATGGTGTCACTAGCCCGGCGGGTACGCAATGTCCCGGGACGGTTTGCGAACCGCCTTCCAGTTCCGCTGCGTTGCCCGAAGCAGTTGCCCGAAAGGGAAGGTTTGCCGCCGCGCGCTGGATTGCCGGCAGTCCGCATGAGACCTTGGGCAGGTCCGCATTCCGTTCCCGATCAGGAGCCCCGAGCATGCCGAATTCCGCTAAGCCGATGAAGCCGCTTCGCCTTGCCACTTTGCTCATGCTGGCTGCCGGGGCAGGGTGCGGGATTTCCGGTTGCGCCGCGACGCAGGCGGCTGATCCTGCCGGTCAGGCTGCTGCCTGCCAAACGGACCCGGCGGATCTGCTCCAGCAATTCGCCGACGCCTTCAATCAGCACGATGCGGCTCGGTTGGCCGGATTGTTCGCCGATCGTGCCAATTTCGTGAACATCTACGGCACCGTGATGCGAAATCGGTCGGGCATCGAACAGGGACATGCCCAGGCCTTCAGCAGCCGGCTGGCGCCGGCCAAACTGGAATTCAGCAGCATCGACAAAAACCAGGCCTCGGACCGCACCGCAGTGCTCACCGGGGTTTGGGACCTGGTTCAACCGAATGATGCTGACCAGTCGAAAGTCGTGCCCACCGGTTCCGGGGCGCTCACCGCAGTCGCGCAATGCGACGATGCGCACTGGGTTCTCATCTCCGGGGCGAACGTCAGGAAGACCACGCCGCCCAGCTGATCTGCTCCCCCGACCCTGTCGGGTCAGCGTCAAAGCCCCAGTCCGCGGCGAGAAGACTGTGGATGGACCTTCGTTGCTTCGCTACGCCCTGCGACGAGTGAGACCAGGATCACACCAGCGCTGGAGCAGTTTTCAGCCAATCATCAGAATCGAACCATAACCTGTTGCCTAACCGAACTAAATTAGTCGAAGGGGAGTTCTGAGATGATTGACGTCCGCGACCGTGGCGAGTTGGATGAACGAATTGAGCAGCTTTCGGCCCATGACCGCCAGTTTGCGACCGCCCGACCGCTGCCCGCGGTCATCGAGTCGATGTCCGAACCAGGGCTCGCCTTGGCAGAGATCATCGACCGCTGTTTGGCCGGTTATGCGGACCGGGATGCTCTGGCCGCGCGATCCCGTCAGCTGGTGCAGGATCCGCGGACCGGGAAATTCAGCACCGGCCTGCTGGATTCGTTCCAGGCGATTTCCTATCGCGAACTGCGCAGCAGGATCGACCTCCTGTCCCGGTCCTTGCATGCCGCCGGGCTGCGGTCCGGCGACTTCCTCGCGGTCTTCGGATTCACCAGCATCGATTACACCGTGGTGGACTTGGCAGCTGCGCGGATGGGTGCGGTCACGGTGGCCCTGCAAACCAGTTCGACGGCGAAACAGATCGCGCCGATCCTCCAAGAGATTGCGCCGCGGGTGCTGGCCGTCAGCATCGAAGATCTTGAAACTGCCGCTGCCGTGGTCCCCGAGCTTGGCTCCCTCGAGCAGATTCTGGTTTTCGACTACTCGGCAGAGCTCGAGGAGGACCGGCAGCGGCTCGACGCCGCCGCAAGGGGCCTCCGGGAGGCCGCGCCGCGGGTCAAGGTCCGGACGCTCGACCAGGAACTAGAATCCGGCCAAGACCTCCCGGAGCTGCCGCTTTTCGTGCCGGAAGCCGGTCAGGACCCGATGTCCTGCTTGATCTACACCTCCGGAAGCACCGGAACGCCCAAGGGCGCGATCTACACCCAGAGCATGGTCGCAAGACTGTGGCGACGAGGATTCTTCGGCACCGAGGAACGGATACCGGCGCTGCATTATCAGAACATGCCGATGAGCCACATGATGGGCCGGGCCTGGCTGGTGTCCACCATAGCGAGCGGCGGAGTGGCCTATTTCGCCGCGAAAAGCGATATGTCCACCCTGTTCGAAGACCTTTCCTTGGTTCGTCCGACCTCGTTGTGCTTGGTTCCCCGGGTCTGCGAGGTGGTGTTCCAGCGCTTCCACAGCGAACTGAGCCGACCGGCCGGATCCGAATCGGACGGCTCGCCCGTCGATTCCGGGCAACGCGAAGCCGAGGTGATGACGGAACTCCGCGAGCAGCTTTTCGGTGGCCGGGTACTCTCCGCAGTTTGCGGCAGCGCCCCGCTGTCGCCGGAAATCCGCAGTTTCATCGAATCCTGCCTGCGACTCCATCTCCGGGACGGTTATGGTGCCACGGAAACCGGAGGCGGGGTGCTTGCCGACGGCAAAATCATCCGTCCGACAGTCATCGACTACAAGTTGGTGGACGTTCCCGAGCTCGGCTATTTCAGCACCGACAAGCCGAACCCGCGCGGCGAACTCTACGTCAAAACCGAGACGCAGATCCCAGGCTATTACCGGCGTCCGGAACTCAACTCGGAGGTTTTCGACGAACAGGGTTTCTACAAAACCGGAGACGTCATGGCGCTCGTCGGTCCGGACGAGCTGGTCTACGTCGACCGCAGCAAAAACGTGCTCAAGCTGTCCCAAGGAGAATTCGTCGCGGTCGCCAATATCGAAGCCAGCCTAGCGAGCAGCCCGCTCGTCAAACAGATCTATGTCTACGGCAGCAGCGCGCAATCGTTCCTGCTCGCCGTCGTGGTGCCGAATCTCGAGGCGATCGGTGCACAGGACCCACGTTCCGCAATCACCGCGTCGATCCAGAAGATCGCAGCCGAATCGGGGTTGCATGCCTATGAGATCCCGCGGGACTTCATCTTGGAACGGACGCCGTTCAGCCAGGAAAACGGGTTGCTTTCCGGGCTCGGAAAGTTGCTCCGCCCGGCACTCAAAGCCCACTACGGCGATCAGCTTGACGCGGTCTACCGGGACATCGAGGACAAGCGGCTCAGCCAAGTTGACGAGCTCCGAGCCCGGCGCGATGCAGTGCCCCTTCTGGAGACCGTGCGCCGGGCCGCGCAGCTGACCCTCGGCGTCGACCTGACCGCGCTCACGGCGGAATCGAATTTCGGCGACCTCGGCGGAGATTCACTCGCCGCCTTCAGCTTCGCCTCGATGCTGGAGAACATCTTCCAGATCGATGTGCCGATCCAAACCACGAACAGCCCTACCGCGAGCCTGGGCAGCATCGCCGACTACATCGAGCGGGAGCGCTCCGCAGTTTCCGACCGGGCCAGCTTCGCTTCGGTGCACGGCGCGGACAGCGAAGTGATTCGGGCCTCGGATCTCAGCTTGGCGAAGTTCATCGACGGCCGGACCCTGGCTCAGGCCGCCACCTTGCCGGACGCCAAACCCGAGCCGAAGACCGTTCTGCTGACCGGAGCCAATGGGTACCTGGGGCGATTCGTCTGCTTGGCATGGCTCGAACGGCTTGCCGAAACCGGCGGAACGTTGGTCTGCATTGCCCGCGGCAGCGATGACCAGGCAGCCAGGTCCCGAGTCGCCGAGGCGTTCGAAGGACCGGACGCACAGCTGACCGCGCGCTTCCAGGAGCTTGCCGAAAAGCACCTCGAGGTCTTGGCAGGAGACCTCGGCGAGCCCAATTTCGGCTTGGCCGATGCGACCTGGCTGCGGTTGGCAAGCACCGTGGACCGGATCGTGCACGTCGCCGCACTGGTCAATCACGTGCTCCCCTACCGCCAGCTTTTCACGGCGAACGTGGTCGGCACCGCGGAAATCATCAAATTGGCCATCACCACAACGCGCAAACCGGTCAGCTATGTCTCTTCGGTGGCCGTCGCAGTGCTTCCGGACGGCGGCTTGGTCGATGAATTGGTGGACATCCGCGAGATCAATCCAGTACGGCCGATCGATGGGAGCTATGCGAACGGTTACGGCAACAGCAAATGGGCCGGCGAGGTGTTGCTCCGCGAGGCGCACGATCTGACCGGGCTGCCGGTTGCGGTGTTCCGTTCCGACATGATTCTGGCGCACAGCCGATATGCCGGTCAGCTCAATCTGCCCGATATGTTCACCCGGTTGCTGCTCAGCATCGCGGCCACCGGTCTGGCTCCGCGCTCGTTCTACCGGCTCGATGCGCAGGGCCGGCCGCAGCGAGCCCACTATGACGGCTTGCCCGTCGATTTCACTGCAGAAGCGATCACGGAGCTCGGGCTCCGGGCGAATTCCGGATACCACACCTTCAACGTGCTCAACGGGCACGACGACGGCGTCTCGCAGGATGTCTTCGTCGATTGGATCGAAGCCGCCGGAGTGCCGCTCGCCCGGGTCGCGGACTATCGAGAATGGTTGACCAGGTTCGAAGACGCGATGAAGGCATTGCCAACGGAGCAACGGCGGCAATCGGTTCTCCCGTTGCTGCAAGCTTTCGCGCAGCCGGGCTCGCCTTCCGACGGCGAGTCGTCCGCGAATCGGCAGTTCCGTGCCGCAGTGAAGGCGGCCGGGGTGGGCGTCGAACAGGACGTTCCACATCTCGACGAAGCGTTGATCCGAAAATACCTCAGCGATTTGCGCCGGTTCGGGCTTTTGGCCGGTGATCCGGATTCCATGGAACCCGCGGAATCCGCTGGGGAATTTGCTGCTGCGCAGGCGTAGTCGGCAACAGGACGGGTGACCCCGGCTGGAGTTCCAGCCGGGGCGCTGACCGGGATCGGCCCCGGGACCCAGTTCAGCGAAGCACCAGCAGCGCCTGCTCGCGGGTCGCATGCATCCGCCACAGTGCTTCGGCCACCGCTTCCGGTGCATGCTTGGCTCCGGGCCCGATCGGGCCGACCACGGTCAATTGCGCCGCGTAGACGCCGTCTGCAGCAACCGTGTCATGGAGCATCCGGACGTAGGCGGACTCTGCGGCATAGGCGACTCCGGACACGGCCCGGTCCCGGTGCGGCTCCACGGCAGCGCCACCGGTGGTGAACAACAAGGTGCCGCTGCGGCGTCGGCGCATATCAGGTACCACCGCGCGGACTACCGACGCGGCCGCTTGCACGCTCAGCGCCAACGCATTTTCCAGGTCCGACGGCGTGGTGTCGAGGACCGGCTTGATCCAGCCGAGGCTCGGCCGGGGGCTGAACAGCACTGCCTCGATCGGACCCAGCCGGGCCCGCAACAGCTCGAGTGCGGTGCTGAGCGCAAGTTCGTCGGTGACGTCGGCGGTTTCGAAATCCGTCGTCGCACCGGCGGACCGCAAGCCGGCCGAGAGCTGCTGCAAGGTTTCGGCATTGCGCGAAATGAGCCCGACCGGATAGCCCGCCCGGGCGAACCGGGCGGCGGCCGAGGCGCCCAAGCCCGGACCGGCACCGACCACCACGAAGGCACCCGGCCGGCTCATCGTTCCACCACGGTCCGCGCGGCGACCAGGTCCGCGCTCACCGTCAACGCCTCGTTGGCGTCGATGTCACGCCGCATCCGATCCAGGCGGGCGCGTGCCCCGCCGAGCGCATCGGAACCGAGCAGCAAGCGCAGCGGCGGCAGCTCGGCGTCTACGGCGACCGCGATCGCTGCTGCAGCGCGCGCCGGATCTCCAGGTTGTTTTCCGGAAACGGCCAAGGTGGCGGCCCTGCGCTTTCCGGCCGTCGGTTCGTAATCCGCCAAACGGATCGACGACTGCTGCATGGATTCGCCCGCCCAGTCGGTGCGGAGCCCGCCGGGCTCCGCTATGGTCACCGAAATGCCGAGCGGTGCGAGCTCCGCCGCGAGCGACTCGGACAAGCCTTCGAGCGCGAACTTCGTGGCGTGGTAGTAGCCGGTAGCCGCAAACGCCGCGAGCCCGCCGAAGGAAGAGATATTGACAATCCGCCCACTGCCGCGGGCGCGCATGCCGGGCAGCACTGCTTTGAGCATCGTCACCACGCCGTGCACATTGGTGTCGTACAACGCCCGGACCGCGGAGTCTTCTCCTTCTTCGATCGCAGCGAGATAGCCGTATCCGGCATTGTTCACCAGGACATCGATGCGGCCGAGCGCCTGTTCGCATTCTCGGACCGCCGCGGCCACCGAGGCCGGATCGGTGACGTCCAGGGCCAAAGCCACAGCGCGGTCCGGGTAGGCAGCGGCCAGGTCGACCACGGCCGCCCGATTGCGCGCCGTGACCGCCACCCGATCGCCCCGATCCAGAGCGTAGACGGCCAAGGCGCGGCCCAGCCCCCGGGAACATCCGGTGATCAGCCAGACTTTCGTTTCACTCGTTTCATTCGTCATGGTTCCATCGAAACAGGCGCATTGAAGCGGTACCACTCCCCCTTGGGGGTGGCCCTGGCAGGGTCAGGATAGAGCAGTCCGGGGCAGACCCCGTCGAAGAGTAATCTAGGTCGGGATGGCACATGACGACAATCAACTCGGGTCCTTCCTGCGCAGCCGCCGGGAAAAGGTCGATGCCACGTCGGCTGGTGTAGTCGACAACACGAGACGGCGGGTGAAAGGATTGCGCCGCGAGGAGCTTGCACTTCTGGCCGGCGTCAGTCCTTCTTACTACACCCGGTTGGAACAGGGGCGGGACAACCACCCTTCCGCGGAAATTCTGGCTGCCCTCGCCCGGGTGCTGCGCCTGGACGATACCGAACGGTCATACCTTTGGTCCTTGGTGATGCCGCCTCCGATGCCCAGCGCGCGTCAGGCACCGCCTGGCGGTGCGGTGCGGCCCGGAGTGCTTCAATTGCTCGACCGCTGGGCAGACCTGCCGGCTTTCGTGGTCGCACCGAATCGCGACGTCCTGGCCAGCACGGAACTCGCTTCCCAGGTCAATCCGGCCTGGAGTCCAGGGCACAACCTGATCGAGTTCACCTTCCTCGATCCGCGGGCCGGAACCGTTTATCCGCAGTGGCAGGAAATCGCGGTGCAATCGGTAGCCGGTCTGCGCGGCAGCGCGGTCTCCCGGCGTGGCGAACTCGACGGATTCGTAGCGGAGCTGCGCCGGCGCAGCGAACCTTTCCGAGCGCTGTGGGATTCGCACGACGTCTACGAACGCACCATGGGAGAAAAGCAATTGCGCGTGCCCGGCGCCGGCGTCCTCCGGTTGTCGTTCGAGACGTTCGCCTTGGCGGGTCCGGAGGGACACGTGCTTTACGTCTATTTTGCTCAGCCCGGAAGCGCCGACGAGGAGGCGCTGCGCAAGCTCGGCACGCCATAGCGCAGCAGGGTCACGCCGTTGTCGAATCCAGCGGCCTCCAGCAAGGTCAAGTCTTGGCTGCCGTCGAAGACCCGGAGGCCCGCACCCCTTGAAACCGGGCAAAGCAACAACCGAACTTCATCGATCAATCCGCTCTCGAACATCGAGCGCATGAGCTGCAGGCTGCCCCAGATCCACAAGTCTTTGCCGGGCTGCGCTTTGAGCTTCCGGATGATGCCGCCCGGGTCCCGCAGCACGGTAGCCGGTGCGAACTCGCCCCATGGTGCATCGTCGAGGGTACGGGACGCAACGAACTTGTTGAGTCCGTTGAGTTTCTGGCCGTATTTGCCCTGTTCCGTGGCATACGGCCAGTAATCCTTTGCTTGGGCGTAGGTGTTGGCCCCGAGGATCATGGTGTCTACCGAGTCGATCAGTTCCATCACCCGGTTCTGGAATGGATTGTCGGTGACCGAATCATCGAAGGGAGCACCGGAGACGAAGCTCAAGCCACCGTCCGGTTCCGCCGCGATGTTGTCAACCGTGACCCACTGCTGCACGACGAGCTTTCGCATGCCGCCAAATGTAGTCCTGCTCAGGTCGCCGGTCAACGGCCGGGTCTACACTGGGTGCCATGACGATTTCCCGCATGGACCATGTCGGTGTCGTGGTCGAAGACTTGCCTTCTGCGATCGCCTTCTTCGTCGAACTCGGCCTGGAACTGGAAGGCGAGGCGGCCGTCGGCGGCGTCTGGGCCGACCAACTGCTCGGGCTCGAAGGCGTCCAAGCCGACATTGCCATGGTGCGCACCCCGGACGGCAGCGGACGAGTGGAATTGTCGACCTTCCGCTCACCCCCGGCGATCGCGGCTGCACCGCGGGTACCGGTGAACACTCCGGGCATCCCACGGCTCACCTTCGTGGTCGACGATATCGACGACGTGCTTCGGCGGCTGCGGCCGCATGGTGCCGAACTGGTCGGCGAAATCGCCCAATATCTTCAGCTTTACCGGTACTGCTACCTCCGCGGCCCCGCGCAGTTGGTCATCGGCCTGGTCGAAGAGCTGGGCTGACCAGCCCGACCTGACGGCGTGCCCGAAGCACTCCGCCAGCGGACGCGAGGTACTCAGTCGGTTGCCGTGTCGGCCAGAATTCCGGCTAGCCGGGCGGTATCCGCAAGGTAGCGTTCATAGGGGAAATCGTTGGCCAAAAGGGCCTGTTTGAGTTGTTCTGCGAAGGGACGTCCAGTTCGGTGGAACGCCTCGGTGCCGGATGCCGTGATGTTGACGAGCTTCCGCCGGCCATGTGCCGGATCCGGGCCGATGGCTACCAGCCCGTCATGCAGCAGCGGCTGCAGCGCCCGGCTCACTGCCGGGTCGGATATGGCCAAAGCCTCGGCGAGCTGGTGCTGAGTCAGCGGAGCCAGCTCATCGAGCGTGCCCAGCAACCGCAACTGGCTGTACGTGAGGCTGTCGTCGGCGGGCATCCGGTCCCGGGCGTGACCGCCGAGCAGGGAAACCACGCGGTGCAGCAGATCGGCAAGTCCATCATCCATGAATTCAGTCTAGCAGGATGTTGCATAAACAATATTAACGATGCAAGATAGAAGACATGTTGAACTTTACCTATCTCGCTGAAGCCGCCACTCCCCTGTTCTTCCCGCTGGTCGCCGCGATCGGCGCTGCAATCCATTCGCGCAGCGGCCGCACTCGCCTGTCCCGGGCCGAAATCTGGTTCCGTTGGTGGGCCGTGGCCGCGTTGGGCGGCGGGTCGCTGTGGATGACCGTATCCTTCCTGACCATCCCGGAGACCATGACCGAAATGATCGGTTTCCAGAACACTCCGTTCGTCACCGAAATCGCGTTCGCCAATCTGGGGCTCGCGGTGCTGGGCATCCGCGCGGTTCACGCCGCCTATCGGGAACGGGTCACCATCGGCCTCGGTGCCGGAATGTTCCTTTGGGGCGCGACTCTGGGGCACCTCTACCAATGGATCGCGAACGGCGACACCGCCCCCGGCAACATCGGAGCGGTATTGATCTACGACGTACTGCTCCCCGTGCTGCTGATCGTCCTGGCGATGCAGTCCCGGAAACAGGAGCGCCAGCCGGCCGACCGCAGCGACGCTTCGCCGGTGCAGGTGTCCTGAATCAACCCCGGGTCTCGGCGATCCAGGCCAGGATCGTTTGGATGCTCTCCGGGTCCAGACGGGTTCCTGGCTCGTTGTACCCGGTTCCCGGCGCCGCCGAAATTTCTTCCAGACTCCGCAGTTCTTCCTTGAAGACGTGATTCGCCAAGGGCGGGAACGCAAAGCTCGTCTTCGGCATCCTGGCGGCTGCCGCTTGGAGCGGTTCGCCATCTGCCTGCATCTCGATCTGGATGTCCTTGCCGCCGATCATGACCAAGACCGGAATCCGGACCTCCGGCAAAGAATCCACTGCCGACTCGACCCAGAGCTCCCGGGCCAACGGCAAGTTCGCCGGCGCCTCGAAACTCGCAAGCACCTGCCGTACGCTCTCCGGAAGAGCCGGATCTGGATCCATCGGGCTCCCTTGGGCATAGCGCCGGGCAGCTTCACGGACCTTCGACATCAATTCCGGGCCGTTCGGAAGCTGCGCGGCCTGCCGCTCGAGCTGAGTCATCAGCACATCCTGGATGGGCCGGCCCGGTGGCGCGGCCAGCACGATTCCGGCGAATGGCTGCGCTTGAGCACTGGTTGCGTAGTGCAAGATGTGCAGGGTTCCTTCACTGTTTCCCAAGCCGATGATCCGGGCCCGGTCCACGAAGTCCAGTCCGACGAGTACTTCGACGGCGGCGACCAACTCGTCCAGATGCGATTGCATGCTGATCCGACCGAACAACTGGTCGAGGTTTTCCCGCACGTGCGGGCCGGAAGCCCGCTTGTCGTAGCGCATTGAGGCGATTCCGGCTCCGGCCAGCGCCTCGGCGAGCAGCCGTGCGCTTCCGTTGTCGCCGGGCAGCAGCGGTGAGCACCAGTCCCGATCCGTAGGACCGCTGCCGGCAACCAGCACCACCGCCGGGAATTCCCCTACGCCGTCGGGCCGGGTCACGGTTCCGGACATCGTGATGCCATCGAGTTGCCAGGAAACGTCGAAGGATTCGGTCATCTGCCCAGTCTGGCAGCCGTTCCTTTTCCCGGCAATGCCATCCTGCGGCAGCATCGGCATCGCCTGCTGCCACAATGTACCCGTGACTGAATTGCTCATGGTGATCGTGCTCGCCCTCGTGGTGCTGGCCGCCACTACCCTCCTGGGCCCCCGCCTGGGCATAGCTTCGCCGTTGCTGCTGGTCGCGGTCGGCGTGGCCGCCAGCTTCCTGCCGTTCTTCGGCACGGTGCATATCGAACCGGAGTGGATCTTGGCCGGGGTGCTTCCTCCGCTGCTTTACTCTTCTGCGGTATCGATGCCGGCGATGAACTTTCGCCGCGAGTTCGGTGCGATCAGCGGACTTTCCGTGCTCCTGGTGCTTGGCAGCTCACTGCTGCTCGGCGTGTTCTTCATGCTGGTGATTCCGGATCTTGGCTTTGCCTGGGGCGTTGCACTGGGTGCGATCATCAGTCCGACCGATGCCGTGGCCGGCTCGATCATCAAACAGGCTTCGGTCTCCAAACGCGTGGTTGCGATGCTGGACGGGGAGAGCCTGCTCAACGACGCCACCGCACTGGTCTTGCTGCGTACCGCGATCGCCGCGGCAGCGGGCGCCTTTTCGCTATGGGGTGCCCTGGGCACCTTCGTCTACTCGGTGGCGGTTGCGGTTCTGCTCGGGTGGCTCGTGGCCCGGCTGAATCTGCTGGTGCGCAAACGGATCACCGATCCGACGGTCAATACCGTGATTTCGTTCACCGTCCCCTTCCTCGCCTCGGTGCCGGCCGAATTGCTGGGCGGCTCCGGCCTGGTTGCCGCCGTCGTCGCCGGCCTGGTCACCGGGATCCGCGCGCCCCGGGACCTGTCGCCGCAACATCGGCTTTCCGACTCGCAGAATTGGCGCACCGTCGAGTTGGTCCTGGAAGGCTCGGTGTTTTTGACCATGGGCCTGCAGATCAAGTCGATTATCGAGAGCGTGGAGAACGACCATGCCGGGGTCCTGCCTGCGCTCCTCATCGCCGCCGGGGCCTTGCTGCTGACCATCCTGATCCGGACCGCATACGTCAGCCCGTTGCTCGGTTTCCTCAATTGGCGGGTTCGGCACGACCTCCGGATGCAGGAACGGCTGCAGGGCATGCAGCAGAAAATGACGACTTCGGAAGGCAAGCAGGCCACTTACGAAGAACTGAGCCGGCGCCCGGGACGCCAAGCCAGTGAGCGGGAACTCGAACGCTTCGCCCGGCGGATCACCCACGTGCTGGCGGACATCGCCTACTTCGTCAAACAGCCGCTCGGCTGGCGCGAGGGAACTGCGGTGATCTGGGCCGGCATGCGCGGCGCAGTGACCGTGGCGGCCGCTCAGACGCTGGACGAAAACACCCTGCAGCGCTCCGTGCTCGTGCTCATCGCGTTTTCAGTCGCCTTGCTCTCGCTGCTGCTGCAGGGCGGCACGATCGGGCCGTTGCTCCGACGCATTTCCTCGAAGGCCGGGCCCGCCGACGCCGCTCCGGAAACTGAAACTGAAACCGAAGCGACCAGGCTGTTCCGGTTGCTCAGGGCGAGCTCCGAATCCATCCCTGAGCCGCCGCAGGCCGAAGGCGATCGCCCTTCGGACAAATTCGCTGCCGCCAAGGCGCATCGCTTGGCGGTGATCGCGGCGCAACGCTCCGCGCTGCTGGATGCCCGGGACAATGGAATCTTCGATGCCGAAGTGCTGGCCGATGCCCTGGACACCCTGGACGCGGATGAGATCGCGATTGAGATGCGCGGCAAATTCACCGGCTGAACCGGTTCAGCAGGTGCGGTAATAGTAATCCGGGTCCTTTGCGGCCACCAGGTAGTGATCACGGATGATCATCGCCGTCGGACGGTCCGGGCTTTGGCATGCCGCAGGGAACGCGCTCGCGCCCAGTTCGTCGGTGTACTCGATGTCCAAGACCACCGGGTAGTGGTTCAGGTATTCCGTGCATTCTTCCCAACGGAAACAAGATTCTGCTACGGCGAAATCGTAACCCGCTCCGCGCATCTCCTTGCTGTACTCCTTGGTGTTCTTCTGCGCGATCGCCAAACCGGAACTGTGTGCCAGCCTGGCGTATTCGGCGGCCAATAGAATGTTCTGCTCAGCAGTCAGCTTTCCTTGCGAACGCAGGAACGAGTCCAGATTGTCGATTTCCACGGCGGAGTAGCCCGCACTCTTGCAGCCTTCGATCCATGGCTTGACCAGGCTGGCCAAAGCCTCGCGGTTCTGCGGACTCGACGTGTCGTAAAGGTACTCGTCGGTCCACTTCGGGTCTCTGACCGGTTGCCCGTCGATCTGTACCAGCAGCTCCGGGTGCGCCTGCCGGAAGGCCTCGGAGTCCGCCGGCTGAGTCTGGAAGCCATTGATGTAGCAAATGTCGTACCCAGCGCCGGACGGCGGAGCCAGCCGGTCCCGGGCGACCACAGTGACGCCGTTCGGCGGGTCATAGGCTCCACCGAGCTGATAGTCGAATTTCGCTGCGGCCGGTGGCAACACCGGCGTCGGGAGCCCGATCGCCGCAGGATTCGAATCGCCCGGTTCCGGCGCAGCGGTTCCGCCCGCACCGGTCGTGCAGCCGGCGACGAGCGCTGCGGCGGTGAGCCCGGAAACCAGGACGGAGAAGACTTTGGCCAACTTCGGTGCCGTTCTGCTAGGCGGTCATCGGTCGCCGCCAAATGCCGACGGTCCGGTCTGCCGTGCCCATTCTGGTCCAGGACCCCCGACCCGTCAACCGGCCAAGTCGCCGGGCCTCCCAACGCGTCAGTTGCGCCGGTCCACCCGGACCGCCTTCGCGGCATTGAGACTGATTTCGATCGGGCCCTGCCCGGAGTGCAGCGCGATCGAGGCCGCAGCGGTGTTCACCGCGGCGACCTGCAACACCGCACCGATCGTGATCCCGCGTTCGTCCAAATAACGCAGGATGTCCGGCGACCGGTCGGATACCCGGACCACGACGACTTCGGTGCCGGGCGCAGCGTCGGCCAACAGGCCGCTGTGCCCGGCGACGATCCGACCGTCGGCATCCGGGATCGGATCACCATGCGGATCGTGGCTGGGATGCCCGATGGCGGCGTCCATCCGTTCCAAGACCAAATCGGAAAGCGCGTGTTCCAGCTGATCGGCCTCGGCGTGCACCTGGTCCCAGGCCAAACCCAGGTGCTGATGCAGGTAGGTCTCCAGGATTCGGTGCCGCCGCACGATTTCGACGGCGATCGAGCGGCCCGTGTCGGTCAGTTCGATCCGACCGTACGGCTCGTAGCGGATGTACTCGTCCCGAGCCAGCTTTTTCAGGTTCGCCGAGACGGTCGAGGCAGTCACCCCCAACTGGGCGGCCAGGTCCGTGGTGGTCGGTTGACCGCCCGGCCATTCGTAGGCCTTCCAAATGAGTGTGACGTAGTCCTCGACCATCCGGGTCACCGCAGGACGTGGCATCATCCGAGTCTACCTTCGGCCGGGCGCACCGGACTCAGCGTTTGAAGAGGTCGCCGAAAGGGAAGCCGCCCAGATTGCCCAGCTTGTCGGCGAAGCTGCCGGCTTGCTCCGTCATTCCGGACACGGCTTCTCCGGCACCGCTCGCGAATCCCCCAAAGCTATCCGCGATGCTGCCGACGTCGAGCGTGTTCGCCAGGGCGTCGAAATCGACGCCGAGGTTCGCCGCCTGATCAAGCAACGGCGCAGCCGCCGCGCTGGCCACCGCCCCGCCGGCGACCCCGGCCAGCAATCCGCCCGCCAGCCCGGCCCCGCCGACCACGGCGGCTCCAGTCCCGGCGCGGGCCAACAGACCCCGCATCCGACCCGGCCGCATGCTTTCCGCGCGGGTGGCCGCCCGGGCCAGATCCTGCGAGGTCGCGGTCTGCGGACGTTCGTGTGCCGGCAACTCCTCGCGCATCCGCCTTTCGACCGCATCGCGTTGCGCCGGAGTCAGCGAGCCGAAAGCTTCCTGGTGGATGCGCTCCAGGTTGGCCGGGTCGGCGGTCCTGACCAGGTAGTCGTAGCGGGCAATCGCCGCAGCATCGGCGGCCGGGGCCGCTCGCCCGGGCTGCGGATTGCCGGTGCCCGGGCGAGCGCCGAAGCCGGGCGAACCCGCTGGCTGGCTGCTGGGCTGGCTGCCGGGACGGCCGTCTCCGGTCAGCGTCTCCGCGGTTTTCCGGACGATGGCTCGCCAATCGGTGCCACTGGAACCGGAGCCACTGCTGCCGGTACTCGTCGCCTTTTTGATGGCCTGCGAAGCCAGCCTGATCAGCCGGTCACGGTTCTTGCTCATGGGTTCATTTCTCCTAGCTGGGTTGCCGAATCGGGGTACTGGTGCGCCTAGAGCTTGATCGATTCCGGTTCCGGCGCTGGTTTGCGCGACGGACGGCGGAATGGCGCTGCCAGCGTGGGCAGGATGTCGCGGCGGTGGATCCAGAGCAGCGGCAGCGCCGCGAGCACCTGGATGATGCTGAGCACGTAACGGCCGGAAGTGTCGGTGACGAAGAACTGGACCAGGAACAGCGCACCCAGCGCCAGCGCCGACCAGCGGTGGAAGCGCAGGCCGATGATGATCGCCACGCCGAGCACGGTCTGCGTCGCGGTCAAGGTGAATTCCTCGATCTGCCGCGCGTCGAGCGGAAGCCCGCCAGAGGTGCCGCCGCCGAGCACATGCGCGATCGGCAGCGAGCCGACCAAAAGGCTCCACTGGTTGATCTTCGAAGCGATCAGGGTGCCGATCGCAGCGGCGCCCATGCCGCGCAGCGCGAACATGATCGCAATGATGAACTCCGGGGCTTCCGATGCCAGCGGCGCGAGCCATTGGACCAGGAAGAACGGGTCGATGCCGAGCGCGGAACCGGAGATCACCAGCGATTCAGCAAACGGCTCCGCCGAGGTCAGGATGATCGCGGCAGCCACCACGAAGAGCGCAGCGACCGTCCAGCGGCGACGGGTTCGGGGCAGATTCCCGATCTCCGCCGCCATCCCGACCAGTTCCTCTTCGTCCTCGTCGTGTACCTGGCTTGCGCGCCAGAGGTAGAAGCCGAAGGCGAAGATCAACACTGCGCCGTACCAGATCGGAATCGATCCCAGCAGTGGAATCCCGAAGGCGAGGATCGCGAGCACGGCCAGGAATCCGACGTCGAGCCGCATGCTCTTGTCCAGCACCAGTACCTTGGTAGCCTCAAGCGGCCCCTCGCCGCGCTTGGCGGCCCGCTTGGCCACGGACAGGGCGACGATCACCACGAGCGCCCAGCCGAAACCGAGCAGTAGCCGGTTGGAGCCGGTCATATTTGCCGCAGCATATTGCTCATAGGCCGAATCGCTGCCGGAGCGGAAGGCGTAGTAGAGGTCGACGGCGTATTCGGGAAGCACCGCGATCAAGGCCAGGATGGCGATCGCGAGAGCGCCCGAAATGTCTTTCTGTGCAGCTTCGGCGCCCCACGCGAGCAGGAAGGACGCGGCGACCACCGCGGCACCGAAAATGAAAAGGTCGATCAACGGGTTCGGCGCGAAGCCGGTGATCCGGAAAATGATGGCGGGAAGAGCGATGGCCAAACAGAGGCCGATCTTCGACCAAGCGGATGCGCGCATAAGGTGAGGTCCTTGGTTCGGACGCGGTCGCGAGCACCGGGGATGCTTCGGCCGCGCGCAGAGGCTGCCGAAGGTCTCGTTCGCCTCGAGGACCGAGGTGTTGCACCGGGCAGGTCCTGATGACCGCCAGCATGTCGACGCAACGCGTCCGGCCGCTCGGCCGGACGGAACTACTCCCCTTCGCTTTCAAGCCTCCCGAACGGGTTCTCGGTGTGTCAACGCACAACTGAGAGTTGGAGATGCCACACATTTCGAGGCGGCGGATGCAGTGTTCGGAGAGCCTTTGCGGGGGCTCCCCCGATCGCCCGGAATCAGCCGATTCCTTGCCGATCCGGGGTCAAAGCGAAGCGGCGCAATTCCTGGTCGTTGACCTTTTCTTCCATCGACAACGTGAGCAGCTTCATATGCTTGGAAACCACCGATTCCGGATCCGGGAGCTTGCTTTCGGTGAAATCGGTGTAAACCGCGGCCAGCCGACGGGTCACCTGGGCGGCATCGGCTCCGTATTGGCGCATTTCCGAAAATGCCAGGTCCATGAGTGAGCCCCAGGTGGGCAGCTCCTCGATCAAGCGAACTTCGCCGGTCCGGTCGGAATGGGCCCGTAACCCCTCGGGTATTCTCGCCGCCGCGCGGAGCAGGGCCTGCAATCGATCGATGCACTGGACCGCAGTCGTCGGATCGTTGACCGCCGGGGAGAGTGCCCGGACGCCGATGTCCGCAATCTGCCGGAACCCGAAGGAGATGTCCCGCTGCATGGAGCGTTCCTCCCCGACATCGAGCGAGTCGACCAGCAAACGCCCGCTCGGCTGGCCGGAGCCGGAATAGCCGAACACCGGGGTGCCCTCAACCAGGTAGTCACCGGGCCGGACCAGCAAGTGCAGGCACAGATCGCGTTTGCGGGCGTGGCGGATCAGGCGCCGCAGGTCGATTTCGCAGAGCGCTCCGGGCCTGCCCCGGTAGCGCACCACATCGGTTGAGGCGGCAGGCCGATCCGGGCTCGCGAGATAGCTGCCTTTTTGATACTCCTTGATCAGCGCCAGGGTCTCCCGGGTCACCACATTGATCACTTCGACGAGCCGCATCATCTTGATCGTGCTGTGCACATAGCTCACGAAGAGAATCAGATCCGTGATCACCAGCAGCATGGTGACCAGTCCGGAAAGGAACGGAATGAACTGGCCGCCCTGGACCGAGGATTCCCGGACCGAGAGGTACTGCACCAGAAGCGTGTAGCAGAAGGTGGCGATGAAGAAGGTGAAGGTCAGCTTGACGATCCGGTTGCGCACGAAAAGTCTCACCACCCGGGGAGAAAGCTGCCCGCTGCTCATCTGCAGGGCGACCAGGGTGATGCTGAAAACCACGCCGAGGAAGGTCAGGATGGCCGGACCGACGGCGGCGATCACGGTCTTGCTGGATTCCGCCAGATCGTCCAAACCGGGCGTCGGCGACTGTGAGACATACGTGTCGATAGTCACGGTCAAAACAGCCAAGAGCAGTGATCCGACCAGCCCCGCGATCGGCAGCACGATGAGCGACTCCCGGATGTTCTCCCGGATCCTCAGCCGATGCCGGAAGGGAAGCAGTATCGCGTTGAACATCGGTCCTCTTTCCGGGAAGCCACGATCCCCCGCGTGGCAATTCGTCCATACTACCGTCGCCGCCGCAGCATCGTGCCGCCAGCGAGTACAGTACAGACAAAAGCGCACAACAGGAGGAACCATGGCCGTCCGCGTTGATCTGAATATTTCGCTCGATGGTTTCGCAACCACCACCGATCAAACCCCCGAAGAACCGATGGGCCAGGACTGGGGGCGTCTCGTCGCGCCGTATGTGGCTACCCGGACGTTTCGCGCACGGGTGCTGCACGAGACTGACGGTGCGGGTACCACCGGCGTCGACGACAAGTACGCGGCCGCCTACTTCGAGGGAATCGGCGCCGAAATCATGGGCGCCGGGATGTTCGGCCTGCACAATTTTCCGGATGACCCGGATTGGCGTGGTTGGTGGGGCGAGGAACCACCGTTCGGTGTGCCGGTTTTCGTACTGACCCACGTTTCCCGTCCGACGCTGCAGATGGCGGGTGGCACGTCGTTCGAGTTCCTGTCCGCGGAGCCCGCCGACGTGCTTGCCCGTGCCCAGGCGGTGGCGCAGGGCAAAGACGTCCGGGTCGGTGGCGGCGTCACCACTGCGCGGCAGTTTTTGAAGGCCGGCTTGGTCGATCAGCTGCATGTCGGGATCACGCCGATTCTGCTCGGCCAGGGAATCCGGCTCTGGGATGACCTGCGTGGCCTGGAGGCCGATTACTCGGTGACTTCGGAAGCCGCGGAGAGCGGCGTGCTGCACCTCACTTACCGTCGCTGAACCGGCTGCCCGGCGTGCCCGCGGCTATTGCCCGAATCGTCCGTCGATGCATTCGCGCAACAGGTCGGCGTGCCCGCAATGCCTGGCGTACTCTTCGATCCGGTGCACCATCAACTCGCGTACCGCTATCCGCTCGGCGCCGACCCGTTCGCCCAGGTCGCAATGTGCGGCCAGCGCGGCGTCAGTGGCAGCTTGTTCCCTGCTGAGATCCGCATAGGCGGCGTCGACCATGCTCTGCTCGGCGACCACATCGTCGAAATCGGCGTCGCGCTTGCCGTAAAGCTTCGGCAGCGGTTCGCCGTCGCCGATCCAGTTGTGCCAATCGCGCTCCACTTCGACCAGGTGCCGGAGCAAGCCGAGCAAAGACATCGTCGACGGCGGCACCGAGCGTCGGGCGAGCTGCTCGGCGTCGAGACCTTCGCATTTCATCAGGATGGTCAGCCGATAATGCTGCATATAGTCCTGCAGGGTGGCGAGTTCGCCATCCGGTGAGACCCCTTCGCTATTGCGCGGATCCTGGTCCGGGTCCGCCCACATGTCGGGGTACACGGTTGCTTCGGTCCAGCGCTCGGGTTGATCGGCCACGGGGTCCATCCTGCTCCATCCGGGACCGCCGCGCCAGACTCCGGCTTACTCGGAATGCACGATCTGGATCAAATTGCCGCAGGTGTCGTCGAAAACCGCCGTGGTGACCGGTCCCATGGACAGCGGTTCCTGGGTGAACCGCACGCCCAGGGCGCGTAACCGGGTGAACTCGGCGGCGACGTCCGGCACCGCGAAAGAAGCCAGCGGAATGCCGTCTTTGACCAAGGCATCGCGATACGGTTTCACCGCGGGATGGCCCGAAGGCTCAAGCAGCAATTCAGTGCCGTCCGGATCTTCCGCGGAGACCACGGTCAACCAGCGGTCCTTGCCCAGCGGCACCTCGGTCTTCTTGATGAAGCCGAGGATTTCGGTGTAGAACTGCAGCGCATGGTCCTGGTCATCGACGAAAACACTGGACAGATGGATTCTCATACTGGCCCCCGGGGAACTTCGTAGCTGGTCGAAAAATGGCGCAAAGCCTGTTCTGCATGCTAACAGGTCAGCATCGCGCAGTTCAGTGTCGGGCTGCGGTCCACTCCGCCACGCGCAACGGAGTCCAACCGACCGGCAGAGGACCTTTGATTTTCGCCCGGTCCAGGTCGGCGGCCGCCGACCAGCCCTGGGCGGCAGCGTCGCCTTCCGCAGCTGCCGGGCCACAGGCGACCCGGAAGCCGAGATCCTCGAGCGATACCTCCGGAGCACTGCTCCGCCGCACCGAGGCCCGGACATGCCAGGCATGATCCGCCCAGCCGCCGCCCCGGAATGACCGGTAGTCCGAATATCTGGCCGGATCGGCATAGTCCCAGCACCATTCCCAGACATTGCCCAGCGTGTCGTAGAGGCCAAACCGGTTGGGCAGTTTCCGTGCCACCCGGGCAGGGCCGGCCAAACCATCCGCTGCAGTCCATGCGACATCGTGGAGCGGACCGTAGCCCGGTCCGGTGCTGCCGGCACGGCAGGCGAATTCCCACTCGGCTTCGGTTGGCAGACGATAGCCGTCGGCTGCCGGGTTCCAGTTGACAGTGCGGCCGCTGCGTCGGTACGCGGGCCGCAACCCGACGAGTTCCGACGCCCGATTGCACCAGTCAACCGCGTCGAACCAGCTCAGTCCGTGCGCCGGTTGATCCGGCGGGGTGTCCGGACCGGGTCCAACCGTCGGCCACACCGCAGCGAATTCCGCCCAGGTGACGGGCGTCCGACCGATCTCGAAAGGCTCCAAGGACACGGCTTTGACCGAGCCGCTGCGAGCGTCCCGCAGGTCGATGGTGCCTGCTGGCACACGCACGAGTTCAGGCATCGCCACACTGCCCAGCCTAGTCGGCCGGCAATGCGGTTAGCCGGCAGCGCCCGCCGAATGCTCCGGAAGATCTCCCAGACCCGCCAGCAGAGTCGCGGTCGGAGCGAAGAAGGTGGTTCCGGTGTGCGCCGTGGAAAAATCCAGGATTCGATCGTGGAGGCCGGGCGGGTCGCCGAGGAACATCCGCTCCAGCATCCGCTCGAGCACCCAGAGGCGCCGGGTGTAGCCGATGAAATAGGTGCCGAACTCGCCATTGCCCGGCCGGCCGAACGGCATGTTGTCCCGCAGGATGTCGTGTTCGCCTTGCTCGTCTTCGATCGTGGCGAGGGTCTTGTGCGATTTCTGCCCGGAATCGGCATCGGCAAGTTCGACGTTGTCCGGCTTGGTCCGGCCGATGATCGCTTCTTGTTGCTCCGTGCTCAGCCGCTGCCAGGAGTCCAAAGAGTGCAGGTACTTCTGCACCACGACATAGCTGCCGCCGGCGAATTCCGGGTCTTCTTCGGACACCAACGTGGCGTCCGGCAGATCCGGACCCACCGGGTTTGCCGTTCCGTCGACAAAGCCCAGAAGGTCCCGGGAGTCGAAATAGCGGAAGCCGGAAACCTCATCGACGACGGTGACCGCGGAACCCAAGTCCTGGAGCAGGAGCCGTTCGAACTCGAAACACAGGTCTTCGCGTTCGGCACGGATATGGAAAAGCAGATCTCCCGGCGTGGACACCGCGGTGTGCGTCGGCCCGCTGATCTGCGGAAACCGGTGCAATTCGGCGGGTGCCTCGCGGCCGGTCAAAGGATGCCAGATCCGACTGCCGATGCCTACCGTGCAGGACAATTGCGCAGCGGGGTCACGGAAGCCCACGGTCTTGACCAGGTCCGACAGGCCTGCCAAGGTTTCCCGGGCCGAGGCCATGGCCTCGGCATCTTCATTGACCACCACTACCAGGAAGATCGCCGAACTGGTCAGCAAAGCATCGACGCTTTGCGGCACGAGCGGAGAATTGCTGGACGAACCCGTCCCGGTCGATCCTGGATTCAGTGGCGCCATTGAGCGGTTCCCTTCGTGGGTGTTCAGTCAGTCGTCGAGACGGCGGGCTTCTTCTTCCTCACGGCGCCGCTTCCATTCTTCCTTCTTTTCTTCCTCTTTTTGAATGGCTTCTTCGCGCGGTGTCTTGTCGCTCATGGTGCACTCCTGTCGCTTCATGGACTCCCCCGGGCCGAAGGGTTCGACCGGTCGATGCCCTGATAACCGTTCTACAGGCGTCGGTCGATCGCCGTCAACCGATCTGTCGGACCAGGTGCCTAAACACTCCTACCTGGGATTGTTTGCCTCGCATTGCGCTTCTGACCGACCCGATCATATCTCGTAACCGACTATCTGGTCTGCTAGACTGACCAAATGGTTTACGAGAAGCTGCCGACCGCCCGAGCCGGAGTCCGCGAATGGCTGTCACTGGCAGTCCTCACGCTGGCCGTCATGTTGCTTGCCGTGGATGGTACAGTGCTTTCGTTGGCGGTGCCGGCGCTCAGCGCTGCGCTTTCCCCGACCGCGACCCAGCTGCTGTGGATCGGCGATGTCTACTCCTTCGCCTTGGCCGGCCTGCTCGTGACCATGGGGAATCTGGCAGATCGGATCGGACGCAAGAAGCTGCTGCTGATCGGTGCCGCCGGATTCGGTGCGGCGTCCGCGCTCGCGGCCTTCTCGACCTCTGCCGAGATGCTGATCGCCGCCCGTGCCTTGCTGGGCATCAGCGGAGCCACCTTGATGCCCTCCACTTTGTCGATCATCAGGCAGATCTTTTTGGTTCCGGCGCAACGCACCCGGGCGATCGCCGTTTGGTCCTTTGGCGCCATGGGCGGCGCGGCCATGGGACCGCTGGTCGGCGGAGTCCTTTTGGAGAACTTCTGGTGGGGCTCGGTGTTCTTGATCAACCTCCCGGTGATGGCTTTGCTTTTGGTCACCGGCGCCTGGCTATTGCCGGAGTCGAAAAATCCCCATGCGGGGAAGGTTGATCTGCTGTCCGCAGGCTTGTCGATTCTGGCGATTGTCCCCGTGGTCTTCGCGATGAAGCAAGTCTTCGGCTATGGGATCACGGCACCGGGGATCGTGGCGCTCCTGCTCGGGCTGGCGTCCGGCTGGGCCTTCTGGCGCAGGCAGCGAAGATTGGAAACCCCGATGCTCGATGTGGCCTTGTTCAAACTGCCCGCCTTCACCGGATCGATCGTCGCCAACGGGCTTTCGGTTTTCGCGCTGAGCGGGCTGCTGTTCTTCTTTTCGCAGTACCTGCAATTGGTCCGAGGCTTCGGTCCCCTGCAAGCCGGCCTCGCGGAGTTGCCGATCACGCTCGCAGCGATGTCCGTGGTCTTATTGGTCGGCTGGGTTTCCGGCCGGTTCGGAGTTGCCAGATCGGTAGGCGGCGGCTTGATCCTGGGTGCCTTGGGTTTCGGCTTTCTGGCCGTGGCCGAAGGCTTGCCGAACTACCTCTGGCTGGCCCTGGCCTTGGCAGCGACCGGCTTCGGCGTCGGACTGGCCATGACGCTCGCTACCGATGCCGTGGTGGCTTCGGCGCCCAAGGAGCGGGCCGGTGCGGCGTCTTCGCTGTCCGAGACGTCCTACGAATTGGGCATTGCCGGCGGAATCGCGATTCTAGGATCCTTGCTGACCAACCTCTACCGGAACAACCTGCCGGACCTGGCGGGGCTGCCGGATCCGGTCGGAGCCGGAGTCCGCGACTCGCTCGCCTCAGCCGTGCAACTTCTGCAAGGCGACGAATTCGCCGGGCTGCTGAGCCAAGTTCAGCATGCCTTCACCGCGGCCATGCAGACGACGTCGGTCATCGCCGCGATACTCTTGCTGCTGGCCGGGGTGTTCGCCTGGAGAGTGATTCCGGCGCGCTTGGCCGAAGATCAGGAAAAGGAGTTGATCGACAAATGAGCCTGCACGAATCGGCTGCCGGGGGCAGCGAACGGACCCGCCGTACCATCATCGAGGCCACCGTGAGGATGCTGGCTGAGCACGGCACCGCGGCCACCCTTCGCGACGTGGCGGAAGCCTCCGGAATTTCCAAAAGCGGGTTGCTGCACCATTTTCCGAACAAAGAGAACTTGATCTGGCACGTCGTCGTCGACTTCTTGGACCGATTCCGCGCCGAGGTGCTGAGTCGGGTGGATCTGTCAGAGAACCGACCCGGGAAATTGCTCCGGGCCTATCTCCGCACGCTCTGCGACCCGAGTCCGGAGGCGTTGTCCGACTACCATTCTTTCGCCGCCATGTGCGACTCGCTCAATGAAACCGACGCCGTCGCCGAAGTCATCGACCGGGACAATGAACAGTGGCGGGAACAGTGGCGGGAACAGCTCCTGGCGGACGGCCTGGACCTGGAAACCGTCTTGGTCGTGAAGTATGCGGCCGAAGGACTTGCTACCGCGTCCTCTTACGACGAGTTCGTTCGCTCCGAGGGTATGCGGAGGGCGCTGCCCACCTTGTTGGCTTTGACGGAGAAAAACGCTCCGTAGCCGCCACTCGGCTCCGGCGACCGGGCAGAACCCACGGAGCCGGTTGCCCGGCCTGAACCGGCGACGCGCCGGGGTATTCTCGATCAAGCAGCCGTCCGTGCCCACCGCTACCGTGGCAGATCCGAACGAGGCAAGCCGATGATCTCTCCAGCCGAGCCAGCCGGCCGCGCCGATGTGCCCACCGAACCCCCGCCGGTTGACTCTGCGCAAATCGAACCCGCACAGATGCTGGCTGCCTACGATGCGCAGCTGCGAACGCAGAGCGAAGCCGCCCACGCGCTATCGGTGGCTCGGCAAGGTCCCTTGTGGCTGATCACCTTCCGCGGTGGCTCGGGCTTCGTCACCTATCAGGACCTGGCCGGTGCCACCCCCGTCGAGATCGCCCGGATGGTCTCCGAATCGCTGGACCATTTCCGAGCCGATCCCGAGGTAATCGAGGTGGAATGGAAGACCCGGGGCCATGATCGGGCTCCGGGACTGCAGACCGCGCTGCTTGCGAACGGTTTCGTTGCGGAGGAGGCCGAATCGATCATGCTGGGCCTGGCCCAGAGCTTGGCCGCCGAGATCAGCCTCCCGGCTTCGGTCCGCCTTCGGCGGATCACCGAAGCCGACGATGTGTGGCGGATGAACGCGATGCAGGACGAAGTGTTCGGCAGCTCCCCGGCACCGGAGGGCAGCAAAGCCCTGATCGACCGGCTCGCCGCCGATGACGGGCTCGAACTCTGGATCGCGGAATCCGGCGGCGAGGTGATCAGCACCGGGCGGCTCGAACCGGTCGCCGGTACGGATTTCGCCGGAATCTGGGGCGGCGCGACCCGCCCGGAATGGCGTGGACGAGGCATCTATCGCGCGCTCACCGCCGCTCGCGCCCGTTCCGCGCTGCGGTTGGGCAAGCGCTTCATCAATAGCGATTCGACCGAATTCTCCCGCCCGATCCTGGAACGGTCGGGCCTGGTCAAGGTATCCACCACGACCCCGTACCGTTGGCGGCGGTAGCCGCGGTTCAGTGCCGGCGGTCCCACCAATCCAGAACCCGCAACGAGTAGAGAGTCAGCCATTTCGACGGTTGCCCCGGCGGGACATCGACCTCGAACCAAGCGCGCCCGGGGTGGCGAAGTTCCTGCCACCAGGTGCCATCGGCCTGGCGCTTGCCTGACAGCAGCTCCACAGCTTCGGCCAGCCGCGGATCCGGAGCTGCGCCGTCGTATTCCGCGGCTAGGCGAAAGTAGTCCAGAGCTTTCAGCACGCTGTACTTCCAGCGGAACGGGTAAGCGAGCTCGCCCGCCCAAGGACCCACGGATTGGCCTGTAGACAGCCGATTGAGCAGATGCCGTTGCAGGAGGTATTCCTCGGCCGCGTGCCGCGCCTCGGCCAGTTCCGGCACACCACCGACCCGCGATTCGTAATACAGAATCCCGATCAGGGCATTGAGCGTGGAATGGAACGACGATCGGCTGGCGCCGTCCAGCCAATCGCAATTCCAGCCGCCGTCCGGCATCGAGTGGCTCAGAAACCACTCCGCAATGCCGGAAACGTCGGCTCCGAGCCAGGCACCATTGGCCAGGGTATAGCCGTTGATGCAGCAATCCACCTCGCCGTGCCAATAGGGCAGATCCGCATAGCTCCATCGGCTGTTGGCGGCCAGCAATTCGGCGGTTCCGGCAAGCTCGCCGGCATCCAGGCCCCAGTCCCGCAGGGTGTTCAAAGACCAGGTCGTGGCGGTCCAGGGTTGCCCGGCGCCGTTCCCGGCCTCGGGGCCGTGGAAGTCGAACCCCGCCGGAAAAAACGACCCACCGGCCCATTGCCCGTCTTGGCCCTGCAGTTGGAGCAACCGGTAGCCGAAGCCGGAGCCGGCGATCTGTCCGCGAGTGGCGCGCCAGACCTCGGCCGGTTCCTGCAAGAGGTCCCGTTCGACTTGCCAGCGCAGGGCCGGATCGGCGTCGAGCAACCAGTCAGCCAAGGCTGTGGTGATGGTCATGTCCGGCAGGCTACCAGCCGACCATCCCGCGGGCAATCAACATCCGCGGCCCGGCCCGAGCGGACCAGGTTGAACGGCCGACCCTGAGGTCAGGCCGAAAGCGAGGTCGTGAGCAGATCAGATCCGGCCGGCTCCGGCTGCAGCGGCTTGACCAGCCGCAACCGCACGACCTCGGCTTGGCGTTCCGGGTCCGGAACCGGCAGCAAATCCGGCATTGCGGTGCTTTGAGGCGTGCCGGGGGCGATCGCTGGCGATTCGACTGGGAAGGCGTCCACCGACTGAGGCCAGACCAGTCGGACCGCCGCGCTTCCGGCAAGCGCAGCAGCGCACAAGAACTGCCATTGCAAGCCGAGGAATAGGCTGCCGACGGCCCAGACGGAGGACAAGAGCAGCAACGTCCAAATGGCAAAGCCTGAATTCGCTCGCATGATGGTTTCCTCCGACCCACGATCAATGTCATAAGGCATTCGCACCAGATGCGCCCAACGATTGGTTTGGATTTCGCGCCCTGGGCGCCGTGGCCGCCCGATGCGACCGGGGAATCTCTGGCCGGCCGTCCGCGTTGCCGAGTGTGGGACCTGGCGAGCAGCCGAGAAGAACGGAAGACCATGACCGAGATTCTGAGATTGAGCGCCTTCGCAGCAGCTCCGGGCGGGGGCAATCCGGCAGGAGTGGTGCTCGATGCAGGAGGGCTCTCCGACACGCTGATGCAGCAGATCGCGGCCGAGGTGGGCTACGCCGAGTCGGCCTTTGTGACCTCGCCTGTTCCGGCGAGCGGCGTACGGAAGGTCTCGGTGCGGTACTTCTCCCCGATAGCCGAAGTCCCGTTCTGCGGACACGCGACGGTTGCCGCAGCCGTGGCTCTCGCCCAACTCCATGGTCCAGGAAGCTTCGTTTTCCAGACCATGGTCGGTGATGTGCTCCTGGAAGCCGCTCCGGGCCAAGAAGGAATCGAGGTCTCTTTCACCAGCGTGGACCCGGTCGTGGAATTGCTTCCCGAAGCGGATCTGGACGCGATTCTGAACCTGCTGCAGTTGCACCGCTCCGATTTGGCGGACCACTACCCGCCCCGGCTCGCTTTCGCCGGTAACCCGCATCCGGTGCTGGTCCTGGCCGATGCCGCATCCTTCGACAGCTTCAGTTTCGACCCGGAAGCCATGCGCGGGCTGATGGACCGACGCGGTTGGACCGGCACGGTGACTCTGCTGCGGTCCTTGTCGGCCCACGAGTTCGAAGCCTGCAATCTCTTTCCGGTCGGCGATCTCGTCGAGGATCCGGCAACCGGGTCGGCGGCCGCCTCAGTGGGCGCCTACCTGCGCGAATTGCAGCTCATCGACGTGCCCGCGGAGATCGTGATCAGGCAAGGCCGGCATATCGGGAGGCCGAGTGTGCTTCGGGTACAAGTGCCGTTGGCGGGCGGCATCACGGTATCCGGCGGAGCGATCCGGATCGAGGACTGAGCCACCGGGGCGATGGCATAGAGTACATCCGGGCGCACCGTGCGGCCGCTTTCGAAAACGAGGTTTTGGCATGGCGTCGAGCAGCACCCTGGGCTTGGGGATCATCGGATTGGGCGCCATGGGTGCAACGCTCATGCGCGCGGCCCGGGAACATTCGGACTTCACGGTCCGGGCCGCCGCAGACCCGTCGGAGTCGGCGCGGCTGACGGCTGCGGGGCTGATCCCCGGAGTGCGGCTCAGCGCCGACCCGGACGCGGTGCTGAGCGATCCCGGTGTCGATCTGGTCTACATCGCGACTCCGCCGGCCTTCCACCATGACCTGTCGCTGGCAGCTTTCGCCCGTGGGAAACATGTCTTCTGTGAAAAGCCGCTTTCGGTCAGCCTCGCCGAGGGCGAGGCCATGGCGAGGGCTGCGGCCGAATCGGGCCGGGTCAGCGGAGTCAACTTCGCACTGTCCGATCGCAGCTCGGTGCTCCACCTGGAACAGCAACTGGCCGACGGCGCGCTCGGCGACGTCCGCGGCGTCGAAATCCGGTTGCAATTCCCGCAATGGCCCCGACCGTTTCAGGAAAAGGCGCTGTGGCTCAATGGCCGGGAGCAAGGCGGCTTCGTCCGTGAAGTGCTCTCCCATTTCATTTACCTCACGCAACGTCTTTTCGGTCCGCTGGAGGTCCGGTTCCACGATGCCAGGTTCCCGGCAGACGGCTCCGCGGAAACCTGGCTTTCCGCCGCATTGACTGCCGGCGGGATTCCGGTCCAGATCACTGCTGCCGCCGGCATCGGCTCGGAGACCACGTACGAATGGTTCGCCTGGGGCACCGAAAGCTCCTACCTGCTCAAGGACTGGGCGAAGCTTTCGCAATTCCGGCAAGGACAATGGCAGCCGGTACCGATGCCCGTGCAACAAGGCGACGAAGCGTCCCGGCTCGCACTCCTGGCCGCCGCGATCCGAGGTGGGTCCTTGCAGAACATCGCGAGCTTCGATGCTGCGCTCGGCGTGCAGCGCGTGATCGAACAGCTGGTCCGCTGAGCCGCACCGAGCAGCCTTTCAGGTGATCGAGGCCAACTCCCGCTGGCGTCCTTCGCTGGACAGGAAGACCGCAGCCGCCGCGATCAGGAGCACCAGGACCCAGACTGCGCCCAGCAACCAGAAGGATCCGGCGGCCACCGCGACCAGGGTCGCCGCGATCGCCGGGGTGAATCCGGCGCCCAATGTCGAAGCGCTCTGGTAGGTCAGCGAAGCTCCGGTGTAGCGCATCCGGGTCGGGAACAACTCGGCCACGAAGGCGCCGAACGGACCGGAAATCAGTCCTTGGATCACCTGGCCCAACAGGACGGCTGCCGCATAGGACCACGCCGTGCCGAATCCGACCAGCCAGAGGATTGGAAAAGCGAACACCGCGGCGGCGAGCACGCCGGCCAGCAACACCGGCCTTCGGCCGAACCGGTCGGACAGTTTCGCACCGACGATGGTCGCGCCGATCGAACCTAAAGCAGCGAACGCCTTGGCATTGAGCACCCAAGTCGCGTTCGCCCCGGCATCCACCGCATAGGACACCGCCCAAACGGTGACGATGCCGGCCATCGTGTAAATGCTCATCCCGGCCAGCACGCCCAGGATGATGTCCTTGGGGTGCGTGGCCAATACTTCGAACAACGGAATCCGCTTGGGCGCCGCCTTGGCCTCGAGCTCCTTGAACACCGGGGTCTCCGAGACCTTGTAGCGGATCACCAAGCCGATCAGCACCAGGAAAACGCTCAACAGGAACGGCACCCGCCAACCCCAGGAAATGAATTGCTCCCGAGGCAGTAGTGTGAACAGGGATACCGCGAGCGAGGCCAGAACCGCCCCGGCCGGCGCGCCCATATTCGCGAAGCTCGCCGCAAAACCGCGTTTCTTGTCCGGTGCGTGTTCCAAAGCGACCAACATCGCACCGCCCCATTCGCCGCCCACGGCGAATCCTTGGACGATCCGAAGCCCCACCAGCAGCACCGGGGCTGCGACACCGATCTGGGCGTAACCGGGCAGCAAGCCGATCAGCGTGGTGGCGATGCCCATGAGCATCATGGAGACGATCAATACGGTCTTGCGACCCATCCGGTCGCCGAAGTGGCCGAAGAAGATCCCGCCCAGTGGTCGCATGATGTATCCGGCGGCCAGCGTGGAAAAGGACGCGACGGTGGCGAATTCCGGCCCCATCCCGGCGAAGAACACTTGGTTGAACACGATCGCCGCAGCAGTCGCGTACAAGATGAAGTCGTAGTACTCGATAGTGCTGCCGATGAAGCTCGAGGCGAGGATCCGCCGCATTTCTTTGGTGTTGAGGCTTTGACTCGGTGCTGCACCGGGTTCTTGTTCGACTGCTGGGACGTTCACCATTGAATCCTCGCTGTTGGCTGTTCGGGTTAGTGCTCGGGTTGGGTTTGTTCGATCGTCGTTCGGGCAAAGCAAATCGTCTCGAGGTCAGCCGGGACCCGGACCGGTCCGGCAAACGTCGCCTCCGCGGCCCGCCATACCGCCGGGTCCACGTTGCCCGGCGACAGATGGTGCAGGGCGAGGACCGATACACCGGCAGCACTCGCCAGTTCTCCGGCCTGATGCGGGCTGGTGTGCGACTTGTAATGGTGGTCCATGGTTGCTTCGGCGGTCTCCCGGGTTTCGTGCCGATAGATCTCCTGCATCGCGGAAAAGTCCATGGCCTCGTGCAACAACAATTCCGAGCCCTGGGCCAAACGGACCAGGTTGCGGCTCGGCGCGGTGTCCCCGGAGATGGTCACCGAGCCCTCCGCGGTCTGGAAGCGGAAGGCGAAGGCCGGAGCGATCGGTGGATGGCTGACCAAAGTCGCGGTCACGGTGACCAAGTCATCGCGGTAGATTTCAAACGGTTCGACGTCGGGCGATGAATTCAGGTTCGGATGGAACCCGGAATCGGCCGGCAGCTCGATGTCCTCGGCCTGGAACAGCCGGACCGGGGACGGCCGGAGCGAATCGAGCACCCGGTCGTTGATGTCGGTGGCATAGGCCCGCAGCAGCAAGTCCACCAGCTCTGCCGTTCCGGGCGTCGGCTGCTCCGGGAAAACCGGTTCCGGCGGCGTGGCGGCGCGCGGCGATACCGGCGGAAGCATGCCCCGATTGCCCGGGCCGAGGATCCTGATCGGGCGTTGTCCGGGGTCCGGGAGGTGCAGGAAGCCGAAAACCAGCAGACTCGGCAGGTCGATGGTGTGATCGGAATGCAAATGGGTCAGGAAGATGCCCCGGATCTGCGGAATCCGCAGTCCGGCGTGGGCCAGCTGCTGTCCCACGCCATGTCCGGCGTCCACCAGATAGACCGCCTCGCCCACTACCACTGCAGTCGCAATGCCGGCCTGGTGTACCGCGTCAGCGGAGCGCCACCACCGTGGTCCCCCGGCGGTGCCGAGGGTCACGACGTACGGATTGACGGCGGTCTTTTCGGAGCCGGTGCCGGGGATCATCGATCGGTTTCCGCTGCGGGCCGCAGTCCGGCGAGTTCTGCGGTGAGCGCAATCAGTTCGGCCGATTCGGCGGCGTGCTTCTGCTCCGCCCGGTCGAGCACCGATTCGACGTCGGGCCAGGGCACCACTGCTGCGCCGTCATCGTCCGCGACGATCAAATCGCCCGGCTGCACCACCACGCCGCCGATCGCCACCGGGACCTGGAGCCTTCCCGGTCCGTTGCGGTATGGCCCGGCCGGGCTCACCGAGCGCGCGAACACCGGGAATCCCAGATCGGCCAGCCCCGCCGAATCCCGGACCGCACCGTCGATCAACATGCCAGCCACACCGCGTACTTTGGCGCGTCCCCCGATCAACTCGCCGATCAACGCGCGGTGCGTGCTGCCCTGTCCATTGACTACCAGGACCTCGCCCGGCTGAACCTGTTCCAAAGCCTCGTGGATCGCCCGGTTGTCGCCTCCTGCGGTGAGCACCGTGAAGGCCGGCCCGGTCAGCCGCGCCCCCGGCCAGACCGCATGGATGGCTCCGTCCACCACGTTCAACCGGTCCATGGCGTCGCCGAGGTTCGCTACCGGGAGGGCTGCCGCGCGGGCCAGCTCGGCGAAACCGAGGGGATTCGCGCTCATAGCCCGGCCACCACCTTCGGCAGCAGCCTTTGGAAGGCTTCTGCATAGCGCACCTCTTTGCGGCCGCTCACCTTTCGGGCGTGGTTCGCTCGGTGTTCGGCGCGTTGCGCGTAGTACTCCTGGAGATACTTCTGGGCTTTCATTTCCTGCATCGCGGCGACTTTCAGCTCGAACACCGAGGTGATGTCGACGAACTCCGTCGGCACGAATTCACACAGGTCAGGCTGGTGCGGTTCGAAAGCCAAAAGCTGGCTCGGTGGAACCGTCTCGAAAGCCGAAGCGACGCCGGCCCCGGCAGCGAGCAGCCGCGCCCGAGCGACGGCGGCAGCCGCCGTCGGATGGTCCGGGTTGAACGGGTCCTTTGCCGGGTGGGTGAGGATGATTTCCGGTGCGAATTCACGGATCAAGGCGGCCAACCGGTCGATCGCCTGGTCGTCCAGCCGCAAGGGGTAGTCTCCAGCGTCGAAGCCTTCGAAATCCGCGCCCAGGATGCCGGCCGCAGCGCTCGCCTCTGCATGCCGGATCCGCTTGACGTTCGCTTCGGTCTGACCGGGCTCGCGCCACAGTTCGCCGGACTCGCCCCGCTCGCCATAGGACAATGCGACTACTTTCGCCTCGCCGCCGGCCGCGGTGTGCACCGCGATCGCTCCGGCGGAACGCCAGACGAAATCGGCGCTGTGCGCGCCGACGACCAAAAGCCGTTGGGACATATTGCTTGCCTCTCCTTGACGGTCATCACGATGCATCGGTGTAGCAGTGATGTACCTGTGGGCCGGATCTGCAGCGACCCTGGTCAATATTGTTGACAATTCTCATTCGATTGTCAACAATATTGTCAATGAAACGAAAAGGATCCGGAAAATTTCCGGAGCCGGCGGCGGAAGGACCAGACGTGTTGCGAATCGCGGTCATCGGTGTGGGCGAGGCAGGACAGCATTATCTTGCCGGCTTCGCCCGGGGCGGTGCTGAAGCCTCCTGGTACGACCCCTTCGCGGCGGAGCCGATCAGCAACGGAATCGAAGGCTCGACTTCCCTGGCCCAGGCGCTGCAGGGTGCAGAGTTGGTGGTCAGCCTGGTCGGGGCTTCGGCTGCCGCCGAGGTCTGCCGGGCCGCGGTCGCCGAACTCGGACCGACCGCGATCTACGCCGACTTCAATACCGGAGCCCCGGCGGCGAAACGCGAGTTGGCGGCGATCGCGGCATCGGCCGGAGTCGGTTTCGTCGACGTCGCGGTGATGGCTCCGGTGCCGCGCGCCGGGATCGGCACGCCGTTGCTGGCCAGCGGAACCGCGGCGACCTCGTTCGCCGGCCTGCTCCGCCGCTTCGGCTCGGAGGTGACCGTGGTTGGGCCTGAAGCCGGCAGCGCGGCAGCCCGGAAATTACTCCGCAGCGTCTTCATGAAGGGACTCGCGGCAGTGCTTCTGGAGTGCCAAGCCGCCGGTGACGCAGCCGGATGCTGGGATTGGCTCGCCGAAGACATTTCCGGCGAACTCAGCGCGGCCGGTCCGGAGCTGATGGAGCGGTTGTTGCTCGGCAGCCGGCAGCATGCGGTGCGTCGGCGGCACGAAATGGCCGATGCCGCTGCCTTCCTCGCAGAGCTCGACGCGCCCTCCGACGTGGCCCAAGCCGCCGCGCGCTGGTTCGAGCGGTTGATCCGGGAAGCTGCGGACGCCGGATGAGGCAGCTGAGCGTGATTGGTAGAATTCATTCGCCCATCGGACCATCCGAGCGAATCGAGCCGTGCGATATGACCACAATGTCGAAAACGTCCGCAAAGTTGGCCACTGACGCCGAACAAGCCGCCCGCGATATCCGCGAGATGATCTTCCAGGGCGGCTTCGCCCCGCAGCAACGTTTGGTCGAAGCCGATTTGTCCGAACAATTCGGCGCATCGCGGGCCACGATCCGGACTGCGCTCACCGAGCTCGCGGTTGAAGGCTTGATCGAGCGAATGCCCAATCGGGGAGCCCGCGTGCGTGCTGTCTCGATGGTCGAAGCTTTGGAGATCATCGAGGTCCGTGGTGCGCTCGAGGCACTGTGCGCGGCCCGGGCGGCGGAACGGCTCGGCGACGCCGAGGCCGCGGAACTGGCCGCGATCGGCCACGCGATGACCGCGGAACTGGCCGCCGGAGACCAGCGCGCCTACTCTGAGCAAAATCAGTTGCTGCATCGCCGTCTGATCGAAATCAGCGGCCAGGCCACGGCAGCGGCAACCATCCGACGACTGCACGGACAGACCGTGCGGTACCAGTTCCAGTTGTGGAATGACCCGACGCGCTCGGCGGCATCATTGGCGGAACACCTCGAGCTGATCGAGGCAGTCCGCTCCCGGGATCCGCAACGGGCCAGGAACTCGATGCTCGAGCACATGCAGTGCGTAGGCCTAGCAATCAATTCCCAGCAGACCGGAGAGCCGGCTTTGGCGCAACGCCATGCCGGGACCGGCACAGAGCCACAGCTCGGAAAGGGCTGAATGTCACAGCTGCCAGAACCGTCGAAGCACACCGATGAAACCGGCATCGACTGCCTGTGGATGCGCGGCGGCACCTCGAAAGGGGCGTACTTCCTGGCGGCGGACCTGCCGGAGCAGGAAGATCTCCGGAACGATTTGCTGCTGCGGATCATGGGCAGTCCGGATGCCCGGCAGATCGACGGGATCGGCGGCGGGCACCCGCTGACCAGCAAGGTCGCGGTGGTGTCCCCCAGCAGCGACCCGCGGGCCGACGTCGACTATTTGTTCCTACAGGTCAATCCCGCCACCGGTGAGATTTCCGACCGGCAGAACTGCGGCAACATCCTGGCCGGCGTGGGGCAATTCGCCTTGGAACGCGGCCTGCTTCCGGCTCCGGAAGGCAGCGAAACCGCAGTACGCATCCACATGGTCAACACCGACAGCATCGCCGTGGCCAGATTCCCGGTCCGCGGTGGACGGCCGGTCTACTCGGGTGCCAGTACGATCGACGGCGTGCCCCGGTCGGCCGCTGCAGTGAACCTGACCTTTTCCGAGATCATCGGCTCGACCACCGGTTCGTTGCTGCCCACCGGGCAGGCGCGGGAAACCATCGACCAGATCGAGGTGACCTGCATCGACAACGGTATGCCTTCGGTGCTGATGTCCGCGGCAGATCTCGGCTTGCGCGGCGACGAATCGTGCCAGGAGCTCGAGGCCATGGACTCGCTCAAAGCGCGGATCGAGCGGATCCGGATGACGGCTGGTGCCCGGATGGGCCTCGGCGATGTGGCAGCCCAGAGCATTCCGAAAATGGTCCTGCTCTCAGCTGCCCGGAACGGCGGCAGCGTCGGCACCCGGAGCTTCATTCCACACCGTTGCCACCCTTCGATCGGCATCCTGGGTGCGGCAACCGTGGCCGCGGGAATGTTCACCGATGGTTCGGTGGGCCAGCAGTACCGTCCGAACCAAGGCAGCGAAGTGCGGATCGAGCATCCGAGCGGCTACCTGGAAATGGACGTCGAACTCGAAGCCGGACGGATCAGCTCGGTTTCCCTGCTGCGCACGGCCCGGAAACTCTTCGCGGGCGAGGTCTTCCCCTGGCACGCCGACAGCCAGCATCCACTCGCAAAGGAAACCCCATGACCACGCCTTTCCACAGCGTTGCCCACCTCGGCGGCGTCGAGCTTTTCACCCCGTGCCTCGAGGAGAGTGTCGGGTTCTTCCAGGGCCTGCTCGGAATGGATGTCGTTTCGCGTACCGATGCCGCGGCTTTCCTGCATTGCTGGGACGACTACCTGCCCTACACGCTCAAGCTCACGCAACGGGAGCAGCCCGGGATCGGCGCGCTGGGTTTCCGTGCGGCCAGCCAAGCCGCGCTTGAACTGGTGGTCGCCAACATCCAGGGGGCCGGGCGGCCCGGGGAATGGGTCGAGCCGCAGAACGGCATCGGCCCGGCGTACCTGAGCACCGACCCGGACGGGCATCCGATCTATTTTTTCTTCGAATGCACCAAGTACACGGCTCCCCCGCAGCTGCGCCCGGCGCTGAAGAACCAAGCGGCCCGGTTCCCCGGGGCCGGCGTCAATGCCAGGCGGCTGGACCACGTGAACTTCTTGGCGGCAGACGTTCCGGCCAACGGCGGTTTCGTCGCGGAGGCGCTCGGCGGCAAAGCCACGGAGCAGATCCGCCTCGATGACGGCAGCATCGCGGCGCAGTGGTTGACTTTCGGACAGAAGACCTACGACGTCGTCTACACCAGGGATTGGACCGGCAGCAACGGTCGGCTGCACCACATCGCCTTCGCCACCGATACCCGGGAAGACATCCTCAAAGCCGCCGATGTCTTTCTGGAAAACGGGGTTTTCATCGAAACCGGCCCGCACAAGCATGCCATCCAGCAGACCTTCTTCCTCTACGTCTATGAGCCGGGCGGCAATCGGATCGAGTTCTGCAACCCCGGGGCCAGGCTGAGTCTCGATCCGGATCTGGACGTGGTCACCTGGACCGAAGCCGAACGTTCCAAAGGCCAAGCCTGGGGCATGAAGACCATCGAGACCTTCCACACCCACGGCACTCCGCCGGTGCCGTAGACCGGGCTGACCTCAGCCAGGCCGGCGCGCAGCGTGAACCCGTCGCCGGATCAGTCAGCGGCGCCGAACCGCCCGCGGTCCGCGACCGGGATCAATGGCTTCGCAGCCCGGACCTTGAGTTCCTGCACTGCCCAGGTATTCCCGTCCGGATCGGCGAAACCGAAGAAGGTACCGCCGTCGTCCGGAGTGAACACCGTGAGTTCACTCGCCTCGACTCCGCGTTCCAGAAGCTCCGCACGGGCCGCTTGCGCATCGGCCACGACCAATTGCAGGCCGCGCATCGAGCCCGGCGCCATCTCATTCTGGGCGGGCAGATTGCCAATGACGATTGAGCAGCCCGAACCGCGCGGCGTCAGTTGCGCCACGTGCATGTGCTCGTTTTCGGTTTCATGGTCCAGATCGAAACCCACCCGGTCCCGATAGAACTCGATCGACCGGGCCAGGTCACTGACCGGCAACACCACTACTTCAAGAGTCCAATCCATGGTTTTCCCTAACTGTTGTGAGCGATGAGGATGATTTCCGGGCTGTCCGACGGCTCGAAAGCCTTGCCGTCCCAATCACCGCTGTTGAGCTCGTCGTAGACAGCGGCCAAGCGCGGATGGTCTTCAGTCAATACGCCACTCCAGAGTCAGGTGATGAGTGCCGTCGGAATCCACCAGCAAGGAGCCGGTTCCGGCAATTCCGGCGAACTCCGCAGTACCGGAACCGGGCACGATCATCAGCATCTCATGCACTTTGCCTTTGCCCAGCGTAGTGCCGCTGTGCAGGAAATTGAAGCTTCCGGCCCGGCCGGAGATCTCACCTTCGAATGATTCGAGCGCGACATAGCTGCCGGCGCCGGTGGCTTCGGAATAGGCGGCCGTGAATTGGGTTTCCGATCGTCCCACAATTTCGCCGCGGAAAACCTTGACCATTCGGGCCCGGCTCAGCGGCAATGCAGTCTGGATTTCCGTGCCGATGTCCTCGGACTGCCAATCGGAAACCGTGAAAGTGCTGGTGTTCAACATGAATTCAGCATAGAAGCCGGACAGCCGGCCGGCTTGAAGAATTCGGACAGCTTCAGGCGCTTTTCGCGGAATCGCCCTTCGGATCCTCGCGGTTTTGCAACCCGTCCAGGTCCCCGACGTCGAACCCCTGCGCGGACTCGTCGGCTTCGGCGGCCGCCGGCTCTTCGGCCAAACGCCCCCGGACCTTGGAGAAAAGCACGGCCCAGATCGCCAAGCCGGCCAAGGCCGGGACCGTCCAGAAAAGCCACATGTTCAGGAAGAATCCGAGTGCGGTACTGAAGACCATCACCGGAATCATGATCAAAACTCCAGTGACCAATGACGCGTCCACCGGAATGGCGCGTTCGGGTGCCATGCTTTCGCCGAAATTCTCGCTGCTCATGAATTCGACGGTAGCAAGCGAATTCCGCAATTCGGCGCAGAACCATGGACGCTTCGGAAAGCGCAACCGGTTTGTTACCCAAGGCCGGCATTCCGGCTATGGAATGTGGCGTACGTCGCATCAATTCCGGGCTGGAACTCCTAGACTCGGGAGATGAGCAACGTCGCAGAGACCATTGTGTCCACTCTGGAAGCGTGTGGTGTGCAGCGGGTCTACGGCATTCCCGGAGATTCGCTCAACGGTTTCACCGATGCGCTGCGGGAATCCGACACGATCGATTGGGTGCACGTCCGACACGAAGAGGCGGCCGCCTTCGCGGCCTCAGCCGAGGCCGAACTCACCGGTGAACTGGCGGTGTGCGCGGGCAGTTGCGGGCCGGGCAATCTGCATTTGATCAACGGTTTGTACGACGCCCAACGTTCCCGGGTGCCGGTGCTGGCGATCGCCGCCCACATCCCGAGTTCGGAGATCGGCACCGGATATTTCCAGGAAACCCACCCGCAGGAACTCTTCCGGGAATGCAGCGTTTATGTGGAGCAGGTTTCCACTCCGGAACAGATGCCCCGGGTGTTGGACATCGCGATCCGCACCGCGGTGGAAAAACGGGGCGTGGCGGTACTGGTGATTTCCGGCGATGTTGCGCTCGCCCAGGCGGCCAGCGAAACCGTGAGCCGCATTGAAGCCAGTCGTTCGACGACCATTCCGGCCGAGACTGAGCTGGCCAGGGCCGCCGAATTGCTCAATGCCTCGTCGAAGGTGACGATTCTGGCCGGCGCCGGAGTCCAAGGCGCACATGCCGAACTGGTCGCACTCGCCGAAGCTCTGCAGGCACCGGTCGTGCACGCCCTGCGCGGCAAGGAATTCATCGAGTATGACAATCCCTATGACGTCGGGATGACCGGATTGCTCGGTTTCGCCTCCGGCTACCGCGCAATGGAAGCCTGCGACACGCTTCTGGTGCTCGGCTCAGATTTCCCATACCCGCAGTTCTATCCCGCGCATGCTGTGAAGATCCAGCTGGACCTGCGAGGCGAGAATCTCGGCCGCCGCAGCCCGATCCAACTGGGCATGGTCGGCGGAGCCAAGGAAAGCATCGCCGCGCTGCTCCCCCGGCTGGCCCCGAAGCGCCCCGGCAAGCATCTGAAGACGGCTCTGGCCCATTACGCCAAGACCCGGAAGCGGCTTGACGATCTGGCGACTCCGCGGAAAGCTGACCAGCCGGTGCATCCGCAATATCTGGCCCGGTTGATCGACCAGATCGCCGACGAAGACGCGGTATTCCTTCCGGACGTCGGCTCGCCCGTGGTCTGGGCGGCCCGTTACCTGACCATGAATGGCCGGCGGCGGCTGATCGGATCGTTCAGCCACGGCTCGATGGCGAACGCACTCTCCCAAGGAATCGGTGCCCAAGCCTCGAATCCGGGCCGGCAGGTGATCGCGATGGCCGGTGACGGCGGGCTGGCGATGCTTTTGGGCGAGTTGATCACCCTGACCCAGAACCAGCTCCCGGTCAAAGTCGTGGTGTTCAACAACTCGTCGCTGAACTTCGTCGAGTTGGAAATGAAAGCGGCCGGCTTCCGCACCTTCGGCACCGATTTGCTCAATCCCGATTTCGCCGCAGTCGCCGAAGCCATGGGAATCAAGGGCATCCAGGTCCAGGATTCGTCCGGCTTGGAGGCAGCGTTGCGGACGGCATTCGCGCATCCTGGGCCGGCCTTGGTCGACGTGCGCACGGAACGCCAGGAGTTGTCCATTCCGCCGGCCATCACTGCGGAGCAGGCAAAGGGCTTCGCGCTCTATGCGCTGCGCACTGTGATGTCCGGCAAGGGCGATGAACTCATCGACCTGGTGCGCAGCAATGCCCGGCAGATCTTCTGAGCGGCCCGGGTCGTTCAGGCTTCCCAGTGCTGTGGCGATGCCTGGCCTGCGTCACTGCTTCGTCGCGAAGGCGGCATCGAACGCCGCTTCGCTCGGGGTGATCGCGGCTAGCTTCCGGACCAAGCCCAAAGCTTCCGGCGCGCCGACCATGCGGTCCATGCCGGCATCTTCCCATTCGATGCTGGTCGGGCCGGCATAGCCGATCGAATTGAGCATCCGGAAGATTTTGTCCCAGGGGACCTCGCCGTGCCCGGCCGAGACGAAGTCCCAACCACGGCGCGGATCTCCCCAAGGCAGCAACGATCCCAGCCGGCCATTGCGGCCATTGAGCTGCTTCGTCGATTCTTTGACGTGCACGTGGTAAATCCGGTCCCGGAAGTCGAACAAGAAGCCCATCGGGTCGAGGTCCTGCCACAGAAAATGCGAAGGGTCGAAATTCAGGCCGAAGCCCGGCCGGTTGCCGATGGCGTCCAGGGTCGCTTTGGTGGTCCAGTAATCGAAGGCGATTTCGGAGGGGTGGACCTCCAAAGCGAAGCGGACGCCGACCTCGTCGAAGACGTCGATGATCGGGTTCCAGCGATCGGCGAAATCTCGGTACCCGCGGGCGATCATCGCCTCCGGCACTGGCGGGAACATCGCCACGGTTTTCCAAATGGCGGATCCGGTGAATCCAGTGACTGTGCTGACGCCGAGGCGGGCCGCAGCCCGCGCGGTCATCTTAAGTTCTTCGGCGGCCCGTTGCCGGACCCCTTCCGGTTCACCATCGCCCCAAACCCTGGCCGAGACGATTCCCTGGTGCCGTTCATCGATCGGATCGTCGCACACGGCTTGGCCATTGAGATGATTCGAAATCGCGTACACCTTGAGCCGGTGCCGCTCCAGGATGTCGAGCCGGTCTTGCAGGTAGGCGTCGTCTTCGGCGGCCCGCCAAACATCCAGGTGGTCTCCCCAGCAGGCGATCTCCAAACCGTCGAAGCCCCACTCCGACGCCCGTCGGGCGACTTCCTCGAAAGGCAAGTCTGCCCATTGGCCGGTGAACAACGTGATCGGACGCGACACGGCGACTCCACAACTTTGAATTGATTTCGGTCTACTTATGACGCTAGTCATACAGAAGTCGACTGTCAATGCTTGGACCCGCACTGCCGAATCCGGTCGCCGGCTCAGTAGAGTCCGGCCAACCATTCCTGCCACTGCGCGTCATGCGCCTCGGCAGCCTCGCCGAATTCGTGGATGGTCATGCCCACGACCTGACCGAACGCATTCCGGCCGAAGAACCGGTACATCGCGTTTGCGGTGCGGACGCCGGCGAAGTGCTCGGTCAGATAGTCCAGCTCTCCGGCAATGGTCCCGATGCCAGGCACCTCGAAACTGATCTGCTGGCCTTGCTGCTCAGCCCCGATCGCCTGCTTGAGCACCTCGAAGGCCTGAGCAGAGCCCGATGCCTCAGGCCCTTGAACGTCCGCGAAAGCGGCCTGACGGCCCGCGAAGTATTGCACGTACTGGCCCAAGGTGTGCAGGTAGAACGCCGTGTGCAGACGTACGCCGTCGTACTGGTTGGCCCACTCGTCATCACTCATTTCGGTCAGGAAAATTCCGGAGTGCCGGTAGCGGACTCGAGTGGACTCGCCGGGAAGTTCCTCGAAGACGTAGTCCAGGATGTTGAAAAAGCCGTCCGGCCCGGTCATCTCGATGCCGAAATGATTCGGCGGCTGCCAGGCGGTGACTTCGCTGCCGAACGGGCCTGCGCCGCCCAGGCGGGGTTCCACCTCCGCCGGCCACTGCCAACCGGAACCACCGGCGACGACGGCCGCCCAGACCTGCTCCGGGCGGCCGTTGGCCACCGCTTCGGTGTTGACGTCGAATTTCCGGCTCATGCTGATTCTCCGATGCTGAGAAGGGGTTTGGTATGCGGTTCGGCGGGTGCCTTTTTCAAGCTGGGGTGCAGGGCGAAAACCATTCGGTGCGCGCGCCCGCCAGGCGCGTCGCGGTCGTGGTATTTCGACGACAGCAGGTCGATCTGCGCACTCAGTTCATGGACGAATTCGGCCCTGGCGGCAGCGTTGGCAAACCGGATTTCGCCATCGAAGGCGAAGGTCGCCAGCTTTTGCTTGGCTGCTGCCGCGCCGCTGAGCAAACGTCCGACGTCATGGATCAGACGCGCCGCCAAGGCGATCAGCCAGCGCGCCGAAAGCTGGTCCGGATGCCTCGCCGGGTCCGGTTCGATTGCGGAAAGCGCGATCGGTGAAATCACGAAGCTGCGGGCGCTCGACTGCATCACGCGTTCGGTCATATTGCCCTTGCGCCGCTCTTCCACCAACGAAACCAAACCGTGCTGCGCCAAGGCATTGAGGTGGTAGTTGACCTTTTGCCGTGGCAATCCGAGCCGCTGGGCCAAGCCGGCAGCCGAGGCGGGCTCCCGGAGTGCGGCCAGCAGCGCCGACCGGATCGGGTCCAGCAGCACCTCGGCCGCGGCCGGATCTTCGATGACGCCGAGTTCTTCCATAAATTCAAGATTCCCACCGACGACTTTATTTGTCAAGAACAAATGATCTGTCGGAATATTCAGCCGAAGCGGATAACCTGGAAAGCCCGAACCGAGGAAGGTGACCATGCGGCCGGCGGTATCGCAGTTCCACAGCGTCGAATCACGAGAGCGCCACGCGGCAGCCTACCAACACGCACTGGGCCTGCTTCCGGGCGACTTCGAGGCCCACGATGCCGAGACCGCGCACGGCAGCATCCGGATGTATTCCGGTGGCCCGCGGACGGCGCCCCCTTTGCTGTTGCTGGGCGGTCAGGACTCCCCCGGCTTCACCTGGTTCAAGGCGCTGCCGGCACTGATCCGGGCCTATCGGGTCCTGGTAGCCGAGCCTTTGGGCGAGGTCGGGGCCTCGCAGCAACGGTTGCCGATATCCGATGCCCAGCAGAGTTCCGACTGTTTGGCCCAGGCCCTCGCCGAGATCGATCCGGCCGGCCGGCCATTGCGGATCGCGGCATCCGGGGCTTCCGCCCGGCCCGCCTTGGCACTTGCCCGGCGGGCTGAGCGCCCCGTCTCCGGATTGCTGTTTTTGGACCCATGGGGTTTTGGTGCCGAGGCGCCACGGACCGGTGCCAGGCGGCTTGCTGCCGGGCTGCTCGCCATGCTGCCGATGCCGGTACGCAGCCGAGCGGCCGAAAGACCGGGTTTCGAACAGCTGGCGATCCCGGAACTGGCCGGATACGCCCGGGCGATCCTGCCGTTCCAGCGCGCCCTGCCAGCCGTCGAACCGATCGGCTTCGACGACTTCAGCGCACCGGAGCCAGCCATTCGGCTGCTGATCTCGGACCGGAAACTTCGGCAACCGCAGCGGCAATGGCTCATCGAGCTGTCCCGGCAGCATCCTTCCGTGCGCTGGGAAAGCATCCCGGAGAATGCCGAGTCGCTGGCATTGAGCCGGCCGGATCTGCTCTCCGCGGCATTGCTTCGGCGATGAGCCGGCGTCGGCTCCGGATATTTTTCCGACCGGGATTGAACCAATTCGATGGCTGCCCCGTTTGACCAATCAGGAGGGCGAAATGGGCCATGAGCACGCCGAGGGGCAAGAACTGCTTCTGCACGACGCCCACGCCGCGGAATTGGGCCGCTTCGTGAAACGGCTCACCGGAGACCACGCCTATGCCGAGGACGTCACGCAGGAAACCCTATTCCGGGCCTGGCAGCGGCCGGGCGTCCTGGAACGGCCGGAAGCCGCCGTCCGCGCATGGCTCTTCACAGTCGCCCGGAACCTGGTGGTGGACGACTGGCGCAGCGCCCGGAACCGCCATGAAGTGGGCACCGACGCCCCGCCGGAGCAGCACCAGGCCGATGCCACCGACCGGGTGCTGGATTCTTGGCTGGTGTCCGAGGCGCTGTCCGGTTTGTCCCCGGAACACCGCCAGGTACTGGTGCACGGCTACTACCGTTCGCTGTCCGTCAGGGAGATTGCGCAAGCATTGGGGGTCCCTGAAGGAACGGTGAAGTCCCGGATGCATTACGCGCTGCGGGCCATGAAGCTCGCATTGCAGGAGAGAGGAGTAACCCAATGAACGATTCACTGGACCCGTACACCCAGTGGGACGCCGCTTATGTTCTTGGTGCCCTCTCGCCCGCCGAACGGCACGAATTCGAGGCCCACTTGGCGAGTTGCCCGCGCTGCGCGTCCGCCGTGGCCGAACTCGCCGGCATGCCCGGGCTTTTGGCCGGGCTCAGCCAGGAACAGGCAATCGCCTTGACCGCCCCGGAATCGCCGGAGGCAGCCGAGGACTCGGTCGCCGACGTCCTTCCATTGTTGGCCAAGCGGGCCCGCCGTTCAAAAATACGACGCCGGCTGCTCAGCATCGGGGTCGCGGCAGCGGTCGCCGCTTCGGCGGTGGTTGCCACCGTGGTCGTGGTGCCGATCGTGACGGCTTCGGAAGCCCAAGCCGGAAGCGTTCCACTGATTTTCACGGCGGTCGAATCGCAGACCGTGACGGTTTCCGGCAAAGCGCTGCCGGTCGCTTGGGGCACGCAGATCGAATGGCGCTGCAGCTACCTGGCGAGCCGGAACACTCCCGGCTACACCGGTGGCCCGCCATCGCCTTATCAGCTTGTGGTGATCGAACGAAACGGCAAAGAAACCATCGCGGCCAGCTGGGACGCCTCAGAGGGCACCGTGGTTTCGCCGATCGCCACCGTGGACATCCCCTTGGCCGACATCGCGAGTGTCGAAGTGCGTTGGTCGGACAACGGAAAGATCGCGGTCCGCGCCACGCTCTAGCCGCTGGCCGGTGAAAACGACCGGATTCGGCGACGGCGCAACCGAGCCGGTTTCGCGGTTTTCCCATCCTGCCGCACGCCCTGTTAGCCTGCCAGGATGGACCCGATGCGATCTCCCGAATCCCATGCTCGGCCGGCCCTGGCCACGAGTCGCGGTCTGATCGGGTACGCGCTGCTTTTGGACCTCCTCCTGATCCTGGTTTTCGCGATCGCCGGACGGGCAAGCCATCAAGAAGCCAACCCGGTGCTCGGGGTCTTGGCCACGGCGTGGCCGTTTCTGGCCGGAGCCGCTCTGGGTTGGTTGGCCGGACGGCTTTGGCGGGCCCCAGTCCGAATCTGGCCGCACGGCGTCTGCCTGTGGCTGATCACGGTAATCGCCGGGATGCTTTTGCGGCTGCTCAGCGGCCGGACCGCCGAATGGAGTTTCGTGCTGGTCGCCACCGCCGTCCTGGCTTTGTTCCTGCTGGGCCACCGCGCGATCGCCGGATTGGTGCTCCGGAAGCGGGCCGAACGATCCGGCGTGCGTTAGTCTGATGCTGTGATTACCGCATTCGTTCTGATCAAGACCAACGTGGACCGGATCCCCGAAGCCGCCCAGGAGATCTCCGAAATCGAAGGCATCAGCGAGGTGTATTCGGTGACCGGCGAGTGGGATCTCATCGCGGTGGCCCGGGTCGGCCAGCATGAGGCCTTGGCGGATGTCATTGCGGACAAACTCTCGAAGGTCGACGGCGTCCAAGCCACCACGACGCATATTTCCTTCCGCGCCTATTCCAAGCACGATTTGGACGCCGCGTTCTCGCTCGGCTTCGAGCACTGATTCCGGCCGGTTCAGCGAACCGGCCGGAGCCCGCTCAGCCGTTCCCGGCGATATGCGCGGAACTGAATCGGGCCCAAGCTTCCAGCACGGCGTTCGCCTGGCCGGTTGCGATGGCGGATTCAGCACGTGCCAAAGCCCGGCCCATCCGCTCCGTCAGGCTGCCGTTGCTTTCCTGATCGAACGACACCAGACCGGCCGCAGCGTTCAGGACCACGGCATCATGCACCGGTCCGGTAGCACCGGCCAGCGTATCGCGGGCGACTTGGGCATTGAATTGCGCGTCCTGACCACGCAGATCCGCCACCGTGGCGCGCGCGATGCCGATCTCCTGCGGGTCGAAAACCTGCTCCTGGATCCCACCCGCACGGAACTCCCACACCCGGGATGGTCCGGTGGTGGTCAATTCGTCCAATCCGTCGTCGCCGCGGAAGACCATGCCCCGGCTCCCCCGCCTGGCCAGCACTCCGGCCACCAACGGCGCCATTCGCGCGTCGGCCACGCCGACCGCCGAAGCAGAGGTGCGGGCCGGATTGGTCAACGGGCCCAAGAAATTGAAGGCCGTCGGAATGGCCATTTCCCGCCGGGGCACCGCGGTGTACCGGAAGGAAGGATGGAAAACCTGGGCGAAGCAGAAGGTGATTCCAACCTCGGAAGCAGCCCGGGCCACGGATTCGATGGAAAGATCCAACCGAACGCCGAGCGCCTCGAGCACATCTGCGGAGCCGGCGGCCGAAGACGAAGCCCGGTTGCCGTGCTTGACCACTTGCGCACCGGCCCCGGCGCAAACCAAGGCCGCCATGGTCGAGATGTTCACCGTGTTCAGCCGGTCACCGCCGGTTCCCACGATGTCCAGGGCCTCGCCGTCGAAAGGCAATGGTTTCGCATTCTTGAGCATCGAATCCGCCAGCCCGCCGAGTTCTTCGACGGTCTCGTGCTTGGCCCGCAAGGCGACCAGGAATCCAGCGATCTGCGCGTCGGATGCCAGTCCGGACATGATCTGGTCCATGGCCCACACAGTCTGTTCCCGGCCCAGATCGCGGCCGGCGATCAATTCCGTCAAGAGCAAGGGCCAGCTGGGCGGCGTCGGGGTGCCGTTATCGGGGTTGCGGGGATCGCTCACTCTACGATGCTATCGGCGCGGCGCGGCGCGAAGCCAATATGACCCGGCTCCGCATCCCGCGGAACTTCCGCGAGTTTTCGCACGTTTGTAGAAAAAGATGCTGGCAAAGGCATTTCGTATTGGGCGCTGGGGAGTTTTACAGACATAATGTCTATGTGACATCTGCGACCCAAGCCCCCAGCGCCCCGGCACACCCCACGCTGAATCGGCCCAACATGGTTTCCGTAGGAACCGTCGTTTGGCTCTCCAGCGAGCTGATGTTCTTCGCGGGCCTCTTTGCCATGTACTTCACGCTGCGCTCCACTTCAGGCTCCCTGTGGGCTGAAGAGACGGCGAAGTTGAACTTCCCGTTCGCCCTGGTGAACACGATCATCCTGGTATCCAGCTCATTCAGCTGCCAGATGGGCGTCTTCGCTGCGGAGCGATTGCAGCCCCGACGCGTCGGCGGATTGTTCAAGTTCTCCCAATGGGGCATGGTCGAGTGGTTCTTCCTCACCTTCCTGCTCGGTGCGATCTTCGTCGCCGGCCAGTCGACGGAATACGCGATGCTCGTCTCCGAGCATGTGACCTTGTCGTCTAATGCCTACGGGTCGGTCTTCTATCTGACCACCGGATTCCACGGTTTGCACGTGATCGGCGGTCTGATCGCGTTCCTGTTCATCATCGGACGAGCCTATGCGGCGAAGAAGTTCGGGCATTTCGAGGCCACCAGCGCGATCGTGACCTCCTACTACTGGCACTTCGTTGACGTGGTCTGGATCGGACTGTTCCTCGTCATCTACGTGCTCAAGTAAGCCGAGCCGAACTTGACTGCATTTTTACCAGCGGAAGAATTTCACACAGCGGCTGCCCCAGCCGTCGAACCGAGAACAAAGGAACTTGACCGGTGAAGGCACTTTCACAGAAGCGTAGGCACCCGCTAGCGATCCTGGCATTGCTGTTGATGGGCTTGCTGCTCACGGGCGGCTTGTATTCTTTCGCGACATCGGTCAATCAGGCCAAGGCGGAATCCAATACCTTCACGGCGAGTGACGTGCAGGAAGGCGAAAAGCTCTTCTTGGCGAACTGCGCCACCTGCCACAATGCCGGCGGCGCGGGTACCCCGTCCGGGCCGACTCTGGTCGGCGTCGGTGCGGCAGCCGTGGACTTCCAGGTCGGCACCGGCCGGATGCCGATGCAGATGCAGGGACCGCAGGCGTTGCAGAAGCCCCAGCAGTTCAACGCGGAGCAGACCAAGCAACTCGCCGCCTATGTCGCCAGCCTCGGGGCTGGTCCGGCAATCCCCGGCGAAGAGTACTTGGACGGCAAGGGCAACGCAGCCGAAGGCGGCGAGCTTTTCCGGGTCAACTGCGCCATGTGCCACAATGCCGCGGCCGCCGGCGGCGCACTGACCCAGGGCAAATTCGCTCCGGGACTCGCCGGCGTCGAACCCGCGCACATTTACGAAGCGATGATCACCGGACCGCAGAACATGCCGGTGTTCAGCGACGCCAACATCACCCCCGAAGGCAAGCGCGACATCATCACGTTCCTGAAGACCATTGAAGCCAACGGCTCACCCGGCGGTGCGCAGCTCGGCTCCCTGGGCCCGGTGGCCGAGGGTCTCTTCGTCTGGATCGCGGGCCTGGGCGTGGTCATCGCCTTCACCATTTGGTTGACATCACGCACTTCGTGAGTTCGGCCGCCCGCTGCGACGGGCCAGTTTCGAAAAGTTTTGAAAGATTCCCCGTGAAACGGGACGACAGAAGGAAGAAGGACAATGGGCGACCGTAGTGACGACAAGCCGACAGGGTCGGAGGTCGAAGCTAAGGCTGGTCAGACGGTGTTGGAGACATTCCAGGATCCTGGAATCCCCCCGCACCGCCCCCGGCTGGCTGACACTGACCCGCGCGCGGCCAAGCGAGCTGAACGCCAAGTAGCCGTGCTTTTCGGCATTTCGGTACTGGGTACCATTCTCTTCTTCGTCGCATATTTCGGCGTTCGCCTCGACCAAAGCGTGGGGACGCTGCGGTTGCAGAACATGCTCCTCGGATTGGGCACCGCCTTCGCGATGCTCGGCATCGGAACCGGAATCGTGCACTGGGCGAAGGCCCTGATGCCGGACCATGAAGTTTCCGAAGAGCGCCACCCGATCCGCAGCGAAGAGGACCGCAAGGCCGCGGTGGAGATCGTCGACACGATCGCGGAAGAGAGCGGCATCAAACGCCGGCCCTTGATCCGGAACACCCTGATCGGAGCGATCGCATTGGCTCCGTTGCCGGCGATCGTGCTGTTCCGCGACTTGGACTTGAACCCGGACGTCAATTTGCTCCGGCACACCATGTGGAAAGAGGGCACCCGCCTGGTCCGCGACCCAACCGGCACTCCGATCAAAGCGTCGGACGTCACCCTGGGCTCGGCGTTCCACGTGATTCCGGAAGGGCTCAACGAGCTCCAAGAAGGCAAGCTGAACGAAAAGGCCAAAGCCGTCGTGTTGTTGATGCGGCTGGACCCGGCTTCGCTGAATCCCTCCCCCGGGCGGGAAAATTGGGGTTACAACGGCATTGTGGCCTACTCGAAGATCTGCACCCACGTCGGTTGTCCGGTGGCTTTGTACGAGCAGCAGACGCACCACTTGCTGTGCCCCTGCCACCAATCGACCTTCGACCTCACGCAAGAGTGCAAGGTCATCTTCGGCCCGGCTGTGCGCCCGTTGCCGCAGCTGCCGATCAAGGTGGATGCCGAAGGTTACCTGGTGGCGCAGAGCGACTTCCATGAACCCGTCGGTCCGAGCTACTGGGAGCGTGGCTGATCATGAGCAATGCACTTACCAGCCACACTGCTGAAGCACCGTACACTCCGACCACCAAAGTCGGCCGGATCACCGACTTCGTCGACCAGCGCGTCGGCGGATCCGGAATCCTCAAGGAGTTCGGCCGCAAGGTCTTCCCCGACCACTGGACCTTCATGTTCGGTGAAGTGGCCCTGTACTCCTTCGTCATCTTGTTGCTCTCCGGCACCTTTCTGACCTTTTTCTTCGATCCCTCCATGGCGGAAACGCATTACAACGGCTCCTATGTGCCGTTGAAGGGCGTCGAAATGTCGGTCGCCTACAACTCGTCGTTGAACATCTCCTTCGAGGTCCGCGGCGGCCTGTTCATGCGGCAGGTGCACCACTGGGCGGCGCTGCTCTTCGTAGCGGCGGTATCCGTGCACATGCTGCGGGTGTTCTTCACCGGAGCGTTCCGCAAACCGCGTGAATTGAACTGGGTCGTCGGCGCCACTTTGGTGCTGCTGTCCCTGGGCGCCGGGTTCACCGGCTACTCGCTGCCTGACGATTTGCTCTCCGGCAACGGCCTGCGGATCATCGACGGCATCCTGAAGGCGATCCCGGTGGTCGGCACCTACATCTCGTTCTTCCTGTTCGGCGGTGAGTTCCCGGGAACCATGGTGATCAGCAGGCTCTATGTGCTGCACATCCTGTTGATCCCCGCGATCATCCTGCTGATGATCGTGATCCACCTGTTCATGGTCGTGGTGCACAAGCACACCCAGTACCCCGGGCCCGGCCGCAGCGACAACAATGTCGTCGGCTACCCGCTGGGACCGGTCTACGCAGCCAAAGCAGGCGGGTTCTTCTTCATCGTGTTCGGCATCATCGCGGCGATGGCGGCGTTCTTCACGATCAACCCGATCTGGAACTACGGGCCTTACGACCCGTCACCGGTATCCGCCGGCACCCAGCCCGACTGGTACATCGGCGTGTTCGACGGCGCGCTCCGGCTCATGCCGGGCTGGCTGTGGAACTTCCCCTTCGAATGGGAGATCCCGTTCCCCTGGGGAACCAACACGCTGAGCTTCAACGTGATCGGCGCGGCCATGATCCCGGCCGGCATCATCTTCGGCTTGCTGTTCACCTACCCGTGGATCGAGCGTTGGATCACCAAGGACGACCGCGAGCACCACGTCTTGGACCGTCCGCGCAATGTGCCGACCCGTACTGCGATCGGCGCCGCCGGCGTCGTGTTCTACTGCGTCATGTGGGCGGCTGCGAGTTCGGACTTGATCGCAACGCACTTCCACGTTTCGCTCAACGACGTGACCTATTGGTTGCGCACGCTGTTCTTCATCGGCCCGATCTTGGCTTACCAGATCACCAAACGCATCGCCTTGGCGCTGCAGCGCAAGGACCGCGAGATCGTGCTGCACGGACGGGAAACCGGCCGGATCATCCGCTTGCCGCATGGCGAGTACAAGGAAAAGCACGCACAGCTGGACGAATACAAGCGGTACCGTTTGGTCAGCTTCGAATCGCCGAAGGTGCTTCCCGCGGAGCCCAACGAAAAGGGCATCGTGGTGGCCAAGGAAAAGCGTCGCGCTTGGCTCTCCAAGTGGTTCTTCGAAGACCGGGTCGCCCCGGTCACTCCGGCTGAGCACCAGGCAGCCCTGGAGCATGCTGCGCACGAAGAGCACGCCGACCACGAGGCATTGGAAGCGAACGACAAGGCATTGTCGAAGTAGTCGCTGCTCCCCCGCGGATCCGAGGGCCCCTGCCGCCATTCAGCTGAATGGCGGCAGGGGCCCTTTCCACTATGCCCTCGCGTTCGGCGTCCACAATCCGAAGGAAATCCCGGTTGGATCAAGAAAGGTGCCGAACCACCGGTCTGCTCCGCCCAGTGCGGTACGCGACCTTTCGATGACGCCGCCCAAGGCGGCCGCGCGTGCCAAAGTGGCCTCCAGATCCTCCGCCAGGAGATAGACGCGGCTCCCCGCCATCGGCAATCTCGGCGAGGGGGCGCGCTGCAATCCGCCGATATCCCGAGCCGCGTCCTTGATGACCCAATAGTCTGCGCCCAGCTCGGTATCCGCAAAAGCTGTTTCGAAGCGCCAGCCGAAGAGCGAACCGTGGAAGTGCTGGAACAGCTCCGGGCTGTCGGTCTCCACTTCCCACCATACGATGCCTGCCATCAGGTCATATTACGGCGTGGCCGCCGGCTCTGCTGGGAAAGCCTCGCGGACGGCAGCCTGGACGCCTCGGTGCGGGCCTAACTGCGCCGGGAAGGGACTTGCCGGGTGCTCCGCACGCCAGGCCGTTGCAGCGGCACCCAGAGCTTGTAACGGTCCGCACGGTAGTAGGACACCGAGTAGTCCACGACGATTCCGGAGACGAAGGCATGCCGCTGGATCTTCAGCAGCGGCGCTCCGGTCTCCACCTTGAGTTGCCGGGCCACGGTGGGCGCTGCGGCTGCAGCTTCGATCATGTCCTCGCCCCACTCCATGACGAGGCCGTAACGCTCGCCCAGAGTGTTGTACAACGAGGTCGGGGCCGGACCGTCGGTAAGTCCCGGCACCCGGTACCCGGGGATGAAATTCTCGTCCACGCTCATCGGCTCTTCGTCGGCCAGCAGCAGCCGCCGGAACCGGACCACCATTTGGCCTTCATGCAGTTGCAGTTCCCGGGCCACGCTCGCACTGGCCTGGATCAACTCGAAGTCCAGGACTTTGGCGTCCGGCACCATGCCGCGGCGCTGCATTTCTTCCGAGTACGAGGTCAGCTTGACCTGCAGGTCGAGCTTGGGCCGATGCACGAAAGTACCCAGACCCACCACCCGGTCCAGTACCTCGGCCGAGACCAGCGTGTCGATCGCTTGCCGGACGGTCATCCGGGCGACTCCGAACCGGGCCGCGATATCGCGTTCCGAGGGTATCGCCGTCGCGGGCGAACTCTTGGTCCGCACGTACTGTCGCAAAAGCTCAGCGAGCTGCAGATAGATCGCGGTGCCGGAGGAACGGTCGATCTCACCGCCGATCAACTCTGCAGCATCGCTCATGAGCCAACCTCTCGGTGGTAGTTAAAAAGCTTCGGATGCATTTCCGGCCCGGGACGGGAAATTTCCCTCCACAAGCCGGAAATGCATCCGAAATGAAGCAAAGCCTAGTGCGCGTGGTCTCCGCGGCTGTATTCGAAGACCCAACCAACCAGGCCGATGGCGGCGATGCCGGCCGAAATGAAGACGATCCACCAGCCCAGCGCCAAACCCGCGAACGCCGTGGCGCAGGCCAGGCCGAGCACCAGAGGCCACCACGACCACGGGCTGAAGTGCCCCTGCTCGCCGGCGCCTTCGTGGATCTCGCCGTTGTTGCGGTCTTCCGGACGCAAGCCCACCCGCTTGGCGGTGAACGCCAGGTAGAAGCCGATCATTCCGGCCAGGCCGCCGACCAGGAGGATGCCAAGGATGCCGACCCATTCGCTCCAGTTGGTCATGAAACCGTAGACCACATCGACCACCAGGAAGAAGGGCACACCGAGGAAAAACAGCCGTGATTCGATCAACATGGTTATTTCTCCTTGGCAGCTTCGTCGCGTTGGTCGGCATTGCCCAAGACTGCGGCAGCCGGTTGTGGATCAGTCGCGGTGTTCCACTGGGCCAGCTCCGGGTGGTGCAGGTCCAAAGCAGGCCGCTCGGAACGGATTCTGGGCAGCGAAGTGAAGTTGTGCCGCGGCGGCGGGCAGGAGGTTGCCCACTCCAGCGAGGCGCCGAAGCCCCACGGGTCGTCGACTTCGACCCGCTTCTTGGAACGCCAGGTGATGTACACATTCCAGAAGAAGGGAATCAGCGAGGCGCCGAGGACGAAAGAGGAAATCGTGGAGAACTGGTTCATCCACGTGAACCCGTCTTCCTGGAGGTAATCCGCATAGCGTCGCGGCATACCGAGCACCCCGAGCCAGTGCTGGATCAGGAAGGTGCCGTGGAAGCCCAGGAACAACATCCAGAAATGGATCTTGCCGAGCCGCTCGTTGAGCATCTTGCCGGTCCACTTGGGCCACCAGAAGTAGAATCCGGCGAACATCGCGAACACCACGGTGCCGAAGACCACGTAGTGGAAGTGCGCAACCACGAAGTACGTGTCCGATACCGGGAAATCAAGCGGCGGTGAGGACAGGATGATGCCGGTGAGACCGCCGAACAGGAAGGTGATCAGGAAGCCGAGGCTCCAGAGCATCGGTGTCTCGAAGGTCAATGACCCTCGCCACATGGTGCCTATCCAGTTGAAGAACTTTACCCCGGTTGGCACCGCGATCAACATCGTCATGAACGAGAAGAACGGAAGCAGCACCTGGCCGGTGACGTACATGTGGTGCGCCCAGACGGTCACGGAAAGCGCCGCGATCGCAATTGTGGCGTAGACCAGGCCTTTGTAGCCGAAGATCGGCTTGCGGCTGAACACCGGGAAGATCTCCGAAACGATGCCGAAGAACGGCAAAGCGATGATGTATACCTCGGGATGGCCGAAGAACCAGAACAAGTGCTGCCAGAGAATGGCGCCGCCGTTTTCCGGATCGAAAACATGCGCGCCGAACCTTCGGTCGGCACCGAGCGCGAACAATGCTGCGGCCAGCGGCGGGAAGGCCATCAGGACCAGGATCGAGGTCACCAGGGCATTCCAGGTGAAGATCGGCATCCGCCACATGGTCATACCGGGGGCGCGCATGCAGATGATCGTGGTGATGAAGTTCACCGCACCGAGGATCGTGCCGAAGCCGGACAAGGCGAGGCCGAACACCCACAAGTCACCGCCGATGCCCGGGGTGAAGGTGGTATTCGACAATGGCGCATAGGCGAACCAGCCGAACGAAGCAGCACCCTGCGGGGTCACGAAGCCGGAAACCGCGATCGTGCTGCCGAACAGGAAGAACCAGAAGGCCAGTGCGTTCAACCGCGGGAAGGCCACATCCGGGGCTCCGATCTGCAGCGGCATGATCACATTGGTGAAGCCGGCGAAGAGCGGAGTTGCGAACATCAGCAACATGATCGTCCCGTGCATCGTGAAGAGCTGGTTGTACTGCTCTTTGGTCTGCAGGATCTGCATGCCCGGTTCGAAGAGTTCGGCGCGGATCAGCAAAGCCATGACGCCGCCGAGGCAGAAGAAGATGAACGAGGCGATCAGGTACATGTAGCCGATCGTCTTGTGGTCGGTGGAGGTGATCCAGTTGACCACCAAACGGCCTTTCGAGACCGGAACCTTCCGTTCTTCGACCTGGTTTTGCTCGGGAGCAGTTTCGGTAAGTGTCGACACCTGTCCGGACCCCTATTTCTTTTCGTTCAGGTTGGGATTGCGGTCGTATTCGCTGCCGAGCGAGCCGGTGTTGCCGGCGGCCTTGAGCTTCGCCAGGTGGTCCTGGAACTCCTGCTCGGTCACCACTTTGACCCGGAACAGCATCTCGGAGTGGTACTCACCGCAGAGCTCGGCGCATTTTCCGTCGTACGTGCCCAAGGCAGTCGGCGTGAAGTTGAGGTAGTTGGTCTTGCCCGGGATCATGTCCCGCTTCTGCAGGAAGGCCGGAACCCAGAAGGAGTGGATCACATCGCGCGAATTGAGCTCCAGCTCAACGCTGCGGTTGACCGGCAAATAGAGCGTCGGCAGTTTTTCCTTGTCGATCGGCTGGCCGTTGAGCGGCACCTGCTGGGTCGACTCGTAGACGCTCTCCGAAATGTCGTTTCCGGAAAGGTAGTTGAAGTCCCACGCCCACTGCTTGCCGCGCACATCGATCTTGATCTGCGGGTTGGGGTCACGGGCGTCGATCGCCTGCTGGTCCCGATCGGTGAAGTAGAAGAACACCAAGACCATGAACAGCGGAATGGTCAGGTAGAACACTTCCAAAGGAAGGTTCGCAGACATCTGCCGCGGGTAACCGACGGTTCCCTTGCGGCGACGGTAGGCGATGATGCACCAGATGATCAGGCCCCAGGTGATGATGCCCACGGCAAGCGCCGCGATCCAGGAATTGACCCAGAGATCAATGACCCTGGAAGTGTGGTTCGTGGTATCCCGCTCAGTCGGCAACCAGCCGTTCTTCATCTCGGGGGTACATGCCGACAAGACCAATGCGCTGGTGATCCCCACTGCTGTAACAGCGAGTACCTTGGCGCGTCGGCTGCCGGTTCGGTGCTGCGAACTCACAGACGGCCCTTCCTTTTGTTGCGTGCGTCCGGAAGCTGTTTTCGCGGCCGCGTTCTGCATTCAAAACTGTGTTCTTTTTGTGTTCTACTACTGCGTGTAGAGAGTATTCCCTTAGAGCTTACCGCGCTCGGGAACTTTTTGCGCACACTCTGTCTGGCGCGTCAGTTTCACTGCCGTTTCGGGCTGCCCGGATCCCCTCCGGACATACGAAAGGCCCGGAGCCCCGGGCCTTTCGATTGCCGATTTGATTTAGTGGAACGAGTCGCCGCAGGCGCACGAGCCGCCAGCATTAGGGTTGTCGATGGTAAAGCCCTGTTTGGCGATGGTGTCCTCGAAATCGATGCTCGCGCCGTCCAAATACGGAACGCTCATTTTGTCGACGACGACCTCTACACCGTCGAAATCGCGCACCGCATCGCCGTCAAGCATCCGCTCGTCGAAATACAGCTGGTAGATCAAACCAGAACAGCCGCCGGGCTGCACCGCGACCCGCAAACGCAGATCGGTCCGGCCTTCCTGCTCCAGCAGGCTGCGCACTTTCTGCGCGGCGACATCGCTCAAGCCGACGCCGTGGCTTTCCAGCTCGGTCGCCGGGTCGGCAGCAGTATCAGTCGTGGTCGTCATATCAGAATCCTAACTCTGGTGTACAACAATGGTACGTCCGACGGCCGGAACTTCCCAGCTGCCGGGCCGGAGATTACCCCTCAATCTGCTCAACCGCGGAATTGCGCCGGTTGTTCCCGCCGCTGCGCCGCGAGCAGGCTCATCCGGCATTGAGCCGGGCCAACAGCAACGCCTCGGCCAACACGGCCTTTTCGAACTCCGCCAGATGCAGCGATTCATTCGCGCTGTGCGCCCGGGAATCGGGATCCTCGACGCCGGTGATCAGGATTTGCGCGGTCGGGTACAGCTCCGTCAGGTCCGCGATGAAGGGGATCGAACCGCCCATCCCGGCCTCGACCGGATCCACTCCCCAGGCAGTCTGCAATGCCCACAACATGTTCTGCGCCGCCGGGGCCGCGGTGTCGGTGGCGAAGGCATTGCCCTGCTCCCCCGGCACGAAGCGGACCCGCGCCGTCTTCGGTGCGTACTGTTCGACGTGCGCGGCGATCGCGTCCATGGCGTCCTGCGGAACCTGCCCCGGGGCCAGCCGGAGGCTGATCTTCGCAGCGGCACGAGCCTGGATGGTATTCGAACTCACGGCGACCGCGGGCGCGTCGAAACCGATCACCGACAGCGCCGGACGGGACCACAGCCGCGCCGCGATGCTGCCCTCTCCGGAAAGCTCCTGGCCGTCCAAGACCGAAGCGTCAGCGCGGAAGTCTGCCTCCTGGTAGTCGATCTCCGGATCGGCTGCCCGGTGCAGGCCCTCGATCGCCACCGAACCGTTCTGGTCGTGGAAGGTTGCCAGCAACCGGATCAATTGCGTCGGCGCATCCAGGACCGGTCCACCGAACATCCCGGAATGCACCGAGTGGTCGAGCACCTCGACCTCGACCACACCGTCGACCAGGCCGCGCAGGCTCGTGGTCAGAGCCGGCACACCGACCTTCCAGTTGCCCGAATCGGCAACCACGATCACCTCGGCGCGGAGCAGTTCCTGGTGCGCTTCCAGGAAACGGCGGAACGTCGGTGAGCCGGCTTCTTCTTCGCCTTCGATGAACAATGTCACCCCGACGCCGAAATCGTCGCCCAGGACTTCGGACACCGCGCGGAGTGCCGCGACGTGCGCGAGCACCCCGGCTTTGTCGTCCGCGACGCCGCGCCCCCACAGCCGGCCCGCCCTGGCCACCGGTGCGAACGGCTCCGAGTCCCACAGTGCGGAGTCGCCGGGCGGTTGCACGTCGTGGTGCGCATAGAGCAGGATTGTGGGCTTGCCGGGTGCCGCTAGTTTTCGCGCCACCACGGCCGGCCCGCCCGGCGTCCCGTCGTTCTTGTTCTCGCGCAGGATCTGCACCTCGTCGACGCCGACTTCGCGGATCAAAGCGGCGACCGCTTCGGCACTGCGGTCCAGCTGGGCCTGGTCGAAGGCGGCCCAGGCGATGCCGGGGATCTTCGCCAATTCGATCAGGGCGGAAACCGTACGGTCGAAGTCTTGGTGCACAGCGGCCCGGAGGGCGTCGACGACCTCGGGCGACGGCTGGCTGGGCGTGGGCGCGTTGGATTCGGGAATGGTTGAACTCGTGGTCATGAACCGAACCTTACCGCGCGGCCCGGCCCGCTCCAAGGGCACTGCCCAGCCGGGTATCCTTGAAGGGTGTTTGGAAGAAACAAGGAAGCCACGCCCGCCCAAGACGTCGTCGACGAGCTTGCAGCCGACCGTGCGAAAAATGACCCCCGTGCAGGAAAAGGCGTCCCCACTCCGAGCCGCAAGGAGCAGGAAGCCGCGCGGAAGCGTCCGCTGGTTCCGAATGACCGCGGCGCAGCCAAAGCTGCCGACCGGGAAGCCCGGCGGGAGGCCCAATTGAAAACCCGGGCCGCATTGGACACCGGCGATGAGCGCTACCTGCCGATCCGGGACAAGGGTCCGCAGCGGCGGTTCGCCCGCAACGTGGTCGACGTCCGGACCAGCCTGGGCGAATTCGTCATGTTCATCGCGCTGGCGATCGTGGTGCTGACTTTGTTCGTTCCCGGCAGCATCGAATTCCAGTCGTATATCTTCATCGGTTTCTGGGCCATCGTGGTTTTGGTGGCAGTCGACGCGTTCTTCTTCGCCCGTCGGCTGAAGAAACGGGTGATCGCCAAGTTCGGCTCGGTCGACCAAGGCGTGGTCTGGTACGGCGTGATCCGCTCCCTGCAATTCCGTCGGCTGCGGCTGCCCAAGCCGCAGGTCAAGCGCGGCGGGGTCGTCGAAGACTGATCGTCGCCGCGCGGGAAGCAGCGCCCGGCTGACCGGAACTCAGACCCGCTTCACGAGATATTTGTTGATCCGGGAAACCCAGAACGGCCCTTCGTACAGGAACGCGGTGTAACCCTGGACCAAGGTGGCACCCGCATCCAGCCGCTCCTGCACCTGGGCGCCGGTTTCCACCCCGCCCACGGAGATCAAGGTGAGCCGCTCGCCGGCGAGTTCCCGGATCCGACGCAACACTTCCAGCGAACGCTGCTGCAACGGTGCGCCGGACAGTCCACCGACACCGTATTTCATCACCTGCTCGGAGGCGGTCTGCAATCCTTCGCGGGTGATTGTGGTGTTGGTGCAGATGATGCCGTCCAGACCAAGGTCCAGAGCCAACGCGGTGACCTCGTCGATGTCCTGGTCCGAGAGGTCCGGTGCGATCTTGACCAACAACGGTACCCGCCGCCCCGCCGCCTCGCTTGAAACCTCACGGACTTCGGTGAGCAGAGGGCGCAAGGTCTCGACGTCTTGCAGCAGCCGCAAGCCTGGCGTGTTCGGCGAGGAGACGTTCACGACCAGATAATCGGCGACTGCGGCCAGCGCCCGGGTGCTGATCAGGTAATCACCGACGGCTTCCGCCAGGTCGACCTTTTTGGTCTTCCCGATGTTCACCCCGACCACCGGCCGCGCCGCACGGTAACTGCGTTCGAGCCCGGCCCGCGCCTCGGCCAGCCGAGGAGCCACCGCTGCCGCGCCGTCGTTGTTGAACCCCATCCGGTTGATCAGCGCCCGGTCTTCCACCAAACGGAACAGCCGCGGCTTCGGATTACCCGGCTGCGCCTGCCCGGTGATGGTACCCACTTCGACGTGGCCGAAGCCGAGATCGGCCAAAGCCTGCACCCCGTGGCCCTCCTTGTCGAAACCTGCCGCCAGGCCGAACGGCGAGGGAAAGGTCCGGCCCAGAGCCGTGACCTGCAGCGAGGCCGCGGGACGGGTGATCGCGCGCAGCGCCGGACCGGCCCCGCATCGGTGTGCCAACCGGATCAAACCGAAGCCGATCCGATGCGCCTTTTCGGCGTCCATCCAGGAGAAGCAGACGCGGAAGAAGAGCGGGTAAAGACGCATGGCTCTAGTTTTCCGTCTGGACGCCGCGATTCAAAATGCGGGCAGCACCGCGGCCGCCACGGGGATAGCATGAAACCACTGCGGTCGGTGACCGGGTCAACAAGCCAGGACTAAGGCAGGAGCAGCTCGATGAAGGCGCGAAGGTGGCAACCGGATGTTCTCGGCACCGGCTACGAGTCCACCGAATTGAGCATCGGCCGGAAGGACGAACCGGGCCGGGTGGCCACTCTGGTGCGCCATTTGCCGGAAGACCAAGCCTCGATGCCCGGCCAGGCGGTGCTGTTCATCCACGGCTGGAGCGACTATTTCTTCAACACCGAGTTGGCGGAATTCTTCACCGGACTCGGCATCGCGTTTTACGCCCTGGACTTGCACAACCACGGACGCAGCCTCCGAACCGGCGATCTGGGCGGCTTCGTGGCCGATCTGGCCGAATACGACGCCGAGCTGGATGCTTCGCTCAGCGCGGTGACCGAAGACCTGCAGGCCCGCTACCACGGGACCGCTCCGAAAGTCGCCTTGATGGGGCACTCCACCGGTGGTCTGGTGGCCGCATTGTGGGTCAGCCGGCACCCGGACACGGTGAGCCACCTGATCCTGAACAGTCCTTGGCTGGAGATGCACGGCAGCTCCTTCGTCCGGCATGCCACCTATTCCATGGTCGAGCCATTCGCACGTTGGTGGCCGCAGAGCCGGATCAAATTGCCGGAGCGCAATTTCTACTGGCGCTCGATCTCAGCCAGCGCCGAAGGCGAATGGCAACTCGACGACGCGCTCCGGCCCCCGCTGGCCTTTCCGATCCGATTCGGCTGGATGAGCGCGATCCTGGCCGGACAGTCACAAGTTGCCAAAGGCCTGAACATCGGAGTCCCGATCCTGGTGTTGATGAGCGCCCGCAGCCTCAATGGTCCGCGCTGGCGCGAGGGCATGCGCAGCGCCGACGCGGTGCTGGATATCCAGACCATGGCGGCCCGGGCGATTACGCTGGGCGAAAGCGTCACGATTGAAAAGATCGACGGCGGCCTGCATGATGTGCTGCTGTCCGAAAAGCCAGTCCGCGAATTGGCCTACTCGAGATTGTTGCGCTGGCTGCGCGGCTACATGTTGGAACAGGGCACCGGGGCGCCCGGAAGGGACGACGCATGACCACAACAGCGACCGGGCTGCGTCTTGACTGGGAATCCGACCACTTGGGACCGCAGTTCCAAAAACTGACCTTGGAGCTGGGGCAGGACGACGAAGGCCCGGTGGTCGCCACCTTGGTGCGGCACCGGGCGCCGCGCCGGCCGGGACCGCCGTCCTGGCTGCAACGGCTTTTGCGCAAAGACGGCGGTGAACCGGATCAGGCCGTGGACGTGGTCCTCTATCTGCACGGCTGGGCCGACTATTTCTTCCAAACCGAGCTTGCGGAGTTCTTCACCGCGCACGGAGTCGCGTTCTACGCCTTGGACTTGCGCAAGTACGGGCGCAGCCTGCGGCCAGGGCAGTCCGAAGGCTTCACCGATGATTTGGCTGTCTACGACGCAGACTTGGCCGCGGCTTTGGCCGCGATCGAAGCCGATCTGGGTCCCGGCCACCGGATCCATCTGCTGGCGCATTCCCTGGGCGGCCTGATCGCCTGTCTTTGGGCGGACCGCAACCCCGGAATACTCAGCTCCTTGATCCTCAACGGCCCCTGGCTCGAATTGCAGGGCAGCCGGTTCGTGCGGCAGATCGCCACGCATCTGGTCGACCCGTTCGTCCGATCGGACCCGCGCCGGGTGTTCCACTTTCCGGACATGACGGCCTACTGGCAGTCGGTGAGCAAAACCGCACACGGCGAATGGGACCTCGACCCGGTGTGGCGGCCGGCGAACTCCTTCCCGTTCCGCGCCGGCTGGATCAAAGCCGTGCTGAACGGGCACGCCCAGGTCTCCAAGGGTTTGCGGATCGACGTCCCGATCCTGATGCTGCTTTCGGAACGCACCCTGATCCAGGCCGACTGGAGCCAGGAGATGATGTCGGTCGACGCGGTCATCGATGTCCAGGAGATGGCGCGGTTGGGATTGCAGATCGGTCGCCGGGTAATGGTCAACCGCTACGCCGGAGCGCTGCACGACGCCTTCCTGTCATCGAAACCGGTGCGCACCCGGGTTTATGCCGACGTGCAGGACTGGTTGCGCGCCTACGGCTGATGCCGGTCCGGAGCGGCCGCATCGACCGCTCCCCCGTAGCGCCGGTCCCGCTGGGCGTAGGTGTCGATCGCCTGCCACAAGGTGCGTCGGTCCACATCCGGCCAGAGGGTATCCAGGAAGACGAATTCCGCATAAGCGCTCTGCCAAAGCACGAAATTCGAGATCCGCTGTTCCCCGCTGGAGCGCAGGAACAAGTCCACCGGTGGGAGATCCGGTTGGTACAGATGCTTCTGAATGGTCTTTTCCGAAATCGCACCGGGCTTCAGTTTGCCGGCCGCGACCTCGGCCGCGATGGCTTTGACCGCATCCGCGATTTCTGCCTGGCCGCCATAGTTGACGCACATGTTCAAGGTGATCACGTCATTGTCCCGGGTACGCTCCTGGGCGATCTCAAGTTCCTTGATCACCGATCCCCACAAGCGGGGTTTCCGGCCGGACCAACGCACCCGTACTCCCCAGGCATCCAGTTGGTCGCGTTGCCGGCGCAGCACATCCCGATTGAAGCCCATCAAAAAACGCACTTCATCCGGCGAGCGGCGCCAATTCTCCGTCGAGAAGGCGAACACCGAGACATGTTTGACGCCGATTTCGATCGCACCGGCCATCACATCCAGCAACGCCGGCTCGCCGGCACGGTGCCCTTCGATCCGGGTCAAACCGCGTTGGTTGGCCCAACGTCCATTCCCGTCCATCACGATCGCCACGTGTTCCGGCACCAGTTCCGCCGGGATTTGCGGCATCGGGTCCCCGGAAGGGTGCTGCCACGGTGCGACCACTGGAGGTTTGTTCGGATCTCGGCTTGAACGGCGAACCATCAAAGTCTTTCTACCAGTCGGAAGGAACGCACCACGCGCTCCAGATGCCATTGCACATAGCTCGCAACCAAGCCCGCCGCCTCCCGGCGGTTCGCCGGGTCAGAGGCGTCTGCCACCGGCCAATCACCGGTCAGCAATGCAGCCAGCAGCACCATGGTCTGCGGTGCCGGCGAAGGTGATCCGGGTGGCCGGCAATCATGGCAGACCGCGCCGCCGAGCGCAGCCGAAAATGCGCTGTGCAGCCCGGGGTTGCCGCACCTGGCGCAGTCGGTGAAACTCGGCGCCCAACCAGCAGTGGACAGCGCCCGGAGCAGATACGAATCCAGGATCAATTCGGCTGCGTGCTCGCCGCGCGCCAACGCGGAAAAGGCGCCGATCAACAACCGGTACTGGGCGCCCGCGGATTCCTGGTCGGAATCCGTCAGCCGCTCCGCGGTCTCCGCCATCGCCGTGGCCACCGTGTAGCGGTCGTAGTGCGCCGCGATTTGCTGCCCGTAGGATCCCTTGCTCACCGCTTGCGAGATGATGTCCAAGGTGCGCCCGGAAATCAGCTGCAGGTCAGCGACCATGAACGGCTCCAGGCGGCCGCCGAACTTGCTGCTGGTACGGCGGACGCCTTTGGCCACGGCACGGACTTGCCCGTGCTCCCTGGTCAAGAGCGTGATGATCCGGTCTGCTTCACCCAGTTTGTGGGTACGGAGCACCACCGCGTCATCGCGGTACGTGCGCGCTGCGAAGCTGGAAGATCCGGACACCCGTCCATTCTCTCACCCCGGCAGCCGCAATACCGAGCCGACAGGCGGAGTCCCGCGGCTTGGAATCAGCTCAGCCGATGATCCCGGATCGCCCGGTTCACCGCCGAAACCACGGCTTTGAGCGATGACACCGTGGTGTTCGGGTCAATCCCGACGCCCCACAGCACCCGATCGCCGACCGCGCATTCGACGTACGATGCCGCGCTGGCGCTTCCGCCCTCGGAAAGCGCATGTTCGGTGTAGTCGAGCACGCGCAGGTCGACGCCGTCGTCGTGCAAGATCTGCAACAGTGCCGCGATCGGACCATTGCCCACCCCGGTCCTGCGCTGCTCGACGCCGTCGATCCGCATCACGGTGCTCAGCGTCGTCGTACCGTCTTCTGCGGTGTCCGCATTCATCGAACCGAGCGCGTAGCGTCCCCATTGTCCGTTCGGGCTGTCCGCCGGGCTCGGCAAATACTCATCGGTGAAGGCATCCCAGAGCTGTTCCGCGCTGACTTCGCCGCCCACCGAATCGGTCCGGCGCTGAATGACGCCGGAGAACTCGATCTGCGCGCGCCGCGGCAGATCGAGGCTGTGTTCGCTCTTGAGCAAATAGGCCACGCCGCCCTTGCCGGACTGCGAATTGACCCGGATCACCGCCTCATAGCTGCGGCCCAGGTCTTTCGGGTCGACCGGCAGGTAGGGCACTGCCCAGACCGCGTCGGAGACCGCTTGCCCCGCTGCTGCGGCATCCCGTTCGAGTGCTTCCAGTCCCTTCTTGATCGCGTCCTGGTGCGAGCCGGAAAAGGCGGTGAACACCAGATCGCCGCCATAGGGCATCCGCTCCGGGACCGGCAACTGATTGCAGTACTCCACGGTCCGGCGGATTTCGTCGATGTCGGAGAAATCGATCATCGGGTCCACACCCTGGCTGAACATGTTCAAGCCGAGGGTGACCAGGTCGACGTTGCCGGTCCGTTCGCCATTGCCGAACAGACAGCCTTCGATCCGGTCCGCGCCGGCCAGATAGCCCAGTTCCGCCGCGGCCACGCCGGTCCCCCGGTCATTGTGCGGGTGCAAGGACAAGATGATGCCTTCCCGGGGATGCAGATTGCGGCTCATCCATTCGATCGAATCCGCATACACGTTCGGCGTGATCATTTCCACGGTGGCCGGCAAGTTGACGATCACTTGGTTGTCCGCCGAGGCTTCGAAGATGTCCGCCACGGCATTGCAGACCCGGACCGCATACTCCAGTTCGGTGCCGGTGAAGGATTCCGGCGAGTATTCGTAGGTGATCTTGGTGTCGGTCAACGTCTCCTGGTACTTCTTGCAGAGCAGCGCGCCTTGCGTCGCAATCGCCATCACCCCGGCTTCGTCCTCATTGAAGACCACCCGGCGTTGCAGCACCGACGTCGAATTGTAGAGGTGCACGATCGCCTGTTTGGCGCCGACCAGCGACTCATAGGTCCGCTCGATCAAATGTTCCCGGGCCTGCGTGAGCACCTGGATGGTGACGTCCTCCGGGATGTGGCCGCCCTCGATCAACTGCCGGACGAAATCGAAGTCCGTCTGCGAGGCGGAGGGGAACCCGACCTCGATTTCCTTGTAACCCATCTTGACCAGCAACTGGAACATTTTGAGTTTCCGGGCCGGGCTCATCGGATCGATCAGCGCTTGGTTCCCGTCCCGGAGATCCACCGCGCACCAGCGCGGTGCTTTGCTGATCCGTCGGTCCGGCCAGGTCCGGTCGGCTAGTTCTACGGTGATTTGTTCGTGGAAGGGCAGGTACCGGTGTACTGGCATTCCAGAAGGTTTTTGAGCGTTTCGCAAGTCAGCAGGCCTTTTCTCTTGGATGAATTCCTGGCCGGGTACGACGAACACCGCGGCGAGGAATCGGCCTCCCGTTGAGCTGGTCTGCAGATGAACAGACCCTGTGGATCAACGGGCTTTGGCCTCGCCGCGGCAGCTAAGAAGAAGGATTCCAGCGCGCACGGAAGTAGCCTAGCATGGCGAATAGGATGAGGGTGAACCGTGTCAGCAAGCGGTTCTTCCGTCCGTCAACCGCGATCAAGGGAAGCATCTATGGCGCCGTCAGGCACAGCATCAGGAATCGACCAGAGCAGTTTTGCGGCAGAGTTCCGACCCCAGGACGATCTGTTCATGCACGTGAACGGCCGCTGGTTCGAACAGAACGAAATTCCGGCCGACCGTGCCTCGATCGGTTCCTTCATCAGCTTGCGGGACAGCTCCGAAGCCGCGGTCCGCGACATCATCGAGACCGCAGCCGAGGCGCAGCACGATCCGCTGGCGAAGAAGATCGGTGATCTCTACGCCAGTTTCATGGCTGAGGATCAGATCAATGCGGCCGGCATCGAACCGATCCGGGCGACCTTGGAAGCGGTCTACGCCACTGCGGACGCGGACCAGTTCATCAGACTGCTGGCAAAGCTGCAGGGCCGCGGCACCGCCGGCCTGATCGGCTTCTACGTCTACAACGATCCGGGCGACCCGAGCCGCTATCTGTTCCAGATCCAGCAAAGCGGCCTCGGCCTGCCGGACGAGGCCTATTACCGCGAGGACAAATCCGCGGACATCCGCAGCGGGTACCGGAACCATATCGCCCGGATGCTGGAGTTGGCCGGACGGCCCGACGCCGAGCAGGCCGCGAGCCGGGTATTCGACCTGGAAACTGCGCTGGCTGCCGGCCATTGGGACAAAGTCACCTTGCGGGACCCGCAAAAACGCTACAACCTGCTGACCCGGCAGGCAGCGCTCGAACTGTTCCCGCCCCTGGCGCCGTGGCTCGACGAGTTGGGCGCCAGCGAGGCGCAGACTGCCGAAATCATCGTGGCGACACCGGATTTCTTCCGCACCGCGGCACAACTGCTCGCCGAACGTCCATTGCGAGAGTGGCAGGACTGGCTGGCCATGCGCGTGGCGTCCTCGGCTGCCCCCTACCTGGCCGAAGACTTCGTCGCCGAAGACTTCGCCTTCTACGGAACCGTGCTCAGCGGCACCACGGAGAACAAAGAACGCTGGAAGCGCGGTACCGCGCTGGTCGAAGGCGCCTTGGGCGAAGCCGTCGGCCAACTCTACGTGGCCAAGCATTTTCCCCCGGAGCACAAAGCCAAGATGGAGAAGCTCGTCGCCGGATTGATCGAGGCCTACCGGCAATCGATCCGGGCCCTGGACTGGATGAGCGAAGCCACCAAGGCGAAGGCACTGGAAAAGCTCGCCAAGTTCGTGCCGAAAATCGGCTATCCGGACGTCTGGCGGGATTACTCCGGCCTGGAGATCTCCGCTGACGACGTGCTGGGCAATCTGGCCCGCGCCGAAGCGTTCGAGCTGGCCCGGCAACTCGCCCGGATCGGCCAACCGATCGACCGCACGGAATGGCTCATGACGCCGCAGACCGTCAACGCCTACTACAACCCCACGATGAACGAAATCGTCTTCCCGGCGGCGATTCTGCAGCCGCCGTTCTTCGACGCAGCGGCCGACGACGCGGCGAATTTCGGCGGTATCGGCGCGGTGATCGGGCACGAAATCGGTCATGGCTTCGACGACCAGGGATCGCAGTACGACGGCGACGGGGCGCTCAGCAACTGGTGGACCGATCAGGATCGGGCGGCCTTCGAGGAGCGCACCGCGAAACTCGTGGCGCAGTACGATGCGCTGAGCCCGATCGCGGCTCCGGAGGAACGGGTCAACGGCAAGCTCACGCTTGGCGAGAACATCGGGGATCTGGGCGGATTGAGCATCGGCTACAAGGCTTGGCAATTGGCTTTGGCCGGCCAGGCCGCTCCGGAAATCGACGGGCTTTCCGGAGCCCGGCGGTTCTACTTCGCCTGGGCATCCTGCTGGCAGAGCAAAAATCGGCCGGAAGACGCGGTCAAACGGATTGCAATCGACCCGCACTCGCCGGCCAGCTGGCGTTGCAACCAGGTGGTGAAGAACCTGCCGGAGTTCCACCAGGAATTCGGCACCGCTCCCGGTGATGGGCTTTGGCTGGATCCGGCGGAACGGGTCAGCATCTGGTAATCGAAGCCCGACCAGGCCGCGGCTCGGCTCGATCGCCCGGGCCGAGCCGTGGCTGCGGCAAGCAGTTTGCGGTGAAACTCCGCTTCGCCGGTCAGCCGCCGGAGTTGGTCACTTGCCGGCATTGCGTCGGCTGCTGCGCAGTATTGACCTGAAGGTCGCTCGGCACCGACACCTGCCCATAGGCGGTACCGGAGACGAAGTCCTGCCCGATCACCAACTGCACCCCGGCCAGCGCCGGTGCGGAAACCAGCGCACTGCTCGGAATGCCGTATTTCGCGGCGATGTCCTGGGCCACGTCCGCGAAATCGCGGCCGTACAGCAATTGGGTCGTCGGCTGGACCGCCACCGAATCGTTGCGCACCGCATCGGTGTAGCCGGCGGACACCAGGTTCTGCTGCAGTTCGGCTCCGCGGGCGGCCAGCCCGGAAGCGTTGCTGACGATCACCGGTTGCAGCGACCGGTCGAAGGCCGGCTGGGCCGGCGGCTGGCTGTTCGCCGTGGCCGGCGGCGCCGTGCTGCTCGGCGGCGCGGGCTGGGTCAGATCGGCGTCCGCCTGCAGCGCCGCGAAAAGCTGGTTGGCTTCGGGTTTGAGCTGCACCCGGTTGGGGTCCAGAGCGTAGGCCTCGTTCGGAACCGTCACGAACGCCACTTTGGCCAGGTCCACGTCTTTGAGCCGGTTCGCCATGGCGATCAGCGCAGGTGCATTGGAAAGGCCCTGGTCAACGGTCAGATTGCTGGTGACGATGTCCGCGATCTGCAGCAGCTTCGGAACATTCGCCAAGGTGCCTTCGGACTTGATCTTCCGGGTCATCGAGGCCAGGAAAGCCTGCTGCGACTGGATCCGGTCCAAGTCGCTGCCGTCGCCGAAGGCATGCCGGGTGCGGAGGAAAGCCAGTGCCTGGTCACCGGAAATGCTCGAGGTGCCGGCCGGAAGATTCAGCCCGGAGGCCTGATCGACGACCGGAAGGTCCACGCAGACATCGACTCCGCCCAAGGCAGTGGTGAGGTCCTTGACCGCGGTGAAATCGGCCATCATGAAGTGGTCGATGGTCAGTCCGGTGAATTTGTTGATCGTCTCCACCGTGCATCCTGGCCCGGCCATGCTCAACGCCGAGTTCAGTTGGATGGCTTTCTGGGCCGGGAAGATCTGCCCGGTCTTGGCATCTTTGCAGCCGGGGAACGGGACCATCAGATCGCGCGGGAAGCTCACCATGGAGACCCGTTTCCGGTCCGCCGAGAGATTCATCAGGATCATCACATCCGAGTTTCCGTAACCGGAAGAATCATCCTCGCTGCCGTAGCTGGCATCTTTGCCGGAACGGGTATCCGTGCCCATGATCAAGATCTGGATCGCATCGCGGTTGTCGTCCGCGACCGGGGCGGAATTGCCGTCCAAACCGGCATTGAGCTGTTCCCCCTTGATGTTGCCCTGGAAGCGCAGGAACAGCACGCCGGCCAAACCGATTCCGGCAACCAGAGCCAGGCTGACCAATCCGGCGGAGATCTTCAACCAGAGCGGAGACCGCCGTCGGGCACGCAAGTGCCGCGGCCGGATGGCATCGCTTTCGCCGAAGGATTCGGGGAGGCGCTTTCTCGAGGCGCCATTGCCTCCGTCAACTCGGCGACCGCTCATGCAGCAACCTTTCATCGGGTACAGAACCCGTTTATTCTACGCGCCGAGCAGACTGATTGCCTCTGCAAACCTGATCTGGGCACTAGGAACTCGCTGTGCGGATTGCAACAGCCCGGCAACAGCCCGCTGCCCGGACTGCCCTCCCCGGAAGCTCAGAAACCCAGTTTGACCAGCTGTTTGGGATCCCGCTGCCAGTCTTTGGCGACCTTGACGTGCAAGTCCAGGTACACCCTCGTGCCGAGCAGCGCCTCGATGCCCTGCCGGGCCTTGGTGCCGACGTCGCGCAGCCGCGCGCCGCCTTTGCCGATGATGATCGCCTTTTGCGACGGCCGTTCCACGTACAGGTTCACCCGGACGTCCAGCAGAGGTTTGTCCTCGCTGCGGCCTTCCCGGGGCAGAATCTCCTCCACCACCACGGCCAAAGAATGCGGCATCTCGTCCCGGACGCCTTCGAGCGCCGCTTCCCGGACCAGCTCGGCGACCATCACGGCTTCCGGCTCATCGGTCAACTCGCCGTCCGGGTACAACGCCGGTGACACCGGCAAATGCGATGCCAGCACTTCGGCGACGATGCCGACCTGGTGGTCTTTCACCGCCGAGACCGGCACCACGTCGGCGAAGCCTTCGCCACCGAGCGCTTCCCGGCCCAGTTCGCTGACCGCGAGCAGCTGTTGCGCCAGCTGTTCCTTGGAGACCGTGTCGGTTTTGGTGACCAGGGCGATCACGGGCTTGCGGCCGACCTGGGCCAACTGGGCCGCGATGAAGCGGTCGCCCGGACCGATCTTCTCATTCGCCGGGAGGCAGAATCCGATCGCATCGACCTCGGACAGCGTTCCGGCGACCAGGTCGTTCAGCCGTTGGCCCAGCAGAGTCCTGGGCCGGTGCAGGCCGGGCGTGTCCACCAGGATCAACTGGAAATCCTCGCGATGCACAATGCCGCGGATCGTGTGCCGGGTGGTCTGCGGCTTCGCCGAGGTGATGGCCACTTTGTGGCCCACCAGGGCATTGGTCAAAGTCGATTTGCCGGCATTCGGCCGGCCCACCAGTACCGCGAATCCGGCCCGGTACCCCTCAGTCGCGTTCATGGTTGTGCTCCCTGCCTGCCTCGTTGTCGCTTGGTTCAATTTCAGTGTGGACCGCCGGCCCGCGGCTGACAATCAAGTGGCTGACCCGATTCCGCCGGCCTTCCAGCCGCTCGGCGAGCAATTCCAGCCCGTCGAAGGTCACCCGGCTGCCTACGATCGGCACCCGGCCCAGCTGCTTCGCGAGCAATCCGCCGACGGTATCGACCTCGTCGTCTTCCAGATCCAGCCCGAAGAGTTCGCCGAGGTCGTCGATGCCCAACTGCGCACTCACCCGGTAGCGGTTCGGGCCGAGTTCTTCGACCTCAGGACCTTCGGCGTCGTACTCGTCCACGATCTCGCCCACGATTTCTTCGATCAGGTCTTCCAAGGTCACCAATCCCGCGGTGCCGCCGTACTCGTCGATCACGATCGCCACGTGGGTCGATTCCAATTGCAACTCGCGGAGCAGCTCCCCCACCGGCTTCGATTCGGGGACGTAGCGCACCTGGCGGCCCAAGTTCTCCACGGTCGGCTCCCGACCGCCTTCGGAAAGCCGCTGCTGGGTGGCCACCACGTCTTTGAGGTACAGCACGCCCAAAACCTCGTCCGTATCCTCGCCGAACACCGGGACCCGGGAATAGCCCGAGCGGATGAACAGCGCCAAAGCCTGCTTCAGCGTGGCGCCCCGTTCAATCCCGACGATGTCGGTCCGGGGCACCATCACGGCGCGCACCAAGGTCTCGTCCAAATCGAAGACGCTCTGGATCAGTTCCACCTCGTCATCTTCGATCATGTCCGATTCGCTGGCCCGGTCCACGAACTCGCGGAATTCTTCTTCGCTCACGAAGTCCTGCTCCACGCGGGGCGCGCCAGGAGCCACCGCTCCGCCCAGGCGCATCAACCATCCCGGCACCGGCCCGAGTACCAAACGCAGGAACCTGACCAGCCAGGCGGTGCCGCGCAATACGCCGAGGGCGTGCAGCCTGCCGATCTGGCGCGGTGAAACTCCGACCAGCACGAAGCCGACGCCGGCCATCACCACGGTGGCCAGCAGGCCGGCCAGCCAAAGATGGTCGATCAGGTTCAAAAACAGCATCGCCACAGCGACCGCGGCTGCGGTTTCAAACCAGATGCGCCAAAAACGCAGCGCGTTCTGATGGTCCCCGGATGCCGCCAGTACTGCCCGCAACGCAGTTTGCCGTTGCCGCAATCCGGGATCACGTTCCTCCCGGATCGCCTCCGCCACGTTTCTCGGCAAGAAGTTCAACGCCGCCTCCGCCGCAGTCAGCACTCCCGCAATGGCCACGAAGACCAAAGCCATGGCCAAAAGCACGGCTGTGATCACGTGGTGGTCTCCGCCGGCGCCGGCCGGCCCAGGAAACTGCTGAGCAGTTGACGCTGCAGGCCGAACATCTCTGCCTTTTCTTCCGGTTCCTCGTGGTCGAACCCCAGCAGATGCAGCAAACCGTGCGTGGCCAGGAGCAGCAATTCGTCCTCCAGGCTGTGCCCACCGGCATCCGCCTGTTCCTGCGCCACCTGCGGGCAGATCACGATATCGCCGAGCAGACCGGCCGGGGCCGGCCTGGCGATGGTGCCCGGACGCAACTCGTCCATCGGGAACGACAGCACATCGGTGGCCCCGGGCTCGTCCATCCACTCCAGATGCAATTTCTCCATCGCCTCGCGGTCAGCCAGGATGATCGACAATTCGGTTTGCGGGTGCAAATGGAGTTGTTCGAAGACGAAACGCGCCAGCCGCACCAATTCTTCGTCCGGCGATTCGACGCCCGATTCGTTGTTGACTTCAATGCTCATGGTGTTCGCTCGCTTTCGGTGTGCCCGCGGTTTCGCTCCAGAGCGCATAGGCCTTGACGATGTCGCCGACCAGTCGGTGCCGAACCACATCGGCGGCTTCCAATTGCGCGAAGTCGACGCCGTCGATCCCGGTCAGGATTCCCTCCACGACGCGGAGCCCGGAACGGACCCCGCCGGGCAGATCGACCTGGGTGACGTCGCCGGTGACCACCATTTTGGATCCGAAACCGAGCCGGGTCAGGAACATTTTCATTTGTTCCGCAGTGGTGTTCTGCGCTTCGTCCAGGATGATGAACGCATCGTTGAGGGTCCGCCCGCGCATATAGGCCAGCGGAGCGACCTCGATGGTGCCCGCGGCCATCAACCGGGGAATCGTCTCCGGATCGATCATGTCGTGCAGCGCATCGTAGAGCGGGCGCAGGTAAGGATCGATCTTGTCGTTCAAAGTGCCCGGCAGGAAGCCCAGGCGCTCGCCTGCCTCCACTGCCGGCCGGGTCAGGATGATCCGGCTGACTTCTTTCTGCTGCAGGGCCTGAACTGCTTTGGCCATGGCCAAATAGGTCTTGCCGGTTCCGGCTGGTCCGATGCCGAAGACGATCGTGTTCCGGTCGATGGAGTCGACGTAGCTCTTCTGGTTCAGGGTCTTCGGCCGGATCGTGCGGCCGCGGCTGGTCAGGATGTTGTGGGTCAAGACATCTGCCGGGCGGTCCGGCGTCTGAGCCCGCAGCATGCTGGCAAGTTGTTCGATGACTTGCGGCGTAATCACGGTCTGCCGCAGCACCAAGGCACGGATTTCGGCGAACAGCCTGACGATCCTGGGCACATCGGCTTCCGGGCCGGAGATTGCGAGCTCGTTGCCTCTGGCGTGGAAGTCGATGCCTGGGAAGTGCATCTCCACGGCGCGCAAGGCTTGATCTTGGCTGCCCAAGGACGCGACCATCTGCTCTGTGGAATCGAAGGTTATGGTTTCGGTCCGGATTCCGTCGATGGTGCGTGGGAAAGTGTTAGGTTCGGTCATGGTCCCGGCCGCTCGGCCTTCATTCTCGCTTCCGATTCACGATGTCTTGGCTGGTCGGTTGGACAGAGCTGCCGCGCAGCCACCAGCCAACCGGTCACTCTCATCTTATGCGGTAGCGGCTCCGGATCATCCATGGCTTTGGCGAAACCGGTCCAGATCTCAGTCTGATATCAGATCTGTTTCGATCCGGTTGCAGTTGGCCGAAGGCGCCGAATCTCAAAGCCGGCGCCTACCTTGCTGTGTCAAGCTGTCATGGTGCCCTCGGCTGGGCCCGGCATCCACCGGCAGCCGTACTGCGTCGACGGGCACGGATCTTGTCGGTTGGCGTAAGGAAGCATCATTAGCAGGTTTTTCGGGATAAGCTCCGGGCAGGGCAAGCGTCGCGGTCTGCAGGCCGTCGTCGCGGTCTTGCTCTGCTTCTTGCTCGGCGCCTGCTCCGGAATCAGCCAAACGACTCCGGCGAGCAACCTGCCGCTGAATTCGAATTCCTCGAACGGCTCCGCGATCCCGTTGCCGATCGAGACCGCGCAAGCGAACAACAAAGTTCCGGTGTATTGGCTCGGCGCGGCGAACCAGGGCTTCCTCTACCGCGAATTCCTCCGGCTCAACTCCGGCGATGATCCGATCCGGGCTGCTTTGCAGCTGATGACCAGCACCAAGCCCTTGGATCCGAGGTATTTGACGCCTTGGTCGAAGGCCTCGAAAATCGCCGCTTCGGTTTCCGGCCGCACCTCGATCACGGTGGACCTGTCCGCGGATGCCTTCGCCGGAAAAGTCAGCAATGAAACCGCGCAGCTGGCAGTCCAGCAACTGGTCTATACCGCCACCGCGGCAGCCTCCAACGCCGGGCTGGTGGATTCGGGCCAGAACGTGCAGGTGACCGTGCTGGTCGACGGGCACACCGACTTCAACGCCTTCGACCAAGTCAAACTGGATCGGCCACTGACCAGGGATGCCAGCGTGCAAGCCCCGATTTGGATCATCGACCCGCAGCAGGGCGCGGTTTTCGAAAGCAATACCGTCAATATCGGCGGGCGCGCGTCGCTGAGTTCCGGGTCATTGCAATGGGAGTTGTACCTCGTGGACGCCCAGGGCGTGCCGGGCCTGACCCAAAAAGGCAGTGCATCCTCTGCGGCCGCTGCCCAAGCCGGCAATTTCGCCTTCAGCCTCGACCTGCCTTCGGGGAAGTACCAACTGAAGGTTTTCGGCACCGACTCGAACAATCCGAGCGCTCAGCTGTATCTGGAAGACAAGACCTTCACGGTCAAATAGCGAGCCGTTGACCGTCCGGCGCTCACCAACGCGCCAAGGCTTCGCCGAGCACCGCCAACGCAGCCGGCCCTGCGGTCGAAGACCGGAGCACATGCTGCCCCAAACGCCAGCGGTCGGCTCCGGCCGCATCGAAAAGCGCCAACTCCCGATCGCTCATGCCGCCTTCGGGGCCGACCACCAACAGCAGCTGCCGGGCCTCATGCCAATCTGCCAGCTGAGTTGCCAGGCCCGCGGCCGCATCCTCATGCAGCACCACCAAGCGGGTGGCCTCCGCCGCTGCCGCATGGCGGACCAGGCCGGCGCTGTCCAGCAAGCCGTGCAGCTCGGGGATCCTGGCCCGCCGGGCCTGCTTTGCTGCCGCCTGGATCGTCTTTTGCCATTTCGCCATCGATTTCTCCAGGCGCTCCGGCCGCCAACGCACGATCGACCGGTCCGCTTGCCAGGGGATCACCGCGTCCACGCCTAGTTCGGTGGCCGTCTCAATGGCCAACTCGTCGCGTCCGTCCTTGGCCAACGCTTGCACCAAAACCAGCCGGGGCGCAGGCTGGGGTTCCTCGATCCGCCGATCGATCTGCAGCAACAGCATGCCCGCCCCGCTCTGCACGACCGAGCAGACCAGACGCAGTCCCGAACCGTCGACCAGGTCGACCGGTTCTCCGGCCGCGATCCGCTTCACGGTCGCGGCGTGGTGCCCTTCGGCTCCGCCGAGTTCAAAGACGTCGCCGGCATCCAGGCCGGAAAGGTCCTGCGAATCCGCGAAGAAGACTGGATTGGTCATCGCCGGTCAGAGGTTGCCCAGTTTGTCGCGCAGTTTCGCGAACATGCCGCCTGAGGAAACCAATTTCCCTTCGGTGAACTGCTCGCCCCGCAATGCAGCCAATTGGCGGAGCAGGTCTTCCTGGGCCGCATCGACCTTGGTTGGCGTTTCCACGGTCAGCTGAATCTTCAGATCGCCGCGGCCCTGGCCGCGCAGATGCGTGACGCCCAAGCCGCGCAAGGTCACCACTTCGCCGGACTGCGTGCCGGGTTTGACGCTCAACGGTTGGACCCCGTCGAAGGTGTCGATGTTCAAATCCGTGCCCAACGCGGCGGCGGTCATCGGCACCGAGACCACCGCCTGCAGGTCGTCGCCTTCGCGGTCGAACTTCGCATCGCGGTTGACCCGGATCTCCACGAACAGGTCCCCTGCCGGGCCGCCGGCCGGGCCGGCTTCGCCTTGGCCACCGAGTTGGATCCGGTTTCCGGTATCCACCCCGGCCGGGACTTTGATGGTCAGCGAACGGCGCGAGCGGACGCGTCCTTCGCCCATACATTCATTGCACGGGTCCGGAATCACGGTGCCGTGCCCCTGGCAGGTAGTGCAGGCAGCCACCGTCATGACCTGGCCCAGAATCGACCGGACCGGCCGCTGCACCTGTCCGGAACCGCGGCAGATCTCGCAGGTTTCCATGCTCGTGCCTTCGCGGCAGCAGGAGCCGTTGCAGGTGGGGCACACCACCGCGGTTTCGACCTCGATTTTCTTGTTCACCCCGAAAACGGCATCGCGCAGTTCGATCCGGACCGCGATGAGCGCATCCTGGCCGCGACGGGTACGCGGAATCGGCCCTTGGCCGCCGCCTTGGCCGCCGAAGAAGGTCTCGAAGATGTCCTGGAACGCGAATCCGGCGCCGGAGAAGCCAGCGCTTCCGTTCTGCGTGCCGTTTTCGTTCCCGGTGGTGTCGTAGACCCGTCGTTTCTGCGGGTCGGAGAGCACTTCATAGGCGTGCGTGACTTCTTTGAACCTGGCTTCCGCGTCGTCACCGCTGTAGACATCGGGGTGGTACTGCCTCGCGAGCTTGCGGTAGGCCTTCTTGATTTCCTCACCGGTCGCGTCACGGGAGACACCCAATACCTCATAGTGATTACTCAAAGTTGCTCGTTCTCTTTCTGTTTCTGCGGTTCAGGTCCACGTCAGCCGGCAAGGATGCGGGACAGGTATCGGGCCACGGCCCGCACCGAGGACATGGTGTTCGGATAGTCCATGCGGATCGGTCCCAGTACGCCGATTTTCGCGCTCGAGTCCGGGCCGTAGCTGGTCGCCACGACTGAGGCCTCGGCCAGCGAATCATGCGGATTCTCCCGGCCGATGCTGACCGCCACACCACGGGCGTCCTGGGCCATCTCGGAAAGCAGCCGGAGCATCACCACTTGCTCTTCCAAAGCGTCCAGGACCGGACCGATGCTCAGCGGGAAGTCGACGTTCGAGCGCGCCAGGTTCGCCGTCCCGGCAACCATGAAGCGCTCCTCGCGGGCGGCTTGGGACAATGCCACCAGGCTGTTCGAGAGAACCTGGGCCACTTTGCGCAGGGCGAGCGGGACCAAGGCGACCGCAGCTTCCAGGACCAGCGAAATCTGCTGGGCCGGAACCCCGCTGAGCAAGGGCAGGAAGCGGTTGCGCAAGGAAGCGAGTTCCTCGCTGCTGAGCTGCTGCCCGACGTCGAACACGCTCTGTTCGACCTTGCCGTTGTCCAGGATCAGCACGATCAGCACTTGGTGCGGAGACAGCGAGACGAACTCGACGTGCCGCACCGTGGCGCTCGACGAGGTCGGGTACTGCACCACGGCCACCTGGTTGGTCAGCTGGGCCAGGGTGCGCACCGTCCGCTCCAGGACATCGTCAAGGTCGGTCGAACCGGAAAGCACGGTCTGGATCGCGCGCTTTTCGGCGCTGGAAAGCGGTTTCACCTCGGTGATCAGGTCCACGAAGATGCGGTAGCCCTTGTCCGTCGGGATGCGCCCCGCCGAAGTGTGCGGCGCGGTGATCAAGCCGTCTTCTTCCAGCGCCGCCATGTCGTTCCGGATCGTGGCGCTGGAGACACCCAAGTGGTGCCGGTCCACCAAGGCTTTCGAGCCGACAGGCTCCCTGGAATGGACATAATCCTCGACGATCGCCCGCAATACTTCGAGCTTTCGCAGATCGCTCATCCGGGCACCTCCTCGACTCTGTTCATCCGGCGGCTGCATGGTTCCGCAGCGGACCGGGCCGGCGATTAGCACTCACCCTGTCCAACTGCTAAGTCTAATACTTTCGCGGCCAGGCTGAGTCCAAGCGTGTCCGCAGCGCCGGCGAGCCGCAGTGCGGCAGACTGATCTGGTGAATTCTTCCTATGATTACGGCAACTGGGGTCCCCAGGAGATGACCAAGCAGGCCCGCCGAACGCTGCCCAAGGTGCCGGCCGCCTCAGGGTTGGTCCTCGAGGACGTCGGTTCCGGATGGGTCGGCGCCATCGTCCGGACCGAGAAGTCCGGCGGCATGCACATCATGGTTTTGGAAGATCGGCGGGGCAAAACCAAATCCTTTCAATTGGGCTTCGGCTTCCTGCTCGACGGCGCACCGGTCGAAGTGGTGCCGGCCGTCACGGCCGCCGTCCCGACCACGCAACGCACCGCCTCCGGCTCGGTGAAGGTAGCCGGGCAGCGGGCCCGGATCGCCCGGGCCAGCCGGATCTGGGTGGAGGGGAAGCACGACGCCGAATTGGTCGAGAAAGTCTGGGGCGACGATTTGCGGGTGGAAGGAATCGTCGTCGAACCCTTGGGCGGCATCGACGACCTGGCCGGAGCAATCCGGGAATTCAATCCCGGGCCGCAGCGCCGGTTGGGCATTCTGGTCGACCACCTGGTCAGCGGCTCGAAGGAATCCCGGATCGCGGATCAGGCGCTCAAGCTGCCCGGAGCCGCAGGCAATGTGCTGATTGTCGGCCACCCCTACGTCGACGTCTGGCAGGCGATCAAACCGCAGTCGCTGGGCATCCCGGCCTGGCCCAGCATCCCGCGCTCGGTGGAATGGAAAGTCGGCATTCTCCAGGCATTCGGCTGGCCCAGCTCAAGCCCCAAAGATATCGCCCTGGGCTGGCAACGAATTCTTCGGCAGGTCGACAATTACGCGGATTTGGAACCTTCTTTGCTCGCCCGAGTCGAGGAAGTCATAGATTTCCTCACCACTGACGTATCCTGAGATGGACAGCAGGACGTTGATCGGCAGGTTTCGGCAGCGCATGAACGAGGACGGGGATCGTGACTTTTCCGGGCAGAGATGACCAAGGTGTGCCGAGGCACCAGGAGCGCCGGACCCAGCAGTTCCAGGCAGTTTCCCCCGATGCCCTGCCGCTGACGGCGAGCGAAGACCGGCAATTCGCGTTTCTGGCGCATTGCGGAGGCATTCTCGGGTTCATTCCGTCATTGGTGATCTATCTCATTTTCCGGGACCGCGGACCATTCACCGCGCAGGAATCCAAAGAAGCGCTCAATTTCACCTTGCCGCCGACGATTCTCGCCGCATTGGCGAATATCCTGGCCTTGCTAATTCCGGTTGCCGGCTCGGTCTTCGCGATTCTCGCCGTGCTCATCTGGGTTTTCCTGACGGTATTCTCGGTGATTGCGGCAATCCATGTGAATCGCGGAAACCCATACCGCTATCCGGTGAATCTCCGACTCATCCACTGAGCCAACCAGCCGATCCGGTTCAGGGAAGCAATTCGCGGACCACCGCGTCGGCAAGCAGCCGGCCTTTGAGCGTCAATGCGAGTTGCCCTGCGAAGGCGGCCGCCGGTTGTATCAATTCCCGGGCGATCAATCCGGCTACCGCGCGTTTGCCGCCGTCTGCCAAGGAGGCGATCGGGATCCCCACGGCCAGTCGCGCCGCGAGCATCACCCGTTCCAACTCCCGGGTCGAGGCGTCGAGGATTTCCCGCCCGGCGGCCGGCGACAAGCCGTCGCGGAGCCGCTGCGCATAGGCGATCGGGTGTTTGACGTTCCACCAGCGCACCCCGCCTACGTGGGAATGCGCACCAGGCCCGATCCCCCACCAATCATCGCCGCGCCAATAGGCGAGATTGTGCCGGCATTCGTCGGCCGGAGTCCGCGCCCAGTTGCTCACTTCGTACCACGTGAAGCCGGCTTCGCCCAGGAGCCGATCGGCTGTGGCGTACTTCTCGGCATGGTCGTCATCATCGATTCCGCGGACCTCGCCGCGGCGGATCTGGGCAGCCAGCTTGGTCCCGGATTCGATGATCAAGGCGTAGGCGGAGACATGATCGGGTTCGCAGGCCAAGGCGGTTTCCAGCGAGACCCGCCAGTCCGCTGCCGACTCCCCCGGTGTTCCGTAGATCAAGTCCAAACTCACCTGCAGGCCCGCTGCCCGGGCCCAGGCGACGGCCTGCGGCACCCGCTCCGGTTGATGCGTGCGGTCGAGCACCCGGAGCACGTGCGGAACCGCGGATTGCATGCCGAAGGACACCCTGGTGAATCCGGCTGCGGCCAATTCCTGCAGCGATTCGGGCGTCACCGAATCCGGGTTCGCCTCGGTGGTGACCTCGGCGCCCTCGGCGATTCCCCAGTGCGCGACCGCGGCTTTGAGCATCGCCGCCAAGTCTGCGGCCGGCAGCAATGTCGGGGTTCCGCCGCCGAAGAACACGGTCTGCAGTTTCCGCTCCGGAACGCCGGAAGCGCGCAACGCCGCAGCAGCGAAATCGACCTCCGCGACCGCGGTGCCGGCGTAAGCGGCCTGCGATGCCCCGCCACCGAGTTCCTTCGCGGTATAGGTGTTGAAGTCGCAATACCCGCAGCGCACCGCACAAAACGGAATATGCGCATACAGGCTGAATCCGCGCTCGGCGGCGCCCGCGGCCGCCTGGGCCGGGAGCACGCCGTCAGCCGGGGCCTTTTCGCCTTCCGGCAGAGTACTGGGCATGGCTATTTCTTCGCTTTGTCCTTGACGTGCTCATCCGAGGACAGCGCGGCGATGAACGCTTCCTGCGGGACTTCGACGCGGCCCACCATCTTCATCCGCTTCTTGCCTTCTTTCTGCTTTTCCAGCAGCTTGCGTTTACGCGTGATGTCACCGCCGTAGCATTTCGCCAGCACGTCTTTGCGGATCGCCCTGATGCTTTCCCGGGCGATGATCCGGGCACCGATCGCGGCCTGGATCGGCACCTCGAACTGCTGCCGCGGAATCAGTTCGCGCAGCTTGCCGGTCATCATCACGCCGTACGGGTAGGCCTTGTCCCGATGCGTGATCGCACTGAACGCATCAACCTGCTCGCCCTGCAACAGGATGTCCACTTTGACCAGGTCGGCGACCTGTTCGCCGTCGGCCTTCCAATCCAGAGACCCGTAACCGCGGGTCTTCGATTTGAGGATGTCGAAGAAGTCGAAAACGATCTCCGCGAGCGGCAGCCGGTAGCGGATCTCCACCCGGTCCTCGGACAGGTAATCCATGCCGCCCATGATGCCCCGCCGGCTCTGGCACAGTTCCATGATCGCACCGACGAATTCGTTCGGCGCCAAAATCGTCGCGGACACCATCGGTTCCCGGACTTCGGCGATCTTGCCGACCGGGACCTCGCTCGGATTTGTCACGGTGACCACTTTTTTGTCTTCGAGCGTCACTTCGTAAACCACGTTCGGCGCGGTGGAAATCAGGTCCAGGTTGAATTCGCGTTCCAAGCGTTCCCGGACGATCTCCAAGTGCAGCAGACCCAGGAAGCCCACCCGGAAGCCGAAGCCCAGTGCCGCCGACGTCTCCGGTTCATAGATCAAGGCGGCGTCGTTGAGCTTGAGCTTGTCCAAAGCGTCCCGCAGGATCGGATAATCGGTGCCGTCCATCGGATAGAGGCCGGAAAACACCATCGGTTTGGGATCTTGGTACCCGCCCAGCGATTCGGCTGCCGGCTTGGCCAGATTGGTGACGGTATCGCCGACCTTCGACTGCCGCACGTCCTTCACGCCGGTGATCAAATAGCCCACCTCGCCGACGCCCAGGCCTTTCGACGGCGTGGGTTCCGGTGAACTGACGCCGATTTCCAGCAGTTCGTGGCTGGCCCGGGTGGACATCATCTGGATCCGCTCCCGCGGACTCAGGTTGCCGTCCACGACGCGGACGTAGGTCACCACGCCGCGGTAGGTGTCGTAGACCGAGTCGAAGATCATCGCGCGCGCCGGCGCATCGGGGTCGCCGACCGGAGCAGGCAGATCGCGGACGATCTTGTCCAGCAGCGCCTCCACACCGACTCCGGTCTTGCCGGACACCAACAGCACGTCCTCCGGGTCGCCGCCGATCAGGCCGGCGAGTTCTGCCGCGTATTTCTCCGGCTGCGCTGCGGGCAGATCGATTTTGTTCAGTACCGGGATGATGGTCAGATTGTTTTCCATCGCGAGGTAGAGGTTCGCCAAAGTCTGTGCTTCGATGCCCTGTGCCGCGTCCACGAGCAGGATCGCGCCTTCGCAGGCGGCCAGCGAGCGGGAGACCTCATAGGTGAAATCCACGTGGCCGGGAGTGTCGATCATGTTGAGGCAGAAGGCCTCGCCGTCGACCTCCCAGGGAATCCGTACCGCCTGCGACTTGATCGTGATGCCGCGTTCCCGTTCGATATCCATCCGGTCCAGATACTGCGCCTTCATGTCGCGCTGCTCGACGACGCCGGTCAACTGCAGCATCCGGTCCGCCAAGGTGGACTTCCCGTGGTCGATGTGGGCGATAATGCAGAAGTTCCTGATGATCGCCGGATCGGTCGCGGCGGGCACCGGCGCGGTGCGGGCCATGGGTGACACTGGATGGTTCCTCACTGTTGACGGACATGCCTCGCGCGGGTGCGCGCATTTCGAGGCAAATTCAATTCTCCCATGTTCCGGGCATTGTGCGCGCATCCGGCTCGCGCGGGCGCCCGATGGCTTGCCGTCCGGACACCCGTCGCCGGGATTTCTGCGCGGCGCTGGCCGACCATTCAGCCCTTTGCCTGAATTTCTGCTAAAGTTTATTGCTGTGTGTCCGCGCAGGTCGGCGGGCACGACGGGCCAGCCGGACGTTCACCGAAATCGAGTTTCCCCACTCTGTCAATGGCTGGGCCAACGCCCTCTAGACCAATTCCGCTTTACACAGAGAGTTAACTACGTGGCTAATATCAAGTCCCAGAAGAAGCGCATTCTCACCAACGAGAAGGCGCGTCAGCGCAACAACGCGGTCAAGTCGGAGCTGAAGACGGCCGTTCGCGCCGTCAACCAGGCCATCGACGCCGGTGATAAGGAAACCGCTGGCACCGCACTGGCACACGCCAGCCGCAAGCTGGACAAAGCGGTCAGCAAGGGTGTTATCCACAGCAACCAGGCTGCCAACCGCAAGTCGGCCATCGCCAAGAAGGTCAGCGGCCTGAACGGCTAATTGCGTTTTCCCTAGTGGCCGGTCCTTCGGGGCCGGCCACTAGTGTTTAACCCCGGAATTTGTTTAACCCGGAATTCGCGGACCGCCGACCGGCGGGGCAGCCTTCCGGCCACTCCTGTACCGAACGCCGGGCCGGAGCCAGCTGAACTGATCAGCGACCGCTCAGCGACCGCGCGCCGCAGTTGCGATGATCGTGACGGCGCGTTCCACCGCGTACACCGGATCCCGGCCGGCCCCTTTGACCTGGGCGTCGGCAAGCGCCAAAGCCCGCACCGCTTCGGCCAAGCCCTCGCCGCTCCACCGCTCCGCCTCCCGGCGCGCCTGGTCGACTTGCCAGGGTGCCATCCCCAATTCTTTGGCCAGTCCCGCCGAGCTGCCGCGCACGCCGTGCACTTTGGCCACCCCGCGGACCTTCATCGCCAAGGCAGCTACCAGTGGAACCGGATCGACGCCGGTAGCCAATGCGTGACGCAGACTGGACAACGCGACGGCGCCGTTTCCGGCTACCGCGGCGTCTGCGACTTTGAATGCCGTCGCCTCGACCCGGCCACCGTAATATTTGTCGACCAGATCGGCACTGACCGGGCCTTCCACATCGGCGATCAACTGGCTGCAGGCCGCGGCGAGCTCGGAAAGCTGCGAGCCCAGAGCAGCTACCAGGGCACGCACTGCTTCTTGATCGATCCGTTTCCCGGCAGCCCGGAACTCGGCGACCACGAAATCTGCCTTCTCAGCGTCTTTCTTCAGCGGTTGGCATTCCACCACCGGAAAACCGACCGCCTTGAGCGCGTCCAACAGCTTTTTGCCGCGAACCCCTCCGCCGTGGTGCAAGGCCAACGTGCAATCGGCTTCCGGTGCCGCGAGATATTCCAGCATGTCCGTCAAGAAGGCGTCGCTCATGCTCGCCAGGGAGCTGATTTCCAAGAGCTTCGGCTCGCCGAACAGTGAGGGGCTGGTGGCCATGGCCAGGGCTCCGACGGCGTAACTCGAAGCATCGATCCGGGTCAGTTCCAGATCCGGGTGCTGCGCTCGGGCCGCAGCGCGCACCGCATCCAGTGCCCGGTACGCGATGTACTCTTCCGGCCCCTGGATCAAAATGATCGGAGCTGCTGGGATGGCCCGCCAACTCACCGTGTTGGCGGCTGGCTTGGCACTGCTGCTTTTCGATGCTGGCACAGCTCAAGCTTGCCATGCTGCACCGACATTGAAAATCCGCGCAGCTTCCGGTGGTCTCATGGCGGCAGCGGAATCAGCGGGCCGAGCACCAAGGCGGCCGCCGATCCGCCCAGGAACATCGCCCCGGCGGCCGCCAGCGTCCAACCCAGCGACCTGCGAAACCGGACGATCCCCCTGCGCAGCAGGACGACATGGTGCAGCAGGACGACGTCAGGCAGCCGTCCGGCGCCGGGCAGCCGGGCGGCACCGGCCGAAAGCCGTTGCCGGAACGCCGGAGTGCCACCGAAGACCGCAAGCAGCATCAGGATGCTGCCGGACAGCGCCGCCATCGCCAAGACACCGGGCCAGCCTTCCCACCACGGCAGGGCTGCCCCCGGAATCGCCTGGAAGAAGCGGGCAACCAGCGCAATCCACGCGGCGCCCAGTCCGGCGAGCCCGATCAGTCCAGCGGCCGCCCATGGCGCCAAGGCGAGCAGCAGCAAGCCCAGCATTCCGAGCACCGTGCTCCAGGCCACTACCGGCCCGGCGAACAGGTTCGCGGGCACCGCATAGCTGGCCAGGGCCGGTTGCAGCAGCACGATCACCGGGGCCACCGCCAATTGGGCTGCTAACGGGATCGAAAGCAGAACCGCGAACCAGTCCGGCAGCCATCGACCCAGCCAGAGCCGCAAGGGCGGCCCGAGCGCGATCAATCCGGCGGTAGCCAGCACCGACAGGACGAATCCGAAGCTTCCGGAGAGCCAGGGATCGATCAGGAGCAGCGCTGTGCCCGCCGCGCACAACAGCGGGCCCGCCTGACCGGCGCGTCCGCCGAGCAGGGCCAGCACACCCAGGGATCCCATGCTCGCCGCGCGCAGCACGCTCGGATCCGGGCCGACCAAGCTCACGAAGCCGAACAGCCCCACGGCGGCCAGACCGGCGCTCCAGAATCTCGGCAACCGGCAGCTCCGGGCGAATAGCAGCAATCCGGCCAGCACGATACTGCAATTCGTACCGCTGACCGCAGTCAGATGAGTGAGCCCGGTGGTCTTCATGGCGTCGAGCAGATCGGCGCTTTGCCGGCTCCGGTCGCCGAAGACGATCCCCGGCAGCAGTGCCGCCGCATCCGGCAGCCACTCGCCCCAGACCGACTGGGAGGCGTCGGAAAACCGCTCCCGCAGCTCGGACTGCCAGGCGGTGGCCAGCGGAGGCTCAGCGATCCGCTGCGCCGGACCCCGTACGGACATTCTGGCCGTCACGGCCTCGCCGGGCTCGCTCAGCCTGAACGCGCCCACGGTGCGCACTACGTCACCGCGCCGGAAACCGGACCACTCGGAGCCGGCACTGATCTCGACCCTGAGGCTGCCGGCGACTTCCTGCCCCAGCAATCCGGCCTGCGACACCCGGCCCAGGACCGAGACCTTGCCGGGCACACCGGAGTTGCGCGGGCTTTCCAGGAATTCCACAATGACCGGAAGCAACATCCGTTGCTCGGCGATCCGGTGCAACGGGTCCGCCTCCCGTTGCGCAGCCTGCCCGTACCCGGACAGCATCGCGATGCCGCCCAGGCTCAGGCTGAGCACGACGGCCGCGGTCACCTTCGGCCGACGTCGCTCAGCGATCCGGATTCCGGCAGCGATCCGGATTCCAGCAGCACGGGCGGCGAAACCGAAATGCCAGAGCACCACGCCGGAGGCCAATCCCAGCATGAGCAAACCCGAAACGACCGCCAACGTGGCGTTCAACCGGATCCCGAACCAACTCGTCAGCCAGACCATTGCAGTGACCGGCAGCAATCGCAGATCCGTCCAACGCGGCGAGTGCTGAACGGCCACGCTTGCGGAGCGGCGCCGATCAGCCAACAGCCGTTCACACCGCGCGCGAAGCTGTCTCGGCAACCGACGGACCGCGGCCACCGGCATTCAGACCACCAGCAGGGACCGCAATGATTCCAAGGTCTTCATCCCGATGCCGTCGACGGCAGCCAAATCGTCGACTGACCGGAACCGCCCGTTGGCGGCACGCCATTCGAGGATCCGTTGCGCGGTCACCGGTCCGATCCGGGGCAACGCCAAGAGTTCCTCGATGCTCGCCCGGTTGAGGTTGACCGGGCCGGGGCGGCTCAGCGCCGCACCACCTGGTGATGAGGGGACGGCGGCTTGCGGGTTCGCCGCCGCCTCGGCGGCACTCGGCACCAGGACCTGCATACCGTCTTGCAGTTCAGCGGCCAGATTGACGGTCGCCAAAGCCGCGTCCGGAAGCGCCCCGCCCGCGGCTTCCAGAGCTTCGAACAACCTGCTCCCGGGTGCCATCCGGACGATGCCCGGTTTGGCCACCGAACCCGCGATGTGCACGATCAGGAGATTCCCGGTGTCCTGGCCGGAGCCGACCGGGCCGGTCTCCGAGCCCGAAGTGGTTCGGTTACGGCCCTGGGCAGAAATCGCCACCGCCGGAACCGGCTGCTCGACGAGGCTCGGGGCCGCCTCCCCGAATCCGGTCCCGGCTCCCAGCCAGAGGACGCCGGCGCCAATCACCAGAGCCAGCACGATGACCGAGGCGGTCGCCGCCCAGGTCACCCGCAGCCGCAACGCCTGCCGTTTCAGCTCGGGGCCCGCCGGTTCCGGGAATTCGTACCGCTCCCGGTAGCCCGCCGCCGCTTCGGTGTCGGTTTGCGCGGCCACCGCCGGCTCCGGGCTCGGCGCCGACGGGTCTCCGGGCACCGGGAAAAGCTCTGCCATCCGGGCAGCCGTTGCGAGGTTCTTGATCCGCCGAGCCATGCGACGACCCTAGTCGGCCTGCGCTGCATCCCGCACGCTCGGAGCCGGGCATGTGTGGAAGCTGAGTTATTCGCTTGGCTGTGGAGGACCGATGTTCGGATCCAGTGGCCCATTCAGGTCGCTGATCACCACTGCCAAAACGCCGAGTCCCACGTGGGCCGCCAGTACCGACGGCAGATCACTGATGAAGATTTCCGTCGGCGCCGCCGAGTCCGCGATCTTGGCGAGCAGTTCAAGTGCCTGCTCCCGATTGCCGAAATCATGGACCGCCACGCTGGTCGGCCTGGTCCGCAAGCCGAGTTCTTCCCGCGCCAGTTCTTCCACCCGGGCGATCGCCCGGCTGGCGGAGCGGACTCGTTCCAGCGGCACCACCCGGCCGTCGGCAAAGCTGAGCAACGGCTTGATCGCCAACACCGTGCCGAGCCATGACGCCGCATTCCCGATCCGGCCGCCCCGGCGCAGCTGTTCCAAGGACGGGACGTAGAAGAACACCTTGCTGCCGGCCAGTGCCTGCCGCGCAGCCTCCGCCACCGCAGCGCTGCCGCCGCCGGCCGCAGCAGCCACCAAAGCGGCCCGGACGCCGAAACCCTGGGCCATGGCCACGGTGCGGGAATCCAGGACTTCGACCGGGATCGCGACCCGCCGGGCCGCCAGTCGAGCGGCGTCGACGGTGCCGGAAAGCTCAGCCGAAATGTGCACGGAGACCACGGCGTCGAACCCCTGGTCGGCCAACGACTGGTACACCTGCTCGAATTGCCCCGGTGAAGGCCTGGAGGTCTTCACCGGTTTCCCGGCAGCCAGGGCCAGGCTCAGCCGTTCGCCGAGCTCGGCATCGCCTTCGCTGAAGATTTCGCCGTCGACCATCACCGGCATCGGGACCACGGTCAGGGCTCCCGCGGCGAAAGCCTGTTGCACCTCCTCCGGCAGCGCCGCCGCCGAATCGGTGACCACGGCGACCCGGGGAAGCAGCGGCTCGTCCCGGACGCCGGCACCGCGCAGTTCGGCGAGCCGCTTGCGCAGCCAGCCGAAGGCGGAGGAAGCGTCGCTCACCGCGATCCCCGGCTCACCGGCTTCCGGCTAAGCCGGGACAATATTCACCAGTTTCGGCGCGCGTACGATGACCGTGCGGATGTCCCGGCCGTCGAGCGCCCGTTGCACGTTGGCCGAGGCCAAGGCCAGCTGGCGCAGTTCGTCTTCGGTCACCTCTGCCGGCACTTCGAGCCGATCACGCACTTTGCCCTGGATCTGCACCACGGCGGTCACCGTGGATTGGACCAGCAGGCTTTCTTCGACCGCCGGCCAACTCGCCTGTGCCACGAAGCCGGTTCCGCCCAGCCGCTCCCACATGTCTTCCGCGGTGTACGGTGCGAACAGGCTCAGCAGCACCGCAACCGCCGCAGCGGCCTCGCGCACTGCCGGGTCCTGCGCCCCGGGACCCGAGTCGATCGCCTTGCGCGAGGCATTGACCAGTTCCATGAGTTTCGCCACGACCACGTTGAATTTGTGCGCGTCCATCAGGGCACCGGCCTCGGCGACCGTGCGGTGCGTGATCGCGCGCAATGCCGGGTCGCCAGCCGCCGGATCGGTGCCGGGAGCCGAATCGACGTCCTGCGCCAGCCGCCAGGCCCGGGCCAGGAACTTCGCCGAACCGGCCGGCGAAACATCGGCCCAATCCACGTCGTCTTCCGGCGGCGAAGCGAAGATCATGGTCAGTCGGACCGCGTCCACGCCGAACTGCGAGAGCTGTTCGGACAGATCCACGCCGTTGCCCAGCGACTTGCTCATGGCTTTGCCGCCATTGAGCACCTGGCCTTGGTTCAACAAGGCTTTGAACGGCTCGTTGGCCTTCAGCAGCCCCATGTCGTTGAGCACCTTGACGAAGAACCGGCTGTAGAGCAGATGCAGAATCGCGTGCTCCACCCCGCCGACGTATTGGTCGACCCCCATCCAGCGGTCGGCCGCAGCCGGGTCGAAGGGACCCTCGGTGTATCCCGGCGAGGTATAACGCAGGTAATACCAGGACGAATCGACAAAAGTGTCCATCGTATCGGTGTCCCGGGTGGCGGTGCCGCCGCACGCCGGGCAGGCCACGTTGACCCAGTCCGCGACCGATGCCAAGGGAGACGTCCCCTTCGGCGCCAATTGCTCGCCACGCAGATCCTCCGGCAGTTTCACCGGCAGTTGATCGTCCGGAACCGGCACCTCGCCGCATTCGGCGCAATGGATGATCGGAATCGGCGCACCCCAGAACCGCTGGCGGCTCAACAGCCAATCCCGCAACCGGAAGTTCGTCGTCGCTTCGCCGGTCCCGGCTGCCGCCACCAGCTCGATCGCAGCGGGAATCGCCTCGGCTTTCGGCAATCCGTCAAGCGGCCCGGAGTTCACCAGCAAGCCATCGCCGACGGCGGCGATCCCGGTTTCGGCGGGATCCTCGGCACCGGTCTGCACCACGACCGTCACCGGCAGGCCGAAGGCGCGGGCGAAGTCCAAGTCCCGTTGATCGTGCGCCGGAACCGCCATGATCGCGCCGGTGCCGTAGTCGGCCAGGACATAGTCGGCGGCCCAAACCGGCAGCAACTGGCCATTGATCGGATTCACCGCGTAGCGGCCCAGGAAGACCCCGGTCTTTTCCCGATCGGTGGCTTGCCGCTCGATGTCGGAGAGCTTCTTGACTTGCTCCTGGTACGCCGCCAATGCGGCCCGGTGCTCCGGATCGACCAGTTCGCTGGACAGGGCGGCATCGACCGCGACCACGAAGAACGTGGCTCCGAACAACGTGTCCGGCCGGGTAGTGAAAACCGTGACCTTCTTGGCCTCTCCGGTTTCCGGATCGGTCATCCCGTCGATCGCGAAGTCAACATGCGCGCCCTGCGAACGGCCGATCCAGTTGCGCTGCATCGCCAGGACCCGCTCGGGCCAGTGGCCTTCCAGCTCGGCCATGTCGTCGAGCAGCCGGTCCGCATAGTCGGTGATCTTGAAATACCACTGGTTGAGGTTCTTCTTGGTGACCGGTGTGCCACAGCGTTCGCAAGCGCCGTTGATCACCTGTTCGTTCGCCAGCACGGTCTGGTCTTTGGGGCACCAATTGACCGGCGAGTTCTTCCGGTAGGCCAGTCCGCGTTCGTAGAAGCGCAGGAACAGCCACTGGGTCCACCGGTAGTACTCCGGATCGGAGGTCTGCAGCCGGCGGGACCAATCCACGCTGGTCGCATAGCGTCTGAAGGACGCCGCTTGGGTGTCGATGTTGGCATAGGTCCACTCGGCAGGATGCGCATTGCGTTTGATCGCGGCATTCTCCGCCGGCAGGCCGAACGAATCCCAGCCGACCGGGTGCAGCACATCGAAGCCCTTCAGCTTCAAATAGCGTGCCACCACATCGCCCAGCGCAAAGGCTTCGGCGTGTCCCATGTGCAGATCGCCCGATGGGTAAGGGAACATGTCGCAGACGTAACGCCGTTCCTTGCTGCCGTCATCGCTCGGCGCGAAGATCTCGGCTTCATCCCAGCGGGGCAGCCATTTCGCTTCGATCGAGGCGATGTCGTAGCTGTTGCCGTCCTGGACATCAGCCTCGGTTTGGCTGGTGTTCTGACTCATGAGTGTTGCCTTCCGTCCAATTCCTGCTGGTGACAAAGAAAAACCCCTCGACTACGCCTGAGATGAGGCCAGAGCAAGGGGAATGCCGTTCGACGGCGCCGAGATCGCGGCGCTGGCCGGACGGCTAGCTAAGCAACAGGAACGTATGCATGAAGCAACTTTAGCGCATCGCTTTCGCGCAGGCGCACAGCCGGGGCTATTCTTTACCTGGGCGCCCGCGCGCGCCCATGCCGAGGAGGAGTGCTCCCGCGGCTGATCGGCCACCCGTCTACCTCAAATCCCGGTTGTGGCCCGTCATCGATAGGTCAACGTAGACATGACTCAAACGTTTGCCCCCGCAAATCCCCGCCCTACCCAATTGGCCGATGAATCGGTTGCCCTGGTTCGGAAATGGTTGGCCACGCCGCCGTCCGAAGGGGCCAAAAAGGGTTCCCAATCAGCAGCGCTGCTGGCTGAAGTGCTCAAAGACCAACGCGGTCTGGACTTCACCATCGGCTTCGTCGACCGCGTGGTGCGGCCCGAAGACTTGGGCGTCGCGGCCCGCAATCTGGCGTTGCTGGCCAAAGAGGCACCGACCTTCCTGCCTTGGTACATGAAGGCAGGCGTCCGGATCGGCGGGATTCTCGCCCCGGCTCTGCCCGCCGTCGTGGTACCGGTCGCCCGCGCGATTCTGCGTCAGATGGTCGCCCACCTGATCGTGGACGCCCGGCCGCAACAGCTCGGCGCTTCGATCGCCAAGCTGAAACACGACCACACCCGGCTCAACATCAATTTGCTCGGCGAAGCCGTGCTGGGCGACAAGGAAGCCGATGCCCGGTTGGCCGGCACCAAGGAACTGCTGGAACGTCCCGATGTGGACTATGTTTCGATCAAGGTATCCTCGGTGGTTTCGCAGTTGAACATGTGGGCTTTCGAAGAGTCGGTGCAAAAGATCACCGACCGATTGGTGCCGCTCTACGCGAGCGCCGCAGCCGCAGCGGGCGGCCCGAAGTTCATCAACTTGGACATGGAGGAATACCACGACCTGGACCTCACAGTCGCCGTGTTCAAGCGGATTCTGGACCGGCCCGAGCTGAAGAACTTCGAAGCCGGCATCGTGCTGCAGGCCTATTTGCCGGACGCCTTGGGCGCGCTGCAGGATCTGACCGCTTGGACGCAACAACGCCAGGCCGACGGCGGGGCGAGCATCAAGGTGCGCCTGGTCAAGGGCGCGAATCTCGCCATGGAACGCGTCGACGCGGCGCTGCACCACTGGGCCTTGGCCACCGTGGAGTCCAAGCAAGCCGCCGACACCAACTACAAGCGCTGCCTGGATTGGGCCCTGCAACCGGAGAACGCGGCTGCGGTCCGGCTCGGTGTGGCCGGGCACAATCTCTTCGACATCGCCTTCGCGCATCTGCTCGCCGAAGCCCGCGGGGTCTCGGACCGGATCGAATTCGAAATGCTGCTCGGCATGGCCGAGGACCAAGCCGAGGCGGTCCGGGCCGATGTCGGTTCGCTGCTGCTCTACACCCCGGTGGTCAAGCCGCAGCAGTTCGACGTCGCGATCAGCTACCTGATCCGCCGGCTCGAAGAGAATGCCAGCCCGGAGAACTTCATGTCCGCGGTCTTCGAACTGACCTCGAATCCGGCGCTGTTCGAGCGCGAAAAGCAACGTTTCCTGGATTCGCTCGCCGCACTGGACGCTGTGGTTCCGCAGCCCAACCGGCAGCAGCGCACCGACCGGGCGCCGCAATCCGCGCCGGGGCTTTTCCGCAACGCCGATGACTCGGATTCCTCGCTGCCGAACATCCGGGCCTGGGGCCGGGAAATCCTGGAGCGGCTGCCCGGCTCGGAACTCGGCTCGGAACTGGTCGCCGGCTCCGCGCACACCAGCCCGGAAGCCGTCGAAGCCCTGGTTTCCACCGCTTTGGCCGCTCAGCCGGACTGGGCGGGACTGGGCGGCAGCGGCCGGGCGCAGCTGCTGCGCAAAGCCGCCGTCGAACTGGCCGCCAACCGCGGCGCCCTGATCGAAGTCGCGGCCAGCGAGACCGGCAAAACCCTGGCCGAAGGCGACGTCGAAATCAGCGAGGCGATCGACTTCGCCAACTACTACGCACTGGGCGCGGAAAACCTCGACGCGGTGCAGGGCGCCCGGTTCGTGCCGGCCAAGCTCACCGTGGTGACTCCCCCGTGGAACTTCCCGATCGCGATCACCGCCGGCTCGATTCTGGCTCCGCTGGCAGCCGGCAGCTCGGTCATCGTCAAACCCGCGCCGCAGGCCAAGCGCTGCGCCGCCCAGGTGGTGCAATCACTGTGGGACGCCGGAATCCCGAAAGAGGTGCTGATCTTCGCGGACCTCGAAGAAGGCCCGATCGGGCAGAGCCTGATTGCGCACGCCGCCGTGGACCGGGTGATCTTGACCGGAGCATATGAGACCGCGAAGCTGTTCCGGTCCTGGCGCAAGGATCTGCCGCTGCTGGCCGAGACGAGCGGCAAGAATGCCATCATCGTCACCCCGAGCGCAGACCCGGACATTGCCGCCAAGGACGTCGTGCGGTCGGCCTTCGGTCACGCCGGGCAGAAGTGTTCTGCCGCCTCGTTGGTGATCCTGGTCGGTTCGGTGGCGGATTCGGCACGGTTCCGCAACCAGCTGGTCGACGCCGCCGCTTCGCTCAAGGTCGGCTTCCCGGATGATCCGGAAACCGAAATGGGCCCGATCATCGAACCCGCTTCGGGCAAGCTCAAGAGCGCGCTGACCACCTTGGGCGACGGCGAGTCCTGGCTCGTCGAACCGCGTCAGCTCGATCAGGAAGGCAGGCTCTTCTCCCCGGGCGTGCGTACCGGAGTCCGCCCGAACAGCTACTACCACCTGACCGAATTCTTCGGGCCGGTGCTCGGCATCATGACCGCCAAGACTTTGGATGAGGCCATCGAGCTGCAGAACGCTTCGGCCTATGGGCTGACCGCTGGCCTGCACACCATGGACGCCGCAGAGCTTTCGCTCTGGCTGTCGAAAGTCCAGGCCGGCAATTTGTACGTCAACCGCGGGATCACCGGGGCGATCGTGCAGCGCCAGCCCTTCGGCGGTTGGAAGCGTTCTTCGGTCGGCGCCGGTGCCAAAGCGGGTGGCCCGAACTACCTCCTGCACTTGGGCGGCTGGGAACCAGCCGCACTCCCCGAGCAGCTGCCGGCGGCCCAGGCGCGGCCCGCGGTCGAGCAGGCCGTGAAGGCGGTCGCCGCAGAACTCGCGGATGCTGATTTGGCTTCGCTCACCCGGGCCGTGGCGGATGACCAGCGGCATTGGGACGCCGAGTTCGGCGTGGCAAAAGACGTCTCCGGCCTCGGCGTGGAACGCAACGTCTTCCGCTATCTGCCAGTTCCGGTCGAAGTACGTTTCGACGGCGACCGGTCCAGCGACTTGATCCGGGTAGCTTCGGCCGGCAACCGGGCCGGCGCCCCGGTGACGGTTTCGCTCGGCGAAGCCCCGACGCCCGGTGTGCGCAACGCGCTCATCCAGTTGGGCAGCACAGTGACGATCGAAACCGAGTCCGACTGGGCCGCGCGGCTGCACAGTGCCGGCGCCCTCCGCGTGCGGTTGGTCGGCGACCGCACCCGAAGTGCCGAAGCCGCGTTGCTGGAAGCCACCGGAGGCAGCCCCGACGTCGCGGTCTATGCCGGACCGGTGACCGAAGCCGGACGGATCGAAATGCTGCCGTTCCTGCACGAGCAGGCAGTGGCGATCACGGCACACCGCTTCGGCAACCCGGACAATATTTCGCACACGGTCTTCTGATCCGCGAGGGACTCGGAACCGCCTCGGCCAGCCGCTTCACGCGCGCCGGCCGGGGCGGTTTTCAGTTGCAGGTCAGTGTGGCCGAGCGGAGGAAAGTGGCCCCGGTGCCCCGGGCGGAGGTCGAATTTTCCGGGGAGGTCCAGGATCCGTACGCCGCCGTCACGGTATAGGTCCAGGTCGCGCTGCCGCTGATGATGATGCCGCCGCTTCCGCTGAAGGAATCATTGATCGAGGTCGTCCCCGGCCCGAAGTTCCGGGTGCTCGAACCACCGCTCGACGACGAAGTCACCAAGGTGTAGCCGGTCACGCCATTGCCCGGATTGCCGGACCAGCTGATCCGCACTTCGTTCCGGCCGACCTGCGTGCAACTCACCGCGGGCGTCTCCACCGAACCGGCGCTGACCGAAATCGTGGAGCTGCTGCGCAGTCCCCAATACGCGTACCCGGCCAAGGCGGAGGATCCCAGCACCGCGGCCAGGCTCAGCGCGAGCACCGCGATGCCCCGCCGGGTCAGTTTGTTCCGGAAAGCCGTCATCGTCGCTCCTCAGTCCCGTCATCGAAAGTTTCCCGGATCCGTCGTTTCCGGGTCGCCGCGACGAATCCGAATCCCGCGACCATCGTCGCCGCGGCCAAGGACAGCCAGGGGATCATGCCGCCGGCCCCGGTCTCCGGGAGTTGGCCGATCGCATCCCGGGCGCCTTCAGCACCGGTGCCCGGGTTGTCGGACCCGGTGCAGCCATCGGGCCCTGCTGGCTGTCCGATGTCCTGGGTCAGCCCGATGTTCACCGCGAACTCGGCCGAGCTCAGCCGGGTCGCATTCGGCGCAGCGGGATCGAAGGCCGCTCCGATCACCATCGGCACGGTTTCCCCGGCGGCGATTTTCTGCGCGGGGAGCAAGGTGCGGCATTGGCCGACACCCGGCAGCAGGCCGATCTCCGCCGGGGCCGTTCCGCTGCCGTAGCTCGCCGAGACTTTCAGGAATGGCAGCAGCACGGGGTCTCCGGAAGTGGTCTGATAGCCGGACCACAGCCATGCCGGATCGCCGCTGTCGTTGCGGACCCAGACGGTACGTTGGTTTCGATCGCCGGGGACATATCGCTCAATCCCGATCAGGATCGGCCCACCCAGCCCGGATCCAAAGTTCCGTCCATCGGTGCTCAAGGACAGCTCCGGGGCTTGGGCGGCAGCGGCCTTGCCGGCGCTGCCCTGGACGAAGAACAAGGAAAGCAGCACCGCTGGCAGCAGTGCTCCGAGCAGCCAAGCGGCCCGGTTAACCGATTGCCGCATCTCTCGTCCTCTCTGCCTCAGTCGTCGTTTCCGGGTTCGCCGGGCGGTCCGCCGAATCCGCTTCGCGCGCCGCAGCTGTTTCACCGCGCTCCCGCCAGGCCCGGAAGAACATCCAGAAGCCGTAGCCGAACAGCAGGCCGACCACGATCAGGATGATCGGGCCCTTTCCGCCCACCTGGTCGAAGCCCTGGTTCAGCCAGTTGGCCGGATAGCCCAAAAGCGGCACCGAATAAAACAGTTTGCCGCGAATCTGCACCGGCATCACTGCGCGATCGTCGGGCGAGTTGTTCGCATCCCCTTGGGTGGCGAAACTGCGTTCGCCGTTCTGCGCGACGCCCAGGCCGGTGATCCGGTGCGTCACCACCTCGGGCTGTCCGGGTGCTGTCTGATAGGTGATCACATCGCCTACTGCGAGCTGGTCAGCGGCAATCGGCTTGATCACCACCAGCGTGCCCGGAGGATAATTCGGCTGCATCGATCCGGTGAGCACGGTGTAGGTCTGCGAGCCGGTCAGCATCGGGACCGCGACCAGCAGCAGCGCTGCGAACACCGCCAGCAGCAGCGCCGCGTAGGAGGCCAGCCGTCCGCCCAGGGACAGGGCTTTCCGCGCCGCGCTCACGACGCCGGTACCTGGTCTGCGCCGATCGTCACACTGATCACTGCCGAGCGGCCTTGTGCGCCGTTGGGTGCGTTGGTGGACAACGTGGTTTGAAAGCACCATTTGCTGCTGCCGTCTTTCGGCAATACTGCCGCCGGACCTCCGGTGAGAGCTTCGCCGTCGTTTCCGGCAGCGCTCATCGGGACATCCTGGTAACCCGCGGCCGCGGAACACGAGGTCGCCGCCGGCACGCCGGTAGCGACCCTGAGCGACAGGCTGCCCGCGAACGAGCGGTTCGCCGAGCTCGCGCTGTCCCGCGCGAAGGGCCGGTTCGGAATGCTCAACCGCACTGCCGCGGCATCCGCACGGGCCGTGCCCTGGTTGCCGAATCGCACTTCGTTGAACTGCGACTGACCGGGGAACAACCCGGTTGCCGGCACACCTTGGCTCAGGTTCACGCCGGCCGGCATCTGGACATTGCTGCCCGCACTGTTGGCCACGGAGACCCGGAAATCAGCGGCTTGCACCTGCTGGCCCGAACTGGTCACCGACGTGTTCCAAAAGGCATAAGTGCCTTGGCTGCCGAGCAGGCCCAGCACCAGGCCGGCGCCGATCCAGCCCCATGCTTTGAGCAGCTTCCGCCGGCGCGGGCTGGGATTGCTGATTTTCCGGGAAGCGTGACGCGGGTTCCGTCTACGCTCCCGCATCGGGCTAGAGGAGCCCGGTCTGCTGAATTTGCTGCAGCTTGAACGCGACCTTGCTGAAATCGTAGGTGGCGTTGACATCGTCCCGGTTGACCGTGGAGGACAGGAACTCGAAAGTCGTCGTCGCGGTCAAGCCGCTCGCCGAAGCGCGCAGCGGGTTGGTCACCGCATTGCCGCTGCCGTCCTTGAGCGTGATCACGCCGGTCTTGATGTTCGTCGCGGTGAACGTGCCACTGGAAGCCGGTGCGTCGACGGTCAAGTTGGCGGCGATTTTGTTGCCGACCAGGGTGACATCGAGCTTTTGCGTGTAGGTGAGCAAATCGCCCGGAACCACTTTGTAGCTGGTGATGTCCACGGCAGCGCCATTTCGATCGGTCCAGGTACCGGTTCCGTTCGCCTTCAAATCCAGATCTCCGGCAACGATGCTGCCACCGGTGCTGGCCACGTTGGCATTCCAATATGCGAAGGTTCCGCCACCGCCGAGGAGCAGTACTACACCCGCACCGACGGCGACGGCACCTTTGGACATTCTGTTCATAGTTTTCCCCCAATTGAAAAACTTTGACTTTGACAACTTTCAAGACCGCATTTGGCCCACTAACAATTCTTCCAGATGAAAAAACCACAACTCATGACCAGATTCACAGGCGGCTTTCATATTCGGCGTGGTCCCGGAAAGCGGACCAGAATTGCGGTGCACCGAAAGTCCCGCCGGAGGCCGGCCGCTCGGTACGGCATCCGGCCAATTGGGACAAAGGGGGACCGGCCTTCGAGCTGACCGCGCAACCGGGCTGCCAGCGAACCCGGGCTCGCATCGGAAGGCGGATAAAGCGTACTTAACGGCATCAACCGAGGTGACGCAAATCACAAAAAAATGTTACTGACCAGTAGCCTTGGCCGGCTCGAGGCGACCGGATCAACCTGGTCGACTGCGGTTTACCACAAATGCGCTGGAGATCCGGCGAACAAAAAGAGACAATGTGTTTCCGCAATGAATATCTATGCACTAGGTCGATTTATCTGCATATCGGAATATGTAGCCAACCTACCTGAATTTGCAATGCGAATGCAAAGCGCGCCGGATTCCGGCGCAAACGACTGCACCGCTCCCCCGGCCCGGACATCGGGCAGGAGAAGCGGTGCAGGAGTGGATTCGCCGGAGATCAGCGCTCAGCGCACGTCCTCGTCGACCCAGTCCATCGACTTGGTCACGGCCTTCTTCCACAGCCGCAGTTGCCGGTCCCGCTCGTCTGCGGGCATGGCCGGCTCCCAACGCTTGTCTTCGGCCCAGTTGGCAGACAACTCACCGAGGTCGTTCCAGAAGCCGACCGCGAGCCCGGCGGCATAGGCCGCGCCCAAAGCCGTCGTCTCGGTGACCTTCGGCCGGATCACCGGGACGCCCAAGATGTCGGCCTGGAACTTCATCAGGGCATCGTTGGCGACCATGCCGCCGTCGACCTTCAACTCGGTCAGCGGCACACCGGAATCGGCATTGACCGCGTCAAGCACTTCCCGGGTCTGGAAGGCGGTGGCCTCCAGCGCCGCACGTGCAATGTGGTTGCGGTTGACGTAACGGGTCATGCCGACAATCGCGCCACGGGCGTCGGAACGCCAATAGGGAGCGAACAGACCGGAAAACGCCGGAACGATGTAGACGCCGCCATTGTCTTCAACCGAGGCAGCGAGCGTCTCGACCTCGGGGGCGGAGGCAATCATTCCGAGGTTGTCCCGCAGCCACTGGATCAAGGAACCGGCGACGGCGATGGAACCTTCCAGCGCGTAGTGCGTGGGCGCATCGCCCAGTTTGTAGCCCACGGTGGTCAGCAGGCCGTTCTTCGAGTGCACGATCTCCTCTCCGGTGTTGAAGATCAAGAAGCAACCCGTACCGTAGGTGTTCTTGGCCTCACCGGAATTGAACGCGGCTTGGCCGAAGGTCGCCGCTTGCTGATCACCCAGAATGCCGGCAACCGGCACTTCGCGCAGCAGCTGTGAGGTGTGCACCGTGCCGTACACCTCGGACGAGGATTTGATTTCCGGCAGCATCGACGCGGGGACCCCGAAAGCGTCCAGGATCTCCTGGTCCCAGGACAAAGTCGCCAGGTCCATGAACATGGTGCGCGAAGCATTGGTCACATCAGTGATGTGCACGCCGCCGTCCACACCGCCGGTGAGGTTCCAGGTGACCCAGGAATCGGTGTTGCCGAAGAGCAGGTCACCGGCTTCGGCGCGCTCCCGCGCGCCTTCGACATGGTCCAGGATCCATTTGATCTTGGTGCCGGAAAAGTAGGTGGCCAACGGCAACCCGACTTTGTCCTTGAACCGCTCCACGCCGCCGTCGGCTGCCAGTTCGTCGACGATCGACTGGGTCCGGGTATCCTGCCAGACGATGGCGTTGTACACCGGCTCACCGGTGTTCTTGTCCCAGACCACCGCGGTTTCCCGCTGGTTGGTGATGCCGACCGCGGCAATGTCGTGCCGGGTCAGATTGGCCTTGGACAAGGCGGTGCCGATCACCTCTCGGGTGTTGTTCCAGATCTCCGCGGCGTTGTGCTCCACCCAACCTGCCTTGGGGAAGATCTGTTCGTGTTCGAGCTGGCCAGTGGAGACGATATTGCCGTCGTGGTCGAAAATGATCGCCCGGCTGCTGGTGGTCCCCTGGTCTATTGCGATGACGTACTGCGGCATGGAAAACTCCTTCGTCGATGCCAGTGATTGCTACTGCTGTGCTGATTGCTCGAACTGATGGGCCGACTGCTACTTGACCCAGACTGCCACGATCGGGGCGATCAGGGCAGCCAGAACGCCGCCCACGATCGGACCCACAACCGGTACCCAGGAATAAGCCCAGTCGCTCGACCCCTTGCCTTTGATCGGCAGGAAGGCGTGCGCGATGCGCGGGCCCAGGTCACGCGCCGGGTTGATCGCGTAGCCGGTGGGTCCGCCGAGCGAGGCGCCGATGCCGACCACGAGCAAGGCCACCGCCAACGGGCCCAGTTGCGATGGGGTGCTGGCGAACAGGATGATCACGAAGACCAACACGAAAGTCGCGATGACCTCGGTGACGACGTTCCAGGCGTAGTTGCGGATCGCCGGGCCGGTGGAGAAGACTCCGAGCTTGTTCGCGGCGATCGGTTCGGCGTCGAAGTGCTGCTTGTAGGCGACCCAACAGAGCACTGCGCCGATGATCGCGCCGAGCAATTGCGCCACGATGTACAACGCGATGGTGCCGGCGTTGATGTCCACGCCGGGGACGAATTCGTGCTTGCCCTGCATCGCATTGTTGATCGCCACGCCGATGGTGACCGCCGGGTTCAGGTGGGCGCCGGATTTGAACGCCACATAGACGCCGGCGAAGACGCCGATGCCCCAGCCGAAATTGACCATCAGGGTGCCGCCGGCATTGCCTTTGGTGGCTTTGAGCACCACATTGGCGACCACGCCGGTACCCAGCAGGATCAGGATGGCGGTGCCGAACAGTTCAGAGAAAAAGATCTCCAGAAGATTCATCGTCATTGACTCCTCAATGTGTAGTTATTACCGGCCTCGAGTGATGGCCAGCTCTTGCTGCCAGGGCCCCCGCAACCCTTAGGCGATCAAGTTCTGCACCTGAACCCGGTGGAACCGGTCCAGAATCTTTGCGGCATGCCCGATTTCGAACTCGACTCGGGCTTCATCCCATGCCAATGGTCCGCTCAGTGCGGCGGCCAGTTCCGCCAGAAGTTCTGCGCTGACCAGACCCCGGAAGGCCAGTGACGTCCGGCGGATGAGCACGTCGACCAAGTGGCCGACCTGTTCGTTTTCCGCGATGTAAGCGACTTCCCTGGTGCTCAGCTCATGGGTCGAATGTAGTACCGAATCCGGCCCCGCATCAAGGAACCGGATGACCTCCGCAGCCCGGGTGCCGTAGCGGGTCAACAGGATCGAGGCGCGCTCGGCGCTGACCGTCGCGCTGGTATGCGCACTGATCCAGGCTTCGATTCCGGAACCGGTGCGCGGGAAGTCCACGCCGCCGCCGATCGGCAGCTTCGCGGTGGAGACCTTGCGTTCCAGGCCCAGGATCTGCAGCACTTCATTGGACAGGTGCTCGCTGAGCGCGCGGAAGGTGGTCCACTTCCCGCCGACCAGGCTGAGCACCGGAGTGGCGACGCCGGCGATCTGCCGGTCCGCCCGTTCGATCCGATAGTCCCTGGAAACGAATCCGGGCTGGGTCTCGTCGTGCTTGGGCAACGGCCGTACCCCGGAAAAGCTGTAGACGATCTGATCCCGGCTTACCACGATCTTGGGGAAGACGTGTTTCACCAGATCGAAGAAATAGTCGATCTCCGCTTCGGTGCAGACCGCGTCTTCGCGCATGTCCGCTTCCAGATCCGTGGTGCCCACCAGCACTCGGTCGCCCATCGGGTAGATCAACACGATCCGGCCGTCGGTGTGTTCGAAGAAGATCTCCCGGCCAGCACAGGCGGCGAGCAGCTCTGGGTGGTCCAGCACGATGTGCGAACCTTTCGTGCCGCCCATGAAGGAGGTTCCGGAGCCGATCGCCTGGTTCGTCTGGTCCACCCAGGCGCCGGTGGTGTTGACCACGACGTCGGCGGTGAAGCTGAAACTCTCGCCGGTGAGCTGGTCGGTGAGTTCGACGCCCTGTCCGGTGAGCGCGGTCACCGCCAGGTAGTTGCTGGCCCGAGCCGAATCCGCAGCAGCGGTACGTCCGGCGATCTCCCCGTCGCGGAGCACATCCAGGGTCAGCCGCTCCGGGTTGTGCACTGAAGCATCGAAATAGGTCGCGGCATATTTGATCCCCGGGTTGAGCGCGGGCAGAGTTTGCAGCGCCCGCTTCCGGCCGGCGAACTGGTGCTTCGGCACGGTTCCGCCATCCCGGGAAAAGGAGTCGTACAGGCTCAATCCGAGCTTGATCAAAAAGGCGCCGCGTTCTTTGGGCTTGCCCTGTTGCTTGTGGGTCAGGAAGCGCAGCGGCGCACTGAGCACCCCGGAAACCGTGGAGAAGATCGGAATCGTGGTCTGCAGCGGTTTGACGTAGTGCGGCGCGATCTTCAGCAGGCCGTTGCGCTCTTCGACGGACTCCTTGACTAAACGGAACTCGCCGTTCTCCAGGTAGCGGATGCCGCCGTGGATCATATGCGAGGAAGCCCCCGATGCCCCCTGGCAATAGTCGCCGCGCTCCACCAGAACCACATCCACGCCCTGCAACGCCAGATCCCGGAAAGTCCCGACGCCGTTGATTCCGCCGCCGATCACCAGTACCTTGGCCCGCGGGCGTTCCCGGAGCGCACGGACGGCGTCCCGCTCCTGGTCTGCTGGGAAGAAACTGGACTGCTGGCCGGTGCCGGGCATTCTGGGTGACCTTTCGGTACGGGAATCGATTTTCGAGCCGGCTCCATGCCGGAGCTCGGCGCCTTTTCCTCTATTCTTTGAAAGACCTGAAAATATAGTCAAGCTCAATGCACAAACGTGCAGAATCGAGGCCGGGATTGGCCAGACCGCAATCTTTCAGCAACTCGGAGAGCCTCCGTGCTGCACAGATGTACTACTTGCAAGACCTCACCATGGATGCGATCGCGCGCGAGCTGGGCACCTCGCGATCAACGGTCTCCCGGCTGCTCGCTTCCGCCCGGCAAAGCGGACTGGTACAGATCCAGATCCGCTCGCCGCAAGAACGCACCCCGGAATTGGAACGCCAGATCCGGGCCCGGTACCGCGTCGATGCGCACGTGGTCCCGGTGCCGGACACGCTCAACGAAGGCGAGGTCCTGGAACGCGTCGCCATGCAGGCCGCCCGGACGATCGGGCCGCTGGTCGATTCCAATGCAGTGATCGGCGTTGCCTGGGGATCCACGCTCAGTGCGGTGAGCCGGCATCTCGTGCCGAAACCAACGCATGACTGCACCATCGTGCAGCTCAATGGCGCCGGGAACACCCGCACCAGCGGTATCGCCTACGCCTCGGAGATCCTGCGCCGCTTCGGTCAGGCTTACGGCGCACGCGTGGTGCAATTTCCGGTCCCGGCATTTTTCGACCGGGCCTCCACGAAACAGGCGATGTGGGCCGAACGCAGCGTGCGCCGGATTTTGGAGCTGCAGGAAAAAATGACCATGGCGATCTTCAGCGTAGGGTCGATCGATTCCGACGTGCCGAGCCATGTCTACTCCGGCGGCTACCTCGACGACAGCGAACTCGACAGCTTGGCCCAGGGCAACGTCGTCGGCGACGTCGCCACCGTGTTCTTCCGTGCGGACGGCAAAGACCGCGGAATCCCGCTCAACGAACGAACCTCGGGACCCCCGTTGGCGCTGCTCAGTTCGATCCGGCGCAGGGTGTGCGTGGTCTCCGGACCTTCGAAGATCAACGGTCTGCTCGGCGCCCTGGCCGCCGGTCTGGCCACCGAACTGATTCTCGACGAGGCGACCGCGCGACGACTCGTCGAAGCCGACGCGGGGCGCAAACCACTGGCCGGCCCACTCTGAAACGGTAGGGTTTGACTGTGTCCTCCAAATCCGTGCCCGACCATTCCGCAGACCACCGCGCCGATCAGTCCACTCCCCGGCCGCCCGCCGCAGTCCGGCTCAATTCCGGTGCCGAGCTTCCGTTGCAGGGCTTCGGATTGTACAAAGTTCCGGCGACCGACACCGAAGCGCTCGTGCGGACCGCCATCGCCGCGGGCTACCGGTTGTTCGACACCGCCAGGTTTTACGACAACGAAGCCGCGCTCGGCAGCGCAATCCGCCGCGCCATTGCCGATGGCCTGGTGACCCGCGAAGAACTCTTCATCACATCCAAGCTGTGGAACGACGAACACGGCTTCGAAGCTTCGCAAAAAGGCTTCGCGGCATCGTTGGCGCGACTGGGCCTGGACTATCTGGATCTCTACCTGATCCACTGGCCGAGCCCGGCCCAAGACAAATACCTCGACACCTGGCGCGGCTTCGAAGCGCTCCTGGCCCAGGGCCAGGTGCGTTCGATCGGGGTCAGCAATTTCCTCCCGGAACATCTGGACCGGCTGCTCGGGGCCGCCGACGTGGTCCCGGCGGTCAACCAGATCGAGCTGCACCCCCTGCTGCAACAACGCGAAGCTCGGGCCTTCCACGAAAGCCACGGCATCGCGACCCAGGCCTGGAGTCCGCTGGCCCGGGGCAAAGCCCTGCAGGATCCGGCGCTGCTCGCGCTGGCCGCCGAGCTCGGTGCCGATCCAGCCGAATTGATCCTGCGCTGGTTGCGGGACAGCCGGATCAGCGCAATCCCGAAAGCTTCCTCGGCGGAACGGATCCGGAGCAACCTCGAACTCCCGCAGCAGGAGCTCAGCAGCCAAGTCCTGGACCGGATCTCCGGCCTCGACCGCGCACAACGGGTCGGTTCCGATCCGCGATCCGTTTCATGAACCGGCATACGCCGGAACTGAGCAGCCGGGTGATCGCCGGCACCGTCGACGTCGGCGGCTCACCGGTCCATTACTGGGAGTATCCCGCGATTCCCGGCTCCGCCGAGACCCGGACCATGCTCGTGGTGCACGGCTTCCGAGGCGACCACCATGGATTGGAACGCGTGGTCGAGGCGCTGCCCGGTCTTCGGATCCTGATGCCGGATCTGCCCGGCTTCGGCAAATCGCCAGCCTTCCCCGACCGGGAACACAGCATCGATTCCTATGCCGACACGGTCGCCGGCCTGCTCGATGTGCTCGGCCTGGACCGCAGCACCGTGCTTCTGGGCCATTCTTTCGGCTCCATCGTGGCGAGCCATTTCGTGGCCGCGCACCCGGGCCGGGTGGCCGCACTGATCCTGGTCAACCCGATTGCCGCCCCGGCCCTGGAAGGCCCGAAAGGGGTGCTGTCGAAACTGGCGCAATTCTACTATTGGGCCGCCTCGAAGCTTCCGGAACGGGCCGGGCAGGCGATCCTGCGCAGCAGCCTGATCGTCCAGGTGATGAGCGTGGCCATGGCCAAAACCCGGGATCCGGAGTTGCGCCGATTCATCCATGCGCAACACCATGCCCACTTCAGTTCCTTCGCCAACCGGACGATGCTGCTCGAATCGTTCAAGGCTTCGATCAGCGGCAACGTCCGCCAGGTGGCGGACCGGCTTCAGCTGCCCACGCTGCTCGTAGCCGGTGAAAAGGACGACGTCACCGCATTGCCCGAGCAGCGCGTACTGCTCGGCATGCTGCCAGACGGCGAGCTGCAGGTGATCGACGGCGTCGGTCACCTGATCCACTACGAGACGCCGCTCGAGGCGGCATCGGCAATTCAGAGCTTTTTGCAAGCACACCCGGCGGAGGACGCATGAAAATCGTGATGGACGCGCGGTTCACCCGCACCGATTACCATGACGGAATCAGTCGCTACGGTTCGAGTCTGATCGAAGCCACGGCAAAAATCGCCGAGGTCACGATGCTGATCAACGACGAACGCCAGCTCGCGCTGTTGCCCGACGTGCCTTGGATCAAGGTCAACAGCCCGCTCTCCCCCAGGGAACTCTTCGTGGCGCATCAGATCAACAAGCTCAACCCGGATGCGGTCTTCAGCCCGCTGCAGACCATGGGCAGCTGGGGCCGGCGCTACGGTTTGATCCTGACCTTGCAGGATTTGATCTATTACCTGCACCCGCAGCCGCCGGGATTCCTGCCGCTGCCGGTTCGGGTGCTCTGGCGGCTCTACCACTTGGCCTACTGGCCGCAGCGGCTGTTGCTCAACCGCGCGGACCTGGTCGCTACGATTTCGCGGACCTCGCAATCACTGATCGAACGCTTCCGGTTGACCCGACGGCCGATCCGGATCATCGGAAACGCTCCGCAACCCGGCAAGCCTCCGCGCGCCAGGGAACCCGAAGCCAGCCTGGTCTACATGGGTTCCTTCATGCCCTACAAGAATGTGCAGACCATCATCCGGGCGATGGAGTTCCTGCCCGGGTTCAGCCTGCACCTGCTGAGCCGGATCACCCCGGAGCGCCGGGCCGAGCTCGAACTGCTGACCCCGCCGGGTGCCACCGTGGTCTACCACAACGGGGTCACCGATGCCGAGTACGACGACTTGGTCTCCCGCGCCACCGCCCTGGTCACGCTGTCCAAAGCCGAAGGTTTCGGCCTGCCGTTGGTCGAATCGATGACGCTCGGCACGCCCGTGGTCGTCGCCGATACCGAGATCTTCCGCGAGGTAGGCGGCACCGCGGCCCGTTATGCCGACGCCGAGGATCCGGCCGGCTTCGCCCGAGAGGTCCGGGCGCTCGCAGATCCGGAGGAATGGCGCCGTCGCTCCGCGGCTTCCCTGGTCCAGGCCGGGAAGTACACCTGGGAGGCCTCTGCCCGATCGCTGCTGCGGATGGCCGAAGAAGCCGCTGCGATCCATGCCCGGAAGATGCGGAACTGATCCGGCAGCAGCGCTGAGTTCCGAACCGGATCTTCAGCTCGGGTCCGCGCTGCCTGCGCATCGAAGGAAGCGAACATTTCGACCAGCCCGCGCGGTGAATCCGGCGCGAAGATGATCTCCAACCCCTGCGCCGAGTCTGCCGCCGCCTCCGCCGAACGGGCGAACATGGCAGTTTCGTACTCGCGCAATGCGCGATCCGGATCGTTCGGCGACGCTGCGATCGCCGCGCCGAGTTCGGCGGCGTCGTACATCGCCAGATTCGCACCCTCGCCGGCGAACGGCGACATCAAGTGGGCCGCATCGCCGAGCAGCGTCACACCCGGTACTGGTTGCCAGGAAAGACCTACTGGCAAGGCATTGATCCGGCGCGGGGTCAGCCCGGTATCCGCATTGGCGACCAATCCGCGCAGATCTTCGTGCCAGCCGTCGAGCACGTCCAGCATCGCGGCTTTTGCCGCAGCGGTGTCGTCGAAGTCGATGCCGTCCAGCCATTCCTCCGGTGCCCGCCGGCCCAGATAGATGTGCAGACTGCCGTCGCTTTCCCGGTGCCCCAGGATCCCGGTCTCCCCCTGCAATGCGAACAGCATGCCGTCGCCGACGACTGCGGCCTCGGCCGGATGTTTCGCATCGGCGCCGAAGAGGTCGAACTCGACGAAGGACACTCCGGTGTACTCCGGAGCCGCCGTGGAGAGCAACGGCCGGACTTTCGACCAGGCTCCGTCGGCCCCGACCAACAACCCGGCGCTGGCGCTGCTGCCATCCGCGAATTCCAGCACGTGGGTTCCGTCGCGGTCCGCCGCAGGTCGGGCGGATACCAGTTTCCGGCCCCACTGGATGGCGGATTCCGGCAGCGAGTCCAGCAGCAGCCGGCGCAGCTCGCCGCGGTCGATCTCCGGACGTTCGAACGACCCGGAGTCGGCTTCTTCGCGGTGCACCGCGCCCTGTCCGTCCAGAATTCGCATGGCTTCGCCACCTTCATGGACCAGTGCCCGGAATTCGTCGAAAAGGCCGGCGGCACGGAGTGCGCGTTGGCCGTTGTTTTCGTGGATGTCCAGCATCCCGCCCTGGGTGCGGGCTTGCCGGGAAGGCTCCAGCTCGAACAGCGTCGCCTCGATGCCGTTGACCTGGAGCACCCGAGCCAGCACCAGACCGCCCAAGCCGGCACCGATGATCGCGATCCGGTGGTGGTCCATGCTCATTGAAGTACTCCTTGCCACGGTGGGGTTCCCAATACCAGCAACCATACTCGTCCTGGCCGGCTAGTCCCGGTGCTGCGCAATAGCGCCGTCCGATGGGCGAGTCGCAGCCCTGGGCAGCCCAGAATTCCTGAGATAGTATTTCGACGATGTTGCATCGTCATGTGAAATGCATTGTTTATGGAAATAGGGGGATCCAAAGTGACCGAGGTTTATACAGGTAGTCGGCAATTGTGGTGGTTGGTCTTGTTGCGCGGCATCTTCGCCGTCTTCCTCGGACTTTACGCCTGGTTCTCACCAGGCACCACGATCATTGTCCTGATTATCGTGTTCGGGTTTTATGCAATCGTGGATGGCATTTCGGCGGTGGTCATCGCCATCGGTTCCCGCGGCAAGCAGCGGCTCTGGGGCTGGCTGATCGTGGAAGGCATCGTCTCAGTGCTGGCTGGCATCGTGGCACTCGCGTTGCCCGATTTCAGCGCATTGGCCGTGGGCTTCCTGATCGGATTCTGGGCGCTTTTGCTCGGTATTCTGCAAATCGCCGAATCGGTTATGCTCCGGCGTTCGCTCGGCAGTGTTTGGGTTTGGCTGCTCGTCACCGGCATCATCGTTTTGATTTGGGGAATTTTCGTCCTGTCGGCACCGGGTGCCGGGCTGCTCACCGTGCTGTGGATCTTCGGATTGTTCGCGGTGCTGTTCGGAATCTCGAAGATCGCCATGTCATTCCGGATCCGCTCCGCCGTCAAATCGGCCGGATGACCTGAGGTTTGCGCTGGCCCGGGAGCGTCCGCGTTCCCGGGTCACAGCACATCAAGCCCATCGCAGCGGATCTGCACCGGCGCCACCGGCCGGGACGCCGAAAGGCTCGCCTTGACCGCCCGCAGTTCGGCCAATACCCGGCTGGCAAGCGCATAAGGCACGAAGACCAGGACCCGGTATTCGGCAGCAGCGGGAGCACCGGCACCGGTCTCCAACAGCGCCGGGCCGACCTGGCGCACTTCGGCCGGCAGGTCCAGCCGCGCCATGAAGTCGGTGACCGAGTCGAGCACCCCGGTGACCGCAATCAAACGCACCGCCGGCGGCAAACCCAGTTCCCGGCGCAGTGCGAGTTCCCGCTCCGCGAAACCCGCCGGGTCCCATCGGACCAAGGCAGCCGCGGCTTCGCTCTGCGCCGCGGTGAGCACCACGACCCCACCGAGCTCGGTCGATCGGACCAAGGCGGCCGCATTGAACCAGCGCCGTGCCGCTTCCTCCGCCGCGCGCAGGTTTTCCCGCCGCATCAGGGCGTCGCCGTCGAGTAGCAGGGCTGCGGCATAACCGTTCTCGGCAACCGGTTCGGCGCCGACCGTGGCCACTACCAACGCCGGTTTGTCCGGCACCGTGTCCTTGACCTGGTCGCCGGCCGACGAGACCACCGTGACCTTGGGAAAGGCCCGGCCCAATTCTTCTGCGGTACGGCCGATGCCGGCCACGGTGCGGCGCAAGCTGGTGCCCCCGCAATGCCGGCAATGGAAGTCGTTTTCCGGGGTGCCGCACCAACCGCAACGCACCGCCGAAGCGGCCGACTTTGCCTGCGACAAAGGGCCTTGGCAGAGTGTGCAACGGGCCGACTCACGGCAACGTTCACAGGCCAGAGCCGGAGCGTAACCGCCGCGGGCCACCTGGACCAGCACCGGCCCCCGCTGCAGGCCTTCCTGTGCGCTCAACCAGGCCCGATGCGGCAATCGAGCCAACGCCGCCAAAGGATCCCGTTCGCGTTCGAAGCTGTCGCTGGTACTGATCACCCGCGGCACCGCGGCCCGGACTGCGGGGCGACGCGGATCGATGGTCTGCGCCCAGCCGCTGTCCACGAGGCGTTGCGCCTCGGTGCTCCGGCTGTGCCCGGCGAGCAGCAACGCGGTCTGCTGCTGCTCCGCGCGCAGCAGCAGCACTTCCCGGGCGTGCTGGTAGGGCGCTCGTCGCTCGATCAGCAGGTCGTCGCCGTCGTCCCAGCAGCACAAAAGGCCCAGATCGCGCACTGGGGCGAACGCCGCTGAGCGGGTGCCCAAAGCGATCCGACGCTCACCGGAAAGCAACTGCAGAAAGCCCCGGTACCTCGGCGTGGGGCCCTCCTCGGCGCTGAGCCGGACGAAACTGTCCGGGCCCAGCAACTCGGACACCGCAGCAGCCAGACGGTCCAAATCGCGTTGGTCCGGAACCACGGCGATGGCCCCACGGCCGCTGAGCGAACACACCGCTATCGCTTGCGCGATCTGCCGGTACCAGGCAGTCTTGCCGTAGCCCTTGAGCGAACCCAACACGGCGCGCGGCGATCCGCCGGCCGCCAAGTGGTCCAAGAACGGGGCCGCCCGGTCATAGCCGGACAGCGGCTCCGGATCCGGGGTGAACGGCGCCGGTTCCAGGGCATCTGCGTCCCGGACGAAACCCGGTTCCATTTTGGCCATCCGGGCCGGCACTGCCACCCGGAGCACATCGGAAACGGTGCCCGCATAGCGCGCGGCAACGGCTTGCGCCAATTGCCAGATCTCCGGAGTGAGCACCGGCACCGGGCTGACTACTTTGGCCAGCGCGGCAAGTCGGTGCGAGGTGCTCGGCAACGCCGTCCTGGCGACCAGGAATCCGGCCAGTTCACGACCGGCGAACCGGACCTTGACCCGGACACCGGGCTGCGCCGCAGCATCCAACTCGATCGGTACCCGGTAATCGAACAGCCGGTCCAAATGCGGCAACGGGGAATCGACCAGCACCTGGGCGATCGGCAGTTCCGGGCCCTCCGGCGTTCCGGCGAAGGGCAGCAAGGCGTCCATGCTCATCCGGCCCTCCCGCCTGAAACCGCTGCCATTCCGATCGACCTCAACAGTCAATCATGCAGCAACGACAATCACGCGCCGAAGAACGCGCGCAGTGCCGGCACCCGATCGGTGCGTTCCCAGGTGAACTCCGGTTCGTCCCGGCCGAAATGCCCGTGGGCGGCGGTCTTCGCATAAATCGGCCGCTTGAGGTCAAGATCGTTGATGATCGCTTGCGGACGCAAGTCGAAGACTTCCAGGATCGCTTCGCTGATTTTCGCCGGATCCACGGTCTCGGTGCCGAAAGTCTCGACGTAGGTCCCGACCGGCCGCGCTTGGCCGATCGCATAGGCGACCTGGATCTCAGCACGCCGGGCCAACCCTGCCGCCACCACGTTCTTCGCCACCCAGCGCATGGCATAAGCCGCGGAGCGGTCGACTTTCGACGGGTCTTTTCCGGAAAAGGCGCCACCGCCGTGCCGGGCCATCCCGCCGTAGGTGTCGACGATGATCTTCCGGCCGGTCAACCCGGCATCGCCGACCGGCCCGCCGACGATGAACAGGCCCGCCGGGTTCAGGATGCTCCGGGTCGCCGTGGTGTCCAGGCCGGATTCCGCGAGAACCGGCGCGATCACCAGATCCGCGAGGTCGAACCGCAATTGCTCCAGGGAAGCGTTTTCGGCATGCTGGCTGGAGATCACCACGGTTTCGACGCTCACCGGGCGGTCGCCGTCGTACCCGATGGTCACCTGGGTCTTGCCGTCCGGTCGCAGGTACGGCAGCACCCCGCTCTTGCGGACTTCGGAGAGCCGCTCGGAGAGCCGGTGCGCCAAGAAGATCGGCGTCGGCATCAGACTGGCCGTCTCATCGGAGGCGTAGCCGAACATCAGACCCTGGTCACCGGCGCCCTGCCGGTCGTATTCGTCGACGTCGGTGCCCTCCCGGGCTTCCAGCGAATTAAACACCCCGTCGAAAATCTCCGGCGACTGCTGCCCGATCGACACCGACACGCCGCACCGGGCGCCGTCGAATCCGTTCGCCGAGGAATCGTAGCCGATGTTCAGGATGGTCTCGCGGACGATCTGCGGAATTTCCACATAGGCTTCGGTGGTGACTTCTCCGGCGACGTGGACCAGGCCCGTGGTCGCCAACGTTTCTACCGCCACCCGGGATTCCGGGTCTTTGGCCAACAACGCATCCAGGATCGCGTCGCTGATCTGATCGCAGATCTTGTCCGGGTGCCCTTCGGTGACCGATTCCGAAGTGAATAGCCGGAGTCCGTTCGGGACTGCTGGGGATTCCTTGGTTGAGCTCACAGTTCACTCTACTTCCCGGGCCGGCCGTTGCCCCGTTGGGAAGCAACCGCCAGTCACAGATGTTCATGCGGGACCCGCGGACGCGCGCGGAATCCAGGAATTTCGGTAGTGGTCAGTTCTCGGCGCCGAGCTTTTCGGCGATTCGTGCCATGACGGCGTTCGCGACTTCTTGTTTCGTCCCTTGCGCCGCGAGTGGTTCGGAGCCGTCACGGTCCAGGATGAGTACCTCGTTGGAATCCTGTCCGAAAGTCAGTTCCTGCCCGCCGGCGCCCGGGCCGACCTGGTTGACCACCAGGAGGTCGCAGCCTTTGCGCTGCAATTTCGCGCGGGCGTAGTCGAGCACCCCACCGCGATCGTCGCCGGTTTCGGCCGCGAATCCGACGATCAGCTGGCGGCGCCCGCCGGCATTCCGATCGGCCACCAGCCCGGCCAGGATATCCGGATTCCGCACCAAAGTGATCACCGGGTCCGCACTGTCATCGCGTTTTTTGATCTTCGCGCCCTCGGTGTGGTCGGGACGGAAATCCGCCACCGCGGCTGCCATCACCAGGACGTCCGCAGTACTGCTGGCCGATCGTGCGGCCGCTTGCAGCTCCAGGGCGCTTTCCACCTGGACCAGGTCGATTCCCTGCGGCAGGGCGACTTCGACGTGTGCGGCGATCAAGGTGACCTCGGCGCCGGCGGCGCGCGCGGCAAGCGCCACCGCTATGCCTTGTTTCCCGGAGGAACGGTTGCCGAGATACCGGACCGGGTCCAGGGCCTCACGGGTGCCTCCGGCGGTGACCACGACGCGTTTGCCGCGCAACCGCGGATCTGCTGCGGCGACGGCGTTCGAACCGGCATTGCCGCCTGGCGCAACCCCGTCGAACAAGGCCATCGCAGCGGTGAAAATCGCCTCGGGCTCGGGCAGCCGGCCCGGTCCGGAGTCGGCGCCGGTCAACCGGCCGACTGCCGGTTCCAAAACGTTCGCGCCACGATCCCGGAGGGTCGCGACATTGGCCCGGGTAGCCGGATTCGCCCACATCTCGGAATGCATCGCCGGAGCGAAAAGCACCGGACCGCGCGCCATCAGCAGGGTATTCGTCAGCAGATCATCGGCATGTCCACCGGCCGCCCGGGCCAACAGGTCCGCAGTTGCCGGTGCGATCACCAGGAGATCGGCTTCGTGGCCCAGCCTGACGTGGTTGACCTTGTCCACCTGATCGAACACCGAATTGCTCACCGGGTTGCCGGACAGCGCTTCCCACGTGGCCTTGCCGACGAACGCCAACGAGGCTTCAGTCGGAATCACGGTGACCGAATGCCCCGATTCGGTGAACAAACGCAGCAAGGAAGCGGCCTTGTACGCCGCAATCCCACCGCCGACACCGAGGACTATGCGCATCGGGGGCTTATTCGGCGCCGTCTGCGGGGGCTTCGACCGGCTTGGCCACGAGCATGCCCTCGTTGATTTCGCGCAAGGCGATGGAGAGCGGCTTTTCGTTCAACTTGGTGTCGACCAAGGGGCCCACGTATTCGAACAAGCCCTCGTGGAGCTGCGCGTAGTAGGCGTTGATCTGGCGGGCGCGCTTGGCACCGAAGATGACCAGGCCGTATTTCGAATCCGCGGCCTCGAGCAGCGAATCGATCGGCGGGTTGATGATGCCTTCGGCAGGATTAGACACAAATACTCCAAAAATTACGTGTTCTCCGATACGGACGTACCGGAGACTCCCATGAGGGAAACGAGTTCCTCCGCTGCCCTGTGCACACTGTCATTGATGATGGTGTGATCGAACTCTGCTTCGGCAGCGAGTTCTATTTTAGCGGTTTCCAGCCGACGTTGCTGCTCTTCGGCGGTTTCCGTGCCGCGACCGATCAGCCGGCGTACCAATTCGTCCCAGCTAGGCGGTGCCAGAAAGACGAATCTGGCCTCTGGAACCGCCGCCTTGACCTGGCGTGCGCCCTGCAAATCTATTTCCAGGAGTACCGACTTCCCGGCCGAAACCGCCGCGTCGACGGTCGAGCGCAGGGTACCGTAGCGATTCCGTCCGTGCACCACCGCCCACTCGAGGAAGGCGCCGTCGGCAATCAGCCGGTCGAACTCCTCAGGGCTTTTGAAGAAATAGTGCACGCCTTCGATTTCTCCGGGCCGAGGAGGTCTGGTGGTCGCCGACACGGAAAGCCAAACCTGGGGGAAATTGTCCCGGATGAAGGTGGAAACGGTTCCTTTGCCGACGGCGGTCGGCCCGGCCAGGACAGTGAGCCCGGCTGCATAAGGTGAATCAGACACGGATACTAAACTACCGTGCGGCGCGCGGATTGTTGGCGCTGAGCAATTCGATCAGGGCTTTGCGCTGGTGCACCCCGAGCCCTCGGATCCGCCGGGTCGGTGCGATCCCGATCTTGGCCATGATCGCACTGGCCCGGACCTGGCCCACGCCGGGCAGCGCGGCCAGGAGTTCCGAAACTTTCAAACGGCCCAATGCCTCTTCCTTGTCGGCCGCGCTGATCACTTGCGCTACGCTGGTTTTCCCGCTTTTGACCCCTTGCTTCACTTCCGCCCGGATGGCACGCGCTTTGGTGGCTTTCTCCAGGGCGACTGCGCGTTCCTGCGCTGTCAATGGTCGCAAACTCACGGGTACCCTCGCTTGGCTTCGCCGTCAGGCGTCATTAGGTGACTAAAGACTTTCACTGAACTTAGCCGCTCGGCACCGGCAAAATCAATCCATTGCCGCTCCTGGCCGCCGGCCGTCCCGGCACCGGTCACGGAACGTAGTCGGTCGCGAGAAATTCGGTGAAGCCGCGGACCGGGCCCGCAACGGTCGCCGAATCAAGCAGTCTGGAACGCCGCCAGAGCCCATGGAAAAGCGGAACCGGCTCGGAGCTGAGCTCGGCCACCGGTGCGCCGTCGCCGATCGACCAACGTCGGCCGGCCGACTGGAAAGCCAGAGCGGGACTCGGCGCCGGAACCGAACCGGCCCGGATCCGCTGCGGAACCAGCATGCCCAGCACTTCGTCCGCACCGTCCAGCGCCATCTGGGCGGAGAGCTCCGGCGCGGGAAGCCGGAAGGCCTGGGCCAGGTCTTCGGCGTGGATCAGGTGTTCCAGATTCTGCCGCCGGAGCCAGAACCCCACGGTGCGCGGCGGCGGGCTGAAGGTCCAGCTCGGCGTGGCCGGGTCGGCAGCGCGGAGTTTTCGGAACATCGCCCGGGCGGAAGCCGCGAAGAAGTCGAAAGGATCGGCGTCCGGGGGACGCGAACCGTCGCTGCGCGGTCCGGGGCGCTGTCCGGTCCCGGCGAGTTCCAGAATCGCGGAGATCCACCGGTGCACGGTACCCAGATGCCCGTACAGATCGGCAACCGTCCAACCGGGGCAGGCCGGCACCGCAGTCCCCGGCGCTGCTCGGGCCCGGGACAGGTTGCCTTCCAGGAAACCGAGGGCGCCGTCCAAGGAATCCAGATGCATTTGTTCGCTGACCGTCTGCATGCGCACAGCCTACCGCTGCTTTCCCGGCCAAAACCGTCGACGCCTGCCGGTTGATCGTCTATCATCGTGTTATGACCATTTGATTGCGGCCTCCCTTGCTGCGCGCCTTCGCGCTGCCGCTTGCGGAAGCAGACGCCGGCCCCAGGATTCCGCCACAGCGCGATGCTCCTGCGGCCTTCCCGACATCAATCCAGGTAATCCATCGCAATCCGTTCCGGAAGTCTCCGAGCCGGGAATACCGGTGGCCCCTGATCGCTTGTGCCAATGATTCTTAAGGGAGATCCATGACTGAAACCACGCAAAACCACCCGCCTAGTCCACGTTCGACCAGCCCGGACACAGCACCGTTGAACGGTGCCGATCTGAAACGCCGGAACAACCAGGTCATCTATTTGCTGCTCGCGGCCACCTTCGTGGTGTTCTTGAACGAGACCATCATGAACGTCGCCCTGGTGCCGCTGATGAACGATTTGCGCATCGACGAATCGACCGTGCAATGGCTCTCCACCTCGTTCATGCTGACCATGGCGGTGATCATCCCGACCACGGGCTTCCTGCTGCAACGGCTGACCACCCGCCAGGTCTTCATCCTCGCCATGACCCTGTTCAGCATCGGCACCGCCTTGGCCGTGGTCTCCCCCGGTTTCAGCGTGCTGCTGATCGCCCGGATCATCCAGGCCAGTGGAACCGCGATCATGATGCCGTTGTTGATGACCACGATCATGCAGCTGGTCCCGGCAGAATCCCGCGGCCGCACCATGGGCAATATCAGCATCGTGATTTCGGTGGCGCCGGCGATCGGCCCGACCATCGCCGGGGTGATCCTCAGCCTCGGCTCCTGGCGTTGGATGTTCGGCGTGGTCTTGCCGATCGCTTTGATCATGCTCGCTGTGGGCATCCGCTGGGTGCGCAATGTCAATGAGCCCGGGCATGCTCCGCTGGACCTGACGTCAGTGGTGCTGTCCGCTTTCGGTTTCAGCGGCCTGGTCTTCGGTCTGAGCCAGATGGCGCACAGCAGCGCCGGCGGTTCGGCCTGGGTACTGGTGATCTCGCTGGCCGTCGGCATCGCGGCTTTGGCCGGATTCGTCTTCCGGCAGCTCCGGCTGCAGCGCAAGGACGAGGCCCTGCTGGATCTGCGGACTTTCCGGAACGGTTCGTTCACCGCGACCGTGGTGATGATGATGATCGCCATGATGGCGCTCTTCGGCACCATCATCTTGTTGCCGATCTACCTGCAGAAGGTGCTGCACGTGGAAAACCTGTGGGTCGGCTTGCTGCTCTTGCCGGGCGGATTGCTGATGGGGCTTTCCGCCCCGATCGTCGGCCGGCTCTACGACAAGTACGGTCCCCGGCCGCTGATCGTTCCGGGCACCATAGTGGTGACCGCGTCGCTGTGGCTTCTCGCCACGGTCAGCGCCACCACCTCGCCCTACTATGTGCTCGCCATGCACATGTTGCTGAGCCTTGGTCTGGGCTTGACCTTCACCCCGCTGTTCACCGCAGGGCTGTCTTCGCTGGAACCGAAGTTGTATTCCCACGGTTCCGCGACGGTCGGCACGGTCCAGCAGGTGGCCGGCGCTGCGGGCACCGCGCTGTTCATTGCGGTGATGAGTTCGACGACTGCGGGCCTGACCAGCAGCGGAGCCAGCCTGGAGGTAGCCACTGCAGGCGGCATCCGGGCCGCATTCATGATCGGCGCGATCCTGTTCACGGTGAACATCGTGATCGGTTTCTTCATCAGCAAACCGGAGAACGCCGAAGCAACGCACTGAGCCAGGCAAGGCCACCGTTGCGTGTCGCGATCGGCACCCCTCGAATCGGGGCGCCGATCGCGACACGCAATTTTTTATGCCCCGCGGAGATCCGCCGTGGCGGCCAGGATCGCTTTGCGGAGCTCCGTCAGATCCGGACCGGCCATCCCGATGCCACGGCTCGACGTTGCCAGCACCTGGTCGAATGCGGTGCCGAAAAGGGCCCGCAGATCTGCGCCGGTAGCGCCTTGCGCACCTAGCCCGGGAGCCAGAATCGGGCCGCGGACCGCGGTCAGGTCAAGGCCCAAATCGCGGACCGCGGTGCCGACCGTAGCGCCGATCACCAGTCCGGTTGAACCCAAAGCAGTGCCGCTCCGTGCCATTTCGGCACGGTTCTCCGCGGTGGCAGCAGCGACGATCCGGGCCGCCACCGATTCTCCGGCCGTCGAACCACCGGCATGCTGCACGGCTGCGCCTTCCGGATTCGAGGTCAGCCCCAGCACGAACACGCCGCGGCCCTGTGCGGCGGCCAGATCGAGTGCCGGCCGCAGGGACTCGAAGCCCAAGTACGGGCTCAACGTCACCGCATCCGCGGCCAAGGTCGATTCGTCGTCCAGCCAGGCCAGCGCATAAGCGGCCATGGTCGAACCGATGTCGCCGCGTTTGGCGTCCGCGACGCTGAGCACGCCGGCATCCCGAGCCGCACCGAGCAGTTCCTCCAAGACCAGGAACCCGGCCGAACCGAACCGTTCGAACAGCGCGACCTGCGGTTTCACCGCCGGTACCAGACCGGTCGATGCCTCCAGGATCCGCAAGCTGAAATCCCGCGCCCCGCGAGCGGTGTCCGGCAGGTCCCAGGTCTGCAACAGGGCCGGATGCGGGTCGATGCCGACGCACAGCTGGCCGCGTTCCGCGATCAGCGCTGCCAGCCGGGCGCCGAACCCCTCCGCAGCCGACGGTTGCTCAGGCATTGCCCGGCTCCGGTGCCGCAGCGGCTACTGCTTCGAGCAGCGTTTTCGCGTGTTCCTGCAGACTGGAAACATTCCATTCGAAACTGCGCATCGCTTCGATCGCCAGCACCGCGACGTTGAACTCGGCCACCGTGGTGATGCAGGGAATCCCGATCGACGTCGCGGCAGCCCGGATTTCATATCCGTCGCCACGCGCTTCGCCGCCGGTCGGCGTGTTGAAGACCATGTCGATCTCGCCGGCGATGATCAGATCGGTGATCGTGCCCTCGCCGTCCGCGCCGGCACCCTCGGCGACCTTGCGCACGGTCGTGGACTGGATGCCATTGCGCCGCAGCACATCGGCGGTGCCGCCCGTGGAGACGATTTCGAAGCCCAAATCGGCCAACAGCTTCACCGCCATGATCACCGCCCGTTTGTCCCGGTTGGCCACCGAAACGAAGACCTTGCCTTCGGTCGGCAAAGCGTTGTTCGCAGCGGCCTGGCTTTTCGCGAAAGCCGTGTCGAAATGCATGTCGATGCCCATCACCTCACCGGTGGAGCGCATTTCCGGGCCGAGCAGCGAATCCACCACCGCGCCTTCGGGGGTCCGGAAGCGGCTGAACGGCAGCACCGCTTCCTTCACCGCCACCGGAGCGCCCAGCGGCAATGAACCGCCGTCGAAGGAGCCCGGCTGGCCCGGCACCGGGGGGATCATTTTGTACGCGGTGCGCAATTGGTTGATCGTCACGCCGGTGCCGATCAACGCCGCGGCCTTGGCCAGCTGCACCCCGGTCGCCTTCGAGACGAACGGGACCGTCCGGGAGGCCCTTGGGTTGGCTTCGAGCACGTACAGGATGTCCGAGGCGAGGGCGAATTGGATGTTGATCAGACCGCGCACCCCCACGCCCTCCGCGATCGCCCGGGTCGCTTCGCGCACCCGGTCCACCACGGCTTTGCCCAGGGTGATCGGCGGCAACACGCAGGCCGAATCCCCGGAATGGATGCCGGCTTCTTCGATGTGCTCCATGACTCCGCCGAGGTACATGTCTTTGCCGTCGAAAAGCGCATCGACGTCGATCTCGATCGCATCTTCCAGGAACCGGTCGATCAGCACCGGGTGATCCGGCGTGATTTCCGTGGCGTTGCTGATGTAGCGGGAAAGATTCGCCTCGTCGTAGACGATCTCCATGCCCCGGCCGCCCAGCACATAGGACGGCCGGACCAGCACCGGGTACCCGATCTCGTCGGCGACCCGCTTGGCGTCTTCGAAGGAAACCGCAGTGCCGTTCTTCGGCGCCACCAATCCGGCCTGTTCCAGAACCCGGGCGAACTGGCCACGGTGCTCGGCCAGATCGATCGCTTCCGGCGAGGTGCCCAGGATCGGCACCCCGGCGTCGGCCAGGTCTTGCGCGAGCTTCAACGGAGTCTGCCCGCCCAGCTGCACGAAGACGCCCAGGACTCCCCCGGTGCGCTCCTCGGCGGCGATCACCTCGAGCACGTCTTCGAGTGTGAGCGGTTCGAAGTAGAGCCGGGTGGAGACGTCGTAGTCGGTGGAAACCGTCTCCGGATTGCAATTGACCATGACCGTTTCATAGCCGGCTTTGCGCAAGGCCATCGAGGCGTGCACGCAGGAATAGTCGAACTCGATGCCCTGCCCGATCCGGTTCGGTCCGGAGCCCAGGATGATCACCGAGGGCTTCTCGTGCAGTGCGATCTCGTCTTCCAAGTCATAGGACGAGTAGTGGTACGGCGTGTAGGCGGCGAATTCCGCAGCACAGGTGTCCACCGTCTTGTAGACCGGGCGGACGCCGAGCGCCTGCCGCACGCCGCGCACCACCGATTCCGCGTGATGCGTCAGCTCCGCGATCTGCGCATCGGAGAAGCCGTGCCGTTTCGCCCGGCGCAACAGCGCCTCGTCCAGCTGCGCGGCGCCGCGCAGCTCGACCGCGATTTCGTTGAGCAGCTGCAATTGGTCCAAGAACCAGGGATCGATTCCGGTCGCGGCATACAGCTCCTCGACGGTGGCACCGCCGGAGAGCGCCCGCTGCACCTGGCCCAGCCGCTCCGTGGTCGGCCGTTTGGCAGCCTCCACCAGGGCCGGCACGTCGAGCGCATTGATGCTGCCGAAATCGAGTTGGCTGCCCTTCTGTTCCAAGGAACGCAACGCCTTCTGCAGGGCCTCGGTGAAATTGCGGCCGATCGCCATGGCTTCGCCGACGCTCTTCATCGTGGTGGTCAGGGTGGCGTCCGCCGCCGGGAACTTCTCGAAAGCGAAACGCGGGACCTTGACCACCACGTAGTCCAGGGTCGGTTCGAAGCTGGCCGGGGTCTTCTGGGTGATGTCGTTCGGGATCTCGTCCAGCGTGTAACCGAGCGAAAGCTTGGTCGCGATCTTCGCGATCGCGAAGCCGGTCGCTTTGGAGGCCAGGGCCGAGGAACGGGAGACCCGGGGGTTCATCTCGATCACCACGACCCGTCCGGTATCCGGTTCGATCGCGAACTGGATGTTGCAGCCGCCGGTGTCCACGCCCACTTCCCGGATCACCGCGATCGAGATGTCCCGCAAGTTCTGGTACTCCCGGTCGGTCAAGGTCATCGCCGGAGCCACCGTGATCGAGTCGCCGGTATGCACGCCGACCGGATCGAAGTTTTCGATCGAGCAGACCACCACGACGTTGTCGTTCTTGTCCCGCATCATCTCGAGTTCGTATTCTTTCCAGCCCAGGATGCTCTCTTCGAGCAGCACTTCACTGGTCGGGCTGTATTGCAATCCGGCACCGGCGATCCGGTGCAGGTCCTGCTCGTTGTAGGCCAGTCCGGAGCCCAGGCCGCCCATCGTGAAGGACGGCCGGACCACCAAGGGGTAGCCCAGATCGGCCGCAGCGGCCAAAGCCTCCGGCATGCTGTGCACGATGTGCGAACGGGCGGATTCCGCCCCGCAGCGCTCCACCACGCCCTTGAATTTCTCCCGGTCTTCACCGAGCTCGATGGCCGCGATGTTGGCCCCGATGAGCTCGACGTCGTACTTCTCCAATACCCCGTTCTTGTCCAGAGCGATCGCGGTGTTCAAGGCAGTCTGCCCGCCCAGGGTGGGCAGGATCGCATCCGGGCGTTCCTTGGCGATGATCTTCGCCACGACCTCCGGAGTGATCGGCTCGACGTAGGTCGCATCGGCGAACTCCGGGTCGGTCATGATGGTGGCCGGGTTCGAGTTCACCAGGATGACCCGCAGGCCCTCTTCCTTCAGAACACGCAGCGCTTGGGTTCCCGAATAGTCGAACTCCGCGGCCTGTCCGATCACGATCGGGCCGGAGCCGATGACCAGGACTGATTTCAAATCGTCTCTCTTGGGCATTACTTCGCGTCCTTGTCCTGCGTAGAGCCGGCAGCCTGCATCTCGCCGTGCGTGGAATCCTGGTCGGCGCCGTCGGCGCCGGGTTTCGGGGTGCTCGACATCAGTTCGATGAACCGGTCGAAGAGGTAGGCCGAATCATGCGGCCCCGCCGCGGCCTCGGGGTGGTATTGCACCGAGAACGCCGGCACGTCGAGGCAGCGCAATCCTTCCACGACATTGTCGTTGAGGCTGATGTGGCTGACTTCGACCCGGCCGAAGCGCGCCTCCGGGGCATCGCTGATCCGTTCCTTCGGTGCATCCACCGCGAACCCGTGGTTCTGCGAGGTGATTTCGACTTTGCCGGTGGCCCGGTCCAGCACCGGTTGATTGATTCCACGGTGCCCGTAGCGCAGCTTGTAGGTGCCGAAGCCCAGCGCCCGGCCGAGGATCTGATTGCCGAAGCAGATGCCGAAGAACGGCAGTTTGGCATCCAGGACTTCGCGCAAAACCCGGACCTGGTCGTCCGCGGTCGCCGGATCTCCGGGACCGTTCGACATGAAAACGCCGTCCGGCGCAACCGCCCGGATGTCCGCCAGCGTGGCGCTCGCCGGCAGCACGTGGACGCGTACGCCGCGCTCCGCGAAACGCTGCGGGGTCATCGCTTTGATGCCCAGGTCCAAGGCTGCCACCGTGTGTTTGACCGGCCCGGTCCAGCCGTGCTCGGCCGGCTCCACGACATAGGCTTCGTGCACGCTGACCTCTTCGGCAAGCTTCGCCCCTTCCATCGGTGCGCTGGCCCGGACCTGGGCGAGCAGCTCGTCGACCGGTCTTTCGGCCGCGGCTCCGGAGAAGATCGCAGCGCGCATCGCACCGCGTTCCCGCAGATGCCGGGTCACTGCCCGGGTGTCGACGCCTTGGATCCCGATGATGCCCTGGGCGATCAGTTCCTTGTCGAGGCTGCGTTGCGCGCGCCAGTTCGACGGCCGGCGGGCCGCATCCCGCACGATGTAACCGGAAACCCAGATCTTGCGGGATTCTGCGTCCTCGTCGTTGACTCCGGTGTTCCCGATGTGCGGAGCGGTCTGCACCACCAGTTGCCGGGCGTAGGACGGGTCAGTGATCGTCTCCTGGTACCCGGTCATTCCGGTGGCGAACACCGCCTCGCCGAGGGCTGTTCCGATGGCGCCGTAGGGCTGGCCGTGGAACAGGGTGCCGTCTTCGAGGACCAGGACGGCCTTCGGCTGGTTCACTGGATCAAGGTCTACTGGGCTATTCGTCATCTCAGCCGTTCTTTTCGGTATTGGTCCGGGTCAATTCTTCGAGCGCAGCCAACAAGCGGCTGCGGTCCTCGGCTTTCCTGGTCCGGAAGCCGGTATCGAGCAGTTCTTCGCCCAGCCGCCAGGTGAGCACCACCAAGCCGTCCTTCTCCACGAACTTCCCGGCCATCCCGCCTTCGGTCCGGATCTCTTCGATGGACTCCCGGGCCAGGAACAGCGGGACGCCGCCGGAGCGCTGGAGCAGAATGCCTTCCGGATGCAGTTCCAGTTCGGCGCCGGAGCGTACGCCCAGACCGTGCACGGCAATCCGGTCCAGCCAATCGCCGGCTTTGGTCGTCGACACGTATTGCCCGGGGATCGTCAAACCGGCATCGGCCAGTTCCGGAACCGCCGGGAGCTCCGGGAAAGCTGCTTGGGCACGTTTGCGGCTGCGCCACCCGGCAGCCATCAGCGCGAAGATCGCCAGCACCAAGGCGATCGCGAACAGCGTGGGCCACAGATACTCCATCAGGCACCGGCCCCGGCCGGCGAATTCAGCTTTCCGTCGAGCACCGTGGGATGACCGGCGAAGAAGGTCGCAACTACGGCGCCGGGCAGTTCCAGCCCGGCGAACGGCGAATTCCGGCCTTTGGTCGCCATCCGGCCCGGATCCACGATCCAGCGCGCCGCCGGATCCACCAGCACCAGGTTCGCCGGTTCGCCGGCTTGCAATGATCCGCCTTGCCACGGCAGCTGGCCGATCACGGCCGGAGTCTGCGAAGTGATCCGGGCCACGCCCGACCAGTCCAGCAAGCCGGTTTCCACCATGGCGTGCTGCACCACGGACAGGGCGGTCTCCAGACCGGTCATGCCCATCGCCGCTTGCGCCCACTCGCATTCCTTGGCTTCACTGGGATGCGGCGCGTGGTCGGTGCCGAGCACGTCGATCGTGCCGTCGGCCAAGGCCTCCCGCAATGCTTGCACGTCCTCTCCGGTGCGCAACGGCGGATTGACTTTGTACACCGGATCATAGCTGCGCACCAATTCATCGGTGAGCAGCAAGTGGTGCGGAGTGACCTCGGCGGTGACCTTGATCCCCTTGGCCTTCGCCCAACGGATGATATCCACACTGCCCGCAGTCGAGACATGGCAGACATGCAGACGGGAATCCACGTGCTGGGCCAAAAGCACATCCCGGGCGATGATGCTTTCCTCGGCCACCGCGGGCCAGCCCTGCAAACCGAGCACCGAGGACACCGCGCCCTCGTTCATCTGCGCCCCCTCGGTGAGCCGCGGCTCCTGGGCGTGCTGCGCGATCACGCCGTCGAAGGCCTTCACGTACTCCAGCGCCCGGCGCATCAGCACCGGATCCCACACGCACATTCCGTCATCGGAGAAGATCCGGACCCGGGCCCGGGAATCGGCCATCGCGCCGAGTTCCGCAAGACGTTGGCCCGCCAGACGGACGGTCACCGCGCCTACCGGACGCACCTCGGTCCAGCCCGCTTCGAGCCCCAGCGAATAGACCTGTTCGACGACTCCGGCGGTATCGGCCACCGGGGCGCTGTTGGCCATCGCGTGGACCGCGGTGAATCCGCCCCTGGCCGCCGCCTGGGACCCGGTGAGCACGGTTTCGGCGTCTTCCCGGCCGGGCTCCCGCAAATGGGTGTGCAGATCGACCAGGCCGGGCAGCGCCACCAGGCCGTCCGCATCGATCACGACCGCGCCGGCCGGGTCGACCCGGTCGCTGGCTTGCAGGATCACGCCGTCGCCGACCAGGAGGTCACCCCGTTGCCCGCCGAGCGCCTTCGCGCCCCTGATTAGATAACGCTGTCCGCTCATGAATCGGCCTCCCGCCGGTTGCTGTTGTCCAGGGTCCGGCCGGAATCGGCCGGAGGATGGTCGCCGAGCCCGCCGCTGAGCAGCAGGTACAGCGCGGCCATCCGGACCGAAACGCCGTTTCGCACTTGTTCGAGCACGGTCGACCGGGGCGAATCGGCGGCCGCGGAGGAGATCTCCAGGCCACGGTTCATCGGGCCAGGATGCATGATGATGGTGTCCTTGAGGCCCAGCGCGTCGAGCCGTGCCAGCCGGGCATCGTCGAACCCCCAGCGCCTGGAGTACTCGCGTTCCGAGGGGAAGAAGGCAGCGTGCATCCGTTCGCCCTGCACGCGCAGCATCATGACCGCGTCGACGCCGGTTTCCAGGGTTTCGTCCAGGTGGTAACTGACCCGGCAAGGCCAGGTTTCCACACCCAGCGGCAGCAGCGTCGGCGGAGCCACCAGCGTCACTTCGGCGCCCAGGGTGTGCAACAGCCAGACGTTGGACCGCGCCACCCGGGAATGCAGCACGTCGCCGGCGATCGCGATCCGCAACCCGGCGACATCGCTGCCGGTCGAACCGATCCCGCGCAGTGCCGACCAGTGGCGGCGCATCGTGAACGCGTCCAGCAATGCCTGGGTGGGATGTTCGTGGGTGCCGTCGCCGGCGTTGATCACCGCGGCGTCGATCCAGCCTGAGTCGGCCAATCGCTGCGGGGCGCCCGAGGAACCGTGCCGGATCACCACGGCATCCGCACTCATCGCCTCCAGGGTCTGGGCCGTGTCTTTGAGCGATTCGCCTTTGGAAACCGAGGAGCCTTTCGCGGCGAAATTGATCACGTCTGCGCTGAGCCGCTTCGCCGCCGCCTCGAAGGAAATCCGGGTTCGGGTGGAGTCTTCGAAAAAGAGGTTGACCACGGTACGGCCGCGCAATGCCGGGAGTTTCTTGACCTCGCGTTCGGTCACCGCCGCCATTTCCTCCGCAGTGTCCAGGATCTGGATTGCCGCGCCGCGGCTCAGGTCATGGGTGGAGAGCAGGTGCCTCATCGCGGTAGCTCCGCAGCGTCCGCGAGCGGCCCGGCGCCTTGGATCGAAACCTGCTCTTCGCCGCCGTCGGTCTCGGTGAGCCGGACCCAGACCCGCTCGCTCGATGAGGTCGGCAGGTTCTTGCCGACGTGGTCGGCGCGAATCGGGAGTTCCCGGTGTCCGCGGTCCACCAGGACTGCGAGCCGGACGATCCGCGGGCGGCCCAGGTCCACCAGGGCATCGAGTGCTGCCCGGATCGTCCGCCCGGAATACAGCACGTCGTCGACCAGGACCACTACTTTGTCGTCGATGCCCGACGCCGGCAGGGCGGTGCGCTGCGGGGCTCTGGTCGGCTGCCGGGCCAGATCGTCGCGGAACATCGTGACGTCGAGTTGGCCGACGATGCGGTCCGGATCGACGGACGGTTCGGCGAGGGCGATTTTGCGGGCCAGACGTTGCGCCAGCGGATAGCCGCGCCGTGGGATGCCCAACAGGACCAATCCCTCGGAACCTTTGTTGGATTCCAAAATCTCATGCGCGATGCGCGTCAGTGCACGGTCGATGTCAGCGCTGCCCAGGACCGTCCTGCCGTGTGCCACGGTGGACTTTTCCTGCGGAGAGTTGCTCATGTGCCGATGCCCCCTTCCCCGCCTCACGGGACGGAATTAAAGTGGATCAATGCGACTTCAAAATACCACACGAAGTTCATCTGCCGATTAGCCCAACCGGACCGCAGCGCCGCATTCCGGGTACCCGCATCGTAAAGTATGGCTATGACTTCCCCGCAGTGGCCGGATCCGAATGCGCCGAGGCAACCGCAGCAGCCGGAACCGGCCGGCTTCCCACAGCCCGGCTCGCAACCCCCCGCCCCGAATCCGGCCAACCCGGCCTGGCCGGGCCAGCTCGACCAGGCCGGCTACTTTCCGGCACCGAACAGCCATTTCGGCCAGGTCCCGCTGCAGCCGGTGTGGACCGCGCAGCAGGCGAAGCGGACCACGACCTCGCTGAACTTGATCCTGTTGGTCGGCATCACCTGCGCAGTAGCCGGTTTGCTCGGCGTCTTCTTGATCCTGCCGAATCTGTACCACAGCGGCGGTTTGGCCGGGATGACGATCGGCTTCATCCTGTCGCTGTTCCCGCTCACCGCGGTGCTGTTGACCGCCTATTTCATCGACCGCTGGGAACCGGAACCCAAATGGATGCTCGGTTTCGCCCTGCTCTGGGGTGCCCTGGGCTCGATCGGCACCACGTTGCTGATCCAACCGGTGTGGGTGGCCGTCTTCCGGCCCAAAGGATTGAGCCCGGCGATGGCCGACCAATGGCTGGCCACCTTCGAAGCGCCGCCGGTCGAGGAGTTCTCCAAGGGCCTGGGGATTCTGCTGATCGCCTTGTTCGCCAAGAAGTATTTCGACGGACCGCTCGACGGCGTGGTCTATGCCACGGTCATCGCGGCGGGATTCGCGTTCACCGAGAACATCCAATACTTCGGCCGGGCGGTCGCCGAAGCCACGGACGACGGCGCTTTGAGTCTGGGCATCAGCTTCCTGGCGCGCGGCGTGTTCAGCCCTTTCGGGCATGCTTTGTACACGGCATGCACCGGGTTGATCATCGGTTTCGCTGCCCGCAAGGGCAAAACCGGGCAGATCATCGGCGCCTTCTTCCTGGGCCTGATCCCGGCCATGTACCTGCACATGGTCTGGAACAGCGCGCCACTGCTCGCCGAGGTCAACGACATTCCGGGCTATTTGGGCGCGATCTTCCTGCAGTCTGCGGTCTACCAATTCCCGTTGATCGTGCTGTGGGTGGTCGGCCTGGTGTTCCTGATGCGCAGCGAGGCCAAGCTGACCCATCGGCGGCTCACCGAATACCGCGAGCAGGGCTGGTTCACCCCGGAGGAAGTCAACATGGTCGCCACTCAGTCCGGTCGCCGGACCGCGACCGCCTGGGCCAAACGGGTCGGCCGCGAAGCCGTCATGAAGCGGTTCATCCGCCGGGCCACTACCTTGGCCTACACCCGGCAACGCATCCTGACCGGGAAGAACCTCGAGCAGAACCAGCTGGACGAACGCCAACTGCTGGACGAGCTGACCGCGCTGCGGCCCAGCGTGCTCGGCTGACCCGCGCCATGCCCTGCGGGCGGTACCGCGAGAACACTTTGGCTGGGCGAAAAGACCAGTCTTTTCGCCCAGCCAAAGTGTTCTCGGTTACGGCAAATACCCAGCTGCCGGATCAGCCTAGGCCAGCAGCGTCGGCTTGAGCGCCTGCAAGCGGCCAAGCAGCCCGTTCACGAACTGCGGCGACTCGTCGGTGGACAGCGTGCGTGCGAGTTCCACCGCTTCGCTGACCGCTACGGCATCCGGCACGTCATCGTTGTAGAGCAATTCCCAGGCACCGATCCGAAGCACGATCAAATCCACGGCCGGCATCCGCTCGAGGGTCCAGCCCTGGGCGTACGTCTGCAGGAACTCGTCGATTTCTTCCTGCTTCTGCGCCAATCCGTCGAGGATTTCCACCGTGTACGGATTGATCACCTGGTCGGTGCTGTCCCGACGGCGCTGCAGCGCCTCCGCGGAATTGCCCGGGCGCTGTTCGGTTTCGAAGAGAATGTCCAAGGCCCGGCGGCGCGCTTTGCTCCGGGCGCTGGTTCCAGATTTTTCCGCCACGATCAGTCGTTGACCCGACCAAGGTAGCTGCCGTCGCGGGTGTCCACCTTGACCTTGGTGCCCTGCTCGACGAACAACGGAACCTGGATCTCATAGCCGGTTTCGAGCGTGGCAGGCTTGGTGCCCGCCGACGAGCGGTCGCCTTGCAGGCCGGGTTCGGTATAGGTGATCACCAGGATCACGGACGCCGGCAGCTCCAGGTACAACGGAGTGCCTTCGTGCAGCGCGATGTTCACATTCTGGTTCTCGAGCATGAAGTTCACTGCATCGCCCACAGTGGCACCGGGCACCGTGATCTGGTCGTAGTCCTGGGTGTCCATGAAGACGAAATCTTCGCCATCCTGGTACAGGTACTGGTAATCGCGACGGTCCACAGTGGCGGTTTCGATCTTCAGGCCTGCGTTGAACGTCTTGTCGACGACCTTGCCGGAGAGCACATTGCGGATTTTGGTACGCACGAAAGCGCCGCCCTTGCCCGGCTTCACGTGCTGGAATTCGATCACGTTCCAGAGCTGACCGTCGAGGTTCAGCACCGTTCCGTTCTTGATGTCATTGGTTGTTGCCATGGTGTCTCTCCCGCCTCGGCGATGCGCCGCTGACGCCGGAGCGCAGCATGATTGCATCGTGCATGTTCAGAATGTCAAAAATCCAGCATTGATTCTACCGCGTTTCTGCGGCCGGATCTGCCGGGCCCGACCACCGGCCGCAGTATTACGCGACCGAAGCCGTGCTTTCCGACAGTTCCCGTGCTCTCTGCAAGGCTACTGTCGAAGAGTAGATCAGCGCGGCCGACGCCCCGGCGGCAACCCGCAAGTCCAGGGCCGAGGCGAAATTCCCGGCCGCGGACTGGTATTTCCCGGCCCGGAAATATGCCCGGCCCAAATGCTGCCGGACGCTGGCCTCCGACGCTTGCCCGCGCTGTTCTTTGGCCAGATACTGCAGCAAGCGGATCGCCCGATCGGTGTCGTTGACCGAGGCCGCGACATCGGCTTCCAGGACCTGCAGGCGCAGCGAACCCGGATCCGCCATGCGCAGTTCGGCGACCAGTTCCGCGGCCTCGTTGCTCCGCCCCCGGGCCAGCAGCACGAACACCCGGTCACCGGGGTCCGGCGCCGCATTCAGGGCCGCTTCGCACAGCTGATCGTCGATCACTTCGCTGCGCAGGCTGTCCGGATTGAACGATATTCCGGGGAAATAGGAACTCGGCCAATCCGGGAATCTGGCATCCGGCCGGCTCAGTCCATCGCGTGCTGCGTTCATGAATTCCACTCCCACTGCCTATTCGGCGATTTCCTGATAGGCCGCAAAAAGCAACGAGGTATCCGGCACATCCAGGATGCCGGGTTTGGCCAATCCGTCCAGCACCACGAAACGCAGCAGATCGCCGCGGGACTTCTTGTCCCGCCGCATCCCGTCCAGGAGCCCCTGCCACCGGTCGCGCCGGTAGCTGGTCGGCAGCCCCAGCCCCGCCAAGACGCTCCGGTGCCGGTCGGCGACCTCGTCGGAGAGCCGGCCCACGCTGCGCGACAGCTCTGCCGCGAACATCATGCCGACCGAAACCGCTGCACCATGCCGCCAAGAATAGCGCTCCACCAGCTCGATCGCATGGCCCAAGGTATGCCCGTAGTTGAGATACTCCCGCTGGCCGGATTCTTTCAGATCGGCCGAGACCACGGTGGCTTTGACCGCGATCGCCCGCTCGATGAGCTCGCGAAGTTCGGCCGAAGCGGGGTCCCGGACTGCCTCCGGACGGGACTCGATCAGATCCAGGATCGCCGGATCCGCGATGAATCCGCATTTGACCACTTCGGCGAGGCCGGAGACCAGTTCGTTCACCGGCAGCGTGCCCAAAGCATCCAGATCGGCCAGCACCGCCGCGGGCGGGTGGAAGGCACCCACCAGGTTCTTGCCTTCGGCGGTATTGATCCCGGTCTTGCCGCCGACCGCGGCATCGACCATCGCGAGCAGGCTCGTGGGCAGGTGCACGACTCGGACGCCGCGCAACCAGGTGGCCGCCACGAAGCCCGCCAAATCCGTGACTGCGCCGCCGCCGACCGAAACGATCGCGTCCGAGCGGGTGAAGTCGTTTTGGCCCAGCACCTGCCAGCAGAATCCGGCGACCTGCAGGTGCTTGCCTTCTTCACCGTCCGGGATTTCCGCGGTCAGCGCCGTGAATCCGGCCGCAGCGAGATCATCCCGGACCGAGTCGCCGGTCAGCCGGAGCGCCCGCGGGTGCACCACCAGCACCCGCCGGACCCGTTCGCCGAGCAGCTCCGGAAGCTTGGCCAGCAGTCCGCGGCCGACGACGACGTCGTAGTTTTCCGCGGGCTGGCCACCGGTGACTTTGATGATGGTGGGCGATTCGCTCACTGGACTTCCTTGCCGGGTCGATTTTCCAATAACGTCATGAGTTCGGTTGCCAGGACTTCCGGGCTGCCGTCCCGGACATCCAGGGTCAGATCGGCCAGCCTGCGGTAGACCGATTCGCGATCCGCGAATACCTGGCTCCAGCGTTGCACCGGATCCTGGTCCGCGCTCTGCAGCAGCGGCCGGTTGCCGCCGCGCTGGATTCGTTCCCGCACCGCGTCGGCATCGGCTTCCAAGAACACCACGGTGCTTTGCCCGAGCAATTGCTGGGTGCCGGTGTCCAGCACCGCGCCGCCGCCCAAGGAGAGCACGTACTGATCGCGACGGGCCAGCACGGACGCGATGAGCCGGGCTTCGACCTCCCGGAACCAGCGTTCGCCATAGGAGCTGAACGCGGCCGGAATGGGCCCGTGTTTCTCCTCGAACAGCTGATCCGAGTCCAAGAATTCCCGACCCGCCAACCGGGCCAGCTGTGCTCCGACCGTGGACTTCCCGACCGCCATCGGGCCGATCAGCACGATGCTGCGGTGCGCGGGCAATCGATTCACAGCGGTTGGGAGCCCAGGGCTTGCGGGATGTTCGCCAGATAAGCCGCCAGGTTCCGGGCGGTTTCGGGCAGCGAATCGCCGCCGAACTTCTCCAGGACGGACTCTGCCAGCACGAGTGCCACCATGGCTTCGGCGACCACCCCGGCGGCCGGGACCGCGCAGACATCGGAACGCTGGTGATGCGCCTTCGCCGGCTCGCCGGTAGCCACGTCGATGGTGCGCAATGCGCGCGGCACCGTGGCGATCGGTTTCATGGCGGCACGCACCCGCAACACATCGCCGATGCTCATCCCGCCTTCGATGCCCCCGGCCCGGTTGCTCATCCGGCGGACTGCGCCGTCGTCGTCCTTGACGATCTCGTCATGGGCCGCAGTGCCCCGCCGTTGCGCGGTTTTGAACCCGTCGCCGACTTCGACGCCCTTGATCGCCTGGATTCCCATCAGCGCTCCGGCCAGTCGGGAATCGAGTCGCCGGTCCCAGTGCACGTAGCTGCCCAAACCCGGCGGAAGGCCGTAGGCGAGGACCTCGACCACGCCGCCGAGCGTTTCGCCTTCCTTGTGCGCCGCATCGACCTCGGCCACCATCGCTCCGGAGGTCTCCCGGTCGAAGCATCGCAACGGATCGGCATCCAGGGCGAGCACATCGGCTGCCTCCGGCAATGCCGTGCCTTCCGGCACCGCTACCGTGCCGACCGCAACGGTGTGGCTGACCAGGGTGATGCCGAGCTGGTCCAGGAATCTGGCTGCCACGGCACCCAATGCGACGCGTATGGCGGTCTCCCGGGCGCTGGCCCGTTCCAGAACCGGGCGGGCTTCATCGAAGCCGTACTTCTGCATTCCGGTGAAATCCGCGTGCCCGGGGCGCGGCCGGGTCAATGGCGCGTTCCGGCCCTGGCCTGCCAACTCCGCCGGGTCCACCGCGTCGGCGGACATGATCTGTTCCCATTTGGGCCATTCGGTATTGCCGACGGTGATCGCGACCGGGCCGCCCTGGGTGCGGCCGTGCCGGACGCCGCCGAGCAGCTGCACTTGGTCCTGTTCGAATTTCATCCGGGCACCGCGGCCATAACCGAGCCTGCGGCGGGCGAGTGCGGTTTGGATGTCCTGGGTGCTCAATTCGATGCCGGAGGGCAGACCCTCGATGATCCCGGTCAGTGCCGGGCCATGGGATTCACCGGCAGTAAGCCAACGCAACATAGGTACATCCTGCCATGAACCCAGGGCTTGCTCAGCGCTCGGGCAGCCCGATTGAGTCGCACATCACATTGATGACGTCCTCGCGTCCGGCCAGGTCGCAGCCGCTGAACGCCGCCACCTGTGCCACCGCTTGGTAGAGCAGCATTTCCAGTCCGGAAACCACTACGCCGCCGGACTCCGACCAGACGTGCGCCAACCGGCTCGGCCAGGGATCGTAAGCCACATCCAGCAGCAGGTTCGTAGCGCGCCCCATGCCGCGCAAAGCTTCCGCAAGCGGATCGGCGGCACCTGGCGGCAGCGTGCTGATCACCAGTTCCGCGGCCCCGGCGCCGGTGACCGGATCCGCGGCCTCTGCGAACGGCCGCAGCGTCAATCCCAGTCCCAGCACAGCCGCGAGCTCGGCCAAGTCCCCGCCCTTCGCCGGGTCCCGGAGATAGACATCGGCACGCTGGCAGTCCAACTGCTTCAGCGCTGCCAAAGCCGCACGTGCCGTGCCGCCGCCGCCGATCAGGGCGGCGTGCTGCACGGAGGCGACTCCGGCGTGCCGCAGTGCGTGCACGATGCCGATGATGTCGGTATTGCGGCCGAGCAGCCGGCCGTCGGCCGGGTCCACCAGCACCGTGTTCAACGCCCCGGTACGCTGCACATCGGCGTCTCTGGCGTCGACCAGAGCGAGCATCGACGCCTTGTGCGGCATGGTGACTGAAATCCCGGCCCAGTTCCGCTCAGCGCGGATCTGCGCCACGAAATCAGCCAAGTCGGCCGGCGCCACCTCGATCAACCGGTAATCGATGTCCGCACCGAGCGCACGATAGGCGGCACGGTGCAGGGCCGGGGACTTCGAATGCGCGATCGGCTGCCCGATCACCGCTGCTTTCAGCTGCATCTTCCGCTGTTCGCCTGGCACCAGGCCTGGTACTTGAGCACATTGGCGTTGTGCTCTGCCAAGGTCGTCGCGTACAGCGTCTCACCGGTATCCAAGTTGACAGTGACCCAGAAGTAATAAGGATTCGCTTGCGGTTTGGCGGCTGCGTCCACGGCCTTCACCTTGGGCGAGCCGATCGGCCCGACCGGCAGGCCGGCCTTGGCGAACGTGTTGTAGGGATTGCTGGTGTCCAGCTTCTGCGCGGCGGTGATGTTGTACGTCTTGATATTGAGGCCGTAAGCGACCGTTGCATCGGATTCCAGTCGGCCACCGGTTTCGCCCGCCGGATTGTTCAACCGGTTCGCAATCGCCCCGGAGATCATCGGATAGTTCTGTTCGTTGCCTTCGGCTTCGATGATGCTCGCGATGGTCAGCACTCGGTACTGCTGGGCCGGATCGGTCACCCCGGCGTCGGTCAGTTCCTGCTTCGTGGTGTCGATCAGCTTGGTCAGGATCTGCTGCGCGGTGGTTCCGGTGGGGAAGGTGTACTCCCCCGGGGCCAGATACCCTTCGAGCGACGGAGCCTGGGCGGGCAAGCCCAGCGCGGTCGGGTTCTTGGCCAGTTCCACGAATTCGTTCACCGGAATCTGGGTTGCTTTCGAGAGCACATCGAAGACTTCGTTTTGCCGGAGATTCTGCTGGATCGGGGCGTAGTGCACCTTCTGCTGCGAGGCGGTGAGCAAGACCTGGACCGCATCGGTGGCTTTCATCTGCAACTTGAACGGATAGACCCCGGGTTGCAGGCTGCCAGTCGCGTTCGCGGCATTGAGCGCATCGATGAACGCCGCCTCGCTGGCCACCACCCCTTTGCCCAGCAAATCCGAGGCGACCAGGCGGCCGGTGGCGCCGTCGGGCAGGGTGTAGACGACCAGCCCCTCGCCGGGCCCGGCATAGTCCTTGGCCGGGTCGATGTTCAAGATCGGCCGGATCGCTTGGAAGGCCAGCACGCCGGCGACCACGAACACCACGAGCACCAGGAACATCACCACGCTCCGGCGGCGGCGCTTCACCTTCCGCGACGTCCGCTGCTGCCGTCGCGACGGCGCCACCCCAGGCGCCGGCTGATGGCTCAGCTGATCGGTGGTCCCGGGGTGCGCGTGGTCATTGCCCTCGTCCGAGAAAATCGGGTTCATCGCCCGCCCTCGGCCGCATCAATGCGAATACTGATGATGCTTTCCTCACTGTCCACCATCGCCTTCCGACCGGGATTCACCCGGACGGGGCCCGGCAGCCACAGCCTCCCCCACTGCGCCGCCGATGGACTTTTCCATCTCCAAAGCGTGCTGCAAGATTCCGGCAGCCGCCACTTGATCCACTACTTTACGTTGTTCGCGCCCCGTCATGCCAGCGGCACGCAACTGCTGATGGGCACTGATCGAGCTGAGTCTTTCATCGATCAAACGGACTTCCGCGGTCGAACCGGCGTCCCGGAGCATCCCGGCAAGCTGCCGTGCCAGCTCCCGGGCCAAAGCCGCCGAGCCGCTTTCGCCGCCGCGCAACGTCTGCGGCAACCCGACGTAGACGGTCACTGCGGACAATTCAAGAGCATCCTTCACGATCACGCGCAAATCGGAGTTGCGCTTCGGATCCCGTTGCACGGTCCGCAAAGGCGTCGCCAAGATCCCCTCGGGATCACACTGCGCCACCCCCATCCGGACCGTGCCGACGTCGATGCCGAGCCGGACTCCTCGGGAGGCCATCAGATCGCGTCCACGGCCTGCCGGATCGCCGCCAGGGCAGCCGGTACCTGCGCGGCGTCGCTACCGCCGCCCTGGGCCACATCGTCCTTGCCGCCACCGCCGCCGCCGAGCACTCCGGCAGCGATCTTGACCAGCGCACCGGCCTTCACACCCGCACTGCGTGCGGCCTCGTTCGTGGCGACCAGGACCAGCGGCCGGCCGTTGGCGGTCCCGGTCAAGGCGACGGCGGCCGCAGCCGAGCCGAGCCGCTCACGCAGATCCAACGCCAGCGAACGCAGGTCGTCCGCCGAGGCCACCTGGCCGGCGTCGTGCGTCAACAGCGAAATCTTGCCCGCCTGCTGCGCCGTGCCGGCCAATTGGCCGGCCGCGGCAGTGAGCTGCTCTTTGCGCAACCGGTCCAGTTCCTTCTCCGCAGCCCGGAGTTTCGCGAGCGTCGAACCGATCCGGTCGGCGAGCTGGTTCGACGGCACCTTCATGAGCTCGGTGAGCTCGGTGACCAGGGCCCGTTCGGCGGCCAGATGCCGGAAGGCGTCCATCCCGACGAAGGCCTCGACCCGGCGGTTGCCCGAGCCGACGGACTGTTCGCCCAAAAGCGTCAGGCTGCCGATCAACGAGGTCGTGTCGACGTGCGTGCCACCGCAGAGCTCCCGCGACCAGGCGCCGTCGATTTCGACGACCCGGACCCGGCTTCCGTAGTTTTCCCCGAAAAGCGCCATCGCACCGAGCGCCTTGGCTTCCTCGATCGGCATCTCGCTCGTCTGCACCGCGTAATTGTTGCGGATGGCCAAGTTGGAGACCTCTTCGATCTCGGAACGGGTCGCGGCGCTGAGCCCCTCGCCCCAGGCGAAGTCGAAGCGCAAATAGCCGGCCTTGTTGAAGGAGCCCCGCTGCAACGCTTCCGGGCCCAGGATCTGGTGCAGTGCGGCATGCACGATGTGCGTGCCCGTGTGCGCCTGTTCCGCGGCGTGCCGGCGTTCCCGGTCCACTGCGGCGCGCACCACGGCGCCTTCCGGCAGCTCCCCCTCGCGCACGATGGCTTTGTGCACGCTCAGGCCCTTGACCGGCCGCTGCACGTCCAGCACTTCGACCACGAAGCCGTCGCCGGTGATCAGACCGGTATCCGCTGCCTGGCCGCCGGCTTCGGCGTAGAACGGCGTCTCGGCCAGGACCAATTCGATTTCTTCGCCCTGCCCGGCTTGGGAGACCGGCTGCCCGCCGGCCAGGATGCCGCGGACCGTGGACTCGCCGTCCAATTCGGTATAGCCAGTGAATACCGTCTGGCCCTGGGCCAGCAGTTCGTTGAAAACGCTCAGATCTGCGTGCGCGCTCTTCTTCTCCCGCGAATCGGCCTGGGCACGCTGCCGCTGCTCCAGCATCAGGGCACGGAACCCGGCCTCGTCAACGCTGAGGCCGGCTTCGGAGGCCATTTCGAGAGTCAAGTCGATCGGGAAGCCGTAGGTGTCGTGCAAGGCGAAAGCTTCGGCTCCGGACAGCGGCTGGTTCTTGGCTTTCGATTCGGTGACCGCCTCGTCGAGCCGGGCAGTGCCGGAAGCGATGGTCCGGAGGAAGGACTTCTCTTCGGCATAGGCGATCCGGCTGATCCGCTCGAAGTCTTCGGCCACGATCGGGTAAAAACCCTTCATGGCATCCCGGGACACCGGCAAGAGCGTCGGCAGGCAGGGCTTCTCGACCCCCATCAGACGCATGGCGCGAACCGCACGGCGGATCAATCGGCGCAGCACGTAGCCGCGTCCTTCGTTGGACGGCGCGACCCCGTCGGAGATCAGCATCAACGCCGAGCGGATGTGGTCGGCCACCACCCGGAGCCGGACGTCGTCGGCGTGGTGCGGATCCGCCGGATCTTCGGTGGAGGTGTATTCCTTGCCGGCCAGTTCTGCGGCGGCGTCCAGAACCGGACGGACCTGGTCCGTCTCGTACATGTTCTCCACGCCCTGCAGGATCATGGCCAGCCGTTCCAAGCCGAGCCCGGTGTCGATATTGCGGTTGGGCAGATCGCCCGCGATGTCGAAATCGACCTTGCTGCGCACTGCGGACAGCTGGTACTGCATGAAAACCAGATTCCAGATCTCGATGTAGCGGGTCTCGTCGGCCACCGGTCCGCCGTCCAAACCGTATTCCGCGCCGCGATCGTAGAAAATCTCGGAACAGGGTCCGCCCGGGCCGGGCTGCCCGGTGCTCCAGAAGTTGTCCGCCTTGCCGGTCCCTTGAATCCGCTCGTTGGGGATGCCGATCTTGTCGCGCCAAATCGCGCGCGCTTCTTCGTCCTTTTCGTCGCCGTCTTCATAGACCGTGACCCAGAGCCGATCCGGGTCCAGACCATACCCGCCCTGATCCTGGGGCGTGGTCAGCAGCTCCCAGGCATAGCTGATCGCCTGCTCCTTGAAGTAGTCGCCGAAGGAGAAGTTGCCGCACATCTGGAAGAACGTGCCGTGCCGGACGGTTTTGCCGACTTCCTCGATGTCGCCGGTGCGGATGCACTTCTGCACGCTCGTGGCGCGCGGCCAGGGCGGGGTCTCCCGCGCGGTCAGATAAGGGATGAAGGGCACCATTCCGGCAATGTTGAAAAGGATCGATGGATCCGCCGAGATCAGCGACGCGGAGGGCACGACGGCGTGGCCCTTGCTCTCGAAGAAATCGAGCCAGCGCTGGGCGATGTCCTGCGTTTTCATGGTGTGTGGTGCCCTTCTGAAGTTTCTTGCTTCGATTAGTTCTTGACGTCCAGGCCGAGCGCGGTGCGCAGCTCCTCTTCACGCCGGCCCATGCCCTCGCGCACCGTGTCGGTGAAGTCATGCACGCTGTCGCTGAGCCGGCCGACCGCGCGGTTCAAGCCGGCCGGTCCGATGTTCTGTTGCGCTTCGCTGAGTTTGCGCACCGCGATGACGCCGATCGCCACGCCGATGCCCACCCAGAAGATTCTTTTGATCATGCCTTGTGTCTTTCCCTCAAATTGCCCGGCCCGGATCCGTCCGGATTCCGGGTCAGCGGCTCTGCTTGGCTTTGGGCGGATTGTTCTTCCGCCCGGCAAAAGCTTCCCGGACGCCGTAGGAGAAGGCCGCGACCTTGATCAACGGGGATCCCACGGTGGCTGCGATCAACGAGGAGAGCGCGGAAAGGTTCGCGGTGGCATCGGAGACGTTCGAGGTCATGCCGTCCACCTTCTTGAGCTGCTCATTGGTGGTGCTCACGGTTGCCGTCACTTCGTCGATCAACGGCGTGGTGCCTTCGCTGATCGACCGGATCGTGCCACTGAGCTCATCGAAGACCTTGCCCAATTTGAAGACCGGCACGGCCAGGATCGCCACTAGGATCGCGAAGACGCCCGCAGCGATGAGCCCGGCGATGTCTCCACCTGACATGGTGCCTCCAAGGGATAGGTAGCGGAAGTTTCCTCAGAAGTACCTTACCGACTTCTGCGCCCCAAGGGTGAACCAGTCGCTGCCCCAGGGCCGCCCATCCCCCACCCCGGCGCGCGAACGGAACTCACCCGGGGCCGGCCGGAGAACACAAAAGCCCGCGGCGTCGTCGGCCGCGGGCTTTTGCGTTATCGCTGGTTATTGCTTAGCGTGCGTAGAATTCCACGACCAGCTGCTCTTCGCAGGTGACCGGAACTTCGCTGCGCTTCGGGCGGCGCACCAGGCGGGCCTGGAGGCTTTCCAATTTGACGTCCAGGTATCCCGGAACCGCCGGCAGCACGTCGCGGTGCGCGCCAGCCGCGGCGACCTGCAACGGAGCCATGACTTCGCTGCGCGGGTGCACGTGGATGAGCTGGCCTTCGCCGACCCGGAACGACGGGCGGTCAACGCGGGCGCCGTCGACCATGATGTGACGGTGCACAACCAGCTGACGGGCCTGGGCGATGGTGCGGGCGAAGCCGGCACGCAGCACCAGGGCGTCCAGACGCATTTCCAACAGCTCAACCAGGTTTTCGCCGGTCAGGCCCTTGGTGCGGCGGGCTTCTTCGAAGACCCGGGTCATCTGGGCTTCGCGGATGCCGTACTGCGAACGCAGACGCTGCTTTTCACGCAACCGAACCGCGTAGTCGGAGTCCTGCTTCTTGCGGGCCCGGCCATGCTCGCCCGGGCCGTACGGACGGCGCTCGAGGTACTTGGCGGCCTTCGGAGTCAAAGCAATGCCGAGGGCACGCGAAATGCGGACCGTCCGGCGGGCACGTGTGTTGTTAGCCACGGTGTCCTTCCAAATTTCAGCAGCAGAATGAGTTCTGGCCTCCACTGTGGAGAGTTAGGGCTGCTGCGGCCCATCACTGCAACCGCCGGGCATCCTCGCATCGCCAAAGTGATTTGGGAGATTCTGCGAGGCTGGAGCCAGGGCTTGCCAGTTGTGCATCTGTAAACAGTGCAGCGACCAGTTTAGCAGTTCCAGCCCGGTGCAGCATCCGCGGGCCTGCTGCATCCGATCACGGCGCAGGACTGACCATGGGTAAGCAAAACGTAAAATTCGCCGCAGCCCGCATATGGAACTCGTAAATCCGCTTCCAACCGCGCTTCGTGCGGATCTTAATGAAGATATGACCATGCAATTGCCCCGAAGACAGCTGGCGTCCCCGGCACCGGCTTCCGCCACGGAGCCTCCGCTGCCGGACCTCCAGGATTTCGTCTCGCTCGACGACAGCGGAGAGTTCAACTACCACCCGACTGCGCAGGCGTTGCTCGCCAGCTTCGACGTTCCGGCGGAGGTGGTCTGCATCGTGGACCGGGAAGGCATTGCGCACGGATTGCGCAGCGACCAGAACGGCCGGCTCGGTCTGGGCCGCGCGCTGGGCCGGGTGGATTTTCACTGGCTGCGGCAGACCTGGCTGCGCACCCAGAAATTGCGCCCGCAGTCTTATCCGCTGCACCGGCTGCCGCCGGCCAGCACCTTTTCCTTGCTCCGCGGCATGTTCGAGGCGCTCCAACTGGAAGCGCATCCTTGCCGTTATCCGCTGCCTTGGACCGTCTCCCTGCCGGACCGGGTCAGCCACCCCTTGGACCTGACCGCGGTGGACCGGCTGTTGGCCGAGGTTCCGGACTTGGCGCAAGTGAGCGTCCAAGACCCGTTCGGCCACCGTTATGCTCCGGTGCGGCATCACACGCACCGGTTCCTCGCCCCGGCAACCGGTTATATCTGCTACGTGGAGAGCCCTAACCGCCTCGAATGATGCCGCGCAGGCGTTCCAGGCGGAGCGCCAAATCACGTTCGGCCCCGTTGCCGGATGGATCGTAGTAGTTCCGGCCGACCAGGTCATCCGGCGGGTATTGCTGTTGCGCCACGCCATGCGGCTCGTCGTGCGAATAGACGTACCCTTTGCCATGGCCCAGCTGCTTCGACCCAGGGTAATGCGCGTCCCGCAAATGCGGCGGGATGATCGTGCCCTTGCCGGCCCGGACGTCCCCGATGGCGGCATTGATCGCCTGGTAGGAGGCGTTCGACTTCGGCGCGGTCGCCAAATGCACCACCGCCTCGGCGAGGATGATTCGGCCTTCCGGCATGCCGATCAGCTGCACGGCCTGGGCCGCGGCGACGGCGGTCTGCAACGCGGTGGGGTCGGCCATTCCGATGTCTTCGCTGGCCGAAATGATCAGCCGGCGCGCAATGAAACGCGGATCCTCGCCGGCTTCGAGCATCCGGGCCAGATAATGCATCGATGCGTCCACATCGGAGCCGCGGATGGATTTGATGAAGGCACTGATCACGTCATAGTGCTGATCTCCCGCCCGGTCGTAGCGCACTGCTGCAGCGTCGATGGCCCGCTCGGCATCCGCCAGCTCCAACGTTGCGCCGGTCGCTTTGCCGCCCTCGGCTTCCAAACGTTCAAGGGCGACGCCGGCCGCCGCCTCCAGAGTGGTCAAAGCCCGCCTGGCGTCGCCGCTGGCCAAGCGGACCAAGTGGTCCAGGGCCTCGGGAGCCAGATCCAAGGCGCCGTCCAAGCCGCGCGGATCCGCCGCCGCACGTTCCACCAACGCCCGGATGTCGTCATCGGTCAGCGGCTGCAGGGTCAGCAGCAGCGATCTGGAGAGCAGCGGCGAGACCACCGAAAACGAAGGATTCTCCGTGGTCGCGGCGACCAGGACCACCCAGCGGTTTTCCACCCCGGGCAGCAGCGCGTCCTGCTGCGCCTTGGTGAAGCGGTGGATTTCGTCCAGGAACAACACCGTGGTGCGGCCGTGCAGGTCCCGCGCGGTCAGCGCTTCGTCCATCACCCGCCGGACGTCCTTGACGCCGGCGGTGATCGCGGAGAGTTCCACGAAGGTCCGGCCCGGCCCGCGGGCGATCACATGGGCCAAGGTGGTCTTGCCGGTGCCGGGCGGCCCCCAGAGGATGACCGACGTCGGGCCGGCCGCCGAATCGCTCGAGCCACCGGCCAAACGGCGCAACGGGGAACCGTCGCCCAGCAGGTGCTGTTGGCCGACCACTTCGTCGACGCTGCGCGGGCGCATCCGCACCGCCAAGGGGGCCCGGGCGCGGGGACGGGCAGCATCCGGGGCTTGGCCGCCCGGGTCCTCGAAATCGAACAAATCGCTCACCGACACCACGCTACCGGGTAGCGTGGACAATATGAGCACAGCCCTTCCGCCCGCGGCCCGGACCGCCTGGGTCAGCGCTGATCGGATCGTTGGCTGGGTGGACCGCTTCAACGCCTCGCACGGCGCCTTGAGCATCACCGAGACCGCCGAGCAGGGTTTCGAGCTCAGCGCTGCCGACGGCGCCCGGGCCAGTCTGCAGCCGCCCTGGCCAGTGGCCGGCCGGCCGGGGTCCGGCAGCGGCCCGGCAGCCCGGTTGGCCTCGTTGAGCGGCCAGGCACGCCCGATCGGCCTGATTCTGATCCGGCGCGGCGGTTATGCCCTGGCGCTCTGCCGGGAAGGAGCTGTGCTGGCTTCGAAGGTCGGAACCCGGCACGTCCAGTCACGCACGGCGGCCGGCGGCTGGTCGCAACAGCGCTTCGCCCGGCGTCGGGCCAACCAAGCCGACGCCATGATCGAGGCAGTGGCAGCCCATGCGGCCGCGTTGCCCCTGCACGAGGCCGAATACCTGGTCCTGGGCGGCGACAAGGCCATGGCGGCCGCGGTCGTCGCCGAACCCGTGCTGCGGCAGCTCGCCCGGCTGCCGCGGCTGGAGTTCCTCGATGTTCCGGATCCGCGGGCCAAAGTCCTTGCGCTCGCAGCGCAACGGGCCTGCAGCGTCAAAATCACGGTGACCGATCCGAGTGGCGCACCGGGCCGGGCCGATCCCGCACAACAAAATCCCGTCCGCTAGTGGAATTCCACCAGCGAACGGGATTTCGGAAAGCGAGATCCGCTCAGGCTTGGGCCGCGGGAGCCTCCACGGCCGGCTTCTTGACCGCGTCGACGCCGGCTTCTTTGCGTTGTTGCGCCGTGATCGGTGCCGGCGCCCCGGTCAACGGGTCGAACCCGCCGCCGGATTTCGGGAACGCAATCACATCGCGGATCGATTCGACGCCGGCCAACAAGGCCACCGCGCGGTCCCAGCCGAAAGCGATGCCGCCATGCGGCGGAGCACCGTATTTGAAGCCTTCCAGCAAGAACCCGAAGGTCTCCTGCTGCGCCGCCTCGTCCAGGCCCATGAGCGCGAAGACCCGTTCCTGGACGTCCCGGCGGTGAATACGGATCGAGCCGCCACCGATCTCATTGCCGTTGCAGACCAAGTCGTAGGCGAAGGCCAAAGCAGCCGCCGGATCCTGGTCGAAGGAATCCAAGAACTCCGGTTTCGGCGCGGTGAATGCATGGTGCAGCGCCGTCCACTCCCCTGCGCCGACGGCGACATCGCCGGAAGCCGTCGCTGCGGCTGCCGATTCGAACATCGGGAAATCGACCACCCACACGAAGGCAAAGGCGTTCGGGTCGATCAGCCCGGTACGGTGCCCGATTTCCACCCGGGTAGCGCCCAGAATCGACCAGGCAGCATCGCGTTCGCCGGCGCCGAAGAACACGCAGTCGCCCGGCTTGGCACCGACTGCCTCGGCAAGGCCGGCCTTTTCGGCTTCGCTGAGGTTTTTCGCCACCGGACCGGTCAGTTCGCCGTCTTCCTGGACCAGCACATAGGCCAAGCCCTTGGCACCGCGCTGCTTCGCCCACTCCTGCCAGCCGTCAAGCGTGCGGCGGGCCTGGGCAGCACCGCCGGGCATCACCACGGCGCCGACGTAGGGCGCCTGGAACACCCGGAAAGTGGTGTCTTTGAAGAACTCGGTGAGATCGGTCAGCTCCAAGCCGAAGCGCAGGTCCGGTTTGTCCGAGCCGTAGCGGGCCATTGCCTCCCAATACGGCATCCGCTGGATCGGCGTCGGAACCTCGACATCGATCAGCCGCCACAGCGCGCTGACGATCTTCTCCCCCAACGCGATGATGTCGTCTTCGTCCACGAAGCTGGCTTCGATGTCCAGCTGGGTGAATTCCGGCTGCCGGTCGGCACGGAAATCCTCGTCGCGATAGCAGCGGGCGATCTGGTAGTACTTTTCGAATCCGCCCACCTGCAGGAGCTGCTTGAAAAGCTGCGGCGATTGCGCCAAGCCGTACCAGTTGCCGGGGGCCAAGCGGGCCGGCACCACGAAGTCCCGGGCGCCGCCGGGAGTGGACAGCGTCATGGTCGGGGTTTCGATCTCCACGAAGCCGTCGGCGTGCAACAGCTCGCGGGCCACCCGGTTGGCTTCGGAACGCAACTTCAGGTTCTTCGCCATCGTGCTGCGGCGCAGATCGAGATAGCGGTGCTTCAGCCTGGCTTCTTCGCCGACGTCGCCGTGGTCATCGAGCTGGAACGGCAACGGAGCGGATTCGTTGAGCACCGTGACGGTCTCCGCGACCACCTCGATCTCGCCGGTGGCCAAAGCGGCATTGTCATTGCCTTCCGGCCGCCGCTCCACGGTTCCGGTGATCTGCAGCACGAACTCGTTGCGCAGCGCGTGGAAGTCCTGCTCGTCCCGGACCACGATCTGGGCGACCCCGGAGGCATCCCGCAGGTCCAGGAAAGCGACCCCGCCGTGGTCCCGACGGCGGGCCACCCAACCGGTCAGAGTCACGGTTTGTCCGATCAACTCGGCGCTCAAACTGCCGAGGTCATGGGTGCGCAGCACGTTCGTTCCCTTCAAAAGGTCCAGATGGGTTACCGCCAGGCCTCGGGTTGCGGAAAACGTTCCGACAGACCGGCATTATCCACCGAGTTTACCGGTCGGCTGGGCTCCCGACGACCACGCTGACTGCCAGATCGGCCGCCGGCGGCATCCAACTGAGCGGATCCGCCGCCTCCTGATCGCCGCTGCGGATGTCTTTGACCTGGTGCGTGCCGTCCTCGGCGATGAACCAGACGAACGGAATCCCGCGCCGGTCCGCAAATTTGATCTGCTTGCCGTACTTCTCCGCCGCGACTGCGACCTCCGTGGCGATGCCCCGCTCGCGGAAGCCGGCGGCGAGTTCTTGGGCCTGTGGCCAGGCCTCGTCCGAGTTGAGTGCGATGTAGACCACCGTGGGCACCGCCCGGGAGGCCGTGGCGAACTCCTGGCTCAAGATCCGGGCCACCAACCGGCTGACCCCGATGGAAAGCCCGACGCCGGGAAAGGTCCGGTTGCCTTTGCGGGCCAGGGCATCGTATCTGCCGCCGGAGCAAATCGAGCCCAGCGATTCGTGGCCCAGCAGAACGGTCTCGACCACGGTGCCGGTGTAGTAGTCCAAGCCCCGGGCGATGGACAGATCCGCTACTACGGTTCCCGGTGCCTGCCGCATGGCCGCCCCGAGCACTTCGGCCAGCTCGGCCAGCCCCTCATCGAGCAACTCGTCGTGCACGCCCAGCGCCCGGACCTGGTCCACGAAGGACAGGTCTTCGGTGCGGATCTGTGCCAGCGCCAAAGCCGCAGCAGCCTGCTCCGCCGTCGCGCCGAGCTCGTCCTGGAGCAGCTTCGCCACCGCCTCGGCGCCGATCTTTTCGAGCTTGTCGATGCTGCGCAGCACGCCGGCCGTGTCGGCCAGGCCCAGACCCCGGTAGAAGCCCTCGGCGAGTTTGCGGTTGTTGACCCGGAGTTTGAACGCCGGGATCGGCAGCGCGGACAGCGCGGCGGCCGCCAGCAAGACCAGTTCGACGTCGTACTTGAAAGACAGCTCACCGTCGCCGACGACGTCGAAATCGGCCTGGGTGAATTCGCGCATCCGGCCCTCTTGCGGCCGTTCGCCGCGCCAGGCCTTCTGAATCTGGTACCGCCGGAACGGGAAATCCAGGTGTCCGGCATTTTCCACCACATAGCGGGAGAACGGCACGGTCAAATCGAAGTGCAGCGCCAGAGCGGCGTCTTTGCCGGCATCGTCGTTCTGCAGCCGGGATACCGCATAGACCTCTTTGTCGATCTCGCCCTTGCGCAGCAATTGCGCCACGGTTTCCACGGCCCGGGTTTCGATCGATGCGAAACCGTGCAGCTCGAAGCTGCGGCGCAGCGTGTCGATGACATGTTGCTCGATCATCCGCTCCTGAGGCAACAACTCAGGAAATCCGGACAATGAAGCTTTTCGGGCCATCGGACTCTTACTCCTCCGCGGCGCGCAGGCGCCATTCGATTGCAAAGACAGCCCGGTTCATGGATCTGAACTGGGAATCTACTAAGGTTCTCACAGGACAGCATGAACATCTGGTAAATGAGTAAACTGTCTGCGGCAATTAGTTTAGCCAAGGTGCGGGGCCCTTGCGGCCCCGGACAATTGCCTGGATCGACCCGGTATTTCTTGAACGATGGTGAGGAGCGGCATTGGCGGCGAGCAAACGAGACGCGCGGGAAAGCAAGAAGCGCGTTGCGCAGATGGAGGCGAAGCGGGTGCTTCGCGAGGCGCAGAGCAAGCGCCGCCGCCGGGACAATGTCGTAGGCGCCGTAGCGGCGGTGCTGCTGATCGCGCTGGCCGTGGTCCTGCAGCTCACCGTCTTCGCCAACAATCCCACCTCGGAGCAGTACGCCGCAGCCCAGAACGGTCTGAACTCCTCGGCATCAGCATCAGCTTCGGCGACGCCGAGCGTATCGCTGCCACCGGTTCCCAATCCCTCGGTCGCCGCCGGCAAGACCTTCACTGGCACGTTGACGCTGAATCAGCAGCCGCTCGGGGTCGAGCTCAACGGCACCGCGGCACCGCAGGCCGCTGCGGTCTTCAAAACGCTCGCCGATGCGAACTATTTCAACCAGAAGCCGTGCCACCGATTGACCACCGGAGACTTCGCGGTGCTGCAATGCGGTGCGTTGGACATCGACGGCAAGAGCGACCCGACGTTCAAATGGGGTCCGATCGAGAACGCGCCGGCCGACAACATCTACCCGGCAGGCACCGTCGCGGTCGCCCGGGTCGGCAACGACGCCAACAGCAACGGCACCCAATTCTTCATCACCTACAAAGACACCACCATCCCGGCCGACTCCGCAGGCGGCTACACGGTGGTCGGCAAGGTGACCAGCGGCCTCGATGTGATCAGCCAGATCGCGGCCGGTGGCGTGCAAGGCGGAGCCTCCGACGGCAAACCTTCGACGCCGGTCACGATAGACTCGTTTACGCTCAACTGATGCCCGTCCGATGGAAAGAGTTCTAGCGGTGACCGAACGTCAAGAATCCGACGAAACAGCAATCCCCTCCGAGTCCACTGCCCGCGCAGCGGAAGCCGGGCCGATCGCGCCCGCCGAATCGGGGCCCGCCGAAGCCGTGGCCGAGGAATCCGCAACGGCTGATTCCGCTGCCGAATCCGTGCATCGCACCGATTCTGCTGCCGCCGAGGTCGAGCCGGAACCTGCCGAGCCCGTCGAGCCGGTTGAATCCGTACCGGTTGAATCCGTACCGGAACCCGCCACGGCGGCCAGTGCTCCGGCCAGCCCGGCGCCGGCTGCCCCTTCTCCGGCTGCCCCTTCTCCGGCTGCCCCAGCGCCGGCTGCTCCGTCTCCGGCGGCGTTCGCCGCCCGGCCCAAGCCGCAGCAGGCGACCCCCGCGGCACTGCCCGCGCAGAAGCCGGCCGCCCCGGTCGCGCCGCTGGTTCCGAGCACTTCGCTGGCGGAAGCCGCGAAGTTCGGCCGCGCCGAGCCGGACGGCCAGGTGTTCTTGATCCTGGACGGCGAAGAGCTTCCGGTCGGCCAATACCCGGGCGCCAGCCAAGATGAGGCCCTGGCCTATTTCGTGCGCAAGTTCGATGACATCTTGGCGCAGATCGTGCTCTTGGAGCAGCGTGTCGAGGCCAAAGCACCGAGCACCGACATGCCGAAGACCGCAGCGCATCTACGTGGGCAACTCGCCGAGCGGAATGCCGTCGGCGATGTGAAATCGGCCGAGCAGCGCCTGGATGCGCTCGATGCCGGGATCAAGTCGTTGCAACAGGCCGAACGCGCCGAGCATGATGCGGCCCGCGCGGTGGAACTCGCAGCCCGCGAAGCCATTGTCGCCGAAGCCGAGAAGCTCGCCGCCCAGGATCCGGCCACCATGCAGTGGAAGACCGGGAGCACCCGGATGAACGAGCTGTTCGAAAACTGGAAGACCGCGCAAAAAGAGGGCATGCGGCTGGGCCGGGCCACTGAAGAGGGCTTGTGGAAGCGATTCCGTTCCGCCCGCACGGTTTTCGACCGGCACCGCCGGGCTTTCTTCTCCCAGCTCGACAGCACCAACGCCGCGGCCAAGGCCAGCAAGGAAAAACTGATCGCCGAAGCCGAGGCGCTTTCCAGCTCGACCGATTGGGGCGTCACCGCCGGCGAATACCGCCGGCTGATGGACCAGTGGAAAGCTGCGCCCCGGGCCAGCAAGAAAGAGGACGACGCGCTCTGGACCCGGTTCCGCGCCGCCCAAGACGCCTTCTTCTCCGCCCGGCAGCAAGCCAATGAGGCAATCGACGCCGAATACGGTGCGAACCTGGTGGTCAAAGAACAGCTCATCGTCGAGGCCAAGGCGCTGCTCCCGATCAAGGACTTGGCGGCCACCAAAAAGGCCCTGCAATCCATCCGGGACCGTTGGGAAGAGGCCGGCAAAGTGCCGCGCAATGACATGCAGCGGGTAGAAGCCGGGCTGCGCTCGGTCGAAGACGCGGTCCGGAAAGCCGACGACGAGCACTGGAAGCGCACCGATCCGGAAGCCAAGGCCCGGACCAACAGCGCGCTCTCCCAGCTGGAAGCCACGATCGCATCGTTGCAGGACGACTTGGCCGCTGCACGCAGCAAAGGCGATGCCAAGAAGATCAAGACCACCGAAGAAGCGCTGGCTGCCCGGGAGGCCTGGCTGGACCAGATCCGCCGATCGGCAAACGATCTCGACTGAGTCGCCGCAGCTTGCCTGAACGGGCCGGATCCGAAGTTTTCCACAACTTCGGATCCGGCCCTTTCTGCCTGCCCGGAGAAACGGCAGGCTTGAGCCATGGATTCGCTTCGCATCAGCACCGGTGTTTGGGGCGCCGCGGCGCCCCGACAGATTCCGCCGGCTCCGCATGAGTTGATCGTCCCGGGCCGGTTGTTCGCCGACGTCGAATTGGCCGCCCTGCATGCCGACGGCGTGCTGCAACGGGTCTACGGTTCGGGCTATTTGCCGGCCGGAACCGCGGAGACGGCGGAACACCGGGCCTTGGCGATGTCCTTGGAAATCCCGGCCGGTCTGGTGCACAAAGTGATCCTGGGCAGATTCAGCGCGGCCTGGGTCTACGGCTGCGCGGCGAAGCCGCCCCGGGTGACCGCATTGCTGGACCACAAACGCCGGGCCGGTTCGCTGCCGCCGTTCAGCGCACTGCAAATCCATGAAGTCACGCTCGGCCGGTTCGACGTGGTCCAGCTGGCCAGGATCCGGATCACTTCGGTTTTGCGCACCGCCGTCGACCTGGCCTTCCAGCGGACGCCCAGCAGTGCCGATTGGCCGGACCCGGCCGCAGTGCTCTGGCAGATCTCCGAGCGCCGAAAACTCGGCTGCCCCTTGGCGTTGGTCCGCAATGCGGTGCAATCCCTGCCCCGGGTTCCGCACAAAAACCGTGCGCTGGCCAGGATCACCGAGCTGATGGAGCACGGTCCGCCGCCGTCCGGGAGCGGACCCGGATGAGTTCCGGTTCAGTTCCGCCGCTGGCTGCCGGTGCTCCGGTAGACGTCGAAGACCCCATCGATCCTGCGCACCGCGCTGAGGATGTGGTTCAGGTACTTCGGGTCGCCCATTTCGAAAGCGAACCGTGAGATTGCCAGTCGATCGCTCGACGTGTGCACCGAGGCCGCCAGAATGTTCACGTGGTTCTCCGACAGCACCCGGGTGACGTCGGACAGCAGGCTCTTGCGGTCCAATGCTTCCACTTGGATCTCCACCAGGAAGACACTCGATTGGGTGGGCGCCCATTCGACTTCGACCATCCGGTCGGGCTGTTCCCGCAACGGTTCGACGTTGCGGCAATCCGAGCGGTGCACGGAGACCCCGGAGCCCCTCGTGACGAACCCGACAATGGCGTCCGGAGGCACCGGAGTGCAGCATCGGGCGAGCTTTACCAGCACGTCGCCCAGACCGTGCACCATCACTCCGGAACTGGAGTAACGGGGTCGCTGCTGGTGGCTCGTCGGCAGCGGCGCGGCACCGATTTCATCCTCGGTGGCATCGTGCCCGCCCAAGGATTCCACGAGTTTTTCCACCACGCTGGCAGCCGAGACGTGGCTGTCGCCGACCGCTGCGTACAACGCCGAGATGTCCGGATAGCGGAGATCTTCCGCGACGCCCAGCAACGCCTCGTGCGTCATCATCCGCTGCAGCGGCAAATTCTGCTTCCGCATCGCCCGGGTCAGCAGGTCTTTGCCCTTGTCAATCGCTTCTTCGCGTCGTTCCTTGCTGAACCATTGCCGGATCTTGTTCCGGGCCCGGGCGCTCTTGACGAAATTCTGCCAGTCCTGGCTCGGTCCGGCGCCTTCGGCCTTCGAGGTGAAGACTTCCACCCAATCACCGTGGTTCAGCTCGCTGTTCAGCGGGACCAATTTTCCGTTGACCCGGGCCCCGATGGTCCGATGCCCGACTTCGGTGTGCACCGCATAGGCGAAATCGACCGGCGTCGAGCCTGCAGGCAAAGCCATCACATCGCCTTTGGGCGTGAATACGAAGACTTCCCGGGCATTGATCTCGAAGCGCAGCGAATCCAGGAATTCCGAGGGGTCTTTGGTTTCCTGCTGCCAGTCCACCAAGGTCCGCAACCAGCTCAGATCGCTGTCCTTGTTGACCCCCGGATTGCCGTCGGCCGGAGACTTCCCGGCCTGGTTTTTGTACTTCCAGTGCGCGGCCACGCCGTATTCGGCACGCTGGTGCATTTCATGGGTCCGGATTTGAATCTCCACCGGCTTCCCGCCGGGGCCGATCACCGTGGTGTGCAGGGACTGGTACATATTGAACTTGGGCATCGCGATGTAGTCCTTGAACCGGCCGGGCAGCGGGCTCCAACGCGCGTGCATCGCGCCGAGCGCCGCATAGCAGTCCCGCACCGAGTCGACCAGCACCCGGACGCCGATCAAGTCATTGATGTCGTCGAAATCTTTGTCCCGGACGATCATCTTCTGGTAAATCGAGTAATAGTGCTTGGGCCGACCAGTGATCGCGGCCTTGATTTTCGCGGCGCGCAGGTCCTCATTGATCTGCGAACGGACCACGGCCAAGTTCTTGTCCCGCTCCGGAGTCCGGTCCTCGACCATCCGCACGATCTCTTCGTAGACCTTCGGGTACAGCGCGGCGAAGGACAGGTCCTCGAGCTCCCACTTGATCGTGTTCATGCCCAGGCGATGCGCCAAGGGGGCGAAGATCTCCAAGGTTTCCCGCGCCTTGCGCGCCGACGATTCCGGTGAGACGTAGCGCCAGGTACGCGCATTGTGCAGCCGGTCGGCCAGTTTGATCACCAGCACCCGGATGTCCTTGGCCATCGCCACGACCATCTTGCGGACGGTTTCGGACTGCGCGGCATCACCGAAGGTCACTTTGTCGAGCTTGGTCACCCCGTCCACCAGCATGGCGACTTCCGGGCCGAAGTCAGCGGTGAGGGCTTCCAAGGTGTAAGGCGTGTCTTCGACGGTATCGTGCAGCAACGCCGCGGCCAGGGTCGATCCGCTCATGCCCAATTCGGCCAGGATCGTGGCTACCGCAACGGGGTGCGTGATGTAGGGGTCCCCGCTTTTGCGCCGCTGGCCTTCATGGGCGCGCTCAGCCACGCTGTACGCGCGTTGGATCAGTTCGAAATCCTCGCGCGGATTGTTCGCCCGGACCACGCGCAAAAGCGGTTCCAGGATTGGCGAATGGTTGCCCGGACCCCGTCCGGTCAGCCGGGCCAAGCGGGCCCTGGTCCGTTCCCGGCGGCCAGGAATGACCTGCCGGTGCGCGGCCGCAGCCGGCGCGGCTGCGGTTTCCGCCTCCGGGGGAACCTCGACGCCTTGATCGGTCGACGTCATGCGGTCATCCATCTGCGCCTCCTCCCCTGGCTGCCTGCGGTATTCACATTCGAATCCTCTTAGTCTATGCCCGTGCGAGTGGGCTTAGAAACCGGCGAGGTCCTCCGGATCCCAGCGCGCGCCGGGCGGCTGCCGGAGCATCCGACCGAACTGCTGGGTTGTTGGGTCAACGACATCACAACCTTAACAATCAGAACAATGGAAAAAATCAATTAATCCTTGACAAGGCGATTCAAGGTCAATACGATAATTCACACGATATGAGACTGATCATATCGATTAATCATGGGGAGAGTAATGCGCAATATTCGAAAACTTGCCGCAGCATCGATCACGGTATCCCTTGCGGGTGGAATCATGCTTTCAGCCGCGTCCGGCGCGAGCGCCATCAACGAAGTCACCTGCACTAATAGCAACTTTCTTACAGTCTATAATGCCGCCGGAAACGGCCCGAATTGTTTTGCGAACGCCGGAACAATGTCTATCTACATGCCGCGCGTTAATGCAGCTAGTGGCGGTAATAACGCAGGAAAAATGACCGCCCCGGGAACAATTCTTTACTTTTATAAGCAGAAATATACAAATTATGGATTTCAAACGGACGTAAGAGAAGTAACAATTTATTAAAGTAAATTAATTGAATACAATCTTTCAGAGATTCGCCAAACGTTCTTCGATCACACTTCTGATCTTGCTTCTAGGAGCCTGCGCGTCTCCGCCAGAGCGCATTGTTTCTGAGCCGACAATCGGAGAAGTTAGAAAAATAAACGAACCCTCTCAGGTGGTCAGGCCAATTGATATCTATCGGCCAAGTGTACAGCAACTTATTAAGCTGGTAGAACTTCAACAAAAAGGTATCAATTCATGCCTCCGGGCTCAAGGATCCAAGCAAGAGTGGAAAATTGTCGATGACTCTGCGCTTCTCAAAAAGACTATTGAAGTTATCTCAAAGAGTGAAGTGACAAGATCTGATCTCTGGGGATTCTTCGATGTAACCAATGTCGAAGCATTCGGATATTCTGGATCACCAAGTGAAGCCGGAGCTGCAAGCAGCGGCCCGCTACCCGAGGGAGTCACACAACAACAATTGGCAGGATGCATCAAGGAATCAAGCAAGGATCTCCCTGGTCAAGATCTGGCCATCTTTCTCGCAGGAAATGGGGTGTTGCCAGGCAACGGCCCTCCGGTCGCCGAAAAGGATAGTCGTTATGCTGCAGTCGTTTCATCCTGGAAAGAGTGCATGAAAATAAAAGGGTTTGATGTTGAAGACCCACTGACAGCACTCCGAAGCAGTTTAGAGGGAAATTCAACTGACCGTAATCAGATCACCAAAGCCGTGGCCGACATAAAATGCAAAATTGACACCAACTTGGTCGGAATCGGCGTAGCGGTGCAATCTGCCTACGACAAAGAATACATTCGAGCCTACGAGTCAGAACTCAACTCCTACAGAGAGCAAATCGATAACTATATTCGCGACGATCGATAGCCAATGATCGTCCAACCAGATAATCTATCAACGGGTCGGGTGTTTTGCGGTGACGACTGCGAAACACCCGACCTTTTGCATCAGATCGCTGTCGCTTCTTCGACCGAGCGACGAGATTCCACGTCAATCCGAGCCTGAACGCGCTCAGCTTGCTTGACCAAAGCCGGCTCATTTTGCCGGAGCATTGCATAAAGCGGAGCTGCGATAAAGACCGTGGTCAAACCACCGACGATGATGCCGATGAACAGAGACAGCGAGATATCCCGGAGCGTACCGGCACCGAGCAGGAACGAACCGATGAACAGGATCGAGGCGACCGGGAGCAGCGCGACCATCGAGGTGTTAATCGAACGCACCAAGGTCTGGTTCACCGCGAGGTTCACTTCGGATCCGAAGCTCCGCCGGCTGGAGGTGGCGATGTCCGAAGTGTTTTCCCGGATCTTGTCGAAGACCACCACGATGTCGTAGAGCGAATAGCTCAGGATGGTCAAGAAGCCGATGATTGCCGACGGCGTCACTTCCACATCGGTGATCGAATAGATCCCCGCCGTGGTCACTTGAACAAAGAGCATTCCCAAAATGGCAGCTAGCGACATCTTCCAAGTCCTGAAATACAAGGCCATCAGGATAGTTGCGAGCAGCACGAACACGATCAAGCCGATCAGTGCCTGGTTTGTCACGTCGGCCCCCCAGGTGGGTCCCACGAAGTTCGAGGCCACCTGGTCCTGGTTCACGCCGTATTCCTTGGCGAGCGATTCCTTGACCTTGATCGTCTCGTCGTCGCTGAGCTTCTCGGTCTGCACTTGAATGGTGTCACCAGCGAGCTTCGACACCCGCGGCAGCTGACCGGAGATCACATCGGTGACCGCCTTCTCGCCGATCGCGGTGCTGGTGTCGTTCACATTGGTGATGGTGAATTCGCTGCCGCCGCGGAAATCAATGCCGAGATTGAATCCACCTTTGATAACTGGGAATGCGATTGAAACAAGCACCATAACCGCAGCGATGCCGAACCAGATCTTGCGCTTGCCGACGAAGTCGTAAGAACGCTTGCCGGTATAGAGTTCGTTGCCGAAGGTGGCGAAATTGATGAACTTGGCCATTAGTCCTGGTCCTTTGCTGCCTTCACGGAAACCTTGCTGTCAGGTCCCTCCGTGGCTTGGTCCTGGGACGCGTCGTTCGCCTTGGTCCGTTCGGCGAGCTTGCGTTCCGCGATGGTTTGCCGGCGTTCCGCTTCCGCCACAGCGCCGATGTTCTTCTTGGCGACTGCCGGTCGATCGTCCGGGGTCCGGAACCGGCCGGCACCGCGGTACAACGGAACCGCGCCCAAGCGGTCCGGGGAAAGTCCGGAGAACCGATGGCCCTCGCTGAAGAACTTCCGCCGGGCCAAAAGCTGCAGTGTCGGGTGGGTGAACATGAAGACCACGATCAAGTCCGCCACCGCCGTCAGGCCGAGCGTGAACGCGAAGCCACGGACGTTGCCGACCGCGACGAAGTAGAGCACCACGGCGGCCAGCAAGTTCACGGCCTTGGAAGCCAGCACGGTACGCCTTGCCCGCTTCCAGCCGTTCTCCACCGCGGCGATCAAACCGCGGCCTTCCCGCAACTCGTCGCGTATTCGTTCGAAGTAAACGATGAAGGAGTCGGCAGTCTGGCCGATCGCCACGATCAAACCGGCGACTCCGGCCAAGGAAAGCCGGTAGTTCTGCGACCAGCCGAGCAAAGCGATCGCCAGATAGGTCAAAACCCCGGCCACGATCAGCGAGGCGACGGTCACCAAGCCCAAGGCGCGGTATTGGAACAGCGAGTAGACCACGACCAAGGCCAAGCCGATCAACCCGGCGAGCAAACCCATTTCCAATTGCTGGGTGCCCAGGGTCGCGGAAACCTGCTGTTCATTCTGGATGTCGAAGCTGATCGGCAAGGCGCCGAATTTGAGCTTGTCCGCCAAGGATTTGGACGAGGCTTCGTTGAAGTTGCCGGTGATCTGCGACCTGCCGTCGGTGATCACCGCTTGCGAGGTCGGCGCGGAAACCACTTGGCCGTCGAGCACGATCGCGAATTGCGACTTCGGATCCTGCGGGTTGACCGTGTAATAGCCGTTCAACCGGGTGGTGACTTCGCGGAACTTGGTGCTGCCTTCGCCATTGAAAGCCAAGTTCACCGCCCACTTGTTGGTGGTCGCACCCTGCGCGCCCTGCTGCAGCCCGTAGCTGGCGTCCGAAATGTCGCTGCCGGGGACTTCTACCGGTCCCAGGATGTATTTGAACCCGTTGCTCAGATCGCAGGCCACCATCGGCTTGCCCGGGTCTGCTCCGGTGTCCGGCTCGGAGACCGGAGGCAGGCAGGAGAAGGCCTGGAATTTTTGCCCGATGTCCGGAGTGACCCAGTTCGAGTCGCTGGGGTTGGTCGGAGCCGCGGTGGGTGCCGGCGTCGGCTGGATCTGATCCGCCGGAGTGGCTTGGCCAGGCGCCGATGCGATCACCGGCCGGAACGCCATATTCGCCGAGGCTTTGATCAGATCCCGGGTCTCATTGCTGGGATTGCCCGGCAGGGCCACGACCACATTCGTGCCGCTGGTGCTGATCTGGGCTTCCGCGACGCCGGTTCCATCAACCCGTTGCCGGATGATCGAGACGGCTTGGTTCAGCTGATCGTCATTGATCGAGGTGCCGCCTTCGACCTTGGGCGCCAGGATCATCTGGGTGCCGCCCTCGAGGTCGAGCGCCAATTTCGGCGCCGGGTTGGCGCCCCACCACAGCGTGCCGCCGGTGAGCAGCAACGCCAGGATCACGGTAAGTGCACCGAGCCACAAGAGGATCTTGCGGGCTTCTGATGCGGGGCCTTTTCGTGCCATATGAGTTTCTCGGTTCCTTCTCGTGCTTGCCCTGACGCGCTGGGCACGGGGCTGACATAGTTGCGCCGCCCAGGCTCATGCTTGGGCGGCAGCACTATTGAGGATGTTACTGCTCCTTGTTGTTTTCTTTGTTCAGCCGAGCAAGTGTTTCTTCGGCGGTTTCCGTCGAAGCGACGTCTTTGGCTTCGCCGGGCTCTGCTGCCGCCTGCACCGGGCCGGTCAGCGAGGACGCATCGTCCGGGACCACGGGGGTCTCCTCGACGGCCTCGGCCGGGGTGATGATCTTGGTGACGGCCTGGCGGTGCACCGTGGCGGTGGTGCCCGGTGAGATTTCCAGAACCACTTTGTTGTCTTCGGCGTCGATCGACTGGACGGTTCCGAACAAACCGAAACTGGTCATCACCTCTACGCCCGGGAGCATCTTGGCCTGCTGTTCCTGCTGCGCCTTCTGCTGCGCCCGACTACGTCGGAACATGAAGAAGATGACGACGGCAAAGAGCACCAACAGGATGATCATGGAGAAATCCACAGCAAAAAATCCATTCTTAGAACCAGCAAAAGGACTCCGCACACCGCAAAATGTGCCAAGCGTCATACCAGTCTAAGCCAGATTTCCATGGATTTGCGTTGAACCAACCGAATCAGCGCTCGGTGAACCATTCTTGCGTCGGATCGGCGATCGAGGAACCGAACTCGGAAGCGTCGAAGAGCACCTGCTCCGATTCGGCCGGCATGCCCTCCGGCCTCGGCACGCCCAAATGGTCCCAGGCTGCCGGCATCGCGATCCTGCCGCGAGGGGTGCGGCCCAAGAGGCCCTCGCGGACCAAAAAGGGCTCGGCGACGGTCTCCACGGTTTCCATCTCTTCGCCCACCGCGATCGCCAGGGTGGACAGGCCCACCGGACCGCCGTTGAATTTTCCGATCAGCGCCTGCAACACCGCCCGGTCCAAACGGTCCAAGCCGCGGACGTCCACCTCGTACATCTCCAAAGCGGCGGAGGCAGCCCGGGCGTCGATTTGCGGAACGCCGTGCACCAAAGCCCAATCGCGTACCCGCCGCAACAGCCGGTTGGCGATTCGCGGCGTGCCCCGGGACCGGCTGGCGATCTCGGAGAAACCGGCACCGGAGAGCTTCAGGTCCAAAAGGCCCGCCGACCGCCGGAGCACCAATTCCAATTCGTCGACCGAATAGAACTCCAGGTGACCGGTGAAACCGAAACGGTCGCGCAGCGGCCCCGGCAGCAGCCCGGCCCGGGTGGTCGCGCCGACCAGAGTGAAGGGCGGCAGCTCCAGCGGGATCGCCGTGGCGCCGGCGCCCTTGCCGACCACGATGTCGACGCGGAAGTCCTCCATCGCCATGTAGAGCATTTCTTCGGCCGGGCGGGACATCCGGTGGATCTCGTCCAGGAACAGCACTTCGCCTTCGGTCAACGACGAAAGAATCGCCGCCAGGTCTCCGGCGTGCTGGATCGCCGGCCCGGAACTGATCCGCAGTGGCGCATTCATCTCTGCCGCAATGATCATCGCCAAGGTGGTTTTGCCCAGGCCGGGCGGCCCGGACAGCAACACGTGGTCGGCACTGCGGCCGCGCATCCGGGAGGCTTCCAGGACCAGCGAAAGTTGGCGCCGCACCCGCTTCTGGCCGACGAAATCGTCCAGGTTCTTCGGTCGCAGCGCAGCTTCGATCAGCCGCTCTTCGGGCTCGCCGTCGGCCGAGACCAATGCCCGCGATTCGTCGGAGCCGGGTGCCCCGGGGAGCTCAGACACCGGCCGGCTGCCTTCCGGCGGCGCCGCGCCCGGCACCGCTCCGCGCGCCGTCCTGGCCCAACCAACGCAGGGTAGTCCGCAAGATCTCTGCGACATTCCCGGCGGCCAACACTTCCGGCTGGTCCGCCGTCGCCTGGTCGATGCTCGTCACGGCTTCCTTTTCGCTCCAGCCCAAGCCGGTCATCGCTGCAACCACTTGGGGCTTCCAGGATTCGCCGGTCGCGACACTGCCCGACGCCGCCGCAGTACCGTGCGGAACCAGCTTGCCGGCCAGCTCCAAGACGATTCGGCCTGCCACTTTGGGGCCGATGCCCGGGACCTTGGTGAAGGTCTTGCCGTCGCCGGTCGACGCCGCGACCCGAATCGTCTCCGGGTCCAGCACCGCGAGGACTGCCATCGCCAAGCGCGGCCCGATGCCTCCCACGGTCAACAGGATCTCGAAGACTTCTCGCTCATCGGCATCGCTGAAGCCGTATAGCGTCATCGAATCCTCCCGGACGATCATCGCCGTGGTCAGCGTGGCTTCGACACCCAAGCGCAATCCGCCCAGGGTCTTCGGCGTCGCCTGCACCAGCATGCCGACGCCGCCGACGTCGATGACCGCGTTGGAAAGACTGATCTGGGCCACTGGGCCGCGGAGGAAACTGATCAACTGCGGGCCTTTCTACGATGCGGCTGTCGCCGGCTATCCGAACATATCTACGAATAGCCTATCCTGCGAGGGGCCGGAACGGGCACAACGCCACGCACGGTTCCGGCCGGGCGCCGGCCCGGTCAGCGCCGTTGCCGTGAGCTCTTTTCGGCATTCTTGCGCGCCTTGGCCTCGGCTTCCAGCCACAGCTTCCGGGCCGGGGTCAACTCCCCCAAGGCACTCGTGGACCCCGGACCGCTGCGCCAGGCATGCGTGATCGCCAACGCCAAAGCGTCGGCCGCATCGGCCGGCGACGGCGCCACCGCCAACTTCAGGATCCGGGTCACCATCATGGTCACTGCGGCTTTGTCCGCGCGCCCGTTCCCGGTCACCGCGGCCTTGACTTCACTGGGCGTGTGCATCGCTACCGGCAATCCGCGCTTGGCCGCCGCCGCGATCACGATTCCGGAGGCTTGGGCCACGCCCATTACGGTCGACAGGTTGGTCTGCGAAAACACCCGCTCCACGGCCAGGACATCCGGCGCGTGCGCATCCAGCCATTCGTCGATCGATTCCGAGATCACCAGCAGCCGACGGGACAGCGGAAGTTCCGAACTGCTGCCCACCACGCCGACGGCGACCAGGCTCGCGCTGCGATTCGGCTGCACATCGACGACGCCCAAACCGCAGCGGGTCAACCCCGGATCGACGCCGAGAACGCGCAGCGCCATCGCCGGATCAGTCTTCGTCGAGCTGCGCCATGACCTCGGCGCTCATGTCCGCGTTGGAATACACGTTCTGCACGTCGTCCAGATCCTCGAGCGCATCGTAGAGGCGCATGAATTTCCTCGCGTTCTCGACATCCAGTTCCACCTGCATCGACGGCACGAACCCGGCTTCGTCGCTGTCGTATTCGATGCCGGCTTCATTGAGCGCAGCACGAATCGCCGGCAGGTCCTGCGGTTCGGAAATCACCTCGAAGTTCTCGCCGCCGTCTTTGACTTCTTCGGCGCCGGCGTCGAGCACTGCCATCAGCACATCGTCTTCGCTGAGCTCGTTTTTGGGCAGCGACACCACGCCTTTGCGGGCGAACAGGTAGGACACCGAGCCGGGGTCGGCCATATTCCCGCCATTGCGGCCGACGACCAAGCGGACTTCGGAGGCCGCGCGGTTCTTGTTGTCGGTCAGACACTCGATCAGGATCGCGGTGCCCTGCGGGCCGTAGCCTTCGTACATGATGGTCTGGTAATCGACCGCTTCACCGAGCTGGCCCGAGCCGCGCTTGATCGCCCGGTCGATGTTGTCATTGGGCACCGAAGTCTTTTTGGCCTTGGTGACCGCCAGTTCGAGCGCCGGGTTTCCTGCCAGATCAGGTCCGCCGACCCGCGCCGCGACTTCGATGTTCTTGATCAGCTTGGCGAAGGACTTCGCACGGCGTCCGTCGATGACGGCTTTCTTGTGCTTGGTGGTAGCCCATTTGGAGTGACCTGACATGCTTCTGCTCTACTTTCCTAGACTTTCCTGGACACTTCGGCGCCCGGTAACACTTCTCGGTTCTGCCGCATCATGCCGGCGAACAGTTCATGCACCCGCAATTCTGCGTGGTTGCCTTCCTGGGTGAGCACCTCCGGGTGGAACGAGGTGGCCAGGATTTTGCCGGAACGCACGGCGACCGCACGATCGATTCCTTCGATTCTAACCGTGGCCAGCACGGTTACCCCGGAACTGGTCGCTTCGACCCATGGCGCGCGGATGAAAACCGCATGCACCGGACGCTCCGGCTCGGACAATTCGGCGAACTCCAGTTCCGTTTCGAAAGACTCCCGCTGCCGGCCGAAGGCGTTCCGCCGCACCGTCACGGCCAGGCCGCCGAGCGTCCGCTGGGGTTGCCCGGCCAGATCGACGGCCGGTTCGGCGAGCCGATCGGCCAACAGGATCATGCCGGCACAGGAGCCGTATACCGCCCGGCCCGAGGCGATGAACTTTTTCAACGGCTCTGCCAGGCCGAAAGCCCGGATCAACCGGTCCATCGCAGTGGATTCGCCGCCTGGGAGGATCAGGCCATCCAGGTCTTCGAGTTCGCTGGCCCGCCGCACCGCGACTGCCTGCACACCGACTGCGGCCAGAGCCGCCAGGTGCTCCCGGACATCGCCCTGCAGGGCGAGTACACCGGCTTTGAGGTCTGATCGCGTACTGGCCGAATTCACCCAGCAATCATACGTCCCCGGCTCCGACTGGGTGCCAACCGCTCAGTGGGACCTGCTGGCAACGTCGAAGGGCCTGCGCTGCAGCTTCGCAACGCAGGCCCTTCGACGTGCTTGTTTCGGAACTTCACTTCAGGCTGGAATCATTCAGCCTTGGGAACCTCGACGACCTGGGAATCAGCATTGCGACGGACCGAATCGATGCCGTTCATTGCGCTCTTCTTGGTCTTGTACCCCTGAGAGGTGGCAATGACTTCGCCATTGCCTGCCTTCAGACGGAAACGGAAACCACCGGATTTGTCTTCGTAGAGCTCAAACTTGCCTGCCATGCCTGAACCTCTCTGTTTGCGGAAACCTTGCGGCGACCGCGAATGGAATCCAACGTCTACAGTGTAGATCCGCATCCTGGAAATGAAAGCCTTTTCCGCATCGCATTTTCCGGTCCCGGCGTTGTCCAGTTCCGCTGAGCATGAAAGAGTCGACTCATGCCTACTTCTGACCAGGATTCACTGCGGAATCCCCTGCTCCACGACAGCCCGCTGCCCTACGGCCTGCCGGACTTCGAGGCGATTCGCGCCGAGCACTATCTGCCGGCTTTCGCGGCTGGATTCCAGGCGCACTTGGCGGAAATAGCCGCAATCCGGAACCATCCGGAACCGGCGGATTTCCAGAACACCGCGGAAGCCATGGAGCGGTCCGGCCGCTTGCTGCGCAACGTCAGCTACGTCTTCTTCAATCTCGCCAGCGCCGATGCCAGCGCCGAAATCCAGGAGATCGAACGCGAAATCGCACCGCAGTTCAGTGCGCATTCCGATGCGATCACGCTGGATTCCGCGCTGTACGCGCGGTTCGCGGCGATTGAGACGGACGGACTGGCGGATGAAGCGCAACGATTGGTCGCGGAGTACCTGGACGAATTCCGCCGGCTGGGCGCCGCGCTCGACGAGCCGGCCAAGGCCCGGTTGCGCGAGCTGAACAGCGCGCTGGCCGAGTTGAGCACCCGATTCGGCCAGGACAGCGTGGCCAATATGAACCGCGCCGCGGTCCTGGTCTCCGATCCGGCGGAACTCGCCGGGCTGTCCGACGTCGAAATCTCCGCCGCGGCGGAGGCCGCCGATCAAGCGGGTCATCCGGGCGGCTACTTGCTCACGCTGATCCTGCCCAGCAACCAACCGGCCCTTGCCGCACTCGAGAACCGCGACGTGCGGCAGCGGCTGCACACCGCTTCGGTGCAGCGCGGTGCCACGCCGGATGGCATCGAAACCCTGCCGACCGCGAAACAGATCGCCGCCTTGAGGGCCGAGCGGGCAGAGCTGCTGGGCTTCGCGAACCACGCCGAATTCGAAACCGCCAACCAGACCGCGCCGTCGCTCACCGCGATCGGCAGCATGCTGGCTTCGCTGGCCCCGGCAGCAGTCCGCAATGCCGAGGCGGAAGCGGCCGCCCTGGCCGAGCAAGCCGGCCACCCGATCGAAGCCTGGGACTGGTCCTTCTACGCCGAAAAGGTCCGGGCCGCACGCTTCGACATCGATCTGGCCGCGCTGAAGCCGTATTTCGAACTCGATCGGGTGCTCCACGACGGGGTCTTCTTCGCCGCAAACCGGCTGTACGGATTGACCTTCGAACTCCGGGACGACTTGCCGGGCTACCACCCCGACGTGCGCGTCTGGGAGGTGAAGAACCGCGACGGCAGCGGCCTGGGGCTGTTCCTCGGCGACTACTTCACCAGGGACAGCAAAAACGGCGGCGCCTGGATGAACGAACTCGTGGCGCAGTCCGATCTGTTGGACGAACGTCCAGTCGTGGTGAACAACCTCAATATCTCCAAACCGGCCGCGGGGAAACCCGCGCTGTTGAGCTACGACGAAGTGGTGACCTGTTTCCACGAATTCGGCCACGCCCTGCACGGGCTGTTCTCCGAGGTCACCTACCCCAGGTTCTCCGGCACCAATGTGCCCCGGGACTTCGTCGAGTACCCCTCCCAGGTGAATGAGATGTGGATCCTGTGGCCCGAGGTCGTCGCGAACTACGCCCGGCACCATGAAACCGACGAGCCGCTCGCCCCCGAAATCATCGACAGGCTGCGGGCCGCCAGCCTGTGGGGCGAAGGCTTCGCCACCACGGAATACCTCGGCGCTGCCCTGTTGGACCAAGCCTGGCACCAGTTGGCTGCCGGCGTCGACCCCGGCGACCCGTTGGTATTCGAAACCACGGCGCTGCAAGCCGCCGGGGTCGATCTGCCGCAGGTGCCGCCGCGCTACCGGACCGGCTACTTCAACCACATCTTCTCCAGCGGCTATTCGGCCGGCTATTACGCCTACATCTGGTCCGAAGTGCTGGACGCGGACACCGTGGAATGGTTCAAGGAGCACGGTGGCTTGACCGCGGAGAACGGCGAGCACTTCCGCCGCGAGCTGCTCTCCAGGGGCAATCGGATCGCCCCGTTGCAGGCCTTCCGGAACTTCCGCGGCAGGGATGCGCAGATCCAACCATTGCTCGACCGGCGGGGCCTGAACTGACCATGCCGGTGCAGGGCGTCCGGATCCGGGACTGCGAGGCGGTGCAGACGGATTGGCTGCGCACATCGGCCATCGCCAAAGGCGGCAAGACCTTCAGCACGCATGGCATCGATTGGGCCTGGAATCCGGCGGAGCGCGCTTTGTACGGTTTGTTCCCCGAGCGGGTCGACGAAGCCGGCCTGCGGCCGGCGCTGGCCGAGGCAGTCCGTTTGGGGGCTAAGACCGTGGGCCTCTGGAGCAATGCCGCGGTCCGGGTCCCGCAGGCCCTCGGACTCGGCTTCGAGGTCGGCTGGCAGCCGTGGTGGATGGCAGCGGCGGTCGCCGACGTCCCGCCGGACGACCCGCCATTGGCCACCCACCGGGGCTTGGACCTGCCGGCGGGTGCCTGGTCGGCCGAATTGGCGCCCGACGGCGACTGGGCGGCGAGCGGCAGCCTCTTCATCCCGGCCCAGGCCGAACCCGCCGGGCTACGGCCGGTCCGACCCGGTTTGGCCGGCGTCTTCGACATGTACGTCCTGGAGTCCCGCCAGCGGCGGGGACTGGGCAGCCGGATCCTCCGGGCTTTGGCCGACCGCGCGCGGAACGAAGGCGTGCAGACGCTGCTGCTGAATTCGACGCCCGCCGGGGAGCGGCTTTACCGGAGCCACGGCTTCGAACTGATCGGGCGCGGCCAGACGTACTGGCTGCACCTGGGCTAAGCAAAGGACCCCGCGCACACATGCACACATGCACACATAGGGTTACTGGAGTGGCCAGAGTGATGCCTGTCGGCTACCGAATGGCCATTTCGTCCGTTCTCTGTGCGGACGTGTTCAGCAAGGCATGACGGATTTACCAGCCGCGCTCGGCCAAGCGGTGCGGTTCCGGGATTTCCTCGACGTTGATGCCGACCATGGCCTCGCCCAGTCCGCGCGATACTTGCGCGATCACGTCGGGGTCGTCGTGGAAGGTGGTGGCTTTGACGATCGCGGCAGCGCGCTGCGCCGGGTTGCCGGACTTGAAGATGCCGGAGCCGACAAAGACGCCGTCGGCGCCGAGCTGCATCATCATCGCGGCATCGGCCGGCGTCGCGATGCCGCCCGCGGTGAACAGCACCACCGGCAAGGAGCCGCGTTCGGCGACTTCTCTGACCAGTTCGTAGGGTGCCTGCAGCTCCTTCGCCGCGACGTAGAGTTCGTCTTCGGCCATCGAGCTGAGCCGGCTGATCTCCGCCCGGATCTGGCGCATGTGCGTGGTCGCATTGGACACGTCTCCGGTTCCGGCTTCGCCCTTGGAACGGATCATCGCCGCACCCTCGTTGATCCGGCGCAGTGCCTCGCCCAGGTTCGTGGCCCCGCAGACGAAGGGCACGGTGAACTGCCATTTGTCGATGTGGTTGGTGTAATCGGCCGGGGTCAGCACTTCGGATTCGTCGATGTAGTCGACCCCGAGGGATTGCAGCACCCGGGCTTCGACGAAGTGCCCGATCCGGGCTTTGGCCATCACCGGGATGGACACCGAGGCGATGATCGAATCGATCATGTCCGGATCGGACATCCGGGATACTCCGCCCTGCGCCCGGATATCCGCCGGCACCCGCTCCAACGCCATGACCGCGACGGCACCGGCATCCTCGGCGATCCGCGCCTGCTCGGCGGTGACCACGTCCATGATCACGCCGCCCTTGAGCATTTCCGCCATGCCGCGCTTGACCCGGCTGCTTCCGGTGACCGACGTCGTCGATTCGCTCATTGTTACTTCCTCACGCTTCCTGGGATCAGCCACAGTGACCACAGACCACAGTGAACTGGCTTTGAATTGGCATCGGATTGGCCTGCCGGGGCAGACCGCTCAACTAGCGTCGATGCTAGTCCCCCGAGGCGCGGACAAGTCCAATTTTTCGGCAAAACTGCGCTTTAAGGGCCACAGGATTTTCCGTGGCCTGCACCGTCGCGGAAGCCTTCAGAGCGGAGGTTCGGTGTCCGCGATCTCGAAGGCCTGGCGACGGATCGTGAACACCCGCTGGAATACCGTGACCAGGCTTGCCACCGCCAGCAGCAGCAATACCGCCAGCAGTACCCAGTCCGGGATTCCCAACCCGACCAGGCCGGTGGCCACCAGCACCACCACGAGGCGTTCCGATCGTTCCGCAATGCCCACATTCGCGGTCAGGCCCAGACCTTCGGCCCGGGCCTTGCTGTAGGAGACCAGCGAACTGAGCACCAAACAAATCAGAGCCGAGACTGCGATCGCCGGATTGGCTCCCCCGGTGAAAAACCAGATCACGATGCCGACGAAGACGCTGCTGTCGCCGACCCGGTCCAGGAACGAGTCCAGGAAAGCCCCCCAGGGCCCTTTCCGGTTCAGCTGCCGGGCCATCAGCCCGTCGACGATGTCCGAAAAGACGAACACCGTGATCAGCACGGTCCCCCAGAACAACTGGCCGAGCGGGTAGAAAACCAAAGACCCGGCCATCACGCCGAGCGTGCCGACGATGGTCACCGTGTCTGGGGAAACCCCGCGGCGCACCAGGAACAAGGCAATCGGTCGGAAAATCGCGGCGAACAATCCGCGGGCATATTTGTTCAGCATGGTTTCAGTCCTCGGGCCAGGCTGAACGGACCTGATCCCAGACTTCGGCCAAGGTCTGCGTGATCGCCTTGGTCTGCGCGATGATCGGCAGGAAGTTCCCGTCGCCGCCCCAGCGGGGCACGATGTGCTGGTGCAGGTGCGCTGCGACGCCCGCGCCCCCGGTGACGCCCTGGTTCATGCCCAGGTTGAAACCGGACGGATTCGCCACCGAACGCAGCACCCGCATCCCGGTCTGCGTCAATTCGGCGAACTCGGCAGTCTCGGCAACCGTGAGATCGGTGTAATCCGGAATGTGCCGGTACGGGCAGACCAAGAGGTGACCGGGGTTGTACGGGAAGAGGTTCAGCACCACGAAACAGAACTCGCCGCGGTGCACGATGAGCGAGTCAGCATCGGATCTGGTCGGCGCCAGGCAGAACGGGCAGTCCTGTTCGCCCTTGCCGAACTGGCCCTGGCCGCCCTTGATGTAGGCCAGGCGATGCGGCGTCCACAACCGTTGGAAGGCGTCCGGCACCCCGGCGAGCTCAAAATCATCGGTTTGCTCAGTCATCAGCACACCTTCCGGTACCGGGCGCGAATCAACTCTGGATTTCGATCAGCGGGCTTCGACTGGTCCACGGTTCAGGAACCCGGAACCGACTCGGAATCAGCGCTGCCCGAGGTCAATTCCGCGTCCGTGGCGCGTTCCCGGATGGCCCGGACGATCCGCTCGATCGCCTCGGCGACCGGCACCCCGTTGTCCTGGCTGCCGTCCCGGAACCTGAACGACACCGCACCGGCTTCCGCATCCTCGCCGCCGGCGATCAGCACGAACGGGACCTTTTCCTTGCTGGCAGTGCGGATCTTCTTCGGGAACCGATCACTCGACAGGTCCAGATCCGCCCGCACTCCGGCGGCCCGCAATTGCGCGACGACGTCGGCCATGTAGTCGTTGAATGCCTCGGCCACCGGGATCCCGACCACCTGCACCGGAGCCAACCAGGCCGGGAAGGCCCCGGCATAGTGCTCGGTGAGCACGCCCATGAATCGTTCGACCGAGCCGAAAAGCGCCCGGTGGATCATCACCGGCCGCTGCCGGGAGCCGTCCGCCGCCTGGTATTCCAGCTCGAAGCGCTCCGGCAGGTTGAAGTCCAGTTGGATCGTGGACATCTGCCAGGTCCGGCCGATCGCATCCCGGGCCTGGACGGAGATCTTCGGTCCGTAGAAAGCCGCGCCGCCCGGATCGGGCACCAGTTCCAGGCCCGATTCGGCTGCCACTTCGGCCAGGGTGCGGGTGGCTTCTTCCCAGACCTCGTCGGATCCGACGTACTTCTCCGGGTCCTTAGTGGAGAGTTCCAAATAGAAATCCGCCAGACCGTAGTCTTTGAGCAAACCCAGAACGAAGTTCAGAGTTGCGGTCAGCTCGTCCTTCATCTGCTCCCGGGTGCAGTAAATGTGTGCGTCGTCCTGAGTCATCCCGCGCACCCGGGTCAGACCGTGGATTACCCCGGATTTCTCATAGCGGTAGACCGAACCGAATTCGAAGAGCCGCAACGGCAGTTCCCGGTAGGAACGGCCCCGCGAGCGGAAAATCAGGTTGTGCATCGGACAGTTCATCGGCTTGAGGTAGTAGTCCTGGCCCGGCTTGCGGACGGTGCCGTCCTCATTGAGCTCGGCGTCCACCTGCATCGGCGGGAACATGCCGTCCCGGTACCAGTCCAAATGCCCGGAAACCTCGTAAAGGTGGCCCTTGGTGATATGCGGCGTGTAGACGAATTCGTAGCCGGCTTCGGTATGCCGGGCGCGCGAGTAGTCTTCCATCTCCTTGCGGATGATGCCGCCCTTGGGATGGAAGATCGGCAGGCCGGAACCCAACTCGTCCGGGAAGGAGAAAAGATCCAGCTCGGTGCCCAATTTCCGGTGGTCCCGGCGTTCCGCTTCGGCGATCCGTTCCTGGTACGCCTTGAGCGCGTCTTTAGTAGGCCAGGCGGTGCCGTAGATCCGCTGCAATTGTTTGTTCGCCTGGTTTCCCCGCCAATAGGCGGCCGAACTGCGGGTCAGCGCGTAGGCATTCGAAATCAGCTTGGTGTTTGGCAGATGCGGGCCACGGCAAAGATCCTGCCAGACCACCTTGCCCTCGCGGTCCAGGTTTTCATAAATGGTCAGCTCCCCGGCGCCGACTTCCTGCGAAGCGCCCTCGGCCGCCTCCGCGCCGCCGCCCTTGAGTCCGATCAATTCCAACTTGTACGGCTCGTTCCGCATCGCCTCGATCGCTTCGGTTTCGCTCACCACCCGGCGGACGAAGCGCTGGTTGGAATTGACGATCTTGAGCATCATCTTTTCGAGTTGCTTGAGATCTTCCGGGGTGAACGGTTCTTCGACGTCGAAATCGAAGTAAAAACCATCGGTGATGTACGGGCCGATGCCCAGTTTCGCATCCTGCCGGAGCTGCTGGACGGCTTGCGCCATCACGTGCGCGGTGGAGTGCCGCAGCACCTCGAGGCCCTCCGGCGATTCGATGGTCACCGCCTCCACCGTCGAGCCTTCCGGCAGCGGCTGGTCGAGATCCCGGAGATCGCCGTCGACCCGGGCCACCACCACATCGCGGCGATCCCGGAACAGCTCAGTGCCCGTAGTCCCCTCAGCTACAGTGCGTGGAAGTCCGTCCACGGTAAGCGAGATGGATCGAGCTGACGATTCCGACAAAAGAGCCTCCTGGGCGCGTTCCGGCTGTGTGGAAGACGGCATACGGGGACCGCAACCAGCCTCCCTGATGTTATCGGCTCGGCGCCGCTGCGGCCAACCTCCCTGCCACCGGCTGCCGGGCCGGAGCCCGCAGCTCAGGAATCCTGCCGCTGGCCCGGAACCCCGAGCAGGGAACGCATTTCTTCGGCTGCCAACAGCACGATCTTGCGCATCTGGTCTTCCGCTTCCGACGCCGCGCCGCGCTGGATCGCATCCGCCACGCCGACGTGCCAGTGGCGAGCTCTGGATTGCGGCTGTTCCGGCATCAATCCATGCGCGGTCCTGCCGCTGAGCACCTCGCCGACGGCTTCGTGCAGATGGGCGAACATTTCGTTCCCGGAGGCGCGCAGGATCGTGGCGTGGTATTCGATGTCGATCGCCAGGAACGTGGCCAAGTCGCCGGCGTTGCCTGCCGCGAGCAGTTCCCCGGCCAGGCCGGTCAAGCGGCGGCCCTCGGCGGCACCGATCCGTGCCGCCGCCAAGTTGGCCGCGAGCGGTTCGATGCCCAGCCGCAGTTCGGTGATCGACAACAACTGCCCGTCCCGGTCCGGCCCGTTGAGCCGCCAGTGGATCACCTGGCGGTCGAAGACATTCCAGTGGGCCGACCCGGCTACCCGGACCCCGACGTTGCGCTTCGCGGACACCAGCCCCAAGGCCTGCAGCACCCGGGTCCCCTCCCGGACCACGGACCGGGTGCTGCGGTATCGCTGCTGCAGATCTTCGGTGCGCAGGATGCTGCCGGCCGACAGCACTCCGGCCACGATGTCCTGGCCGAACCCGTGGACGAAGTCTTCACGCCCGCGCCGCTCCTGCTCCGTCATCAAGCCATCTCCATCATCTGCATCTGCTTTATATTGAGCAGACATTGAATAAAGCATACTTTCTGGATAATCTGGCACACAATACCCCAGCAGCCCCGGATCAAGGGGCCATCCGGACAATGAGGTTCCATGTTCCAACCCACCGCGACGCTCAGCACCGAGGTCGCCGCCGCACAACCCTGGAACGGCCATGACACGCTCCTGATCGTGGTCGCCGCTGTGGCCATCGCACTGATCGTGGTCCTGATCGCCAGCTTCAAAATGCACCCCTTCCTCGCGCTGACCCTGGGTGCTGCCGTGGTCGGCCTCGGCTCCGGCGTCGAGCTCGGCAAAGTGGTGAGCAACTACGAAGCCGGCGTGGGTTCGGTGTTGCAGGAAGTCGGCCTGCTGATCGGCTTGGGCGCGATGCTCGGCAAGTTGATGGCGGATTCCGGCGGCGCCAACAAGGTCGTGGACACCCTGCTGGCCAAGGTCTCCGGGGCCAAAGTGCCCTGGATGATGGCCTTGGTCGCGGTCATCATCGGCCTGCCGATGTTCTTCGAGATCGGCCTGGTGCTGCTGTTGCCGGTGATCGTCCTGGTGGCCCAGCGCTCCGGGAGCAAGTTGATGCGGATCGCGATCCCGGCGCTCGCCGGGCTCTCGGTGCTGCACGGCCTGGTGCCACCGCACCCCGGACCGCTGATTGCGATCCAAGCCGTCGGTGCGCCGCTCGGGCTGACCTTGATTTTCGGGATCCTCGTCGCGGTGCCCACGGTGATCGTCTGCGGACCGCTGTTCGCCCCGCTGGCCGCCCGTTGGGTTCCGGTCGGCGCACCGAAGACCGCTGGCGGCGTCGACACCACGCGCGTGGGCATCGATCCGGACGTGAAACGGCCGCCCAGCTTCGCGGTCACCGTCTTGACCATCGTCTTCCCGGTGTTCCTGATGCTGCTCAAAGCAGTCATCGACATCCTTTCACCGGACGCCAAGAACCCCAGCCCGGTCCGGGTGTTCTTCGATTTCCTCGGCCAGCCCCTGGTGGCCATGACCTTGGCGGTACTGCTCGCCATGGTCACCTTCGGCTACGCCGTCGGGCTGTCCGGGGCAGCCTTGGGCAAGAAAATCGGCCAAAGCCTTGGCCCGATCGCCGCGGTGATCCTGATCGTCGGTGCCGGTGGCGGCTTCAAACAATCGCTGATCGGCGCGGGGGTCGGCGACTCAGTCGCCAAATGGGCCCAATCGGCGCAGCTTTCGGTGTTGTTACTCGGCTTCCTGATCGCCGTGGCCTTGCGGCTGGCCACCGGTTCGGCAACCGTGGCCACGATCACCTCGGCCGGAATCGTGGCGCCGTTGGCGACCTCGTTGCCGCCCAGCCAAGCCGCCCTGCTGGCCTTGGCGATCGGCGCCGGTTCCTTGTTCTTTTCGCATGTCAACGACGCTGGCTTCTGGTTGGTCAAGGAGCTTTTCGGGTTGACCGTGGGGCAGACTTTCAAAACCTGGTCAGTGATGGAGACACTGATCTCAGTGATCGGATTCGGGCTCGTGATGCTCTTGTCCGGGTTGCTCCAGCTGTGGGGGGTGAGTTGATGCACCAGCAGCCGATTCTCGTGGTGATGGGCGTCTCCGGATCCGGAAAATCAACCGTGGCCGCATTGTTGGCCGGACAGCTCGGTTGGGACTATCTGGAGGGCGACGACCTGCACCCGGCCGCCAATGTGGCCAAAATGTCCGCCGGGATCCCGCTGGACGATGCCGACCGTTGGCCTTGGCTGGATCGGATCGCGGAATGGATCGGGGCGCATGAAGCCGCCGGGCTGCCGGCGGTGGTGACCTGCTCTGCGCTGAAACGGGCCTACCGGGACCGGCTCGCCGCAGGCAGCCCGAAGCGTGTGGTCTTCGTCTATCTGCACGGCAGCCGGGCCGAAATCAAGGCCCGGTTGGCGGCCCGGCACGGACATTTCATGCCCACCGCGTTGCTCGATTCGCAATTCGAAGCCTTGCAGCCCCCGGAACCCGACGAACCGTCGATCACGGTGGGCATCGGCCATGCCCCGGCCGAAGAGGCGGCGGAAATCATCCGAAGGCTCGGCTTGGCAGCGGACTGAGCCGCCGTCCCAGGTCGGGTCAGCTTTCGACCGTCCACGGCTCGACGACCCCGTCGTTCCACGCCAAGACCAAATACCCGTTGCAGCAATCCTGCAACGCGCCCTGCAACTCCATCATGGTGTTGATCTCGGACAAGGCGGCCGGAAGGTCAGCTACCTCGACGGCGAACCTGGCATCGCAAGCGGCAAGCCCTCGGAACCCGGTTTGCTCAGCCATCGCCCTGGCATGTTGTGCGGCTGCGGCCGACTCGTCCAGGGTGACCACGAATTCGAGGCCTTCAGCGACGACCGAAAAGGACTCCGGCACCGAATCGAGCGCGCTGGCGCTCAGATCGTGCAGCGTCAATGCCTGCACCGCATCCGGCAGAGCCGCCGCGCCTTGCTCGAAGTAAACATAGAATCGGTGTTCGTCCGGATCGGCCATGAACTCAGCATATCCCCGGCACCCGCTGCTGCGGACGGCTCCGGAACACGGTGCCGAATCGGAGCCCGGCCGTTTTAGAATGGCCGGATGGCCGAGAACCCGAGCGCATCCCTGCAAGACCAAGTCGCCACGATGCTGGCCGCAGCAGCCGACGGCGTGCTTCCGGCCATCGTGCAAGCCGGGCATCCGGCGCTGCGCACGCCGGCCGCCCGGTGGACCGGCCAACTCGAGCCCGCGCAACTGACCGAACTGATCGACCTGCTGCGCCGTTGCATGCACGCCGCGCCCGGAGTCGGCTTGGCCGCGCCGCAGCTGGGTATCAGCCTGCAACTCGCGGTGCTCGAGGACCGGCACCTGATCGAATCCGAAGCCGCAACACTCCGGGAACGCACCGAATTGGAGTTCTTCGCGGTGCTCAACCCGCGTTATGAAGCCCTGGGCCCGGAAATGGCCGAGTTTTACGAAGGCTGTCTTTCAGTCGACGGCTGGCAGGCCGTGGTGCCGCGCCACCGGGCCGTCGGTCTGCATTTCGAATCACCCGACGGCGTGGCCCAGTACCGTGAATTTTCCGGTTGGCCGGCCCGGATCGTGCAACACGAGACCGACCATCTGGCCGGCGAACTCTACCTCGACAAGGCAATCCTCCGATCGCTGGCCAGCAATGCGGAGTATGCCGCACGCTGGGCCGAACCCGGCATCGGACTGGCCCAGCGCGGCTTGGGCTTCTAGGACTCCTCCGGAATTGCCGGATTCGCCGCGGTCGGCAGGTGCTTCGCCCACCAACGCAGGATGTGTTCGAAGCGCTGCTTCCGATGCCGTGGCAATCCGGAGCGGGAGAGCTCGTGGCTTTCACCCGGGAACACCAGGAGCTCGGTTTCCACTCCCCGCCGCTTCAGCTCGACGAAATAGCGTTGCCCCTGCTCGATCGGGCAACGCCAGTCTTCTTCCGAATGGATTACCATAGTCGGCGTTCGGACCTGGCCGATCTGAGCCATCGGCGATTGCGCCGCGATCCGCTCCGGATCGGTGCCGTTGTATTCGTCCGGGAACAGCCAGCCGATGTCCGAGGATCCGACGAAGCTCACCGGGTCCAAGAAGCCTCGTTCCACGATCGCCGCCCGGAAGCGGTGGTCCTGGCTGATCGTCCAGGCGGTCAGGTAGCCGCCGTACGATCCGCCCATCACACCGAGGCTCTGCGCATCCAATTGCGGATACTGCGCCAGCGCGCCGTCCAGGAAACTCAGCACATCGGCCAGGTCCAAGGTGCCGAAAGCCTCCTTGATCGCCCGGCCGTGGTCCCGGCCGTAACTGCCGGAGCCGCGCGGATTGCACATCACCACGGCATAGCCGGCACCGGCATAAACCTGTGCTTCGTCGAAGATCCCCCAGCCGTATTGCGAAAACGGCCCGCCGTGGATGTTCAACAGCACCGGATGCGGTCCGGGACCTTCCGGCAGCAGCACCCAGCCGTGCACCGGGTAGCCGTCCGATCCGGTGAAAGTGTGTTCGACCGCCGGCACCGTCCGGGCTTCGGCCCGCCACGCCGCGGAGAAGTCACTGAGCCGGCGCAGCCCGCCGTCGGCGGAGCCGCTGTCGAGCGTGCCGGCGTCGGCCAAGACCCCCAAGTCGCCGAAGCTTTCCGGTCCGGTATACGTCAGCACCACCGTCCCGGCCGCAGCGGCGGCCGCGGTCACCACCAGATCGGCATCGAACAGCAGCTCGCTACCGGCGGCACTGATTTTCCACACCCGCTGCGCACCGCGGTGCCGCTCCAGGGCCAGCACCGCATCGGCACCGATCCGGACCAGATCCGGAGATTCCCCGAAGTCCTGCTGGTTCTGATCGGTCAACCGCCGCCAGGGCGCCGAACCGTCGCTCGGTGCCGCATAGATGCCGACTTGGCTCCCGACGAAGTCCATCCCCCGCGTGCCCAGATCCTCGGCCAAGGCGAAGAGCCAGGCGCCGTCCGCAGATTCCTGCGCCCGGTACACGGACAACCCGGAAAACGGCTGGTTGCTCAGTTGCGTGGCCTCCCCGCCCTCGGCCGGCATCACGTAGAGCTCGGTGCACAGGTCGCTGCGCGCCGGATCGTCAGCGGTGAAATAGACCCGGTCGCCGTCGGCGCTGAACCGCGGCGCGGAGTGCAGCAGCGGCCCCGAGGTCAAGGCGCGGGGCTGCGGCACCGCGGAGAACGGTGCGGCCGTGCCGCAATCGGCCGCAAGCTGCTTGGCCCGGCCCTGCGGCTCGACCAGCGGCTCGGCATCCACTGCCGGAACGTCGACGATGAACACCTGGACCGGTTTGTCCAGGATGAAACCGTCACCGTTCATCCGGTATTTGAAGGAAGTGATCAGGCGCGGGTCCTCAGCATTCGGCCCCACTCCTTCCACGGTCCCATAACGGCCCGGCTCCGGTTCGGCCGAGGCGAACACGATCTGCTCCCCCGACGGCGACCAGTCAAAGGACTCGATGCCCAGCTTGCGGTCCGTGATCGGCTGCGGCTCGCCGCCGGCCGCGTCCACGATATGGATCTGGCCGGCTTTGCCGGGAGCCGAGCGGATGAAGGCCAATACCTTCCCATCCGGGGAATACCGAGGAGCCGAGTCGCGGAATCCTCTGCTGATCCGGCGCGGCGCAGCCGAGCCGTCGACCGGCACCCGCCACAGTTGTCCGACATAACCGTCGGCCTCGAAATCCGGGTGCGACACCGCCACGACCGCGGTGCTCCCGTCGGGATGCAGAGTGGGTGCCGAAACGGAGTTGACGAGTGGGAGATGAGTTGGTTTCACGCTAGGTGAGCCTAGTCCCATCGGCAGCCCGCGTCGAGGGTTCCCGGCGGGTGAACGCCGCTGCGCCAGGCAGCCTAGGATTGACGGATGGAACCCAAACCCTGGCCCGGGCAACCGCTGGGCGCGCTGATCTGTCCGGTCTGCGCCGGATCGTTCAGTTTCAGTGCCGAGGGCACTGCCGGAGTGGCTTGTGAATCCGGGCATCGCTTCGACCGCTCGCGGCACGGGTATCTGAATCTGATCACTGGGAGCAGCAGCAAATTCACCCCGGATTCCGCCTCGATGGTTCGGGCCAGGGCATCGTTCCTGGCTTCCGGGCATTTCGAACCCTTGGTCGAAGGGCTCAACCGGGCGTTTGCCGATTTCGCTCCGCAGCCGGGCGCAAATCCACTGATCGTCGACGCCGGCTGCGGGACCGGGCATTACCTCGCCGGGCTGCTCCGGGGTGCTGCTTCCGGCTATCCGGCGATCGGTCTGGATTTGTCCCCGGAAGCCTTGCGCCACGCGGTCCGGGCCAATCCGGGAATGCTCGCCCTGGTCTGGGACCTTTGGCGGCCGTTGCCGTTGGCTGCGAACAGCGCCGACGCCCTGTTCGTGGTCTTCGCGCCGCGCAACATCGACGAATTCCACCGGGTGCTGCGCCCGGACGGATTGCTCGTGATCGCCACCCCGCTGCCGGAGCATCTTTCCGGGCTGCCCGCCCTGGACGGCAGGCTCGGCCAACAACCGGAAAAACAGGCCGCCCTCGCAGCTGCCGTCGAAGGCCGGTTCACCAGCTTGGCGGAAACTGAGATCCGGGTTGCTGCCACGCTGCACAACGCAGAAGCGAAAGACTTGCTCCTGATGGGCCCCACCGGCCACCACCTGGACCCGGAGGCGCTCCGGGCGATGGACCAGGCCGAATACCGGGTCGACTTCGGCTTCAGGATTTCAGCTTTCCGGCCGCTGCCGACGCCGGCCGACCCACCGGTGCTGCGCCTGCCCGGCCGCTGAGCGCTGCGACCGGCTTGCGCACTGCGTGCAGATCCACGCTCAGCAAGCGGAACGCCAGCTGGGTCACCGGGCCGATGCCCAACGCGAAGACCAAGGTGCCCAGCCCGGCGACCCCGCCGAGCAGGAATCCGATCGCGACCACGACCACCTCGATTCCGGTCCGGATGATCCAGACCGGTTTCCCGGTGCGCCGGACCAGCCCGGTCATCAGACCGTCCCGCGGGCCGGGCCCCAACCGGGCTCCGACATACAACGCGGTGGCGAAGGCCAGCAGCACCAGCCCGGCGAGGAACATCAGGGCTTGCAGCCACAGCGCCTGGGGTTGGTGCAGCATGGCCAAACTCAGATCCGCGAAGATCCCGATCAACAGCGCATTCGCCAAGGTTCCGAACCCCGGCCATTGCCGCAACGGAATCCAGAGCAGCAGCACGCCGGCCGAGATGAGGATCGTGCAGATGCCGAAGGACAGTCCGGTGCTGTGCGCCAGGCCTTGGCCGAAAACATCCCAAGGAGAAGCGCCCAGATTGGCCCGGATCATCAACGCGATCGCAAAACCGTAGGCGAACAGGCCCAAGAACAGTCGGACCAGCCTGACCGGGAGGTTCCCGGTGGTGAGAAACGTCTTCATGCGACGGCTTGCACTCTCGATTCTTGGTTGTGGCGATTCCGGATTGTGGCGATTCATGGAAAGCAGCATTCGAGGCCGGGCGGACCCGCAGGGTTTGGACGGCATCGATCCGGGACGTTCCGGCCAAATTTCCCGGCTACTGAAAGCTTGCGAGCAATTGGCCCCACCGGAAAGAGCCAATTCTCGCTCTTTGGCGTGGGACCAGGTAGCCAATTCGGCTTAAAGTGGACTCATGAACCAAATTGTCTCCGCACGGCGGATGGCCCGGGAACTCGGCGAATGGCGTACCCACCGGGCCGCTTACCTCGCTTTGGCGGACCGGATCAGGGTCATGTTGATCGACGGCCGTTTGGCGAGCGGCACCCGGCTGCCCGCAGAGCGGGAGCTCAGCACCGCCTTGCAGATCTCCCGGACCACGGTTGCCGCCGCCTACGCGCAACTGCGCGATGACGGGTATCTGCGCAGCATCCGAGGATCCGGTTCCACCCTGGTGCTCCCCGACGGCAAGCGCGGCGGCCCGGGCGGCCCGCAGGAACTGGCCTTGGATTTCACCAAGGCCGCAGCTGCCGCCTATCCCGGACTCCCCGCGGCCTACCAATTCGCGGTGGAGCAATTGCCTGCGTACTTGGGCCACCACGGCTTCGACATGCAGGGCCTGCCGGAATTGCGCGCCGCGGTCGCCGAACACTACGGACGCCGCGGCCTGCCCACTAGCGCGGACCAGATCTTGATCACGCTCGGCGCGCAACACGCGCTGAGTTTGCTGACGCACACCATCTACTCGCCCGGCGAACGAATTCTGGTGGAACACCCGACCTACCCGCACGCGATCGACACCTTCCTGGGCGCCGGCGCCCGGTTGCTCGCCATGCCGGTCAGCTCGGCCGAAGGCTGGGACATCGCCGAGGGTCAGATGCTGATCCGCCGGGCGGCTCCGAGCATGGCCTTCCTGATGCCGGACTTCCAGAATCCGACCGGAGCCAGCATGTCCGCGGAGGACCGGGAACGGCTGGCCCGCTTGGCGCAACGCGAAGGGACCGTGCTGATCGCCGACGAAACCACCGCGATGCTGGACATCGATCGTGGCGAATTGCCGCCGATGGCTGCGTTCTCCGGCACCGTGGTCACCATCGGCTCGTTGGGCAAGCTCGCGTGGGGCGGCATGCGGATCGGCTGGATCCGCGGCTCCCGGGACTTGCTGGCCCGGGTCCAACGGGCCCGGCCGGCCTTCGACCTCGGCACTCCGATGCTGGAACAACTGGCCTCCATCGCGCTGTTGCGCGACGCCGATTTGATGGTCGCCAACCGGAGTCGGGACTTGCGCAGCGGACGGGATTTCCTGGTCGCCGAAATCCAGGCCAATTTTCCGCAGTGGCAGCTCCACGTGCCCGACGGCGGCATGTCGCTCTGGATCAACACCGGCGACGTCTCTTCCTCGGCTTTGGCGTTGGCCGCACGCAGCGAGGGCCTGGCCCTGGTGCCCGGGCCGCGGTTCGGTCTGGAAGGGGCCTTCGAACGGTTCCTGCGGATCCCGTTCACTTATCGCCAGGACGAACTCGCGGCCGGCGTGCAGGCACTGTTGCGCGCTTCGCGGAGCGTCGGCAGCGCCCCGGCCCGGATGCCGTTGCAAGCCGTGATCTGAGGCTTGGTCTCAATAACATCTCAGATTAGATTTATTGCCCGGATGTGCTGTGCCCGAAATCCCCACGTAGTAGGCTGATTGGATACTTCGTATCAGCTGGCTGCAGATCAAGGGGGATTCAATGTTCGAGTGGTTGTTCGACAACGGTTGGGCGCTGTGGTTGATTCTTTTCCTGGTCCTGGCGGTCATCGAGATGCTGACCCTGGACCTCTTTTTCATCATGATGTCGGTGGGCGCGCTCGCCGCGCTGATCGCCGATGTGCTCGGCGCACCGCTGTGGGTCGAAGTGATCGTCTTCTGCGTGGTCGCCCTGGCCATGATCTTCTTCGTCCGGCCGATCGCCCTGCGGCACCTGCACAAGGGCCCCGGCGAATTGCGGACCAATGTGGCCCGGCTCATCGGCCATCCCGCCGTGGTCATCGCCCCGGTGAGCGCCGACGCCGGCCAAGTCAAAATCGGCGGTGACATCTGGAGCGCTCGGAGCAAGGACGGCGTGCCGCTTCCGGCCGGGACCGACGTCGAAGTGGTCTCCATCGACGGCGCAACCGCAGTGGTCGCCGCGCTGCCGGCACGCCCCGAAGCCGGACACTCCGCGGCCTCCGCCGGAGCCTGAGCCCCGCGCGGCCGGAGCCGCACGTCCAAATTTGAACCGATGACCGAAACCGCAAGGGAACAGAGGGAAAATGGGTAGCAATGCCGGAGGCGTAGCACTGACAATCGTGCTGCTGGTTCTCATCATCTTCGTCGTGATCGTCTTGGTCCGCTCGGTGCGGATCATTCCGCAGGCCCGGGCCGGCGTGGTCGAGCGGCTGGGCAAGTACCAGCGCACGCTCAACCCGGGATTGACGATCTTGATCCCCTTCGTGGACCGTTTGCTCCCGCTGCTGGACCTTCGCGAACAGGTGGTCTCGTTTCCCCCGCAGCCGGTGATCACCGAAGACAACCTGGTGGTTTCCATCGACACCGTGGTGTACTTCCAAGTCACCGACCCCCGGGCCGCGACTTACGAAATCGCCAATTACATCCAGGCCGTGGAACAGCTGACCACGACGACTCTGCGCAATGTGGTCGGCGGCTTGAACCTCGAAGAAGCGCTGACCAGCCGCGATCAGATCAACGGCCAACTCCGCGGCGTACTCGACGAAGCCACCGGACGCTGGGGCATCAGGGTTTCCCGGGTGGAGCTCAAAGCGATCGACCCGCCACTGTCGATCCAGGATTCGATGGAGAAGCAGATGCGCGCTGAGCGGGACCGCCGGGCTGCCATCCTGACCGCCGAAGGCACCAAGCAATCGCAGATCCTCACCGCAGAAGGCGAGCGGCAATCGGCGATCTTGAAGGCCGAAGGCGACGCCAAGGCGGCGATCCTGCGCGCCGACGGTGAATCGCAGGCGATCCAGAAGGTTTTCGGCGCCATCCACAAGGGCAACCCGACCCAGAAGCTCCTGGCTTACCAGTACCTGCAAACCTTGCCGAAACTCGCCGACGGTTCCTCCAACAAGCTCTGGATCATCCCGTCCGAGGTCGGCGAAGCGCTCAAAGGCATCGGCAACGTGCTCGGAAAAGTCAGCCCGGACAGCGCCGAGGGCGGCACCGAAGCCGGATTCGAGGCACCGGAACCGCCGAGCGGCAGCACCGGAGGCAGCCACAGCGCCTGAGCCTGCACGAAGGCGGGGGCCGGGCAGCTATAATGGAAACCTTGCCTATCCGTCGGCGGCGGCTTTCCGAGTGGGAACAGAGTGCTGCCGTGCGACGTTGAAGCCAAGGCAGAGATTTTGAGCAAAGGGAGAAATCATGAGTGATCGCAGCTTGCGTGGCATGCGTCTGGGCGCCCAGAGCATGGAGACGGAATCCGGCGTGGAGCCGGCTCCGCGGCAACGCGTGGAGTACCGTTGCGAAGACGGCGAACAGGTTTTCGTGACCTTTGCCGCAGAAGCCGAGATTCCGCCGGTGTGGGTTTCCAAAACCGGCAAAGAAGCGATCCTGGTCGACGGCGAGAAGCCGGTCGACTCGAATGAAAAAGCTGTCCGCACGCACTGGGACATGCTCTTGGAACGCCGCTCGGTACCGGAACTGGAGCAGATCCTCGATGACCGTTTGAAGATCCTCCGGGCCAAGCGCGGCGAAAAAGTCAGCTAGTCGCCATACCGAAAAGGGCGGAACCAATGGTTCCGCCCTTTTTATGTCCTCCTACCGCGTCTTCCCGTACCCACCGTCCGCTCGAAGATGCATCTTCAGCTTTGAGACATGTTTTTGGCCACAGAATATGCATCGCAGGGTCGAAGATGCATCTTCAGCAGGTCGACACTAGGGGTTAGCCGCAATGCAGCCTTGGGATTAGGCTCGAGGGCTCTTGCCGGTCAGTTTGTTCCAGCGCGCGGTCAAGCCCCATTTGGTGACATTGAGCACCGCTTCTTGGAAAATGTTGCCACTCATCTTGGAGGCCCCGAATTCGCGTTCCACGAACGTGATCGGAACTTCGACGATCTTCAAGCCGAGCTGCGCGGCCCGCCACAGCATGTCCACCTGGAATCCGTAGCCCACCGAATCGACCTTGGTCAGGTCGATCTGCTCCAGGGTTTCCCGACGGAAGGCCCGGTATCCACCGGTGATGTCGCGGTATCTGACGCCGAGCAGGATCCGCGAATACAGACTTCCACCGCGCGAGATCAGCTTCCGGTGCAAGGGCCAGTTGACCACTTTCCCACCGGGCACCCAACGGGAGCCGAGCACCAAATCGGCGCCCTGCTCGACCGCGTCGAGCAGCAACGGCAACTGCTCGGGCTGATGCGAGCCATCGGCGTCCATTTCCACCAGGACGTCGTAACCGGCTTCGAGACCCCAGTTGAATCCGGCGATATAGGCTGCGCCCAGGCCCTCTTTGCCTTTCCGGTGCAAGACCTTCACCTGCGGATCGGCTGCCGCGAACTGGTCAGCCAGTTCGCCGGTGCCGTCCGGGCTGTTGTCATCTGCGATCAGCACATCGACTGAAGGAACCGCCTCGCGGAGTCGAGTCAACGTCTTCGGTAACGACTCGAGCTCGTTGTAGGTCGGGATAATTGTCAGGACGCGCACGCAATGGCCTTTCGTTGCTCAGCTGGCACCAAAGATCCATTATACGGGCAAGGAAATGGGTAGGTTCACGCGCCTTCGGGCCAATTCCGATGCCGCCGTCGTGGTGCATCCAAACTGTTTTCTACTGACGCGTGAACCTACCCGTTACAAGAGCCACCGACGCACAGCATTCTTCGGTGCTGATTCGGACATGCACCCGAATCATTGCCGGAATACTGGTCTCGCCGTGGCCAGGCCTTTCCCCAACTGCTTCTTGAAGAAACCCGTTGAGCTAAAATCCTACGTGCTGTGCTCGAACTGTCAATATCCTTCTGACCTGGGGCTTTGTGTGTTTCCGCAGGTCAGGCGGGGATATCCGAATACCAAATTTTACGGAATATTTTCGTATTCCGGACGGCTTCGGCGTGTCGTCCCCCATGAGTTCTCCAATTCTTCCGGAGCGCCTAGAAATCTGCCTCGGCGGCAGCGTAGAGTTCTTCGCCGCGGTGCACGGTGAGCAGGCACTGCGGAGCATTCTCGGTGTCCAAAGCCGGCAGCAGCGGGGTGCGCGACCTGGGGTCGGTGCTCCATGACTGCACCCGCTCATCGGCTACCTGCACCATCAGTTCGTCGACCTGCCAGACCGCGAAACTCGCCGGCGCACCGGGGACGAGTTGCCCGATCATCGGATCCTGCTCCTTCGCCGCACGCCAACCGGCACGGCTGTAACCCAGGAAGGCCGCCCTGGCCGAAATCCGTTGCGCCGGCTGATGATGGGCCAAACATGCTTTGACTCCGGCCCAGGGGTCGAAAGGGGTGACCGGCGAATCGGAACCGAGGCAGACCGGGACACCGGCAGCGAACAGCTCCGCGACCGGGTTCATCCGTCCGGACCGACCAGCGCCCAGACGTGCCTCGTAGAGCCCTCCGGGGCCGCCCCAGAGCGCGTCGAAGGCCGGTTGCAAGCTCGCAGTCACCGAGAACTCGGCGAGGGCCGCAATCGCCGCCTGATCGATCATCTCGGCGTGTTCGAAACGGTGCCCTGCGGCTCGTACCGCCGCCGCTCCCACGGTCTCCGCGGCCCGCCGTAGGCCGGCCACCGCCGCATCCATGCCGGCATCGCCGATGATGTGGAATCCGCCGGACAAGCCGAGCTCGCTGCAAGCCGCAAGATGCTCGGCGATGCGCTCTTCGTCCAGGGAGAGGGTCCCCCGGTGCCCCGGAAGGTCGGCGTACTCCGCACGCAGGCGCGCGGTCCGGGATCCGATCGAACCATCGACATTCAAATCCCCGCCGAGCCCGCGCGGCCGGACACCGTGTTCTGCCAACTCCCGGAGCACTTCCCGGCCTTGCTCGGCACTGCTGATCGCCTGAGCCCAGTACGGAAGGACTTCCGGATACCCCGGCTCCGAGGCGGACCGCTGCATCAATCTGCCCAGATCCGCCAGTGCACCTGCCCCGGGGATCGCCATCTCCGCGACCGCGACGTGGCCGGAGGCGGCCGCGGCACGCAAGGCGGCTGTCTGATAGCGCTCCCTGGTGGCACTGTCGAAGTCCCGCACCGCATCGCGCACGATCCGGTGCGCTTCGCCGGTCACCACGCCGTCGGGACGCCAACCGGGCAGCCCGGGCAGCTCCAAACGCCTGGCCAGACTGCTCGAAACCACGGCGGAATGCACGTCCACCCGGGCGAGATAGATCTCGGCACCGGATCCGGCCCGGTCCAGCTCCTCGGCGGTCGGCGGCCGGCCTTCCGGCCAAGCGGTCTCGTCCCAACCGAATCCGAGCAGCACCCCCGGGCTCCGGACCGCTCCGGCAACCTGCTCCAGCAGCGCCTGCAACGACTTCGCCGCACCCAAGTCCAAGGACTCCAACGCGACTCCGGTTTCGGTGAGATGCACATGCGAGTCCACGAAGCCCGGCGTGATCAGCGCCCCGCGCAAATCGACCAGCCGCATCGAAGAGTCGTAGACCGATGTGGCCGCATGTTCGCCGCCGACCCAGGCCACGGTGTTCCCGTCCACGAGCATTGCACTGGCCAGTGGATCAGCCGCACTGTACACGGATCCATTGCGGTAAAGGGTCAAAGCCATTGTCATCCTTCCGGAGCCCGCGATGAGGCCCACGACATGCAGTTGCGGTTGCTCGGCGCTATTCGGCCAACGACGAATAGGCCACGACGCCGCGCCGAATGCGTTCGATCGCTTCGACGCAGGCGCTACGGACCCCGGGTGCCAGCCCCGGTACCGAGGCCAATTGGTCCAGCAGGTCGATGACTTGCTTGGCCCAGCGGACGAAATCCCCGGCAGCCAGGTCCGTGCCCTCCAGCACCCGTTCCAGATGCCGGCCGCGGGCCCATTTGTGGATCGGCCAGACCAGGCCGAATTCGGGTTCCGAGGTCAACGGCAATCGGCTCTGCGACTCGAGGTCCTCCAACATCGACCACTGCCGGACCAGCACGTCCATCGACGCGTCCAGGGCCGCGCTCGGCATCTTCACGCGCAGCCCGCGCTCTTCACGCTTGGACTGGTAAACCAGTGCCGAGGCGAAAGCCGCCATTTCCGCTGCTTCAAGCTGGTCCAGGGCGCCTTCACGCAGACACAAGGCGATCAACAAGTCTTTTTCGCCGTAGATCCGGCGCAACCGCTGGCCATCCGCGGTCGGCTTCAGCTCCCGGCCTTCGCCGCCCGGGGCCGGGGTCAAGAATCCATAGCTCTCCAGCACGCCGCACACCCGGTCGAAAGTCTTCGCGATAGTCCCGGTGCGGCTTTGGATCTGCTGGACCAGGGCATCGGTTTCCCGGCGCAACCGCCACCAGCGTTCAGACCAACGCGCATGCGCTTCCCGGTCGCTGCAACCGTGGCACGGGTGCCCGCGCAGCGCCCGCCGCAGGGCGCTGATCTTCGCCTCCTGTTCGGCCTGCCGCGAGCTGCTGAACGCCAGCGGCTGCGCCGCCGCCGGCTCTGCGGTCTGCACGGCATGCCGAAGTGCGGCCACCAGGTCCTTGCGATCCTTGGCCTGGCGAAGATTGAACTGTTTGGGAATCCGCAGTTTGTTGATCGGCACGGCAGGGCCGTCCAGGTCATGCCGGTTGATCCGCCGGGTTTCGCGGGCATCGGTCAGGACCGTGGGCTTGGGTTCATGCAGATTCGGATCATTGCTCAGAACCACTGCGAACCCCGGCATCCGGCCCGCGGTGATTTCCAGCACATCACCCGGTCGCAGTCCGGCGAGCGATTCGTCCACCGCATCGCGCCGGGCCCGGCTGTGCTGTTTCGAGGCGGCGTTCTCGGCATCGGAAAGCTCTCGGCGCAATCGCGCGTACTCCGCGAAATCTCCGAGGTGGCAGGTCATCGACTCGCGGTAGCCGGCCAGAGATTCCTCCCGGCTACGCACTTGCCTGGCCAAGCCGACCACCGACCGGTCCGCCTGGAACTGCGCGAACGAAGACTCCAAAATCTCCCGGGCCCGGGCCCGGCCGAACTGGGCGATCAAGTTGATGCTCATGTTGTAGGTCGGCCGGAAACTCGAATTCAAAGGATAGGTGCGCCGCGAAGCCAAACCGGCCACCGCACCCGGATCGGTTCCCGGCTGCCACAGCACCACGGCATGGCCCTCCACGTCGATGCCCCGGCGGCCGGCCCGCCCAGTCAACTGGGTGTATTCCCCCGCGGTGATGTTGACATGCGCCTCGCCGTTGAACTTCTCGAGCTTTTCCAACACCACCGATCGAGCCGGCATATTGACGCCCAGGGCCAGGGTTTCGGTGGCGAAGACCGCCCGGACCAGCCCCCGGGCGAACAACGACTCGACGACTTCCTTGAATGTCGGCAGCATTCCTGCGTGGTGCGAAGCGATGCCACGGAGCAGCCCCTCGCGCCAGGACCAGAATCCGAGCACATCCAGGTCGTCACTGGGAATGTCCTCGCTCGCGGCGTCGATCAACGCCGCGATTTCTTGGCGTTCCGCCTCGGTGGTCAGCATGATCCCGGCATCGACGCATTGGCGCACCGCGGCATCGCAACCGGCGCGGGAGAAGATGAAGTAGATCGCCGGGAGCAGATTCGCCCGCTCCAGGGCCAACACCACCTGCGACCGGCTCGCCGTCCGGGCCGGCGACTGCGGGGCATCGCCGCGGCCCGCAGCCTGTCCCTTGCGCCCGTGCCATTGCTTGCCACCGCCGCTGCGCCCGCCGCGGCCATGCGCGAAGCGGCCCCGGGACCGGTTTTCGGACTCGGTGCGGGCCAATTCCAGCAACTCCGTGTTGACCGCGGGAACCGCATCCCGATCGGCCACCGCCAGCTGGTCGAAAGAAGTATCGCCGGCGAACAGGTCCACGATGTCCTTGCCGACCATCACATGCTGCCACAACGGGATCGGCCGGTGTTCCGAAACGATGATGTCGGTCGATCCGCGCACGGTATCGAGCCAGGCGCCGAACTCCTCCGCGTTCGAGACGGTGGCGCTGAGCGAGACCACCTGGACATCGGTGGGCAGGTGGATGATGACCTCTTCCCACACCGCACCACGGAACCGGTCGGCGAGGTAGTGCACCTCGTCCATCACCACGAAAGCCAAATCGTCCAAGGAATCAGAGCCGGCGTAGAGCATGTTGCGCAGCACTTCAGTGGTCATCACCACGATCGAGGCTTCCGGATTGATCGAGGAGTCCCCGGTCAGCAGGCCGACGTCGGCCGCTCCGTATTTCGCTGCCAGTTCGGAGTATTTCTGATTGCTCAAGGCTTTGATCGGCGTGGTGTAAAAGGCCTTGAGCCCGCGGGACAACGCCAGGTAGACCGCGAACTCCCCCACGATCGTCTTGCCGGCGCCGGTCGGCGCGGCGACCAGGACTCCCCGACCGGCTTCCAGGGACCGGCAGGCCGTCACCTGGAAGTCGTCCAGCCCGAAGTCGAAGGTTTCTTTGAAAGCGCCGAACTCGGTCTGCGATTCGGCTTGCCGCTGCTTCGCAGCTTCGAATCGTTCGGCCGGCGAGTTGCCCGCCGACTCATCAGGATGGACCGAGGACTGTGCACGCATGGAACCAGCCTATGCCCCCACCGGGCCGAGCTTTGCTACAGGTTGCCCAAATCACTCAGCGGCGTGGCGGAATCAGCGGTGTCCTCGGTCTCCTGGACGCGTTTCGCAGCACGTTTGTCCCGCCGCCGGTCCAGTAACACGCACAGACCCATCGCGCCGAAATACAGCAACAGCAGAGGCCCGGCCAAGAGGAACATCGTGAAGGCGTCATTGCCCGGGGCGGCCATGGCGGAAACGATGGTGACCGCCAGAACCGTGATCCGCCAACTTTTGAACATCGTCTTGCCGCGCAGCACGCCGGCCATATTCACGCCGACCAGAACCACCGGCACCAGGAAAGCGATGCCCATGAAGAGCACCAGCTGCATGATGAAGGTGATGTAATCGGTGGCCTGGATGAAGTTCGTGCCGCCTTGCGGGGTGAACGACGTGAGCGCGTACACGATGTTCGGCATCACCCACCAGCCGCAATAGGCGCCGGCCAAGAACAACGGCACCGCGGCGAACATGTACCCGAAGGTGTAACGGCGTTCCTTGGTGTTGAGCCCCGGCGTGATGAACGCCCAGATCTGATAGATCCAGATCGGCGAGGAGATGATCGCGCCCAGGAAGAACGCGGCCTGCACCCGCAAATCGAATGCCGTCGCGACTCCGGCGAAGTTCACGCCGGCATCGAAGTTGCGTTCCTTGGCCAATTTGACCAGGGGCTCCGAAATCGCGGCGAACAGCGGGTCGTAGAAAAACCATCCGGCGACTGCGCCGAGAATCAACCCGATCGACGCTTTGATCAGCCGGTTGCGCAGCTCGATCAGGTGTTCCTTGAGGGACATCCGCCCCTCGGGGTTGGCTTTACGCCCCTTGAAAAGTGCCACGTCCCGCTGTGGCGCTAAGCCGGGGTGTTGCCAGGCGGAGTCGTCTGCCCGGTAGTGGTGCCGGTGCCGGGCGCATTGTTCGGGTTCACCGGGTTCACCGGGTTCACCACGGTGCCCTCCACCGGCGGCTCGGCAGCGCTGTTCTTCTGTTCAGCTTCTTTGCCGTCGTTCTTCGACTCGCGAACCTCGGATTTGATGATCCGGAACGACTGGCCCAGGCTGCGCGCCATCCCCGGAAGCTTCGGGGCGAAGAAGAGCAGCACAAGGACCAAAACGATGATGCCGATAACCCACGGCTCTCTTAAAAACCCCACGAAGATTCCTTTCGGTTTGCTGATTCATCCTACCGCGTCCGCGGAGCCGTTGTTGCTATTTGTTCGCTTTGACCAGTTCGAGGTCGCGCAACGACTGCGCCTGCCCGCGCAACCGCCGCCGGGCCACCCGGCGTCGGACTCGATCGATCCGCCGTCGGCGTTTGCCGGCCCGGTATTCCTCGGCCAGCAGCGCCGGGTCGCTGGAAACCGCCCAACCGGGTTCGCGTTCCGGGAGCGGCGTTTCCGCGGCGCCCTCCGGGAGCTCGCCGTCGGGCCCTCCGGGCCGGTTGCCCATTCGGGCAGAGGCTTCGCTGAATTCCTTTCCCAGACGCACGACATGCCGCCACAACTTGATTCCGAGCAGCACAACGTATAACAAGGAGAGGGCCAACAATGCGACCCAGATCACGATCCATGACCACCAAGGCATGGAACCAGTCTAGAGACACTCAGAAGGATTCATGCCCACACTACCGACCAAGCCGTCGGGCGCCGATCCGGCAGCCCCCCAGCAACACGACGACAACGGCCAACATCTCACCCGAGGGCTGAGCAATCGGCACATCCAGCTGATCGCGATCGGCGGGGCGATCGGCACCGGGCTCTTCCTGGGTTCCGGCAAGACGATCAGCGTCGCCGGCCCCAGCGTGATCTTCGTCTACATGATCATCGGTTTCATGCTCTTCTTCGTCATGCGCGCAATGGGCGAAATCCTGCTCTCCAATCTGGGCTACCGCACCTTCGCCGATTTCGCCGGCGATCTGATCGGTCCGTGGGCCGGATTCATGGTCGGTTGGACCTATTGGATTTGTTGGATCATCATCGGCATCGCCGATTTGGTGGCGATCTCCGGCTACGTGAAGTACTGGGCACCGGACATTCCGCTGTTCATTCCGGCGCTGCTGACGATTGTGCTCTTCCTGGTCCTGAACCTGGTTGCGGTCCGGCTCTTCGGCGAGCTGGAATTCTGGTTCGCCCTGATCAAGGTGGTCGCGATCATCGCACTGGTGGTCATCGGGATCGTGCTGGTAGCGATCGCCTTCCGCTCGCCCAATGGCGACACCGCCTCGCTGGCGAATCTCTGGAACGACGGCGGGATGTTCCCGAACGGCTTCATCGGGTTCCTGGGCGGATTCCAGATCGCGATCTTCGCCTTCCAGGGCATCGAGTTGGCCGGCACCGCAGCGGCCGAAACCAAAGACCCGGAAAAGACCCTGCCGCGGGCGATCAACTCGATTCCGATCCGCGTGCTCTTGTTCTACGTGGGCTCGCTCATCGTGATCATGGCGGTCACCCCGTGGCGCTACGCCCAGGCGGACAAGAGCCCCTTCGTCGAAATGTTCGCCTTGATCGGCTTGGTGGCGGCCGCCGGCGTGGTCAATTTCGTGGTACTCACCTCAGCGGCTTCCAGCGCCAACTCGGGCATCTTTTCCACCTCGAGGATCATGTACGGCATGGCCGGTGACGGTGAAGCGCCGAAGACCTTCTACAAACTGTCCCGGAACAAAGTGCCGGCCCGGGCGCTGATGCTCTCCTGCTTGGCGCTGCTGCCCGGCGTGGCGCTGCTCTACGCGGACAATTCCGTGGGCGCGGCCTTCACCTTCGTGACCTCGATTTCGGCGATCCTGTTCATCACGGTCTGGGGATTCATCATGGTTTCCTATCTGGCCTACCGGAAGAAGCGCCCCGAGCTGCACGCCGCCTCGAAGTTCAAAATGCCCGGCGGGCGGTTCATGGCCTGGACGGTGTTGGTCTTCTTCGCCTTGATCATCGTCACCCTGGGGTATTTCGAAGACACCCGGATCGCCCTGTTCGTGGCACCGGTCTGGTACGCCTTGCTGACCATCGGTTACTTCGCCCTGGTCCGCAGGGGCCGGCGCAAGGCGCTGGCCGAGTCCTGATCCTCCCGGTTCCGACCGCTGACGGCCCTCGTCGACTACTCCTGGTAGTTGCCGAGGGCCGCTTCGGTCCAGCGGACAATTTCCGCCGCCAGGTCCGCGGGCTCGAGCACCCGGATCGCGCCGCCGTGCTGGGCCACCAACTGCGGCAACCAGCCGACGCTGCCGACCCGGATCGTGGCGATCTGGCACCAGCGCCGACCGCCTTCCGGCGCCGCCGGGAGATCCGCGACCCGCTGCGCATCGTAATAGTCGGCGACCCAACGCGCCGATCCGTCCAGCAGCAAGGTGACCTCGGTGTCCGCAGCGCTCGAGCTGAACAGTTGCTCGGGGAAATCGGATCCCGGGCCGGCTTCCGGAGAGTCCACCGGGCCGCCCAGTGCGGCTTCCCGGATCCGATCGAGCCGGAAGATCCGTTGCGCCTCCGCACTGTGGCACCACGCCTGCAGGTACCAGGCTTCATCATTGGAGAACACCCGCTGCGGGTCCACGGTCCGTTCCGTGATTTCGTCGCGGTGCGGCACCAAATACCGCAGCTGGAGCTGTTTCTGTTCCCGGATCGCGCGCTGCAGGAGCTCCAGCGTCCCGGCATGTTCCGGGGCCGCCAAGCGCACCCCGACGGTTCCGGCGATGCCCCCGGCGGCTTCACCCGCCGCAGCGCTGATCTTCGCGGCAGCCGATCGAACTGCGGAATCCCCGGACCCTCCGGGCAAAGCGCTCAGCGCCTCCAAGCCGACCAGAAGCGCCGAGGCTTCATCGAGGCTGAATCGGACCGGTTCGGAGAGCTCCTCGGCATCGGCGATGAAAACGTGGCCGCTCTCCCAACTGACGTCCATCAAGTCCCCGTGCAGACCGCCGGGCAGGCCGCTGACCATCATCAGGCTGAGGTCCGCCTCCAGTTGTTTCCTGGTGATGCCGAACTCGGCGGCGATCTCGTCCAGGTGCAGGCCTTGGTGGTGCACCAGGAACGGCACCAGATCGACCAATCTGCGCAAATGGTCCTGGGCCGTGGTTTTGCTCCGTGCCGCCGGTTTGCCGGCCACCGCGGACGAAAGATCCGGCAGCGGCGTCGTTGCCGCCTCGAGCACGCCCAACAGCCGGCTGCGCACTGCGGCGCGCAAGCCCTCCGGCGCGCGGACCGCCACGCGGGATCCCCAACCGGCCAGTTCACTCGCGAAGGCCGGCTCGGAGCCGAACGGCACGTTCAGCACGTCCCAGCCCGCTCGGGCGGCTTGCCCGACGTCGTCCGGCAACGGCTTGGCCCGGTCCCGCAATGCTTGGGCACGGCCGTCCTGGACCAGGAGCACCGAAGGCTGTTCCGCCGGGAGCACCATGGAGTCCAAAGCCGCCGACACGGAGAAATCCGCGGGGCGTTCGAAGCTGCTGCGCGGGTCGGCGACCACCGGGCCATCGATCCGGGACAGCCGGAAGACCCGCTGCGCCTGCCGGTCCAGGTCGAAGCCGATCAGGTACCAATGGCCGAACTTCTGGCCCAGGCCCCAGGGCTGCACCCGGCGCGCCGACGGTGCCGCATCCGAGCGGCCTTGATAGTCGAAGCTGATTTCCTGGCGCGCTGTGGCGGCCTCCAACAAGTCCTCGAAGGCAGGCTCCCGGGTGCTGATCCGGGGTTCGAGCAGCGGCTCGGCGGAGGGCTCCTGCGGCAGCGCCCCGCTGGTTTCGATTTTCCGTACCGCTCGGGCAGCCGCGGTGCCCAGGGCCGCCCGGCCCCAGAGACGCGCCGAAAGCGACAGCACCGCCGCTTCCTGAACGCTGAACCGCAGTTCCGGAAGCCGGTATTTTTCTTTCGGGATCCGGTATGAAGTGGTTCCCGGATCTTCCTCGAAGAGCCCCGCTTCGGTCCGGGCTTCCAACGGGATGCCCATCGCCCGGAGGTCGGTTTTGTCCCGCTCGAACATCCGCTCGAAGGCTTCCTCCGAGGGTGAATCACGGTACGCCTGAATGTTCTGGCGCAAAAATTCCTTGCTGCGCCCGATCCGGGTTTCCAGGAGGGCGATCAGCAGATTGAGCAAACGCTCGGTACGAGAAGCGGACACGCCTCCAGCTTAGGCGAAATGCGTGTCCGCTCCCGGCACCCGGTGATTCAGTACGCGCTCAGCGGACGCCGACCAGATCGACCACGAAGATCAACGCTTCGTTGGGCGCAATCGCGCCACCCGCGCCGCGTTCGCCGTAGGCGAGTTCCGAAGGGATCTCCAGCCGGCGCCGGCCGCCCACCTTCATACCCAGCAGGCCCTGGTCCCAACCCTGGATGACCTGGCCGACGCCGACCGTGAAGTCGAGCGGGTTGCCGCGGCCCCAGGAGGAGTCGAACTCCTCGCCGGTGGAAAAGGCCACGCCGACGTAGTGCGCCGAGACCGTGTTCCCGCGCTGCACCTCCGCGCCGTCGCCCGGGATCAAGTCCTCGATCACCAATTCGGTGGGGACTTCATGCTCGGGGAAATCGATTTCCGGTTTGGTGCGGTCGTAATCACGTTGTCCAAAAGACATGATGCTCCTCAAAGGGTAGTCGTTGAATCGGAAAATCTCGTCGGCTAGGCCTTGGCCTGGATGTTCACCACGAAGACCAGCGTGCCGCCGGGCTGTCCGCCGCTGGGGTTGTCGCCGTAGCCCAGGGCCGCGGGGATCACCAGCATCACGGTCGAGCCGACCTTCTGATCCACCAAGCCCATCAGCCAGCCCTTGATCACGCCGCCGGACAAGGTGACTTTGAACGGCGAGCCCTTGCCGTAGTTCGAGTCGAACGGGGTGCTCGGGTCGGTCCACTTCCAGCCGGTGTATTCGACGTTGGCCGAATCCGTGGACTTGAGCGCGTCTCCGTTGCCCTCTTTGAGCACCTTCACCACGAGGTTCGCCGGCGGGTCGACGGCCGGGACCTGGATGCTGGGCACGCCCTTGTCGTCGAAGGTCGCGCTGGGCAGCTTGCCGTCCGAATCGAGTTGCTTGGACTCCTCCGGGGTGGCCAGGGTCGGCAGCGGCGGCGGGGTTTTGGCCGATTCGATGTAGTAGACCTCGATCGAAGCCGGTTGCGCGGTTGCGCCTTGCGCCGCCGGTTGCGCCGGTACGCCATAGGCGAAGTAGGCGCCGACCTTCGCGCCGACGATCACGCTGTACGGCAGCGCGGCCTGGGCCTTGAAGCTGTCGTCGAGCAGGATCTCGGTGCCGGTGCCCTGGCTGAAGCTCTCGCCGTTCGACGTGCCGTCCTGCGCATTGAAGGATGCCGAACGGAGCGTCACCTGCTGACCGGCGACCACCGTTTCACCACTGCCTTCATTGGTCAGTTTCATGGCGATCTGCGGCATGTTCAGGGGCTTCGGGAAGTCCACCGTGGGGGCTTTGCCGGCTTCTCCGGGCGTGACTTTGACGCTGTCCAGCAGTTCTGAATTCGCAGCCGGCACGCTCGCCGAGGCGGAGCTGGACGCGCTGGAAGATGCCGGGTCGCTGCCACCGCCGCAGGCGGACAATAGGAGAGCCAGAGGGACAATAGCGGCCGCTACGGCCAAAGATCGGCGCACAAACACTCAATTCGTCGGGAACTCGTCTGGCCGGTACCGGCCCCGGCCAGTTTAGCCGTTCAGTCTGAAAAGTCACCTTGGCCGAGCAGGGAGTCGATCAGTGCATCGACCCGTTCGTCCTGATTCCGGAACGGGTCTTTGCACAGCACCGTCTGATGTGCCCGGTCGTTGAGCTTGAGGTGCACCCAGTCCACCGTGTAGTCGCGCCCCGCGGCCTGCGCGGCCCGGACGAACCGGCCGCGCAAGGCGGCCCTGGTGCTGTTCGGCGGCGCTTCGACCGCAGCCTGAGCGGCATCGCCGTCGAGCACTCTGGCCGCGGCACCGCGGTTCTGCAGCAGATAAAACAAACCACGGCTCGGCGAAATGTCGTGGTAGGCCAAATCGATTTGCGCCAGCCGGGGCGAATCCGCGGCCAGACCGTGCTTAGCCTGGTACGAATCCAGCAACTTCTTCTTGATCGCCCAATCGATTTCGGTGTCGATGCCGCTGGTGTCCTGATCTTCGATCGCCGACAAGGTGCGGTTCCAGAGGTCCATGATCCGCGGCACCAAAGCGTTGTGCGCGCCACGTGCGGCCAAGAATTCCGAGGTCTTTTCATAGTATTCGCGCTGGATCTGCAGCGCGTCGAGCACTCGGCCGTTGGCCAGCTTCACCGGCGCCCGGCCGGTCGGGTCCTGGGAAATCTCCCGGATCGATCGGATCGGGTTCTCCATCCGCAGGTCCCGCATGATCACGCCGGCTTCGATCATCCGCAGAATCAAATCGACGGTGCCGACCTTGAGCATCGTGGTGGTCTCGGACATGTTCGAATCGCCGACGATCACGTGCAGCCGCCGGTACAGTTCCGCATCGGCGTGCGGTTCGTCCCGGGTGTTGATGATCGGCCGGGAACGCGTGGTAGCCGAGGAGACGCCTTCCCAGATGTGTTCGGCCCGTTGCGAGAACGAGTAGCTCGCGTTCCCGTCGGACTGGTGCACTTTGCCGGCACCGGCGATCAGCTGCCGGGTGACCAGGAAGGGAATCAGGATTTCGGCCAGTCGGCTGAACTCGCCGCGCCGCCCGATCAGATAGTTCTCGTGGCTGCCATAGGAATTGCCGGCCGAGTCGGTGTTGTTCTTGAACAAGTAGACCTGGCCCTTGAAGCCTTCCAGTGCCAAGCGGCTCTCCGCCTCGGCCACCAGATCATTGAGGATCAGCTCACCGGCCCGGTCGTGCGCGATCAGCTGGGCGATGTCGTCGCATTCCGCAGTGGCATACTCCGGATGCGAGCCCACATCGAGGTACAGCCGGGAGCCGTTCGCCAAGAAGACGTTGGAACTCCGCCCCCAGCTGACCACTTTCCGGAACAGGTATCGGGCGACTTCTTCGGGTGAGAGCGGCCGCGACTCTCGGCTCGAAAAAGTGATTCCGAACTCGGTTTCGATGCCGAAAATCCTACGGTCCATGCTGCTCCCTTGATCTGCGATAACGACTGGCTTTTGGCCAGTCGCCGGTTCCGGCCGGCGGAATGCCGGTTTGCTAGCCGGAAGCCGATTCGTCCAGCGCAGCGGTGACCTCGGCCGGCGCGAGTCTGCGGAACGCCCGGGCGGTACCGCGGCCGCTTTCCGGGTTCCGGTCCAAGACCGCGATTTCCAACGTCGCAGCGTCGAGATCGACTGCGGGTTCGCGGTCTGCCGTCAGGCCGCGGACCGCGAGCCGGATCACATCGGCGAGTCCGGCGCCCGGCTGCCAGCCGCCGGCGACCACCTGGTGCACCGAGTCGACCTGGCCGCCCATGGCGATGAAGCCGGTCTCATCGGCGATCGAACCGTCGAAGGTCAAACGGTACAGATGGTCCTGTTCCTGGTTCGCCCCGACTTCGGCGACCGCCAGCTCCACCTCGAACGGCTTCTGTTCCGCGGTGAAGACTGCGCCGAGGCTCTGCGCATAGACGCTGGCCAGCCCGCGTGCGGTGACGTCTTCCCGGTCATAGGAATAGCCGCGCACGTCCGCATACCGGACCCCGGCTTGCCGGAGCGATTCGAACTCGTTGTACTTGCCGACCGCGGCGAAAGCGATCTTGTCGTAGATCTCACCGATCTTGTGCAGCGACGGCGAAGGGTTCTCCGCCACCAGGGCAATGCCGTCGAGACTGGACACCACCACCACCGACCGGCCTCTGGCGATGCCCTTGCGCGCGAAATCCGCACGGTCTTTCATGACCTGTTCGGGTGAGACGTAGAACTGCTGCGTCATGGTCGGCTCCTTCAGGCTTCCCGGCCGAGTTCGGTGCGTTCGGCGAGCACCGATGCCACTACTTCGCCGAGTTCGTGCTCGGCCACCTTCCGGCTGCCGTTGCGGGTCACGGTGTACACGATCGGCCAGAGCTTCCGCACCACGTCCGGGCCGCCGGTGGCCGAGTCGTCGTCGGCCGCGTCGAACAAGGAGGCAATCGACACCCGGATCGCCTCCGCCTCGGTCAACCCCGGTTTCCAGAGCTTCTTCATCGCCCCGCGGGCGAAGACCGAGCCGGAACCCACGCTGTGGTGCTCCAGTTCCTCGTACCGCCCACCAGTGACGTCATAGGAGAACAGGCGGCCCTGCGCGGAGGCCGGATCGTAGCCGGCGAACAGCGGCACCACCGCCAGCCCTTGCAGCGCCATCGGCAGATTGCCCCGGACCATGGCGCCCAGCCGGTTCGCCTTGCCTTCCAAGGACAGGGTCGTGCCCTCGATCTTCTCGTAGTGCTCCAATTCCACTTGGAAGAGCTTAGTGATGTCGATCGCCAAGCCTGCGGTGCCGGCAATCCCCAACACCGAGTAACCGTCCGCCGGGAAAACCTTTTCAATGTGCCGGCTGGCGATCATGGTACCCATCGTGGCGCGCCGGTCGCCGGCCATCAGCACGCCGCCGGCGAAGGTCATCGCCACAATCGTGGTGGCGTGCGGGGTGACCGGCAACGCACCCGGCGGCAGCGACTGGTTGAAGGGCAAGAGGTCGGGACGCGATTGCGCCAAATGCTCGCTGAACGACGACGTCGCCGCGGCAGCCAGGTCCCGGACCACACGTTCCCCGGGACTGCGCCAGCCCGGTGCCGGGCGCGGGTTCGAAGGGGTATCCATTGCGGCCTACTGTCCGCCCTTTTGCACGAATCCACGGACGAATTCTTCGGCATTGGATTCGAGCACCCCGTCGATCTCGTCGAGCAGGTCATCGAGCCCTTCGGTATGCGCGCTTGCCTGCGGGACGGCGGGGGCCGGGATCGGCGTGTCCGCGCCGTCCTGTTCTTCCTCGCGCGGCCTACTGCTTTGCTGCTCCTGACCTGCCATCACGCACTCCTGCTGTCGAAGGTACTTTCATTCCTCATCCTGCCATGCCCGCCCGGAGTTGTCCGGTATCAGATCCCGCCGAGCAGACTCTGCAGGAAATCCTCCAGATCCGCGTGGGCTTCGAAGAGCTCGCCGGTCAACGCCTTGGTGCCGCGCAACGGTTCGCGGGTCGGGACCTTCTGCAGTCTGCGCTGGGCCGGGCGCTCGAAGATCACCGAGTCCCAGGATGCGCCGACTACGCTGGCGCCGAAGCGCCGGATGCATTCGCCGCGGAAATAGGCCCGGGTGTCTTCCGGCGGCCGGAGCACGGCGGATTCGATCCGGGCCGCGCTGACCACGGTGTCCAAACGTCCGCGCGCCTGCAGTCGGTTCGCCAGTCCCTTGTCCAGCCGGACGTCGGCCCATTGCAGATCGATCAACGCCAGCCTGGGATCGTCCCAGGCCAGGCCATCGCGCTCCCGGTACTGTTCCAGCAACGCGAGCTTTGCAGCCCATTCGACTTTGCCGCTGACCTCGCGGTATCCGGTGGCCAATCCGGTGAGCACGTCCGCCCAGCGTTGCAGCACGCCCGCGGTGTGCCGGTCCGGCCGTTGCTCGGCGGCCCGCTGCGCCGCTTCGAAATACATCCACTGGATGTCCAAGGCGGTGACCCGCCGGCCGTCGATCAAGCGGTATTTGTTCTGCCCGGACACATCATGGCTGACGGCTTGCAGGGCTTCGACCGGTTCCCAGACCTCGAGTTGCGGAGCCAGCCCGCGCTCGATCAGGTCGAGCACCAGGGCAGTGCTGCCGAACTTGAGGTAGTGCGAGACCTGGGAAAGGTTGGCGTCGCCGATGATCACGTGCAGCCGGCGGTACTTGTCGGCCACCGAATGCGGCTCGTCCCGGGTGTTGATGATCGGGCGCCGGATCGTGGTTTCCAGGCCCACCTCGGCCTCGAAGAAGTCGGCCCGTTGGCTCAGCTGGAAGCCCGGGACCGCGGCGTCTTGGCCAAGCCCCACCCGGCCCGCTCCGCAGATCAGCTGCCGGGTGATGAAAAACGGCGTCAGCCCGGAGACGATCTGGCCGAACGGCAGCTGCCTGGGCATCAGATAGTTCTCGTGGCTGCCGTAGGACGCGGCTTTGGAATCGGTATTGTTTTTGTACAGCTGGATCTCCGGCAGCTCCGGCTCGCCGTTGGCCCGCCGCTCGGCCAGATCCGCCAGAATCCGCCGGGCCACCTCATCGCCGGCGAAATCCCAGGTGACCGCGTCCTCCGGGTTGGTGACTTCCGGCGAGGAATACTCCGGATGCGCGTGGTCGACATACAGACGCGCCCCGTTGCCGAGCACCATGTTCATCACCATCGGCGGTGCGTCCACCCGGTCCGCGGTGTCCAAAGCGCCGTCCGCCGAATCCCAGTCCGACAGCGCGATTCCGGCAGCCGTGAGCACATCCGGGCGGCCGCCCGGTCCGGCCCACGATTCACCCGAGGGGGCTGCGGCGGCCGGGTCATCGGTCAGCTGCGAGGGATGCGCCTGGTCCCGAGGCAGGGCCCAGCCGCGGGCGTCCGCCAAAGGATTCTCGTCGGTGTAGTCCCAACGGGTCTCCGCACCCCCTGCCGCATGCTGCGCGGCGAACATCGCGTAGCTGTGCACCACTTGGCTGGAGAGCCAGGTGGCATTCAATCCAGGGGCGCCCGGCACATGGATGCCGTACTCGGTTTCCGCGCCCATCACCCGGATCGCGGTCATCCCGACGCGCCCTTGGCCTGCCGGACTTCGGAACCCCGGGTCACAGGTATTGGCCGGTATTGAGCGAGGTTTCCAAGGTCTTGCCTGGTTCCTGCCCGGCTTTGCCCTGGACGATGGTGCGGATGTACGTGATCCGTTCGCCCTTTTTGCCGGAAATCCTGGCCCAATCATCCGGGTTGGTGGTGTTCGGCATGTCTTCGTGTTCCCGGAATTCATCGACCACGGCGCGCAGCATGTGATCGATCCGAATCCCCTTGTCCCCGGTGGTCAGCAGATCTTTGATCGCATACTTCTTCGCCCGGTCGACGACGTTCTGGATCACGGCGCCGGAGTTGAAGTCTTTGAAGTAAAGCATTTCGTTGTCCCCGTTGGCGTAGGTCACTTCGAGGTACTCATTGGATTTGTCCGTGGAGTACATGGCTTCCACGGTGCGCTGGATCATCGCGTCGACGGTGGCCTGGGCGCTGTTGCCGTGCGCCTCGACGTCGTCCCGGTGGAACGGCAGGTCCACGGTGACGTATTTGGCGAAGATGTCCGCGGCCGCCTCGGCGTCCGGACGCTGGATCTTGACCTTCACGTCCAACCGTCCGGGACGCAGAATCGCGGGGTCGATCATGTCTTCGCGGTTCGAGGCGCCGATCACGATCACGTTGTCCAGGCGTTCGACGCCGTCGATCTCGCTGAGCAGCTGCGGCACGATCGTGGTTTCCACGTCGGAGGAGACCCCGGTCCCCCGGGTGCGGAACAACGAGTCCATCTCATCGAAGAAAACCACCACCGCGCTGCCGTCCGAAGCCTTCTCCCGCGCCCGGGCGAATATCAACCGGATCTGCCGTTCGGTCTCGCCGACGTACTTGTCCAGCAGTTCCGGGCCCTTGATGTTCAGGAAAAAGCTCTTGGTTTCCTTCTGTCCGCTGCGTTCGGCCGCCCGCGCCGCGAGCGAGTTCGCCACGGCTTTGGCGATCAGGGTCTTGCCGCAGCCGGGCGGGCCGTAGAGCAGGATGCCTTTGGGGGCCTTCAAACCATGTTCCCGGTAGAGGTCCGGGTGCAGGAAAGGCAGCTCGACGGCGTCCCGGATCTGCTCGATCTGCGGGCCCAGTCCGCCGATATCGTGATACGAGATATCCGGTACTTCCTCGAGGATCAGGTTCTCGACCTCGGAGCGCGGAATCTTCTCCAAGGCGTACCCGGTCCGCGAATCCGTGGACAAGGCGTCGCCCACCCGGACTTTCTGGCTCATCAAAGCCCCGGAGAGCTTGACCACGCGCTCTTCGTCGGCCCGGCCGGTCACCAACGCCCGGTCGGTGCCGAGCAGTTCTTTGACCGTCACAATTTCCCCGGTCCGGTCGAAACCCAAACCGGCGACCACGGTCAAGGATTCGTTCAGCAGCACTTCTTGGCCCGGGCTGAGCGAGGCGATATTGACCAGCGGGCTCAACCCGACCCGCATCTTGCGCCCCTGGTAGGCGATGTCCACCGTTTCTTCGGTCACTGCGACGCCGCCGGCCTCCCCCGCCCCCGGCGCAGAGTTCCGCCGCGGATTGATCTGGACCACGGTGGCAAAGCCGTAAGGCGCCTGGCCGTCTTTTTCCAGGGCCGCCTTGAGCCGCAGGATCTCGGCTTTTGCCGTCTGCAGCATCAAAGTCATCTTGCCGTTGGTCTGGGTGGCTGCGGACAGTTGTTTGTCCACGGCACGGAGCTTGTCCCGGAGCACGTTGAACTGGCGTTCCAAAGCCGCATAGTCCTTGGCTTCGGATCCACTCGGATTTTCTGCCGGAATGTGGGTCATCGTGATCAGCTCCTTAGCGGCCGCTCCAACGAGAAGCGACCCTCCCCTACCAATCTAGAACACTAAGCGTCGGGATTTTGTGCCTGGTCCGTTTCCTGGACAGAATCTTCTGCCGCCGGACGCGGCACGGTCGGCTGCGCCGGCGCGACATGGCCCCGGGTCTGCGTGGTCGCCGAGGCATCCCGCGCGGCGCGGCGCAGCTTTTTGTCCGACACCGAGCGTTCGCCGACCGAGCCCGGAGTCCAGGCTTCCAGGTCCTCATCGCTGAACTCGGTTTTCGAAGGCCGCCGTTTCAAGGCCAACGAGGTCACACCGTCGGCCAGCTTGCGGGTCACCAGCAAGAATCCGGTATGCGCGACCATCCGATGGTTCGGCCGCACCGCCAGGCCTTCGAGATGCCAGCCGCGCACCATGGATTCCCAGGCATCCGGTTCGGTGAACCGGCCGTCTGCCCGGATCGCCTCAGCGGTCCGGGACAACTGGGTCACGGTGGCCACATAGTTGATCCAAACTCCGCCCGGGGCCAACACCGTGGCCACCGCATCGAGGCATTCCCAGGGCGCGAGCATGTCCAGGACCACACGGTCGACACTGCCGGGCGCCTCCGCTTTGACCACTTCGTCTTGGAAGTCGCCCAGCGAAATCTGCCAGGCCGGGTGTGGTCCGTCGAAAATGGTCTCCACGTTCCCACGGGCGATCGCGGCGAACTCTTCGCGCCGTTCGAAGGAATGCAGGTAGCCTTGGTCGCCGACTGCGCGCAGCAGCGAAATCGAGAGCGCCCCGGATCCGACGCCGGCCTCGACCACCCGGGCACCCGGGTAGATGTCCGCCATCGTGATGATCTGCCCGGCGTCCTTGGGGTAGACCACCGCTGCGCCACGAGGCATCGACAACACGAAATCGCTCAACAGCGGCCGCAGCGCCTGGTAGAGCTGGCCGGTGGTGTTCGCCACGATCGAGCCTTCGGATTTCCCGATCAGCTCTTCGTGGTTGAGGAAGCCTTTGTGGGTATGGAAAGCCGCCCCGTCGGTCAGCGTGATCGTGTTCATCCGACCGCGTTCGTCGGTCAATTGGACCCGCTCACCGACTCGGAACGGTCCACGGCGGGCAGCTGCCCCGTGCGGTCGGTCCTGCGGTTCCGGGGAGATCACATTGCTCACGTAACGAAAGTCCATTCTGTTTTTCCAAAAGACAAAATCAAGCCTGGCTCTAAGCGTAGCGCGCGAGGGACCCGCGGCATTGACACAGATATCCCCACTTGGGCGCAGTTGAGCAGGGTAATCCCCGCCCGCACCCTGCTCAACTGCGCCCAAGTCAGCCAAAAGCTGAGGACTGAGCCCAGCTGCGGAATCGACTCAGACCGAGGTCGGCAGAGTGAGGATCTCAGCTCCATCGTCGGTAATCGCAATGGTGTGCTCGCGGTGCGCAGTGCGGCAGCCGGTTGCACTGCGGAGCGTCCAACCGTCGGGGTCGGTGACCAAGGTCGCGGTATCGGCCATGATCCACGGCTCGAGCGCCAGGAGCAGTCCCGGACGCAACTTGAACCCGCGGCCGGGCCGGCCGGAGTTCGAAATATGCGGATCCTGATGCATCGTCGATCCGATGCCATGCCCACCGAATTCGGTGTTGATCTGATAGCCGGCTTCGCTGAGCACCGAACCGATCGCGTAGGAGATGTCGCCGGTGTAGGCACCGGGGCCGGCTACCGCGATCCCGGCGGCCAGTGCGCGTTCCGTCGCATCGATCAGCTCGAGGCTCCCGGCCGGCCGCGAATCGCCCACCAGGAAACTTATCGCCGAATCCGCGGCGATTCCGCCCTTGAGCACGGCCAGGTCAAGAGTCAGCAGGTCGCCGTCGGCCAACTGGTAGTCGTGCGGCAGTCCATGCAGCACCGCGTCGTTGACCGACGTGCAGATGTAGTGTCCGAACGGACCACGCCCGAAAGCCGGCGCATAGTCGACGTAACAGGACTGCGCTCCGGCCTCGGCGATCATGGTCTGCACCCAGCCGTCGATCTCGAGCAAGTTCGTACCGACGGTGCTGCGATTTTTCACGCTCTGCAGGATATCCGCGACCAACGCGCCGGTCACCTTTGCCCGGGCCAGCTCGAGGGGGTTCAGGATTTCAATCATGCCGTTCTCGTTTCAACTAAACCAATGACCATCTTGCCAATAACTATACCGGCCATGTTATCCCGGTATTACAATTGGATCCATGGTCAGATTACCGCTCACTGCCGAAGAAGTAGCCCGAGGACAGCGTCTGGGCGCCGTCCTGCGCCGGGCCCGGGGCGAACGGTCGATGCTCGAAACCGCGCTCGACGCCGGCGTCTCGCCGGAAACACTCCGGAAGATCGAATCCGGGCGGGTGGCCACTCCGGCCTTTTCAACCATCGCGGCCATCACCGAGGTGTTGGGGCTTTCGCTGGACTCGGTATGGGCTAGCATCAGCCGGTCCGACGAAGCCGACGATTCCGACGCCGGAACCCGGCTGGCTTCCTGACCGTCGCCGCGATGTTTCCGGTGCTTACCGGTCTCAAGCGTCAGGCAAAGATTTCCCGGTGATCGCGGCTACCACCACGCGTTGGCGCAACAATCCGGTGACTTGTCCACGCGGATCGATCACCGCGTATTCGCTCCCGGAAAGCTGGGCCAGGTACTGCACGAGTTCCTGACCGGAAGCCGACTCCGGGACATACCCGCCCTCCGGCAAAGCGTGCGAAACCGCAGTGGCGGGCGTGGACGCAGCTGCGGTCAGCGGCACCGTGGCCAAGACCAGTGGATCCACGAGGTAGGCCGGGCGGCCGTCCCGTCCGCACAGCACCACACTGACGCTCGGGTTGGCCGAGACGGTATTGAGCACTTGGGACACCGACACCTCGTCGGACATCCCGATCGCCGGCCCGCTGAGCTTGCCGGCACTGATCTCCGGCAGACGCAAACGCATCCGGGCGCCGCTGATCGCCTGGCTCGCCCCGACCCAGAGGAATCCGGCGATGAACAGGCTGAACAGCGCAGTCTGGATGTTCAGCGGCTGCCGGGTCAGCAACGGCACGCCGAGCACGCCGACCAGCAGGAGGACCACGACCACCCGGCCCGCCCAACCGGCCGCGACAGTGCCTTTCTCCTGGCTTCCGGTGACCCGCCAGACGATCGACTCGACGAGGCGTCCGCCGTCGAGCGGCAAGCCCGGGAGCACGTTGAAGATGCCAATCAGGAAGTTCGCCCACACGAAGATGTTCAGCAGCAGGATGATCACGCGGGCCGTGATGTTGATCGGAGCTGAGACATTCATCAGCACCAGGTAAGCGATCCCAGCGAGCACGAAGTTGGCCAACGGCCCGCTGAGCGCGACGACCAGGGAACGCCAAGGCGTCGCGGTGAAGTTTTCGAATTGGGTATGCCCGCCCCAGAGGTTGAGCACGATCTTCTGCGTCGGCCAGTGGTAGACCCGGGCTGCCAAGGCATGGGCCAGTTCGTGCACCAGGACCGAAAACAGCAACAACAAGGCATATACCAAGGCCACCCCGTACGCGCCGATGCCCAGACTCGGGAAAAGCTCGCTCACCTGCGGGCCGAAGACCAGCACGGTGAAGGCCGCGATCAGAAACCAGGAATAGGCGAGGATGATCGGGACTCCGGCGATCCGGCCCAGCGGAATCCCTTCCCGCCGTACCCGCAATTCCGCCTGCGGCTCTTGACCGCTCACGTCTGGGCCGTCGCCTTCAACGCCATCAGATCGGCCGCGGTGGTGCCGGCCAACGTGTCCCAGGTGACCCGGGCCGGATCGTCCGGAAGCGGCACGGTGTGCGGAATGCCCACGGTCAGCAGCCCGGCAGCCAAGGCCGAAGTCACTCCGGGCACCGAGTCTTCCAGCGCCAGGCAGTGCGCCGCAGCCAGCTCCGGGTCGGTTTCCCGGAGCTGTTCGATGGCCCGCAAATAAGGCTCCGGATGCGGCTTTCCGTGCTCCACCTGATCTCCGGTCACCATGAATTCAAAGCTGCCGTCCGGCAAGGCGGCGAGGATTTCAGCAGCCAGCGGGCCTTCGCTCATGGTCACCAGGGCGCAACGGACTCCGGCATTGCGCAGATCGGCGAGCAGCTCCCGGGCTCCGGGGCGCCAAGGCAGTTCCAGCCGGATCCGTCCGATCACGCGCCGGGTGAGTTCGTCGATGATTTCCCGCTTGCCCAGTGCGACGCCGGCCTGCTGCAGGATCCCGGCGGAGTGCCACAAGGACTGGCCGACCAGCTCGATCGCCTGGCTGTGCCGCCACGTGCCGCCGAATTCCTCGACCAGCGCCCGCTCGGCGTCGATCCAGTGCGGTTCGGTGTCCACGAGGGTCCCGTCCATATCCCAAAGCACCGCTTTCAACCAACTCTCGGACACCGGTTGCTCAGCAGGGGAACCCTGCGCGGCCACGGTTCCGTCGGCCCCGGGCAGGGAGGAATTGCTGAGAGAAGAATGCATGAACCCATTTTAGCGGCCCGGCAGCCCGGCGCCGCACCGTCGGCCCGGGCTAAGCTCTCGGCGAAGGCGGCTGTGTCGCAGCTGTATGCGGCGGGCACACACCGGTACCGCGACGTAGGGTGGGAAGGTGAACAGATTCGATGACGCTGCTGAAGCCGGCAAGCTGCTGCCTCCGGTCCCCGAGGGGGAACGGATCACCGTCATGCTTGCCGCCTTCGAAGGTTGGAATGACGCCGGTGATGCCGCCAGCGATGCGCTCAAATATCTCAGCAAATTGTGGGGCGCGCAGAAGGTCGCCCGGATCGAAGCGGATGAGTATTACGACTTCCAATTCACCCGCCCGGTGATCAGGCGAAATGCGGCCGGGAACCGGAAGGTCAAATGGCCCACCACCAGGCTGAGCCGCGTGGCTTTGCCGGACCATCCGGTGGATCTGGTCTTCGTGCACGGCATCGAGCCGTCGTACAAGTGGCGGGCTTACACCGCGGAACTGCTCCAGCATGCCGATGAGCTGGGCGCGGATTGCTTGATCCTGGTCGGCGCGCTGTTGGCGGACGTCCCGCACAGCCGGCCGATCCCGGTGACCTCCTCGAGCGATGACAGCGCGTTCCGGGAGCGGCTCAATCTCGAGGCGCCGCAATACGAGGGACCGATCGGCATTGTCGGCGTCCTGGCCGAGGCGGCGGAGCAACGGGATCTGCCGGTGCTTTCGCTTTGGGCCGCGGTGCCGCACTACGTGGCCCAGTCCCCTTCGCCGAAAGCCCAGTTGGCGCTGCTGCACCGGATCGAAGAACTGCTCCAAGTACCCTTTGAAAGCACGGACATCGCGGAAGAAGCCGACGCCTGGGAACGCGGGGTGAACGAATTGGCCACCGAAGATCCGGAGATCGCCGCGTATGTGCATCAGCTGGAGGAGGCCAAGGACACCGCAGATCTGCCGGAAGCCACCGGAGAATCGATTGCCCGGGAGTTCGAGCGCTACCTGCGGCGGCGCGGAAAAGAAAAACCCTGACGGTTCCGGCGGCCGTCCGGCTCAGCGAAGCACGACGCCGAGCAACGACTCGATCGCATCGGCGACCAGTTGCGCTTCCGCCGGATCGCCCTCGGGCGCGTCCGGTTCAGCAGCCGAATCGGCCCAACGGTCGACGGCGGCCAACGCCGCGGGCGCATCCAAATCCCCAGCCAAAGCAGCCCGCAATTCGGCGAGCAGCGGCATGCCGGAACCCACCGGCGCGGTGGCCAAGGCCTGCCGCCAGGCGATCAACCGCGTTTGGGCGGCCGCCAGCAATTGTTCCGTCCAAGACCAATCCGTCCGGTAGTGATTGGCCAGCATGGCGAGCCGGATCGCCATCGGATCGACGCCTTGTGCGCGCAACGCGGAGACCAACACCAGGTTGCCCTTCGACTTGCTCATTTTCTCGCCGTCCAGCCCCACCATTCCGGTGTGCGCGTAACGCCGGGCCAAGGGTGTGCCGTCCAGCGCCCACGCATGGCCGGCGCCCATTTCGTGGTGCGGGAAGACCAGATCCGATCCACCGCCCTGCACGGTGAACGGCGCCGGCAGGAATTTCCTGGCAATCACCGTGCATTCGATGTGCCAACCCGGCCGTCCCGGGCCCAGCGAGGCTCCCGGCCAGGACGGTTCGCCGGCACGCTCGGCGCGCCACAGCAAGGGATCCAAGGCATGGCGTTTGCCGGGCCGCTCCGGGTCCCCGCCGCGTTCGGCGGAGAGTTCGAGCATCTGGGCTTCGGAGAGCCTGCTGATCTGCCCCAGCCACCAACCCTGCGCTACCGGCACCTGCTCCGCGGTGGACGCGGCGGCCACGTCAAAGTACACGTCCCCGCCGTCGAGCCGGTAGGCGAAGCCTCCGGCGACCAGCTCTTCCACCGCCGGGACGATCCATTCGATTGCTTCCACCACACCGATGTAATGCTCCGGCGCGATGATGTTCAAGGCGGTCAGATCGGTACGGAAGAGTTCGATTTGCTGCGCGGCCAGATCGCGCCAGTCCACGCCATCACGCGCGGCCCGCTCCAACAGCGGGTCATCGACGTCGGTGGTGTTCTGCACGAAACTCACCTGGACGCCGGCATCCCGCCAGGCCCGGCCCAACAAGTCGAAGGCCAGATAAGTCGCCGCATGGCCCATATGGGTCGCATCGTAGGGGGTGATGCCGCAGACGTAGAGGCTCGCCGCGCCTTCGGTCGGCAGCGGCAGCAATGCCCCTTCGACGGTGTCGAACAGCGCCAGTCCGTCGAGTCGTCCGGGCAATTCGGGTCGCGGCCGGGTGGACCAGGATTTCACGGGATCAGCTTTCTTTCGCGGGGGTTCTTGTGCCGGGGTGTTCCGACCGCGTTCAGTTCATCGCCGGGATGACGCCGAAGCCCAGCAGCAAGTACACCGCGAGCCCCAAAGCGATCCGGTACCAGACGAAGAGCCGGTAGCTGTTGTGCGAAATGAACTTCAGGAACCAACCGATGATGATGTAGCCGACGATGAAGGCGACCACCGTGGCCAGCACGATTTCGCCGAAGCCGTAGGGGCCCTGGACCCCTTCGCCTTTCACGAACACTTTGAACAGCTGGTAGAAGCCGCTGCCGAGCACCGCGGGGATGGCCAGCAGGAAGGAATACCGCGCGGCGGCTTCCCGGGTGTAGCCCATCAGCAGGCCCGCGGTAATCGTGCCGCCGGACCGGGAGACGCCCGGAATCAGCGCCAAGCACTGCGCCAGCCCGTAGAAGATGCCGTGTTTGACCGTCAGCTCCTCGAGTTTGCGCTGGTGTTTGCCGAGCGCATCCGCCACCGCCAGGATCACGCCGAAGACGATCAAGGTGGTCGCCACGATCCAGAGGTTGCGCAGCGCGCCTTCGATCTGGTCCTGGAAGAAGATCCCGATCACCACGATCGGAATGGACCCGATGATCACCAACCAGCCCATCCGGGCGTCCGGGTCATTGCGCGGCAGCTTTCCGACGATCGAAAGCCACCAGCTCTTGATGATCCGGACGATGTCCTTCCAGAAGAAGACCACGACGGCGGCCTCGGTGCCCAGCTGGCTGATGGCGGTGAACGCCGCCCCCGGGTCCGCGAGGCCGAAGAGCTTGCTCACGATGAACAGATGGGCGCTGGAGGAAATCGGGAGGAATTCGGTCAATCCCTGCACAAGTCCCAAGAAAGCTGCTTCTAACCAATTCACGTACCTGACCTTATGCCATTCACCCGTAAACTTCTTTCATGCAGCAACGTTTCCTCGGCCACAGCGGCCTGCGAGTTTCCACTCTGAGCCTGGGCACGATGACCTGGGGCACCGGCACGGACGAGGACCAATGCCGGGATTTGCTGGGTTCCTACGTCGCAGCCGGTGGCACCGTGGTCGATACCGCGGTCAGCTACGGCGAGGGCCGCAGTGAAGCGATCATCGGCGAGTTGCTCGGCGACGTGGCACCCCGGGCGGATCTGGTCCTGGTCTCCAAAGCCGGCATCGAACGCCGCGACGGAAAACGGATGGTCGATTGCTCCCGACGCGGCCTGCTCGCCGGACTCGACGCTTCGCTGGCCCGTCTGGGCACCGATTACCTCGATCTCTGGCTGGCCCACACCTGGGATCCGCACGTGCCCTTGGCGGAGACCATGAGCGCGCTGGACCACGCGGTGCAATCGGGCCGGGTACGTTATGCCGGGATCTCGAATTACGCCGGCTGGCAATTGGCCAAGGCGGCGCTGAGTTCCGGCAGCACCTTGGTCGCCGAACAGGTCGAGTATTCGCTGCTCAACCGAGCAGCCGAGGCGGAAGTGGTGCCGGCCGCCGAGGACGCCGGCATCGGCCTGATGGCCTGGGGCCCATTGGGCCGCGGCGTGCTCACCGGAAAGTACCGCGGCCAGATCCCGGCGGATTCCCGGGGCGCCGGCGAACAAGCCAGCTACGTCGAGCCCTATCTGAGCGGCCCCGGCAGCCGGGTGGCCGAGGCATTGGTCACCGCGGCGAAAGGCCTGGACCGGGCCCCTCTGGACGTCGCGCTCAGCTGGTTGCTGGATCGACCGGCGATGGCCAGCGCAGTGATCGGTCCCCGGACCCCGGCGCAACTGCAGTCGATCTTGTCGGCCAGCCTGGAACCGTTGCCGGAACAGATTTCGGCAGTGCTCGACGAGGTTTCCGGTTAGTTCTCGATCGGTTCGAGGTCTTCGTCCTCGTCGTCCAACTCGTCGTCACCGTCGGAATCGTCCTCGTAGATGACCAGAGGCGTGACTTCGCCGTACGAATCGTAAAGTACTTCTTCATAGACCTCGAAGGCGTCGGCGATGGCGAGATAAGCTGCCTCTACGGCAGGATCATCGTCACCCCGACGAGCCACTGAAGCAGCCAAATGCTCCTCGAGCGCTGAGATCAGGGACTGCAATGCGACACGCGGATCTATGCTCATAAAGACGACGTTAGCCCTAATGGGATGAAAATGGGGAGTCATGAGAGAAGAATTTGGCCGGCGGACTCCATCTGGCGGCCAGGATGCCTCAGTCCGACGGGAACGGGATTACGCCCGGCAGTATGAGTATCTGGTGCTCACGGTCAGCCCGCGCGAGTCGTTGCACGAAGCCCGGCAACGCCTGGTTGAGCACGCCGAATACGGCAAATGGGAATTGCAACGCAGCCGGTTGTACATCGGTGGCGGCCGGCAATTCTGGCTGCGGCGCAAAGTCCTGCGGGTCGAGCGGACGGTCTAGTCCGACTCCCCCGCCGGGTTCGGGACCGGCCCCAACCACGCGGTGGCGATGGTGCCCAGGGCCGAGTCTTCGCTCGACGGGTGGAATTGCCCGGCGAGCACGTCCCGGTAGAGCCGGCCCAATTCGTTCCCGGTGAAGTAGCTTGCCCCGCCATTGACCTGGATCGCCAAATCGACGACCTCGCGCGCCGCGGCGGTGCTCCGGATTTTCAAACCCACCAGCTTCGCGAACCATTGCGTACCGTGGTCTGCTTGCCCGTCAACCTCCGAAGCCAGCACGTCGATCTGCGGGTAAATGCCATCCATGAGCATCGCGGCCTTCGCCACTCTGGCCCGGATCAGCGGGTCGCTGGCGGCGGGTGCGTCGTTTTTCAAAGAACGACGGCGTTTGGCAGCCTCGGCTGCCAAGGTCACCGCCCGCTCGCCGATCCCGGCATACACCGCGGCGAGCAGAATCTCGAAGTTGGCGAAGATCGCGAAAATCAACGGATCGGCGTTGGGGCCGACCGGGAGTTCCCGGAAGATCCGTGCGGCCGGTATCTCGACGCCGTCGAGCACGGTGCTGTTCGACTGGCTGGCCCGCATGCCGAGCGTGTCCCAATCGTCCGCAATCGAGTATCCGGGCTGGCCGCGATCGATGAATCCGTGCACCAGCACCGGCTCCGCACCCGAGGAATCCTTGCCGAAAACGCCCAATCGGGTCCAGGCCGGGGAGAGCGAGGTGAAGATCTTTTTGCCGGTGAACCGGTAGCCGCCGCGGCCGGTCGGTTCGGCGACCGTGGTCGAGTCGAAGAGCACTGAGTCGTTTCCAGCTTCCGAGTTCCCGAAGGCGAAGATTTCGCCGGCTGATGCCTCGTCGAGCACGAACTGCAGGGAATCGTCCCCGCGGTCCTTGAGCAGCTTCGCCACTCCGGTCCAGACCAAGTGCATGTTGACTGCCAAGGCGGTGGCCGGCGCCGCAGTGGCGAGCCGGCGCTGCGCCCGCGCCACCGCCTGCAATGAAGCACCCGGTTGGGCGAAGGCCGCCAAATAGCCGAGCTCGGCCAGTTCGGCGAGATCCTCGTCGAAGAAGCGGTTCTCCCGGTCGGCCTCGGCCGCACGGAACCGGAAACGCTGCAGCAGCTCCTCGTCGAGCAGCTCGGCAAGCAACTGTGCGCGGTCCATCAGTAGCTGCTCAGCAGCCGGTCCAGCACCCGGACGCCGAAGTGCAGCGAGGCGGCAGGGACCCGCTCGTCGACGCCGTGGAACATCCCGGCGAAGTCCAAATCGTTCGGCAGCTGCAACGGGGCGAAGCCGTAGCCGGTGATGCCCAGACGGCTCAGCGCCTTATTGTCGGTTCCGCCGGACAACGTATACGGCAGCACCTTGGCACCGGGATCCTCCGCGTGCAACGCGTCGATCATCGAATCCACCAGGTTGCCGGAGAACGGCACTTCCAGATCGACGTCCCGGTGCGAGTAGCTCACGTCGACCCCGTCGCCGGCCAGCTCGCGGACGATCTCGAGCACCTGTTCCTGCTGTCCCGGGAGCGTCCGGGCGTCGATCAGCGCTTCCGCGCTGCCCGGAATCACGTTGTGCTTGTATCCGCTGCGCAGCACGGTCGGATTGGTGGTGTTCTGCAGCGTCGCGCCCACGAAGCGGGCGACCGTGCCCAACTCTTTCAGGATCAGCTCCGGATTGTCCGGATCGAATTCGACCCCGGTCAGCTCGGTGACCCCGTCCAGGAACTGTTGCGTGGTCTTGGTCAGCTCGATCGGCCACTCGTACTGGCCGATCCGGGTCACCGCGGCAGCCAGCCTGGTCACCGCGTTGTCGGTATTGATCTGCGAACCGTGCCCGGCCCGGCCATGCGCAACCAGGCGCAACCAGGAAAGGCCCTTTTCCGCGGTTTGCAGCAGATAGGTGCGCCGCCCGCCGATTTCGGTGGAGTACCCGCCGACTTCGGAAATGGCTTCGGTTGCGCCTTCGAACAGCTCCGGGCGATTCTGCACCGCCCAATGCGATCCATAAGTGCCGCCGGCTTCCTCGTCCGCGAAGAACGCGAAGATCAGGTCGCGTTCCGGAACCCTGCCCTCCCGGGCCATGGAGCGCATCACGGTCAGGATCATGGCATCCATGTCCTTCATGTCCACCGCGCCGCGGCCCCAGATCAAACCGTCTTTCTCTTCGGCGCCGAAAGGATCGACCGACCAATCCTCCTTCTGCGCCGGAACCACGTCCAGGTGCCCGTGGACCACCAACGCGCCCTTGGTCGAATCTTTGCCCTGCATCCGGGTCAGCACCGAAGTCCGTCCGGGTGCGGAGTCGAATACCGTGCTCGCCAAGCCGACCTCTTCGATCAGACCGGCCGTGTACTCCGCGGCCTGGCGCTCGCCCGGGCCGGTGCCGTCACCGTAATTCGAGGTGTCGATCCGGATCAAATCCCGGCAAATCCGGATGACTTCCTCCGAGGCAATCTGGTTGCTGCTGAGCTCTGCCACGCCTGACTCTCCGATCGCTGTACGCCATTGGGTGTGTTCCCAGCCTACCGCCGGCCAGGCCGGCCTTCGATTCCGAGTTTCGCCCTGAGTCGTGTTATGGTTTTTCTCGCTGCTTTTGTGAGTTTCAGACCGGTTTTCGAGCCGGAAAGAGGCTTGGAAAAGTCAACCTGCGCGGGTGGCGGAATGGCAGACGCGCTAGCTTGAGGTGCTAGTCCTGGAAACGGGGTGGGGGTTCAAGTCCCCCTCCGCGCACGATCGAAAAGGGCTCCCGGATCAGATGATCCGGGAGCCCTTTTGTTCCTCAGGCACCGCATTCAGCTTCGGGCAAGCCCCCGGATCCGTGCCGCGGTCGGGTGAACCGGCCGGCCGGCCAGCAATCCGCCGTCCGCGACGAATCCCTCTTCCCGGCCCTCGAGTGCCTCGATCAGCCGATCCCGCCACTGGCCGACTTCTTCCGCACGGTCGGGATCCGCGGCCAGATTGCGCAGCTCCTGCGGGTCCTGCTCCAGATCGAAGAACTGCTCGCGGCCACTGCCGGAGAGCCAGACGAACTTGCGTCGCCCATCGGTGAGCCATTGCAATGACTGGCCGAGCAGGACGTGCTCACCGTGCAGATACTCGCGCACCGGTCCCGCAACGGGGTCCAGGACGATCGGCAACAGGGATTTTCCGTCCACCGAATCCGGTACCGGGATTCCGGCCGCGTCCAGCAGCGTCGGCATCAGGTCCCGCAGTTCCACGACGTCTGCGACGTGCCGGCGCAGCCCAGTAGTCGCGCCTGGCACCGAGATGATCAGCGGGATCCGCGCCGAGCCCTGATAGGGCTGGCCTTTGCGGTACATCCCGTGGTCGCCCATCATGTCGCCGTGATCCGAGGTGAAGACCACGATCGTCTCTTCGCGCAGTTGGAAATTCTCCAGCGCGGCGAGGAACCGTTCGATCTGGCCGTCGATATGGCTCATATGCCCGTAGTAGCCGGCGACCGCGCGGCGGTGGCTCTCCGGGTCTGCGGCACCGACTACCGCATCGGCGTCGCCGTCGGCCCGGAACTCGGCATAGTCATCGAGCCAGTCCCCCATCGGCAGATCCGCCACGGGCGCGTCGAGATACTGCTCGAACGCCCATTGCGGCGGATCGAACGGCGGATGCGGGCGATGGAAGGACAGATACAGGAAGAACGGCGCCGTGGTGTCGCGCCGGTGGAGCCAGTCGATCGCCTCGGTGACCACCCAGTTGCTCGGATGCGTCGGCTCCGGCTTGTCCCAGGGCCGGGCGGTGTAGCTGTTGCAGTTGAGCCCATTGTCGGTGTAGTCCTCGGTCGCCGTCATCCCGGGCTGTTTCCGCAGCCAGGGCAAATAGTCGTCGATCGATGCCAGATCCCGTTCGGCACGGCGTCGCGCAGCGTGCAGGAACCCGTCGTGCAACCGGATGTCGTCGAAACCCAATCTGGCGCGCTCCGGGTAGACGTGCATTTTGCCCACGCATTGGGTTTGATACCCGGCATCGCGGAACGATCCGGCAAGCGTCGGAACCGGGTGCGCTTCCTGGAACGGCACCAGGTCCTGGTAGCCCACCCGGCCGTGCCGTTCTTGCGACTGCCCGGTCATCAGGGCCACCCGGGCCGGCACGCAAGTGGGCGTCGCCGAATAGGCGGCATCGAAGTTCACCCCGTCCCGGGCCAACAAATCCAGGTACGGCGTTTTCACCACCGGATGCCCTTGGCTGGACAGGCAGTCACCGCGCCATTGGTCCACACAGATCAGGAGTACATTCGGAGATTTGCGTCCATTCATCGATTGCGCTCCCAGACTTTCCGTGGATCGCCGTCCGGCCACCGCCTCGCGACATTTCATGATGCAAAATCGAACATCTCAATCAGACTCTGTCATATTATGACAACACTCGTCCCTCGAAAGGCATCATGGGCTGCTGCACCCCGGAATCCCCGAACCGCCCCCTCGACCCTCGGGTTGTCCCGGAACCGGACGGGATGACGGCCGCTGCGCCAGACCTGGCCGGGCATCCGGCGGCGGAGGTGCCCGGCGGCAGTTTCGCCATGGGCGACGCCTTCGCCGAAGGCTACCCGGCGGACGGCGAGCTGCCGGTGCACCAGGTCAGTCTGGATCCGTTCGCGATCGATCTGCACGCCGTGACGAACTCGCAATTCGCCGCCTTCGCCGGCGCAACCGGGTACCGGACCGAATCGGAACGCTTCGGCTACTCGGCGGTGTTCCATCTGCTCTTCGACGGCAGCCCGGAAGAACTGCTCCACGCCGTCGGCGGCGCCCCCTGGTGGCTGACCGTACGCGGCGCCGACTGGCGCCATCCGGCCGGCAGCCGCTCGGACTGGCGAAGCATTCCGGACCACCCAGTGGTCCAGGTCAGCTGGCATGACGCGATGGCCTACTGCCGATGGGCCGGCCGCCGCTTGCCCACCGAAGCCGAGTGGGAATTCGCCGCCCGCGGCGGCCTCGCCGGGGCGCGCTACCCCTGGGGGGACGAACTCTGCCCCGGCGGCGAGCAGCACAGCAATATTTGGCAAGGGACTTTTCCTTCCGGCAATACGTTCGAGGACGGCTACCTGGGGACCGCACCGGCGCACAGTTTCCCGGCCAACGGCCTCGGGCTTCGGAACATGGCCGGAAATGTCTGGGAATGGTGCGCCGACTGGTACTCGGCGGATTATTACGCGCAAAGTCCGGACCGCAATCCGGCCGGTCCGGAAAGCGGAATCGCCCGGGTGATGCGGGGCGGCAGCTATCTCTGCCATGCCTCCTATTGCAACCGCTACCGGGTGGCCGCGCGCAGCTCGAATACGCCCGATTCGGCCAGCGGGAACCTGGGTTTCCGCACCGTGGCCGGCTGAGTCCGGCCCCGGTGCGCAGCGACGCTGGATTTCGGTCAAATGAGTCCCGGTACGGCCATCCGTGACGTAGCCCTTGCCGGACATCGCCGGCAGCACGGATAGACTGGATTTCACGGACCGGCTCGATTTCGACGCCGTGTAGAATCGTTCCGGAACGCGTGGCATCGAATCGCGGAGGAGGCCGGCCAGATGAACGCACACAGTGCGCGATTCGTCCGCGGCTGGACCGCAGCCCTGTTCGCCACCACCGTCGCTGCTTGTTCGCACACCATCGGCGGAGGCGCCTTCCCACTCGGCATCGCCTTTTTGCTCGCCCTCGTGCTGTCCGCCCTCGTCTGCACCGCGCTGGCCGGGAAGACGCTCAGCTTGCCCAGACTGACCGTCGCGGTCCTGCTTTCCCAAGTGATTTTCCACGGGCTTTTCGCGCTGCTCGGCGACGCTGGTTTCGGCCCGTCCAGCGCCGTGCCCGCGGGTCATCACCATGCGTTCTTCGGGGTTCCGGCCGGGGTCGCCGAACCGGCGGTGGCGGGGATGGATCTCACTATGCTCGCCGCGCACCTGGGCGCCGCGCTGCTGACCATCGCCGCCTTCCATCGAGGCGAGCGGGTCGCCCGGCGGTTCGTCGGAATCCTGGCACTGCTGCTGCGCCCATTGTTCCGGCTGCTCGCCGCGCTGCTGCCGGCTCAGGAAGTCCATCCGCGGGTCGCGGCCCGCACCCGGCTGGCTGCATTCAACTCACGTGACGTTTTCCTGCGGCTGCAATACCGCGGACCTCCTCGGCTGCTCACCACGCACTAGCCACCGGTTCGGCGCCTTCCAGCCACCGGTCGATCAGCCGTGCAGTTCCTGCCACGGCAGTCTGCGGATCCCGCCCTGCGGCGGGTTCCGAGTTTCCGACCAACCGGCCGGGCCTGCGTTCTGCAGCACCCCGGCATCGGTTGCCAGCCATTCTGCTCAGCTTCTTTCGGAGAACCCATGCATCCCCTTTCCCGTTCGGCAATCGCCGTCGGCGCCATCGCAACCTTGCTGGCCGTTGCCGCCTGCGGCAGCACCGCCGGCTATTCGCCCGGCAATTCCCCGGCTCCGCCGACTGAGTCGGCAAAGGCCACCAGTTATCCCTATACCGTAGAAAATTGCGGTCTGAGCCAAACCTTCGACCAGGCGCCGAGCCGAGTGGTGATCCTGAACGGGCAATCCATCGCAGAGGTGCAGAGCGTCATCGCGTTGGGCCTGGACAAAACCGTGATCGCCAATGCGCAACGGTACGGGGTCTACGACGAGCCGGGCATGGCGGAGAAGATCAATGCCTTGCCTTCGGCCAACGGAAACACGCCGACCGGCAAGGACATCCCCGCCGAGACCCTGCTCAGCCTCAAGCCCGATCTGGTGCTGGCCAACTCGTCGGCCGCTTTCGATGCCGGCAAGGGCATGGCGACACGGGAACAGTTGGCCGCGATCGGAGCCAAAACCCTGGTCAATCCCGCGCAGTGCGCACTCGGCAAAACCGATGCCACGGACGCGGAAAAGCAGGATCTGGCCCAAGCGTCCTGGACTTCGGCCAAGACCTACTACGCTTTGCTCGGCCATGTCTTCGACGTCGAGGCGAAGGCTCTCGAGCTCTCGGACCAGATCGATCAACGCGTGCAAAAGGTCCAGGCGGCAGTGCAGAAGGAAGCTGCCACCAAGCCCGGGAACAACGACAAACCGCAAGTGCTGATCGCGGTCCCCGGGATGTCCATGATGAACTCCAGCGGATTGCCGGCGGTCCTGACCGGAAGCAGTTATGACTCGTTGTTGGAGGCCGCCGGAACCAGCAACGCGTTCTCCGGGAAGGACCGGACCTTCACCCGGAGCCTGAGTGCCGAGCAGCTGGCTGCGGCCAACGTCGAGGTGCTGGTCCTCGGCGGATTCAGCGCCGGCGAGGACCTCGCCGCCGAGGCGGCGAAGATCTTCGCCGCCTATCCGCAGTGGTCGGCTGCCAAAAACAACCGCTATGTGACGTTGGCGGATAGCGCATACCTGGGACCGCAGAACGCCATCGCCATCGAAAAGATCGCCAAGGTCGCACACCCAGATGCGTTCAACTAGACCGCCGGAAGCCGTCGGCGCAACGTCTGCGGCCGTCCGCTTCGCCCACCGTCCGGTGGGCAAAGCGGGGCTGGCTGCGGCTTTGCTGCTGATCGGCCTGGCGGGCAGCATCATGCTGGCCACCGCATTGGGCCAGGTCGCCGTCCCGCCCGGGGAGATTTTCGCGGTGATCGGCCGCAACCTGAGCGGGCAGGGCGCGGCGGCTGCCGATCCGGGCATGCTGCTGAACCAGCAGATCATCTGGCAGTTGCGGCTCCCCCGGGTCCTGCTCACCGCCTTGGTCGGAGCGGCCTTGGCGATGGCCGGCGCAGTCCTGCAAGGCGTGGTGGGCAATCCATTGGCCGATCCGTTCGTGATCGGTGTCTCGTCGGGATCGTCATTGGGGGCGATCTCGGTCATGGCACTGGGCAGCACGGCATTGGCCGGGCTCGGGGTGAGCGCCGCGGCTTTCGTGGGCGCCCTGCTGACCTTGCTCCTGCTCGTGTTCTTGGCGCAACGCTCCGGAAAACTCTCCGGATACCGGATCGTACTGGCCGGCGTCGCGCTCGGCCAGGCCGCGATGGCCGGAACCACGCTGATCCAACTGCATGTGGACCCGGCCCAGGTCCGGGGCATTTTGTTCTGGATGCTCGGCAGCACCGCGGGCGCCACCTGGTCGCAGCTGCCGGTACTGGCCGTGGTCACCGGAATCACCGCACTGTTCCTGGTGGCCCGGTCCCGGCAACTCAACGCCCTGGCCCTGGGCGACGACGACGCCGTCGCCCTCGGAATCAACGTCAACTCGCTGCGCTGGCAATTGCTCGTCGCCAGCGCCTTGCTGACCGCCGTGGCGGTCACCGTGGCCGGCGCGGTCGGCTTCGTCGGCTTGATCATCCCGCACGGACTCCGGATGCTCGGATTCTCCGACTACCGGAAGCTCTTGCCGCTGAGTTTGGCCGGCGGAGCTATTTTCCTGGTGCTCATCGATTTGGCTTCCAGGTTGATCGATCCGCCGAACGAATATCCGCTGACCATTTTCACCGCAGCCTTGGGAACACCATTCTTCCTCTGGCTGCTCCGCACCCGCAAAGAGGAACGCGCAGTATGAGTCTCCAATTGAACAACGTGACGGTCCGCATCGGCCATCGGGCGATCCTCGACGATGCCACGCTCACGCTGCAACCCGGGTCGATCACCGCGGTGGTCGGACCCAATGGCTCGGGCAAAAGCAGCCTGCTCCGGGCCGCCTACCGGGCGCTCAAGCCGAACCACGGTTCGGTGCTAATCGATGGCAGCGACATCTGGCAGTCGAGCGCACGCGCGGCCGCGAGAAGCCGCGCTGTCTTGCCGCAGCAGCAGAGCCAAGGCCTGGGCTTCACCGCTTACGAAGTGGTCAGCATGGGCCGGACGCCCTTCGCCCGCGCCCTGAGCGGCCTCGACGCGGCCGACCGGGCGCTGATCGACCAGGCCTTCCAGGACGCCGGCTGCACCGGATTGGCGGGACGGGATTTCGCTTCGCTGTCCGGTGGCGAGCGGCAACGGGTGCTGTTGGCCCGGGCGCTGTGCCAGAATGCACCGCTGCTGATCCTCGACGAGCCCACCAACCACCTCGACATCGCCGCGCAATTGGACTTGCTGGCTTTGCTGGACGGCTTCGTCTCCGGAGCGACCGGCCGCTCCGTCTTGCTGGCCCTGCACAATTTGGATCAGGCGCTGGCGCACGCCGATCATCTGCTGCTGATGCACCAGGGAAAGATCTACGACGCCGGCCCGCCGGAAACGGTGCTCAACCCGGAGAACATGCGCTTGGTCTTCGGCGTCGCAGCCGAGCTGACCCGGAACCGGCTCACCGGCAAAGCCGGCATCCAGTGCGCACCGCTCGGCCCGGCAGCCCGCATCAACCCCGCCGCCCAGATCACTGAGGCCTGTGCATGAACGCGCTCCCGAACGACCGCACCGGCTTGCCGCGGCCCAAAATCCGGCCGCATCCGGCATTGCCGGCCGGCGTCGCCGGCGCACTGATCCTGCTCGCCTTGCTCCTTCCGCTGTTGCAGGGCGAGGAGTTCTACGCTTCGTTGAACCGCGGCTATCCAGGCGTATTCACCGCCGTGGCAACCTCGGTGTTGCGGACCGTCGCGTGGCTCGGCGCGGTGGCCACGCTCGCCCAGCTGGGACTGCTCTGCTTCTTCGGCGGTCCGGCCTATGCCGCTGGGGATTCCGGCCGGGCGGCGGCCCGGCGTGCCGCCGGCTTCGCCGTGGTCTGGGGCTTGAGCAGTCTACTGCTCATCGGTTTCATCGCCGCGGACAACAACGGAGTCCCGCTCAACTGGGTGGTCTCCAGCAGTTTCATGGTCTTCCTGGACACCACCCAGGCAGCCCAGGCTTGGGTGTTCGCCGCACTGTGCGCAGCGGTGATCGTCCCGGCCCTGTTGTTGTGGCAGACCTGGGTCAGCCGGTTCGTCTCGCTCGTGCTGCTCTGCTCGGCGGTCTTGCTCACTGTGCTGGTCGGCCAGGTTTCGGTCGGTGCCGACCATGATTTCGCCTCCGATGCGGCGGGCTTCGCCGTACCAGCCGCGCTGCTCTGGCTCAGCAGCCTGCTCGGTGTGTACTGGTTCTTGGCCGCTGGTGGAAAGCTCAGCGCACAGGGGTTCCGGCGGTTCCACGTCATGTCCTGGATCTGCGCCGGCGTCGCGCTCGTGGGCTACGCTGCCGTGGCCTACCAAGGCCTGGCCGGAAATGCCCCCACCGATTCCAGCTACGGAACGATTTTCCTGGTCGCGCTGCTCGCCGCCGCCGGCTCGGCGTTGCTGGCCTGGTCCAATGCCCGGCAGTTCAACCGGGCCATGGCCGAGCAGGCCAAGGTCCCGGCCTGCTATCGCTGGCGGCTGACCGCACTGCTGGGCTTGGGCGCAGTCTTCCTCGGCGCGTTGCTCGCCCTGCAACGGACGATCCCGCCGCGCTACCTGCTGGTGCAGAGCACCCAGGAGAACTTCCTCGGCTTTTCCATCGATGGAGCGCGCAGCTTCATCGGCTGGTTGTTGCCCGGCCGCGCCAACGTGTTGTTCAGCAGCATTGCGATCATCGCGGTGCTGCTCTACTTGCTGGGCGTGCGCACCCTGCGCAATCGCGGCGATGTCTGGAGCAAGGGCCGGACCATCAGCTGGCTGCTCGGTTGGCTCGCGGTCTACTATTTCACCTCATCGGTCTGGGCGGAACGCTCGCCTGGATCTTTCGGTCTGCACATGATGGGGCATATGGGGCTGAACATGCTGGCCCCGGTGCTCCTGGTGCTCGGCGGTCCGGTCACCTTGGCACTGCGCGCCTTGCGCCCGGCCAAGCCCGGTGCGCCCAGCGGTCCGCGGGAATGGATCAATGCCCTGATGCATTCGAAGATCTCGCTCTTCCTGACCAATCCGCTCCTGGTCTTCGCGATCTTCGTCGGCTCCTACTACGCGCTGTATTTCTCGCCGCTGTTCGAACTCGGCATGCGCTATCACTGGGCGCACCAGGCGATGAACCTGCATTTCATCATTTCCGGCTACCTCTTCTACTGGATCGTGATCGGCATCGACCGCGCGCCCCGCCCGATGCCCTACATCGGCAAACTGGGTTTCACCCTCGCCGCAATGCCGTTCCACGCCTTCTTCGCGGTCGCGGTGATGTCTTCGACCACGATCATCGGGGAAAACTTCTACCGTTCCCTGCAACCGGATTGGAACACCGATTTCAAGGCCGACCAATACCTGGGCGGCGGAGTGGCCTGGGCAGCCGGCGAATTGCCGCTGATCGTGGTCGTGATCGCCTTGCTCACCCAATGGTCCAGATCCGATCAACGCGAGGCCAAACGCAAGGACCGGCGGGGTGATCAGGGATTGGACGACAGCCTGGACAACTACAACGACATGCTGGCGGCGCTTTCCGACCGCAACCGGCCGCAACCCGAGCAGTCGAATCGCGACGCCGCCCGGCAAGGAGAGCAGTGATGGACACTCGGCTGGACGAACCCGGGACCGCGGCGGCGGAACACCCGCCGATCGAACTGCAGTTGACCGGAATGACCTGTTCGGCCTGCGCGGTGCGGATCCAGAAGAAACTCGGCAAGCTCGACGGCGTGGCGGCAACGGTCAACTTCGCCACCGAACGGGCGGTGCTGCGTGGCTTGCCCGCGGAACGGACCGCGGAGGCCGTGGCCGCCGTGGAGGCCGCCGGCTACGGAGCCACCGCAGTGGTCCGGAGCGCTTCTTCGATGCCGGAGACCAGCGCCCCGGAACGCAGCGCGATGTTGCTGCGCCGGCTGATTGTGGCCGCGGTCCTGACCCTGCCGTTGGGCAACCTCGCGATCGTGCTCGCTCTGGTGCCGGAACTGCGCTTTCCGTTCTGGGACTGGCTGTGCGTGCTGATCGCCACTCCGGTGGTCTTCTGGTGCGCCTGGCCGTTCCATCGGGCCGCGGCGAAAAATCTCCGGCACGGCAGCTTCAGCATGGACACCTTGGTTTCGCTCGGCGTGCTGGCCTCGTATTTCTGGTCGGTTTTCGCGATCATCTTCTCGGACAAAACCACTCCGGGCTATTGGGTCGGCTTCGGCCAGACCCCGCCGGGAGCAGACTCGATCTACCTCGAAGTGGCTGCCGGCGTCACCACCTTCCTGCTGGCTGGGCGCTATTTCGAAGCCAAGTCGCGGCACAAGGCTTCCGGGGTGCTCGGTGCCCTGGCGAAGCTCGCGGTCGGCGAGGTCCGGGTGCTGCGGGACGGCCAGGAATCCCTGATTCCGATCTCGCAGCTCCGGGTGGGCGAACAGTTCGTGGTCCGGCCCGGTGAGCGGGTCGCCTGCGACGGCGAAGTGCTCTCCGGCCAGGCCGGCGTGGACACCTCGCCGATGACCGGCGAACCGGAGCCCAAACCGGTAGCGCCCGGCGACGGGCTGATCGGCGGGACCGTGGTCCTCGATGGACGGCTGCTGGTCCGTGCGCTCAAGGTCGGCGAAAGCACGCAGCTGGCCCAACTGGCCGCGCTCGCAGAACACGCCCAGACTCGCAAGGCCAATATCCAAGCCCTCGTGGAGCGGATCGTCGGGGTTTTCGTTCCGGTGATCCTGGTACTCACGGTTCTGGTTTTCGCTGCCTGGATGCTGAGCGGAAACTCCGCGGAGAAGGCCTTCGGCGCCGCGATCTCGGTGTTGATCATTGCCTGCCCCTGCGCGTTGGGGCTCGCTACCCCGATGGCCCTGATGGTCGGCGTGGGCCGCGGCAGCCAGCTGGGCATCCTGATCAAAAGCCAACAGGCGCTGGAATCTTCGGGCCGCATCGACACCGTGGTGCTGGACAAAACCGGGACCCTGACCACCGGCGAAATGAGCGTGCACCGGATGGCGGTGTTCGACGTCGCGGCCGGCGCGGACCCGGCCGGCCCGCAGACCCCGGAACAGCTCACCGCGCTGGCCGCCGCTGCGGAGGCCGGCTCGGAACACCCCACAGCCCGGGCGATCATCGGCTTCGCCGAGCAGAACGGCTTGCGCGCCCCGCTCGCCGAAGAGTTCGGCGCGCTGCCTGGCCGAGGCGTCCGGGCCGTGGTCCAGGGCGCAGAAGTGCTGGTCGGAAGTGCTGCGCTGCTGGCCGAACGTGGCGTGCCACGCCCGCCGTCCGCTTTGGACGACGCCACCGGAACCTTGATCTTCCTGGCCGTGGACGGGGTGGCCCGTGCGGTCTACGCGCTGCAGGATTCGCTGCGCAAAGGCGCCGGCGAAGCCGTCGGAATGCTGCACGGACTGGGCCTGCACACGGTGCTGCTCAGCGGGGACCGGCAGCGCGCCGCAGACGACGTCGCCGCCCAGTTGGGCATGAAACAGGCGATCGGCGGGGTACTGCCGACGGAAAAGGCCAAGGTTCTGGCGGATCTGCAAGCAGCCGGGCGCCGGATTGCGATGGTCGGCGACGGGATCAATGACGCGGCGGCGTTGGCCACCGCCAATTTGGGCATGGCCATGGTGAGCGGCACCGACGTCGCGATGAAGTCTGCCGACATCATTTTGATCCGTCCGGACCTGCGCGTGGTCGCCGATGCGATCGTGCTGTCCAGACGCACCCTGCGCACCATCCGCGGAAACCTGGTGTGGGCCTTCGTGTACAACGTGGCGGCGATCCCGCTGGCCGCCTTCGGCCTGCTCAATCCGCTCATCGCCGGTGCCGCGATGTCCTTGTCCAGCCTCTTCGTGGTGACCAACAGCCTGCGGCTGCGCAACTTCACGGCGAGCTCCGACTCCCCGGCGGCAGTCGGCGACCCCGCCTCCGCCGACGCCGAGGAGTCCCGATGAGCTGCCCGGTGACCGGGCTCGGGACCGATCGCGCTGAGCCGTTCGAACGGGATGCCGAAGGCGCGGTGCAGCTGTTCGGCGCAGCCTACGTCCAGGATCCCTACCCGGTGTTCCGGCACCTCACCAGGAACGGGCCGGTGCACCGGGTACGCTTCCCCAGCGGGGTCAACGCCTGGCTGGTCACCGGGGCGGACGCCGCCGCCGAACTCCTGCAGCATCCGGACATCCGGAAAAACCACGACGTCGGCAATCCGCGATGGCGGGCCAAAGCCTCGATCATGCCGGAACCGCAGCACACCCGTTTGCAGTCGCATCTGCTGCACCAGGACGGCGAAGTGCATGCCCGGATGCGGAAACTGATCCTACCCGCGTTCTCCGCGCGCGCAGCAACGGAATTGGAAGGCCGGATAGCGGATCTCGCCGATCAGCTCATCGATGGCTTCCCCGATTCCGGAGGCCTGGATTTGGTTCCGGAATACATGGCTCTGCTGCCTTTCCGGGTGCTTTCGCTCGCGATCGGTTTGCCGCCCCGGCTCGCCGACGGCTTCGACCCCGCTTGGGGCAAGGTGGTGCAGCCGGTCGGACCGGACGACCCCTGGCGTCCCGAGTACGAACGGCTCTTGCGGGAGCTCGAGGCGTACATCGCCGAAGTGGTCGCTGACGCCGCCCGGCCGGAGCGCTCCGGGCTGCTGGCCCGGTTGGTCCGGGCACAGGCTGCCGGGAGCTTGAGCGCAGACCAGCTTTCCTCGTTGGTCTTCCAGCTTTTGGTGGCCGGTCAGGAACCGGTGACCCACCAGCTGTCGACCTCGATGCTGGCCTTGTTGCAGCACCCGGAAGCCCGGGACGATTTCGTCTCCCGGCCGGAGTCGCGGTCGCTGTGGATCGATGAATTGATCCGTTACGACGGAGCTTTCGCCCTGGCCACCTGGCGCTTCTTCACGGTCGACACGGATTTTCGGGGAACCCGGATCCCCGCGGGTGATTCGGTGATCGTCGCGCTGAATGCGGCCAATCGGGACTTGCCCGGCGGCGACTGGCTGGATTTCGGCGGGCGGTCCGAATCCGTCGCGCAGCTCAAATCCAGCCGGCAACGGCGCAGCAGTCACTTCGGCTTCAGTGCCGGCCCGCACTATTGCCCTGGCGCGGCCTTGGCCCAGAGCCAATTGGCCTTGGGCCTGGGCAGGCTTTTCGACCGGCTCGACGGCCTCGCCTTGGTGCCTGCCGCGGAGCCGCCGTCCTGGATTGCCGCGGTGCTGACCCGGGGGCTGAAAAATCTTCCGGTGAGCTACCGGGAACGGCTCCGATGAGCGCAGCAGCAACCGTGCGCTCCCCGGCACACCGGATCCTGGACCTGCTGTTGCCGTTCCGCCGTGCCACGGAGGCAAACCGGTCCGGCCGGCCGGAGGATTTTCCACAGATCCTCGAAGCGCTCGAACGGGTAGCCGGCACGGAGCACCGGCTGCGCTTCGCCCTGCCCGGATTCCCCTGCAAATCCCCCAACCCGGCCAAAGTCTTGGGCGCTCTGCCGGACGCCGGGGAACGCGCCTCGCTGCAGTTCCTCGATGCTCTGTGCGCCCGGATGGAAGCCGAGCACCCCGCGGGCGTCCGTTTGGCGATCTGCAGCGACGGGCATATTTTCGCCGATGCCATCGGTGTGGACCAGGAGGCCATCGACGCCTATTTCGAGGACTTGCGGCAAACGGCGCGCGCCGAAGGTTTGCAGCACCTGGAATTCTTTTCGCTGCGCGACCGCTACCCCGGGCGGATGGACCATAGCCGGCGGCAGTCGATCATCGAGCACTACGGCCCCAGCCTGGAAGAACTCCGGCAGCAGGTACGCGCGGACCCGGCTTTGGCCTCGCTGTACCGGGGCATCATCAGATTCCTGGTCGAAGATTCAGTCGGCCACCAAGGGACCCGCTCGGCCCTGCAACGCGACTGCCGGCGTCGGGCCTACCAAGTACTGCAGCGCAGCATCGCCTGGGGCGGCATCGTGGCGGAGCAATTCCCGGACGCGGTACGGCTTTCGATCCACCCGCAGCCCGGGGATTCGGAGAAGTTCGGCCTCCGCTTGCTGGAGTCGGATTCCCCGTGGACCACGCCCTGGCACTCGGCACCGCTCAAGCTGGCCGACGGCAGCCTCAAGCTGATCCGGCGGGACGAGGTTCCGGCGAACGCTCGGTTGCGTTTGCGGAACGGACGGGCCGACCACTTCGAACTCGGCGAGCCCCGTTAGCGAAGCCCGGCGATTGGCAAACCCGGTAATGGCTCGACCAGCCCAACTCCTAGTTTGCCGCTTTCGCCACCTCATGGGTCGAGGTACTGGCGATGGTTTGAATGGACGTGAAGTAAACCCTATTGCCGCACCAATTCGGACCGCCGTCTAACCGCACCTCGATCCCGGCCCGGCACTGCCGGTCTTGGGTTCCGCCTTGAATCATTCCGACGGCCGCGGTCCAGGTTTCGCCTTGATAAGGCATGACCACCGGCCCGCCACTGTCACCAGGGGCACCGGCTATTCCTCCGCCCGCGTTATAGGCGCTGATCGTACTGAATCGGCCAAAACCGTCGTCGTACACCCGGTTCATGTTGTCAATGGTCAAGTTGCAATGCACACCGGAGTTTGCCCCGCTGGTGCACACCGAATCACCGAGCCTGACCGCGATATCGGTCCAGACCTGCTTGTTGTAGCCATTGTTGTTGCTCCAGGATCCGTCGAAGACCCGCGAAGCCGAGGTGCCTTGGATCAGCAGGGCAGCCCCATCGCTCGAATTTGAAATCGAACGCCCCAACTGATTATTGCCTTCCCAACTACGCCAATACGTGCCGCGACAGTGCCGAGCCGTGGTGAAACGATTGACCTCACGGGTCGAGCGGTCCCGCAGCGCAAAACCGCTACTACAGTAACCGCTACCCGCAGTGATCAACGCCCCTGCATAGGTCGGCACCGTGTTGGCGACCCGGGTCCCCGCGTAGTTGACCGAGGGGCCATAGCCGGGCTCATCGAAGAGGACATCGATCTCCCGATCGGCAAGGGCAGCAGCGTTGGCCAGTCCCAGGACATCTGAACCGGCGATGACCGGCGCGACGATCGCGCGGACCAGAGTTTTCATGATCGACTTCGCTTTTGTCGGGTCCAGCCCGAGAACCTTCGTCTGGTCATTGCTGTTGCCGACGACCTTGACCCGGCCATCGACACCGGCGAACCCGATGACACTATCCACGGCAATACCTTGCGCAGCGAACTTGCCTACCTGGTCCGGGTCCATGATCGCGCTGCCAATGCGGATCTGCTCATCGGTACTGAACACTGCCGGTTTGAAATCGACCCCGATTCCCCTGCGTTGGCCTTCTGCCCTGATCCGTTCGATCAAAGGGCTGTTGCCCTTCCAGTAGATCTCAGTTCGTTTTTCTTGGTTGATATTGACTTGGCCGGCATAGCCGATCTTTTCGACATCGCCCTGTGCATAGATCCACTTGGTGAATTCGCCAATGGTGAACTGATTCGTGTAGTCGATGCCGTCCACGACTCCAGGCGTCGGCGCCTGGATGTCTCCGGCAGTGGCTTGGGTCAGGCTACTGCTGCCGATGAAGCCGATGGCACTGAGGATCGCAGCCCCCATCAGCGTTTTCTTGAATTTCATGCTCAACGTCCCCCAACGTAATTGATAAATTCATTGCCTAAATAAACCATTTTGTTACTGGATAAAGGAAAATCGTACAAGGCGTCGGATGAATGCACAAGAGACAATCTCCGCGCGAAACCGACGATTTGACCGCGTGGAGCCGAGCACTTCGGCGGCAATCAAGCTACCGTTTCGGTTTATCTTTTTCGCGACATCCGTACCAGCCTGACGCCACAAGCGACAAGGAGGCCGATAAGGGCCACGGCCAGGATCCATGGCAACATCTGGTTCCCGGGATAGAAGACCGCCAAATACTCACCAGGCGTGGGCCCGAGGTCAGAAACACGACCCGGTAGATTGATAGGTTCATCCGGTGCCCTGGGGCGATAGCGAAGAACAGTAACAAGCACGTTCCACACGCCGCCGAGCAAAGACAGTCCGAGCCACCACCACAAGGCGACGCTCCGACGGCCCCCACGCTCATCTGCTGGAAGTCGGTAACTTCGAATCAGCAACACCACAACAATTGCGACGATGAGCCCATTCAGCACAAGCACCGGCACCATTGAAATCACCTCTCAGCTCATGATATCAACGGAATTTTGGCTCCGCTTGTCCCAGTGATGAATTAAGAAATTGATTCGGTCTACTTTACTGGGAACGGTCAATTCGCCGCCGAACGTCACGCATGACTAAAGTCTTCGATCGCTGCACCCGCGGCTTTGATCTGGTTTAGTTCCCGGGTCACCGCCGCGGCCAAGCACTTCACTTCGAATTCGCCCGATCACTGTTTGTTTGGCTTAGCTCCATGGCATTGACCTTTTGCCGACACTGATATTGATTTGAGCCGGGTTATTGATCCGCGTGAAGCGCAGCGCGGATCGCATCCACGCCGAGCCAGAGTTCGGCGAAGCTCGTGGACAGCGGCGACAATCCGAGTCGGATGCCGTTCGGATTGCGGAAGTCCGGGATGATGCCTTGTTCCCACAGCTGTGCCGTGACTTCGCGGAACGCCGGGTGGTCGATCGTCACGTGGCCACCGCGCCGGGCCGGATCCCGCGGCGACGCCAGCTCGACGCCCAGCGGAGCGAGCACGCCGTCGTACAAGGCCACCGCGTAGTCGGTCAGCGCGACCGATTTCGCCCGGACCGCGTCGATGCCCACCGTATCGATCAGCTCGACCATGTCCCGCAGCGCGGTCATGCCCAAAATCGGCGGGGTGCCCGAGGTGAATCCGCGGATCCCGGCAGCCGGGCGGTAATCCGGCCCCATCTGGAACGGGTCCACGCTGCCGAGCCAACCCTGGATCGGTTGTTTCAGGGTTTCCAGATGCTCGGACCGGACGTAGCAGAAGGCCGGCGCACCGGGCCCGCCATTGAGGTATTTGTAGCTGCAGCCCACCGCCAGATCCGCTCCGCTGGCATCCAATTCCACCGGCAGCACGCCCGCGGAGTGGCACAGATCCCACAGGATCAGCGCGCCATGCGCATGCGCGATCGAGGTCAACCCGGCCATGTCCGCGAGATACCCCGACCGGTAGGCGATCTGGCTGAGCAGCACCAAGGCGGTCTGTTCGCCGACCACTGCAGCCAAGTCTTCAGCGGTTACCCCGCCGTCGTACGCGGGTCGGATCCAACGCAGGGTCAATCCGCATTCGGCGGCAATCCCCTGCACGATGTAGCGGTCGGTCGGGAAGTTGTCGGTGTCGACCACGATCTCGGTCCGCCCCGGCCGGGCAGCGACCGCCGCCCGGCACAGCTTGTACAACAGGACCGTGGTCGAGTCGCCGATCGTGCACTGCCCGGCTGCGGCGCCGAGCATGATCCGGCCCAAATCGTCGCCGATCGCGGCCGGCAAACCCAACCAGGCTTCGTCCCAGCCGCGGATCAGCCGGCCGCCCCATTGCTCCGCGATGAAACTGCCGACCCGCTCCGCGCTGGCCCGCAGCGGCCGGCCCAACGAGTTGCCGTCCAGGTACGCGACCAGTCCCGGATCATCGCTCCCGATGAACGCGTCCCGGTGCGATTGCAACGGATCGTTCAGATCGAATTGTTCGGCGGCTTCGAAGCTAAGATCGGCACTCATCTGCCCAGCATATGCGGTGCAGCCATCCGGAGGTCAGGGCCGGGTCACAACGCCGCGATCGAACCGCTGAAGTTGATCTTGCCGTTGCGCGGATTCCAGCCCAGGTACTCGGTGCGCTCCCAATGCCGCCCGGACGCCACCTCGAACCGCAGCGCCACCGCGCCCGGGATGAAAGTCGGCGTGGCGAACTCGACGTCCCACCGGAACGCCTCGACGCCGGCTGGCAGCGCCGAGGTCAGTGCCCGGGAGGCCAGGTACATGCCGTGCACGATGGTGGTCTTCAAGCCCAGGGCTTTGGCGCCGATCTTGCTCGTGTGGATCGGATTGATGTCCCCGGAAACGGCACCGTAGCGCCGGCCCAGATCCGCGGCCAGCGGCCAGAAGGCATTCGCATCCGGCGCGGTGAACGGCTCGCGCTGATCCGCTGCCGCCGGCAAACCGAGGTCGACTCCCCTGGCCAGATAGGTCGATTCCCCCTGCCACAGAAGCTCATCGCTGCCGGCGGCCCTGGCCTGGGCCGAGATTTCGAATTGGGTTCCGGCCCGGTGTCCGGCCGGATGCTGTACTTTGACCCGGAAATCGAGCAATTCAGCCGGATCGATCCGGCGGTGCTGCTGCACCTTGTTGGTCAGGTGCACCAGCCCGAGCAACGGGACCGGGAAACCGGGCGCCGCCATGAGCGCCACCGCGATCGGGAAACTCATGATGTGCACGAAACCGGCAGGCACACTGTCCCGACCCGCACCGCGCATCAACCGGTTGAATTCCGCCAACTTCGTCGCGTCCGGGCGCACCCCGGAAACCCGGTACTCGGTCTCCGGGAAGCTCCGGGAACGCTTCGCCAGACCCAATCCGCCGAGAGCTTGCTGCTTGAGCGCCGCTGCGTAGAGTCCGCCCAAAGAGGGCGAGCCCGGCAGCTCCACGACCGCGGCCGTCACTGGCCCACCATGTTCTGGCCGCAGACCCGGAGCACATTGCCGCTGATGCCGCCGGCCGATTCGCTCGCGAAGAAGGCGATGGTCTCCGCCACGTCCTCCGGCAAACCGCCCTGCAACAGGGAATTGAGCCGGCGGGCGACCTCCCGGGTGGCGAACGGGATCTTCGCGGTCATTTCCGTGACGATGAAGCCCGGAGCCACCGCATTGATCGTGCCGTCGACGCCGTCGAGCAACGGAGCGGTTGCCCGCACCATGCCGATCACACCGGCTTTCGACGCCGCGTAATTGGTCTGTCCGCGATTGCCGGCGATGCCGCTGGTCGATGCCACCGAAACGATGTGCGGACGGTTCTGGAACAAGTCCGAGGCCAACAGTGCCCGGTTCATCCGCAGCTGCGAGGCGATGTTCACCGCGATGACCGATTCCCAACGGCCCGGATCCATGTTCGCCAGCAGCCGGTCCCTGGTGATCCCGGCGTTGTGCACCACGATGTCCAAGCGGCCGTAGCGTTCTGCGGCGTGCGCGAGCAGCCGTTCCGCGGCGTCGTCCCGGGTGATGTCCAGTTGCACTGCGGTTCCGCGGACCTGATTGGCCACTGCGGCCAGATGATCGCCCGCTGCTGGCACATCGACCACGATGACCTCGGCTCCGTCGCGGGCCAGGGTCCGGGCGATCGCCGCACCGATGCCGCGAGCGGCCCCGGTGACCACTGCGACTTTCCCGGCCAGCGGCCGGGCCCAGTCCGCGGGCAGCTCGCCTTTCTCCGAGGAAACCGTGACGAACTGGCCGTCGACGAAGGCCGAACGCCCGGACAGGAAGAACCGCAGTGCGCCCAAGGCGCTCGGTGCCGTCGTCGGGACCCCGTCTTCGAGCAGGACGCCGTTGGCGGTTCCGCCGGCCCGCAACTCTTTTGCGAGCGAACGCAGGAAACCGTCCACACCGTGCCGGGCCGCGGCCAGAGCCGGATCCTGCGCGGCCGAGGAGGGCCGTGAAATCGTCAGTACCCGGGCATTGGCGGCCAAATCGCGCAGCGAGGCGCCGACCGTGCGCACCGGCTCGGAGAGCTCCGTGGGATCGCTGATCTCATCGAGCACCAGGATGATGCCGCCGAGCTTCTGTTTCGGTGTCGCGGTACGCCGCACGTCGAGCTGCCAATCCAACAGCGCTTGGGCCAGCGCGTCCGCGCCGGAACCCTTGCCGACCACGAGCACCGGCCCGGTGAGCAACGGAGCCGCCGGGTCGAAGCGGCGCAGGATCGCCGGCTGCGGCAAGCCCAAACGCTTGGCCAGATCCTTGCCGAAGCCGGCGGAGACGAACTCGGTGTACTTATCGGCCTTGATTCGAGCCACGGTTACTTCGCCTCCGGGACATAGGCTTCGAGGATCGCCACGACGCCCAGGCCGCCGGCCGCGCAGACCGAAACCAGACCGCGCGCCGGGCGCCCGTCCACCAGTCCGGTTTCATGCAGCAGTTTCGACAGCGAGGCGACGATCCGGCCACCGGTGGCGGCGAAGGGGTGCCCGGCCGCCAACGAGGATCCATTGACATTGAGCTTGCTGCGGTCGATCGAGCCGAACGCGCCGTCCAAGCCCAAGCGCTCCCGGCCGAACTCCGGATCCTCCCAAGCGGCCAAGGTGCTCAGCACGGTTCCGGCGAAGGCTTCGTGGATCTCGTAGAAATCGAAGTCGGCCAGCGTCAGCCCGTTGCGGGCCAGCAGGCGCGGCACCGCGAACGCCGGCGCCATCAGCAGGCCGTCCCTGCCGTGCACGAAGTCGACCGCGGCGGCTTCGCCGTCGATCACCCGGGCCAGCATCGGCAGGTCCTTGCGCTTCGCCCACTCTTCGCTGCCGAGCAGCACCGTGGAAGCACCGTCGGTGAGCGGGGTCGAGTTGCCGGCGGTCATGGTCGCCGGGGTGCTCAACCGCTTGCCGAACACCGGCGAAAGCTTGCCGAGTTTCTCCAGCGAGGTGTCACCGCGCAGGTTCGAGTCTTTGGCCAGGCCTTTGTAGGAAGTCATCAGATCGTCGAAGAAGCCGCGGTCATAGGCTGCCGCGAGGTTCTGGTGGCTGGCCAGGGCGAGTTCGTCCTGCGCCTGCCGGGAGATCTTCCACTGCGCGGTGGTGATCGCCTGGTGCTCGCCCATCGACAAGCCGGTCCGCGGCTCGCCGGTATTCGGCGCATTCGGCGTGAGGTCTTTGACCCGGATCTTGCTGAGCAGCTTGAGCTTCTGGCCGGTGGTCTTGGCCCGGTTGAGGTCCAGCAGGATCCGGCGCAGGCCCTCGCTGACCGCGATCGGCGCATCCGAGGCGGAATCCACGCCACCGGCGATCGCCGAGTCGATTTGGCCGAGCTTGATTTTGTTCGCCAGGCCCAGCACGGCCTCCAGGCCGGTGGCACAGGCCTGCTGCAAATCGTAGGCCGGAGTCTCCGGGGAAAGCGCCGAACCCAGGACCGCTTCACGGGCGAGATTGAAATCGCGTGCGTGCTTGAGCACTGCACCGGCCGCGACTTCGCCGATCCGCTCGTCCTGCAGGCCGAAACGCGCCACCAGGCCGTCCAGGGCCGCGGTCAGCATGTCCTGGTTCGAGACATAGGTGTAAGCGCCACCGGTCCGGGCAAACGGAATCCGGTTGCCACCGATCACGACGGCGTCGCGTGCGGTGTGGTGTTTGGCGGCCAAAGACTGTTCCGCCGCCTTGGGCTGAACCGCTGCCTTCGGCGCGGCAGCTTTTGCTGCGGCATTGGCAGCGGTGGACGTCGCGGTGCTGCGGTTGCGCGGGGTGTTGCTCGATGTGGCGGCCATGCGTTGCTCCTGTTTCCCAGCGGATTTCCATTCGGTGCGGGTGTCTTCCCGCAAGAGGTTACCGATACCTAGCGTACCTGATACGCTGGGTATCGTGAATACCGCAGGGATGGTGCACATGGACGGCGGCGCCGAAGCCGTCGATGGGCGGTCTGCCCGTTGGGCCACGCATCGTGAACAACGACGCCGTGAGCTGATCAAGGCTGCCCGGCTGGCGATTCACAAACTCGGCCCGGACGCCTCGATGGACGATGTCGCCGCCGCCGCCGGAACATCCAAATCGGTGTTCTACCGCTATTTCGGCGACAAGGCCGGTTTGCAGCAGGCGCTCGGCGAGATGGTGATCCGGCGGATGCAGGAAAAGGTCCTGGCCGCGGGGCAGACCGCGAAAACCCCGGAGCAGGGTTTGAACAGCATGGTCTCGGCGTACCTGACCATGGCGCAGACGTCGCCGAACGTCTACGTGTTCGCGACGCAGAGCCTCACCGGGGAATCGATGTTCACCCAGGACATCACCCACGCCACCGGCGCGCTGGGCAATTTTTTCGACGCGATCATCTCCATGGTGTCCAGTCCCCTGGGCGAACACCTGGGCCGCGCGGACACTGCATTGGCGCTCTATTGGCCGACCGCGGCCATCGGCATGGTCCGCACTGCGGGCGAGCTGTGGCTCACCAGCGATCCGAGCACCCGTCCCGATGCCGAAACCATGGCGCAGAACATCACCAGATGGCTTTTCAACGGAATAAGTTCAGAACTAACCGCACCCGAAAAAAGAGGAACACGATGACCGAAACTACCTCTCGCGAAGCCCTCACCGGTTCCAACGGGGACCCGGACGGACGCATCGACACGGCCGAGCTCGGCGAGCTGCTGCTCGGTAAATGGGCGGACATCCGCAAACTCGCCCGGGAGTTGGCCGCAGACACCCGGGCGCACAAGGTGGAGGGCCTGACCCATACCGAACAGCGCGAACGCGCGTTCAACCAGCTCAAATTGCTGGTCGACTTCAAAGCCGTGCACCGGGCCTTCCCGAAGCGGCTCGGCGGCGACGAGGACCACGGCGGCAATGTGGCCGGCTTCGAAGAAATGGTCACCGCCGATCCTTCGGTGCAGATCAAAGCCGGCGTACAATGGGGGCTTTTCGGTTCCGCGGTGATGCACCTGGGCAGCACCGAGCACCAGGACAAATGGCTGCCGGGAATCATGAGCTTGGAAGTCCCCGGCTGCTTCGCGATGACCGAGACCGGGCACGGCTCGGATGTGGCGTCCATCGCCACCACCGCCACCTACGACGAGGCCACCGATGAGTTCGTGATCAACACGCCGTTCCGGGCGGCCTGGAAGGACTACATCGGCAACGCCGCCATCGACGGCCTGGCCGCGGTGGTCTTCGCCCAGTTGATCACCAAAGGCGTCAGCCACGGCGTCCATGCCTTCTACGTCCAGTTGCGCGACCCGGTGACCCACCAGTTCATGCCCGGAGTCGGCGGTGAGGACGATGGAATCAAAGGCGGCCTCAACGGCATCGACAACGGCCGGCTGCACTTCGACCACGTCCGCGTGCCACGGACCAATCTGCTCAACCGCTACGGCAACGTGGATGAGAACGGCGAGTACACATCCTCGATCGCCAGCCCGGGACGGCGCTTCTTCACCATGATCGGCACCTTGGTGCAGGGCCGGGTCTCGCTCGACGGCGCCGCGGTGGCCGCTTCCAAGGTCGCGCTGCAAATCGCCATCACCTATGCCGCGCAGCGGCGCCAGTTCAACGCCAGTTCGGACATCGAAGAAGACGTGCTGCTGGACTACCAGCGCCATCAACGCCGCTTGCTGCCGCTGCTGGCCACCACCTATGCGGCGAGCTTCGCGCACGAGCAGCTGCTGCAGAAGTTCGACGGCGTCTTCTCCGGAGCACACGACACCGATGAGGACCGCGAAGACCTGGAGACGCTTGCCGCGGGGTTCAAGTCGCTCTCCACCTGGCACGCGCTGGACACGCTCCAGGAATGCCGGGAGGCCTGCGGCGGAGCCGGGTTCCTGGTGGAAAACCGGTTCACCTCGTTGCGTGCGGATTTGGACATCTACGTGACCTTCGAAGGCGACAATACGATCTTGCTGCAGCTCGTCGCCAAGCGCCTGCTCACCGATTACGCCAAGGAATTCAAGAACGTCGACTTCGGCGTGATGGCGCGCTACGCCTTCAACCAGGCCGCGGATTTGGCGATCAACAAGACCGGGCTGCGGCAAGTCGCCCAGTTCGTCGCGGACACCGGTTCGGTGCAGCGCTCGGCCATGGCGCTGCGCGACGAGGAAACCCAGCGGGCGTTGCTGAGCGAACGCGTCCAAGGCATGGTCGCCGACGTCGGCGGAGCACTCCAGGAAGCGGCGAAACTTCCGCGCAGCAAAGGCGCGGAAATCTTCAACCAGCACCAGCACGAGTTGGTGGAAGCGGCCCGGGCGCATGCCGAGTTGCTGCAATGGGAAGCCTTCACCGAGGGCTTGAAGTCGATCGAAGACCCGAAAACCAAAGAGGTGCTGACCTGGCTGCGCGACCTTTTCGGTCTCGGTCTGATCGAAAAGCACCTGTCCTGGTACTTGATGAACGGCCGGATCTCGATGCAGCGCGGCCGCACCGTGGGCGACTACATCAACCGGTTGTTGGCCAAAATCCGGCCGCACGCGGTGGATCTGGTGGACGCCTTCGGATACACCCAGGAGCATTTGCGGGCGCCGATTGCTTCCGGCGCGGAACAAATCCGGCAGGAAGAAGCGGCTGACTATTTCCGGGCCCAGCGCGCCAGCGGCTCCGCGCCGATCGACGAAAAAATCCTGTTGCTGAAGCAGAAGCAAGCGGCCAAGAACAAGAAATAACCCCGGTCAACTGCAGCGCTGCCCCGTTTCCGACTCCGGAAGCGGGGCAGCGCTGCACCTTGCCCCCTCCAGGTGCCGGACCGGTCGGACCGGGGACGGAGCGCGGCGGCAGATTCTTGGCAAATCGACAGCCCCAGGCCATAGGCTGGCATCGACCGCCAATGGCTGCCCGGATGCAGCACCGTCGTGGAAAGGAAACCGCCCATGCACAACCAAGACCCCCGGGACCATGAAGGACTCGCGCTGAATCCGATCTTCACCCGGCCCGGCGAACGGACCGAGTTCCCCAGGTTCACTCTGCGCAAGGAAGAGTCGTTGCCGGAGACCGCCTACCAGATCGTGCACGACCAGGCGATGCTGGACGGCAACTCCCGGTTGAACCTGGCGACGTTCGTCGGCACCTGGATGGATCCGGAAGCGAATCGGCTCTATCTCGAATCAGCGGACAAGAACATGATCGACAAGGACGAGTACCCGCACACCGCGGCGATCGAAAACCGTTGCTGGCGGATCTTGGCCGACCTGTGGCATGCCCCGGACCCGGCCCGCTCGATCGGCACCTCGACGATCGGCTCTTCGGAGGCCTGCATGCTCGGTGGTCTGGCGCTCAAACGGCGTTGGCAGCACACCCGGCGCCGGCAGGGATTGCCGACCGACAAACCGAACCTGGTGCTCAGCTCGGCAGTGCAGGTCTGCTGGGAGAAGTTTTGCAATTACTGGGACGTGGAAGCCCGTTACGTGCCGATCTCGGAAGACCACCGGGTGCTCGACGGACACGATCTGGCCGACTACGTAGACGAGAACACGATCGGCGTGGTGGCGATCATGGGCGTCACCTACACCGGCATGTACGAACCCGTCTTGCAGATTTCGCAGGCCCTAGACAAGATCCAGGAGAACACCGGGCTGGATCTCTCGATCCATGTGGACGGAGCCTCCGGCGCGATGGTCGCCCCCTTCCTGCAACCCGAACTCGAATGGGATTTCCGGGTGCCCCGGGTCGCTTCGATCAACACCTCCGGGCACAAATACGGCCTGGTCTACCCGGGCGTGGGCTGGGTGGTCTGGCGTTCGGCGGAGCTTTTGCCGGAGGACTTGATTTTCCGGGTCAGCTATCTGGGCGGCGACATGCCCACCTTCGCGCTCAATTTCTCCCGGCCGGGAGCCCAGGTATTGCTGCAGTACTACCAATTCCTCCGGCTCGGCTTCGACGGATTCCGCGCGGTGCAAGGCGCGTCCCGGGACATCGCCTTGTTCCTCTCCCGGGAAATCGGCAAGCTCGAGCCCTTCGAACTCTGGAATGACGGCTCGGACATCCCGGTCTTCGCCTGGCGGTTGCGGCCGGGCCATGAGCGGCACTGGGATTTGCACCAGCTCTCGGACCGGCTCAGGATGTCCGGCTGGCAGGTTCCCACCTACCCCATGCCCGCGGATCTCACCGAGATCACCGTGCAGCGGATCGTGGTGCGCAGCGGATTCAGCAAAGACCTCGCGATGGACTTCCTGGAAGACTTCCGCGAGCAGGTCGCATACCTGGAATCACTCTCCGCACCGCTCCCCGACCCGCAGCCGACGCCCGGTTACCACCACTGAGCGCGCCCGGCCGGTCAGCGTACCGGTTCGAGCAGAGCACTGGTTCAATCAGAGAACTGGTTCGATCAGAGAACTGAGCGATAGACCTCGAGCGTCTGTTCCGCGATCGAATCCCAGGAGAAGTGTTCTTGCACCCGGCGGATCCCGGCCTGGCCCATCGCCTCGGCGCGTTGCGGATCCTCCAGCACCGAGGTCAGCGCAGCGGCGAAATCGCGGACGAACTGCTCGGCGTCCTGCGGTTTGCCGCTGCCGTCGGCCGCTTGTTCCAGCGGCACCAGGACGCCGGTGACACCGTCGTCGACCACTTCCGGGATTCCGCCGACGGCACTGGCCACCACCGCCGCGCCACAGGCCATCGCCTCCAAATTGACGATGCCCAGGGGCTCGTAAATCGACGGGCAGGCGAAAACCGTGGCGCTGGAGAGCACCTGGATCAATTCGTCCCGAGGCAGCATCCGTTCGATCAGCACCACGCCGTCTGCGCCCCTGGCCGACTTGAGCTCGGCAATCAGGGCGGCCACCTCCGCAGCGAGTTCCGGGGTATCGGCAGCTCCGGCGCAAAGCACCACCTGGACCCGTTCCGGCAGCAAAGCCGCAGCCCGGAGCAGGTACGGCACTCCCTTCTGCCGGGTCACCCGGCCCACCCAGACCACGCTGGGCCGATCCGGATCGATGCCCAAGGCACGGACCGCTTCGGGGTTTTCCGCAGGCTGCCAACGCGCCACGTCGATGCCGTTGTGCACCACTTTGACCCGGCCCGGGTCGACCCCCGGGTAGCATTCGAGGATGTCCCGGCGCATCCCGGCGGACACCGCGATGATCGCGGCCGCGGACTCGTAGGCCGTCCGCTCCACCCAGCTGGACACCGCATATCCCCCGCCGAGCTGTTCTGCCTTCCACGGCCGCAACGGCTCCAGCGAATGCGCGCTGAGCACATGCGGGATGCCGTGCAGCATGGCCGCGAGATGCCCGGCCAGATTGGCATACCAGGTGTGCGAGTGCACCAGATCCGCACCGGCGATTCCGGAGAGCATCGCCAAATCCACACCCAGGGTCTGGACTGCCGGGTTGGCCTCCGCCAATTCCTCCGGCACCGGATACGAGTGCACCGAAGCACCGTGGAACTCGACGTCCCGTGGCGCGCCGAAGGCGTGCACCTGCAACTCCACGGAGCCGGCGAGCACCCGGGACAGCTCGGCGACGTGCACACCGGCTCCGCCGTATATCTCGGGCGGGAATTCTTTGGTCACAATATCGATGCGCACGCTCATACGGTAGTGCATGGGCTCCGGGTGTTCTAGTGTGAAGGTGTTCGGCGTGGAACCGGCTCGCACCGCGGCCAGCCGAATTAACTCCATATCGACGGCGAAGGGGATCTGTCATGGCGATAACGAAAGTTCTGGCTATCGTGCTGGCTGGCGGCGAGGGAAACCGGCTGATGCCGTTGACGGCGGATCGGGCGAAACCCGCGGTGCCCTTCGCCGGGGGTTACCGGCTGATCGACTTCGCGCTGTCCAATCTGGTCAACTCGGGCTATCGGCAGATCGTGGTGCTGACCCAGTACAAATCGCATTCGCTCGACCGGCACATCTCGGAAACCTGGCGGATGTCCACCCAGCTGGGCAATTACATCGCCTCGGTGCCGGCGCAGCAACGGGTCGGCAAAAGCTGGTTCCTGGGCAGCGCCAATGCGATCTACCAGTCGCTCAACCTGATCCATGACGCCCAACCGGACATCGTCGTGGTGGTCGGCGCGGACCATGTGTACCGGATGGATTTCGCCGATATGGTCGAAGCTCACCTGGCCTCCGGAAACTCGGTGACCGTGGCCGGCGTCCGGCAGCCACTGGAACTGGCACCGTCGTTCGGGGTGATCGAAACCGATCCGGCAGACCCGGGGAAAATCGCCGCCTTCGTGGAGAAACCGGCGCAGACTCCGGGCTTGGCCGAAGATCCCGGCCAGTTCCTGGCGTCGATGGGCAATTACGTCTTCGACACCGATGCCTTGCTCGAAGCGCTGCGGCACGATGCCGAACAGCTCGACACCAAACACGATATGGGCGGCGACATCATCCCGTACCTGGTGGCCCGCGGCGAGGCCGGAGTCTACGACTTCAACCACAATGACATCCCCGGTGCGACCAGCCGCGACCGGTATTACTGGCGCGACGTCGGGACCATCGATTCGTACTACGAAGCCCAGATGGACCTGATTTCACCGCTGCCGGTGTTCAACTTGTACAACCTCGAATGGCCGATCTACACCCGCCAATCGATCTCGCCGCCGGCAAAGCTGGTCCGCAGCAACACCGCTGCCGGAACCGCGGAAGACTCGATCGTGGCCAATGGCGTGGTGATTTCCGGGGGGCGGGTCTCCGGCAGCGTGCTCGGCCACGACGTCTACGTCGCCGACGGCGCCACGGTCACTGACTCGGTGCTGATGGACAAAGTCTCGATCGGACCGGGCGCGGTGGTGCATCGGGCGATCCTGGACAAGAACGTCCGGGTCCCGGCCGGAGCCAGCATCGGCGTGGACCCCGCACTCGACGCCGCGCGCGGCTTCACGGTCACCCCCTCCGGAATCACGGTGCTGGCCAAGGGGCAGGAGATCCCGGCCTGAGCGGCAACTCCGGCGCCGCACCGGAGCCGCCGGAAAACCCGGTAAAATCGCTGGGTGAGCAATCCTGAGCAAGACCCGGTTTCCGACGCCGAAGCAACCGCTGCGGCCGAGTTGGCCGCAGAACAGTTGACCGCAGAACAGATCGAAGCCGCGGTGCGCGTGCTCGGCGCGGTGCATCTCCTGGATGAGGAAGACCCGCGATACGTCGCGGTACGCCGGGCAACCGGCAAGATGTTCAAAGCGGTCAAGCGCTACCGGCGCACCAGCAAACGGGATGCGGTCAACGCCGCAGACCAAGCCGTGATCGCCTTGACCGCGACAGCGGCACCGGACCGGATCGACGATGAGACCCGGGGCAACAAGCTGCAATCCTCGGCGACCGGGGAGATCGCCGGCACCTTGATCCGGCCGCGCCCGTGCTACATCTGCAAGCAGCCGTACACCCAGGTGGACTATTTCTACCACCAGCTCTGTCCGGAATGCGCGGCCTTCAACCACGCCAAGCGCGATGCCCGGACCGATCTGACCGGACGGCGCGCCCTGCTCACCGGCGGCCGGGCCAAAATCGGCATGTACATCGCGTTGCGGCTGCTGCGCGACGGCGCGCACACCACGATCACCACCAGGTTCCCGCAGGACGCGGCGCGGCGCTTCGCCGCAATGGAGGATTCCGCGGATTGGCTGCACCGGCTGGAGATCGTCGGCATCGACCTGCGTGATCCGGCGCAGGTGATGGCGTTGACCGATTCGCTCAACGAAGCCGGCCCGCTCGACATCATCATCAACAACGCCGCGCAGACCGTGCGGCGCAGCCCCGGTGCCTACCAGCCGCTGGTCGAGGCGGAAAACGAACCGTTGCCCGACGACCTGGCCGGAAAGATGCCCCGGATCCTCACGTTCGGCCACGCCCATGACAAGCATCCGCTCGCTCTGGCCAGCTCGGTCAACGAACATCCGGTGCTCGCCGCCGATGCGATCACCTCATTGGCTTTGTCCACCGGCTCGGCCACCTTGGACCGGATCGAAGCCGGCACCGCGATCGATGCCGGCGGCCTGGTTCCGGACCTGGCCACGATCAACTCCTGGACCCAGGTGGTCGACCAGGTGGATCCGTTGGAGATGCTGGAGGTGCAACTGTGCAACGTCACCGCGCCTTTCCTCCTGGTTTCTCGGCTCCGCCCGGCGATGCGCCGCTCCACTGCGCGTCGGAAGTACATCGTGAACGTCTCCGCGATGGAAGGCCAGTTCTCCCGGGCGTACAAGGGTCCCGGCCATCCGCACACGAATATGGCCAAGGCCGCTTTGAACATGATGACCCGGACCAGTTCGCAGGAGATGCTAGATACCGACGGGATCCTGATGTCCGCAGTGGACACCGGGTGGATCACCGACGAACGGCCGCATTACACCAAGGTCCGGCTTGCCGAAGAGGGATTCCACGCCCCGCTGGATCTGGTCGACGGCGCAGCGCGGGTCTACGACCCGATCGTGATGGGCGAAGCCGGTACCGATCTGCACGGCAGCTTCCTGAAGGATTTCAAGCCCAGTCCCTGGTGAACCGCCGGACATCCTGGCAGCGGCCGCCGAGCCGTCGAAAAAAATCCGGCTACCCGGCTGCGCTCAGCTGATTCATAGGTTACGCTTTCTGAGATTTGTTTAATCATTCGATTGTTCCAATTCTCGGAAGAAGGATCGTGTTGACGAAATCCGTATCCCAGCCATCGCGCAAAGCCTACCTGCCGGCCTTGCTGGCGGCAATGCTCGTCTTGGCCATGGCCTGGTTTTCCACTCCCCCTGCCGTGGCCGCCGGCCAGCCCACCGCACTGGCCGTACCGGCATCGTTGACCGTGCACCAGTTGAGCTTCAACGGCGTCCATGTGGTCGGCGAGAACTATGCGCCGAATCTGGTCTTGACCCCGGCCTTCGACGGGGTGGCCGTGGCCGACATCGTGGCCGTCACCGATGGGCAGGGCAAGCTCGACTTCGGCTATGCGCGCGAAAATGTAGCGCCCGGCATGCACACGCTGAGCTTCGCCGCAGGCTCGATCAGCACATCGGCCAGTTTCACCGTGACGCCGGATCCGGTGCCGACCGTGGTGTTGACGCCGTCGAGCATCAGCTCCGCCGATCTGGCTGCCGTCGGCGTGCGCGCTGAAGGAAGCGCCTTCAGCAACTACCGCATCGTGGAGCCCAAACTTGAGGGCCGGGACGGCGGCGGCTTCCTGACCGACGGCCAGGGCGGCTTCAGCCAGCAGCTCCGCTTCGCCGGCGTCGCTGCCGGCCAGCGCACGCTGACCTTCACCGATGAGGCCGGCAAGACCGCCACCGCCACGCTCACCGTGACCGGCGAGGTGCCCGCAGCGCCCCAGGTGGCCTTCGAACCGAGCACCATTTCGACGTCGGCCCTGGCCGACACCGGTACCCAGATCTCCGGCCGGGGCTTCCCGGCGAACCTGCCGGTGGAGATCCTCTACGATCATTCCGGAACCATGATCAGCACCGTGCAGGCGGACGACCAGGGACGAATCAGCTATCTCTTGAAAGACACCCTGGTGCCCGGAGAAGCCGGCATCATCTTCCGTTCCGGAGCGGTCTACGCGCAAGCCTCGCTCACCGTGACCGCGGATCCGGAGACCACCGGGAACCTCGGTCAACCCGGGCAGCCGGCCGATTCCGGCCAGGCGGTTCCGGCTGTCAACCGGATCGCTCCGGCAGCGCAGCCGGCCGCCGGGGCGGCCGCAGAGCTGCAGCCCGTGGCCGGCACCGACCGCCTTGCCGCGACCGGGGCGAACGATTCGTTGCCGGCCGCCGCGGGATTGCTCGTGCTGCTCGGCACAGCAGCGGTGTTCTCGGTTCGCAACCGGCCGCTGGCCCGGACTCGGAAGCGCTAGACCAGCTGGGTGATCTCCACCCGCACATCCAGCACCGATCCGCCGCCGCCGGAGAGAATTCCCTTCAGCGGCGGCACGTCCCGGTAGTCCCGGCCGCGTGCCACCGAAGCGTGCAGATCGCCCGCCGGCTTGTGGTTGGTCGGGTCCCAGGAACGCCATTCGCCGTCCCACCATTCCAGCCAGGCATGCGATTGGCCGGCGACCATCTGGCCCATGTCGGCGTCCGCCTTGGGATGGATGTAACCCGAAACATAACGCGTCGGGATGCCGAGCGAACGCAGTGCTCCGATGCCCACGTGCGCCAGGTCCTGGCAGACTCCTTTGCGTTCCAGCCAGGCTTCCGCGGCGCTGGTGTGCACTCCGGTGATCCCCTTGACGTATTCCATTTCGCTGCGCATCCACTCGAACACGGTCATCGCGGCACGGTTCGGGTCCAGTCCCGCGGTTGCTTCGCGCACCAACGACTCGACGTCGCTGCCCGGCGTGCTCAGCGGCGTCTGCGGCAGCCAGTCGCTGAACGCTTCGGCGGTTTTCGGCGAGCGCAGTTCCGCCCAGCTCAACACGTCGTCGTCGTTGGCCACCCGCTCGGCCCGGTAGACCTCCACGGTACTCGCCGCAGTGACCTCCAGCCGCTCGTGCGGGGCCTGCATGTCGAAAGCGGTGACCCGGCTGCCCCAGTAGTCGCGGTAGGAGCTGACCGCGGCGAAGCTCGGCGAGATTTTGAGCACCGATTCCAAAACCACCTGCTGCGGATCGGTCACCGGAGTCATCCTCGCTTCGTTGTAGGAGAGCGTCACCCGCTTGTGGTACTCGTAGCGTGTGGTGTGCTCGATCCGCAACCGGCTCATGAAACCTCCCCCACCCAGGCGAGCTCTGCCGCCTGATTGAAATACTTCCGGGATATCGCATCCGAAGCTTGGGATACCGCTTTCTGCACCCGCTCCATGTGTTCGGGCAATTCGCTCATCAGATCGTCGGTCCGGTGGAACTCCAGGAAGGTCCGAGCCTGGCCGACGATCCGGCGGGCGTCGTTGATGAAACCCACGCGTTGCGCCGAAGGGTCGAGCGTGGTCAGACATTCGTCCGCATCGCGCAGGGCGTACACGATGGAACGTGGGAACAGCCGGTCCAACAACAGGAATTCCGCGGCGTGCTCGTCGCTGAACGCCGCCTTGCGGGTGCGCAGGAAGGACTCGTAAGCTCCGGCGCAGCGCAACATGTTCACCCAGGACATCCCGGCCGACAGCACGTCCCGGGTGGAAAGCATCCGGGCAGTCATATCCGCCCGCTCCAGGGAACGCCCCAGAACCAAGAACTGCCAGGACTCGTCGTGGCTGACCGTGGTGTCCGCCAGGCCGCGCACCATCGCGGTGCGTTCCAGGACCCAGTTGCAGAACCGATAAGTGCCGACCACGTCTTTGCGGTGCTGATTGAGCCCGTAATACGTCGTGTTGAGGCTTTCCCAGAGGCTCGACGATACCGTTTCCCGGGCCCGCCGCGCATTCTCCCGGGCCGCGCCCAGCGATCCGGAAATCGAGGTCGCACTCTGCCGGTCATAGGCGAGCGCGTGCAGCAGTTCGTTCAGACCGAAATCCTCGCCGGATGCCCGCACGCCCATGACCGAGAGCAGTTCCTGGGCCACGCTTTGCTGCTCGTCGAGCGGCAAATGGTTGAGCCGTTCCAAGTGCACGTCGAGGATCCGGGCAGTTCCGTCGGCCCGCTCGACGTACCGGCCGATCCAGAACAATGATTCAGCAATCCGGCTGAGCATGGATTCCCCTTCCGTAGTGCGATCGATGGAGCCTCATTGGTCCGACTGCCGATCCTGCCAGTTCGATTCGATCGGCCAGACCGAAACCTGCTCCCGGATCGTCACCGATGGCCGCTCGACCCGTTCGAAGGGCAACACCGGCGAGTCCGACAGTACCCAAGTGTCCTTCGAGCCGCCGCCTTGCGAGGAGTTGACGATCAGGGAGCCTTCCTTCAAGGCCACCCGGGTCAATCCGCCCGGCAGCACCCAGACGTCGTCGCCGTCGTTCACCGCGAACGGACGCAAATCGACGTGCCGGGGGCCGAAGCGGTCGCCGGACAGGGTCGGCACCGTGGACAGCTGCAGCACCGGCTGTGCAATCCAGCCGCGTGGATCGGCCAGCACCCGGGCCCGCAAGGCGTCCAGCTCCGCCTTCGACGCATCCGGGCCGATCACCAGGCCCTTGCCACCTGATCCGTCCACCGGCTTGACCACCAGTTCTTCGAGCCGGTCCAGCACCTGTTCCCGGGCTTCCGGCTCCTCGAGCCGGAACGTGTCCACATTGGCCAAGACCGGTTCTTCGCCCAGATAGTAACGGATCAGATCCGGCAGGTAGGAATACACCAGCTTGTCATCCGCCACGCCGTTGCCCACCGCGTTCGCAATCGTCACCCCGCCGGCGCGGGCGGCATTGACCAGCCCCGGGCAACCGAGCATCGAATCGGAGCGGAACTGCAGCGGGTCCAGGAATTCGTCGTCGATCCGTTTGTAGATCACATCGACGCGCTGGTCCCCCGCGGTGGTCCGCATGTAGACCCGGTTGCCGCGGCAGATCAAGTCCCGGCCCTCGACCAGTTCCACCCCCATCAGTCCGGCCAACAAGGTGTGTTCGAAATAAGCGGAATTGAACACTCCGGGGGTCAGCACCACCACGGTCGGATCATCCACGCCCTGCGGGGCGGTTTTGCGCAGCGCGGAAAGCAGCCGCCGGGGGTATTCCTCCACCGGGCGGATCCGCTGTTGGCCGAAGGCCTCAGGCAGACCCTTGGCCATCGCCCGCCGGTTCTCCAACACGTAGGAAACCCCGCTCGGCACCCGGACGTTGTCTTCCAGCACCCGGAAGACGCCGGCCTGATCCCGGATCACATCGATTCCGGAGACGTGCACCCGGACGCCGCCGGACGGCGTGAATCCCGAGACCTGCCGGTGGAAATGCGCACTCGAGGTGATCAGAGACCGCGGCACGATCCCGTCGTTGACCACGTTCATCTTGTCGTAGACGTCGTTCAGGAAGGCCTCCAGAGTGCGCACCCGTTGCGCTACTCCGCGTTCCAGGACGGCCCATTCATCGGCAGCGATCACCCGGGGCACGATGTCCAGCGGGAACGGACGTTCCTCCCCGGCGTAGTCGAAGGTCACCCCGCGGTCCAAGAAGGTCCGGGCCATCGAATCGGCCCGGGCACTGACGTCGGAGAGCGTCAGCTCGTCGAGGGCCGCACCGATCTGCCGGTAGGATTCCCGCGGCTGCAGTTGCGCAGTGAACATTTCGTCGTAGGCTCCGCTGCGCGCGATCCCTGCGTCATAATCCTGGAACAACTCAGCTGACATGGGATTACCTTGCCACCTTTTGCCGGCCAGCTCCGCATCGACACTTTCCATTCCGGCCTCCCCGATCAATTCGCCCCGACATCGCAACGTCGCTGGGTCACCTCCGCGATGACCCGCCATCGCCTCCGCCGGAGTGACACATGCTACTCGACGCGCCGGTTTCCCGAAACACGGCGTGACCGCGAACGGGCCGGCGCGCTGTCCCGGGTGACTAGAGTGGAACAGTGCCCCGTTCAGCTTCCGCCGCCATGGCCGCCGCCCGCCCGCTGGTCCCCGGACTGTTCGCCAGCCTGGTCGCGGTAGCTGCAGCACTCGCCCTGCATTCCCTGGTGCCGGTGCTTCCGGCCATGACGATCGCAGTGGTGTTGGGCATCCTGGCCGCGAATCTGCCGGGGATTTCGCGACCGGTCTTCGGAGTTCTCCGGCCCGGGCTGAATGCCGCCGGCAAACACCTGATGCGGGTCGGGATCGTCCTGCTCGGACTCAAACTGGTGCTCAGCGACCTGCTCGGTCTGGGTTGGCAGACCCTGGCCATAGTGGCCGGCGTGGTCCTGCTCAGTTTCGCCGGGATCTGGGGGCTGGGCAAAATCTTCCGGCTGCCCGGCGACGCCCCCTTGTTGATCGCCACCGGCTTCTCCATCTGCGGGGCCTCGGCGATCGGTGCGATGGCCGCGGTGCGTGGCACGAAACAACGCGATACTGTCCTCCCGGTAGCCCTGGTCACGCTGTGCGGAACTTTGGCGATCGGTGTGCTGCCGCTGCTGATGGTGCCCTTGGGCCTGACTCCCCTGCATTTCGGGCAATGGGTGGGTGCTTCGGTGCACGACGTCGGCCAAGTCGTGGCGACCGCGCAGACCGCCGGCGCCGGCGCCTTGGCTGCGGCGATCCTGATCAAACTGACCCGGGTGATCCTGTTGGCGCCGATGGTCGCCGCGGCTTCGCTGTTGGAACGGCGCAAACGGCCCGCCGGTGCGATCGGCGCCCTGCCTCCGATCGTGCCGTTGTTCGTGCTCGGCTTTTTGGCGATGATCGCTTTGAGCAGCACCGGCTGGTTGCCCGAAGGAGTGCGCGACGCCGGTTCGGTGCTGCAGGACATCGCGCTGGGCGCGGCCCTGTTCGGCCTCGGATCGGCGATCCGGGTTCGCGAGTTGCTCGGTTCCGGACTCCGCGCGGTCGCCATGGCGCTGCTCTCCTGGTTGCTCGTCGCGGTGCTCGGCCTGCTCGCGGTACAGCTGATTTCGCACTAGCCGGATGGCCTGCGCCCGGCACCGATTGCGCCCGGCTCATGATTAGATGTCCTGGTGCCTGTTTTCAACTCCCAAGCCCTTAACCTGAGCCGCGCCGAAGCCGCCGAACGCGCCCGGATCATCTCGGTGCACGACTACCACGTCACGGTCGACCTGCGCAGCGCGGTCTCCGCTGAAGCAGACGGCTTCACCACGCAGAGCATCATCACCTTCAGCGCGGTCCCGGGCGAAAGCAGCTTCTTGGACTTCGTGGGCAGCTCGGTGCAGCGGGTCAACCTCAACGGGCGCGAACTGCCGATCGATTACCAGGGCGCCCGGATCGCGCTTCCGGACCTGCAAGCCGAAAACCAGGTCCTGGTCACCGCTACCGCGCAATACTCCCGGAGCGGTGAAGGACTGCACCGCTATCTGGATCCGGAAGACGGAAAGATCTACCTTTACACCCAGTACGAGCCGGCCGACGCACGCCGGGTCTTCGCGAACTTCGAACAACCGGATTTGAAGGGGCGCTACCGGATCGAAGTAATCGCGCCTTCGCACTGGCAGGTCGCCTCGAACGGTGCTGCGGAAGCCGTCAGCCCGCTGGCCAGCGCACCGGACTTGAGCCGCTGGGTGTTTGCCGCCACCGAACCGATCTCGAGCTACATCACCTGCATCCTGGCCGGCGAGTATGCCAGGTTCGAGTCGCACTGGTCCGGCGTGGTCGAAGTCCCACTGGCCGCGTACTGCCGTGCCTCGATGGCGGCCAGCTTCGACGCCGAGCAGGTCTTCGAGCTCACCAAACGGGGTTTGGACTATTTCCACGGGCTCTTCGACTTCGCTTACCCGTTCGGGAAATACGACCAGGCTTTCGTTCCGGAATACAACTTGGGCGCGATGGAGAATCCCGGTCTGGTCACCTTCAGCGACGGCTATGTCTTCACCTCGCGGGCCACTGAGATGCAATACGAACAACGGGCGAACACGCTGCTGCACGAAATGGCCCACATGTGGTTCGGCGATCTGGTCACCATGCGCTGGTGGGACGATTTGTGGCTCAAGGAGTCCTTCGCCGACTACATGGGCACGCTTGCGGTGGCCGAGACCACCGATTGGGGCGCCCAATCCTGGGTCAACTTCGCGAATCGGCGCAAAGGCTGGGCCTATGTCCAGGACCAATTGCCCAGCACCCATCCGATCGTGGCCGACATCGTCGATCTGGAAGCCGCAAAGCAGAATTTCGACGGCATCACCTATGCCAAAGGCGCATCCGTGCTCAAACAGCTGGTGGCCTTCGTCGGGCCGGAGGCCTTTTTCAGCGCGGCCCGGAAGTACTTCCAAGACCATGCGTTTGGAAACACCACACTGCAGGACTTCCTGACCGCTTTGGCCGGCGCCACCCGGAACGACGCCGCGGCTGCGGGACGGGACATGGACGCCTGGGCCGCAGCTTGGCTGCAGACCGCGGGCATTTCCACGCTCAGCGCGGAAATCGAGTCCGCCGACGGCCGCTATCGCCGGGTCCGGATCCAGCAGCAGGCCCAGGACCCGGTCACCGGTCTGCCGGCGCACCGGCCGCACACCTTGCGGATCGGCCTGTACTCCAGCACCGCTGATGGCACCTTGCTGCGGACCCGCTCGGTTCCGGTCGAGGTCAGCGGCGAATGGACCGAGGTCCCGGAATTGACCGGCGAGCGGCAGGCGGAGCTTTTGCTGCTCAACGACGATGACCTCAGCTACGCCAAGGTGCGGCTGGACCCGGAATCCTTGCGCACGGTACTGGGTTCGCTGGACCGGCTCGACGATCCTTTGGCCAGCACGCTCTGCTGGTCCGCCCTGTGGAATATGACCCGGGATGCGGTGCTGCCTGCCGCGGACTTCGTCGTTGCGGTCCGGCGTTTCGCTTCCGTGATCACCAAGGACGGGGTCCTCGCCACGCTCCTGGACAATGCCCGGATCGCGGTCCAACGGTTGAGCCCGGCCGACCAGCGGCCGGAACTGCTCGAAGCTTTGCTGCAGACCTCCATGGCACAGGCCCGCACCGCGATTCCGGGCTCGGGAGTCCAATTGGCTTGGATGCGCAGCCTGGCGCTGCTCGCCCGGGATTCGACGTCGGCGAACCAACTGCTCCGCGACACCCTGGCCGGCCAGGGCCCAGACGGGCTGGCAGTGGACTCCGACCTCCGCTGGCGGCTCCTGCAGGCGCTTTCCGCCAATGGTTCGGCCGCGTTGCCGGAGCTGGCCGCCGAACTGGCAACCGACAAGAGTTCGACCGCGGCGATCGGCTACCGTTGTGCTGCCGCGGCCCGTCCGGAGGCTCCGGTGAAGGCTGCGGTCTGGTCCGAGGTCGTGGAATCCGACTCGCTCTCGAATGCGGAAATCAGTGCCAGCATCGAGGGCTTCCGGGCTGGCCCGGGCTCGCTTCTGGAACCCTACCGGGCCGGCTATTTCGAAGTACTCGACGGAATCTGGTCCAGCCGCAGCATCGAAATCTCCAGCCGCATCGTCCGCGGGCTGTTTCCGGAGCAGGACGCCGAACCCGGCTTGGCGTTGGAGCAGCACGACGTGGTGCGCCGGGCCACCGACTGGCTGGCGGACCGGGCCGAAGCACCCCAGGCACTGCGCCGGATCGTGATCGAGTGCCTGGACCAACTGCAACGGTCGTTGCGGGCGCAGCTGGCCTGATTCCCGACCGTGCACGGACCTCCGGTGCGCTGGTATTCTGATCCGCGTGGATCCCGTCCTGCACCGTAGCCCCAGCCTGTCCGACGTCGCCCAGTACGCCTACGCCGCATCGACGGAGGCCCCGAGATTGGTCTTCACTGCCGGGGCCTGCCCCTTGGACGAGGCCGGCGAAGTGCCCGCTCTCGACTTCGCTGAACAGGCCGCACTCTGCCTGCGGAACCTCGAGGTGGCGCTGCAGGATGCCGGCTCCGGATTGTCCTCGATCCTCAAGACCACGGTCTACGTGGCCAGCAGCGACCGGGACGATCTGGTGTCCGCATGGCGCGCGGTGCGTGCCGCGATGGGCGCCCACGATGCGCCGAGCACCTTGCTCGGCGTGGCGGTCCTCGGCTACCCGGGCCAGCTGGTGGAGATCGAAGCGGTCGCGGTAGGCCGGTAATGTTCTGCGGCCAGCCCTCGCGGTCAACTGACTTGGGCGCAGTTGAGCCGGGTTCAGCCAGCCGCAACCCGGCTCAACTGCGCCCAAGTGGGCGGTTCCAGCGAACCGACCGGGCTGGCCAGCTAGACCAGCCCGCTATCCGGTTCAGGGAACCCGGTTGGTCCAGCCGTCGGTGTGGAATTTCGCGGTCACCAAATCGTCGGCGGCGGCCAGATCGGCTTCGCTGAGCGGGACCCGTTCTGCGGAATGGAGTTCCTCGAAGGTCTCCATCATGGTCTCGATGATCGCTTCGCGGGCCAAGCCGGTCTGCCGGCGCAACGGGTCGACCCGCTTCTTCGCCGAACCGATGCCTTTGTCCGAGAGTTTCTCCCGGCCGATCCGCAGCACCTGCGTCATCTTGTCCGCATCGATGTCGTAGGACATGGTCACGTGGTGCAGCAGCCCTCCGTTGCTGAGCCGCTTCTGCGCCGCGCCACCGATCTTGCCCTGCTCGGTGGCGATGTCGTTCAACGGGACGTAGTGCGCCGAAATGCCGAGCTTCTGCAGACTCGCCATCACCCAGGCGTCCAAGAACGGATAGGAGTCGGCAAAGCTCAAACCGTCGACCAGGCTCTGCGGCACGTACAACGAGTAGGTGATCGCGTTGCCGGGTTCCATGAACATCGCGCCGCCGCCGCTGATCCGCCGCACCACGGTGACCCCGTAGCGTGCCACGCCGGCGGCGTCGACCTCGTTGCGCACCGATTGGAAGCTGCCGATCACCACCGAGGGTGCTTCCCATTCCCAGAACCGCAGCGTCGGTTTGCGCGTTCCGGCACCGACTTGGCGGGTCAGCACCTCGTCCATCGCGACGTGCTGGTAGGTGTCGAGCGGTGTCGGCGGAATGATTTCGAACTCGTGGTCGGTCCAGCTCGTCGCCAACTTCAGCGCCCGGCGCACGGCGATCGCCACGGCCTCGGCGGAAAAGCCGAAGAGCACCGCCTCCGGACGTACTCCGCGTACGATGGCGGCAGCCAACTCCCGCGCGGGCGTCGCCACCGGAAGGCCGGTCAAAGCGGCATTGATCTCGGTCAACGCCTCGTCCGGTTCCAGGAAGAAATCGCCGTTGATCGACACGCGCTGCAGCACCCCGTCGGCGACCTCCAGATCGGCCACCACCAGTTTGCCCCCGGGCACTTTGTATTCGCCGTGGAAGACGTTTTTCTCAGCCAATTGACACCTTTCCCGCAGAGCAAATCCCTTGACCAGTTTAGGGCTCCCCCGTAGCTTGAACCGTATGGGGGAGGTCGTAGGAGCCTCGTCCGTTGTGTTTCAACCCAACCGAGGAGAACAACAATGGCAAATATCCTTTTAGTCCACGGCGCGATCGCGGACGGATCCTCGTGGTCGGCGGTCATTCCGGCACTGCAGGCCGCTGGACACCATGTGGTTGCCGCCCAGCAGCCGTTGAGCTCGATCCCGGATGACGTGCAGAAGGTCCGGGAACTGCTGGACACGCTCGACGGCGAGACTGTCGTCGTCGGACACTCCTTCGGCGGCGTCGTGATCAGCAACGCGGCCAAGGGCGCGCCGAACGTGAAGTCGCTGGTCTACGTCGCGGCGTTCGGCCCGGACGAAGGCGAGACCGCCGGTGGTCTCACCGAGCAGTACGGCGGGCTGCCCTCCGGCGAGGCGTTCATCCTGGATCCGCAAGGCCGGGTCACGCTGAGCCAGGACGATTACGTGAAGTATTTCGCGCCGGACCTGCCCGAGGAACAGGCCCGGATCAATGCCGCCACGCAGGGCCCCAGCGACGCTGCCCGGTTCGGCTGGCCCAGCGGTGCGCCCGCTTGGAAAGACGTGCCCACCTGGTACGTCGTGGCCGGCAACGATCAGATCATCAATCCGAAACTCGAAGCCGGCTGCGCCGAGCGGATGGGCGCGCAGACCACGGTGGTGGATGGGGCGAGCCACTCGGTGATGCTGTCGCACCCGGAGGAAGTGGTGAAGGTGATTCTGGCCGCAGCGGCCTGAATCGGAGCAGCTTCGAGGCAAACAAAAAGCGGGCCGGAACACCTTTGGGTGTTCCGGCCCGCTTCGTGCGGATTCGGCGTGGCTTACTTCTTGCCGCCGAAGCCCTTGAAGCGTGCGTTGAAGCGCTCCACCCGGCCGGCGCTGTCCATGATGCGCTGCTTGCCGGTGTAGAACGGGTGGCTCTCGGAGGAGATTTCGACGTCGATGACCGGGTAGGTCTTGCCGTCTTCCCATTCGATGGTCTTGTCCGAAGAAACGGTGGACCGGGTCAGGAATTTGGTGCCGGAAGCCAGGTCGTTGAAGACGACTGCTTCGTATTTCGGGTGGATATCGCTTTTCACGTTTGTGCCTTTTTCTCGGGTGGGCCTGGATTTTGCCAGCCCCGGTACTTCACGGATATGAGTGGCCGCCACGCCTCGGAGTTCGTTGAATCATCGAGGACGCACAGCGCAACACTCAATCTTACCCTGGGCCGGCCGGAAAGCGGAATCCGCCCGCGGATCAGCTTTGCCGGGCCTTGAGCGCGGCCAGCGCCTGGTCCGCGTGCCCGTCCATGTCAGTTTCGCTGGACACGGACTCCACGATCCGGAAATCGGTGTCGATCACGAAGGTCGCCCGTTTGACCGGCAGGGCTTTGGCCAGCAGCCGGCGCTTCACGCCGAAGGCCTCGGCGACCTCGCCGTCGAGATCGGACAGCAGCGGGTAGTCGATCCCGGTGCGTTTGGCGAATTCGGCCTGCCGTTCCACGCTGTCCCGGCTGATCCCCACTTGTTGTGCGCCGAGCGCTTTGAATTCGGCGTCCACATCGCGGAAATGGCAGACTTCTTTGGTGCAGCCGCCGCTCATCGCGAGCGGGTAGAAAAACAGCACCACCGGCCCGTTCTCGAGCAGCGTGCTCAGCCGGCGTGGCGTGCCCGTTTGGTCGGGCAACTCGAAATCTTCGACTACGTCACCTTTGCGCATGGCCTCAGACTATCGCGGACCGCTGTGCAGCGACTGAGTGGTTTGCGCGCACCGCCCAGAATGCCACCGCGGACGCTGCCGCGACATTGAGCGAGTCGACTCCGCCGCTCATCGGGATCATCACCGAAGCATCGGCTGCAGCCAGAGTCGCCGCACTGAGCCCCTCCCCCTCGGTGCCCAGGATCAAGGCGAGCCGCTCCGGCGGGTCCGCCGCCAGCTGGTCCAGGCTGAGTGCCTCGTCGGCCAAGGCCAAGGCCACCGTGCGGAACCCGGCCTCCTGGAGCACCGCGAGGTCATCCGGCCACTGCGGCAGCCTGGCCCAGGGAACCTGGAACACAGTGCCCATGCTGACCCGGATGCTGCGCCGGTACAACGGGTCGGCACAGCGCGGGCTGATCAGCACCGCATCGATCTCCAACGCCGCCGCGGAGCGGAAAATCGCGCCCAGGTTGGTGTGGTCTACGATGTCTTCCAAGACCGCGAGCCGCCGGGCACCGGGCAGCAAGCTGCGGAAATCCACCGGATCGGGCCGGTCCATGGCGGCCAGCGCGCCCCGGTGCAGGTGGAAGCCGGTGATTTCCTCGAGCACCGCATCCGAGCCGCAATACACCGGCGTCTCCGGGTGGGCGGCGAAGACATCGGCCAGGCTGTCCAGCCATTTTTCCGCCATGAAGAAGGATCTGGGCCGGTGGCCGGCAGCCAGCGCCCGCCGGAGCACCTTGGAGCTTTCCGCGATGTACAGCCCCTGCGCGGCCTCGACGCTGCGCCGCAATTGGGTGTCGGTGAGCTTGCCGTAATCCTTGACCCGCGCGTCGTCCGCCGAGTCCAGCCGGATGATCACGCCCAGCCGAACAGTTTGCCGAGCATGAAGTACAAGGCCACCAAGCCCAGCAGCACAATGAAGCTGCGCAGCACCACCGGCTTGAGCCGGCGGCCGATCTTCGATCCGATGTAGCCGCCGATCAACGACGACACCGCGATCACCGCAACCACCGGCCAATCGATCCGGTCGAAGGCGAAGAGCAGATAGGACAACGCCGCCACCACGTTGACCGCGAGCACCAAGACGTTTTTCATCGCATTGGCCGCCTGCATGGTTCCGCTGAGCAGAATGCCGAAAATCCCGACCAGCAGAATTCCCTGGGCCGCGACGAAATAGCCGCCGTAGACACCGGTCAGGAAAATCAGCACGGTCAGCAGCACCGAATGGCTGGGGCCGGTTCCGCCGTCCCGGCGCCGCCCGGCCACCCAACGCTGCAGTTTCGGCTGGAAAATCACCATGACCAACGCGACCACGATCAAAATCGGCGCCACAATGCCGAACACCGTGGCTGGCAGATGCAGCAGCAGCCAAGCGCCGACGACGCCGCCCAGAACCGAAGCCGGGAGCAGTCTCAGCACCTGGCCGCCGAGGCCTTTGAGTTCCTTGCGGTAACCCCAGGCTCCGGAGGCGTTGCCCGCCACCAGACCCATCGCGTTGGAAATCGAAGCGGTCACCGGAATCGTGCCCAGGGCGACCAGCACCGGGAAGGTCACCAGGGTCCCGGAACCGACCACGGTGTTGACCGTGCCGGCCCAGAGGCCGGCGATCGCGATGAGCACACCGCTCCACCAGGTCAGATCGAGCATTTCGGTCCTAGCGTGCCATGGCGCTGAAGCGCCCGTTGTGTTCGGTGATCTCCAGCGCGATGCCGAAGGTCGTGGAAAGGTGCTCCTCGGTCAGCACCTCGGCGATCTCGCCCTGTGCCACCACCGCGCCGTCGCGCAGCAGCATTGCGTGCGTGAACCCCGGTGGGACTTCTTCGAGGTGATGCGTGACCAGCACGATCGCGGGTGCCGCCGGATCCTGGGCCAGTGCGGTCAGCCGCTGCACCAGGTCTTCCCGGCCGGCCAGGTCCAGGCCGGCTGCGGGTTCGTCCAGCAACAGGAATTCGGGATCGGTCATCAGCGCCCGGGCGATCTGCACGCGCTTGCGTTCGCCCTCGCTCAGCGAGGAGAACGGACGGTTCAGGAACGTGGACATGCCCCAGGCATCCAACAGTGCGAAGGCCCGGCGTTCGTCGTCGCGGTCGTAGCTCTCCCGCCAGCGGCCGGTGACTCCGTAAGCCGCGGTCACCACCACGTTGAGCACTTTTTCGTGTTCCGGGATCTGCTTCGCCAGGGCCGCCGAGGCCAGTCCGATCCGGGGCCGCAGTTCGAAGACATCGACCGCACCCAAGATCTCGTCCAAGATCCCGACCATGCCCGACGTCGGATGCATCCGGGCCCCGGCGATCTGCAGCAGAGTGGTCTTTCCGGCGCCGTTCGGGCCGAGCACCACCCAGCGTTCGCCCTCCTTGACGGTCCACGAAACATCGTCCAGCAAAGTCGTTGTGCCGCGCACAACGCGCACGGAAGCCAATTCGAGAACATCACCCATAGAACAAGACATTAGGCCACGTCATGTATCCAACGCGAACCGTGGCAGTGCGTAGACTGTGGGCCATGCCTGATCGCTACGCCGCATTTTGTTATGCCCCCGAACTGACCGCAGAGCAACTCCGCCGATTCGACGAAGCGATCGCCGGGCTCCCGGCCGCGGCAACCGGGCCCAGCGACGGCGGTACGCCGGACTATGCGTTCCGTCGGGTGTTCTTGGAACTGCCCGCAGACCGGATGCGGCAGGCCCGGGACGCGCTCCGCGGAGCCTTCGCCGGGACGACGGTCGCCACTGCCTTGGTCCCCGCGGAGTTGCGCGATGCCCCGGGGAAATTGATCGTCATGGACGTCGACTCGACTCTGATCCAACAGGAAGTCATCGAACTCCTGGCCGAGCACGCCGGGCGGGCCGAGGAAGTCCGGGCAGTGACCGAAGCAGCCATGCGCGGGGAACTCGACTTCGAACAGAGCCTGCATGCCCGGGTGCAGACCTTGGCCGGCCTGCCGGAAACCGTATTCGGCGAGGTCCACGACGCGATCCGGCTCTCCCCTGGCGCCGAACGGCTGATCCGCACGGCCCGGGCCGGCGGCCATACGGTCGCCGCGGTCTCCGGCGGGTTCAGCCAAATCCTGGCTCCGATCGCCGCCCGCTTGGGCCTCGACTTCGCCAAGGCCAACGATCTGGAAGTCGAGGACGGCCGGTTGACCGGACGGGTCCGCGGCCGAATCATCGATCGCGCGGCCAAAGCGCAGGCGCTCCGGCAATGGAGCGCTGCAGTCGGCATTCCACTCGGCGCGAGCATCGCGATCGGCGACGGCGCCAACGATCTGGACATGATGTCCGCAGCCGGTTTCAGCGTCGCCTTCAATGCCAAGCCCGCGGTGGTCGAGGCCGCAGATGCCGCGATCTGGCGGCTCGACCTGGTAGTGGACCTGGCCGGCCTCTGACCTTCCGGCACCTGGACCTGCGGTTGGCGGAGCGGCTATTTGCGGAACGACTCCGCGCCGCCGACGTATTCGGTGTGCCCGGTCGGCAGCTCGGCGGTCACCGCTTTGGCCACTTCGGCGGCGAACTCGGCCACCGAATAGAGCCGTCCGGCGTCCGCACGGCGGGCTTCGATGGCACCCGGTTGCGCCCGGTCCAGCAAGGTCGCGGTAATCGTTCCCTCGATCATGTCACCGGAGACCACGACGAAACTGATCCCCTTCGCGTCCAGATCCGGGATCAAAGCGCGCAACGCGTCTTCACCGGCCCGCTTGCTGCGCGCCACCGGCTCGTAGGCGTCCATGGTGGCGACGTCGTTGATGAAGTGCGCTTGGTGGCTCGTGATGAAAACCACGCGGGATCCTGCCGGCATCACCTCCGCAGCAGCTTCGAGCATCGCCACTTGGGCATCCCGGTTCAAGGCCAAGGCGTAGTCGGAACCCATCGAGGTCTCCATGCCGCCGGATGCGTTGAGCACCAAGTAATCCAGGCCGCCGAAGTTCGACACTGCGGCGTCGACCAGGGCTTTGACCCCCTCGGCCGCAGTCAGGTCTGCGCCCACCGCGACCGCCTTGCCGCCGGCGGCTTCGATCTCCGCCACGACCTTGTTCGCGCGCGGCGCCTTCTGCCGGTAGTTGACCACTACGGCTGCGCCCTCGGCGGCCAAGAACTTCGCCACATCGGCCCCGATCCCCCGCGAAGAACCGGTGATCAGCGCCGTTTTGCCGGTCAAATCTGCCATTTTGCTGCCTTTCCTGAATGCTTCCTCAAAATCCGTTTGATCCGCCGGGCTCAATGGCCCATGCCCAGTCCGCCGTCGACCGGGATCACCGCACCGGAGATGTAGCCGGCTTCGTCGCTGCTGAGCCAGCGCACCACGTCGGCGACCTCCGAAGCCTCGGCGAACCGCCCGGCCGGAATCGCAGCGAGGTAGTCCCGCTTGGTCTGCTCGGGCAGTTCGTCGGTCATATCGGTCCGGATCATGCCGGGCGCCACCACGTTCGCGGTGATGTTGCGCGAGCCGAGTTCCCGGGTCAGCGAACGCGCGATTCCAACCATGCCCGCTTTGGACGCCGAGTAATTGATCTGGCCGGGCGCGCCGTACAGCCCGGACACCGAGGAAATCAAGATCACCCGTCCCTTGCGCAGCTTGATCATGCCGCGCGATGCACGCTTGATCACCCGGAAAGCACCGGTGAGATTGGTGTCGATCACCGAGGTGAAATCGTCCTCGCTCATCCGCAGCAACAAGGTGTCCTTGGTGATCCCGGCGTTGGCCACCACGATTTCCACCGGCCCATGCGCGGCTTCGACTGCGCTGAAGGCAGCATCGACGCTGGCTTCGTCGGTGACATCGGCCTGCACGCCCAAGATCCCTTCCGGCAGCTCCGTCTGGCTGCGGAAAGTCACCGCGACCTTGTCCCCGTTGGCCAGGAAAGCCTCGGCGATCGCCAAGCCGATCCCCCGATTCCCGCCAGTGATCAACACACTGCGGCCGTTTGCGGCGTCAGCCATCTCCTGCACCTGTTCCTCTTGTCCGATTCGCTTGCTCGCCTAAGATCCTATCGGTTCCGGGCCCGGGAACTGCCGAGGCGAGGCCGGGCACGCCAAGGGCGCCGCCTGTTTGTCCGCGGACTCAAGCGGTGGGAGAATGGGATGGGCCTGCATCCCGGCCCGACGACGAATCCCGATTCCGTTCAGAACAGACCTCAGTGAGCAGACACCAGACCTTGAGCCAAGGCGACGAAGTAGCGAAGATCACGAGCGCGCACACCGCGCACAGCGAAGACATGCGCGCCCGGATGGTCAAATACGGCGTAGCGATGGGCATCCGCATGGTCTGCCTGGGATTGCTCTTCGTGGTTCCCGGCTGGTGGAAAGTGCTGCCGATCCTCGGCGCCGTGTTCATCCCGTGGTTCGCAGTGATCATCGCCAATGGCGGCGGGGACACGGTCAGCCCGGATGAGAACGCTTTGCTGGACCACGCGCCGCAAGCCGAGCTGCCGGCCGCGGACGAGCCGGCCCCGGAACCCGAACCGGTGCTGCTGCAGGGCGAAGTGGTGCCTGATGCCGAAGCGGATCCGCCGCCTGCCCAGCAGGACGGCGCCGCATGAGTTTCCTGGACAGCCTCGGCGCCGCGGACGGGCCGGTCGCCGCACAATGCTCGCGCAAAGGGTGCCGTTCGGGCGCCCGCTGGAATCTGCGCTGGAACAATCCGAAAGTGCACACACCCGAACGGCTCAAGATCTGGTCGGCCTGTGATGAACACCGGGAATGGTTGGAGGACTATTTGAAACTGCGCGGCTTCTTCCGGGACACCGTTGCCGTCGACGGCGAAGCGGGGCACTGATGTACCGCTTCCTCTTCAGCAGGCGTTGGCTGGGCTATTTCGTGCTGGCTGCGTTCTTCGCCACGGTCGCCGCAGGTCTGGGCGTCTGGCAGATGGAACGCCGGGCCGAGGTGGTGCAGAACATCACCCGGATCACCAACAACTATTCGGCGGCACCGATCAGTTTCGAAGCCGCGAAACCGGTTTTCAGCCAGTTCGACCAGGCCAAGGAATGGACTCAGGTCCAGCTCACCGGAAGCTATCAGGTGAGCGACCAGCGAGTGGTCCGGAATCGGCCGCTCAACGGCCAGCCAGGCTACGAAGTCGTGATCCCGTTCCGGTTGGTCACCGGCGAGACCGTCATCATCGACCGGGGCTGGTTGCCGATCGGCAACCAGGAAGCCGGCCGCCCGGATCTGATCCCGGAACCGGTGAGCGGCCAAATCACCGTCGTCGGCCGGCTGAAGCCGAGCGAGCCGGAATTGGCCCGGGGCGCGCCCGAGGGGCAGATCGCCTCGATCAACCTGCCGGCCTATGCCCAGGAACTGAGCTATCCGGTGCTCACCGGCGCCTACCTGCAGATGGCCCAGGAAACTCCGGCCGCAGCGCAGAACCCGGCGGGTTTCCTGGTGCCCAGCGTGAATGAGGGCACCAACCTGTCCTACGCCATGCAATGGTTCGCCTTCGGCGTGCTGTTCTTCATAGGCTTCGGCTACATCGCCTTCCAACAGGCCAAGCTCAATCGCTTGGAAGCCGAGGGCGGCCTGCAACCGGAAGACGAGCTGGGTCGCGGCTCGGCATTCCAGAACGCCGCCAAGGCTGCGGCCCGGCGGCATCGCAGGCAGGCCAGCGCGGAGCAGGAGGAGGACGCGATGCTGGATGCCCAGGGCTTCGAGGGCGGTCAGGCTCCGATGCGGACATCGCCGACGCCCCGGCCGCAAGCGGCACGGCCGGAAACCCAGGACACCCTGCGTGGCTGACTCGCCGGCCCCCGGCGCCGAGTTGCCCGATCCGGTCGGCTTGGTGCGCCAGGCGCTGCTGGCTGCCGGCGCCGAAGACCGCATCGTGACCCTCGACGACGGCGTGCCGACCGCCGAGGCCGCGGCCAAGGCGCTCGGTTGCGATCTCGGCTCGATCGCCAACAGCCTGATCTTCGAGTTGGCCGAAGAGCCATTGCTGATTGTGGCGAGCGGCGCTGCACGGGTGAACACCGGATTGGTCGCGACACTGCTCGGTTCCGGCAAAATCCGCCGGGCCAGCCCGGCCTTCGTCTTCGAGCACACCGGCCAGCACGTCGGCGGGGTGGCTCCCTTGGGACACCCGCGGCCGATCCGCACCATCGTCGACGCCAGTTTGGCCGAACAGCCGATACTCTGGGCCGGTGCCGGCGACCACCTCTCGATGTTTTCCATCGAGTACCCGGAATTGCTCCGGATCACCGGCGCGCAGCCACTGCAAGTGCGCTGAGACCAGGGCCTCAGGCCAGGGTGATCAAGTCCAGGTAGTCTTCGCTCCAGTGGTCTTCCACGCCGTCCGGCAACAAGACCACCCGGTCCGGATTGAGCGCCTCGACCGCGCCTTCGTCGTGACTGACCAAAACCACTGATCCGGTGTAATTGCGCAGCGCGCCGAGGATCTCCTGCCGGCTGGCCGGATCCAGGTTGTTGGTGGGTTCATCGAGCAGCAGCACATTTGCGCTCGAGGCCACGATCGTCGCCAGCGCCAGACGGGTCTTCTCGCCGCCGGAGAGCACCCCGGCCGGCTTCTCGACGTCGTCGCCGGAGAACAGGAAGGAACCCAGGATCCCGCGCACTTCGGCGTCCCGGAGCTCGGGGGCTGCCGAACGCATGTTTTCCAAGACGCTGCGATCGGTGTCCAAGGTTTCGTGTTCCTGGGCGTAATACCCGATCTTCAGGCCGTGCCCGGGCAGCACCGTTCCGGTGTCCGGCTTGTCGACTCCGGCGAGCATCCGCAGCAAGGTGGTCTTGCCTGCGCCGTTCAGACCCAACACCACGACCTTGGTCCCGCGGTCGATCGCCAAATCGACGTCGGTGAAGATCTCCAGCGAGCCGTAGGACTTGCTCAGCCCCTCCGCGGTCAGCGGGGTCTTGCCGCACGGCGCCGGATCCGGGAAGCGCAACGCGGCGACCCGGTCGGAGGTCCGTTCCTCCGCCAGGCCGGCCAGCATCCGTTCGGCCCGGCGGGCCATGTTCTGCGCAGCAACGGCCTTGGTCGCTTTGGCCCGCATCTTGTTGGCCTGATCGATCAGCACGGTGGCTTTTTTCTCCACGTTGATGCGTTCCCGTTTGCGGGCCCGCTCATCGGTCTCGCGCTGTTCCAAGTACTTTTTCCAGCCCAAGTTGTACTGGTCGATCGTGGCCCGGTTGGCATCCAGGTGGAAGACCTTGTTCACGGTCGCTTCCAGCAGTTCCACGTCGTGGCTGATCACGATCAGGCCGCCTTGGTGGTTCTTCAGGAAATCCCGGAGCCAGGTGATGGAATCCGCGTCCAGGTGGTTGGTCGGCTCGTCCAGGAGCATGGTCTCGGCGCCGGAAAAGAGGATCCGGGCCAGCTCCACCCGACGGCGCTGGCCACCGGAGAGGGTACGCAGCGGCTGGTTCAGGATCCGTTCGGGCAACGCCAGGTTGGACGAGATCGCAGCGGCTTCGGACTCCGCGGCGTAGCCTCCGTTGGCCAGGAATTCCTGTTCCAGACGATCGTAGCGCGCCATCGCCTTGTCCCGGACTTTGTCGTCCTCGGAGGCCATTTCGGCTTCGGCGGTACGGAGCTTGGTCACCACCTTGTCCAAATCACGGGCGGCCAGGATCCGGTCCCGGGCCAACTGCTCCATATCCGGAGTCCGCGGGTCCTGGGGCAGGTAGCCGATCTCGCCACTGCGGGTCACTTTGCCGGCAGCCGGCAAGCCCTCGCCGGCCAGCACTCGGGTCAGCGTGGTTTTACCGGCGCCATTGCGTCCGACCAAACCGATTTTGTCGCCCTTGTCGATCCGGAAGGACACCTCATCCATCAACAGGCGCGCACCAGCGCGCAACTCAAGGTCTTGGACGGTAATCACAGTGATTTCCTTAGCGGTGGGGAGTTGGGCGGCGGCGCGGTGTGCGGTGCGGAACACGACGACGGGCACGCAAAAGCTTGTCCAGTCTACGCTGCCGACTGAGCACCGGCACAACGCGGCCACCGGCCGTCCCACAACAGCCTTTTCCCTGGGCCACAATACGCGCACAGCACAGATTGATACGTTCGAATGAACCTGCTTCTCCGGACAGCACTTCGGCGCTGCACCGCCGAACGATTTGAGCCGTGGCCGCACCGGCCCGGAACGCGCGGCCATTGGACAACATGAACTCTCCGCTCAAACTCGCTTTATCCGGAGCTTTGCTCTTGGGCCTGCTATTGGTTGCGGGGTTGTATTCCATGCCCGCAGCGCAGGTTTCGGCTCCGGAACCCACCACACCAGCGACCCAGCCCGAGCCGGGGCAGACCCAGGCCGAGCCAGAGCAATCGTCCCTCGCAGAGGAACTGCAGGCCGCCATCGTGTCCCAGAATTTCACCGAGGTCTTGGACACCGAGGCTCCGCTGGAGGCCGAGGTGCCGGACCCGGGGCCGTCGTCCACAGCCGCCGATCCGGCGGAATCTGCCTACGAACCGATCCAAGCCATGCCGAACATCGATGCCACGGTCATCGAGCTCGACGACGAAGGCGCCCCGGTGGCTGCCGCGAATGTTCTGACCAGCCCCGCCTACCCGGACGGCCTGGTGCTCCCCATCGACCAGAATTTCTCCACGGCGCCGCCGTGACCTGGACCAATTGGGACGAAGCGCTCTGGGACGACAACGGCGGTCTGGGCGGCACCGCACTGCTGCCCGGCTCCGCGGAACCGGAAACCGAGTTCATGCTCCCCTACCCCGGGTCGCTGCTGAAGCTGCTGGTCGCCTTCGGGGTCCTCCGCTTGGTCGATCAGGGCGCTATCTCGCTCGACGACGTCTACGACTATGCGCCGCAGGGACCCAGTACCGACTGCGTCGGAGCTTCATCGCAACCGATCGGCGATTTCTTCAGCCAGATGATCACCTATTCGGACAATTACGCCACTTGCGCCCTGATCAAGCTGCTGCACGATGAGGACGCAGTTGATCCGCTCAATGCCGAGTTCCAGGCATTGGGTCTCGGCATGCTCCAGCTCACCGGAACCGATCCGCTCAACGGCGGGAATTGGATCGCAACCCAGATGAACTCGTTCGACATGGCCAAGCTGCTGCTGATCGTCAACGGCGGCCCCGGAGTGCTCTGGACTGCACCGGACGGGACGGCGGTCACCCGAGACGTCCTCAGCAGCGACTCCCGCAGCTATCTGGAAATGCTGCTGGGCCAACAAGGTGCGAATTTCGCGCTGGTGACCACCAATTGGTGCGGCGCAGAGTATCCGGCCCCGGGGATTCCGGCGCTCGCCCCGTCGCTCTGGACCGATCCGCAGACTGGGGACATCGTGTTGCCGGGCCTCGGCGACTTCGGGTCCGACGTGCAGCCTTGCAATGATCAGGCCGAGGTTACCTTCGCGCACAAGAACGGCTGGACCGAGATCAATAGCTCGGATGCCGGCATCGTCGAATCCCTGCCCGGCGAAACCGAACGGAACTACATCATCGCCTTCACCTCCAACCTCGGCTCCCGGTACATCGACGCCGATCGACCGCTGGCCGAGGCAGGCGAGCCGCCGATTCAGAACACGGAGAAGGTCGGGCAATTCGGTGCGCAAATCGACCAGATCATGACCGCCCGCGCGGAGTCCGAACCGCCGGCGCTGCTCGACGGCGCCAATGCGGCCCGGGAAACCGAGGACGGCCGGCCTGCGGTTTCGGCAATACCTCCGGATGCCGCACTGCCGAAACTCGGCAGCGCGGCATCCGGATACCGGTCCGGCTCGGCTAGGCCGCGGCTCCCCGGCTCCGCCGCACCAAAACCATGGCCAGGCCGCCGAGCAGCAGCATCGCAGTGCCGATGCCGCCGAACGCCCAAACCGTGCCGCCGGCACCGGTCACTGCCAGGTCCGGATTCGGGCCCGCCGCCCCGGCGCCGGCAGCCGGTGCACCGCCGTCGCTGCCGGTCGGCTGCAACACCGGCGGCAGCGGCTTCGCGGTGACCTGGAACCCGCTTTCGACCGCGGTTCCGTCAGCCGCCACCGCCACGATCTTGTGGCTGCCGGGCTCGGCGTCCTCGGGGATCGCGAAGCTCTTGCTGAAAGTGCCGTCCGCGCCGACCGTGACATTTCCCAGGTCGACCGGAGTCGAATGGAACTGCAGCGCCAGGACCGAACCGGCGTCGAATCCGCTTCCGGTCACGGTCTGCTCAGTTCCGGCCGGCAAGCTCGGCTTCACGACGTTGAGCACCGGCGGTGCCTTGGTCACGGTCAGCACGCCCGGCGCCACCGGAATCTTGCGATTCACGTCTTCGGTTCCGACCAACGCCAATCCGTACTGACCGGCGTTGAGCGATGCCGGCAGGGTCACCGGAATCTGCAATCGACCGTCTGCATCCGCGGGGTACTGCTTCGCCGCGGCCTCGACGGGCAGCTCCGAGCCGTCTGCGGCAGTCAGTGCAAACCGGTAGGCCGCGCCGCGCACCAAACCGCTCGCGGTCAACTGAACCGGCGCCTTGGCTCCGACCACCGCAGCCGCCGGGGCGACCGTCGGCACCGGCCGGTTCGCAGTATCCACCCGGCATTGGTTGCCGACCACGTTCTTATCCATGTCGATCGGGCGCTGGCTCAGATCGAGCACCTGGATTCCGGTTTTGCCGGGCAGATCCGTGCGGACCGTGAGGTCCTTCAAATAGGTCTCGGCGATCTGGTTGGCGCAGGTGATGTTCCGGCCGAGGGCAATGTGCTGCGGGTTCTCGACGGTCAGCAAACTGGCGCCCAGCCCTTTGGCCATCACCACGCCGCCCACATAGGGCGTCGCCGGGTCGTGCGAGGAGGCCACGACCAAGATGTTCGGCAACGCCTTCACCGACTGGGCCAGGGCTTTCTGATTTTTCGTGTGGTAGAAATCGCACCAGCCGAAGCTGCTGTCCAATCCGTCGCGCTGCACCCCGGTGGCCGCGTCGTTGCCCGGGTTTTTGTAGGGCGCAGCCGCATAGGAGCCCTTTGCCGTGATATCGGTCGCGTCCGCGGTGAAGTTCTGGCAGGCAATGGTCGGGAAAGTGGCCACCACGAAGAACGGGTACGAGCTCTTGCCGTCCCAGCTGTAATAGCCGTCGCTGAGCTCGAACAGGTCCTTGACGTCTCCGCCTTCCTTGGCCGCGGCCAGCCCGGCGTTCAGCTGGGCCCAGTTGCTCGACCCGTAGAGCGCGCCGGTGGTGGCTTGGGTGAAGTCCTTGAAGCTCAGCGGCCGGTTGAGCGAGTCGCTGTAGTAGGTGGTGCCGCCGAAGGCCTTCTGCGCAATCGCCTGGTAGGCCCCGATCAGGGTCGCCCGGTCCGAATTCGTGCCCAGGGCGCAGGGCACCTTCGTGCCGCCGAAGTCGAAGCCGTCGTCTTGCGCGCATTTGGCCGCGAATTGGTTGAACGTGTCCTGGAAACCCCGGTCCTGGGCATAGGGATCGGCTTTCGGATGCCCGGTGATGTCTTGGAACTTGGCTGCTTCCGCCGGGTTGTTCTCGAACGGGTTCTCGGGCGAGTCGAGGATCATCGCCCGGGTGCTCTCCGGGAATTCCTGGGCATAGGTGTAACCGACCCCGGTTCCGTCCGATCCGCCCTGATAGCTCAGTTTGGCATTTCCGAGGACCGACCGGATCACATCCATGTCGCGGGCTTCATCGTCCACGCTCACCTTGGGCAGGTAGGTTTCGGCACTGAACTTCGTGCCGTCCGGATTCAGGAAGCCCAAGCCCGTGTTGGTGTAGCAGGCCTCCGTGTTGGCCCGGTTGATCTGGTCCAGTCTGGCCAGTCCTTCGGTAGTGCTGGCCAGCCCGTCCATCCCCTCGGACTGGGCCTGCAGGAATTTGTCCGTGGCGCACCGGATCTGCGGCAAAGAAGCACCGGCGCCCCGGGTGTCCACGCCGACGATGTCGTAATCGGCCAACGAGTTCCGGTACTGGCCGGCCCATTGTCCGGTGAACGGCAAAGACGGCTGCCCCGGCCCGCCCGCATTTCCGAACAATGCGTGCTTGGGCTTGCCGTCCGCACCCAGGCCGGTGGAGGCCTTGGCCACAGCGATCGCCGCGGTCGGCCCGGAGGGGTTTTTGTAGTCGACCGGCACGATCACGTAAGCGCAGCTGGCGGCCAATCCTTTGGACGGGTCGCGTTGCGCCAAATAATCGATCCAGCCCCGGAAGTTCGAAGCATCGAAGGGGGTGCAGGAACCCCAGGAGACCTTTTGCGCGTAAAACTCGTCGAGCCCGGCCTGCACCGCACCGGTGCTCGTGCCGCCGCTGACCGGACGGGTGAACTTGAAACTCCCGGCCGAACCGGGCACGGCGAACTGCTGCGCACTGTCCGGGAGGCCTTGACCGGCCGGCATCTTTTCGCCCTGGATTGCCGGATCACTCGGGTCCAGTGGCAACCGCCGACCGGCATCCGCAGTCTTCTCCGGAGCCGTGGTTTTCGAGGACGCGGAGGCCCCGGGAGCCCAGGTGGCTATCGATTGGCGGGACAGCAGTCCTTCTGCGCTGAGCGCCTGGGGCAGGGCCGGGCGCGCTGCCGGGGCCGTCGCAGTGGGCGCGCCCGGGCCGGCGACTGCGGCGCCCGCTCCGGACAGCACACTGGCGGACAGGATGACTAAACCGATCAAGCTCGCCGGCGCAGTCTTTTTCAAGATCTTGCTCAAGAACGCTCCCCTTGGTTGTGCCCGGGCTGACGACGGCGATTGCCTGGTTGAGCCCACGACATGGTCGCAAATGATGGTGGAATCGATTTCAAACGCCAGAAGAACAACCGGCGAAGATTCCGAAGCACGATGATTCCGTGTTCCAGCTCACAGGTCAATGGCTTTACACATTATTAACGAGAACGGATCGCATCGGGCCCGCTCGGCCACCCGGCCAGGTCCGCTGTATCATCATTGAACTACGTTCAATGATTCGATCCACACCATCCGTTGCCGGCCGCGAACCGGCAAACCGGGAATCAGCGATTCCCGGCCAGCCAGCCCAGGAGTCCCCTTGACGCAGCATCCGACCCCGCTCAGCACTCCGGCCCGTACCGCGGCCGCCGGCCGACCGGGCCGCCGTCGCTGGGGCGCCCAGGACCTGTCGCTGATCGCGGTCTTCGCCGCCCTGCTGGTGGTCGCCGCAGTGGTGCCGCCGCTGCAGATCGGAAACGTGCTCAGCGTGCCCCTGACACTGCAGACCTTGATCATCACGCTGACCGGGTTGCTCCTGGGCGCCGGCCGCGCCTTCGCCGCCGTCGGCCTCTACACCCTGCTGGGCCTGCTCGGCCTGCCGATCTTTTCCGGATTCCGCGGCGGCCTGGCGATCCTGGCCGGCCCAAGCGCCGGCTACATCCTGAGCTTCCCGTTGGCTGCCGCGCTGGTCGGGCTGCTCGCCGGAATCGTGATCCGGCGGAATCTGCGGGCCCGGGCGCTCTGGCTCGGCATTGCCGGTATTGCCGGCCTGCTGCTCAACCACGCGCTCGGCATCGTCGGCATGATGCTCAACGGCAAGCTGAGCCTGACCGCGGCGATCACTGCCGATGCGGTCTTCATCCCGGGCGACCTGGTGAAAATCGCGCTCGCGGTGCTGCTCGCGTTGAGCCTGCACCGGGCATTCCCCCAGCTGCTGCGGAACCGCTGAATGCCGATCGACTTCAGCGCGGCGACCGTCCGCGTGCCGGCCGCTGATTCGGCGGCGGACCTGGAGCTGCTGGCCCCGACTTCGCTGCACCTGACCGAAAACCGGATCGCGGTGATCGGCGCGAACGGCTCCGGCAAGTCGACGCTGCTCCGGTTGGTCAATGGCCTGGTCCGGCCCAGCGCCGGTTCGGTCACGGTCAACGGTCTGGACACCGCCAAGGACGGACCCGCGGTTCGCCGCTCGGTGGGGTTCATGTTCACCGATCCGCTCTCCCAATTGGTCATGCCCACACCTCTGGAGGACGTCGAGCTTTCGCTGCGACGGCAATACCCGGACCGGACGGCCCGACGGGCCGCCGCCGAATCCTGGCTGGCGCGGTTCGGTTTGCTCGGGCTTGCCGGCAACAGCGTCTATTCGCTCTCCGGCGGCGAACGCCAGCTGGTCGCCCTGACCAGCGTCCTGGCCGTGCGGCCTGAGGTGCTGGTCCTGGACGAACCGACGACGCTGCTGGACCTGGCCAACACGCACCGGCTTCGGCACCTGCTCGGCGGACTGGATCAGCAAATTGTCTTCGCGACCCATGACTTGGACTTCGCCGCCGGTGCCGACCGGCTTTTGTGGGTGGACCGGGGAAGCATCGCCTTCGACGGCGCCCCCGGGCCGGGCATCGAACGCTACCGCGAACTGGCCGGTTCCGAGACTTGGCCGCGGCAGGAGTCCTGAATGCGCGGGCACAGTTTTCTGATCGGGCAGTACCAGGCGGGAAACTCCTGGCTGCACCGGACCCCGTATCTGGTCAAACTGCTGGGCATGGCCGCCGTCGGCGCGCTTTGTTACCTGCTGCCGCTGCTCTGGCCGCCCGGCTGGTTGCCGTTGTTGCTGTTGCTTGCCGGCTTGGTGGCCTGCTACCCGCTGGCCGGACTGTCCTGGCGCAGCCTTCTGGGCCCGCTGAAGCTGCTTTGGCCGGTGTTGGTTTTCTTGGCCGGATACCAACTCTGGAGCAAAGGCTGGACCGAAGGCTGGCCCGTCGCGGTGAACCTCGTCGCGGTCTTGCTGAGTTGCGTCTACGCGGCCGGCCTGCTCAGCCTCAGCACTCCGGTGCAGGAAGTTCTCGACGGCTTGGCCGCGCTGGTCCGGCCACTGCGGCCGCTCGGCGTGGACGATGAGAAGTTCGCGCTCACCGTGAGCATCATGTTCCGCAGCATCCCCTATCTCTTGGGTTCCTATGCCGACGTCCACGACGCTGCCAAGGCCCGTGGCCTGGATCGCTCGATCCGTGCCCATGTGCTGCCTACCGTGATCGCCACGGTGGGCTTGGCGCAATCCACCGGCGAAGCGCTCGCCGCCCGCGGATTGGGCGACTAGCGGATTGGGCGACTAGTTGCTCGGCTGACCGGCGTCCCCCGCGTTCAGCGCTTCCCAGCACCAGCGCGTGGCCAGCCCGAGGCCGCCGGCAATGCTGATCGCGGCGATCGACTCCGTTCCCGGCCCGCGTTCGGCTGACTGTCCGAACAGGCGCAGCACCTGCAGGGCACCGGAAGCAGCATAGGGGTGGCCGAGCGCCAATGCGCCGCCATTGAGGTTGAGCTGCTGCTCGGGCACACCGAGCAGATCTGCGCAGGCGAGCACCTGGGCGGCGAAGGCTTCGGTGATTTCGATCAATCCCGCAGCCCGGACACCGCCCAGTTTCCGGATCGCCTCCGCGGCTCCGATTCCGGGGAGATTCGGATCCACTCCCGCGGCTGCCGCGGAGCGGAACACCAATCCGCCAGCGTAGCCCAGCGCTTCAGCCCGACGCCGGGAAAGCACCAACAAGGCCACTGCCCCGTCGGCGTCCTGACAGGAGTTGCCCGCGGTCACGGTGCCGCCTGGGACGAACGCGGCGGGAAACCGGGCCAGCACCGACGCCGTCATCTTGCCGCGTGGGCATTCGTCTGCCGCCGGACCCGAAATCTCGGCACGGAATCCGGCGGCCGAGGCCGCGGCGAGCTGATGGCTGCGCAAGGCGAAGGCGTCCTGGCGTTCCCGGCTGATGCCGAAGGCCGCAGCGACATTCTCCGCACCGACGCCCATGTCCGGATCACCCAGTTCGGCGGGCGCGAACCGGGCCCGGTCGAAGAATTCCAAGCTGCCGTCCGCGCGCCGGTTCGCCCTGGCCGGAGCCGTGCTGATGCTCTCGACGCCACCGGCCAGATACGCGGATCCGGCGCCGGCTTGGATTAGCCGGCAGGCCTGGATCACCGCTTCGAGGCCGGAGCCGCATTGCCGGTCGACGGTCACGCCCGGAACCTGGACCGGCAGTCCGGCGCGCAGGCTCGCCAGCCGGGCCAGGTTCCCGCCCCCGCCCACGGCATTGCCGATCAGCACGTCATCCGGGGCACCGGGCAGTGCCGCGGCCAGTTCGGTGAGCAACGGGGCCAGCAGTTCGGCTGCGCCCAATCCCGCGTGCAGGCCACCGACCCGGCCGAATGCGGTGCGCCGGGCTGCAACGACGACCGCGGTCCGGTCAGCCGATTCGCCGGACACGCTGGTCTCCCCGGGCGATCCATTCCGCGAACTGCGCCCGGTTGAGCTTTCCGGAGGATCCGAGCGGCAGTTCCCGCAGTTCGAAGAACAAGCCGGGGATCTTGTATTCGGCCAGGACCCCGGCAATCCCCTGGCGGAGCACCCGCCCGGTCAACGCAGAGGAACTGAACCGATCGGCCGGCACGACCCCGGCCACGATGCGTTGCCCCCGGACGCCGTCCGGAATGCCTACGGCCACCGCCGATTGGACTCCCGGCAGCCCGGACAAGGCGTGCTCGATTTCATGCGGGTAGACGTTGTGCCCGGCGCTGTTGATCATGTCGCTGCGACGGCCGAGGAAATGCAAGACGCCGTTGCCGCTCAGGAAACCCTGGTCGCCGACCGTGCTCCACTGGCCGTCCTGCTGAAACCCCTCCCCGTCCTGGCCCCAGAGATACCCGTCGCTGATCAGCCGGCTGCGCACGAAAATGCTCCCCGGCAACCAAGCCGGCAGTTCGGCGCCGGCCCGATCCCGGATCGAAATTTCGACCCCGGGGAACGCCGGCCCGACGGCGGTGTCCTCCCGGCCGGCGGGCGATTCCAGCCGGCCCGCCGCAATGAAACCCAGTTCCGATGCGCCCAGATATTCGAAAATGACTGCATCGGGCAGCCAACGGCGTGCCGCGTCCGCGATCGCCGGTTCCAAAGCCGATCCGGCGCACAACACGGTGCGAACGGTTCCGGCGCGCTCCGGTTCCGCGGCCCGCCGTGCCAGCATCGCCAACATCGTCGGGACCAGCACCAGGCGTTGGATCTGCTGCCGTTCCACGAGTCCCAGCGCCTCGGCGAGATCGAATTCCGGCTGTCCGTAGAAGGTCGCCCCGGCATACAGGCATTCCGCCAGCGCGTAGAGGTTGAGACTGCTCGAAAGCGGTCCCGGGACCAGCACCGGCTCGGCTTCGGACAACCCGAAGAATTCGACGCTGGCCTCGAAGGAGAGCTGCCAGGAAGCGCGGTTGCGGCTGAAACCCTTCGGGGTACCGGACGTTCCGGAGGTCAGCCCGATCAGGAACTCGCTGGCCCCCGGCCCGTCCTGCAGCCCGGCCGGTGCCGCTCCGCCCGGCAGCGGACCGGGAGGTTCCGGCGCGGGCGGCACCGGCAGTTCCGCCAACCTGCTCCGTACTGCGTCGGAAATTTCCGCCGGCCAGTCCGGATCCAGAACCGCGACCCGGCCGGAGCCGGCGACCGCAGTCGCGAATCGCACTACGAAATCGACCGAATTCCGCTGCTGCAGGATAGTCAGCGCACTGCCGGCCCGGTGCTGCGCACGCACCGCTCCAGCGAGTTCGGCGTAGCTCAGCGAAGCCTCGCCGATGACCACGGCCGGCCGGTCCGGTGCGGTTTGCGCCCAGTGTTCCAAACGATTCAAAAATGGCATCGCTGACCATCCTAAGCCGCGCTCCGAAGCAGTGCGCCGCTAACTGTGCGGATGCTGTGGTTATTCTTGTTCCATGAGTTTCAACGAAGGGGCAAACCTCGACCCGTCGCAGGTCGACGACCGGCGCGGTTCCGGCGGAATGGGCACCCGGGGCAAAGTCGGCATCGGGCTCGGCGGCGCCTTGATCCTGCTGATCGGCGGCGCCTTCGGAATCAACCCCAATCTGCTCAACGGGGTGGTCGGCATGCTCGACGGCGGGCAGTCCCAGATCGGCCCGGTGGCCTCCGGCAGCAACGGCGTCGCGGAATGCAAAACCGGCGCGGACGCCAACAACCGCTTGGACTGCCGGATCACCGCGACGGTCAACAGCCTCAATGCTTTCTGGCCCGGCTATCTGAAACCGCTCGGCGCGAACTACGGCAAGGTCAAGACGGTGCTCTTCAGCACTAGCACCAACACCGCCTGCGGACCGGCCAGCACCGACGTCGGACCGTTTTACTGCCCCGGCGACAAAACCGCCTATTTCGATCCGGGGTTCTTCCAAGAGCTGGTGGACCGCTTCGGATCCTCGGGCGGTCCGTTGGCCCAGGAATACGTCGTGGCACACGAATTCGGCCATCATGTGCAAGACGTTTTGGGCACCATCGGCAACGCGCAGAACGATCCGCAAGGGCCCAGCTCGGGGTCGGTGCGCGTGGAACTGCAAGCCGATTGCTACGCCGGGATCTGGATGCGTTACGCCTCGACCACCAAGGACCCGAGCTCCGGCCAGCCGTTCTTGGCGCAACTGACCCAAAAGGATCTCGGGGATGCGCTTTCCGCTGCCTCCTCGGTCGGTGACGACCGGATCCAGAAAGCAGCGACCGGACGGACGAATCCGGAATCCTGGACGCACGGATCGAGTGCCCAACGGCAGAAATGGCTGACCACCGGCTACCAGAGCGGCGACATCAACAAATGCGACACCTTCGCGGTCAGCCAGCCCTAAACCGTCCCCACCCCATTCCCACTCTTCACTTCGCGCGAGCGCACACTTGGCGCGGGTGTTTTCCGAAAATACCCGCACCAAGTGTGCTTTCGTCAGGGTCCCTACGTGGCGAACGGAGTTCGACACGAAAGGGCCGAACGCTCACGTGTGCACTCGCGCGGCGTGCGGACTCGGCTTGCCGGTCGAAACTGCCAGTCGAAATTGCGGGTCGAAAAACGGCCACGGTATGCTGTGAACATGTCGACTCCCCGGATTTCTTAGCTAGGACCCAGCTTCCACACCAGAAGTCTGTCCATTTTTAGCTTTCCCGGAGTCAATTCCCATGATCACCCTTCGTGGTGTCGACGTACGCGTCGGCGCCGATATTCTGCTGACCGATCTTTCCTTCATCCTCTCCCCCGGCGACCGAATCGGCTTGGTCGGACGCAACGGCGCAGGCAAGACCACGCTGTTGCGGGTGCTCTCCGGCGACCTTCCGGCTGCCGCCGGAACCGTGCTCCGAACCGGCTCGCTGGGTTGCCTGCATCAGGAGTCGCGCGCCGGAAAACCCGGGCAAAGCGCCATCGACCGAATCCTTTCGGCCCGGCAGCTGGGCACCGCCGAGCGTGCGTTGCGTGCAGCGGAAACCGAGCTGGCCGCGGCCGACCCCTCCGGAACGGATCGCGCGATGCGCCGCTACGCCGATGCCGAAGCACGCTTCCAATCGCTGGGCGGCTATTCGGCAGCAGCCGAGGCCGCGCAGATTGCCGCCGGCCTCGGCCTGGACACGCCGACCGCGGAACGGCCGTTGGCCACACTTTCCGGCGGCCAGCGCCGTCGGGTGGAATTGGCCCGCATCCTGTTCGCCGGGCATCAGACCCTGCTGTTGGACGAGCCGACGAACCACCTGGATGCCAAGGCAGTCACCTGGTTGCGGCAATACCTGCGTGGCTATCCCGGCGCCCTCGTGCTGATCAGCCACGACGTGCGGCTGATCGACGAGGTCGCCAACCGGATTTTCGCGGTCGATCCGGCACGCAAGACCATCGACATCCACAATGCGGGTTGGCAGCACTACCTCGAACACCGGGATGCTGCGGAACGCCGTCGGCTCCGCGAACGGCACAATGCCGAGCGCAAAGCAGCGGCCTTGCAAGCCCAAGCCGCCAAGATGCATGCCCGCTCGGCCACCGCGGTCGCGGCCAAAAACATGGTCCGACGCGCGGAAAGGCTGCTGGCCGGGACTGAACCGGTCCGGCGCTCAGAACGGGTGGCCAGCATCAAGCTCCCGGATCCGTTGCCGTCCGGACGGATTCCGCTCGGCGCGGTCTCCTTGGCCAAGTCCTATGGCGCGCTCCGAGTGCTCCGCGGCCTGGATTTGGCGGTGGACCGCGGGTCCCGGACCGTGGTCCTGGGGCCAAATGGTGCGGGGAAGACCACGCTTTTGCGGATCTTGGCCGGGCTGGAATCCGCGGATTCCGGCCGGGTCGTGGCCGGGCACGGTTTGCGTCTGGGCTACTTCGCCCAGGAGCACGAGACCCTGCGGCACGACGAAACGGTGTTGGCGAACCTGCGCGACGCGGCACCGCAGTTGGACGATCAGCAGGCCCGCGCGGTACTCGGCTCGTTCCTGTTCTCCGGCCACGAGGTGGACAAACCGGTCCGGGTGCTGTCCGGAGGTGAAAAGACCCGCTTGGCCTTGGCGGCCCTGGTGCATTCGGGTGCCAACGTGCTGTTGCTCGACGAACCCACCAACAACCTCGACCCGGCGTCCCGGACCGAGGTGCTCAACGCCGTCGGGCAATATCCCGGGGCGATCCTGATGGTCACCCACGACCGGCAAGCCGTCGTCGCGCTGAATCCGGACCGGGTCATCCTGTTGCCGGACGGCGACGAGGACTTGTGGGACGAAGGCTACCTGGAACTCGTTTCGCTCGACTGAACCTTCAGCTGGGGCACAACCTTCAGCTGGGGCATAGCTGAATGCTGGATGCTGGTCAGATGAGTTTTGCACCGTCTGCCCGGCTGCCCCGTCGCCGGATCGCCCTGGCCGCCAGTTGCCTTCTGTTCGGCCTCCTCGCTTTCGCCGGTATTGCGGTCTTCGTCTTCTCCGGGGCCTCCGCCATGAGCGTGGACCAACCGGACCACGCGTGGTTCGTCGCCGAACGCAGTGCTGCGGCCACCGCGGTCTTCACGGCAGTCACTTCGGTGTCCGCTCCGGAGCTGCTGCCTTTCCTGGTGATCGCCGGGGCGCTCGTCTGGGCGCTCTGGAAGCGGCAGTGGTGGCGTCCGCTGCTGCTGATCGGCGCGATGCTGTTCACCGTAGCCCTGACGGTGTTGCTCAAACTGTTCATCACGCACGATCGGCCCGCGGCCGACCAGATGCTGCTCGGCCCGGACGATCAGCACTCTTTCCCGTCCGGCCACACCTTGGTGGCCGCGGTGTTTCTGCTGGTCTCGGCATATCTGGTGGTTTCCAGGTCGAAGCGCAGATTCGTCGCCCCGGCGGCGGCCTCGGCGGCCGGCCTGGGCATCCTCGCGGTCGCGGTGAGCCGGCTGTACCTGGGCTATCACTGGCTCACCGATGTCAGCGCATCGTTGGCGCTCGCGCTGCTGGTCCTCGGCGCGGTGATGTTGCTCGACATCGGCCGACCGCGTTTCGGCTTCGCCGGCCGGCAATCTCCTTAAACCAAAGCGCGAACGCACACGTGGTGCGGGTGTTTTTTCGAAAACACCCGCGCACGTGTGCGTTCGCGCAGAGAATCTGCAGGGGTTCAGATGTTGAAGCCGAGGGCCCGCATCTGGTCTTTGCCGTCGTCGGTGATTTTTTCCGGACCCCACGGCGGCATCCAGACCCAGTTGATCCGCCACTCGTCGACCAGGCCACCCAGCGACTTCTCGACTTGCTCCTCGATCACGTCTTGCAGCGGGCAGGCCGCGGTGGTCAGCGTCATATCGAGCAGCAAAGCGCCGTCTTCGGCGTAGCGGAGACCGTACAGCAGCCCCAGATCCACCACATTGACCCCCAACTCGGGGTCGATGACGTCCCGCAGGGCTTCTTCCAGCTCCGGCAATTCGACAGTTGCACTCATGACGCCAGCCTACGCCTGGGCTTGCGCGGTGAGGAAGCGGTCGTAGCCTTCTTCTTCGAGCCGGTCAGCCAGCTCCGGACCGCCTTCTTCGGCAACCTTGCCGTCCACGAAAACGTGCACGAACTGCGGCTTGATGTAACGCAGGATCCGGGTGTAGTGGGTGATCAGCAGGGTGCCCATGTTGCCGCCCTCCTGCGCCCGGTTCACGCCTTCGGAGACGATTTTGAGTGCATCGACGTCCAGGCCGGAGTCGGTCTCGTCGAGCACCGCGAACTTCGGCGCGAAGAGCTCGAGCTGCAAGATCTCGTGCCGTTTCTTCTCGCCACCGGAGAAACCTTCATTGACATTGCGCTGCGCGAAGTCGGTGTCGATCCGCAGCTGGGTCATCGCGGCCTTGACGTCCTTGGTCCAGGTCCGCAGCGCCGGCGCTTCGCCGTCGATCGCGGTCTTCGCGGTGCGCAGGAAATTGCTCATGGTCACGCCGGGGATTTCCACCGGGTACTGCATGGCCAGGAAGAGGCCGGCCCGGGCACGCTCGTCCACGCTCATCTCCAGCACGTCTTCGCCGTCGAGGGTGATCGAACCGGAGTCGACGAGGTAGCGCGGGTGTCCCGCGATGGTCGACGCCAGGGTCGACTTGCCGGAACCGTTCGGCCCCATGATGGCGTGGGTTTCGCCGGTGTTGATGGTCAGGCTGACGCCTTTGAGGATTTCCTTTTTGCCCTGCTCAGTCTCGATGCTGACGTGCAGGTCCTTGATTTCCAGAGTGGACATGTCTTCTTCTTTCCGTGAAAAGTCTTAGTTGATCGGTTCGACGCCGTTGAGCACCTGGGCGACGTCCACATAGACGTCGTCGCCATCGACACTCAGCGCGAACACCGGAATCGGTTCGTACGCGGGCAGGGTGAGCGGTTGTCCGGAGTTCAGATCGAAGCTGGAACCATGTGCCCAGCACTCGATCGTGCAACCCTCGACATCGCCTTCGCTGAGCGATATCTCAGCGTGCGAGCAGGTGTCCCCGACCGCGTGCAGCACACCTTCGGAATCCTTCACGATTGCCACCGGGATGTCGTCGATTTCCACGCGCAAAGCGCTTTTGACCTGGACTTCATCCACCCGGCACACCAGCTCAGCAGCCATTCAGAGCGCTCCCGACGCCTCGAGCTCGTGCTCCAGCGCAGTGGCGAGCTCTTCTTCCAGTGCCGGCACCTTGATCTTCTGGATGATTTCGTTGAGGTAACCGCGGACCACCAGACGGCGGGCATCGCGTTCCGAAATGCCACGGGCCATCAGGTAGAACAGGTGCTCGTCGTCGAACCGGCCGGTGGAGCTGGCGTGCCCGGCGCCTTCGATCAGCCCGGTCTCGATTTCCAGGTTCGGCACCGAATCGGCCCGTGCCCCGTCGGTCAAGATCAGGTTCTGGTTCTTCTCGTAGCTGTCGGTGCCGATCGCCTGCTTCTGGATCAGCACATCGCCCACCCATACGGTATGCGCGTCCACGCCCTGCAAAGCGCCTTTGTAGAGCACATTGGACTTCGAGTTGGGCACATTGTGGTCGATGAAGGTGCGGTGTTCCAAGTGCTGGCCGGCATCGGCGAAGTACAGGCCGAACAGCTCGGCCTCGGCGCCCTCACCGGCATACCGCGCGTTCACGTTGAGCCGCACGATGGCGCCGCCCAGGGTGACCGCGACGTGCTTGAGCTTGGCATCCTTGCCGACGACGGCGTCGTGCTGGCCCAGGTGCTTCGCGTTGTCCGCCCAGCGCTGCACGCTCACCACGGTGAGCTCGGCGCCTTCGTTGACGATGATCTCCAGATTGCCGTTGAAGTCGGCACTGCCGTGGTGGTCGATGATCACCACGGCGCGCGAATTGGCGCCCGCTTCGATCACGCAGTGCGAGTGGGCGCGGAGCCCCTCGCCCTGGCCGGTCACCGTGAGCTTGAGCGGTTCCGCGAGTTCCTGGTCCGCCGGGATGCCGAAGTAGTGCGCTTCGGCGACCTGGGAAGCCACCGCGGCAGCCCGGTCGGCCGGCACCAACGCGGTCCCGCGGGGCGCTTCGCCGAGCGCCAGCGCGCGCTCCACGATGCTCTCCGGGATCTCGCCCCGGTAGTCGGCCGCAGCCGCGTCGCCGGGCGCATCGGTGAAGAAACTGGCGAGCTTCTTCACCGGGGTGAAGCGCCATTCCTCTTCCAGTCCGCTGGGGATTTTGAAGTCCGCGACGTTCTGGCTGGTCAGCCGCTCGGCGCGCGAGGCCATGACTTCGGTGCCGTGCGTATGGTGTTTGTCCACCTTGGAATCGAGCAGGGTTTCGCCCTCTTCGCTCATTCCGGCAATAACTGGCGTGCTCACTACTAGCCCACCGATCCTTCCATTTGCAGTTCGATGAGCCGGTTCAGTTCCAGCGCGTACTCCATCGGCAGTTCCCGGGCGATCGGCTCGATGAAGCCGCGCACGATCATCGCCATTGCCTCGTCTTCGCGCATGCCGCGGGACATCAAATAGAACAGCTGCTCTTCGCTGACCCGGGAAACCGTGGCTTCATGGCCCATCGAGACGTCGTCTTCGCGGATGTCCACATAGGGATAGGTGTCCGAACGCGAAATCGTATCCACCAGGAGCGCGTCGCAACGCACCGTATTGGCCGAGTGTTCAGCGCCTTCCCGGATCTGCACCAGACCGCGGTAGGCGGCCCGTCCGCCGCCGCGGGCCACCGATTTGGAGATGATCGAGGACTTCGTGTTCGGCGCGATGTGCACCATTTTGGAACCGGTGTCCTGGTGCTGGCCTTCGCCGGCGAACGCGATCGACAGCGTCTCGCCCTTGGCGTGCTCGCCGACCAGGTAAACCGCCGGGTACTTCATGGTCACCTTGGAACCGATGTTGCCGTCGATCCACTCCATGGTGGCGCCTTCGTGCGCGATGGCGCGTTTGGTCACCAGGTTGTAGACGTTGTTCGACCAGTTCTGGATCGTGGTGTAGCGTACCCGTGCGTTCTTCTTCACCACGATTTCGACGACGGCGGAGTGCAGCGAGTCCGAGGTGTAGATCGGCGCGGTGCAACCCTCGATGTAATGCACATAGGAGCCTTCGTCGGCGATGATCAGCGTCCGCTCGAACTGCCCCATGTTCTCGGTGTTGATCCGGAAGTAGGCCTGCAACGGGATCTCCACGTGCACGCCCGGCGGCACGTAGACGAAGGAGCCGCCGGACCAGACCGCGGTGTTCAGCGAAGCGAACTTGTTGTCGCCCACCGGGATGATGGTGCCGAAGTACTCCTTGAAGATCTCCGGGTGCTCCTTCAACGCGGTGTCGGTGTCCAGGAAGATCACGCCCTGCTGTTCCAGGTCTTCCCGGATCTGGTGGTAGACCACCTCGGACTCGTACTGCGCTGCCACGCCGGAAACCAGCCGGTTCCGTTCGGCTTCCGGAATGCCCAACTTCTCGTAGGTGTTCCGGATGTCTTCCGGCAGTTCCTCCCACGAAGCAGCCTGCTTCTCGGTGGACCGCACGAAGTATTTGATGTTGTCGAAATCGATTCCGGAAAGATCCGCGCCCCAATTGGGCATCGGCTTGCGGTCGAAGTACTTCAGACCCTTGAGCCGCAAATCGAGCATCCACTCGGGTTCGCTCTTCTTGGCGGAAATGTCGCGAACGACTTCCTCGCTCAGACCGCGCCGAGCATTGTCGCTCACCTCGTTTTTGTCCGACCAGCCGAAAGCATAGTTTCCGATGCCTTCAAGCTCCGGATTGCGTTCCAGGATGTCAGTGATCACCGTATCGGTGCTCTCTGTGTCTAGTTGATCTGTCATCAGTTGCTGCCTTTCTGCAGATCGGTGGGGGCGAATGATGCGGTTCGTGCCGATTCGGCTTCCGAGGGAAGCCGGCCGGTGGGAATGTGGGTGGTGCAGACGTGGCTGCCGCTCGCCAAGGTGGAGAGCCTGCGGACGTCGACGCCGAGCAACCGGGAGAAGACTTCGGTTTCGGCCTCGCAGAACTGCGGGAATTCGGCCGCGAGTTCGAGCACCGGGCAATGGCCCTGGCACAACTGCACGGCTTGCAGGGCGCCTGCGGCCGGCAGTTCATTGGCCGAGGAGACGTAACCATCCGCGCTCAAAGCCCGGGACAGGATCTCGGCCCGGCGCACCACGTCCTCGCCGGCTTCGGCAAGCAACGGCTGGTAGCGCTGCTCCATCCGGGCAAACCGCTGTTCCGCGAATTCCTGGATTGCTTGATCACCCTTGAGCTCGACCAGCTGGGCGAGCGCCGTCCGGGCGATCTGTAAATAGTCGTTGCCCAGATCCGACTGGCCGTGGCTGGAGAGCACATACCGGCGAGCCGGGCGCCCGGCACCCTTGCCTGATCCGCGGACCAGCTTGACCTCGATCACGCCGCTTTTTTCGAGCTGGTCGAGGTGCCGCCGTACTGCTGCCGGGGTGAACCCGAGCAGGCTTCCGAGCTGTGCTGCGCTCACCGGGCCGTGTTCCAGCACCGCGCCGCGGACCCGGTCCCGGGTCCGTTCATCGCTTTCGGCACCGACCGGAAGCGGACCTCCAGAGGGTACTCCGGAACCGGGCGCGGGCACGCCAAATCCCTGAGATTTAACCTTCATGGAATACACAACACAATTATGACCTAATAGCTTCCCGCCAACTAGTTAGGCGGGCCTTCCTCGGCTTCCCGGCACAGCCGCTACGGCGCAGCCACCCCATTGAAGAAGTCCACCATCAACGGGCTGAGCACCACCGAGGCGTATCCGCCGTCGTCCAAGAACATCGCCACCGCCAAATCCCCCTGGATCGCAATCAACCAGGCGTGCGTCTTGGGCGGATTGTCATTGCCGTACTCGGCGGTGCCGGTTTTGGCGAAGACCTGTCCGCTCGCGACCGCGTTCAGACCGCCGGCATTGCGCTCGGTGACCACGGCAGCCATCATGTCCTTCAAGGAAGCCGCCTCGGCGGCGCTGAGCGGCGGGCCGGACTTGGCATCAGTCGGCGCCGCGGCCGACGTCGTCGAACCCGGAGCCGCCGGCACCAGTACCGGTTTGACCAGGGATCCGGCGGCAATGCTGGCGGCGACATTCGCCATGTCCAACGGCGAGGTGAGCACCTTGCCCTGGCCGATCATCGACGCGGCGTGCTCGGCCTCGGTGACGTCGGCAGGCACCGAGCCCGCGAAGCTGTCCGCGCCAACCTGACTCGCGACCCCCACCCCCAACGACGCCGCAGCGCTGGCCAAGTCCGCCTGGCTGACGGTTGCGGCGTTCGACACGAAGGCGGTGTTGCAGGAGTACGCGAACGCCGTGCGCAAGGGGATCTCGCCGATCTTCGCCGGGTTGTACGTCGGGGCGTTTTTGAAGCTGGTGCCGCCGGCGGCAATCGTGGGCGTGCAGGCCACGGTACTGTCCGGCGTCATTCCTTTGCGCAGCATCGCCAAGGAGGTGACTGCTTTGAACGTCGAGCCGGGCGCGTATTGCCCGATCATCGCGGTGTTGTAGCCGTTGCTGCCCGGGCCGCTGGCGGCCGCCAGGATCGCACCGGTGGACGGCTTGATCGCGACGATCGCCGAGGCCGAGGTCTGCTTCGACAAAAGCGATTCGGAGAGGTTCTGCAACTTGCTGCTCAGAGTGGTCTGCAAATTGCTTCCCGGCTTGGCCTGGGTGCTGAACAGCACCCGGGGCTGATCGCCCGCAGCAGCTTTGGGATCCTTTTCCACCACCTTGATCCCGGGAGTCCCGGAGAGCTGGGTGTCGTATTGCGCCTGCAATCCGCTGAGCCCGGTCGAATCGCCGGCCTTGAGCCGTCCGTTGGACTTGTCGATCAGTTCCGCGGTGGCCTCACCCACGGTGCCGAGCACCGGCCGGGCAAAGGTGCGGGTCGGCGCGAGCGACATGCTGTCCTTGATCGCGACCGCACCGGCGATCGCCGCGATCTGCGCATCGGTGACCGTGCGGCTCGGATCGTCGCGCAGACTGATCGCCTCGACGAAAGCCTGCGGCCCAGCCGCGGCGACCTCCTTGGCGTAACCCTCGACATCGACCTGGACCAGGCTTGCCAAGGCGTTGGCCGACGCAGCCACGGCCGCCGGATCGACCTTGGTCTTGTCGATGCCGATCCGCAGCACCGGACGGTCCTGGACCAGGACTTCGCCGCCATCGCCCAGGATCTGGCCGCGCGGCGCCGCGTTGCTCTGCATCGCCAGGCTGTTGCCGGCCTTGAATCCGGGAATCAGCAGGCCCGGCGTCCACGCCGTCGTCCAGGCATTGTCTTTGCGGCTCAGTTCCGCGGTGGAGCTGTAGCTCCAAGTGCCGCCGGTGAAGGCCCATTCGTACTGCAACGTCGCAGTGACTTGGTCCTTGTTGTCCTTGGCCGGCACCGCCGACGCCAAACTGACTTTGGGCTTCACCGGATCCAACGGCTTCACCAGCTCCGCCAGGGCTCCGGTGGCAGTCGAGCCATCGGGGACTCCAGTGAATCCGACTTGGTCGACATTCAACGCGGACAAGCCGTCGGCCAGTTTTTGGGCCGCGTCCTTGGCCCCGTTGTCGCCCGCATCGCAAGCACTCAACCCGACCAGCAGGAAGGTCGCGGAAACAGCAATCGCCAGGGCTTTTCGGTTCAGCATGCTCCAAGTATGCCAAAGGTATCGACTAATGTTGACCGCCGGGTGCTACTACCTGTCGTAGAATAATCCAGTGCCCGAAGCCCCCGCAGCCGCCCTGTCCATTGACGGGCTAGTCAAAGACGTCGGCCCTGTGCCGGCCCTTGACGGACGGATGAAACGGGTGATCAGCGATCTCTCGCTGCAAGCCCATTTCGGCCAAGTCACGGTCCTGCTGGGTTCCAACGGGGCCGGGAAAACCACCACTCTGGAGTGCGCCCAGGGCTTGCAGAAGCGTCAAGGCGGCACGGTTTCCCTGCTCGGGCAAGACCCGGAACACGCCGACGCCGCATTGCGCGCCCGGGTCGGCGTCATGCTCCAGGACGGCGGACTCCCGCCGGCGATGCGCCCGGTGCCGCTGCTCGAACTCGTCGCCGGGATGTACCAGGAACCCCGACCGGTCGCCGAACTGGTGGAACTGCTGGGCATCGGCGAGTTCGCCAACACCACCATCCGCCGGCTTTCCGGCGGCCAGAAACAGCGTGTGGCTTTGGCCGCGGCCCTGGTCGGCCAGCCCGAGGTGGTGTTCCTGGACGAGCCCAGCGCCGGACTCGATCCGCAATCGCGCCACTTGGTTTTCGAGCTGATCCGGCAACTCCGGGCCGCCGGCTTGGCGGTCATCCTGACCACGCATTTGCTGGACGACGCCCAGCGCTTGGCCGACTACGTGTACATCATCGACGACGGCCGGACGGTCGCCGAAGGCACCGTGCCGGAACTGCTGAGCAATGCGGCCAAAGCCGAGGCCGAACGACTGATCAGCTTCGATGCGGAGGCCGGTTTGGACGGGCGGCGCATCCTGCGGCCGGAACTCGACTGGCAGGAGACCCGCCCCGGCAGCTATACCGTGAGCGGGCCGCTGCAACCCCAGGACCTGGCGGATTTGGCGCGCTGGTGGGCCGAACGCGGCATCATGCCCAGTGCGATCAATCTGGCCTCGCATTCGCTCGAAGACGTCTTCCTCGAAATCGCCCAAGCCGCTGCCGCAGAACGGAGCACCCGATGAGCACCGTCCCCTCGCCGGCCGGCTTTGCAGCTGCGGGCCGGACCATCTCCCGGCCGGCAACGCTGGCCAAGCGGATCCTGCAACAGGGCCGGCACGAGACCATCACGATGCTGCGCAACGGCGAGCAGCTCACCTTGGCGATCGTCTTGCCGTTGCTCGGCCTGATCGCCTTGGCCGTCACGCCCCTGCTCGATGGCCTGGGCCATCCCCGGATCGACATCGCCACCCCCGGGATCCTGGCCCTGTGCGCCATGTCCACCGCGTTCACCGGCCAAGGCATCGCGACCGGGTTCGACCGGCGCTACGGCGTGCTGCGGTTCCTGTCCACCACGCCCTTGGGCCGGGCCGGTCTGATCGCCGGCAAAGTCCTGGCCGTGCTGGCGGTTTTGGTGGTGCAAGTGGCGGTGATTTCAGTCGTCGCCCTGTTGATCGGCTGGCGTCCGGACTTCCCCGGATTGCTGCTCGGCATCCCCTTGCTGGTGCTCGGCGCGCTGTCCTTCAGTTCCTTGGGCTTGCTGATCGCCGGCACGGCCCGGCCGGAGGCCACCTTGGCCCTGGCGAACTTGCTCTGGATCCTGTTCGGCGCACTGGGCGGCATCGTGCTTCCGGCGAACCGTTTGCCGGGCTTGATGCAGGACATCGTGCATTTCCTGCCATCCGGCGCCTTGGGCGACGCCATGCGGCAAGCCTTCCTGGGCGGCGGATTGGATGTTTTCGCCGTCGTGATTCTGATTCTGTGGTCGGTGCTCGCCTCGGCAGCGGCCATCAAATGGTTCAAATGGAGTTGACATGAGTTCTTGGTACCGGGCCGTCACCGCGAAGTTGCCCACGCGCGTCAACACGGTCATCCGGCGGTTGGCGATCGCATCCCTGATCGGCCAAGCGGTGCTGATCGGCACCGGTGGCGCGGTCCGGCTCACCGCCTCCGGCCTGGGCTGCCCCACGTGGCCCAAGTGCACCGCCGATTCCCTGGTGAACACCCCGGAAATGGGCATCCACGGCTTCATCGAGTTCGGGAACCGGGCGCTGACCTTCGTCCTGGCGTTCGTGGCGCTCGCCATGCTGGTGTTCCTCTGGAACCTGCGCAAGGAACGCAAGGACCTGTTCTGGCTGGCTTTCGGCCTGCTCGCCAGCATCCCGGCGCAGGCCGTAATCGGCGGGCTTTCCGTGTTGACCAAGCTCAATCCCTGGGTGGTCGGCCTGCACTTCCTGGTCTCCGCCGCGCTCGTGGTCTTCGCCACCCTCCTGGTGAACCGGGCCTACGACCGGCCGCCCCGTTCGCAAGCAGCAGTCCGGCCGCTGTTGCGCCAACTGGCCCTGACCTCCGCGGTGCTGGTCGGCATCACCGTGGTCATCGGGGTGATGGTGACCGGATCCGGTCCGCACGCCGGCGACGCCAACGCGCCCCGGAACGGGCTCGATTCGGATTTGATCACCCGGATCCACGTGCTTCCGGTGTATCTCCTGGTCGCAGTCTCGGTGCTGCTGCTGATTTTCTGCTGGAAACGCGGCCGCGGCGACCTCCTGCGCTCGGCGAGCCTCTGGCTTTTCGCCACATTGATCCTGCAGGCGGCGATCGGCTACGTGCAGCACTTCACCGGACTGCCGCCGCTGCTGGTCGGCATGCACATGCTGGGCGCGGCGGCGATGCTCGCGGCCGGAACCAATATGGCAGACGTGGCGCTGCGTTCCCGGAAGGCCTGAATGGACCGCACCGAGCCCGGCGTGCTCTTCGTCTGCGTCCGCAACTCCGGCAAATCCCAGCTGGCCGCGGCGCTCATGCGGCACCGTGCCGGGACCTCGGTCCGGGTCTATTCCGCCGGGACGGAGCCGGGCCAGGAACTCAATCCGGAATCGGTGGCGTCGCTCGCCGAATGGGGCATTCCGGTTCCGGGCGAACACCCCAAGCCGATCAGCCCGGAGCTGCTCCGCACGGTCGATCTGATCGTGGTGCTTGGCCGGGCGGCCGTCGTCGAGCCGAAGCCGGGAATCCCGGTCCGGACCTGGGACACCCCCGAGCCGTCCGAACACGGCATCGGCGGAATCGCCCGGATGCGCCTGATCCGGGACGACATCGACGCCCGGGTGCGCGGGCTGCTCAACGAACTCCGCGCTCAGGACTGACCGGCCAGCCAATCGGCCAAGCGTTCGGCGTGCCCACCCGATTCGCGCCAGGCTGCATGGAGTTCCAGTGCCGGCTGCCCACTGATTTCCAGACCCCGCAGTTGGGCCAGCCACGGCCCGGAGTCCTCGCCGATGGATTCCGCCAGCTCGATGGTCCAGCACAGCGTGATCGCCAGCTCGGCAGCAGAGGCATCCATTCCGTGCCTGCGCAGCGCCGACTTCAACGCCCGGAACGCTTGCTTCTCATCATTCTTGAAATCGCGCAGGATTCTGGCGTTGTCCCGGGTCTTCGCAAGACCGGACAGCGCTTTCGCGCCGCCGTATTCCAGATCCTCGGGCTCGTCTCGCTGGATGAAAATGATCGCATTTCCGGACGGATCCATGAGCGTGAACCGGGAAGCGCCGGGACGGTAACGGGTGATTCTGGGCAAGCCGCGGGCCAGCACTTTGCCGTAGCGGCGGCGCATCGCTTCGCTGAACGATGCGTGGTAAGGAGCTACCGAATCCACCATGACCAGGCAGCCTCCGGTCTCCTCGCGGGCCGGGTCCACGTCCGCCGGGGCACTGCCGTAATGCACCTCGAATCCGCTCCAGCGAAACGCCAGATACAGATATGGTTTGCGTTGCTGGTAAGTGGTTTCGAAGCCCAAGGCTTGGAAAAAATCCACGGTCTGCTCCGCTGAGACGCAGTGCAGCACCGGCACCGTGGCTTCATTGGCCCGAATGCCGGTTTCAGCCATGCGGCGCTCAGCCCATCAGCGGCATGCCCACGAAGGGGTCGACTGCCAGTGCCACGAAGACCACGGTCAAATAGCTGATCGACCCGTGGAAGACCTTCATCGCGCTCTTGTTGGTCACGGTATTGTGCTGGGCCTTCGAATGCAGCCGGTGCGCCTCGATCAGGAACCACACCCCGGCCGCCACGGCGACCACGGTGTACACGATGCCGGCCCGGCCGAGCGGAATCATCAGGAGCGAGCAGGCCACCATCGCCCAGGTGTACAGGACCACCTGGACCGAAACCAGCCGGGCGCCCGCGATGGCACCGAGCATCGGCACCTTTGCCGCGTTGTAATCGTCGCTGTAGCGCATCGAGAGCGGCCAGTAATGCGGCGGGGTCCAGAGGAAGATGATCATGAACAAGATGACCGCTGGCCATTCGACCTTGTTGGTCACCGCAGCCCAGGCGATCAGCACCGGCATGCAGCCGGCGGCTCCGCCCCAGACGATGTTCTGCGCGGTCCGGCGCTTCAGGATCAGCGTGTAGACCACCACGTAGAAGAAAATCGCGGCAGCGCCCAGCAGGCCGGCCAGCGGATTGGCCCCGAACCACAGGATCGCGATCGCCAGGACGCCCAGCGCCCAGGAGAACACCAGCGCCTCGCGCGGGGTCACTGCCCCGGTGACCAGCGGGCGGTTCTCCGTCCGGTGCATGAGTTTGTCGATGTCCCGGTCGATGTAGCAGTTGAAGGCCCCGGCACTGCCCGCCGCGAACGCCCCGCCAACCATGGTGGCCACGATCAGCCAGATGTCCGGGAATGACCGGCCGGTGAAAATCATGGTGGGCAAGGTGGTGACCAGCAGCAGCTCGATGACCCGGGGTTTGGTCAGCGCGATATACGCCTTGGTTTTTGCCGCGAAGCCGAGTTTGTGCGGCGGAGTTCCCTCTGCCGCGATGGCCGCTGGTGCCTGCGTCAAGCGCACGGATGCCCCACTTACCTCAAAAGAGTTGATCTGACAACAGCAATGTTACCTTCCCTCAGCCCGGTCATGCCCACTGCACAGCCTGCGCCGTTGCAGCCCGGCGTCGATCCGTACGGGTTGTGACGTAGCAGACCGTCTTGCCTGGATGTCGCCGGGCTCCGGGAACCACTAAGCTGGAACCGGAGTTCAAGATGCCAATTTTTCTGCAAGAGAGGGCGCCGGTTTTCCATGCCACAGGAACAGCAAGAATTTTCATGGACCGATCTGGACAAGCGAGCAGTCGACACGATTCGGGTGTTGGCCGCCGATGCGGTGGAAAAGGTCGGCAACGGCCATCCCGGAACCGCGATCAGTTTGGCGCCGGCCGCCTATCTGATCTTCCAGAAGTTCCTCAAACACGACCCGGCGGACCCGCAGTGGACCGGACGTGACCGGTTCATCCTCTCCCCCGGACACAGCTCGCTGACCCTGTACATCCAGTTGTTCCTTTCCGGATACGGCTTGGAACTGAGCGATTTGGAAGCTTTGCGGACTTGGGGTTCGCTGACCCCGGGCCACCCGGAATACAAGCACACCAAGGGCGTCGAGATCACCACCGGCCCGCTGGGCCAGGGCTTGGCGTCCTCGGTCGGCTTCGCCTATTCGCAGCGCCGGATGCGCGGCATGTTCGACGCCGACGCGGCACCGGGCACCAGCCCGTTCGACCACAACATCTGGGTGATCGCTTCGGACGGCGACCTGCAGGAAGGCGTGACTTCCGAAGCCTCTTCGTTGGCCGGACACCAGGAACTCGGAAATCTGGTCGTGGTTTACGACCAGAACCATATTTCCATCGAGGACGATACCGACGTCGCCTATTCGGAAGACGTGCTGAAGCGCTACGAAGCCTACGGCTGGCATGTGCAGCGCGTGGACTGGACCAAGACCGGCGAATACGTCGAAGACGTGCAGGCCCTGTACAACGCACTGCTGGAGGCCAAAAACGAAACCTCCAAGCCGTCGATCATCGCGCTGCGGACCATTATCGGCTGGCCTTCGCCGAAGAAGCAGAACACCGGGAAAATCCACGGGTCGGCACTCGGCGCGGAAGAACTGGCCGGCTTGAAGACGATCCTCGGCTTCGATCCGGAGCTCAGTTTCCAGGTCGACGACGAGGTCCTGGCGCACGCCCGTGAGGTGGCCGCGCGCGGTGCCGCCGAGCACGCCGAATGGAGCCGGGCACTCGCCGCATGGCAAGCCGCCCACCCGGAAGGCGCTGCGCTGCTGGACCGCTTGGAGGCCGGGGCCCTGCCCACTGACTGGACCGGCGCTTTGCCGAGCTTCGAAGCCGGCAAAGAGGTCTCCACCCGGGCAGCTTCCGGCAAAGTGATCAATGCGGTGGCCGGCGAGTTGCCCGAGCTCTGGGGCGGCTCCTGCGATCTGGCCGAATCCAACAACACCACGATCGAAGGCGCGCCGTCCTTCATCCCCACCGACCGGCAGACCAATGCCTGGAGTGGCAACCCCTACGGCCGGGTGCTGCACTTCGGCATCCGGGAACAGGCGGCTGCGGCGATCGTCAACGGCATCCACTTGGGCGGGCCGACCCGGGCGTTCTCCGGAACCTTCCTGATCTTCTCCGACTACCAGCGCCCGGCAATCCGGCTCGGCGCCTTGATGGGCGTGCCCAGCATCTACGTCTGGACGCACGACTCGATCGGCCTCGGCGAAGACGGGCCCACCCACCAGCCGGTGGAGCAATTGGCCAGCCTCCGGGCGATCCCGGGTCTCGACGTGGTGCGGCCCGGCGACCCGAACGAGGTCGCGCAGGCCTGGCGCGGGATCCTGGAAAACCGCAACAACCCGGCCGGCATCGTGCTGACCCGGCAGAACATCCCCACCTACGCCCGGGGCGCCGGAGCGGCGACCGCCACCGAGTTCGGCTCGGCCGAGGGCGTGCTGCGCGGCGGCTACGTACTGGCGGAGTCGGTACAGGTCGACGCCGCCGGCGAAGCCTCCGTGGTGGCGCCGCAGGTCATTCTGATCGGCACCGGTTCGGAGCTGCAATTGGCCGTCCAGGCCCGGGAAGCCCTGCAGGCTGAAGGCATTGCCGCCCGGGTGGTCTCCATGCCATGCGTGGAATGGTTCCAGGCCCAGGACGCCGCTTATCGGGAGTCCGTTTTGCCGCAAGCCGTCAAGGCGAGGGTCTCGGTCGAAGCCGGGATCGCCATGCCGTGGCGGGAATTCGTCGGCGACGCCGGGCGTTCCGTGTCGTTGGAACACTTCGGAGCTTCCGCCGACTACAAACGGCTGTTCGCCGAGTTCGGCATCACCGTCGAATCCGTGGCAGCCGCGGCCAGGGATTCCTTGGCCGCAGTCGCTTCGGGCGACTGATTTCCGGATCGCGACCAACCGTCGAAATATAGATTTCAAGGAGAGCAATGAGCAACCCAACCCCCACCGCAGAGCTTTCGGCAGCCGGAGTCTCGATCTGGCTCGACGATTTGTCCCGTGACCGGCTCACCAGCGGCGGCTTGCAGAAGCTGATCGAGGAGAAGAACGTGGTGGGCGTGACCACCAACCCGTCGATCTTCCAGGCGGCGATTTCGAAGGGCACCGCCTACGACGCCCAGGTGGCGGAGCTGGCCGGCCAGGGGCTCGACGCCGAGGCCGCGGTCTTCCGGATCACCACGCAGGACGTGGCGGATGCCTGCGAGGTGTTCGCCCCGGTCGCGGCGGCGAGCCAGGGCGTGGACGGGCGGGTTTCGATCGAGGTCGATCCCCGCAAGGCCTGGGACACCCAAGGCACCATCGAAGAAGCCAAACGGCTGCACGAAGCGGTCGGCAAGGACAATGTTCTGATCAAGATCCCGGCGACCCTGGAGGGGCTGGAAGCGATCACCGAAACGCTCGGCGCCGGAATCAGCGTGAACGTCACCTTGATCTTCTCCCTGGAGCGTTACCGTGCGGTCATCAATGCGTTCTTGCTGGGCATTGAAAAGGCCAAGGCGAACGGCCACGATCTGAGCACGATCCACTCCGTGGCCTCGTTCTTCGTCTCCCGGGTGGACACCGAGATCGACAAACGGCTGGATGCGCTCAACACCGAAGAGGCGAGCTCGCTCAAAGGCAAAGCCGGCGTCGCCAATGCACGCTTGGCCTACCAGGTGTTCGAGGAGATCTTCAGCTCCGAGCGTTGGGCGTTGCTGGCCGAAGCCGGCGCCTTGCCGCAGCGCCCGCTGTGGGCCTCCACCGGAGTCAAGGATCCGGCCTATCCGGACACCCTGTACGTGACCGAGCTGGTGGCGCCGAACGTGGTCAACACCATGCCGGAGAAGACGTTGGACGCGACCTTCGACCACGGCGTGATCGAAGGCAACACCATTTCCGGCCGTTACGACGAGGCCAATTCGGTGCTCAACGCCCTCGAAGGCCTCGGCGTTTCGTACAACGACGTGGTCGCTCTGCTGGAAACCGAAGGTTTGGACAAGTTCGTCGCGAGCTGGAACGAATTGCTCGGCGATGTGCAGAACGCGCTCGACGCCGCCGGAAAGGAATCCTGATGTCCAGCCTCGGCTACGAAGCCACCGGAGCCGCCCTGGCGGCTGCCGAACTGCACCTGCCCGCGCTGGTCGCTGACCGGGTCGCCTCGCGGATCTTCGAGAAGGATCCGACGCTCTGGGGTCCGGACGCCGAATCCGAAGCCGCGATCCGGCTCGGCTGGGTCGAAGCCCCCGCGGTTTCCGCGCCGCTGGTCCCGCAAATCCTGGCACTGCGCGCCGAGCTCCAGGCCGAAGGCGTGAACCGGGTTGTCCTGGCCGGCATGGGCGGCTCCTCGTTGGCGCCTGAAGTGATCACCAAAACCGCCGGCGTCGAACTGGTGGTACTCGATTCGACCGACCCGGACCAGGTGCGCGCGGCGGTCCGGGAGCGGCTCGCCGAGACCGTGTTGGTGGTTTCGTCGAAATCCGGGTCCACTCTGGAAACCGATTCGCAGCGCCGGATCTTCGAGCAGGAGTTCACGGCTGCCGGAATCGACGCGAAACAGCGGATCATCGTCGTCACCGACCCCGGTTCGCCTTTGGATGCGGCGGCCCGGGAAGCCGGTTACCGCGCGGTCTTCAATGCCGACCCTCAGGTGGGCGGGCGTTACTCGGCCCTGACCGCCTTCGGCCTGGTGCCGTCCGGTTTGGCCGGCGTGGACATCCAGCAGCTGCTCGACGACGCCGAAGAGGCCGGCGAGATCCTGCGCGACGATGCCGCCGACAACATCGGTTTGGCCCTGGGCAGCGCCTTGGGCGGCACCAACCCGCTGCGGGACAAGATCGTGATCGTCGACGAAGGTTCCGGAATCATCGGCTTCGCCGATTGGGCGGAACAGCTGATCGCCGAATCCACCGGCAAGCTCGGCACCGGCGTGCTGCCGGTGGTGGCTGATCCGCAGTCCCCCGAAGTGCATTCCGGCGCAGCAGACATCCTCGTGGTGCGTCTGGTCGCCGCAGAGTCCGAGGCCGCGGCCGAGGGCGACCAAGTGGTGCTTTCCGGCAGCTTGGGCGGGCAGTTGATGCTCTGGGAGTTCGCCGTCGCGGTGGCCGGGCGGCTGCTCGGCATCGACCCCTTCAACCAGCCCGATGTGGAAGCCGCGAAGCAGGCCGCCCGCGGCCTGCTCGACGCCCGGCCGGAGACCGTGCCGGCGAACTTCACCGACGGCGCGATCGAGGTCCGCGGGCCGCGGGAATGGCTCGGCGATGCGGCCACCGTGACCGAAGCCCTCGAAGCGCTCTTCGGCCAACTGGGCCCGGAAGGCTACCTCAGCGTGCAGGCCTATCTCGACCGGATCACGCACAGTTCGTTGGCCGGCGTCGCCGATCAGCTCGCCGCGGTCACCGGCCGCCCGGTGACCTTCGGTTGGGGGCCGAGGTTCCTGCATTCCACCGGCCAATTCCACAAGGGCGGCCCGGCAGTCGGCGTCTTCCTGCAGATCACCGCAGCGCCGCTGGAGGACCTGGCCATTCCGGACCGCCCGTTCAGCTTCGGCCAGCTGATCGAAGCCCAGGCGGCCGGGGACGCCCAAGTCCTGGCCGACCACGGCCGGCCGGTGCTGCGTTTGCATTTGACCGAGCGCGCGGACGGCGTGGCGCAACTCGAATCGGTGATCGGCCGGCTGCCGGCGGAAACCGATCAAAAGGCAGGAAACTAGCCCGATGCCCGACTCCGGAAACAGCCAGAACTCCGAGCGGAACGGCGCCCGGCGCAGTAATCCGCTCCGCGATCCGCGGGACCGCCGCCTTTCCCGGGTGGCCGGCCCGTCCTCCTTGGTGATCTTCGGGGTTACCGGAGATTTGGCCCGCAAGAAGCTGATGCCCGCGGTCTACGACCTCGCGAACCGGGGGCTGCTGCCACCGAGCTTCGCCTTGGTCGGGTTCGCGCGCCGGGAATGGGAGAACGAAGACTTCGCCCAGGAGGTCAAGGACTCGGTCAAAGCCCATTCGCGCACGCCGTTCGACGAGGCAGTCTGGAACCAGCTCTCCGAGGGCATCCGGTTCGTGCAAGGCGAATTCGACGACGACGCGGCCTTCGAGCGGCTGAAAGCGACGTTGGAAGAACTCGACGCGGACCGCGGCACCCGGGGCAACCACGCGTTCTACCTGTCGATCCCGCCCAAGGCCTTCGAACTGGTCTGCCGGCAGCTCTCCGCGCACGGGCTCGCGCAGTCGACTCCGCAGTCCTGGCGCCGGGTGGTGATCGAAAAGCCGTTCGGCCACGACCTGAAATCGGCGCGGGCGCTCAACGACGTGGTCGAATCGGTGTTCCCGCCGGACGCGGTCTTCCGGATCGACCACTATCTGGGCAAAGAAACCGTACAGAATCTCTTGGCCCTGCGGTTCGCGAACCAGCTGTTCGAACCGCTGTGGAATGCCAACTACGTCGACCATGTGCAGATCACCATGGCCGAGGACATCGGCACCGGGGGCCGGGCCGGGTATTACGACGGCGTCGGTGCCGCCCGTGATGTGATCCAGAACCACTTGCTCCAGCTCCTGGCGCTGACCGCGATGGAAGAGCCGATCTCGTTCAACGCCGAAGACCTGCGCGCGGAAAAGGAGAAAGTGCTCTCCGCGGTCAAGTTGCCCGACGATCTCTCCGGTCATTCGGCCCGCGGCCAGTTCGCCGGCGGCTGGCAAGGCGGCGAGAAGGTGCTCGGTTATCTGGAAGAAGAGGGCATTCCGGCGGACTCCACGACCGAGACGTACGCCGCGATCCGACTCGACATCAACACCCGTCGTTGGGCCGGCGTGCCGTTCTACCTGCGCACCGGAAAGCGTTTGGGCCGCCGGGTCACCGAGATCGCGGTGGTGTTCAAAAAGGCGCCGAACCTGCTCTTCACCGACCATGGCGAGGATGAATTCGGCCAGAATGCGGTGGTGATCCGGGTCCAGCCTGACGAAGGCGTCACGATCAGATTCGGCTCGAAGGTCCCCGGAACCCAAATGGAGGTCCGCGATGTGACCATGGACTTCGGTTACGGCCATGCCTTCACCGAATCCAGCCCGGAAGCCTACGAAAGGCTCATCCTGGATGTGCTGCTGGGCGAACCGCCGCTGTTCCCCCGGCACCAGGAAGTGGAACTGTCCTGGAAAATCCTCGATCCGTTCGAAGATTTCTGGGCGGCAGAAAACCAACAACCCGAGGCCTATCAGCCCGGGAGCTGGGGCCCGGCGTCAGCAGACGAGTTGCTGGCCAGGGACGGACGAAGCTGGAGAAGGCCGTGATTGTCGATTTGCCGAATACCACCACCTCTAAGATCTCCAAAGAGATCCAATCGATGCGCGAACAGGGCGGCGTGGTCACGCTCGGCCGGGTCTTGACCCTGGTGGTGCTCACCAAGGGCGGTTACGAAGAAGAGGCGATCGAAGCGGCAAACCTGGCCAGTCGCGAGCATCCTTGCCGGATCATCGTGCTGGCCGAAGGCGAGGCCGGTGAAGCGACCCGGCTGGACGCCCAGATCCGGGTCGGCGGGGACGCCGGGGCTTCGGAAGTCATCGTGCTGCACGGCTACGGCGAACTCGGTTCGCAAAGCGAATCCTTGGTTTCCGCCTTGTTGCTGCCCGATGCGCCGATTGTGGCATGGTGGCCGCACGGCATGCCCGAAGTCGCTTCGCAGACCTCGATCGGCAAGATCGCGCATCGGCGGATCACGGATTCGGCCAATGAAGCCAATCCGCGGGAAGCGCTCAAGCACATCAGCGCCAGCTTCGCCGAAGGCGACACCGATCTCGCCTGGACCCGGCTCACCAATTGGCGGATCCAGCTCGCCGCCGCCTTCGATCAGCTCGACGACTCGCCGGTCACCGCGGTGACCGTGGAAGGCGCTTCCGACTCCCCCAGCACGCTGCTCCTGGCGGCCTGGCTGCACAAGGCGCTCCAGGTGCCTACGACCGTGATCGAGGATCCGGCCGGAACCGGCATCCGCCGGGTCCTGCTGGAACGCCCGGGCGGCTCGATCGAGCTGCTGCGCCCCGGTGTCCTGGAAGCGACGCTGACCCAGCCGGAACAACCGGTGCAACACATTTCACTGCCCCGGAGGAGCCTGCAGGACTGCCTCTCCGAGGAGTTGCGCAGATTGGATCCGGACGAAGTCTTCGGCGAAGTCATCACCGAAGGCCTGCAGTCGTTGCTGGCCAGTGAAGGGGGAGAATCCTGATGAGCATCCGCATCAACGTCCATCCGAGTTTCGACGTGTTGGCGGCCGCTACTGCGGCCCGGCTGATCACCAAGCTGCTCGACACGCAGAACGAACGCGGTGAAGCCACCGTGGTGCTGACCGGCGGCACAGTCGGCATCGCAACGCTCAAAGCAGTTCTGGACTCGCCCGCCTATCCCGCGGTCGACTGGTCGAAAGTGAACTTCTGGTGGGGCGACGAGCGTTTCCTGCCGGCCGGCGACCCGGAAACCAACGCCAAACAAGCCCAGGACGCCCTGCTGTCCAGGATCGGCGTGGACCCGGCCCGGGTGCACCCGATGGGCGGTCCGGACCGTTTTCCGGACCCGTTCTCGGCCGCTGAAAGCTACGCCCAGGAACTCGCGGCTTCCGCAGAGCCAGCCGACGATGAGGCCGCCGACGGCGCCGAGGCAGACGCCGAAGCACAGCTCCGCACGAAGCTGCCGCGTTTCGACGTACTCCTGCTGGGCATCGGGCCGGATGCCCATATCGCTTCGCTTTTCCCGGAAATGGCCGGGATCCGGGAAAAAGCAGCTGTCGCGGTCGGCGTGGAGAACTCGCCCAAACCGCCGCCATCCCGGGTTTCGCTGACCCTTCCGGCGATCAACTCGGCCCAGGAGGTCTGGATGGTGGCTGCGGGCAGCGACAAAGCCGGCGCCGTCGGGCTCGCTTTGGCCGGAGCCAATCCAGTGCAGGTCCCGGCGGCCGGTCCGGCCGGACGGTCGAAAACCCTGTGGCTGATCGACCAGGATGCGGCAGCCAAAGTCCCGGAGAATCTGATGTTGCAGTAAAGTTGATCGGGCACCCTGCTCGATCCGGCCGACCGGCCGGACGGCAGAATATCGCATCAACCTTGGGGGTCATGGGTGGGATTTATCGTTGGCTTGAACCGGAACCGGGATTCGTACCAGGTCCCGATCGCATTCGCGGAACGCAACGAGCTCGAGCTTTTCGTCACGGATTACTACCACGGTCAAGGGCCGGCCGGAATCCCGCAGCTATCCCATCGCCAAGACCCTGCCATCGACCCGCGGCTCACCCGGGCGTCCTGGTCGGCCTTGGCCTCGCAGCTCCCCTACGAAATCAAAGTCAAGTTCGGGAATGCGCGTTTTCCCACGGTGCTCACCGAAGGGTTGTTGGGGAAAACCATCGGCAAAGCCGCCAGCAAGCGGCCGGAAAGCGATTTGTTCCTCTACTCCGGCTCGGCTTTGCCCGCCTTCCAAGGGCCAAGCACCGGCCGGCGCTTCTTGTTCCAATACAACGTCACGCCCAAGTTCATGGTGGAGCAGACCCAGGGAGTGGATGAACTCGCGGGCCTGCGCGATTGGGAAGAAGAAGCCGAGGTCTTCGACCCGAAAATGGACGAAGTCTGCCAAGCCGAAGTAGCACTTGCCGACCACTTCGTCGCAGCTTCCAGCGTGACCAAACGCAGTCTGCTGGAGCTGGGCGTCGCCGGCGAGAACGTTTCGGTCGCACCTTACGGTTGCCCGGAACCGGAGCGCCTCGAACAGCCCCGGGAAGTGGTCGATGACTTTCTGTTCGTCGGCCAGGGCATCAAGCGAAAAGGACTGCATCTGCTTTTGGAAGCCTGGCGGCAAGCCGGGATCAAAGGCAAGACGCTGCGCATCGTATCGTCCAGAATCGATCCGGAAATCCTCGATTTCGGCCGGCACATCGAAGGCGTGACCTTCTCGCCCCGGGCCCGGCATCAGGAGATCCTCGAGATGATGAGCCGGGCTGACACCTTCGTCATGCCGAGTCTGGTCGAAAGCTTCGGCCTGGTGTACGGCGAGGCACTGTCCCGGGGCTGCCGGATCATCGCGACCAATACCACCGGGGCCGCCGACCTGGGCTTGTCCGCACGAACCGGTACCATCATCGACCCCGGCCAGGTGGACGGCTTGCGCGCGGCACTCCAGCAGCACGCGGAAACCATGCAACCGGACCGGCCCTACTGGCACGAAGCCATCGGACTCGCCCGCGAACGCTCCTGGGCGGGTTTCCGGGAGCTCGTCTACCGCAGTACCGCCGGCGGCCACGGACTGCGCTGAAAGCTCCGCCCAGCCGGGATTCTTCCGATTCGCCGGCCAGTGGCCGCACAGAATACTCCGGGGCCGGGTGGAGCGCCCGGACAGCGCGGACGAACAGGATGGAAAAGGTAGGCAGCACTACTACCGACCACAAGGAGCCATCCCGATGAAATCCACGACCCGAGTCCTTTCCGTGCTCACGATCACCGGAGTCACCGCCTTGAGCGTGTTCCCCTTGGTCGCCGCCCCGGCATCAGCCGTCACCAGCAGTTCTGCAGCGGCAAGCAGCAGCGCCCTGACCGTCAAACAAGTCAGCACACTCGCCCAGTACAACGCCGCGAACGGCGAGTATCCGGAGAACATCGTCGCCGCGCCGGATGGATCGATCACGGTCAGCTGGCTCGGCAGCCGGACCGGCTACGGCCGTTCCGGCCTGGTCCGCGTCGCGCCAGACGGTAGCCAAACCGTGTTGGCCATCCTGCCGGATGGAAGCAAGGTCGGAGGCCTGGCCCGGGCCGCCGACGGCACGCTCTACTTCAACAACAAATCCGAAAATGCCGACCTCGCCGGCTTCTGGAAGCTCTCCCCCGGCGGAACCCCGGAACGGATCGCCGCGCTGCCGACCAATGCCACCCCGAATGGCCTGGCCATCGATGAAAGCACCGGCCGGCTGTACGCCACGGACTTCGCCCTCGGCCTGATCTGGGGTGCTTCACTGACCGACGGCGCCCCCGCCACGGTCTGGTACGAAGACTCCCGCTTGCTCCCGCCGACTCCGGGCAGCTTCGGAGCCAACGGGCTCAAACTGCAAAATGGTGAGCTCTGGATCTCGACCACCAGCGCCGGCGTGCTCTACCGCCTGCCGATCAGCCCGCTCGGCACCCCGGGCGAAATGGTCGCCGCGGTGACCGGGCTGAACGGCATCGACGATTTCAGCTTCATCGGGAATACCGGAGTGATCGCGGCCGCCAACAATGCCGGAAGCCGGGTCGATCTGATTTACCCGGATGGCACGACGAAGACCATTCTGAGCTCAGCGGACGGTCTCGACGGCACCACGTCCACGGCAGTGATCGGGAACAAGCTGTATGCCAACAACTTCGGCACTTCGACCGGGCAGCCCTCGACCGTCGTGGCGACGCTGAATCTGAAAGCACTCTGAACCTGGACCGCCCGGCCTGGGCCCAAAAGGAAATCCCCGGGATCCTTTCGGATCCCGGGGATTTTCGGTTTGCCCTGACCTGGGTCAGGAAACCGTGGAAAACTTGATCACCAAGCCGAGCGCCACAATCACAACGCACCAGGTCAGACCCAGGATGACCGTGAACCGGTTGAGGTTCTTCTCCGCGACGCCGGACGAACCGAGCGACGAGGACATGCCACCGCCGAACATATCGGAAAGGCCGCCACCCCGGCCCTTGTGCAGCAGGATCAGCAAGGTGAGCAACAACGATGTAATGCCCAGCAGGATCTGCAGGATGATGGTGAGTACTTGCACAGTAGCCCTTCCGCGGTGGTCCAAGCAGGTCGCTTGGTCGAAACTGTTCAGTCAGTCAAAAGATGCGACTCGAACCTGACAATATTAGCAAACTCGGCCGGGTCCAAACTCGCGCCGCCGACCAACACGCCGTCGACGTCGCGTTCGCGCAAAATCGCTGCCGCATTGCTGGCTTTGACCGATCCGCCGTAGAGCAATCGGATCTTGTCCGCGATCGCCTGGTCGAACAGCTCAGCGAGCTCGGCCCGGATCGCCGCGCACATCTCCTGGGCGTCTTCCGGACCGGCGACTTCGCCGGTCCCGATCGCCCAGACCGGCTCATAGGCGATGACCAGCTCGGCCGCCTGCGCTTCGGTCAAACCGGCCACCCCGGCGCGCACCTGGTCCAGCGTGTGCGCCACATGGGTTCCGGCCTGGCGGATCTCCAGGCCTTCGCCGACGCAGAGGATCGGGGTCAACGCATGCCGGTAGGCCGCCTTCAGCTTGCGGTTGAGCAGCTCGTCGCTCTCCCCGTGGATCGAACGCCGTTCGCTGTGCCCGACCAAAACGTAACGGCAGCCCAGCTTCGCCAGGAACGCCCCGGAGATGTCCCCGGTGTACGCCCCGGAATCCTGATCCGAAAGATCCTGGCCGCCGTAGACTACTTTCAATTGGTCGCCCTGCACCAGGGTCTGCACGCCGCGCAGATCGGTGAACGGCGGGAACACCGCCACCTCCACCCTGCCGAAGTCGTGTTTCGCATCGGAGAGCGTCCAAGCCAGCTTCTGCAGCAAAGTGATGCCCTGGACGTGGTCCATGTTCATCTTCCAGTTGCCGGCGATCAGCGGGGTGCGGTCGAATTTGCCATTAGTCGATGTGGTCACGCACCAATCCTAAGCGGCGTAGCGGTCTCGGAGTGAATCGGATTCCGGCGGGTGCGGCGTCCACTCCGGCAAACCGTGCTCAACGTCTCGGCAAGCCGGGCGGATTGGTCCGGGATTGCCGGATCGCTTCGCTGGAAAGCCCCCACCGTTCGAGCACCTTGGCGTAGCTCCCGTCCTCGATCAGCCCATTGAGCGCGGCGGTGAACGCCACAGCCAGGCCGGAGCCCTTTTTGCTCGTCACGGCGATTTCCGCAGTGTCCGGCCAGCCGCCGGACACCAGGCCCACCAGCTTGGTCTTACCGCTGACCGCAGCCTTGTAGGCCCCGGTGGCGTTCGGGCCGAAGCTCAGATCCGACCGGCCCGATTGGATCGCCAGATCGCTTGCCGAGGCGTCGTCGTAATACTGGAACTCGACGGCAGCCAATCCCGCGGCTCGGTTCTCGGCGTCCCAGGCGAGCAGGACCTTCTCCTGATTGGTGCCGGAACCCACGATGATCTTCTTTCCGGCCACGTCCGCGGCCCGCTCGATCTTGCTGATCGGGCTGTCCCGGCGGGCATAGAAGCCGAGCTGGTCATTGCGGTAGCTGGAAAAGTCGAAGCGCTCTTTGCGCTCCTCGGTGACGGTGACGTTGGAAATCACCGCGTCGTATTTGCCCGACCCCAGCCCCAACGGCCAATCGGCCCAACTGGTCGCCTGGAGCGAGAGTTTCAGTCCCAGCGCATCGGCCAGGAGCTGCGCAATCGCCGGCTCCGAGCCGATGACCGTCGCATTGTCGGCGGCATAGAAACCCAAAGGCGCGGATCCCGGGGCGTTGCCGACCACGAGCGTGCCGCGGGCTGCGAAGCCTTCGGGCAGCAGCGCGGCGGCGGCCGGGTTCAATGCCGCGCGGATGGGTTCCCCGGTGGCTGCCGGCCCGGCTGGCGAAGCCACCGGGTCCGAGGTCCCGGCCAGGCCGGCCGGGGCCAGACTGGCTGGAGACGGGTCGGCTGGAGACGGGTCGGCACAGGCATTGAGCACGCCGGGCAAACTGAGCAGCAGGAGCAGCGAGCCAAGCAGCCGCAGCCGGGACCGGGCCCCGGGGCGTTGCCGCAGATTCCGTGGTTTCATGAGACCACCGTCGACTCGGGCAGCGCTTCCTCGGCCAATCCCCAGCGGTCCAGGACCTTGCCGTAGCTGCCGTCCCGGATTGCCGAATTGATCGCTGCGGACAAGGCCGCGGCCAGCCCGTTTCCTTTCGCGGTGATCGCTGCGACCAAGGTCTCTTTGGGCCAGCCGGCATTGACTTTGCCGACGACTTTCACTCCGGATGCCGTGGCTTGTTGGTAGACCGCGGTCGGATACGGCTGCAGCGCCGCGTCGATCCGACCGGATTGCAGGCTCAACAGAGTATCGCTCGCACTGCCGAAATTGACCAGCTCGGCCGGTGTCCGGCCGGCTTTCAGCAGGGTCTCGTTCCAGGCCAGCAGGATCTTCTCCTGGTTGGTTCCGGGCCCGACCGCGATTTTCAGACCCGCGATGTCTTCCGCGGACTCGAGCCGCCGGGTCGATCCGGCCGCCGCGACGAAGCCCATATAGGCCGCCCGATAACTCGCGAAGTCGAAAATCTTCCTCCGTTCGTCGTTGATTCCGACGTTCGAGAACACCGCGTCGTAGTCGCCTGATTGCGTCTTCAGCGGCCAGCTCTCCCAGGACGTCACCTGGATCTCCAAGCCCAGCCCCAATTTGTCGGCGACCAGCTGGGCCAGGTCGGGTTCCGATCCGATCACGGTCTTGTCGTCGCTCGCGTGGAAGCTCAACGGCACCGAACCGGCGGTAGTGGCCACGACCAGGCGCGCACGGTCCCGGTTCTTTTGCGGCAGCAACGCCGCCGCATCCGGATCCCGGTCCGCCCGGATCCGGTGCTGCTCCGGGCTGGTGTTGATCCGGACGGCAGGGCCGGTTGCGGCCGCCGCGCCTCCGGCCGCGCCTGCAGCCTGGGCCGGCGTCGGGTCCGGGGTGCCGCAGCCGGTCAGCGACAAGAGTCCGGCCAACAGCAACGCCGGCAAAACCTTGAATTTCATCGATGCTCCTCAGAGTACTTTGGCCAGGAACGCCCGGGTGCGCGGATGCGCCTGCGGGCCGAAAATATGGGCCGGCGGCCCTTGGTCGACCACCTGCCCGTGGTCCAGGAACACGATTCGATCCGCGATTTCCCTGGCGAAACCGATCTCGTGGCTCACGATGATCAGCGTGGTCCCGCTCCGGGCCAGGTCTTTGATCACATCGAGCACTTCCTTGACCAATTCCGGGTCCAGTGCGGAGGTCGGTTCGTCGAAGAGCAGCACTTTGGGCTCCAGGGCCAGCGCCCTGGCGATCGCCACACGTTGCTGCTGTCCCCCGGAAAGCTGCCGGGGGTACGCTCCAGCCTTGCCCTGCAGGCCGACTCGGGCCAGCAACTCCAATGCCCTGCTGCTCGCTTGGGCCTTCGGCTGGCGCAAGGCGGAAACCGGGGCTTCGATGATGTTCTCCAGCACGGTCAGATGCGGGAAGAGATTGAAGTTCTGGAAGACCATGCCCACCCGGGTGCGCTGTCTGAGCACCTCGCGTTCCGGCAGCTCCTGCAAGCTCACGCCCCGCTTGCCCACGCGCCGCCGGTAGCCCACCAGTTCGCCGTCGATGTCGATGCTGCCCCGGTCCAGCTTCTCCAAATGGTTGATGGTCCGCAATAGCGTCGATTTCCCGGAACCGGATGGCCCCAGGACCACGGTGACTTCGCCCGGGCCGATCTGCAGGTCGATCCCCTTGAGCACTTCGGTGCCGGCGAAGCTCTTGTGCACCGACTCGATGCTGACCCGGCCGCGGCTCGCGGTTGCCGCCGGCGTCATCGGCCTGCTCCCGCGGTCTTGGCAGCGCCGGAAAGCAGCACCCGGAATCGTTGCCAGGGGGTGGGCGGCAAGGTCCGCAGCGCACCGCGGGCGAACCTGCGCTCGATGTAGTACTGGCCCACGCTCAGTACCGAGGTGATCAGCACGTACCAGAGCGTCGCCACGAGCAGCAGCGGAATCACTTGCTGGGTCCGGTTGTAGATCACCTGGATGGTGTAGAAGAGCTCGCTGTAGGCGAGCACATAGACCACTGAAGTCCCTTTGACCAGGCCGATGATCTCGTTGAAGGCACTGGGCAGGATCGCGCGCAGGGCCTGCGGAAGCACGATCCGCAGGGCCCGACGGCGGCGCGGGATGCCCAGTGCTGCCGCAGCTTCCAACTGCCCTTGGTCCACGGACAGAATCCCACCGCGGATGATCTCTGCGGAATAGGCCGCCTGGTGCAGGGTCAAGCCGAGGACCGCGGCGGCGAATTGGCTGATCAAAGTGGTGGTCTGCACTTCGAAGAGCACCGGCCCGAAGGGCACGCCGAGCTGGATTTTCTCGTACAGATAGCCCAGGTTGTACCAAAGCAGCAGTTGCACCAGGAGCGGCACCGAGCGGAAAATCCAGGTGTAAGCCCAGGAAACCGTACGCAACAGCGGCGAATCGGAGATCCGCATCAAGGCGAGCAGGAAGCCCAGGACGAAGCCGGCGCTGCCTGCGATCACGGTGAGCAGCAAGGTTGAGCCCAGCCCGCGGATGACCGACTCGGCCGTGAACCATTGGGCCACCACCGACCATTCCCAGCGCGGATTCGCCACCAGGGACCAGAGCAGCGGCAGCAACAACAACCCGACGAGCACGGAGGCAGCCAGTCGGAACGGATGCCGGGCCGGTACGATCCCGGGCGCTTCCGGGCCGGTTTCCGGGCCGGTCTGCTGCGGGGTGCCCGGGCTGGACCGGAGCAGGGTTGCGCTCATGGTTTCAATTCCTTCCGGAACGGCAAGTGCCAGATCGATTCGGGGTCTGCGGCAAGGTCGAACTGCGGAAGGTAGCCCGCAGCCAAGTAGAGCTCTTTGGCCTCCGGCTGCCGCGGGCCGGTGGTCAGATAGATCCGCAGGTAGCCGCGGCGAGCCGCCTCGGCTTCCAACTCGGCCAACACCCGCTGGCCCAATCCGCGACGCCGGTGCGCCGAATGCGTCCAGATCCGTTTCAGTTCCGCAGTCTGCCGGTCGTATTTCCGGAAGGCTCCGCCGGCGACCGGCTGTCCTTGTTCCAGCAGCAGCACGAAGGCCCCGTCGGGCGCACGGAACTCCGCCGCCGGATAGTCCACCAGCTCACGATGCGCTTGCTCCGCGGGATGCCCGTATCTGCGGCTGTATTCGGCAGCGAGCTCCTGGTACAGGGTGTCCAATCTCGGGTCATCCGGCGCGACGGCGACGGCGACCGCGGTCGCGGTCTCGGCAAGCCCGGCGGAAGTCGCCATCTCAAGCCACCTCGGCCGACTGCGGCCGGCCCAGCCCGAGGCGTGCCGCTTCCTGCCGCACCAAGGGAATCACCTGTTTGCCGAAGTCCTCGGCGTCTTGCAGGGTGTCGTAGCCGCGCACCGAAATGATGTCCACGCCGAGCTTGAGGTATTCCAGCAAAGCCTCGGCGACGATCTCCGGAGTACCCACCAAGGCGTTGGAGTTCCCTCCCCCGCCGGTCAGCTGCGCGGTTTTGGTCCAAAGCGCCGTGCCGAACTTTTCGCCCTGCGCGGCCAACCGCAACAGCCGCTGGGATCCGCTGTTCTCCGGGTCGGTGAGCGAACGGCGGTGCCGGAAGACGGTGGCCCCCTTGACCCGGTCCGCGAGCCGATCCGCGATGTCTTCGGCACGCTGCCAGGCCTGTGCCCGGGTGCTGCCCAGGATCGGCCGGAACGCGATTTGGATCCGCGGCGGCACCGTGCGCCCGGCGTCGGCCGCAGCCTGCCGGATCGAACGGATCTGTTCGGCCGTGCCCTCCAGGGTTTCGCCCCACAGCGCGAAGACATCGGATTCGGCGGCTCCGATCCGATAGGCCGCCTCGGATGACCCGCCGAAGGAGATCAGCGGCCTGGGCTGTTGCACTGGTTGGAAGTCCAGGGCGAAGTCCTGGAGCCGGTAGTGCCGCCCGGCATAATCGAAACGACCCCGCTCCGTCCAGGCCTTTTTGACGATCTGCAGGTATTCGCCGGTGCGCACGTACCGCTCGTCCTTGCTCAGGTGGTCCCCTTCGGCAGCCTGGTCCGCGGTCGAGCCCCCGGTGATGAAATGCACCGCCACCCGGCCATCCGAGATCTGGTCCAAGGTGGCATAGGTCTTGGCCGCGAAGGTCGGTGCTGAAACGTTCGGCCGATGCGCCACCAGCAGGCCCAGGCTCGTCGTCTGCCCCGCGACGTAGGCCGCGGCCTGCGCCGGATCCGGGCTGCCCGAACTGTAAGCGAAAAGCACCCGGGTGAAACCGTTCTCCTCGTGCACCCGGGCCAGCCTCGCCGCATATTCGCGGTCGAACACCGGGCCGCTGCGCGGTTGGATTTCGGTCCCGTCATTGAGCGCGCCCATGCCCAGAAATTCGATGCCCACTGCTTGTTCCTTCCCTTCGACCGGTACTCGTGGCTCGACGGTATGGCCCGGCTGATCCCGGGTCAACGCCGGTGACCCCGGCGGTACTCCGGCGTCGCCAGGCGTCGGGAGATGGCTCCGGATGACTTCGGTTCATGGCGGGATGGGTCCGCCGGTGAACGCCGGTTACGGTCTTTGACCGCGGGTGAACCGGCACTGGCGGCCACCCGGCGCAGCACGTACAGTCCTGGCAGAACACCTGGAATCCAGCAGGAGAACCATGCCTCAACAGCGGGAATCGAGTATCGCATTCATCGGCGGCGGGCCGCGGACACTGGGCATCCTGGAACGCTTGGCCAAGAATTCGGGCACTTCTTCCGGTCCTTTGGACATACATGTGGTGGACCCCTTCGAACCGGGTTCAGGACGGATCTGGCGACGCGGACAGTCTGCTCTGCTGAAGCTGAATTCCTTGGCCGGCGAGGTGACCATGTTCACCGACTCCAGCGTCCAGATGGCCGGCCCGCCCGCGCCCGGCCCGTCCCTGGCCGAATGGGCCGCCGGGATCCGCGAAGGCCGGATCCGGGAGCTTCCCGACTGGAGCCCGGAGTTGGCCGACGAAGCGGCTTCGCTGTCCCCGCAGAGCTTCCCCAGCCGGGTGCTGCATGCCCGTTACCTGCAGTGGTGCTACGCCGGGGTGCTCCGTGCCATGCCTCCGGAGGTCACCGTGCATTGGCACCGCTGCCGGGCGGAGGCGGTCGAGCCCGTGGCCGGCGACCGGCACCGGGTCCGGCTTTCCTCCGGTTTCGCTCCGCTCACCGTGGACGCGGTGGTACTGGCCACCGGCCATGCCGAAGAAACCGGGACCGACTCCGGGTTCGCGGAATTCGCCCGGGAGCACGGCCTGCATTACCAACCGCCGTCGTACACCGCGGACAGCGATTTCTCCCGGGTCGCGCCGGGCCGCGAAGTCATCGTCCGGGGCATGGGATTGGCGTTCATCGACCTCATGGTGTTGATGATGGAAGGCCGCGGCGGCCGGTTCGAGCAGACGTCCGAGGGGTTGCGCTACCGGCCTTCCGGGGCAGAGCCGGTTCTGCTGGTCGGTTCGGGACGGGGCGTGCCGTACCGCTGCAAGCCCCGGCCGCAACTGCATGGGAGCCCGGCTGCGGTGCGGTACTTGACCGAAAGCACGGTGCGCGGATTACTCGAAACGCACCGGGAAGTGGACTTCGAACAACACTTGCAACCCCTGCTGCTCCGGGAACTCGCGCATGGCTACTACCAGGAACTGGCCACCGGGCATCCGCACCGGATCACCGTGGGCTGGCCGGAATTCCAGGCCGCGGTGGACCGGGACGCACCAGCGGACGAACTGCGGAAGATGTTGGCTGATCCGGCGGACCTGCTCGATTTCGCCCGTCTGGACCGCCCGCTCGACGGGCTTTCCGATCCGGACCGGCAAACGCAGATCAGCCGGCACGTGGCAGCTGATCTGCGTTTGCGGACCGCGGAAGGCCACTCCGAAAGCTACGGCTTGTTCCTGGCGTTGATCGGCTGCCACCGGGCGATTTCGGCAATTCCGCAAGACCGGTTCAGCGCAGCCTCGCGACCTGCCATGGCGGGCCGCTGGCATTCGTTCTTCAGCTATCTCGCCTCCGGTCCGCCACCGGCCCGGCTCCGGGAGCTGCTGGCCTTGCACGAGGCCGGTTTGATCCGCTTTCTGGGCGCCGGTCTGCGGGTTTGGCCCGATCCGGGCAACGGCCGGTTCGCCGCCGCCGGCTCGGCCGGCTCGGCTTCCGCCGAGATCCTGATCGATGCCTTTTTGCCGGTGCAGCCGGAACCGGTCCCGGTGGACCGGCAAGCCCGGATGCTCGGGCCGGACGGCCGGCCGATCCCCGGACGCTTCGCCGCCGGCCCTTTCACCAGTGCGCCGAAAACCGGGGCGTTCAGCCGGCCCGGGAGCAACGCGCCGGCCTTCCGGGAAAACGATGCGCTGGCCCACCGGCTCTTGGCCTGGATCGGCGCCCGGACACCGGTACTCGCCGAGGCGGTCCACTGAACATCCGGGGTCGACCGGCCGTCGGCCGGATCCTGCCCTTGGTCCAGCTCAGAGCGCCAACAGCGCCGTCTGCTGTGTAATCGGCGGCCTTCGCGGGTCCGCACCGCGGCCGCCGGCGAAAGCGGGCCGCCGTGCATAAGGATCGCCATCCTGCCACAGCGTGGTCGTGACCTCTCGCCGGACCGCCGGAATCACCTCGGCGGCAAAGCGTTCCAAGACCTCCAGCTGTTGTTCCAAGGGCAAGGTGCTGGGCAAGGAGACCGACTGCAAATCGTGGCTGAAGCTCTGATGGAACCGCAGGATTTTGTCCACCACCTGCTCCGCCGTGCCGACCAGGGCCGGGCCTTCCGCGATGGCATGTTCGATGCCGCGGAACGGCGAGTTGTTCCCCGGGACATTGCGGGCTGCGACCAGGCCCTCGTAGACCGGACCGAACTGCCGCTTCGCCTCCGCGGCGCTGTCCGCGATGAAAAGCCCGCCGGCCCCGGATCCGGCGCCCAAGTAGGCCCGGCTGGGATCGTGTCCATGCCGTTCATAGCTTTCGAAGTAGTAGGCGATCAGTTCCTGGTAGGCGGCCAGCGGCTGGATCGCGTTCGCGCTGAACAGCGGGTCGCCCCATCGCGCGGCGAGCTCCACGGCAGCCCGCGACGTCGCCGAGCCGTGCCAGATCCGGATCGGGCCGCCATAAGGGCGCGGCTGGCTGGTTGCGGATTCGAGAGCACTCCGGAAACTGCCCTGCCAGTCCACATTTTCCTCCCGCCAGAGTCGCCGCAGGAGGCCGTATTTCTCGGCCAGGATTTCATACTGCTGCTCGGCGGAGACATCGAAGAGCGGGAACTGGGCGAGTTCGTTCCCCTTGCCGATGGTGATTTCCAGCCGGCCCCGGGACAACTGGTCGACTGTGGCGTAGTCTTCGGCGGCCCGGAAGGCATCTGCGAGGGTCAGCACCGTGACCCCGGTCTGCAACCGGATCCGGCTCGTCGCGGCGGCGATCGCACCCAGCAGCACTGCCGGTGAACTGGACAGGAACGGGCCGGCATGGCGTTCGCCGACCGCAAAGCAGTCGAATCCCAGCGCTTCGGCCCGGCGGGCCAAACCGACGGTCTGCGCGAACCGTTCCGCAACGCTCACCAGGCGGCCGGAGACCGGGTTGGGCTGATGCGCGACGAGGTCGAGGAGTTGGAATTTCACGCGCTCAACGCCTGCCACTCGCCCTGGCGCAGGGCGGCGAACTTGCCGTGCACGAACAGCAAGGGATCAGTCCCGGACTCCGCCGTCGCGAGGCCGTTCACGCGGCCCACCGCGATGGTGTGGTCGCCGCCGTCGTACTCGGTATGCAGCTCGCAGTCCACCCAAGCGGCCGCGGCCTGCAAATGCGGGCTCCCCTGCGCCGAGAGCCGCCATTCGACGCCGTGGAACCGATCGACACCCTTGCGGCTGAAGCGCAGCGCGAGCGCTTCGGCACCCGCCGGCAAAATGTTCACCGCAAACCGGCCGACGCTGCGGATCGCCGGCCAGCTGGCCGAATTCCGGCTCGGGTTGAAGGAAACCAGCGCCGGATCGAGCGAGAGCGAGGTCAACGATTGGCAGGTGAAACCGATCGGACCGTCCGGACCTGCGGCGGTGATCACCGCGAGTCCGGTGGCGAAATGGCCGAGGACCGCGCGCATGCTGCTCGGGCTGATGTCGTACGGCGAAGTCACGGTGGCTCCTCGGTGGTTGCGTCCGGCGATACTGATGACGCCAATCAACCACGCCGCGCAGGGCCAAACAAGCAGAACCGGCTTTTGCGGCAACCTCGCGAAATCTCAAGCAACACAACTCAACATCGCGACGCAGAACGAAACCTCCCGAACCAACGCAGGCCCGTCCAATTCCGGAACTCAGTGGGCAGAGACGTCTCTGCTCACTGAACCGGCCGATAGGACGGGCCTGCGGAGTGCGGGTTAGTTGCGGTCCAGGGCACTCAGCCCGGGCAGCTCCTTGCCTTCCAAGAACTCCAAGCTGGCACCGCCGCCGGTGGAAATATGCCCGAAGGCATCGTCGGCGAAGCCCAGGCTGCGCACGGCCGAGGCCGAATCGCCACCGCCGACGACGCTGAACGCGCCGCTCCCGGCCAGGGCCGCAGCCACCGCGCGGGTGCCTTCGGCGAAGGCCGGGAACTCGAACACGCCCATCGGGCCGTTCCAGAATACGGTCTTCGCCGCAGTGATCTGCTCTGCGAACGCTGCCGCAGTGGCCGGACCGATGTCCAGCCCGATGCCGCTGCCGCCGAAGGAACTCGACTCGATCGCGTCCGCAGCGACCAACTCGTGCGCAGCGTCCGGAGCGAACTTTTCCGCCACCACGACGTCGGTCGGCAGGATGAAGCGGGTCCCGGCGCCCTTCGCGCGGTTCAGGTAGTTCGTCACCGCGCCCACTTGGTCTTCCTCGAGCAGGCTCGCGCCCACCCGATAGCCCAACGCCGCGAGGAAGGTGAACAGCATTCCGCCGCCGACCAGGATCGCATCCGCCTTGCCGATCAGATTGTCGATCACAGCCAGCTTGTCGGAGACCTTTGAACCGCCCAGTACCACGACATAGGGCCGCTCCGGCGACTCGGTGAGCTTGCGCAGCACCTCGAGTTCGGTACGGACCAAATCCCCCTGATAGGCAGGCAGCTTCAACGCCAGGTCGTAGACGCTGGCGTGTTTGCGGTGCACCGCGCCGAATGCGTCGTCCACATACGCCGCACCGGATCCGCCCAGACCGGCCAGCTCGGCCGCGAAGGCCGCACGTTCCGCGTCGTCTTTGGCAGTCTCCCTCGGATCGAAGCGGACGTTCTCCAGAACCAGCACCTGGCCATCGGAGAGCCCCGCAGCTGCGGCTTTCGCGGCGGTGCCGGAAACATCTCCGGCCAAAGAAACCGGTACCTCCGCGAGCTCGGCCAACCGGTCGGCCGCCGGGCGCAAAGAGTATTTGGCCTCCGGCACGCCTTGCGGCCGGCCCAGGTGCGCGAGCACCAGGACCCGGGCACCGGCCTTGGCCAGTTTCTCGATCACGGGGAGCGAGGCCCGGACCCGGCCGTCGTCGGCCACTGTCTGCGTTCCGTCCGGAGCGCCAGAAAGCGGCACGTTCAGGTCGCTTCGGACCAAAACGTACCGCCCCTGGACACCGTCGGCGATGAGTTCGTCAAGGGTGTGCAATGTCATGTTTAGAGCTTAGACGCTACAAGCTCGGTCAGGTCCACCAAGCGGTTCGAGTAGCCCCATTCGTTGTCGTACCAGGAAACCACCTTCACCTGGTTGCCGATCACCTTGGTCAATCCGGCATCGAAGATCGACGACGCCGGATCGGTCACGATGTCCGAGGAGACGATCGGATCCTCGGTGTAGGTCAGGTAGCCCTTGAGCGGGCCGCTCTCAGCTGCTGCCTGGTACGCGGCGTTCACTTCTTCAACCGTAACTTCACGCGAAACGGTTGCAGTCAGATCAGTTGCCGAGCCGGTCGGAACCGGCACCCGCAATGCGTAACCGTCGAGTTTTCCCTTCAGTTCCGGCAGCACCAGACCGATCGCTTTCGCCGCACCAGTCGAGGTCGGCACAATGTTGATCGCGGCAGCGCGGGCGCGACGCAGATCCTTGTGCGGGCCGTCCTGCAGGTTCTGATCCGCGGTGTAGGCGTGGATCGTGGTCATCAAACCGCGTTCGATGCCGAAGTTGTCGTTCAGCACCTTGGCGAGCGGGCCCAAGCAGTTGGTCGTGCAGGAAGCATTCGAGATGATGTTGTGCTTCGCCGGATCATAATCGCCGTCGTTGACACCCAAAACGATGGTGACATCTTCATCGGAAGCGGGTGCGGAGATCAACACTTTCTTGGCGCCGGCATCGATGTGCTTTTGCGCATCGGCGGCTTTGGTGAAGAATCCGGTGGACTCGATCACGATGTCCACGCCCAGCTCGGCCCACGGCAGATTCGCGGGATCCCGCTCGGCCAGGACTTTGATGGTCTTGCCGTTGACCACCAGGTTCCCGTCGACGACGTCGACGGTCGCCTTGATCCGGCCGGTGACCGAATCGTATTTGAGCAGATGGGCCAGCGCTTCCGGGCTGGTCAGGTCGTTGACCGCGACGATCTCCAGGTCTGCGCCCTGCTCCAGAGCCGCACGGAAGTAGTTGCGTCCGATTCGGCCGAAGCCGTTGATGCCGATCTTTGTGGTCACTGTTCAATCTCCCTTAGTGCTTTTGCGAGCACTTCTAGTTCTCGTGATTTGGCCGATGGGGCCAATTGCGAAACGAATCCCGCACGACGCTGGGCAGAGATGACTTACCTGTCGAAACAGTTGCCGGAAGGACCGGCAGCGGCCTCGTGATCCATCTTACGTTTAAGAACGTTTGCCCCTGCAAACGCAGGGGCAAACTTCCACCATGTGGAACAAATTGTGACGCAGCTTACAGCAGATGCTCAGCGTGCGAACAGCCTCCGGGCTCCGATCAGAGGACGACCAGTCCCCGGGCGCCGGTGCGTGCCGCCTCGAAGCGCTTGGCGGAATCCGCCCAGTTCGCAATGTTCCAGAACGCCTTGACGTAGTCCGCCTTGACGTTGACGTAATCCAGGTAAAAAGCGTGCTCCCACATGTCCAGCATCAAGAGCGGAGTGGTCGCCACCGGCACATTCGCCTGCTGATCGTAGAGCTGTTCGATCACCAGGTTGCCGCCGATCGGCTCGTACGCCAAGATCGCCCAACCGGAACCCTGCAGGCCGAGTGCTGCCGCCGAGAACTGCGCCCGGAAAGCGTCGAACGAGCCGAACGCGTCATCGATGGCCGCGGCCAGTTCGCCTTCGGGCTTGTCGCCGCCGTCCGGCGAAAGGTTGTTCCAGAAGATCGAGTGGTTGGTGTGTCCACCCAAGTGGAAGGCCAGATCCTTGGACAGGCCGGTGATGTAGGTGAAGTCACCCTTTTCCCGGGCCGCAGCCAAGCGCTCGAGGGCCGTGTTCGCGCCGGCCACATATGCCGCATGGTGCTTGTCGTGGTGCAGTTCCATGATCCTGGCCGAAATATGCGGCTCCAGAGCCGCGTAATCGTAGGGCAGATCGGGAAGTGTGTACTGCGTGAATGTCACGATTCCTCCGTAGTGTGTGAATGAGCAACTAATCCATCTCACCGATCGGGTCTTCCGACCGGAATCTTCGGCGGTCCAAGCTCCGCTATCGTAATAACGCAACACTTTTGTGATGTATTTCCGATGGGCGGAAACTTTCTCCGCCCAGGCTATTCCTCGAGCATCTCCAATGTCACATTCGCCTCCGTGCTGGGTATGCCCAAATCAGAGGCACGCTTGTCCGCCATGGCGAGCAGCCTCCGGATCCGCCCGGCAATCGCGTCCTTGGTCATCGGCGGGTCGGCCAAGCGGCCCAGTTCGTCCAAACTCGCCTGCTTGTGCGCGACCCGGAGCTCACCGGCGTACTTCAAATGATCCGGCACATCGTCGCCGAGGATCTCCAAGGCCCGGTCCACCCGCGCTCCCGCAGCAACCGCGGCTTGCGCCGAGCGGCGCAGATTTGCGTCGTCGAAATTGGCCAAGCGGTTCGCCGTGGCCCGTACTTCCTTGCGCATCCGGCGCTCTTCCCAGACCAACAAGGTCTCATGCGCGCCCATCCGGGTGAGCAGCGCAGCGATCGTATCGCCGTCCCGGATCACCACCCGGTCGATGCCCCGGACTTCCCGGGCTTTCGCCGCGATGCCCAGACGCCGGGCCGAACCGACCAGGGCCAGCGCGGCCTCCGGTCCCGGACACGTCACTTCGAGCGAGGACGAACGGCCGGGCTCGGTCAACGAACCGTGCGCCAGGAATGCGCCGCGCCATACCGCCTCCGCGTCGGCCGCCGAGCCGTTGACCACCACCGAAGGCAGGCCGCGCACCGGACGGCCCCGGCTGTCCAACAGACCGGTTTGCCGGGCCAGGGCTTCACCCTCCCGGACCACCCGCACCACATACCGGTTGCCCCGGCGCAAGCCGCCGCCGGAAACCACGATGATCTCGCTCTGGTGCCCGTAGAGTTCCGCGATCGCGACGCGCAGCCGTCGGGCCGTCGCCGCCAGATCGACTTCGGCTTCGATCACGATCCGACCGGAAATGATGTGCAGTCCCCCGGCAAAGCGCAGCATGGCGGAAACCTCGGCTTTGCGCACCGAGGATTTGCGCACCTCGAGCCGGGAAAGCTCCTCTTTTACCGCTGCGGTCAGCGCCATCTGTTGTTCCTGCCTTGTCGTCGAAGTCTTCGAAAATGAGTCGCCGGATCCATCAGGTACCCGCGAAAACGTCGTGGAACGCGGCGGCGAGCCGGAGCGGGTCGTGGACCGCCTGTTTGTTGCTCGCCCGCACCCGGGTCAACACCACCTCAGCGCCCAAAGCCGTGGCCGCAGCCTCGAATTCGTCCCGGTCTCCGACGCTGGTCGGATCCGCGAGCACTACATCCACCCCGAATTCCGGCGCATACTTCGAAATCACCCGAAGATGGTCGGCCGCGCTCATGCCTTCGGCTTCTTTGTCGTTGACGTCCAAATTCATCGCGAGGCAGCGTTTCGCCGGAGTGTTGCAGAGCGCTTGGCGCAATTCCGGCAGCAGCAGGTGCGGCAGCACCGAGGTGTACCAGGAGCCCGGGCCGAGCACCACCCAGTCGGCCAACTCGATCGCTTCCAGCGCCTCGACGCAGGCCGGGGCGTTCTCCGGCAGCAAACGGACGTCCTCCACCATCCCGGCGGTGGCCAGAACCGACTGACCGGCAATCCGGTGCGTGGTTTCGGTTCCGTCCTCGGCGGTCTTCCGGCTGCGGCCCTGAATGGTCAGCGGCACGCTCGCCATCGGCAGCACTTGGCCCCGGGCGCCCAGCAGTGCGCCGGCCCAGCGCAGCCCGTCGACGGTATTGCCGAGCAGCTCCCACAAGGTGACGATCAGCAGATTGCCCATCGCGTGTTGGTCCAACGAGCTGTTCCGCCCCGGTTTCGACTGGAACCGGTGCTGCATCACGTCGCGCCAGGTACGGCCCCAATCGGTGTCGTCGCACAGTGCGGAAAGCGCCATCCGGAGGTCTCCGGGTGGCAGCACCCCGAGTTCGTCGCGCAGCTTTCCCGATGAGCCTCCGTCGTCGGCCACGGTGACCACTGCGGTCAGGTCACTGGTGAGCAACCGGAGTGCGGAAAGCGAGGCGTACAGCCCGTGCCCGCCGCCCAGGGCCACCACCGAAGTATCGGAACCGCCGTTCTGCGCTTGGTTCTTCGGCGGGATCAGCGGCAGCGGCCCGGTGAGCAGCGCCACTATTCGCGCCCCAGATCACGGTGTTTGGTACTGACCGACACCCGGGGCAGTTGCGCGAGCCGTTTGGCCAGTTCGACGGCGACCGCCACCGAGCGGTGCTTGCCGCCGGTGCAGCCGACGGCGATGGTGGCGTAGTGCTTGTTCTCCCGCCGGTAGCCTTCGAGCACCGGCTCCAAAGCTTTGACGTACAAGCTGATGAATTCATTGGCGCCGTTCTCCGCCAGCACGAAATCGCTGACGTCCTGGTCCAAACCGGTGTGCGGGCGCAATTGCGGAACCCAATGCGGATTCGGCAGGAACCGCACGTCGGCGACATAGTTCGCGTCCACCGGAAGCCCGTATTTGAAGCCGAAGCTCATCACGGTCAGCCGGAGCACCACCGGCCCGGAATCGGAGAACAAACCGGTCACCTGGCTGGCCAATTCGTGCACGTTCAGGTCTGAAGTGTCCACCACGATGTCCGCAGCATCGCGCAGCAGCGCCAGGGCTTCGCGTTCGGCAGCGATGCCGTCGAGCATCCGGCCGTCGCCCTGCAGGGGATGCGGCCGCCGGCCCTGTTCGAAGCGTCGGACCAGGGTTCCGTCACTGGCGTCCAGGAACAACACCCGGTAGCTGATTCCGCTCGCCGCCAGGGTGTTGAGCGAATCGCGGATGTCGCTGAAAAAGGCCTTGCCCCGCACATCGACCACGACCGCCAACTTGGGCAAAGCCTGCGGCGTGCGCGCCACCAAGTCGGCCAAGGTGCTGAGCATCTGCGGCGGCAGGTTCTCCACGACGTACCAGCCGTGGTCCTCGAGTGCGTTGGCTGCGGTGCTCCGGCCTGCCCCGGACATTCCGGTGACCACGAGCAGCTCAGATTCTTGGGGTTTCACCGGGGTGAACTCGCCTTCAGCCCCAGCCCCAGGGGTTGAATCTGTCATTGCCGCACGTCCTGTCTGTCTATTCGCCCGATACCGCCCGCGGGGATCCGGTTCCCCTTAGCCTAGCTAAGATTCCAGAATTTCGCCGGTCGTCATATTGACCGCAGGCTCCGATTCCGCGGATTGCAGCGCATCGTACACGGCCTGCCCGAGTACTGGGCCGATCCCTTTGACCGCAGTGATCTCCGGCACTTCCGCCGCCCGCAACTTCTTGACCGAGCCGAAATGCTTCAACAGCGCCTTGCGCTTGGATTCGCCGAGCCCGGGAACCGCATCCAGCAACGAAGCCGTCATCGACTTGCCGCGTTTTTGCCGGTGGAAGGAAATCGCGAAGCGGTGCGCCTCGTCCCGGATCCGCTGCAGGAGATAGAGCCCTTGCGAGGTACGCGGCAGGATCACCGGGAACTCGTCCTCCGGCAGCCAGACTTCCTCCAACCGCTTGGCCAGACCGACCACCGCGACGTCGACGATGCCCAGATCCGCCAGGGCCCGGCTGGCCGCCGAGACCTGGGGCGGACCGCCGTCGACCACGACCAGGTTGGGCGGGTAGGCGAATTTGCTCCGCGGCGCGGGTTCGGCGGTCGGCACGATTTCGAACTCGACCGGCCCGGCCAGCGCCTCAGCCCGGTCCTGTTGTTCTTGCAGGTAGTTTTTGAACCGCCGGGTGATCACGTCGTACATCGATGCGGTATCGTCGCGGGCGGCATCGCCGTTGATCGAAAACCTCCGGTACTCGCTCTTTTTGGGCAGCCCGTCCTCGACCACCACCATGGACGCCACCACATTGGTGCCCTGCACGTGCGAAATGTCGTAGCACTCGATCCGGAGCAGGGGCAGCGGCAGGTCCAAGGCGTCTTGCAACTCGCGCAAAGCCAAGGAGCGCTGAGTGAGATCGCCGGCCCGGCGCGATTTGTGCAGCTTCATGGACTGCTCGGCGTTGGACGCCACGGTGTCCATCAGCGCGGCCTTGTCGCCGCGTTGCGGGACCTTGATCTCCACTCTCGCCCCGCGCAGCCCGCTGAGCCATTCGGCGAGCTCTTCGACGTTGGCCGGCAATTCCGGGACCAGGATCTGCCGCGGGATCCGGTCGTCGTCGTCCCGTTCGTCGCCGTAGACCTGCTGCAACAGGCGTTCGATCAGTTCCGGAGGTTCGATGTCCTCGACCTTTTCCACGACCCACCCGCGTTGCCCCCGGATCCGACCGGCGCGGACGTTGAACACCTGCACGGCGGCTTCGAGTTCGTCCTGGTGCACCGCGAAGATGTCCGCACTGGTGTCTTCGGCCAACACCACGGCATTCCGTTCGAAGACCTTCCGGAGCGCAATCACGTCGTCGCGCAACCGCGCCGCCCGTTCATAGTCGAGTTCGGCGACCGCAGCCGCCATCTGCTTTTCCAGCGTGGTGATGAAGCGCTTCGCTTCACCGCCCATGAAAGCGCAGAACTCTTCGGCCAGCTGCCGGTGTTCTTCCGGACTGACCCGGCCCACGCACGGGGCCGCGCATTTGTCGATGTAGCCGAGCAGGCACGGCCGGCCGCTCTGCTGGGCCCGCTTGAAAGTGCTGGGGCTGCAGGTGCGCACCGGGAACACCCGCAGGAGCGTGTCCACGGTCTCCCGGATCGCCCCGGCGGTGTACGGGCCGAAATACCGGGTGCCCTTGCGCCGTTCCCCGCGCATGACCTGGACCCGGGGGAATTCCTCGCCCATGGTCACCGCCAAGTAGGGGTAGGTTTTGTCGTCCCGGAAGGCCAGGTTGTACCGCGGCGCGAACTCCTTGATCCAGGTGTATTCGAGTTGCAACGCTTCCAACTCGCTGCCCACGATGGTCCACTGCACGCTCGCCGCGGTGTGCACCATGGCGTAAGTCTTGGGCAGCAAGGTCGCCGGATTGGCGAAGTACGACGTCAGCCGGGACCGGAGGTTCTTGGCCTTGCCGACGTAGACGACCCGGCCGTGTTCGTCACGGAACCGGTAGACCCCGGGATCGGTGGGGATTTCGCCCGTCTTGGGCCGGTAACTTGCGGGATCTGCCACGGCCCCATCCTATTCTGCGGCGCCGATACTATGCACCGCCGGCCAGTGCCCGACGCCGCGCTCCCGCCGTCGGACACGCTGGTCAGAGGCTTTTGCTCTGGTTGTAGCCTTCGGCCCGCGGTTGCCCGCTGAGCGCTGCGATCGCGTCCATGATCGCATCGGTCGCGGCCCGCCGCGCCGGCAGGGAATGGTCCGGACCGGTTTTGTCGAAGTAGATCGGTTTTCCGACCACCATCGAGAAGTGCTGCGGTTTGATGGCATTGCTGCCCGCCGGCTGCAACTTTTCCGTGCCTTTCAGCCCGACCGGAATCACCGGAGCGCCGGTGGTCAGCGCCAACCAGCCCACTCCGGTACGGCCGCGGTACAGCAATCCGTCCCGGGACCGGGTGCCTTCGGGGTAAATGCCCACGCCGTTTCCGGAGCCCAGGATGTCCAGCAGCGATTTGAGCGCGGCCACGCTGGCCGCTTGCTCGCCGCGTTCCACCGGAATCGACCCGACGCCGGTGAAGAACGACTTCATGAACCGACCCTTGATGCCCTTGGTGGTGAAGTACTCGGCTTTCGCGAAGAACGCCACTTTGCGCGGCATGATGGTTTGGATCAGCACGCTGTCCAAAAACGACAGGTGGTTCGGGGCCACGATGAACGGGCCTTCTTTGGGCACGTTCTCCAGGCCGGTGATCGTGGGCCGGCAGGCCACCGCGATCAGACCGCGAGTGGTTCCGCGGGCCAAGTCATAGAGCGCCATCGAGTGCCTCCTGCCGCGTCCGGACGAAGTCTCCGGCCCCGAGTTCCGCAGCGAGCTCCGCGGTGGACTCCAGCACGGCCACCGCTCCGGCCCGGAGCAGCTCGCCGGGTGAGCCGAAGCCCCAGCCGACGCCGATGCAATCCAACTGATTGGCCCGCGCGCCGAGCACGTCGTGTTCCCGATCCCCGATCATGACCACCCGGCCGATGGCGCTGGGCGCCGGGTGCAGCAGACCGGCGTCGGCGAGGCCCTGCAAGGCGACCGCGACGATTCCGGCTTTCGGCACCTGATCGGCCGGCGCAGGCAGGGTCTCGTCGTCATCGGCGCCGGAAAGCACCTCGAAGAATCTGGACAAACCGTGCTGGTCCAGTACCGCACGCGCGGCGCCCTGCGGTTTCTGCGTGGCCACGGCAAGCGGCACTCCGGCGGCCTGCAGGCCGGCCAGCAATTCCGGAATCCCGGGATAGGGCCGGCTCATCGCCAAGGCGTGTTCGTGGTACCACTGCCGGTACCGCGCGATCAGCTCGGGGAGCTGTTCCGGGCTCGCCTCGGTCGAACTGAGCAAAGACTCGGCCAGCTTCGGACCGACCATGGAGTTGAGCACCGGCAGCTCCGGAACCGGCAAACCCATGCCTTCGAGAGCATATGCGATCCCGCCGGTGATGCCACCGGCCGGGTCGACCAGGGTTCCGTCCAAATCGAATAACACCGCAGCCGGAAGGCTGTCGGAACCAGGTGGCCTACTCATCATCACCGCCCTAGTTTCTCACGACTAGCAGCCTGCACCGAACATCCATGCCTGTCACGGCATATCTATCGCCGGTGCGGCCGCCTCGGCTGCGGTTCAAAGCACCTCGCGGAGGAAGGCCGCGGTGTAGCTCTCGGTGGACTTGGCTACCGTCTCCGGGGTGCCGGTGGCGATGATCTGGCCGCCTCCGGAACCACCGTCCGGACCCAAGTCGATCAACCAGTCGGCGCTCTTGATCACATCGAGGTTGTGCTCGATGGTGATCACGGTGTTGCCTTTGTCCACCAATCCCTGCAAGACCAGGAGCAGCTTGCGGATGTCTTCGAAATGCAAGCCTGTGGTCGGTTCGTCGAGCACGTAGATGCTCCGCCCGTTGGAACGCTTCTGCAGCTCGGAGGCCAGCTTCACCCGTTGCGCTTCGCCACCGGAGAGCGTGGTGGCCGGCTGGCCCAACCGGACATAGCCCAGGCCGACGTCGACCAGGGTGTTGAGGTGCCGGGCGATCGGGGTGAAGGCCGCGAAGAACTCGGCCCCTTCTTCGATCGGCATATTGAGCACGTCCGCGATGGTCTTGCCCTTGTAATGCACCTCCAAAGTCTCCCGGTTGTAGCGTGCACCGTGGCAGACTTCGCACGGCACATAGACGTCGGGGAGGAAGTTCATCTCGATCTTCAAGGTGCCGTCTCCGGAACACGCTTCGCAGCGCCCGCCTTTGACGTTGAACGAGAACCGCCCCGGCTGGTAACCGCGGACCTTGGCTTCAGTGGTCTCCGCGAAGAGCTTCCGGATATTGTCGAAGACTCCGGTGTAGGTGGCGGGGTTGGAGCGCGGCGTCCGGCCGATCGGACTCTGGTCGACGTGCACCACCTTGTCCAGTTGCTCCAGCCCTTCGACCTTGGTGTGCCGGCCCGCCACCTGCTTGGCGCCGTTGAGCTTGTTCGCGAGCACCTTGTACAGGATCTCGTTGACCAGGGTCGATTTTCCGGAGCCCGAGACCCCGGTGACCGCGGTGAAAACACCCAGCGGGAACACCGCGTCGAGGTTGCGCAGGTTGTTCTCCCGGGCGCCGACGACTTTGAGCACCCGCTTCTTGTCGAACTTGCGCCGCTTCGCCGGGACTTCGATCTTCTTCCGCCCGGAGAGATAATCTCCGGTCAACGACGAAGTATTGCTGAGCAGGCCCGCCAACGGCCCGGAGTGCACCACCTGGCCACCGTGCTCCCCCGCGCCCGGTCCGATGTCGACCACCCAGTCCGCTTCGTGGATGGTGTCCTCGTCGTGTTCCACCACGATCAGCGTGTTGCCCAGGTCCCGGAGCCTGGTCAGGGTCTCGATGAGCCGGCGGTTGTCCCGTTGGTGCAACCCGATCGAAGGTTCATCGAGCACATACAGCACGCCGACCAAACCGGAACCGATTTGGGTGGCGAGCCTGATCCGTTGCGCTTCACCGCCGGAAAGCGTGGCCGAGGCCCGCTCCAGATTCAGGTATTCCAAGCCGACGTCGAGCAGGAAGGTGAGTCTGGCCTGGATCTCCTTGAGCACTTGGGCGGCGATCTGCGCTTCCCGGTCGGTCAGTTCGAGCGAGGAGAGGAATTCGAAGCATTCGCGCATCGGCATCGCAGCCACCGCGGCGATCGACTTGTTGTTGATCAGCACCGAAAGCGAGGCCGGGTTCAGTCTGGCACCCCCGCACTCCGGGCACGGGACCTGCCGCATGTACTCTTCATAGCGGTCCCGGGCGTAATCCGACTCGGTTTCCAGGTGCTTGCGGTGGATGTACTGGATGACGCCTTCGAATCCGGTCGAGTACTTGCGTTCCCGGCCGAAGCGGTTTCGGTACTGCACCACCACGTTGTGGTCTTTGCCGTGCAGGATCGCCTGCCTGGCTTCGGTGGAGAGTTTCCGCCACGGCATGCCCAGATCGAAGCCGAGTTCCTTGCCCAGCCCCTCGAGCAGGCGGTTCCAGTATTCGGTGGTCGCCGCGCCCAGGGACCAGGGTGCGATTGCTCCTTCGCCCAACGGCAGGGCCGGATTGGGCACCACGAGTTCTTCGTCGACTTCCAGCTTCGTGCCGATTCCGGAACATGCCGAACACGCGCCGAACGGGTTGTTGAAGGAAAAGGACCGCGGCTCGATCTCGTCGATCGCCAGCGGATGTTCGTTCGGGCAGGCCAGGTTCTCCGAGAAGCTCCGGATCCGCACGGTCTCGGCGTCGTCCTCCGCCACATCGACCAGTTCCACCAGTACCCGGCCCTCGGCGAGCAGCAATGCGGTCTCCACGGAATCCGTGAGCCGTTGCTGGATCCCGTCGCGGACCACCAACCGGTCGACCACGACCTCGATGGTGTGCTTGTACTGTTTGCCCAGCTTCGGGGCCTCGGCGAGCTGGATCAATTCGCCGTCCACCTTCGCCCGGGAGTAGCCCTTGGCGGTCAGTTCCTTGAACAGGTCGACGAACTCGCCCTTCCGGCCGCGGACCACCGGGGCCAAGACCTGGAACCGGGTGCCTTCGGCCATCTCCAGCAATTGGTCCACGATCTGCTGCGGGGTCTGCCTGGCCACCGGCTCACCGCAGATCGGACAATGCGGGCGGCCCACCCGGGCCCAGAGCAAACGCATGTAATCGTAGATCTCGGTGATCGTGCCCACTGTGGAGCGCGGATTTTTGGAGGTCGACTTCTGGTCGATCGAGACCGCGGGCGACAAACCTTCGATGAAGTCGACGTCCGGCTTGTCCACTTGGCCGAGGAACTGCCGGGCATAGGCGGACAACGACTCCACATAACGGCGTTGCCCTTCGGCGAAGATCGTGTCGAAGGCGAGCGAGGATTTTCCGGAGCCGGAAAGCCCGGTGAACACGATCATCGAGTCCCGGGGCAGGTCCAGATCGACATTGCGCAGATTGTGTTCCCGCGCCCCTTTGACCACGAGGCGGGACATGTCCGGGCGTTTCACCGGTTCGCGGACGCTGTTCAGCTCGCGCGTCGGGGCAAGGGAAGATTCAGCAGCTTTAGGCACGACTCATATCCTAATCGAAAATGTCTTCGAATGACGTTTGTTCCGCGGTCAGCTTAGCCGGAGCCACCGACAGTATCGAGTCGGGGCGCCAGTCACCGCCGCAACGCTGCCCCCGCGATGGCCAGGGCATCGGCTTCCGGAAGCCCCAGGCCGTGCACCACTGCGGCGAATTCCGCCGCGGCCTGCGCCACCTGTTCGCGGATCGCATCGCCGGATGCGGCCACCACGGTGCCGCCGCGGCCCAGTGTGTGCACCACGCCGGCGCTCTCCAGTTCGCGGAATGCCCGGGCTACGGTGTTCACCGCCAAACCGCTCGAGGAGGCCAGCGCCCGGACCGTGGGCAGCTTCGAGCCCACCGGGAGCACGCCCCGGCCGATCAGGTCCGCAATCAGCAGGCGCAGCTGCTCGAAAGGCGCCACCGAACTCCCCGCGGCCGGCCGCCAGCTTGAAAGGCCGCCGTCGACCGGCTTGGTTTTTGTCACACTCATACCGCAGGCACCTGTTCTTCCACCATCGGGTCCCCGAACTGGGACATGTAAAGCTTTTCGTAAAAACCGTCGGCCGCCAGCAGCTCCTCATGGGTGCCCTGTTCGATGATCCGGCCGTGGTCCATCACCAGGATCAGATCCGCGTCCCGGATCGTGGACAGCCGGTGCGCGATCACGAAGCTCGTCCGGTCCTCGCGGAGCCGGCCCATCGCCTGCCGGATCAGCACCTCGGTACGGGTGTCCACCGAACTCGTGGCTTCGTCCAGGATCAGGATCGACGGATTGGCCAGCCAAGCCCGGGCAATGGTCATCAGTTGCCGCTGCCCCTGGCTCAGCGAATCGCCGTCGTCGGAAAGCACCGTGTCGTAGCCGTCCGGGAGCGCCCGCACGAAGTGGTCCACATAGGTCGCCTCTGCGGCTTCGATGATCTCCGCCTCGGAGGCGTCGAGCCGGCCGTAGGCGAGATTGTCCCGGATCGTCCCGGAAAACAGCCAGGCGTCCTGCAACACCATGCCGAACCGCTGCCGGAGGTCGTCCCGGGTCAACTGCGCGGTGTCCACGCCGTCGATCGAGATCTTTCCGGAGTCGATGTCGTAGAACCGCATCAGCAAATTGACCAGGGTGGTTTTGCCCGCCCCGGTCGGCCCCACGATGGCCACCGTCTGGCCCGGTTCTGCGACCAGGGAGAGGTCTTCGATCAGCGGCTCGTCCGCTTTGTAGCTGAAATCGACCCGGTCGAAGACCACCCGGCCCTGGATCGGCTCGCCCGGGCGGCCCAGGCTGGCAGCCGGTTCGTGGTCCGGGCTCTGTTCCGGCTCGTCGAGCAGTTTGAAGACCCGTTCCGCGGAAGCCACCCCGGATTGCAGCAGGTTGATCATTCCGCCGATCTGCGCGATCGGCTGGCTGAACTGCCGCGAGTACTGGATGAAGGCCTGCACCGAACCCAAGGTGATCTGCCCCGCGGTGATCTGCAGAGCCCCGACGACGGCGATCGCCACATAGCTCAGATTCGCGACGAACCCGGTCGAGGGCATGATGATTCCGGAGATGAACTGGGCTTTGGAACTGGACTTGTACAGCCCGTCGTTGGCCAGCTCGAACTTCTCGATCGCCGCCTTCTGCTGGCCGAAGGCCTTCACGATCTCATGGCCGGTGAACATCTCCTCGATATGCCCGTTGAGTTCGCCGGTGGTCTTCCACTGTGCCACGAACTGCACCCGCGAGCGCCGGGCCACCAGCACCGTGATGCCGGCGATCAACGGCACCGAGCACAGTGCGATCAGGGCCAGCGACCAGGAGATCGAGAACATCATCGCGATCACGCCGATCACGGTCAGCACCGAGGTCAGCAGCTGGGTCAGGGTCTGGTTGAGCGTCTGGGCGAAATTGTCGATGTCATTGGTGACCCGGCTGAGCACGTCGCCGCGCGAAGCTTCTTGGAAGTGGCGCATCGGCAACCGGTCCAGTTTCGCTTCGACGTCCTGGCGCAGCCGGTACATCGCCCGTTGCACGATCCCGGTGGTGATGTAGCCCTGGCTCCAGTTGAAGAAGAACGAGATCACGTAGAGCAGCAGCACCGAGAGCATCACCCAGCCGAGCGCCTGGAAGTCGATGCCCTGCCCGATCACGGCATCGGTCCCGCTGACCAAGTCGGCCAGCTGTCCCTGGTTCGCCGCCCGGAGCGCAGCCACCGCCTGCTCCTTGCTGGTTCCGGCGGGGAACTGCCCGCCGAGCATCTTGCCGACCACGCCTTGGAAGATCAAGTCGGTCGCGTGCCCCAGGACTTTCGGCGCCGCCACCGAGAGCAGCACCGAAACTGCGGCCAGGAAAATCACCCAGGCCATCCGCAACCGGTCCGGCCGCATCAGACCGAGGATCCGTTTCAGGCTGGCTCCGAAGGCGATGGCCTTCTGCGGCGGCCCGCCGCGCCCCATCATGCTCATGCGGCATTCTCCTGGTCTTCGGCGGTGAGCTGCGAGGTGACGATTTCCTGATAGGTCGGATTGTCCGCCATCAGCTGGTCGTGGGTGCCTTGGCCGACCAGCCTGCCCTCGTCCAGGACCAGGATGTTGTCCGCATGCCGGATCGTATTGACCCGTTGCGCCACCAGGATCACGGTCGCCTCAGTGGTCACCGGTTTCAACGCCGCACGGAGCCTGGCGTCGGTGCTGAAGTCGAGCGCCGAAAAACTGTCGTCGAAAAGATAGACCTTGGGCCGGCCGATGATCGCCCGGGCGATGCACAACCGCTGCCGCTGCCCGCCGGAGACATTCGCCCCGCCCTGTTCGATCGGTGCGTCCAGCCCGTCCGGCAGTTCCCGGACGAAATCGGCTGCCTGGGCGATTTCCAAGGCCGCCCAGATTTCCGCTTCGCTCGCATCGGGTTTGCCGAAGCGCACATTCGAGGCCACGGTTCCGGAAAACAAATACGCCTTCTGCGGCACCAGACCGATCGAGGACCGCAAGGAGTCCAGGGTGAGCTGGTGGCTTTCCACCCCGCCCAACGCGATGTTCCCTCCGGTGCGGTCCAAAAGCCGCGGAATCAAATTGATCAAGGTCGTCTTGCCGCTGCCGGTGGAACCGATCACCGCCGTCGTGGTGCCCGGTTTGGCCTGGAAGCTCAGCCCGGAGACCACCGGCGCCTCGGCCCCCGGATAGCTGAACTCGACGTCCCGGAATTCGATGCTGCCGTCCAGGTCCGGCAGCGTCTGCGCGCCGGCAGCGTCAAATACCGAGGATTCGGTGTTCAGCACCGCCTGGATCCGTTCCGCGCTGACCGCCGCCCGCGGGATCATCATGAACATGAACAAAGCGAACATGACCGCCATCAGGATCTGCATGATGTAGCTCAAAAAGGCGGTCAAGGCACCGATCTGCATACCGCCGGCGTCGATCCGCAGGCCGCCGAACCAGAGCACCCCGACCGAGGCCATGCTGACCACGGCCATGATGATCGGAAACATCAGCGACAGCAGCCGGCCGGCGCCGAGCTGGGTCCGGGTGAGGTTGCGGTTGGCCACATCGAACCGGGCATCCTCGTGTTCCCGGCGCACGAAGGCTCGGATCACGCTCACCCCCATGATCTGCTCCCGCAGGACCGCGTTGATCGCGTCCAGCTGGGCCTGGCCTTTGCGGAACAGCGGGACCAGTTTGCGCACGATCAGCCCGATCGCGATCACCAGCACCGGGATGATCACCAGGAGCAATCCGGAGAGCGGGACATCCTGTTGCAGGGCGAGCACGATTCCGCCGATGCACATGATCGGCGCGGTCACCATCATGGTGAACGACATCAAGGTCAGCATCTGGATCTGCTGCACGTCGTTGCTGGTCCGGGTGATCAGCGAAGGCGCGCCGAAAGTGCCGACTTCCCGGGCGGACAAGGACTCCACTTTGCGGAACAGGTCACTGCGGATGGTCCGGCCCACGGTCATCGCCAGCCGGGCGCTCAGATAGGTGGCGGCGATCGCGCAGATGATCTGCCCCAACGAAATCAGCAGCATCCACAGGCCGAGCGAATAGATCGTGCCGGTGTCCTGCTTGACCACGCCCTCGTCGATGATGTCCGCGTTCAGGGTGGGCAGGTACAACGTCGCCACGACGGAAAGCAATTGCAGAACCACGATGCCGCTCAGCACTGCCTTGTGCGGAGCCAGGTTCCTCGCAATCAACCGGAATAACAAAGGATCCTCCTGCGGTGCGCCCGATTGCCAGGCGGAAGTCGCCCGGCAAGCCTCAATCTTGAGCAATCCCCCGGACCAAAACTACGCTCAGGCAATCAGATTGTCAGCAAATGTTCGGCTTGTCGCGGAAATTCGCCTCTCAGCGAAGTTCCGGCGAGCCCTCTGCTGCCGGGGCGCCTGCCGCCTCCGGCACCGGGGACGGCGTGCTGCCTTGGAGCGCATTCGCCAGCCGCGCGACGGCGGCCAGGGCGTCCCGGGCTTCGGCCTCGTTCCAGTCCCGCAGCCGCTGCCGCATCCGTTCGGCGCGCTGCGACATCACTCCGGCCAGGACCTGCGCGCCCTCCGGGGAGACTTTGATCAAGGTGGCCCGTCCGTCCTCCGGATCGGGCCGGCGGAACACCAGACCCTGTTCCGCCAGATCGGCCAGTTGCCGGCTCAGCGCACTGGGCCCGACGCCGATCATCTCCGCGAGGGCGCTGGCCCGGCATTCCCCGGACTGGGCCAAAAGCCCGATGATCCCGATATGGGCCAACCTCGGGCCTTCCACTGAAGGTTCGTGCGACAGGCTTTTGAGCGTCCGGAAAAGCCGGAATACTTCATTGACCAGGTCGACGAGGGTTTGATCCTCGACCGCCATGATTCCTCCCAGAAAAATTGCTTGACTAAGTCAACTATATACCTTATTGAAGCAGCTCCGCCGCCCGGCCTCGGCTAATCTGGCAGCATGGCCGAATCGCAGCTGCCCGAAGTGCTCTTGCAGAGCCCGCTCCTGACCATCCGCCGGATTTCGGTCAGCGCGATGGACAACAACGTCTACCTGCTGACCTCCCGCACGAGCGGCAGCCAAGTGCTCATCGATGCCGCCGACGACGCGCCGGCGATCTTCGGAATGCTCGCATCCGCGAGCGCGGACACCGCTGATGGACGGCCGCCGAAGCTGCAGGCGGTGATCACCACGCACTCGCACTGGGACCACGTCCGGGCGTTGGCCGCGGTCGTTGCGGCCAGCGGCGCGCGCACCGTCGCCGGGGCACTGGACGCGCCGGACATCGAAGTGGCCACGGACAGCCCGGTCGGCGACGGCGACATCGGCGAATTCGACGGTTTCGAGTTGGCAGCGATCGCGTTGCGCGGGCACACGCCGGGGTCCATCGCGTTGCTTTACCGGGACCCGACCGGCCCGGCGCACCTGTTCACCGGGGACTCGCTGTTCCCGGGCGGCGTCGGCAACACCGATCGGGACCCGGCCCGGTTCGACCAGCTGTTCCGCGACGTCAAGGAACGGATCTTCGACCGGCTCCCGGACGACACCGTGGTGCATCCGGGGCATGGCTCAAGCACCACGCTCGGCGCCGAACGGCCCCAGTTGGCGGATTGGCTCGCCCGGGGCTGGTGAATCGCCGCCTGCGGTCCGGGTTCAGATCTTCTGGCCCACCACGAAGATTCGCCGGAACGGGAAGACCGTGCCGAAGTCGCGTTGCGGATACGCCAGGTCCAACCGAGCCGAGTATTCCGCCTCGAAGGCTGCCGCGGCGTCCGTGGAGAGCGCATTGAGCACCGGGCGCAGGCCGGTGCCGCGCACCCAGTCCAGCACCGGATGCGGCCCTTGCAGCACTTGCTGATAAGTGGTTTCCCAGGCGTCGGCGCGCATCCCGGCGGCCAGGAAAATCTCCAAGTAGTCCGCCGGCTCGCCCACCGCGTCGTCGTGCCGGAGCACGCCGTCGAGCCGGTCCCGCCAAACTGGGGACTCGGCCACTTCGCGCATCAGGACATGTGAGGCCGCGCCGAAATTCCCCGGCACCTGCATCGCGAACCATGCTCCGGGCCGCAGCGCCGCGAGCCAGGCCGGGAGCAGTTCCCGGTGCTCCGGCACCCACTGCAGCACGGCATTGGTCACCACCACGTCGGTGTCGGCTGCGGGTTGCCAGTCCACCACGTCGGCTACCGAGAAGCTGAGATTCTGCGGATGTTCCGCCGCCGTTGCGGCGGAGATCATCTCGGGTGAGGAATCCAGGCCGAGCACCCGGGCCTGCGGCCACCGGGCGGCGAGCGTGCCGGTCAAATTGCCGGGGCCACAACCCAGATCGACCACCGAGGCGGGTCGATCGGCCAAAACCCGTGCGGTCAGGTCGAAAAAGGGCCGGTTCCGGAAATCCCCGAACTGGACGTATCGCTGTGGGTCCCAAGTTACTGTCATTGCAGCCTCCGCGCTCGTTGCCAACGTCTGCTTCCGAGCATACTGTCATCCCGGTTGCCGAACCGAGCCGACGGGCGAGCTGCGGACGGCTTGCGGCTAGGCTGGAGTCGATGACACTCCTTGACAAGCTGCCGATGTCCGGCGAAGACCCGGACGCCATTTACGACGGATTCCTGGACTGGAGCGCGGCTCAGGGGCTGAGCCTCTACCCGGCCCAGGACGAAGCCGTGCTGGAACTCGCCAGTGGCAACAACGTCATTCTGGCCACGCCGACCGGCTCCGGCAAATCCCTGGTGGCCGTGGCCGCGCATTTCACCGCGCTGGCGGCCCGGGAACGCAGCTACTACACCGCGCCGATCAAGGCCCTGGTCTCGGAGAAGTTCTTCGCCCTGATCGAGATCTTCGGTGCGAAGAACGTGGGCATGGTCACCGGCGATTCCTCGGTCAACCCGGAGGCGCCGATCATCTGCTGCACTGCGGAGATCCTGGCCAATATCGCCCTGCGCGAAGGCCCGGCCGCTGCGGTGGGCACCGTGGTGATGGACGAGTTCCACTACTTCTCCGATCCGCAACGCGGTTGGGCCTGGCAAGTTCCGCTGCTCGAATTGCCGCAGGCCCAATTCCTGCTGATGAGCGCCACGCTGGGCGATGTGAGCAGTTTCGAAAAGGAACTCACCGAGCGCACCGGGCGGAATACGGTCACCGTAGCCTCCGCCGAACGGCCGATCCCGCTGCACTACTACTACGTGCAGACCCCGGTGCACGAAACCATCGAAGAACTGCTCAATACCCATCAGGCTCCGGTGTACATCGTGCACTTCAGCCAGGCCGAGGCGATCGAGCGCGCGCAGACCCTGATGAGCATCAACATGTGCAGCAAGGAGGAAAAGCAGCGCATCTCGGAAATGATCGCGCGCTTCCGCTTCTCCCCCGGATTCGGCAAAACCTTGAACCGTCTGGTCCGCCACGGCGTCGGGGTGCACCACGCCGGGATGCTGCCGAAGTACCGGCGCTTGGTCGAACAACTGGCCCAGGCCGGGCTGCTCAAGGTGATCTGCGGCACCGACACGCTCGGCGTCGGCATCAATGTGCCGATCCGCACGGTGCTCTTCACCGCTTTGAGCAAGTACGACGGCGTCCGGACCCGGACACTGCAGGCCCGCGAATTCCATCAAATCGCCGGCCGCGCCGGGCGGGCCGGGTTCGACACTGCGGGCACGGTGATCGTGCAGGCGCCGGAACACACCGTGGAAAACGCCAAGGCGATGGCGAAGGCGCAGGCGAAATTCGGCGACGATCAGCGCAAGCTGCGCCAAGTGGTGAAGAAGAAACCCCCGGAAGGCTTCGTCAGCTGGGGCGAGCCCACCTTCACCCGCTTGGTCGAATCGGAGCCGGAACCGCTGTCCTCGAGTTTCACGATCACCCATGCCATGCTGCTGAATCTGTTGGAGCGGCCGGGCAACCCCTTCACCGCGGCCCGCCGGCTGCTCAGCGAGAACCGGGAACCCCGGGCCGTCCAGTTGAAGCTGATGCGCAAGGCCCTGGGCATCCTGCGCGAGTTGCTGGTGGCCGATGTGGTGGAAAGGATCCCGCTCGCGGAACAGACCGCGGACGGAAGGACGCTCCGGTTGACCGTCCACCTGCAGCTGAACTTCGCCCTGAACCAACCGCTCTCCCCGTTCGCGCTGGCCGCGCTGGAGTTGTTGGACCCGGAATCGCCCAGCTACGCGCACGATGTGGTGTCGGTGATCGAATCGACGCTGGAGAACCCCCGGCAGATCCTTTCCGCCCAGTTGAAGTACGCCCGCGGCGAAGCGATCGCCGCGATGAAGGCCGAAGGCATGGAGTACGAGGAGCGGATGAACGCCCTCGAGGAAATCAGCTATCCGCAGCCGCTCGGCGAGCTGCTGCGCCAGGCTTTCGACACCTATCGGAAGTCCGCGCCGTGGCTGGGCGATTTCATCGTCGAGCCCAAGTCGATCGTCCGGGACCTGGCCGAACGGGCGATGAACTTCGGCGAATACGTCCAGTTCTACTCGCTGGCCCGCAGCGAGGGCATCGTGCTGCGTTACCTGGCCGACGCCTACCGGGCCTTGCGCCAAACCGTGCCGCCGAATGCGCTCAGCGAAGACCTTTCGGATCTGATCGCCTGGCTCGGCGAGTTGGTCCGGCAGGTCGATTCCAGCCTGTTGGACGAATGGGAAGCCCTGGCCGCCGGGCACGAAACCGCTTCAGCCGCCGATCCCGCCTCCGCGGACGGCGTACTGGCCGCCCCGCCCGCGCTGACCCGCAATGACCGGGCATTCCGCGTGATGGTCCGCAACGAACTGTTCCGTCGGGTGGAATTGGCCTCCCGGGACAACTTCGAAGCGCTGGGCGAACTCGATGCCGACGCCGGCTGGAATGCCGACCGTTGGGCGGACGCCCTGGACGACTACTGGGATGAACACGAGTTCATCAACGCCGGCCCCTCAGCCCGGGGCCCGGCTCTGTTCGTGCACGAACCCGACTCCGCGGCCCGGCTCTGGAAGGTCCGGCAGATCATCGACGACCCGGCGGGCAACCACGACTGGGCGATCCAAGCCGAGGTGGATCTGGACGCTTCGGACGAAGCCGGCTACGCGGTGCTGCGGCTGACTGATTTCGGCCGCGCAGACGGCTGAAGGTTGGGATATGGTCGGGGTATGACCATCCGCCCCGCCGTGCTCAGCGACGTCCCCGTGATCCTCGAACTCATCCACGATCTGGCCATTTACGAAAAAGAGCCGGACGCGGTGAAAACCACCGCGCAGATGCTGGAATCGGCGCTTTTCGGTCCGGAGCCGAAAGTCTTCGCCGACATCGCCGAAGACCAGCACGGCGTGCAGGGCTTCGCTTTGTGGTTCCTCAACTTCTCCACCTGGGAAGGCGTGCACGGGATCTATTTGGAGGATCTCTACGTGCGTCCCGAGGCGCGTGGCGGCGGGCACGGCAAGGCCCTGCTCCAGGGACTGGCCCGGACCGCGGTGGACCGCGGCTATGCCCGCGTCGAGTGGAGCGTGCTGGATTGGAACACCCCCTCGATCGACTTTTACCGGTCCTTGGGCGCGTTCCCGATGGATGGTTGGTCCACTTTCCGGCTGACCGCCGAGGCGTTGACCGAGTTCGCCGCATGAACCCGCTGGATCCTGCGCACCGGCAGTCCGAGTTGCTGGAACGCGGCGGGTTCGGCTACCGCACGCACGTCTTCCGGTTGCCCTTGGACCATGCGGCTCCGGACGGCGAATCGATCTCAGTCTTCGCCCGGGAAATCAGCGACCTCGCACGGCCGGATGCACCGTGGCTGGTCTACTTCCAAGGCGGGCCCGGATTCCGGGCAGACCGGCCGGCGGCGCCCGCCGGCTGGCTCAAAGAAGCGCTCAAAGAATTCCGGGTGCTGCTGCTGGACCAACGCGGAACCGGCCTTTCCAGCCCGGCGAACCGGAAGACCCTGCCGGCCCGCGGCGACGCCGCGGCACAGGCTGCGTACCTCAGCCAGTTCAGAGCCGACTCGATCGTCGCCGACGCCGAAGCCATCCGGACCGCGCTCGGCAGCCCGCCCTGGAGCATCCTGGGCCAGAGCTTCGGCGGATTCTGCGCCTTGAGCTATCTTTCGCAGCATCCAGAGGGCCTGCGCGAGGTCTTGATCACCGCCGGACTCGCCCCGCTGCATGGGCATCCGGACCGGGTCTACCGGGCGACGTTCGCCCGCACCGCGGCCCGCAATGCGGAGTATTTCGCCCGGTACCCGGCAGACCAGGACTTGGCCAAACGGATCGCCCGGCATTTGGCCGAGCATGCCGAGTTCCTGCCCAGCGGGGAACGGCTGACGCCGCACCGGTTCCAGATGCTGGGCGGGTTCCTCGGCGGCAACAGCCGGATCGATCTGCTGCACTACCTGCTCGAAGACGCGTTCCCCGCGCCGACCGGGCGGGCCGAGTCTGCGCCGGCGCTTTCCGATGCCTTCCTGGAACAGGTTTCCGCGGTGGTTTCCTACGCGCAGAACCCGCTCTACGCCGTGCTGCATGAAGCCGTTTATTGCCAGGGCGAAGCGTCGAACTGGTCTGCCGCCCGGGTCGCCGCCGAGCGCGGTGACATGGACCCCCTGGCGAATTCCTTCATGTTCACCGGGGAAGCCATCATGCCCTGGTATTTCGACGAGGATCCGGCGTTGGTCCCGCTGCGCGAAGTCGCCGAATTGCTCGCGCGCAAGGCCGACTGGCCGGCGCTGTACGATCCAGCGCGCTTGGCCCGCAATGAGGTTCCGGTGGCGGCCACCGCCTACTTCGACGACATCTACGTGGACCACGGCTTGGCCAGTGAAACCGCTGCGGCAGTGCGCGGCTTGAAACTCTGGGAGACCGGGGATTACCACCACGACGGGCTGCGGGCGGACGGGGAAAAGATTTTCGCTACCCTGCTGGCGATGGCTCGCGGCGGTTCCGCACCAGCGTGAACACCGCGGCCAGAACCGCGACGACCAGTACCGCGGCGATGAGGTTGAGCCCGGCGTAGCCCCAGACCGCCAAAGCGATGCCGGCCAGCACGCTGCCGGCTGCCGCGGACAAGCCCATCAAGGTGTCCGAAACGCCTTGCACCATGACCCGGCTGCGGCTCGGCACGCTCTCGCTGAGCAAGGTGGATCCGGCAATCGTCGAGGCCGACCAGCCCAGACCCAACAACACCAGCCCGACCGTGACCCAGCCGGGATCCGCCTGCCCGAAACCGGCGACCGCGGTCGCAGCCAGCAGAAGCAGCTGACCGCCGATGATCACCGGGAAGCGCCCGCAGCGGTCGCTGAGCCAGCCGAAGAGCGGTGACAGGGCGAACATTCCGGCGATGTGCAGCGAAATCGTGAAGCCGATGATCGCCAGCACATCTGTGCCGTGATGGCCCATCGCCGAATGCTGGTCCAGAAGCTTCAAATGCAACGGAGTCATCGCCATCACCGAGACCATCACGGCATGCGAGCCGATCACGGTGAGCAGTGCGGCGACCGCCCGCGGGGCGGATCGGATCGCGGCGAAGCCGGCCGCCAAAGCTTGGCCGCGGCGTCCGGGAAGCACCGGGGAGCCGGCTCCGGCGTCCTCCGCGCCCAGCGCCCGCTGCGCGGTCAACAACGGATCCGGCCGCAAACCGACGGTGAGCAGGATCAGCGCCAAAAGCATCGCCGCGGCGGAGAACAAGAACGGCCCGGCCATTTCCGGAAGCCCCAGCCAGGCGCCCAGTTGGGCACCCGGACGAATCAGGTTCGGCCCGGTGACCGCGCCCACCGTGGTGGCCCAGACCACGACGGAAAGATCCCGGCCGCGATGCTGTTCCAGCGCCAAATCCGCGGCCGCGAACCGGGACTGCAGATTCGCCGTGGTACCCAGGCCGAGGCACAGCGCGGCGACCAGCAGGAGCGGGAACGAACCAACCGCAGCGGCCACGATCATCAGAACCGCACCGGTGGTGGCAATCAGCAGACAACTGGCCAGGGAGATGCGGCGCCCCCGGGCCCGGGCGAGCGAAGCCATGGGCAAAGCCGTGAACGCCGCGGCCAGGGTGAGCAAAGTGGTCACCGACCCCGCCCACGCATCCGAGCCACTGAGCTCCACCGCCAGCAGCGAACCGACCGACAGAGCGGCCCCGGAACCGACTCCGCCGAGCAGCTGCGCTCCGGCCAGGACGCCGACCGTGCGCCGCTGCAAGCTCCGGCGTCGGGCCTCGGTCAGGACTGGAGCAATCGACCGGCCCGGCACCGGAGCGTTGGGCACCGGGTTGCCCGGCACCGGGTTGCCCGGCACCAGCTCACCGGGCACGGTTCCCTGCCAGCCTGCTTCGTTGGACGCGGCTTCGTTGGACGCGGCTTCATTGGACGCGGCTTCATTGGACACTGGCTCATCCTAAGCCGAAGCGGCCGCGTTGCGCGGGCGGTTCGGCGCGTGCCGAGGGTCAGTTGCCGCGCGTCAGTTCGACTCGGTCGGCGTCGCCTGCTCCGGCAGCGACTTCTTGGCTTTGCCCTTCGGACTCAGCAGACTCGCGACTACGGTGACTACCAGGACGCCGCAGATCACCAGCAGGGACAGTTCCGTGGAAATCTGGAACACCGGTACGCCTTCGCCGCCGTTGATGAACGGCAGGTTGTTCTCATGCAGCGCGTGCAGCACCAGCTTCACGCCGATGAAGCCGAGGATCACTGCCAAGCCGTACGAGAGGTAGACCAGACGGTCCAACAACCCGTCGATCAGGAAGTACAGCTGGCGCAGGCCCATCAAGGAGAAGGCATTGGCCACGAACACGATGTAGGCGTTCTGGGTCAGACCGAAGATCGCCGGGATCGAGTCGAAGGCGAAGAGGATGTCGGTCGCGCCGATGGCCACCATGACCAGCAGCATCGGGGTGAGCATCCGCTTGCCGTTTTTGACCGTGAAGAGCTTGTCGCCGTCGTACTCGTCGCTGGTGTTGAAGAAGCGCTTCGCCAACCGCACCATGATGTTGTTGGCCGCACCCTCGCCGTCGTCGTCCTTCTGACCGACCAGCTTGACCGCGGTGAAGATCAGGATCGCGCCGAAGAGGTAGAAAATCCAGGCGAAACTGTTGACCAGACCGGCCCCGAGCAGGATGAACACGGTCCGCGCGACCAACGCGAAGACGATGCCGAAGAGCAGCACTTTCTGCTGATCCGCACGCGGCACCGCGAAGGAGCTCATGATGATCAGGAAGACGAAGAGATTGTCGACGGAGAGCGCTTTTTCCGTGATGTATCCGGCGAAGAACTCAGTGCCCGAGGTCGGGCCCGCGAAGATCAGCATGCCGATGCCGAAGAGCACCGCGATGCCGACATAGATCCCGGACCAGATGGCAGCTTCTTTGAGGCTGGGTTCATGCGCCTTGCGCACGTGGGCGAAGAAGTCGAAGGCCAGTAGGCCGAGGATTCCGACCACGGTCAGAATCCACACTAAGGGGGTGACGTCCATGGGACACCTTCCGGTAGGCATGAGCAACTACCGCAAGTCTCTCCACCGGCTCTTCAGAGCCGGCCGCTACGCCCGGCAGAGCATCGGTGCCCTACGTGTTGACGTTCATAGCGCTGAGGGATACTCCCCTACGTACCCCACCAGTCTACACTGCCCGCGCTCCGCCGAGATCACGGATCCGCGACTCAGGCATGACCGGCGGCTTGCATCTGGCGCAACTCCTTCTTCAAATCGCCGACTTCATCGCGCAACCGGGCGGCCAGCTCAAATTGCAGCTCGGCCGCTGCGGCGTGCATTTGGGCGGTCATCTGCTCGATCAGGTCCACCAGGTCTTCCGCCGGCACCGCGGCCAGGCCGTCGTGGCGCACCGGCGTCGGCGCTTTGCCCCGGGAGCGGCCTTTTCCAGCCGAATCGAGCAAGCTCTTGGTGTCGGCGTCTTCCCGGGCCAGAGAATCGGTGATGTCGGCGATTTTCTTCCGCAGCGGTGTCGGATCGATCCCGTGTTCGGTGTTGTACGCAACCTGGATCTCCCGGCGCCGATTGGTCTCGTCGATCGCCTTGGCCATTGAATCGGTGATTTTGTCCGCGTACATGTGGACCTCACCGGAAACGTTCCGCGCCGCTCGGCCGATGGTCTGGATCAACGAGGTGGCCGAGCGCAGGAACCCTTCCTTGTCGGCATCCAGAATGCTGACCAACGACACCTCCGGCAAGTCCAGGCCTTCGCGGAGCAAGTTGATGCCCACGAGCACGTCGAAAGTGCCCAGCCGCAATTCGCGCAGCAGCTCCACCCGGCGCAGGGTGTCCACGTCGGAGTGCAAGTACTGCACCTTGACGCCGTGCCCCAAGAGGTATTCGGTGAGGTCTTCGGCCATCCGCTTAGTCAGCGTGGTGACCAGGACCCGCTCGTCCCGTTCCACCCTGGTCCGGATCTCGCCCAGCAAATCGTCGATTTGCCCCTTGGTGGGCTTCACCACGACCTCGGGGTCGATCAGACCGGTTGGCCGGATGATCTGCTGCACCACGCCGTCCGATTTGCCCAATTCGTATTTGCCCGGCGTCGCCGAGAGATACACCGTCTGGCCGATCCGCTCCAGGAATTCATCCCATTTGAGCGGGCGGTTGTCCATCGCCGACGGCAGCCGGAACCCGTGGTCCACGAGCGTCCGTTTCCGGGACATATCGCCTTCGTACATTGCACCGATCTGTGGCACCGTGACATGCGATTCGTCGATGACCAACAGGAAATCGTCCGGGAAGTAGTCGATCAAGCAGTGCGGCGCGGACCCGGCGTCGCGGCCGTCGATATGCCTGGAGTAGTTTTCGATGCCATTGCAGAAGCCCATCTGCTGCATCATTTCCAAGTCGTACGTGGTGCGCATCCGGAGCCGTTGCGCCTCCAGCAATTTGTTCTGGCCTTCCAATACCTTCAACCGTTCGGCCAGTTCCGTCTCGATCTGGGCGACCGCCCGGGCCATCCGTTCCGGACCCGCCACGTAGTGCGAGGCGGGGAAAACGTACATCTCGGTCTCTTCGCGGATCACTTCTCCGGTCAGTGGATGCAAGGTGTAGATCTTTTCGACCTCGTCGCCGAAGAACTCGATGCGCAGCGCCTGCTCTTCGTACATCGGGATGATTTCGACGGTGTCCCCGCGCACCCGGAAAGTACCGCGGTGGAAGTCCGTGTCATTGCGGGTGTACTGCATGCTGACGAACTTGCGCAGCAAGTCGTCCCGGTTCATTTCCTCGCCCTGGCGCAGGGTCACCATTCCGGCGACGTATTCCTCCGGCGTGCCCAGGCCGTAGATGCAGGAAACCGTGGCGACTACCACCACGTCCCGCCGGGTCAGCAGCGAGTTCGTCGCCGAGTGCCGCAGCCTTTCGACTTCTTCGTTGACCGATGAGTCCTTTTCGATGAAGGTGTCGGTCTGCGGGACATAGGCTTCGGGTTGGTAGTAGTCGTAATAGGAGACGAAATACTCGACCGCATTGTTCGGCAGCAGTTCCCGGAATTCATTCGCCAGCTGGGCGGCCAGGGTTTTGTTCTGCACCATCACCAAAGTGGGCCGTTGCACTTGCTCGATCAACCAAGCGGTGGTCGCCGATTTGCCGGTACCGGTGGCACCGAGCAAAACCACGTCTTTTTCCCCGTTGTTGATCCGCTCCGCCAACTCGGCGATCGCCGTCGGCTGATCGCCGGCGGGCTGGTATTCACTGATGACTTCGAAGGGCGCAACGACTCGATTGATCTCTTGGGCCAGGCTCATACCACTACGCTACTGCGCGGCACCGACAGTTTGCGACGGTACCGCCCGAATCAGCTCTCGGCGATGTCCGGAAGCCTGCCCGGAGCTGCCTTGCTTCTGCTGCCGGTTTGGGCCGGGGCGCGGTTTTCCACCGGACAGCACCCCGCGCCGCGAATCTTTGCGGCATAATCCTTGGGGAAACGCTTTGGTTTGGCCTAAAGTAAGCCCGAACAAAGGAAATGTTCAGCAATCACCGAGAAAGGCCATCATGAGCGAAAACTACGGGCAGCAACCTGTGCCGCCGAATCAGCCGCAACCGGGCGTGCCGCAGTATTCGGCACAGCCGGACCCGAATGCGGCTGCGAACTACAACTACCCGAGCCCGGCCGGCAACTACCCGCCGGCCGCCGGCGGTGACTACCCGGGCAAGACTTTGGGCATCGTCGGCTTGGTCTTCGCCTTCGTGTTCCCGCTGGCCGGCTGGATCATCAGCGCCATTGCGGGAAAACAGTCGAAAGCCGTCGGCATGCCGAACACGCCGGCCAAGATCGGTTTGATCTTGGGCATCATCTTCACGATCATCGGCGTGGTCTTCATCATCATCTACATCATCGCCATCGTGGCGGTCGTCAATTCCGGCTACACGATCAACGGCCGGTACTGATTCCCCGGAATCCGGACGGAATCAAACCCGGGGCGGCTGCCAGCCGCTCCGGGTTTTCCATGCCGCCAGCGCCGGCTCGGCCACCTCGGTGAACCAGGGCTCTTTGGCCTCGGCATAGCCGGCCGTGCCCGGATCCGAAGCATGCAGTGCTGCCACCCGGCGTTTTTCCGCCAGGTATTCGGCCCGCGCCGCGGAATCCGCCCGGAGCCAGTCCCGGAAGGCCAAGGCGTAGTCCGCGCCGGCCGAACCGGACACCCGGACGTGCAAGTTCACCGCCCGGCCCGGATCCGAATTTCCGTGCAACCGTTTCCGCCAGTGCGCCGGGTCCGGATCGAACGCCTTCGGCGTGTCCGCCCAGTCCCCGGGTACGACGGGGAAACCCACGGCTGCCAGTCCGGCGGCAAGCGCATCCGCCGCCGCCAAGGATTCCACCCGCAGCTGCAGGTCGATCACGTCTTTGGCGGCCAGCCCCGGCACCGAGGTCGATCCGATGTGGTCCACACCCAGCACCTCGCCGGTCTGCGCGGCTCCGGCCAGCCCGGCCATGATCCGTGCGGAAAGCCGGGCCGCCTGGGCCGGCCAGCTAGGATCTTCCGGGACCAGGATCGGCGGCCCGGACCGCGCAGCACGGCGTCCGGCAGCCAGATTCTCGGCGAATGGCAGCAACCGGTCCTGCCACAGGGCCGCCACGGTGGCCAGCGTTGCCTCCGCCGGCCCGGAATTGTCGATCACCAGGTCGGCCGCCGCGATCCGCTCGGCCCGGCTCGCCTGCGCCGCGATCCGCTCCTGTGCGGCCGGCCCGTCGAGTCCCCGGAACTCCTGCATCCGGGCGAGCTGCAGCTCCACCGGAACATCGACCACCAAGACCAAGTGGAATCCAGGGCCCTGACCGGTCTCGACCAACAATGGAATGTCCTGCACCACGATCGACTCCGGACCGGCCGCCCGCTTGAGCTCCGCTGCCCGGGCCCGTACCAGAGGATGGACGATCTGGTTGAGCCGCTGCCGCAACGTCCCGTCGGCGAAGATCTTCGCGGCCAGGGCCGGTCGGTCCAGACTGCCGTCCGCCAGCAGCAACTCCGGGCCGAAGGCTTCGACTACTTCGGCCAAGCCCGCAGTGCCCGGCGCCACGACCTCCCTGGCCAGCGCGTCGGCGTCGATGAGCACCGCGCCCAATTCTGCGAGTTTCGCCGCGACCAGGGATTTCCCTGCCGCGATTCCGCCGGTGAGTCCGATTGAAAGCATGGCACCAGACTATGCTGGATCCGTGCAATACCGCGTCCTGGCCGAAGATTCCAGGCATCGCCACGAGCTTCTGGTGAAACAGTCCCGGTTCATCGCGGTGCTGCAACGCGTATCCGACGAGTCGGCAGTCCGGGACCTGCTCGCCGGACTCCGCCGGGAGTTCCGCGACGCCCGGCATTTCTGCAGTGCCTACCTGCTGGGGCCGGACCAGGAGATCCAGCGCAGCAACGACGACGGCGAACCCGCCGGCACCGCGGGAGCGCCGATGCTCGATGTCCTGCGGCAGCGGCCGGACCCGGCGGGCCGGCCGGACACTCCCGGCCAGCCTGCGCTTTCCGATGTCTGTGTGGTCGTGATCCGGTATTTCGGCGGTACCCTGTTGGGCACCGGAGGCCTCATCCGGGCCTATTCGGATGCGGTTTCCGGGGTGCTCGGCACCGCGCGGACCATTCCGCGAACCCGGTTTTCGGTATACCGGCTGACCGTGCCGCATGCTGTGGCCGGGCGTTATCAGCACGAGCTCAGCCGGGCCGGCTGCCGGCTCGGCGAAGCCCGCTATGCCGATGCCGCGAGCCTGGAGGTCGCGATCGAAACCGGCGGTTCCGCGGAACTCCGCTTGCGTGAACTGGTTGCCGCCATCGACCGGTCGGCGGCGGCGAGCACGATCCTGCAACCGGTCGGAACCAGGTGGATCGATGGCTGAATCCCGGGTTCAACGCGGCGAAAGCACGCAGAACTCATTGCCTTCGGGGTCGGCCAGCACCGTCCAGGGCACCTCGCCCTGACCGACGTCGGCCGCGCTCGCGCCGAGCGCTTTCAACCGGGCCACCTCGACCGCCTGATCGTCACCGGCATAGGGCAGCAGATCCAGATGGACCCGGCCCACCCCGTGCACTGGCTCCGGGCGGCGGATGAACTCCAGATACGGCCCCACCCCGGCCGAGGAGCGGAATCTCGCCAGGTCATCGCTGAGTTCGTGCAGCGTCCAGTCCATCGCTTCGCCCCAGAACCGGGCCATCGCCCGCGGATCCGCGCAGTCGACGACGACGGCGGCGATCGGCCCGGCGTCCTGGTAGAGCTCTCTCGGCTCCAGCACGCAGAACAGATTGCCTTCCGGATCGGCCAGCACCGTCCAAGGCACCTCGCCCTGACCGACGTCCACGGCGGTCGCGCCGAGCTGCACCAGGCGGGCAACCAGTTCCGCCTGGTCCGCCGTCGAGCTGCTGTTGAGATCCAGGTGCGCCCGGTAGACCACGGTTTCCGGGTCCGGCACCGTGACCAGGTCGATGCAGACCGCGGCCGGATCCGGCCAGCTGAACCCCAAGGGCTCCAGATTGCTCACCCCGGGCCCTTCGCTGGAAATCCCCCAGCCGAGTGCCTCTGCCCAGAAACGGCCTAGTGCCGAGTCGTCCCCGGCCTTGAAATTCACTTGCACAAGTCGCAGCGCCATAATCCCAGATCCTATCCCAGCCGGTTCCGGAAGCCGACGCCGATCCGGCGGCGCCCCGGCTCAGCTGAGCAGATGCTTGCGGTACGCGAAGGAGACCAATTGCACCCTGGTCTTCAGTTCCAATTTCGCCAGGATGCTGCGCACATGGCTCTTCACCGTCGCTTCGGTCAGAAACAGGGCCGCGGCGATCTCCGGATTGCCCAAACCGGTCGCGACCAGCAGGAGTACTTCCTTCTCCCGGGCAGACAGCCGCTCCACCGATTCGTGGTCCGGTGCCGGCGCGGCCCGGGAAAACAGTCCGCCACCGGCATCGGCCACGATCACCGACTGGCCCTTGTGCACCGCCCGGATCGAAGCCAGCAGGAACTCCGGATCCGCGGTCTTGAGCAGGTAACCGCTGGCCCCGTTGCGCATTGCGGCAAGCACCGCTTTGTCCTGCCGGAAGGTCGTCAAAGCGATGATTTTGGGACCGGGCCGGCCCTTTGCCCGAGCTGCGGCCATGATCTCCCGGGTGGCCAGCACGCCGTCGAGCCCGGGCATCTGCAAATCCATCAGGATCACTTCGGGTTGCAGCTGAGCGGCCTGGGCCACCGCCTGCAGCCCGTCTTCGGCTTCGCCGACGCAGCACAGGTCCGGTTGGGATTCGAGCAGCATTTTGATGCCGGCCCGGAACAGCGCCTGGTCGTCGACCAAGAGGATCCGCACGGTCAAAGCGCCACCTGCTCGGCCGGGAACTCCTTGATCGGGAAGACCGCCCGGACCAAGAACCCGGTGCTTGTCGGTTCGGCAAGCAGGCTGCCGCCGAGCGCGGCCGTGCGCTGCCGCATTCCGGAAATCCCGTGCCCGCCGCCGGACGGCCCGGCGGGATCCGCACCGTTGGCCGAGTCGATCGAGATCGTCAGATGGTCTTCCTGCCAGCTCAAAGCGACCTCGACGCGGGCACCGGTGCCACCGTGTTTGAGCACATTGGTCAGCGACTCCTGGGCCACCCGGTACAGCGCCAATTGCAGCGCCGGGCCGAGCGGACGGCGCTCCCCCGATTCCAGCCAGTCGACCGGCAACCCGGTTTCCCGGACGGTCTGCAGCAAATCCGGCAGCTCGGCGAGCCCCGGCGAGTTCTCCGCGGAGTCTTCGAAGACCGCCTGGGCGTCGTTGAGGGCGCCACGCGCGGCGAGCGAGATTTCCGAGAGCGCTTGCGGCACCGCCTCCGGACGTTGTGCCGCCAGGTACCGGGCGCCGTCGGCCTGGGCGATCACCACGGCCAGCGAATGGCCCAGCACGTCATGGAGTTCATGCGAGATCCGGTTCCGCTCTTCGCTGCGGGCCAATTCCAGTTCGACCTGGCGGCGCGCCTGCTCCGCCTCGGCCTTTTCGGCCTGCAGGGAACTCCGTTCCCGGCCGGTCTTCAAGGCGTAGCCGGCGACCACGGCCAGCAGGAACAGCACCAGGAACTGCGGTGCTTCGCCGAAATAGCTGCCCCAGATCACCCAGGGCGTGCTGGAGGCCCGCTGCCAGTCCCGGGCCCCGAGATCGGCGATCATCGCCCCGACCAGGGCCGCTGCGAGCACCGATCCGGCCACGCTCAGCCAGAGCGTCGGCCGGTTCCCGTTGAACGCCGCGAAGAAGAACACCGCGACCAAGCCGAAATAGGTCGGCAAGTCGATCACGCCGAACATCGTCGGCAGGAAGCCGGAAAACTGCCCGATCAGCGTCAGCAGGGCCAGCAGCACGCTGGCCGCCGGAAACCGGGCGGAGAACGCCATCGCCAACAAGATCGGCAACAGGAAGCGGTAAATGACCATCCAGTCCTGGCCCCAAAGCCAAAACCACGAAGGCCGATCGAAAACCAGCAACGAGCCGACGGCGAAAAACAGCAACGCCACAACCGGGGCGCCCCAGCTGCCGGCACAACGGTAAACATGCTTCACGTTGCCACGATACGTCCGGATCCGCATACCGCCATCGCCGGAATGCCGGAATCCCTGGTTTTTCAGCCCTGGGGCTTAGCCGAACGGGCAGCTGCGCCGGGGCGGGCGGTCAGCGCAGATAGGCCTGGCACTCCGGGCTGCTCGGTTGGCCGTTGCTGAGCACTCGGACGTCGCCCTCGGCGAAAACCACCGACCAGCCTCCGGCCAGCGCCGCGGCGAGCACTTGCCGCGACGGGAAGTGCCCGTCGTCGCCCCCGCCGGTATCCGGATAGGCGAGGTTGAGCACCAGCCAGGTCGCCTTGCCCGGCGCGTGCCCCGGCATAGTCACCCAATTCGTGGCGACCAGATGCGGTACCGAGACGTCGTCGGCCTCGACGCAGGCCCCTTCCGGAACGTAGCTCAGCGCCCGGGTCTGCGCCGCCACCTGGATGCCGTTCTGCGGCTGCCCGGTGCTCACCGGGAAAAGCAGCGGTATCGAGACCGAAGCGATCAACAGGGGCACGCTGAACGCGTAGACCATCGCCGGCGCCAAGCGTTTGCCGAAGGCAAACCGGTCATGCACTTTTCGGGCGGTGTCCAAAACCGCAAGAACCACGATAGGCGCCAAAATTGAACTGTAGTGGTAGACTACGCCCCAAGTCTGCGCGCGATCGCTGAAGAATCGTCCGGCCAGGAGGGGCAACAGCAGCAACACGTACTTCGAGGCCAAACCGAACCAGCCGAAAGGCAGCAGCAACGCGGCCCACAGGCCTTGTTTGACCGGACTGTTCCAGAATTCAGCCAGCGCATCCAGCGGTCTGCTCAGCAGGAACAGCAAGGCCGCTCCGGCGCTGGATCCGATCGTGACGTAATGCCAATAGCCGTATCCGCTCTGCGTGGAAAAAGCCGGAATCAGCACACTCGTCGCGAGCCACAGCATCACGGCCCCGCCGAGCAGATAGCCCAAGCCCAACAAATACCTTTTCCCGATCAGCAGAATCACCCCGAAAACCGCAATCACCAAACCCATGTCTTCGCGGACCAGGAGCAGCAAACCGCTCAGTACCAGCATCCAGACGGTCTTGCCGCGATCGATGCAGTAAATCAGCCAGGCCACCAGCGGGATCGCCAGCGTGACCTCGTGGAAGTCGAAAATCACCAGCTGTTGGAACGGCCACCAGAGCAAGTACGCCGCGGTGGCCAGCAACGCGGCCAAGCCGGAGAACCGCTTCCGGGCGAAAAGGTAGATCGCCGGAGCCGAAGCCACGATCAGCAGGGCCATTGCGATGCCGAGCATCCGGGGATCCGGCCAAATCCAATACAAGGGCGCGATCAGCACGAGCAGAGGATGGAAATGGTCGCCCAGCGCATTGAAGTCCGGGCCCTTGATCGGCACGATCGGAGCTTTGAACAAGGAGTACTGCCTGATGATCTGGTCGAAGATGCCCAGGTCGTAGCTGCCGGCCAGGAACTGGTCGAACCGCCGGAGCGACCAGTTGATGTAAAGCGTCGCCGCTGCCGCCATCAAGATCAGCAAGGGCAGATATTCCAGCCGTTGCAGCGGCCGATTGAACAGCGGCCGACTGAACCGGGGCCAGTTCAGCAAGGACCGGTGCAACCGGGCCCAGCTGGGAAGCAACCAACCCGGCAGCAGCCGGCGCGAGCCGGAGCGCCCGGCAAAACGCCGGGCCGGCGGCGGGGTTTCGTTTTCGGTTTCGGTTTCGGTTTCGGGATACGCGCTCATCGGCGACTCCGTTCTAGCAAAACGACAACGGCGCCTCCCGAGGTGGGAGGCGCCGTTGTCGACACTAGAATCAGTGCGCCGGCGATGCCGCGCCGGCTGCGCCCTCAGGCGCAAACGGGACCGGTTGTTTCAGCCCTGGGGCTGACCGGTTCAGCCGGCGGGCGGCCGCGGTATGGCTTGCAGGAAGCGGGCGGAACTGCCCGGGGCTCCCGGTTGCAGCCGCCCGCTGGTCTCCGGGACCGGCAGGCTGAAAACCGTGCCGATCGGCTGCGGATAGGCGTAATCGTCGGAGAGCACGGTGACCTGTTCCGGACTCACGTCGCGGATCACCACGTCGATCGGCTCCGCTGCGTCATCGACGGCCAGCCGCCATCTGCTGGCCAAGTAGCTGAGGCCTTGTTCGAGCAGCAATTCCTCGGCTACTTCGTATGGCAGCGGTTCGGCCACCGGGCGGCCCAACAAGTCGAAAGGCCGGAAGCCGTCGTCGGACATTTCCAGGTATCCGACGGTTTCCCGATCACCGGGCCGGTTTACCCGCAACCAGTCTGCTGGAATCATCGCACATCCTCCCACCTTCGCCTCCCCAAGATGCATCTTCAGCTTGCGGATGGCGATTCAACAGTCGAAACGCTATCTGAAAGCTGAAGATGCATCTTGGCACAATCAGCAAAAGGGAGGGCCGCCACGCCAATGCGCAGCGGCCCTCCCGGAAGTGCTAGTCGGAAAGATTAGTTTCCGGTGAGCTTCTCCCGCAGTGCGGCAAGAGCTTCGTCCGAAGCCAAGGTTCCGGCATCGGCTTCCGGAGCCTCGGAGGAGTAGCTGGTCGCTGCGCCTTCTCCGCTGCCTTCGTTCGCGGCGGCCGCGTCGTCGGCAGCGTGCTGAGCAACCTGCTTCTTGTGCGCTTCCCAACGGGTCTGCGCCTCGGCGTACTGAGCTTCCCAAGCGGCACGCTGGGTCTCGAAGCCCTCAAGCCACTCGTTGGACTCCGGATCGAAGCCCTCCGGGTACTTGTAGTTGCCCTCTTCGTCGTACTCTGCGGCCATGCCGTAGAGAGCCGGATCGAATTCGGTCGAATCGGCGTCGACGCCTTCGTTGGCCTGCTTCAGCGAGAGGCTGATCCGACGACGCTCGAGATCGATGTCGATGACCTTGACGAACAGCTCGTCACCGACGGAGACAACCTGCTCGGCCAGCTCAACGTGGCGAACTGCCAACTCGGAGATGTGCACGAGGCCTTCGATGCCGTCTTCGACGCGGACGAACGCACCGAACGGAACCAGCTTGGTCACGCGACCCGGGACAACCTGGCCCAGTGCGTGCGTGCGGGCGAAGGTCTGCCACGGATCTTCCTGGGTAGCCTTGAGCGAGAGCGATACCCGCTCGCGGTCCAAGTCGACTTCGAGCACCTCGACGGTGACTTCCTGGCCAACTTCGACAACCTCGGACGGGTGGTCGATGTGCTTCCAGGACAGTTCCGAAACGTGCACCAGACCGTCGACGCCGCCCAAGTCGACGAAGGCGCCGAAGTTGACGATCGAGGAAACGACGCCCGGACGAACCTGGCCCTTTTCCAGCTTGTTGAGGAAGGTCGAACGAACCTCGGACTGAGTCTGCTCGAGCCAGGCCCGGCGGGACAGGACCACGTTGTTGCGGTTCTTGTCCAGCTCGATGATCTTCGCTTCGATCTGCTGACCGATGTACGGAGCCAAATCGCGGACGCGGCGCATTTCCACCAGCGATGCCGGCAGGAAGCCACGGAGTCCGATGTCCAGGATCAAGCCGCCCTTGACAACCTCGATGACCGTACCGGTGACCACACCGTCTTCTTCCTTGACCTTCTCGATGTCGCCCCAGGCACGCTCGTACTGTGCGCGCTTCTTGGACAGGATCAGGCGGCCTTCTTTGTCTTCCTTGGTCAAAACCAGGGCTTCGACCTCATCGCCTACGGAAACGACCTCGGAAGGGTCGACGTCGTGCTTGATGGAAAGCTCGCGCGAAGGGATGACGCCTTCGGTCTTGTAGCCGATGTCGAGCAGAACTTCGTCGCGGTCAACCTTGACGACAATTCCTTCGACGAGATCGCCGTCGTTGAAGTACTTGATGGTGGCATCAATAGCGGCGAGGAAGTCCTCAGCTGATCCGATGTCGTTCACTGCGACGACAGGGGTGCTGGTCTTCTCGGGGGTCGTGATGGTCATGTAGTAGGGGCTCCGATGTGGATAGTTGATTTGGTCAGCGCACAAGACGAATCGAATGCACTGAAATGTTTGTGGTGTTGATTACGCGCAATGCGCGCCCGTTTAGTCTAGTCCGATCTGCCTAGCAACGCAAAAGCGGCCGCAGCCGCCAGCCAGGCTCAGAAATGCGACAGGCAATGCACGGCGCGCTCGGGGGCGAGCATCAGTTGGAGCAGCCGCGCGGCACCGGCCCGGTGTTCCACGATCCGGCCCGCAGCCAGCAAGCTGCTCGGCAGTACTCCGCCCAGGTAAACCGAGCCCAAATCCGCAATGTCCAGGCTCAGGTCCGGTTCGGTCGAAGCCCCGGATTCATCCGAAAGCTCAGTCACGTTGGCCTGACCCGCACGGACCTCGAGCTCGAACCGTCCGCCGGCAAGTCCCATCTGGTCCGCCACCTCGATCACCAAACGGCCGTCCGCTTGGTACTCCCGGGCGGCGAAAGCCCGGCGCACATCCAGGATCCGCAGCCAGATCATGTCCCGCTGCCGCGTGGATTCGACCAGCCGCGGGTCCGCCAACGCCCACTGCATCGGATCGACCAGCGGAGCGTCCTCCCAGACGATCCGGGTGGTCAGGTCGACCGAGCCGAGGAACTGCCACAGTTCCAAGTAGGCGACGTCGTCGGCCGCGACCAGGTCCACGATGTCGAGCCGGCGCGGAGTTTCGTCCCAGCCGGAATATTTGTAGCTCGCATAGCCGTCCGGAACGCCGTTCGCGGAGTAGTGCACCGCGGAGATCACGTCTTTGTCCTCGCCGTCCTTGCCCATTTTGCCCGCCGCGTAATAGCGATAACTCTCCGTCCGGTCGATCGAGCCGGGTTGCCGTGCATGCACTTCGGCAAAAATCTTGGGCGCCAGGTCGAACAGGTCCTGCCGTGGCACGTTGCGCACCACCCCGGTGGTCTGCCGCACCAAGTCGAGGCCCTTGCTGCTGTCCACCGTGATGCTGCGCTCCTGCGTGGCAACCCCGAAACCGAAGCGCCGGTAGATGCTGCCCTCGGACACCGTCAAGGCGGCCACGGCAATCCCCTCGTCCCGGGCACGGCGCAGATCGTCCTGCATCATCTCCCGGAGGATGCCGAGCCGGCGGTGGTCCGAGCGCACCGTCACGGCCGAAATCAGTTCCGCACGGAGCATCCGGCCCGAGCCGATGTTCAGGTCCTTGCGGAAGCTCTCGAACGTGGCCACCGGCCAGCCGATGTCGAATCCGGGCTGCGCGGCCTTCCGGTACACGCCGATGAATTCGGTGCGGTCCGCGATCGAGCGCACCATGGCTTCCGCTGCCCGCTCGGTACTGCGCCCGGGGTTGTGGAAGCCGTAGGACACGGCCTTCAACCAGGTCATCGCGGCTTCGTAACCGGCCTCGCCGGGTGCCACCGGATGGATCCGGCGGAGCTCGAAATCATCGGTGAAAGCCATTAGAACTCCGTCCGGTTCAGCGGTGCCGCCGGGACGGCGAACACCGCATCGAATTGGGCAACCGCCGTTTCCAGGCCCGACGACGGGGCCCCGAACCGGCCGGCGGCCAAGAACAATCCGGCCCGCGTTCCGGAAAGGTACAAAGCGGCCAAATCTGCCGTGTCCAAAGACCAGGCGAGTTCGGTGTCCGGGGCCAGCCGGGAGACTTCGCCCTGGCCGTCCCGCACCGTGAGCCGGTACTTGCCCGCGACCAGTTCCATCCGGTCCCGGACCTCGAACTCGACCACGCCGTCGGCCCAGTATTTCCGGGCAGCCAGCGCCGCCGGGACATCCAGCAAGCGCAACCAGAGATCGTCTTCGACGCCGCTCACCGAGTAGCGCATGGAATCGACCAACGCCCAGCGCAAGGGATCCTCGCCCGGCGGCCGGGCCCAGCTCACCGAAACCGTCCGGTCCACGCCGGCGAGGAATTCCCACAACCCGAGGTAGGCATTCGCGTCCAAAGCGAGCAGGTCGATGATCTGCAAAGTCGCCGGCTTGCCCTCGGCACGGATCTGCTTGTAGCTGACATAACCGTCGATGCCGCCGTCCAGGCCGAAATGCGCGGCGACGCGGACCGCTTTGTCCGGATCCGGATTGCCGTGCATCCAAGCCCCGGAGACCCGGGCCCGGTAGGCGGCTGGTCGGCTGACCGAACCGAAGCCGGAGCGGTGCAGCGACTCGAAAAGCCGGCTCTGCAATTCGCCCGCCGAATCGTTGGGCACCAGGTCCACCGTGCCGGTCGGTGCGCTCCGCAAGGCGAATCCGGGAGAGGTGTCCACAGTGACCGCATTGATCGTGCTGGCTTCACCGAAGCCGAAGCGGCCGTAGATCACGGCTTCGGTGGCGGTGAGTGCGGCCAGCGCGAATCCGGCCGCCTGCGCTTTGGCCAAGTCCGCCCCGATCATCGCGGACAGGATGCCGCGGCGCCGATGGCTGGGCCGGACCGTGACCGCGGTGATCAGGTTGGCGGCCAGCAGCCGTCCACCGCCCACATTGACCGTTCCCGGATAGGAAGCATAGGTCCCCACCGGGATATTGGCCGGCAAGCCTCCGGCCGGTGCCGTGGTCGGGTACACCCCGCAAATCTGCTGTCCGTCAGCGGCATCCGCGGCAGCAGCACGGCGGATCGCGTCCGGGCCGACCGCCTCGGAACCGAACCCGATCGCCACCGCGTCGGCCCACCCGGCCGCGCGCTCGTCGACCTCGCCTTCGGCATCCAGCGACTCGGCGATCGGCCATACACGCAACTCGTAGGGGAAACTCGGCGTACTTTCAGGAAAAGAGCTCACAGCGGATAAGTCTATCGATCTGCGATTGCACTTTGAACCCCTGGCTGAACCGCCGTCCAGTACCGGGGCAGCCGCTCAGTGGCCGGCGTCGAACCAGCTGGTTCCGACGCCGATGTGCACATCGAGCGGAACTCCGATCTCGGCAGCGCCGGCCATTTGCTGCATCACCAGGGACTCCACCTGTTCCAGTTCCCCCGGCGCGACTTCGAAAACCAATTCGTCATGCACTTGGAGCAGCATCCGGGAAGCGAGTCCAGCCTCCGCGAAGGCCGAATCCACGCCGAGCATGGCGCGTTTGATGATGTCCGCCGCGGAGCCCTGGATCGGCGCGTTCAACGCGGCCCGTTCGGACATTTCACGCAGCTGCCGATTGTCGCTGGTCAGCTCGGGGAGGTAACGGCGCCGGCCTTCGATGGTCTCGGTGTAGCCGTCCAGGCGCGCCTGCTCGACGACGCCGCGCAGGTAATCGCGTACCGCACCGAAGCGGTCGAAGTAGTCCTTCATCAAGGTGCGCGCTTCGTCCACCGAGATATTGAGCTGCTTGGAGAGCCCGAAGGAACTCAGACCGTAAACCAAGCCATAGGACATCGCCTTCACCTTGGAGCGCATCGCCGCGGTGACTTCGTCCGGCTCGACGTCGAAGATGTGCGAGCCGACGAAGCGGTGCAGGTCTTCGCCGTCTTTGAAGGCCTGGATCAGCGCTTCGTCGCCGGACAAATGCGCCATGATGCGCATTTCGATCTGCGAATAGTCGGCGGTGAGCAGGGTTTCGAAAGGCTGTTTCCCGGGTGCCCGGCCGACGATGAAGGCACCGCGGATCCGCCGTCCTTCGGCGCTGCGGATCGGGATGTTCTGCAGGTTCGGATTGTTCGAGGAGAGCCGTCCGGTGGCGGCCACGTTCTGCGCATAGGTGGTGTGCACCCGGTCATCGGGGCCGATCGACTTGATCAGGCCTTCGACCGTCTGGCGCAATTTGCTCGCGTCCCGATAAGCCTGCAACTGGAGCAGGAACGGATGCGGGTGTTTTGCGGTCAAGTCCGCCAGGGCCTCGGCATCGGTGGAGAACCCGGTCTTGATCTTCTTCGTTTTGGGCATCCCGAGTTCGTCGAAGAGCACGGTCTGCAGTTGCTTCGGCGAACCGAGGTTCACTTCGTGGCCGATGATCGCGTAGGCCTCGGTTTGCGCAGCTTCGATGGTCTTGCTGAAATCGGACATCAGCGTGTCCAGGGTGTCCCGGGACACCGCGATTCCGGCGAGTTCCATCTCGGCGAGCACCCTGGCGAGCGGCAATTCCAATCCGGTCAGCAACTGGGCCGCGTTTCGCTCGATCAGGATCGGCGCGAAGTAGCTGCTCAGCTTCTGCGTCGCGAAGGCCCGCAGCACCGCCTCCTGGGCGCCGTCGTCGCCGTCCAGACCCAGATCGAGTTGGCCGGAATCCTTGGCCGCCCCCACGCTCATCGGCGTCTTGAGGTGGTAGAGGCTCAAATCCGCCAGATCGTAATTCCGGCGTTCCGGTTGGATCAGGTAGGCCGAGATCGAGGTGTCGTCGATCACCCCGTCGAGGCTCAGGCCGCGCGCGGACAACGCTTTCAGTGCCGACTTGAGGTCGTGCACCGCTTTGGGCGCCGGCCCGGACAGCCACTCGGCGAGCGATTGGTCGGCCGCCTGGTCCAGGCCGGCCAGGGCGACGAATGCCGCGGAATCGCCGGTGCTCAAAGCGATCCCCTGCACGTCCAGGCCAACCGGGTCGGCCAACGGCAGGGTCTCCCCCGCCAACGCCACCCCGATGGTCGCGGTTCCGGCCGCCTCGAACCAAGCACCGATCTCCTGCGCCGAGCCGAGCGATCCGTGGACCGGAGCCGCATGGCCTTCGGCCGAAGCCTCGGTTTCGGCTTCGCCGAACAGGTCGAACAACCGCTTGCGCAACGTGTTGAACTGCAGGGCGTCGAATAGCTCTTCGACCTTCTCCCGGTCGGGATGCTGCAGTTCCATCTCGGCCAAAGCCACCGGGAGGTCCAGATCGGTGAGCAACCGGTTCAACCGGCGGTTCCGTTTGACGTCGTCGATGTGTTCGCGCAAAGCATCGCCGACCTTGCCGCCGATCGAATCCAGATTCGCCAGGATGCCTTCCAAGCCGCCGTACTGGTTGATCCACTTGGCCGCGGTCTTCGGGCCGACGCCTGGAACCCCGGGCAGGTTGTCCGCGGTTTCGCCGACCAGCGCGGCGAGGTCCGAGTACTGGTCCGGACGGACGAAGTACTTTGCCTCCACTGCCGCCGCGTCCATCGGCGGGATGTCGGAGATGCCCTTCTTCGGGTACAGCACCAAGGTGTTGTCCGTGATCAGCTGGAAGGCGTCGCGGTCACCGGAGACCAGCAGGGTCTGCCAGCCGGCGGCCTCCGACTTGGTCGCCAAAGTGGCCAAAATATCGTCCGCCTCGTAGCCGTCGATGCTGATCGTCGGGATGTTCATCGCTTCCATGACCTTGATGATCAAGTCCACCTGGCCGTGGAATTCTTCCGGGGTCTTGGACCGGCCGGCCTTGTATTCGGTGTACTCCTCGGAGCGGAAAGTCGGCGTGTCGAGGTCGAAAGCGACCGCCACATGGCTGGGCTTCTGCTGCCGGATCATGGTCAGCAGCATCGATGTGAAGCCGTGCACCGCATTGGTGTGCTGGCCGGTGTCGGTGACGAAGGTCTCCGGCGGCAAGGCGTAGAAGGCACGGAAGGCCATCGAGTGGCCGTCCAGGACCAGGAGCTTGGCGGGCTGGGCGGCTGGCGTGTCAGTGCTGTTTTGGCTCACTGCTCTAGCCTAGTGCGCCGCCACGACAGTTTCACCTCACGATTTGGCGTGGAAGATCGGGATGATCAGGTAGATGCCGTAGAGCACGGCCAGGGCGGAGAGCAGGTAGCAGGCATATTCGGTGGCCCGGGTCCAGGTCCGGGTCCGGCCGGTCCGGTCCAGGGCAGCCGCGTGCAGCCGCACCGCTGAGGAGAACAGGGTCACCACGACCAGTGCGCCCACCAAAGTGGCGATGCCGACGACGAAAAAGGCGTTCCAGTTGATGTTCATTTGCTTCCGCCCACTTTCGCCTCGGAGGGCACTGCCGGCTCCGTGCGCGCCCGGCCGCCGCGTCCGGCCCGTTTGACGATGTCCGCGGCCGCCTCGACCTCGGCCACGCCGGCGATGTCATGGCCTTTGCTGCGCCGCGAATACAGGAAGATCGCGAGCACTCCGGCGGTGCCGAGCACCGCGTCGATGATCAGACCGGTCAACCCCAGCTGCGCGATCAGGGCGGCGATGGCGCCGACCATCGCGGCAGCGGGCAGGGTGAAAAGCCAGCCCAAGGCCATTCGACCGGCCAGGCGCCAGCGGACCACGGCGCCGGGCCGGCCCAAGCCGGAGCCGATCACCGAGCCGGAGGCCACCTGGGTGGTGGACAACGCGAAACCCAAGTGCGACGACGCCAGGATCGCTGCCGCCGTCGACGTCTCGGCGGCGAAACCCTGCGCCGGTTTCACCTCGGTCAAGCCGGTGCCCAGGGTCTTGATGATCCGCCAACCGCCGGAATAGGTGCCGAGGGCGATCGCCAAGGCACAGGCGGAGATCACCCAGAACTGCGGCCCGGTGCCGGCCGCCTGGTAACCGCCCGAGATGAGCACCAGGGTGATCACGCCCATGGTTTTCTGCGCATCGTTGGTCCCGTGCGCCAAAGCCACCAGGGACGAGGAAAAAATCTGGGCGTGCCGGAAGCCGCCGCGCCGGTTCGGCAGATTGTCACCGCTCTCCGCGGTGCGCTGCGTGATCGCATAGGCCACCAGGGTGCAGACGAACGCGACGAAACCGGCGACCAGCGGGGCCAGCAACGCCGGGATGATCACGTTGCTGAACAGCACGCTGTAATTGACCACACCGAATCCGGCGCCCACCACGGCTGCCCCGATCAGCCCGCCGAACAAGGCGTGCGAAGAACTCGAGGGCAACCCCAGCATCCAGGTCAGCATGTTCCACAGCACCGCGCCGAGCAGACCCGCGAAGATGAATGCCGGGGTGATGCTGACCCCGCCGGAGCCCTCGTTGAGCAGATTGCCGGAGATGGTTTTCGCGACTTCGGTGGACAGGAATGCCCCGACCAGATTCAGCACCGCGGCAAGCCCGACGGCGACTTTCGGCTTGATCGCGCCGGTGGCGATCGGCGTCGCCATGGCATTGGCCGTGTCGTGGAATCCATTGGTGAAGTCGAAGAACAGAGCGACTGCGATCACCAGAACGACGATGACCAGTAAGTCCACGAGGACTCCTTAAACTTTGCCTTGCAACGACCGTAAAAAGGTTCGATCAGGCAAATACCGCCGCCGAACCTTGAAAATCATATCCCCCTCCGGCTGGGAGCAAGCTGGCACTGCCGCAAAACAGGTTTGCCCGAAGGTACTCGGTTGAGCCGGGTCACTTGGCCGAATCGGCCGGGCATGCCAGCCTAGAACCATGACGCACCGCGAAACCGATTCCGATACCGCCAACCCCTACCGGCAGCAGCTGCTCAAAGCCGGCGTGCCCGAAGCCATGCACGACATGCTCCGCCACCACGGAGTCGGCGATTTGGTCGAGAAAATGGAGATCACTTTCCTGGAACTGACCCGGGACCGCGTGGTGGCGACCATGCCGGTGCGCGGGAACACCCAGGTCACCGGGCTGCTGCACGGCGGCGCCCATGTGGTCCTGGCGGAGACCCTGGGGTCCTTCGCCGCTGGAATCCATGCCGGTTTGGGCTCCCGGCAGGCTTTGGGCATCGAGATCGGCGCCAGCCACCACCGGGCAGCCACCGAGGGCCTGGTGGTCGGCACCTGTACGCCGATCCATCTCGGCCGAACGTTGACCACGCACGAGATCGTGATGACCGATGAGCAAGGACGCAGACTGTCCACCGTACGGATGACCAATATGATCAAGGACACCAAGCTCCCCCAGCCGGACAAACGATCCAGCGAATGACCCGGCCGGTCCACCCCGTTCCGGGGCCCGGCTTAGCTGGCGGCGCGCATCGGGTGTTGGTCTATGGGGTGACCGGTTCCGGAAAATCCGCGCTGGCGGAATCTCTGAGTGCGGCCACCGGGATCAAAGCACACCTGGTCGACGACGAGTTCGGTTGGTTGCCTGGATGGACGCCGCGTTCTCCCGAGGAGATTCGAACCATGGTGGAGCCAGTAGTCGCCGAAGAATCCTGGATCTTTGATTCCGCCTACGGGAGCTTCCGTGATCTGGTACTGGCCCGGGCCCAATTGATCATTGGCTTGGATTACTCGCGGCCGCGCTCCCTCGTTCGCTTGCTGCGTCGGACCTTCAGACGCATCGTGCACAAAGAACTCGTTTGCAACGGCAATCAGGAGACCTGGCTCAGGACTTTGTCAAAGGACTCAATTGTGCCCTGGCATTTCCGCTCCTTCAAACGCAAACAAGCGGTGATGCATGAGCTGGCCGCGGCGGCGGCCCGGGATCCATCCGCGCCACGGGTCCTGCTGTTCAAGAATCCTGCACAGACTGCTCGCTGGCTCCGCTCGTTCGCACCCGGGCCAGCGGTTTAGGCCGGCCGCCCGGGCAACCGGTAGTGCAGTTCCAGCATGCCCTTGCCCAGGATTTGCTGGCCGAGCAGTTCCAGCGGCTCGCTCGGACCGTTCATCGGCAACAGCGCTTTGCCGGAACCGAGCACTACTGGAATCAGCGTCAGCAGCAACTCGTCGAGCAATCCGAGCTCCTGGAATTGTGCCGCCAGCGCCCCGCCGCCGACCAACCAGAGGTTCTTCTCCCCCGCGGCGGCCAGCGCTTCCTGGTGCACCGGGCCGACCGGGCCCTGCACGAATCGGATGTCCTCGCCGGCGAATCTGGACGGCACAGGCAAATCCCCGTGGCTGAAAACCCAGGTGGGCAAACCCCGATACGGCCATTCGGCGAGATCCTCGCCGAGCATGAAACGATAGGTGGCGGCGCCCATGATCAGGGCGCCGACACCTTCGATGAACCGCTCATATGCTGCTTCTTGGCCGGTGGCTCCATTGAACTCGAAGAGCCAGGCCAAATCGTCGCCCTCGGTCGCGATGAAACCGTCGATGCTGGCAGCCACGAAATATTGTGTTGATCCCATGCCCAGCACAATAGTCCCGGGCACCGACAGGATCGCGCGCCAGTGGCCGGCTGCGGCTATTCCGCCGCGAAGACCGGCACTTCCTCCGGCTGCGCGGCGCGCTTCTTCGGCTTGGCGAAGAACAGCGCGGCGACCACGCCGATCAGGATCACGGTAGCCGGCACGAACAACGATTGCCCCATCGCCGTGGAGAACCCGGCGTGCAGGAACTCCGGAAGCACGCCTTCGCCGGCCGGCGCGGCACCGGCCGGCGGCTTCGGCAGATTGGCGTTCAGCTGCGCCTGCATCACTGCCGCGATTGCGGCCGAGCCCAGCACTGCACCCACCTGGCGGGTGGTGTTGTAGACCCCCGAGCCGGCACCGGCGAGCCTCGGTTCCAGGTTCCGGGTCGCGGTCATCGACACCGGGGCCCAAATTCCAGCATTGGCGAAACCGAACAAGGCGATCGGGAACAGCAGCATCCAGATCGGCACATCCGCGGTGAGGATCGACCCGAGCCAGAACAGCGCCGCAGAGAGGATCGCGAAGCCGCCGATCGCGAAGTACTTGGGATCCATTTTGTTCACGAGCTTCCCGACCACCGGAGCCAGACCACCGGAAATCAGCGCCATCGGCACCAGCAGGAGCGCCGCCTGGGTGGGGCTCAGACTGCGCACGTTCTGCGCGTACAGCATGAACGGCAGCATCATCGAGGTGATCGTGAAGCCCATCGCGGAAATCGCCAGGTTCGACAACGAGAAGTTCCGGTCTTTGAAGAGCCCCAGCGGCAACAAGGGCTCAGCCCGGTTGAACCGCTGCCACAGCACGAAGACCACCATCAGGAAGATCCCGGTGCCGATCAGCGACCAGACCGTGATCGGACCGCTGATCGTGCCCCAGTTGTAGGTCTCGGCTTCCTGGATGCCGAAGACGATGCAGAACATGCCCAGACCGCTGAGCACGACGCCCAGCCAGTCGAACCGGTGCGCACTGGTCGGCAGCACCGGCACCAGACGGGCGGCCAGGATGAAACCGATCACGCCGACCGGGATGTTGATGTAGAAGATCCACTCCCATCCCGCAGCATCCACCAGGACCCCGCCCAGGATCGGACCCACCAGGGTGGCCACGCCGGCCACGGCGCCCCAGAGGCCCATGGCCGCACCGCGGCGTTCCGGCGGGAAGACCCTGGTGATCACGGCCATGGTCTGCGGGGTCATCAACGCGGCACCCAACCCCTGCACCACGCGTGCCACGATCAGCATCTCGATGCTGTTCGACAGCCCGCACCAGGCTGATGACAGGGTGAAGATGACCAAGCCGATGAGGTAGATGTTCTTGGGTCCGAAGCGGTCGCCCAGCCGGCCGGTGATCAGCAGCGGCACGGCGTAGGCCAGCAAGTAGGCGCTGGTCACCCAGACCGCCTGGTTGATGTCGGCATCGAAGCTTTTCATGATCGAAGGCATGGCTACCGTGACAATGGTCGAATCGACCAAAATCATGAAGAAGCCGATGACCAGCGACCAGAGCGCCGGCCAAGCCCGGGTGTGTTGATTCATGGTTTTTCCTTGAAAGTGAGAGTGTGCGTCTTCGCGGTGAGCAAATGCGGTGCTTCGGCGACGATTTGCGGGAAGATCGACCAGATGATGTCGCCTTGGTCCAGTTCGGAAATGATGTTCTCCAGCCAGGCCAACTCGGCTTGGAGCATCGCGAGCGAGTATTCGTAGTTCAGCAGGAATTGGCGGCGCTCCGGCCCGGATGTCGCCAAATGGGCTTCGGTCGCGTCGACCTTGTCGCGCAATGCCGTCTGGCGTTCGCGCAACAGGGCGACCACTTGCTCCACTGGCAGATCATGGGCCTCGGCGATGCCACGCCGGAATCCGGGATATTCGTTGACGACTTCGCGGAGCAACTGGCTGACATGCCCGTGCAACGCCTCGTAGCCTTCCGGTTTGATCGTGTACCTGGTCCGTTCCGGGCGATTCCCCTCCCGCTCCGTGCCGGCTTCTTCGATCAGGCCCTGCGTAGCGAGCCGGTCCACGGCGTGGTACAGCGAACCCGGTTTGATCTTGAGCAGTTCGTCTTTGTCCCGTTCCAAAAGGAGTTGGAACATCTCATACGGGTGCATCGGGCGCTCCATGACGAGGCCCAGGACTGCGGCGCCCAACGGCGTGACCTCGACCATGCGCAGCCTTTCTACAAGATTGATTAGTACAACTGAATTATTCCAATTGGAATATAGCAAGATTGATGTCCTCGCGCAACCAATCCATCAAGAGATTGACGCAGATCACAGCACCGCGACCCGCACCCGCAGCCGGAACCGCTCCGGGCCGGGCATCACACCGACTGTGCCAGACCCGCCCAATCCGGCACCGCCGTCGCCGGCCGGTTCGCTTCATACCAGGCAGCAGCCTTGAGCACCCCGAGATCGTCGCCCACCCGGCCCGCGATCTGCACGCCGATCGGCCGGCCGTCCGAGCTGAATCCGCAATTGACCGTGGCCGCGGGCTGACCGGACATGTTGTACGGCACGGTGAATGCGATGTGGTCCATGGTCGCTTCGGGGTCGTCGTTCGGCATCGGCTTCTCGGCGGCGAAGGCGGCCATCGGAGCCACCGGGGAGAGCACGACGTCGTACGCCCAAGTCGCGGCAACCGTGGCCTGCTGCACCCTCCCGATGGTTTCGTAACAGGCCAGCGCGTCGGCGCCGTCGAACCGGGCCCCGATTGCGCACCATCGCGCGATGTACGGCAGCAGCAAGGCTTGTCCGGCTTCGTCCAGGGCCCGGAAGTCCTTGAAGGCGCGGATCCGCCAGAAATTGTCCAAACCGTCCAGCATCGCCTGGTCGAGGAACGGCCCGAGCGGCCCGACGTCGGCCCCCGCCTCGGCGAACCGTTCGGCGACCGCCCGCACGGCGGCGGCGACCTCGGCATCCACCGGCGCTCCGGCGCCGGCATCCAACTGCACCGCCACCCGCAGTCTGGCCACCTCGGGCTCTCCGGCGCCGAGCGAGCGCCAGTCTGCTGCCGGGTACGGTCGGGTCGAGTAGTCGCGTGCATCGAACTGCCCGATGACCGACATCAGCAAGCCGGCATCGCGCACCGTCCGGGCCATCGGGCCGGCGGCGCGTCCGGCATACGGCACGTCCAGCGGCACCCGTCCGGCACTGGGCTTGAGCGTGGCCAGGCCCAACCAGGTGCCCGGCAGCCGGACCGAACCGCCGATGTCGGTGCCGACGTGCAGCGGTCCGAAACCTGCCGCAGCAGCCGCTCCGGCGCCCGCACTGGATCCCCCGGTAGTCCAGGCCGGATTCCAGGGGCTCCGGCTGATTCCATGCCGGCTCGAGACGCCGGAGGAAAGCATCCCCCAGTCCGGCATCACGGTCGAGCCGAGCAGCACGCCGCCGGCTTCCAGGATCCGATCGGTCACCGGGGCGTTCGCGAGCGCCACCGGAGGGTTCGGCAGCGCAGTCCCGGACGGCATCGGGATGCCCTGGCGCGCAATGTTCTCCTTGACCGTCACCGGGACTCCGTCGAGCGGGCCGAGCGGCCGGCCGCTGGCCCAACGCCGGGTGCTCGCCGCCGCGGCTTGCTGCGCAGCGTCCGGATCGCAGCGGTAGAAGGCGTTGATCACCGGCTCCCGTTCCGCGATCCGACCAATCACGGCCGTGCAGATTTCGCTCGGGCTGAATGCCCCGGAGGCAAAGCCCGACGCCAATTCGGAGGCACTCAGATCCGGCCCGACATCGGCCATGCGCACGCTCCTCCCGGCCCTCGCCCGGCACCAGGTCCAGGGCATCGGCTGCAACCTGGCATCAATCTAACACCAACCCGGCCGCACGCCACCGACCCACCGTGCCGGGCCCGGACCAGAGCGCCGAACCCGGCCCGACTCAGGTTTCCGGGTTCAGCCGGACCGCCGCTTGGGTCGCAGCGCCTCGACGCCGTTCCGGTTGAGCATCGAGCCGACGGTTTTCCACCAAGGCCGGGACAAGTCCGGGTTCTTCCCCGCGCCGATCCGATGCAGTTGGTCGGTATGCCATTGCAGGTCCAAGAATCCGTCGATGGTTTTCACGTCCGTCACCCGGCCCAGCACCGGGCGCAGACCCGCCCGGATCCGCGGCGCCGCCAGTTTCTCCTTGGCCCCCGCGAGGACCAGTTCGGCCGCATCGGGGGCGGTGGCGGTGGGTCGGCCCAGGCCGACCACGTCGCAGGCGCCGGAGGACACCGCCTCGGCCATCCCCGCCCGGCTGCGGAACCCTCCGGTGACCGCGAGCGGAACCGCGCCGGCCAGCGATCTGGCGGCTTTGGCATACTCCAGGAAGTACGCTTCACGGTCCAAGGTGCTCTGCGCTTTGGCCTGGCCCATCATCGCCGGCGCCTCGTAGCTGCCACCGCTGATCTCGATCAGGTCGATGTTCGCCTCGGCGAGGCGGGCCAGGACCTGGAGCGATTCCTGCTCGCTGAAGCCGCCGCGCTGGAAATCCGCGGAATTCAATTTGATCCCGACCGCGAACTCCGGTGCGACATTGGCCCGGATCGCCCGGATCACGGCGAAAAGGAACCTGCTCCGGCGTTCTGCATCGCCGCCCCAGTCATCGCTGCGCAGGTTCGACAGCGGGGACAGGAACTGCGCGATCAAGTAGCCGTGCGCGGCGTGGATCTGCACGCCGTCGAAGCCGGCCGCTTCCGCGACTGCCGCAGTTTCGGCGAACCGGCCGATGATCTCCTCGATCTGCGCTTCGTCGAGCTCCTGCGGTGCTGAGGCCCCGGGGATCTTCAACGCCACCGGGCTGGGCGCCACCGGTCGCGAGCGGCCGGCCAACGGATTCGCCTGCCGCCCGGGGTGGTTGATCTGCATCCAGATCCGGCTGCCGTGGCTTTGCCCGGCGTCGGCCCAACGGCGCAACCGCGCCAGATCCCGGCGGTCCTCGACGGCCACATTGCCCGGTTCGCCGAGCTGTCCGCGGTCGACCATCACATTCCCGGTGACCAAAAGGCCGAAACCGCCGGAGGCCCAGCGCCGGTACAGGGTTTCCAGCCGGTCGCTCGGCCGGTGCCCCGAATCGCCGAGCGCTTCGCTGAGCGCGGCCTTCATGATCCGATTGGGCAGCACTTGGCCGCAGGGCAGGGTCAGCGGACTGTTCAGCTCGGATTGCCGGTCCGGTGTTTGCTGCGGCATCAGAACTCCCTTGTTCGGCGGTGCTGCCCGTTCCGCGGTGACCCGGGCGCTTGCGATACAAGTCAACCATAGTTGTATCTCAACCGGCAGCGGAATACCGCCCAGCTTCGGCACCCGGATCTTGGGCTGCAGCACTCCTGCCCAGCTTCCGACGGCGGAAGTTGGGCAGAACTTCGGGTCAAAAAGGAAAGTCGACTAGGACTTCGGGTTAAAAAGAAAGCCGCTGGCCAGCTAAGCTGACCAGCGGCTTGGGACCAGTGCCCGAGGTGGGACTCGAACCCACACACCTTTCGATACTGCATTTTGAGTGCAGCGCGTCTGCCAATTCCGCCACTCGGGCGGGCACTTCCCGGCAGTTGCAGCGATGAAGATCACGCTCCGCTTTCAGCTGAGCTTGACGTTCACGTGCGAGAAATAACTCTACATGCAGATAGGCTGTTTTATGAAAACCATCCAGCAGTACGAGGAGCCACCGTGTCAGAATCCCCCGAACCCGCCGAGTCCGCGCCCGTATCCGCTCCCCGGCGCGTCGTTGTCGCGGAGGACGAAACCCTGATCCGTTTGGACATCATCGAGATCCTCCGTGGCGAAGGCTACGATGTGGTCGGCGAAGCGGACAATGGCGAGAAGGCTTTGGACCTCGCCCGGGAGCTCAAACCCGATCTGGTCCTGATGGACGTCAAGATGCCGGTCATGGACGGGATCAGCGCCGCGGAGAAGATCGTCAAGGAACGCATCGCCCCGGTAGTGCTCTTGACCGCCTTCAGCCAGAAGGAACTCGTGGAACGGGCCCGCGACGCCGGCGCCATGGCGTACGTGGTCAAGCCGTTCACCCCGGCCGATCTGGTTCCGGCGATCGAGATCGCGCTCTCGCGCTATGAGGAAATCAAGATCCTCGAGGCCGAGGTGCACGATCTGCAGGACCGTTTCGAAACCCGCAAATTGGTGGAACGCGCGAAGTCGCTGCTGACCACCAAAATGGGGCTCACCGAACCGGAAGCCTTCCGCTGGATCCAGAAGACGTCGATGGACCGCCGGTTGAGCATGCGCGAGGTCGCGGACACCATCATCAGCCAGGTCAACTGAGTCACCCAGGTCAACTGAGTCAGCCCGGTCAACTGACCGGCTGCACCCAGAATTGACGACGACGGGCGGCCACCTTTCGGTGGCCGCCCGTCGTCGGTTTCAGCTTAGTTTTTCGGTTCCACGACCGGCCAAGGGCCGACCTTTTCCCGATTATTGCGTCCGGATTCGGAGAAGTCGGAGAGGTCCCCCACTTTGTGCACTTTGACCGTATTGGTCGAGCCGGATTGCCCGGGCGGGGAACCGGCGGCGATCACCACCACGTCGTCCACCTGCGCCAAACCTTTTTCCAGCAGCATGTGGTCGACCTGTTCGGTCATCTCATCGGTGTGGTGCACCATCGGGACCATGATCGGCTGGATCCCCCAGGTCAGCGAAAGCTGGTTCCAGACCCGCTCATCCGGGGTGAACGCGAAGACCGGCTTGACCGGCCGCAAGCGGGACAACCGGCGTGCCGAGTCGCCGGACTGGGTGAACGCGCACACGTACTTGGCGTTGAGCTGATCCGCGATCACCACGGCGGCCCGGGTGATCGCGCCGCCGCGGGTCTTCGGGCTGGTGCCCAGCGCGGGTACCCGCTCCAAACCGTGTTCTTCGGTCGATTCGATGATCCGGGCCATGGTCTTGACCGTCTCGATCGGATACTTGCCCACGCTGGTCTCGCCGGAGAGCATCACCGCGTCGGCGCCGTCGAGCACCGCATTGGCGCAGTCCGAAGCCTCCGCCCTGGTGGGCCGCGGGTTCTCGATCATCGATTCGAGCACCTGGGTGGCCACGATCACCGGCTTGGCCCAACGACGGGCCAACTCGATCGCCTTCTTCTGCACGATCGGCACTTCCTCCAACGGGAGTTCCACGCCCAAGTCGCCGCGCGCCACCATGATCGCATCGAAGGAATCGATGATCTCGGAGAGGTTGTCCACGGCCTGCGGCTTCTCGATCTTGGCGATCACCGGGACCCGGCGGCCCTCTTCGTCCATGATCTCGTGCACCCGCACGATGTCCGAGGCGTCCCGGACGAAGGACAAAGCGATCAGATCCACGCCTCGGCCCATCGCCCAGCGCAGGTCTTCTTCGTCTTTTTCGCTCAGCGCCGGCACGTTCACCGCGACGCCGGGCAGATTGATGCCTTTGTTGTTGGACACCATGCCGCCGACCACTACTTCGGTGACCACCTTTACCGCGTCCACCGCGGTGGCCCGCAACGAGACTTTGCCGTCGTCGATCAGCAGCGCATCGCCGACCTTGACGTCTTCGGTGAGGCTCTTCAACGTGGTCGAGCAGATGTCTTTGGTGCCCGGAACGTCTTCCGTGGTGATTGTGAAGACATCGCCCGGTGCCAGGGCGTACGGACCGTCGACGAAACGGCCCAGGCGGATCTTCGGCCCCTGCAGATCGGCCATGATCGCCACCGGCTTGCCCAACGCCGCAGCCGCTTTGCGGACATTCTCATAGGTCTCGTTGTGCACGGTGTAGTCACCGTGGCTCATGTTCATCCGGGCCACGTCCACGCCGGCGTCGAGCACGGCCAGGGCCTGCTCGTAACCGGAGATGGCCGGCCCAAAAGTTGCAACAATCTTTGCGCGTCTCATATACCTACCCTAATCTGAGCCCCATGTGCTCGCATGACCTGGAGTTGACCCTCCAGTGAATCTTCAGTGCCGGTGCCGGTCCTTCAGGCCGAACTCACAGCGGGGAAATAGCGGCGTCGGTGGGCGCAACCGGTGCCGGAAGGCTGGTGCTTCCGCTGAGGTGCTGGTCCACCGCCGCAGCGCAGGCCCGGCCTTCGGCGATCGCCCAGACGATCAGCGACTGGCCGCGCCCGGCATCACCGGCCACGAAAACGCCGTCGACGTCGGTCATGTAGTAACCGTCCCGGACCAGATTGCCGCGTCCGTCGAACCGGGCACCCACCTGCTCCGCGATCCCAGCCGGCTCGGGCCCGGTGAAGCCCAAGGAAAGGAACACCAGATCCGCCGGGATCTCGCGTTCCGTGCCCGGCTTGGGCAGCCGCTTGCCGTCCCGGTACTCGGTTTCCGCGATCTTCAACGCGGTGAGCACGCCGTCCGCCCCGATGAACTCGACCGTGGAGGCCAAATAGGTCCGCTCGCCGCCCTCTTCGTGCGCGCTGGCGACCTCGAACAGGGTCGGGAACATCGGCCACGGCTGGTGTTCCGGACGCTCGGCCGGCGGCTGTTTGCCGATCGCCAAGGTGGTCACCGAGGCGGCCTGCTGCCGGTGCGCAGTGCCCAGGCAGTCGGCTCCGGTGTCCCCGCCACCGAGGATCACCACGTGTTTGCCGCGCGCATCGATCTGATCCGGCACCGGATCGCCGGCCACTGCCCGGTTGGACTGCACCAGGTAATCCATCGCGTAATGCACTCCGGTCAGCTCCCGGCCCGGAATCGGCAAATCCCGCGGCACCGTGGCACCGGTGCAGATCACCACTGCGTCATAGCGCCGGCGCAGCTGCTCCCAAGAAATGTCCTTGCCGATTTCGACGCCGGCCCGGAACCGGGTGCCTTCGGCGCGCATCTGCTCCAGCCTGCGGTCCAAGTGCTCCTTTTCCATTTTGAAATCCGGGATGCCGTAACGGAGCAAGCCGCCGATCCGGTCGTCCCGTTCGTACACCGCGACGGTATGGCCCACCCGGGTGAGTTGTTGCGCCGCAGCCAGCCCGGCCGGGCCGGAACCGACCACCGCGACGGTGTGCCCGGTCAGCCTGGCCGGCGGCAGCGGCTTGACCCAATCCTGTTCGAAGGCCTGATCGATGATCGAAACCTCGACCTGTTTGATGGTCACCGCGGGCTGGTTGATGCCGAGCACGCACGATGATTCGCACGGCGCCGGGCAGAGCCGTCCGGTGAATTCCGGAAAGTTGTTCGTCGCGTGCAGGCGCTCGATCGCCTCTTCGCCCTTGTCCCGCCAGACCAGGTCGTTCCATTCGGGAATCAGGTTGCCCAGCGGACAGCCCTGATGGCAGAACGGCACTCCGCAGTCCATGCACCGGCCGGCCTGCGACTTGAGCACGCCTTTTTCCTGTGCTTCGTAGACTTCTTTCCAGTCCATGATCCGCACCGGGACCGGCCGGCGCGGCTGGGTCTGCCGTTCCCGGGTCTTCAGAAAGCCACGTGGATCAGCCACCGGTCACCTCCAGGATTCGTTGCCAAACGACGTCTCCGTCGGGGTCCAGACCTTCCGCCTCGGCGGTGGCCCGGGTCTGCAATACCGCGGCATAGTCCCGGGGCAGCACCTTGGTGATTTGCCCGGCCACGGCATCGAAATCTTCGAGCAGTCTGGCGGCCAATGCCGAGTCGGTCTCCTCCTGGTGCTGGCGCAGCAGGTTGCGGACGAATTCCCGGTCCTCAGCATCCAAGGCGAGCAATTGCAGCTCTCCCGAATCCAAAGCCTGTTTGTTGACCTTGGCCGGCACCAGATCGAGCACGAAGGCGACGCCGCCGGACATCCCGGCGCCGAAGTTGCGCCCGGTCCGGCCCAGGATCAGTGCCCGGCCGCCGGTCATGTACTCGCAGCCGTGGTCGCCGATCCCTTCGGCCACCGCGGTGGCACCCGAGTTCCGCACCAGGAACCGTTCGCCGACCTGGCCGCGCAGGAACAACTCGCCGCTGGTGGCTCCGTAACCGATCACATTGCCGGCGATCACGTTCTGTTCCGCCGGGAAGGTGTTGCTGCGGTCCGGCCGGACGATGATCCGGCCGCCGGAGAGGCCTTTGCCCACGTAATCATTGGAATCGCCGTACAGCCGCAGCGTGATGCCGGCCGGCAGGAACGCGCCCAATGACTGACCGGCCTGGCCGGTCAGCGTGACATCGATGGTGTCGGTGCCGAGCACCTCGATGCCGAACTTCTTGGTCACTTCGTGCCCCAGCATGGTGCCCACCGAGCGATCGGTGTTGACGATGCCGACGCTGATCTTCACCGGAACCCGGTCGGCCAGCGCTTCGGCGGCCATGGTGATCAGCTGTTGGTCGAAGTGCTTGTCCAACTCGTGGTTCTGCCCGATCAGGTTGCGCAGCGGGACATCGCGGTCGAAGCTCTGCCCTTCGAGCAGCGGTGCCAGCTCCAACCCCTCGGTCTTCCAGTGGTCCACCGCCTTGCGGATGTCCAGCGCATCGCTGTGCCCGATGGCTTCCTCGAGCGAACGGAACCCGAGTTCGGCGAGGATTTCACGGACCTCTTCGGCCAAGAACTCGAAGAAGTTGACCACGAATTCCGGCTTGCCGGAGAACCGCGCGCGCAATTCCGGGTTCTGCGTGGCCACACCCACCGGGCAGGTGTCCAAATGGCAGACCCGCATCATGATGCAGCCGGAAACCACCAGCGGCGCGGTGGCGAAGCCGTACTCTTCGGCACCGAGCAGGGCCGCGATCACCACGTCCCGGCCGGTCTTGAGCTGCCCGTCCACCTGCACCACCACCCGGTCGCGCAAGCCGTTGAGGATCAAGGTCTGCTGCGTTTCGGCCAGACCCAGTTCCCAGGGCGCGCCCGCGTGCTTGAGCGAGTTCAGCGGCGAGGCGCCGGTTCCGCCGTCGTGCCCGGAAACCAGGACGACGTCGGCCTTGGCCTTGGTCACGCCGGCGGCCACCGTGCCGATGCCGACTTCGGAGACCAGTTTGACGTGCACCCGGGCCGAAGGGTTGGCCCGCTTGCAGTCGTAAATCAGCTGCGCCAGGTCTTCGATCGAGTAGATGTCGTGGTGCGGCGGCGGCGAAATCAGTCCGACGCCGGGTGTGGAGTGCCGGGTCGCCGCCACCCACGGGTAGACCTTCTGCGCCATCAACTGGCCGCCTTCGCCGGGTTTGGCACCCTGGGCCATTTTGATCTGGATGTCCTGCGCATTGCTCAGATACAGGCTGGTGACCCCGAAGCGCCCGGAGGCGACCTGCTTGATCGCCGAACGGCGGCGCGGATCCAACAACCGGTCCACGTCTTCGCCGCCCTCACCGGTGTTCGACTTCGCGCCGAGCTGGTTCATCGCGATCGCGAGGGTTTCGTGTGCTTCCTTGGAGATCGAGCCGTAGCTCATCGCCCCGGTGGAGAAGCGCTTCACGATCGCCGAAACCGGCTCCACCTCATCGATCGGGACTGCGGCCCGCGCTCCGGCTTTGAAGCCGAGCAGGCCGCGCAGCGTCATCAGGTTCTTCGACTGGTCGTCGATCGCACTGGTGTAGCTCTTGAAGATGTCGTACCGGCGTTCCCGGGTGGCGTGCTGCAGCCGGAACACGGTATCCGGGTTGAACAGGTGCGGCTCGCCTTCCCGGCGCCATTGGTATTCGCCGCCGCCCAACAGCGGCCGGTGCGGTTGCTCGACGCCTTCTGGCGGGTATGCCATGGCGTGCCGGGCCGCGACTTCTGCCGCGATCACGCCCAGCCCGACGCCGGAGAGCTGGCTGCGGGTACCGGCGAAGAACTCGTCCACCAGGTCCTGCGCCAAACCCAACGCCTCGAACGTCTGCGCCCCGCAATAGGACGCCACGGTGGAGATGCCCATTTTGGACATGATCTTCAGCACGCCTTTGCCCAGGCCCTTGATCAGATTGCGTACTGCCGCCTCCGGAGTGACTCCGGTGACGTCCCCGCTGCGAATCAGTTCTTCGACCGATTCCATCGCCAGGTAGGGGTTGACTGCGGCGGCTCCATAACCGACCAGGAGGGCCACATGGTGCACCTCCCGGACGTCTCCGGCTTCGACCACGAGCGAGGTCTTGGTGCGGTTCGCGCTGCGCAGCAAATGGTGGTGCACCGCACTGATCAGCAGCAACGACGGAATCGGCGCCCATTGCGCATTCGAGTCCCGGTCGGAGAGCACCACGTAATGCACACCGCGGTTGATCGCGCCGGAAACCTGTTCGCAGATCTCGGAAAGCCGGGCCCGGAGTGCGGCCTCGCCGCCGTCGGGCCGGTACAGGCCGCGCACCTTGATCGCGAGCCGCTCGCCTTCGTTTTCGCCCTGGGAAGACTCGATGTTGGCGATCTTGGCCAGTTCGTCATTGTCGATCACCGGAAAATCCAGCGCGACCTGGGGTTTGGTCACCTTTTTGCTGGCCAAGAGGTTGCCATTGGGGCCGATCGAGGTTTTCAACGAGGTCACGAGTTCTTCGCGGATCGCGTCCAGCGGCGGGTTGGTCACCTGTGCGAAGGACTGCACGAAGTAGTCGAAAAGCAACCGCGGCCGGGTGGACAGGACCGCTATCGGCGTATCCGAGCCCATCGCGCCCAAGGGTTCAGCTCCGGTCCGGGCCATCGGCGCGAGCAGGATCCGCAGTTCCTCCTGGGTGTAACCGAAAGTCCGCTGCCGCAAGTTCACCGAGGCCGAGGTGTGCACCACGTGCTCCCGCTCGGGCAGATCGCTCAACTTGATCAGATTGTCCTTGAGCCAATCGGCCCAGGGCTCAGCGCTGGCCAGCTCGGACTTGATTTCCGAATCGTCCACGATCCGGCCCGCTTCGGTATCCACCAGGAACATCTTGCCCGGCGAGACCCGGCCCTTTTTGACCACTTTCGCCGGTTCGATGTCGATCACGCCGACTTCGGAGGCGAACACCACCAATCCGTCCTCGGTGATCCAATACCGTCCGGGCCGCAGGCCGTTGCGGTCCAGCGTCGCGCCGACCAGCGAACCGTCGGTAAAGGACACCGCGGCCGGACCGTCCCAGGGTTCCATCAACAGCGAGTGGTATTCGTAGAACGCCCGGCGGGCCGGATCCATCGTGGCGTGGTTCTCCCAGGCCTCCGGGATCATCATCATGATCGCCTGGGTGATCGGCCGCCCGGAGAGCCAGAGCAGCTCCGCGACTTCGTCGAAAGACGCCGAGTCTGAAGCCCCGGGGGTGCAGATCGGGAACAACTCTTCGGGGTTGTCGCCGAGCAGCGGGCTCGCCAAAGTCGATTGCCGGGCCCGCATCCAGTTGCGATTGCCTTTGACCGTGTTGATCTCGCCGTTGTGCGCGATCGTCCGGAACGGCTGGGCCAGCGGCCAGGACGGGAAGGTGTTGGTGGAGAACCGGGAATGCACGATGCCCAGCTTGGTCTTGAACCGGCTGTCCGAAAGGTCCGGATAGAACGGCTCGAGCTGCGCCGTGGAGAGCATGCCCTTGTACACGATGGTCCGCGAAGAGAGCGACGGGAAGTAGACTCCCAGTTTGTTCTGCGCCCGCTTGCGGACCCGGAACGCCCGGCTGTCCAAGACCTGGGCGATCTCGCCCGAGGCCGGTGCTTCGCCCTCCGGCAAGGCCAGGAAAAGCTGCCGGAACTGCGGCATCGAGGTGCGCGCCATCGAACCAACCAGATCGGCGACGACCGGGACCTTGCGCCAACCGAGCACGCGGAGGCCCTCTTCGGCGGCCAAGGACGCCAAACCCTCGGTGGCGATCCGGGCCTCGTCCTCCTGCACCGGCAGGAAGGCCGTGCCGACCACGTAGTGGCCCGGTGCCGGGAGCCCGAAGTCCAGCACCGCGCGGAAGAATTCATCCGGCACCTGGGTGAGCAGGCCCGCACCGTCTCCGGTGCCTTCGTCCGCGCCCACCGCGCCGCGGTGTTCCAGGGCCCGCAGCGCAGTCAAGGCCGCGTCGACGATATCGTGTCCGGCCTCGCCGCGCAGCGTGGCGATGATCGCCAAACCGCAAGCGTCCTTTTCGGCTTCCGGCGAATACAGGCCCTGCGCTGCCGGAATCGTGGAAAACCGTTCGAACGGGGAAACGGCAGTGTGCGTGGGAACTGCCGGTTGGTTCTGAGTCATAGCTGAGTCCTTCCCCCTGAGAGAGCATTCGGAGGGGACAACACTGGCCCCGCTCGGGCTTCGCGCCAGAGGCACGCAGCCGAGCTGATAAAGCATTCCTTAACCGGAATTATATGACAGCGGTCACACTCGTCAGGTTGCAGACTGGTGCGCACGGGTGTCCGTCACAACCGGTGGGAGGCGCTCCGGCGACTTTGTTCTGTCGCCGGATGCTCAGAGCCGGTCTGTGCTTCCGGCCTGGTTCCCAGCTTCGGTTTCGGCGCTGGTCTGCACCTCCGAAGGGTTATCGGCGAGATTACCACGCGCGGAATCTTCGACAGCATCGTGAGACGCATTGTCCACATTCTGGACGCTCGTTTCGCCCGAGGCATCGAGCTCGGACAGCTCGGGCTCCCCCGCCGCTTCGGCAGGTTCCGCGGCAACGCCCGCCGGAACCCGGCCGGGCAGCAGCACCGAGTCCTCGGATCCGTCCTTGCGCCCGGTGAAACTGAGCACCAGGAAGACCACCAGGGCCACCAGGAAGACCAAGATCGACGTCCAGACGTTCAACCGCGTGGTGATGCCGAAGAAGGTGATCTGTTCCGCAGTGTCGATGCGCAACGCTTCGATCCAAACCCGGCCCAAGGTGTAGTACATCGCGTAGAGCCAGAACAACCGGCCGCGGCGGAGTTGGAACCGGCGGTCGATGAGCAGCAGAATCAGCACGCCGACCAGGTTCCACAAGGATTCGTACAAGAAGGTGGGTTGGAACAGTGTGTCCGCAGCGTATCCGGTCGGGAAATTCGGGTTGTTCGGATCCACCTGCAGCCCCCAAGGCAGCGTAGTGGGCGCGCCGAAGAGTTCCTGGTTGAAGTAATTCCCCCAACGGCCGATGGCCTGGGCCAGCAGCAATCCGGGCGCTGCGGCATCGATGAGCGCAGTGATCTTCACCCCGGCGCGGCGGCAACCGATCCAGGCGCCGACCACGCCCAGCAGGACCGCGCCCCAGATGCCCAGGCCGCCTTCCCAGATCCGGAAGATCTTCGACAGGTCACCGGTGCCGTTGAATCCCGGACCGAAATAGGCTTCTGGCGAGGAGAACACATGGTAGAGCCGGCCGCCGACGATCCCGAACGGGATCGCCCAAATCGCGATGTCCCAGAGCGAGCCTTCCGGAGCACCGCGTTTTTTCCAACGGACGCTGGTCAGCCACAAGGCCGCAATGATGCCGAGCAGAATGCACAGGGCGTAGGCACGGATCGAGAGCTGCCCCCAGGGCAGCGGGATCTCGAACCCGGACCAGGTCGGGCTGGGAATGCTGGCGGGCAGAACGCTCAATGCCTGGCCGGCAAGTGCAAAGGTGCTCAAATCATTGGCCTTCCGGGAATTGCCGAGGTGTTTCTGCAAGGGTCTCGCGCGGAGTTCCCGCGCTGAGTTCTTCGGTCAGGTGCGCGACGGCGGCCACCCCGCCATCGCGGATTGCGGCCACCAGCGCTGTGCCCACAATAACCCCGTCGGCATAGCTTCCGATTTCACGCACGTGCCCGGCGTGGCTGACGCCCAGGCCCACGCAGACCCGCTGCGCGCCGGCCCGTCGGGTTTTCTCGACCAGGGACTGCGCACTCGAGGAGACATTCTGCCGCGTTCCGGTCACGCCCATCACGGATACCGCGTAGACGAATCCCCGGCTGGCAGCAACCGTGCTGGCCAAACGTTCCGGGCTGGACGAAGGCGCCACCAGGAAGACCCGGTCCAGGCCGAATTCGTCCGAAGCGGCGAGCCACTCGGCTGCTTCATCCGGGATCAGATCCGGCGTGATCAAGCCGGCTCCCCCGGCTGCAGCCAACCGTTCCGCGAATTCGCGCACGCCCATTTGCATCACCGGGTTCCAATACGTCATCACCAGAACCGCGACGTCGCTGACCGCGGTGATCCCGGCGACCACGTCGAACACGCTGGAAACTTTGAATCCGTTGGCGAGCGCTTCCGTGGTAGCCGCTTGGATCACCGGCCCGTCCATCACCGGATCGGAGTACGGCACCCCGATCTCGATCAAGTCCACCCCGTTGCGGGCCATCGCGACCCCGGCGTCGATGGTGCTCTGCACATCCGGATAGCCAGCCGGAAGGTACCCGATCAGCGCGGTGCGGCCGGCCGCATGCGCCCGGTCGATCGCGGCCGCTGCCTTGCTCCGTGCCAGCTGGTCCCCGATGCTCATTTTTCCACTCCTTCGGAAGCGTCCGCGTCGATCAAATCGAACCATTCGGCGGCAGTGCCCACGTCCTTGTCGCCGCGGCCGGAGAGGTTGACCAGCAGAATCACCTGCTGCGGATCGGCGAGGCCTTCGGTCAGCCGCTTGCCGACCCGCATCGCACCGGCCAAAGCATGCGCGGATTCGATCGCCGGGATGATGCCTTCGGTCCGGCAGAGCAACCGGAATGCTTCCATGGCTTCGGCGTCGGTGACCGGCTCGTAGGCGACCCGGCCGATGTCCGCCAGGTAAGAATGCTCCGGGCCCACGCCGGGATAGTCCAACCCGGCCGAAATGGAATGCGATTCCACGGTCTGGCCGTCTTCATCCTGCATCAGATAGGACCGGGCGCCGTGCAGCACGCCCGGGCGGCCGAGCGTGATCGTGGCGGCGTGCCGTCCGGTTTCCACCCCGTCGCCGCCGGCTTCGAAACCGTAGATCGCGACCTCCGGATCATCCAGGAAGCCGTGGAAAATGCCGATCGCATTCGATCCGCCGCCGATGCAGGCGCAGACCGCATCCGGAAGCCGGCCGGTCTGCTCCAGGATCTGCTCCCGGGCCTCCTCGCCGATCACTTCATGGAAGAACCTGACCATCGCCGGGAACGGGTGGGCACCGGCTGCGGTGCCGAGCAGGTAGTGCGTGGTATCGACGTTCGCGACCCAGTCGCGCAACGCGTCGTTGATCGCGTCCTTGAGCGTCTGCGAGCCGTTCGTCACCGGGACCACGGTGGCCCCGAGCAGTTTCATCCGGGCCACGTTGAGCGACTGCCGCCGGGTGTCCTCGGCCCCCATGTACACCACGCATTCCAGGCCCAACAGCGCTGCGGCGGTAGCACTGGCCACGCCGTGCTGGCCGGCCCCGGTCTCCGCGATGATCCGGGTCTTGCCCATCCGCTTGGCGAGCAGGGCCTGGCCCAGCACATTGTTGATCTTGTGCGAACCGGTGTGGTTGAGATCCTCCCGCTTGAGGAAGACCCGGGCGCCACCGGCGTATTCGGCGAAGCGTTTGGCCTCGGTCAGCATCGAAGGCCGACCGGAGTAGGTCTTGTTCAGCCGGGCGATCTCAGCGAGGAACTCGGGATCCGCCTTGGCCTTTTCGAAGGTGTCTTCCAGTTCGTCGATTGCCGCGATCAAAGACTCCGGCATCCAACGGCCGCCGTACTCGCCGAAATACGGCCCGCTCGCGTGTTTGAGGCTTGCCGGGCCGGAAGCCGCTGCGCCACGGTCGGCACGGGCATCGGAAAGAAAGGCATCCGCTGCCTCTTCGGGGGCGCCGGGGACGGCGTTCTCTGCCATGGGATTCCTTCGAGTCGATTCGAACAAGGTGATGCTTGCCGGAGTTGGAACTCAGACGGCCGGCGCTTGCGCCGCCTCCGCTGCGGCCCGGAAAGCCGCGATCGTAGCCGCGGGCTCAACCGAGCTGACCAGCGCTTCGCCGACCAGCACCGCAGTGGCGCCGTGCGCCGCGTAGTGCGCTACGTCGTCGGCGGTCTTGACCCCGGACTCCGCGACCAGCACGCTGCCGGCCGGAACCGCTCCGGCCAGCGAGGCGAAGACTGCGTTGTCCACTTCCAAGGTCTTCAGATTTCGCACATTGACGCCGATGATCTTCGCCCCGAGGGCCAGCGCCCGATCGATTTCCTCGGCGGTGTGCGTCTCGATCAGGGCCTGCATGCCCAGCTCCTCAGTCAGCGCCAGGAACTCGCGCAACTGCGCGTCGTCCAAGGCCGCCACGATCAGCAGCACCAGGTCTGCACCATGCGCCCGGGCTTCCCAGATCTGATAGGGGTCGACGGTGAAATCCTTGCGCAGCACCGGGATCCGCACGGCGGCGCGCACGGCGTCCAGATCCGCCAGAGAACCGGCGAACCGGCGTTGCTCAGTGAGCACGCTGATCACCGATGCTCCGCCTTGCGCGTACTGCGCGGCGAGCCCGGCCGGGTCGGCGATGTCGGCAAGCTGCCCTTTGGACGGGCTGCGCCGCTTGACTTCGGCGATCACCTGCAACCCCGGATTCCGCAATGCGGCCAGGCCATCGAGCGCGGCAGGCTGGGCCGCGGCAAGCGCTTGGAGCTGCTCCAGAGGAAGCTGCGCACGGCGCTCTGCGAGGTCCTCGCGGACTCCCGCGATGATGTCGTCGAGAACGCTCACGCTCAGTGGCCCGACGTCTGCTTGACCCTGGATCCGCCGACGCCGAAGCCCATCTTGCGCATCACGATTCCGATGATCCCGCCGATCACCATGACCACCAGGCCGACGATGAACAACGGCGTGTTCGCGAAGACGAAGGCGATCGAGCAGACCAGGGCGCCGGCGAGCGCCACGAAGACCGTGGTCCAGGCTGCCGGGCTGCTGCCGTGGCTCTCCACCACCGCACGCTGCACCGGCTCGGTAGCGGTGGAGGCGTTGGTCGTGGTGGTCTTGCTGCTCATGATCTCTCCTGAAGAGGTAGCGGTTGTCGTTTGCTTCGCTTACATTCTGCCAGATTGCCCCGGAGTATCCGCACCTCGGGCCGGACCGTAGGCAGCCGGACCGGCTCAGGCACGCTGCGGATTGGTCGGATCGTCGCCCCGGCTGAGCCGGTCCCAGCTGTCGATGTCGTCCAGCGGCTCGCCCTCCGGTTGCGCCTGGGCGGCCCGTCGGTAGCTGTATTTTTTCGATCCGGCCCAGTTGCGTCCCCAGACCAGCACCGCGATCGCGGTGAAGCTCAGCAGCACACCGGCCACCAGGGCGGCCCAGACCAAAGGCGTGGTGCTGGCCTCGATCGGGATTCCGGTGACGCCGATCTGCGCGCCGAGCGGGCCATTGGCCGAACCTTTCGGATCCGCCAGGACCGCGATCGCGGTGGCTGCGACCCCGATGCCGGCGAGGAAAACGATGCTGCCCGCGATGATCCGGCCCACCCGGCCGGAGATCGACAGGGCCAGTGCCCCCGCGGCCGAGACCAGGGTCAAGGCCGTGACCGCGGTGGCTGCTTTGGACCCCGGAATCGCGATGTTGTCGGCCCGGATCGCGCCCTGGTTCGCTGAAACGTGCAGCCAGGTCTGCGTGCTCGCGCCGAAAGCCACAGCCGCGAACAGCAACGCGGCCAGCACCAGGATCGATTTCCTCCGGTACCAGGCGAGCGGGGCCGCAGCCGAGTGGTGTTCCGGCGCGGCTTCGGCCGGCATGCTGTCGCCGTCCGCTGCCTCGGCGGGCTTGACGCCTTTTGGATCAGTCATCGGAAGAACCCTTCGTTTCGCCGGCTTTCGCGGCGGACGCCTCGAACACCTGCAGCCGCTGCGCCGAATACACTGCGCGCAGCGGCGCTGCCGCTTTGTTCACGGTTTCCAAGGCTTCAGCCGCGTCCTGGGAATCCGCGACGATGCCGCCGCCGGCCTGTACATAGGCTACGCCGTCGCGGAGCAATGCGGTGCGGATGGTGATCGCGGTATCCATATTGCCGGCGAAATCCAGGTACCCGACCACTCCGCCGTAGAGTCCGCGCCGGTGCGGTTCCAATTCGTCCAGGAGCCGCATGGCCCGCGGCTTCGGCGCACCGGAGAGCGTGCCGGCCGGGAAGGTCGCGGCCAGCGTGTCGTAGGCGGTCTTCTCCGGAGACAGCGTGCCGACCACGGTGGAGACCAGGTGCATGATGTGGCTGAACCGTTCCACCTCCATGAACTGGGTGACGTCCACGCTACCGGGCAGGCAGACCTTGGAGATGTCGTTGCGGGCCAAATCCACCAGCATCAGGTGCTCGGCCCGTTCCTTTTCGTCCGCGAGCAGGTCCTCGGCGAGTGCCTGATCCGCCTCCACGGTTTTCCCCCGCGGCCGCGAGCCGGCAATCGGATGGGTGATCACCTCGTCCCCGGTGACCGTGACCAGGGCTTCCGGCGAAGATCCCACGATCGCGTAGTCGTTCCCCTGCGCATCGACGAAGCTGTAGAGGTACATGTAGGGGCTGGGATTCGAGGCCCGCAGCATCCGGTAGACATCCAGCGGCGTGGCCGCGTTCGCCATTTCGAAGCGCCGGGAAATCACCACCTGGAAAACTTCGCCGTCCACGATCGCTGCTTTGCCCAGTTTGATCGCGCCGAGGTACTCGGCCTCGTCCCAGCGTTCCTGGACCGCGGCCCGGAAGCCTGCCTCGTCGTCGGCCGGGTCTCCGGCAGCGGCCACGGTGCTGACCGGCTGACGCAGCGGCGCGCCCATCGCGGAAAGCATCTCGTCCACGCGCTGCACCGCGTCCTGCCAGGCTTCGTCGACCCGCTCGTCGCTGCCGTCGAAATTGATCGCATTCGCGATCAGCAGCACCGAACCGTCGGTGTTGTCATGCACCGCCATATCGCTGACCAGGTTCATCGCCAACTCCGGCAGGCCCAAGTCGTCCACCGGCGGATGGGGCAGCTTCTCCCAGTGCCGCACCGACTCCCAGCCCAGGAAGCCGACCATCCCGGAAGTGAATGGCGGCAGGCCGGCGAACCGTTCGGTCTGCAGCAGTTCGACGGTCCGCGCGAGTGCCTGCACCGGATTGCCGTCCAGCGGCACGCCGACCGGAGGCTCGCCGATCCAATGGGCCTGGCCGTCGGCGGTGGTCAACGTGGCCCGGGAACGGACCCCGATGAACGAGTGCTGCGACCAGACTCCGCCGGGAGCCGCGGATTCCATCAGGAAAGTGCCCGGTGCCCCGTCGGCCAAAGCCCGGTACAAGCCGATCGGCGTGTGCGAATCGGCGAGCACCCGCAGCGTCACCGGGATCACCCGGTGGTTCCGGGCGAGCACCCGGAATTCTTCGAGGCTCGGGCTGATCTGGCCCAGGCGGGCCTGGCTTGGGCGGGCGGCTGCCGGCATGGTGGGGGTTTCCTTCGTGCTCATCGGCTCGGGTTTTCAGGCTGGTCTTCCGCGGTCAGCACCACGGCAGGCAAGGACCGGCCGTCGAAGCAACTTCGGGTGCCGGTGTGGCAGGCCGGCCCGTGCTGGTCGACGGTGATCAGCAGCGCATCGCCGTCGCAGTCCAAGGCCACCGACTTGACCAGTTGGATGTGGCCTGAGGTGTCGCCCTTGCGCCAGAATTCCTGCCGGGACCGGGAAAAGAAAGTGACCCGGCCGGTGCTGAGTGTGCGCTGCAATGCTTCATCGTTCATCCAGCCGAGCATCAGCACTTCTTTGCTGTCGAATTGCTGGACCACGGCGGCGACCAGACCTGCCGGGTCGCGTTTGAGCCGTTCGGCGATTTTCACCGGAAGCTGTTCATTGTCGGAGCTGATTTCTGCGGGCATCCTTTCAATTCTATTGGTATCCGGCGGCATTCGCCGCGTCGTCGGCGGGCCGCGGTAGAACAACTTCATCCCCGGCGGTTCGGACCGGGATTTTGCGGCCAGATCGTGCTAATTTCACAAGTGATGCATTTTGTAGATCCTTCCCGCGAAGTCCTGGCCGAAACGCTGCTCGCAGCCGGCCCGGACGCCGCTACCCTGTGCACCGGCTGGCGCACCCAAGAACTGGCCGCACACCTGTTCCTGCGGGAGCGGAATGCCGGCGTCGGGCTCGGCTTGATCCTGCGGGCCTTTGCCCGCGCTTCTGACGCATCGACCCGGAAATTGGCCGCGAAATCCTCCACTGCCGATGCCTACGCACGGCTGGTGGAACAGTTCCGCTCCGGTCCTCCGGCGCTGTCCCCGATGCGGATCAAAGCGGTCGACGAAAGCTCGAACCTGATCGAATACTTCGTGCACACCGAGGACGTCCGACGCGCCACGGACCGTTGGGCTCCCCGGGCGCTCGACGAAGAATATTCGAACGCCCTGTGGTCCGAGCTGGTCAAACGTGCGGCGATCCTCTACCGGGGCGTGGACCTGGGCATTGTCCTGGTGCAGCCCTCCGGGCCGCGGCATGTGGCCAAACGCGCTCCGGTCTCCGTGGCGATCGTCGGCGAGCCGGGCGAGCTGCTGATGCACGCGCACGGTCGCACGGAACACGCCTTGGTGACCTTTGAAGGGCAACCGGACGCCGTCGCACTGCTGCAGACCGCCGAGGTGGGCCTCTGAGCCGTCGGCCTCCCCGACGGCGGCATCCTCAAAGATGTCATGACAAGTTTGGAACATGTTCACATGGCCCGCATAGGTTCGTGGTGTCCGCACCACTTTCGAATCGAAAGGCCACTGAATCATGCCAGGACCGACCTTCCCGAGCCGCTCCCCGCTATCCCGCCGGAACGCGATGGCTGCTTCCATCGCCGCGCTTGCCGGCGCCGCAGTCGCCGCCGCGACTCCGGCCAACGCCAGCCCAAGCCGTACCGCTTCCGTCTCCGGGTCCGCGAGCACCGATCCCGGCCCGGCACTGAGCAGCTTCAATGTGATCAGCGACGTCCAAGGCGACCTCGGCGACTTCGGCCGCGCGCTGGATGACATGTCCAGCACCAATCCGCGCAGCACCGGCCTGGTGGTCAACGGCGACATCACGCCTCGCGGCTACGATTTCGAGTACGCTGCGGTCCGCAAGACCCTCGACGAACACCCGCACGCCGGGCAGGTGCATTGGGGCATCGGCAACCACGAGTTCTATGTGCCCAAATACAAAGACCCGAACACGCTCAACCAAGCCGGTTGGCCCAACGGCACCACTGAAGCGTCGCTGTTCAATAGCTTCTACAAGTTCACCGGACGCGACCAGGTCTACACCGAAATCTCACTCGGCGGCGTTCCCGGGCTGATCCTGGGTACCGAGAAGTACATGAAGTACCACGACGCAAGCAAATGGGACGAAGTCTGGCTGAGCGATGCGCAGTTGGCTTGGCTGCAGGAGCGCTTGGCTTTCTGGGCCGCCCGCGGCAAGCCGGTCATGGTGTTCAGCCACCACCCGTTGCCGGACACCGTCTCCGGAACCAGGAACAAGCTCTACTCGGCGGACTACCTGCAGGCGGATCGGCTATTGGGCATTCTGGGCCCGTACCCGAATGTCTTCCTGTTCAGTTCGCACACCCACTGGGCACTCACCCTGGCCGATTGGGAAGTCCGGCGCACGGTACCCGGCAGCGGCAATCTGCTCGGTTTCCAGGTGTTCAATACGGGCGCCATCGAAACCCTCTACACGGACAACGGCACCGGCGGGGAAAAGGCCTTGGACCGGCTGGAGAACACCGGTTTGCAAGTTTCCGTGTACCCGGACCAGGTCAGGATCTCGGCCCGGGACTTCCGGCGCAAACAATGGCTCAAAGAAGCCTGGATCCCCCTGGTCTAGCCACTCAGCCGCGCCACACTCCGCGATCCACACCCCACGCTCCCCCAACGCCGGACGCCCCGACGCGCGAACGCGCACGTGTGCGTTCGCGCGGGGGAAGTTGGCGGGCGGGTCAGCGGACCGGGAACCCGGCAGCCCGGATTGCGGCCTTGACCTGGGCGATCGCATCGACCGGGCCGAAGTGGAAGATGCTCGCGGCCAGCACCGCATCGGCCCCGGCGAGCACTGCGGCCGGGAAGTCTTCGGGCTTGCCGGCCCCGCCCGAAGCGATCAACGGGACGGAAACCGCGGCCCGGACCGCCTGGATCATGGGCACGTCGAAGCCGGCTTTTGTGCCGTCCGCGTCGATCGAGTTCAGCAGGATTTCACCGACCCCGCGGCCAGCGGCTTCTTTGGCCCAGGCGATGGCGTCCATCCCGGTACCGCGCCGCCCGCCATGCGTGGTGACTTCGAAGCCCGACGGCGTCGATCCGTCCGGCACCCGGCGCGCGTCGAGCGAAAGCACCAGGACCTGCGAGCCGAAATGCCGGGTGATCTCGTCGATCACCTCGGGCTTGAGCACTGCGGCGGAGTTGATCGACGCCTTGTCGGCGCCGGCGCGCAGCAGACGGTCGACGTCGGGCACTCCGCGCACGCCACCGCCGACGGTCAGCGGGATGAACAATTCCTCGGCAGCGCGGGCCACCATGTCGAAAGTAGTTTCCCGGTTGCCGGAAGAGGCCGTGACATCCAGGAAAGTCAGTTCATCGGCGCCGGCACCGTCGTACCGCCGGGCCAACTCGACCGGATCGCCGGCATCGCGCAGCTCGGCGAAGTTCACGCCCTTCACCACCCGCCCGGCGTCGACGTCCAGACACGGGATGACTCTGATCGCGACGCTCATCTCAGATCCGGGCCGCGTGGATCGAGAACACCACGATCGCCCGGGCACCGATGCCGTAGAGCTCGTCCATCACCCGGTTGGTGTCTTTCTTGGGCACCATCGATCGGACCGCGACCCATTCCGAGTCCCGCAACGGCGAAACCGTCGGGGATTCCAGGCCTGGCGTGAGCGCGCTGGCCTGTTCCACCAGGTCCTTGCGGATGTCGTAATCCATCATCACGTACTGCCTGGCGACCAGAACCCCCTGCAAACGCCGCAAAAGCACATCCAGCCCGGCCGGCGCTTCGCCGGAACGACCGATCAGCACCGCCTCCGATCGCAGGATCGGTTCGCCGAAGATCTCCATCCCGGCGGCCCGCATGGTGCTGCCGGTCTCCACGACGTCGGCGATCGCATCGGCGACGCCCAAACGGACCGACGATTCCACCGCGCCGTCCAGCCGGACCACTTTCGCTTCGATCCCGCGCTCCGCCAAGTAGTTCCGGAGCAGTCCGTCGTAGCTGGTGGCGAGCCGTTTCCCGGCCAATTGGGAGATCTCAGTGAAGTCGCCCACCGGCCCGGCGAAGTGGAAGGTCGATCCGGCAAACCCCAGGGTCAGCAGCTCATCGGCGTCGACCGCGGCGTCCAGCAGCAGGTCCCGGCCGGTGATTCCGACGTCGAGGGTTCCGGACCCGACATAGACCGCGATGTCGCGCGGGCGGAGGTAGAAGAATTCGATCTCGTTCTCGGCATCGACCAGAACGAGTTCCCGGTTGTCGCGGCGTTGCCGGTAACCGGCCTCGGAGAGCATCGCGGCTGCGGATTCGGACAGGGATCCCTTATTCGGGACAGCTACACGGAGCATGGTGGTTTCTTTCGCAAGTGGTGGAATCAGGGCAGAGCGGTCACGCACAAATCTTGCCACCAGCCGAAAGGCCGGCGGCTATAGATGCTCGTAGACATCCTGCAGGGACAGGCCTTTGGCGATCATCAGAACCTGTACGTGGTAGAGCAGCTGCGAGATCTCCTCCGCGGTCTCGCGGTCGCTCTGGTACTCGGCGGCCATCCAGACTTCAGCGGCCTCTTCGACGATTTTCTTGCCGATCCCGTGCACGCCGGAGTCCAGTTCGGTGACCGTTTTGGACCCTTCCGGGCGCTGCACTGCCTTTTCGCCCAGTTCGGCGAAGAGGTCTTCGAATGATTTCACGTGCTCAAGCCTAACCCGTTTCCGCCCCTCGGACCTCGCTGAGCGTTGACATGTGGCGGGTATTACGCCCGGAAACCCGCCACAAGTCGACGCTCAGCGCAGCAACAGCGCCGTTTGCAAGGCCGCGGACGTCGCCTCGAAGCCCTTGTCCTCTTTCGAACCGGCGAATTCGCCAGCCGCGGGCAGCCCCGCCCGGTCGAGCGCCTGCGATTCGTCGTCGCAGGTGAGCACGCCGAAGCCGATCGGCACACCGGTGCGCACCGAAACCTCGGTCAGCCCCAGCGTCGCCGCCTGGCAGACATAATCGAAATGCGGCGTGCCGCCGCGGATCACCACGCCCAGCGCCACCACAGCGTCGTAGTCGGGAGCCAGCCGGGCCGCCGCCACCGGGAGTTCAAACGATCCCGGAACCCGCAGCACCGTGGGCGAATCGATCCCGGCGTCCCGGGCCGCGCGCAAGGCACCACCGAGCAGCCCGTCCATCACCTTTTCGTGCCACGATGCCGCGATGATCAGCACCCGCAATCCGCCGGCGTCCAGTTTCGGCGCCTGCGGAGCCCCTGCCCCGCTCATGCCGGACGTCCGTTCCGGTGCTGCTGGGCCGAATCGGCCAACGTCAGCTGGTGGTTCATCTTGTCTCGCTTCGTTTGCAGGTAGCGCAGGTTCTCCGCCCTGGACGGAACCTCGGCGGGCTCGGTCTGCACCACGTCGATGCCGAGCGCCCGGAGCCGCTCCGCCTTGACCGGATTGTTGGAGAGCAGCCGGATCTGTTCGAACCCGAGCTGGCGCAGGATCGCCGACGCTGCGCCGTAAGAGCGGGCGTCGACCGGCAAGCCGAGCTGTTCGTTGGCTTCCACCGTGTCCGCTCCCGCCTCCTGCAAAGCATAGGCCCGGAGTTTGTTGGACAGCCCGATCCCGCGGCCTTCCTGACCCCGCAGGTAGACCACCGCTCCGCCGCGTTCCTGCACTTGCCGGAGCGCATAATCCAGCTGCTCCCCGCAGTCGCAGCGGTAGGAGCCGAAGACGTCGCCGGTCAGGCACTCCGAATGCACCCGGACCAGGGGCAGCGAACCCTCGGCGACCGGAACCGTCACCGACATGTGCTCGATCCCGGTGGCCTCCTCATGCCAAGCCTGCGCTTGGAAAGTGCCGTGCACCGTCGGCAATTGCACCACCGGACCGCCGGTCAACACGACCTCGGGATCGCTGGGGTTTGTTGGCTCACTCATCTTGCTACCTCCGCTGTATCCAAATGTCCGACGGATTCTTGGTCTTTCAAGTCAAGATAATCCGCCAAATCGGCGATCGACACCATCGGGCACCCGTACGCATCGGCGAATCGACGCAATTCGTCACGCCGCATCATCTCACCGTCGTCCCGGACCACTTCGCTGATCACACCGACCGGCGTGCAGCCGGCCAGCGCCGCCAACTCGACCGCGGCTTCGGTGTGCCCAGGACGCTGCCTGACACCTCCTGCAACTGCCCGGAGCGGGAAAATATGCCCCGGCCTGGTCAGTTTTCCGGCCGTTCCGCCCGGATCGGCCAAGGTCTTCGCGGTGATTGAGCGATCGGTAGCGCTGATTCCGGTGCTGAGCACCCCGGCGGCATCGCAACTGACCGTGTACGCCGTGCCCTTGGCGTCCTGGTTCAATTCCACCATCGGCGGCAAGCCGAGCTGCTCGGCCCGCTCCGCGGACATCGGGATGCAAATCACCCCCGAGGAATGCCGGATCGTCCAGCCCATCAGCTCCGGGCTGCTGTGTTCCGCGGCGAACACGATGTCCCCTTCGTTCTCCCGGTCTTCGTCATCGACGACGACGACCGCCCGGCCCGCAGCGATGGCTGCGACCGCGTGCTCGATCGGATCCAAGATGCTCATCCCGCCGCCTCCGTCCGGAAGCCCAGCAGCCGTTCGGTGTATTTCGCCAGCACATCGACCTCCAGGTTCACCCCCGCGCCGAGCGCTTTCGTGCCCAGTCCGGTCTGTTCCAGCGTGATCGGGATCAGACCCACCTCGAACCAGGGCTCCGCCTCCGCCACCGGGCTCACCGCGGTGACCGTGAGTGAAACCCCGTCGATCGCAATCGAACCCTTTTCCGCCAGATAGCGCGCCAGCTGCTGCGGCAGGGAGAACCGGAGCCGCTGCCAAGCAGCCAAGTCCTCGCGGCGCAACAAGGTCCCGACGCCGTCCACATGGCCTTGCACCACGTGCCCGTCAAAGCGTTCCCCCGCCGCGACGCAACGTTCGAGATTGACCAGATCGCCGGCCTGCCGTTCGCCCAGTGTGCTGCGCGAGAGCGTCTCGCCCATCACATCGATCCGCAGCGTTCCGGCGTCGACGGCGACTGCGGTGAGACAGACTCCGTCCACCGCGATCGAGCCGCCCGAAGCGAGTGATTCGGCCAGCCCGCCGGCGTCCAGCTGCAACCTGGCACTGCCGTCGGGATCCTGGTCAATGCTTTTCACCGAGCCCCGCCCGGCAATGATTCCTGTGAACATCTCAGTTCTCCTTCATGAAGGTCGTAGCTACCGGCTGCGGGATCAGGCTCAAGGTGAGATCGTCGCCGTCGCGGCGCACCGCTGCCGCCGGATCCCAGGCGAAGTGCCGCGCGGCACCGAGCGTTTCGATGCCGAGGTCGCCGATCGAAGAAGTCCCGGCACCCAGCACGGTCGGTGCGATCGACACGATCAATTCGTCCACCAGGTCGGCGCGCAGGAACGCCGCGGTGACCTTCGCCCCGCCTTCGACCATCAAATGGTCGACGCCTTCGGCTTTCAAGATCCGCCCGGCCGCTTCCGGATCGTGGCTGCGGATCTGGATCCAATTGCCGTCGCCGCGCAATGCCGCTTGCTCCGGGACCTCGCGGAGGCCCAGCACCACCCGCCGGGGCTGCTTCGCGGCGAGCGTGCCGTCCGGACGCCGGGCGGTCAGCCGGGGATCGTCCGCGATCACCGTGCCGGTGCCCACCAGCATCGCGTCGACCCGGGCCCGCAGGGCGTGATTGGCGACGAGCGACTCCGGGCTGGAGATCCATTGGCTGCTTCCGTCGGCCGCGGCGATCCGGCCGTCCAGAGTCTGCGCGATGTGCACACTGGTGTAGGGGCGCTGCGCTTGGACGGCGGCGAACCATCGGCGGTTCAGTTCTGCGGCCGGCCCGGCCGAAACCCCCTCGACCACGGTGACGCCGGCCGCCCGGAGTTGCGCCGCTCCCCCGCGTGCCAACGGATCCGGATCTGCCACCGCGTAGACCACAGTGGCGATCCCGGCATCGATCAAGCTCTGGCTGCAGGCCGGCATCCGGCCGACGTGCCCGCACGGTTCCAAACTGACCACCATGGTTCCCCCGCGGATCCGCTCCGGTGGCAACCCGGCCAAGGCGGCGGCCTCCGCGTGCGGCGTCCCAGCGCCTTCATGGTGCCCGACGCCGAGCAGTCCGCCGTCCGAATCCAGCAGCACTGCACCGACCAGCGGATTCGCACCCCGGACGCCTTTGACTGCTTGTTCCAGCGCCAAGCTCATGGCTGCTTCGTAGTTCATTTGCGCTCCCCGACATTGACCGTCGGATCCGGGAACCCGGTCTCCACCGAGACCGCCTGGTCGCTGCGCCGTTTGACCCGCCACCAGACGAAGAAGCCGACCAGGGTGAATGCGCCGTAGAAAATGTACATGAATCCGCTGGCATAGTAGCCGGCACTGAACAGCAGCGGTACGCCCACCACGTCGACGGCGACCCAGATCAGCCAGAACTCGACCCAGCCCCGGGCCATGCCATAAGTGGCCAACAGGGAGCCCATGAAGATCCAGGCATCGGCCCACACCGGCTCATAGGAACCGAGCGCCCGGAACACCGGGGTCAGAATCGCAGTACCCGCGATCAGCGCGGCCACCAGGAAGATCCGGGCCGGCCAGGAAGCCCACTGCGGTTCCACCGCGTTGGACTCCCCCGCGGCTTGCCCCGGATTCCCGTTGCGGGCTTGTCGCCAGCGGTACCAGCCATATACCGAGACCACGATGAACATCACTTGCCTACCGGCTTGGCCCAGGAGGTTCACCGGATTCGGGGCGCCGAAAACCGTGCCCAGGAATACCGTGAAGAGCAGCACATTGCCGACGATGCCGACCGGCCAGGCCCAGACTTTGCGGCGCATTCCGCCGAGGGCGCTGAGCAGCCCGAAAAGATTGCCTAGCACTTCGCGCCAGAGCAAGAACCCGCCACCGGCGAATTCGAGTTTGGCGTCAAAGAGCCATCGCAGAAAGTCGATCATGTTCTCCCTTTCCATCCACTGCGATGGCTCCGGGGAACGTCAATGCGGCGCGCTCATCACAGCGCACTGCATCACACGTGCTTCTCCCATCCAGACTTTAACTGTCGGTACCGGAATTTCACCGGTTCAACCGATTGCGACGACCGTTCCCAGCCGCCGCGCACGGGTCGCGGACTATTACCGCCGGTTCGGACTTACACCGACCCCGGAGCACGTTGATCTAACGATTATGACATGTCGAACCGCATTGCCGGCACGCTTATTCCTGGCAGGCCCGGCAGCTGCCGGTTCGCCGTCATCGGGCGCAATCTTGGACGAACTGGAACAGCTCCCGGGCCAGCAGTTGCGGATCGTGGATCACTCCGAAACTGCCGATCCGCGGGAACTCGGTGATTCGTTCGAGCCGGTAGAGCCGCTTCTGCCACTCGAATTCCGCTCCGTCCAGGCCGCGGTTTCCGGCCGAATCCGGAAACACGCCGATCGCCGTCGGCACGGTGATCTTCTGGCCGGGCTCCAGACGCGGCGGCTCGGCCCGGTTGTCGTAGAAGTCGAGGATCGACGCTCCGGTGGTCCCGGTGAGCCAGTACAGGCTGAGCATGGTCAACAGCGAGTCGTGGTCCGAGGCTTCGGAGAGATCGGCCGCCGGGCCGGCCCAGGACCGCCAGCGCTGGACGATCCAGGCGGCAACCGAATAGGGCGAATCCGCGAGGGCGAAGGAAAGCATGTTCGACTTCGGCACCAGCCCGCACGGCTGGGCCGGCGCCGCCGCATCCCAGCAGCCGCTTTGCGCCAGAGCCAGGAGTTCCGCGGTCGACAAAGCCTGCTCGGGGCTCGCCGGCGGGGGCACGTCCACACTGTTCAATTGCAAAGCGGACATCCGTTCCGGATGTTGCCAGGCCATCATCGAGGCCACCCCGGCACCGAATCCGGTTCCCGAAACGGCAAACTCGGAATAGCCCAACTGCTGCATCAGCCGGTGCCACAAACCGGCGGTGGCGGCGTAGCTCCACGCTTTGCCGCGGGGGCGTTCGGAGAATCCGAATCCCGGCAGCGAAGGGATCACCACATCGAAGCCGGGACCCGGGATGCCGTATGCCGAAGGATTGGTCAGAACCGGCACCAGCGGCAGGTATTCGAGGAACGTGCTGGGCCAGCTGTGCGCCAGCAGCAGCGGGATCCCCGGCCCGCCGGCGGCACGCTGGTGGACGAAATGCACCAGCACACCGTCGACCTCCAGGGTGAACTGGGGTTGTTCGTTCAGCCGTGCTTGTTGCGCGGACCAGTCGAAGCCGTTCAACCAGTAATCGCACAGCCGGTCGAAGCCCCGGCAGTCCTCCGCGCTCGCCCAAGCGGCCTCCGGCGCGGGCGCCCGACGGCGCTCCTGGTCGATCAGCTGCAGCATCCTGGCGACGTCTTCGTCCGGAAGCTCGACGACGAACCGTCCGGGGGCCGCTCCGCTCACGGATCGGGCCTCGGCTAGCGGGTTCCGAGGCTGCGGAGCAGGTCGATCGCCGCAGCCGGGTCAGGGGTGTTGTAAACCGCGGATCCCGCGACGAACACATCGGCGCCGGCAGCAGCGGCCCGTTCGATCGTCTCCGGCGAGACGCCGCCATCGATCTGCAGGGCCACGGCGGCTCCGGATCCGTCGATCGCGGCCCGCGCCCGGACGATCTTCGGCAGCACCAGGTCCAGGAAGGCTTGGCCGCCGAATCCCGGCTCCACGGTCATCAGCAACAGCAAGTCCAGCTCGCCGAGCATGTCCAGGTACGGTTCCAACGGGGTGGCCGGGCGCAACGCCATGCCGGCTTTGGCACCGCGCGCCCGGAGTTCGCGCGCCAAACGAATCGGAGCCGCCGAAGCTTCGGCGTGGAAAGTCACCGAAGCGGCTCCGGTGTCCGCATACTCGGGGGCCCAGCGGTCCGCATCGCTGATCATCAGATGCACGTCGAGCGGAATCGGGCTGACTTCCTGGATCCGGCGGACAATCGGCAGGCCCAACGTCAAGTTCGGCACGAAGTGGTTGTCCATGACGTCGACGTGCACCGCATCGGCATTGCCGATCCGGAGCAATTCGGATTCCAGGTTCACGAAATCCGCGGACAGGATGCTCGGATGGATGGCACAACTCATGCTCAGTTCTCCCTGTTGGTTTTTCTGATCAAAGTCAGGAACATCGCGTCGGTCGCGTGCAGGTGCGGCCACAGCTGGGCCGAGGCACCCGAGCCGGAATTGCCCAATTCGGCAGCCGGCTGCCCGGCGTGCAGCGGCTTCAAAGCGACTCCGTCGAGCACTTCGCCGGCATCGAGCAGCTCCAGATCATCGCGTTTGCGCAACACATCGGTGACCACGGCCAGGGTCTCTGCCGGGTGCGGCGAACAGGTCGCATAGCCGAGCACTCCCCCCGGTTTGAGTGCGGCCAAGCCGGCAACGAGCAATTCGCGTTGCAATTGGCTCAATTCGGCCACTTCGGCCGGCGTCCGCCGCCACCGCGATTCCGGGCGCCGACGCAAGGCGCCGAGCCCGCTGCACGGGGCGTCGACCAGGATCCGGTCGAAGGCTTCGGGGTAGTCCTCGGCAATCGTCCGGCCATCTGCCACCCGCAGTTGCCAGAGTTCACCGGGCACCGCGGCCAGGGCTTTGCGCACGAGTTCCGCGCGGTGTTCGGCCGGCTCATTGGCCAATAGCGTCGCGCCGCGTTGTTTGGCCAAAGCCGCCAGCAAGGCCGCTTTGCCGCCGGGTCCGGCGCACAGGTCCAACCAGCGCTCCGGGGCGCCGCCCGTTCCGGTCAGCGGCGCTGCGGCCAAGGCCCGGGCCACCAACTGCGATCCGACGTCTTGCACCCGGACGACGCCTTCCCGGATGCTGCCGAGCCGCCCCGGGTCGCCGCCTGCGGACAATGCCGAATCGGCGACCAACGGCCCCGGAGTGAAATCCGCGTCGAAGGCTTCTGCCAAATCGCCCAGGCCCGGCAGCGCCACCAGATTGACCACCGGCGCGGCGTTGTCCGCTTCGAGCAGCGCATCGATTTCTTCGACCGGCCGGCCGTGCGCTACCAGGGACTGCCGCAGCGCCCGCACGATCCATTCCGGATGGGCCTGCCGGATGGCCGCGATCTTCACCGGATCGGACAGCCCGGCGGTCAGTTCGTCCAGCCATTCGCTGAGGTCTTTGGCGGCGATCTTCCGGAGCACCGCGTTGATGAACGACGCCGGACCGGCGCCGATCAGGGCCCGCGCCAAGCCGACGGTCTGATTGACCGCGGCGTGCGGTGGGATCCGCATCGCGAGCAGCTGGTGCGCGCCCAGCCGCAAGGCGTCCAGGATCGCTTCATCGACGTCGACCAGCGGCCGGTCGACGCAGGCTGCGATCACCGCGTCATAGCTGCCTTTCGCCCGCAGGGCGCCGTAACAGAGCTCGGTGGCCAAACCGGCATCGCGTTTGTCCAAGCGGTTGGCGCGGATTTTGGCCGGCAACACCAAATTCGCATAGGCATTGTCCTTGGACACCGCGCGCAGCACTTCGAACGCCACCAGGCGCGCCGCATCGGCCTCGCGGACCCGTTGTGCCGGCGTCGATTCGGAGAATCCGCGGGGCGCATTGCCGCCGCGGTTGCGTTCCCGCCCGCGGTTGTTGCGCCGGCCCTCGCCGTCCGGATCCCGACGGCGCCGGTCCGGGCCGCTGCCCTGGCCGTTGTGTGTTTGTCCGTTGTGCTTCCGGCCATTGGCCCTGTCATCCACCGAATACCATCCCCTCGACCGTTCCGATCCCGCGCAACCAATCGGCGGCCTTCATCATCTTTTTCCCGGCCGGTTGCACGGCCAGCAGTTCTATCGCGTGCGATCCGGTGCCGACCAGGAGCGACTTGCCCAGCACCGCCAACCGGCCAGGCGGCAGGTCCCGCTGGTCCGGGCGCAGCACCGCTTGGCCCACTTTGAAGCGTTGCCCGTCCAACCACGTCCAAGCCCCCGGTTCCGCAGTGACCCCGCGGATTCTTCGGCTGATCGCCAACGCCGGCGCGGTGAAGTCGATCTTCCCGTCCTCGATGGTGAGCTTCGGAGCCAAGGAGACCGTTCCGGACTGGGCGATCGCGACCGCCGAGCCGTCCGCAATCGCGGCAAGGGTCTGCGCGAGCAGCACCGCGCCGGAACGGGAGAGCCGGTCGAGCAAGGTGGACCCGGTGTCCTCGGCGCGGATCGGCTCGGTGACCGTGCCGAAAACCGGCCCGGTGTCCAGACCCGCCTCGAGCTGGAACGTGGAAGCACCGGTCAGGTCGTCGCCGTTGATCACCGCGTGCTGCACCGGAGCAGCACCGCGCCAGGCCGGAAGCAGCGAGAAATGCAGGTTGATCCAACCGTGCTCGGGCAGCACCAGGGCCGACGGCGGAACGATCGCCCCATAGGCGACGATGGCGGCGACATCCGGGCGCAGCGCGGCGATCGCGGCTTGCGCTGCCTCGTCGACGCGGGCTGCTTTGATCACCGGCAAGCCCAGTTCCGCAGCACGCGCCGCCACCGGGGACGGGGTCGAAATCCGTTTCCGGCCGACCGGTGCATCCGGTCTGGTCAGCACACCGACCACCGAGAATCCCGCAGCCCGGAGTTCCTCGAGCGCGGGCAGGGCCACCGCAGGGGTGCCGGCGAAGAGCACCCTCACGCCTGGCCTCCGAAACTCGAGCCGAAGCTCGAGCCCACGGTTTGCGCCCGGTGGGCATTGGTCTTGGCGGTCAGCTGATCGAACCGGGCGTGCCGGATGCTCCGCATCGCGTCCCGGCGGTCCTCCCCGCTGAGCCGGTCGATGAACAGGCTGCCGGCCAAATGGTCTGTTTCATGCTGCATGCAACGCGCCAGCATGCCTTCCGCTTCGATCAGAACCGGCTCGCCGGCCAAATCCACGCCACGCACCACGCTGCGCTGCCATCGGGGCACTCCGAACCCCAGTCCGGGCACCGAGAGGCAGCCTTCGGCGCCGGATTCCTGGAGCACTTCGCCGTTTTCGATCACCGGATTGATGACGTAACCCGAGGCTTCAGCCACCCGATAGGTGAAAATCCGCTTGCCGACGCCCACTTGCGGGGCCGCCAAACCGGCGCCGTCGACGTCGTCCATGGTTTCGAACATGTCCGCAACGAGCTTGGCCAGCTCGGGCCCGAACTCGGTCACCGGCTCGGCCGCAGTGCGCAGCACCGGGTCCCCCATGATCCGTATTTCCAGAATGGCCATGCCCGTAGAACCCTGTCTGCTCGTTGTGAACCGTCAATTGATTCTAGTCGGCGCACGGCACCGGCGGCACCGGCTTCAGCGGACCGGCGGCGGTGCCACCGGCAGCAGCGGGGTCCCGGCACCGGCCGCATCCGCATTGCGCTCCCAGAGCCGGCGCAACGCGCAGAACTTGTACCACTGCTGCGGCAGCACGTCCGGGTTGGCGCGCATCGGCCGGACCTCGGTCTCGCCGATCGCCACCGCGAGCAGCAACGGATCACCGCCGTACCGCCATTCCTCCCATTGGCCCGCAGCAGCGTCGAGCAGGCTTTCTTCGGCCTTCATCCCGGCGACCAGCTGCATCACCACCTTGGGGTCCAGCGCTTTGACCTGGCCGTTGCGGTCGGTGCCTTTGGTTTTGAAATCGATCAGCACCAGGCGCCCGGCGATCCGGGCCACCAGGTCCAAGGTGCCGGCATAGCCCACAGTGCGGTTCCAGACCGTCACCTCGGGCGCCAGCGGCTGAACCGCATAGTCTTTCCACCAAGCGTCGAAGCGGTCCGCATATCCGGACTCGCCGCGCTCCGCCAGTTGTTCCCGGGCCCGTTCCAGTTCATGTTCCCGGTCCAAGGCCCGCAGTGAGACTTGTTCCGCGTAGAAATGCACCCGGTCCCCGCGTTCTGCGGCCGCGTCCCGGAACGAAGCTGCGGCATTCGCGGCTTCCCGGATCAACGGACGCAACTTCTCGCTTCGGCCAGCAGCTTCCGGCAGCCCCGGGTGGTCGGCCAGCGCCTTCGCCGCCATATAGCCGATCCAGCCGTCCAGATCGATCGCCTGCAGCCCGATCACCGTAGTGATCGACGGCACCGAAGGTGCCTCGGCGAGGGAGCGGGCATACATCCGGCCGAAGTCGGTGGCGTGGGCTAGGGCAGGCTGGGTCATGCATCAACTATGTCATCCGGTGCCGACAGCCCGGGCTTCCGCACCGGATCCTGCGGTGCGTCGGGACCCGGTTCGGGGCGGCAGAAACGGCTCTGGTATGCGGCATGCACCGCGAGCGCCCGGCTGGTCTGTTCGATCAGCGGATCGAAGAACGCATCCCGGTAGGCCTTGCTCGAATTGACCGAAACCACGAAATTCAGGGCCGCGATCGCCGCCAGGAACGCGCATACCCGGACCGGGGCCTGCCCGATCGGCAGGTTCAACCCGAACATCTGCAGCGGGACTGCGGCTTGGCCGCTCCATTGCACGGCCAGCGGCTCCGGAACCGAGAGCATCGCGAGCACCATCAGGAAACTGAACACCAGCAATCCGAAGATCAACACCTGGAAACACTGCGCCAGCACCAGCACCCAGACCACATTCGCCCGCTCCGCGCGGTTGAGCCCCTGCCAGCCTTCGCCGGCTCCCCCGGGTAGCTCGTCGACCAGGGCCAAGGGGGTCCCGCCACGCAATTCCGCCCGGCTCTCTTCGGTCAGGCTGGCCGGCAGATCGCGCAATTCCTTGCGTGCGCTGTAGACCACGAAGAGCAATCCGGTGGCCAGCAGGAACACCAGCAACCAGAAGATCTGGCCGCGCTGCAAGCCCGCCGTCATCTGCCAGGTCTCTTGCGAATAGAAGGCGAAGATCACCACCAGCATGAGCAGTGGCAAGGCGATCGCGGCGAGCAACCAGATCGCGGACAGCTGCCGGACCGCAGCCCGTACGCTCCAGCCCAGAAACGAACCGATGCCCAACCAGGCCAGACCGAGCACCAGGAGCACGGTGATCAGATTGGTCGAGAACTCGATTCCCCAGGACGACTCGCGGGAGCCGATCGCCACGAGCGGGTTGACCAGCAACAGCGTCACGATGGCGCCCGCGGAGACCAGCCGCGCCCAGCCCCGGTGCCGGGCCAGGAAGCGCCGGCCGACGATCGCCAGGACCACGGGCAGCAGCACGACCGCGATCGGCATCGACAACAGCAACACCGCTTGACCGGGCCCGAGGTCGAACTCGCTGTCCGCCTCGTCGGAAATCAGCTGGATTGCCGAACTGTGCGCATACAACGACCAGGCGAAGGATGACAGCGCCAAGAAGAGCAGCATCGGCGCACAGCGCGCCAACAGCCGGCGGCCCCGGTTTCTCGGCTGCACGAAATAGGGCAGGCCTTGTTCGCGGAACCAGTGTTCGGTCGCATACTGGGTCTTTTGTGCATCGCTGGCCACCATGGAATCAGCCTAAACCGATGCTGCCCGGTGTCCGTGGAACCGGTCAACCGGCTTTGAGGTGCGCTTGGAAATAGTCTTCGATCCGTTGCCAGGCCACTGCCGCGGATTCCGGCTCCGGGCCGATGCCGAGCACCGCGAGCAGCGGCTGCATGATCCAGGGACCGGATTTTTCGTCATTGAGGAAGGCATGTCCGGCCGCCGGATACTCGGTAACCTGGTGCGGCACGCCAGCGTCGTCGAGCGCCTTCGCCAACCGGGTTGCGGCGCCGCGCAAGGTACGGTCTTTGGCCCCGTAACTCGCCACGATCGGGCAGGAGCCGGCCAGGGCTTCGGCGAGCGCCGCGTCGGTCTTGGGCAGTCGTCCGTAGTTCACCGACGCCACGGCGTGGCCGTCTTTGGCGGTCAGCAAGGCGAACCCGCCACCCATGCAGAATCCGATCACTCCGGTCTGCCCGGTGCAGTCGGCGCTGGCCAACAGCCATTGCCGGGAGGCTTCAATGTCCTGGAAAGCCCGGCCCTGGCCCTGCACCAAGGACCTCATGGTTGCCACCAGACAACTGCGCATGTTCCCGCCGGAGTAGAGATCCGCGGCCAGGGTCAGGTACCCGGCCCGCGCCAAACGCTCGGCATGCCGTTCTTGGATCGCGTCGAGACCGGTCGCTTCATGGATCATCACCACGCCGGGCCAAGGCCCTGCACCCTCGGGTGTCGCGAGATAGCCGCGCAGTTGCGGATTGCCGCCGAGTTCGCCGGCCTGGCCGCCCAACTCGATCCACTGGCCCATGGAGCCCGCCCTTCTTCCGTCCCGTGCTGCCAACCCTACGGCCGGCGGAGTGTTTAGTCGATCGGTTTCGGGTTGTCCGAAGGGGTGCCGTCGGCGCTCGGCAGCTCCGCGGATCCGGTGCCGGCCGCCTCGATTTCCCGGCCGCGATCGAGCAGGTGGATCGCGATTCCGGCGGCAATCAGCATTGCGCCGAGCGGGACCATGCCGAGCCGCAGGAGCGTGATCAGATAGTCGATGAGTACCCCGGCGATCGGATCCGGGCGGCCCAGCAGCCCGAACAGGTAAGCGGAGAGGTTCGTCGCCACCAGGGTGAACAGCACGCCCAGCGCGCAGATCAACACTCCGTAGCCGAGCAATCGGGCGCGGGCGTATTTCATCTGGGATCAGCTCCTTCGCTGGCCCTCGGGTTCGGACTCCGAGTGATTGCCTCACGATAACAGTCGTGCGACGTCCAGTGCCGAGTTTTCGACCGGCCTGCTGCCGGAAAACGAAAGGCCCCGGACCTGAGTCCGGGGCCTTTCGTTGCGGTGGGCGATACTGGGTTCGAACCAGTGACCTCTTCGGTGTGAACGAAGCGCGCTACCACTGCGCCAATCGCCCGCAAGCTGCTAAAAGATCGTAGCGGATTTCTCGGCCCAGCGCCTAATCGGGGAATTTGCGCGCGCCGTGCGACGCTTCTGGCTCACCGACGCCGGCCCCGATCCCGGCACACTCCGCAGCAGGCCGAAGCCGTGGTTTCGGCAAAATCCCGGAAATTTCTTGTCGACGTCGGCGGAATCCGCGTCATTCCGGGAAATTTCCGGCAGCCCGACACTCTGCCGAAATGCGGATTTTGCGTTTGCCCGATCGTCCTATAGAGTTTTTACTCGCAGGAACACGAGGAAATGTTCTTCGAAAAGGCCACTCGGCCGGCTCGAAAAACCCGGAATCACAGTGCAAACTGGTTCCTTCTGCGGATGTGGCTCAGTGGTAGAGCATCACCTTGCCAAGGTGAGGGTCGCGAGTTCGAATCTCGTCATCCGCTCGCAGGAAACTGTCGATCGTGCCCGGTTCAACGGTTAGCTAGTCTAATTGTTCCGGAGTTTGACAACACGGTGGGGTGGCCGAGAGGCGAGGCAGCGGCCTGCAAAGCCGCGTACACGGGTTCGAATCCCGTTCCCACCTCGAGTGCTGCATGTGTGCACGACTGTTTTTGGGCGATTGGCGCAGCGGTAGCGCGCTTCCCTGACACGGAAGAGGTCACTGGTTCGATCCCAGTATCGCCCACCAAAAGTGCGGCCCCGGTTGAAACACCGGGGCCGCACTCGTTTAACCTGGTCTCTAGCCCACGATCGGCTTGATCCGATAACGTCCGCGCCCCGAGCACACCTCGACCCACGCCCGAGGGTGCAGCAGATCAGTGCAACAGTTTGAGCCCGATCACGCAGCCCACGATGCCCAGCAGCAAGAGGATCTTGAGCAAGGACACGGTCTCAGTCCCAGTCAGCATGGCATAGGCCACGGTCAATACCGCGCCGATGCCCACCCACACCGCATAAGCGGTACCCACCGGCAGCGTGCGCATCGCCCAGGCCAAGCCGATCATGCTCGCAGTGACCGAGACCCCGAAGACGACGCTTGGCCAGAGCTTGCTGAACCCTTCGGACTTGCCCAGGGCCGTTGCCCACACCGCTTCCAGGACGCCGGAAATCACCAAAATAATCCATGCCATGATTCACTCCTTGCGCCGTCTTGTCGCTGGCCGGGTACGGCGCACCTCGTCCGGGTGCCTTCGGCGATCCAATCCTTTCACATTCGCCCTCGGCGTACTTCCGCGAAGATCTGCGACAGGCTCTAGCAATGCCCGCAGCCCGCGGACTAGGATCAATGCAGAGGAGCGATCTGGCTCCGGTAATCGAAAGGAGGTGCCCGTGGGTTTATTTGACGAAATCAAGGGCAAAGCCGGGGATTTGGTCGGTGGCAATAAAGACGCCATCAAGGACGGCATCGAGAAGGCTGGCGATTTCATCGACAGCAAGACCGGTGACAAGTTCAAAGACCAAATCGACTCGGTTCAGAGCACTGTCGGAGGTCTCGTGGACAAGCTTTCCGGTGGAAACGCCGAAGCTGCCCCGGAAGCTCCGGCAGAAGCACCTCCTGCCGCTGAAGCGGCGCCGGAAGGCGAAGCGCAGCAGGGCTGAGACCCGGTTCCACGATTTGTCAAAGGGGTGCCGGCACCGCCGAGAGGCGACGCCGGCACCTTTGGCGTTTAACCGGTCCCCCGCCAACTGCACCCCTCCTCAACTGTCCCCCCTCCTCAACTGTCCCCCCTCTCGGCTGTGCCCCGTCGTGCGGCCCCGAATTGCGGCCAAAAATGCTTAGCCGGCACTTGTTTCGCAGCGGCTAGGGCCTAGGATCGTTCCGAACCGATCGATCTGACCCGAGGATCCAGCATGCCCGCAAGTACCCTGAGCCCTAGCCTTTCGCGTCCAGTGGTTGCCGGAATCGTCACCGCATTGGTCGGTTTCACTTCCTCTTTCGCGGTGGTGCTCGCCGGTCTGCACGCAGTGGGCGCCAACGACGCACAAGCCGCATCGGGGCTGCTCGCGTTGACCGTGGCCTTCGGGCTCGGCATCGTCTTCCTCGCCTGGCGCAGCCGGCTTCCGATCACCTTGGCCTGGTCCACCCCGGGTGCGGCGCTGCTGGTCAGCACCGGCACCGTCGACGGCGGTTGGCCCGCGGCCGTCGGCGCCTTCCTGCTCGTCGGGCTGCTGATCATCCTGACCGGGCTGCTGCCGGCCTTCGGCCAGTTGCTGAGCCGGATCCCCAGCGCGCTGGCCCAAGCGATGCTGGCCGGCGTCGTGCTTTCGCTGTGTTTGCAGCCCTTCAGTGCGCTCAGCGCCAATCCCCTGCTGATCGCACCGGTGATCCTCAGTTGGCTCATCATGGTCAAAGTCGCCGCCCGTTGGGCCGTGCCGGTGGCGTTCGCCGTGGCTTTGCTGGTGATCGGGATCTCGCTGGCCAGCAGCGGAACCCGGATCGCCATTGGCAGCATGCTGCCCGCTTTCACCTGGACCACCCCGGGATTCAGCTGGCAGGCCATGGTCGGCATCGCTTTGCCGCTGTTCATCGTGACCATGGCTTCGCAGAACATCCCGGGCGTCGCGGTGCTCAGCTCCTTCGGATTCCGCACCCCGTGGCGCCCGTCGATGCTGGTGACCGGGCTCGGCACCGTGTTCGGCGCGCCGTTTGGCGGGCACGCGATCAACCTGGCCGCGCTCAGCGCGGCGCTGGCCGCCGGAGACGAAGCCGGACCGGACAAAAACCGGCGCTGGATCGCCGCGTTCAGTGCCGGCTGGGCCTATTTGGTGCTGGCGGCGCTGTCCGCTGCACTGGTGACCGTGGTCGTGGCCGCTCCGCGCGGCGTGATCGAAACCGTTGCCGGTCTGGCCTTGATGTCGACCTTCATCGGCTCGATTTCGGCGGCGTTCGCGCAGCTCGAAGAACGGGTCGCTGCCGGGATCACGTTTTTGCTGGCCGCCTCCGGTTTGAGCTTCGGCGGCATCGGCGCGGCTTTCTGGGCTCTGCTCGCCGGGCTCTTGGTCCGCTGGCTGCTGGCTGCCCGGAAGCCCCAATCCGCTCCGGCTCCCGAGGCGCCGGCCCCGCCGGCTCCGGACCGGCCAGCCTGAGCCGACGCCGGATCCGGCCGCCGGTTCAGGCCGCTTTCTGCGCTTCGCGGGCCAAAGCGGTCAGCCTGGACACCGCGCGGAAATACTTCTTCAAATACCCACCGGCCATCATCTCCGCACTGAACAGCTGGTCGAACGGCACCCCGCTGGCCAGGATCGGCACATCCCGATCGTAGAGCCGGTCTGCGAGCACCACGAAACGCAGGGCCACGCTCTGCTCGGTGATGGTCTGCACATTCCGCCAGACCACGGCATCGATGCCGTCGACGAGTTGCCGGTACCGGCTCGGGTGCACCCCGGCCAAGTGGTCCAGCAGCCCGGCGAAGTCGTCGACCGCCACGGTTTTGCCGGCGAATTCGCTTTCCATCGCGGCGTCGAGCGCGGCGGGTTCCAACGGTTCCGGCGGCGTCGGCAGGCCCCGGTGCCGGAAGTCTTCGCCGTCGATCCGCAATACCTCGAATTGGTCGGCCAGGACCTGGATCTCGCGCTGGAAGTCCACTGCGGCGAACCGCCCCTCGCCCAACGAACCAGGCAGGGTATTGGAGGTCGCTGCCAGTTTCACTCCGGCATCGGCCAGCTCACGCATCAGCCGGGACATCAAGACGGTGTCGCCGGGATCGTCCAATTCGAATTCATCGATGCAGACCAACTTGTACTGCTTCAGCGCGTCCACAGTTTTCCGGAAGGACAAAGCGCCGACCAGATTGGTGTACTCGACGAAGGTCCCGAAGGCCTTGGGCCCGGGCGCCGCATGCCAGAGCGAGGCCAGCAGGTGGGTCTTGCCCACGCCGAAGCCGCCGTCCAAGTAGATCCCGGCTCGGGATGCGGGTTTCTTCGCGCTGAACAGCTTCCGCAGACCATGCGCCTCGGTGCCGCCCACCGATGCCGCGAACTTCCGCAGTGCTTCGACTGCGGTGCTCTGCGTGGGCTGTGCCGGGTCCGGGCGGTAGCTGTCGAAGGAAACGTCGCCGAAGCGCGGCGAGGGATAGAAACCCTGCAGCAACTCGTCGACGGAGACCGCGGGCTTGCGCGTAGCGAGGTGTTCGACCTGAACCAAAATCAATCCATTCCGGGTGCCCGCGGCACCGAAAAAACTCCACAAAGCTCCGCCGTCGGGAATCGGCGATGCACAGCAAGGATACCGGTACCGGGGCGGCCATGTGTCTTTCCGTGACCTCGGGAAGCAATTCGCTTCGGTGCTTGTTGCCCTGATCGTTAAGCTGATGCCAAGGTGATGCACCGCCGATGACCAGCCGATCTGACAGGAGTTCCACCATGAGCCTCGCCCCCGAAACCGACGCCGCGAACGCGACGAAATTCGCCGACTACGCACACCCCGAGCGTCTCGTCTCCACGCAATGGGTTGCCGATGCGATTGCCGCCGGCAAAGCCGGGACCGCCGAACTCGCGATCGTGGAATCCGACGAGGACGTGCTGCTCTACGAGACCGGGCACATTCCGGGCGCGGTCAAAATCGACTGGCATACCGATCTCAACGACCCGGATACCCGGGATTACATCGACGGCGCCGCGTTCGCCGAACTGCTCGGCAGCAAAGGGATCGGCCGGGACACCACGGTGGTCATCTACGGCGACAAGTCCAACTGGTGGGCCGCCTATGCGCTTTGGGTCTTCACCCTGTTCGGGCACGAAGACGTGCGCCTGATCGACGGCGGCCGGGACAAGTGGCTCGCCGAAGGCCGTGAAGTTTCCACCGAGACCGCTACTCCGGTCGCCGCCGAATACCCCACGGTGGAGCGCAAGGACGAAGCGATCCGCGCTTTCAAAGACGATGTGCTGCAGCACTTGGGCCAGGGCCCGCTGATCGATGTCCGCTCCCCCGAGGAATACACCGGGGCCCGAACCTCGATGCCCGCATACCCCGAAGAGGGCGCCCTGCGCGGCGGCCACATCCCGACCGCCGCTTCGGTGCCGTGGGCGAAGGCCGCGGCCGACGACGGAACCTTCCGCAGCCGCGAAGAGCTGGAAGCGATCTACCTCGGCGGTGCCGGGCTCAAAAGCGGCGACGACGTCGTGGCGTATTGCCGGATCGGCGAGCGCTCCAGCCACACCTGGTTCGTGCTCAAGCACCTGCTGGGCTTTGAAAACGTGCGCAACTACGACGGGTCCTGGACCGAGTGGGGCAATGCGGTACGGGTTCCGATCGTCAAGGGTGAAGCACCCGGCACGGTCTAGGACTACGCTGGAAACGTGACTGATACTGCTATCCCGACCGCGTTGGCGGAGATCATCGACGACTTCCAGGCGCTCGAGGAGAAGGAACGGCTGCAGCTGCTGCTGGAATTCTCCCGCAGCCTGCCTGCGCTGCCGGAGCGGCTGGCAAACCACTTGGAGTTGCTGGAGCAAGTGGTCGAATGCCAGTCGCCGCTTTTCCTCACCTTGGAAAAGGCCGACGACGGCGCGGTGCAGCTGTACTTTTCGGCACCGGCCGAAGCCCCGACCACTCGCGGCTTCGCGAGCGTGCTCTATGAAGGGCTCAATGGCCGTACCTCGGCGGAGATCTTGGCGGTACCGGACGACATGCCGGAAAAGCTCGGCCTGATGCGGGCGCTGACCCCGCTGCGGCTGCGCGGCATGTCCGCGATGCTCGGCCGGATCAAGCGCCAACTGCGGGATTTGGACGCCGCCTGAGGCCATGCCGAAACGGAGCCCCGGCGGCACCCCGGCCACGGATCTGCTCGACGCGGCCGGGGTGCGCTATCGGCTGCACAGTTTTCCGCATGCGGCTTCTGCTCCGGCCTACGGTCTGGAAGCCGCCTCGGCGCTCGGCGTCGCACCGGAGCGGGTCTTCAAAACCCTGATGGTCTCGGTCAGCGGATTGCCGGGCGAACCCGATCCGGTGCTGCTGGCCGCCGTGGTCCCGGTTTCCGGCAGCCTCGATCTGAAGGCTTTGGCGGGCGTGCTCGGCGCGAAAAAGGCCGAGTTGGCCGACCCGCTGCTGGCGCAGCGCCGCACCGGTTATGTACTCGGCGGGATATCACCCTTGGGTTCGAAGCATCCGCATCGCACGGTGCTCGACGAAAGCAGTTTCGATTTCGAGACCGTCTTCTGCTCCGCGGGGCGGCGCGGCCTGGAAATCGAACTCGCCCCGGCCGAATTGGCCCGGCTGATTCCGGCCGACGTCGCGGCGATCGCGAAGGCCTAACGCACGGTGCCAGCGGCAGCCCGTTCCGCGATCCGCATCGCCCGCCCGCAGCACAGCACCAGGAGCACAGCGAGCAGCATCACTCCGAGGCAGGCCCAGACTGCCCGGTCCCAGCCCTCGACCGCAGCGGCCGAGGTTCCGATGGTCGCCGCCCTCGCGCCCAACCCGGCGGTGGCCAGAACCCCGAAAACCGTGACCCCGATCGCGGAACCGAGATAGCGCACGGTGTTGTTCAACCCGGAGCCCATGCCGGCTTGCCGGGCAGCCAGGTGCGCCACCGCTTCGCGGCCCAGCGTGGCATTGACCAATCCGGTTCCGGCTCCGGCGACGACCAGCCCCAGGACCGGCAGCAGCAGACCGGCACCGGGACGCAGGAACGCCCAGGGCAGGAACCCGACGACGCAGAGCAGGAACCCGACGGCGAACCGGCCTGGACCGTCGAACCCGTGCGGCAGCCTGCGCGCCAGCAGCGAGGCGAAAATTCCGACCACGGCCCACACGGCCAGGCACATGGCCGCGACCACAGCGGGCAATCCGTAGTCCTGCAATAGGATCACGCTGGCATAACTCATCATGGTGATCGCGCCGGCGCCCATCGCGAACGCCGCCACGGAAGCCCCCAGCAATCCCGGCAGCCGGAAGATCCGCAGATCCAGCATCGGGTCCTTGCCGCGCCATTGCTGCCAGCCGAAAACCAGGAGCAGCAGACCGCCGGCGGCCAAAGCAGCGAGCACGCCCCATTGCCCCCAGCCGCGGCGTCCTTCGGTCAACCCGGTCAAGATCAGTGCCAAGGCCGCCGCTAACAGCAAGGCGCCGGTCCAGTCGACGGGCCGGGGTTCTGCGGCCTTCGATTCGGCCAGGCGCAGCCGCCCCCAGATCGCCAGGGCCGCCCCGCTGACCGCCATCACCGCATAAGCCAGGTACCAGATCCCGGCATCCGAGGTGACCGCACCGAGCATCGGCCCGAGCGCGATGCCCAAAGACACCGCAGCGCCCCAGACCCCCATCGCTTTGGTCCGTTGCACCGCATCGGCAGCTCCCGCGGCGATCAGCGCCGCGCTGCAGGAGATCATCGCCGCAGCGCCGAGCCCTTGGACCACCCGGCCGGCAATGAAGACTGCCGCGGCTGCACCGGGCGGCACGGCCGCGGCGGCGAAACACAGCAGCGAGCCAGCGGTTCCCAACATTGTGCCCAGCAGGAAGACCCGGCGCCGGCCCCACTCATCGCCCAGCGATCCGCTGGCAATCAGCGCCACCGCCAACCCGAGCGAGGTCGAACTCAGGATCCAGGACTGCTGTGCGGCATCCGCGCCGAGCAGTCGGCTCAGCGTCGGGGTGCTGGACAGCGGACCGGTGAACAGGACCAAAGCAAGCAACGTCCCGGCTGCGGCGACGGCCAGCCCGGGAACCCTCGCCGGTTTGGCCCTCGTCTGCCCGGCCGGATCCGGACCGCCGGAGGCAGAACCCGGTAGCGACATGCTGGCCTCACTTTCGGCGATGCACCGTGGCTCATCGGCTCAGTGGTTCGTTGGGTGAACTAAATTAGCGAAACCGTAGCATGAAGTTCGCTCAACGAATCAAAATGCCCAGCCGATCCGGAGGAAACCCATGCCCGGCCCCGGCTACCGACCGCCAGGCGACCAGGACGATCCCGGGAACCGGACGCTCGCCGTGCGGCACACGCTACTGGCCCCGATTCCCTGAACCGGAGGCCGGATCGGCCGTCGGGGACGCACGGCCACCCGGAGTCCGCAATGGATTGCCGGCCAGCTTCTCCAACAACATCATCAAGATCCCCCGCTCGGCTTCGGTGAGCCGCTCCGCCCAGCCGCGTTCCAAGACGTTCTGCTCCAGGAACACCTGGGAAATCAGCTGCTCCCCGGCCTCGGTCGCGGAAAGCCGGACGGCCCGACCGTCCTGCGCGGACTTGTCCCGGTTCAACAGTCCTGCGGCGATCATCGGTTTGATCGTGCTGGACACCAGCGCCCGGCTCAACCCGGTGAGCGCCGCGACCTGCTTCGCCTCCAGACCACCAGTCAGCCACAGGCAATGCAGCACCTTGAACGACGACCAGTTCAAGCCCGACGGGCGCTGCGCCTGGCTCTCCAAGTCCTGAATGACCGCTTGCGAAGCCCGGTTCAGCACCAGCAGAAGCCGCGTCGACCGGACGTCCGCAGCGGGCTGGAACTCGGCCAGTCTGGCCACCGCCAAATCCACATAGGACCAGAAGTCCAGTTCGTCGACCGCTCGGGTTGCCACTTCGGATTTCGCGTGCTCTGCCATGTCAGTCATCCTATATCCCGATCAATATCATCAAATTTTTACTCATTTTTCCTGAGTTTATGCTTAGTTTTCGGGTTTAAGTCACAGCTGAATCACATTTTCAATCAAATCCTTGAGAATATTTAGTTAAATATTTGACTACTTTCCTTTGACGTGTCACGCTGACTGCACAGCCTCCCGAAGTTCTCACCGGCGATCGATCGAAAGGCCGCGGCCAACATGCAGCGCACCGAATCAGTTGAACGGATATCCCGCAAACCGGTATTGGCCAGCATCATCGGCACGGTTGTCGAATACTACGATTTCGCGGTCTACGGCTACATGGCCACGGTGTTGTCGACGCTCTTCTTCAGCCAGGGCGACCCCTCGGCCGCGCTGCTGAACACCTTGGCGACGTTCGCGGTCGCCTTCTTCCTGCGGACTCCGGGCGGCATCCTCTTCGGCCACATCGGCGACCGGTACGGCCGCCGCAGCGCGCTCGCCTTGACCATTTTGCTGATGTGCCTGGCGACTCTGGGCATCGGCTTGCTCCCCGATTACTCCACCATCGGGATCTGGGCGACCGTACTGCTGGTGCTGATGCGCTGCCTGCAAGGCATCGCCGCCGGTGGTGAACTCGGCGGCGCAGTGGCTTTCCTCGCCGAATCGGCACCGGCCCGCAAACGGGCGCTCACCACCTCGTTGATCCATCTGGGTTCGCTGACCGGCGCGCTGTTCGCCGCGCTGTTGGTGCTGGGTCTGAACCAGGCATTCAGTGCCCAGACGATCACCGATTGGGCTTGGCGGTTGCCGTTCCTGGTGAGCCTCCCCCTGGCTTTGGTCGGGCTCTGGATCCGGACCCGGCTCGCGGAAACCGAACAGTTCCGGACTTCGGCCAAAGCGGAGTCCGAAAAGCCGCCGATCTTCGAGGTGCTGGCGAAGAACCCCCGGCAATTGCTCCAGATCTTCGGCCTGGCGGCATTGGTCACCGGCGGGTATTACGTGGCCTACGTCTACGGTGCGACCTATCTGGAAACCGTGACCGGCCTGGACCGCGGCACCAGCTTCCTGTCCACGGTGATCACGATTCTGGTTTCCTGCGCCGTGTTGCCGCTCAGCGGCATGCTCGCGGACCGGTTCGGCCGCAAACCCGCGATGCTGCTCGGCAGCATCCTCGGCTTGGCGCTCGCACTGCCGGCCTTCTTCCTGATGTCCAGTCCTTGGCTTTGGCTCGCGGTCCTGGGCAATGTGCTGCTCGGCGTGCCGGTCGCTTTGTGCCTGGGCACCGTGTTCGCCGTGTTCGCGGAGTTGCTCGGCACCCGGGTTCGCTACACCGGAATCGCGCTGGGCTTCAATCTCTCCCAAATGCTGCTCGGCGGCACCGCTCCGTACCTGAGTACCTGGCTGATCAACAGCACCGGGCAAGCGCTGGCTCCAGCCTGGTTCTACCTGGCTTGCGCGCTGATCTCGCTGTGCACCGCGCTGACCTTGCGCGAAACCAAAGGCATCCGGCTGCCCGACTGAACCAGTTGCCATCCCTTCGGAACACTTCATCAAGGAAAGGACCCTTCATGGCCTACTACCGCCAAACCGGCACGATTCCGGCCAAACGGCACACCCAATTCCGCGCCCCGGACGGCTCGCTGCACTATGAAGAACTGATCGGGGAGGAAGGATTCAGTTCGGATTCCTCCTTGCTCTACCACCGGGGGATCACCTCGGCCCTGGTCGGCGCTGCGGAATGGCGGTTGCCGGAACAGACGCTGCGGGCCAACTCCCCCTTGCTGCCTCGGCATTTGCAGCTGCACGGGCTCTTCGATCCGGAACGCTGCCAGGACATCGACCCGGTGACCGGACGGCGCCTGGTATTGGGCAATTCGGATGTCCGGATCAACTACGTCGTGGCGGGGAACGACTCTCCGCTGTACCGCAATGCGATCGGTGACGAATGCGTTTTCGTCGAGGCCGGGTCTGCGGTGCTGGAAACCGTCTTCGGTGCGCTCGAGGTCGGGGCAGGCGATTACGCGATGATTCCGCGCGGCACGACCCACCGTTGGCTGGTCGACGCCGGCAGCCCCTTGCGGCTCTACATCATCGAGGCGAATTCGCATATCGGACCGCCGAAACGCTACCTTTCCCGCTTCGGTCAGCTTTTGGAACACGCGCCGTATTGCGAGCGGGATTTCCGGGTGCCGACCGAACCGCTGCTGCGTGCGGGTAGCGATGTCGAGGTCTACGTCAAGCACCGGGGATCCGGGCCCTCCGGTCTGGCTGGGAGCATCCATCTGCTGCCGCAGCACCCCTTCGACGTCGTCGGCTGGGATGGCTGCCTCTACCCCTATGTCTTCAACATCGCTGACTACGAACCGATCACCGGCCGGGTACACCAACCGCCGCCCTCGCACCAGGTCTTCGAAGGGCACAATTTCGTGATCTGCAACTTCGTTCCGCGCAAAGTCGACTACCATCCCTTGGCAGTGCCGGTCCCCTACTACCATTCGAACGTCGACTCGGACGAAATCATGTTCTACGTGGCCGGCGACTATGAGGCCCGGGCCGGCTCCGGCATCACGAAAGGCTCGGTCTCGATCCACCCCGGCGGGCATTCGCACGGACCGCAGCCCGGCGCCGTCGAACGCAGCCTCGGTACCGAATACTTCGACGAACTCGCGGTCATGGTGGACACCTTCCAACCGATGCTGCTCGGCGAAGCCGGCACGGCGTCCGACGACGGTCGTTACGCTTCGTCGTGGACCGCTGGCCGCTGGATGGAACTCTGATGCCCCCGGGCCGCTTCGCGGCACAGCCGGTCCACCGCTCGCCGGTGCTCGCCGGACTGATCGACGACGCCGCGATTTTCCCGCCCGGCGATCTGCCGCTCGCCGAAGCGGTGCCCGCGCACACCGCGCATTTGAGTTCCGGATACGCTCCGGTACTCGGCCGGTTCGTGGTCGACGCCGGCCGGTTGGGGCAGCTAGCCGAGCTGGTACCGGCCGGGAAGCCGCTCGCGATTCTGCTCACTGGCTCCGCCGCCTCGCTGCCCGGTGCGTTGGAAAGCCTCCGGAGCGCCCCCGCGCTCCGGTTGGCCGGCGTCGAATTGGCTCCCGGCGACCTCGCCGAACTGCGCTCGGCGCGCCAGCTCTTGCCACCCGGGGTGGCTCTGTGGAGCGAAGTCCCGTTCGACCGCTTGGACCGCATCTCCGCTGCCCGGAAACTCGGCGTCGCCGTGAAATTCCGCACCGGAGGTTTGCTCCGCACGGCATTTCCGAGTGCGGCCGAGCTGGCCGAAGCAATCGCGCGCAGCGTCCTGGCCGGAGTCCGGTTCAAACTCACCGCCGGCCTGCACCGCGCGGTCCGGCAGCGGGCCGCGGACGGCTTCGAGCACCATGGCTTCGCCAATGTGCTGCTGGCCACCGAAGCCGCCCAACGCGGGGTGCCGCAATCCCGGGTCGAAAAGCTCCTGGCCCTCGAAGACGGCACCGAGCTGTCCGCACTGTGGCACGAGCGCCTGACCTCGCTGCCGACGGCCCGGACCGCCTTCCGGTCCTTCGGCAGCTGCAGCATCGCTGAGCCGCTGGACTCGCTCGCAGCAATGTTGGCACTGGCCCCAGGGCCCCGGCAGATGCCGGACGAAACGGAGGAACCGCTATGACCGAACCGAAAAACGCCGCCGAGCTCCTCGGCACCCCGGGTTTCGACCAGCACCACCTGCCCTATGCCAGCGGGGAAGTCGCGGGCGTGCCGCAGCTGCTCGCCAGACTGGGCGAACACGCACTGCCGTTGCGCCGGCTGGCCGGCGAACTCGAATGCCCGGCGGATCTGCAAGCCGCCTTCCGGTCTCCGGATCTGACCGGCTTGCTGCACGGCGATCGGCGGCTCTGGGACCGCGCCCGGGCACTGCTCCGGAGTTGGGTCACCGACCCGCGGCACGCCGCAACGGTCTGCCGGGGTGCGCTGCCGATCCCGACGCTGGTCCTGGGACTTCCGTTCCAGCCCGGCGATTACGTCGACTTCTACGCTTCGGCGCACCATGCGAGCAATGTCGGGAAGCTTTTCCGGCCGGGGCAACCGGAGCTCCCGGCCAACTGGAAACAACTGCCGATCGGTTATCACGGACGCTCCGGGACCATCCGGCCGAGCGGACACCCGGTCCGCCGGCCGAACGGGTTGCGGAAGCTCGACGCGGCCACCGCCGAGTTCGGGCCTTCGGGATTCTTGGACATCGAAGCCGAGATCGGCTTCGTGCTCGGCTCGGCTTCGATTGAGCCGATTCCGCTCGACGAGGCGGAGGCGCACGTATTCGGCGTGGTTCTGGTCAACGACTGGTCGGCCCGGGACATCCAGGCTTTCGAATACGTCCCCTTGGGTCCGTTCCTGGGCAAGTCCTTCGCCACCTCGATCGCCGCCTGGGTGACTCCGCTGGCCGCCTTGGACGCGGCCAGGGTGCCGTCCCCGGTCCGGGAGTTGCCGCTTGCCGGTTACCTGGACGATTCCGGATCCATCGAACGCGGGCTCGACCTGGAACTCGAAGTGCTGCTCAACGGCGAGTTGATCAGCAGCCCGCCGGCCCGGGAACTGTACTACAGCTACGCCCAAATGCTGGCGCATATGACCGTCAACGGAGCCAGCACCCGGCCCGGTGATTTCTTCGCCTCCGGTACGGTTTCCGGCCCGGCCCGGGAGCAACGGGGATCGATGCTGGAATTGAGTTGGCTGGGTGCCGAGCCGATCCGGCTTTCCGATGGCAGCATCCGGTCGGCGCTCTTGGACGGCGACGAAGTGGTCATCCGGGCCCGTGCCGCCGGGCCGGACGGCAGCACGATCCGACTCCCCGAGGTGTCCGGCCGGATCACCGCATGAACCCCGGCCCGGGCAGGCGGTGCGCTCAGTCGCGGAACTCCTCCGGAACATTGTCCCGCGGCAACTCGTAACGGCCCAGCTTCGGCCCGAGCCAGGCTTTGACCACCGCGTCCCAGCGCTCCGGGTCCACGTTCCATTCCCGGGTGTGCGCCGCGGCATCGAATTCGACGAACTCGACCAATTCCGGATTGCGCCGGGCCAATTCCGCGGACGGACCGTAGGGCACGAAATCATCGTCCTTGCTGTGCAGGATCAATGTCGGCGTCCGCAACTCCTGGGCCCGGCTGACCCAGTCCAGGCTTTTCAAATCCAGCGGCGCGGCGAGCCCGGTGATCCGGCGGCCCAGCGGATGGCTCAGGATCAGCTGGCCATACCGGCCGATCGCCGCCGGAACCCGGTTCACCGTGGCCTGATGGGCCAGCACATCGACCCAGTTGATCACCGGCCCGTCCAGCACCAGGGCCAGGACATTGCGCCGGTAACGGCTCCGGTCCAGCAACTGCAGTGAAATCGCTCCACCCATCGAATAGCCGAACAGCACCACGTCTTTCGCCCCGTGCTGCAAAGCGTATTCGATCCCGGCTTCCAGATCGCGCCACTCGGTCAGGCCCAAAGAATAACGGCCGTCTTCGGCGTCCGGAGCATCGCCGTCGTTCCGGTAGGACATCAAGAGGCAGGTCATGCCCAAATCCTGCGCGGTCCGCACCGCACGCAAACCTTCCGAGCGCTGCACTCCGCGCCCGTGCACCATGATCGCCCAGGTCGGAATCTCGGTGCCGGGATTCGGCTGGATCACCCAGGCCGGGGCCGGGCCCACCGGCAAGTCGATCAGCACGTCCTGGGCCGGCAGCCCGAGCTCCGCGGGGCTGCGGTAGAGCGCTCCGGTCCAACGGCCGCGGAGCGCTTCGTGCAGGTTGCCGGCGAGTACCCGGTCGACCACTCTGGTCACCGTGCCTTCGCGGGGCACATAGGAACGGATCGGCCCGATCCGGGCGAATCCGGTGCCTCCGGTGAAACTCAGACCGTACCAGCCGTCCACGATCGTCTCTTCGGTCGCCGGGAACACGATGTGGAGTTCGTCGGCCTCCCGGAGCACCGCGAGAATCGGCAGGTCCTCCGGCTGCACCCGCTCCGGCGTGACCACCCGGCGGGCGAAATAGCCGGCCAGGGCAGAGCCTCCTGCCGCGGCGAGCGAAAGCGCTCCGGCGCCGGCCGCCGCTCCGAGGGCCGCCCATTTGAGCCAGCCGCCCGCCGTGCCTGTGTGATCCGGATCCTGGACAGCCGCCATGCCTCCATTCTCGCCGAGTGTGCCGACGCCGTCGAGTCGACACAGCGGGCCGAGCCGATACGCTTGTGCCATGACTGAACGCATCATCATCCTCACCGAAGCCGCATTGGCCGCCATCGATGTGGAAAACATCACCGGGCTCTACGAAGACGGGGAGCAGATCGAGCTGACCGTGCTGGTTCCTGCCGACGTCCGGCGGAACTTGCTCGTGGATGTGATCGACCAATTGAGCCTGTGGGACATTCCCGCCGCGCTCAAGGAGATCAGCGGCCGGCAGAGCGCCGAAGAGGCACGCAGCCAGGCAGTGCAGACCCTGCAGACATCGGTCGCCGCGCTGGAAACCAGCGGTGCAACGGTGTTCGGGAAAATCTTGGACGGCGATGCGGTGGCCGGGCTGGTCGCCGAGGTCCAGTCGAGCAGCGCGCGCCAAGCGGTGGTGATCACCGAACCGCATGCCGTGGAGGACACCTTCCGCACCGATTGGGCCACTCAGGCGCAAACCAAGCTCGGCCTGCCGGTGCTGCATTTGTATGCCGGTTCGGGATTTATTGGCGACTCCTGAGCGTTAACCGGACATGACTGATTCGAATGCTGGCTACTTCCAGAACAGCTACACCCCCGCCGTGGTGAAAACCGATGCGCAGTGGCGGGCCGAACTCAGCCCGGAGGAATACCGGGTACTCCGCGAATCCGGAACCGAACGCGCTTACACCGGCGAATACACCGATACGCATACCGAAGGCGTCTACCAGTGCCGGGCCTGCGGCGCAGAGTTGTTCCGCAGCAAGGAAAAGTTCGATTCGCACTGCGGCTGGCCGTCGTTCTTCGCCCCCGCCGAAGAAGGCACCGTGCGTTACATCCACGACCGGTCGATGGGCATGGACCGGGTCGAAGTGCGTTGCGCGAACTGCGATTCGCATTTGGGCCACGTGTTCGAAGGCGAAGGCTACGGCACCCCCACGGACAAGCGGTACTGCATCAATTCCCTGTCCATGAAGCTGGTGCCCGCAGAGTGATTCGGCAAGCCACCGTCGGATAAGCACCGAATCGAAATACCGCCTGCAGGCCTCGGCCAGGCAGGCGGTATTTTCATGCCCGGCGGGCGACCGCACCGCCGTTTCGGCCGAGCGCCTGCACTGCTCGTGGTCAGAGCCGCGGCAGGGAGCTTTAGCAACAGCATCGCTTATCTATCCAAGCATTCAGGCATAAGATTTGATGATCCCTTGTTACGGTGTAAAGAAATCATCAAGAACACCTGAAAGGACCGAGCCATGACCCAGACTGTGACTGCCCCGGAAAGCATCGCCCCTACCAGTGCGCCAGACCTCGAGGCCATTGCCCATGGCTCGGCTTGGTTGCAGCTCAAGCGCGCAGCAACGGAACTGCAGGGCCTCCAAATCAAGGACGGATCGGTTCCGGAAGCGGCGGATCTGCCCCGGGCCGGCGAATTGGTCGCCGCGATCACCGCCTCGGTCGAAGCCCTCGCCCCGAGCTTCCCGCACGATGCCGAGTACCTTTCCTTGCTGGTGGAGGATTTCCGGCGCTGGGCCGCGACCGGCTTCGGCGTGCCGGATTTCCTCGACTCGCTGCTGGCATTCCAACCGCAAGAGCACCGGATCGACGGCTTGGGTCACCTCGTGGTCTTCCCGATGTACACCCAGAACGGTTCGAGCAACCGCTTCGTCGAAGCAGTGCTGATCAAGGTCGTCTGGCCGGAGTTCATCGCTGAGCTGGAAGCCGGCGCCTATTCCAACCGGCTCTTCGTACCGATCAATTTCATCGACTTCACGCCCGGCTACGACACGAACTCCGCGGTGCTGTTCCCGGAGTCGGTCGCGGTGCGGGAAACGCCGAAGTTCACCTGGGGCGCGATCTTCCAAGACCGCGAGGCTGCCCGGTTCCGCAAAGTGCTCAAGGCCGCAGCGGAAATCACCTCTCTGGAGCTGCCCGCCGATGCCGCGGAGTTCCTCGATGACCAGAAGCTCACCCAGGAAACCTTCGTGATGTGGGACCTGATCCATGACCGCACGCATATGCGCGGCGATTTGCCCTTCGATCCGTTCATGATCAAGCAGCGGATGCCGTACTTCCTGTACTCCTTGGAAGAGCTGCGCTGCGATCTGACCGCGTTCAGCGAATCGGTGAAGCTCGAAAAGGACGAAAACGCCTCCGAAGACGTGCGCAAATACGCCAAATTGGTGCAGTACGCGGTGATTTTCGACCGGATCTTCCGCTTCGCGATCACCGGTTCCCGGGTGCGCAATTACGATGGACTCGGCGGCCAGCTGCTCTTCGCCTGGATGCACCAGCACCATGTGCTGCACTGGACCGACACCAAACTGACCATCGACTGGGACGAGGTCGCCGACGTCGTCGTGGCACTGGGCGAGAAGATCCACGATCTGTACTGGCGATCCATCGACCGGCCGAAGACCGCGCACTGGTTGGCTGCGTATGAACTGGTTTCGGAAACCGTGACGCCGAACCCGGCTTCGGTCTGGGCCAAGGGCCCGGACGCGCTGCCGCTCAACGAACCGCCGCGCGCACTCACCGATCAGGTGCTCGACGACGAATTCCCGCTCTCGATGTTCTATGAAGCGTTGGAAAAGAAGATGCGCACCGTGATCGAATCCACCACCGGAATTACCGGCAAGGACAGCATCGCCGATCCGGCTGGCACGGCAGAGACAATGGGGGCATGAAGAATATTCTGATCGCCGGCGGCTCCTCGGCCGCCGGCGTTGCCACCGCCAAGGTCTTCGTTGCGGCCGGGCACCGGGTGCTCACCGTCGGCTCCTCGGCCGAGCGGATCGCCGCCGCTGCCGGCATCAGCGGCGCGGTGGCGATGGTCGCCGATCTCTCCAGCGCCGACGACGTGGCGCGTCTGCACGCAGAAATCGCGGCGAAATACGGCCCGGTCCACGGACTCGCCCACCTGGTGGGCGGTTGGCGCGGCGGCGGCTCGATTCCGGAACAGGACGACGCCGATTGGGACTTCCTGGCGAACAACGTCATCCAGACCTTGCGGCTGACCAGCCGCGAGTTCTTCACCGAGCTGGCGGAGAATTCCGGCCGGCTCGCCATCGTCTCCTCGACTGGCCTCGCCAAGCCGACGGCGTCGAACGCCAACTACGTCGCGGCCAAAGCCGCAGCCGAAGCCTGGACGCTGGCGCTTGCCGACGGCTTCGCCAAAGTAGTCGAAGGCCGCAATTCCGCGACCGCAGCCGCCGTCATTTTCCGCGTCAAGGCGCTTTTGACCGAAGAAATGAAAGCCGCGCAACCGGAGCGCAAGTTCCCGGGCTACACGCACGTCGATGAACTCGCGGCCAGCATCTATGACGCCTTCACCGGAGCCACCGCCGAACTCAACAGCAGCATCATCAGTCTCGGATAGCGTTTTGCATCTGCGATAGCCTTTTGGCAGTCGAAACGCTATCGAAAAGACACAACGCTATCCCAAACGCATCAACCCGAGGACATCACTGTGACCGAACCACTCCATGACAAGAAGCTGCGCGGATTCGCCTCCGACAACTATGCCGGCGTGCATCCCGAAATCCTCGCCGCGCTGGCCACTGCGAACGAAGGCCATCAGGTTTCCTACGGCGAAGACGTGTACACCGAAAAGCTGGCCGAAGTGTTCGAAAAGCACTTCGGACCATCGCTTTCGGGCCAGGAGATCGAGGTCTACCCGGTGTTCAACGGCACCGGAGCGAACGTGCTCGGCCTGCAGGCCATGCTGCCGCGTTGGGGTGCCGTGATTGCGGCGAAGACCGCGCACATCAACCTGGATGAGGGCGGCGCCCCGGAACGGGTCGGCGGACTGAAGCTGCTCACCGTGGAAACCCCGGACGGCAAGCTCACCCCCGCGTTGATCGACCAGGAAGCTTGGGGCTGGGGCGACGAGCACCGGGCCCAACCGCTGGTGGTGTCGATCACCCAGGTGACCGAATTGGGCACCTGCTACACGCCGGAAGAAGTCAAGGCGATCGCCGACCACGCGCACGAACGCGGCATGCTGCTGCACATGGACGGCGCCCGGTTGGCCAATGCGGCAGCCTCACTCGGTGTGCCGTTCAAAGCCTTCACCACCGATGCTGGCGTGGACGTGCTCTCCTTCGGCGGCACCAAGAACGGCATGATCTTCGGTGAAGCCGTGGTGCTATTGAATCCTGCGGCAGCCCCCGGCATGAAATTCCTGCGCAAGCTCAATATGCAGCTCGCCTCGAAAATGCGCTTCATTTCGGCCCAGTTCATCGCACTGCTCGACGGCGACCTCTGGCTCCGTTCGGCCGCGCACGCCAATGCGATGGCAGCCCGGCTGCGCGCCGGAATCGATCAGATCCCGGGCGTCGAAGCGAGCCAGCGAACCCAGGCCAACGGGGTTTTCGCGATCCTGCCGGACGGCGTCGCCGACCGGGTCCGGGAGAAGTTCCGCTTCTACGATTGGGACGAGGCCCGGCGCGAAGTGCGTTGGATGTGCTCCTTCGACACCACCGAAGCAGACATCGACGCTTTTCTGGCCGCGATCCGAACCGAAGTTTCGAACAAAAGCAACGGCGCCGACTGAGCTCCGGCGGCGCGCCTGAGCCTAATTGTCGGTGCCCGGGCATAGTCTGCGAGGGTGAGCGCGCTAGCACAGGTACCCTCAGACTTCCTGACTGCCTTAGGAACACTGCGACAAGCAACGTGTCGCAGTGAATTGCGGTTGGAAGAAATCCCCGCGCCGTCCCGGCTCGCACCCTACGCGGTGGCCCTCGGAGCCGAAGTTTTCGCGCCCGGAGTCGCTCCTGGCCAAGAGCCCGACGACGCCGATGAATTGGCCACCGGGCGATTCATTCTGCTGCACGATCCGGAGGGTTCCGCCCTCTGGGACGGGACTTTCCGGATCGTCACCTATATCCGCGCGCAGCTTGAGGCGGACATCGGCACCGATGCGATGCTCGGCTCAGTCGCCTGGACCTGGCTGGTCGAAGCCCTCGACACGCACCGCGCCGGTTACCGGGCGGCCGGCGGCACCGCCACCCGGATCCTTTCCGAAAGCTACGGCTCCTTGGCCGGGCGGCCGGATTCGATCGACATCGAACTCCGCGCTTCCTGGACTCCGGCCAGCGAAGACGTCAAGGCCCATCTGGAAGCCTGGTCGGACATGGTCTGCACCTTTGCCGGGCTCCCCCCCTTGCCGGAAGGCGTCAGCGCCCTGCCGAATCGACGCCGGAATTGACCGTCGTTCCACCCCGGCGGCATCCGGCCGTGGCGCACCGCTCCAGCCAGCTGATGGATAAACTGGTCTCATCATGACATTCCAAGCCGATCCGGCAGATCCCATCGAAAAACGAACCCGCGACCGTTCCGCACGGCAGAGCCGTCGCGCCGATGCCCCGGCCTCGAACCACACCGCACCGCCCGCCGATGAGCCATCGGCCAAACAGACGACGACGAAAGCGACGACGACGAAGACGAAAGCCGCAAAAGCGACGGCCAAAAAACCACCGGCCCAGAAGGTTCCGGTGCCGGAAGCCGGAAAATCCGCAGCCGAACCGGCTGCTCCGACGTCGTCGGCCCCGGTTCGATCCGGAGAACCGTCCGCGGAGCTCGACCTGTCCGCCTTGCCCGAGGTGATCGAACTCGATACCCCCCGAGACGGCGTGCCCTTGGTGATCAACACACCGGAAGGACTCGAGCGGGCTGCCCGGGCGCTGGCCGCCGGCACCGGTCCCGCCGGGGTGGATGCCGAACGCGCCTCCGGTTTCCGCTACGGCCAGCGTGCATTCCTGGTGCAGATCCGTCGGGAAGGGGCCGGGACCTGGTTGATCGACCCGGAGCCGTTCGACGACCTCACGAGCATCAACGAGGCGCTCGCCGGCGTGGAATGGATCCTGCACGCGGCCAGCCAGGACCTGCCCTGCCTCTCCGAGTTGGGCATGTGGCCCAGCTCGCTCTTCGATACCGAATTGGCCGCCCGGATCGCCGGTCTGCCCAAGGTCGGCCTGGCCGCCGTCGTCGAGCAGCTGCTCGGCTTCGGCCTGGCCAAAGAGCACTCGGCCGCCGATTGGTCGACCCGGCCGCTTCCCGAACCCTGGCTGCGCTACGCCGCCTTGGATGTGGAAGTCCTCGCGGAGTTGCGCGACGAACTCGTGGAACTGCTCGAAGCCGATGGAAAGCTCGAGTGGGCGGAGCAGGAATTCCAGGCGATCCTCGACGCCGGCCCGCCCGCGCCGCGGACCGACCCCTGGCGCCGCACCTCCGGAGTGCACCAACTCCGGGACCGCCGGCAGCTGGCCGTCGTCCGGCAACTCTGGCTGGAGCGTGATTCCTTGGCGCAGAACCGGGACGTCGCCCCGGGCCGCTTGCTGCCGGATTCCGCCCTGGTGGCGGTGGCCCGGGCAATGCCGGACACCGTGCCGCAACTTTTGGCGACCTCGGGCTTCCACGGCCGTGCCGCGCAACGCGAAGCACCGCGCTGGATGCGGGCGATCAACGAGGCCAAAGCGCTCAAGGAGCTGCCACCGCTGCACCTGCCCAGCAGTTCGCCGCCACCACCGCGCGCCTGGGCGGACAAAGACCCGGCGGCCGCAGCCCGGTTCGCCACGGTACGGCCTCGGCTGCTCGCGCTGGCCGAAACCCTGAACCTGCCGGTGGAAAACCTGCTCACCCCGGACTTCGTGCGTCGGATCTCCTGGCGCCCGCCGGCCGAACTCACCGAATCCGGGATCGGCGAAGCCCTGGCAGACCTGGGTGCCCGGCCCTGGCAAATCGGGCAGACGGCACCCCTGCTCGCGGAAGCATTCCGGCATCCGGATCAGCTGCCGGCCAAAGCGAACACTGCGGCAGATCCCGAGGCAACCGACTGACGTTTCGCTTGAAGGCTATGTTACCAATGAGTAACATAGCCTTAGTGGAGCGGTGTGCCAATGGAGCCCCGCCGAACTCCTGCGAGTTTTCGACAAGAGGAGCAACAGGTGAGCCCAAAGCCACGGCAAGTCCGTGAAGTAGTCTTCGTCGACGGCGTGCGGACCCCCTTCGGAAAGGCCGGCGAAAAGGGCATTTATGCCAACGTCCGGGCCGACGATCTGGTGGTCAAATGCATCCGCGACCTCATGCGCCGCAACCCTTCGTTGCCGCCGGAACGCATCGATGACGTGGCGATCGCGGCGACGACGCAAACCGGGGACCAAGGCCTCACCATCGGGCGCACCGCCGCACTGCTGGCCGGCCTGCCGAAGTCGGTTCCCGGCTTCGCGATCGACCGGATGTGCGCCGGCGCGATGACCGCCGTGACCACCACGGCCTCGGGCATCGGCTTCGGCGCCTACGATGTGGTGATCGCCGGCGGCGTCGAGCACATGGGGCACCATCCGATGGGCTCCGGCGCCGACCCGAACCCGCGCTTCATGTCCGAACGCCTGGTCGATCCCGCTGCGCTGAACATGGGCAATACCGCGGAAAACCTGCACGACCGGTTCCCGGCGATCACCAAGGAGCGCACCGACCGCTATGCGGTCAATTCGCAGAATAAGCTCGCCGCAGCCTACGAAAAAGGCCAGATCCAGCCGGATCTGGTGCCGGTCGCGGCGTTCAAAGCCGAGGCCGGCGCTACTGAAGCGAACCCCGGCCACAGCTGGCAGCTCAACACCGCGGACGAACCGCCGCGGCCCGGAACCACGATGGAAGACCTCGCCGGGCTGCGCACCCCGTTCCGCCCGCACGGCCGGGTCACTGCGGGCAACGCCGCCGGATTGAACGACGGCGCCACCGCCGCGATCCTGGCCTCGGCCGAAGCAGCCGAGGAGCTCGGACTTCCGGTCAAGATGAAACTTGTCAGCTACGGATTTGCCGGCGTCGAACCCGAAGTCATGGGCATCGGACCGGTTCCGGCCACTGAAAAGGCGCTCAAAAATGCCGGACTCAGTATCGAAGACATCGGCCTGTTCGAGATCAATGAGGCGTTTGCCGTCCAAGTCCTGTCATTCTTGGACTACTTCGGCATCGCCGACGACGACCCCCGGGTCAACCGTTATGGCGGAGCGATTGCGGTAGGCCACCCGCTGGCCTCGTCCGGCGTCCGCTTGATGAACCAGTTGGCCCGGCAGTTCGAAGAAGACCATTCGGTCCAGTACGGCATCACCACGATGTGCATCGGCCTGGGCATGGGCGCGACCGTGATCTGGGAAAACCCGCATTTCGCCGGTCAGCAGGACGAAGGAGCCGCAGCATGAACAACACCCCCGAGCAAACCATTGGCGAGCAATTCAACAAGCTCGCGGAATTGTTCCCGAACGAGGTCGTGACGCACTCTTATCTCCGCGACGTGGCACTGCCCGATGGCAGCACCTTCGCCCTGATCACCTTGGACAACGGTCTGGACCACCAGCGCCCTACCACGCTGGGACCGAACACCTTGGTGGAATTGGGCACCCTGCTCGAAGCACAGCGCGAACGGGCCGCCCGGGGCGAGATCGTCGGCGTCGGCGTGACCGGGAAGCCTTATTTCCTGGTGGCCGGTGCGGATCTTTCCGCGGTCGGCTCGCTCGGCGAACGCGAACAGGGCAAATGGATGGCGCAGCTGGGCCATGAGGTTTACCGGACCCTGAACGAGCTGGGGGTGCCCAGTTTCGTCTTCATCAATGGACTGGCGCTCGGCGGCGGTCTGGAAATCGCGCTCAACGCCAATTACCGCACGGTATCCACGGGAGCCGGCGCACTCGCTTTGCCCGAGGCCTTCCTCGGTCTCGTTCCAGGATGGGGCGGCGTTTACTTGCTGCCGCGGCTGATCGGTCCGGAGAACGCGGTTACCGTGATGGTGGAAAACGCCTTGAACAACAACCGCACGACCTCCGGGCCGCAGGCCTACCGCCTCGGCATCGCCGATGCGTTGTTCGAACCCGCTGATTTCCTCGAGCAGTCCATCGCCTGGGCGGCCAAGGTCATCTCCGGCGAAATCACCGTGCAGCGGCCGAACGCGGTTTCGGATCCGTTGACCGAAGCCCAGTCGGCAGCCTGGGATGCCGCGGTCGCCAAGGCCAAAGCGATCGTCAAGGCCAAGACCTCGAACGCCGCTCCGGCGCCGTTGCGGCTCATCGAATTGTTCGAAAAGGGCAAGACCTGGAGCAAGGAGGAGTCCTTCGCCGCGGAGGACGACGCGTTGGCCGATCTGATGCAGACCGACGAATTCCGGGCCACGGTGTACGCCTTCCTCGACCTGGTGCAGAAACGGGCCAAGCGGCCCGCCGGGGCACCGGACAAATCGCTGGCCAAGCCGGTGACCAAGGTCGGCGTGGTGGGCGCCGGACTGATGGCGGGACAGTTCTCGCTGCTGTTCGCGCGGCAGCTCAAGGTGCCGGTGGTGATGACCGACATCGATCAGGCCCGCGTGGACAAAGGCGTGGCCTACGTGCACGGCGAAGTGGACAAGCTGCTGGCCAAGAAGCGGATTTCGCCGGATGCGGCCAACCGGACCAAGGCCCTGGTCACCGGTTCGGTGTCGAAGCAGGCCTTCGCCGACGCCGACTTCGTGATCGAGGCGGTCTTCGAAGAGCTGCAGGTCAAAAAGGACGTCTTCGCGGAACTCGAAGAGATCATCTCGGAAGACTGCATCCTGGCGACGAACACCTCTTCGCTTTCGGTGACCGCGATGGCCGAAGGGCTCAAGCATCCGGAACGCGTGGTCGGCTTCCATTTCTTCAATCCGGTGGCAGTCATGCCGTTGCTGGAGATCGTGCGGGCGCCGGAAACTTCCGACGCAGTGCTCGCCACGGCATTCCAGACCGCCAAAGCGTTGAAAAAGAATGCCGTGCTGGTCAAGGATGCCGCAGCCTTCGTGGTCAACCGGATCCTGTTGCGCCTGATGGGCGAGATCGCCAAAGCCTTCGACCAAGGCACCGACGCGAAAACCGCGGACACCGCATTGCGTCCGATGGGCTTGCCGATGACTCCGTTCAGCTTGCTCTCGATGGTCGGCGTGCCGGTGGCGCTGCATGTTTCGGAATCGCTGCACGCTGCCTTCGGCGACCGTTTCTGGGTCTCGCAGAACCAACAGCGGCTGATCGATGCCGGCAAGAAAGGCATCTGGGAAATCGGCGAGGACGGCAAGCCGTTCGTCCCGCAGGAGACCCTGGACCTGCTCGAATTCGGCGACACTCCAATCAGCGGCGAAGAACTGCTCACCCGCACCCAGGACGCCTTGGCCGAGGAAATCGGCTTGATGCTCGATGAGGGCGTCGTCGCAGCGGCCGAGGACATCGACCTGTGCATGATCCTCGGCGCCGGTTGGCCGATGTACTTGGGCGGCATCACGCCGTACCTGGATCGGGTCGGGGCTTCGGAACGGGTCAACGGCAAGCGGTTCCACGCTCCGGGAGTCGCTTCCCGGGCCTAGTCCCCCGCGATGAGCGTTGACTTATGGCTGGTTTGGGCTTCTGATACCAGCCATAAGTCAACGCTCGTCCGTTTTAAGGCCGGGCGGAGTATTGGTGTTCCGGCCGCCCCGCGGTTCCGTAGCGCAACGAGACTTCGACGGCGCCGTCCTCGACGAGGGCGGAGAGGTAACGTTGCGCCGTAGCCCGGGAGATGCCGACGTCGGACGCCACCTCCGCTGCGGTGCGCTTGAGCGCACCGGCCCGCTCCAGCGAGCCGACGACTGCCTGCTCGGTCACCGAACGCGGTTTGGCCGCGCTGTCCACCGGATGCAGTTGCCGCAACGCCCGCTCCAGACCTTCCTGGTCGATGCTGCCGACGGCGCTGAGCAACCGCCGGTAACGCGCGTATCCGCGCAACTTGGCAGTCAGCACGTCAGCACCGAAGGGCTTGATCAGGTAGCCCAGGGCACCGCGCCGGATCGCCTTGTGCACCGAGTCGGAATCGCTCGCCGCGCTCAGCACCATCGCGTCCACGTCGAGATTCCGTAGCACATCCAAGCCGTTCCAATCCGGCAAATACACATCGATCAGCACCAAGTCCGGACGCAACGAGGCCACCGCCCGCAGGGCTGCCTCGCCGCCGCCCACCGGTTCGAGCGCGATGAACCCCGGCGTCGCCTCGACGTAGGCATAGTGCAGCCGCGCCACATGGAAATCGTCGTCGACGATCAATACCCGAAAATCCTCAGTCAACCTGGCCCCCCATGATTGTCTCCTCCAAAACCCGTTCCATCCGGGCAACGAAAACCGCGCCCGGACCACCGGGTGTCCCGGCGGAAAGCAACCGCAATTCACCGCCGCCCAGCCGTGCCAATTGCCTGGCCAAGCCCAGACCGATGCCCTCGCCCCGGCCGGCGGAGTAGCCGGCACCAGCGCTGGAAATCCCCTCTTCGAACAGGCTGCCGCGCAGCTGTTCCGGAATCCCGTCGCCGGAGTCGGAGACCGTCAGGTGCAAGGTGCCGCGGTCGCTGAGCAACTCGACCTCCACCCAGCGGTCCGGCGAGGTGCCCTGCACCGCTGCCGTGATCGCATTGTCCACCAGATTTCCCAGGACCGTGGTGACGTCCTGGGCGTCCGCCAACGGGCTGTGCAGCAAGGTGTTCTGCCCCAGCCTCAAATTGACGCCGCGCTCGGCGGACTGGGTGCTTTTGGCACCCAAGAAGGCCAGTAGGAAGGTGTCCGTGAGCAACCCCCCGTTTTCCAAAGGATACTTCAACGGGCCGGTTTCCAAGGTCCGGCGCAAGTAGGCGGAAGCTTCGGCCGGCTGCCCGATGTCCAACAGGCCGGACACCGCATGCAGGCGGTTCGCGAATTCGTGCCGTTGCGCGCGCAAGGCCTGGCTCAGCGTCCCCACCGCATCCAATTGCCGGCTCAGTTCCTGGACGTCCGTTCGGTCGCGAACCATCACCACCCAGCCCAGATCCTGCCCGGAATGGACCACCTTGCGGACCGACACGATCAGCACGGTGGCGCCGACCAGCATCTGAGCGCTCTCCTGGCCGGATTCCTGTTCCAGAAGCGCCAGCATCGCCGGCGGGAAATCCAATTCGGCCAACGGTTGGCCCGCCGCCTCCGGAAGGTTCAGCAACCGCTTGGCTTTGTCATTGCAAATGGTCAGCCTGCGGTCCGCGGATACCCCGATCACTCCTTCGTCGACCCCGTAGAGCACCACTTCCTGGTCTTTCACCAATTCGCCGATCTCTTCCGGTTGCAGGCCCAACGTCACCTTGCGCAACCGCCGCATCAACAACGCCGAGCCGCCGGCGCCGAGCAGCACCGCGAAACCGGCGACCGCGACGATCGGACCCACCGAAAGCCACATCGCGTCGAGGATGTCCGTGGTCGAATATCCGACGCTGACTTCACCGACGATCTCCCGGTCCGCGGCATACACCGGAACCTTGGACCGCACCGACGGACCGAGCGTGCCGACCTCCTGGACCGTGACCTCCTCGCCGCTCAACGCGGCGCTGGGGTCGGTGCTGACCATCTCGCCCAACCGGGACGGATCCGGATGCGCCAGCCTGATCCCATTGCGATCGGTGACCACCACGAAAAGCGCATCGATCCGGGCCCGGACTACTTCGGCATGGGCCTGCACCGGACCGGCCGGCAGGGTACTCGGATCCGGCGGTGTCCGGTCGGCATCCAGAATCCGCTTCAGGTCCTCGTCTTCGGCCAGGCTCTGCGCCACAGCCAAGGTTTTGGCACCGACTTCGGCGACCAGTCGCTGGTACGTCAACCACCCGTAGATGCCGCTGGAGAGCAGCATGATCAACAAGATGATCGCAATCTGTTGGATCAACAATCGGCTGGAAAAGCTCATCCCACCCGGTTTCGGCACGCTGCGCCGCCGCCGGGCGAAGGCATCGAGAATACCCACTCCATGCCCCTTTGCACCGCAGTCGATCCCGGAAAGTTTTCTGCGCCAATAGTATGCGCAATACCGGACCCTGACGATCTGCTCGCGCACAAGCGGATCAAAGCGCGTAATGAGCAGAATCCGGATTTGCGCACACAACCATTGCCGGACCGCATCCGCGGCCTAGGCTCATCTCAGCTTTGCATGTGACTCAGCACACATTTCTGAAAGAAAACTGAACGAAAGGACAAAGATGTCCATGAGTACTCCATTGATCGAACTGCGGAACGCCACCAAACGTTTCCCCAAAACCGGCGGTGGCATCCACACTGCGATCCGCGAGGTGAATCTGCGCGTCGAGCCCGGCGAGTTCGTCGCCCTGGTCGGCCCCACCGGCTGCGGGAAGTCGACCGCGCTCTCCTTGATCTCCGGCCTGCAACCGGCTTCCGAAGGCGAAACCCGGGTCCGCGACCAAGTCGTCGAAGGGATCCCGGAAGGCATCGGATACATGTTCCAGACCGACGCCACCCTGCCCTGGCTCACGGTCCTCGACAATGTGGCCTCCGGGCCGCGCTATCGCGGCATCGGCAAAGCCGAAGCCCGGGAAAACGCCAGGGATTGGGTACAACGGGTGGGTCTGGCCAAGTTCGAAGGCTATTATCCGCACCAGCTCTCCGGCGGCATGCGCAAACGCGTGGCGTTGGCGCAAACCCTGGTCAACAACCCGGAAATCATCTTGATGGATGAGCCGTTCAGCGCCCTCGACGTGCAGACCCGGCAGCTGATGCAAGCCGAACTGCTGCGGCTGTGGTCCGAGGCCGAGTCCGATTCCGCGGTGATCTTCGTGACCCACGACTTGGAGGAATCCATCGTGCTGGCCGATCGCGTCGTGGTGATGACCGCGAGCCCGGCCTCGATCAAGGCCGACTTCGCGGTCGATCTGCCCCGGCCCAGGGATGTCGAAGAGATCCGGCTGACTCCGGAATTCCTGGACATCTACCGCCAGGTCTGGGACAGCCTGCGCGAAGAAGTCGAAGTCGCCCGCGCCGCCGTCGCGGTCGCCGGTTGAGCGCGGAGGATCAAACCATGACAAGCATCATCACGCGCCCACCGGTGCTCGCTCAGGAAACCGAGCAGGACCTGATGAACCGGGTCCGGGCCAATGCCCGGAACACCAGGCTGCGGATCTGGGGGCTCCGCGCCGCCCTGGTCGCGATCTGGTTGGGCAGCTGGGAGATCACCGCCAACATCGTCGGGCTCAGCGGGACCTTTTTCATCTCCCGGCCCTCCTTGATCTGGGAACGGCTGGTCCAGTGGTTCACCGTCGGCACCCCGGTGGGCAGCATCTGGGAGAACATCGGCTACACGGTTTCCGCAGCGGTGCTGGGCTTCATCCTCGGCACCATCACCGGCATCGTCGTCGGCGTGTTCTTGGGCCGGAACCGGTTCCTGGCCGAAGTCCTGGCCCCGTTCATCAAAGCATCCAATGCGATCCCCCGGATCGTGCTTGCCGCCTTGTTCATCATCTGGTTCGGCAGCGGAATCAACTCCAAAGTCGCCACGGTCTTCGTGCTGGTCTTCTTCGTGATCTTCTTCAACGCTTTCACCGGTGCCCGGGAAGTCGACCAGAACGTGATCAACAACGCCAGGATCCTCGGCGCGAGCAAACGCAAAGTGCTCACCTCGATCGTGCTGCCGAGCGCCACGAGCTGGATCCTTTCTTCCATGCACACCGCCTTCGGCTTCGCGTTGATCGGCGCGATCGTCGGCGAATACGCCGGCGCGAAGCGCGGCATGGGGCTGCTGATCAACCAGTCGCAAGGCTCCTTCGACACCGCCGGGATCTTCGCCGGCATGATCATCGTCACGGTGATCGCACTGCTCGCCGAGTGGATCCTCACGGTGGCGGAAAACAAACTTCTGAAATGGAAACCGTCGCAATCCGGTTCCCACACGAAAGGACTCTGATGGAAATCCGCAAACTCTACCGTGCTGCACGAACCGGCCGTCGGCTGAAACTGGCCGGTGCCGCTCTGATCGCTGCAGCAGTCTTGTTCAGCACCGCCGCCTGCGGCGGGAATGCCGGCGGGAGCGGCAACAGCCCAGAAGTCTCGATCATGGTCGGCGGCTTGAACAAGGTGATCTACCTGCCGGCCAAGCTGACCGAACAGCTCGGCTACTTCAAAGACGAGGGGCTCAACGTCACGCTGCTCGAGGAGCAGTCCGGGGCGAACTCCACCAATGCGGTGCTCGCCGGGCAGGTCAACGGCGCGGTCGGTTTCTACGACCACACGATCATGGTCCAGCCGAAAGGGCAGTGCATCCAATCCGTGGTGCAATTCGCCAACATCCCCGGCGAAGCGGAGGTGATTTCCACCAAGAACGCGGCCGCTTACCAATCCATGAAGGACCTGGAAGGCAAAAACCTCGGGATGACCTCCTTCGGCTCGTCCACCGACTTCCTGACCCAGGCGCTGGCCGGCCAGGCCGGGGTGCAGAACTACACTCCGGTCAAAGTCGGCGCCGGACCCACGTTCATCGCGCAGTTGCAGCAGGGCAGCATCGATGCCGGGATGACCACCGACCCCACGATCGCCCAGCTGGAAAGCAGCGGCGAAGGCAAAGTACTGGTGGAAATGCGCACCGCGGAAGGCACCAAGGCCGCGCTCGGCGGGCTCTACCCGGCGTCTTCGCTCTACATGAGCTGCGACTACGTCCAGAAGAACCCGGAGACCGTGCAGAAACTCGCCAATGCCCTGGTCAAGACGCTGCGCTACATCAATGCCAATGACGCTGCGACGATCGCTGCGAAAATGCCTGCGGATTACGCCGCTGCAGGCAAGGAACTCTACGAAAAATCGGTCAACGATTCAAAGGGCATCTTCAACCAAGACGGAAAAATGGATCCGGAAGGAGCCAAAAACGTGTTGCGGATCCTGGATACCTACGCCGCGGACCTCAAAGGCAAGGGCGGCTCGATCGACATGTCCAAAACCTACACCACGCAATTCGTGGACAAGGTCCCGGCCGGCTGAACTAATCTGACGAGTTGAATCGGCCCGGCTTCCCCGTCGAGCGGCCAGTTCTGCAGGTTTTCCGGCCCGGATAACCTGCAGAGCCGGCCATTCGGCCGCAGGAATCAGAACAACGCGACCTTCGGCGTCTTCGGGAAGATCAAGTCCAGCGCGGACAGGTCCGCGGCGCTCAGTAGCACCGAGGCGGCCTGCGCATTGGCCCGGACCTGCTCGGGCTTGGTCGCCCCCGCGATCACACTCCCGACCCCGGGCTGGGCGGCCAACCAGGAGAACGCGAGGTCCAGCTCGCTCACCCCGCGCTGCTTCGCGAATTCGCTGAATTCCTGCAATTGGCCCCAGTCCGCGTCGGTGAGCAGGTTGGTCCGTGAATGCGTGAGCCGACTGCCCTCCGGAGCCTGGCCGGCCCGGTATTTTCCGGTGAGCAGACCATTCGCCAGCGGGAAATACGGCAGCACGCCCAGGCCGAATTGCCGGGCGGCCGGCAGCACTTCGAGTTCCGCGCGGCGATCCAAGAGGTTGTAATGGTTCTGGGCCGAGATGAATGGGGCATAACCGCCGATCTGGGCCTCGTAGGCGGCCTGGGCGATTTGCCACCCGGTCTGGTTGGAGTGCCCGAGGTAGCGGACCTTTCCGGCCCGGACCAGATCGTCCAGCGCGGCCAGGGTCTCTTCGATCGGGGTCACCCCGTCCGGGCTGTGGTACTGGTACAGGTCGATCCACTCGGTGCCCAATCGGCGCAAAGATGCCTCGGCCGCCTTGACGATATAGCGCCGGGATCCGCGGGCCGACCAGTCCGCTCCGTTGACCCCTTTGGCGTCCAAACCGAACTTGGTCGCGACCACTACGTCGTCGCGCCGCCCGCTCAGGGCCTTGCCCAGCATCTCCTCGCTGACCCCCGGCGTTTTGCCGTAGACATCGGCGACGTCGAAAAGCGTGATTCCGGCGTCGATCGCAGCGTGTACGACGGCGTCGGTGCCGGCTTGGCTCTCGGTCACGGTTCCGGGCCGGCCCAGATTGTTGCAGCCCAGTCCGACGGTGGAAACGATGAGTCCGGAATTGCCCAGCGGGCGGTAATCAGTCATGGCTCCAGATTACTAGTCGGCAATCGGGTGGAAACTGGAGGTCCGGCGAAAAGTAAATGAATGTGATTCTGCTCACAAGAATTTGCTACCCGTTGGGCAGCTGACCGAGGACGCTGGACGAATGACTGATTCAGCCCGTCTCAAAGGCAACGTCCTCGGCACAGCCGGTGTCGCCCTGATGGTGATCGCCGCCGCCGCACCGCTCTCGGTTCTCGCCGGAGTCGCACCGCTGGCATTGAGCATCGGCGGCATCGGCACACCAGTCGTCTACCTGGTCGCCGGAGCGGTGCTCGGCTTGTTCGCGGTCGGATTCATCGCCATGGTGCCCTTCGTCCGTTCCACCGGAGGCTTTTACGGCTTCATCGCGGCGGCATTCGGCAGGCGGGCCGGAGTCGGCGCCGCGATTGTGGCGGTAGTCTCCTACAACGCCTTGCAGATCGGGCTCTATGGCCTGCTCGGCGCCCAGGCAAGTTTGATGTTCCGGAATCTGTTCGGTTGGGACGTGCCCTGGATCCTGCCGGTACTGGCCACCATCGCGGTGGTCTGGTTCCTGGGCTTCCGCGGCATCAACACCGGTGCGCGGGTGCTGGCCCTGGTGCTCGCCGCCGAGACCGCGATCCTGGCCCTGCTCGCGGCAGCGATCTTGTTCCGCGGCGGAGCCAACGGCATCGGCCTCGAGTCCTTCTCGCCCGAAGCGATTTTCGCCCCCGGGATGGCGGTCATCCTGACCGTGGCGTTCGCGGCCTTCCTGGGCTTCGAATCCACCGCACTGTACCGCGAGGAAGCCAGGAACCCGAACCGCACGATACCGCGCGCAACCGTGGTCGCGATCGCCTTTCTGGCCCTGTTCTATTCCTTCATCACCTGGTCGATCGTGCAGGGTTTCGGCGCTGCCGAAGTGCAAGCCATTGCCGGCGAAGAATTGGAAGGTCTCTTCTTCGGCGCGATGGAAATCTACCTGGGCCCCTGGGCCTCGGCCGCAATGTCCATTCTGATCGTGATCAGCATCTTCGCCTCGCAGCTGGCGATCCACAATGCCAACAACCGGTACTGCTACAGCCTGGCCAAAGACGCGATCCTGCCACCCTTGTTCGGCAAGGTGCATCCGACGTTCCGCACGCCCTACGTGGCTGGCCTGCTGCAATCCGCACTGGCCTTGGTCATTGTGCTCAGTTTCGCTGCGGCCGATGCAGACCCGTTCTTGCAACTGATGCTCTGGATCAACTCGCCCGGCCTGGTCGGGATCAGCAGCTTGCAGGCGCTGACCGCGATCGGCGCAGTGGTCTTCTTCGCCAAACGCCGGAGTTCCGATTCCCGTCCGGCCGTGATCATCTGCTCGGCGATCGCCGCCCTGTGCCTGATCGCCACGACCACGACCCTGATCCTCACCCTGGCGACCTTCACCAATGCGGACTTCGGCACCAACGCGGTCTTCGTCGCGATCACTCCGCTGAGCTTCCTGCTCGGCTTCTTTTTCCTCGGCCGCCCGAAACAGTCCGCCGCAGTTCTGCCTGATCAGCCCGGAACGGAACCGCGCGAGACTTCGGCCAGCGACGCTCCGCCGAACGACGTTTCGCCCACCGGGGCATCCCAGCCCAAACCTTGAGCCTTGCCGAACCAAACCGCATCGCGGCCGTCGAATGGCGGCACCCCGGCAAGCACGTCCCGGTATACCGCGGCGCAGGCTTCTTCCATCCGGGAGATGACTTCGGCCGGGTAGCCGTAGCGCACCTGATGCTCGGCGAATTCATCCTCGTCGTCCACCCAGGTTCTGCCATCGGCGATGATCACGTCCAGATCCATGTCGATCAGCGTCATCTCCCAGCCGTTCCCGCGGTCCAGCTGATGCCAGTCGATTCCGGTGACGATGTCCACGTAGAGGCTGCAGTGGTCAGGATGCCGTTCATCGTAGAACGTGGCCACCCATTCGCCGGTGAACGGCACCAGCAGCACTGCCGGCGACTCGGCCAGGAAGCCCGAACCCGGTTTCGCCACGAAGGCGCCCGTGGCCTGGTGCACCCAATGCCCGATGTCGTCGCTGCCCAGATACCGGCCGGGCACCGTCCAGTGCGAACAGCCGTCCCACTTCCGGTTTCGGGCGACGACCAAGTCGCCCAGTGCCGGCGCGGTGCCGAGCCCGGCGCGCTTGGCTGAGGCCGTCACAGGGTGGGCAGCTGTCCGGTGTGCGTGATCTGCTGACCCGGCAATGGCCGCGCGAACGGGACCTTTGCACCGAGAACCTGCGCGACGACGTCGTGCGCCACTTTCTGCGCGGTCAGTCCGATCCGCTCCAAGACTTCTCCCCTGGTCCCATGGGCCAGGAACTCCACGGGCAGGCCCACTTCGTTCAGCGCGGTGTCCACCCCGGCCGCCCGCATTTCCTGCCGGATCCGGGAGCCGACGCCGCCGGCCCGGACCCCGTCTTCGATCACGATCACGATGCGGTGCTCCGCGGCCAGCCGGACGACCGACTTCGGCACCGGCAGCACCCAGCGCGGATCGACCACGGTGGAGGAAATCCCCTGCGCACCGATCAAGTTGGACACTTGCAAGGACATTTCGCTCATCGCACCGACCGAAACGATCAGCACGTCGTTTTCCGTCGAACCGGCCGGGCGGCGGCTCAGCACGTCGACTCCGTCGTCGAGCCGGTCCAAGGCTTCCACCTCGGCGCCGACGGTGCCTTTGGAGTAGCGGAGCACACTCGGCGCATCGGCGATCTGCACCGCTTCACGCAGTTCTTCGCGCAACCGGGTGGCGTCCCGTGGCGCGGCCAGATGCAGTCCCGGCACGACCTGCAGAATCGACAGATCCCACATGCCGTGGTGGCTGGGCCCGTCCGGGCCGGTGACCCCTGCCCGGTCCAGGACCACAGTGACGCCTGCCTTGTGCAGCGCGACGTCCATCAGCAGTTGGTCGAAGGCCCGGTTGAGGAACGTCGCGTACAAGGCGACCACCGGATGCAGCCCGCCATAGGCCATGCCGGCCGCAGTGGTGAGCGCATGCTGCTCCGCGATGCCGACGTCGATCACCCGGTCCGGGTGCCGCGCGGCCATTTTGTGCAGGCCCACCGGGATCAGCATCGCCCCGGTGATCCCCACGATGTCCTGCCGTTCATCCGCGATCGCGGCGATCTCGTCGCCGAACACCGACGTCCAGGACTGCCCCTTGGCGGAGTCCAGCGGCAAGCCGCTTTCCGGATCGATCACGCCCACCGCGTGGAATTGGTCTTCTTCGTTCGCCCGGGCCGGCGCATAGCCGCGTCCTTTTTCGGTCATCGCGTGCACGATGACCGGGCCAGCGTAGTTTTTCGCCGTCTGCAGCGCGGATTCCAGGGACTTCTGGTCGTGGCCGTCGATCGGACCGATGTACTTCATGCCCAGGTCCTCGAAGAGGCCCTGGGGCGCCCACCAGTCTTTGACACCCTTTTTGGCCGCGTGCAGGGACTTGTACATGAATTGGCCCAGCGGGCCGCCGTTCTGCAGTTTGGCCTTGGTCCAGTCCAAGGTGCTTTCATACGCGTGGTGCGTCCGGACCGAGTCGATCGCCGGCCGCAAGGAGCGCAGGTACTCCGCCAAGCCGCCCACGGTAGGCGCATAGGAACGCCCGTTGTCGTTCACCACGATGACTACCCTGCGGTCTTTGTCCGCGGCGATGTTGTTCAAGGCTTCCCAGGTCATCCCGCCGGTCAGTGCACCGTCGCCGACCACCGCGACCACATAACGGTCGCCTTCGCCGGTGAGCTTGCGCGCCCGGGAAATCCCATCAGCCCAGGAAAGCGAAGAGGAGGCGTGCGAACTCTCCACGATGTCGTGCACCGATTCGGCGCGTTCCGGGTAGCCGGAAAGGCCACCTTGCTGGCGCAGCGTGGAGAAGTCCTGCCGTCCGGTGACCAGTTTGTGCACATAGGACTGGTGGCCGGTGTCGAAAACAATCGAATCCCGCGGCGAGTCGAAGATCCGGTGCACCGCCAAGGTCAGTTCGACGACACCGAGATTGGGGCCGAGGTGGCCGCCGGTCTGCGCCACGTTGCTGATCAGGAAATCGCGGATCTCCTGAGCCAGCTGGAGCATCTGCCCGTCGCTGAGCCGGGCAAGGTCCGCCGGATGCTGGATCGTCTCCAGAAGTCCCATCGTTCCCCATTTCCTGTGTCTGCGGGTCCAACCCGTCCATTCTAGCGTCGGCGGACGCCTTGCCGTCGCGCTTACCAGTACTTCGTCGCTGCTCCCGGGATGGACCGCTCTGCAGTTGCCGCCCATGCCGACGCCGAATTTTCAGCAAAATAGGTGCCCTGTGCAACTTCTCAAAATCTACACATTTTCTTTACAAGTAGCGGAGAGTAATCCACAATCACAGAGAACACTGACGTTCAATTACCATTTGGGGGATGTTTTGATCAGATTAAGTCAAAGATGGAGTATTGCGCTCGCCGCAACCGCGAGTTTGGCTCTCGGAATCCCGTTGGCCGCGCCGGCTGCGGCGATTTCCAGCCCAGGAGTTCCGGAGCTGCCCGGCGTGATCACGCAACCGAGCAGCAATGATCAAGTCAAGGCTTCGCAACGGATCGTTCCGTTGCCGGTGAATGTGCAGGATTTGCCGGGCAACGGCTTCACCCTCCAATCGGATACCAGGATTCTGGTTGACCGGGCGGCCGAGCCGGTGGCCAATATTCTGGCCGGTGTGCTGCGTTCGTCTACCGGTTATTCGCTGCCGGTCCAGGCAGCCGACAAAGCTCCCGGCAGCGCAGTACAAAGCATCAATATTTCGGTGGCCGAACAGATCGCGGAATTCAAAGACCAGCCGGAAGCCTACTCGCTCCGGGTCACCGCCTCCGGGGTCGAGATCAAAGCGTTGACCGCGCAGGGCGCCTTCAATGCGGTGCAAAGCCTGCGCCAGCTTTTCCCCGCGTTCATCGAATCGGCGACCCCGGTGAACCGCACGTGGACCGCGCCGGCAACGAATATCACGGATGCCCCGCGCACCGCATACCGGTCGATGATGCTCGACGTCGCGAGGTCCTTTCTGACTCCGGCTGAAGTCCGCAAGATCATCGACCAAATGGCGGCGTTGAAGTTCTCCACGCTGCACATGCATCTGGCCGATGACCAGGGCTGGCGGCTGCAGATCACCAACGACGGCAAAGAAGCCGACGATCCGATCGACTACAACCGGCTCACCGACGTGTCCGGGAAAACCGCGATCACCGAATGGGGCTATCAGAACGAGCCCGGGAGAACCGGCTTCTACACCCAGCAGGAGTACCGCGATCTGGTCGGCTACGCGCAGTCCCAATTCATCACCGTAGTCCCGGAAATCGACACCCCGGGGCACACCAATGCCGCCCTGCACGCGATCCCGCAGCTGAACACCGGTGCCACCCAGCCCCGGCCCGGTCCGGACGGCGTCGCACCGTTGAACACCACGGGTGCCGTGGGCTACTCCACCTTGGACGCCAATGCGGATATCACCTGGAAATTCATGCGCCAGATCTACCGGCAATTGGCCGCGCTGACCCCCGGACCCTACATGCATTTGGGCGGCGACGAGTCCAAGGTCACGCCCAGCGCCGATTATCGCAAGTTCGTCAGCAAAACCGCGGAAATCATCCGCGGCTACGGCAAGAGCCCGGTGGGCTGGAACGAATATGTCGCGGGCGGCTTGCAGCCGGGCGACTTGGTCCAGCAGTGGGCCGGCAATGAGGCGGATACCCAGGCCGCCGTGCGGCAAGGAGCCAAGTTGGTGGCTTCGCCCGCCTCGATGACCTACTTGGATTTGAAGTACAACAACAAGACCCCGATCGGGCTGACCTGGGCCGGCTCCGGGGACTTCCCCAAGTACTACGACTGGGATCCGACGACGTACTTGAACAAGTCGAATCCGCTCCCGGAGTCCTCCATTGCCGGCGTCGAAGCTCCGCTGTGGTCCGAAACCGTACGCGGCGTCAGCCAAGCCGAGTTCCTGTCCTTTCCGCGGGCCGCAGCCGTCGCCGAAGTCGGTTGGACCCCGGCGGCCAAGAAGAACCTGCAGGACTTCAGCAAACGTCTGGCCATGTTCGGCCCGCGGATGACCGCGGCGGGCACGAATTTCTACGACGGCCCGAACGCCGCCTGGAATTGGAGCATGGCCGGTCTCGGTTACCGCACCTCGGCCGGGATCCTGCCGCAGACGCAGACCGTCGGCACGCTCATCGCGCCCGGCACCAAGGCCGCCAACAACGGCACCTCGATCGCGGCGGACCGGGTGGACGATTCCGACGGCACCGCGGCCTCCGCGATCAACGGGAATCTCACCGTGTCGATCGACTGGGGCGACGGGACTCCGGCGACGCCGGGCACCCTGAACAGCAGCCAACCGCGCAATGCGCTCCAGGCCAGCGGCGCCTATGCGGTGCAAGGCACGCACCGGTATTTGCTGCCCGGGGTTTACCAAGGCAGCATCATCGCCTCGGACGGCAGCCGAGCGCCGTTCACCGCGACGGTGACCGCACGCTGAACCGGATGACGGTTTAGCTCCGGAGCAGTTCCGGAGCAGTTCCGGAGCAGTTCCGGAGCAGTTCCGGAGCAGTTCCGGAGCAGCAACGTCGCAGGGCCGGCCACCATCCGGTGGCCGGCCCTGCGACGTTGCTGCTCGGCGTCTGCCTCAGCGCTTAGTTTTCAGTGCTTGGGCAGAGCCTATGCGGTGGCGATCTGCCGCAGCACGTACTGCAAGATGCCGCCGTTGCGGTAGTAGTCCGCCTCGCCGGGCGTATCGATCCGCACCACGGCATCGAAGGACTTCTCGGTGCCGTCCGCCTTGGTGGCGGTGACCTTGAGGGTCTTCGGCGTCCGGCCTTCGTTGAGCTCGGTCAGACCGGTGATCGAGAAAGTCTCGGTTCCGTCCAGGCCGAGCGTGGCGGCGTTCTCGCCTTCGGGGTACTGCAGCGGGACGACGCCCATGCCGATCAGGTTCGAGCGGTGGATTCGTTCCAGGCTCTCCGCGATGACGACTTTCACGCCCAGCAGCGCGGTGCCCTTGGCAGCCCAGTCACGGGAGGAACCGGTGCCGTATTCCTTCCCGGCCAGCACGACCAACGGAGTACCGGCCGCGGCGTAGTTCTGCGCGGCATCGTAAATCGTGGTCTGCGGGGCGCCGTCCTGGGTGAAGTCCCGGGTGAAACCGCCTTCGACCCCGGCCCCGTCATTCTCCGCGGCGAGCAACTGGTTGCGCAGGCGGATGTTTGCGAAGGTGCCGCGGATCATCACTTCGTGGTTGCCACGACGGGAACCGTAGGAGTTGAAGTCCTTGCGGGCCACGCCCTTTTCCAACAAGTACTTCCCGGCCGGGCTGTCCGATTTGAACGATCCGGCGGGCGAGATGTGGTCCGTGGTCACTGAGTCGCCGAGCGTCGCCAAGACCCGGGCACCGGTGATGTCCTGGACCGGGGTCAATTCCATGGTCATGCCGTCGAAGTACGGCGGCTTCTGCACATAGGTGGAATTCGCATCCCACTCGAAGGTGTTGCCTTCCGGCGTCGGCAGGCTCTTCCAGCGGTGGTCGCCTTCGAAGACCGAGGCGTAGCTGGAGACGAACATTTCTTTGTCGATCGAGTCGTCCATGACCTGCTGGACTTCGACCGGGTTCGGCCAGATGTCGCGCAGGAAGACGTCGTTGCCGGCTTCGTCCTGGCCCAGCGGGTCGACGTCGAAATCGAAGTCCATGGACCCGGCCAGGGCGTACGCGATGACCAGCGGCGGCGAGGCCAAATAGTTCATCTTCACGTCCGGATTGATCCGGCCTTCGAAGTTCCGGTTGCCGGAAAGCACCGCGGTGACGGCCAGGTCGTTGCCCTGGATCGCGGCGGAGACCTCTTCTTCCAGCGGTCCGGAGTTGCCGATGCAAGTGGCGCAGCCGTAACCGACGGTGAAGAAGCCGAGCTTCTCGAGGTAGGGGTTCAACCCGGACTTCTCGTAGTAGTCGGTGACCACTTTGGAACCGGGCGCCACCGAGGTCTTGACCCAGGGCTTGGAAACCAGGCCCTTCTCCACCGCGTTGCGGGCCAGCACCGCGGCGGCGAGCATCACCGAGGGGTTGGAGGTGTTGGTGCAGGAGGTGATCGAGGCAATGGTCACCGCGCCGTGGTCCAGCTCGAATTCCCGGCCGTCCGCCATATTGACCTTGGCCGGGTTCGAGCTGCGCCCGAAGGCGCCGTTCGCAGCCGAAACCAAAACCTTGCGTTCGGAATCCGTGGCGTGGTTGTCCGCGTGGTTGAAGGACGGCGAGTCCGAGGCCGGGAAGCTTTCGTCCAGCGATTCGTCCACGCTGCCGTCTTCGATGTCCTCATGGCCCACCGCGACGTAGTTGTGCAGATCCTTGCGGAACTGCTCCTTGGCGTCGGTGAGCTGGATCCGGTCTTGCGGACGCTTCGGTCCGGAGATCGAAGGAACCACCGTGGAAAGGTCGAGCTCCAAGTACTCGGAGAACTTCGGCTCTTTCGAAGGGTCGTGCCACAAGCCCTGTTCCTTGGCGTAGGCCTCGACCAGGGCGACGTTTTCGTCCGAGCGTCCGGTCAGCTTCAAGTACTCGATGGTGACCTGGTCGATCGGGAACATCGCAGCCGTGGAGCCGAATTCCGGGCTCATATTGCCGATCGTGGCGCGGTTCGCCAACGGCACCTCGGCGACGCCTTCGCCGAAGAATTCGACGAACTTGCCGACCACACCGTGCTTGCGGAGTTGCTCGGTGATGGTCAACACCACATCGGTCGCGGTGGCGCCGGCCGGAATGGAGCCGGAAAGCTTGAACCCGACCACGCGCGGAATCAGCATGGAGACCGGCTGGCCGAGCATTGCCGCCTCGGCTTCGATGCCGCCGACGCCCCAGCCGAGCACGCCCAGACCGTTGACCATGGTGGTGTGCGAGTCGGTGCCGACCACGGTATCCGGGTAAGCGCGCAGCACGCCGTCGACCTCGCGGGTCATCACGGTGCGGGCCAAGTACTCCAGGTTGACCTGGTGCACGATGCCGGTGCCCGGCGGGACGACCTTGAAGTCGTCGAACGCGGTCTGGCCCCAACGCAGGAACTGGTACCGCTCGCCATTGCGCTCGTATTCGATTTCGACATTGCGTTCGACGGCGTTGGCGTTGCCGAACACGTCGATCTGCACCGAGTGGTCGATCACCAATTCGGCGGGGGCGAGCGGGTTGACCCGGGTCGGGTCGCCGCCGAGTTCTTTGACCGCCTCGCGCATGGTCGCCAAGTCGACGACGCAGGGCACGCCGGTGAAGTCCTGCATGATCACCCGGGCCGGGGTGAATTGGATTTCGGTATCGGGCTGGGCGTTCGGGTCCCAGTTGGCCAAAGCGCGGACATGGTCCGCGGTGATGTTGGCACCGTCTTCGGTGCGCAACAGGTTTTCCAACAAGATCTTCAAGCTGTACGGCAGGTCATTCGATCCCTCGACCGAGCTCAAACGGAAAATCTCGTATTCGGTCCCGGCGACATTCAGTACGCCTTTGGATCCGAAGCTGTCCACTTTACTCACAACAGGACTCCTCTCGCCTCAGCTTTTATCTTTGTCTCGCGAGAGTCAGGTCGCTAGTTAGGTACGCCTAAGCAATTACTCCCGTTCGGAGACGGCACCGCGGCGTTTGAGGATCCGGTACAGGATTTCGATCACCGCACAGCCAAGAACCACTACTCCTATAGTAACCGCCAACAGGGTTCCGCTGGGCACCGCGAGCGCGAAGAAGGTCCGCGAGAACGGCACCACGAAAACCAGGACCAGCAACAGGAACATCGCGCCCACCAGCAGCGCCCGCCAGCGGTCGAACGGCCGGGCGAGCACCGCGAGCACCCAGAGCGAAAGCAACAGGATCGTCATGGTCGCCGCCGTCCTGCCGTCCTGCAACTGGCCGGCCGGGTCCAGGCTCGCGTCCGGGAAGGCCCTGGAGAAGCTGTAGACGCCGATGATGCAGGCGGCGATCACCGCGCCCACCGGGATCGAGAAGGACAATACCCGGCGCAGGAATCCCGGCTGGTACCGGCGCTTGTTCGGCAGCAGCGCCAGGAAGAACGCCGGGATGCCGATGGTCAGCGCGCTGGTGATCGAGAGCTGCCGGGGCAAGAACGGGTACTGCCAGAGCAGCACCCCGATCACCAGGGAAATGATCACCGCGTGCGCGGTCTTGGTCAAGAACAGGTTCGCCACCCGCTCCACGTTGGCAATCACCCGGCGCCCTTCGGCCACCACCCCGGGCATCCGGGAGAACTGGCCGTCCAAAAGCACCAGACGGGACACCGCCTTGGTCGCGGCGGCACCGGAACCCATCGCGATCCCGATGTCCGCGTTTTTCAGCGCGAGCGCGTCGTTGACGCCGTCCCCGGTCATCGCCACCACATGGCCGCGCTTCTGCAAAGCCAGCACGATCGACTTCTTCTGTTCCGGGGTGACCCGGCCGAGCACTTGCTCCTTCGCCAGCACTTCGCCGAGTTCGTCGAGGTCCTCGGGCAGCTCCCGGGCGTCGTAGCCCTGACCGACGTTTTCGAAGCCGACTTCGCGGGCCACCGCCGCCACGGTCCGGGGGTTGTCCCCGGAAATCACCCGCAGCTGCACACCCTGCTCGCGGAAATACGCCAAGGTTTCCCCGGCGTCCGGACGGACTTTCTCGCGGAAAGTCAGGATCGCCACCGGGACCAGCGCTGCCGGGATCGCCTCGTCTTCGATCCGCTCGCCGCTGTTCGCCAGGATCAAAGCACGCAAGCCTTTTTCCGCCAGGCTGCTGGCCTCCGCCAAGGCTGCCCGGTGCTCCGCGGCTCCGGCATCGAGGACCATTTCGGGTGCGCCGAAGACCCAGGTCGAAACCCCGGCACCGGCGGTGCCTTCGGCTTCGAAGCACACCGCGCTCCACTTCCGCGCGCTGTTGAACGGAACGCTGGACAAGGCCGGCTTCGTGGGCCCGGTGTGGTACTCGACGGCGAGGCAGGCCGCGGTGGCATTGGCGTTGTCGTCCGCGCCGATCCAGGCCAGCGCCGCACGCCAGCCCGGCACATCGTTGAGCTGCTGCTCGGCGTCGAACACGATCTCGCCTTCGGTGAGCGTGCCGGTTTTGTCCAGGCAGACCATGTCCACCCGGGCCAGCCCCTCGACCGCAGGCAACTCCTGGACCAAAACCTGGCGCCGGGCCAAGGTCATCGCAGCCAGGCCGAAGGAGATGCTGGTCAACAGCACCAAGCCTTCCGGGATCATCGCCACGATCGAGGCGACTGCGGAAACCACCGCTTCCTTCCAGTCCCCGTTGCCCAGGGCCACTCCCCAACCGCCTTTGGCCTGCATCTGGCCGTTGATCACCAGAATGATGATCGGCACCAACGCCCAGGTGATGTAGAGCACGATCTTGTTGATCGAGTTGCGGATCTCCGAGTTCACCAGGGAAAACCGCTTGGCTTCGGCGGTGAGTTTGGAGGCGAAGGACTCGATGCCGACCCGCTGCACCCGCACGGTGCCGGATCCGGAAACCACCGCGGAACCGGACAGCACCTCGTCGCCGGGGCTCTTGTCGATCGGATCGGACTCTCCGGTCAGCAGCGACTCGTCGATTTCCAGGCCCGCTACGCTGAGCACTTCGGCATCCGCCGGCACCTGGTCTCCGGTGCGCAGCACCAGGACATCGTCGTAGACGACGTGTTCCACCTGGATGTCCTGGACGACGCCGTCGCGCAGCGCCCGGGCTTTGGGCGCGTTGAGCACGGCCAACCGGTCCAGGGTGCGCTTGGCGCGGTATTCCTGCACGACGCCGATCGCGGCGTTCGCGATCACGATGAAACCGAAAAGCGCATCCTGCCACTTGCCGACCAGCAGCACGATCACGAGACAGATGCCCAGCACGATGTTGAACAAAGTCAAGAGGTTGGCGCGCAGGATCTGGCCGATGGTCCGGCTGGAATCGTTCGGCACCGCGTTTCCCAGGTCCAACGCGAGCCGCTCCGCGACCTGGCCGGAACTCAGCCCGGACGCGGCCAGCGTCGTTTCGTCGACGGCGGCAAGCTGCTTTTTGGCCGCCGCCATCGACTCGAGGCGAGCGCGTTGTTTGACTTCGGCATGACTGGGCGCGGTGCGAGTTGAGCTGCTCATATTAGGTTCAACTCTATGCGGTTGCCGGAACCCGGAAATCACTCTTGAGTATGAATTAAGCCCATCCACCGGGAGTAGACAGGGCTGTTCGGGAAGCCCGGACGCCGGCGGCCCGGGGCGTCTCCGGTTATCCACAGTGCTGCAATGGCAGCTTGGTCATCGAATATTTGTTCTAGTAAAATCAGTTCATGGGAACCCACGCTCCGTCGACTGCCGAAGCCCGCATAGCGCGGGCTCGGGACACGGCGGCCGAGGCGATTTCCGGGCTCCTTGGCTGCTTCGACTCGGCAAATGCCGCCGAACTGCTGGCCGCGGCCGATGCCCTCGAAGCGTTGGCCCGGCAGGTGGCGTACGGCCAAGTCCTGGCCGCAGCAGCCATCGATCGTGATTGTCCGGCCGCAGCCCGGGCGCCGTTCCGCAATACCGCGGATTTCCTGCAGGCCCGGCTGCGCATCCCCCGGAGCGAGGCCAAGCGCCGGCTCGGCGTGGCTGGGAAACTCTTGCCGGCGCACAGCCTGACCGGAGAACCGGTTCCGGCCGGATACCCGCGGCTCGGCGTGGTGGCCAGCAGCGGTGCCGCCTGCCTGCAGGGGCTCAGCAAAGCGGTGGATGCGCTCGACACCGCGCAGAGCATCCTCCGTGGCCGGTCCTGGCCGCAGCAACTTCACCCGCAGGATGCCGAGCTGCTGGGCCGGATGGAAACGAGTCTGGCCGAGGCGCTGGCTGCGCGGGACCCTGATTTCCTGAGCCCGCTGGTCAAACGATGGCTGACGCTTTTGGACCAGGACGGCACCGCGCCGGAGGAATCCGAGCTGAGACACCGGCAAGGGCTTTTCCGACGTGGCGAGTACCGCGGACTGAGCCATTTCGAGCTTTGGGCCGATCCGGCGCAGACCGAAACCCTGCTGACCGTGCTGAATGCTGGGAACAACCCGCGCAGTAGCGGGAGCAGTAGCGGGAACCGCGGCCAGGCGGACGCCCCAGCAGATCGACGGAGTGCGCCGCAGCGGCAGCTCGACACCCTGGTCAGTGCCCTGGCTGCGGCGCTGAGCACCGATTCGTTGCCGGCAACCGGCGGGCACCGGCCACAGGTCCAAGTCACCATCGACTACCGGCATTTGCTCGGCGAAATCCACTCCCGACGTCCCGGGCGTTCCGGCTCCGGGGGTGCTGCTGCCATGGTTTCCTCCGCAGAGTTCACCGGCCCGATCAACCCGGGAACCATTCGCCGGATCGCTTGCGACGCCGAGCTGATCCCGGTAGTCCTCGGCGGAGCCGGCGAGGTGCTCGACCTCGGTCGCAGACGACGTTTGTTCAGCCGGAGCCAGCGGGCTGCGCTCTTCGCCCGGGATCGCGGTTGCACTTTCCCGGATTGCACGATCCCGGCCAGCTGGTGCGAAGCGCACCACATCCAAAGCTGGCGGGACGGCGGTGCGACCTCGGTCCAGAACGGCGCGCTGCTCTGCTCGCATCACCACCATCTGATCCACCAAGGCGATTGGCAGCTGGACAACCGGCAAGGACTCCCCCGGTTCAGACCGCCGCCATGGATCGATCCTCAACAGCGCGCCTTGCGGAACAATTATCACCGACTGGATGCGGTGGCCTAGGCCGGGCCAAGCCAGTCGGGCCACCCCGTCACGTGCGCCCGGCCAGAGGCGCTTTGTGCGGTGCGCTTTGTGCGGTGTGCCTCGTCGGGGTCGGCTCAGGCGGTCGGCAGCAGCAGGGCCGCGGTTTCCAAGTGGTGGGTGTTCGGGTAGAGGTCGAAGGCGCGCAACTCGGCCAACTGCCAACCCTCAGCAGCAAAGTACGCCACGTCGCGGGCGAATGATGCCGGATCGCAGGAAACGTAAGCCACCGCTCGCGCCCCGCTGGCGCAAATCTGTTTCACCACATTTTTGCCCGCCCCGGCACGCGGCGGGTCCAGAACCACGGCATCGAGCTTGCCGGCACCGGGCAGCACCCCGTTTTCCCGAGCCACCGCCGCAAGCACCCGATCCACCCGGCCGGGCCGGACCAGCACCTCGGCGCGGCCGTCGAAATTGCGCATCGCGTCTTTGCTGGTCACCGGCGAGCCCTCGATGGATAGCACCCTCCCAGTGGGGCCGACGGCATCGGCGAGCAGCGACGTGAACAATCCCGCTCCGGCGTAGAGGTCCGCAGCGGCCGATCCGGCACCGAGGAAGTCGCCCAGATACTCGCGTACCGTGTCCGAAAGCACCTCCGGGGCCTTGCGGTGGATCTGCCAGAATCCGTCACCACTGACCCGGAATTCCGGGGCGGAACCCGATCCCGGCGTAGCCGGCACCGATTCGCGCAACCACGGGCGGCCACGCAGCGCCGAGACCCGGCTGCTCTTGGCGTCCCAGTGGGCTGCGGAAACTCCGCCGGGCAGTTCCCGGGCAAGCCGCGCCGCCGCCTGCTTCGTTCCGGAGAGCAAGACCAACGGACCGTCCCCCGACGTCGGCGCTGCCACTTCGACGCGATCAAGTCCGCTGAAGTCCAGATCCCATAACGCCAGATCCCGGATCCTCCGGTCGGCCAGCGGCATGTCCTGGACCGCAATCACCTCATGCGAGCGGTGCGCATGCATGCCGAGCCGGCCCTCGGGAGTGACCGCGAATCCGGTCCGGGTCCGCCAACCCAGGCCGGTCGGATCTTCACCCGAAACCTCCTGCACCGAAGTGGTCACCTCGAGTCCGGCGAGCCGCTGCAATTGCTCGGCCAAAACCATGGCTTTCAAGGCCCGTTGCGCCGGCAGACGCAGATGCCCGAATTCCGCGCCGCCGATCGGCAACGTCCCTGTGGAATGTGCTTGGCCGGAGTCCGCCTCCGGCCAGAAATGGGCCACCCGGGCCCCGGCGAATTCCACCGACTCGGCAAGCACTTCGACCACGTCGGCGCGCCAGAATGCCGCATCTGCTTCAGCTTCGGTCAGGATCGCCCGGACCCGTTCGCCGGGCACCGCATGCCGCACGAAGACCACCCGGCGGCCGGCTCTGGCCGCCCCGGACCCAGCGATGACGTCATCCGACACTGCACCGGATCGGTCCCCAGCCGAGCCAGTATTCCCGATCGAGCTGGCATCCCCCGTCGAATCGGTATCCTCCGCCAAGCGGGCGACGAAGTGGCCGCCATGCGCCACCGGACCGATCTCCAGAATTACTTCCTTCGTCGCAGCGCCGGCTGTTCCCGGCGCCTCGCGCTTCCCCTGCGCCTCAGTCATCTACCCGTGCCTCAGTCATCTGTGCTTCAGTCATCCGCGTTTCAGTCATCTAGTCGAGTTCCTGGAAACGCCGAGCGGATTCCGAAGACTTGAGCTGCCACGGCACGGATGCCACCATGACGCCGGGCTCGAAGTGCAGCCTGGTCTTGATCCGCAACGCGGTCTGGTTGTGCACCAGCTGTTCCCACCACTTGCCCACCACGTATTCCGGGATGTAGACCACGATCAGGTCCCTCGGCGATTCGCGCCGGATGTTTTTCACGTATTCCATGATCGGCGTCACGGTTTCCCGGTACGGACTGGCCAAGACCGTCAGCGGCACCGGAATTTTCAGCTTCTCCCACTGCGCAACGGTTTCCTGGGTCTCCTCGGAATCGTTGTCCACCACGATCGCGTCCAGCTGCGAGGGCCGCGAAGCCCGGGCGAACGCCAGGGCCCGCAGCACCGGTTTGCGCACGTGCGAAACCAGCAGCACCGCGTGCACGCGAGTGGGCAATGCCCGTGGCGAGGCGTCCTCGTCGACTGCCAGTTCGCGGGCCACATTGCGGTAGTGGGATTGGATGCTCCACATGATCAGGAACAGGACCAGCATCGCCAACAAGGCGATCCAAGCCCCCTGCTCGAACTTGGTGATCAACACGATCACCAAAACCGACAAAGTCATCGAGAAGCCCAGCGTGTTGATGGTCCGCGACTTGATGATCCGCAGCCGCTCCGCGCGCTCCTTGACCAGCTTCAACCGGCGTCCCCAGTGCAGGATCATGCCGAGTTGGCTGGCCGTGAAGGAGATGAACACGCCGACGATGTACAGCTGGATCAGTTTCGTCACATCGGCGTCGAACGCGATGATCAGCACGAGCGCGCCAGCGGCCAAAGCGAGCACGCCGTTGCTGTACGCCAAGCGGTCGCCACGGGTGCGCAGCTGCCGTGGCAGATAGCCGTCCTTGGCCAGGATCGAGGCCAACACCGGGAACCCGTTGAAGGCGGTGTTCGAAGCGAACACCAGGATCACCCCGGTGGCCGCCACGATGATGAAGAAGATCACCGATCCGGAACCGAAGACCGTGGAAGCGATCTGGCTGATCGCCGGGTTCTGCACGTAGTCCGCGGGCGGCGGTTGGCCATTGATCAGGAACTCGGTCGCCGGGTCCTGCACGATGTGGACTTTGGTGGCATTGGCGAGGTAGAGGATGCCGGCCAGCATCGCTGCCGCAACCGCGCCGAGCAGCAACAACGTGGTGGCGGCGTTCTTGGACTTCGGCTTGCGGAAGTTCGGCACGCCGTTGCTGATCGCTTCCACGCCGGTCAAGGCAGCAGCCCCGGAGGAAAAAGCCCGGAGCAGCAAAAAGGCGCCGGCCAGCCCCACAATGCCCTGCTCGTACTCCGGCACCGGGATGATTTCGAACTGCGCACTCGGCGCTTGCCCCAACGTGCCGGTCACGCCTTGGATGATGCCGACCACGGTCATGCCCAAGATGCAGACCATGAAGATGTACGTCGGGATCGCGAAAACGGTGCCGGCCTCTTTGATCCCGCGCAAGTTGACCAGGGCGAGGATCACCACGCCGATCACCGCGATCCAGGCCTGGCTGCCGTGCATTCCGGGCACCGCGGTGGCCAGGTAATTGGCCGCTGCGGACATCGACACTGCGACGGTGAGCACATAGTCGACCAGCAGCGCAGAAGCCACGGTCAGACCGGCGAACTTGCCGAGGTTGGTGTTCGCGATCTCGTAGTCGCCGCCGCCGGAAGGGTAAGCATGCACATTCTGCCGGTAGGAAGCCACCACGGTGATCAGCACGATCATCACGGCCAGCCCGACCAGTGGCGAAATGGTCACCGCGGCGGCTCCGGCCAGAGCCAAGGTCAGCAGGATTTCATCGGGTGCGTAGGCCACCGATGAAAGCGCATCCGAAGCGAAGATCGGCAAGGCGATGCGTTTGGGCAAAAGGGTGTGCGCGAGCCGGTCATTGCGGAACGGCCGTCCGACGAGAACCCGTTTCAGGGCGTTGAAAAAGGTCAGCACGATTCCCACTCTGCGTAAATTCGGCGGCAAGTGCAAGAACCCGCCCTGGTGCTGCGCACGTCCAGCTGCCCGCAACTGCACAAATGTACCACCGCTGTACCACGGTGCACGGGCCTGCCGGTCGCAGCCCGGGTACCCGGGCTGCAGAACCAGACCGCTCCGACGCTGCAGCCACCAGGAGCGTGTGCCTACAATTGGCTCCGGTACCGCAGCAAACCGCGGCAGCACGAGCAGTACGACAAAGAGGAGAGCCAGTGGCGCATTACGTGATCATGGGGTGCGGCCGGGTGGGCGCCACGCTGGCGCATACGCTGGAAGACTCCGGGCACTCGGTAGCCATCATCGACCAGGACGACCGGGCCTTCCGCAGACTGCGCAATGGCTTCAGCGGACGCAAGGTGACCGGCATCGGCTTCGACCGGGAAACCCTCAAACAGGCGGACATCGAACAGGCCTACGCCTTCGCAGCGGTCTCCAGCGGTGACAATTCCAATGTCCTGGCCACCCGGGTCGCCCGCGAAACCTTCCATGTCGAGCACGTCGTGGCCAGGATCTACGATCCGGGCCGGGCCGAAATCTACCAGCGGTTGGGCATCCCCACGGTGGCCGCGGTGCGTTGGAGCGCCGACCAGGTGCTGCGCCGGATCCTGCCGGAACAGAGCATCAGCGGCGACTTCCGCGAGCCGTCGGGGCGGCTGATCCTCAGCGAAGTGTCACTGCACGACGGCTGGATCGGCCGGCATCTCGACGACATCGAACATGCCAGCGGCGCCCGGGTGGCCTATTTGACCCGCTTCGGCGAGGGGATCCTGCCGGGCAGCGAAACCAGCTACCAGCAGGGCGACACCGTGCACGTGATCCTGGAGGTCGCGAAAATGGCGGACATCGAACGGATTCTGGCCGGTGCGCCAGCTAAGGAGTCAGAGTGAAGGTAGTCATTGCCGGGGCCGGCAGCGTGGGCTCGTCCATCGCCCGGGAACTGCTGGCGCACGGCCATGAGATCCTGCTCATCGATCCGAAGCCGGAAGTGATCGGCCGCAGCGGCCTGCGCGGCGCGCGTTGGCTGGTCGGCGATGCCTGCGAGATCAGCACTTTGCGGGAAGCGAAGCTCGACGAGGCCGACGTCGTGGTCTCGGCGACCGGCGATGACAAAGTCAACCTGGTGGTCTCCTTGCTGGCCAAAACCGAGTTCGGCGTCGGCCGCACCGTGGGCCGGGTGAACAATCCGAAAAACGACTGGATGTTCGATGATTCCTGGGGCGTCGACGTCGCGGTGAACACGCCCCGGCTGATGACCGCATTGGTCGAGGAAGCCGTCGAGATCGGCGACCTGGTCCGACTGCTGACCTTGCAGACCGGGGTGTCCTCGCTCGTCGAATTCACCGTCCCGGATGATTCGCACATCGTCGGCGCCACGGTCGGCTCGATCCAATGGCCGGCCGATTCGACCTTGGTCGCAATCCTGCGCGACGAAGCCCCGATCACGCCGAGCATCGACGATGTGGTCGACGGCGGCGACGAACTGTTCTTCATCAGCACCATCCCGGCCGAGGACGACCTCAGGGAACTGCTGGGCGCCCGTCGCCGCTCGGATCCGGAACATCCGGATTCGACGCCGAGCTAGTCGGCACCGGCCGGGAAACCATCCAGGCCAACCAGAGTGCCAGCGCGTACAAGGGCACGCCCATGGCCAATCGGGTGGTGCCCAGTGCGGCGAGGTTCTCGGCGAAATACAGCGGCACCTGAACTGCCAGCCGGAGCACGAACAAGGACAACACGATCCATGCCGCCAGCACATAGGCCCGCCGGCGCAGCGGATTCGCCCGCCATTCGAGGTTTTCCCCCCGGATGAAGCCGAACAGCAATCCGGTGATCGGCCAACCGGCCAGGATCGATGCCAGTACCACCACGATGCTGACCACATTCGTGATGAATCCGGGCACGTAATAGTCCAGGGCGTTTCCGGTGCTCCCGGAGAAGAATGCGCAGATGGCGATGCCCACGAGCCCGGAAAAGGCCTGGACCACGGTACTGCGCTGGATCAGCCGGAGCACCGTGAACCCGGCGCCCACCGCGATTGCCGCGACCAGCGACACCGTGAGGTTCTGCCCGATGATGAAGCTGAACAGGAAGACCAATCCGGGCAGCAGGGTCTCGGCCAAGCCACGCCATCCGCCGACCGCCGACATGATGTCGATGTGCCCGTGCTCATTGCGTTTCAGCCCGGATTTCGCCGCATAGCTCTCCGCCATCTGCGCGAAGCTCGGCGGTGCCGGTTCGGACTCCGGTTTCGGGGTATCTTCGCTCACGCCGGGTACTCCTGGAATTCTGGTTTGCCGATGATTTCGTATCGCGGGTTGAACACCGTGGGCATCCCGTCCCGGCGGGCCACCATGCCCTCGAAGCGAAGCTCGGTGCCGGCTTCGATGCCGGGCACCGTGCGTTGGCCCAGCCAGACCAGACGGACCCGGCTGCCCTGCGGCTTCCGCTCGGCGTCTGCGCCGGCAGGCTCCCGCCGCTGCCGCGGAGCGTACTTGTCGACGTCGGTGACCACGGCGGAGAATTCCGGCGCCCGATTGGCCGGTGCAATCGTGATCGACTCGATGTAGCCGCGGCACAAGGCCCGGCCGCGCTCCGGCAGCTGGCTGATCGCGCTCAGTTCGACCTTGGCCGCGAAATTACCCAATCTGGGTGATCTCCGGACCGCGTTCCACCGGCCCGAACTTCGGTTTGCCCGCGGCCGGCTCTTCGGCCGGCACATTGCCTTCGGCATCGGCCACCGCATCCTTGGGCAGTGACAACGGAAGCAGGTCGCGGGGCGGCATCGGAGTCTCGCCGCGGACCACCACCGCGGCGCGGAACAAGGCTTCGAGCTCGGTGGCTGCTTCCGGCTCCAAGGCGGCTTGGCCGCCGATCACGCCGCGCAGGAACCAACGCGGGCCATCGACGCCGATGAACCGGGCCACCCGGAAGCCGCGGCTGCCGTCGGAGGCTTCGGCCGGCAGCTTGGCCAGGATCTCGGCGCCGAAGGTGCCGTCGAGCTCTTCGATGCTGCCGCCTTGGGAGGCGACCGACATGCCGATCTGTTCCCGGATATCGGCCCAGAGTCCTTCGGAACGCGGAGCTGCGAAGGCCTGGAGCTGCAGGCTCGACCCGTTCAAATCCAGGGTCACCGCGATGACCCGTTGGCTCGCCTCCTCCACTTCGAGGCGCAGCTGGAGATTCTCGTGCGGCGTGATCAACAGCGCGCCGAGGTCGACGTAGCCGTCCTGGCTCTCGATCTCGTCGACGTCGAATGGCCCGTGCACCTCGCGCTCGTACGCCGAGTCCAGCGGGTTCGCCGCACTGGCGCCGGCCGCCCCGGGGTCAGCCGATTCGGTCGAGTCCGCCGATTCTTCCGGAGCCTCTGCTGCGGCCGGCACCGCTTCGTCGTTGCCCGCTTTGGATCGTTTGCGCCCGAATGCCATCTGCTTCTCCTGCTAATCCTGGGTAGGGGTCGTTGTGAAGCCGCCGGTCGAACCAAATCCACCGGCCCCGCGAACCGAGTCCGGGAGCTCCGCAACCGGAACAAACCTGGCGTACTCGACGCGTTGGATCACCATTTGGGCAATTCTATCGCCGCGTGCGAGATTGATCGACTGCCGCGCATCGGTGTTCAGCAAGGTCACCGCGATCTCGCCGCGGTACCCGGCATCGACCGTACCCGGAGCGTTGACGATGGTCAGGCCGTGTTTGGTGGCGAGTCCGGAACGCGGGTGGATCAGGGCCACGAATCCCTCGGGCAGCGCGATCGAAACCCCGGTCGGCACCAGAACCCGCTCGCCCGGCGCGATCAGCACATCGACCCTGGCCCGCAAGTCCGCGCCGGCATCGCCCGGATGCGCGTAACTGGGCGCTTCGATCTCCGGATCGAGCATTTTGAGCTGCACCGAAAGCGTCGGCTCGGTTGTCTCTGGCACGGGGTCGTCCTCCGGGGTCGGCACGGTCGTCGTCGGCAAAATCTGCACGTTCCGCGGAACGTCGGAACCGGTGGCTCCGCGAATTACTCTATCGGGAGTTCCTGGCAGCCGGCACACTGTTCTCCCTGAGCCGAGCGTAGCCCGCAGCGGACCATGCCCGGCCGGGTGCCGGGCAGCGGCCGGGCGGCGCAGCTTGATTTCGCGACGCACAGCGAAAGGTGACAAGCTGATGCCATGCCGCAGAATGCACCTGAAGACCATGGCAATGCCGACGTCGTCTATTCCGAAAAACTTTGGCCCGCACTTTGGATCTGGGTCGTGGCGGCGGGAATCGCCGTCGCCGGCATCTTGATCCTGGCTCCGATCAGCATCGTGGCCGGTTACACCGCGGCCGTGGTGATCTTCGCACTGGAGGCGCTGTTCCTGCTGATGAGCACCCCGCGGATCGAGGTGGACGGGCAGACGCTGACCGTCGGCAGGGCCACGATCGACCGTGCTTTCATCGGCAAAGTCGAAGGCTTCAACCGCGATGATGCGGTCGCCCAACGCGGCACCCAGCTCAACGGACTGGCCTATTTGTGCATCCGGGGCTGGATCGGTCCGGTGGTCCGGATCGAAGTCACGGACGAATCCGATCCGACGCCTTACTGGTTAACCTCGACGAGGCGGCCAGAGCAGCTCGTCGCCGCCTTGACCACCTCGCGTATCGGTTAGATTTTCCTCCGGTCCGCCGGCCCCGCTAACGGGCCGGCGGCACCTGCTCGGGCTCAGCCCTCACAATCCTTGCAGTACAGCAAGCCATTCTTCTCCCGCGCAATCTGCGAACGGTGTCGGACCAGGAAACAGGACGAACAGGTGAATTCGTCCGCCTGGGCGGGCAGTACCCGTACCAAAAGCTCCTCGCCGGACAAGTCCGCTCCGGGGAGCTCATAACTATCAGCCGCTTCCGCCTCGTCCTCATCGACAACCGCAGACTGTTTGTCGGTGCGGCGGGACTTCAATTCTTCAATTGAATCCTCACTGAGTTCGTCGTCGGTCTTCCGCGGCGCATCGTAATCAGTCGCCATAGTTCTATGCTCACGCTCCGGTCTTTTCTCAATGTCTAACTCAGGCCCTCTCGGCGCCTCTCAGATCAAACGTCATGAAAGTCGATTTTGTGCCCGGTAACGGGGTGATTTTTCCCGAAAATCTTCCCAAACGCCAATTCAAGCGCCATAATCCCCTATGTTCCTGCTCACACTGCGGCAAAAACCTCGGAAAATCACAGCATTCTCACTGGTTCGGGCAGCCATTGCGGCCCCTTGCCACCGCGTTTCATGGTTACGTAACGCAAATGGCATACGCCACCATACAACATCCGCCACGCCTGTGCCGGTCGTAGGAAATGGCCGCGTTCAGTGGCAGAGTTTCAGATGAATAGCTGGGAGGACCGAGATTCCAGTGAGGTCGGTGAATCGGGTGGGTAAAAGCATGCAGGATCTTAGATTGGTAGGCGTTCACGACGATGGCGAACACCTGCTGCTCAGTGGCGCCGGCGGTGAAATCTACCGGTTGCGGATCGACGAAGCACTCCGTGTGGCGTCCTCGCGCACCCCACCGCGGCCGGCGGCGCCGATGAGCCAGGATTCGGCTCCGGGACGATTGTCGCCCAAAGACATCCAGCAGCGGATCCGTGGCGGCGCCAGCGCCGAAGAAGTCGCCGAGGCGGCCGGTGTCCCCTTGGCGCACGTGCAGCGCTATGAGGGCCCGGTACTGGCCGAACGCGAACACATCGCGTTGCAGGCCCGCCGCGTCGAGGTCTCCGATGCCATTCCGAGCCACGACGGCTATCGCTCCGCCTTCGGCGACGACCCGGCCAGCCTCGATGAAATGGTCTCGCACCGGTTGATCGCGATGGGCATCGACGCCAACACCCTGGTCTGGGACGCCTGGCGCCGGCCGGACGGCCAATGGGCGGTCACTGCGGACTTCGACAGCAGCCAGGCGAAGCTGACCGGCGTCGGCGAATCCGCGCCGGCGCAATGGATTTACAGCGTTTCCCGGAAAACCATCCAGAACACCAACCGCTGGGCGCAGTTGCTCAGCGAAATGGAGCCCTTGGACGCTCCGCTGCCCTCCCGGCGTCTGGCCGCGGTCGCGGACCGTCCTTTCGATTTCGAAACCGATCGCCCGGAAGCCGAGGATGCCACCGCCGAACCCGGCGCGGAAGCATCCGGCTCGGCGGCGCCCGACACCGAGCCCGCCGACGCTGAGCCCGCGGCCGACAGCTCGGACGGTCTGCTGGACCTTTTGCGCTCGCGTCGCGGCCAGCGTTTGGGCATCGACGAGGACGACGACGACGCTTTGGCCCTGCTGCTCACCGACGGCGTGCCGGCCGCGCAACCGCGGGAGGAAAGGGGTTCCCCGGAGCAGCCTGCGGAAGCTGACGAATCGGCATCGGAACAACCCGCTTTCTTCCCAGCGCTCAGCCTGGCGCCCGCGCTCAGCCCGGATCCGGTCGAACGGCCGGCACAGAGTGAAGATTTCGCCGGCACCGTGCGGCCGGATCCACTGGATCTTTCCGAGGGCGTCAGCACCCAGACTCGGGAAATCCGGATCTCGGCGGCACCGCCGATCCGGCCGGCCACCCCCAACCGGGCGCCGGCTTCGGGCCACAATGTACCCGCTGAACCCCAGGAAAAACCTGGCAAAGACAGCAAGGAAGACGCGGCAGAAACCCCGGCAGCCAACGACCGGCGGCCAACCGTCAAACCGAAACGCTCGAGTGTGCCGAGCTGGGACGAAATCGTCTTCGGCACCAAAGGCGACTGAGCCGGAAACTGGCGGCCGGGCAATGGCCGGCCACCGGCAACGCCCGGGCCGGTGCCGCGCCTCCGGGCAATCGCCGAGGTGCTACGCGCTCGGCTCGAAAGGCAGCAATTGGTCTGCTTCCACCAGCCGGTTGGCGGTGAACTCGGTTACCCGCCGCATGTAGTGCTTGCGGCACAGAGTCTCGTATCCGATATGCGGCTCGGTCGACGGCTCAGGGTCAGCCGATGCGCCGGCCACATCGCCGACCACCACTTGGTCGCCCTCGACCACCATCACACCGTCCACGGTGCGTGCATTGTGCGTGGCCCGGCAACCGCACCAGCACAACGCTTCGACCTGCAGCACCTGCACCCGGTCGGCCAGCTCGATCAGCCGCTGCGAGCCGGGGAACAAGCGGGTCCGGAAGTCCGCAGTGATCCCGAAGGCGAAGACATCGACGCCCATTTCGTCCACCACCCGGGCCAGCTGCTCCACCTGTTCCGGCGTGTAGAACTGGGCTTCGTCGCAGATCAGGTAATCCACCGCCCCGCCGCGGGTGCGCCGGTGGACCACTTCGGCCCAGAAATCCGTCTCCGGCGCGACTTCCACGGCCCCGGTCCGCAATCCCAGACGGCTGGAGATCATGGATTCCCCGGCCCGGTCGTTGCAACTGAACAACACCCCGGCCCGGCCCCGGGCACTGTGGTTGTGGTCCAGTTGCAGGGCAAGCGTCGACTTGCCGCAGTCCATGGTCCCGGAGTAGAAAACCAATTCAGCCACGCTTGCCCGTTCTTCCTTTTCCGCCGGCTTTCCCGTCGACCGGGATTCGCAGGAGCGGCACGTCGCGCTCCACTTTAGTCAATGATCCGTGCTGCCCGACAATCGCCATGGCGTGCGGTGCGGAACGGCGCAAATCGTAGAACGCCACCGGTTCACGGGCCGCGATGAGCAGGTCGCCGATCCGCGGGAGCACTTCCGGACGCACCGTGCCGAAGTAGCCGCTCCGCACCGCTTCCGCCCGGCTGAGCACCCAGGCCTGTTGGCCCCAAGCCTGCTGCCAGGCGTCCGCGAGGGCTGCGGCATCGGCGTCCGGCTCCAGATAAAGCTGCACCAATCGCGGCTCACCGCCGGTATGCCTGACTCCGGCCACCAGGTCGGCGGAGCGCGAGTAATCGATCCTGGCGCTTTCCGGCACATCGATCATGCCGTGGTCCGCGGTCAACAACAGCAGGGTACCGGCGGGCAATTGCGTGGCGAGCCGCCGCACCGCGGCATCGAGTTCTTCCAATTCGTGTTCCCACTGCGCCGAGTCCACCCCGTGCCGGTGCCCCGCTTTGTCCAATTCGGACCAGTAGAAGTACATCAACAGCTCCGGTTCGGCGGCCATCAACTCCGCGGCGGCCGCGGTCCGGGCATGCGGGGAGCCAGCCGGTACGAAGCGGCTGCCGCGCAAAGCGGCCCGGGTCATCGGCGAGTCGGCGAATTTCGGCAAGCTGACCGTCGCACTGGGCAGGACGCCGTCCAGCTTTTCGAAGACCGTCGGGTACGGCTGCCAACGCAAGGGATCCACGCCGGCGTCCCAATTGCCCAGGAGGTTCACCACCTTGTCCTGGTCCGGGTCGAGCACGTCGTAGCCGACCATGCCGTGCAGTCCGGGTTCGACGCCGGTGCCCAGGCTGGAGAGCGAGCTCGCGGTGGTCGAAGGGAAAGCCGATTGGATCGTGCGGTGCCCGGCACCGGCCAGGGTTCCATTGAGCACGCTGCGCAGGAACGGGGCATGCGCGATCTTGCGCTTCAGCAACGCCGAGCCCAAGCCGTCGACCAAGACCACGCACACCCGTCTGGCCGGCGGGAGCGCGAGCGCGTTCTCGAAACCGGGCGCCCCCATGGCCGCTGCGGAGCTGCTGAAGACCTGGGCGATCGACGCTGCGGCGTAGCCGGAGGCTTTCGGCAGCTCGGGGGTTCCCGGCCGCGCGGAAAACTCAGCGGTGATGGTTCCGGCCCAATCTGGTACCCAAGGTGGACAGCCCGGTCCGCGGCGCCGGCTGTTCCGGCAGCGCCCGGGTGTTCACTGCCCGCAGCGCCCGGGCGAAGACCTTGGCGTCCTGGACCGCCTGCAGCCCGTCCGCTTCTGCGCTGATCCGCAGCGCGATGTCTTCCTGGGCCAGATTTCCGGTGTACCCGTGATCGGCCTCGCACTGCGGGTCGCCGCAGGCGGCCGGGGCGATGTCGATCCGCTGGCCGCCCGACCAGCCGATGGACAGGGTCAGCTCCCGGATCGGATCCGAAGGCCGGTAATCCTGCGGCTGGTTGTAGAGGTAGCTGAGCACCACCGAGCGGATCTGGCTGACCGGAACCGATTCGGTGGAAACTTGGGCCACTACTTGCTCACCGGCGTCGTCCATCTGCTGGTCGTCCACGTGGACGATCACGAGCATGTCCTCGGTCAGCGCCAGCACCGTGATGTGCCGGTGCACCTCGGTGCGGTCGAAATGCGTTTCCAAGTGGGCCAGGTGGGAGAGGCATTCGCGTCCGTCCAAGGCATCGATCACCACGTCGCCCACCAAACGCGGGTAAAAGCCCGCGCGTTGCAGAGCTTGGTCCAAAGTTTGGCCTTGCGCCGAGTGGGAGCCGGCCGCGCGGAATGCGTTCATAGTGGACATTTTCCCAGAAAGCTCCCCGGCAAGCTAACCGGTCCTGCCTGCGGCGCGGTCCGATCCGCCGGCTCAGGCATTCATCGCGCGGCGGGCGCTGTCCGTGCGCTGTTCCGCATTGCCGAGTTTCACCAGGGCCGAGAGCACCGTCGCGGTCGCGCTGCCGGCCAGCACCGGGTGGAACTCGACGGAGGCGACTTCCGGGTGGTGGTCCTTGAGCGCGGCCAGCCGGGCCACCAAGTCCTGCAACGCCGCGATGTTCACCGGGGGCAGGCCCTGGTAGCCGAACAGCCGGGCGGCCGCTTTGGGTGAGCGGACCAACTCGCTGACATCGGTGCTGGAAAGCGGCGGAATCCGGTGCGCCCAGTCATCGAGTAGATTGACCGCATCGCCGGCCAGGCCGAAGGAGACCACCGGGCCCAGCAACGGGTCCTCGATGGCCCGCAGGACGCAGGACTGGCCCACCGGGGCCATGGACTGGACTTCCAGGTCGAAGTTCCCGAACGCGCGCAGGGATTCGCGCATCTGCGCGATATTGGCGCCCAGTGCTGCCGCGTCGTCGATGTTCAACCGTACGCCGCCCAAATCCAGCCGGTGCCGCAGCGCCGAGTCCAAAGTCTTGATCGCAACCGGCCAGCCGAGCTGTTCCGCCGCGGCAACCGCTTCGCGGACCGTGCCGAACGGAATCGAGGGCAGCGGTTCGATCCCGTAGCAGGCCAGCAGCCGTGCCGTCTCGGCAGCTGACAGAGTCAGCAGTTCCGCACTCTCGGTGCCGGAAAGCCTGGCCTCGATGAACTCCTCGGCAGCCACCCGGTCGATGCCCGGCGGATCCTCGAAATGGCCTTGTTCCCGGCGCAGCCAGGCGGTGTAGCGCACCACGGCCGCGAGCGCGGCGATCGCGGCACCGGGGCTGGTGTAACCGGGCACCGAAAGCGGACCGGCAGCCGTCTCGGCATGGAGCAGCCCGTTGACCGTCACCTGCTGGTCGACGAATCCGCTGAATGCCGCCAATACCGGTTTGCCGACCTCCGCCGCGCATTCGGCGAGGGTCCCGGCGATCTCCTGCACACTCAGGCTCCGGACCGGAAGCATGGTCAGGATCACCGAATCCACGTCGCTGCTGCGCAGTGCCGAAAGCAGTTTTTCGCGCAGCTTCGGCAAGGCCGCCTCGGGCCCGCCGTCCAGCCGCAGGCCGGCCTCGGTACGGGTCACGCTCAGTTCGCGCTGCGCGGCCGAATCCGCCACGACCCGGGCCAAGGCAAGCGAATTGCTCAGCACGGCCAATCGCGGTCCGGCCGGAAGCGACTGGCTCACCGCGATCTGCGCCACATCCGCCAGCTCGTCGATGGTCCGCACCCGGATCACCCCGGATTGCCGGAGCATCGCGTCCAAGGCCCCCACCGGGGCCTGCGTGGTCCGTACCGCGTGTCCGGGCGGCAGCTGTAAGCCGAGAGCGTCCGACTTCGCCACGATCACCGGTTTGCTCCGGGCCAGCCGCCGGGCCAGCCGGGAAAACTTCCGCGGGTTGCCGATCGATTCCAGATACAGCCCGCAAACCGCAGTGTCGGCGTCGTCCTCCCAGTACTGCATGATGTCGTTGCCGGAGACATCCGCCCGGTTGCCGGCCGAAACCACCGTGGAAAAGCCCAAGCCCCGTTGCACCGTGGCGGCGAACAGTGCGGCGCCGAGCGCCGCCGATTGGCTGAACAGACCGAGGCTCCCCCGCTTGGGCATGGTCGGTGCCAGGGAGGCGTTCAAAGACACCCCGGGCCGGGTGTTGACCACGCCCAACGAGGCCGGCCCGATTAGCCGCATGCCGCCGGCCCGTGCCGTGCGCACCAAGCCGCGTTGCGCCACCAGGCCGAGCTCGCCGTCGTCGGCGAAGCCTCCGGTGGCGATCAGCACCCCTTTGCTGCCGGCCGCCGCGCATTCGGCGACCGTTGCCGGAACCTGATCGTAGGGCACCGCGATGATCACCAGATCCACCACGGAACCGACCGCCGCAATGGTCGGAAAACTCTCCGGATCCAGCCGGTTGACCCGGTGCACCGGCCCGGTGAAACCGCCGCGCACCAAGTGCTCCAGCAGTTGCTCGGCCAAGGATTCCCCGCCGGTCGCGGTGCCGGCATCCGGAGCCCGGCCACCGATCACCGCGACCGAGGCCGGCGAAAGCAGCCCGGCCACACTCCGCGCCTCCGCCCGGTGCTCCCGGGATTCCATCACGGCACGGGATTTCTCGGTCGGATCGATGTCGAAGCTCAGGCTGACCACGCCGTCGTCGAAGTGCCGGCTCACTTCGTAACCGGCTTCGGCGAAGACCGTGAGCATCTTCCGGTTTTCCGGCAGGACCTCGGCGGTGAACCGGGTGATCCCGTTCTCCCTTGCGGCCGCCGCCAGATGTTCGAGCAGGATCGAGCCGAGGCCGCGCCCCTGGTGGGCATCCGAAATATTGAAGGCGACTTCGGCGACCGAAGGATCCGGCAACCGGTCGTAGCGGCCGATCCCGATGATCGCACCGGCCACGGTGATCACGAACGCCACCCGGTCCCGGTGGTCCACTTCGGTGAAGCGGCGGAGCTCCTTGTCGCTGAGCACCGATTTGTAGGTGAAGAACCGCATGTAGATCGAGTTTTCGGACTGCCCGCTGTGGAATGTCCGGACCGCCTCCACGTCCGCGGCCCGGATCGGGCGCAAGTGGGCCGTCGCGCCATCCCGGAGCACGACGTCGGCCTCCCAATGGTGCGGATATCGCGGCTCCGCCGGCGGCTCGGTCATGTTTTCACTGTACCGGGTCGGCTGCCCCGGCGCGCGGGCCCGTCCCGGCGTCCCGACCGGTGCCCGGAGGGTTCGGCTCCGGAGGCCGGCAGCCGCGCTAATCCGCGGATTCCGGCCCCTTGCACCATAGGATGTGAGTTGCGCATGTATTGCACGCGCGCAACCCGCATCCACACGTACACGGCAGGAACCCGCAGAGCATGGCAAGGCGCACGCCACCGAAACCTCCGGAAACCGGAGACTTCACCGAGAACATCATTGACATCGATGTGTCCCAGGAAATGGAAGGTTCCTTCCTGGAGTACGCCTATTCGGTGATCTACTCCCGGGCGCTGCCCGATGCCCGGGACGGCCTCAAACCGGTGCAACGCCGCATCCTGTACATGATGAGCGAGATGGGCCTGCGGCCGGAGAAGGGCCATGTGAAAAGCGCCCGGGTGGTCGGCGAAGTGATGGGCAAGCTGCACCCGCACGGCGACGCCGCGATTTACGACGCGATGGTCCGGATGGCGCAGGACTTCTCGCTGCGGCTGCCGCTGATCGACGGGCACGGCAACTTCGGTTCGCTCGATGCCGGCCCGGCCGCCCCCCGGTACACCGAAGCCCGGTTGGCCGCCGCCGCACTGACCTTGACCGATCACCTGGACGAAGACGTCGTCGACTTCGTGCCGAACTACGACAACCAGCTCACCCAGCCGGAAGTGCTGCCGGCCGCCTTCCCGAATCTGCTGGTCAACGGCGCCACCGGCATCGCGGTCGGCATGGCCACCAATATGGCGCCGCACAACCTGATCGAAGTCATCGCCGCCGCACGGCATCTGATCGACCACCCGGACGCCACGCTGGATGACCTGATGCGCTTCGTGCCCGGGCCGGATCTGCCGACCGGCGGCCGGATCGTGGGCCTGGACGGCATCCGCGACGCCTACGAAAGCGGCCGGGGGTCGTTCAAGACCCGCGCCAAAGTCGAGGTGGAACAGCTCAGCGCCCGGCGCACCGGATTGATCGTCACCGAGCTGCCTTACACCGTCAGCCCGGAAAAAGTGATCGAGAAGATCAAGGACGCGGTCACCGCCAAGAAGCTCCAAGGCATCTCGGACATCATGGATCTGACCGACCGCAACCACGGCCTGCGTCTGGTGATCGAACTCAAGAACGGCTTCAATCCGCAAGCCATCATCCAGCAGCTCTACAAGCTCACGCCGATGGAAGACTCCTTCGGGATCAACAACGTCACTCTGGTGGACGGCCAACCGAAGACTCTGGGCCTCGTCGAGCTGCTGAGCGTCTACGTGGCGCACCGGATCGATGTGGTGCGCCGGCGGACCGCTTTCCGGCTGCGCAAGAAGCAGGACCGGTTGCACCTGGTCGAAGGCATGTTGATTGCGATCCTGGACATCGACGAGGTCATCCAGATCATCCGCACTTCCGACGAGACCGCCGCGGCCCGGGAACGTTTGATCGCGATCTACGACCTCAGCGAATTGCAGGCCAACTACATCCTGGAACTGCGGCTGCGTCAGCTGACCAAGTTCTCCCGGATCGAATTGGAAAAAGAACAAGACGAACTCCGCCGCGAAATCGCCGAACTGGAACGCATCCTGGGTTCCGAATCGGTCCTGCGCGCCCTGGTCTCCGACGAGTTGGCCGAAGTCGCCGCCAAGTACGGCACCCCGCGGCGCACTGTGCTGCTCGAATCCGAAGCGGTTTCGGCCACCGTGGCCAAAGCCCTGGCCGCAACGTCGGCCAGCAGCAAGGCCGCGCCGCTGGCTTTGGAGATCGCCGACGACCCCTGCTGGGTGCTGCTGAGCAGCTCGGGACAGATCGCGCGCACCAGCTCGCGCGAGCCGTTGCTGGATTCGGGCGGCCGGGTGAAGCACGATGTGTTCCGTTCGGTGATCGCCACGAGTGCCCGCGGCGAAGTCGCGGCGGTGACCTCGGCCGGCCGGATGCTCCGATTGCAAGTGCTGGACATGCCGGTGCTGCCGCCGACCGCCGGCTTGCCCAATCTGGCCGGCGGCGTGCCGGCCAAGGAGTTCATCACCTTGCTCAAGAGCGAAAGCCTGGTCAGCTTCGTGCCGATCGACGCCGTGGTGGCCCTGGGCACCAAATACGGCGTGGTCAAACGGGTCACTCCCGAGTATCCGCTCAACCGTGAGGATTGGGAGGCGATCGCGCTCAAGGACAAGGATTCGGTCGTGGGCGCGGCGGCCGCGAAGGACGACGACGAGTTGGTCTTCATCACGGAACAGGCCCAATTGCTGCACTTCGCGGCTTCCGCGGTCCGACCGCAAGGCCGTACCGCGGGAGGCATGGCCGGGATCAAACTGGGTGCCGGAGATGCGGTGCTCAGTTTCACCGTGGTTCCGGCCGGGGATCCGAGCGCGGTCGTGGTGACCGTCTCCGGCAGCACCGACGCCCTGCCCGGCACTGCGCCGGGTTCCGCCAAAGTCAGCGATTTCACCGAGTATCCGGCGAAGGGCCGGGCCACCGCAGGGGTCCGGGCACACCGGTTCCTCAAAGGCGAAGACGTGCTGCTGCTGGCCTGGGCCGGTCCGGGGCCGGCCAAAGCCGCTTCATCGGCCGGAGTGGCCCGGGCGCTGCCGACCGAACACGGCCGGCGTGACGGGTCCGGGATTCCGTTGGCGCAATCGATCGATGAGATCGGGCCGACGCTGAACCAATCCGGGGAGTCCGAACCGAGCGGCCACAGCGTCGCGCCGGCGGAACCGGCTTCGTCGGAAGCAGCGGCAAACCTGCAAATCGAGCTGCCCGTCGAGTTCACCGAGTAAGTCGAGTTCACCGAGTAATCAGACCAGCGTTCCGAGCCGGCGCCGATTCCAGGATCGGCGCTTTGATCAGCTCGGTTGGATAGCAAACCAAGCCGTTGTTCTCCAACAGTTCCTCGCGCAGTACCGAATTCCCGCTGCGTTTGTCGGTGGCGGTGCGGATGATCCGGTTGTGCCGGTAAACATCCGGGCCTTCCCGATAGAAGTAGGCATCCTCTTCGCGCACATGGTATTTCATCGGGAGCGCCCGCTCTGCTCTGAGCTCGCCGCGCAAGTGCTCCGCAGTGAGCGAAACCACGACTTGGAAGGCCTGGTCCGTATTGTTTCGAAAACGGTAGTCAAGGTAGTTGTAGACGATCGAGGTTCCAGTGCCGTAGGGAATCTGACGGTTGAAGTCGGGGAAGAGGTCGTAGGCACTGTGGTGGTGGTGTTCGACCACGTCGAGCGGACTGTGCAGCACCATCCAATGCAATTGGTTAGTGAATTGGCACATGCCTCCGCCGACTCCCGATGCCGCTTTGCCATTGCTGATCACCACACCGTTTCGATAACCGCGCCGGGCGTTCACCGGGCCGACCAGTTCCCAGAAGGAAAAGGTCTGGCCCGGCCGAATCAACACATTGCTGACTTTCGGTGCTGCCAGGGCCAAGCTGACCGCCTTATTGTCCTGAAGCACAGCGTCCACATTGCCGAGCCGTCGCCGGATCAGCGAATTGTGCCGGTAGACCACAGCGGGCAGGAGCCCCGGAACGCGCTCGCCGGCGAAACTGGTCGTCGACTTGCGATTGTGGACAAATCGCAGGCCGCGCATCTTCCACACTGAAATCTGATATGCCCACGGGTGCAGTTCACTGAAGAGCATTCGTGCCATGAGCCCGCTTCCATCGTTAAGCCAATCAATTGACTAAACGAATTCTGCGCCACGGCAGACGAATTTTCAATGCCCACCGTCCAGATTGAGCGCGACCACACCGGCCACGATCAAGCTGATCCCGATGATTTTGGTCAGGGACAGCGGTTCTTTGAAAAGCCAGAAACCGATCACCGCGATCACCGCGGTACCCACCCCGGACCAAATCGCGTAGGCGGTGCTCACTGGGACTTCCCGGAGCGCCAGGCTGAGCGAATAAAACGACGCGCCATAGCCGATCACCACACCGACCGAGGGCCAGAGCTTGGAAAAGCCGTCGGAGACCTTCAGTAGTGAGGTGGCGAAGATTTCGCAGACGATCGCTACCGCGAGGAAAACATAGGGCATTTCGGACTCCCGGTTGCAAGGGTTGGAACGTGCCTAGAGTACCCGATCCAACGCCATCGACCGGTGCGTCGGGCGGTAGCCCATTCGGTCGTACAGCCCCACCGCTCCGGTCGGACTCTCGGTGTCCACGTCGAGGGCGGCATAGTCCATCCCGGCTTCCGCGAAACGCTGCAGCGCATCAGCGAGCAGTGCGGCCGCGATCCACCGGCCCCGGTACTCCCGACGGACGCCGAGCAACTCGGTGTAGCCCTCGCGTCGGCCGAAGTTGGTGAGCACTTCATCGTCATAGCTGGCCAATTGGTAGCCGACTACGTCTCCACTGCCGGCGTCGAGCACCACCGAACTCCAGTCGGCCCGGAACTGCGGATGCCCCACGGTGTTCGCCCAGGCTTCGGCGTCCCGGGGTTCCGAGCCCCAATGATCGGCGAAGGCAGCATTGTGCGCCAGCCGGACCGCTTCCGACTGCTCCGGCCGGTAGCGGGCCAACTGCAGGTCTGGCGCCAACTCGATGTCCGGAATGGCTTCGGCCAACGGCCGGCGCATCTCCGAGAAGTACCGGACCACTTCGAATCCATGGGCGGCATAGAGCGCCCGCTGGGCGGCATTGTCCGCTTCGAGGAACCCCCTGGCCCGCGCCGGGCTCTGCCCCTGCTCCGCAAACCGCCTGGCGACTTGCCGGAGCTGCCATCCGAGCACGGCGGAGCCGATCCCCCGGCGTTGCCACTGCGGGTCCACCCCGCCGAAGACGTGGGCCTTGTCACCCCCGGGGTTCTTCGACACCCGGCCGAAGGCGCGCGGCACGCCGGATTCGTCGAGACCGAGCAGCGTGTTCTGCCGCGGATCGTTCTTGGCCGAACTGAGTGCATTGGCCAGATCTTCCGGCTGATCATGCCAAGGCGGTTTTTCGGCCTCGGAAATCCGCAACACGAGTTCGTACCAAGCGGCCAGATCGGCTTCGGTGATCGGACGGAATTCGAGTCCTTGTTCCCGGCCAGGCAGTGTCATACCGCAACGCTATCCTGCTCGGCGTCGGCTGTGGAACCTGCCAAGTCGCTCGAATTCGTACTCAGCGACCGCTGCTCCGCATAGTTCTCGAGCCATAGGCCACTGCCGCTGTGCCGCTCAGCAACAGCAGAGCACCAAGACCCGCCAGCCCCAAACCGTTGCTTCCGGTCGCAGCCAGTTCGTCCCCGGAGGATACCGCAACAGCCGGGACCACGGGGTCCGGCGCCGAGACGGTGAAGCTGCTCCGACACCAGTTCAAATCGCTGCCCCTTCGCGCAGCAATTGGCGTCGTTACCTGGTACATCACGCTCACGAAGCACTCTCCCGGGAAGGATGTGTATCTGAGATCGAACGTCTTCCCCAATGCAGTCGGATCGATTTGCACCTGGAATCGCAATTCGGGAACCACGGTACCGGGCAACACACCTGCCTTCCAGACGATCATCTGCGACGTGGAATTAGGAAAGCTCTGCACCTGGGCAGTGCCAAGGTTGGTCGTCAGAGACCCCGGAACCAAAGTTGCCGACGTGCCCAGATTAGCCAACGAGATCCGAGGCTCCACCGGAAGCTGCGAGCTTGCCAATGCCGGGTCGAATCGCAGGGTAAACCCCATCGGCTGCCCCACGGTCGCCTTTCCGCCCCCATCCGCCACCAACTTCAAACCCGGGACTGCGCCGTTTTGCGACACGATCTGCGGGCCCAGAACCACCTGCAGAGTGACCGTCATCGGGGCCCGGATCGTAAACTCGACGAACTGGAATTCGTTGATCGGCGTCAGTTCTTTGGTGTACGGGCCACCTTCAACTGAAAGTGTGCTGCTGAGGAACGAAGCCGTGCGGTTCTCCCGGAACAACGGCGATGGCTCTCCTACCGAGCAGGTGCTGCCAACCGGTGGATTATCGCGCGCGTCCGGAGTCGCAGTGCCGTTCGGCGGGACCGAAACCGGCTGGTTCGCGGTGAGCGGGAGGGACTGGCCGTCCGGCGCGGTGCAACTCCAATTGAAGTCGTATTTCCCCCACAACGGAGCCGGATTACCCTGCAGATCCACGACATTGACCTTGAACGTCAGATTCAACGGAGCCGCAGGTTCCGCAGCGGGTTCCTTGGTTTGATCAGTCGGCACCGGCTCGGCAACCGCATTTTTGACCATCGGCGCCCGCACCGCGAATACCACCGGCTCCGCAGCCTTGGCCGACACCGTCTGCGTCGGCGTTTCGATCGTGGGCTGGGCCCAGACCGAGCCCGGCGCCGCCGCTGCCGGAGGCTGCGCATCCGGGTCGACCGAAATCGTGCACGAGGCGCCTTCGGGAGCTTCGCTGACCCGGGCCTCCTTTGCCGCAGTGGCCGACCATTTCCCGGTCAACGCGGGCGCATCGCCCAGCACGCAAGACCAGGTTCCAGTCACCGTCCGGTCCAGCGACGAAGCTGCACCGTCCGCATCCACCGCCGTCACCCGCACCGTGAATCCCGCGTCTTCCGCGGCCGTCGCAACCGGCAAAGCCACAAATGCCGAGGTAACGAATACCGCACTGACGCCCAACAAAGCGGCACCAGATCTGAACAGGCTCTTCATCGCGAACTCCTTATTAGTCCAAACCAATTCCTAACGAAACGATAACATCATCGTCAAGATCCGCTGTGAATAATCAGGATTCCTGTGCGCGTTCGCGCGCGGAAGCGCTGCGGCTCAGCGCCTGGCAGGCTCGAGCGTGCCGAGGTCGAGCACCGCATCCCCGGCGCTCCGGTCGGCCAGATGGTGGGTGATCAGCACTACCGCTTTGCTGGCCAGGCTGCGCCGCAGATCGGCCATCAGCTCGGCAGCGGATGCCCGGTCCAAATGCGCCGTCGGCTCATCGAGCAAAACGATGTCGGCCCGGGTCAGCAATGCCCGGGCCACCGCGATTCGCTGCCGCTGACCACCGGAAACCAATCCGCCGGCCACGCCGAGTGGGGTATCCAGTCCCCGGCTGAGCCCGCCAAGCCACTCGCCCAGGCCGACCTCGGTCAAAACCCGGGTCATCTCCTCTGCCGACGGGGCATCCGCTTTGGCTCTGGCCAAAGCCAGGTTCCCGCGCAGGCTCGAGTTGAACAGATGGGCTTCCTGCGGACACCAGGCAAGCTTTCCGTTCACGGCCAGCCGCCCGCCGAGCACCGGCGTGAAACCCATCAAGGTCGCCAGAAAGGTCGACTTGCCGGATCCGGAAGGCCCGGTCACAGTCAGCCAATCCCCGGACGCCAGATCCACCTCCAGCGCCTCGGCCACCGTGCTGCCCTGCCAGCCGATCGCCAGGGCTTCGGCCCGGATCGCCCGGCCCGGTGCCGCGACGGGGACCACCGGAAGCTCCGGAACCTGCAGTTGGGCGCCGAGCGACCGGGCCATGCGCCGCAGCAGCGGCAAGCCCGGCGCTGATTGCACCAAAGGCGAGAACGCATCCACCAACCCCAATTGCAAGAGCACCAGCGCCACCAGCACTTCCGGTCGGAGTTGGCCGGAGCCGAGCAACGGAGCCCCGATGAACACCATGCCCAGCGCCGCCAGGCAGCCGAACAAAGTCAGCGCTGCCATGGCCAGTCCCTCGGCCCAGGCTCCGCGTTGCGCCGAGGCAGTCGCACCGCGGTCCACCGCGGAGAGCCGGGCGAGCAGCGGCCCGTCCACCCGGTTCGTCCGCAGTTCCGCGGCCGCACCGAGTAGCACCGTGAGACCGCGGAACAGTTGATCGCGTTGCTGTTGTTCCAACCGCACCGAGCGCCGATCCGCCCAAAGCGCCAACGCCGGAGCCGCCAGTGCCGCGCCGAGGACTACGGCCAGCTGCAGTCCGAAACCTTGCGGGAACAGCAGCGAAGTGCAGATCAGGACCGCGACCGAAGCCAACACTGCGGTGACCGGCGGCAGTAGCACCCGGGGCATCAAGTTCCGGAGTTCGTCCACTTCGCCAATCAGCCTCGGCAGCACCGCCTCTCCCCTGCCCAATGCCCGGTTCCCGGGCAGCGTTTTGGCCAAGGCGTCCCACAGCCGCCCACGCAACCGGTCGGCGGCGGCGAAGACCGCTTGATGGGTGCTCAGCCGTTCCAGATAACGGGAAACCGCGCGCAGCAGACCGAAGAACCGCACCCCGACGATCGCGGTGAGCAGATACAGGATCGGCGGCTGCTGGCTCGCCCGGACGATGAGCCAGCCGGAAAGCGCAGTGAGCGCCAGACCGGCCAAGGCGGCCAAGACGCCGAAGCACACCGCACCCAGGAAACCCGGCCGCCAGGGTTGCAGAACCCGCAGCCAGATCCGGAACGTCGATCCTGCCCGGGACCTCGCCTGGCCGCTTCCGATATCAGAGTCCGACTGTGATTCAGCACCGGCCTCGGCAGCAGACAGCTCCCGAGCTGCCGGAATCCCGGCCGGACGGACTGCTGGTGCATCCGCAGCCGGCTGCGTCCGGAATTCCGGGATCACCGGCCCAGCCAACTCCAGATGCTGGTCGGCGAGCGCCACGACGCGCGGATCGTGGCTCACCAACAACACCGTGACCCGGCCGCGCAGCGAGACCAGAGCTGCTTCGATCAGTCGGGCCGAAGCAGCGTCCACATGGGCCGTCGGTTCATCAACCAGGACCACGGTGGCCCCCGCCTCCACCCGGAGCAGAATCCGCGCCAAGGCGAGCCTCCGGAATTGCCCGGGACTCAGCGAAGCCGGGTGCTGCGCTTCTCGTCCAGCCAGTCCCACCGCGGCCAAGGCAGCAGAGATTTGCGCCTCCCCGCTGGCACCCCACAACACCAGTTCGTCGGCCGCAGTGGTTTCGGTGCTGCCCGGGTTCTGCGGCAGCCATGCCAGCTTTTCCGGATCGAGGCCGTGCACGCTGCCGGACATCTCGGCATCCGCAGAGGTCACGGTCCCGGCCAGCACACCCAACAAAGTCGATTTGCCGCACCCGCTCGGGCCGGAAATTGCACAGAGCGAGCCCGCCGGGATTCGGAGGCGGACGCCGTTCAAAGCCGGTACTGCCCGGTCCAAGTAGCGCACGCTGAGCCGCTCGACCTGCAATCCCGCAGCGTCCGGCCCGGAATGCTCCGGCAAGCGACGGCCCGCCGGCGCGGCCAGCTCCTTCCGGCTGCGACGCAAGGCCTCGCGCCCGTCGTCGCTGGCATGGAACGCCGAGCCGAGCTCCCGGAACGGCAGGTAGCAATCCGCGACCAGGATCAGCACCAGGAGTCCGGTCCCCAGACCGAGCTGGCCATAGACCAGCCGCACGCCGATGAATACCGCGACCAGCGCCACCGACAGGGTTGCGATCAGCTCCAAGGCCAATGCCGACCAGAAGGCGACCCGGAGCGTCGCCATGGTGGTGCTCCGGTATGCTTCGCCCAGCTGGTCCAGGGCCGCACGCTGCTCTTTGGCCCGGCGCAACCCGATGAGCACCGGCAATCCACGGGCGAGTTCGGCGAGCTGCCCGGACAACCGCAACAAGGCGCCGGTCGCCGCACTGACTTTTTCTTCGGTGTACCAGCCGATCAAAGCCATGAAGATCGGAATCAGGGGAATCGTGAGCACTACGATGAGCGCACTGACCCAATCGGCGTTCAGGATCCGGGTGCCGATCACCAGCGGCACGGTCGCCGCGCTGACCAGGGCCGGCAGATATTGGTTGTAGTACCCGTCCAGGGCGTCCAAGCCGTTGCTCGCCAAAACCGAAGCTCCGCCGGCCGCCTCGGTGCGTTTCGTCCCGGCCTTGTCCAGCCAATTGCGGGTCAGCTCGGCTCGGAGCTTTTCCTTGGCACCGAGTCCGGTCCGTTTCGCACTCGCCTGCACGGCCCATACCATCGCAGCGCGGAGCACCACCGCGGCGGCGGCAACGCCCAAAGGACCGTTGACCGGACGGCCCTCGATCGAGGCCATGATCGCATTCGCCAGGCCGTCGGCGAAAACCACCATCGAGGCGGCTTTGAGCGCGTTGAGCACCCCCAGGAGATAGAGCCCCGGCAGACTGGAACGCGGAATTTCGGGTTTCATCTGCCGGTCCTCAGTGCGCCGGCAGGCTTCGGCTGCTGATCCGCTTGCGGAACACCCAGTAGGTCCAACCCTGGTAAGCCAGCACCAGAGGCACGCCGAAGCTCGCGATGATGCTGATCAGGCCCAAGGTGTAAGGCGAGGCCGAGGCGTTCTGCACGGTCAACGAAAAGTCCGCGGAGAGCGTCGAGGGCAGAACATTCGGGAACAGGTTGAGGAAGATCGTGGCCATCATGCTGAGCAGGAACACGCCGCAGCCCAGGAACGCCCAGCCTTCACGCCGCCGGGCAGCCGCGATCACCGCGAAGCCCACCGCCAGCACACCGAGCAGCAACAACGCCCAACCGAGCGGCTTCTGGTTCGACAGTTGGACCGCCAGCCCCCAGGCGAGCAATGGCAGCAGTGCGAAGGGCGCCGCCCGGCGGAACAGCTTGCGGGCGCGTTCGCGCACCGTGCCATCGGTCTTGAGCGCCAGGAACGCCGCGGCATGGACCACGCAGAAGAGCACTACCGCAGCACCGCCCAGCACGGCATAGCCGTTGAACCAGGCGAAGGCGCCGCCGACCCGGTCTCCGTTCGCGTTCAACGGCAGGCCGGTGCTGGTCAAAGCCAATGCCGCGCCGACCCCGAAGGCCGACACTGCCGAGCCCAGCAGGATCGCCCAGTCCCAGACTCCGCGCCAGCGCACCGCATCGACCTTTCCGCGGTACTCGAAAGCCACCGCCCTGAAGATCAGGCCCAGAAGCACCAGGATCATCGGCAAGTAGAGCGCAGACAACAGCGAGGCGTACCAACTCGGAAACGCCGCGAAAGTCGCGCCGATCGCCGTGATCAGCCAAACCTCGTTGCCGTCCCAGACCGGCCCGACGGTATTGAGCAGCACCCGGCGCTCGGTATTGTCGCGGGCGAACAGCTTCATCAGCATGCCGACGCCCAAGTCGAAGCCTTCCAGGAACAAGTACCCGGTCCACAGCACCGCGATCACCACGAACCACAAGGTGGGCAGGAAATCCATCAGAGCGCTCCGTTCGTCTCGGGTTTGCGGTCAGTATGCCCAGTGACATTAATATGCGAAGGCGAGCACATCGTCGTCGTCCTTTTTCTGGTTTTCAGCGTCGCCGTCGTCAGCCTCGTCGTCCGGGCCCGGTGGCGGCGCCGCGAGTTCCGGCATCGCGGAGGCCACTCCGCCTCGGACATAACGGAACAACAGGAACACTTCGACCACCAACAGCGCCGCGTAGACCACGATGAAGGCCACCAAGGAGAAGACCAGCTCGCCCACGCTCACCCCGGGCGATACCGCCGCCGCGGTGAACATGAAGACTTGGTCGATGCCGCTCAATTGCGGATTCGGCGCCACCACGAAGGGCTGCCGGCCCAACTCCGTGAAGATCCAACCGGCCGAGTTGGCACCGAAAGGCGCCAGGATGCCGAAGACCGCGAGCCGCATCAGCCACTTGGATTCCGGCACAGTGCCGCGTCTGGCGATGAAGAAGGCCACGAAGGCTGCCAAAGCCGCGATCCCGCCGAAGCCGATCATCATCCGGAATCCCCAGTAGGTCACCGCCATCACTGGAACGTACTGGATCGGCTGGCCGGCCCGGTCGCCGTAAATCGGATTGTCCGGCAGGTTGGTCCCGTATTTCGCCTGGTATTCCGGCAGCAGGGTGTTGACGCCCTTCACCTCGGTGTCGAAATCACCGTGTGCCAGGAAGGAGAGCAGACCGGGGATTTCGATCAGCGCCGCGACGTCATTGCAGTTTTTTGCGCCGACGTCGCCGATCGACAGGATCGAGAAGCTGGTGCCGTTCTGGCAGGCGGCCTCGGCAGCGGCCATTTTCATCGGCTGCTGTTCGAACATCAGCTTGCCCTGCAAATCCCCGCTGATCGCGGTTCCGGCAAAAGCGATCATCGCGACCACGGCGCCGATCCGCAAGGAACGGATCCAGACCTTGTGGTCCGTTTTGTCCCGCCCCGGGTACTGCATCTTGCCGTCCACGACGGCGCTTTCGCCCACCACCACGCGCTTTTTCGCGTCCACGGTGTCGATGCCCAGACGCCGCCGTTTCCAGAGGTGGTACCAGGAGATGCCGAGCAGGAATCCCCCGGCCACCGCGAGTGCACCGAAAATCGTGTGCGGGAAGGCCACCAGCGCGGTGTTGTTCGTGAAGACCGCCCAGGCATCGGTCATCCGCGGGCGGCCATCGACCATGGTGACGCCCACCGGATGCTGCATCCAGGAATTGGCGACCAGGATGAAATAGGCGCTCACCACGGAGCCGAGCACCGCGATCCACAGGCAAGCCAGATGCAGCTTCGCCGGGAGTTTCTTCCAGCCGAAGATCCACAAACCGAGGAAGGTCGATTCGATGAAGAAGGCAAGCAGGGCTTCCATCGCCAGCGGCGCCCCGAAGACGTCGCCGACGAACCTGCTGTATTCGCTCCAGGCCAAGCCGAATTGGAACTCCTGAACCAGGCCGGTAGCCACCCCGAGGATGAAGTTGATCAGGAACAACTTGCCCCAGAACTTGGTCATCCGCAGGTATTCGGGCTTCTTGGTTTTGAGCCAAACGGTCTGCAGAACTGCGACCACCAGACCCAAGCCGATGGTCAGCGGCACCATCAGGAAGTGGTACACCGTGGTGATGCCGAATTGCCAGCGGGCGATGTCGAGGGCTTCCATCCCATCCTCTTCTACGTCTTGTAGAAATATAACTTCTACACAGTGTAGAACATTTTCTACTGGTCGTAGAAATAACCCGGGAAACAAGCTACATTGGTATCTGCAGCAATGGCAGACGAACGAAGGACGAGCATGGCGACACTGGGTGAACTGGAGCGATCCGTGATGGATCTGCTGTGGCAGCAACCCGAGCCGCTCACGGCCAACGAGTTGCGGGATTTGCTCTCGCACCTGGAGGCTTCGCACGGCAAAGAACTCGCGGTGACCACGGTTTTGACGGTGTTGTCGCGATTGGAGAAAAAGGGGCTGGTGGAACGTGAACGGGACATCCGTCCGCACCGCTACCGCTCAGTGACCTCCCGCGCGGAGCACACCGCGGAATTGATGCACGAAGTGCTCGGTTCCGCTCCGGACCGGGAAGCCGTTCTGGCCCGCTTCATCGGCTCGGTCTCTGCAGACGAAGCCACAACGCTGCGCAAGCTGCTCGAACGCAGCGGGGACTGACCCCGGTTCAGGGAGGATCTCCTTGAGCCTGGATCCGCTCACCGTCACTGCTTGGGTGCTGGCCGCCCTGGCGGTCATTTTGGCCTGGCCCGCACCGGTACTGCTCTCCCGGGCGCAGTGGCCCCGCCGCTCGCCGGCCAGTGCGATGATCCTCTGGCAGGCGATCGGCCTGGCCGGCGGACTGTCGATGATCGGCGCCATGCTGACCTGGGGCCTGGCGCCATTGGGCAGCAACATCTTCTCGGCCTCGCACCGGCTGATCGACATCGTATTCTTCAACGCGCCGATCGGCGGCCTGCGCTTCTGGCACGCCTTCGCCCTCTCCGCGGCCGGACTGCTCGGCGCGCATCTGCTGTTCACCCTGCTGCTGACCTACGTGCGGATCCAACGGCAACGCGGCCGGCACCGGGAACTGCTGCTCCTGCTTTCTTCGCCTTCGGCAGAACAGCCCGGCACGGTCGTGATCAACCACCGGATGCCGGTCGCCTATTGCCTGCCCGGCGGGGCCAGATCGGTGACCGTGCTTTCCGACGGGCTGCTCGAGCTGCTCAAGCCCGAAGAACTGCGTGCCGTGCTGACCCATGAAAATACGCACCTGACCCAACGGCACCACCTGCTGCTCTGGGCTTTCGCCGCCTGGAAATCCGCCCTGCCCTGGTTGCCGACGTCGAAATTGGCCCAGCGCTCGGTCAACGAGCTGATCGAAATGCTCGCCGACGACGCGGCGCTGACCGTGGTCTCGGAACCGGTCCTGGTCCGCTCCATCGCCCTGGTCGCCTCGGGCTCGCTCGAGGGCAGCAGCCACGCGGTCCCGCCGGAAGGTTTCGACACCGAGGCCACTACCGCCTCGCGGATCCAGCGGTTGATCAACCCGGAACCGCCCTTGAGCACCCCACTGCAAGCCCTGGTACTGGCCGCTTCGGTGCTGCTGCTGGCGGCACCCACCGCGCTGCTGGTCCTCCCCGCCCTAGGCTGAACCTCCCCGCCTTGCGCGGGGCGTCATGGATATTCGAGCTGGACTCCGATAGTCGGCGGAATCCGAGGTTCAGGCGTCGATCCGCTCCCGGTCCAGCGAGGACGAGCCGGCGATGATGAACTCCTTGCGCGGCGCCACGTCGGAACCCATCAACAACTCGAAGGTCTTTTCGGCAGCCTCGGCATGCGCCGCAGTCACCCGGCGCAAGGTCCGGTGCCGCGGGTCCATGGTGGTTTCGGCCAGCTGGTCGGCGTCCATCTCGCCCAAGCCCTTGTAACGCTGGATCGGCTCTTTGTAACGCTTCTTCTCCTGCTCCAAACGCTTGAGCAGCGTGTTCAGCTCGGTCTCGGAATAGGTGTAGATCAGCTCGTTGGCCTTTTGGCCCTGGTTGATCACCTCCACCCGGTGCAGCGGCGGCACCGCGGCGAAAACCCGGCCGGCATCCACCATTGGCCGCATGTAGCGGAAGAACAAGGTCAGCAGCAGCGTGCGGATATGCGCGCCGTCGACGTCGGCGTCGGTCATCAGAATGATCTTCCCGTACCTGGCCGCTTCCAAATCGAAGGACCGCCCGGAGCCGGCGCCCACCACCTGGATCAAGGCGGCGCACTCGGCGTTGGAGAGCATGTCCCCCACCGAGGCCTTCTGCACGTTGAGGATCTTGCCGCGGATCGGCAGCAGCGCTTGGAAATCCGAAGAGCGGGCCAGTCGGGCGGTGCCCAAAGCGCTGTCGCCCTCGACGATGAACAGCTCGGTGCGCTCGGTCTCCTCCGATCGGCAATCCGCCAGCTTGGCTGGCAGCGAGGAGGTCTCCAGGGCGTTTTTGCGGCGCTGCGTCTCTTTGTGCACCCGGGCCGAAATCCGGGACTTCATTTCGGAGACGACTTTTTCCAGCAGCAGTGCCGACTGGGCCTTGTCGTTCCGGTTCGAAGAATTCAGCTTCGCGGTGATCTCCTGTTCGACCACTTTGGCCACGATCGCCCGGACCGCAGGCGTGCCCAGGATCTCCTTGGTCTGGCCTTCGAACTGCGGCTCGGCCAAGCGCACGGTGAGCACCGCGGTCAGCCCGGCCAGCACGTCGTCTTTCTCGATCTTGTCGTTGCCGGCCTTGAGCTTGCGCGCATTCGCTTCAATCACCTTGCGGAAGGTCTTCAGCAACGCCTGTTCGAAGCCTTCCTGGTGCCGGCCGCCTTTGGGCGTGGCGATGATGTTCACGAAACTGCGCATTGTGGTTTCGTAGCCGATGCCCCAGCGGACCGCGATGTCCACCTCGCAGTCGCGCTCAACTTCGGTGGGCATCATATGGCCGTTGGCATCGAGTACCGGCACGGTCTCCTTGAAGCTCGCCGTGCCGTGCAGGCGCCAAATGTCGGTGACCGGGGCATCCACCGCGAGGTAGTCCGCGAATTCGGAGATGCCTCCGTCGTGGTGGAAAACTTCTTCATGTGCTCCGAGTTCGCCCGGGGTGCCCGGCAGACCGCGTTCGTCCCGGACCGTGATCTTCAGGCCGGGGACCAGGAATGAGGTCTGCCTGGCCCGGGCGGCCAACTCGTCGTAGGAGAACTTCGCGTCCGGAGTGAAAATCTGCCGGTCCGCCCAATACCGGATCCGGGTTCCGGTGATCCCGCGTTTCGTGCTGCCCACCACTGCCAGGCTGGACTTCTGCACGAACGGTTCGAAGGTCGCCGAGGGGCTCAACGAACGACCGGTGTCTTTGAAGGTGCCCGGCTCGCCACGACGGAAGGACATCTGGTAGGTCTTGCCACCGCGGTCGACCTGGACGTCCAGCCGCGCCGAAAGCGCGTTGACCACGGAAGCGCCGACGCCGTGCAAACCGCCCGAGGCGGCATACGACGATCCGCCGAACTTGCCGCCGGCGTGCAATTTGGTCAGCACCACTTCGACGCCGCTGAGCCCGGTCTTGGGCTCGATGTCCACCGGGATGCCGCGGCCGTCGTCGTGGACCTCCACCGAGTTGTCCTTGTGCAGGATCACCAGGATCTTCTGCCCGTGCCCGCCGAGGGCCTCGTCGACCGAGTTGTCGATGATTTCCCAGAGGCAATGCATCAGCCCCCGGGAGTCGGTTGAGCCGATGTACATGCCGGGTCGTTTGCGGACCGCTTCGAGTCCCTCCAGGACGGAAAGGTGACGTGCGTTGTAATCGGAATTGGTGGCGGCCACTAGGGCGTTCCTCCTCGGGTCGTGCAGCCGCAGTTTCCTGGGCACAGTGAGCTTATTCAGGCTATCTCCTCGAGCCGCCGCAAGGGCTTAGGCGTGCCGTGACGGGCGTCACGGCATTCCGGAGGGAATCTTTTCGGTTATGAAATTGCAATACGCGCACAGCGAAAGAACACCCAGCCTGAGATGGTTTGGAACCGAATAATGGTTGTATAGATGTACAAGCACTAAGGCTGGAGCTTGTATCGGGATAGAGCCGAAGATAGGCCAGAGAAGAAGGAGGGATCATGACAACTGCAACCGTAAGTCGTGAACTGAACGCCTTGGACCGTTGCGACCGCTGTGGAGCGCAAGCATATGTCCGAGTGATCCTCGAGTCCTCTGGCGGCGAGCTGCTTTTCTGCGGACACCATGCTCGTGCCGTGGAAGCGACACTCAAGCCGATGTCCTCCGAGTGGCACGACGAGACCTCGAGACTGTTCGAAAAGGACGCCGTCCTCGTCGACGACTGAAGATTTGCACCGAACTGAACAGTAGCGTTGAAGGGCGCCCGGCAATCCGCCGGGCGCCCTTTGCGTCCGCCGGAGATTCAGGGGCCGGGGACGCGGAAGGGCGGAACTCCTAGGAGTTCCGCCCTTCCGTTCAATCCGGCATCGCAGCAGCCGTGGCCCGACCGGCGATGTGGAACCGATTTAGTCCAGGTAGTCGCGCAAGACCTGCGACCGCGAGGGGTGCCGAAGTTTCGACATGGTCTTGGACTCGATCTGCCGGATCCGCTCGCGGGTGACTCCGTAGACTTTGCCGATCTCGTCTAAAGTCTTCGGCTGTCCGTCGGTCAAGCCGAAGCGCATCGCGACCACTCCGGCTTCCCGCTCGGAGAGGGTATCGAGCACCGAGTGCAATTGCTCCTGGAGCAAGGTGAAGCTGACCGCATCCGCCGGCACCACGGCCTCGGAATCTTCGATCAGATCGCCGAACTCCGAATCACCGTCTTCGCCCAAGGGCGTGTGCAGCGAAATCGGCTCCCGGCCGTACTTCTGTACCTCGACGACCTTTTCCGGCGTCATGTCGAGTTCCAGAGCCAACTCTTCCGGCGTGGGCTCGCGGCCCAAGTCCTGGAGCATTTGGCGCTGCACCCGGGCAAGTTTGTTGATCACTTCGACCATGTGCACCGGAATGCGGATGGTCCGCGCCTGGTCCGCCATGGCCCTGGTGATCGCCTGCCGGATCCACCAGGTGGCATAGGTGGAGAACTTGAAGCCTTTGGTGTAGTCGAACTTCTCCACCGCGCGGATCAACCCGAGGTTGCCTTCCTGGATCAAATCCAGGAACAGCATGCCGCGGCCGGTGTAACGCTTCGCGAGCGAAACCACGAGGCGCAAGTTGGCCTCGAGCAGGTGGTTCTTCGCCCGCTTGCCGTCATGGATGACCCACTGGTATTCCCGCTTGAGTTTGTCCGCGAGCTTGCCGTCGTCCGCAGCAAGTTTTTCCTCGGCGTAAAGACCCGCTTCGATCCGCAAGGCCAGGTCGACTTCCTGCTCCGCATTCAACAGGGCGACTTTGCCGATCTGCTTCAAATAGTCTTTGACCGGATCCGCCGTGGCTCCCGCGGACATGACCTGCTGCACCGGGGCATCGTCGTCGTCGGCATCGGAATAGACGAAACCGGAACCGGTCGGCTCCTCGGCAACTGCCGCGGCTTCGCCCAACTCGCCTTCGGCGGGCTCTGCCGGCTCTTCGGCATCCTCGTCGACCTCAGCGGCCGGCTCTTCGGCCTCGGCCTTGGGCTTGCGGCCACGGGCAGGCTTGGCTGCAGCCTCCCCATCGGGAAGTTCGGCCTTTTTCGCGGCAGCAGTGGCTGCCCGCTTCTGTGCCGGAGTCAATTTTTCCTCCGCCGGCTCAGCCTTGGCTGAAACGGCGGTCTTTTTGGCGGCCGGCTTCTTCGTCGCCGGGGCATCCTTCACCGCGGTACGGGTGCCGGACGTCGCTGCCACGGCAGGTTCCTCGGGGGCAGCGGTTGCGCTGATCTTCCGTGCAGTTGGAGACACTGATTACCTTTCCTTGCAGCTTGTAGCGTTACCTGCGCGCAACACCACTATGACCCTGTCAAGTCCGTGATCGCTATCACTCGCAATCACAGCCTGCAGGGTCAATGGTTACAACTGCCGACAATGTCATCTTGTTCCCGAAACCACTGAGGAATTCGGAAACCGACTACGCGAATCATTCACGGACCCCACCGGGTCGTCCATATATTGTCTCACGACTTGCGGGCCGCTTTTGAACGAAGAGCCGAATTCATCGGGACGCACCCTCGGACTCCCTGAAGACCGGCTAGGAAAGCTCCGTGAACCGAGCAGCGGCGGGCAGTCCCCGGCTTCCGGTCAGGCAGCTTCCGGGCCGCGCTGCCAAGCGGTCGCTTCATTTTTGGCCCAGTTGCAGAGCAGTCCGGATTCGATCAGCTGCAGGAAAAGCGCGGCCAGACGGTAGCCGGGATGCAGGGCGAGCGCGGCATCCAGATAGGCACCGGAACGGCTCCCTCGGCCTCGGCACCATTCCAGCCAGCCGAGACCGGTCAGCGCCGCTACGGCCGCGCCACGGAGCGTCGGCCCGGAGCAGGATTCTTCGGCAAGCGCTTCGTCTGATCCGGCCGTTCCGGGAACCGCCTTGATTCCGTGCAAAGCGACGATCTGACGCAGGATTGCTTCGAGCCGGGCCAACCTGGGCCAGTCCGGCACCAGCTCCGGGCTGCCCAGCAGCAGCTCCGCAGCACCTTTTTCCGCAGCCCGACTGCGATCCGCAAGCGCGAGCACCAAAATGGCGTCCCGGAGATGCGGATTGCACAGCCAAACGGCGAGCCGACCCGCCTGGCCCATGCCTCCGGCACTGGTCCCGGCCCCCGGCATTCCGCTTGCGGCCGCATCCGGCCGAACCGCGTCGGGTACGGCAGTTTCCGGTACGACGGCGTCCGGTACGGAATCGTCAGTGGACAACGCGGCGTCCCAGTGGCGCAGGGCCCGGTCGAGTTCCGCGGCCTCCGGCTGCCCGAGGGAAACACCGCGCCCTGCAGCTTCGAATGCCGCCCGGCCGGCTGCGCGCCGCGCCGGGCTCGGCTCCGGCAGTTCCATCGCTGCCGCCAAATCCGGTTCGTAACAGCTGCCGCGGAACACCAACTCTGCGCTCAGTGCACTGTTCAGGACCGTTTTCAGGGAATGGCCGTCGAACGGGCAACACGAGGCGTCCCGGCACAAGTAATCCCGCCACTTGGTTTCGCCGACCCACCAAGCCTCGCGCACCGGCAGCCCCGCCGATGCCAGGGATTGGGCCAAGCAGAACATCAACCGGTCATAGCCGGGATCCGCAGCGTCGCGCCAGTCGATTCCGGCATACACGGCAAGCAAAGCACCGTCTGCCCTGCCATCCGCCGACAGGTGCCCGGCAACATTGCGGGCATACCGGATCTGCTCCGGGAAACTAGCGGAACGGTCCGGCAAATCCAGCCGCAGGCTGGCCCCGAGCTGCTTGCCCCGCAAGGCCAGAACCACCAGCGAGCGCTGCGGCCAATAACCCAGGAAATGCGGCACATAGGCCAAAACGTCCTCGGGTGAAGCGACGGAGACTACCTCTTCGCGATCCATGTCCCCAGCCTGCCCAACGACGCCGGCTCGGTACAACGGCGGAACAGCGGATGTGGGGAAACCAGCCGAACTCGCCCCTGCGGAGGAAGAGACCAGGAGTGGAGGAAGAGACTAAGGTACGGCGGACGAGACAAGGCAGCGGCAAGCGGCCGCGGGGCACAGGCCCGACAGCCCGGGCCTCCACTCGGGAAGCGCTGCCCGAACCGGCCCTGCTGCCCAGCCCTGCTCGGCGAATCAGTCCTGCTCGGCGAATCAGTCCTGGTCGGCGAGATAGGCCTCGATCGCGGCGCCCAGCTCGTCGGCGTCGGGCAGGTGTTCGCCGTCCGCGGCCAACAAGGACCGCACCGGCACGTCCTGCTGCCGCTCGTCGTATTGCTGCTCCAACCGTTGCACCACGCCCTGCACCTCGGTCGAGCCTTTCACCTGTTCCGTGATCTGACGCTCCACGTCGCGCCCGGACTCGCGCAACCGGTCAGTCGGCAGCATCAACGAAGCGGCTGCGCCCAAGTACTCCAAGGCGGCCACTGCGGCCCGCGGGTACTCGGCATCCGCCAGATAATGCGGCACATGGACCGCGTAGCCGGCGATGTTCCGCCCGGCCTCGGCCAGACGCACTTCCAAGAGATGCCCGATCGCCGACGGCAACTGCACGGTGGCCTTCCAGGTGGACATGCCTTCGATCAGATCCGGCCGGTTGCCGTGCACCGTGACGCCGATCGGCCGGGTGTGCGGCACCGGCATCGGGATCGAATGCACCCAGGCCACCAGGTTCACGTCCAGCCGCTGCACCAGATCGACGACCGCGGCACTGAACCGCTCCCACTGCAGATCCGGCTCGTTTCCGGCCAGGAATAAGAACGGCTGGCCCAAACCGTCGACCAGTTTGTACAGGATCATCGCCGGTTGCTGGTAGTCGGTGAGGTGGTCTTCGACGAAGCTGATTTGCGGGCGGCGGGAACGGTAATCGATCAACTGGTCGATGTCGAACAGCGCAACCGGCTCGGCATCCAATTTGTCCAGGAGCTCGGCATTGATCTGGCTCACCACATGGCCGGCATCGGTGAATCCGGTGAATCCCATCAACAAGTTCAGCCCTTTGAGGCCGCCGTCGTGCAGCAAGTCTTCATTCGAGGCGTAAAGGGACTCCGGATCCAAAAACGGCACGTACTTGATTTCTTTCATCCCGGTCCTCCCGCAACTCTGGGCCTACAAGCCTAACAATCTACTTCTGCAACACCGGCACCCGGCCGAAACATTCCGACGCCGGGCCGGGTTCTCCGGCAGCGAACACGGTCCGGCGAACACCGCGGCGCGGAAAAGACTACGATCAAGAACGCGGAGGTTGCAGTGCAACCGCCAGCAGCCCGAAAAGAATCAGCGTAGAGCAGTGAGGAATCCCCCGTGGCCTTGAACAGTGTCGTTTCGCTTGCAGCAAGCAATTCTCCCGCCGGATCGATCGAGGGCGATGCCCTGGTGATCGGCGTGGTCAAAGGAAGCGATGGTCCGGCGCTCTTGGACAGCCCCTTGGCTGCGGAGGAGACCGCAGCGTTGAACGAATCGCTGGGCTCGCTCGGGGTGACCGGCAACGCGGACGGATTCCACCGGTTACCGGCTCCGGCCGGAGTCGAAGCCAAAGTCCTGGTCCTGGCCGGATTGGGCGCAATCGGCACCGGCCCGGACGCCGCGCCGAGCCCGGAAGCACTGCGCCGCGCAGCCGGCTCCGCCTTGCGGCAACTCGCCGGAACCGACACCGTGGTGCTGGCCCTGCCCGCCGCCGAAGCCGCCCAGCTCACCGCGATCGCCGAGGGCGCTGCGCTGGGCGCCTACAGCTACCAAGCCCGCCGGAGCGATCCGGCCGCACTGAAATCCCCGGTGCAGAAAGCGGTGATTGCGACATCGCTGAACTCCCGGGCCGCGAAAACCATCCTGAACCGCTCGACGGCGGTGGGCAAAGCGGTGAACGCTACCCGCTCGCTGGTGAACGAACCGCCGAGCCACCTGTTCCCGGAGACCTTCGCCGAGGCCGCCAAAGACTTGGCCAAGGGCCTGCCGGTCAAGGTCACCGTCTGGGACGAGAAAAAGCTCGAAAAGGAAGGCTTCGGCGGAATCCTGGGCGTCGGAAAGGGTTCTTCCCGGGCGCCGCGCCTGGTCAAGGTCGAGTACGCGCCGGCCCGGGCGAAGAAGCACTTGGCCCTGGTCGGCAAAGGCATCACTTTCGACACCGGCGGAATTTCGCTCAAGCCGGCAGCATCGATGATGACCATGAAGTGCGATATGGGCGGCGCTGCGGCGATCCTGAACGCGACCCTGGCAGTAGCCGAGCTCGGCTTGCCGGTGAAGGTCACCGCTTGGCTGTGCATCGCCGAGAACATGCCCTCGGCTACGGCGACCCGCCCCTCCGATGTGATCACCATCTTCGGCGGCAAGACCGTCGAAGTGCTCAACACCGATGCCGAAGGCCGTCTGGTGATGGCCGACGGCTTGGCCGTCGCCTCCACCGAACACCCCGACGTGATCCTGGATGTGGCCACGCTGACCGGCGCCCAGATGGTCGCGCTCGGCAACCGGGTGAGTGCCGTGATGGGCGATGAGCAGACCAGCAACGCGGTCAAAGCCGCGGCGGACAAGGCCGGCGAGCTGTTCTGGACCATGCCGATCCCCGAAGAACTCCGGCCCAGCCTGGATTCCCCGGTCGCCGACCTGGCGAACATCGGCGAAAAGGCCGGCGGTATGATGACCGCAGCGGCCTTCCTGAACGAATTCGTCGGCCAGGCGAAGTCCGGCGAGCAGATCCCCTGGGCGCACCTGGATATCGCCGGACCGGCCTTCAACGAATCCGCGCCTTACGGATACACACCGAAACAGGGCACCGGAGTATCGGTGCGGACCTTGGTGAGTTACGCGGAGGGCCTAGCCGCAGGCGCCAAGTAGTCCCGGATAGCTGCTGAATCACAACCCTGAGTGAATCGCACCACAAACGGACGCTGACACCCTGTCACAGGTGGAGACGGCGTGCGCCGGACGCTAAGGTGAATCCTGAAAGTATTTCCCGAACGTGCCGGGCTTAAGTGTGGATTCGGCGGGCGCCCAGGGAAGTTCAGCAATCGACTGTCCTACCGACCATCACACCGTTGAACAGTCATACACGCGAGGGAGCGTTCACGTGGCCGAACAGGCAACTGGGCAAGAATTCGACATCCTTATTCTCGGCGCCGGAAGCGCCGGTTATGCGACCGCTTTGCGCGCGGTCCAGCTGGGCTTCACCGTGGGCTTGGTAGAGAAGAGCAAGCTGGGCGGCACCTGCCTGCACACCGGCTGCATCCCCACCAAGGCTTTGCTGCACTCTGCGGAACTCGCCGACCACGCCCGCGACTCGGCGAAATACGGCGTCAATGTCGAACTCCAGGGCATCGACATCAACGCGGTCGTCGCGTACAAAGACAACATCATCGCGGGCAAATACAAAGGCCTGCAGGGACTGATCAAGTCCAAGAAGGCGATCACGGTGCTCGAGGGCGAGGGCAAGCTCACCGCCCCCAACACTGTCACCGTGACCGATGCCGACGGCAAGGCAACCGCCTACACCGGCAAGAACATCGTGTTGGCGTCCGGCTCCTACTCGAAGACCCTGCCCGGACTGGAAATCGGCGGCCGGGTGATCACCTCCGAAGCCGCGCTGAACCTGGACTTCATTCCGAAGAGCGCGATCATCCTCGGCGGCGGCGTCATCGGTTGCGAATTCGCCTCGGTCTGGAAGTCCTTCGGCGTCGACGTCACGATCGTCGAAGGCCTGCCGTCGTTGGTGCCGAACGAGGACGCCACGATCGTGAAGAACCTGGAGCGCGCTTTCAAGAAGCGCGGCATCAAGTTCTCCACCGGCACCTTCTTCCAGGGCGTCGAACAGAACGACGACGGCGTCAAGGTCACCCTGGTCGATGGCACCACCTTTGAGGCCGAGCTGCTGCTCGTCGCGGTGGGCCGTGGCCCGAACACTGCAGGACTGGGCTACGAAGAAGCCGGCATCCCGATGGACCGCGGCTTCGTGCTCGCCAACGAGCGGCTGCACACCGGAGTCGGCAACGTCTACGCGATCGGGGACATCGTGCCGGGCTTGCAGCTGGCACACCGCGGTTACCAGCAGGGCATCTTCGTCGCCGAAGAAATCGCCGGACTCAACCCGGTAGTGGTGCAAGACGTCAACATCCCGAAAGTCACCTACTGCGACCCGGAAATCGCTTCGGTGGGCCTCACCCAGAAGGCCGCCGAAGAGAAGTTCGGCGCGGACAATGTCCAGGCGCAGGAGTACAACTTGGCCGGCAACGGCAAGAGCTCGATCCTGGGCACCAGCGGCATCGTGAAAATGGTGCGGCAGAAAGACGGCCCGATCGTCGGCGTGCACATGATCGGCGCCCGGATGGGCGAACAGATCGGCGAAGCCCAGTTGATCGTCAACTGGGAAGCGTACCCGGAAGACGTGGCGCAGCTGGTGCACGCACACCCGACGCAGAACGAATCCCTGGGCGAGACCGCCATGGCGCTCGCCGGCAAGCCGTTGCACGGTTAGGACGGCGGAGCATGGCTGCAAGCGGCTTAGGCGCTAGGCTCGATACGAAGACGATTGAAAGTACAACAGCATCTCTGAAGGAGAAACGGGGACGACATGTCTGAATCCGTGAATTTGCCGGCTCTTGGTGAAAGCGTCACCGAGGGTACGGTCACCCGCTGGCTCAAACAGGTCGGAGACCGGGTTGAAGTCGACGAACCGCTGCTGGAGGTTTCCACCGACAAGGTCGACACCGAAATCCCCTCCCCGGTTGCCGGAGTGATCGAGGAAATTCTGGTCGCCGAAGACGAGACTGCCGAAGTCGGCGCGCCCCTGGTCCGGATCGGTTCCGGCGATGCCGCGGCCGCCCCGGCTCCGGCCGCCGCAGCTGCACCCGCTGCCGAAGCCGCGCCCGCACCGGTCGCCGAAGCGGCTCCGGCTGCCGAGCCGGCTCCTGCCGCCGTGGCTGCGCCCGCACCGGTCGCCGAAGCAGCTCCGGCTGCTGCGCCCGCCGCAGCCGGCCACGATGTGACCCTTCCGGCATTGGGCGAAAGCGTCACCGAAGGCACCGTGACCCGTTGGCTCAAAGCAGTCGGCGAAACGGTCGAGGTGGATGAACCGCTGTTGGAAGTCTCCACGGACAAGGTAGACACCGAGATCCCGTCGCCGGTCGCCGGAACGTTGCTGGAAATCAAGGTCGCCGAAGATGAGACCGCAGAGGTGGGCTCCGTGCTCGCGGTCATCGGCTCCAGCGCACCGGCAGCTGCGGCTCCCGCGGCACCGGCGCCGGTCGCCCAAGCAGCAGCGCCCGCTCCGGCACCGGTTGCTGCCCCGGCGGCACCGGCTCCCCCGGCCGCGGCTCCCGCAGCAGCAGCACCGGCCGCTCCGGCACCGGCCGCACCCGCTGCTCCTCCGGCAGCAGCTCCGGTCGCCTCCGGCAGCGAGTCGAACTATGTCACGCCGTTGGTCCGCAAGCTCGCGAACCAGCACGGAATCGAGATCAGCGCCCTGACCGGAAGCGGAGTCGGCGGCCGGATCCGGAAGCAGGACGTGCTCGCCGCAGCAGAAGCTGCAAAGGCCGTCGCGGCCCCCGCAGCGACGGCAGCCGCCGCACCGCTGACGGCTCCAGCGGCAAAGCTCCCCGCGGCCAGCACCCCGGCGGCTCCGTCGCCGCTGCGCGGCACGGTGGAGAAGGCACCCCGGATCCGCCAGGTGATCGCGCGGCGGATGCGCGAGTCTTTGGACACCTCGGCGCAGCTCACCCAGGTGCACGAGGTCGACATGACCAAAATCGCCAAGCTGCGCAATGCCGCGAAGAACACCTTCCAGGCACAGAACGGCGGCGTGAAACTGACCTTCCTGCCCTTCATCGCGAAGGCGGTGGCCGAGGCGCTCAAGCAGCACCCCAAGGTCAACGCCTCCTACGATGAAGAAAAGCAGGAAATCACGTTCCACGATGCCGAGCACTTGGCGATCGCAGTCGATACCGATCGTGGCCTGCTGGTTCCGGTGATTTCCGACGCCGGCAATCTCAACCTGGCCGGCCTGGCCGGAAAGATCGCCGACGTGGCGAATCGGACGCGCAACAACAAGATCGGCCCGGACGAGCTTTCCGGCGGGACCTTCTCGATCACGAACTTCGGTTCGGTCGGCGCGCTTTTCGACACCCCGATCATCAACCAACCGCAGGTCGCGATCCTCGGCATCGGCTCGATCGTCAAGCGCCCGGTCGTGCTGACCGACGCGGACGGCGGCGACACCATCGCGATCCGGCAGATGATGTACTTGTCGATGACCTACGACCACCGTTTGGTCGACGGCGCGGACGCCGGACGCTTCCTGCAGACGCTCAAAGCCCGGCTGGAAGAAGGAGCCTTCGAAGCCGATTTGGGCCTCTGAGCACTTTCCAGTAAAAAGCCGGGGCGGACATCCATTGATGTCCGCCCCGGCTTTTTTGTTGCGCCTCGGCCACAGTCATCCGTGCCGGCAATCCTGCTTGCCGGTGAATTCACAGCAAGAACTCCCCAAAGATGGAGGAAGTTTTCCAATAGTTTGAACGGGCCCAGATCCATCCAACCGGCGCACACCCAGCGCCCCGACGGTCAGGAAAACTTCCCATGATGAAGAAAACCCGATACGGACTGCTGGCAGCAGCAGTCGTCATGGCGGTCTCCGGCGGCACCCTAGGTGTTTCCGCCGCGGCTTCCCCTTCTGCGCAGAACTTGGACAATGTGGTCCAAGTCATCGAGTTCCGAACCGACGGCATGGACCCGGCGAAAGCACAGTCGCTGCTCGCCGGCTACGACGTCGACCCGGGCTCGGCCAACAGCGGAACCATCATCGGCAGCCACCGGGTAGCCCTGGACCTGGCTGCCAAGGGCATCAAGGTCGTGAAAGAGACGCCCTACGGCAGCGACTTCACTCCGGTTCCGGGAGCCAACGCCCGGGCCGCCGCGGCAGCCTCCCCGCTGCCGGAGCGGGTCAAGAACAACAGCTACGAAACGTACTTCGGCGGATACAAGACCATCGCGGCCTATCAAAAACTCGCCACTGACATCGCCAGCGCATACCCCGAGTTCGCGCAGTACGTGGACTACGGAGATTCCTGGCAGAAAACCAAAGGCCAGGGCGGGCACGATCTGTTCGCCCTGCGGATCACGGCCAACGCCAACGACGGCAGCGATTGGAAGACCAACACCAACCACAAACCACGTTTCGTGTTCAGCGGCCAGATCCACGCCCGGGAAATCATCGGCAGTGAATTCGTCTCCCGCTTCACCGCGGACATCCTCAACGGCTACGGCACCGATCCGGAAGCCACCGCACTGCTGGATTCGACCGAAGTCTGGGTGGTTTTCGGCTCCAACCCCGATGGCATCGCGACCGTTGAGAAGGGCCTCAAAACCGCGGCGACCACCTCGAGCGGGGATGGCAACCCGGCGGCCAACAACACCGCCTGGCAGCGCAAGAACATGGACACCGACGGCTACACCGGTGGCAGCAGCGACTACACGCAGAGCCAGCCCGGCATCGACTTGAACCGCAACTGGTCCACCGGCTGGGGCGGCCAAGGCACCTCGAACGATCCCAGCGACCAGTCCTACCGGGGCAAGGGGCCGCTCTCCGAGCCGGAGTCCAAGCAGCAAGCCGATTTCTTCAGCCAGCTGTTCGGCAAATTCACGGTCACGGGCAACACCCCGGCGCCGGACAGCCGGCAAGGAACCGTGTTGAACCTGCACAGCTTCTCGAACCTGGTGATTTACCCCTATGCCTATGACAACACGGTGATCCCGCCGAACATCGCGGCGATCAAGAATCTGGGCTTCCGGCAGAGCTTCTACAACGGGTTCAAGACCGGTGCCGCCGGAGATGTCATCTACAACGCGGCCGGCGGCGATATCGACACCATTTACCAGCAAAACGGCATTCCGGCCTACACCTGGGAAATCGGCACGAGCAGCCAGGGCGGCTTCTTCCCGGCATTCTCCCGGACTGCAGGTTTGTACAACCAGTACCGCGGAGGCATCTTCTACGCCGCCAACGCGGCTTCGGCACCGTACCAGACTCCGGCCGGGCCGACGGTCACCTCATTGACCGCGAGCCGCAACAGCGACAAGTCGGTGTCGATCAACGCCACCGGAAACGACAATGCCATCGGGACCAACCCGTCGAACCGCAAACCCGCGGCGCAAAACGTCACTGCAGCCGAATACTCGGTGGGCAAATTGCCGGCTGCGGCCGGCAGCGGCACCGCACTCGCATTGTCCGACGGGTCGGCGAATTCGACGACGGAGTCGTTCAACGGGACCGCTGGCAACGTCGCCGACGGCAAGCAGACCATCTTCGTCCGGGCCAAGGACGCGGATGGCAATTGGGGGCCGGCCAAGGCCGTCTTCGTCCAGTAATCGACCGGCCCAGTAATCGACCGGGCCAGCACCGGCCGACGGCATCGAAGGTTTGTGGGAGCGGCCGGGTTCCGGCCGCTCCCACGGCTTTTGGCTGCCGGCGAGTTCCGGTGCCCGGAGGCCTGCCGGGCCGGATCCGGCGAAATTGGACGAAATTGGTCGAAATTTTGTCGACGCAGTGTCACCAAGCACCTTCTACATCCCGTAGAATAACCATATGGACTTCGTCAAATACCTGCTGATCTTCTTGCACATCCTCGGCGCTGCGGCCGTCGTCGGCGGCTGGTTCGCCACTTTCAAAAAGCCTACGGTGCTGCCGATCCAGCTCTGGGGCGCCACTGCGCAATTGATCACCGGCCTGGCCCTGGTGGGCTTGGCCGGGGCCACCCGCGACCCGCTGAACTACATCAAGATCACGGTCAAACTGGTGATCGCCATCGCGGTTCTGGTTCCGGCGATCATCGGTTACCGGAAGGCCAAAAAGGGCGAGCAGGTCTCCACCGGTTTGGCCCACGCGGTCGGCGGCATGGCTCTGATCAATATCGCGGTGGCCACGCTCTGGAACTGACCGGATAGCCTGCCATCCCGGTGACGTCCGGGACTAGTGCCCGGGCGAGATGCAGAATTCATTGCCATCCGGGTCCGCCATCACGTACCAATGGAAGGACCCGGACCAGTGGTCGGCCAGCTGGCTCGCGCCGAGGCTCTCGGCCCGGGCCAGCTCGGCCGCCAAATCTTCGGCGACCAGGTCCAAATGCAGCCTCCGCGGACCGCTGGTGGGTTCGGAAACAGCTTGGAAAGCCAAGCCGGTTTGGCCCTCGACGGCCTTGAGCCAAATGAAATCCCCGTGCTCCGAAACGGGCTCGGTGCCCAGCAGCTGCGCCCAGAACCGGGCCAACCGTTCGGGGTTTTCGGTATTGATCATCACCGTGGAAAGCCGCAACATGCGCTCATGCTAACAACCTGCCCGGGCTTGGCCAAGGCCCTGGGCTTCCTAGCCGCGACCTGCCTAGGATGGAACCGGAAGATTAACGGACCACATGAAGGAGCCTTCGATGGCGACAGTACGCACAGCCCACACGGTTTGGCAGGGCGATTTGCCCAGCGGCAGCGGCCAGGTGACCTTGGACAGTTCGGGTTTGGGCACCTATGACGTGACCTGGAAAGCCCGCGCAGAACAGGCAGAAGGCAAAACCAGTCCCGAAGAACTCATCGCGGCCGCGCATTCGGCTTGTTTCTCGATGGCATTCAGCCACGCGCTCGGCGAAGAAGGCAAGACTCCGGACCGGGTGCAGACCACGGCCGACGTCAGCTTCCAACCGGGTGAAGGCATTACCGGGATCCATCTGACCCTGAAAGCTTCGGTTCCGGGCCTGAGCGAAGCCGATTTCCAGCGGATCGCAGAAGGCGCCAAAACCGGCTGCCCGGTCTCCGCAGCGCTGACCGGTACCACGATCACGCTCGAGGCCAGCCTCGAGGCGTAATCGTCCGATTCGGCAAACTCGCGGCCGCTCCGGTACTTCGGGGCGGCCGCCGCGGTTTAAGCTGGCTCCATGAACACATCGAACCCCACCGCCCGCCGGATCCGCATCCCGAAACTCCGCCCGGATTTCTACGCTTCGCTCGGCGCCCTGGATGCCGCCGGGGCCGCCGGCCTGGACCCGATTCTGGTCGAGCTGATCCGGATCCGGGCCTCGCAGTTGAACAACTGCGCCTTTTGCCTGGACATCCATGTCAATGACGCGCGCAGCGCCGGAGAGTCGCAGCAGCGCCTGGACGTGCTCAGCGCCTGGCATGAAGCCGGTGCCCTGTTCAGCGAACCGGAACAGGCTGCCTTGGCGCTCACCGAAGCGCTGACCCTGCTCCCGGCTGCCGGAGTGCCCGACGACGTCTACCAGCGTGCCGCGGCAGCATTCAGCGAGGCGGAGCTCGCCGGGGTGATGGCGACCGCGATCACGATCAATGCCTGGAACCGGATCGGCGTAGGCACCCGGCTCAGCCCGGCAAAGCGCTGAATCGGACCGTGCCCCGGGGCTGGCCGGCCCTACCGCCCGGCCAGGATCAGTCCGCTGCCTGCGGCCGGGGCGGCAGGGCTCCAGGCTGCAGGTTCCGATAGCCGGTCCGGGCCGGCGGCCGGTCGGTAGGCAGCTCGGCGAGCATTTCGCGCAACGCCCCGAGGCCGTACTCCAACTGCGGGTCTTGGCCGGCCGCATACGCATGCGGCGGGAAGCCGACCTCGATATCCGGATCGACGCCGTAGTTCTCCACCGACCAGCCCACGCCTCCGGTGAACCAGAAGGCATAGCGCGGCTGGGTGACTCCGGTGCCGTCGGCCAAGGAGAACCGGCCGTCGATGCCGACCACGCCGCCCCAGGTCCGGGTGCCGACCACCGGCCCGATGCCGCGCAGTTTCGCCACCTGCGTGATGATGTCGCCGTCCGAACCGGCGAATTCATCGGTCAAGATCAGCACCGGCCCGCGCGGCGCGTTGTGCGGATACGTGATGTCTTCGACTGCTCGGGGCTTGTTCCAGGCTGTGACTTTGCGTCCGATCAGCTCGGCGACCAGTTGCGAGGTATGGCCACCGCGGTTCCGGCGCACGTCCACGATCAGCGCGTCCTTGCCGAACTCCGCGTCGATGTCGCGGTGCAGCTGGGCCCAGCCCCTGGCCTGCATGTCCGGAATATGCACATAGCCGAACGTGCCGTCCGATGCCTGTCGCACCAATTCCCGGTTCTTCCGCACCCATTCCTGGTAACGCAACCGTTCTTCGTCGCCGATCGGCAACACCGCCACCCGACGCTGCCGGCCCGCGGCATCGCCGTGCCCGGCGCCATTGCGCACGGTCAGCTCCACGATCTTCCCGGCGGCGCCCGCCAACCGCGGTTCCGGTCCGGCCGAGCCCAACTCCACCCCGTCCACGGCGAGCAGCAGATCGCCCGGTTTGACCGCGACGCCCGGCGCGTTCAGCGGAGAACGCGCCAACGGGTCCGATGACTCACCGGGCAGGATCGAGGCGATCAACCAGCCTTCGGCGCCTGCTTCGAACTCCGCACCGAGCCGGCCCTGCGCCCCGGTCCCCGGCTCCTTGGCCGGCTTCGGCGTCACGTAAGCGTGCGAGGTGCCCAACTCACCGTGCATCTCCCAGAGCAGGTCCACCAAGTCGTCGTGCGAGCCCAGGCGTTCCACGATCGGCCGGTAGTTCCGGTGGACCGCCTGCCAATCGATGCCGGCCATGTCTTCGGTCCAGAAAAAATCCCGCTGCAGGCGCCAAGCTTCGTCGAAAGCCTGTCCCCAGACCTTGACCGGCTCCAGGACCACCCGGATCCGGCCCAGATCGACCAGGGTGTGCTCCGGGGAATCCGGCTCAGCCTTCTTGTCGCTCGGGATCACCCGGATCTTGGCTTTGTCCCGGACCACGAGTTTGGCCCCGGCGGCCGTAGGCTCGAAGGAATCCGCAGCCTCGAGCAGGGTGCTGCTCTCCTTGCTGGAAAACTCGAACCGTTCCAGCTTCGGCGGGCGCGCCTGATCCGTGCTGCTCCCCCGGCCGTCCCCGGTGACCCCCTGGAGTTCGCGGTTGAGCCAGAGCAGCGCGCCGTCGACCGCGCGCAGATTCAGATAGTCACCCTGTGGCACCGGTACCGGAATGATCCGTTCCGCCAAGCCGTCGCGGCTGAGCCGAATTGTGGGGACCGGATTCTTCCGCGGCTCGGAGCCGGCCGGCGTGCGCTGATCGTCCTCGGCGGCCGAGGCCGCTGCGGGTTCCTGGCCGGACACCGCCGGCCCGAACGGCGACGGGGTTTCGGCGTCGAGCGCCAGCAGATATGGCTTGACCGCGGTCGGGAATGCCAGGTCGAAATTGTGCGTGTCGTACACCGGGTCGAAGCTGCGCCTGGAGAGGAACGCGATGAATTTCCCGTCCGGGGTGAACGACGGCGAGAAGTCCGCAAACCGGCCATCGGTGAGGTCTTCGATCTCGCCTCCGGCGACCGGCACGATCCGCAATCTGGCACGTTCGGCCTCGGCACTGGTGAACTCCGACCAGAGCAGCCACTGCGAATCCGGGCTGAAGACCAGGTCTGAGACATGCGAGATCTTCTGTGCCGCGATTTCGCGGACCGTGCCGCTGGCCGCTTCCACGAGCAAAACCTGCCCGTACTCGGTGCCGACCGCCACGAATTTCCCATCCGGGCTGGTTTCCACTGCGCAGGCCCGGGTCGGCGAAGCGAAATCGACTCTGCGGGCCGCTTCCGGTGAAGCGGCCAGCTTGGCACCGACCGCCGTCGGGCCGTCCGCCGCGTGCTCCGCTGCAGCAGGTTCCGGACTCGGCCCGGGCTGCGGGGTGGTCGCCGGCTTTTGCACCGAGCCGTTGACCGAGGCCGCAGGGACCGGTTGCGGCAGGACCGCTCCGGCTTCAGCGTCCCCGGAGGTTTCCGAGCCGGATCCCCGCGTCGGGGCCGACTGCGGTTCATCGGCCGCCAAGGTTTTGTCCAGGGGCGCCAGGTAGAGCGCTTCCACGCCATCGTGGTCGGCGATGTAGGCGACTGAGGCCTCGCCCAAGGGCCGCGCCAGGCGGGCCCGGACCCCGGACGTCGACTCGATGGCCCGGGCCGGACCATCCCGGTGGCTCAGCAAATGCACGGTGCCGTGCGATTCCACGAGGCTGGCTTTGCCGTCGCCCAGCGGCCGGACGCCGCCCAAATGCTCCGCCACATTGAGCGGATGCGGCCGGCGCGAAGTCCCGGCGGAGCCCAGGGTGATGTCCAATTGCACGGGTTCGGCGTCCAGGCCGTCGAGCAGGAACAGGTTTCCCGCCGACTCGAAAACCACCCGGCGGCCATCGGAACTCGCGTGCCGAACGTAGAAGCCTTGGTGGTCGGTGTGCCTGCGGAGCTTCTTGCCATTGGGTTTGACCGAGTAGAGGTTTCCGTAGCCCTCGTGGTCGGACAGGAAAGCGATCCGGTCGCCGATCCACATCGGATCGACCAGATTGCCGTCCAGCTCCGGGACCAGCCGCGCGAACTCCCCCGAACCGTCCCGGTCCAACCAGAGCTTGCCCGCGGTGCCGCCGCGGTAACGCTTCCACCAAGCGGGCTCCCGCGAAGCAGGCGAGGCGACCAGCAGCGGCTTTTCATCACCGACCACCGGGCCATAGGCCACCGCATCGATCGGCCCGTACGGCAGCATGCTCCGGGAGCCGTCCTCGATGGAGACCGCATAACCGAAAGTGTGCCGGGCATCCGGCTGTTCGAAGGCGCTGGCCACCAAGGCGGCGCCCTGCGGGGTGAAGCCGCGGAACTTGGTCGAGGCGTGCCCGAACCAGGTCAGCTGGCGGAAGTCCCCGCCGTCCACTGCGGCCGAGACCAATTCCGGGGCAGCGCCCTGCACCACAGTCCACAGCAACCGGCTGCCGTCCGGGCTGAATCGCGGATTCTTGGCCGGCAGGCCCAGGGACGAAACCCGCCAAGCCCTTCCGCCGGCCAACGGCGCCAGCCAGACATCGTTTTCTGCCACGAAGCTGATCAAATCGCCGTGGAGGTGCGGGTAACGGAGGTAGCTCGAAGCCTGTTCGGTCATGTGTCGATCTTAGTCATACGGCTCCGGCAGGCAACGGCGCGAAACTGCCCTCCGGAAGCCGGCTGGCGCCGGAAAGACTTCGGAAAAACGATCCAAACCCAGGCGGCAGTGGTCAAATGGGGGTATGCGAGTATTGCTCTCCGGAGCCTCAGGAATGGTCGGTTCGGCGCTGCGCGCCGCTTTGCAGCAGAACGGGCATCAGATCCGGCGCTTGGTCCGGCGCCCGGTGCAGGCTCCGGAGGAGGTTTTCTGGAATCCAGCGGAAGGCGATCTGCACCCTTCGGTGTTCGACGACGTCGACGCGGTGGTCAATCTCTCCGGCTCGCTCGTGATCCAACCGCCGCGCCGCTGGACCAGGAGCTTCATCGAAGAGCTCTACGCCTCGCGGATCGGGTCGACCCGGACGCTGGTCGAAGCGATGCAGCGCGCAGATGCCCCGCCGGCCATGTTCCTGAGCCAGTCCGGGAAGGATTTCTACGGCGAGGGCGGCGAGTTCGATGAATCCTCGCCGCACCAGGGCGGTACCGTGCTCTCCGATTTGTGCGCACGCTGGGAGGCGACTGCCCAGGCCGCCCCGGCGGTGACCGAAACCGCGTTCCTGCGCACCGGCATCGTGTTCGGTCCGCGCGGCGGCGCGCTCGGCAAACTGCTGCTGCCCATCCGGGCCGGAGTGGGCGGCCGGTTGGGTGACGGAAGGCAATTCTGGCCGTGGATCGCGTTGCCGGACTTGAGCAAAGCCATGGTGTTCATCCTGGAAAACCGGATTTCCGGTCCGGTCAACCTGAGCGCTCCGCAGCACGCCGATGTGCGGACCATCGTGGCCGAACTCGGCCGTGCCCTGCACCGGCCCACGGTCTTGCCGGTGCCCGCGGCCCTGCTCAAGTTGGCGCTGGGCCGCGCGCCCGCCGAAGAGGTCCTGTTGGCCAGCACCACGATGCGTCCGGCGGTGCTGCTGGACCATGGCTTCGACTTCGATTACCCCGAGTTGTCCGCCGCCGCGGATTGGGTGGCCGAAGAACTCAAACGGCGCTGAACTCAGCCCTTGAAGGCTTCGGACAACCGTACTTTGGCACCGGTGCGCAGCAGCGAGTTCCGGTAGATCCGCGCGCCGAGCAAGACCATGAGCAACGTGCTCAGCAAGAGGATCACCAGCGACAGCAGCGGCTCCCACCACTGCGCGGCGCCGGCGAAAAGCCGCATCGGCATGCCCACTGCAGCGGAAAACGGCACGTAGGACATGATGGTCAGCACCGTCGGATTGTTGAAGAACACGATGACCAGGATGTACGGCAACATCACCAGGGTCATCACCGGGGCCGTCGCCGAACCGACGTCCTCCTGCCGGGAAACCAGGGCCGCCGCACCGGCGTAGAGGGCCGCGATCATCACGAAGCCGATGATGAAGAACACCAGGAACCACAGGATGCTCGGACCCAGCGCGGCGAACAGGTTCTGCTGTCCGGTGAGCAGCAGCCCTCCGGTGCTGAGCAGCGCGATCAAGCCGATTTGGACGAACGCCAGCACGCTGTTGCCCAAAATCTTCCCGGTCAGCAAGGTTCTGGCACTGACCGTGGAAAGCAGGATCTCCACAATCCTGGTTTGTTTCTCTTCCACCACGCTTTGCGCAATCGTCTGCCCGAACATCATCGATGAGACGAAGAAGACCAAGCCGAAGCCGATCGCCACGAAGTAGGCCAGCAACGGGTCCTGCGCTCCCGGTTCGAGCAACTGCAGACTCGGGGCGATGCTCAACGATTGGATGATCGCCGTCGGTGCCTGGTTCAGCGCCACGACTTTGAATCCGAGGAACGGGCTGCTGGGATCCGGTACGATCGCCGCCTCGACTTCACCGGAGCGGACCATCGATTCGGCCTCCGCGGCGTCGCGGGCGGCAATCGGTTCCATGCCCTTGAACTGCCCGAGCACCTCGACATTGCCGCCGATCACCGCGACCTTGCTGGAACTCTGCTGGCCGCCCAGAAGTCCGCCCAGAAGCACCGAGACCAGGACCGCGGCCAACAGGAATCCGGTGGAGAACAAAAAGGCTTTGCTGCGGAGCTTGGCCAAGATTTCGCGTTGCGCGACCAACCAGGTTGCGTTGCCCGCGGGCGCGGTCTGCTCGGTCATTGGATGATCTCCTTGAAAATATCGGCCAGTGAAGGCCTGGACGGCGCGAAACTGATGACCGGGCCCAAGCCCACCGCGCGGCTGAGTGCTTGTTGCGCCGCCGCCGGGTCCTCGGCGCGGAACCGGGCCCGGCCGGCCGACGTTTCGAGCACCGTGAGGCCCGGCGATCCGGACAGCCAGCCGAGGTCGCCGCCGAACTGGATTTCATACTCCGGTTCGGAGAATTCGGCTCGCAGGACCTCCCGTTCCCCGTTCGCCCGGATGCTGCCTCGGGCGATGATCGCCACGTCGTCGCAGATCCGCTCGACGATATCGAGTTGGTGCGATGAGAAGAGCACCGGCACACCACGGGCGGCATAGTCGGTGAGCACGGTCTGCACGGTCTCGACCGCGACCGGGTCGAGACCGGAGAAGGGTTCGTCCAGAATCAGGACTTCGGGGTCGTGGACCAGCGCCGCGGCCACCTGGACCCGTTGCTGATTGCCCAAGGAGAGCTTTTCGACCGGCTCGGCGGCCCGTTCGGCCAGGCCCAACCGCTCGAGCAACACCTTGGTGTTGGCTTTGGCAGCTGCCGACCCCAGGCCGTGCAGGCGGGCGAAGTAGCCGAGCTGTTCGGCGACTTTCATTTTCGGATAGAGCCCGCGTTCCTCGGGCATGTATCCGAAACGGCGGCGGTCGGCCGCCACGAGCGCCTGCCCGTCGAGGGTCACGCTCCCGCTGTCCGCGGTGAGCACGCCGAGGATGATCCGCATAGTGGTGGTTTTGCCCGCGCCGTTCGCCCCGACGAAGCCGGTCATCCGGCCCGGTCGCACCGTCAGGCCGACGTCGTCGAGCACCTGGCGGCCGGAAAACGACCGATTGATGCCCTGAAGTTCCAATACTTTGCCGGCGGTGTCCATTCCACCAGGTTAGCGTCCCGGATCATCCGGCGTTCCGCACCTCGGCGATCAGCCACCGGCCGGATTGGTTCACCATCCGGAAGTTCAGCACTTGGAGCCGGCTTGCGGGTTGCCGGTTGAACACCGTACCCGCGGCGTCCTGCTCCACAAACGGGCTCAATTCGACCGTGGCCGAAACCACCGGATCCGGTGTCGCATCGCCGGCTTGGACCGCCGCGGCCCGAACGGTCGCCGAGAACCCGGCGAGCACCCGGGATCGGCTGACCAGTTCGGCCATGGTCTGCCGGTCCGCCGCCGAGGCCGGCGAATCCGGGGCGTTCACCGCTGCCAGGAGGCTCGCGTCAGCGGTCCGGAAGGCTTCGGCCCGCAACCGGCTCAGCCCGTGGAGCGCCAAGACCGGATCCCCGGAAAGCCGCAGCGCAGCAGCGTCCTCGGCCGACGGCGCGGCTTGGTCCAAACGTCGCTCGGCTGGATTCTGCTGCGCCGGATTCTGCTGCGCCGGGACCGGCGTGGTTTCGCCGGGCGGACCCTGGCCGGGCAGCACCGCGAGCAACCAGGAGATGCCGCCCAGCAGAGCAAACAAGGCCACCGCACGGCCGGGCAGCCCGGAGCGACGAAGATCGGGCCGCGGCAAGCCGACCCAGGGCAAGCCGACCCGACGCCGTCCGCCCCGAGAACTCCGCGCCCACCGAAAACTCCGGTTGCGCCGCCTGCTGCCGCCGGGTCTGCCTGACGCATTGCGGCCGGCCGGAGTGGTGCTCGCCGGGGCGTCGGCCGCCCGGACAGCGGCGGCGGTCGGCAGCGACGACGCCTGGCCGCCGCGCAGCTGCCGTCGGGTGAGCAACCGGGGCAGCACGCTCGGATGCACCGACGGCATCAGGTCCAGCGGTTCGGCAGTTGCCGAACGGAACAGTTCCCGGGCCAAGTCGCCCGCAGCTGGACGCCGTCGTCGTTCCGGATCCATTCCGGAAGCCAAGAGGCCGAACAGCTCGGCGCTGCCGGCCGTCGGAACCCCGCCGGGCATCGGGAAGCGGGGATTCGCGGGTCCCGGCAGCGCCCCGCTGAGACACCACCAGCCCAAGGCCGAGAGCGCATAGACATCCGCAGCGGCGTCAACCGCCAAGCGCCCAGCGCCGCCGGCCGGCCGCAGCAACGCCGGATCCACGAAGCCGTCGGTGCCGAAAAGCTCGCCGTCGGACCGGTCTCCGCGGAGCTTTGCCGTGCCGAAATCGGCCAGCAGCGGTTTGCCAGTTTCGGTAAACAGGACGTTCGCCGCCGAAACGTCCCCGTGCACGATGCCTTGCCGGTGCAGAAAAGCCAGCACCTGGAACATCGGGACCAAGACCGTGACCAGTTCACCGGGACTGATCCGGCCCCGGTTAGCCAGCACGGCGGCCAGTGACCCGCCTGCGGCATAGTCCATCAGCAAGCCGGTACCGCCGACCCAAGCCCCTGTGAGTTTGACCACATCATGAACGGCGAGCAAATGCTCGTGCTGCACGTTCACCCGGATCCGGATCTCCCGGCGGAGCTGCCCGGCACGCCCTCCGGGAGCCGTCGCGCCGGCCGGCCATGCCGCGGCCGGAAAACACTTGATCGCCCGCTCGACCCCGGCATCGCCGAGCACAAGCCAGACTTGGGCACTCGCGCCGGCCCCGAGCAAGCGCTCGAACCGGTAGCCGGGGGCAATCGGAATGCCCGGCGGGAAGCTGGTCTCCATACCCCAGTGTGCCCCGGAACCGGCACTTCGCGCAGATGTTATCCACAGGTCATGAATTTAGGCGCTGGAAGCAACGGGGCTACGCTGTTAGGCATGACGCTTGAGTTCTCCGAAGTCGGGTTCGCACCGAACTTTGTTGACTATATGCAGGCTTGGGACATGCAGCAGAAACTGCACGACGACGTCGTCGACGGACAGGCCCCGAGCACTGTGCTGCTCCTGGAGCACGCCGCGGTCTACACCGCCGGCAAACGCACCGAAGACCACGAACGGCCTTTCGACGGGACCCCTGTGGTACCGGTCGACCGCGGCGGCAAATTGACCTGGCACGGCCCGGGCCAATTGGTCGCCTACCCGATCATCGCGCTGCGCGATCCGCACGCGATCCGGGAATACGTCTGGCTGCTCGAAGACGTGCTCCTCGCGGTGCTCGCCGAATTCGGCATCAAAGGCCAGCGGGTCGAGGGCCGGGCCGGCATCTGGTTGCCCGCCGACGCGAAAGGGCCGGACCGGAAGATCGCCGCGATCGGCATCCGGGTGCACAACGGCGTGACCATGCACGGCGTCTCGCTCAACTGCAACAACGACCTGGCGCCCTTCGCGCAGATCATCGCCTGCGGGATTTCGGACGCCGGGACCACCACGATGTCGGCGGAAACCGGATCCGACATTTCGCCCACCGGAGTGCTGCCGCACATCATCCGGGAATTCTCGGCACGCGAAAACGCGTTGACCGGAAACACGGTGCACGCCGCCGAAAAACCCGAAGTAACAGCCGCAGAAGGAGTTCTCCAGTGACCCTGGCACCTGAAGGCCGCAAAATGCTGCGCGTCGAAGCCCGCAACGCGCAGACCCCGGTGGAGCGCAAGCCTGAATGGATCAAGGCCAAGGTCAACATGGGCCCGGAATACATCGGGATGAAGAACTTGGTCAAAAAAGAGGGTCTGCACACGGTCTGCGAGGAAGCCGGCTGCCCGAACATCTTCGAATGCTGGGAAGACCGCGAGGCGACCTTCCTGATCGGCGGAGCACAGTGCACCCGCCGTTGTGATTTCTGCCAGATCGATTCCGGCAAACCCTCCCCACTGGACCGCTTCGAGCCGACCAAGGTGGCCCGCAGCGTGGTCAAGATGAATTTGCGCTATGCCACGGTCACCGGCGTCGCCCGTGACGATTTGGAAGACGAAGGCGTCTGGCTCTACGCCGAGACCATCCGGAAGATCCACGAGCTCAACCCGGGCACCGGCGTCGAGATCCTGATCCCGGATTTTTCCGGAAAACCGGAGAACATCCAGGCGATCTGCGATGCCAAGCCCGAGGTTTTCGCGCACAACGTCGAGACCGTTCCCCGGATCTTCAAGCGGATCCGCCCGGCCTTCCGTTACGAACGCTCGCTCGATGTGATCACCCAGGGCCACGACTTGGGCATGGTGACCAAGTCCAACCTGATCCTGGGCATGGGCGAAACCCGGGAGGAGATCTCCGAGGCGCTGCGCGACCTGCACGAGGCCAAATGCGATTTGATCACGATCACCCAGTATCTGCGGCCCAGTGAACGGCACTTGCCGGTGGACCGTTGGGTCAAGCCGCAGGAGTTCCTGGATCTGCGCGACGAGGCCGAGGAGATCGGATTCCTCGGCGTGATGAGCGGCCCGCTGGTGCGTTCCTCCTACCGGGCCGGCCGATTGTGGGCCACCGCGATGCGCAAAAAAGGCCTCGAGATTCCGGCCGAGTTGGCGCATATCGCCGAAGGCATCGAAGACGCCGGCAGCACCCGTCAAGAAGCCGCCAGCCTGGTCGCCGCGCGGAGCTGAGCCGCTCCTCATTCCCGACCGAACTCGTACACCCGCCATTCAGCTGTCGGCGAGCGAACCGATGGCGGCGGGTGCGAACCTCGCCGACCGGCTAGAATGGATGCACTATGGCCAAGAATTCCGCACCCGACGCTGCCTCCGAACCGAAGCCCAAACGGAGCCTGTTCGCCCGCAAGCCCAAAGACAACAAGCCCAAACCGGAAAAGAAACCCGGCCGGCTCAAGCAGATGGTGGACATCTTCAAGATGACCCGCCGCAGCGACCCGACCGTGGTCTGGCTGATGCTGTTGGTCTTCCTGGGCGTGATCGCGGTCTCGCTCGCGGTCGGTTTCTTCGCGTTCAACGGAAACTGGATCACTGGCTTGATCCTGGGCATCCCCTTGGGCCTGCTGGGCGCCATGCTGGTGCTTTCCCGGCGTGCCGAGCGCGCCGCGTTCGGCCAGATCGAGGGCAAGCCGGGTGCTTCCGGTGCAGCCCTGAACACGCTGCGCCGCGGCTGGGTGGTCGAAGAACAACCGGTGGCAGTCAACCCGCGCAGCCAGGATGCCGTGTTCCGTGCCGTCGGCCGCCCGGGCGTGGTCCTGGTGACCGAAGGCCCCTCGCACCGGGTCCGCACGCTGGTCCAGGCCGAGCAGAAGAAGCTCAACCGGATCCTGCCCAATGTCACGGTGCACGTGATCGAGTCCGGCCGGGAAGAAGGCCAGGTGCCGCTGGCCAAGGTCGCCAAAACGGTGCAGAAGCTCAAAAAGGAACTGACCAAAGCCGAAGTCAGCGCGGTCGGCAAGCGGATTTCTTCGCTGGGCTCCCGATTGCCGATCCCCAAAGGCATCGATCCGTACAAGGCCAGACCGGACCGCAAGGCCGCCCGCGGCCGCTGAAATTACGCGAAAAGGCCCCGATGCACGCGCGCGCATCGGGGCCTTTTCGCGTTCCGGGTCAGTCCGTCAAGTGCACCGCGGCAGCCACCGCGGCGGCTACCGCATCAGCCACCTCCGGATCCAACGGGCTGGGCACGATCATCGCGGCCGAGGGCTGCGGAACCATTCCGGCAATCGCCTGGGCCGCGGCCAGTTTCATCGGTTCGGTGATCCGGAGCGCTCCGGCGTCCAAAGCGCCCTTGAAGATCCCCGGGAAGGCGAGCACATTGTTGATCTGGTTCGGGAAGTCGCTGCGGCCGGTGGCCACCACCCGGCAGTGCTTCGCGGCGATCTCCGGGTGGATCTCCGGCGTCGGATTGGACAAGGCGAAGACGATCGCGTCATCGCTCATCAGTGCGATTTCGGCCTCCGGGACCTGCGCGGAAGAAACTCCGACGAAAACGTCGGCTCCGCGCAACGCTTCCGCCAGTCCGCCGGTCAGGCCCTGCGGATTGCTCTGTCCGGCCAGATCGGTTTTCACCGCGGTGAGGTCCTCCCGGCCGTGGTGGATGATGCCCCGGGAATCAACCAGGACCAAGTCCTGCACCCCGGCCGCGAGCAGGATCTTCGCCACCGCAACGCCGGCGGCGCCGACCCCGGAAATCACCACTTTCAATCCGGCGATCTCGCGCTGCACCACCTGGGCCGCATTGAGCAACGCGGCCAGAACCACCACCGCGGTGCCGTGCTGGTCGTCGTGCATCACCGGGCAGTCCAAAGCCTCGATCAGCCGGGCTTCCAATTCGAAACACCGCGGCGCGGAAATGTCCTCCAGGTTGACCGCCCCGAAGCTCGGCCGCAGCCGGACCAGGGTTTCGATGATTTCGTCGACGTCGGTGGTGTCCAGGACCAGCGGAATCGAATCCAACCCGCCGAACGTCTTGAACAGCGCTGACTTTCCCTCCATGACCGGAAGCGAGGCCCGGGGGCCGATGTCGCCCAGCCCGAGCACCGCAGTGCCGTCGCTGACCACGACCACCAGCCGCTTGGTCCAGGTGTAGCTGTCCACCAATCCGGGTTCTTCGGCGATCGCGCGGCTGACCTCGGCGACGCCCGGGGTGTAGGCGATCGACAGATCCCGTTTGCTGAGCAAAGGCAGTCGGGTTTGCACGCTCAATTTCCCGCCGAGATGGGCGGCGAATATCTCTTCGCGGCTCAATTCGACACCCGCTCCAGGCTGGGCTTCCACGGCTTTTTCTGACACAGGTTCTCCTTTGAACTCGTCGTGCGCCGGATGCGCCCCTAGCCCGAGAGTACCGTCAACGCCGCAACAACACCGTGTTCATTGCGCGATCATGAAGCCCGCGTTGATCCGGGTCGAAAACCACTGCGGGGATCACCAGGCAGAGCAGCAAAGTCCGGACGACGGCGGCCAAAGGGCCGGCGGGCAGCGTGCCCGGGCCGCCGGGGCCGTGGGCTCCGGAAGCCGCTCCGGCGCGCGGCGCCAATCTGACCACGTGGATGTTCATGATCCGATGCCCCACGCTGTAACCGAGCGTTCCGACCAACAGCACCTGCTCGACGAAGAAGATCCCAATCGTGGCCAAAGCTGCGCCGTCGAACAGGAACTGGCTGATCAGCAGGCACAGCAGCCAGTCGATGCAGATCGCCAGAATCCGGCGGCCGACCCGGGCAATCGAGCCGGGACCCGATTCCGGCAAGCCCAAGCGCTCCCCCGGATACTTGGAAATATGACTCGTGTCGGGTCCGGAGAGCCAGGAACCGAGGTCTTTGCGATCTACCACCACTCGAGTTTACCGGCAATCCCGGCGGCCGCCGCGTCTGTAACCTGCCCGAAACAATGCCGACACGGTCGGGAAATGCCCTCTGACTATGCTGTTAACAGTTGCGGGGGCTTCTGGCCTGCCCGCGGCACCAGCCGAAATGCCGAAGGAGCATAGATGTTCACCACCGCGGACGAAGTCCTCACGTTCATCAAAGACGAAGACATCAAGTTCGTCGATATCCGCTTCACCGACCTGCCCGGAGTGCAGCAGCACTTCAATGTGCCGGCGCAAAGCGTCGACGCCGACTTCTTCGTCAACGGGCAGCTTTTCGACGGCTCGTCGATCCGCGGGTTCCAGGGCATCCATGAATCCGACATGCAGTTGATCCCGGACGTGACCACGGCCTTCGTCGACCCCTTCCGGATCGAAAAGACCCTCGCCCTGAATTTCTCGATCGTCAACCCGCGCACCGGTGAGCCGTACCACCGCGATCCGCGCAGCGTCGCCGAGCGGGCCGAAGCCTACCTGGCATCGACCGGCATCGCGGACACCGCGTACTTCGCGCCGGAGGCCGAGTTCTACGTCTTCGACAACGTCCAGTTCGAGTCCTCGCCGCAGGGCGCGTTCTACAAGGTCGATTCGATCGAAGCCCCGTGGAACAGCGGCCGGGCAGAAGAGGGCGGCAACCTGGGCAACAAGACGCCGTTCAAAGGCGGCTACTTCCCGGTGGCGCCGGTGGACCACCAGGCAGATCTGCGCGATGCGATGTGCATCGCGCTCGGCGATTCCGGCCTCGAGGTAGAGCGTTCGCACCACGAAGTCGGCGCCGCCGGCCAGGCCGAGATCAACTACAAGTTCTCCACCTTGGTGCACGCCGCGGACGACCTGCAGAAGTTCAAGTACATCATCAAGAACACCGCCGCCGAATGGGGCAAGACGGTCACTTTCATGCCGAAGCCGATCTTCGGCGACAACGGCTCCGGGATGCACTGCCACCAGTCGCTGTGGAACGGCAGCGAGCCGTTGTTCTACGACGAGAAGGGCTACGCCGGCCTTTCCGATCTGGCCCGCTGGTACATCGGCGGCGTGCTCAAACACGCCTCGGCGATCCTGGCTTTCACCAATCCGACGGTCAATTCCTACCGCCGCTTGGTCAAGGGCTTCGAGGCACCGGTCAACATGGTCTACTCGCAGGGCAACCGTTCCGCGGGCATCCGGATCCCGATCACCGGATCCAACCCGAAGGCCAAGCGCATCGAGTTCCGCGCGCCGGACCCCTCGTCGAACCCCTATCTGGCCTTTGCGGCCCAGCTGATGGCCGGGCTGGACGGCATCCGCAACCGGATCGAACCGCCGGCTCCGGTGGACAAGGACCTCTATGAGCTGCCGCCGGAGGAAGCCAAGGACATCCCCAAGGCCCCGGGTTCGCTCGAAGAAGCCTTGGCCGCACTGGAAGCGGACAACGAGTTCCTGCAGGCCGGCGGGGTATTCACCCAGGACCTGATCGACACCTGGATCGAATACAAGCGGGAGAACGAAATCAAGCCGCTCTCACTGCGCCCGAACCCCTACGAGTTCGAGCTCTACTACGGCGTGTAACCAGCCGACGCACGACGGCGGCCCGGTCACCTTTTCGGTGACCGGGCCGTTTTCGCGCCGGATCAGCTCTTGCGGCGCGAAGTGGTGCCGCCGACGACCGCTCCGACCAGCAAGCCGATGATGATGCCCCAGATCAACTGGTTGGTTGCCAACCCGATGGCCACCCCCAGAACGAGGCAGGCTCCGGCTCCAATGGCGCCATTTCTTTTCATGGTTGCCAGCCTAACCAATTCCGGCCGGCTCCGGCCCCGCAGGAATCGGACTTTCGAATTGAAAGCCCCCTACCACTTACGCCCTTCTTGGGATAAACTTAAATCGCCTTCCCCGGCATGAACCTTTATGGTTTGCGCGCCCCTCCTCGAGGTATTCCTCGGCAGGGGCGCTTCTTTTTCCGCACTGATCCAACCGGGCCGGATGGCAGGTTGGCGTGGCCGCACGGCGTGTCGGCGGAACACGCCGATTTTCGGCCGGTATTGGACGGCTTTCCAGGCTGAACGGTGCACCGCAATCTGTGAGTATTGCGGGATGCCGGCATCAGGGCCGGAAATCCATGGATTTACCCAGAAAAGTACGGCATTCTGCTCTACAAGCAAATGACGGTAGCCGTTGTCCGCAATCTGCGGAAGCAACATCAGGGGGAAAGATGCCGATTTCGAAAACCAATCAACTGCCCAGCGCGCGTCGTCGGGCCGTGCAATTCGGTCTGAGCGCACTTCTGGCTACCGGATTGCTCGGGTTCAGCCCGTTGGCCGGAAACAGCCAGACGCCCGAGGCCGCAGCGCCGCCACCGCCGCCGGTGATCGTGCCGACGCCGCAGTCCACGACGTCGTTGGGCGCCCCCGTGGTCTTGGGCAGTCAGGTTTCTTTGGTGGTTTCGCCGGACACCGACCCCGCGGCACAGGCGCTGGCGCAGAAAATCCTGCAGGCCCGCGGCGTGCAGGTCACGATCAGCTCACCTGCCGCACCGGGCAACGGCAGTAAGTTGCGGCTCGGCTCCGGGGCCCGGGCGGACATCGCGCCGGCCGTGGGCAACAGCGTGCCGGGCAAAGCGGAAGGCTATGCGTTGCTGGTGACCGATACCGACGTCGTGATCGGCGGCTCGGACGGTGCCGGGCAGTATTACGGCGTGCAGACGCTCAAACAGCTGCTTGCCGGCGAAGGCGCGCAGACCGCAGTGGCCAAACTCGCGATCACGGACAGCCCTTCAATGCCGATCCGGGGCGCCATCGAAGGCTTCTACGGCGCCCCGTGGAGCCAACAGGACCGCTTGGACCAGCTGGCCTTTTACGGCGACGTCAAAATGAATACCTACATCTATGCACCCAAGGACGACCCCTATCACCGCTCGCAGTGGCGCGATCCCTATCCGGCGGCCAAACTGGCCGAGTTGAAGGCCCTGGTCGACGCCAGCACCGCGAACCACGTCCGGTTCACCTTCGCGCTCTCCCCCGGCGAATCGGTGTGCTTCTCCTCGCAAGCCGACCGGAATGCGGCGATCGCCAAAATGCAGGCGATGTACGACGCCGGCGTCCGGGCCTTTTCGATCCCGCTGGACGATATTTCCTACACGAAGTGGAACTGTTCGGCAGACCAGACCGCCTATGGCGCTCCGGGTGCGAGCAATGCCGGCAAGGCCCAGGTCGACTTCTTGAACTACCTCAACAGCAACTTCATCAAAACCAAGCCGGGGATCTATCCGCTGCAGATGGTGCCCACGGAATACTACAATGTCACCGCTTCCGCGTACAAAGCTCAGTTCAAAACCCTGCAACCGGACATCGTGATCATGTGGACCGGCACCGATGTGGTCCCGCCGAAAATCAGCAATTCCGACGCCGCCGCGGCAGCTGCGGTTTGGGGGCGCAAGGTCTTCCTCTGGGACAACTACCCGGTCAACGACTTCGGCCAGACCACCGGCCGATTGCTGATGGGCGCCTATGACAAACGCGAAGCCGGACTCTCCACCTCTTTGCAGGGCATCGTCTCGAACCCGATGAACCAAGCTTCCGCGAGCAAACCTGCGGTGATCGGCGTCGCGGGCTTTGCCTGGAACGACGGGGCCTACGATGCGGCAAGCACCTGGCGCTGGGCCTTGGCCTATCTCGCCCAGGGCAGCGCGAACCAGGGCAATCCGGCGCTGGCCGCCGCGCTGACCACGTTCGCGGACCTCAATTACGCCGCGCCCACCTTCGGGAACACTTTCTGGCTCCCCCAGGCCCCGGCGCTGAAGCAGTTGAGCGACGCGTTCAATGCCGCTCCGCAGACCGCTTCGCTGGCTGCGATCAAAGACTATGCCGATTCGATGGTCACCGGAGCGCCGTTGATCCGGAATCAGCTGGCAGACCGGATCTTCGTCCAGGACGCCAGCGCCTGGCTCGATGCGGAGCCGCTCTGGGGACGCGCTCTGGAAAAGGCCGCCGCAGCGGTCGAGGCCGCCCGGGCCGGCGAGCAGAATTCAGCCACCGCCCTGGTGCAACAATCGCAGGCCGCGGTCGACCAGGCGCGGGCAGTCAAAATCACCGACAAGAAGAACACCTGGAGCGAAAAGGCCACTCCTGCACCCAAGCTCGGCGACGGCGTCCTGGACACGCTGATCAGCACGCTCAACAATATCGTCACCAAAACCTCGAACTTCGCGCTCAATTCACCCGAGGTGAAGGTCAGCGGCGTCGAGCCCGGCACCTCCTTCACCGGGCCGAAGGCGGTCGACGGCGATTCCAGCACCCGCTGGGCCTCCAACTATGCGGACAACGCCTGGATCCAGGTCAAGCTGACCCAGTCGGCCCGTTTGGACTCGGTGCAGATCAACTGGGAATCCGCCTGCGCCTCGGCCTACAAAGTACAGACTTCGCCGGACGGTGTGAACTGGACCGACTACCCGGTGGACAAGCCGGTCTGCGGGGTGCAAACCGTCGCGGTCAGTGCCAGCCAACCGGTCGGGTTCATCAAGATCCAAGGCATCAAGCGGGCCACTTCGTGGGGGTACTCGATCTTCGAAATCGCCGCCTACGGCAAAGCCGCCTGAGCACGCCGTAGGCTGGAGCCGTGACTTTCCGTCTGGTGCTGCGCACCGTCTCCAGCCTCGGCGTCCAGGAGCTTTTCGACCGTTCATTGAGCATTGACGAGCACACCGCCTCGATGGCGGAGAGCGCCGAAACCGCGATCGCCGGCGTCCGGCAGGGGCAGATCGGTTGGGGCGAATCGGTCACCTGGCGGGCCCGGCATTTCGGCGTCTGGCTCACCATGACCTCGAAGATCACCGAACTGGAGGCGCCTTGGCGCTTCGTCGACGAGCAACAACGCGGCCCCTTCAAGCGCTTCCGCCACGAACACCGGTTCACCGAGACCGCCGAAGGCACTCTGATGACCGACGCCCTGGTGGTCACTGCGCCACTGGGTCCGCTGGGCTGGCTCGCCGAACGGATCTTCCTGGAGCGTTACCTACATCGCCTCATCGATGAACGGAACCGCTACCTGGTCCGCCGCTGAGTTGCCGGGCAGCCCGGCGCTGGACAACCCCTCGGCCGCGGCGCGTGCTTTCGCCAACGCCCTGGTCACGGTCATCCGGCCCACGCCCAGGGCTGCAGCAATTCGGGTGACGCTTTCCCCAGCCTGTTGCCTCCGCAACGCGTCAGCCACTTGTCCCGGGCTCATGATCGATGGCCGCCCGGGCGCGCCGCTCCGTTTCGGCTGCGCCACGATCCCGGGATCCGGACCCGGAATCTGCCCGGACACCTGATGGTCGTCATCCAAAGCGGCGAACAACTCCATGATCAAGCCCCCGTGCGGGCCGACCGTGTTGAGCCAATCCTCGGACAACGATTTGATCCGGATTCCCTGCTGACTGAGCAGCCCCATAAATCGAATCAAATTCGGCGCCGAAAACCCCAGGACTTCGGATTTCCACACCACCAGAATATCGCCCGGCTGCAATCGCCCCAGAATTCTCCGCCAATGCGACCAGGACGCATCGCAGCCGATATTGGCCAAGATCGTGGTAGCCCCCGCAGCTTTCAAGGCCGCCAGCTGCTCCGTATCCGCACCCTCAAGGCACGCGTATCCGATATACCGCTCCATGACACGATATCCCCCTGATCAACGTCATCGCTTATGTCTTCAATACCACAGCCACCAAGAGCTACCCAGCGACAAGATGCTATTCACTTGGAATACTACATAAATTATCCGAAACTTCCCGGATCATTAACCGGGAAGCCGGAATCGCTCCGACCCGCTTCTGGCAGCTGCCGGAGCGGGCAGCCAGAGACACAACACCTGTTTTGGAGCGGATGCCGCCGCCGGTTCGGGCCGGTCGACCCGTCACAATCCCGATCCATGTTATGGGCATATTTATGAGCATAGCGCAAATAGTGATTGGCTATCGCATTCCAAGACAGTTCATATCAAAGGCGAATTTTGCTCAAAAAACATTTCGAGTATTGAGCTAATTAATTCACTCTTCAAGTGCAACAAACTGTTGCCAAATGCGTTATTTTTGATTCTCCGGAAAAGCCTTGACTTGATAGGTTGGCCTTAGTAGCTTCATAGTCGACAAGCCTTCTCCTGGTCGGAAAGCCTTGTTTATTTCGGTTCTGCACACCTAAATTGTAAAACTTTACTGAATTGGGGTAATGAAATGTTTTCTTTCAAACGAGCACTCGGCGCCACCCTGCTTGCCGCCGGACTCCTGGCCACTTCGGGCGTCGCTGCCTCCGCGAACAGCGCAGGCAGCGGCAACTGGAAGGCCAATCCGGAAATCAGCGTCACCGCAACCGTCTCCGGGCTGAGCGACGGTCGGGCCTTCGAAATCCGCAATGAAGGCAACGTCGGCATTCCCGCCGGTACCACCTTCCGATTCCAGTCCAACGGCGCCGTCGGCGTCGGCCTCTTCGCCGACAATGAAATCGGCGGTTACCAGGTGCACCTGCTCGGCTCCCGCAACGAAGCGAACATCATTTTGACCACGGAAATCCCTCCGGGAGTGGTGCAGCGGATCAACCTGTCTCGAGTCGAGGTATCGGCCTTCACCAAGTACTCCCTGGAGCTCTCCGCCGGGGCGAACACCTGGAACATCGACCGCAACGTCAACAACAACAAAGCCTCGATCAGCTGCCTTTTGAACGCCGCAGTGCTGCCGTTCTGCACCGCGGACAACACCGGGCGGTAAGCACGAGGCGCCCCTCAGACTGGCATTCGAATCGAATGCCCGGAAGAGGCAAGGCCGCTGTCAGTTTGGGGAGACTGGCAGCGGCCTTGCCGCGCCGCACGAACCCGGCAGGCACGCGATCAGCGTTTGCCGAATTTTTTGTGCACCGCTTGTTTGCTCACACCCAAGCACGCCGCGATCATTTCCCAGGACATGCCGGATTGCCGGGCCCGGCGCACCAATGCCGCCTCAGTCCGGCCCAGTTCTTTTTGCACTTCCGACAAGGCGGACAACGCGTCCGAGGGGTTGTTCCCGTCCATGTCTCCGATCAGAGTCCGCATTCGCTCCACCTCCATGCGTCAACCTTAGTTGACAGCAGGCCAGTCGTCAACCTTGGTTGACGAAAAGCGCTGAGCCATGACCAACTGCGGCCCGTTCCGCGGCTCAAGGTACTCCCCGACGACGGTGTACCCGGCCTTGGCATAGGCCCGCTGCCCGGCCGGATTCGCGATATTGACCCCGAGGACCACGCCTTCGGCCTGCGGGAATAGCTGCCCGGCCAGCACGACCGCGGCAGCCGCCGCCGCACTGCCATAACCCCGGCCCTGCCCTGGCGCGGCGATCAGCAGACCGCGCAGCAACACCCAGTCGCCGGGCCAGCCGAGCGCGGCCGCACCGCCGCCGCGGTGCAAGGTTCCGGTGCCGACCACTTCGCCCTGGTACTGGATCGCGAAGAGCTTCCGATCCGGATCCGCTGCCGCGGCACGGAGCAACCGTTCCGGACCGGACACGAAAGCCTCCTGGCCCGGCAGCATCGCCAGTCCGGCGATCCCGGCCTCGAACGCGGCCCGCTCGGCATCCGGAACGTCCTCGAGCAGAAGCAGTTCCAGCACTCAGAGCACCTTGGCGAGGAAATCCTGCAATCGGGGTTGTTGCGGAGCGCCGAAAATCTGCTCGGGAGTGCCCTCTTCGCAAATCACGCCGTCCGCCATGAAGATCACCCGGTCGGAAACCTCCCGGGCGAAACCCATTTCATGGGTCACCACCACCATGGTCATTCCCTCGGCAGCCAGGTCCTTGATCACCTGCAGCACCTCGCCGACCATTTCCGGATCGAGCGCACTGGTCGCTTCGTCGAAGAGCATGATCCCGGGGGCCATCGCCAACGCCCTGGCGATCGCCACGCGCTGCTTCTGCCCGCCGGACAACGAGGCCGGCCGGGCATCCGCCTTCTCGGCCAGGCCGACCCGCTCCAACAACTCCACGGCTTTGGCGCGGGCCTGCGGCTTCGACAGTTTCTTCAATTCCACCGGAGCCAGCATGATGTTCTCCAGCACCGTCATGTGCGGGAACAGGTTGAAGTGCTGGAACACCATGCCGATGCGCTGGCGGACCTGATTCAGATCGATCGTCGCGTCGGTCAGATCGAATCCGTCGACCACCACAGTGCCGCCGGTGATCTCCTCGAGCTTGTTCAGGCAGCGCAAGAACGTCGATTTCCCGGAACCGGACGGGCCGATCACGCAGACCACCTCGCCTTCCGCGATCTGCGCATCGATGCCCTTGAGCACCTGGTTGGTGCCGAAGGTCTTATGCAAACCGTGCACCGCGATCTTGGTTGGATTCTGGGCTGTGGGCACGCTCATTTGTTGACCTTCTTGTCCACGAAGTTGGCGAGTTTGGTCAGCGCCATGATCACGATGAAGTACATCACGCCGACGATCAGCAGGGTCTCCGCCACCCGGAAGTTCCCAGCGTAGATCTGCTGGCCCTGATAGAGCAGTTCGGCGAAGCCGATGGCCAGCAGCAAGGAGGAATCCTTGAGCAGGATCACCAACTGGTTGATCAATGACGGCGTCATGATCTTGAACGCCTGGGGCACCACGACCTTGCGCATCGAGGTCAGATAACCCAGGCCAAGGCTCCGGCTGGCTTCGAGCTGTCCCGGATCGACCGATTGGATGCCGCCGCGGACGATTTCGGTGACATAGGCCCCGGAATTCAGCGCCAGGGTCAGCACCCCGGCCACCCAGATGTTGATCGGCTGCCCGGTCAATTGCGGGATGCCGAAGTAGAAGAAGAATGCTTGGACCAGCAATGGCGTGCCGCGGAAGACGTTCACGAAGGTGGTCGCGATGCCGCGCAGCAGTACATTGTGCGACACCTTGAGGAAGCCGAAGAACAAGCCCAGGAGCATCGCGAACGCGAACGAGATCACGGTGACCAGCAAGGTGTTGCCCAAACCGCTCAGCAGCGCCGGCATGCTCTGCGCAAGCAGCTCCCAGAACGAGGTCGCGGCCGCCGGCGGCGCCTTGAGGTAGGTGTCCAGCAGCTTCTGGTACTCCCCATTGGCCTTGAGTTTGGCCAGACCGTCGTTGAACGCCGCGAGCAGATCCGGATTCTGCCCTTTGTTCACTGCGAAGCCGTAGGAAGCCCCCGGCACTTTGTCGGTGACGGTTTTCAGTCCGTTGTTCTGCGCGATGCCGTAGGCCAATACCGGGTAGTCGTCGAACACCGCGACGGCGTTTCCAGATTTCACCAGCTCGTACATCGTGGCCGACTGGTCCAGCGATTTGACCGTGAAGCCGTACTGGTCGGCGATCGACTTGGCGTAGCTCTCGCCTTCGCTGCCGGTCTTCGCCGCCACGGTCTTGCCGCGCAGATCCCCGTACCCCTTGGTCGTCTCGTCGTTCTTCGCCACCGCCATCTGCACGCCGGAATCGAAGTACGGCTCGGAGAAGTCGTAGACCTGCTTGCGGGTGTCGGTGATCGACATGCCAGCGATCACACCGTCGACCTGCCGGGAGCTGAGCGCCTGAAGCGCCGCGTTGAAGCCCAGCGATTTGATCTCGACGTTGAAGCCCTGGTCCTTGGCAATGGTCCGGATCAGGTCCATGTCGATGCCGGCCAAATTGCCGTTGCCATCCCGGAACTCGAACGGCGCGAAGGTGGTGTCCGTGCCGATCGTGAAGGTTTTGCCTTGCACCGAGGCCGATTGCACGGCTCCCGGCGCCGGCTGCGCATTGGCCGCACCGAGGCCGAAGAACCCGGTCCCGAAGATCACCACGACCGCGGTCAGCACGGTCGCGAACACCGCGATCAGAGGGTTTTTGGCTCGGAACAGTCTGGACCCGGGAGGCTTGCGAAAGAGTGATTGCACCCATAGAGAGTACCGAAAAGTGCGTCATATCACGTAATGCCCGGTTCGAGCCGGCTACCCGGAAGCCGTCCCGGGCGGCCGGCTCAGGGCTCACTCCCCGTAGAAAAGCCGCTCGAAAACCGCCCGGGCCTGCCGGGTGATCCGCAAGTAATCCTCTTCGAACGCGCTGCCGTGTCCGGCCGGATACCCGCACCAACGAGCCACCGCTTCCAGATCGCGGCGCGAAGACGGCAAAGAGTCCGACCCTTTGCCACTCCAGAGCACATTGGCGGAACGGATCCGGCTGGCCATCCGCCACGCCCGGGCCAGGACCTCGGCGTCCTCTTCCGGGATCAGGCCGAGCCCGGCCAAGCCGTGCAAAGCCTCGAGGGTCGACGTGGTGCGCAATTGCCGGTGCTCCCGGGCGTGCTCGAGTTGCAGCAATTGGACCAGCCATTCCACATCGCTGAGCCCGCCGCGTCCGAGCTTGATCTGCCGTGCCGGGTCGGCGCCGCGCGGTAATCGCTCCGACTCCACCCGGGCTTTGATCCGGCGCACTTCCCGGACGTCCGTTTCCTCGAAGTGCTCCGGATAACGCACGGAATCCACCAGCGCCATGAACTCGGCGGCCAATTCGTCGCTGCCGGCCATCGGCCGGGCGCGCAGCAAGGCCTGCGCCTCCCAGACCGCAGACCAACGACCGTAGTATTCCCGGTAGGAGTCCAAGGAGCGGACCAAGGCGCCGCTTTTGCCTTCCGGCCGAAGATCGGCATCGATCGAGAGCACCCGCTCGGCCCGGATCGCGGGTTTCAACGGCTGGGTGAGCAACGCGGAAAGCTGGCTCACGATCTGCACCGCCTGGGCTTGCGCTTCAGCCGGATCCGCGCCCGGCCGGGCTTTGTGCACGAAAAGCACATCGGCATCTGAGCCATAGCCGATTTCCCGGCCGCCCTGCCGGCCCATCGCGACGACCAGGACGTCGGTCTTCGGCTCGCCCGCCTGCGCCTCTGCAACGTGCAATGCACCCAGCACTGCGGCCCGGTCCACATCGGAGAGCGCTGCGCCGATCGCGTCTTGGTCCAGCAACCCGGCGCTGTCCGCGAGCGCGATGCGCAGCACTTCACGGCGGCGGATCAGCCGGATCAACCGCATCGCCTCGGCCGGATCCGGGTGCCGGGACATCTTCGACTGGATTTCCTGCCACTGGGCCTGGAATCCGATCGGCATCAGGTCTTTGTCCGAGCCGAGCCATTTGGTCTCTTCCGGGGAGACTTCCAACAAGTCCGCGATCAACCTCGAGCTGGACAGCACATGGCACAGCCGCTCGGCTGCCGCCCGCGAGTCACGCAGCATGCCGAGGTACCAGTGCGTGGTGCCCAAGGACTCGCTGAGCCGGCGGAAGGCGAGCAAACCACCGTCCGGGTCGACGCCGTCGGCCAGCCAGTCCAGCAGGACCGGAAGCAGCTGCCGCTGCAATGCCGCCCGGCGGGATACCCCTGCGGTCAGGGCTTCGATGTGCCGCATCGCTCCGGCACTGTCCTGGTAACCCAGCGCGGCGAGTCTGGCCCGGGCGGCTTCCGGGCTCAAAGCGGCTTCTTCTGCGCTCAGGTGCGCTGCGGTATTGAGCAGTGGCCGGTAGAAAATTCGTTCGTGCAACGTTCGGACCCGGCGCTTCACCGTTTGCCATTGCTCGAGCAGGCTCTGCGCCGAAGGCCGGCCGGCCTGCAGCGAACCCTGGCTTGCCTTTGCGAGCGCCCGCAAAGCGGGTTCGGCCACCGGCATCAGGTGGGTCCGGCGCAGGTGCACGAGCTGGATCCGGTGTTCCAGTACCCGCAGGTACCGGTAAGCCGCATCGAATTCGGCGGCATCCGTCCGGCCGACGTAGCCGGCGTTGGACAGCGCTTCGATGGCCCCGGTGGTGTCCCTGGTGCGCAAGCCGGCATCGGCTTTGCCGTGTACCAGCTGCAGCAATTGCACGGTGAATTCGACGTCGCGCAAGCCGCCCGGGCCGAGCTTGAGCTGTCGTTTCTGCTCTTCCTGCGGAATGTTCGCTCCGACCCGGCGCCGCATCGACTGCACTGATTCGACGAATCCGTCGCGTTCCGCGGAGCTCCAAATCATCGGCGCCAGTGCGGCTTCGTAGGCTTCGCCCAGCGCTTGGTCCCCGGCGATGGTCCGGGCTTTGAGCAGGGCCTGGAACTCCCAGCTGGCGGCCCAGCGCCGATAGTATTCCAGGTGCGAGTCCAAGGTCCGGACCAACGGCCCGTCCTTGCCCTCGGGGCGCAGATTGGCGTCGATTTCCCAGAGCCCGGGTTCCCGGTCCGGGGCATTCACCACCCTGGCCAGCCGGCTGGCCAGTTGTTCGCCGATCTGGAGCGCGGTGCGCTCCGGGAGGTCCGGGGCCGCGACCACATAGACCACATCGACGTCGGAAATGTAGTTCAGCTCCCGGGCTCCGCATTTGCCCATGCCGATCACCGCGAGTTGCACTGCGGCGACCTCCTCGACCGGGTGCGCGCCGACCAGCTCGGCCCGGGCAACCGCCAGTCCGGCGTCGATTGCCGCACCGGCCAAATCGGCCAATTCCGCCGCGACGATCGGCAGCACATCCGTCGGCGATGCGGCACAGAGGTCCCGGATCGCCAGTTCGGTCAGATGCCGGCGGTACTGCCGCCGCAGCGCCGTAGTCGCTTCCGCAATGCCCAACGTGCTGATCGGTGCCCGGGCCTCCGGATCAGCGCCGACGGCCTGGAGCAGAGAAGCCCGCAATCGTGCTGCCGGAGTGCCCACCGGTTCGGCTCCGGCTTCGGCGGCCAAGGCCCCGGCGTGCTCCGGATTGCGGATCAGGAAGTCGGCCAAAGCCTCTGAAGCGCCCAGCAGCCGGAACATCGGTTCCATCCGGTCGGGCCCGGCACCGAGCAGGGACTTGACTTGTTCCGCGAGCGCGGGCGGTCCAGCCAGCATCCGGACCAGGGATTGCAGCGCGAGATCCGGATCCGCCGAAAAGGCCAGCCCGGCGAAAATCTGCGCCTGCGGCAGATCCGCCAATTCCGGTGCGGCCAGGAACCGCGCGCTCTTCTCGAGGTCGGCGAAGCCTTGTGCGATCAGGGCGCGTTGCGGACTTTTCACCATGTTCGGACCATCTGCGGCATCGGCTCAGAGGATGCCGAGGTTGCGCCGCAACTCGAACGGGGTGACTTCCAGCCGGTAGTCCAGCCAATCCGCCCGCTTGTTCCGCAGGAAGTGTTCGAAGACCTGCTCGCCGAGGATTTCCGCCATCAGCTCCGACTCTTCGGTCAGCCGGATCGCGTCATGCAGGCTCGAAGGCAGCGGATCGTGGCCCAGCGCCCGGCGTTCGGCCGAGGTCAGCGACCACACGTCGTCTTCGGCGGCCGGCGGCAATTCATAGCCTTCCTCGATGCCCTTGAGTCCTGCGCCCAGCAGCACCGCATAGGCGAGATAGGGATTGGTGGCCGAATCGATGCCCCGGTATTCGATCCGTGCCGATTGGCCTTTGCCCGGCTTGTACAACGGGACCCGGACCAGGGCGGAGCGGTTGTTGTGTCCCCAGGAAAGGTAGCTGGGCGCTTCGCCGCCGCCCCAGAGCCGCTTGTAGGAGTTGACGAACTGGTTGGTCACCGTGGTGAATTCCGGTGCATGTTTGAGGATTCCGGCGATGAACTGCCGGGCCGTGGCCGAAAGTTGGAATTCCGCGCCGGCTTCGTAGAAGGCGTTCGAGTCGCCCTCGAACAGCGAGAAATGCGTGTGCATGCCGGAACCGGGATGGTCGGAGAACGGCTTCGGCATGAAGGTCGCGTAAGTGCCTTGTTGCAAGGCGACCTCTTTGATCACGGTGCGGAAGGTCATGATGTTGTCCGCGGTCTGCAGCGCATCGGCGTAACGCAGGTCGATTTCGTTCTGCCCGGGGCCGGCCTCGTGATGGCTGAACTCGACCGAGATTCCGACGCTCTCCAGCATCGCCACCGCAGTCCGGCGGAAGTCTTGGGCGACCCCTCCGGGGACATGGTCGAAATATCCGGCGCGGTCCACCGGCACCGGCTGCCCATCCGCACCGAGTTCTTCCGACTTGAGCAGGTAGAACTCGATCTCCGGGTGCGTGTAGCAGGTGAACCCCATGTCCGCGGCCTTGGCCAAGGTCCGTTTGAGCACGTTCCGCGGATCCGCCGTCGAAGGCTGGCCGTCCGGGGTGAGGATGTCGCAGAACATCCGCGACGTCTGCTCGGTTTCGCCGCGCCAGGGCAGGATCTGGAAGGTCGAAGGGTCCGGCTGCAGCAACATGTCAGATTCGAACACCCGGGCCAGCCCTTCGATCGAAGAGCCGTCGAAACCCAGCCCTTCTTCGAAGGCTCCCTCCACTTCGGCCGGTGCCAGGGCCACCGATTTGAGCGATCCGACGACGTCGGTGAACCAGAGCCGCACAAAACGCACATCGCGTTCTTCAATGGTGCGGAGGACGAATTCTTGCTGACGGTCCATCGGGGCTCCTCAATGATCGAGTTCTGCTCCTGGCGAGCTCCCCCAACTCTACCGAGCAATCCGTCATGTCGGCAGCGATGTGACCGGGGTCAAGTAGGCTCAAGCCATGAGTTCCGCAGAACTGCCCGCCCCCTACGGCTCGGGCATCGAAAAACCCGCATCTGCCTCGGCCTCGCCGGTCCCGCTTTCACCGCGCAAAATCCGGCTGCACCACTTGCAGCAGGCGAAGGACGAAGGCCGGAAATTCGCCATGCTCACCGCCTACGACCAATATTCCGCCCAGATCTTCGACGAAGCCGGCATCGAAACCCTGCTGGTCGGCGATTCCGCGGCGAACAACGTGTACGGCTACGACACCACGATTCCGGTCACCGTGGATGAGCTGCTGCCCTTGTGCCGGGCCGTCGCCCGATCCGCGCGACGGGCGCTGGTGATCGCGGATCTGCCCTTCGGCAGTTACCAGGTTTCACCCGAGCAAGCCGTGGCCACCGGGGTACGGTTCCTGAAAGAAGGCCTGGTCGCCGCGGTCAAAGTCGAAGGCTCCGCCCGGTTGGCGCCGCATATCCGGGCCCTGACCGACGCCGGGATCCCCGTGGTGGCGCACATCGGATTCACTCCGCAGAGCGAACACGCCCTGGGCGGGTACCGGGTGCAGGGCCGCGGCGACGCCGGGCAAGCCGTTGTGGACGACGCGGTCGCCCTGGCCGAGGCAGGCGCCTTCTGCGTTTTGATGGAAATGGTCCCTGCCGACGTCGCCGCAGCGGTGGACGCCGCAGTCAGCGTGCCCACGGTAGGCATCGGCGCGGGCTCCGCGACCACCGGCCAAGTGCTGGTTTGGCAGGACATGGCCGGACTGCGCGGCGGCCAAGTGGCGAAATTCGTCAAGCAGTACGCCGACCTGCGCTCGGCGCTCAGCGACGCGGCCCAGCAGTTCGGCGCCGAAGTCCGGGACGGGGTCTTCCCCGGCCCGGAACACTCGTTCTGAGCCAAGAACCCGCTAGCCCGTTTCGTGCACTTGGGCGCAGTTCAGCAGGGTCTGAGCATTGCGAACCCTGCTGAACTGCGCCCAAGTGGGCTTCTCGACCCGATTGCCCGGACTACTTGGCGGCCAGCACCACCCGTTCCGCGGTCAAGGTCGATCCTGCTTTGAGCGCGCTGACCCGCACCGAGTCGCCGGCCTTGAGGTCTTGGCTGGTGATCGACGTCGGCTTCGGCCGCTCGGCTTTCGGTTGGGCCGGCTTCGCTTCACCGGCTGCCGGTTTGGCCGGCACCTGCAGGAGCTTCGTCGAGCTGTCCAGCACATAGGTCTGGCTGAAGCCGTCGCTGCTCTTGACCGTGATCGAGGTCGCCGAAACGGATTCGACGGTTCCGGACTGCCGGTCCAGGGTCACCGTGCTGCCGTTCCGGTCCACGACCGATTCGCTGTGCAGGACCTTGCCCGCATGCGTTTTGTGCTGACCTGCGGTTTGGCTGCTCGCGGCAGCCAGCGTTCCGCTGCCGGAGGCGTCCGCGGCGTAGACCGCGGTGGCACCGGCTCCGATCACGACGGCGACTGCGGCGGTACCGATCGCGGCGTTCCGGATCCAGCGCCGGCCAGTTTTTCGTTGCGGCCGTTCGGGCGATTCCGAGGGGGGTGAATAGATCACTGTGGCTCCTTAGTAAAATGCCTTGGGCAACCAGTTTCCCAACGCGACTTGTGCCGCGGCCGCAACGCAGCTAAACCCGGGCTGAGTCTTTGCCAAGTTCCCTGTGCCGCAGGCTGAGAAATCTATGCCTCAGCAGCGCAGCTTCCAGCTCACCCGGTCGACCACGCCGGCAACATCGATGGGGTTTGCCGCATCCAGTTCGAGCACCGCACCGAAGCCGAGCGGTTCTGCGCCTTGGGCCAGCAAAGCCCACTGTTCCGAGCTGAAGGAATCCTCTGCGTGCACCCGGTGCCGGTTCCCTGCCGCAGCCCGGCCAATCGCGCGGGCACGCGCGGTTTCCGGGTCGAGCCGACAGTAGATCTCCAACACCGGCACTAGGCCGGCGCGGGCCAACCCGGCCGCGGCGAAAGCCCGGTCCCGTTGCCGGTGGAAATGCGATTCCACGATGCAAAATGGCACCGCCGCCGCAGCAGTCCAGAGCGCCTCCATCGACAACATGCCCAACTGGGCCGGAGGGATGCCGGGCGGGCCGAAATCGTAGAAGGCTTCTTTGAAGTCGTCCTTGCTGAACAGCGGGATGCCGAGCCGGGATGCCAATTGCTTCGCCAGCGTGGTCTTCCCGGCACCGCTGATCCCGTTGACCAGGACCACCCGGCGCTCCGGGGGCGACGGCTCAGTCGTCGTCTTGGCCGTCCCAGGCTTCATTGCGCTCCCGGACCTTGGCCAGGGCCTGTTCGGCCTCGGCCCGGGTTTCATACGGGCCGATCAGCTGCGTCCAGTCAGACTGGGCGTCTTCTTCTACTTCATGGGTCTTCACGTTGTACCAAAACTGCGGCATTCCGGCTCCGTTCATTGTCACGGCTGGCTTCTCTTTTGCATGCCGGACATTTCGGCCCGGCAGTTCCAGCCTAACCGGGACGGGCAATGAAGGGGACGAATGCGTAGGATGGATTCATGCTTCATGCGCCCCTCGGAACCCTGCTGCCCGGAACCCTGAGCCCGGAACGCGCCGTGCCTGCCGCCATCGCCCGCCCCGAATACGTCGGCAAGGCGGGCCCTGCCGTGTTCACCGGCTCCGAGGTGAAGTCCGCGGACACGATCGCCAGAATCCGTGCGGCCTCGAAAATCGCGGCGCAAGCCATCGTGGAAGTCGGAAAGCACATTGCGCCCGGCGTCAGCACCGATGAGTTGGACCGGATCGGCCACGAATTCGTCATCGCCAACGGGGCTTACCCGTCGACCCTCGGCTACCGGGGATTCCCCAAATCGCTGTGCTCTTCGGTGAACGAAGTCATCTGCCATGGCATCCCGGACTCCACCGTGCTCAACAACGGCGACATCGTCAACATCGACATCACCGCGTACAAAGACGGGGTGCACGGCGACACCAACTACACTTTCCTGGTCGGCGAAGTCGACGAGGAGTCCCGCCTGCTGGTCGAACGCACCGAAGAATCGCTGCGCCGCGCGATCAAGGCGGTGGCGCCGGGCCGTGAGATCAATGTGATCGGCCGGGCCATCGAGTCCTATGCGAAGCGCTTCGGGTACGGTGTGGTCCGGGACTTCACCGGGCACGGCGTCGGCGAAGCCTTCCACACCGGCCTGATCATCCCGCATTATGACGCCGCTCCGGCCTACAGCACGGTGATCGAGACCGGGATGACCTTTACCATCGAACCGATGCTCACCTTGGGCACCGTCGAATGGGACATGTGGGACGACGACTGGACCGTGGTCACCCGAGACCGCAAGCGGACCGCCCAGTTCGAACACACGCTCCTGGTCACCGACTCCGGGGCCGAAATCCTGACTTTGCCCTGAGCTTCCAGAACCATTCCAGTTCCGCCTTTCCCTTCCCTTCCAGCTATCCGGAGTGACCATGTCGAAGAACGCGCAGAAACCCCATTACGTCATCGGTATCGACATCGGCGGCACCGGGATCAAGGGCGGCATCGTCAATCTCAAAAAGGGCGAACTGGTCGGCGACCGGTTCCGGATCGACACCCCGCAGCCTTCCACGCCCCAGGCCGTGGCCAAGGTGGTCAAGCAAATCGTCGATGAGTTGATGAGCCGGGACGAAGCGCCGTCGGCGGAAAACCCGGTCGGCGTGGACTTCCCCGCGATCATCGCGCACGGCGTGGCCCGTTCCGCCGCGAACGTGGACAAAAGCTGGATCGGCACCGACGTCGACGCTCTGCTGACCGGAGAACTCGACCGTCCGGTGCACGTGATGAACGACGCCGACGCCGCCGGCGTCGCGGAGGTCGCCTACGGCGTGGGCAAGGGCCAGGACGGCACCGTGCTGGTGATCACTCTGGGCACCGGAATCGGATCGGCGTTCATTTTCAACGGCAAGCTGGTGCCGAACGCCGAGCTCGGGCACCTGGAACTCGACGGCTACGACGCCGAGTCCCGGGCCTCCGCCTCGGCCCGGGAACGTGAGAACTTGGATTGGGACACCTACAGCGAACGCCTGCAGCGCTACTTCTCGCACGTCGAGTTCCTGTTCTCCCCGGAACTCTTCATCGTCGGCGGCGGGATTTCCAAGCGAAGCGAAGATTTCCTGCCGAAACTGAACCTGCAGACCAAGATCGTCACCGCGGAACTGAAGAACAATGCCGGCATCGTCGGCGCGGCACTGCAGGCATCCAGGCATTTCAAGAAGAAATGACCGCCGCCCAGCCGCCGGGGGTCGTGCTGATCAGCGGCGCCAGCCGCGGAATCGGCGCCGCAGTCGCATTGCGCGCTGCGCGGGCCGGCTATTCGGTGATCGTCAACTATTCGGCCGACCGGCAGGGCGCCGCATCGGTGCTGCAGCGGATTTCCGCGGCCGGCGGCACTGCTCGGGCGGTCCAGGGCGACGTCGCGGATGCCGCGGACTGCGATGCGCTGGTGGCTGCGGCCGCCGAACTCGGCGAGCTGACCGCGTTGGTGAACAACGCCGCGATCACTGGGAATTCGCCCGGGAACCTGGTGGATGTGCTGGAATCGGTGCTGCGCCGTACCCTGGACGTCAATCTGCTCGGCACCCTCTTGCTGAGCCAAGCCGTGCTGCGGCATTGGCAACCGCATCCTGGTCCGCCGCGGGCGATCGTGAACATCTCCTCCACCGCGACGAAAGCCGGGTCGCCGGGCGAATGGGTGCACTATGCGGCGAGCAAGGGTGCGATCGACGTGCTCACCCGCGGCCTGGCTGCGGAAACCGCCAAACACGGCATCCGGGTCAACGCGGTGGCCCCAGGGCTGACCGAGACCGGATTGCACCAGGCCGCGGGGATGCCCGACCGGGTCAGCCGGTTGTCGGGCACGATCCCGATGGGCCGCGCCGCCGAACCGGCCGAGGTCGCCGAGGCCGTGCTTTGGCTGCTCTCCCCCGAAGCGTCCTACATCACCGGAGCGGTGCTGCCGGTCAGCGGCGGCCGCTGACGCCGCCTACTGGTAGGAAATGAACCACAGCACCGGCTGGACTGCCTGCATGGTTTCCGCCGGACTGAGCAATTCCGGGTCCTCGTCCAGGAAGTTCTTCCAACCCAACCGGACCCACTCCGGCAGACCGGCCTGCAATGCCGTCCAGGTGGCGAACTTGTCGCCGCGGGCGCCCTGGCCGTCCGCATGGACCACGGTGGCCAACTCCGGCAGGTTCTTCAACTGCTCGCGGTGCTGCACCATGCTCATCCGGAACTGGTGCAGCATGAAAATCTTCTGTGGCAGATTGCCGGCTTTGGTGATCCCGGCCAGCCAAGCCCCGGTGGCATTGACCTCTTCCGCGGACACCGAGCCGATCTGTCCGAGCGGCAGCTGCTCCGGGCCGAGCCGCCATTCCGGGTCGAGTGCCAGACCGACATTCGGCTGTGCCAAGAGTTCCTGGTACTGCTGGGCCTGGGTGCTGAAATCGGTTCGCCCCGGCTGCAGGTCCAGCACCACGTAGACCCCGGCCCGGGCTGCCTCGGCCACCCAGGGCCGGAGTTTCTCGACCGGGGTCTCGTTGGAGTAGTTCCCGTCCTGCCCGGCCGCTCCGGCCGCCACGGTGGCGATGATCTCGAAGGCCGGAACCACCGGCACCGACGAATAGGGTTGGTATTGCGCGGCCAAATCCTTGACCCGGGCAATCGAGCCGGCCAGGTCCTGCTCGCCCAGGGCGCCCAGACTCGGAGTGCCGGGATGGCCGTAGAGTGCGACGAATCGGCGATCCGGGAAAACCGCCCGCCCGCCGCCGATCAGCTCCGGCGGCTTCGGCGGCAGCGGCGCGGCCGATGACGGCGATCCACCAGAAGTCCCCTGGCCAGTGCCCGACGGCGGATTCGCCCCGGATTGCCCGGCGTCGGATTGCTGTGGCCCGATGCTGCAGCCCGAGCCGAGCAGCAGGAGCGCCAGCAATGTCGCCGTTGCCGCGAATATCGGGTTCCGTCGGGTCTTTCCGGTACTTCTTGTCATCGTTGGCAGCACGCCACACTCTCGTATCGTCCGTCATCTCCGTACCGGCCGAGTCGGAAACCTCGGCAGGCTTCCTCCACCGTAACAAAACGTCGCATGACCTCGGAACCGGGATGCCCCCGGTCGAATTCCTCAGAGGAGAATCTGTTGGACTCTTCGGTTCTGCGATCAGCAGCATGTAAGCACCGGTCGCGAGCTTCTCCGACGGCCGCCCCTCAGCCAGGAAGCGAGTACTTCATGCAAGCCATCAGCCGACGGTCATTGGTCAAAGTAGCCGGAACCGGTTTCGCCTTGACCGGCCTTGCCGCCTCGGCGGCGGCACCGGCAGCAGCGTCCGCCGCGCCGCGGAGCCAAAGCCCGCAAGACGCGGTGCTGTTCCACAGCGGTTCCGTGCTGACCATGGATCCGGCCTGCCCGGAGGCCAGCGCGGTCCTGGTCCGCGGGAACCGGATCGCCGCAGTGGGCGGGAACGAGCTGCGGCGCAGCGCCAAAGGCGCGCGCAGCATCGACTTGCGCGGCGGAACCCTGCTGCCCGGAATCAACGATTCGCATTTCCACTTCGCCCAGTACGCCCTGACCAGGCCGCCGTTGACCGTCGATTTGGGCGCAGCCGTGACGATTGCGCAAATGCAGAGCGCGATCCGTGCGGCCGTGCAACGGCAGCCCGATCCGGAATCCTGGATCAAGTGCTTCGGCCTGGACCTCGAGCTGTTTTCCGCCGCCGAGCGGGCGAGTCTGAACCGGCGCGACATCGATGCGGTCGCCGAGGCCCATCCGGTCGCGATCCGTGAGGCCAGCTCGCACATCACGATCGTGAACAGCCGGGCGCTGGAGCTGGCCGGGATCCGCGGCGGCGAAGATCCGGGGGTCGGCCTGGACGCGCAGGGCCAGCCGACCGGGGTGCTCTACGAAGCGGCGCAGAATCTGGTCAACGGCGTAGTCCCGCCGTACACCGCGGAGGAGCACCGCACCGCGCTGGCCCAGTCCTTCGGACAATTGCACCGGCTCGGTCTGACCAGCTACACCGAGCCGGTGATCGGCCCGGGCATGGGCGACGGCACCGGGCTGGGCATGGACACTTTGGCGGTCTATCTGGAGTTGGCCCGGGCCGGGAAGCTGCCCATGCGGGTGGACATCCAGTTGGCCCCGGTGGGCCAGTCCGGCGGCCGGGCCGCACAATTCCAGGACTTCCTCGACGCTTGGAAAGCGCCGTCGGGCATCGACGGACGGTGGCTGCGGATCGAGTCCGTGAAAGCCTTCGCCGACGGACTCGACGATCCGCTCAATACCGGCGGGGACTCCCCGGAAGAACGGCGCCAGGAACTCTTCGACATCGCCCGGACGGTGCACGAGCGCGGATTCCAATTGGGGGTGCATGTGATCGGCCCGGACGACACCGGGATCACGGTCGAGGCGCTGCTCGCCGCGCAGGCCCAGAACACCCGGCCCGATCCGAGGCACTATTTGATCCACGGCTATTGGATCGGCAAGGATTCGTTGCGCGCTGCCGCCCAGGGCGGGATCGGGCTCAATATGCAGCCGAGCTTCTTCGTCCGCGGCGTGCCGCCCACGGTTCCCGGCCGAGCGCTGCTGCCTTACCGTTCCGCGCTCGACGCCGGGGTGGTCGCGATGGCGAGTTCGGACGCCCCGGTCGCGGCTCCCGATTGGCGCGAACATGTGGCGCTGCTCGCCACCAGACGGAATCTCGACGGCAACCAAACCGCACCGGAACAGAAGATCCGGCTCGTCGAGGCGCTGGGCTGCTACACCTCCCGGCCGGCCTGGCAGAACCGCGCAGAGCAGTGGAAAGGCACGGTATCGGTGGGCAAGGTGGCGGATTTGTGCGTTTTGGACCGGAACCTCCTCCGCAGCGATCCGGCCCGCCTGCCGCAAGCCGAGGTGGTCAAGACCATGATCGACGGCGGCTTCGTGTACGAGGCCTGAACCTCCCGGCCGGCTTGCGGAGAAATGCCATGCCACGCCCAGCTTGTCTCCAGTCCTGATCCTTAAAGTTTTGGCACAGGGCCGGGCCGTTGATCGGATCCGGCGTCTTTTCGACGACGAGGGAATCCGATGGACAACCGCAAGTTCGCTCTTTCCGCGCTGGCCACCACCGCCAGCACTGCTCTGCTTTTGCTCTCCCTGGGCGCCGGTGCCGCCACTGCGCAACCGGCGTCCGGCCAGCATCCGGCGGCGCCGGGCGTGGACAACTCGAGCAACCCCTACGTGCCCGCCGGCGCGCTGTGGACGCAGTCCTATTTCGGCTCGACCGGCGGCGTGGAACTGCACGCCGACGTGCTGCGGCCGAAGAATCTGGCCGCGGACGCCAAGACCCCGGTGATCCTCTCGGTCGGCCCGTATTTCAGCCACGCCGGGCAGACCGGATCCGAGGGCCGGAGCCAAACCGGCCCGTCCTCCCGGTTCACCGATCTGATCGACGGAGCCAAACTCATGGACCGCGGGTACACCGTGGTGCTGGTCGATCTGCGCGGCTTCGGCGGCAGCACCGGCTGCCTGGATTGGCAGGGCCCCGGCGAGCAAGCCGATGTGGCGGCCTCGGTGAACTGGGCAGCGAGCCAGCCCTGGTCCACCGGGAAAGTCGGCCTGTACGGCAAATCTTACGATGCCAGCACCGGGCTCATGGGACTCGGTTCGGGTGCTTCCGGTCTCAAAGCCGTGGTCGCCCAAGAACCGGTCTACGACGCTTACCGGTACCTGTACAGCAACGGGGTGGCCCGGCCCAACCATTCGGGCACCCCGGATGCCTACGACGGCATCGCGCAGATCGCGCCGGTGGGCGGCGCCAATGGCGACGATGCGCACTATGCGAAGAACGCCGGATACGAGAAATCGCACCCGGAGTGCGTCCGGAACAATGACACCTTGACCCAGAACCCGGATCATTCGGCGGCCTTCTGGCAGGACCGGAATCTGATCACCAAAGCGGCCGGCTCCACGGTGCCCTTGTTCCTGACCCAGGGCATGATCGAACCGAACACCAAACCGGAGGGCGTCGACGAACTCTTGGGCGTGCTCAAAGGCCCGGTCCGCGGCTGGTTCGGCCAATGGGACCACGTGCGCGGCAACGACACTGATGCCGAGGGCAACCTCGCCATGGGCCGGGCCGGCTGGTTCGACGAAGTGATGCGCTTCTACGACCGGAACCTCAAAGGCATCACCCCGTCGGTAACGGATCCGGCCTTCGCCATCGAGGGCAGCGATGGAATCTGGCGGCAACAGGGTTCCTGGCCCGGCCAGAGCACCGCGGCTTCGGCGAAAATCGGCTCCGGAAGCTACTCGGCCCCGGCCAAGAACGCCTTCTCCGCGCAGTCGGAGCAACCGGCCCCGCAAACCGATATGGAAACCATGCGCCGAACTCCACTCAGCAGCCCGGCAGCGGCCGGCAGCTCCGGTGTCTGGACCCGCTCCCAGCCGGTCGCCCAACGCACCCGGATCACCGGGACCCCGATGGTGCATCTGCAGAGTTCCTCGACCAAGGGCAACGCCGTGGCCGCGCTGTACGATGTGGCGGCCGACGGCTCCGCGGTGCAGATCGACCTCAACATCTCGGTGCTGGCCGGCAACGGCCGGACTGACTTCGCACTCAAATCGACGGATTGGACCTTGGAAAAGGGGCACAGCCTGGCGGTGCGGATATCCTCCGACGATGCACGCAATTGGTCTGGTCCGGCAAACCAGGGATCGATCAAAGTCACCGGCGGGAGCATCGACCTGCAGTTGCAGGATCCCGCCTCCGACCTGGCCACCCAGGGCGACCGTTCCGGCTACCTGGACGAGTACTTGCAAAATGCCCGGGCGAACGTGCCGCAGATTGCGCCGAGCTTTGAATTGAAGCTCAACAGCTAGTCGATGGTGCCGGTGGTGGCCCGGGCTTCCCCTCCCTGGCCACCACCGGAGTTCAGGGGCGGACCGGGTTTTCCCCGGTCTGCGTTTGCCCGGCCGGATCGAGCTCCGCTTCGTGCCGGAGGATCTCGATGGCGTGTTCGAAATCATCGAGGGATTCGAACGCCTGGTAGACGCTGGCGAATCTCAAGTAGGCGATCTTGTCCAGCTTCTGCAACGGGCCGAGAATCGCCAAGCCCACTTCGTGCGCTTCGATTTCCGCCGCGCCGGCAGCTCGGATGTTCTCTTCGACTTCTTGGGCCAACAGGGCCAGATCGTCTTCGGTGACCGGTCGGCCCTGGCAGGCCTTGCGCACGCCGTTGATCACTTTTCCGCGGCTGAACGGCTCTCCGATGCCGGAACGCTTGATCACCGTCAGGCTGGTGGTCTCCACCGTGGTGAACCGGCGTTCGCATTGCGGGCACTGCCGCCGCCGCCGGATCGAAGAACCGTCGTCGGCCACCCGGGAATCGACGACGCGGGAATCCGGATGCCGGCAGAAGGGGCAATACATCCGACGGGCCTCCTTCTGCACTGGATCGATGCTGCTAAGAGCAACTTTACAACTAGATATGGTCGAATTACAAGAACGTAATTACTAGATGTAGTATTTCGGCGCGCCGATCAGGGTGTTGCACCGCGGTCTGCGAAACGCACCGAAACAGCATCCCCGTGGGCCGGCAGGTCTTCTGCCCCGGCGAGCACCACGATGTGTTCCGCGACCGCGGCCAGGGCGGCCCGGTCGTAGTCGATCACCTGGATCGCGCGCAGGAAGGTATGCACGCCCAGTCCGGACGCGAAGGCGGCGGTGCCGCTGGTCGGCAGCACGTGGTTGGACCCGGCACAGTAGTCGCCCAGGCTGACCGGCGCGGTCGGCCCCACGAAGATCGCACCGGCGCTGCGCACCCGGGCCGCGACCGCGGTCGCATTTTCGGTCATCACTTCGAGGTGCTCGGCAGCATAGGCGTCGACCACCTCGATGCCCTGCTGCACGGTATCGACCAGGACCACGGCGGACTGTTCCCCGGCCAGCGCCCGGGCCACCCGCTCGCGGTGTTTGGTCCAGCCCATTTGCGCGGCGAGCTCGGCCTGCACGGCATCCGCGAGTTCGGCCGAATCGGTCACCAGGACCGATGCGGCGAACGGGTCGTGCTCCGCCTGGCTGATCAGGTCTGCCGCGACGTAATCCGCCGGGGCGCTGGCATCGGCCAGGATCGCGATCTCGGTCGGGCCGGCCTCGGCGTCGATGCCCACGACGCCTTTGACCAATCGTTTCGCGGTGGCCACATAGATGTTTCCCGGGCCGGTCACCAAATCGACCGGCTCCAAACCCGCGAAGCCCGCACTGGCCGGAATCCCGTAGGCGAACGCGCCGATCGCCTGGGCACCGCCGATCGCGTAGACCTCGCTGATGCCGAGCAACTGCGCGGCAGCCAGAATGCTCGGATGCGGCAAGCCGCCGAATTCCTTCTGCGGCGGCGAGGCCAAAGCGATCGAACCGACTCCGGCGGCAAGCGCCGGAACCACGTTCATGATCACCGATGACGGGTACACCGCCAATCCCCCGGGCACATACAGGCCGACCCGCCGTACCGGTTCCCAGCGCAGTGTGACGTTGGCGCCGGGGGCCAGCTGCACCGGGACATCCTCAGGACGCTGCGCCAAGGCGACGGTCCGGGCCCGGGCGATGGACTCTTCCAATGCCCGGCGGATTTCCGGATCCAACTCGGCCAAGGCCCGGTCCAGGGCCGCCTGCGGCACCTTCGGCTGTTCCTGCGCCACGCCGTCGAACCTTTCGGCGAACGAACGCAGCGCCGGCAGCCCGGCGCTGTGGACCTGGTCCAGGATGCTGCGCACGCTCGACTCGGCGTCGTGGGTGCTGGCGCTCGCCACGCGCGGCAGCTCGCGCCGGAGTTCGGCAAGGGACAACGCCCTGCCGCGCCAGTCGATGGTGCGCAGGATCGGGGATTCGCCAGGGATGCTCACCGAAAAAGTCTAGCCGCTTCCGGCTTTCAGGATGTCCCCGGCCGATCCGGGGAACGCAGCATGCTGCCCAGGGAGACCACGAAGAACAACAGGGCGCAGCCGAGCGGCCAGAGCAGCAGCGCCGAATAACTCCGGAGCGAGAATGCTGCCGACTCATTCACACTGCCGGTGACTTCCGGACCCCACACCGCTCCGGCCAAGGTACCGATCTGCCAAGCCACCACCGCCCCGAGCACACCGCCCAACAGTGCTGCGCAGAGCTTGAGCCAGGCTGCGGGGTTGCTCCGCTGCGGAATCAGGACCACAGCGGTGACCAGCCCGGCCAGCAAGCACAGCCCGGCCAGCACCAAGTCCCTGGGCAACCAACTGGCGGCATCCGTGCCCTGGCCGTAAAACGCGCCACCGGGTGCCAGCCACCACCAGAGCAACCCGACCAGGATCCCGGCGAACGCCGGGGTCGAGAACCAGCGCAGCAACGAGGCCGACGGCGCGGTCCTGGCGTCCGCCGCCACCGGGCCGGAATAGACCTGCTCGGCGGAACCGTAAGGCGCGTCCGGGCCGGGCTGCGGGAACCTGGGATCCGGCATCAGGCCTCCAGACAAGCCGGGCCCAGGAGCACCTTCAGATCGCCGAACAGCGCCGGGTTCGGGTTGACCCGCAAGTGCAGCGGCAGGCCCCACACCACGGTTTTCCGATCCTCTTGGATATGCAAACGCACTTCCGAATTTCCCCGGTGGTTGCGCAGGATATCGCCCAGCTCATTGACCCGCCCCTCCGGCAACCGGTGGTGCGGAATATAGATTTCCACCGGCCCGCCGGTGCTGTCGGTGACGTCCGGCACGGTCAGCTCCATCGCGTTGAGCGTGATCGAGCCATCGTCGCGCTTCTGCAGCCGGCCTTTCACCGTGACGATCAGGTCTTCGGCCAGGATCGTGGAAATCGGCCCGTAGACCTGCCCGAAGAACATCACTTCGATCGAGGCGCCGAGGTCCTCGATCTCCGCACGGGCATAGGCGTTGCCGCTGGCCTTGGCGATCCGCCGGGACAAAGAGGTGATCATTCCGGCAATCGTCACGATCGAGCCGTCGGCCGGGCTGTCCTCGCCGAGCAGATAGCTGATCGAGTGCTCGGCATGCTGGCTGAGCACGCCCTCGAGGCCGCGCAGCGGATGGTCGGAGACATAGAGGCCGAGCATGTCCCGTTCGAACGCGAGTTTGTCCTTCTTCTCCCATTCGGGCAGATCCGGCACATCGGTGCTGAAGCCGGGCTCCGCCTCTGCTTCGTCGAATCCGGCGAAGAGGTCGAACTGGCCGACCGCTTCATTGCGTTTGAGCACCACGACCGAATCGATCGCCTCCTCGTGCACCGCGGCCAAAGCGCGCCGCGGGTGCCCCAAGGAGTCGAAGGCACCGGCTTTGATCAGCGATTCGATGGTCCGTTTGTTGCAGACGATCGCCGGCACCTTGAGCAGATAGTCCGTGAAACTCTCGAAGGCGCCTTTCTCTTCGCGCGCGGCGACCATGGCGTGCACCACGTTCGCTCCCACGTTGCGGATCGCGCCCATGCCGAACCGGATGTCGGTGCCGACCGGAGTGAAGTTCAACGAAGATTCGTTCACGTCCGGCGGCAAAACCGTGATGCCCATCCTGCGGCACTCGTTGAGGTAGATCGCCGATTTGTCCTTGTCATCGCCCACCGAGGTGAGCAGGGCGGCGAGGTATTCGGCCGGATAGTGGGCTTTCAGATAAGCCGTCCAGTAGGAGATCAATCCGTAGGCCGCGGTATGCGCTTTGTTGAAGGCGTAGTCGGCGAAGGATTCCAGCACTTTCCAGAGCGCGTCCATCGCGGCCTGCGAATAGCCGTTCCCGGCCATACCGGCGAAGAAGTCGGCCTGCTGCTTGTCCAGCTCGGATTTCTTCTTCTTGCCCATGGCACGGCGCAGGATGTCTGCTTGGCCCAGCGAGAAGCCGGCAAGTTTCTGCGCGGCAGCCATCACCTGCTCTTGGTACACGATCAGGCCGTAGGTGCCGCCCAGGATCTCCTCCAGGGGCGCCTCCAACTCCGGATGGATCGGGGTGATCTCCTGCTGCTTGTTCTTGCGCAGCGCATAGTTGGTGTGCGAATTGACGCCCATCGGGCCCGGACGGTACAGCGCGAGCACTGCGGAAATGTCTTCGAAGTTGTCCGGTTTCATCAGCTTCAACAGCGAACGCATCGGCCCGCCGTCGAGTTGGAACACGCCCAGCGTGTCGCCGCGGGCCAGCAATTCGTACGAGGCGACGTCGTCCAGCTCAAGGCTTTCCAGGTCCAGTTCGAAGTCCCGGTTGAGCTTGATGTTCTCGATCGCGTCGGAAATGATCGTGAGGTTCCGCAGACCCAAGAAGTCCATCTTGATCAGGCCGAGGCCTTCGCAGGTCGGGTAATCGAATTGCGTGATGATCTGGCCGTCTTGTTCGCGGCGCATGATCGGGATGATGTCGATCAACGGATCCGAGGACATGATCACCCCGGCCGCGTGCACACCCCATTGCCGCTTCAGCCCTTCCAGGCCGATCGCCATGTCGAAGACCTTCTGCGAATCCGGATCGGTTTTGACCAATTCGCGGAGTTCTTCGGCTTCCGAATAGCGTTTCGCGTCCTTGTTGTGCACATCCGCCAAAGGCATGCCCTTGCCCATCACGTCCGGCGGCATCGCCTTGGTGAGCCGTTCCCCGGTCGAAAACGGGTAGCCCAGGACCCGGGAGGAGTCCTTGAGCGCTTGCTTGGCTTTGATCGTGCCATAGGTGACGATCATGGCGACCCGCTCGTCGCCGTACTTCTCCGTGACGTACCGGATCACTTCGCTGCGCCGCCGATCATCGAAGTCCACGTCGAAGTCGGGCATCGAGACGCGCTCCGGGTTCAGGAAGCGTTCGAAGATCAGACCGTGCTTGAGCGGATCCAGGTCGGTGATCCGCATCGCGTAAGCCACCATGGAACCGGCGCCGGAACCACGGCCCGGCCCCACCCGGATCCCGTTGTCTTTGGCCCAGTTGATGAAGTCGGCGACCACCAGGAAGTAGCCGGGGAAACCCATCTGGGTGATCACTCCGACTTCGAATTCGGCCTGCTTGCGGACCGCTTCCGGAATCCCCTGCGGGAACCGGTAACGCAGGCCCAGCTCCACTTCCTTGACGAACCAGGACTGCTCGTCTTCGCCTTCGGGCACCGGGAACCGGGGCATGTAGTTGGCTTTGGTGTTGAACTCGACTTCGCAGCGCTCTGCGATCGCCAGGGTGTTGTCGCAGGCGTCCGGGAAATCGCGGAAGAGCTCGCGCATTTCGTACGGGGATTTGAGGTAGAACTCGTCCGCGTCGAATTTGAACCGCTTCGGATCGGCCATCGTGGAGCCGGACTGCACGCAGAGCAAGGCAGCGTGCGAAGGCGCGTCTTCGGCGTGCGTGTAATGCAGGTCGTTGGTGGCGACCAGCGGCAGGTCGAGTTCTTTGGCCAATTTGAGCAGATCGGCCTTCACATTGCGTTCGATGTCCAGCCCGTGGTCCATCAGCTCGCAGTAGAAATTGCCCCGGCCGAAGATGTCTTGGAAATCACTGGCCGCCTGGACCGCTTCTTTGTACAGGCCCAGGCCCAGCTTGGTCTGCACCTCGCCGGAGGGGCAACCGGTGGTGGCGATCAGGCCCTTGCCGTAGGTCTGCAGGAGTTCCCGGTCCATTCGGGGCTTGTAGAGGTACCCTTCCAGCGAAGCCAGCGAGGACATCCGGAAGAGGTTGTGCATGCCTTCGGTGCTCTCGGACCAGAGCGTCATGTGCGTGTAGGCGCCGGCGCCGGCCACGTCTTTTCCGGAGCCGTCGCCCCACTTGACCCGGCTGCGGTCCTGACGGGCGGTGCCCGGGGTCAGATACGCCTCGACGCCGATGATCGGCTTGATCCCGGCGTTCTTGGCTTTGGACCAGAAATCGAAAGCACCGAAAACGAAGCCGTGGTCGGTGGTCGCCAGGGAATTCATCCCGAGTTCGGCGGTGTACTCGAAAAGATCGGTCAGCCTGGCCGCGCCGTCCAGCATCGAGTACTCGGTGTGATTGTGCAGATGTACGAAGGAAGAATCGGTGCCGGCCACCTGTCCATTCTAGGACCGCCTCGGCCGCCCGGGCGACCGACGCGCGCTCGAGCCCTCAGATCCGCGAGTGCGCACGTGTGCACTCGCGGGTCGCTATTGCAGGTCCATGACCAGCAGTCCCGGCCATGGCGCTGCCGCACGCTGCAGGAGCGCGACGAATTGCGGATATTCCGGGAAGACCGGCCGCTTCCCCCGATCGCTGTTCAAGCCCAGGAGCACGCTGTGCTTGCGCCCGTCGGCGGCGAGCAGCTCGAGCCGGTTGTGCTGGCTGATCCCGTAGTCCGGCGGGGTCGCCTGAATCCGGCGCAGCCCGGCGAACGGGAAATACTCCTGGTCCAGGTAGATTCCGCCGTGGTCGACGCCGACCCGGTCCGGAGTCTGGTTTTTGACCCGGGCGACCGCAGCCAGGGCGATGAAACAGAAGACCAGGACCATCCCGGCCAAGGAGCCGGCCAGCACCAGTCCGATGAAGACGTCCTCCGGACCGCTGCTGAATTGCAGGAACGCCACATACCCGAGCACCGCGGCAATCAGGATTCCGATCACGATCAGCAGTCTGCGGCTCCGTAGCGACAGCGCCTCCCGGTTGAGTTGGAAACCCTGGCTTTGCACCGGAGCCTGGTTCTGCCCGGAGCGCTGCGTTCCGGTGGGCAACCCGTTGCCCACCGGAGCCGGCTGCGGCGCGGCCAGTGCCTGCAACTGGGAAATCATCGCGCTGAAGGTCTCCCGGCTGAACCGCGGGCAAGTGAAGCGCTGTTCCAAACCGCCCGCTTCGACGATCAGCGTCCGCGTGGTCGAACTGGGCACGCCGTTGGTCGTGCGTTTGAGCACATGGCTCCGCACCTTGACCGCTCGGGCATCGAACTCCGCCACGGTCCGGAACGCCTTGGACACGGTGACCCGGCTGCTGTCGACCAGGACCGAGAACCGGTTCCACCAGAACACCGACAGCCAGCTCAGCAGCAGCACCAATCCGCCGGCGCTGAACGAAATCGAAGCCACCAACGGTCGATTCGTCCGCAACGGAATGCTCCAGCCGGGCAGGAATGCGAGTCCGGCAAGGGTCACCAGCCCGGCGATGACCAGTCCGCCGACCGCGGCCGCGACCAGGGCGCCCGCCGATTGCCGGTACTCCGTTGCGGTGGCTCCGTGAACGTCCATTTCAATCCCGATTCAGCTAACGCGACAACGCGTCTCAATTGAATGATGGAGCCAAAGTTAGCAGAATCAGCCACGCAAAGCGTGCAAGGCATAATCGAGGTCTTCCGGATACTCGCTGGAGACCTCCACCCAGGCCCCGCTCACCGGGTGCTCGAACCCCAGCTGCTTGGCGTGCAGCCATTGCCGGGTCAGGCCGAGTTCTGCGGCTAACCGCGGATCTGCGCCATAGGTCAAATCACCCACGCAAGGATGGTTCAGCGCGGAAAAGTGCACCCGGATCTGATGCGTGCGGCCGGTCTGCAAATGGACTTCCAGCAATGATGCCCGGCCGAAGGCTTCCAGGGTTTCATAGTGCGTGATCGACGGACGGCCGTCTTCGATCACGGCAAACCGCCAATCGTGCCCGGGGTGCCGGCCGATCGGCGCATCGATCGTGCCTTGCAACGGATCCGGCATGCCTTGGACCACCGCGTGGTAGATCTTTTCCACGGTGCGCTCTTTGAATGCGCGTTTCAGCGCGGTGTACGCCTGCTCGGTTTTGGCCACCACCATCACTCCGGAAGTGCCCACATCCAAGCGGTGCACGATGCCGGCGCGCTCCGCCGCCCCGGATGTGGCGATCCGGTAGCCCGCTGCGGCCAAGGCGCCGACCACGGTCGGCCCCACCCAGCCCGGGGACGGGTGGGCTGCAACGCCGACCGGTTTGTCGATCACCACGAAGGCCTCGTCGTCGAGCAGGATGTGCAGGTTCTCCACCGGTTCCGGGATCACTGCCAAAGGGTCGCGCTGCGCCGGTATCTCCGCCCGGATCAGCATCCCGGCGTCGAGCCGACTGGATTTGCCGAGCACTTTCCCCGCATTGCTGATCTGCCCGGCCTCGAGCAATCCCGCCGCCACCGATCTGGAGACCCCGAGCAATTTGGCCAGAGCCGCATCCGCGCGGGCCCCGTCGAACTCTTCGGTGACTTCCAGCTGCCGGGTTTCCGCAGCCCGGTCAGCCATTGCCGCCCGCGGCCCCTGGCCCGGTCGCGGATTCGCCGGTCGCGGATTCGCCGGCGGCGCTGTCCGCGGCCGCAGCCCCGTGCCGGGGCCCGCCGCGGAACGGCACGCCGAGCAGGGTCAGGATGCAGATCAGGATCACTCCGCCGACCACCGCGCAGTCCGCCAGGTTGAAGATCGCGAAATTGCCGATCGAAATGTAGTCGACCACATGGCCGATGCCGAACGACGGCGGCCGGAACAGACGGTCGGTCAAGTTGCCCAAAGCGCCGCCGAGCACCATGCCCACGGCAACCGCCCACCAGGCCGAGCCGATCTTCCGGAACTGCGTGATGATGGCGACCGCCACCGCAGTCGAGATCAGGCTGAAAACCCAGGTGAAGTTCTCGCCGATGGAGAATGCCGCACCCGAATTCGTGATGTAGTACCAACGCAGCACCGACGGGATGACCTCGATGCTCTGACCCAACACCATGTTCGAGGTAACCCAAAGCTTCACCAATTGGTCCAGGGCATAGGCCAGCAGGGCGAAGCCGATGAACCAGGACAGCAGCACCCCCCGGGAGTGCTTTTTGGCGGGCTGCGGCAGGGCTGAGGCGGAAGGTGATTCAGTCATGGTCTTTCACACTGCACGGTATTCCTGGCTGCGGCCAGAGGATGGACTTAACGCGGAAGCCGGTGGTCGGCATTACCCGACCACCGGCTTTTCGCATGCTGCGAAATCGGATACTGAGGAAGCTACCGAAATCAGGACTCGGTGTTGCCGTCCGAGACGTCGGGGGCGGCAACCGAACCGCGCGAGTCGAGATCGCGCAGCTGACCTTCGATGTAGGTCTTGAGGCGGGCCCGGTAGTCACGCTCGAAGCCGCGCAGCTGCTCGACCTTGCGCTCGAGCACCGACCGCTGCTGCTCCAGGGCGCCGAGCGTCTTGCGGCTCTTCTCCTGTGCATCGTTGACCAGGCTGGAGGCTTCGATCTGGGCTTCGGCGATGATCTTGTCACGCTGTTCGACGCCGGCGTTGACGTACTCGTCGTGCAGTTTCTGCGCCATGGCGAGGACACCGGCGGCGGACTCGGCACTGGGCGAAACCGCAGCTGCCGGAACGCTCGAGGTCACCGCAGGGGCGGCCGTTGCGGCCAGCGGCGCAGCGGTTGCCGCCGGGGCGGCAGGTGCCGAAGCGGCGGCCGGGGCTGCCTTCTCTTCAGCGACCGAGGCAGCCGGCTCTGACTTGTTGCCCTTGGCAGCGTCGTCGGCCTTTTCGTCCTTCACCGCGGCCTTGGGCGCAGCGGAAGTCGGAGCGGCAGCAACCGGCGCGCCGGATTCCAGCGCGGCGACCTTCTTGCGGAGGTCGTCGTTCTCTTGGGTCAATCGGCGCAGTTCGACGACGATCTCGTCCAGGAAGTCATCGACCTCGTCTTGGTCGTAACCCTCCCGGAATTTCGTCGGCTGAAACCGCTTATTGACAACATCTTCTGGCGTCAGAGCCATCTAGTCACCTCGTTGGGTTTAGTGAGTTCAGACCGCCTGCGGCCATCTCAACTACGATACCTAATAGGATTCTCTATCAAGTGAATCTTGGGCATTACGGGTACTTCGTTCGTGAATCAGAGTATAACTATTCACCCTCGAAAACGAACTGGATTCATGCAGCGAAGTTGAAAGTGATCGACATCGCGATTCCAGTCACGAAAAGCAGGAGCAAAAACCCGACGTCGAGGGAGACCGCGCCCAAGTTCAGCGGCGGAAGCAATCGCCGCACCAACTTGACTGGCGGATCAGTCACCGAGTACACCCCGGTCGCAGCAACCAGGGCGATTCCGCTGGGCCGCCACTCCCTGGCCAGCTGCTGCACCCAGTCGAAAACCAAGCGCACCATCATAGCCAGGAAGAACAGCAGAAGCAGCAGATACAGCAGCGTAAAAATCAGTCCCACGAGATCAGTCTAAGACTTAGCTCTGGTTGAAGAAGCTGGCTTGGTTCTCGCTGGCCTTCTTGTCATCGCCGATGACCTCCACGAAGGCCGGCGAAAGCAGGAACACTTTGTTCGTCACGCGCTCGATCGAACCGTGCAGGCCGAACACCAACCCGGCGGAGAAATCGACCAGACGCTTGGCATCGGCTTCACCCATGTCGGTCACGTTCATGATCACCGGGATGCCGTCGCGGAAGCTCTCGCCGATCAGCTTGGCGTCATTGTACGAACGCGGGTGGACCGTGGTGATCTGGCGCAGGCTGGCCGAATCGTCCCGGCTCGAAGCGGCCCGCTTGATCGGAGTGACCGGCGCGCGGTACTCCTCTTCGGCCGGCTGACGAGCCTCGACGGGCTCTGCGTGACGAGTGTCCTGATCCACGTATTCCTCATTCTTCTGAGCGGTTCGAGTCTGCTTGCCCTCGTACTGGGGCTCGTACTGCTCGTCGCCGTCAGCGAGCCCAAGGTAAATCATTGTCTTGCGCAGAGCGCCAGCCATTTTTGCTCCCGGTGTCTAGAAATCCACGTTGCTGCGGTACTTTGACGCTACCGCACCACAGGCCGCGGACCGAGAACATCTGAACCGACACGCAGGTGTGTCGCCCCGTGCGCGATCGCCGCCTCCAGGTCTGCGCTCATACCGGCAGAAATCTCCGTGGCACCGGGGTGGCTGCGGCGCAGCTCGGCACTGACCCGGGCCAACCGGGCGAAGGCGGCAACCGGATCCGCGCCCAGCGGCGCAACCGCCATCACGCCGCGCAGTTCCAGACTCGTTTCCGCGGCGATGGCGTCGGCGATTCCGGGTACTTCGCCGGGTCGGGCTCCGCCGCGGAGGCGTTGCGTGCCGACCGGTTCGGCATCGAGGTCCACTTGGATGAAGCAGCCCAGCGGTTCCGCCCGGCGCCCTTCGGCGAGTGCTGCCGCTGCGGCCCTGGCCAAGGCCGACACCAAGGAAAGCCGGTCTACCGAATGCACCGCAGAGGCGTAATTGGCCACCGACTTGGCCTTGTTGCTCTGCAATTGCCCGATGAAGTGCCAACGCAACCGGACGCCGTCCGCATTCAATTCGGCGGCTTTGGCCGCAGCCTCCTGGTCCCGGTTCTCGCCGACATCGGACACGCCCAGGCCGGCCAGCAGCACGACGTCGGCGGCTGGGTGGAACTTGGTGACCACGATCAACTCCGGCTCGACGCTACGGCCGGCCGCAGCGGTTCCGGCCGCTATCCGGGCTTTGACCGCGTCGAGTCGCTGGCGCAGAACGGTCTGCCGCGCCGCATCCGGCGTGCTCATGGCTCCCCGGCACCGGTGCGGTACACCAGTCCGGCGAACCGGCCGACCGGTTCGATCCCGGGTCGCGCGACGGCACGGCGGTGCGAAAAGAGCCGTGGCTCTTCACGCGTGCAGACCTCGATGTGGTTCACCTCGACGCCGAGCGCTGCCAATTGGCTGCCCACACCGGCCCGCAGGTCGATCGACGGCGTACCCCAGGACGTTTCCGCATAGCTGGCCGGATTGCCGGCGGCAATTTCGGCACGCATCGCCTCCGGAACTTCATAGCACTTCGCGCAGATCGCAGGGCCGACCCAGGCGGCAATCCGGTTGCCGCCGGGCTGATCCGAATCCGCCTGGCTGCGCAGCTCCGCAACTGCTTCGGCCACGATGTTCGCCGCCAACCCCTTACGGCCCGCATGCACGGCGGCCGCCATTCCGGCACCGTCGTCCGTTTCGGAGAGCAGAAGCACCGGAACGCAATCGGCGACCAACACGGCCAACGGCAAGGTTTCCGACACCAAGGCATCGGCTTCGGGCTGCACCCCGGCCTTTTCCAGCACGGCGACTGCTGAGCCGTGCACCTGGTTCATGAACTGGAACCCGGAGGCCAGCCGGAGGGCACCGCCGACTGCGGCCCGGTGCGCCGCAGCGGCGGAATCCGCCGGCACCGACATGCTCATCGAACCCGCAGCCACATCGGTGAACGCGACGCTCCAGCCGGGCCGGACTTCACGGCGCCAGAAGAACATCGGGCTTATTTGAGGAAGTCGGGAACGTCCAGGTCGTCCTGCCGGGCACTGCTCAAGTCCGGTTCCACCACGGCTGGCAGGTCCAGGTCGAAGCCGTTGTCGACCGGAATCGAAGACCCCTGGCCGCCTTGGCTCCAGCTGGACAAATTCGCGGCCGGCGCCGCTTGCCGTGGCGCTTCGTCCTCGGCGCTCTTCGCGGCCGCTTTGGCCACCGGGTCGCCGGCCGGTGCACTGGTCGCGTCCACATTGTCGAAGCCGGCAGCGATGACGGTCACCCGGGCTTCATCGCCGAGTGCGTCGTCGATCACGGCACCGAAGATGATGTTCGCTTCGGGGTGCGCGACCTCTTGGACCAAGCGCGCGGCTTCGTTGATTTCGAACAGGCCCAGATCGGAACCGCCTTGGATGGAGAGCAGCACACCGTGCGCGCCATCGATCGAAGCTTCCAACAGCGGCGAGGCGATCGCGAGTTCCGCGGCTTTGACCGCGCGGTCCTCACCGCGTGCCGAGCCGATGCCCATCAAAGCCGAACCGGCGCCTTGCATCACGGACTTGACGTCCGCGAAGTCGAGGTTGATCAAACCGGGCGTGGTGATCAGGTCGGTGATGCCCTGCACACCGGAGAGCAGCACCTGGTCCGCCGAACGGAAAGCATCGAGCATCGAGACGTTGCGGTCGCTGATCGAGAGCAGCCGATCGTTCGGGATTACGATCAGGGTGTCGACTTCGTCGCGCAGGCCCTCGATTCCGGACTCGGCCTGGTTGGACCGGCGCCGGCCCTCGAAGGTGAACGGCCGGGTGACCACGCCGATGGTGAGCGCACCGAGCGAGCGGGCGATCCGGGCGACCACCGGCGCACCGCCAGTACCGGTACCGCCGCCTTCGCCCGCCGTGACGAACACCATGTCGGCGCCGCGCAGCACTTCTTCGATCTCCTCGGCATGGTCTTCGGCAGCCTTGCGGCCCACCTCGGGATCGGCTCCCGCACCGAGCCCGCGGGTCAGCTCCCGTCCGACGTCGAGCTTCACATCCGCATCGGACATCAGCAGCGCCTGCGCGTCCGTGTTGATCGCAATGAACTCGACGCCGCGCAGACCCACCTCGATCATGCGGTTGACTGCGTTGACGCCGCCGCCGCCGATGCCGACGACTTTGATGACGGCCAAGTAATTCTGCGGTGCTGCCACGGTTGCTGTCCCTTGTTCGATAGTGCCTGAAGTTCAACGGTGCTTGAAGCTTGCAAACCTTAACCCTCTACTTGAGGGTTATAGTTATGTCAAGTAACTCTTGATTGCGACGCTATGGGGCTAAGCCCGCTCATGCAATAACCCTGCCCGCGTGTCGTACGAATACCCATGAAATCGCCTGTTTCCAGCTCGCCCGTCATCGGGTCACCGGGTACTTCGGCGTACTCACGTCGTAGGTGTTGATCGGTGCCGGTGCAGGCTTCCCCGGCTGGGCAACCGGCGGGTTGTTCAGCAGGGTTTGCAGCACTTTGGCTTTGAGCGCCATTTGCGAGGCGTCGCCCCAGACGACCTTTTTGCCGTCCAGCAAGGTCAGTTCCACGGCGTTGGGCGAACTCGCCGCAGCCGATTGCATCTGGGCTCGGACCTCTTCCGGCAACGCGGCGAGGACCGCGGTGATCGAGCTGAACGTCGCTTGGCCGATCGCCGCCGTGCCGCCGTCGATGAGCGGCAGTTTCGCCGCTGCGGGGTCCGCGACGGTACCCAACTGGGTGCCCTGCGGATCCACCAGGATGAACTGTTCGCCGTTCTTGAGCACCGCTACCGGAATCCGCTCCACGACGTGCACCAACAAGGTGCTCGGCGGCCGCGCTTCGACACTCACCGACTGGACTTGGACCAAGCCGGTCAGCAGCTGCTGGACCTGGCCCTGGTCGATTTGGGTCAGCGGCTTGCCCTTCAGCGGCGCCAAGGCTGATTGGACCTGGTCCGAAGAGGCCAATTTCGTCCCGTCCACGGTGATCGTCTTGAGCGCCAGCAGCGGTGAGAACATCACGGCGAGCATCAGCAGGGCCAGCACTACCGCAAACCCGCCCAGCACTGCCCAGAGCCGCCAGCGGCGGCCTCCCCCGGCGGCCTGCTGCTTGCGTTGGCGCTGCTTCGAATCGGGGAATGCCAAAACCTTGGCCTGCGCCGGCTTGGCTTCGGGCCGCTTCGCTTCGCCGCCCGGAATCGGCGCAACCGAGACTTTGCGCGGCGCTTCGGCCCGCTTCGGTTCCGGCGTCCGGCTCGGTTCCGGGAGCGGAGTGGATTGCGCCGCCGGTGGCTCGGTGCGCGAGCTTGCCGGCCCGGCTTCGGCCGGGCTCCCCGGACGCCGGGTCTGCGCCTGGCCGCCGCCGGTTGCGATCACCGGGGGCTTCCGCTTACCCGCCATGGAATCTGCCTCCCGCCGCCGGGGTGCCGGCCGCGCGCAAGGCCAGCAGGAGCGCTTGGCCCGCTTCAGTCACGTCTCCGGCACCGATGGTCAGGACGATGTCTCCTGGCCGGGCCTGCGCCGCCAAGAGGGCGATTGCCGCCTCCCGGTCCGGCTGGAAAACCAAAGCCGGGTCCGTCGCCGTGATCAGGCCGCCGTCGACGCCGGGAATCGGATCCTCCCGGGCCGGGAAGACATCCAGCACCACGGCGGCGTCGGCCAAGCCGAGAGCCTGGCCGAATTCCGTTGCGAACTCCCGGGTGCGGCTGAACAAATGCGGTTGGAACAGCACCAGGACCCGGTGCCCGGAAGCCACGGTCCGGGCCGCGGCCAGAGCCGCCCGGAGTTCCGTGGGATGGTGCGCATAGTCGTCGAACACCCGGACCCCGGAAGCCTCGCCCTTGAGCTGGAAGCGCCGGTCTGCTCCGGTGAAGCCGGCCAGCCCCGCCAAGGCGGTTTCCGGAGCGACGCCTAATTCCGTGGCGACGGCGAAGGCCGCGGCGGCATTGAGCGCATTGTGTTCCCCGGGGACTTGGAGTTCCAGCGGCAGGCTCCGTCGCCCGGTGGGACCGTCGAACTCCAGATCCGTCCCGATCAAGCGGACCCGGGCCGAGGCCGCGCGGCCATAGCCGACCACGCGTTTCCCGGCGGCTTCGGCTTGTTCGGCCAGGGCCAAGGCGCCTTCGTCGTCGGCGCAGGCCACCAGCAGCCCTTCGGGCGGCAGCAACCCGATGAACGCGGTGAAGGCAGCCATCACGGCCTCGGCAGTTCCGTAGTGGTCCAAATGATCCGGCTCGGCGTTCGTCAGCACCTCGATCCGGGGCCGGTAGTTCAAGAACGAACCGTCGGACTCATCCGCTTCCGCGACGAAGATCCCGCTGCTCCCGGCCGCGGCGTTGACCCCCAAAGCCGGCACGTTTCCGCCGACCGCGAATGAGGGATCCAGCCCGGCACCGCGCAGCACTACCGCGATCATCGCCGTGGTGGTGGTCTTGCCATGGGTTCCAGCGACCGCCACCACGGTGTCCTGGGCCATCGCCGAGGCCAGCGCTTCGGACCGGTGCAGCACCCGGAGGCCGCGTTCCCGGGCGCGTTGCAGCTCGGGATTGTTCGGCCGGATCGCACTGGAGACCACCACGGTGTCCACGTCGTCGACGTTTTCGGCGTGATGCCCGATCCACACCTGGGCACCGGCCTCGCGCAGCTGCGCCACGCTCGCCGAATCCTTGGCATCGCTGCCGGAGACCGCCGCCCCCCTGGCCAAGAGGATCCGGGCGATTCCGGACATCCCGGCTCCGCCGATCCCGATGAAATGCACCCGGCCCAGATCAGCTGTTCGAGTCACCGTGCTCAATTCTCCGTTCATCGCGCGGCTCCGACCACGAGTTCGGCCATTTTCAGCGCGGCATCGCGAATGCCGTGCCGGCCCGCGGCATCCCCCATCGCGATCAGCCGGGGCTCGTCGCGCAGCAACGGCAACAGGTTCTCTGCGATCCAGTCTGCCGAGAAGTCTTTGTCCGCTACCGCCAACGCGGCACCGTGGCGCACCAGGGTCCCGGCGTTCAACGCCTGTTCGCCGTTGCCGACCGGCAGCGGCACGAAAACGGCCGGGGTGCCGGTGGCTGCCACCTCGCTCACAGTTCCGGCACCGGCCCGGCAGACCATCAGATCAGCCGCGGCGTAGGCCAGTTCCATTCCGTCCACGTATTCGACCTGGTGGTATCCCGGGGCGCGGAGCAGGTTGCCCGCCTGGTCCTTGAGCGACTTCCCCGCGCCGGTGATGTGCAGCACCTGGATCCCCGACTCGGCCAGCGCCGGCAGCGAACGGCTCAACGCCTCGTTGATCCGGACCGCGCCGAGTGAACCGCCGGTGACCACGAGGGTGGTCTTCCCCGGGTCGAGGCCGAGTGCCTGCCGTGCCGCCGGACGGGCCGCCGCCCGGTCCAAATCGGCGACCTCCGCGCGCATCGGCATGCCCACCCAGACCGAGCCGCGCAGCGCGGTCTGCTCGAAGGCGGTGCCGATGGTGCCGGTGTACCTGGCGCCGAGCCGGTTGGCCAAGCCCGGCCGGAGGTTGGCTTCATGGATCACGATCGGGATCCCGGCCCGATGCGCGGCCAAATACATCGGAGTGCAAATGTAGCCGCCGACGCCGAACACCACATCAGCCCGGGCCTCCCGGAGGATCCGCCGTGAATCGGCAATCGCCCGACGCATCCGCATCGGGAATTTCAACGCATCGGCATTGGGCCGGCGCGGCATCGGGACCCGGTCGATCAAGGCCAGTTCCAGCCCGGCTGCGGGCACCAATCGGGTTTCCAGGCCGGACGCGCTGCCCACCGCGAGCAGCTTGGCGTCCGGCACGAGGGCCCGGAGCTTGGCCGCGACGGCGAGCAGCGGGGAAACGTGTCCGGCAGAACCACCGCCCGCCAGGACGACTGACAGCGGGCGGTTCGGCGAAGGGTTGGTCATGAAACCTTGGTTTTTCTCTTCAGGGTTCGGCTGCGGCCGCCGGCAGCGTCGGCTTCGGGCTGGTTCCGGGCGAAAGAAAGCACGACGCCCATCGCGGCGAGCCCCACGGTCAACGCCGTTCCGCCATAGGAGACCAAGGGCAGTGGCACTCCGATCACTGGGAGGATCCCGGTGACCATCGCGATGTTCACGAAGGCTTGTCCGATCACCCAGGTCATGATGCAGCCGCAAACCACTCGGACGAACATGTCGTTGAACCGGACGATCACCCGGAACATCGCAATCGCGATCACGGCGTACAGCGCGATGATCACCAGCGTGCCCAACAGCCCGAACTCCTCTCCGATGATCGCGAAAATGAAGTCGTTGTGCGCCTCCGGGATCCAATTCCATTTCTGCCGGCTCTGGCCCAGGCCCACGCCCCACCAACCGCCGGAGGCCAAGGCGTACATGCCACTGCGCGCCTGATCGCAGAGGCCCTGCGGATCCTGTCCTGGATCGCAGCGCCCCAGCCAGGCGCCGAGCCGGTCCTGCCGGTTGCTGTTGGTCAACGCCAAAGCCACCGCGGCGAGGAACCCGATCAGCGCCGCCCCGATGAAGATCTTCCGGGACACCCCGGCGAAGAACAATCCGGAGGCCGCAATCGCCATCACGATCATCGCGGTGCCCAGGTCCCGTCCGAGCAGGATGAAGCCCACGACCAGGGCCGCCACCGGGACCACGGGCAGGAACATGTGCTGCCATTGGTCGAGCAGTTTCTCTTTCGCCGCGAGCACCGTGGCCATCCACAGGGCCAAGGAGAACTTGGCCAGTTCCGAAGGTTGGAAACTGAAGTCGCCGATGCCAATCCAGTTCTGGTTTCCGCCCCGGTTCGAGCCGACGAAGACCACCAGGAGCAGCGTGACCAAGGAAAGCGCCATGAGCGGCCAGGCAGCGCCTTTGAGCAGTCTCGGGCTCATCCGGGACAGCACCAGCATCGCAATGATGCCGAGTACCGCGAAAACCGACTGCTTGGTGCCCAGCACCAGCGGATTGCTGTTGCTCGAGGTCTGTTCCACCGCAGAGGCGGAGAAGACCATCATCAAGCCGATCACCACCAGGGCCAAGGTCGCGCCCAGGATCAGGTAATAGCTGGAGCCCGCGGAGCTGCTGCGGCCCTCCACCTTGGACCAGAAGTTTTTGCCGAGGCTGCGGACCGTGCGCTTTTGTGCGCCGCTGCTCGGCTGGCGGACGGACGGCTTGCTGCGAACGGGCGAGTTGACCACGACTACCTGCCCTTCGCTACTTGTTGCCTGCGCCTTCCAGGAGCCCACGGACGGCGTCGATGAACGCATCGCCCCGATGGGCGTAGGAAGAAAACTGATCGATGGAGGCAGCAGCCGGAGCCAGAAGCACCGTATCGCCTTCGGTGGCGACGCCGGCGGCCGACTTCACGGCCCATGCCATTACCGCGTCCCCTGGCAGGGATCGCGGTTCAGCCTGGGTCCCGTTCGGGACGGCCTCGGTCTGCTGCACCCCTCCAGTCTCGCCCGGATCCGGGGCGATCACCGGGACATTCGGCGCGTGTCGTTGCAACGCCGCACGCAGCGCGGAGCTGTCGGCGCCGATCAGCACCACGGTTTTCAACCGGCCGGCATGGGCTTGGACCAACTCGTCGTAACCCACGCCTTTGGCATCTCCGCCGGCGATCCAGACCACTGGTTTGAAGGCCGCGAGCGAGGCCGAGGCCGCGTGCGGGTTGGTGGCTTTGGAATCGTTGACCCAGAGCACCCCGTCCTGCTGCGCCACGGCTTGGATCCGGTGCGCGCCGTTGTCGTAAGCCAGCAGGCCCGCTTTGACCGCCGGGACGGCAACCCCGTAGGCCCGGGACAGTGCCGCAGCGGCGGCCGCATTGGCCACCAAGTGCCGCGGCACCAGATCGCCGATGTCCGAAATCTTCGCCAGTTCCACCGCGGAGTCTTTGCGTTCCGCGATGAATGCCCGGTCCACGAGCAATCCCTCGACTACCCCGACCATGCTGATCGCGGGCGTTCCGGTGCTGAAACCCACGGCCCGGCAGCCTTCGACGACGTCCGCCGCCTCGACCATCCGCTCGGTTTCGATCTGTTCCGCGTTGTAGACGCAGGCTTTCTGGGTGTGCTGGTAAATCTTGGCCTTGTCTGCGGCATAAGCCTCGAAAGAGCCGTGCCAATCCACGTGGTCCTCGGCGAGGTTCAAGCAGACACTCGCCACCGGGGACACCGACTCGGTCCAGTGCAATTGGAAACTGGACAGTTCCACAGCCAGTGCGTCATAGCCGTTCGGATCCCGGATCGCGTCCAGGATCGGCGTACCGATATTGCCGGCGGCAATGGCCTGCAGTCCCGACTGCTGCAGGATCGCGGCAACCATCGTGGTGGTCGTCGTTTTCCCATTGGTCCCGGTGATCGTGATCCAGTCGGCGGTTTTGCGCCCGGCACGCTGGCGTACCCGCCAGGCCAGCTCGACGTCGCCCCAAATCGGGATCCCGGACTGCTGCGCGGCCACGAGCAGCGGGTGCGCGGGCGGCAGGCCGGGCGAGGTCACCACCAGTTCGGCCGGTTCGCCGCCGACCAGCGGCAAATCCAGGGAACTTTCGGCACCCAGAAGCACCTCGTCCACGCCCACGATCTTCAGCGTTTCCGCAGCCTGCTCGGCGGCGGCATCGTCGGAAGCGGCGACCACCACCACCCGGGCCCCGAGCTCCGCCAAGGTGTCCGCGATCGAAAAACCGGTTTTGCCGATTCCGGTCACCACGACCCGCAATCCGGACCAATCAGAATCCCAGCTGGTCAGTCCGGCCAGCCGGGAACCATCTGTAGGACTCACAGCTGGAAGACCACCCATTCGGCGTAGAAAGCACCCAGCCCGACGGCCACGAACAAGCCGCAGAGGATCCAGAACCGGACCACCACGGTCACCTCGGCCCAGCCCTTGAGTTCGAAATGGTGCTGCAACGGCGCCATCTTGAAGATCCGCTTGCCCCCGGAGAGTTTGAAGAAGCCCACCTGCAAAATCACCGAAAGCGTGATCAGCACGAACAGGCCGCCGATGATGGCGAGCAGCAGCTCGGTCCGGGACAGGATCGCGAAGCCGGCAATCGCGCCGCCGATCGCGAGCGAACCGGTGTCGCCCATGAAAATCTTCGCCGGCGAAGTGTTCCACCACAGGAAGCCGATCAATGCGCCGAACAGGATCGCGGCCAGCAAGGCCAGATCCAGCGGATCGCGCACCTCGTAGCAGACCGTCGAGGAGACCGCCCGGGCAGATCCGCAGCTCTGGTTGGATTGCCAGATCCCCATCAGCGTATAAGCGCCGAAGAGCATCACCGATGCTCCCGCAGCAAGCCCGTCGAGACCATCGGTGAGATTGACTCCATTGGTTGCCGCCGTGATGATCAGGTTCGACCAGATCACGAACAGCACGACACCCAGCCCGGCTCCGGCGAAAGCGAGGTCCAGCCCGGAGATGTCCCGGGTGAACGAAATCTTCGTGGACGCCGGCGTCCGGCCGCTGTGGTCGGGGAAATTCAGCGCCAAAACCGCGAAGATGATTCCGATCGCGGCCTGCAGGATGAGTTTCGCCCGGGCGTTCAAGCCCAAGGAACGCTGCTTGGAGATCTTGATGAAATCGTCCAGGAACCCGACCAGTCCCATGCCTGCCATCAGGAAGATCAGCAGCCAGCCGGACGCCGTCGGGCCCTGCGATCTGGGGTTGATCATCCAGATGATCAAGTGGGTCAGCAGATAGGCCAGGATCACCGAGCCGACCACCACGGCACCACCCATGGTCGGGGTGCCGCGCTTGGTGTGGTGCGAGGTCGGCCCGTCGTCGCGGATGAACTGGCCGTAGCCCTTCTTGACCAGAAGCCGGATGAACAGCGGCGTCCCGATCATGGCCAGGGCAAGGCTGATTCCGGCGCCCAACAATATTGCAATCATCGTCGGCTCAGTCCTCTCCGCTGGTCTCGTCTGAGACAGTCGAAATGCTGTCTTCCGGGGAAGTCACCGGATGCTGCTCGGCGTCTTGTGCTTGGGCCAATGCTATCCGATCGCCTAGGTAACGCAGCCCCGAGTCGCGTGACGATTTGAACAGCACGATGTCTCCGGGGCGGAGTTCCTCCTGCAAAACGTCGAAAGCCGAGTCGAGATCCGGCACGTGCACGGACTCCTCCCCCCAGGACCCTTCATTGATCGCGCCGATGTGCAACGGCCGGGCTTGCGCGCCGATCACCAGGAGCCGCGAAATGTTCAAGCGGACCACGGTCTGGCCCAGCGAGCTGTGCGCCTGGATCGACTCCTCGCCCAGGTTCAGCATGGCGCCCAGAACCGCCCAGGTACGACGCCGGTTGGCCGGGTCGCCGTCGCCGCGGCCCAATTCGGCCAAGGCCCGCAAAGCGGCCCGCATGGATTCCGGATTCGCGTTGTACGCGTCATTGATCACGGTGACGCCGTCGGCCCGTTCGGTGCGCTCCATCCGCCAGCGGCTCTTCGCGCCCTGCCCGCTCAGTCCGGCCGCGATCTGTTCGGCCGGCAGACCGGCTGCCCAAGCCGCTGCGCCGGCGGCCAGCAGATTGTTCAGATGATGGCCGCCGATCAGCTCGGACCGGATCGGCCACGCCGAACCGTCCGGGAAACGCAGGTCGAATTCCGGGGTGGCCCGGGCGCTGCTCCGGACGTTTTCGGCGAGCAGCGCAGGCTGGCCGTCCGGCACCGGCAATCCGGCCTCGCCGAACCAGAGCACCGGGGCCACGGTCCGGGCGGCCATCGCCGAAACCCGGTTGTCCGCCAAGTTGAGCACCGCGGTGCCATTCCGCCCCAAGGCTTCGACCATCTCGCCTTTGGCTTGCGCGATGTTGGCCACTCCGCCGAATTCGCCGGAGTGCGCGCTGCCCACGCCGAGCACCACCCCGATGTCCGGTTCGACCATCTGGGCCAAATACTGGATGTGCCCGATTTTGGTCGCGCCCATCTCGACCACCAGGAAACGGGTGCTCAGATCCGCCCGGAAGACCGTGAGCGGAACCCCGATCTCGCCGTTGAAGGACTCTTGCGGTGCCACGGTTTCCGCCACCCGGGCGAAAACCCCGGCCAGCAGGTCCTTCGTGGTGGTCTTCCCGGCCGAACCGGTGATCCCCACCACGGTCAGCTCGCCTGCGGCCCGGATGACCCGGACGACTTCGGCGGCGAGCAAGCCCATCGCGGCCACCGCATCAGGCACGATCACGGCCGGGTAAGGCGCACCGTCCGCAGCGTTCAGTTCGCGTTCGGCCAACACCAGAACCGCACCGGAAGCGATCGCCGCAGGGATGTAATCGTGCCCGTCGGCATGCTCGCCGACCTTTGCGACATACACCGATCCGGCACCGGTTTCGCGTGAATCGGTGCCGATCTTCGCGACGTCGATGGTCAGGTCGCCGGCCACCGTGCGGGTGAGCCGGCCTTCAGTCAAAGCGGCGATTCGAGCCGCGGAAAGTTCAATCATCTCGATTCAGGACTCTATCCCGGGAACCGGTTCGGGGGTGAATCCGTGCCGCAGCAAAGCCTCTCTGAGCTCCTGGCGGTCGTCCAGGGCCAGATTCACCCCGCGCACCTCTTGCCAGTGCTCGTGCCCCCGCCCGGCGATCAGAATCGTGTCTGCCCGGCCGGCCATGGCCACGGCGCGCTCGATCGCGGCCGCCCGCGGCGCGACCGTTTCCAGAAGTGTGTCGGGGGCATCGGTCGCGACAGCCTCCCGAGCACCGGCCAGCACTTGCTCCCGGATCTGCGAAGCGTCCTCATCGTGCGGATCGTCGTCGGTGACGATCACCACATCCGAGCCGCGCGCCGCGAGGGCGCCCATGATCGGACGTTTGCCCTGGTCCCGTTGGCCGGTGGCCCCGAAGACCGTGATCAGCCGGCCCGGACGGTTGGGCCGTACCGCGTCCATGGCCCGTTGCAGCGCATCCGGGTTGTGCGCGAAGTCCACTACCGCCACCGGCTCGCGGCCGATCAATTGCATCCGACCGGGCACATCGATGCTCAGCGGATCCTGCTCGTCGAGGACCCGTTGCAACTGCTCGGCGGGAACGCCGGAGGCGAAGACCATCAACACGGCAAGAGCCGCGTTCGCGATGTTGAACCGGCCCGGCAGCGACGTCCGGAAACGGAAGCTCCGGTCCTCGCCCTGCGCGGCGTCGGCGCGCAGTTCGATCTGCCAACCCAGCCCCTGGGGCACCGCGCTTTCCACCCGCCAGTCGGCCGGGCCCGCTTCCGCTGGTTCGGTCTGCAGGGTCAGCACCGGGACCTCGGCCGCATCGGCGATCCACCGGCCCCACGCGTCGTCGACGGTGACGACCGCCGTCCTGCTGTGCGCCTTGCTGAACAATCGGCTTTTGGTCGCGGCATACGCTTCCATCGTGCCGTGCAGGTCCAGATGGTCCTGGGTGAGGTTGGTGAATCCGGCGACGTCGAACACCAGCCCATCGACCCGGCCGAACGCCAAGGCGTGCGAGGACACTTCCATGACCACCGCATCGAGCGATTTTTCGGCCATCAGGGCAATCAAGGCATGCACATCGGTGGCTTCCGGGGTGGTCAGGGTCGCGGGCACCGCGGTATCCCCGGCCAGGGTCTCGATCGTGCCGATCAGCCCGCTGCCCCGGCCCAGGGCAGCCAGCAGAGACCGGATCAGATAGCTGGTGGTGGTCTTGCCGTTGGTCCCGGTCAGCCCGAACAGCTCCACCGGGGAATGCCGGTAGATCCGTTGCGCCAAACCGCCGGCGACCGAACGCGGGTTCTCGACCACGAGTACCGGAACCGGCGGCACTGCGGCCAGCAGCTGCGCACCCTCCTCGTCCGTGACCACAGCCACTGCTCCTGCCGCAATGGCAGCGGCGGCGAAACTGGCACCATGCACCCGTTCCCCGGGCAGGGCCAGGTAAAGATCGCCCGGCTGCACGGTGCGCGAATCCAAGCTGATGCCGGTGACTTCGACCCGGCCGGCTCCGGCATCCGGAACCAGGCCGATGGACGCCGCCAGTTCGGCCACCTCGACCGGTAGCACGGCGCTCGGCCGCTGGGCGCTGCGCTGCGGGGATGACGGAGTGCCGCCGGAGGGCGGCTGGCTTTCGGTCACTGCGGTTACTTTCTTTGGAATTCGTTCTGGTGGCCCGTTGCCCGGAATCCTTGGATCCCGGGCACGCAGATCACCATGTCTGCGGCAATTTCACCGGCGGCGTGGTCGAGGGCGGCACCGAATAGTCCTGCAACACCTGCCCCATCACTTGGTCGAACACCGGCCCCTGGGTGATCCCGAAAATGTTCCCCTGCGGCCGCTGCACGGTCACCAGGACCACGTATTCCGGATCTTCCATCGGAGCCATACCGACAAAAGAAGCAGTATAGCCGTCGAAGGCGCCATTCGCCCCTGGGGACTCCGCCGTGCCGGTCTTGCCGCCGACCCGGTAACCCGGGATCCCGAGCTTGTTGTAGGAATACTGCGTCGCAACGCCTTCCAGGATGTCCCGCATCTGCTGGGCGGTGCTCGGTGAAATCACGTCGGTGGCCGCGGCCCCCGGCATTTTGGTCTCCTTGCCGTTGGCATCGGTCACCGAATCGACCAGCCTCGGCTGCAAGCGCACGCCATTGTTGGCGATGGTTTGGTAGATCATCGCGGTCTGCAGCGGAGTCTGCGCCACACCCTGGCCGAAGAGCACCGTGTACTGCTGACGCCCGTCCCATTTGTCCGGAGTGGCCAAAATGCCTTGGGCTTCACCGGGCAGCGGGATTCCGGTCGTTTGGCCCACGCCGAACTTGTTCAGATAGTCGTAGCGCTGCTGCGGGGTCAATTGCGAGCCCACCATCACGGTTCCGGTATTCAGGGACTCCCCGATCACCCCGGCGAAAGTCCGGTTGATCGTGCCATGCGGCTCCGCATCGGTGAAGGTCTGCCCGTCGATCGTGAACGTCGGCGGAATCGTCAACTGCGTTCCCGGGGTGACCTTGCCTTCCTCGATCGCTGCCGATGCGGTGACCGACTTTTCAGTCGATCCAGGCTCGATCGCGTTGGTGACTGCTCGGGAGGCCCTGGACTCCGGAGCCGTGGCTCCGGGGTTGTTGGGGTCAACCGTGGTGTCCTCTGCGATCGCGATGATGTTGCCGGTCTTCACCTGGACCACCACGATATTGCCCCATTGCGCATTCAGGGTCTGCACCTGGTTGCGGATCGCCTGTTGGGCCAGATACTGAATGTCGCTGTTGATCGTCAGCTTGACGGTCTGGCCGTCGACCGCCGGCTTGACCTGGGCCGGGGCGCTCGGAATGATGATGCCGTCCCGGCCTCGCTGATAGGTCCGGGAGCCGTCTTGGCCGGTCAGTTGCTCGTTGAAGGTCTGTTCGATTCCGGCGTTGCCGGCCACGACACCCGGTTTGTCGCTGTTTTCCCCGGTGTAACCCACGATGTTCCCGGCCACTTGGCCCAAGGGGTAGACCCGTTGCTCAATCGGCACCGAGGCGACGCCGGGCACCCGCAGCGCGGCGACCTTGGCTTCCACCTCCGGGGTGACGGCTTTGGCCAACACTTGGTATTTCGCGGTACCGGTCGCCAGAGTCCGGACGTCTTCGGGCTTCATGCCGAGCGCATCGGCGAGTTCGCTCAACCCCTGGTCCCGGCTGATCTCTTCGGTGACCTGTTTGCTCTGGTTGACCCGCTTGAACGGATCGCCGGCCACGTTGTTGACCTGATCGATCACGATGTCGTAACGCACCACGGATTGCGCAAGCACCTTGCCGTTGGCATCGACGATTTGGCCGCGGTTCGCGGCAAGCGTCTGCGTCTCGGTGAGTTGGTTGGTCGCGGCCTGGGCATAGCCGCCCAGGTCCAGGCCCTGCACCAACACCAACTTGCCGGAAATCAGCAGCAGCAGGGCGAGCATGAAGCCCAAGCCGAAGCGGAGCCTCCGTCTCGCCTTGGCGGAGAGCTTCGCCGGCGGGATTTTCTTCGGCTTACTCGCTTGCGGGGCGCCGTTCAGCTGTCCTGGCACGGAAAGACCTCATTACATTTCACATCGGGTTCATGGCTTGGGTTGGTCTCGGAATCAAGGAGCCTTCTGCAGCGGCGACGGAATGCTTCCGCCATACAGGTCCACCGGCGGTGCTGCTGCGGCCGGCGGTGTCGTGCCGGCCGGTTGGCCGCTGGGAGTTCCGGCCGGTTGGCCCGCGGGAGCGCCCGAGTTGGCGGCAGCTCCCGGATTCCCGGCACTGCCCGGATTTGCGGCGTTGCCTGCGGTTCCGGGAAGCGCCGGCGCGGCAATGATCGGCAGCGGCTTGTCCGCCGCTGCTGCCGGGCTGGGATTCCCGGCAACTGTTCCCGTGTCCACATTGATCTGTCCCGTCGACGCCGCGCTGACCATTCCCAATTCTCGCGCCTTGTTGGTCAGATTCTGCGGAGCCTGGGCATTTTGCAGCTGCTGTGTCAGATCCTGGTTGGTCTTGTTCAAGCTGCTTTGGTCATTTTTCAGCTTCACCAGTTCGTACTGGCTGGAAGAAACCGAGATGTTCAGCACCAGCACCGTGGCCAAGGCGGCAACCAGGGCCAAAAGGCAGAAAACCGCGAACGGCACGGTCCGCCGGGCCGGAGCCCCGGCCACGACCGACAACGGAGTGCGTTCCCGTTTGGCACCCGCACCCGGGCGGCCGGGCAGATTGTCCCCGGACAATTTGCGCGCGGTGTTGCCCACGACAGCGCTCAATGACGCCTTCCGGGCATTGCCTGCGTTCTGTGCGGCGGCGCTCATGGGGTTCTCCTCTGCCGGATTCGTTCGACTGCCCGCAGCCGCGCCGACGCGGCTCTGGGGTTTTCTGCTATTTCGGCCTCAGTGGGCACTTCGGTGCCCTTGGTCAGGATCTTCAGGTCCGGCTTCTGCGAATCCAGCTCCACCGGAAACCCCGGAGGCGCCGCCGAAGTCGCTCCGGTACTGAAGACCTTCTTCACGATCTTGTCTTCCAAAGAGTGGTAGGACATCACCACCGCCCGGCCACCGATGCCGAGGGCGTCGACGGCGGCGGGAACTGCCCGTTCCAACACCACGAGTTCTTCGTTGACTTCGATGCGGAGCGCCTGGAAGGTGCGTTTCGCGGGGTGCCCGCCGGTGCGTGCGGCCGCAGCCGGCACCGCCTGCCGGATGACTTCGACCAATTCCGCGGTCGTGCGGAACGGACGATCCGCCCGGGCCGCAACAATCCGGTTGGCGATCCGGCCGGAGAATTTTTCTTCGCCCCAGCGGCGGATCAAAGCGGCCAGCTCCGCTTCCGAATAGTTGTTCACCACCTCGGCAGCGCTCTGGCCCCGGCTGGTGTCCATCCGCATGTCCAGCGGAGCGTCATAGGAGTAGGCGAAACCCCGGTCCACTTCGTCGAGCTGCAACGAGGACACGCCCAGATCCATCAGGACCCCGTCCACACCGCCGATCGGATCGATGCCGAGATCCTCGAGCACTTCGGCGATCTCGTCGTAGACCGCGTGCACCAAATCGGTCCGGTCCTCGAATTCCTGCAATCGGCCACCGGCGAGATCCAAGGCTTGGAGGTCCCGGTCGATGCCGATCAGGTGGAGTTCTTCGAAGCGCTGCAGCAGGGCCTCGCTGTGCCCGCCCATGCCCAGCGTGGCATCGATGACCACTGCGCGGCGGCCCTGCGCATTCGCGGATTCAATGCCCGGCGCGAGCAAGTTGACGCAACGGTCCCGCAGCACCGGTACATGCCGGGAAGACGCCTCGGGCGGTGGTGTGTTTGCCACTGCTGCTCTCCCCTGCCTGGTTCCCTGCGGTCTGATGCGAAGCTGTCCGGCCCGTCTGTGGTTCTTGGACCAGATCCCCCTCCGCACCATGCGCTCCGCCTGACACCGGGGAAGGTGCGTCAGGAGGGGCCGGGCGGCTGGAGATCTCATCCAAGATCCGTCAGAAGATTCCGGGTATGTCGTTGTCGTCGGTGTCGGAGAAGGCGGTTTCCTTCTCCAGGAGGTAGTCGTTCCAGGCTGCCGCATCCCAGATTTCAGCCCGGGTGCCGGCGCCGATCACGGCCAACTCCCGGTCCAAACCGGCATACGCCCGAAGCGCCGGCGGAATCGTGACCCGCCCTTGCTTGTCCGGCATTTCGTCCGACGCTCCAGAAAGGAAAACCCGAATGTAATCGCGTGCCTGCCGGGAGGAAATCGGGGCCTCCCGCATCTGCTCGTGCACTCGTTCGAATTCCCGCTGGCTGAAGACGTAGATGCAACGTTCCTGCCCTCGGGTGAGGACCAAACCGTTGCCGAGCTCATCCCGGAATTTGGCGGGGAGGATCAACCTCCCTTTTTCATCGAGGCGCGGTGAGTGAGTCCCAAGGAACACCTCGCCACCTCCCGATTCACCACCGCCCTCTTACACGCTCCACTTTACTCCACAATCCACCACCGTCAACGCGCGTCTGGCTTTTATTCCTGTGTGTCGCTGAAATTTTCGCTTCTTTTCCCTTTATTTCTAGGGACTTTTTGCACAGGGAGGAAAGTGGAGGGAAATTTGGCCAAGATCCGCTGCAGGGCATCGCCACAGAGCTCGGATCCCGCGCGTTCCGCCATGCGTGCAGTTTTTTGCGGCACAGTCCAGTTGTTTTGCGGCACAGTCCAGCCGGCGTGGAGGAAAGTGGAGGCAATACTGCGGCTCAAGTCCGAAAGCCGTCGCCCGGGCCGATGCCGCTTCCGGCTGGCTAGCTCAGGCATTCGCCCGGGAGTTGCCACGCGCAACGCGGGGCGCTCCGGTTCGCCCCGGTTTCCGGGCACAAAAAAACCCCGGCAGCTACCGGGGCCTATCCTGCGGACCGAATCTCTCCCACCGAGCCGGTCCGCCCGCCCCGCAGACTACTGCAGGGCTTCGATCGTCAATCAGCGCAATCGCGGCTACTCGCCACGACGCCGTTCGTCCCAACGCTCTTCGAGGTTGCTCATGAACCCGCTCTTCGCCTTGCCGACTTTCGCGCCGTCGTCCGAAGCCGGGGTCTTGACCGTTCCCTTGCGGACGGTCGCCACATAAACGCCGACGCCCATCACCAGGAATCCGAGCACGCCGACCACGATCTGCTGGATGCCGACGCCCAGGAGCAACACCAGGATGCCGACGATGCTGATCAGGACGCCGAAGACGATATGCCTGGTGGACAGCGTCCGGGCGCGATCGTTTCCGAGCGCGCTGGCAAACTTCGGATCGGTCTCATGCAACTGCTGCTCCAACTGATCGAGCAGCCTCTGTTCGTGCTCCGACAGGGGCATCACGACCTCCTTCAGGTCAATGCCGTCATCACGCCTTGCCCTTGGCTCGGCCTCAACCAACCCAACGAACCGCGGCATGCTTCTGGTTCCCAGTGTTGACTCGGACTTCACACTCGCACTGCCGGCGGAAGCGATTCATCGTCGTCGTACCTTTAAGAATAGGCTTCTTGGCTGAGAACCGAAAGCCGGGAAGCCTTCCTACCCGCAGTCGTTACCCATCGGTAAGCTTTGGCGGGGCCTTGCGCAGCAGCCGGGCCGGAACCACTTGCTCGGCGCCGAAGCGGTGGCCGACGGCGTCCATCACCGCTTCGGCGCTGCGCCAATTGTCTTCACTGCGCTCGAAGCTCAGCTGCACTGCGGCCTGCGCGCTGGATTCCAAATTTTCCGCACGCAAGCCGATCAGCCGCACCGCCATCGGACGATCACCCAGATTCCGCAACAGCTTCACCGCTTCCTGGTACATCAATTGCGCGCTGTCCACCGGAACCGGAACCGTGCGCGAGCGGGTGATCGTGGAAAAGTCCTCATAGCGGAGTTTGATCGCAACCGTTCGGGCGGAATAGCCGGCAGCCCGCAACCGGCTCCCGGTCCGGTGCGCGAGCCGGAGCAATTCCCGGTGCAGCAGCACATCGTCGGTGGTGTCTTCGCCGAAGGTCTCCTCCGCCCCGATGCTTTTGTCCACCCGCAGCGCAGTCACCGGACGCGGATCGATCCCCCAGGAGAGCCGGTGCACGTGCTCGCCCGTGGCGCCGAGCATCCGACGCAGCAGCGCTACCGGGGTTTTGGCGATCTGCTCCACAGTGTGGATGCCCCGGCTTTCCAGCACTTTCATGGTCTTGGCGCCGACGCCCCACAGCGCCTGGGCCGGCAAGGTGTGCAAATAGGCCACGGTCTCCTCGGCCGGGATCAGCAGCAGCCCGTCCGGTTTGCAACGGGTCGACGCGATTTTCGCAACGAATTTGCTCGCGGCCACGCCGACCGACGCCGTGATCCCGAGTTCGGCCCGGACCCGGCGCCGGATCAACCGCGCAATCTCAAGCGGGGAACCGAGCCGCAACCGGGCTCCGGAAACGTCCAAAAAAGCCTCGTCCACGCTGAGCGGCTCCACTTTGTCGGTCATCGATTCGAAGATCGCCATCAGCTGCTTGGACACTTCGTAGTACCGCTGGTGCCGGGGCTCGCAAATCACCGCCTGCGGGCACAATCTGATCGCCGCGGCCATCGGCATCGCCGAACGGACACCGAAAGCCCGCGCCTCGTAGGAGGCCGAAAGCACCACCGAGCGCCCGTGCGGGAATCCGACGATCATCGGTTTGCCGACCAGATCCGGCCGTTCCAGCTGTTCGACCGCCACGAAAAAGGCATCCATGTCAACGTGCAGGATGCCGCAATCGGCATGCTGCTGAGGAGTTTCCCCCCGGCCCGGAGCAGCCTGGAAATCGCGCCCGGCCGGGAGTCCGCCACCGGGCTCCTGGGGGTCAATTGCACCGGGGGCCATAGCAACTCCATGATAGTTCCAGGCACCGACAGTTAGACTGGAAACCATGACTGAACGCCCAGCGGCTTCGCCGGCAGCGCCCGCGAAGACCAGGACCCCGCAGACATCGACCACGAAGACCCTTTCGATTGCGGCCGGGGCTTTGCTCTGCATCGCGGCGTTGGGCGCGTGCAGCACCGCGGAACCGCAGCCGCAGCCCAGCACCAGCACGACGTCGGCCGGTTCGCCGAGCAGCCCGGCGACGCCGTCGGAGTCCACCCCGGGCACCGCCTCCGCCCAAGCCACCTCGACCGTCGGCAATCTGGTCGGCGGGTTCCCCAGCACGCTCTTGCCTTTGTTCACCGGAGCCCAAGTCAAGCAGAGCGCCTTCGACAAGAGCAAAGACCCTGCCGCGGCATCGCTCGTCGCCACCACCACCGCCAGCAGCGACGACATCGTGGCCTTCTACACCAAGGCTTTCACGGATCAGGGCTTCAGCTTGCTGCCCGGCGACGCCTCGGGCGGCCTGCTCAGCAAGGATTTCGTCCGCAGTGACGGAAAAGAGACGATCAGCCTGTCGATCACCTCGGAAAACGGTCTGAACACCTTCACCTTGGGCGCTAACGTCGCCCAAGCCGCCCTCAAGTGAGCATTCAACAGGACCAGGCCGACTACACCGGCGCACTGGATCAGGAGCTGCAGGACTTCCTGGCGGTCAAGAGCTCCGAGCTGGCGGTGATCTCCAGCGACGCCCAAGCCTTGATCGAGACGATTTCGGGCCTGGTCACCGGCGGCAAGCGGATGCGCGCACTGTTGTGCTACTGGGGCTGGCGCGGAGCCGGCGGCGACCCGGCACCGACCACCCCGATCACCACCGCAGGCGCCGCCCTCGAATTGTTCCAGGCCGCGGCCTTGATCCACGACGACATCATCGACCGCTCGGACATCCGGCGCGGCGCACCCAGCGTGCACCGGCAATTCAGCCAACTGCACCAGCGGCAACGCTGGGCCTTGGACCCGGAGCGGTTCGGCCATGCGGCGGCAATCCTGGCCGGCGATCTCTGCCTCTCCTTCAGCGAAGAAGTGTTCGCCAGTTTCCAGGTGTCCGAGCCGAAGCGCGCCAGGTCGGTGTTCAACACGATGCGGGCCGAAGTGATGGCCGGCCAATACCTGGACATCCTGGAAGAAGTAGCCGGCCCCTCGCGCGGACCCGAAAACGCGGTGGAGCGGGCGCAATCGATCATCCGGTACAAATCGGCCAAGTACTCCACCGAGCACCCCCTGGTTCTCGGCGGGGCCTTGGCCGGGGCGCCGGAAAGCCTCTTGCGTGGCTATTCCGATTTCGCGTTGCCGCTGGGCGAAGCCTTCCAACTGCGGGACGACATGCTGGGGGTCTTCGGCGATCCGGCGACCACTGGCAAACCGGCCGGCGACGACCTCCGGGAAGGCAAACGCACGGTTTTGATCGGTTACACGCTGCGGCTGGCCGGGCCGGACGATGCCCAATTCGTCGACCAGCGTCTGGGCATTCCGGATTTGGGCGAAGCCGATATCGCGCGCATCCGGCAGATCATGCAAAGCTGCGGCGCGGTGGATGCCACCGAATCGCTCATCGACGATTACAGCAATGCGGCGTTCTCAGCCTTGTCCGCCCTGCCTTTGGATCCGCTGAGCGGCCAAGCACTGCAATCCATGGCTCAGGCCGCGGTTCAGCGCAGCGCTTGAGCTGAGCTGCCCCGCGGGGCAGCTCAGGCCGGGGTTACCAGGCCAGCGCTTGGGCCCGACGTCGGATCTCGGTCTTCCGTCCGGCATGCAGCGCATCAACCGGACGCCCGGGCAGCGAATCGTCCGGGGTGAACAACCAGGCGATCGCCTCTTCATCGGAATAACCGGCGTCCAAAAGAACCGCGAAGGTGCCTTTCAAACTGTCCAGCGGCCGGTTCTCGGCGAAGAACTCCGCCGGTATTGATCGGATTTTCCGTTCCCCGATGCGCAAGGCCAACACCGCGCGCTCATCGATCAGACTGTGCACCCGGGTGATCGAAACGTCCAAAAGCTCCGCTACGTCAGGCAACGGCAACCATTGCCCTACAAGCGTTTCCACCCGGGAATGCTGGGTTTCCGCCGGGTTCGATTCAGGGTTTTCTGCAGTACTCACCAGACAAGACTGCCATATTTTCGGCCTCTTGCCGGCCATTGCCGGCGATCCGTTCCGGCTGAATCACCGGATACCACATTTTGCGACACGCGGAAAATCCAAATACCTAGTATTCAGGGCCACTTGTGATAATCGAAAAATCGTGTAAATTCACATTAGTCACATAGGAAACATAGACAACTCTGGCAACTTTAGCCACTGACGATGAGGATCGCCCATGACATCCCCCCGCCAGCCCAAACCCGGGGCGAGCAGGCAAGCAAAGCAGCTTGCCGCCGTGAGTACGGCAGCTCTGCCCGTCATCATGCTCTCCTCACTCGCATTGGCGCAGCCCGCCAATGCAGTTGCCGGCAATCAGCCGCAGAATCCACGGACCGGATCCAACCCCGCGAACTCGGCTCCGGCCTCGTTGAGCGCCGCGGTCAAAAACGCCGTCGCCAAAGCCATCGCGAACCGCGGCCAAGCTTCGGTGGTACCTGCCGGGCAAGTGGCCGGACTGGTCCCGACCTTCACCGGCTCGGTGAAGCCTGCCGCCCCTGCGGCCAGCAGCTACACGGTCCGGGCCGGCGATACGGTCAGCGCGATCGCCGCGCGGAACGGGCTCAACGTCAACGACGTGCTCAAACTCAACGGGCTGAGCGCGAACTCCTTGATCTTCCCCGGCCAGCAAATCAAGCTCAGCGGCACGGCCGCGGCACCGGCTCCGGCCGCCCCCAGCACCAGCACCGGGGGCGCGAGCTACACGGTCCGGGCCGGCGATACGGTCAGCGCGATCGCCGCGCGGAACGGGCTCAACGTCAACGATGTGCTCAAGCTCAACGGACTCGGTGTGATGAGCATCATCCGTCCCGGCCAGGTGCTCAGCCTCAGCGCGGGAGCTCCCGCCGCGCCGGCCCCGGCAGCACCCGCGCCGGCGACCACCGCCCCCGCTCCGGCTCCGGCTCCGGCCGGTGGCAGCTATACGATCAAGCCCGGCGACACCCTGACCTCGATCGCCGCCCGGAACAGCGTCAGCCTCGGCGAGCTGCTCCGGGCCAACAACCTGGGCATGAACAGCGTCATCTATGCGGGCAAGAAACTGACCATCCCCGGCGCCGCCGTGGCGGCCAGCAACATCACCCCGGTGGCCCCGGCGACCGGGCCGAGCACATTCGGCACCTACACCTACCCCGAGGCCGTGGTTTCGCAGGCGAATCTGAACCGCGCGGCACTGGCTGCAGCACCGCTGCCCAGCATCGCCGAGGTGAAACAACTGGTCGCGAGCACTGCGGCGCAGATGGGCGTGGATCCGTCATTGGCTCTGGCCTTCGCGCTCCAGGAGTCGAGCTTCCAGGCCCATGTCGTCTCGCCGGCCAACGCCATCGGCACCATGCAGGTCATTCCGCAGTCCGGGCAGTGGGCTTCCGAGCTGGTGGGCCGGCACCTGAACCTGTTGAACCCGCAGGACAACATCGTCGCCGGGATCGCGATCATCCGCGCCCTGGTCCGCACTTCGCCGTCGCTGGAAACCGCGATTGCCGGCTACTACCAGGGACAGACTGCGGTGAAGCTCTACGGAATGTACCCGGACACCAAGGTCTACGTGGCGGAGGTTCTGGCCAAGCAGAAGATGTTCAGCTAGCCCGGCAACAGCCGGCCCAGCCCGGCCCGACCTGGCCGACAAGATAACGAAAAGCGCCCGATTCCGTGTTGGATTCGGGCGCTTTTCGCATCTGCGCCTAGGATCGAAGGGTGCAGGATAAGGTTCAAGAACCGTTGGTGGGCTCACTGGTAGACCAGCGGTACCAGGTGCTGAGCAAGGTAGCGCGCGGTGGCATGGCCACCGTGTACCTTGCCACTGACTTGCGCCTGGACCGCGAAGTGGCGCTCAAAGTGCTGCATCCGCATCTGAGCATGGACGACTCTTTCCTGGACCGGCTGGGCACCGAAGCCAAGGCCGCAGCCCGGCTCTCCCACCCGCACGTCGTCGGGGTCCTGGATCAGGGCGAAGAGCTGCGCGACGGCGCGCAGCTCGCCTACCTGGTCATGGAGTACGTGCCCGGGCACACCCTCCGCGATGTGCTCAACGACCAGGGCGCGCTGACTCCGCGGTTGGCCTTGGCCTACCTCGACGCGGTCGTGGACGGGTTGGCCGCGGCGCACCGCGCCGGCCTGGTGCACCGCGACATCAAACCGGAGAATGTCCTGATCGCCGACGACGGCCGGATCAAGGTGGCGGATTTCGGCCTGGCCCGCGCGGTCACCACCTCGACCAGCACCGGCACCCTGATCGGTACCGTGGCCTATCTTTCGCCCGAGCTGGTGATGGGCAAGCCTTCAGACACGCGCAGCGACATCTACGCCGTCGGAATCATGCTCTTCGAACTGCTCACCGGCGAACAGCCTTTCCGCGGCGAGGTGCCCATCCAGGTTGCCTACCAGCACGTGAACTCCGCCGTGCCGGCACCGTCCAGCGTCCGGCCAGGCCTGGCTCCGGACCTCGACGAGTTGGTGCGTTGGTGCACCGAATCCGATCCCGAAGGCCGCCCGCACGACGCAAGCGCCCTGTTGGGTGAAATCCGGCACATCCGGACCTCGCTCAGTGATGCGCAACTCGACTTCGGCCCCGGTACCCGCCGAGGCCTGCCCGCCCCACCGGCCTTCCCGCCGACGTCGGCGCTGACCCGGCCGGTGGCTTCGGCCCGGCCGGTGGACCCGACCGATCTGACCGAAGCTCTGGACCCGCAGTCGCGGCCCACGGAACTGGTCGCCGACCGCAACGACGCCGCGGGGCAGTACACCGAGGTGTTCGACCGGCAGGTGCAGCCGACCGCGATGCTGGAACGGACTCCCCCGCTGACCGTGGACACTGGGGAGGCGCCCCGGATCGCGCCCCGGGCGGCACGTTCCGCGAAGAAGAAGGCGGACAAGCTCGCGGCCCGCGATGCGGCTCGCAACGCCGCCACCCCGGTGGCCACGCTGCGCAAGGGGAACACCCGGCGCAAGGGCATGATCTGGTTGGTGCTGATTTTGCTGTTGGCCCTGCTCGGGGCCACTGCGGGCTGGTTCTTCGGCATGGGGCCCGGCGCCCTGGCCACGGTCCCCGATCTCAAGGACAAGACCGTCTCGCAGGCGCAAGCCGAATTGAGCAGCCTGGGTTTCGCCTCGACCACGCAGAACGTGAATGACGAGCTCATCGCCCAAGGCAACGTGGTCAGCAGCCAACCGCCGGCGCAGACCCAGCAGCGCAAGTTCCTGTCGGTGGTTTTGCTGGTTTCCCAGGGACCCACGCTCTATCCGGTGCCGGCCATGGTCGGCGGCACCTTGGACGCCGCCAAAACCGCGCTCAACGCCAATCATCTGGCGCTGGGCACGGTGACGCAGAAATACGATGAGCAGGCGCCAGCGGGGCAGGTGCTGAGCCAGGACCCGGCACCCGAAACCCAGAAACGAGCCGCAACCCAGATCAATCTCGTCGTGTCCCAGGGTCCGCAACCGATTCCGGTGCCCGTCGTCGTCGGGCAGACCCAGGACGCCGCGGTCAAGGCCATCACCGATGCCGGCTTGGTGCCGGCGGTGGCTCCGGAGCAGGTAAATGACGCGAAAGTCCCGGCCGGCGCAGTGGTTTCGCAGACTCCGGCGAGCGGCACGTTGACCAAGGGCGGCCAGGTGACCCTGGTGATTTCCAAGGGTCCGAAAATGGTCACCGTGCCGAGCTTCGTGGGCAAACAGGTGCAGCAGGCGATCGACGAGTTGAAGAAGCTCAACCTGCCCTACAAGATCACTGAGGTCCTGGGCGGGTTCTTCGGCACGGTACGGGCCCAGGATCCGGTCAACACTTCGGTCCCCGAGGGCACGGTCATCAACCTCACCGTGGTCTGATCCCCGTTTCAGATGGCCTTCCGCCTTTCCGATAGCCTCTTGACGCGCAAATCGGAAACGAAAAGACAACTGGCTATCTGAAACAGCGGGTTTAGCGAGGAAGCCCCGCAGCCACGAGCCTGCTCCGCAACTGATTCGGCGAATTGGCGGTTGCCCAGGTCCAGCGGACAACTTTCAGCCCTAGCGCACGGAGCCGGTCTTCCCTTATTTTTTTTCTCCTCGATGACCACTTCCGCCGGGTCCCTCCCCTGCAGGTACTCCGGCTTCCGGTATTTCACCTTTCCGTCGAATTCGCCGACTACGCCGAATTCCCGCCAGCAAAAATCCGTATAGCCGATCAATCCGTCGTCGTCACGGAAGCAGGCTTGGAGCGTTGGTTTCGGCAAACCGGCCAAATGCATATTCGCTCGGCTGATCGATTCGCCAACTGACATGGAGCCGGCATCGGCCAACTCCGTGAGCGCCAAAACCCGTCGGGTCTTTGCCCGGCTCGGCAGGCGGCACGCCGCTTCGCGAAGCCCCTGCGCCGAAGGCTTCCACGCAGCGCTCGAGGTCGGACCATGCAAATAATTGTCCAGCGATGCGATTGACCAGGCGTAGCGCTGACGCAGGGCAAGTTCGACGGCGGTCTGCACCGCCGAAGTCACCTTCAGTCCGTCTACGAACCACTCGCCGTCGTCAAGCTGCGGGAACTGCCGTCGAACCGCGGGACCACGACTGCGCTGGCCGCTGCCTGGCGGCACATTGATCTGTACCCGCTCCGGGATGGACTGAACCGGCAGCCCCCACAATAAGGCCGCCGATTCCGCGGCGAATACCGGTCGGCTATTGGCAGCCGCATCGATCGCGTGCATTCGGGCAAGATGTCGCGGGATCTCATCCATCGACAGCCAGGTACTCTGCGCGATGTAGCTGGCCCGCCGCAAGCGCACCAGAGTTCCGGAACGGAACTGCCGGAGGAGATCCCGTGAAAGCCTCGAATCCAGTGGGTCTTCTGCCGGAGTACGGATCTGGTCGCGGATTGACTCTGCCATGTCATCACTATTGGGCTCCGCTAAGCGCAGTGGAAGACCCGGCCCAGATCTGTGTATAACTTCAGATAGTCGTCTGCTTTTTGGTTAGCCGGTTGACGCACAAACGGCTAACCAAAAAGCAGACGACTATCTGAAACGGGGGTTAATCAGCGTTTGGAGAGAGCTCCGGAAACCAGGAACGCCATCTCGAGCGACTGCATGTGGTTCAGGCGCGGATCGCAAACCGACTCGTAACGGGTCAGGAACGCCTCCTGGTCGATCGGATCAGCACCGCCCAAGCATTCGGCCACATCGTCGCCGGTCATCTCCACGTGCAAGCCTCCGGGGAACGTCCCCAATGCCTGGTGCACTTCGAAGAAGCCACGCACCTCGTCCATCACGTCGTCGAAATTCCGCGTCTTGTAGCCATTCGGCGAGGTCACGGTATTACCGTGCATCGGGTCGGTAACCCAGAGCACCTGGGCTCCGGAATCGGTGACCTTCTGCACCAACGCGGGCAGCTTCCCCCGGATGTTGTTCGCGCCCATCCGGGTGATGAACGTGATCCGGCCGGGTTCCCGGTTCGGGTCCAACTTGTCGATCAGCCGCAGCGCGTCGTCGCCGGAGGTGTTCGGGCCGAGCTTGACGCCGATCGGGTTGCGCACCCGGGACAAGAAGTCAACGTGGGCGGCATCCAATTGCCGGGTCCGCTCGCCGATCCAGAGGAAGTGCCCGCTGGTGGCGTACGGAGTGCCGGTCCGCGAGTCGATCCGGGTCAGCGCGCGCTCGTAGTCGAGCAGCAACGCCTCGTGGCTGGCGAAGAACTCGGTGCGCTTGAGCGCCTCGAAGTCCGAACCGCAGGCTTCCATGAACCGGATCGCCCGGTCGATCTCCCCGGCCAACGATTCGTAGCGGGCATGCGCCGGGTTCTGCGTGAACCCCTTGTTCCAGTGGTGCACCAACCGCAGGTCGGCGAACCCGCCCTGGGTGAAGGCCCGGATCAAGTTCAGGGTCGACGCCGAGGTGTGGTAGGCCCGCACCAAGCGTTGCGCATCGTGGCCGCGCGACTCCGGAGTGAACTCGTAGCCGTTGACCATATCGCCGCGGTAGGCGGGAAGGGTGAGCCCGTCCCGGGTCTCATCGTTGGACGAACGCGGTTTGGCGAACTGGCCGGCCATCCGGCCCATCTTGATCACCGGAAGCGAAGCGCCGTAGGTCAGCACGACCGCCATCTGCAGGATCGTCTTGACCCGGGCACTGATCTTGTCCGCGGTGGCACCGTCGAAGGTCTCCGCGCAATCGCCGCCCTGCAACAGGAACGCCTTGCCTTGGGCAGCAGCTGCGAGTCGGTCCCGCAAGATGTCCACTTCACCGGCAAAAACCAACGGGGGCAGCGAGGAAAGTTCTTTGATCGACGACTGATAGACCGCTTCGTCCTGCCACGTCGGCTGCTGGGAAATCGGCAGCGAGCGCCAGGCATCCAGGCCCGGGTAGTTCGCGGCACCGGCTTGGCCAAGCCGGACAGCAGAGTCGTCGATGGTCATGAAGGGTGAATTCGTCTGATCTTGCACGGCTTAAGCCTAGTTGTTCCGCGGCTCGGGTGCGCGGCCCACCCGTAACCTGCCCGGCGATCTTCGTCACACAGCCGGCGGATCACCGTCGGCGGCCTCGGAATCGGCCGCTGGTTCAACGGCTTCGGGCTGTGCCACAGCCTCGTCCTCGCGCAACGGGCTGTTGGCGACCGGCAGGTCCGCCAGGGCTGCTTCGGCGCTTCCGCCCTTGCGTGCAGCCTGCCGTTCCTTGACCGTGCTCGCGTAGACATCCACGTATTCCTGACCGGAGAGCCGCATCAGCTCGTACATGATTTCATCGGTGACGCTGCGCTGCACGAACCGGTCGTCCGCCAAGCCCTGATAACGGCTGAAGTCGAGCGGCGCGCCGAAGATCATGCCGATCCGTCGGATATTGGGCAGCGTGCGCCCGATCGGCTGCACTTTGTCGGTGCCGATCATCGCGACCGGGATCACCGGGACCCCGGAGGCCAGGACCAGCTTGGCCACGCCCACCTTGCCGCGGTAGAGCTTCCCATCCGGACTGCGGGTGCCTTCCGGGTAGATGCCGAGCAATCCGCCCTGCGCCAGAACATCCGCTCCGGTGCTGAGCGAGTTCGCCGACGCCGCCCCGCCGGACCGGTCCATCGGCAGCTGATTGGTCAGCCGGAAGAACAGTGCGGTGAGCTTGCCCTTGATCCCCTTGCCGGTGAAGTATTCGGATTTGGCCAAGAACACCACCGGCCGCGGCACCATCAAGGGCATGAAAATCGAGTCGGAGAACGAAAGGTGGTTGCTGGCCAAGATCGCGGGCCCGTTCTCCGGCAAGTTGTCCAGCCCCTTGACCCAGGGGCGGAACAGCAGTTTGAGCACCGGACCCAAGAAGATCCGCTTCATCACCCAATAGAACACGCTGCTCACTTTCGTTCGCTCCGGAACGCCGCGGGCAGCACTGCTCTCTGTCCAGTCGCGGCAAAGCTCTCTGTCACCATACTCTAGTGAGATAACCTGCTCAGTGGGACTGTGCACGCAACAGAACAGTCCGCAGACGAAGCATGAAAGCCAAACGGAGGCACTGCAGATGGCCTTGCACGAACCAATGACGGCAGCCGGACACGGCGAACTGGCGCGGATCGGCGTCGTGGTTTCGCACGGCTTTTCCGGCTCCCCGGAAAGCGTTCGGCCCTGGGCCGAATATTTCGCCGGCCAAGGTTTCGCGGTGAACATGCCGTTGCTCCCCGGCCACGGCACGACCTGGGAGGAAATGGCGCGCACTCCCTGGCAGCACTGGTACACCGAAGTCGAAAAGGCCTACTTCGAACTCAGCGCCCAATGCGACCGGGTCTTCGTCGCCGGGCTCTCGATGGGCGGCGCGCTGGCGCTGCGGATCGCCGAACACCATCCGGTGGCCGGGCTGGCCCTGGTCAACCCGGCGCTGGCGGTCGTCGACCCGCGCGCGAAACTCGCCGGAGTGATGCGGCACGTGCTCAAATCGACGCCGGCGATCGGCAATGACATCTTGAAACCCGGAGTCGAGGAATACGCCTACGACCGGACCCCGGTGGCCGCGGTGGCGCAGCTGATGAAATTGATCAAAGACACCGCCGGCAATCTGCCCAAGGTGACCGCGCCCATCATGGTCTTCCAGTCGACCGTGGACCACATCGTGGCAGGCTCCTCGGCCGACCGGATCCGGGCCGGGGTTTCCAGCAAGGATCTGCACATCGTCAAACTGGCGAATAGCTACCATGTGGCTACCCTGGACAACGATGCGCCTGAAATCTTCGAGCGTTCCACCGCCTTCTTCAAGGAGCTGGCCGGTGTCCACAACTCCTGAACCGCGGAACGAGCCGAGCGAAGACGAGGTTTGGGCGGATTTGGTCTCCCGGCTCAAAGAGGACTCGGACAGCACGCTGCTCGGCCATGCCGAAACCCCGGACGGCCCAGTCGGGCCCGCCGCGGCCAGCGAACCATCGGGCCCGCCCGGCGCCGGCTTCAGCCGCTTTGATCCGCTCAATGTCAGCAAAGCCGACGACTCCCCACCACCACGTCCGGTGTCCGGAGCGATGGCCGGTCCCCGGGACTACAGCCCGCCGGAAGACGATTCCGACGCCGAGTTCGTGCCGGCGGAACCCGCCTCGCTGGCCACGGTGGAACCGGCGATCGCGCTCGGCTGGGTCGGCGCCGTCGGCGCTCCGATCGCGTTGCTGCTGGCCGCGATGTTCTGGCGCGGCCTGCCGTGGTTCGCGATCGTGGGACTGGTGCTGGCCTTCATCGGTTCGGCCGGTTACCTGATCTACCGGATGCCCGGCCATCGGGACCACGACGACGACGGCGCCCAGGTCTGAGCCCTGCCCCTCTCACCCGGCACCCGTCGGCTGAGCCGGCGGGTGCCGGCTCAGCGTGGTGGATTCCGGGACAGGTCCGCCGCACCGATCAGTCCGGCCCGCGGTCCCAGAGCGGCAAGCGCAATCGGCGCAGCCGGCCGGAACCCGCGGCCGGTGAGGTTCCGGCCGAAGGCGCGCCGGGCCGGTTCCAACAGCAGTTCCCCGGCTTCGCAGAGCCCGCCGCCGACCACGAACATGCCCGGATCGAGCGCGGCCGCCAAATTGGCCATGCCCAGGCCGAGCCAGCCGCCGACATCGTCGATCAACTCGATCGAAGCCGGATCGCCCTGCCGGGCCAGTTCGGTGATCACCGCCCCGGTGATCGCCTCGACGTCGCCGTCCACCGCGCGCAGGATTTCCTGGGCCACCGGAGACTTGGCCCGGGCCAGTTCCCTGGCCTCGCGGCCCAGGGCGTTTCCGGACGCATATTGTTCCCAGCACCCACGGTTGCCGCATTCGCAACGGTGCCCGCCCGGCATGATCACCTGGTGGCCGAACTCCCCCGCGACGCCGAACCGGCCGCGCTCGATCCGACCGTCCATCAGCATCGCGCCACCGATCCCGGTACCCAACGTGATGCAGACCAGCCGGCTCTCGCCTTGGCCCGCGCCGAACCGCCATTCGGCCCAGGCCGCGGCATCGGCGTCGTTGGTGAGCATCACCGGACGGCAGAGCAGCCGCTCCAGGTTGCTCCGCAGCGGTTCGTTGCGCCAGGCCAGATGCGGACTGAACAGCACGGTGCTGCCGCTGAGGTCCATCCAGCCCGCGGCACCGATGCCCACCGAAGCGATCCGATAGGCGCGGCCGAGTTCGCTCACCAACTCCACGATGGTGGCTTCCACCGCCCGCGGATCCCGGCCCGGAGTCTGCCTGCGCAGCTCGGCCAGCACGGTGCCCTGTTCATCAACCACCCCGGCCGCGACCTTGGTGCCGCCGATGTCGATCCCGATCGCCAGATTCGGGCTCTCCGCCGGATCGACGATTTCGGGACGATCTGTTGTGGTTTCCCCGCAAAGGGGCGAAATTTCGCTGCTCATCAGGCATCATTCTAGGAGAACACAGTCGCGGAACCTATCGGGATCTGCATGCGTTGGTTGGGAAACGACTCTGTGGCACACTAATGTTACTGACCAGTAGCTTTCCGCGGACAGCTACTCGGTTTAGCCGAAGATATCGAGGGAGCTATCGTGCAGGAAATTTCCGTACCACCCGTCGTCCAGATTCCGGAAACGGCGAATTGCACCGATTTCGTGGAACGGCAGGCCAGCGATCCGGTGAACCGCGCCCTGTTCGCGGTCCTGGACGCGCAGGGACAATGGCAGGACATCAAAGCCACCGAATTCCGCGCCGATGTGGTCGCCCTGGCCAAGGGGCTCATCGCCGCCGGCATCAATCCCGGCGACCGGGTCGGCATCATGTCCCGGACCCGGTACGAATGGACTCTGGTGGACTTCGCGATCTGGTACGCCGGCGGCGTTTCGGTGCCGATTTACGAAACCTCCTCGCCGAGCCAGATCGCCTGGAATCTGGCTGATTCCGGCGCGATCGCCGCCTTCGGCGAAGCCGAACAGCACCTTGCCGGCCTGCGCCAAGCGGTGGCTTCCGAAGGCCTCGATGCGGTGCAGCACCTGTGGCAGTTGACTGACGGCGGCCTGGACGAGCTCCGCACCGGCGGCGCGCAGATCAGCGACGACGAGGTGGAACGCCGTCGTTCCGGAATGGGACTGCGGGATCTGGCCACCATCATCTACACCTCGGGCACCACCGGCCGGCCCAAGGGGGTCGAGCTCACCCATGGCAACTTCGTGGAACTCGCCGACAATGCGCTCGGAGTGCTCGGCGACGAAGTCGTCACCGAAGGCGCGCAGACCATCATGTTCTTGCCGCTGGCCCACGTCTTCGGCCGCTACATCGCGGTGATGAACATCGCCGGCGGAGCCCGGGTGGCGCATACCCCGGACATCAAGAACCTGCTCGCCGATTTCCAGAGCTTCCAACCGACCTACATTCTGGCCGTGCCGCGGGTTTTCGAAAAGGTCTACAACGGAGCAGTGCTCAAGGCCGAGTCAGAGGGCAAAGGGAAGATCTTCGGCAAAGCAGTCGAAGTGGCCATCGCGTATTCCCGTGCCCGGCAGGACGGCAAGGTGCCGTTCTGGCTCAACCTGCAGCACACGGTCTTCGACAAGTTGGTCTACAGCAAATTGCGCACCGCGATGGGCGGTCAGCTGCAATACGCCGTCTCCGGCGGCGGCCCGCTGGGCGAACGGCTGGGGCACTTCTTCTTCGGCGTCGGCGTGATGATCCTCGAAGGCTACGGTCTGACCGAAACCACGGCGCCGGTCACGGTGAACCGGCCCGATCAGTTCAAAATCGGCAGCGTCGGCAAACCACTGCCGGGCAATGCGGTCAAAATCGCGGCCGACGGCGAAGTCCTGGTCAAAGGCGTCTGCGTAGCTCGGGGCTACTACGGCCGGCCGGACCTGACCGCTGAGACCTTCGAAGACGGCTGGCTGCGCACCGGCGACATCGGCGAGCTCGACGCCGAAGGGTACTTGCGGATCACCGGGCGCAAAAAGGAAATCATCATCACCGCGGGTGGCAAGAACGTCGCGCCGGCGCAGCTGGAAGACCAGATCCGCGCCAATGCGCTGATTTCGCAATGCGTCGTGGTCGGTGAGGGCAAACCGTTCATCGCCGCCCTGATCACCCTGGACGAAGAAGCCCTGCCGCAATGGGCCGGGCAGAATGGCCTGGCCAAGGACATCAGTTCGGAGCAGGCCAGCACCGATCCGACGGTCCTGGCCGCGGTGCAGAAAGCCGTGGACCGGGCCAATGAATCGGTTTCGCACGCCGAAGCGATCAAGGCCTTCCGGATCGTGCCGACCGATTTCTCCGAGTCCTCCGGGCATCTGACGCCGTCGCTGAAGATCAAGCGGGCCCAAGTGCTCAAAGATTTCTCCGCGGTGGTCGAAGACATCTATTCGGCACCCAAGCCGGCCTAGCCCCGGCAAGCCGTCGAGCGACGAGAAGCCGCCCCGGATCTGATCCGGGGCGGCTTCTCGTTTTCGAGCGGTTAGATGCACCTGGCTGGCGCACTGGATGTGTCCCAACGGTTTTATCCCACCGGGTCGGTGTTTCGAGCGGGACAAAATGGTTCTGGCCCACTCAGTGGGCAGACTCGGTGGGACCGAGCCGCGAATTCTCGCCCCCGCTCAGAGTCCTTGCAGCTCGTCTACCACGAGCGCAGCCAGTTCGATCACGGCAGCCCGGGTCGCCGGCTTGAGCTGGTCCAAGCTCACCCGGCTGCCTTCGGCCAAGTGCCGGTCGTAGGGCAGCCGCAACACCGATTTCACCCGGGAACGGAAGTGGTCTTCGATTTCCTCGATATTGACCAGGGTGCCTTCGCCGGCCGACATGTTGACCACGACGATCGCCCGGGCCACCAAATCCTGCCGGCCATGCGCCTCCAGCCAGGACAAGGTTTCCGAGGCCAGCCTGGCTTCGTCGACGCTGCCGCCGGAGACCAAGACCACCGAATCGGCCTTTTCCAAGGTGCCCTTCATGACCGAGTGCACCATTCCGGTACCGGAATCGGTGAGCACGATCGAATAATAACGGCTCAGGATTTCGGTCACCGCGCGGTAGTCCGCGTCGTCGAACGCCTGGGCGACCGCCGGATCGGTGTCCGAGGCGAGCACATCGAGCCGGGAACCGTCCCGGGCCACATAGGCAGCCAATTCGGAGAACGTGTTCACATCGAAACGGTTCTTCACCAGTTGCCGCGCGGTGAAATCGGCGCGTCCCGGGGACCGGTCGGACAGTGTGCCGCGGTCCGGATTGGCATCCATCGCGATCACCCGGTCTTCGCGCAGGTCCGCAAGCGCCATGCCGAGCAGTGTGGTCACCGTGGTCTTGCCGACGCCGCCCTTGCGGGAAAGCACCGGAACATAGCGGGTACGTTGCCCCAGACGCATCGCGATCCGGTGTTCCTGGGCCCGGCGCAACCGCACCTTGTCCGAATCGCCGACGTTGATGTAGCCCAGCGACGCCGAGTAGAGCAGGCGCCGCCAACCGGAAACCGGAGGGGTCTCCCGGCCGGCGAGCAGCCGGTCCGCAGTCAAGGCGGCAGCCGGCTCCGGGCCGTCCTCGCGTTCCCGCCGCGCACTGGGCCGGGTTTCCGACTCCGCGGCTTCGGTTTTCGGCGAGCTGCTGCTGCCCGCGGAAGGCTGCCAGGCGCTGAGCTCGTCGTAGACCGGCTCCGTCGAAGCCGGCGGCGCGGCCGCCGGAGCCTCGGCGACCACTGCGGTTTGCACAGCCGGCGTCGCCGCATCGGCCGGCTCTTGGCCAGCCGGGGCTTCTTCGGTGCCGGCCGCGAGCTGAGCGGCTTCCTCGGCCGCCGCTTCGGAAGCGTCTGCCGAAGCATCCACGGTTCCGGAATCCGGCTCCGCCGGCTCGCCGGGGTTGTCGGTTTCCGCACCGGCGACCGTGATGACCGGGCCGACCGCCGTCATCACTCCAGTACTCGACGGGTCCCCTGCAGCGTCGTGGCTGAGATCCCCGTTCGAGCGCGGTTCAGTCTCAGCTGTGTCCTGTGCCATTGCGTTCTCTATCTCTCGGCATGCTGTTCGGAGTTCAGCATGGATCAGCATTCACCCTAACCCACAGGAGATTCCTAGAACCAGCCGAGATGTCGAAACCTCCTGGGAATTTCCTGAAGCTCCGCCGGATGCTGCGGCTTCAGCTGCCGACCACGATCAACAGATCTCCGCCCTGCACCTGCTCCACCGGGCCGATCGCGGCCCGGGTCACGGTACCCGCGACCGGACTGGTGATCGAGGCCTCCATCTTCATCGCTTCGATGGTCGCCACGGTCTGACCGGCCTGGACCGCGCTGCCGGCTTCCACCAGCAAGGTCACCGCGCCGGCGAACGGTGCCGCGATCTGGCCCGGGCTGCTTGGGTCGGCCTTTTCGGCCGCTTTGACCTTCGACTCGATGCTGCGGTCCCGCACGCTGATCGGCCGGGATTGGCCGTTCAACGTGCACATCACGGTCCGCATGCCCTTTTCATCGGCGTCCGAGATGGCTTCCAAGGAAGCGATCAACCGGACCCCTTTGCCCAGCGGGATGATGTGTTCCTGACCTTGTTGCAGGCCGAACAGGTAGTCCCGGGTGTCGAGCACCGAAACATCGCCGAAGCTGTCCCGGACCGCCTGGAAATCCTTCGTCGGGCCGGCGAACAGCAACCGGTTGAGCGTGCTGCGCCGGATGGCGGACTCGCCGGCCAGCCCGGCCGAATCCTCGGCGCTGAGCTCCACATCGCGGACTTTGACTTCCCGACCCTGCAGCGCTTTGCTGCGGAACGGCTCGGGCCAGCCCCCCGGCGGGTCGCCGAGCTCTCCGGAGAGGAAGCCGATGACCGAATCCGGAATGTCGTAGTTCTGCGGGTTTTCTTCGAAGTCGGCCGGATCGGCGCCCAGGCCGACCAGGTGCAGGGCCAAATCGCCTACCACCTTGGACGAGGGGGTCACCTTGACCAGGTGGCCGAGAATCCGATCCGCAGCCGTGTACATGTCTTCGATGGCTTCGAACCGTTCGCCCAGGCCCAACGCAATCGCCTGCTGCCGGAGATTGGAAAGCTGCCCACCGGGGATCTCGTGTTGGTAGACCCGGCCGGTCGGTCCCGGCAGCCCGGATTCGAACGGCGCGTAGAGCCTCCGGACTGCTTCCCAGTACGGTTCCAAGGCGCCGACGTTCGCCAGGGCGATCCCGGTGTCCCGCGGCGTATGGGCCAATGCCGCGACCAAAGCCGAAGCCGAAGGCTGGCTCGTCGTGCCGGCCAGGGACGCCGAGGCCACATCCACCGCGTCCACGCCGGCCTCGGACGCCGCCAGCAGGGTCGCCAATTGGCCGCCCGCGGTGTCGTGCGTGTGCAGGTGCACCGGCACATCGAACCGTTCCCGGAGCGCGCTGACCAGTTTCGCCGCGGCAGCCGGGCGGAGCAGGCCCGCCATGTCCTTGATCGCCAGGATGTGCGCGCCGGCATCGACGATGCGCTGCGCCAACTCCAGGTAGTAGTCCAGGGTGTAGAGCTTTTCTTCCGGGTCGAGCATGTCGGAGGTGTAGCACAGCGCGACTTCGGCCACCGCGGTCCCGGTGGCGCGGACCGCTTTGATCGCCGGAGCCATCTGGTTGACGTCGTTGAGCGCGTCGAAGATCCGGAAGATGTCGATGCCGCTCGCCGCCGCCTCCTGGACGAAGGCCTCGGTCACTTCCTCCGGATAAGGCGTGTAGCCCACCGTATTGCGGCCGCGCAGCAGCATCTGCAGACAGATGTTCGGCAAGGCCTCGCGCAAGGCGGTCAACCGTTCCCAGGGGTCCTCGCCGAGGAAGCGCAGGGCCACGTCATAGGTCGCACCGCCCCAGGCCTCCACCGAAAGCAGCTGCGGGGTCAGTGCGGAAACCGCGGGGCCGGCCGCCAGCAGGTCGCGGCTGCGCACTCTGGTGGCCAGCAAGGACTGATGGGCATCGCGGAAGGTGGTGTCGGTGACCGCGAGCGCGGTTTGCGCCCGCAACTCGGCGGCAAAGCCTTCCGGCCCCAACTCGGCCAATCGCTGCCTCGACCCGGCCGGGGGCCGGCCTTCGGGCAGCTTCGGCAGCTTTGCTGCCGGATCCGAATGCACGGTGAGTTCACCGTGCGGTTTGTTCACCGTGACATCGGCCAACCAGGTCAGCAGCTTCGTGCCGCGGTCTGCCGAGGGCCGGATTTTGAGCAGTTCCGGGCGCTCCTCGATGAAGCTCGTCGCCACATTGCCGGCGATGAAATCCGGATCGTCCAGCACCGCTTGCAAAAACGGGATGTTCGTCGAGACCCCGCGGATCCGGAACTCGGCCAAAGCCCGCCTGGCCCGGGCCACTGCGGCGGGATAATCCCGGCCGCGGCAGCTGAGCTTGACCAGCATCGAGTCGAAGTGCGGGCTGATTTCCGCCCCGGAGTAGACCGTGCCGCCGTCCAGCCGCACCCCCGCGCCGCCGGCGGAACGGTACCCGGTGATCTTGCCGACGTCGGGACGGAACCCGTTTGCCGGATCCTCCGTGGTGATCCGGCATTGCAGCGCGGCGCCTTTGATCGACACGGTGTCCTGGCTCAGCCCGAGGTCCGCCAAGCTCGCCCCCGAAGCAATCCGCATCTGGGCCTGCACCAGGTCGACGTCGGTGATTTCCTCGGTGACCGTGTGCTCCACCTGGATCCGCGGGTTCATTTCGATGAAAACGTGCTGCCCGGCCCGCTCCCCCGCGGTGTCCACCAAAAACTCCACGGTGCCGGCATTGACGTAGCCCAAGGCTTTCGCGAAGGCCACGGCATCGCGGTAGAGCGCTTGCCGGATCGACTCGTCCAGTTGCGGGGCCGGCGCGATTTCGATGACCTTCTGGTGCCGCCGCTGCAGCGAGCAGTCGCGCTCGAACAGGTGCATCACATTGCCCTGCGCATCGGCCAGGATCTGCACTTCGATGTGCCGGGGCCGCAGCACGGCCTGCTCCAGGAACATGGTCGGATCGCCGAACGCGGCATCTGCCTCGCGCATTGCCGCGTTGAGGGCTTCGGGCAGGTCCTCGCGGGTCTCCACCCGGCGCATGCCGCGTCCGCCACCGCCGGCGACGGCTTTGGCGAAGATCGGAAAACCGATCTCGTCCGCGGCCGCGATCAGTTCGGCGACGTCCTTGGACGGCTCGGAGGATTTGAGCACCGGCACTCCGGCTTTGCGCGCGGCCTTGAGCGCAGCCACCTTGTTGCCGGCCAATTCCAGCACCTCGGCCGGTGGCCCGATGAAGGTGATGCCGGCAGCTGCAGCGGCTCTGGCCAGATCCGGATTTTCGCTCAGGAATCCGTAGCCGGGGTAGATCGCATCGGCTCCGGCTTCCTGGGCCACCCGCACGATCTCGGCGACGTCCAGATAGGCCCGGACGGGGTGTCCTTCTTCGCCGATCAGGTAGGCTTCGTCGGCTTTCTGCCGGTGGATCGAGTTACGGTCCTCATAAGGGAAAACGGCGACCGTCTTGGCACCGAGCTCGTAGCTCGCGCGGAAAGCGCGGATTGCGATTTCGCCCCGGTTGGCCACCAGAATCTTGGAAAACATGCATTCCCCTTGTTTGCTGAGTCGACTTTTAATCCCCCCGATACTGCTGGGCCAGCATATCGGTTCCCCGATGCAGATTTAGTGTCCGCCGTCACTTGGTTACGCCAAGCGGATCTGCCCGGGCACCCGCATCCGGGCAGATCCGCACCGCAGTTCCCGCAATAACCGGCATTCTGCCCCGCTCGCACATATGATGAGGAGAGGTTCAGGCAGACCGGACGACGATCAAATCTATTCAGTGGGGATCTCGAGTGCAGGTAGTGAGTATCAGCTCTTTGAAGGGCGGCGTAGGCAAAACCTCCGTGACCTTGGGGCTCGCCTCGGCAGCTCTGGCCGCGGGCATTCCCACGCTGGTGATCGACCTCGACCCGCATGCCGATGCAACCACCGGCCTCGGGGTGCGACCTGGCGGGCAGCTCGACATCGGCCGGATGCTGAAGAACCCGCGGAAGGCCGATTTGACCCGCCAAGTCCAGCCCTCCGGCTGGCTGGAACACGTCCCGGCCGGCACGGAAGCAGCTGCGCAACGCCCCAGTTCGCGGCGCGGTGCCGGACACCGGGCCGATGCACGGGCGACCTCGACCGTGCTCGACGTCGCCGTCGGCTCCGCCTATTCCGGGATCTTCGACCGGCCGGATTTGGGCCGCCGCGATTTGCGCCGGCTTTCCGCGGTGTTGGCCGGGCTCACCCGGAACACCCAAGTGATCGGCGGCAAGCCGGACTACGAACTCGTCCTGATCGATTGCCCGCCGTCGTTGAACGGGCTGACCAGGATCGCGTGGACCGCCTCGGACAAAGTCCTCCTGGTCGCCGAACCGGGGCTTTTTTCCGTTGCCGGCACGGAACGGACGCTGCGCGCCATCGAACTTTTCCGCAATGAGTTCGCGCCGAAGCTCGGCGCCGCCGGAATCGTGGCGAACCGGGTCCGGCAGTCCTCTGCCGAACACGACTACCGGCTCGATGAAATGGCCACCATGTTCGGTTCCTTGTTGCTGACGCCGACGATCGCCGAACAGGCCAACTGGCAGCAGATCCAGGGCGCAGCCCGCGCGGTGCACCACTGGCCCGGAGACGCGGCGAAGACCGCTGCAGCAGGCTTCGACGCCCTGTTGCAGCAAATCCTCGGCCGCTGACTACCGCTTCCGGCGCCGGCTGAAGCCGGAACCGGCCAACCCTGCCGCGATGAGCAGCGCTGCCGCAGCCAGCGCCCAGAGGTCGACGCCGGTTGCGGCGAGTGGTTCGCCATCTGCCACCGGCACCGTGGCAGCGGCGGTGCCGGAGGCCGGCGGCGGGGCCGGAGCCTCGGTGGCCGGAGCGGTCACCGAGATGTCGATGGTTGTGGAGACCGGCCGAGCCGGCAATTTGCGCAGATCCACCACGAGGTATTCCCCGTCGTCCTGCTTGCCGTCCGGCAGCAGTTTCGGATGCAGCACGTATGGATTCTGGCTACCGGGTTGCACCGCGTCGATGCCGAAGTCATTGTCGTTGGAGATCAGCAGCTTATTGCCGCCGTCGAACGGGAAGACACCCTCGATCTTGTCGTGCCCGAAGAACGCCCCGCCCGGGTTGAGCGTACTGACCAAAGCACCCAGGTCCAAACTCAGTTTTTTGGCCGCCGGCTTGATCCCGAGGTCCGCCAGCGCGGCACCGGCTGCGGCCGTCGGGCGCTCGCCGAGCGTGGCCTCGATGGTCTTGCCGGCCAGCAACAAGCCGCCCTTTCCGCCGTCGTACCCGGCCCCGGGCAGCTGCGCGGCTGGTCCGACGTCGGTGGCGTCGCTGATGTCCACCCGGTAGAACAGCTTGCGCCCGCCGGGCTGGAGGTTGCCGTCCCGTTCGTCGATCAGGAATTCGGTCGCCGACAGTGCGCTGATTTCGCTGACCGCGTCCTTGGTGGTCGCCGGATCCTCCAGCAGCACCAGGTATTCATGCACCGCCCGGTCTTCCAGGCCGATCGTGACGATCCGGGTGGCCGCGATTTTCTTCGCGCTGACGCCCTTGGCCAGATCCGGTTGGTTGAGGGCGCTCTGCATGATGCCGACCAGGGTCTTGCCGTCCGGCGTGACGGTCAGTCCTTCCATGCCCTGATTCGGCGTCCGGTTCGCGAGCTCCGCCGGCAAACCGCCGCCGAACGGGCTCATCCTGTCGATTTCCCGGCCGGCGGCGTCGAAATGGACGATGAATGGACCGTATTCGTCCGAGACGTAGAAACTGCCGTCCGGCATCGCCACCAAGCCTTCGGAGTCCAGTCCGTAGGGCGAGGCCGGGAGCACCCTGCCATCGAGGTCCTGGATGGTCTCGCCGGTCGATGCCGAGGAGTTCACTTGCCCGTTCATCGGGGTGCCGTCCGCGGCCTTGAGCGGAATGCTGCGCAACAGGACGGCTTTGCCTTGATCGAGCTGGAACTCGCCGATCGACGGGGTGAAATCCGGAATCGCCTCGATCTTGAGGTTTTTCGCGGGTCCGTCCACGTTCGGGCCCCGGTCCGTCAACCCGTAGACGCGTCCGGGCTTGCCGGGCACCGGTGCCACTGACGAACCGAATCCCCCTGCCGTGATCGGCACCGAGCTGAAGGAACCCAAAGCCGGCAGGTCCGTCTGGAAGAGCTGCACCGCGTCCGAGCTGTCCACCCGGAATGAATCCGGGCCCAGATAGCCCGGTTCGGGGGTGTAGCGGTAATCGCCGTTCGGTGCGATCGCCAAGCGGCCGTGCGAGGGTTGGTTGTGCCCGACCACGGTGTGCTGGTAGTCGGGATTCCCGGCGAAGGCATTGCCGGAAACCGCGGTGTTCATCGCGGTGCTGATCGAATCCGGGGTTTCTGCGCTGCCGGGCGGTTCGGCTTGGGCGGGCAACCCGCTTGCGGCCAGCAGGAGGCCGGAGAGCACGATGACGGCTACCCGGCGGCCCTTGGAATCAAGGGTTTTCCGGAGGTGGGCAGCGGCAAAGACTGAGTGATTGACGGGCATGCTGAAACGCTGCCAGCAAGGAGTGAACGTTTTCCGCCCGGCAAAAGAACAGCAGGCGAACAGCGACCGGAAGTCCGGTGCCGGGAAGCAGGCTCAGGAAATCCGTCGCGCCGCGCGCCGCTTGCCCAACTCGTCGTCCGGGAAGGACTGGTCCTCAGCGTGTTCGCTCGGCAATTCGGAGAGGCTGCCTTCGACTTCGCGCCAGACTTTGCCCACCGCGATTCCGAACACGCCTTGGCCGCCCTGCACCAGGTCGATGACTTCGTCGGCGGAGGTGCATTCATACACCGAGGCGCCATCGCTCATCAACGTGATTTGGGCCAGATCGTCGACCCCGCGCTCCCGCAGGTGCTCGACCGCGGAACGGATCTGCTGCAGCGAAACCCCGGTGTCCAGCAGGCGTTTGACCACCTTGAGCACCAAGATGTCACGGAACCCGTAGAGCCGCTGCGAGCCGGAGCCGGCGGCGTTGCGCACGGTCGGCTCGACGAGACCGGTACGTGCCCAGTAATCGAGCTGACGATAGGTGATTCCGGCGGCTTTGCAAGCCGTGGGTCCGCGGTAACCCGCGTCTTCATCCAGAACAGGGAGGTCCTCGGTGAAAAGCAATCCTTGCGCCCCGGCAGGTATCACCGTGGTGGGACTGGCAGCTTGTTTCAGCTCGCCACCCTCGCCTTTCGGACTCATCGGACCCTCCGTCGTTGATCTGTCAAAGTTCCCGGGGAAGGTACGTCCGGAATCCGTCACCACTGTGCGGAAGTACGCACGATCAGAAGCTCATCGGTGTAACTTCTCAATCCAGTGTGACGATAGATCGCCGGACATGCAATGGGAACTGTCTAATCCGACGTTAGAACCGCAGCGGGCATTGGTCAAAGACGCTAGCAAAAATCTTCCGGCGTGTCGAAAGTTTAACCTTCAGGTCTAACCTGAATGAAACCTCAGCGATCCGCTCAGTTGCCGAAGTCTTCCGGTTCGACGTCGTCCAAAAAGGCCCGGAACCGCTGCACTTCCGTTTCATCGTCCTCGGGGGCGGAACCGTCATCGTCGCCGATCCGCACTCCGGCCTCGTCCAAGACGACATCGGCGCACCAGATCTGGCAATGCGCACGTTGCGCGAGCGCCAAAGCATCCGAGGCCCTGGATCCGATCACGGTTCCGTCGTCGAGCACCAGCTGGGCGTAGAACACCGCGTCTTCCACCGCGGTGATCGTCACATGCGCCAGGCTCAAGCCGACGGCAGCCAGAAGATCGCCGAAAAGATCATGGGTCAACGGCCGGGGCGGCGCGACGCCTTGCTGGGCGATCGCAATCGCACTGGCTTCCGGAGTGCCGATCCAGATCGGCAGGTGCCGCTCGCCGTCGACTTCCTTGAGCAGCACCAGGGGCTGACTGGACGGCATCTCGATCCGGACGCCGACGAGTTCGAGTTCAATCATCTGAACCCATGCCGTTCACCGTTCAGCTGTCCATCCGGGCGATATGGCCCTGGACCAAGGCGGAATGCAGGGAAAGGCACAGATCGCTGATTTCGCGGGCGGACTCGGCCGCACGGGCTTGGGAGGCGCCGTCGCGCCGCGAGGCCAAAGGCGATACCACCCGTTCGACCAGACCGAACTCGCGTTCCGCAGCGGCCTGGAACGGGCGCAGGTGGCGCGGTTCCAAGCCGTGCGCGGCAAGCGCAGCGCAGGCTTTCGCCACCCGCAGCGCGTGGTCGTCGAAATGGCCCGCCTCGGCGGCGATCAAGCCGAAGCTGAGCAGCGACTCCAGCAGCTCGTTGCTCGCGCCGGACTCGACCCGGAGTTGCTCCACGCTGAGCCGCCGGGCCCGGCCGGCCATTTCGGCGGCCAGTTCCGGGTTCACCGGACGCGGCGCGATCGAGGCGCTGACTCCGGGCGGGAGGTTCTCCGGCCCTTCGCCGCGGTCGATCGAATCGAGGTAGTCCCGGATCACTTTCAAGGGCAGATAGTGGTCGCGCTGCAAGGCCAGCACGAAGCGCAGCCGTTCCACGTCCGATTCGGTGAACTGCCGGTATCCCGCCGCCGTCCGTTGCGGCGTGACCAGGCCCTTCTCCTCGTAGAATCGGATTTTCGACGCGGTGACCGAAGGAAAGTCTTCGGTGAGCTGCGCGAGCACTTCGCCGATGTTGAAGATGACCGGTCGCCCGGCATAAGCGTGCGCATCACCGAGCCGGTTTTCACCGGCCGCCCGACGCGCCCCCTGTACTGCCACTCAAGCCGCCCTAGGCTTTCGAGCTGGCGTAGTAGGTCAAGCGGAACTTGCCGATCTGAACCTCGCTGCCGGTTCGCAACAGCACGGAATCCACCCGGTCGCCGTTGACGTAGGTTCCGTTGAGGCTGCCCGAATCGACGACCCGGAAGCCATTGCCTTCGCGGCGGAACTCCACGTGCCTGCGGGATACCGTGACGTCGTCGAGGAAGACATCCGCATCCGGGTGCCGGCCGGCCAACGTGGTCTCCGAGTCCAAGAGGAATCTGGCTCCCTGATTGGGCCCGGAGTGCGCGATCAAAAGCGCCGAACCAGCCGGGAGCGCCGCTACCGCAGAAAGTTCTTCACTGCTCAAATTCGGCTGGATCGCCGGCTCGGCCGAAGCCGAAGGCACATGGATCGACGTGGTTTCGGAAGCCTTGGGCGTGTGAGCCTCTTCCGGCGTCGCGTTCACGGCGTCGCGCTCATTGCCACCCATCTGAGTTCCTCCCCTGTTTTCATTCCTGCAATCCTTCCAGAACCGTTGTTCCGGAAGCTCCAAATGGTCTATTCCGGCATCGGGAGCCGGGCTGCGGATTGCTCCGCCCGGCGCGATGCGAGGTATCAGACTACCCTACCTGCTGTTCGTACTCCGAGGCACTGAGCAGGCTCTCGTGGGACGATGCATCGTCGAGTTTGATCTCCAGCAACCAGCCTTCGCCGTACGGGTCCGAGTTGATCAGTGCCGGGTCGCTGTCCAGACCTTCGTTCCGGGCCACCACCTCGCCGCTGAGCGGAGCGAAGATGTCGCTGACGCTCTTCGTGGACTCGACCTCGCCGACCACGTCATTGGCGGTGAGCGCGCTGCCGACCTCGGGAACCTGGACATAGACCACGTCGCCCAAGGCGTCCTGGGCGAAATCCGTGATGCCCACCCGGACCACGCCTTCGGCATCGGGTGCGCTGACCCACTCATGCTCGGCGGTATAGGAAAAATCAGCGGGAATGTTGCTCATGGGGCGCCTTTCAGGTCTAAATTCTGCAACGGATCGGGCCGGGACGACCAGCAGCGCAAAACTGCTACCCCCAGTCAACAGTGAGCCGATGGCCCAGGGCAAGTGCCCAGCCTGCCGGATGGCCTGGTGCACCGGACAAACTGACGGACTCGAATCACAAAACTGGCCGTTTCCCACGTTCCGCAGCGCCGAGTCCGTCCGGGATGCCGCTCCCCGGGATGCCGGAGAGGGCGGGGCAGCCTTGCCTGCGCAAAGCCGCCCCGCCCTCTCCAACGGACTCCCGGCCCCGGTGACCGGGGCCTGGTCGCCGCTCAGATCATGCCGGCAGGTTCAGCACCTGGCCGGGGTAAATCAGGTTCACATCGCTGATGCTGTCCGCATTGGCGTCCGCCAACAGATCCCAACCCCCGGAAATCTGCAAAGCTTCGGCGATGCTGCTGAGCGTGTCCCCGGCTTTGACCGTGTAGGTCTCGCCCGAGACCGGCACCGTGCCGGCATGCGCCGGAGCTTGTGCCGCGGGAGCCTGCTGCACCGGAGCCTGCCGCACCGGGGCCTGGGCCGCCGGGGCTTGGGCGACGGGAGCCTGGGCCGCCGGAGCCTGGTACGCCTGCGGCGCGGCTCCGCTCTTGCCGCTCAGGCCGAGTTTGGCCGAACAAGCCGGCCAAGCACCCCAGCCTTGGGTTTGGAGCACTCGCTCGGCAACTGCGATCTGCTGCTCGCGGGAGGCGTTCTGCGCACTCCCGACGCCGCCGTTCGCAGCCCAGGTGCTGGGGGTGAACTGCAGCCCGCCGCCGAAGCCGTTGCCGGTGTTGATCGACCAGTTGCCGCCCGATTCGCACTGTGCCAGTGCGTCCCAGGTGCTGCTGTCGGCTGCTTGCGCACCCGTGCCGGTCACGGCGACGCCGGCTCCGGCAATCGCGGCAATGGCCAGAACCCGGCCAGCGGTACGACGAATTTTTGAATTCTGCATCATTGGTTTTGACACTTCCGGTCACCCGAACGGAGCATTCCGCTACCGAACCACCGCCGCCCGCTTCCTCATGTGGGGACAAATCAAAGGCAATCCTCCGTGGCGGTGCCGGGTGCGAGGTGCCTGCTCAGCTTCCGACGGCGCAATGCCGAACGGGAGCTTTCCATCGACGCTACGGGAAGCACCAAACGATAACAAACTGATAACGACGCGAAACCGGCTGATCCCGGAAAACACAGAATTCGAAATCCCCGCCAGCGCGGCGATCCGCGCCGGCGGCTATGAAGTCGCTGAGATTCTGGCCACAACGGCGTTTTGCGCCTGATTCAGAGCTTGACCCCGGTTCTGCGGAGCATTTCCTTGGCGATGATTTCGCCGTGCTTCGCCGGCAACAATCTGGCGAGCAGATCCAGCGCTTTGGCCTCTTTGGTAATCACCAACCGGTTTTTCCCGGCGGCCGCCGCGTTCAAGATCTGCTCTGCCGCGACGCGGGGATCCATGGTGAGCACCTTGTTGAACGAACTGCGGACCTGGTCCACATCCCCGCGGGTGAGATTCGCGCCGAGCCGGGCGTTGTTCGCGACATTGGTCTTGATCCCGCCGGGATGCACCTGGAGCACCTTGATCCCGAAGCGCGAGACCTCGGTGCGCAATGACTCGGAAAAGCCACGGATCGCGAATTTGCTCGCCGTGTACGCAGTCTGCCCCGGAGTGCCGATCAAGCCGAAGAGACTTGAAATATTGATCATCAGGGCCGAATCGGCCGCGCGCAGATCCGGCATGAATGCCTTGGTCATCCGGACCGCGGCCCAGAAATTCACCGCCATCACGAATTCGATGTCAGCCAGCGAAACGTCCTCGAAGGTGCCGCCCAAGGCCACCCCGGCGTTGTTGATCAGCATGCTGACCCGCTCGTGGCTGCGCCGGACTTCCTCGGGCAGAGCCGCAATCGGTGCTGCTTCGGAAAGGTCGACCACATGGGTGCTGATGGTCAGTTTCGGATAATTGGCCCGCAACCCGGCTGCCAGGGCCTCCAGCGGCGCCGCATCCTTGTCGATGATTGCCATATCCATACCGCGCATCGCCAGACCTTTGGCGGTCGCTTCGCCGATGCCGCTTGCGGCCCCGGTGAGTACTGCGGCGCCGGATACATAGGGGAACTCAGACATGGGGAGATACCGCTTTCTTGGTCGGGATGGCGGACAGGACAGGATGACGGGGTTTGAAAAACCGATAGCTGGCCGCATCGAAGCGGCCGAGCTTGCGCCGGAACGCAGCCGCCCGCTCCGGCCAGAGCGTGGTGTTCTTGCCGGTGCTGCTGAGGTAATAGCTCGAGCAGCCGCCGCGGGTCCAGACCAGCCGGGCCAGGCGTTCCTGCAGCCAGCGGTTGTAAGCCCGCTGCGCGGCCTCCGTGGGCGCCAACTCCACCGCGCCGCGCCGTTCTGCCGCGTTGAGCGCAGCCAGGACATAACGCACCTGGGCTTCGATCATGTAGATGATCGAATTGTGGCCGAGGGCGGTGTTCGGTCCGACGATCAGGAAGAGGTTCGGGTAACCGGTCACCGTGGTCCCGCGGTGCGCCTCGAAATCCGCGCCCCACCTCTGGGCCAACGAGACGCCGTCGCCGTCCCGGATCAAACCGGCGATCTTCGGCTGCGTGGCATTGAACCCGGTACCGCAGATCAAGACGTCGGCTTCGCGTTCCACGCCGTCCGCAGTGACGATGCCGCGTTCGGTGACCCTGACCACGGCGTCGGTGACCAGCTCCACATTGGGTTTTTGCAGCGCATTGAAATAGTTGTCCGAAATCAGGATCCGCTTGCAGCCGATCCGATAGTCCGGGGTGAGCTTGGCCCGGAGCCCCGGATCCTTGACCTTGCGATTGAGGTAGCTCAGCGCGAAGTCCTGCATGACCCGGTTGAACCGTGCGGTGCTCAGGCCCAGATGCCGGGTCTCCAGAATCCGGAATTTCCGCTGCCGGTCGAGTTTCTGCAGCACGGGGTATTTGGCGAACACGGCACGGCGTTTCGCCGAGGTCTCCCGCCAACCCCGCGGGACGATCCATGGTGGTGTCCGCTGGAAGACTTGGACTTCGCCGGCCACGCCTTGCACCTGCGGAATGAACTGGATGGCGCTGGCACCGGTGCCGATGACCGCGACCCGTTTGCCGGCGAGATCGACGGTGTGGTCCCACTGCGCCGAATGGAACCGGACCCCTCGGAACTTGTCCAGCCCGGCCAAATCCGGCCATTTCGGCGTGATCAAGGGACCGTGGCCGGAAATCAGGTATCTGGCGAGCAAACTGCCCCGGTTCGTCGAAATCCGCCAACGCTGCCGATCCGGCAACCAATCGGCACCTTGCAGTTCGGTGCCGAAACTGATGCTGCCCGGGGCTGCCGCCGAGAGGTCCGAGCCGGCCGGCGCGCCGTCGGGCTCCAGCAAGCCGTAGTCCGCGGCAACCTGCTGCAGGTAGGCCAGGATCTCGGGCTGCGCGGCGTAATTGCTGGACCAGTGCGGATTCGGCTGGAAGGAGAAGGAGTAGAGGTCGCTGGGGATATCGCAGGCGCAACCCGGGTAGGTGTTGTCCCGCCAGGTACCGCCGACCGTGCTCCCGCGTTCGAGCACGATGAAATCCCGGCGACCGTGCCGGACGAGTTCGCAGGCGACTCCCAGACCGGAGAACCCGGCTCCGATCACGGCGATTTCGATGCTGGCCTCAGGCATCGGCGTTTTCCGCCAAAAACGGCCCGACGACCGCCAGGAATTGTTCCGGAACCTCGGTCATCGGCATATGGCCCACCCGCTGGAAGAGGTGGAATCGGGCGGCCGGCAGTTCGCGCCGCGCATTGGGCAGATGACTGGCCGGCAGGATCTTGTCGTGGCTGCCCCACAGCACCAGCGTGGGATGGGACAAGGGACGGTAGCCGTCCAGAAGTTCCCGGCGCCAGCCTTCGGCCGCGCCGAAGAAGCTGCCCAGGGCGACGCCGGATTCGACCGAGGCGCGCATCGCCTGCTCCTGGCCCAAAAGGTCGTAGCCGAGGTTGACCCGTTCCCGGGTCACGATGCGCTGGTCCCGGTACAACGAACTCTCCACCGCCCGGGCCATCCGCATATTCGGTCGGAGCAGCAGCGGCTTGATCACTTTTCCGCCGATCACCGGAATGGCCAATGCCCGAATCGCCACGGTCACCGATTTGCCGAATCCAGCGCTGTTCACCAGGACCACCCGCTCCACCCGGTCCGGATCCTGCACCGCGGCTTTCATGGTGACTGCACCGCCCAGCGAATTGCCCACCAGGCGTACTGGCCCGGAGACGCCGAGCGCATCGAGGAAATCCCAAACGTGCTCGGCCAAGGCTTCCAGGTTGTAGCTGGGCAAGCCTTCGGAAAAACCGAATCCGGCCAGATCCGGAGCCAGCACCCGGTATTGCTTGGACAAGGGTTCGATCACCTGGCCCCAATCCTCCAGGCTCCGCACGATGCCGTGCAACAGCACCAGCGGCGCACCGTCGCCCAGATCTGCATACCGGGTGCTGCGGCCCTTAACCGAAATTCGCTTCAGGCTGAGGCCGGGGGGCAAAACAGGCATCATGAACCTCTCTTCGTTGAGTCTCAATACACAATGTATTCAAAACATTCTGTATTGGATAGACTTTTTCCATGATTGGTTCCGAGAAAGTTCCGCGGCGCAGGTCCGAAACCCGCAAACGCCTGATCGCAGCGGCCGGCGAACTTCTCGTGGAACACGGGATCCACAAGGCGAGCATCGAAGAGATCTGCGAACGCGCAGGATTCACCCGGGGCGCCTTCTATTCGAACTTCGAGTCCGTGGACGAGCTGCTGTTCGCCCTCTACGAGTGGAACATCGAGCTCTATCTGGAACGCCTCGAAGAGGTCCTGTCCAGCACCGCGGCGACGCCGGACGTCGGCGAGATCGTTGGCAAAGTGCTCAACCTGCTTCAGGTCGGCAGCCATTGGCAGCTGCTCAATGCCGAATTCACCGCCCAAGCCCTGCGCAACCCGCTGGCCGCCGCGGCGCTCTCCGAACACCGCCGCCGGCTCCGGGAAAGACTGGAACCGATCCTGCTGAGCGCGATCGAGCGGGCCGGCCGCAAACCGACGGTGCCGATCTCGGTCTTGATCCGAGTGGTCATGGCCGCACACGAAGGCGCCATGACGCACAGCCACTTCCCGGACCCTGGAGCCCCGGAGCCCGCAGACCTGAGCCCGCTCACCCTGCAATGCATTCTCAGCGCGCTCACCACCCCGGACCGGCAACCCGCCTCAAAATAGCCAGCGAATTGCTAAATTTATAACCACTCGGATAACCGAACGGCCATCTCAGTGATAGCGCGGAAGCGCCCGCCGAGGCGCCCGCTGCGCCTATCTTTGCGGTAGTCGATCCCAAATTTGCACCGGGGCGACCCAACCCGCTTATACGCCACTTTGCCTACTTTTCAACCGGAGCATTCTGGGTAAAGTCGGCAATGTAATCAAGGTCACAAAATCACGGCGACAGACAGTCGCGCACGCCGGCGAAAAATTCACAGCGCGGCTCCCGATCCTTGAATTTAAAGGAAACTTACCCCTTCAAGCCGCGACCGGACAGCTATTGCGACGCTAGGTCGCAATAAATCGCCGGATCGCTCCTGAGCACAATACCCGAGGTGAATTGCCCGCACCCGGACGTTTCAATATATTTCAAGAAAAATAACTTTGGGTACGTATTGGGTAAACAAATTGCCACCTGAAGATTTGTTGCTTGACGCCAACCCCGACGACTCTACAATAAAGATTGCGGTGGCCTTAGGAATGAATCTTCCATCTGGAGCCTCAACCAGTTAAATTTTTTACACCATGGCGGTATTTAAACGCTTTAGAGACAGGAATTTCCATGCGCGCTGACACTGCAAACCGCATCTCGATCCTCGCGGTGAGCCCGTTCGCCACGCCGGACGCCCGGCTCGTGGCCGCAGCTTCGAATTGTGGCGCCCTCGGAATCCTGGACCTCGGGTCGCGCGCCGAGCCGGCCCTGCAGGCGCTCGAATCAGTGCGCCGCTGGACCTCGGAACCGTTCGGGATCAGGGTGGACACCGGCTGCCGGGTGAGTCCGCAGGACGTCTTCGCGGAACACTTGAGCGCGCCGAGCCACCTGTTGCTGGCGCAGGATCCAGAAATGCTGCCCGGCTGGAAACCCGGAGAGGTCCCGGGCAGCACCCTGGTCTTGGTGGAAGTACGCAGCCTCGAGGACGCGCTGAACGCGCAGCGCCTGGGCGCGCACGGCCTGATCGCCCGGGGCAGCGACGGCGGCGGGCTGGTCGGTTCGTTGAGTTCTTTCGTGCTGCTGCAGCAGTTGGTCGCTGCCGCCGACGTCGAGCTGCCCGTCTGGGCGGCCGGCGGCATCGGACCGAATACCGCCCGGGCGGCCATCACCGGCGGGGCTGCAGGCGTGCTCCTGGACACCCAGCTCGCCTTGCTGGAAGAAGCCGGCACTTCGGCCGAACTGGCCTCGGCTTTGGCCACCATGGACGGCTCGGAAACCCTCCTGGTCGACGGCTACCGGGTGCTGCGCCGTCGCGGCCCGGCCCGCAAACCGGAAGCCGGCACCGGACCGGAGCGCGGCAACCCGCAGCTGCCCGCCGACCTCGGCAGCACCGATCTGGACCGGCAGCTGGTGCCGATCGGCCAGGACGGATTCCTGGCCGCCCGTTTCGCCTCGCTCTGGCGCAATGTCTCCGGCAGCATGAAAGGCTTGCGCAAGGCGATCCGCGAGCCGCAGCACGCCGACATCCTGCTTCCGGATTCGCCCTTGGCCCAGAACATGGGCACCCGGTTGGGACTGGCCCAAGGACCGATGACCCGGGTGAGCGATCAGCCCGCTTTCGCCGAATCCGTCGCGGCCGAGGGCGCGTTGCCGTTCATCGCCCTGGCCCTGTCGAATGCCGCACAGTCCCGGGAAATGCTCGAAGGCACCCGCGACCGGATCGGCGCCAAGCCCTGGGGCGTGGGGATCCTGGGCTTCGCCGACGATGCGACCAAGGACGCCCAATTGGCCATCGTGCACGAGGTCAAGCCCAGCCACGCGATCATCGCCGGCGGCCGCCCGGCCCAGGCCGCGGCGCTGGAAGCTGCGGGGATCAAAACCTTCCTGCACGTTCCTTCGCCGGCCCTGCTCGGGCAGTTCCTCACCGCCGGCGCCCGACGGTTCATCTTCGAAGGTTCCGAATGCGGCGGCCATATCGGACCGCGCAACAGCTTCGCGCTTTGGGAAGCCCAGATCGCGGTCCTCGAAGGCCGCATCGACAAGCTCGACGGCGACCCGGTCACGGTCTATTTCGCCGGCGGCATCAGCGATGAACGTTCCGCGGCGATGGTCGCCGCGATGGCCGCTCCACTGGCCGCCAAAGGAGCCCTGATCGGCCTGCTGATCGGCACCGCGTACCTTTTCACCGAGGAAGCAGTTGCCTCCGGTGCGATCAGCGAGGTATTCCAGCAGCAAGTCGTCGCAGGCACCACGACCGCGATGCTCGAGACCGCCCCGGGGCACGCGACCCGGTGCGTGAGCAGTCCGTTCACCGAAGAGTTCCTGGCGATCAAAGCCCGGATGTCCGCAGAAGGAATCCCGGACCGGGACGCTTGGCAAGAGCTCGAATCGCTCAATCTCGGCCGGTTGCGTCTGGCCAGCAAGGGCATTGAACGCATCGGCTCCGAACTGCACGAAGTCACCGCCGAACGGCAGCTCTCCGACGGCATGTTCATGGCCGGCGAAGTCGTCGCCTTGCGTTCCGCGGTCACCACAGTGGCCGATTTGCACCGCACGCTGAGCAGCGACGCCGCAGAATTCCTGGCCCGGCACTCCCCCGAGGCGAAGCCCGTCGACGCCGAACCGGCCACCGCCGCGCCACTGGACATCGCGATCGTCGGCATGTCCGGCATGTTCGCCGGAAGCCCGGACCTCGCCGCCTTCTGGTCCACCATCGTCAACGGCAAAGATGCAGTCACGGAGGTGCACCCGGATCGCTGGGATCCGGCGGTCTACTACGACGGCGCCACCTCCAACGGGATCAAGAGCCCGTCGAAGTGGGGCGGGTTCCTGCCGGAGATCCCCTTCGATCCGCTGCGTTACGGCATTCCGCCGGCATCGTTGGGCGCGATCGAGCCGGTCCAGTTGCTCGCCCTGGAAGTCACCCGCCGAGCCCTGGACGACGCCAACTTCAACTCCTCCGCGGACCGTTCCCGGATCGCGGTGTTCTTCGGCGCGGAGATGGGCAGCGACCTGGCGAACGCCAGCTTGGTGCAGACCATCTTGCCCAATTATGTGGCGAACATTCCGGCCGAGCTCTCCGAACAGCTGCCCCGGCTCACCGAAGATTCCTTCCCCGGCATGCTCTCCAACGTGATTTCCGGCCGGATCGCCAGCCGGCTCGACCTCGGTGGCGCCAACTACACCATGGATGCGGCCTGCGCTTCCTCGCTTGCCGCCCTCGACGTGGCCTGCAAGGAACTGACTCTCGGCACCGCGGACATGGTGCTCTGCGGCGGCGCCGATCTGCACAACACGATCAACGACTACCTTTTGTTCGCCTCGGTCACGGCGTTGAGCCCGACCGGCCGGTCCCGGGCTTTCGACCGGAACTCCGACGGCATCGCACTCGGTGAAGGCGTAGGCTGTTTGGTGCTGAAACGGCTCGCGGACGCCGAACGCGACGGCGATCGGATCTACTCGGTGATCCGCGGCATCGGCAGTTCCAGCGACGGGAAATCACTGGGCTTGACCGCACCCCGTCCGGAAGGCCAGCGTTCGGCGTTGGAACGCGCCTACCGAAACGCCCGGGTGAATCCGGCCCAGGTCGGTCTGGTCGAGGCGCACGGCACCGGGACCGTGGTCGGCGACCGCACCGAACTGACCATGCTCACCAAGGTTTTCACCGAGTCCGGCGTGCCGGCCGGAAACGCCGCGATCGGTTCGGTGAAATCGCAAATCGGGCACACCAAGTGCGCGGCCGGGATGGCCAGCATGATCAAGGTCTCGATGGCGATCTACAACGGGGTCAAACCGCCCACCTTGCACGTCACCACGCCGAGCGCGGCTTGGGACCTGGACAGCAGTCCGTTCGTCTTCAACAAGGAAGCCACTCCGTGGACCGCCCCGTTGGACGAACGCTTTGCCGGGGTCAGCGGCTTCGGCTTCGGCGGCACCAACTTCCACGTGGTTTTGGGTGGGCACAAGAAATCCGCCCCGCCGCGGCACAGCATCGACGAGTGGCCGGCCGAACTGTTCCTCTTCCACGGCGACGCCACCGACGCGATGCGTTCGGTGAAGGAGCTCGGTGCCGTCGTCTCGTTGGGCGACGACAATGGCCGGCCCTGGCGGCTACGGGACCTGGCCGCGAGCAACGCCGTCCGCTCGGCGAACGCCGGCAAACCGGCGTCCATCGCCTTGGTGGCCCGCGACATCGATGAGCTCACAGTGCTGCTGGCCCGCGCTGCGAAAGGCGAACACGACCCGGACGCAGGCTTGTTCACGGCCGCGAAACCTACGGAGCCCGGGTCCTTGGCGTTCCTCTACCCCGGCCAGGGCAGCCAACGTCCGGGGATGCTGCGGGAGCTTTTCGTCGCCTTCCCGGAGCTGCACGAAACCTTGGCCCTGGGCCGACCGTGGCTGGGTGCGATGCTTCCGCCGGCGGCCTTCACCGCGGAGGAATCCGAGGCGCAATCGCTCCGGATCACGGATACCAGGGTCGCGCAACCGGTTTTGGGCCTTGCCGCCATCGCTTTGGGCGAGCTGCTCGGCAAAGCCGGCATCCGGCCGGATCTGGCCGCCGGGCACAGCTACGGCGAGCTCGCGGCGCTCAGCGCAGCGGGGGTCTTCGATGCCAAGACGCTGATTTCGATGAGCGCGGACCGTGCGGCCTCGGTGGTCGGCGCAATCGGTGCAGACCCCGGCAAGATGGCTGCCGTCTCGGCCTCCGCCGAAGCCGTCGAAGCCGCTCTCGAGCAGGCCGGGCTCGCTGCGACCGTCACCCTGGCGAATCGGAATTCACCGGCCCAAACGGTGATCTCCGGTGCCAGTGCAGCCATCGATGCGGCCGTTGATGCCGCGCGCGCGGCCGGCCTGGGGGTGAAGACCTTCCCGGTGGCCTGTGCTTTCCACAGCCCGGTGATCGCCGCGGCATCGCGCAGCTTCGACGCTGCCCTGGCCGGAGTGCCGCTGGCGGAAGCCGCATTCCCGGTCTGGAGCAACCGCACCGCCCAGCCGTATCCGCAGGGTGCGGCTTCGATCCGTGCCGAGCTCGCGGCCCAAGTGACCGCACCGGTGCGCTTCGTCGAGCAGATCGAATCGATGTATGCCGCCGGGGCCCGGACCTTCGTCGAGGTCGGCCCCGGCCAGGTGCTCAGCAAATTGGTCGCGGCAATCCTGGGCGAACGGCCGCACACCGTGGTTCCGCTGGCCAGGAGTTCGCGCGGCAGCATCCGCGAACTCCTGGTCGCCTTCGCGAGCTTGGCCACGGCCGGGACCAAGGTATCGGTCGATTGGCTCTACCGCGGCCGCGATGCCCAGGCGATCAACAGCTCGATCATTCCGCTGACTCCGGGTTGGACCGTCAACGGCGCCACCATCAAAACCCGCGACGGGAAAGTTGTCCCCGGCGCGCTCGCCCCAGCACGACGTCTCCAGGAGGTCACCCCAGTGCAGCAATCCGCAGCGCAACAGCCGCAACAACTCGCCGAGCGGGATGCCCTGGTCGCCGAGTTCCTCAAGACCAGCCGGGAAATGGTCGCCGCGCAACGGGACGTGCTCCTGGGCTACTTCGGCTCCGGTTCCGGCACGCCGTCCGCGCCATCGGCCGGATCCCAGTCCTTCCTTCCTACCCCTGCCGCGACGCCCGAGTTCGCCGCCGCGGCTCCGGCTGTGCCGGGACCGCCCGCGCCGGCGCCGGCCAGCCCCCTCGCAGCCGGAGCGGGCCTGGCCGGCGGCGCTCCGGTCGGGGCCACTGCGACGCTGCTGCAACCGCAGGCTAACCCGGCCCCGGCGGTCGGCTTGAGCCCCGCCGCGATCCTGGCCGCGGTCGTGGAGATCATCAGCGAACGCACCGGGTATCCGGCCGAAATGATCGAACCGGACCTCGACCTGGAAGCCGATCTGAGCGTCGATTCGATCAAGCGCACCGAAATCGCCGGAGAGCTGGCCGCCAGGCTCAGCAAGGTCGAAGGTTCCGCGATCGCCTTGGACGACCGGCAGCTCGAAGAACTTTCCAAGGCCCGCACCACCGGCGCGATCGCCGACTGGCTCAGCGCGCGGATCGGCAGCGCCGTCGAGACAGCAGCCCCGGCCGGATCCCCGATCGGCGCCCCGGCCGGTCCGGCGGCCGGCCCAGCCGTCAGCCCGCAAGCCGCCGCGTTGAACATCTCGGCGATTTTGGACGCGGTCGTGGAGATCATCAGCGAACGCACCGGATACCCGGCCGAAATGATCGAACCGGACCTCGACCTGGAAGCCGATCTGAGCGTCGATTCGATCAAACGCACCGAAATCGCCGGAGAGCTGGCCGCCCGCTTCGCGGAGGCCGGGGGCAGCAGCAAACTCAGCGACAACCAGCTCGATGAGCTTTCCAAAGCCCGCACCACCGGCGCGATCGCCGACTGGCTCCTGGTATCGCTCAGTGGAACCCCGGCCGAACCGGCCACACCGGCGGCGGCGGATCAGCAACCGGCAGAACCCGCCCAGGCTGGTTCGGCGGTACCGGGCCACACTCCGGAACGGCTGCTCTTCAAGAAAACCCGTTTGGACTTGCCGCAAGCCGCCGCGGGCGCGCTGGCCGGCCGGCAACTGCTGATCATCGGTTCCGGCGAGATCGCCGGCCAGGCCGTGTCGGCCGCCGCCGCACTCGGCGCCACTGCGGTGCTGGCCGGGCCGGAGCAAGCAACCGAGGCCTTGCAACCGGGCATCGACGGCGTGCTCTACCTCGATCCGTTGGACAATCCGCAGACCGCCGCGGTGCCGGATCTGTTCCCGCTCTTCAAAGCGGCCATGGCGCTCGGGCCGCGGTACCTGCTGGCCGCCCGGCCGATCGCCTCGGACGGATCCGGCCGGGCCGAACGCACGATCGGGTTGCGCGGACTGTTCCGCAGCCTGGCCCGCGAATACCCGCAGTCCTTGGTCCGTCTCGTGGACATCGAGCCCACCAAGCCGGCCGATGCGGTCGCCGCGTCGCTGCTGGCCGAACTCACCGATGTCTCGAATGAACCGATCGTGGATCTGTTCAACGGCGAACGCACCGGCCTGGAACTGGTCAACACCGATCTGGGCCTGCTCGGTGCCACCGGAGCCGGTCCGGCCGGCGAAGGCGCGGCCGAAGCCGAAGCCCTGCAGCTGGACCGGGACTCCGTCGTCGTCCTGGTCGGCGGCGCCCGCGGGATCACCGCGAAGTTCGCGAACACCCTGTCCAGCACCAGCCGCTGCCGCATCGAGCTGATCGGCCGTACTGCTTTCGACGGCCTGGCCGAGCCCGCGGACACCGCGGCAGCCGCTGATCTGCCGGCCCTGCGCCGCGTCTTGGCCGGCCGCCCCGGAGCCAGCGCGGCCTCGATCGAACGCGAAGCCGCAGCGATTTTGGCCCGGCGCGAGGTCACCGGCACCATCGAAGGGCTGCGCGCCAACGGCAGCAGCGTGGAGTACCAATCGGTGGACGTCCGGGACGCGGATGCGGTCCGGGAGGCGCTGGGCCGGATCCATGACCGCAACGGTCGGATCGACGGCATCGTGTATGCGGCCGGAGTGATCGAAGACGGTTTGGTCGCGGACAAGGACCCGGAATCGTTCCGCCGGGTGTACAGCACCAAAGTGGACGGGGCCGCCACGATTCTGGCGGTGCTGGATTCGCTGCCGGTCAGCCCCGGATTCGTGGTCTTCTTCGGCAGCATCGCGGCCGCGATGGGCAACCGGGGGCAGAGCGATTACGCCGCCGCGAACGACGCCTTGGAAGCCATGGGCACCGCCTGGTCGTTGCGCACCGGGCAGCGTGCCGTCACTGTGCACTGGGGGCCCTGGGCGCCCTCCGGCAGCAATCCCGGAATGGTCAGCGATGAACTCGGCCGCGACTTCGTCCGGCGCGGCATCAAACTGATCGACCCCGAGGCCGGGACGCATGCGCTGCTCAAGGAGCTCGCTTGGGGCGAGCGCCATGTGAACGCCGTCGTCTACACCGCTTCGGAGTGGTGAGTTGAGCACCGAACTGGGCAACCTGCCGCGCACCGCCGCCGCCCGGTCCGCGGTCGAGCCAGATGCCGCACAGGTGTTGCTGCTGAGCGCTGGCAGCCTGCCGGAGATGCAACAGCTCCTGATGGCCGAGGACGCCGAACTGCTCGCCCGGATCGGCACGCCGCCCGGAGACGGGCCAGTGCGGTTGGGCATCGTGGCGCCTGGCAAGAAGCAGCTCAACGTGGCCCGCAAAGCGGTCAGCCGGGGCAATCCCTGGCACGGTCGGAATGATGTCTGGTTCCGGCCCGGCCCGTTGCTGGGCGCTCGGGCGGATTCCGGACCGGGTGGGGGCGGCGGCAAACTGGCTTTCGTCTGCCCCGGTTTGGAGGCCGACTTCAGTCCGCGGATCGACGACGTCATCGAGCACTTCGGTTTGCCGGCGTTGCGTGGCGCGGCCGGAAAGGGCGATGCGCTGCAGGGCACCCAGTTGCAGAGCAGCGCGGTGCTGCAAGTCTCCCGGGTGCTGGCCGCGGCTTTGCAGCGGATCGGGGTGATTCCCGATGAACTTGCCGGGCACAGCGTGGGCGAATGGTCCGCGATGATCATCGGCGGCATTTACGACGGCGGCGCCGTCGACCGGTTCCTGGACGAATCCGGAATGACCGAAATCCAGTTCCCGGGCTTGGCCTTCGCGGTCATCGGCACCTCTGCCGAGACCGTGTCCGCAGCTCTGCAGGGCCGCGGGGATGTGGTGCTCTCGCACGACAATGCGCCGCAGCAATCGATGATCTGCGGCCCCTTGCAGACCGTCGAGGAGATCGTTGCGGAATTCCGGGCACAAGGCTTCATCTCGCGGGTGCTGCCGTTCGCTTCCGGTTTCCACACGCCGATGTTCCGCGAACACGTCGGCCAGATCCAGGCACTGACCGAATCCTGGGCGATCTCCCCGGCGCAGCGGCCCGTGTGGTCCGCCACCACAATGCGGCCGTTCCCGGCAGACGTGGCGCAGATCCAGGAAATCTTCATCCGGCACTTGGTCGAGCACGTCCGGTTCCGCGAACTCATCGCGAATATGCACGCGGACGGCAGCACGGTTTTCATCCAGCTCGGTCCGGGCCAGTTGGGCAGTTTGATCTCGGACACCTTGCACCACACCGAGCATGTGGTGGTCAGCGCCAATGCCTCGCACCGCACCGGGTTGAACCAGCTGCGCAGTGTGCTCACGGCGCTTTGGGCCTGCGGCCGGGAGGTGGATTTGGGCTTTTTGGGCGTCAGCTCGCCCGCTGCTGCACCGGTCGAATCCGGCGCACCGGTCGAATCCGCCGGGCCGCCGAAAGCCCCGGCTGCGGCCGGCGGAGCGGCTTCCCCCGTCGACGCTTCCGAACGCGCCGCGGGCTTCCGCAGCGGGAGCAATCTTTCGCCGTTGCTCGCCGCGGAGCTGGACGCGTTCCTCACCGAATCGGAGGCCCTGGTCGCCGCCCTGCTCGATGGCTCGCTGGCCCGGTCCGCCGCGTTGCCGGGCGCGCTCCGGCAAATCCAGGTGCCACCGTCAATTGCCGCAAGCCTCCCGCCCGCGGCGCTTCCGGCACCGCTGCTTCCGCCGGAAGCAGCGGGAACCGCCGGGCCGGCGGAACCCGTGGCCGGCTCGAGGCCAAAGCTTCCGCCGCGCGCATTGACGGTTTCGCTCGACCGGATGCCGTACCTGATCGACCACAGCTTCTTCCGGCAACGCGAGGATTGGCCGGATGTCAGCGACCGGTTCCCGGTGGTGCCCGGAACCGCGATCATCCGGTTCATAATGGACGCCGCCGAAGCCGCCACCGGCCGGTCCGCGGTCGCGCTGCACGAGGTCCGGCTGGACCGCTGGGTGGACCTCAGCGAGCCGACCGAGGTCGAAATCGCGATGGACTGGCTGGATGACCACCGGCTGGCCGTCTCCTTCGGCGGATTCGCCCACGGCACCATCGAACTGGCCGCAGAGTACCCGGCTCCGGCCAGCGGGGTCTGGCCGGTCGACACGTCGGCCGAACGGCCCGCCGGAATCAGCCAGGCCTCGCAGCTCTACAGCGAAGGCTGGATGTTCCACGGGCCGCAATACCAGATCATCACGGCGGTGCACGGTGTCGGCGAACGGCACATCCGGGCCAGCCTGGTCGCCAAGGACGCCAAGGGTTCGCTGATGGACAGCATCGGCCAGCTGGCCGGGTACTGGGTCCAGCTCCAGTTCAACCGTCGTTCCCGGGTGTTCCCGGTCGGAGTGCAGACCATGGCGTTCAGCGGGCCGGAGCCGCTGCCCGGCGAAGTCTTGGAATGCCACCTGAAGATCACCGAATTCACCGAAGATTCGTTCGCCGTCACGGGCCAATTGGTGCACGACGGCCGGGTATGGTGCCAAATCACCGGGTGGCAGGAGCACCGTTTCGACAACGAACCCAATATCCACGACATGGACGAGGCGATCGAGAAACACACCTTCTCCCTGCCGCAGCCGGGCGGTTGGGTCTTGCTGCCGGATTTCTGGCCCGATTTGGCCAGCCGGGACCTGACCCTGCGCAAGTATTTCGGCCGGGCCGAACGGCAGGAACACCTGGCCAGCCCGCCGCGCGGCCGACGGCAGCGGCTGCTCGGGAAGATCGCGGCCAAAGACGCGATCCGGCGCGCCTTGTGGAGCACGGACCCGTCCGGCATCTTCCCGGCCGAGTTGGCCATCGGGCACCTGCCCAGCGGGCAACCGACGGTGTCCGGCGTACACGGGCGGCAACTGCCCGAACTCGAGTTCTCGATCGCGCACAGCAACGACGTCGGCGTCGCCATCGCCCGGCCCCGGGTGCCCGGATCGGCCGGCGTCGGCATCGACGTCGAAGCCATCGAAAGCCGGCCGGAATCGATCGAAGCGGTGCTTTTCGGCGACGCCGAGCAGGCTCGGCTGGATGCGCTGCGCAAGGACGCCGAGCCGGCCGAGGCGCTGGCCTGGTTGACCAGGTTCTTCTCCGCGAAGGAAGCGGTGGGCAAAGCCTTGGGCACCGGCCTGGCCGGCCGGCCGCGGGAACTCGAAGTGGTCGCGGTGCATCCGGGAACCCCGGACTGCGACTACCGGCTCGACGTCGACACTGCGGCCGGGCGGCGCTACCGGGTGTCGGTCAGCACCATCCACAACCTCGAAATACTCACCGAACGAAGCTACATCGTCGCCTGGACAACCGGTCTGGACGACTCTGAAAGGACACCGCAATGACCATCGAACTTCCGACCACTGCTCCGACCGCCGAGTCCGTACTCGCCGAAATCACCCGGGTCATTGAAGAGATCCTCGACGAATACGACATCGAGGACATCGAAGTGGCCAGGGAGACCCAGTTCCAGGAGGATTTGGAGCTGGAGAGCATCGACCTAGTCACGCTCGGCGGGAAACTGCGCGAAATCTACGGTGAGCGAATCAATTTCGCCGAATTCCTCGGATCCTTGGACCTCGAGGAGATCATCAGCATGAACGTCGGCCAGCTGGTCGATTATGTGACCAGCAGCCTGAACGGAACCGGCGCAAGCCAAGCCTGAACCGCACCGGATCGCCCCGAACCCTGAGGAAATCGCCATGACCATCCTGACCATCAACGGGCTCAAGCTCAACTACGAAATCCTCCGGGCCAGCAACCTGGCGCCGGACGAGCCGCGGGAAACGCTCGTCTTGGTCCATGGCATCGTGATCGACAACCTGGCCAGCTATTACCTGACCATCGCGCCGGCGATCGCGGCAGCGGGCATCGACGTGATCATGTTCGACCATCGCGGGCACGGGAAAAGCGAACGGATCAAATCCGGCTACCAGATGGAACACATCCTGGACGACATCGCCGAGTTGCTGGACACCATCCACGACGGTACTCCGGTGCATATCGCCGGCAACTCCTACGGCGGCACCATCGCCTATGGATTCGCGCTCAAGTTCCCGGAGCGGGTAGCCAGTCTCGGTTCTTTGGAGGCCGAGCCGCCCACCGCGTTCTGGGCCAATGAAATGGTCCAGGCCTTCGAAGAGAGCTATGCCGAGATGCGCCGGCCCGATGCCATGGTCCGGATGCTCGCCAGCTTCGGCATGCCCGGGGTCAAAATGCTCAAAAACGGCAAACGGATGGCCAAGGACACCGATTTCTTCGAAGAACTGCCCCAAGCCCAGTTGGTCGCCGACGATGCGATCGCCGGATTGGAGATGCCGGTCCTGGCGGTCTACGGCAGTGAATTCAAACTGGTCGAACAGGAGCCCAAGGTCCGGGAGCTGATCAAGAACGTGAAGACCGTGATCGTGCCCGGCGTCGGGCATTCGCTGCTCACCGATGTGCCCCGCCTGCTCGAAGAGCTTTTGATCGACTGGGTGCTGGAACACCCGGTGGTCTCCGGCAAGGCCCTCAGCCCCGTCCCCAACCACGAACCTTCCCACTGATTGGTGCCCCTCGCATGCGCATTTTGATCGTCGTCCCGCCGCTGGTGGGCCATAGCAGCCCGCCGTTGGCCATCGCCGATGAACTCGAACGCCGCGGCCACCAGGTGGCCTGGTCCGGTTTGTGGAAATTCCATTCCCGGTTCCTGGCACCGGAGACCAAGTTCTACAACTACCGCACCGGCTGGGAAGCCGATGTGCAGCCGGAGCGGCCGGTGAAGCTGATGGGTCCGGGCGCGCTGAAATTCCTCTGGGAGGACGGTTTCGTGCCATTGGCCCGCGGCATGGCGGCCGACGTCGAGGCTGCGGTCCGCGATTTCCGGCCCGATCTGATGCTGGTCGACCAGCAGGCGTTGGCCGGCTCGATGGTGGCCGAACGCCTGGGCGTGCCGTGGGTGACTTCGGCCACCACGATGATCGAACTGATCAACCCGGTGGGCAAACTGCCGAAGGTCCTGGAATGGCGCGATGAGCTGTTCCGCGGCTTGCGCCAGGACATCGGCGATCCGGATTCCGGCACCGACCCGCTCTACTCCCCTTTCCTGACCATCGCCTTCGGCATCGGCGGACTCTTCGACGCCCGCACCGAGCTGCCCGGGCCGGTGGAGTTCGTCGGGCCGGTGTTCCGCCCGGCTGCGGTTTCCCCGGAAGCGGCGGCGGAGAATCGGCGGATCATCCGGTTCGCCCAGGAATCGCCGACCGTCCTGGTGGCCTTGGGCACCACGAACGTCGGTGCCGGGGACCGGTTCATCCAAGCCGCCGCACAGGGTTTGCGCGAAGCCGGGCTGCGGACCATCATCGCGGACCCTTCGAACGCCTTGGCCGGATTTCACGATCCGGAGATCCTGGTGGTACCGCATGTGCCGCAGCAGGAACTGCTCCAGCACGTGGTCGGCTTCATCAACCACGGCGGCTACAACAGCGTTCTGGAGGGCATTTGGCATCAAGTCCCGATGGTCCTGGCCGGCATCCGGGACGACCAGCCGCTGCTCGCGGAAAAGAGCGATGAATACGGCATCGGCATCGCGGTGCGGTTCTCCCGGGCCACCGCCGCGCAGATCGCCGAAGCCACCCAACAGGTGCTCCGCGATCCGCAGTACCGGGAAAACGCCCGGCCCCACGCCGAGGCGCTGCGTGCTGCCGGCGGCCTCCGGGCCGCAGTGGACGCGATCGAGAACGTGCTCGCGAAGGAGCGCTTGCCGGCCTGAGCGCCGGCGGCCGGGTCAGCCGCTGATCCGCACCCCTAGCCCGGCCAGCAGTTCGGCTTGTGGCAGCCGGGCCAGCAGTTCCCCGGGCAGGATCAGCTTCGATTTCCGGATCCCGGACCCGATCAACGCCAGCGGCAGTTCCGCCACCGCTTCATCGAGCAGCACCGGCCAAGGCAGGCCCAACGGGGTGATCCCGCCGAACTCCATCGCGCTGAGTCCGGTCGCGCGGTCTTGGGGTAAGAACGACGCTTTGCGCACATCCAGCCGGCGTTTGACCGCATTGTTGACATCAACCCGTTTCGTAAAAGGGACCAGACAAGCCGCGATCCGCTCGACGCCCTCCCGTTTGCCGGCCACGATCACGCAGTTGACCAGCGCTTCCGGAGCCAAGGCATAGGCGTCCCGGGTCGCTGCGGTATCCGAGAGCTCCGGATCGATTTCGACGACGCCCACCCGGTCCGCCGCAGCGAACCCGCGCAGGAAATCCGCCGTCGACGGGGCCAACAGATCAAGCCGGCTCAGCGCCGGCACGGTTTCGAGAGCTCCCAGCAGATAGTTCGCCATCCGGCCATCCTAAACAGCCGAGCCGGCGCACGCTTGCTTCGAGCGGACCGAAACCGGCAAAGAATTTTTGCTGACATATTGTCAGCAAGGCCTTCGCCGGTTACACTCGAAGTATAGCAAAGGTTAGCCTTACCTAATAGACTTGCATTGTTCCGTTCCCAGCGTATGAGGTCCAGATGTCCAGCAGCACCGGCTTTTCCCAAACATTGCGCGATTCGACCCAATTCCTGCATCAGCAAGCGCACGATTCGCCGTTCATCTCGGAGTTGATGTCCGGCAAACGCTCGCTCGCCGACTACACCGCACTGGCCGCGCAGCAGTACTTCGTGTACCACGCGCTCGAATCGATGGCCGCCCGATTGGCCGAAGACGAAGTGGTCGGCGGGTTCCATTCCGCGGAACTGAGCCGGGTGCCGGAGATCGAAAAAGACCTGGCCTTCCTGATCGGGCCGCAATGGCGCGAGCTGATTTCACCGCTGCCCGCCACTGCCGAGTACCTCGAACAGATCAACCGGAGCGCGGAATGGCCGGTCGGCTTCATCGCGCACCACTACACCCGTTACCTCGGCGATCTGTCCGGCGGTCAGATCATGCAGCGGCTGCTGCAACGGCAGTTCGGACTCGATCTTGACGGCGTGCGTTTCTACAGCTTCCCGGCGATCCCCAAAACCAAGCCCTTCAAGGACCAGTACCGGGCGAAACTGGACGCCTTGGGCCTCGTTCCGGCCGAACAGGAACGCGTCGTCGCCGAAGTCCATGCGGCGTTCAAGCTCAATATCGCAATGTTCGCCGATCTGGCGGACACCAGCGCAGCCGCAGCCTGAACTCCTTGCTGACCGGAACCGCATCGCGGCAGCATGCCCTGCGCCGGACGCTCGCCGTCGGCCTGCCGCTCCTGCTGCTCGTCGCCATCGTGGTTTCCGCGATGCTCGGACAGGTGCTCACCGGCCCCGGCGAGGTCATCGGCTCGGTGCTGCGCGCCGTCGGCATCGCCAATGACTGGGCACCAAGCGACCCGCTGGTCGAAAACACCCTGTGGCTGGTCCGGTTCCCGAGGATCGCCATGGGCGTCGGCGTCGGCGCGGCGCTTGCCGTCTCCGGGGCTGCGATGCAAGCGGTGTTCGGCAACCCTTTGGCCGAGCCCGGTGTGGTCGGAGTTTCTTCCGGTGCGGCGTTGGGCGCCGCCGCGGCAATCGTCGCCCTGCCATTGTTGTCCGGCACGCCGGGCCGGGACGCGGCGCCGAGCTGGCTGATCGCCGGCTGCGCGTTCCTGGGCGCGCTCCTGACCGCGGTTCTGGTTTACCTGGTCTCCCGGGCCGACGGCCGCACTGAGGTGACGACCTTGCTGCTCACCGGGATCGCGATCAACGCGTTCGCCGGGGCCGGCATCGCCTTCCTGCTGTTCCTGGCCAATACCTCCAGCCGGGAGCAGATCGTGTTCTGGCAACTCGGCTCGCTCAACGGTTCATTGTGGCCGCAAGCGCTCCTGGTCGCCGCCGTAATGCTGCTCGGCAGCTTCGCCGCCTGGCTGCTGGGCAACAAATTCGATGTGCTTTCGCTCGGCGAACGCAGTGCCCGCCAGGTCGGCGTCGATGTCGAGCGGTTGCGCCTGGCGTCGATTCTGCTGGTCGCGCTGCTGACCGGCGTCGCGGTGGCCTTTGCCGGGATCATCGCCTTCGTCGGCCTCGTGGTTCCGCACATCGTCCGGATGGCGATCGGCCCGGCGCACCGTCCGCTGATCCTGGCCAGCGCCTGCGGCGGAGCAATACTCCTGGTGGTTGCCGACCTTTTCGCCCGGACCCTGATCCGGGCCGCCGATCTGCCGATCGGCATGCTGACCTCCCTGGTCGGCGGGCCGTTCTTCTTCTATCTGCTGATTCGGCAACGCCGCGGCCAAGGCGGTTGGGCATGACCGGCATTGCGCCGGGCGGGGCCGCCGTGCCCGGCAGGGCCTTGCACGCCGAGCAGATCAGCCTCGCCTGGGCCGGCCGGCCGGTTTTGGACCGGATCAGTCTGAGCGTCGAGTTCGGCCAGGTGCTCGCTTTGATCGGACCGAATGGGGCCGGGAAATCCACGCTTTTGGGCGTTCTGGCCGGCGATCTCGAGCCGGACCACGGCCGGGTCGAACTCCGCGGACAGGCGATCCGGAGCTTCAGCCGGCTCGCTCTGGCCCGCGAGCGGGCCGTGCTGTTGCAGGACAACGCCGTGAGCTTCGGCTTCCCCGCAGCCCAGGTGATCGCAATGGGCCGCACCCCGTGGTCCCGGACTCCCCGGTCCGCAGCGGATGAGTCCGCCATCGCGGAGGCGGTCGCGGCAGCCGACGTCGGGCATTTGCTGCAACGCCCCTACCCCCGGCTTTCCGGCGGCGAAAAGGCCCGGGTGAGTCTGGCCCGGGTACTGGCCCAGCAAACCGAAATCATCTTCTTGGACGAGCCGACCGCAGCGCTGGACCTGCGCCACCAGGAGGCGGTGATGGGCACTGCCCGGAAGCTTGCCGCCCGGGGCCGGGCGGTCGTCGTCGTGCTGCACGATCTGTCTCTGGCCGGCGCTTTCGCAGACCGGATCGCCCTGCTCGACCAGGGCCGGCTGGTCGAATGCGGGACTCCGGAGCAAGTGCTCCGGGCGGAGCAGATCAGCGAGGTCTACCGGCTGCGCGTCGAGGTGCTCGAGCACCGTGGCGGCCGGGTGGTAATGCCACTGCGCAGCTGACCGCCAACCTCGCTCGCGCCGCCGGCTACGGGTTCTCGTAGCTGCCGTCGAGCCGCGCTCTGGCGATGACGTGTCCCGCCATGGCGTGCAGCACGTCGTCGAGGCCGGCTCCGGCGGCCAGATCGACCGTGCGGTCCAAGGCGAAAAGCTGGAATACGTAGGCGTGCGGGCCGTGCGAGGGAATCGGCATTGGACCGGAGTAACCGCGGCGGCCGAGCGGACCGCTGCCGGAGATCAGCCCGGCGACCGGGCTGGGATCGGCCAAGCCATTTTCCGGGATGCCGCCGAGGCCGGGATCGATGCCGAACGCCAAAGCGTGCGTGGCGGGTTTGCGGAACGGCACATCCGGGTCCTGGACCAGCAGCACCAGCTCCCGGCTGTGCGCCGGAGGTGCGGTCCACACCAGCTCGGGCGAAACATTCGGGCCGCGGAGCCGGCCGCGGTGGTGCGCTGGAATCGGGGCGCCATGGTCGAAGGCGGGGCTGCTCAACCGGAAGGATTCCGGTGCCTGCAGCTGTGGATCCGCCCAAGCCAGGCGGTGCTGGCCGGCGCGGCGGTTGCGGAGCATGCGTCCAAGGAAATTGGCGGGCATAGTGTCAGGTCTTCTTTCTAGGCCAGGTCGGGAGTACGGAGCTTGCGGTCGAACAGAGTGAGGCCGATGGCCAGAATGCTGACGCCGACCATGATCAGCCCGATCAGGTGCAGGCCGGCATCGCTGACCCCGGGGTGGAAAACGACGCCGGTGATCGCCGAAGCGGCGATGGAACCGAGATAACCGAAGGTGCGGAACAGTCCGGAAGCGACGCCGAGTTGCTCCGGCGGGGTTTGCGTGTAAAGCGCCAACTGATTGCCACTGGCCGCGGTGCCGAGCGCAATTCCGAAGACCATCGTGATCGCCACGATCCAGATCGGCTGACTGTCCGCCGCCAACAACAGTACTCCGGCGGAGCCGGCCAAACAGGCCAGGGCACCGGCGAGCACCGGGCCGCGGATCAGATTCCGCCGGGAAATCGGCGCGACCACGAGGCCGGAGACCACGCTCATCGGCAGCAGGAGCAAGCCGGCGCTGAGCGCGGACATGCCACGGCCCGCCTGCAGCCATTGGGTGAGTCCGTAGAGCACCACGTAAACGCAGAGCGCGATCAAGGCGTACCGGAGGTAGGTCCGGGTCAGTGCGGCGTTGCGGACCAGCAGCCGCACATCGATGAACGGCGAGGCCGCCCGGAGCTCCCATACCGCCAGCAGCGCGAACAGGATCACCGAGGCCAGAAGGATCACCCAGTTGGGCTCCGGGATCGAAAACAGGAAGACCAGGAGCGCCGAGACCGCCAAACCGAAGCCGATGATGCCGACCAAGTCGATCCGGGACAGCACTCCACGCACGGTCCGCGCACCCTGCGGCACCGGATCACGCGGAATCCAGATCAAGGTCGCGAGCAGTGCCAGGAGCGCCACCGGCACGTTGACCAGGAAAACCCATCGCCAGCCTGCGGTCTCGACGAGTACCCCGCCGATCGGCAGACCGAGCGCCGCCGTCGCCATCCCGGCGATCTGCAATGCGCCGAGCACGCCCCCTGGCGGCTTGTCCATTCCGGCAGTCTTGGCCCGGCGTTGGATCAGCATCATCGCGGTCGGGTAGGCGCAGGAAGTACCCAGCCCGATCAGAACCCGGGCGACCAGCAGCAGCATCAAGTTCGGTGCCAAACCGCCGAGCAGGCCGCCGAGCAGGACCAGGACTATTCCGACCAGGAAGACCCGACGGGCGCCGAAGACTTCAGCGACCTTGCCCGCCGTCGGCTGTGCGATCGCACTGGCCAGGTAGAGCACCGTCACCAAGGATGCGGTTTGGCCCACCGAGACCTGCAAACTGAGCGAAATCGGCACGAGCGCGGTGGCGATCATGGAGCTGTTGATCGGATTCAACGCGGATCCGATCAACAGCGCAGAGGTGAACTGCCAAGAGAAGGGTTTTCCTTTCACCCTGGACGGTCCAACCGCGGAAACTGGTGTCATAGGAGGCTCCGAAAGCGAGGCAATCATTAGGCATACTAAAAACTTTTCTTTAGGTATACTAATTATTGCTTCGGGCAAACGCAAGCCCCGCGCTGTCTGAAGCTTCCCAGCCCCCGCCAGCCAGAGCGCACAGTCGCAGGGTTCCCTGGCCGAGCTTGCGAGGTTTGGGGGGCGACTGGGGACGTCCCTACGTGGCGAACGGAGTTCGACCGGGCAACCGCGTCAGGGAGCGTAGACCGCTCGGGCCAAGGCGTCCAGGATCTCGGCGCTGCGCGGGCCGAAGGAAAGGATGTCGCCGTCGGCCATTTCGACAAAGCGCCGGTTCTTGCCCGCGTTGCTCAGCCCGAGCGCCGGCTTCTGCGCCAACAGGCCGTCGACTCCCCCGACGGATTCGATTCCGCCGCTCATCACCAGGATCAGGTCCGGATTCATCTCGGCGAGCGCTTCATCAGTCATCGGTTTCATGCCGAGCCATCCGATCTCCGCAGCCACATCGATGCCGGACAGCCCCGCAATCAAGGCATCCGCGCCCGAACCGGCGCCGAACAAGTAGTAGACCCCGCTCCCGCCGCGCAAATAGAGGAAGGCCATCCGAAGTTTCTGCCCGGGATCTTTGGGCGCGATGGCGGCGATTTCGGACTTTTTCTGACTCACCGAAGCGGCCAGCTGGTCGGCCAGAACCGTTCCGGTCTCCGGTACGCCGAGGGCTGCACCGACCTGACGGGCCAGTTCCTGGGCACCTTCGAAGGACGGCGCGTTTTTGACGAAGACCACTGGAATGCCGGACTGCCGCAACTGGCTGATCACATCGAGCGGTCCGACGGTGCCGTCGGTCAGCACGACCGACGGCTTGAGCGAAAGGATGCGCTCCGCATTCACCGATTGCCCATTCGGCGACGTGACCAGCGGCAGGTCCGCGGCCTGCGGCAGCGTCGTGGCGACATCCCGGCCCACCAGTTTCGCGCCCAATCCGAGGCCGTAGACCGTGCCGGCGATCGAACCGGCCAGATCGAACGCCACGATCCGATCGGTGTTCTCGACCGTGACCGGCTGATCCCCTCCGCGGTCCCGGGAAGCCACCGTCACGGGCAGCGTCTGCTTCGGCTGATCGGCCACCGGGTTCACCGCAGCGTCAACCAGCTGCGCTTTCGAGGAACCCCCATAGGCCTTCGGATCCGGCAGCAGGTCCAGCGTGGACAGCGCCGGCAGACTGGACGCCGCCGACGCCGGATTCCCGCCCGGCCCGGTCAGGTCCGGGGCGTTTCCGGCCAGCGCATTGCCGCCCAACCCGCACGCGCTCACCCCGAGCAGCAGCGCCAGGAACGCAGCAACCGGTCCGGCAGTGCGGATCCCCCGGCTCATCGGGCGTTTCCGATCAGCCGGCGCCGCAGCAACCAGACGAACGCCAGCAACAGCGCCGCCCCGAGGATCGCTGCCGGAATGGCCCAGAGCAGCCACCAGAAGTCGGCGCTTTGCCCGGCTTCACTGCCGCTGAGCGCGTTGGCCGGCGGCGCGGCAACCGGCGGCTCGGCCTTCGGCGGGGTGCCGCAATCGGCACCGACCGGGAAGCTGAAGCTGACCGGGTCGAAAGCCGCGCCGGACGGGTAGTTAGGAAAGGCCGTGCTACCGGCCGGAGTCAGTGCGCCCGGTGCCGCGGTGACCGTGAGCACCCCGTCTTTGAGCACCGGGCCTGCGGCAGCCAGATCAAGTTTCAGGAAAGACGCCGCCTTGTCGTCGATCATCGCCCCGTCCATGGTCGGCCCGCTGACGTCGAGCAACAAGAACGCGGTCCGGTCGTCCACGAGTTGGATCTGGGGATTGGCCACGGTGGTGTTCAAAACCCCGTCGTGGCCGGTGAAGCTGATCGAACCGGTGAATTTCACCAGGCCGGCCTTGGTCACCGGATTGATGCTGCCGGCACCCTGCGACCAGCCGAAGTTCGGCGTCTGGTAGCTCGCCCCGTTGGCGGTGCTCCAATTGCCGTTCGCGATCGTGGACTGGATGTAGGCCCGGAACGACTCCTTGAAACCCCAGCTCAGCGTGGCCTCGGCCACCGTGCACTGTCCGGCGGCATCCGGTGCGCCCAAGTTCAGCACCAGGCCGCGGTTGACACTGCCCTGGAAGGTGAGCGTGTGCTCGCCGGTCAGATCCGATGGCAGCGCACCGCGCCAGGTCACCACGCCCTGGCCGTCGGCCACCAGATCGTCGGCGAGCACCCGGGGCTCGGAGTAGAGCACCGCTTTGATGTCCTTTTCGTTCGGCTGGAATCCGCTGGCCGTCGCCGTGATGCTGCTGCCGGCTTGCAGTTTCAAAGGATCCGCACCCAGCAAACTGATCCCTTCTTTGGCCGGCGGATCCGCCGGCGGCTGCCAGGCTCGGTTCGAGTAGGCCGCCACAGTGGTCTTGGCGGAGCCGGTATTGGCCCCGTCCGGACCGATCGTCGTCCCCGGCGCCAGTGGCGCGCCGATCGTGAAGCTGACCGGATCCATCGCCTGGCCGGGCTGATAGAACTGGCTGCTCCCGTAGCTGAACATCCGGGCTCCGGCCGCAGTCAGCGTGACCGGCGCATTCCGGTAGGCGACCCCGCCGTCGAGCTCGGTTTTGCCGGCCGCCGCGAGGTCGATGCTGCCCATGCCCACCGGGGCCGAACCGTTGACCGAGACCGAAAGCGTGCCGCTGCCGGCCGAGTCGACGCTGATCTGCGGGTCGCTGAAGCTGAGGTTCAAGACCCCGCTGTGCCCGTAGAACTGCACCGTCCCTCGGTAACCCGCACGGCCGGTACCGGTCAGCGGATTCCAGCTGCTCGCCCCGGACTGCGGAAAGGTGTACCGGTCGACGCCGCTGGCGCCGCCGCTCACCGTGATCGACCCGCGGGCAATGGCACCGGTGAGGTAGCTGCGGAAGCTGTCCTTCACCCCCCAGGTCAGGAATCCGGCCACCGCGCCGCCCGAGCTTCCGCCCTGGTTGTTGTTCTGGCCAGGCGTGATCGGCGGTTGCGGATCCGGAGCTTTCGCCATGGTCACGGTCAGGAGCGCGGGCTTGCTGGCGATTGCACCGGCCGGGTTCCGGAACACCGCCCGGTACTGGGCGCCGTCGTCGTACTGTCCCACGGTGATCTTGAGTTCACCCGCAGTGGCCCCCGGAATGTCTTTGAAAGCCAGCACTCCCTTGGTTTTCGACTGCCATTGGACCTCTGCGGCGGGAGCGGCCGTAGCCGCTGCCCGGAACACCGCCGTCGAACTGCTGGAACCCGCCGGGACCACCGCGGATACCGCGACCGGCTGCGCGGAGATCCCCGGCGAACTGGCCAGGCTGAATCCGGCGAAGCCGAAGGTCCCTTTGCCGTCCGGAGTGGTGCCTTGCGGGCGTCCGTCGTAGGTGACCGCGTAGGCGATCTGGTCCGGACCGACCACCGGAGCGAAGAAGTTCTGGGTCAGGAACGGCGAGGTCAACGAAGCCAGCAACGCGCCGTTCCGCGCCGCGGACAAAGTCTGGCCGGTCAGATCCTGGCCCCACACGGTTCCGGTGACCGGATCGATGCCGAAAGTCGAGGCATTGCCGAGCTCAACCGAAGGATTCGGCAGATAAAACTGGCCGTTCCCCGATTGGCTGATCTGTTGTACCAGCGCAGGGCCCAACCGCGAAGCCATCCGGGTCAGGTACACCCCGCCGGAGAATGCCAATGCGCCGTTGAAGCCCAACCCGGCTTGGGTGCGGTCGCCGGTTCCGGCAATCTCGGCCACCGTGACGCCATGGCTGCCGAAGGTCAGGTGCTGCGCCGGGATCACCGCCGGAACCGTGGACCCCGGCATCGCGGTGAGCCGGCCCCGGACCAAAACCAGGGACCCGTCATCCAGCGCTGCGCCACCGGCCAACCGGTACCAGCCACCGGAACGGTCGGCCCCGGGCGGCGCAGCCGGGAGCGAATATGCGGTGGAAACCGGCTCCGCGCCGGCGGCCACGGTCCACTTCGTCAAGGTCCACTTCCGGGCATTCTGGTCCGCCGAGCCGGGCGGCAGCGCACTCGACAGGACGAAGGCTTCGCCGCGCACCGGATTCCAGAGGAACTGGCCGGCACCCACCGGAATCGGGGCGAAGTCCGAAACTATCCGGTAACTGAGCTTCGTCGGATCCCACTGCAATGCCGAGTCGATCGGCGAACCGGCGGCGCTGTTCGATTTGAAGTACCCGCGATTCTGCCCCGGATCGGCCATTTTGAGCGCGGTGAGACTGGAGACCACTGCGGTGGGCACGAGCAGCGGCGCGCCGATGAAGGCCCGGTTTCTGAGGTCATAAGCCCGGACCGTTTGCTCACCGGTCGCCGGGTCGTCGAGCGCCACATGGTAGATCCCATTGGCCTGATCGGCCCAGAGCGTGCTCATCCGGACCCCGTCGATCAGCCCGTTCTGCCCCATCACGATTTTCTGCGTCCCGGGCAACGCCCACGATTCGGTGACCACCGGAGCTCCACCGGGGCCGGTGTACTTGACGTCGACCGGGTCCACGATCTGTCCCACGGCGTAGCCGATCGCATCGACGCCTTGCTGCGTCCAGGCTGCGGAGAGCCCGGACCAGGCAGTGGTGCCGTCGGAAATCACCGGCCGGTTCTCACTGATGTCCAGTTGGACCAGCGGTACCCGGCCGAAGTCGACCATCTGCCAGGTGTTGATGTCGCGGGAGCGGACTTCCATGCTCAGGCTGGCCCCCTCGGCGCTGATCGTGACCGAGGGGTTCGCGAAGGTCACGTCCAGAACGTAGATGTCCAAGGGCCCGGTGTATCCCGGAGGCGGCGTGATGATGTCCTTTTCATCGGGGTAATAGTGGCTCTTCCACTGCAATGAGCCGGAAAAGTTCGCCGTGGTGCTGCCGCTTGCCGCCGCGTAATTGCCCGAGGTCAGCGGGAAGCTGAATGCTCCGCCGGGCTCTGGCTGTCCCGCACCGCCGGCGAGCTTCGCCGGCCCGGCATATTGCCGCCAGCTCGCCTTGACGCCCCAGCTCAACGAACCCTGGTTCAGCTGGACTGCGCCCGCAGCCTGCGGATCCGCAGTGCGCAGCGATTGCGCATTCGACGCCTGGGCTCCGGCGGTCAGCAGACCCAGGCACAGTGCCAAAGCCAGCAGGCTGCCGAAAAACCGGTGGATGGGAAATGCTCTGATGCGCGGCAAAGGGAACTCCAAAAAAGGCACGGTGCGAGGACGGCTGGGTACGGAAGCGGCCGGATGCGGATACGGCCAGGGCGACGGCGGCACACCCCCGGGTGCCCGCCGTCGCCCGCGGTCGACAGGTCGGAAAAGGATCAGTCGACGTAGATGTTGACGACGTCCGGGGCCCCGACCGGGACGTACTGTCCGGTGGGCGTCTTGCCGTAGTAGGAGACGACGATGGCGCACTGCTCGCCGCCGTTGTCCTTCGCGGTGTTCAGACAGGTGGTGCTGCCGGTTCCGGGCTGGCGGGTGGTGAAGTTGAAGTTGTCGAACTCGCCGTCCACGATCACCGAGTTGGTGTAGTTGCCGGTGGCCGCAGTCAACCGGGTGGCCCGGCCGGCGTCACCATTGCACGCGGTTCCGGGAGCCTGGTTCACATTGCAGCTGGAGATCGCGTAGAAACCGGCTCCGGCCGGCACCGAGCCCTGGACCGTGACGGAGCTTCCGCTGGCCACCGAGGATCCGTTGACCGGATTGGTCACGGCGGCCTGTGCCGGAAGCGCGCCGAGCAGGCCCAAGCCCAGGATTGCCACCGCGGCAGCCGGCGCGGCGAAGAGTCGTTGTGCAGTCTTGTTCGAGCGTGTTCCAACCAACGAAGTGCGAGTCATCGGTGACCATTCTTTCTGCGATAGGCTGGCTTTCCGGCCATGCCATGGATAGATATCCCCGGTGCGATTGCAACGGGTCAGGGCCGCGCAGCAGCCGGAGCGGAACTCTTTGGACGGACTTTCGCTCCGGCGTGCTGTGCGATTGGCGGGGCTTGGCTCCCGCTGCCGATAACGGCGGCGAGCGCCGAAGTTCCGACAGATTCGAGGCTAATCGACAGTCGTTACTTAGGCAAGGCTAAGCTAATTAAACCCGATGTGACGATCATCGCACCTCGGTTCGCAGCCGCCCGACCCCAGTCCAAACGGCTCAAAAAAGCGCGAGTGCACATTTGCTGCGGGTGTTTTCGGAAAACACCCGCAGCAAATGTGCACTCGCGCGTCGAGGTTGGCGCGGCTCAGTGGCTCAGTGGCTCAGTGGCTCAGTGGCTCAGGCCAGGGAAACGACGATCTTGCCGCGCAGGTGGCCGCCTTCGGCTCGGACGTACGCTTGCTGGACTTGGTCCAGCGGGAACCTCGAGTCAATCGGCACCTCGAGGGCGCCGTCGGCCACGAGCTGCGCGACGACCGCGAGCGCTTCCGTCGTCGCGTCATTGCCGCCGACCGCACGGGCACCCTGGAGTTCGTCCGGGGCATGGGCCGCGGCCGAAACGATCCTGGCCGACGGTACCCCGGCCGCCAGCGCCGCCGAGATGCTGGCCGCGCCCTGCGCGTCGACCATCGCGGACAGTCCTTGCGGGGCGGCGGCGCGCAGCCGGTCCGCCGAGCCTTCGCCGTAGGCGACCGGCAGCACCCCGATGCTGCGCAGGTACTCGTGGTTCGCGGCGCTCGCGGTGCCGATCACGGTGGCACCCTTGCGCTTGGCCAACTGGGCGGCCAATACGCCGACCCCGCCCGCAGCAGCGCTGACCACCACCGTGTCCTGGCCGGTCAGCTCCAGCGACTCCACCAAGGCCCACGCGGTGCGCCCGGCGACCCACAGCGTAGCAGCGGTTTCCAGGCTCAATCCTGCCGGCAGCGGAAGCACCGATTCCACCGGAACCACCACCAGATCGGCTATCGCATGGTTCCGCGCCGCGCCGAAGACCTCATCGCCCACCGCAAACTCCGAAACGCCGGCGCCGACGCGGTCCACCACTCCGGCGAAGTCATTGCCCACTCCGGACGGCAGGCTGGCGCCGAAAGCTTCGGCGATCGGTCCGCCGTGGAAGATCTTGAAGTCCACCGGGTTGAGCCCGGCAGCCGCCACCTTGATCCGGATTTCTCCGGGACCGGGCTCCGGATCGGCCACATTGACGATCTGCAGAACCTCGGGGCCACCGAATTCTTCATATTGGACGAATCTGGACATAGCTGCCTCCTCAGGCACCCGGGACCGGGCATTCAAATCGGAATCGCGTCTTCCACCAGGGAGCAACCGGCGATGCCGCAAAATCATTTCCGCCCGGACTGTCGTCTGGGACACATTCGAAAAATCGGCCCGACGCTTGACTATGCAAGTTATTGCATATGAAACTTGATGCATGGCATTGAAGCACGCAATCCTGGTCTCGCTCGCCGAAAAGGCGGCCAGCGGCTATGACCTGGCGCGCCGTTTCGACAAATCCCTGGGCTTCTTCTGGCAAGCCAGCCATCAGCAGATCTACCAGCTGCTCGCCAAAATGGAGAATTCCGGGGAGCTCGCCGCAGAGCTGCAGGCAGGCGCCGGGAAACCTGGCCGGAAGGTCTACCGCTTGACCGACGCCGGCCGCCGGGCGCTGCATGAGTGGACCAGGGAACCGACTCCCACGGAACAGCCGCGCAGTGAATTCGCGGTGAAGATCCGCGGCATGAACTTCGGCGACCCGACCGCGGTGCGGCTGGACATCGAGCGGCAACGCGAAGCGCACCGCGCACGGTTGGCCTACTATCTGGCCGAAGCCGCCCGCAACTACCCGGATCCGGAAGCCCTGGATGCCGCACGGCTTCCACCGTATCTGGTGTTGCGCGGCGGAATCCGCACCGAAACCGGGTACATCGCCTGGTGCGAAGAAATGCTGGAACTGCTGGACCGCGACCCCGCGCACTCCACCCCGACACCGCAGGAGAAGCCATGACCTACCCGCACTTGCTCGAACCCCTGCAGCTGGGCTCGGTGACCCTGCGCAATCGGGTCATCATGGGTTCGATGCACACCGGCATGGAAGACCGGGCGAAACACTTTCCGGAACTCGCCGCCTACTTCGCCGAGCGCGCCGCCGGCGGTGCGGCTTTGCTGATCACCGGCGGTTTCGCGCCGAACCTGGAAGGCGCGCTGCTGCCGGCCGGCTCCATGCTGCGCACCGAACGCACGGCCCGGAAACACCGGATCATCACCGATGCGGTGCACGCTGAAGGCGGACTGATCGCGCTGCAGATCCTGCACGCCGGCCGGTACGGGTACCAGCCATTGAGCCGGGGCGCCTCGAAGATCAAATCCCCGATCACCCCGTTCCGGCCCCGGGCCCTCTCCAGCCGAGGCGTGGAACGCACCATCCGGGCCTATCTCAGAACCGCCAGGTTGGCGCGCTCAGCCGGTTACGACGGCGTCGAGATCATGGGTTCCGAAGGTTATCTGATCAATCAGTTCCTGGCCCGGCACACCAACAACCGGACCGATTCCTGGGGCGGCAGCGCGCAGAACCGGATGCGCTTCCCGGTGGAAATCGTGCGCCGGATCCGCGAAGCAATGGGTCCCGACTTCTTGATCAGCTACCGGATCTCGCTGCTGGACCTGGTTCCGGATGGGCAGACCTGGACCGAAATCCTGGAACTCGCGCAGAAGATCGAAGCCGCCGGGGCGAGCTTCTTCAATACCGGCATCGGCTGGCATGAGGCCCGCGTGCCGACCATCGTGACCTCGGTACCGCGCGCCGCGTTCGCCGCCTGGAGCGGGAAGCTCAAGGCCGCCGTCGGCATCCCGGTGGTCGCCTCGAACCGGATCAACACCCCGGAGACCGCGGAGCAAGTGCTGGCCGAAGGCAACGCGGATCTGATCTCCATGGCCCGCCCTTTCCTGGCGGACCCGCAGTTCGTGAACAAGGCGGCGGCTGGCCGAGCTGATGAAATCAACGTCTGCATCGCTTGCAACCAGGCTTGCCTGGACCATACCTTCGCGAACCAGAAGGCCAGCTGCATGGTGAACCCCCGGGCCGGCCGGGAAACCCGTTTGCAGCTGCTCCCGGTACCCCCGCAACGGCGCAAATCGATAGCTGTGGTCGGCGCCGGACCAGCCGGGCTCTCCGCCGCGGTGGGACTCGCCGAACGCGGCCATGCGGTGACTTTGTTCGAGGCCCGGGCCGAGCTCGGCGGCCAATTCCGCCTCGCGATGCAGATCCCGGGCAAAGAGGAATTCGCGCAGACCCTGCGGTATTACACCCGGCGGCTGGAAGTCCTGGGCGTCCAGGTACGGCTTTCCACCACCGCATCGGAACAACTGCTCTCCGGGTTCGACGACGTGGTGCTGGCCACCGGGGTGAAGGCCCGGGTGCCGCAGATTCCCGGCGTCGACCACCCCTCGGTGATCCGCTACGACGAACTGCTCCGCGGCGAGAAGACCGCCGGCCGTCGGGTCGCGATCATCGGCGCCGGCGGAATCGGTTATGACGTGGGCGAATACCTGCTGCACGAACCGCATGAATCGCTTGCCGAATGGCAGACCCGCTGGGGCGTGAGCGACGGCGCAGACGTGGTGGGCGGATTGGGCACCGCGGTCGCCGCTCCCCCGCGACGCGAACTGTTCCTGCTGCAGCGCAAGACCAGTTCCTTCGGCGCCGGATTGGGCAAGACCTCCGGCTGGGTGCACCGGGCCGCGCTGCGGGCCAGCAAGGTGGAGTTGATCGGCGGTGTGGCCTACCAGAAGATCGACGACGCCGGTCTGCACCTGGGCCTGCCGGATGGCAGCACCCGGCTGCTCGAGGTCGATTCGATCATCCTGTGCGCCGGCCAGGACTCGGTGCGCGAGCTGTCCGCTGGCGCCTCGCATGTGATCGGCGGGGCGGACGTCGCCGCGGAACTCGATGCCAAACGTGCGATCAAACAGGCGACAGAACTGGCCGCCGCGCTCTGAGCCGAATCTTCCAGCGGCGGAGCGCTCCGTCCGATTTCCGCCAGCGCGGACCGGGTCGAAGCTGCAGACTTGGCATATGCCGTTCTCTGCCAAACACCGCCGGATCGCACCGTCGATCCTGTATTTCGGAACCCCGGTGCTCTTGGTCAGCACGCTCAACGAGACCGGCAGCGTGAACGTCGCGCCGATCTCCTCGGTGTTCTGGTTGGCGCAACGAGCCGTGATCGGCATCAGCTCGAGTTCGCAGACGGCCAAAAACCTGCTGCGCACCGGCGAATGCGTGCTCAATCTGCCCTCCGCGGAACAGAGCGGAATGGTCAACGCCCTGGCCTTGACCACGGGGAATCCGGTGCTCTCGGAAGGCAAGGCGAAACGCGGCTACCGCTATGTGCCGGACAAGGCCGGCCGGGCCGGCCTGGTTTTCCTGCCCAGCACCGAAATCAGCACCCCGAGGATCGAGCAATGCCCGGTGCACCAGGAAACCAGATTGGTCGGTGCCACGCCCCTGATGTCCGATCTGCCCGAGCAGGCGGGAAAGATCCTGAGCGTGGAACTCGAGGTGCTCGCCGTGCACGTCCGGCCCGAGTTGCAGCTCGCCGGACATGCCAATCGGATCGATCCGGATGTCTGGAATCCGATGATCATGAGTTTCCAGCAGCTGTACGGTTTGGCCCCACGCACCGCCGAGTCGGTGCTCGCATCGATTCCGGAAGAGCGTTACGCCTGAGTCCCCGGTGCCCGGCTGAAGACTTTCGAGCTCCGGGCCATCTCGACCACGATCTTCTTCTCATTGCCCGGCTCCATCGGGTCATACCAGAGTCGGGTTTTCTGCCCATTGAGCACCGGGGCGTTTTCGCTGATCAACATGCTTCGGCGCACCCAACGCTGCCGGCCTTCGGCGTCATGGAAAGTGAAAGTCACCGTGGTCAGGATATTGGCGCTCTCCCGGAACCGGACGTACCCCTGATCGGAGACCGCGGCAACGGTCTCTCGGCCATTGCGCATGATCTGTTCCTCCAAACGGCCGCGGCCGGCCCGCCTGACCGAACCGAGCACACTGAGCAGAATCAGCAACGCCGCGACCGCCAGCGCGGCCGAACCGACAATCCAAAGCACCGAGGTGTCCGAGCGCGCTGCCTCGGCAGAACTCGCGGTCCACAGGAACACCGAGCCGAAACCGAGCAGAATCAGGCCGAGGCCCAGCCCCACGTTGAACCGTTCCCGCCGCAACGACATCGCCGACCAGGCGATGAATGAGATGATGCTGCCGGTCATGCCCAGCGGGATCGCGACCAACGAGAGCACTTCGGGAGCCGCGTCGAACCCGCCGGCCGCGAATTCCGACCAACCGTACCCGGCGAATCCGCCGAAGCCGATCAAAAGCGCCCCGCTGACCAGCAGAGGCAGCGGGCCGCGTTTCCGGGCGGCCCGCTCCCGGGCCGCTGCGGACGGATCGATAAGGCTCATGCCTCATTGAATCCGGCAACGACCACGCTGACAAGGCCCTTCAGCCGGTCAATTGCGAAATATCGATGCGGCCGAGCCGGAACGGGCTGGGCGTTTCCTGCCCGTTTGGACCTGTTTTCCGGAAGGAATCTCGGCTAGAACAGAGTCATGCGAACAACTGTGGGATTCATCGGCATCGGCATCATGGGCGAGCCGATGGCCCGGAACCTGGTCGATGCCGGCACCGATCTGCTGATCTGGAATCGTCGGCCGGAAAAATCCGCGGCACTTCTGGCCGCGGGTGCCCGCGCGGCAGCCGATGCTGCCGAAGTATTCCGCAGCGCCCGGGTCACCATCATGATGCTGGCCAATGGCGGTGCCATCGACTCGGTCCTCGGCCGGGGCACCGAGGAGTTCGCGGAAAACGTCCGGGACCGGGTGATCGTGCACATGGGGACCACGCCTCCGGAGTATTCGCTCGGCCTGGAAACCGAGATCCTCGCCGCCGGCGGCTCCTATCTGGAGGCGCCGGTTTCCGGCTCCCGGAAACCCGCCGAAGCGGGCGAGCTGATCGGCATGCTGGCCGGTCCGGACGAGGTGGTGGCCGAGGTCCGGCCGCTGCTGGCCCCGATCTGTCGGGAGACCGTAGTCTGCGGCGCGGTTCCGGCAGCGCTCATGATGAAGCTTTCGGTCAACATCTTCCTGATCAGCACCGTGACCGGGTTGGCCGAATCCTTCCATTTCGCCGAGCAACAGGGCCTGGACCTGCAGCAGCTGCGTGGCATCCTGGATTCCGGCCCGATGTCCAGCAGCGTTTCGCGGATCAAATCGGAGAAGCTGGTGGAATCCGATTTCGCCGCGCAGGCCGCGATCGCCGATGTGTTGAAGAACAACCAGTTCATCGCCTCGGCGGCCCGGGCCGCCGGCATCGCCACGCCGGTTCTGGATGCCTGCCATGCCCTGTTCGCCGAGACCGACGCCTTGGGGCACGGCAGCGCCGACATGGCCGCCGTCATCCGGGCGATCGAAGCGAGGACTTCGGCCGTGCGGGGTCCGGCGCGACCGGTCGAATCGATTCAACCGGGCCAGTAGACCCGCTGGGCGAGCTCTCGTCCGGCCGGGCACGACGGCGCCGGAGCAGCTTCGCGGCCACCGGCTGCCCGAGCAGCACGCCCGCCAGCACCAGCAGCAAGCCGCCGGCCTGCTGTGCCCCCAAGGCTTCGCCGGCGATCAGCGTACCGAGCAACACCCCGGTCACCGGATTGAGCAACCCGATCAAGCCGACGCTCCCGGCGCCCAGGTGCCGCAGACCGGAGAACCAGGCCACATAGGCCAGTGCGGTCGCCACGATGGTGACATAGCCGAAGCCCCAAAGCGCCGCCCCGTCCAAAGCCGGCGGAGCGCCTTCAAAGAGCATTGCCACCGGGAGCAGCACGATCCCGCCGGCCAGCAGCTGCCAGGAACTCAGGGCCATGATGTCGATTCCGGAGCTCCATTTCTTGGCCAGCACGTAGCCGAGCGAAGACATCAGCATTGCGGCCACCGAGGCCAGCACGCCGAGCGGGCGCGCCGGGGCTTCCGCACTGAACAGCATCAAGCACACTCCCCCGATGCCCAAGGCGGCGCCGAACAGGTGCAACAGCTTTGGCCGGTCCGCAAGCAGCAGCCAGGCCAACAGCATCATCACCACCGGCGAGGTCGCCATGATCGTCGAGGCGACATTGGTCGGCAGCAGTTGCGCGGCGGCATAGATCAGCACGAAGAAAGCAGCCACGTTGAGCGTGCCCAAGACCGCCGACTTCCACCACCATGAGCCCTGCGGAATCCTCCGGCTGAGCAGCAGCAGCAGAATTCCGGCCGGCAGGGCGCGGATCGCAGCTCCGTAAAGCGGATAGTCCGCTGGCAGCAATTGCTTGGTGACGAAATAATTGCTGCCCCAGGCGATCGGCGCGATGGCCGCGACGAGTGCCCACCGAAAATTACCTTCCATGGAAGGTATCTTACCTTCCACGGAAGATTATGATCGTTGCCATGACTACGCCGCATGACCACGTTGCCCGGATCCAGGCAGAATGGCGCCAGGAACGGCCGGACCTCGACGTGCGTCCGCAGGGGGTGATCGGCAGGCTGCACCGGCTTTCCGGATTCCTGACCGAAGAACTCTGCACGGTGTACCGCCGGTTCGGCCTGGGCGAAGGAGACTTCGATGTGTTGGCCACATTGCGTCGGGCCGGCGCCCCTTACGAACGTGCGCCCGGCGAGCTGGCCCGGTTCACCATGGTGACCACCGGCGCGATCACCAAACGGATCGACCGCTTGGAAAAGGCCGGCCTGGTGGTCAGATCGGTGCGTGCCGACGACGGCCGTGGCCGGGTCGTCGGTTTGACCGCAGCCGGCAAAAGCCTGATCGATCAGGCCTTCACGGAGCACATGAAAAACGAGCGGCGCCTCCTCGACGCGCTCTCCGCCGAAGATGCCGCACAGCTGGAACGGCTGCTCACGGTTTGGTTGCGCAATTTCGAAACACCCGACCACACCCGATAACGCCACTGCCTGCACTAATCTGATGGCATGCGCACCCTGATCCGGCCGGACGGCCGGCTATACGATTCCTGGCTCGCAGCACACCGGGAATTCGCCGGCGCCCACCAAGACGGCACCGGGCTGCTGCCGAGTGTCGACGCCGGAGACCCGGCCGCGTTCGACGCCTGGCTGGCGAGCATTCTGCTACAGGACGACCCGGCCGTGGCGCCTGCTCCGGGTATGGTGCATTGCAGCTATTTCTGGATCACCGAAGCAGCCGAGTATCTCGGCGGAGTTTCGATCCGGCACCGGCTGAACGACTATCTGCTCAACTATGGCGGGAACATCGGTTACAGCGTGCGGCCGAGCCGGCGTCGCGAAGGCATCGCGAGCTGGGCCTTGGCGGAAGCGCTCGGCCAAGCGGCGGAGCTGGGCTTGCCCCGGGTCCTGATGACCTGTCTGGAATCCAACGAGGGTTCCCGCCGGACCATCGAGGCCAATCGCGGCGTCTACGAAGATTCCCGGACTCAGCCTGGCACCTCGGAAGCAATTCGCCGCTATTGGATCGAGACCTGACACAGTCCGGACCCACCGGCTCGGGAGCGCTCCCTGGTCCGGCGAACTCCGGTCAGGCGGAATGCGGCGAGCTGAGCTGGTCCGACTCTGCGATCAATCGGGTCAATTCAGCTTGTTCCGCGTCGTCCAATACCGACAGCCGCTTCCGGAAAGCCGCCACGGTGAGTTCCTCCGCGGCCGCCCAACGCTCGGCGAGCTGGGGCACCGCAGCAGCCTCGCGATTCGCCGCTTCGATATCCGCCTCGCGCCAGCCCAGGCTCTCGAAATGTTTCGGGCTGCTCAGCGCCGGATCAGCGATCATGGCCCATGGAATTTCCAACCCCTGCACGGCGAGTGCGGCGAAGTGCAGTCCGCCACGCAATTCACGCAACAGCATCAGCAGGAAGGCCGCGGCAGCCAAAGGATCTTCCGGGCGTTCCACCCGGCGCCAAGCGCCGAAAAGCGCCAAGGCGGAGATTCCGGTCTGGTCCACCACCCGGCCGGCGAGTTCCACCAGCCGCTCCGGATCGCTCAATCCGGCCAAATGGCTCCTGCCCCAGGCAGAACAGACTCCGAGGTAGGCCGAAAGCGCCTCCGCCGCACTGATGCCCGCCGTTTTGCGCCACAGATGCTCGATCAGACTGGGTTGGAAGATGCCCATGATTTCCGCGGCCGCAACCGCATTGACCTCGCCCAGCGCCGCAACCCGGCCGCGGAAGTACAACGCCGATCCGGGCATGCCGATCGCTTCACCAGCCGCCCTGATCTCCGGGGAAACCATGAACTTCGAGCCGACGCTCACCAGGGCATCTTTCGCCATTGAACTGCCTTTCCGCTTGGTTCCAGGGACTCGGTCTGCCGGTCCCCACGTACCTCCCACGGTACTGCAGATTGCTGCGCCCCGGCCCGGTCCGGCAACTCGAATCGGTGCTGCTGGGAATCAGTGCGAGGTCGGGCCTGCCGTTCAAAAACCCGGCCGGATTCAGGGTTGACTCGACGGATGGAGATCAGGTCAGTCATCGAACGACGGGTATTGCTCAACTACCAGCTCGACCGGGCACTTGCCCGGGACTTGCTGCCCGCACCGCTGCGCCCGCAGATCGTCCAGGGCAACGCGGTGGCCGGGACTTGTTTCATCCGCCTGGCGCAAGCCCGGCCGGCCGGAATTCCCGCTTCCTTGGGCTGGCGGATGGAAAATGCCGCGGACCGGATCGCGGTCGAATGGGACGGGCCCGACGGCGTGCAACGCGGAGTGTTCTTGCCGCAGCAGTTTTCCGGTTCGCGGTTCGCGGCAGCCAGCGGCCGGTGGCTGCCGGGCCCCGGCCAGCGCGGCACCTTCCGGGTCCAGGAAACCGACCGCGAATTCCACCTCGAAATGCACGCGCGCGGACAGTTCACCCGAGTACACGCGGAGCGGGCCGAGAGCTGGCACAGCGACCTGTTCCCGAGCCATCGAGCGGCCTCGGAATTCTTCGCGGCAAGTCCAGTTGCCTGGTCCGCAGCAGCCCGGACCGGGGTGCTCACCGGGGTCCGGCTCCGGACCGGGCATTGGGCCACCTCGCCGCTGGAGGTCCGCGAACTGGAGTCGTCGTTTTTCAATGCCCTGCCGGCGGATTCCGCGAGGTTCGACCATGCGTTGTTGATGCAGGCGATACCGGCCCGTTGGAGTCGAGCCGCAGGACCATGAAAACACTGTGCGGATCGGCCGAATAGTCGGCGAAGGGCTCCGTATCGGTGAAGCCGTGCGCCCGGTAAAGCCGCCGGGCCGGAGCGAAGAAATCCTGCGAACCGGTTTCCAGGAACAAACTCCGATAACCGCGCGTTTCGGCTTCCCGCACGATCTCGCCGAGGATCGCGCCGGCGACGCCGCGGCGCCGGGCGCCGCCCGCGGTCCGCATCGACTTGATCTCCCCCGAGGTCGCGGACAGCTGCTTCAAAGCACCGCAGCCCAGCAACGAGCCTGGTTCCCGTGCCGTCCAGAACGTGACGTCCGGCTGCTTCAGCCGGTCGAGGTCCAAGGCGTGCACGCTTTCGGCCGGGGAGGTTCGAAGCATCTCCTCGAGGTGTTCGGCCAACAAAGCGCGGACCTCCGGATGGTCCGGGCTTTCGGCGACGATCCGCATGCTGTTGGTCCTGTTCTGTTCGGATTGCCGGAGATCTTCGAATTCTAGCTACTGCAGCGATTCGACTCCGGCCAGCACCGCAGCCAAGCCCTCCTGGCTGGCCAGAATCCGGAAGTGTCCGGATCCGTGCAGCCGGAATTCCGCTGCACCGGGCAGCGTCCGGTCGCCCGGGATGTGCGGGTCGAAACTCGGCAGCACCGAGACGATCCGGGAATTGACTTCGGCCTGGGCGGCAAGCGCCCGGATGGTTTCGCTGTCCGGGCGGAATTCGCGCAAGGTTCGCCCCACCGCACGGGCGGCGTAACGCGAGCCCTGAAACGGCGTCGCCACGGCGACCATGCCGAGTACTGCCAAGCGGCCGCCTGCCGCATCTGGCTCCGTTTGCCCGGCAGCAAAATCCAGCAACACCTGCTTGCCGATCAATCCGCCTTTGCTGTGCGCCACCAGGACCACCCGTTCGGTGCCGGACCCGGCCTGGGCCGCGATCCGTTCGAGTTCTGCGCTGAGCAGCCGTGCGCCATGCATCACCGGGCGCCGGTTGTCGCCGAGGCCAGGCAGCGGGAGCACCCGGTAGCCGTGCCGATTGAGTTTGCGGGCCAGCGGCAGCATGAACCGCCAGGATTCATAGACCCCGGGAATCAGCACCAGCAACGGCTTCTCCGGGTCGCCTGCGGCGAGCACACCCGGTTGCTCCCGGGAGACCCAGGCCAAGGTCTGGCCCCGTACCGCCGCGGCGTAATCGGCGGCCCGCTGGCCCCATCGTCTGCCCAGGCTCCGGTCCATGCGCACCAGCCTACGTTCCATCGCAGGACTCCGCGGCCCGGCGGTCCCGATCAGCTGGCGGACCGATCCGCCGGACCGGTAGATTTGGGCTTCAGATCGGAAGTGCTGCGGGGAAGGGAGATGCCGGATGACCAGGTTGCGCCCGCTCGCCGGCGCCCTGCTGCTGGCGGTTTCGCTGGGCTTGGTGCTGGCCGGCTGTTCGCTGCCCGCCGACGTCGCGAATGCCGAACGTGCGGCGGCGAAAGTCCATGACGCACTCTCTGCACTCCCCGCAGTGCAGAGCGTGCTGAGTGAAGTCGACGACGGCGGGTTCGATGCCGGGATCAGGCGATACACCGTGGTCACGATGGACGATCCGGTCACCGTGGCGCAAATCCAGACGGTTGTTTCGACCTGGAATTCGCTGCCGGAAGGCGGTGCGGAACCGTTTCCGGTCGGCAAGGGCGAAAACCTCAACCTGAAGCTGGCCGCAGAGCCGACGGCTCTGCTGATGGTCGACCCGGGGTTGCGCGAAGCGGAGATCACCCCGTACGCAGCGGAATGGGCGCAGAACGCTTTTGACCGCCTGCCGAGCGAGACCACGATTTCGAGAAAAGTGCTGAACAACGTTCCAGTCAGCACCAAGATTGTGCAGCCAGGCATCTCCCCCTCCGGTCAGGCGGCGCTGCTGGAACGGCTGAATCTGGCGACTCGGGAAGATCCGATGCTGGTCTGGATCCAATCTGGCCCACGGTCCTCCGACCGGTCGAGAGTCGATCCGCCGATGCAGCCCGCGCTGCCGGCCACGCTGCGCGGCTTCGAGGCGGCGTTCGCCCAGTTGGCCGAGATCGATCCGCAGAACGAACGGGCCTTCAGGTTCCGGGCTGCTCCCGGAGAGAAAATCATGGTGGAATTCACGCTGCCCGCGGCGCTTGCCCCGGATTTCAAGCCGAAAGCAGACAACGACCTTGCCGCGATCACCGGAACCGCCGCTTGGCCGCGGATCCAGGCGATCATGCAGACGGTGAAACCGACGGCAACCGACCTTGTGGTCGGATTTAAGCTGCCCTCCGCGTCGATCGGAGCGTTCTCCGCAGCGGGGTGCCCACCTCCGAAGTACCCGGCGGGCGGTCAGGCAAACAACGTCAACCCGGGGCTGCAGGACGCCTGGCTGGAAATCCAGGGTTTGCCGGCCCCTACCGGATGCCCGCGTTCGGATTTCGACGCGCGCTCGACTCAATCCCCCCGGACCTGAAGGGAAACCCGGCAAACCATGACGTCGGCCAATCGCCCACTGCGAAAACTGGGCTTCTTGACCATGGGCCTCTTCGACGAGGCCGATCCATTCACCGGCCACCAGAACACGCTCCAGCTCATCGCACTCGGCGAAGAACTCGGCTTCGACAGCGTCTGGCTGCGGCAAAGGCATCTGCAATTCGGCATTTCCTCGCCGGTCGCGGTGCTCGCGGCGGCGAGCCAGCTCACCGAACGGATCGAATTCGGCACCGCGGTCATTCCGCTGGGCTTGGAAAATCCGCTTCGACTCGCCGAAGACCTGGCCACCGTCGATGTGCTTTCCGGCGGCCGGCTCAACCCGGGGCTGAGCGTCGGGCCGCCGATGCGTTTCGATGACTTCAAAACCCACCTCTACCCGGACAGCTGGGAACAGGAAGATTTCAGCTACACCAGGGTAGAGCGGCTATTGCACAACCTGCGCGGCGAGCCGGTGAGCAGCTTCGCCGGCAAAGCGGGCGTGGTCGAAGAGTTCTCCAACCGGGTCCAACCGCACTCCCCGGGCCTGGCCGAACGGGTCTGGTATGGGGCCGGCAGCCTGCGCTCGGCGCAATGGGCCGGTGAGCAGAATCTCAATCTGCTGGTGAGCAGCGTGACCACGGCCGAGGATTCGGCGGACTTCGACGCGGCGCAATCCCGGCAGATCGAGCTTTTCCGCGAACGGCACCGGCTGGGCGGGGCCGCCAGAGTCTCCCAGGGACTGGTGGTGATCCCCACCGACCACGCCTCGGCGGAACAAAAACTGCGTTATCGCGGATACGCCGCCAGCCGGCTGGAACGGACCCGCTCGCCGCAAGGCCCCCGACGGATGCTTTTCGCCCCGGACCTGGTGGGCGACTCTTCGGACATCGCGGAACAACTGGCAGCCAACCGGGCGTTCCGCATGGTCGACGAAGTGGCTTTCGCGCTTCCGTTCAGCTTCGAGCCCGAAGACTACCGGCAGATCCTCAGCGACATCGCCGGATCCTTGGCGCCGAAGCTCGGCTGGGTCCGCCCTGGAAATCCGGGCCCGAACTAGGCCTCCAGCTTCCTCCAGCCTGCACCCGGTACCATTGCGGCATCCGGCCATCGGGCACTTTTGAGGAGGACGCATGCCAGCCACGGCAAGCAAGCACCCGGTTCTCGAAATCCTCGCCGCACTCACCGGCGAAGAACTGCAACTCGCGCCGCACGTCGCATTCCGACTGCATCATTCGCTGCAAGGCGACCGGGCCGCGATCCTGGAAACCGCCGGGACGCTCTCCACTGAGCAACGTTCCGGCCAAGCCCTGCTCCCAGACCCGATGCCTTTGTCACCGGCGACTAAGGCCGCAGTGCGCGAACGGATCGCCCAACTGTCGGAGCGGGAACGTGCCATGCTGCTGCGGGCTGCAGTCTGCGTCTTCCGCCGGACCCAGCCGTTACTGGTTTCCTGCAATGCTTCGATGTCCGAGGCGGCAGCCAGTCGGGCCGCAGTGCATCTGCGGTTCGTCGCCGGCGGTTTCGAGTTCGAAGATCCCCGGATCCGAGCCGCAGTGCACGCCGGCGCCACACTCGGCGAGCGCAATGCCGCGCATGCCGATTTGGCTTTGGCCTTCGCCGCGGCCGGTGAAATCGACATGGCCCATTGGCACCGCACGCTCAGTACCGTGGAAGGCGATCAAGACCTTGCCTCGGGACTGCTGCGGGTGGCTCGTCGGGCCTTGTCCAGAGGGCAAGCCGCTTGGGCCCATTCGGTGACCAAAGAGGCGGTCTGCCATGCCCCGGCGGAACTCGTCGACGAAGCCCGATTGCTCGCTGCCGAGACTGCACTGCACGCCGGTTGCCTCGCGGAGGCGGATCGCTGGGCGAGTTCGGTGCAAAGCACAGCGCACCCCGACCTGCACCGGCGGGCCCAGCACTGCGCCGAGCAGATCGCAACGCTTTTGGCCGGGCGCTTGCCCGAGGCCTTGCTCCGCCCGGATGGCTCGGCCGGGGTGCTGCCGGAGCCGGCCGACGACGGACTGGGCGCTGAATACCGCCGGGTCGCCGAAGCTTTCCGGTTGGCCGAACAGGATGAGTTCGAAGCCGCGCTGCGGACGCTCTCGGATCCGGTGGAGCCGAATGCCGCCCCCGGCATTCCGGCCCGCCCCGGGTCGCCGACGCCGTTGCGGTTGGCAACCCGACGGGTGGCCAGGTCGCTGGTCTACTACTGGTCCGGAAAATTGTGTTTCGCCGAGGCGGAACTGCAGGAAGCGGCCTTGCGCCTGCCGGTCGAATCGGTGCTCGGTGGCATCTCCGGACCGCTCGCACAGCGCTTGGGCATCGACATCTACGGCGAACCCGGCCCGATGGCTGCGGCCTTGAAGACCCGGAAGAGCCAGCCAGCGGATTCCACCGGTTCCTTGCTGGACCGCGCCACGCTGGCCTATCTGGCCGGGCAGCTCGCCGAAGCGGAAACCCTCTTGGCGGTGGCCGCAGAACGCGGCAATGCCGCGGTGCAGAGCATCTATTTGCCCCAGCCCGACGGCGCTGCCCGATGGGGCCTCCTCGGGAACTCCGCCCGGCAGCGCGAATCGAGCCGGCTCCGAGCACGGATCGGCAGCAGCCAGCAAGCCGGGCTCGCGGAGCTGGCTACCGCCGCCGTCGTCCTCGGCCAGGCTCCGACCTCACCCTTCGAACGCGGCCGTACCGAATTCGAGCTGGGCCGGGCTTTCGCCCGCTACCGCAATCGCGATGCCGCCCGGCACTTTCTCTTGGCGGCCGCCTCGTCTTTCGAAGAGGCCGGTGCCGGGTTTTGGCGGCAAGCCGCCGAATCCGAACTCTCCGGGGCTGCCGAAAGCCTGCCGCAACCGGTGCTCACGGCTTTGCCGCCGCAATGCCCGGAGTGGACTGGTCCGTTGACCGAGCGGGAGTCGGAAGTGGCTCTGCTGGTAGCCGACGGCAGCGCGAACCGCGAGGTGGCGCTCGCTTTGCATTTGTCGGTGCGCACCGTGGAAGTCCATCTGAGCCGCGTCTTCGCGAAGTTGGGCGTACGGTCCCGGGTCGAATTGAGCATCCTGGCGCACCGTTCCGATTCCGGGCTGGGCCGCAGCGTCGGCTGAACCGGCACGGATGCGGTTGCCGGAGTACGTGGAACTACTTACCCGGACGGCCTTCGCCGCCCTAATGATGTGGAAAGTACGGACGCGCGGAGGCACTGGACTTTCTAATCTTTGAAGACCGGTGCGGGCCGCCGCAACGGATCATCAACAGAAGGTCGGATATGTCTGAAAACATGAAGAAACGCCTTCCGCTCACGGTGACCATCGCTGCCGTAGCCGCAACTGCGGTCCTCGGCGCCGGGTTCGTGAGCGCCGCCTCCGCCAACCCCTCCGCGGCACCCGCGGCCGCTGCCCAGACCAGCACGATCAACGGGTACCGCAACGTCGGCTACTTCCCGCAGTGGGGCGTCTATGCACGAGATTTCAAACTCAAGAAATTGCAGGATTCGGGTGGAGCATCGAAGCTCACGAACCTGAATTACGCCTTCGGCAACATCAACAACCAGTCCCTTGAATGCTTCATCGCCAATAAAGCGCAGGGCGAAGGCCCCAATGGCTCGGACGGGGCCGGAGACGCCTGGGCCGACTTCGGCATGGGCTACACCGCGGCCAACTCGGTTGCCGGCGTGGCCGACGCTTGGGACCAGAAGCTCGCCGGTTCCTTCAACCAGCTCAAACAGCTCAAGGCCAAGAACCCCCAGCTGAAGCCGATGATTTCGATCGGCGGCTGGACCTGGTCCAAGAACTTCTCCCGGGCAGCGGCGACCGACGCGTCACGGAAAAAGCTGGTTTCCAGCTGCGTGAACCTCTACCTGAAAGGCAATCTTCCGGTGATCGACGGCCGCGGCGGCGACGGCGCGGCGGCCGGCGTCTTCGAGGGCATCGACATCGACTGGGAATGGCCCGGATCGAACAACGGCAACGTCGGCAATAGCGTCGACACGGTCAATGACAAAGCCAATTTCAAGGCGTTGCTGAAAGAATTCCGCACCCAGATGGATGCCCTCGGCGCACAGACCGGGAAACGTTACGAGCTCAGCGCCTTCACTCCGGCGAATCCTGCCGACATCGCCTCCGGAGGCTGGAACGACCCGGAGATTTTCAACTACCTGGACTTCGGGAACGTCCAGGGCTATGACCTCTGGGGCGCCTGGGCGCCGACCATGGACGGGCATCAGGGAAACTTGTACGACGACCCGCAGGACCCCCGCCCGGCCAATCAGAAATTCAGTGTGGACAAGGCGATCAAGGCCTACACTTCCAATGGTGTGAAACCTAGCCAACTGACCATGGGCCTGGCCATGTACGGTCGTGGCTGGCAAGGCGTGACGAGTTCGACGCCTTGGGGAACTGCTTCCTCCGGCGCGCCGGGCCGCTTCGAAACCGGGATCAACAACTACGACGACATCAAGAACGTCGGAACCGACTACTACAACGCCGCGATCGGCGCCGCCTGGCGCTATGACGGCGACAAGTGGTGGAGCTACGACAACGCCCAGACGATCAAGCAGAAAGCCGATTACATCGAGGCGAACGGCTTGGGCGGCGGCATGTGGTGGGACCTCTCCGGCGATCAGAGCTTCACCTTGGGCTCGGCGTTGGTCGACAAGTTCCGGGCAGCCAAACCGGGCCCGGTCACCGGAGGGACCACCCCGCCCACTACTCCGCCGACCACGCCGCCGACGACGACCACCCCGCCCACGACCACCCCGCCCGGTGGTGCATGCGGCGGCCTGGCGGCGTGGTCGGCCTCAGCCGTGTACACCGCCGGCAACCAGGTCAGCTATCAGGGCCAGAAGTGGCAGGCCAAGTGGTGGACGCAGAACGAACCTCCGAAAACCGCCGACGGCTACCCCTGGCAGCTGCTGGGCAATTGTTGACCCCGGGCCGGTGAGGACCGGCTCCTGAGGAATTGCGTGCTCCTCCCCCGAAACAAGCGGTCGTGGCGTCCACCCCCCTGAGGCGCCACGACCGCTTTCGGCGTTCTCGCCCGACGCTGTCGGCCGATCAGAGTCCGGGATTCGGCGATACTGCGATCCGCTCCATGATTTCCGCAGCCCGAGCCAGCGCCGCACGGTCGGCGGCACCGAGCCCGACCAGGTTCGCGTCGAACCAGGCGTGACGCCGGGCCCGGTCCGCCAGGAAGAGTTCTTCGCCCTGCGCGGTTGCGGTGAAGATCACCTTCCGGCCGTCGCGTGGATCGCCGCCCCGCTCGGCGTAACCGGCCGAGGTCAGCCGGTTGACCACCTGGCTCATCGAAGCCGGAGTGACCCGTTGCAACGCGCTCAGATCCTTCAGCGTTTGCGGACCGGACTTGCAGAGCACCGAGAGCACTTCTGCGGCAGCATCGCCCAAATCGCCGCCACCGCGCTCGGCGCGGAACCTCCGGTACAGGCCGGCCACTGCGGAACGGACCGCGGCACCCAGCTCCGGGACTGCCGGGAGGATCGGATCAGTTGCATCTTCTCGCATAGCTGATTAGTATACCTAATGTTTTCATTAGGTATACTAATAACTGGAGCGGAACTCCGACGATGTGCAACCGGCAGCGCTGCGGAAATCATTGTGCTCCTGGCCGGCCCATCGCGCGAAACCGCTTCCGGTACGCCGAAGGACTGACGCCGTACTCGGCCCGGAACGCCCGACGCAGTGCCTGATCGCTGCCGAACCCGCTCGATCGGGTGGCTTCGGCCACCGAAGACCCCCGTTCCAAGAAGCCCCGTGCGACTTCCAGCCGGATTGACTCAAGCACTTTCGACGGCGCGGCACCCAGCTCGCGTTGGCAGAGCCGGCGGAAATGCCGCGGCGTCATCGACGCAGCCGCAGCCAAATCCACCAGCCGGTGCTCTGCCGCCGGGGCCGTCGTGATCGCATCCAGCGCCCGGCGCAACCTCGGATCCTGTACCGGCGGGAGTTCGTTGCGGACCGAAAACTGCGACTGGCCACCGGGACGCTGCAGGAAAACCACCAGCTCCCGGGCCACGGAACGTGCGACCAGCACGCCGTGGTCGGCTTCGACCATGGCCAGTGCCAGATCGATTCCGGCGCTCACTCCGGCACTGGTCATCACGCGCCCGCTCTGGGTGAAAATCGCATCGGCCGTGACCGATGCCGCAGGGAACTGGGCCGCCAAGGCGGCGGCGTGCCGCCAATGCGTCGTCGCCGGCTGACCATCGAGAAGTCCCGCCCGGGCCAGCACGAAGGCCCCGGTGCATACCGAAGCAATCCTGCCGGCCGCATCGGCCAGCCGGCCCAACCGCGCCGGATCCGCCATCGGATCCGGCAGCCGGGCCAGATCGTCGCCGCCGGTAACGATGAGTGTCTGGACTGGTTCGGCGGCGTCGGCCGTCTCCTCGGCCAGCAGTCCGACTCCGGATGACGTCCGGATCGTGCAGCGGTCCCAACCGATCAATCTGACCGCATAGTCGGCACCGAATCTGTTGGCCGCCGCGAAAACGTCGACCGGGCCGGCGACGTCGAGCAGTTGTACCCCGTCGAAAACCACCATGCCTATCTGATGCGTCACCGGAATGTCCTTTTCCAAAGCAAACAAGTCCAATCGGACATTGCGGGTTCAGTCTATCCGCGGCAGGCTGGAGGGAGTCGAAACTCGCACTGCTCCGGAAGGCCCCTGATGACTGAAACGATCGCCGGTATCACGATCCCGGACAGCAGCCTGGTTTCCGAGGCGACCGCCTTGGTCCGCGAGGCGACCGATGATCTGCTCTACCACCACTCCCGCAGGGTTTTCCTCTTCGGCGCTCTGCAAGGCCGCCGCCGCGGCTTGGCCCCGGACCTCGAACTGCTCTACGTGGGTGCGATGTTCCATGACCTGGGCCTGACCGAGCGCTTCGGCAGCATCGGGCTGCGCTTCGAAGTCGACGGCGCGAATGCGGCACAGGATTTCCTCCGCGCCCAGGGCCTGTCCGCCGCGGACATCCGCAAAGTCTGGCTGGGCATCGCGCTGCACACCACGCCCGGCGTGCCGGAGTTCCTCGACCCCGAAATCGCCTTGGTCACCGCCGGAGTCGAGACCGACGTCCTGGGCATCGGGTACCGCGACCTGCCCGCGGCCGACGTGGCACAGGTCACCGCCGCGCACCCGCGGCCGGATTTCAAACGGCAGATCCTCTCCGCCTTCGCGCAAGGGAACCGGCACCGCCCGGAAAGCACTTTCGGAAATGTCAATGCGGATGTACTGGCGCATTACTCGCCGGGCTTCGTCCGCGGTGATTTCGTCGAGGTGGTCCTGGGCAGCGAATGGCCGGAATAGCACGCTGCGGGCAACGTGGAAACCTGCCGAATCCAGCGCCGCGCGCCGAGTTGCGCTTCGTCGACCGCTCCGCCGGGTGACCGGCTAAGTCCAGAATTGCCGTGCCGGAAAGCTTGGCTGCTCTTTGCGGAACCCGGCCTTCCGGGCGATTTTGGAATTCCGGCCCAGGATCAGCCTGACTTGCAGCGCCCGCTCGACGGCGAATGCCCGCAGCGGCGGTTTCTGCCAGGTCTTCTCGAACAGGAATTTGGCGGCGGCAACCGAGTCCGGCGAACGCGTCGAGATTTCTTCGGCCAAGGCAAGTGCAGCGGACACCGGATCCGGGCTGAGGCTGGTGACCAATCCGTAGTCCTTGGCCTCGGCTCCGGAAAATTTCTCCGCGGTCATGGTCAACCGCTTGGCGACGTCGATGCCCACCAGCTGTGCCAACGCAGCACTGCCGGCCATGTCCGGGATCAGCCCCCATTTGGCTTCCATGATGGAGAACTCGCTGTCCGCGGTGGCAATCCGGAAGTCCGCAGCGAGCGCCAGTTGCGCACCGGCGCCATAGGCCCGGCCATGGATCGCCGCGATCACCGGGACCGGCAAGCGGCGCAGCGCCCAGAAAGCTTCCTGGAAGGTGTTCGTGCCGCGGAACGGCATCGGGATCAAGCCGCGGATGATCTTCTCCGGTTTTCCGAAGACATCCCCGATATCGATTCCGGCGCTGAACTCGCGGCCCTGCGCGCTGAGGATCACGGCGCGGATCTGCGGATTCTGCCGCACTCGCTTCGCAACTCGCGGCAGCGCCTGGAGAATCCCGGTATCGATCGCATTGAGCTTCTCCGGCCTGGCCAATTGGAGATGTGCGATCGGCCCGTCGAACCAGACTGCCAGGCCGTGTTCGGCCGCGGCTCCGGGGCTCAACTCTGCCACGGAGTGTCCTCGGCTCCGGGACTGCGCTCAGTCCAGATCATGTCCCTGGTCTCAATCACCATAGTCAAACCATACGGGTACAGAACCGGCCAGCAGAACTCCCCGTTCTCGTCGACCATTTTGAACCGGACCTCGGAGAACCCCGGCAGCCGGTTGGAGACCACGTCGACGGAAATCGTCACCGTTTCGCCCGGAAGCGTGGTCGGAATCGGCGTGAGTTCGGCGGTATGCGGAAACAGCGGCGTGAGCGGCGTGATCCGTTTGCTCGACCTGCCGATCCACGGCACGTTCCCGGTATTGCGAATCGTCCAGGTTTTCACAAAAGCGGTGCCGAAGGGCATCAAGCTGCCATCGGGAACCGTCTCGGTGATGAATTCGCAGGTATCGACCTCCGGCGAGGTTTTGTCGTACGGGCGGGTCATCAGCCGGCTGGCTAGTTGCTCCGCGCGGAATCCGGCAGCCGTCCGCTGGAATTCGTCCCAATTGCGCAGCGACTTGGCCACGGCGGCAATGGTCGCGTCACGGAAGTCGGGGCGCATCTTCTGACCGGATTTCGCGGTGAAGCTGTCTTCGGGATTTCCGAGCAAGCTGCGCTTATAGGTCATGAACGCCCAAGTGTCGCGGACTTTCTTGGTGTCCCGGGAGGCTATCCGCGGCCCCGGGTTGCCGCGCTGGATCAGGAAGAAATCATGGTCGTTGGGCACCCGGGAACAAAACAGGAACGCTTCCCCGGCACGCAACAGGGCACGTTCTTTGGCTTCGGAAAGCGTCGGCTCGGTGAACATCGCGGCAAAATGGACCAGATCATTGAGATCGCGTTCGGACTCGCTCGTGGAAGCAAAAAGCCGTTTCGCGACGCCGACCAATGCCGGGCAGGCCTGGACCCGCAAACTGTTGATTTTTTGTTGCGGCGAAAATCTTTCCGCGATTTCTGCGCAGCATGCTGATATCGTCGCTTCGTCGAGCGCCGTGCGATCCACTGCCACCGTAGTCCTGTCTGTTCAGCCCCCGCCGATCACTGCACGGCAATGAACTGGCAGATGCCGTGCTCACCGATTATTCCACAGCTTCCAGTCATTTTGGCCGGGTCGTTCCACTATGGAAATGCACGCATTCGACACCCTGGTGAAGCCGAAATCTCGGAGATTCCGATCAATCCGGTGCTTTGCGGATCCGCACGCTGGACTCAGGAACGCTCCGGGGCCTGCGCCATCCCGAGCCGGATCGACGCCGGGTTGAAGTCCCTGGTTTCGATGACGAAGGCCGACCCATGGGGATAGCACGTGGGCCGGCGGAGCCCACGTTCTGGTCGACCATTCTGAACCGGAATTCGCCAGGTAGCCGATCTTCGGACTGCCGGACATCGCTCGCTTGAAGGCCCTAAAGCCCAGGAACCACGAACCCGCTTGGTCTTCATCGCCGAAGACCCATTGCTTTTTTCTGCGGCGCAAGCCGGTCGACGAGCTTTGCGCGGCACGGCGTCACGGGGCATCCCCGGTTCTGCCAAGCGGATGCCGGAAGGACAAACGGGGCCCGACGCAGCTGGATTATGCGGCTCTGATCCCCCAGGGCTTGGTCGAATCGAAGATCTCAGGATCGAGCAGCGAGGCTTCACCAGAATGAACCTCGCAGACACTCAGGTGGATCCGGTCCATCGTGGCGCCGGGACCGCGGTACCGGCCCCAACGCCAACCGGAGAACGCGCCGGCGATTTGGCCCCGGTGGATCAAATAGGAGAATCGTCCGGTCCGCCGGCCGACGCCGCGCAGGTACTCGGCCAGCCACATGCCGTCTTCTACGCTCAAACCGAGACCGGTGCCTTCGAAATCGACGCGGAGGTCCAAGGCATGGTCGACGCCTTCCGGGTCGAGTCGATGCGATTCACAGACCGCTTCGTCGTCGAAGCCAAGGCCGTCCCCGGCGAGAACCTCACGCCCCCAACGGGCGACGACTTCGTCCCGCAAGGTCTGTGCGGCAAGGTCGAGCCGGCGGCCGGAACCGGTCTCCGGCGTTTCGCCCGACGCTTGTTGCCCTCGAAGCGGATTATCTCCGATTTCCATCAACATCTATAGTCCTTCTCGAGTAGCCAGCTTGGTCGGGTTCGCTGTGCGAACCCTGTGTTAAGCACACTCGATAGGAGCCGCTGGTTCAATCGATCTGGTTGGAACAATTTGTGGAAAAGCGTGGAAGATTTGGTTCAACTTCGCAAAATTCAACCCTCGTTATCGTCCTGCAATAAACCATTCAGGTGTGAAACCAAGGTATCCCCTGCAGTCTGCTGAAGCGCTTCGCGTTTGCTTCCAGACGGATCCCGCCGCCCGACGTTGCACTTCAGCCGCGCCGCCGCAGCACCGCCACCGCACCCTTCGACGGGACCAAGGTGATGTGCTTGCTCTTGGGCCGTTCCACGCGCTGCTGCACCGCGCGGAGTTCCCAGGTCTGCAGGATGCTGCGCAAGATCTCCACCGCTTCGAGCAAGGAAAATCCGGCACCGATGCAGCGCCGCACCCCGCCGCCGAACGGCAACCAGTTCGACGTCGTGACACTGCCGTCCAAACACCGATCCGGCCGGAACACCCCGGGGTCGACGTGTTGGACCCGGTCTTCGTGCACCAAGTCGATCGACGGCGAAACCATCACTCCGGCCGGAAGCCGGTAACCGGCCACTTCCGCCGGCTGCGTCAAGAGCCGGGAGGCACTGCCGATCACCGGGCGGAGCCGCAACCCTTCTTTGAAACAGGCTTCCAGGAACTCATCGCCTTCCTTGTCCCGGCGATCCGCAGCCGCCACCGCCCGGGCCAGCTCCACCGGAGCACGCATCAACTCATGCAAAGTCCACGCCAAACCATTCGACGTCGTCTCATGCCCGGCCAACAACAAGGTCACCAACTCATCCCGGATCTCGACATCCGACAAGCCATCAGCATCGTCACCGGCCCGCACCATCCGGGCCAGCACATCCGTCCGGGCAGCCAGATCCGGCGCTTCCCGGCACTCCCGGATCTCCGCATACAACAACTCATCCAAGCCATCAAGGGTCCGCTTGAACGTTTTCCAGGGCCAGAGATAGCGGGTGGCGAACGGACTCAGGCTGCCCGCCATGACCACCACGTTGGCGTCGGTGATGCCTACCACCAACGTCCGCATTTTCGCGAGCCGCACCGGATCGGTCACCCCGAAAACCACCCGCAAAATGATCTCCAACGTCACGGCTTGGGTGTATTTGACCAGCTTGACCCGTCCTTCGACCCAACCTGAGGTCTGCTGAGCCGTGATCTCGGCGATCAGCTGCCGGTAACCGCGCAGCGAAGCGCCGGCGAAGGCCGGCATCAGCAACTTGCGGTGCCGCAGATGCGGATCCTCGTCCAACAGCAGCATCGAATGCTGCCCGACCACCGGTTTGAGCACCTCGCGATTCCCTTGCCCGGCGTGGAAGACGTTCGCCGGGCCGTTGAACAGGCTGCGGATTGCTTCGACGTCCGCGATCATCACCGTGGGCCGGCGCGGCAACCGTACCGTGAACACGGTTCCGTAGTGTTTCCGACCGTAGCGCATCAGCTCCGGCCTGGCGACGAAGTAGAGCATCCCCTGCAGCACTGCCGGCCATGCCGGTCCGGGCGGCAGCGTCGCGTACCGGCTCATCGGCGGCGGCTCAGGATCGCCCGGGCGCCCTTGGCCGGCACCAAGGTGATGTGCCGGGTCTTGGTGGCTTCCGGTTTTTCGGCCACCGGTGCCAGCTCCCACGTCTGCAGCACCTTGCGCAGGATCTCCACGGATTCCAGCATTGAGAAGCCGGCGCCGATGCAGCGCCGCACCCCGCCGCCGAACGGCAACCAGTTCGACGTCGTGAGGCTGCCGTCCAAGCACCGATCCGGTCGGAACACCCCGGGATCGGCATGCAGCGCATGATCGTGTTGCACCAGGTCGATCGAGGGCGAGACCACGACGCCGGCCGGCAGTTGATAGCCGGCGATTTCGGCTGGTTCGGTCAGCCGCCGGGCCACGCCGCCGATCACCGGGCGGAGCCGCAACCCTTCTTTGAAGCAGGCTTCCAGGAACTCATCGCCTTCCTTGTCCTGCCGATCCGCAGCCGCCACGGCCCGAGCCAGCTCCACCGGAGCACGCATCAACTCGTGCAACGTCCACGCCAAACCATTCGACGTCGTCTCATGCCCAGCCAACAACAAGGTCACCAACTCATCCCGGATCTCGACATCCGACAAGCCATCAGCATCGTCACCGGCCCGCACCATCCGGGCCAGCACGTCCGTCCGGGCAGCCAGATCCGGCGCTTCCCGGCACTCCCGGATCTCCGCATACAACAACTCATCCAAGCCATCAAGGGTCCGCTGCAACCGGTTCCAGGGCCAAACCCGCTTCATCAGCACCGGGAAGAGCGTGCCGGCCATGGTGAACAGGCTGGCACCGGTGACGCCCAGCACCAACGTCCGCATTTTCGCGAGCCGCACCGGATCGGTCACCCCGAAAACCACCCGCAAAATGATCTCCAACGTGATCGCCTGGGTATGCTCGGCCAAGCGGGTCCTTCCGGGGCGCCAGCCAGGTACTTCTTCATCGGCGATGGCCGCGATCAGTTCCCGATAGCCGCGCAGCGAAGCGCCGGCGAAGGCCGGCATCAGCAACTTGCGGTGCCGCAGATGCGGATCCTCATCGAGGATCAGCAAGGACTGGTCGCCCACGATCGGTTGCAGCACCCGGTTTCCTTCACCGGCGTGGAACGCCTGCGGCGAACCGCTGAAGAGCTTCCGGATCTCTTCGACTTCGGTGATCACCACCACGGACCGCTTCATGAAGCGCACGGTGAACGCCGGACCGTACTTCGCCCGGCAATACCGCATCAATTGCGGCCGGGCGGTGAAGTAAATCAATGTCTGCAGCGCGATCGGCAGCTTGGGACCGTCCGGCAAGCCGTTTCCCGGCCGGAAGGCACTGATGTCTTTTCGCTTGATCCCCGACGACGCCGTCGCTGTCATGACGCTCTCCTTAGACCGCAGCCTTTCTTCGGTTATACCGCGCTGGAGAAGAGTGAAACGGCCGGTATCGGATACTTTTTGGCTTTCTCAGCAATCGCTTTGGATAGAGTTGGCACACCGAACAGCCGCGCCCCGAAAGGCAGGACCATGACGAACTCCCCGGCGACGCCCCCGCAGTCCTCCCGCCCCGCCTGGCTGACCACCCGGCTGATCACCGCCGTCGGGTTGGCGATCCTTGCCGTGATCTTCATCGTCACGAACCAAGGCACGGTACGGGTGCAAATCCTGGTCTGGGCGGTGAATTCGCCGCTGTGGGCTTTGATCCTCGTGCTGCTCGTGGTCGGCATCGTGATCGGTTCGCTGTTCCCCTGGCTGAAATCCCGCAAAAAGAATTAGGCGTCGGCGACGCCATAGGGAGCGGGGACGACATGGATACCGGGTCCGCAATCCAGATCCGCGCCGCCGAAATTGGCTGACGCCGGGGAAATTTCCGCGGCGTCAGCCAATTTCGGCGGCGTCATCTTTTGTCGAGTTCTTCGCGCAGCGCCTGCAGCGGTCCGTCCCAATCGCGGGCCAGGGCAGTCAGGAATCGTTGCGCGACTTGGATCGGCTGCGATGACAACCGGAACCTGACCCGGCGGCCCTCCCCCGGCTCGGCCGTGACCAGTCCGGCGTCGGCGAGCAGTCCCAGATGCTTGGCGATACCCTGCCTGGTGATCGGCAACGCCTGGCTCAATTCGGTTGCGGTGCGCGGACCGTGCGCAGCCAGTTCGGCCAGGATGCTTCTCCGGTTCGGATCCGCCAGCGCGGCGAACACCTGTTCCGCAACCGATTCGATGCCGGACGGCGTCGCCGAGCCGGCCGGCACCGCGCTGTCACGCGGCATTGAGGTAGTCCACCAACTCGCCCAGTTCCCGGGGCCAGCCTTCGGTGTGCGAGGCGAACCCCTTGTCGTACAGATCCTGGGCCAGTTGCGCGAACCCGCTCTCGACGACGTGGATCCGGGTTCCGCCGGGAATCGGAGTCAAGCTGAATTCGACGTAGGTCCGCTGCGGATTGTCGGCCGGTACTTCATCGACCCGCCAGGTGTAACCGAAGACATTCGGCTCCTCCAGACGCTCGATCCGCAATTCCGCGTCACTGCCTTCATCCCAATGCACCTGGGCCAGGCCGCCGACGCGGAGGTCGACGGTGGCCCGATTGCCGAACCAGCTGCCCAGGCCTTCGGCAGAGGTGATCGCCGTCCAAACCTGCTCCGGCGATTGCGGCACTTCGATGGTGCGTTCGATGTGATTCGGGAATCCCATGACATCTCCTCGTTGATTCGGCAGACCGCAACCCGCTGTTGCAACCTTATGGTTGCTACTTTATTGCAACCTAACGGTTGCGTCAATGCTCCGATCCGACCGCCCGCCGGAACGCCGCCACCGAACCCTCGATGTCAACCCGCCCGAGACGCCCGCTCATCGCCCAGAAAAACACCGGCCCCACCAACAGTCCGCAAGCCTGTTCCAACGGAACCCCGGAGCCGTCCGAATAGCCGGAGGCGAGCAGGGCTTTCCGCGCACTGCTCCGCAACACGTCGTTCGACGAAATCAGCTCCGCGACCACTTGGTCGTGCTGCGCTTCGCCGACCAGCGCCCGGTAAGCCGCACCCGCTGCGGATTCCGTGAGGAAGCGCACCAGCTTCGTCGAATAATCCGCCAGAATCTCCGCAGCAGACCCCTCAGCGGAGACCGCGAGCTCCTGCTCGGCGTCGATCACACTGGCCTCGAAGAGGATCTCCGCTTTGGTGGACCACCAGCGGTACACGGTCATCCGGGAGACCCCGGCCCGCTCGGCGATGCCCTTCATGTTCATCGCCGCATAGCCGACCTCGCCCAGCAGGTCGTCAACCGCATGCAGCACTGCGACGCGGGCTTTTTCACTTCGCGGCCGCCCGCCCGGTCCCGATTCTTCAATCATGCATCCATGATACCTGGACATCGTGTATCGTTATATTTAGTTTCGATACACGATGACTCATAACTGAGGAGATTCACCCATGGCCTCGACCACGACCCGCCCCAAACCGCAGCAGAAAGCTCCGCACCCCGGTCTGGTATTGGCGCTCATGTGCGCTTGCACCATCCTGGTCATCGGGTTCGTCGCCTCGATCAACCTCGCGGCACCGCTGATTTCGCGCAGCCAGTTGCAACCCAGCGCCTCCAACCTGCTCTGGATCGTGGACATCTACGTGGTGATCTTCGCTTCGTTCGTGCTTCCGTCCGGTGCTGCGGGAGACCGGTTCGGCCGCAAAGGCGTGCTGACCACCGGCTTGATCGTCTTCGCGCTCGGTGCGGCGCTGTGCGCATTGGCTCCCGACGTGCTGCTCATGCTGCTGGGTCGGACCGTCACCGGCTTCGGCGCGGCCTTGGTGCTGCCGAACTGCGTCGGCATGATCGTCAACGTCACCCCGGCCGAGCACCGGAACCGGGCCCTGGGCATCTGGGCGGCGACCACCGGGTTCGGCGGCGTGATCGGCAACCTCGGCGGCGGTGCGCTGCTGAGCACCGGCAGCTGGCAAAGCCTCTTCATCGCAGCGGCGGCAATCGCCGCCCTGCTCGCCGTCTGCATGGGGATCGCGGCCCCGCGGACAGTCCGCCACCAACGAAACCTCGACCCGCTGGGGACGCTTCTTTTCGTCCTGGCCGTCCTGGCCTTGCTGATCGGCATCATCGAAGGACCCGAACAAGGATGGGCGAGCTTCACGGTGCTCTTCGCCTTCTGCCTCGGCGCCGGGCTGATCGGTGTCTGGGTTCTGGTCGAACTCCGGGTACGCCACCCGATGCTGGATCCGCGCCTGTTCCGGAATCCGCTGCTCAGCAGTGCCTGCTTCGGCATGTTGATCATGTTCTTCGGCAACTTCGGCCTGTTCTACGTCAATGCCTCGGTGCTGCAGTACAGCCGCGGCTATTCCGTGCTGCAGGCCGGTCTGGGCATCTTGCCGACCACCATTCCGGTCCTGTTGAGCCCGCTCTATGCGCGGAAAACCCGCAACCGGCTGGGCGTCCCGTTGACGCTGGGCGCGGCATTCCTGCTGACCAGTCTGGGCTTGTTCGGCATCTCGCAGGCCGCACAGCAGCCGTACCCCGTCTATGCCCTCTGGCTGCTGGTCATCGGGACCGGCTTGGCTCTGGCGCTGCCCAGCCTGACCACGGAAATCGCGGCAGCGCTGCCCGCCGAACAAGCCGGCATCGCCGGCGGTTTGCAATCCGCGACCCGGGAACTCGGCAGCGCCGTCGGCGTCGCGGTCGTCGGCACCGTGCTGACCGTGAGCTTCACCCAGGGCCTGCCGGTTGGCCTGCAGACCTCGCACACGGTCGCGCAGGCGTTGCTCCAGGCACCGGAGCAGCACGCCGCAATCATCGCGGCGTTCACCACCGGAGCGGACACCGCCCTGCTCGCGGCCAGCATCATCACCTTCCTGGCGGGCGGGGTCGTAGTGGCCGGAGCCTTCCGCGCCCGACGGTTCAGCCGGGTGCCGGGGTAGGCTGAAAACATGTACTTCATCGTGGTCAAATTCCCGGTCAAAGCCGAACATGCCGACCGTTTCCCGGAGATCACCGCCGAGTTCACGGCAGCGACCCGCCAGGAGTCGGGCAATCTCTGGTTCGAATGGTCGCGGAGCTTGGCGGATCCCAACGAATATGTGCTGATCGAAGCGTTCGACGGCGACGATGCGGCCGCGGCGCACGTCTCCAGCCAGCACTTCGCTGCCGGCCTGGAAGCCATGCGGCCGGTGCTCGCCGCCACCCCGAAAATCGTTTCCCGGAAGGTGGACGGTTCGGGCTGGGACGAGATGGGCGAATTGACGATCGACGCCGGATAGCGGCGGCAACCCCGGGCCGCCGCTATTGCGCCGGAACCACCCGGACCTTCAGGTTTTTCATGAGCGGTTGATCGCTTTGCGTGCTGTAGTCGCTCCAACCGATCAAGACATTCATCTCCGGCATGTACCCGGCCGCCGACCCTCTCGGCAGGTTGTACTCCAGCGCCCGGTACTTGCGCAGCGAGCGGAGGCTGCCGTCCTTCGCGGTAGCCGTGATGTCCACGAAATCGCCCTGGCCGATGCCCCGCTCGGACATGTCGGCTTTATTGAGGAAAATCAGTTCACGCAGGTTTTTCACCCCGCGGTAGCGGTCGTTGTCCGAATAGATCGTGGTGTTCCACTGGTCGTGCGAGCGCATGGTCTGCAACACCAGTACCTCGGCATCGGCTGGGATCACGTCCGGCAACGGAGCTTGCGAGAACTCGGCCAGGCCCGACGGCGTTTGGAACTCGCGTTCCCGCGGCGGCTGGGCGATCCGGAAGCCGAGCGGCTCGCGGACCCGGCTGTTGTAATCCTCGAAACCGGGCAGGACCCGGGCCATCACCTCGCGGATCGCATCGTAGTCCTCGGTGTAGGACTCCCACGGGGTAGCGCTCTGCGGCAGCAGCGCCCGGGCCATCCCGTTGATGATCGCGGTCTCCGAGAGCAAATGCGGCGAGGCCGGTTTCCGCCGCCCCACCGAGAGCTGGACCATGCTCATGGCATCTTCGCAGCTGACCCCCTGCGGACCGCTCGCCTGCAGGTCTTCCTCAGTACGGCCCAAACACGGCAGAATCAAGGCTTTCTTGCCATGCACCAAGTGGCTGCGGTTGAGTTTCGTGCTCACCTGCACGGTGAGTTCGCATTTCTGCATACCGCGGGCGGTATAAATGGTGTCCGGGGCGGCGAGCACGAAGTTCCCGCCCAGACCGACGAACACCTTGAGTTCGTCGTCGTGCATCGCCTTGATGATGCCGACCGTGTCCAAGCCGGGCTCGCGCGGCGAGGTGATTCCGCAGACCGCGTCGAGGCGGTCCAAGAACTCCCGGGCCGGCCGGTGGTCGATGCCGCAGGTGCGGTTGCCCTGCACATTGCTGTGCCCGCGGACCGGCGACGGACCGGCCCCGAGGCGGCCGAGGTTTCCCCGCAAGGCCAGCAGATTGACGATCTCCCGTACCGTGTCCACGCCGTGTTCGTGCTGCGTGATGCCCAGGCACCAACTGAAAATCGACTTTTCGGACCGCCGGTAAACCTCGGCAGCCTGGCGGATCTCGGCTTCGCCCAGCCCGGCCTGCCGGCTCAGTTCGGCCCAACTCGTGGCCGCCACCAGCTCGCGGTACTCCGTCGAGCCACTGGTGTAGGCGTCCAGGAAATCCTGATCGATCGCGCCGGGATCAGATTCGGCGGCTTCGTACAGTGCCTTCGCCATGCCGCGCAGCAAAGCCAGATCCCCGCCCGGCCGCACTTGCAGGTTCAAGGTGCTGGTCGAAGAGGTCTTGAAAAGCGCCATGTCCACAATGTCGTGCGGCACGATGGTCCGGGTGGCCCCGGCCTCGACGAGCGGATTGATGTGCACCACCGCCGCGCCCCGTTTGGTCGCTTCGGAAAGCGCGGTGAGCATCCGGGGCGCATTCGATGCCGCGTTGACGCCCATGATGAACAGGGCGTCGGATTCCTCCCAGTCGTCCAAGTCGCAGGTGCCCTTGCCGGTGCCGAGCGAGGCCTGCAATGCGCGTCCCGAGGCCTCGTGGCACATATTGGAACAGTCCGGCAGGTTGTTGGTGCCGAATTCGCGGACCATCAGCTGGTAAACGAAGGTGGCTTCGTTGCTGAGCCGTCCGGAAGTGTAGAAAGCAGCCTGGTTGGGACTCGCCAGGGCCCGGAGCTCTTCGGCGACCAGCTCGAAGGCGGCATCCCAACTGATCGGTTCGTAATGGTCGGTGTCCGCGTTGTAGACCATCGGGTAGGTCAACCGGCCCTGGTTCTCCAACTCGAAGTCGGTCCAGGTGGCGAGTTCCGCGACCGAATGTTTGGCGAAGAACTGCGGGTCCACCCGTTTTCGGGTCATTTCCCAGGTGACGTGCTTGATCCCGTTCTCGCAGATGTCGAGCATCAAGCCCTTGTTGTCGTCCGGCCAGGCGCACCCCGGGCAATCGAAACCCTTCACCGGATGGTTCATCGTGAGCATCGCCAAGCTGCCGGAGACGACTTCGCCCTGGGTCAGCAAAACTTTGCCCACGGACATCGCCGCACCCCACCCGGCAGCGGGATGGTGGTAGTCCAGCTGCGACCAGTCCCGGGTGGAAACCGGACCGTAGCCGCCCTGCCGCGGCATCGCCGGCAGTAGGCCAGCCACCGGTCCGAGTTCTGCCGGCAGCGCGCCCGGCGCTTCATCCCGATTGGATCTCTGGGCACTCATTCCAGTTCCCCCACAAGCTCGACGGCGTCTTCCGGCCAGCCTATTACGCGTTGCCGTAGACGGCCAGCGCCGACCCCCGGCGTACCCGGGCCGAGGCCGATTTCCGGCCTGAAACCTGGGCTGAATCCGGTTTTCGGTCTACGCTGTTTCCATGCGACGGCTCACCCGCACGGCAGCGGTGGTCCCGGTTCTGGCCCTCGGGTTGACCGGTGCCGTGCTGCTCGGCGGCTGCGTTCCGCCGACCGCCTGCACCGCCATCGGCTGGTCGAACAATCTGGTGCTTTCCGTCGGCCCGGAGCTCGAGCCGGTCGGCGGAGTGCGGATCTGCCTCGACGCCGAATGCATCTCCTCGACGGACCGGATGCCACTGGAATCATCGCCGTCCAGCCCGGCATTGCCCAGCCCGGCATCGTCCAGCCCGGCGCCCACGGCAAGGCCGGCCACTGACCCGCCGCCGAGCAGCACGGATCTCTCCGGGGCGAGCTTCTACTCGCGGGACGGCCAGAACTGGACCTTCGCTTTCCCGATGCGCAGCCCCCGCGCGCTCACGGTACAGGTTCTCGGCGCGGACGGCGCAGTCCGGCGCAGCGTCGCGGTTTCGCCGGATTGGATCCGGGTCGGCGGCGATGACCGCTGCGGCGGGCCGGCGGAGGCCAAGGCGACGGTGTGACCGGGCCGGGGCGATCGGCTACTTCACCCCGCGCACTGGGATGATGGTCACTCCGCCCAATACGCTGCAGAGGATCGAGAGCAGATAAAGTCCGAGGTAGCTGCCGCCGGCCAAGCCGATGCACAGCGCGACCGCGAACGGCGCGAGCACCTGGGGAAGCTGATAGGCCAGAGCGACGATCCCGAGGTCCTTCCCGGCATCCTGGAAGCTGGGCAGCACCTCGGTCATCAGGGCCACATCGACCGAAAGGTAGGCGCCCTGCGCGAAGCCGACGATGCTGATTGCGATCAGGAAAGTCGGCATGTCAGGTGACACCATGAGCAGCAAAACGCCTGAGCCGGAGACGATTCCGCTGGTCCAGACAATGAGCTTGCGCCGGCCCAGCCGATCGCTCAACCAGCCGAAGAACAGCATGGCGACCACGTTGCCGGCGAAAAAGCAGGCCAGTGCGGTGGTCTGCACACCGCCGGCTTCCTCGACGGAATAGCCCAGCGTCTCCACGATGAGGAAGAAGAGGTAGAGCGCGATCGACAGGATCGACATGGTCATGAAGAACCGGCTGGTCCAGGCCCAGGCGAAGTCCCGGTAAACCGCGGGGTTCAGCCAATACGTGGAAAGCAGGTCCCGGAACCGCAACGGCGCCGGCTTGTCGGTACGCACCGCATCGCGATAGCCGAAGAGCATCGGGACCGTGGTCAGCAGTCCGATCGCGCCCGGCACGATGAACCAGGTCCAGGATTGGTCCAGCGGCAGCGCCGCGACCACCGCGACGCCGACCACGGTGGCCACCCCGGCGCCTACCCCGGTGGCTGCGGCCACCCGGGCCCGGATCCGCTGCGGCACTTGATCCGCGAGCAAGGTGTGGTTTGCCATCGCCACGGCGCCGTAACCGATCTGGGTGACGCACCAGCCGAGCACGAGCAGCCAGATCGAATCCGCGAAAGCCTGCAGCACGATGCCGGCCGTACCGACCAGGAAGCCGCCGAGGAACCAGGGTTTGCGCATGCCCCAGGCAGAGGTGGTGCGGTCGCTCAGCCGGCCGAACAACGGCGTGATGATCATCACCACGATCCCGCCGATCGAGGCGATGATGGCCAAGTTGACTTCTTTGCTCTCCGGCCCCCACAAGGTCAGCAACTTCGGCATGGATGCCCCGACCACGGCGCCGTAAACCACCGCGGAACCGAACCAGGACAGCACCAGCAAGGGCAGGAACCACCAGCGCTGCGGCTGTCCCAGAATCGCGTCCCCGGCGAACGGTCCCGCCTCCGGCGCCTCCGGGCTGGCGCGTTGTTCCGTTTCGGGCCCGGCGGTCGGGGTGTTCAGTGCATCCATGTCGTCCTCCTTGACGATTCAGGAAAATTTCGGCGGGCTGCGCTCAGCTGTGCAGCCGCCGCAGGGCGGTCAGCACGGTTTCCTGCCACAGCTTCGCGGCCGGCATGATGCCGATCATCCCGTTGGAATCATGGGTCTGGCCCAAAGCGAGCAGGGCAGCCGATTCGATGCCGGCCGCCCGGAGCCGGGCATGGTAAGCCGCAGCGTCGCCACGGAGTACGTCGTATTCCGCGGCGAGGATCACCGTCGGCGGCAAGCCGGAAAGGTCGTCGCGCAGCAACGGGGAGGCCCGCGGATCCCGGGCCAGCCGCCGGTCCCCCAGATAATTGCGGACGAGCTTGCCGAGCTCGATCCGCATCGCGATCGAGGGGATGCCCAGCTCGCGCAGCGCACCGAGCGCCGTGTGCTTGCCGGTGAGGTCCAGGACCGGGACTTCGAGCAGTTGCAGCTTCATCGGGTAACCCGATTCATCGAGGTTCCGCTGCGCAACCGCAGCGGCGATGTTGCCGCCGGAAGACTGCCCGCCCAGAGCCAACGACGCCGGATCGACGCCGTGCTCCACGCCGCGCGCCTGCAACCAGTCGAGCACCGCCAGGCCTTGCACGATCTGGGTCGGGTAACTGTGTTCCGGAGCGAGCGCATAGTCGACCGCGACGACCGCGATTCCGGCGCCGACGGCGCGGCTGGCATGCATCCAGACGTTGCTCGCGTAGTCGTTCGATCCCTGGCGGAAGGCCCCGCCGAAAAAGGTCACCAATCCGGGCAACGGACCGGAAGCCGACGGCGGCCGGTAGATCCGCACCACGACGTCGGGGGCATCCGGTGCCGCCGGATGGGCCACCGGAATGCTGAGCCGTTCGATCGACGCGCGCGGCGCCGGCACGCCCGCCCGGTCCCAGAATTCCGAATCCGCGCGCGCCGCGGCCGCCCGGATTTCCGCCATTCCGGGTTGCCGCAAGGACAACTTCGGTTTCCCCGCCGCAGCGAGCTGCTGTTTCACGATCGGATCAAGAGCCATCCGCGAGCCTCCTCCGGTAACCATTCATCGTCGGTGCTCAGCTCGTCCGGTAGGCGGCGCGCAGCTGCTCCGCAACGGATTGCTGCCAGGCACGCGCGCCCGCGGAAACCGCCGTCGCGCCCGGCGAACCATGGATCTGCCCGCGCCGCACCTCGGTGTGGACCGCGGTCCCCTGCGCCCGCAGCCGTTCCGCGAAGCCGGTTGCGCTGGCCGTGACCAGATCGAATTCCGCCAGCACCATGAGTGTGGGCGGGAAGCCGACGAGCGACGCGGCCTCGGCAACGAACGCGAGCTCGTCCGGCTGTGGCAGGTAGACCGTGACCAGGCCCGCGTATTCGGCTTGTTGGACAGCCAGGATCGGGTGCGCGTCCGCCGGCAGGGCTCCGAGCAGATCGGCGGAAAGCGCCGGAACCTCCAAAGCCACATGCCAGGGGGCCGGTCCACCCCGGCCGGCCGCCTGCGCCCGGGCCAGCACCAAGGCGGCGCTCGCAGCCAGCGAGCCGCCCGCCGAGACTCCGCCGATGCCGAGCCGGCCGGCGTCGATGCCGAGGTCAGCGGCGTGCCCGTGGAGGTACTGGAACGCGAGCACGCTGCCGTCGCGCGCCGCCGGGTAAGGGTGCTCGGGCGCCAATTCGTATTCGTAGGAGACGATGCGGATGCCGGTCGCCGCGGCCCGGGCGGACAGCAAAGCGTCGTTGACCAGCTCCCGCGCGCTGCCGAAGGCGAACCCGCCGCCGTGCAGGAACAACTGGGTCGGCACCACGGCACCTGCATTCGGCGGTTCGTAAACCCGGCCGAAGGATTCGCCGCCAGCCGTCGGCAAAGGGATCTCGGTGATCTGCACCGCGGGGTCGACCGGCAACGCGGTCCGCCGGGCCAGTCGGTCGCCGAGCAGCACCGCGGCCCGGCGTTGCTGGTCGAAGGGCATCGGGGCTGCAGTTTCGTCCGGCTCGTCCAGCATGCCCAGCGAGCTGCGGACCTCGCGTTCTTGGCGCAGCCAGTCGACGACGCCGGCTTCCAGCCCGGAAATGGTTTCGGTATCCACAGCGATCCCCTCATCGAAGTTCTTCGATCGAAGTCAACTATACGACTCCGATTCCGGCTTGGCAACGGTCCCGGGAAGACCGCGCTCCTCTAGACTGGGCTTATGCAGAGCACTCCGAGAGCGACGATCTACAGCGTTGCCTCGCGGGCGAACGTGAGCATTTCCACGGTTTCGCTCGCCATCAACCACCCGCACCGGGTGAGTCCGGAGACCCGGCGGAAAGTAGCCGAGGCAGCGGAGGCGGAAGGCTACCGGTCCGGGGCGCACCCGGCACGCACCGGCAGCCGCCGGATCGTGGCGGCGGCACCGTTCTCCGCGTGGCCCAGCTACTACGAACGGCTCAACGGGCTGCTGGCGCGCTGCACCGCGGCCGGCGTCGAAGTAGTGATCCACGACCTGCCGTCGACGAACACGCTTGAAGCCCCGATCCTCGACGCCTTGCCGATCCGCGGCGACCTCGACGGCGTCGTGGTGATGGGCACTCCGCTCTCCGAAAAAGCGGAAGACGCCGTGCTCCGGAACGGGTTCCCCACCGTGATCCTGGACGCGGAAAGCCCCCGGTTGCCGTGCGTGCGTTTCGACGATGTGCACGGCGGCCGGTTGGTCGGCGAGCACCTGGCCCGGCTGGGCCACCGCGAAGTGCTGTTCGCGCACGAGGGCACAGTCTCGTTCGACTACGCTTCCGCGGGAATCCTGCGCTCGCAAGGGGTCGGTGAAGCCTTGCAGCGGCATGGTGGTTCACTGACTCTGGTCGACGTGACCGCGGGCGAGTTGCCGCAGGCCCTGGAACGCGGCCGGGCCACCGCGATCGCGGCCAACAACGACGACGTCGCCGTGCGGGTTCTGGACGTGCTGCGGGCTCAGGGGTTGTCGGTGCCCCGAGACATCTCGCTCTCCGGGTTCGACGGCGGCCGCGTTGCCGAGGCGCTTTCACTCACCACGGTCGCCGAGCCGTTCCGGGACTCCGGCGAAGCCGCCGCCGATTTGCTCCTGGCCCTGCTCGACGGCCGGGCGCCGACCGTGAGCACGGTGATGCTGGTCGGAGCCCTGCGGACCGGCCGGACGACCGCGGCCCTGGCCTAGCCCTTCCGAGCCAGCCCCGTTTTCGCCGCAGCCCAACTTTCACGCCAGCCCAACTTTCACGCCAGCCCAACTTTCACGCCAGCCCAACTTTCACGCCAGCCCAACTTTCACGCCAGCCCAACTTTCACGCCAGCCCAACTTTCACGCCCGGAAGTGGAGCAGCTGCGTTCCTGCCCAACTTCCGGGCGTGAAAGTTGGGCTGCGGCCAGGGCCCCGCACCGGCATCGAGGTGTCTTCCAGGCTATTGCCGGGTTGTTGCCAGGGTTTGTACCTAGCCTTGACGACTAATTCGGACAACGAGGTCCGGATTGTTTGAACACCCGATTCCTACAAGAACAACGGAAGGTTCATCATGAAATTGGTAAGACTAGCGGCAGCGCTGGGCGCAGCCGCAGCCTTGACCTTGTCCGGTGCAGCGGTATCCACTGCAGCACCGGCTCCAGAAGCCACCCCCGCGTCGAGCACGCCGAGCCCGAGGATCGTCGGCGGCAATGCCGCGGACATCTCGCAGGCCCCGTTCGCCGCACTGCAATTGGTGAATGGCCAGGCCAACTGCTCAGGTTCGCAGATTTCCGCAACCTGGGTTTTGACCGCCAAGCACTGCATCGAGAAACAATCCGTCAGCTCGATGAGCGTCCAGCTGGGTGCCGCGAAGATCGGCCAAGGCACCACCATCAAGGCTAAGCGTGCGCTCGGTTGGAGCGGCGGCGATGTGGCCCTGATCGAACTGGTCAGCCCGTACCAGAACACCTACTCGAAGCTTGGCGCCAGCACTCCGGCAGCCAATACCCCGGGTGACATTTTCGGCTGGGGCGCGATCAACACTGCACCGACCTACCCGGATTACCTCAAGACCGCGAAAGTGACGGTCGTCGGGACCAACAACAGCAACTGGCCCGGGCCGTCGATCGTGGAAAAGGGCGATAACGGCCAGGCGCTCTGGGGCGATTCCGGCGGACCGCTGATCGTCAACGGCAAACAGGTCGGCGTGTGCTCCGGTCCGCTGCAGGGCTCCCCCGGAACCATCAGCGGAACCGTGATGTACGCGTCCACGGTTGCCGCGGCATCGTGGATCAAGAGCACGAGCGGAGTTTCTGCTTCGTAGGCTCAGATCCTTACGCAAAAGGCGGTACCGGCAACTCGCCGGTACCGCCTTTTGTGGCACCGGTCCGGTAACGTTCTAAGGACTCACCAGATGATTCGACGATATCGGGAACCGGATGTTTGATCTTTCAGGCGTGGAGCTCGCAGTGCTCGGCGTGTGGGCGGCCGGCGTAGTGGTAGCTGTGCTGTTGCTGTCGACCCGGGAGTTCGGCTTGCGGAGCCGTTTGACGATTCTGCTTGCCGCGCTGGCGTTGCCGGTGCTGGGGTCGCTGCCGGTGATCGGATACGGGGTGTATTCGGGGTTCGCCGGGGCTCGGAAGCGGCAACCGCCGCAGTGAGCGTTGTCGTGATGACCGTTCGGGCGCAGGTCTCTCAATCGGCATCACCCCACCACCGCATACGCCTCCACTTCCACCAGTACATCCGGCTCGAACAGGTACGAAACCCCGATCGCGGACAACGGCGGCGTCGGCAATGGCAACCCCACCTCAACAGCGGCCCGCTGCAAGCCGGCCATGAACTCCGGGTACATCTCCGGCGCCCAGTCTTTGAGGTAGAACTTCAGCCGCAGCACATCGCTGAATGTCGCCCCTGCCGCAGCGAGGCCGACCGCAGTGTTCCGTAGCGCCTGCACCATCTGGCCGGCCAAATCCCCCGGTGCCACCGGCGTACCGTCCGCGGTCCTGGCGATCTGCCCGCTGACATGGATCTGCTGCGTTCCGGTCCCCACCGCAACGTGGTGGTACGGGACCGGCTGCATCAGGCCTTCCGGGGTGAAATAACGTACTGGCATCGAAGTCTCCTCTGTTCAGAATCAAGTGGTATACCATTGATACTTGATCGCCCCAGGACACTACAACGAGACCAGGTTTCAGCATGGATACCGGCACCGACGACCCGTTCGTGATCAGCGCCCCGCATCGCGAATTGCTCGATCAAGTCCTCGACAAATGGTCGCTCAGCGTCCTCAACGAACTCTGCGAACGCCCCAGCAGATTCAACGAGCTGCGCCGCGCCATCCCGGAAGTCACGCAGAAATCGCTCACCGCGACCTTGCGCAGGTTGGAACGCAACGGCGTGGTCTGCCGCACCGTGGTCAGCTCCCGGCCGGTCGCCGTCGAGTACCGGATCACCGCCCTGGGCAAGACGCTCCGCGACCCGATCGACGTGCTCTTGAGCTGGGTCGACGAGAAGCTGCCGGCGATCGAAAAAGCCCGGCGCGAATTCGACGACGAATAGCCCATCCCGCAGTACGCTTAGCTCGTCGATCGCAACGAACGGCTGACGGCGCAAGGAGCTGCCATGGAAATCGTCATTCTCGGCTGGGTGTTCACCGGCCTGCTGCTCCTGCTCTGCCTGGCGTCGTTCGCGGCCGGCCGCGGGATGATTCCGCCGAACCATTTCTTCGGCATCCGGATCCCGCCGTTGCGGCGCAGCGCCGCGGCTTGGCGGGCCGGACATGCCGCCGCGGTGCTCCCGGCACTCGTCGCCTTCGTGCTCAGCCTGCTCTGCAGCATCCTCGGAACCATCAGCCCGGCAGCTTCCATCGGCTCGATCACGGTCTTCATCGCGGGCCTGCTCTGGACGGTGCTCAGCGCTATCCGGGCGGCAGACGCCGCCTGATCCCGGCCCCGGCGGGTACGGCGCAAAAAAATTCCTTGAAAGATCTCCGGCCAAGGTGTCGGATTGACCCAGGTACGTTCGTAGTACAGGTGAAGCTGCCCGCACGCGGCAGCCAAAACCAAGGAGATGATCCGCATGCAGTACCTCGTTTCAGTCATCAACAACACGGCCAACCCCGTCGTCGACGACCGGATGGCCGAAATCACCGTCTTCAACGAGAAGCTCCAAGCCGACGGCTACTGGGTCTTCGCTGGCGGCCTGAGCAATCCAGACCTGGCCACTACGGTCGACAACCGGAACGACTCCCCCATAGTCACCGACGGCCCCTTTGCGGAAACCAAAGAATTCATCAACGGCCTGTGGATCTGGGACGTCCCTGATCTGGACACCGCGCTCAGCCTCGCGGAGCAGGCCTCGCTGGCTTGCCAGCGGAAAATCGAAGTCCGCCCGTTCCTCTGAGCGCCGGCACGTGGACCGCTCCGACCTCAATGCGACGCTCACCCGGGTCCACCACGAAGAGTGGGCCCGGGTGGTCGCCGCACTGACCCGGCGATTCCGCGATCTGGACATCGCCGAGGAGGCAGCTGCGGAGGCTTTCGCGACCGCCGTCGAACACTGGCCTGCCGACGGCGTTCCGGCCAACCCCGGCGCCTGGCTCACCACCACCGCCAACCGCAAGGCGATCGACCGGCTCCGCCGCGAAAACAAACGCGACGGCAAACAGCAGGAGGCGCTCGTGCTGCTCGATGAAAGCCCCGCGCGGAGCAGCGCCATCGACGACGACCGGCTGCGCCTGATCTTCACCTGCGCGCACCCGGCCCTGTCCATCGAAGCCCGGGTTGCGCTCACCTTGCGCCTGGTGGGCGGCTTGACCATGCCGGAAATCGCCCGGGCTTTCCTGGTTCCGGAGAACACCATGGGCCGGCGGATCACCCGGGCGAAGACCAAAATCGCCGTCGCCGGCATACCTTACCGGGTGCCGTCTGCCGCGGACCTGCCCGCCCGGACTTCCGGCGTGCTCGCGGTGCTGTACCTGATTTTCAACGACGGCTATTTGGCCACCGGGACCGGCCCCCCGCCGGTCCGCGGCGAGTTGACCGCCGAAGCGATCCGGCTCTCCCGGCTGCTCCACACGCTCCTGCCCGACGACGGCGAGGTTGCCGGCCTGCTCGCCCTGATGCTGCTCATCGAAGCCCGGAGCGCCAGCCGGACCTCCGCGGCCGGCGATCTGGTCCCGCTCGACGAACAAGACCGCGGCTTGTGGAATCCGGCCCAGATCGCCGAGGGCCACCAATTGCTGCGCCAGCGGCTGGCCACCGGCCAGGCTCCGGGCCGCTACCAGCTGCTGGCCGCGATCAACGCGGTGCACACGTCGGCCAGCAGCTTCCGGAACACCGATTGGTCGCAGATCCTCGCGCTTTACCGGCAGCTCGTCCGACTCGACCCCTCACCGGTCGTCGCACTCAACCGGGCGGTCGCAGTCGCGGAACTCGACGGGCCGGAGGCCGCGTTGGCCGACGTCGGCCGGCTCGCCCGGGAACTGGACGGCTATTACGCCTTCCACGGCGTCCGCGCCGATCTGCTGCGTCGGCTGGGCCGCAACTCCGAGTCCCGGCCGGCATACCGCAAAGCCATCGAGCTGGCCGGAAATCGTGCCGAAGCAGCATATTTGCGGCGCCGCCTACAACAGCTCGAGTAACCGGCGGAACCCCGACCACCGGGAAAAACGAACCGCTGCCCAGCCGAAAACCCCTAGCTATGGAGGCTTCCCATGCGAAAACTCAAAATCATCGAACACGTCTCGCTCGACGGCGTGATCCAGAACTCCACCGACGGCGACGGATTTCCGTACCATGACTGGACTGCGCCGTACCGGACACCCGAGGGCGGCAAACTGGTGCTCGCCGAGCACGGCGAAAGCTTCGACCTGCTGCTCGGCCGGCGCACCTATGATTCCTGGTCGGCGATCTGGCCCAACGTACCGAGCAGCCCCATCGTGGACCGGCTCAATGCGGCCACGAAATTCGTCCTCACGCATCGCCCGGAATCCCTCGAATGGGGGCCCGTAGCAGGACTCGGACCGGACCTCATGGACAGCGTCCAGCAGCTCAAAGCGGAGGACGGCCCCGATCTCATCCTCTCCGGCAGTTCCACCCTGACCTCGACGCTGCTGGCACACGGGCTCGCCGACGAAGCGCTGCTGATCGTCTACCCGGTGCTGCTGGGTACCGGCAAACGGCTCTTCGCCGAGGGCACCGCAGCCCAGGCCTTCCAGCTCGCCGACTCGCGCGCGCTGCCCTCCGGGGTGGTGTTGAACCGCTACCGGTCCCGTGGAACCTTGCCCCTGAGCCGGCTTTAGAAAACCCCGGTCATCGGCAGCGTCGGCAGGTCGACGATGTCCGCGCCACCGTCGACCGCGATAGTCGCACCGGTGACATAGGATGCTTCCGCCGAACCCAGGAAGCTGATGATCGATGCGATTTCCGCGGGGTCCGCGGCCCGGCCGATCGGCACTTGTTCCGTGACTTTGGCATACGCCTCGGCCACTCCGGGCAATCCGGTCAAGGCGGCGAGCTGCGCCATGCCGGCTTCGGACATGGCGGTCCGGACCCAGCCCGGGCACACCGTATTGACCCGGACTCCGGCTCCGCTGTAGTCGCGTGCCGCAGACTTGGCCAAGCCGATCACGGCATGTTTCGCAGTCGTGTATTCGGCGACCTTCGGTCCGGCGGACAGCCCCAGGGTCGAAGAAACCAAGACCGCGCTGCCGCGGCTCTGCAGCAAAGCCGGCAAGGTCTCCCGCAGGGTGAAAAAGGCGGTGTCCAAATTCGCCGCCATACTCGCCCGCCAGGATTCGTCGCTGGTATCCGCCACTGCGGAAACCGATGGCGCACCGGCATTCGCCACCACCAGGTCGAGCCGGCCGAACTCCGCGATGAGCTGCTGCACCGCGGCCTTGACCTGGGCCGGATCAGACATGTCCGCGACGATCGCGCGCCCGGAGATCTGCCCGGCCACCGCTTCCAGCGGTTCGGAACGGCGTCCGGTCACCACGACCCGAGCACCTTCCGCGGCCAGGCGGGCTGCGGTCGCCGCACCGATCCCGGTGCCGCCGCCGGTCACCAAAGCCACTTTGCCGGCATGCCGACCGGCCACCGGCGGGGCAACACTTGCGATTTCAGACATCTTTCCTCCTGGGATTTTGGCTTACCGGCAGCAGTGGGTCCCACTGAGTTCTGCGACCCGGTGGGACCTACCCATTCTGACCCCGTGAGTCCGGAATCTCGGTGGGACATGCTCGCACGTTCGGTACCGGATTCAGCCCTTCCCGGCGAAGGGGCTATGAACCCTGCCGGGCCATCGCGTGGACGGTTCCGTCGGTGCTGAGCGCGATCAGCCAATCCCCGCTGACGGACAGCGCTGAGGCCACACCGCCGCCCAGATCGTATTGCTGCAGGATCTTGCCGGTTTGCCGATCGAGCGCCACCAACCGGCCGTCGTTGGTACCGGCATAAACCGTGCTGTCCGTCGCCAGCGCATGCATTGCCGGCGAGCCGGCGCCGGCCGCGCCGCAGCCGGCGGCCACCCGCCAGGGATCGTCCATCGGGCTGGCGCCCGGCAGGTAGCCGAGCGGGGTTTCCCAGAGCGGCTTGGCGGGGTCCGCCGATGCGGTGTCGAAGCCGCGCACGACGCCGTCGCTGCTGGCCAGATACGCCTTCTCGCCGCGGACCGCGGGCGAGGTGATTTGCGGCGGCCCGGGTTCGCAGCTGCTTCCCGGAATCGGCTTTTCCCAGAGCACCGCGCCGTTCGATCTGGTGTGCGCCCGGAAGCCGCCCGCGGTCATGGTCAGCAGCTTCGGCTCCCCCGCCGCCGGATCGGTGAACACCGGCGAAGACTGGGTGAACAGGTCGCCTTTGGTGTCCACCGAATAGCTCTGCGAACACGTTGCCAAGTTCATCGCAATCAGCGTCTGGCTGGATCCGGATTGCAAATATGCGGTGTCCGAACCGGGTTGGCGGATTGCCGTGCTGTGGAACTCGCCCCAAGCGGCCGGAGCATTGAACCCGCCGGAGAGCTTGGCCCCGCTCTGCGGATCCCGGCAGATGATCTGACCGAACTGCTGGTACACCGCCACTGAACGGTTGGCCCCGGTGAGCTCGAAAACGCTCACCGGACCGCCGGCCCGGCCGTAGCGGCGCACGGTTCCGTTCGACTTCTTTTCTTCATTGTCGATGGTTTGCCAGACGATCTCGCCGGTAGCGCTGTTCAGCGCATAGACCCGCCCGACGCCGGTGCTCAAGTAGATCTTGCCGCCGGCTGCGGTGGGTGCGGACTCGGCGTCGCCGTCGAGATAGGTCCGCCACAGTTCCTGGCCGGTGGCCAGGTCGTAGGCCAGGATCTGGTTGTTCGGCGAAGCGAAGGCCTGCGCGGAGACGATGACTCTGCCCTGTTCGACGATCGCGCCGTTGAGGTTGAACTGCTCGCCGGTATTGGCGCTCCACACCTGGGTGAGCGCGGTGCCCGGGTCGCTGCCCGGGGCGGAACCGCCTTGTTCGTTGCCGCCCTGACGGGTCCACGGCTGGCCGGCGACCGGCACCGGGAGGCCGGCAACCACGCTGAACGTCGCGCTGAGCGATTGCCAGCTCTGGCCGGCCGCATCGAAGGCCTGCGCTTGCACCTGATAGCTGCCTGCGGGCAAATCCTTGAGCACCGTGCGGGCCGTAGTCCAATTGTCTTTGACCTTCGGGCACGGCGAGTCAGGCGTGCGCTGCAAGGCGGAACAGTTGACCCTGCCGCCGGGCACCCGTTCCGCGCCGAAGGGCAATTCCAGGTTTGCGCGGTATGGCGCACCACTGGTGGAACTGATCGTGGCCGTTGCCCGCACCGGGATCCTGCCGTCATCCTCCGCGTAGACGTCGAGCGGCACCGGAACGCCTTGGCGGTATTGGCCGTTCGCCGTGGGGCTGACCAGCGAGGAACGGTTTTTGATGAAGAACTGCCGGTGGTTGCCGGTGACGAAACCGGTGTCTTCATTGTTCGGTGTGCTCTTGTCGTCCGTGATTTCGGCGAAGTTCAGCTGTTTGTAGCCGGGCCGGGCGCCGTCGATGTTGTACGTGGCGCCCATATTGTTGATCTCCACGGAGCGCGGGAACGCGCCGGTGCGGAATTCGCTCTGCTGATTGTGCCCGGCCGCGAACATCCGGACGTCGTACTTCGCCAGCTCGTCGATGATGGGCTGGATTGCCGCGCCCGGCCCCCATTGCGTGAACAAGGAACGGTGCGCGAAAACGAAGACCTGTTTGCCGACCGCGTTGCGGCGCAGGTCTTCTTTCAGCCACTGGAGTTGCGCGTTCATCTGGCTGGTGTCGTAGTTGTTCTCCAAAACGACTGCATGCCGGCCGTTGCGGTTGAAGCTGTACCATTCCGGGCCGAGGTTCTGCCGGTAGAGTTCCATCTTCTGGCTGAAGCTACCGCTGTCCGAGGCATCGTGGTTGCCCATGACCGGGTAGAAAGGACGGCCGAGTTTACCGTCGGTCAGGCCCTTCCGGAGGATGTCGTAACTGCCCTGTCTGCGGTTCGCGGCGGTGTAGTCGGTGACCGTCAGGTCTCCGGTGGCGATGGCCAGCGTGGACTCCTGGTCCTCGCTCAGCGCCGCCACCTGCCCGGTCCACTGCGCGGTCGTGGCCGCGGCGGACTGATCGGTGCGGTTGTCGGCTTCGGTATCCGAAACCATTTGCCATTTTTCCAGCGGGTTGGCGGCATTCCGGTCCGGCACCATCGCGAAGTCCAGCGTTGCCGTGACCGCACCTTGCGGGACTTCGCCGAAGAACTGCGGCACCGAGTCGTTCCGGAGCCTCGGGGTGTAGCCATCGGGTGAAACCGCGTAAACCAGGTCCGTTCCACGGCGGGTGGAATCCACCGAAATCAGATAGCGGCCCGAGGCATCAGTGGTGGCCCACCGGGCGCCGTCGGTCACCGAGACTCCGGCTAGGCCGGCCTCGCCAGCGTCCTGGGTGCCGTTTCCGTTGGCGTCGCGGAACACCACGCCGGAAACCTGGACCGGCAGTCCGGCCGCCAGCAACAACGACGGCGGCACTGCAGCCTGGGCCGGGGCCGCGAGGGCCAAAGAAAGAACTGTCGCGCCGAAGATCCCCCATGTCTTTTTCACAGCACAGACATTACGCAAATCTTGTCTATATAAGTAGGGCGGGCACTAAGCCTTTTACAGGTGTTTGCCTTTCATTCACCCGGGCACGCGCTGGACACCCGACTGGTCGTCGCGGCGGCCGTTTCCCGAAGCGCTGAGCACGCCGTTCGCCGCAGCCGGCAAAACGGGATCGAAAGCAGCCAGTGCCGTGGCGAGCATTGCGTAATACCCCTTCAGCCAGACCAGTTCGATCAGCTGTTCCTGGCCAAGCGCCGCAGTGGCTTCGGCATACTCTGCCGCATCCAGTGTTTCCCGGGACAAGAGCGCGCCGACCGCCTGCCAGACCGCGGCGGAATGAGCGTCAAGTCCTTCAGGTTTTCCAGCCGACCGCACCGCCGCCAGCTGCTGCTCCGTGAGACCGGCAGCCCTGGCAGCGCGTTCATGGGCAAACCACTCGAAATCGCACTGGTGATGAACCGCCACCATCAAGATGGCAAGTTCGCGCGCCGCTGCTGGGATCGCCCCGTGGAAACGCAGCGCCGATCCGACCGCTTGGACGGCGCCACCCAGTCCCGGGGCAATTGCCATGAGTGCGAACGGCCCGAGCAGGCGTCCATCCTCGTCGACGACCGGCACCAGGCCGGCTTCTGATTTGCGTGGCCCCTCGGCGATCGACCGGTAGACCGCCAGCTGTTCCGGGCTCAGCTCCTCCGGCAGCGGTGCGAGATACCGCCCCGAAACGTGGTCCGGCGAACTCATGGTTTGGCCTCCTGCCTCAGACCGAGGCCTGGCCGAAAATCTTGCGCTCGAGTCCCCGGGCTGCCTGCTGGACTGCTTCGATGTACTGCTCGCGCTTCTGCTGCACCCGCTCTTTGGGCCCGGAGACGCTGATCGCGGCATGGGCCACGCCACGCGTATCCACCACGGGAGCGCTGATTCCGGCGAGGTCGTCCTCGCTTTCCCCGTTGTTGACCGCGTATCCTGCCGCCCGGGCCCGGTGCAGCTCCGCCATCAGTGCGCTCCGGGACCTGATCGTCGCCGCTGCGGACCCTGCCAGCCGGGCAGACGGATAAATCCGCTGCAGGTCCTCGTCGTTCAACTGCGCCAGCAGGCACTTGCCCGCGGCAGTCGCATGGGCCGGCATCCGGGCGCCCACCCGGGAAGCCGCCCGGATCACATGGCCGCCCTCGACCGCCGCGACGAACATGACTTCGTCACCTTCCAAGATGATCAAATGCGCTGTCTCGCCGGTTTCCGCAGCGGCCTGGGCCAGAAACGAGGCAGCTTCGCTTTTCAAGTCGCCGACCCCGATGACCGACATGCCCAATTCCACCAGCCGGTATCCGGCGCCATAGGACTTGTCGTCGGAGTTGTACCGCAGCAGTCCGCGCTGCAGGAGCGTAGACATCATCCGGTGCGCCGTCGAACGCGCCACGTCGAGTTCTTTGGCGACGTCGGTCGCGCGCAGCCAGGGCCGATCGGTGAGCATCAACAGGATGCGGGCCGCATTGTCCACGGCCTCGATGGTGTATCTGTTCCGAGTAGGTTCTTGGAATGCATCGTCCTGCGACATGGATTCAGCTTGCCACAGCCTGCGGCTAGCTCCGCAATGCGGCACTGGGTTCTTGGACATCGGGAGTTCCGTAGACGTGGAACTCCGGCGGGATGGGACTGCCCCAGCCTGGCTTGGCCGCCCATTCTTCAGCGCTCCAGATGTGGGCAGCCTGATCCGGGGCGAATCTCAGATAGCCGCCATTGGCGACTTCGATCCGGTTCCCGCCCGGCTCCCGGGTGTACAGGTAAAACCCCTGGATCGCGGTGTGCTGCGAGGGACCGGTTTCAATGGCGACCCGCGCGTCGGCAAAAATGCCCGCGGCCCGGAGCACTTCTTCGCGGGTGTCGACGAGGTAGGCGAAATGATGCAGCCGGGCGCTCCCGCTCGTCAGTTCCTGGGTGTAGATCAGTTCGTGGCCCTGAATCGAACTGCTCATCCAGGCACCGGCTTCGGTCACGCCGTCGGAGCGGCGGACGATTTCGTAGGTTCGCAGACCGAACCCGTCCTGCCAGAATTCCCGGCAGGCCCGGACATCCCGCGCGAGCAGGTTGACGTGGTCGAAGTGGCGCACGTTCGCACCGCGGCCGAGGTATGCCTGGAAATTGGTCGGCAGCACCGGCTCTTGTCCCGGAGCCGGCTGGTAACGCTCGGTCTCGTAGTAGATGCGGAACTGGTGCCCGTCGGGGTCCACGAAGGCGTAGGAGGGGCCGATGCCGAACTCGGCATCGAGCCACTGACCGGCATGCCCGTTCCTTTCCAGCCAGGCGACGCGGCGTTGCAGAGCCGCCGGACTGTCGGTCCGCCAAGAGACATAGCCGAGGCCGGCTTGGTCCGAAGCGATCAGTTGCAGGCTCCATGCCTGATAGTCGCCGAAGGCATGCAGCCAAGTCGTTTCGCCGTCCTGGGCAACGATTTCCATCCCCAATAGTCCGGTGAAATAGCCGAGCGTCGCCTCCGGCGTCGGCGTGTAGAGCGCGTGGTAGCCCAAATGCGCCAAGTCATGGATCGGTTCCTGGTGGTTCATGCAGATCCCTTCGGTTTAGACGGACTTCGCAGCTGCGGCGCCGGGCGACAGCGCCGGGTTGCGGAAGATCGGGCGGATGATCCGTTCGGAAATTCGCCAGCGGTCCTGGGGCCCGCGCGAGTACACATCGTGGAAGTCAGCGACCAGAGCGAGCCCGACGCCGTCGATCGGCCCGGTGCCGACCGGCTCGGAATTGCTGGCAAAAGTGTGCCAGCAGGAACGACCGGTGATCCGACCGTCGTCGTGCGCTGCCAACAGGAGATTGCCCAGGCCATGGCGCGTCGTGCGCATTCCGGTCCTGGAGCGGAACGCGCCTATGACGGCGTCGACGCCTCGGAATTCGCCCGCGGAACCGAGGTAATGGACGTCGGCAGCGAGCACCTCCCGCAATGCCCCGTATTCGTGCGAATCCAAGGCCCAGGCGAACCGCGCGTTCAGCTCGGCGATCTCGGCCCGGGTCTCCCAGCTGATCAGGCTCATCGCCGTTGCACCGGATTGCCGAGCACCCCGATGCCTTCGATCTCGACTTCGACCTTGCCGCCGAGCCTGGTGAGGTCGATGTTCTGCACCGCACCAGCGGTGCCTGATTGCCGGAGTGCGGTCCCCATTGCGATGATGTCCCCCGCTTCCAGGGTCAGATAGCCGGAGGCGAAGGAAATCACCTCGGCCACGCTGAACCGCAGGTTGGCGGTGTTGTCGTCGGTGATGAGGCGCCCGTCATGGCGGCATTGCACCCGCAAAGCATGCGGATCCGGGATCTCGTCCGCGGTGACCAGCCAAGGCCCGAGCGGGCCGAAAGTGTCGGCGCCTTTGTAGCGCGCCGGGTAGCTCACCCAACTTTCGACGTACCGGACGCCGTTCGGGTGGTCCGGTTCGGGGTGGATTGCCCGGTAATGAAAAGTGTCTTCGCCGCGCATGGTCGGCGAGGTGATGTCGTTGATGATGGTATAGCCGAAAATGTGCGAAGCGGCGTCAGCTACCGCGATATCGGTGCCGCCGATGCCGATGACTACGGCGAGTTCCGGCTCAGGATGGACCCGGCCGTAGTCCTCGCGCAACCGGATCGGCTGTCCGTGCCCGATGAGCGATGATGCCGGTTTGACGAACATCGCCGGAGTCGCCGGGCCGGAGATGATCCGGTCCGGGTTAGCGCTGTTGTTCAGGGCTACGCAGAGGATTTTGCCCGGCCGTCGCAATGGCGGTTCCCATCGGACTCCGGCGAGCGGCATCCGGGTTCCCGAACCGATGGCTGCTTCTGCCGAGGCCAGCCACGACGGGTCACCGATCAGATCGGCGACGTCCGAGTAGCCGTTGAGCGGGGCCGCGGTTTCGCTTCCGGTCGCCACGACGACCACCGGCTGACCGTCAGTACCTCGTATGGTGCCAAATTTCATTGGTTTCCTCCGTTGAACCGGGATCCGATGTCTGTACCGGGGTCCGATGTCGCCCGGTCGTGCGGAACCATCGGGTTCCCGCACCCCAGGCCTTGCTTGATTTTCCTCATTTGGCGAAGCCGTAGACCGGGCTCTTGGCTTGCTCCAGTTCATGGTCCGGACCAAGCGGAATGTTGGAGCGGTCACGGAGCAGCAGCGACGCAACCAGGCCGAGCGTCACCACGCTCGCGAGGTAGACCGTGATCGACAGCGTGGTTCCGGTGGCGGCCAGGAGCCAAGCCCCGATGGTCGGTGCGAAGGCACCGCCGAGGATGGCACCGAGCGCGTACGATATCGCAGCCCCGGAAAACCGGATCGACGCCGGGAACAACTCCGCGTAGAGCGCTGCCTGCGGCCCGTTCACCATGCCCAATCCGAGGGTGAGCAGAACCAAGGCCAAAAAGAGCAGCCCGATGTTTCCGGTGTTCACCAGAGGGAACAAGGCGAAAACTGCAGCCAGCAGCGCGACCCATCCGATGAGGAACACGGTACGCCGGCCGAGCCGGTCCGACAGCCAACCGCCGAAGACGGTGAAGAGCAGCCAGGTGACCGCCGAAGCGCTCACCGCCCAGAGCACCGGCCCCCGGTCCAGGCGCAGCGGCCCGTCCCCGGTGGTGGCATAGTTCTGGATGTATCCGCCGGTGGTCATGTAACCGACCACGTTGTTGCCGGCGAAGACCAGAGCGGCGAGCAGGACCACGAGCGCATGTTTGCGGAAGAGCTGCACGATCGGCGATCTGGCATGTTCCTTCCGCTCGGCGAGCTCCACGAACACCGGGCTTTCGTCCACCCGTCGGCGTACGTAGTAACCGACGGCGATGAGCAGGACGCTCAGCAGGAAAGGCACGCGCCAACCCCAGGCGATGAAAGCGTCACCTGGCGCGATCCAGTTCATGACCGCGAGGATGCCGGAGGACAGCAGCAACCCCAACGGCACTCCGATTTGCGGGGCGGCCCCGAAGAGGCCACGTTGGGTCACCGGAGCATGTTCAACCGCCATGAGCGCAGCCCCGGCCCACTCGCCGCCGGCCGATACCCCTTGCAGGATCCGCAACAGGATCAGCAGGATCGGCGCGGTGACTCCGATCGCGGCATAGGTGGGCAGCACGCCCATCAGCGCGGTGGCAATCCCCATCAAGACGAGCGTCAGCACGAGTACGTGCCGCCGGCCCAGCCGATCGCCCAGATGACCGGCCAGGAACGCTCCCAAGGGACGGAACAAAAAGCTCACGCCAACGGTCGCAAAAGCAAAAATCTGACCGACCACAGGACCGGCGCCGCCAAAGAACTGACTGCCGAAGACCAGCGCTGCCGCACTTCCGTAGAGGAAAAAGTCGTACCACTCGATCGTGGTGCCGATAATGGTCGCGAACACCACCCGGCGTCGTTCCGCGGGGGACGTGCTCTGCACGGTGGACACGATCTCCGGATTCTGAGCTGCCATGAACCTGACTCCTTTGTCGACGCGTTGGGTTCGCTTTTTTGGGCCCCCGCCGGGATGGTAAGAAGCTGAAGCGAGTTGTTGCGAGATTCGGACCAGATTCACGTCCTGCGCTAAGAGTAGGACAGGTTCTATCTAATAGGACAGTCGATTCAAATTATCTACAGCTTTTCCTCAGGTTTGTCCGACTAGGCGAATCACCTATCCCCAATGTGTCGGCGTCTCAATAGCCGACGGCGGACACGTCGAATCTGGCCCTCTGGCCGCCGCCTGCTTTTCATTCCCCCGCCGAAGGCGAGGACCCATTCACCCGCCGAAGGCGGTGTCCCGGCTCAGTCTTCGATCTGCGCCTTGCCGGCGCGCCGGAGTTCCGTGAGACCGTGCCGCATCGCGGCGATTTGCTCCGGGCCGTGCCCCACCCAGCCTTCGAGCTCGCCGACCACGCGCACCGGTTCGGCGGAGCGGTACGACATCGTGGGATTCCCCGGGAACTTCTTGTCCGTGACGTTCGGATCGTCTTCGACGGCGCCAGTCGGCTCCACGAGGTAGATTCTCAGCGGCCCGTCACCGGCAGCCAACTCGGCGCCCCAAGCCGCAGCATCGAGCGTCTTGGCGAAGTAGATGTAATTCGAAATCCGGTCCTTTTCGTAATTCGACTCGAATCCGGGGCCGAGCAGGTCGCCTACTGCGAGCGAGGCTTTGGTGCCATGCAGATAGGCGCCGGAACCGTGCGCCTGGAACGGGACCGGAGGTTGTGTCATGGTTCGCCCTTTGCACGATTCACCGCCGGTTTCCGGCGTCGGTCAGAAATGCATCTGCTTGAGTGTCCCATACTTGATCACGAGCTCTTCCAACCTTGCCCGCTCCTCCTCGCCCTTCGGAAACTCGACGTGGATCGTCGTCGATCCGTCGTTGAGCATCAGGTCGGAACCGTTGGAGAAGCGCAACTGCGCCCAGGGCGAGGACCAGACGCTCTGCCCCGCGCCGTCGAGCCCGGTGACCCCGGCGGCGTCGAAGTTCAGCGCGCTGATTCGGCGATCGGCCTTGACGGCATAGCGCACCGGGAATTCGACGCCCTCGAACTCGCGGAAATAAGCCGTGAAGCCGAGCTTCGCCTGCGGCCAACCCTCGCGCAGGCTCTTGGAAACCCGGGAAACCACATATGAGGCGATCGCCGGCTCCGCGCCAGGCTCGGCAGTGACGGCGGCGGACACTGTTTCAATACGAGCGCCGATCGGGTAAGCAGCGAGGAACAACCCCCATTGCCGTTGATCGGCCAGGTCCACCGAGGACGATTCGATGAACGGCTGGCCGCCGACCTGCTGGAAATTCACATGCCAGGATCTGGTATTCGTCCGCGCTTTGCGCTGCGACGACCGCACGCCGAAAAACACGATCAGGACGAGCACCAGAACCCCCACGCCAAGAAACGCGATGATCATCCCGTCTTCTTCCACGACACCATCCTCAACTATTCAATGCCACCGCGGCGGCGCTTCGAGCAACCAGGCAACGGACCGCCGTAAAACTGGAGCATCCGATCAACTCTCCAATCCTAGCGTCTGGGCAAAACCGGATGGCAAGCGTATCTTTTGTATGACGCAAGCCCGGATCCGAGCACCCGCAGTGGAAAGCAGCTGAGAAATCGACCATTTTGTTGCCGCCGTCGAAGACGAGTCGGATCCGGAGGCGATCCAAGCCGCACCGGCAGGCCGCTGGCTGGAAGCCTGGCGCAGCTTGCGCAGCCAACCGGTGTTCATCATCGCGGCGCTGCTCGCCTTGCTGGTTCTGGCGGCAGCGTTCTTCCCGCAGCTGTTCACCCAGGAAAGTCCGACCGACTGCAACATCAAATACTCGCTGCAAGGACCCGGCCCCGGGCACATCCTCGGCTACAACACGATTGGCTGCGACATCTTCGCCCGGACGGTTTACGGCACCCGGGCTTCGCTCTTCGTCGGAGTTTTCGCCACGGTCGGGATCCTGCTCATCGGCGGGGTCTTCGGCGTGCTGGCCGGCTTCTTCGGCGGCTGGCTCGATTCGATCGTCACCTGGGTTTCGAGCGTGATCTTCGCCTTCCCCCTGATTCTGGGCGTATTCCTGATCACCTATCTGCCGATGTTCAACGGCGAGAAATCACTCTGGACCACCGCGCTGCCGATCACGCTCTTCTCCTGGCCGATCATGGCGCGGATCGCCCGGGCAGCCGTGATCAACGTCAAGGACGCCGATTTCGTCCTGGCAGTTCGGGCGCTCGGCGCTTCGCGCCGCAACATCGTCTTCCGGCACATCCTGCCGAATTCGATCGCGCCGATCATCACCACCGCGATCTTCAGCCTCGGCGGTTTCATCGCCCTCGAAGCGACGCTGTCCTACCTGGGGTACCAGCCCCCGGACACCCGGCACCAGATGGTCTACGACCTCGGGATGCCGGCTTCGGTGCTGTCTTGGGCCAATGACATCGCCTCCGGGGTGCTGGTCATCCGGAGCAACCCGGAAGTCATCGCCTACCCCTCGATCGCACTGGTCGTGACGATCCTGAGCTTCCTGCTGCTCGGCGACGCCATCGGCAATGCCCTGAATCCGAAGACGAGGAAGCAATGACTTCGGGGCGTTCGACGCCGGAGCGGGCCAGGCCGGGCCCCGGATAGGATTGGCTCAACTGGAGAGCGAGGACCGATGACGGCAAACACGCGACGCGAGCGCGCGAGGGAAAGCAATCGCGGCCGCATCCTCGATGCCGCCCTGCAGGTACTCGAAAGCGAGGGCGCTTCAGCGCTCACGATCCGCCGGGTCGCCGGCGATGTCGAGTACACCGCGCCGGTCGTCTACCAACACTTCGCCGGCAAAGAAGCGCTTCTGCTCGCGTTGATCGTGCTCGGCTTCGAAGACCTCCGGGCTGATCTGGAAAGGTCGGCGGCCCAGGCTCCCGAAGCCGAGCGCTTCCGGCTGGCAGCCCGGGCCTATATGGATTTCGCCCAGCGGCGCCCGGAACTCTATCTGCTGATGAACGACGGCGGGGTCGACTCGGCCGAGCGCGGTCGTGCTGCCGGAGCCGTGATCGCGCTGACGCAGGGTTACCTCGAAGCGTGGGCGAGCGCGAACGGCGTCGGGCTCGGGGACGCCGCCGCTGAGACGAACGAACTCGTCTGGGGAACCCTGCACGGCATGGCGTCGCTTGGGCAGATCGCATCGATCGGGCACGAACACGCCGCACAGCTCGCCGAGCGGGCCTTGGATACGCTGACTTTCGGCTGGCTCAGGGGCGCGCTGGACCAGCCGGCCGGGTAGCCGGTTGCAGCGCGCTGCGGCCAGCGAAAACCGGCACCGGAAAACCGGGTCCCGGCAGTTCAGCCAGGACCCGGCTGCTCGGCATCATCAGGCGGTCGGCGCGCCGCTGCCGGAATACGAACCGAGGTCCGTGACCAGTTTCGTGAGCTCGGCGTTGCCTTCGAACCGGCGGCGGTGCAGTTCCGCGATCTTCTCCCCCATTTCCGGTTCGGCGTCGTCGACCACGTCGTAGGATTCGAACCGGTCGACGAGCGGCAGACCGATTTCGTCGCTGTGCGCGTGCGCCGGGTGGATCAGGTATTCCCAGTAGCCATCGAGGTCCTCGATGACGTACAAGGCGCCCCATTGGAAATCGCCGCCGTGCTCGGGGCCGACGATGAAACTCTTGACCGAGGGAATCACGCGGCCTTGATTGCGCAGGCTCTCCAGCGCTGCTTCGAGCTTTTCCGGGCTGACGCCAGGCTTGATGGTCATACGCACACCGTGGTAAATCATGGTTTCTTCTCCTAATATTTGGGGTTTGTTGCGGATTCCGGCTCCGCCTGACGGACGGAACGGATGAGATCAGCAGGTGGATTGGCCGTCCATCCGGCGAGCAGAGACGTGACGCCCGCCTCGGCGAGGCGTCGCGATTCGGACGGCTCCATGCCGGTGAGCACCGCGATCTGGACGACGCCGTGCAGTGCGGCCCAGAGCAGCTCCGCCGCACGCCGGACATCGAGCGCGCGGCAGCCCTCCACGGCCCAGGCGCCGAGCAGCGCCTCCGTGTCCTGAGCGATCCGGGACGCCGCCCGGCTGCGTCGCCCGGCGTCCAAGACCGAGGTGTCCATCATCAGCCGGTAGAGGTGCGGACTGGCCAGGGCCGAGTCGACGTATTCCCGGGCCGCGCGGAAAAGACGCTCTGTCGGGTGGCCCACTGCGGCCGCCCGGCTGCGCTCTGCCAGGCGGTCGAACCCCTGGGCGACGATCTCGCCCAACAGCTCGTCCTTGTTGGTGAAGTGCTGATAGATCACCGGTGCCGTGCAGTCGAGCTCGGCGGCGATCCGGCGAACCGTCACCGCGTCGAGCCCCTCCCGCTCGAGGACGCCGAGCCCAGCAGCGAGCACCCGCTCACGGCCTGCTGCCCGACGCGTCGCACGAAATGAAGTCATGGTCATCACCACCTGATCTAACGTTGTTAGTTTATCTAACGTCGTTAACTATGCTCGCGATTCCAGGAGTTGTCAAGCATGGATTCGAAGATTCTCCAGCCAGCACTTCCCCGCAGGCCGGAGCCGCCCGGGCCTCGTCATAGAACCCTCGACTGAGTCCTGATGCGTCCGGCCTTGGTTAGCATGTCGGCAGGGGAAACTCCCCACAGCGAAGGGGATGACATGACGGAACTCCAACCCGACGGCACGGCGGACTTTTCGGCATCGGTCGCGGCGCACGTCGTACGCTACGGCGGGGCTTTCGCCCCGCTGCCGATCGACCGGGCGCTCGGCACCTACGTCTACAGCGGCGAGCGCCGCTGGCTCGACTTCACTTCGGGCCAGATGAGTGCGATCCTCGGCCACAGCCACCCGGCAATCGTGGCGACCGTCCGGCGCGAGATCGGCACCCTGGACCACCTCTTCTCCGGAATGCTCTCCCCGCAGGTGGTCACGCTCGCGGAGCGGCTTGCCTCCACCCTGCCGGAGCCCTTGAGCCATGTGCTGCAGTTGACCACCGGAGCCGAGTCCAACGAAGCCGCCTTGCGGATGGCGAAGCTGTACACCGGCCGTCACGAAATCGTGAGCTTCTCCAAGTCCTGGCACGGCATGACCGCGGGCGCCGCGGCAGCCACCTACTCCTCGGGGCACCAAGGCTACGGCCCGACCACGCCGGGGAACTTCGCACTGCCCACCCCGAACGCCTACCGTTCGCGGTTCGTGGACGCGCAGGGCAAATACGATTGGGAATCCGAACTGGACTTCGGATTCGAATTGATCGACGCCCAGTCCACCGGCAGCCTTGCCGCCTGCCTGGTCGAGCCGATCCTCAGCTCCGGCGGCATCATCGACCTGCCCGTGGGCTATCTCGCCGCACTCAAGCGCAAATGCGAGCAACGCGGGATGCTGCTCATCGTCGACGAAGCGCAGACCGGCCTCTGGCGCACCGGCGCTGCCTACGCTTTCGAACGCGATGGCGTGGTTCCGGACATCTTGACTCTGTCCAAGACGCTCGGCGCCGGACTGCCGGTTGCCGCCGTGGTGACCAGCGCGGAAATCGAAGCCGTGTGCCACGAGCGCGGCTTCCTGTTCTTCACTACGCACGTGAGCGATCCTTTGGTCGCCGCGGTGGCGACCACGGTCCTGGACGTGCTCGACGACGGCGTGGCAGCCGCCGTCGCGCTGCGCAGCGCCCGGTTGCGCGCCGGCCTGGACGAGTTGGCGAAGCAGCACGAAGTGATCGGCGATGTGCGCGGGCGCGGACTGATGCAGGGCATCGAATTGGTCACCGACCGGGTCAGCAAAGCACCGGCGAACGAGCTGGGCCGGGTGGTCACCCAGCGCTGCTACGAACGGGGGCTGCACATGAACGTGGTGCAGCTTCCCGGCATGGGCTCGATATTCCGGATCGCACCACCGCTGACCTGCACCGATGCCGAACTCGACGAGGGGTTGGAGATTCTGGACTCGGCACTGCGGGGGTAGCCGCCGGGGGCGCGCACTTCTCCGGCAGCAGCCCCTCTCCGAATCGCAGTCTAATGCTAAGTTGATAATTCTATCCACTTAACCTTAGACTGCGATCATGAGCCAGTCAACCGAACCTCCCGCCACCGCTCGATCCTGGTCATTGCTGGGCGCGGTGATCCTGATTGCGAATGCGGCCCAATGGATAATCGCCGAAGCCATCACCGCGAGCGCCTGGACCAACCCGCGCTACGACTACGCCACGAACTACATCAGCGACCTCGGCGTCCCGGACTGCGGCACTCAATTTCAAGGACGCACACTCTGCTCGCCGCTCAACACCCTGATGAACACGTCCTTTGCCGCAGAAGGGATCCTCTTCGCAGTCGGCATCCTCCTGCTCGCCCGGGCGCTCCGACCCGGAGTGCGGCGCGTGGTCACGGTCCTCGCGATTGCGCACGGCGCCGGCATGCTGCTGGTCGGCTTCTTCCATGGCACCGCTGATGGCCCGGACGTCGGACTCCTCCTGCATGTGGGCGGCGCCGGGATCGGCATTCTGTCCGCCAACGTCCTGGCGATCATCGCGGGTTCGCTTCGAAGCATCCGACTCCCCCGGACCTATCGCGTCTTCAGCATTGCGATCGGTATTCTGGGCATTGCGGGCATTGCACTGGTCGGGGTTTCAGCCAGCACCGCTGGCATCTTCGAACGGAGCAGTGTCTACTCCTGGCTGCTTTGGAGCGTACTCACGGGCATCCTCGTCCTCGTCCGAAAACCGCGCAAGGCCCCGACAGCATCTAGCATCGAGGCATGACGATTCCACCGGACCGGCCACTGCGCGGGGACGCCGAACGAAACCGCCGTTTGATTCTCGACACAGCCGACCGCATGCTCGCCCAGCGCGGCAGCACGGTGACGCTCAACGAGATAGCCCGGGAGGCCGGACTTGGCGTGGGTACCGTATACCGCCGCTTCGCCGACCTGGAATCGATCATCGACGTGCTCTTCGGCGAGCGCTTCGCCCACTTCGTAGACATTGCCGAAAATGCCCAGCAGGAAGCCGATCCGGGCCATGCGCTCACCGGCTACATCCTCACCGCAGCCGCTTGGCGCGCCGGAGACCCCGGCCTCGAAACGATTCTCGGCAACGCCCGACTCGAACGCCCCGAGGTCGCGGAGTTCCGGAACGCGCTCGGCTCGCGGATCGACCGCCTGGTGGCCAGCGCGCTCGAGGCCGAGGCAGTCCACGCGGATTTCGCCAGCGCCGATGTGTACAACATGCTCTTCATGCTCGGCGCCGTGGCGGACCGCACCGAAGCAACCTCACCCGGAGCCTGGCGCCGCTATGCCGTCGTGCTTTTGGCCGGCTTCGGGCTGGAAACCGCTGACGGACCCGGCGCGATGACCGATGATGAGCTGCTCCGCGCGTGGCCGCAGCGGAGGTGAGTCAGCGGGCGTTCAGGACCGGTGCGCCCACGGAATGCTTTCCAGGATCCGCTCAAGCTGCAATTCGCCGTCACGGGTCTGGCCGCCGCGGTCCATCAGCACGCGGAGCCGGTTCACCACATCCGCCGACGACGGGTAGACCTTTGCGTGCGCGGCCGCTTCTTCGGCCAGGTTTGGCACCGGCCCGCTGGCCTCGGCGGCGTCGAGCGCTTCCTTCGCTGCCGCGGCGACTCCGGCAGGCAGCGTCGCGATTCGGTGCGCCAAACCGGCCACAAAAGCATCCAGGTATTCATCCGGCACCGCCCGGTTGATCCAGCCGTATTGTTCCGCGCGTGCCGCGTCGAAGAGCTCAGCACCGAGCACGATTTCGAGCGCCCGCGCCCGTCCGACCAGACGATTCAGGTACTGGGTGCCGCCGCCGCCCGGAAAGATGCCCATCAGCGATTCCGGTTGCGACAACCGGGTAGTCTCTGCCGCCGCGAAACGCATATCGGCAGCCATCGCGAGTTCGACGCCGCCGGCCCGGGCAAAGCCGCGCAGTTTGGCGATGGTGATTTGCGGCAGTGTGCGCAGTTGCTCGTTGAGCTGTTGCAGCGGATTGAGCGCAGGGTTGGCTTCCGGATCGGCGAGAGCCATCAGCGTGCTCGGGTCAAAGGACCACTCGAAGTCTGCGTGCGCGGAGAAGAACTCCGGATTGGCGGATTGGAAAACGATCACCGCGACGTCGGCGTCGTTACGGACTTGCGTGGCGAACGACTTGAGGTCGCCAGCGAGGACCGCGTCCACGGTGTTGACCGGCGGATTGTCGAGGGTCACCCAGGCTACGTGGTCTTCAACGCGCACGATCAGGGACTGGTACTCAGGGTAGGCGCTCATGGGTTCTCCTTGGCTTGAATCTATTATGTAATGCTCACTACAGAATCAACGTAACACATTACGTAATGGGTGTTATAGTTTTGGTTATGGCGGGTAGACCAAGAAGTTTCGACTCCGATGCGGTGTTGCGCACCGTAATGCTGGAGTTCTGGAAAAACGGGTACGACGGCGTGAGCATCGCGGAGTTGTGTGCCGCGACCGGACTGACGGCGCCGAGTCTTTACGCGGCTTTTGGCGATAAGGATGCGCTCTTCGCGAAGGCTGTTGCACTGTACAGCGAGCATCTCGACGAGAGTTTGGATGCCGATTTGTCGGCGGCCAGCGTGCACGACGCGATGGCGAAGTTGCTGACGACGTCGGCCGAGCACTTCACCACGCCAGGGGCGCCCCCGGGCTGTTTGATCATGGGCGAGCCGCGGCTTGCCGAGCGGCGGCGCCTCACTCGGGAGCGGATCGCGGCGCGGCTGCAGCAAGCAGTTGCCGACGGCGAGCTGTCTTCTGTTTCGGAGGCGGCGGAGATCTCCGCGTTTATCGACACCGTGCTGGCCGGCATGGCTTCATTGGCGCGGGATGGCGCCGGAAGAGAAGAGTTGTTGGGGGCTGCGCGGCGGAGCAGTGGAGCGGTATCAGCCGACGCTAAGAGGCAAAAGTAGTCACGACGCTGTTGTTGGCTCGGAAAGCATCAATAATCAGCGCGGCAAAACGTCGCGCTACCCGGTCCCGGGCACCGGGTGCGAGGAGGCAGAGGAAGGAACCTCACGAAGATAGCGGATCTGAAATGGGTGAGAGATCTGGCTCTAGTTGCACGAGGTGTTTCTGTCGAGAAAAAATCAGTGCGATAGCCTGACACTATCGAGAACGATAATCAAAGAATCACAACACGATCGGGGCGGTAAACATGACTGATGCAATGAACACTGAGCCTGAAGCTTTGACGGTCGTCAAGCGCCTGTATCAAGCGAGTGAAACAGGCGACTTTGCCACATTGACCGAGGTTTTGGCCCCGAATATCGAGTGGAAAGAAATGGCTGGCGGTCCGCTCAGCGGCACATACCGCGGCGTCCAAGAAATCATGCCGGGGATCTTCGGCCGAATTGACGCTGCCTTTGCGGAGTTCGCTATCGCCCCAGATGAGTTTGTTGTTCAAGGGAACCACGTGGTGATGCTCGGTGAATACCGCGCCAAAAAGACCGCAGGCTCAGATCCGATAGCCGTCCGAGTCGTGCATTTCTGGACGGTAGAAGCCGGAAAAATCACCCACCTTGAGCAGGTCACTGACCCGCAAGCACTGTGGCGGGAAGGCTAAGCTGCCCGACAAAAGTCAGTTCGACTGGCATGTTCAACCACCACCATGAGCGCCCTCAGATCAGCAAATCGCGCGGCTGGCCACGGTGCCACCTGAATCACGGCCGAGAGGTTTCAACTCGAATGAGGTGTTGCGAACCGTAATGCTGGAGTTCTGGAAAACCGGTACGACGGCGTGAGCACCGCCTGGTCTTTGCCCGGTTTTTGGTGACAAAGACGTGCTCTTCGCGAAGGCGATCGCGCTATACAGCGAACACTTAGATTAGAGCTTGAGTGCCGATTTGTCAGCGGCAAGCATGCATGACGCAAGGCTCCCTCCCCCCAGACTGTTTGATCATGGACGAGCCGAGGTTTGTCGAGCGGCGCAGTTTTACTCGGAATCGCGCTAGCGCGCGGGTTCAGCAAACAATTTTCGACGGCGAATTGTCCTCCGCTGCCAAGGCATCCGAGGTTTCGGCGTTTATGAATACCGTCCTGGCTAGAATGGCTTCGCTGGCAGGGATGGAACTGGGCGGGGAGAGTTGCTGGGGCGGCCGAGTTGACATCCAGTTTAATCCCGAGCTAAGTGTGAGAAATGAAAATGTTTCGAACTGCTAAGTATCAGTTCCACACTGGCGACAAGAACGAAAATTGCGGAATCACTACTTTCTAAGAAAAGGATTTCTCTCCGAATCGTTCGCGTAACTGACCTGATTGCGATTTTCTCTGCCGAATGCATTTGGAGCGCATGAAATCAGCCGGAAGACAAACGACGTATCATCCAAATACTGGAAAGGCTTACCGGGAAAGGAGCGGTTCTTAGGCGGTCAAGTTGAGAGGTTTTGCACCAATCAATCCCGAGGAGAATCCGATCGATTTCTGGTCTCCGCCGATCGTCTCAGGAATTCCCAGATTCCATTGGACTCATGGGAATCCGGCAGTTCGCTCGATCGAACGCCCCGCCAGCAGCGGCCTACAGGGGATAGGTGTGATGGGTATCCGATGTGCCACTCGCACTTTGGGCGATATTCTCTTTCCATGCCCTTTGATCTGGACTCGAATGACATCACTACCGTTCGCGCGCATCTTGGGTTTCGATTCGACGAGCTCCGCGAAACTATGCTTGACCTCGGCTCCTTTCCCTCTGACCTGTTCTCCGACGATCGTCCCCGCATCCTACGATCGCGGGCGGCAGCGATTCAACTGCTCGACCAGTGGGTTGCCGCAGAGCCGACTGCGACAAACGAGATCTACACTCGACTTCCCGACCTTGTGCAGCGCCATTCTCTATCCGAGTCACTACTTGAAGCAGCCACTTGGTGGGATTATGACAGTCCGCTAATCGAGCTCTTCAACTACCCAGCGACAGAGTCGCGCGCGTTCGCAGCAGTTCCAAGCCTGGTTCCGCTCCTCGACGAGAGCGGTCTCATAGAAGTAACTGGGCTTGACGCACGGCCTTGGGGCCTGCATATAGGCGGATACGCGTTGCACTATCATCAACTCCTTCGGCGGGGCTTCGGCTCGAGGATTCATTATGGTCTAATCGCAACCGTCCTGCGGGCGGCTAGACAACACCATCTGACGGCTCGGTTCGCTCTCGACGAACGTCGCATCCAGTTCAAGGACGAGTACCGGGAGATCCTGGAGTTTGACTACTGGTACGGACCATCACCGAACGAGGCAGATTTAGACAACCTGGGTGTTGTCGGCGAGACGTTTCATGGCGACCCCGACGGAGGTACATCATTGCTAAACCCGTATGCCGGACTTTCAGTTAGGTGGACCGCCGACGGTGATCTCAAGGCTGTAGAGATTGAAGAGTCCATGCCACTACAGAATCCCACTTCTGAGTGGGTGTTCGCTCGTTACCTCCATGCCATCCGTGACACCAGTAAGCGTGCATTCATTCACTGTGATGGGGCCGTAAAGGCTTACGCAACCGATAAATATCCTCAGGCTCAGCACGATTTCAAGAACCGCGGCAAAGGTGATCGATACAGGAAGCTTTTCAGGATCGATGGGAAGTTTCCTGCTGCGGTCTGGTCTGAGCTCGCATGTTCGTGGTTCCGTGGAAATCGCCTTATCAACGAATACTTCGCAGATGCCTCTGAATGACTTCGACGGATTCATTAGCTAGCAAAGACCGGATCACGCCAATACGCTTTCTCCCGGCCTCTGCGCCTCGATTGCAGAACGTGCGATTCGGTTATCAGACAAGATCTCACCTGCTGGAAGCCTGCAGAAGCTTTGAGATGGCGGGAACATCTCGGTGGAGCTTTGTCCCTGCACCGAATGGTGCGCAAAAGGACGGCGTTAGGATGGAACCGCCCAGCAAATGTCACGCCAAATTTCTTGTCCCACTCATCTGAACAGGCCCAGCCGCATACCTTCGCCGTTCAACGCGAATATGCAGCAAGCGCCGTGTTTCCTGCATACACGAGACGATCAACGAGGTTGAGCCAGCTGTCGCTGGCTCCTCGTGCATCGGCCTCGAGCTTTATCTGCACTAGCCACTCCTCAAGCGGTGCGTCGGAGACAATCTGTCGGTCTGCCCGCGAGAGGCATAATTCGCCCAACCAATTCAGTCCGTCGCCGAGTTGAATCTCGATGGGGAGTTTACGTATGAAGCGGACAAGTTCGAATAAAGCTGGTCGTTTCCCGGCAGCGTAAAGGAGCCACCTCGGAATGAACTCCACGAGATCCTCCGGATGTATCCAATCGAAAGTGGTGCGGCCGAACTCCTCATGTAACCCTCGGGCCGACGTATGATCGCTCGGAAGGAGGTGACCAAGGGCATAGCCGCTAAAAGTGTCATTTCGGTCGTACATATCGCTGTTCGCATCCAACTGGTGCAAAATTTGCGCGAAAAGGTCCGGCCATACGTCTCTCGCAGCCTCAGCTAACTCTTGGGTTTCTGCTCCAACCACTGCCAGATCTCTCAAGAAGGAGCTGAAGACGTGGCTGGCAGGCATGAGGGTGGTCGCGTATTGGACCAAAGAATTCTCGTCCGAATGCAATCTGTTGCGAAGTAGAGCCCGAGCTGCGCTCATAGTCTCGGCGCCCCGGTCGTCAATTAAGCCGACGCCCTCGGATGTCTCCTGGGCAACCATGGCTTTCACCTGAGCAAGTAACAGGACTCTAAGGTCGCTCTGAGCGTCCTCAGCAATACACGCTCCTGAGGCTGCGGCCTGCCCGACGGCGCGGATAGTCCCACTCATACGAGAGGTATCGAGCCTTCGTGGCTCAACTTGCAGAATCCACGTTGAGGTACGATCCGTGACGACCGCTCTGGGTGAACTCTCTTGATGTTCGACTTCAAAGTCATTGACTTCACAGACCTGAGCAAGGTCGAGAGCCCACTGATAGGTACTCACATGAATGCAGGGATTGCCTGAACATGGATGTTCCCAGACAGTATCGCAACTGCGGGCGAAGCTGAGACACGTATCGGTCGCTGCAAATCGGCCGAGAGCTACCGCCGCTGCCGCAAGGTCATCTTGAGTCACGCCAGCCGTTGCCAGTTGTTCCGCCATTTTGGGAAGAAGTAAGTAGGGGATCGCGGCTGCGGCCGCTGCGCGAGTCCCAATGTCGTTTTCGAAGTCGAGTGTGTCGGTATCCCCTACCGCATCATCGACGTACTGGTTGAGAATCCCGACGACGGAATTAATTGCGAAGGACCCATTACTACCGAAGGCTTCGCTATTGCCGGCGGCAAAGGAGCGAACTGCTGCGGCTGCGACATGGGCGATCACAAGGGGGAGGTCGAATGCCGCAAGCTCGGGTGGATTGTCATGCAGAACCTTGACCAGCGCGAGATCTTCCGCAATCTCTGTGGGAGTGGGTGGAGACCAACCTTCCTTTTGTTCCCGCGCGCGGATCCAGTATTTATTCTGCAGCCCGATAACGAGATAGCTACGATCGATGTCGGCCCGCAATGGAGCAAGCTCTTCCTCTATAGCCTTGGGCTCGTTGATCGAGACCAGCATTCCGCCGTCTACTGGCTCAGTCACCATGTTGTCCGCATCGAGCGTCGCTGCCCAACGGATGATGGTGGACTCATCTGCATCGACTCGACCGGAGTTCGCGATGAGTTGCTGTCCTAAGTCTTTGAGCTCCGAACGACGCTCCTTGTCGGCGCCCAACACCAGCGTGGCGGCAATATCACGCAGTTGCCACTTACGCCTTTTCGGATTGGTGATTCCATCATCGGCCGCCAGCATAAATCCGATGGATTCAAAAGTCGCGCGAGACGAGTCAAGCTGCCAGACAACTGGTTCAACGAGGTATCGGTCGAACGACCTTGCGCCATCACTCAAGTGACGAATGGTGGCACCCACGATGAGTGCCACCATCGCTAGGTTCTCGCATCCGTCCAGGAGCGCGGCCGCGATGTCTTCCATAGCGGAGCCGCGGGCGATCATGTGGTCGATCCATCGTTCGACAGCTTGAAGTGCGCTCATGCATGGGTACGGTCCGTTAGTGTTACCGCGGTACCATCCCCAGACATCGCTATCGCCGACGTAGCTCCGCTCGATGCCATCGATCGAGAGCGTGACCTTCGAACCGGGATCGATAGATCCAAATACGTCCTCACTACAGCAGCGGACGTTCGCTGCATGATTAAGCATTCTGTTCACTACGGGGATCCAATCTGAAGGCAAACACAGTTGTGTCAGAACCCAAAACGACCCGTACGTGTGGTTACTCAATCTGAACGAATCGGTCCGTTGATGCTCGCGGATCCCGTTCCAAGCTCTCCAGCTGCTTCTGCTCTGCAGATCGATGTAATAGGCTTCGGTGAGCGCAAGGAGAAACTTAGGATCATGTGCTCCAAGTCCCCACGCGCTCCAATCGAAGTCAACTGCAGGTTGAAGAAACGAAGGCGAATCTGCTGCTACCTCCAGCAGACATGCGCGAATTTCGTCGTTGATGTCAGGGCCAAGTAGCGCGAATAGTTGGATGAAACGTTCTTCGGTAATTTGCCAGTCAAGTTTGCCTCGACTTCGTCGCGGCCTCCTATTCCCATTGAAGATGTCATGGACGGCCTCGCGACCGCTCTCCTGGGAACCATTGATGTCGTCAATCTGAAGATAGTGGGCATGCCAGTGCCCAAGTAGGGCTTCCCGGAGGGCCACCCGAGTTGTATTGCCGGCAGGCAATCTCTGCAACAAGGCAGAGTTAAGCCATTCACACACCAGACGGAACACGTCATTGCCACGTCGCCACAGTTGATCTACCTCTTCAATGAGCAAGCGAACAACCGGCTCACCACGTGGAACGTCGACCATATTATCGTGTCGCTGATGGACCAAGACGACTCGGACAAAGGTTGCAAGAACGTCGTGTGATGCAGTGTCCGCCGTGTCGAACATCTGCCGGAGAAGGTCGTAGGCGTTCGGCATCTCAAGTACAGCTTCGAGCGGAACGTCCCTCCAACGAACAGAAGACTCGTTACCAAGGGCGTTGAACTCGGCGATTAGCGTCGCCAGTTCAACGTTGGGATTGTCTACGCCCGTAAGCCTGCCCTCGCATGCGAGCTTGGCCGCGGACATTGACCATCTTGCAGGCCCGGAAGCCATTAGAGCTCCAGTGATGGATACCGCTTGCACCAGACGAACAGCTGTTGCGAAGCGGCGAACCTCGTCGTGGGCAAATTCGGGCGCAGTCTTTCGCAGACTGGCTGGTGCCACCAGCAGATCAGTCCGGAGTGAGTCGAGCGCTGCAGGGTCGGGCCGAGGGTAGACTCTTTCCGCATCCGGCAGGCAGAGCTCTACTTCAGTCATGGCTAAGAGTGCTTCGGATCTCGCTGTCCCCGAGCTTCGGCCCGTCTCGCGGCGTATGAGGCTTTCCCAAATTAGTCCAAGACAGTCCCAGTCAGCTAGCGGTGTGGTGATGGCTGAGCCGGTCCGAGCCAAGAGGTCGACGATCGCCAGCCGGCGAGACAGCGATTTTGCTGGCAGGTTCCGAAATGCGCCGGCAATCGCTGGCACCTTAGATCCCACTTCATGAAGCTCGATGTCATCAAGGCCAGGAACCTCAAACCGCCGTGGATCGTGATATATATCCCGAAGCCTACTGACAGCTTCCTCGGCTGCAATGTCTGCAGCGACGAGCGCGATTCCAACTCCTACTGAATGCGCCGCTGCTGCGAGTTCTCGGAGAAGCGGACCACGATCTTCGCTGGCGGCGTCGGCGGCGTCAATGATGAGCACCCGGGTAGGAGCAGACATTTCTCCAAGCATGTCGGCGAGAGGCATCCCGAGGTCTGCCGAAAGTGCCGTAACGCTGTCACGGGTCCTTCGCAAATTGAGGACCACGCACTGAAATTCGCAACTGGAGGCGAGCTCCTCTGCCGCCGTCAGGGTTAACGCGCTCTTACCTGTTCCCGACTCCCCCGTAACTAATAAGGCACCCTGAGTGCGCCCAGTGAGAGAAAGTGCTGCTTTGAGGTCAGTCCGTAGCTTCGTGCGAGGAAGTTGGATTTGATCCGCCAACTCGTGGCGAACCGCGATCTTCGCAGAATTCTGTTCCAAGTTGAGTCGAGCCCATGCGGACGCGGATCGACCAGCGTCAGAGGCCAGGACATCGTGGATCTTGCGCCGGAGAATACGAAGATCAACCTCCGACCCCTTCTGATCGAATTGAGTTGAGCCAACCGAGTGGAGTGCGTTGCGGACGTCAGTACCGCTCAGACCCGCGCGAGCGACTGGTAGTAGCCGGTTTCCGATTTCCGTCCAATCTGTTTCGTCGTCGGACTCGACACGAAAAATCAGGATCCAGAGACGGTTGAGGAGTGACCAGACGAGACGCCGAAGCTCTTCCCCGGGTGCCATCGGCCGTGCTTTTGCTACTAGCCCAGTCAGATGGTCGTAGCGAGTCGCATAGCCAGAATGACGCTCTGGTGTATGGACCTGCGAATAGAACTCAGCCTCTGTCGAGTTGTCGCGCGCGAGAGAAGCGAGGAGCTGAACCTCCTTCTGAGAAATGTTCGTGTCGGCGACGGCAACCGCGACATATGTGCGTTCATCTTCTCTGAGAGACTCGATTTGGTCTAGCAGGGTTTCGACGAGTTTCGCGGTTTTCGAGTGGCTCCGGGTGAATCGGGGAGCACGTCGCGCTGCGATATGAACGACGACTCGCTCTCCATCGCGCTCAGCTTCTACACGGAGGTCATCGACGGAATCAGTCGGGTTGGTCTGAAACGCAAGCCTGACGACTGGAAGCTCATCAGTCTCGGCCCGACTTGCTCCCAGCAATAGGTCGGCGAGATAGCTAGTTGCGATTCGATGACCGAGGGTACTTCCTCCACCGCCACCGGCATACGGATTGACAACCGCGATCCCTCTGTCACGCTCATTCCCAGCTTGCTCACTCTCGTTGTCGTCCACCATCCTCTGATTATCCCGTATCAAGCAAGCCACCCGCAGTTCGCTCCCCGTTCGAGACTTCAAACATCGTCACTGCACAAAGAATCCGGACTCGGTAGTGTGGCTCTCTGCATCTAGGTAAGTCAATTCGATCGTTTGTCTATGGACGTGAATCCGAATTTCTTTTTTGATAAGCCTCACACAACATTCCGATCGAGCTATCACTTTTGAGTGATCACCGGCTGGAACTTCAGTTTGGATTCATGTCTTTGTGTAACGAATGCCGCTATAGCAATTCACAATTTACGCTAACCTCGCAAAGCCCCAAGAAAGTTTGGTGAAGTAAAGAGACTCGTCCCTCCAGTTGATATCGCCAGGTGCGCCTCTGGGAAATCACCTTTGCTAAACCTTGTCGATAACCCACTGACCCGTGAAAATGACGACAACAGATCCCAGAGGGGACCAAACCAAAAAGATCAGAAAAACTACTGAGATCATTGCAAATTTCACTCACAGTGCAATCCGCACATGCAAAGGATTTTTAAGCAGAACAAGATCATGCAAGCGAGAATTTGCACCGCTAAATTAAAAGAACATCCTTTCGCCTTTCCATTACGGTCAAAGATCGATCGGGGGCCGATGAACGTACTACAAAAAAAGATAGATATCACTGTCGTAGTTACGCAAAAATGGAAAGTGGCGAAGGTTCTCTTTTTTCACTAATCACCTAAAACAATAACCCGCTATCCAGGAAGTTCTCCAAGCATCAAGGAGCCGGATTAGTTGTAAAACCAATTTGAGTCCCGTCAACGGAGATTTATAGGACCACCGGTGCGAAGTTCCCGACGGACGGTCATGACTGCACCCACTATGGGTATTGCAATGCTGACCAAGCCCGGTAACAACGTGAGAAAGCTAGCGATTCCGGATTGGTCTGCCGGCTGCTCAACTGCGCGTAGGAAATAAAAGAAGGCCACCATAGCTAAGCTCCCCGCAAACAATATCCACGGGATCCACTGCATCATCGGCTGGTAGCGCCGGGTCCTGTAAAGATCCGCTAGTTCGGCGTTGCTCAATTTCCGTAGGCTAAGTCGCTTCCAAAACCAGCTACGCGGCGAATTATTCTGATCCAGCAACCTCGCTGCTTTGTCGATCCATGCCGTGGTAGCAGAGACCACCGCATCTGCATCTTTTAAAGCGTTGATCTTCACCTTGTCCTGCAGCAAGGGCACGATATTTTCCATCCATTCAGCAGCCTGAGCCTTCTCGCCAAGCGGTGTATCGATGTTTGGTCGCCGGTATCGAGTGCGCAACAAACGCTCGACCTCATCAAGGCGCTTCGAAGCATCACCTCCAGTCAGGCGTTCCGGGTGCCTGTCTCGATCGCTGTGAAGCCAGAAGACGATCCATCGAGTCTTCTCCAGAAACTGGGTCTTCACACTGGTCCGATTTCGCCAGCGAACATCCCCCATCTGGAAGGTCAAAGCACCTGGGATTAAGAAGAGAAACATGGCGGCAAATCCCAAGTACTGCCACGAAACAACCTGTCCGATAAACCCCACTAGGGCAAGAAACATCTGGACAATTCCAAGTAAAAATATCAGTACAGCTACGGCGAATGCTGGGCTAAGAAGCGCCTGTTGAGCCCTGCGAAGTCGGCTGGCCTGCGTTCCTAAGCGGCAATCGAGCTCGTCCCAGTGTTTGCCGACGCCGTCGATCTGAGGCAGGGCAGCTGAACCCCTCCGTCGAGGGAACACGGGAAGCCTCGCGAGCACTCGTTCGAAGCGACCTAATTTGTACTTGTTGCTAGTCGCAATTTTATAGGAAACTGCGGGAACAAGCAGAGCGACCCATAAGACCCATGCAACACCGCCAAAATATATCGAATACTGCCACCACTCACGCCATAACTCAAGCATCAGATTCAGCTCCCCACACTTCTTCGAAAATTTCTACCAATCAGTTTCTATCAGCCAGCAATTGCCACGCTTCAAGATCCCGTAGATAATTATGATAGCGAACACGCTAGTCATGAGCACCGACAGAATGAGGCAACCGCCAAGATCAGGTCTGCGCCTTAGAGGAATTTAGACTCCCAAGTATCGAAAAATGCTCAATATCGAAGCATCGAGGCTAGACTTACCCGAGCGTGGTAGGTGCCCGAACAACGGTCAGTATTGTCTGCGTACCACCATTCTAGCTTTCCAACGGAATCGAATAAAATTCCGAGAACGACACTGACCTAGCTCTGCAATTCTGACGATCGTTCACACGTATCGGTCTGCCCGATTGCCCAGAAGAGCCGTTTTAGTCGTTGACAATGAGCCGCAATGCGGAGATTAGCTCGTAGCGGTATTCTGTCGATTGAGCTGTGACTGAACATTTCTACTTGTTGAAAGCTAGGGCCGTCTTGAACACCAAAGATACCGCGACTCAACGACAAAAATCCCCGCCAACCAGAACGTTAGTTCCTTGAATTGGCGGGGATTTTTAGTGGTCGGGCTGACAGGATTTGAACCTGCGACCCCCTGACCCCCAGTCAGGTGCGCTACCAAGCTGCGCTACAGCCCGAACGTCGGTTTCGGACCGGGAAACCCCGGCCAAAGCCAACTTGAAAATCATACAGTACGACCGGCCCGGCCCCGTAACCCGGACAGGCCGGCGCCACGACCGGGCGATACAGCTAACGATTCAGTCGCAGTTCCAGCAGACTCGACAACCGAGGACCGTCCTGGCCTACACTCGGGGCATGCAATGCAGCAGACTCCGTTGGCGGATGGGCCTGACAGCCGCAACTGCCTTCGTGTTGCTTCCGCTCAGCGCCTGCTCTCCCAACGGAGTCGCAGAAGACCGCCAACCCGGAATCCCAACTCAACTCGCCAGCGCCCTCCCCACACCTACAACCTCGCCGACTCCTGGAATCATCGGGCAAGATGGCCCCTTAGCCGCCAGATTGCCAGAGAACCGAATCGGCATAGTTACCTGGGGTAGCTCTAGCTGCCCGCCCACGGCCGAATCCATCAAAACCAATTCAGACAACATCGTCGAAATCACGTTCACGCCGAGCAAAAACAACGTCTGCACAGCAGACTTGGCACCAACCAGTCACACTCTCAAGCTCCCCGATGACGCCCCGAAAAACGGGTTCACGCTGCGCATCCGCTACAACGGCGCCGAAGGCAGCACAGATATCAAGGTCAGCTGAGGCATCAAAGTCAGCTAACCCTCCGCGCCCGGGCCATCGTCTCCACCCCGGCCACGAACAATTCGATCGAGACCCGGTAGTACTCCTCGACGTCGTCGACCTCGGTGAGCGCACTCGCCGCAGCAACGATTCGGGGATATCGCGCCGGCGGCAGTTCGCCGATCCGCTGCCGTTTCATCGCCAACAACGCCTCGCGCTCGGCAGCGGAAACGCCGACGTCGGCACCCGGCTCGCCGATCACCATGGTCGCGGCAAGCTGCATCCCGTTCCGGGCGATCGCCGCCGACTCCGCCACGGTGAAGCCCAGCCCGGCCAAAATCTCCAACGACCGCTCGGTGATCGCCAGCCCGCATTCCGAGGACAGCATTTGGGTATCCGCCAAGCCGGCAACCGCCGGATGCGAACGCAACGCAGCCACCAAAATCGCCAGCAACTCGCGCAAAGAGGCTTCGGAAGGCACCTGGACCGAATTCCACAGGCTCTGCCCCAGCGCCGCCAGCAGCTCCTCTTTGTTCGCGAAATGCCAGTACATCGCCATCGGGGTGACGCCGAACTCCCCCGCGATCCGCCGGATGGTCACCGCTGCCAACCCCTCGGCGTCGGCGATTTCCAGCGCCTTTCCCAGGACGGCTTCTCGGCTCAATACGGGCTTCTTCACAGCCCGACTTTACCATGTATAGTGATTGCTATACGGTGTACATCAAAAGCATCGACGAGCTAAAGGACCACTCATGGCCAAGGCACTTGATTTCAGCAATCAAACCGTCCTGATCACCGGCGCGTCCTCCGGCATCGGCACCGCTTACGCCGAAGCCTTCGCGGCGCGAAAAGCCAACCTCATCCTGGTCGCCCGCAGCGGCGCAGTGCTCCGGCAGATCGCCACCAAACTGGAGAACCTGCACGGAATCAAGGCCGACGTCGTCGAACTCGACCTCGCCGAGCCCGGCGCAGCGCAAAAGCTCAAGGACAAGCATCCGAAAATCGACGGCCTGATCAACAATGCCGGCTTCGGCACCCACGGATTCCTGCAGGACCAGAACCCAGATCGCGTCAACCAGGAGGTCCAGCTCAACTGCGGCGCACTGGTGGATCTCACCCAGACCTATCTGCCCGGCATGCTGGCCGACAAACGCGGCTTCATCATCAACATCGCCTCCACCGCAGCGTTCCAGCCGATTCCCAAAATGGCCGTCTACGGCGCCACCAAAGCCTTCGTGCTCTCCTTCACCCAAGCACTCTGGGGCGAGCTGCAAGGCACCGGCGTGCGCGCACTCGCGGTCTGCCCCGGCGCAACCGCCACCAAGTTCTTCGACGTGGCCGGCGCCGACGCCGCCGCCGGATCCATGCGCAATGTGGACGACGTGGTCAAAACCACCTTCAAAGGCTTGGCGAACAACTCGCACACCGTGGTCGATGGCACCGCGAACGGCGTACTGGCCTTCTTCGGCCGGGTCAGCCCGCGCAAAGTGGTCATCCCAATGGTCGGCCGGATGATGTCCGGGCGGAACTGACCCTCACCCAAACGCTTCCGCACGGACAACTGCCACAACAGCATCTGTGCTGGAATGATCCGCCCGATTCAGGGCCGGCGCGCCGCCCAAGCCAGCCGTCCTGGAACAACCAGGCCTAGTCGACCTCGTGCAGGATCGCATCGACCAGTTGTTCGACGCTGCGGTCCGGCCCGACGCGTCGGGCCAGCAGCGCACGAAAATGCAGTGGCGCAACCAGCAACTCCAGAATCGTCAACGCATCCGCACGCTCGGACAGCTCACCGCGGGCAACTCCGCGCGCAATCATCACCCGCGCCGATTCATAACGGGCCTGCCAGAACTCGGCACGCCATGCATCAGTTTCGGCATCGTCCTCGGCGGCAGCCATCGCACGAACCAACGCCTCGCCGAGCGGACTTGCCAAATAGCCGAGGACCGAATTCCCGAAAAGTATCAAGTCCTCGCGCACTGATCCGGCGTCCGGCACCGTCAACTCAGACCGGCTGTAGCTCAGCAAAGCATCGAGTATCAGCTTGTCCCTGCTCCCCCAGCGCCGCTGCACCGACGTCGCGTGCACACCTGAGCGCCGGGCGACATCATTCATGGTGACACCGCTCGCACCGTTTTCGGCCAAGGAATCCAAGGCTGCCTGGAGCACCGCCTCACGCACCCGGGCCGATCGCCCACCCGTGCGCCGACGTGGCTCTTCCCGATTCTGATTCACCAGGCTATTTTAACGCATACTTCTTGCATTAACTCCGGATCGCCGATACCGTTTTATTAACGCACAATAAATGCATTAATTCGGATGTAGAAGGAGTCACCGTGGCATATCAATGGCAGCTGGACGCGCAAGAGCTCTTCGGCGAGCGTTACCCGCAGATGATCAATACCGGCCTGCCCGCGGCAGACGTCGATTCAGTTCGGCTTGCGATCACCGAAATGTGGCCCGACGCTCCCGGCGGCTGGGTTTACGAGTGGTCCAAATTGGCCGATGCCTATGCTCAGGCGGGAGCCCATCGGCAAAGTTCATTGGCCTACGGATGGGCCAAGTTCCCCACCCTGGCCGATCCGGCAAAACGCTCCGCCTTAACCAACCAACTCGAGCAGTATCGACTCGCGGCACCCGATTTTGGTCTGGATTTCCGGCGCGAAGTCCTGGATCTGCCTTACCGAGGCAGCACCACACCGGTCCCCATTCACCTTTTCGCGCCGCACGATTTGGCAAGCGAAGCACCGATAGTCATCCTCAGCGGCGGGGTGGACAGCTGGAAAATGGATGTCCACGGCGTGTGCGCCGGCATCGCAACCCAGCTCGGCGTCCGGGTATTGGCCTTCGACATCCCTGGCACCGGTGAATCCGCGGTACCGATGACGGCCGAAGGCGGCGCGGAGGTCATCCGCGGGCTGGTTGCATATGCCCGCGCAATCAACCATGGCATCGTGGCGCACTTCGGAATCTCGATGGGCGGGCACTACTCGGCTCGTTCCGGCTTGGCCGGCGAGGTCGATGCCGCCGTCGTGCTCGGTGGACCGGTCGAAGCAGCGGTCACCGGTGACGGGCCAACCCACTTCGGGATGGCCGGCATCGTCGGGAACGCTCTGGGTTTTGACGCCGAACCCACGCAAACCGAGCTGACGAGCCGCTTTGCCGGGTTCTCCTTGCGTCCGCTCCTCGATCAGGATCGCAATGCCCCGATGCTGGTCATCAACGGAGCCGACGACGTACACGTGCCACAGCATGACACCCTGGTCTTCCAGGGACGTCGCGACACCGTGGTCGAACTCATTCCGGACACCGGGCATTGCGCCACCTCCAAACTCCCCGAGGCGATGGCCACCATCGGCATCTGGTTAAAGACCACGCTAGCCAGACTGCAGGCCGATCGCCCAGAGTAGCGTCCCCGGCTACCCGATCGAATAGCCCCGAATCAGCGCGGTCAAGATCCCCGCCAACCTTGGCTCCACATCGACTATTGCGTGGCCGAGTTCCGGGCCGCTCTGGTAAAGGTCGCGCAACGCCGTCCCAGGTGCGGCCATCTGCCAGAATGCTCCCGCCAGCGAGGTCGCCGCGGCAATGATGCTCCCGGCGGCGGCAGCATCGACCCCACAGGCGTTCTGCACCGCGCCGGCGGCTCGGGCGGCAGCAGCAAGCGCCACGACTTTGAATCGCTTCACCGCCCCCAGCGACACGCCCCGTTCCAAGTTGAGCGGTACTTGGGCGAGCAGATCGCAAAACAGCGGCCTGGCAACCAGGGTCGAAGCCAGCACGCCGCTCACGATGGCGGCCCGGTCACTGGAACTGGCCGGGCCGGCTTCGCCCAAAGCCTCAAGCCGGATGCTCGAAGCCTCCGCCCAGGCCGGCCACTGGAGCTCAGCCAAGCGCAAAAAGATCTCTTCCCTGGTTTCGAAATATCTGAGCATTGCGGATTTGTGCATGCCCACGCCGGCCGCCACGTCGGTGAGCGTCACGCCACGGATTCCGTGCACCAGGGCCTGCTCCGCCGCAGAACGTAAGATCGCGTCGATCCGTTCTTGCTTGGCAGAGGTCGAACGCGCTCGTTCGAAAGAAGAAACTTCCATGTTGACCATAATAGTGCAACCAGGTTGCACTATTAACAAAACGATGTTGTACTAATGATGGAAGCTTCACACCCGGAGAAGGAGAAACCAGCATGAGCGCACCGACCATCGTCATCACCGGGACCGCGAGCGGCTTCGGCAAGCTCGCGGTCGCGAAGTTCGCCGAAGCCGGCTGGAACGTCGTCGCGACGGTTCGCAAAGAAGCCGATCTGGCCAGCCATGCAGCCCTCCGCCAAGTGAAAACCTTGCTGTTGGATGTCGATGACGAGGCCGCAGACCTCGGGTTCGGCGACGTCGCTAAAGCCCAATTCGGCCGGGTCGACGCGGTGATCAACAACGCCGGGTATTACCAAGCGGGCCCACTGGAAGCGACCACCATGGAACAGGTGCACCGGCAGTTCCAAACCAATGTCTTCGGTCTGATCGCGCTGAACAAAGCATTCATTCCGATCTTCCGGGAACAGCGCTCCGGGGTCATCGTCAATGTCAGCTCAATCAGCGCCGACGGCGGATTCCCCTACACCGCCAACTACCAGGCCTCGAAAGCCGCGGTGGCATCGCTGACCGAGGGGCTGCACGCCGAACTCGCCGAATTCGGCGTCCAGGTCAAAGCCCTGCACCCCGGAAACCACATGACTAAGATCTTCAGCAAGATCGATGTCGCCCAAGACATCCCCGCAGATTATTTGCCTTCGATGAGCCTGTTCAACACCTTGAACACGGTGCGCTCCGACCCGGCCGGCACCGCCGAGGTGATGCTCCGCATGGTCACCGACGGTGACCGGAAGAAGGTCCACTATTACAGCGGACCGGACGGCGAGGCGATCCCGCGCGTGAAGCAACTGCTCGGTCAGGACTGGTATCTCGAAGAGCTCAGCGCCCGCAATCGCGCGCAGGCAAGTCCGCTCTGGGATGCTGTGATGCCCCGACCGGTCGCGGCAGACTGACCAGCCGCCCGGCTCAGGGCCGGCGCGCCGCCCAAGCTACCCGGTCCACCCGCACTTCCAGGTCGCCGTCGTGCAGCAGCCTTCCCGGGTCCGCACCGGCCAGGATCGCATCCAGAGCGCCCAGGTCGGCTGCGGACAGTCCCTGCTGCAACACCGGTCGGATCCGCCGCAGGTACGTCGCCGCGTAGTGCCGGGCGGCCCCGGCATCGTGCTGGGCACCGGCGCTGAAGGCAGCCTTTTGCTCCAGCTCGAAGCCGGATTGCACCAACAACCGCTCCCACTCCAGTTGCCGGTTCCAGCCCAGCTCGCCGAGCACCCGGTGCGCCCGCTGCTCCAGGCCCGGATCTCCCAGGCCCACGTCATCGGGCAGGAACCAGGGCAGATCGGCCAGTTCGACGACGGCGAGCAAGCCGCCGGGGCGGAGCGCCGCGAAGATTTCCCCGAAGGCCCGTGCCGGGTCGGCCACTTCGTGCAACGACGAGGCCGCCCAGACCAGATCCACGCCGCTCAGCGGCGGCCAGCCCAGGTCCAGGTCGGCCTGCACCGTGGCCACCCGTTCGCCGAGGCCCCGTTCGGCAGCCGCGTCCCGCACCCGGGCCAGCATCGCTGCGGAGCGGTCGACGGCCTGCACTTCGGCCGCCGGAAACTGCTCGGCCAGTGCCAGGGTGCCGCTGCCCAGGCCGGCCCCGACGTCGACGATCGAGCGCACACCGCCCCCGGAGTGCTCCTGGACCCAGGCGGTCATGGCGGCCAGCTGCGGACCGAGCAGGCTCGCGTCGAGTTCCAAAACCTCGAGCAGCCACGCGTCGTTGTGCTGGTGGTCGTTGTTCTGCTGATGGTCGTGCGGCGAGTGCCCTCCGGGTGCGTGTGTCATATCAGCCAGGCTAATCGCACTTTGCCTTTTTGGCATAGAATTTTGCGTATGACGCAAGAATTGGACACCGTAATCCGGCAGCGCATCCGCGCATCCCGCTTGTCCGCCGGCTGGTCGCTCGACTCGCTCGCGGCCAAGTGCGGGCTCAGCACCTCGACGCTGAGCCGGATCGAAACCGGGAACCGCCGGATCGCCTTGGACCAACTGGTGCCGATCGCCAAAGCGCTCGGCATGAGCTTGGACGAGCTGGTCGAATCTTCCGACGAACCAGACGTGGTGATCCGACCCGAACCCGAGCACACCCCGGGGCTGACCACCTGGATCCTGTCCCGGGAAACCCTGCGCGGCGCCACAGTGGCGAAAATGCGGATCACCGCGGAACGGCCGGCCCAGCCGGAACACCGGAAAGTGCATCCGGGCCGGGATTGGTTCGCGGTGCTCTCCGGCACCGCCCGGCTGCAACTCGGCGATCGGACGCTCCTGGTGCGCGCCGGCGAGGCCGCCGAGTTCTCCACCATGGTGCCGCACGTGATCGGCGCTCATGGCGGCCCGGTGGAGATCATTTCGATCCTCGACCACGACGGCGAACGCGCCCACCTGCACGATCCGCAGGGCTAGCTCCGAGACAAAGACCTAGCCGAGGAACCCACGAGCGACTTGGGCGCAGTTGAGCAGGGTAGATCGAAGCGCAACCCTGCACAACTGCGCCCAAGTGCCTGGCTTTCCGGGTCAATCCCGGTCTTTGAGCCACCGTTGCGGCAGGAAAAGCCGCCGGGTATTCCGGTCAAACACCATGATGTACACCGCCAGCACCAGGCCGATCCCGCCGGCCAGCATCCAGGCGTTGTCCGTGGTCAGCGTACCGCCGCGCTCACTGAGGTACGGGTAGATGCTCAATTGGTCCGAGACCATGTAGACCGAGAAGAACGCCAGCGTGAAGTACAGCGCCTTGGTCTGCCAGCCGTCGCGGATCCCGGTCACGGCGAACAACGGAATGAGCCAGGCCAGATACCAGGACTGGATGATCGGCGCGAGCAGCACCACCCCGGCGAAAGCCAAGGCCAACCGCCTGACGATCTGCTGGTAGCTGCCCCGGAACACCAACCAGAGCGCGAGCAGCACGGCGGAGACCTTGGCCAGATTCCAGACCGCGTAGCCGGCCGCCCAGCCATCGGTTCCGAGGAACGCCGCAATGGTCATCGTCATGAAGCCGAGCGCCCCGATCGGCGCATACCAGAGCCAGGCGCTGCCCGGCGCGGCGAGCCCGTTGATCCAGCCGAAGCCGAAGCCGTTGATCCAGCCCATGAGCGCCAAGAGACCCACCGCGACCAGGGCGGTGATCGCCCAGAAGCCGAACTTCCTGGGCCAACCCGCCTGCTTTCCAGCCCAGAGCAGTCCGGCGAACGGCAACAGGATCGCGGTGATCGGCTTGACCGCAATGGAGAGCGTGATCAGGACTACGCCCAGCAGTCCGCGCTTGGTGGCGCAGTAGTACAGTCCGGCGAGCGCCAGCCCGATCATCAGTCCGTCGTTGTGCACTGCCGCGATGAAGTTGATCAGCAGCAGCGGATTCGCCACGCCGAGCCAGAGCGCCCGGTGCGGGTTGACCCCGTGCAGTTCGGCCAGCCGGACCACATAGTACGCGCAGAGCACGATGCCGGCCACGGAACCCAAACGGAAGAGGAATACCGCGAGTTCGGGGCTGCCTCCGCTGAGCCAGACCACCGCCTGCTCCACCCACAAGAACACCGGCCCGTAGGGCGTGGGCGCCTCCGCCCAGAACTTGTCCGCACCCAGTCCGAACCAGTTCGCGCCGGAGGATATGCCATTGGTGTACGGGTTAATCCCGGCTCCCACCAGGCGGCCCTGCGCGATGTACGCATAGACATCGCGGCTGGAAAGCGGGATCGCGAACATCATCGGCAAACCCCAGAGCAGCATCGCCCAGCGGACCAGACGGCCGGAAGCCGGTGGCCAGTCCTTGGCGCATTGACCCAACCGGAGCCAGGCCCAGAACAATAGCAGGCCGCCCACCGCCAGGCTGCAGAGCGCCAAGGTCACGCCGACCGGCTCGGTGCGGATCCAGGTGAAGACCGGGTTCCGCCACAACACCGAAGAGGTGCCGACCCAGCCGACGCCCAGCGAACCGAGCACCAGCAGGAAAGCCGCCAGCACTCCGGCCACGAGCGGAATCCGCGCAGCAGCGAATACTCCGGGGGCCGCAACTGGCGCTCTCGGCTGGGGCGTCGTCATTCCGTTTACTTTAGCCTGCCGCCGTCGGCAGGCTCACCGCCGAGGCCGGGCTACCAGGGCAGCTCGCCGCCGGCGTGGAAGAATCCGCCGGTGGGGCCGTCTGTGCCCAGCTGGGCCATCCCGACGATGATCGAGGCCCCTTGTTCCACGGTCTGCACCCCGGTGTTGCCGTTCAGGTCGGTCTTCGTGAACCCGGGTTCCACCGAGTTGATCCGGATCGCTGGGAAGGCTTTGGCGAATTGCACGGTGACCATGTTGAGTGCGGTTTTCGACGCCGGGTAGGCCACCCCGGGGTAGCCGAAGCCGAGGAATTCCGGGTCACTCAAAGCGGTCAGTGAGGCGAGCCCGCTGCTGACATTCACCACCACGGGCGAGTCCGAGCGCTCCAGCAACGGAAGGAAGGCATGCAGCACCCGCACGGTTCCGAAGACATTCGTTTCGAACGTCTCCCGCATCAGGTCCGCGGTCACCTCCCGGGCGCCGACGACCGCATTGCCTTCGGTCCGCGCCTCGATCCCGGCGTTGTTGACCAGCACGTCCAAACCGCCGTCGGCCGCGATCGCTTGCGCCGCAGCGCTCACCGAAGCGTCGTCGGTGATGTCCAACTGGACCAGCCGCGCACCGAGTTCGGCCGCAGCAAGCCGACCGCGCTCGGCGTCCCGGCTGCCCAGGTACACAGTGTGCCCGGCGGCGATCAGCTGCCGCGCGGTTTCGAATCCGATGCCTTTGTTTGCTCCAGTGACCAAAATCTTTTTCATGCCTCCAGCATGCTCCTGACCGGCCGGAGCAACCACCACCCCGTGCATCCTGGGACTGCCAGGGCCAGGCAGCACGGCGGCCGGCGGAGTACGCTGGTCGGCATGAGCACCTCGGACTTTGGCACAGCGGTGCGCCGCTGGCGGGATCGGGTGCCGCCGGAAGCCGCAGGCCTGCCGGTCGGCGGCCGCCGGCGCACCGCCGGGTTGCGCCGCGAAGAACTCGCTTTCCTCTCCGGCATCTCGGTCGACTACCTCACCCGGCTCGAACAGGGCAGGGCCAGCAATCCTTCCGGCCAGATCGTCGAAGCGCTCGGCCGCGCGCTGCGGCTGTCCGCAGCCGAGCGGGAACATCTGTTCCACGCGGCCGGCCTGGCTCCTCCGGGTCAGGGCACCGTGCCGGCATTCATCACACCGAGTGTGCAACGGATGCTGGACCGACTGATCGGCACCCCGGTCGCAGTCTTCGACGCGGCGCTGAACTTGCTGCTCGCCAATCCGCAGTACACCGCGCTGCTGGGCGAACCAATCGGCAAAGAACGCAATGCCGTCTGGCGGAATTTCCTGGGCTCCGGCAATCGGGTCCGGCATACTCCGCAGTCGCTGCGCGAGCTGCAGACTGCGCAGGCCAATGACCTCCGCGCCTGCGCCGCGCGCTACCCGGCCGATGCGCCGCTGCGCAATCTGATTGCGGAACTCCGCACGAAAAGCAGTCTGTTCGCGCAGCTGTGGGATTCCGCCGACGTCGGCCCGCGCCCGGTCGGCAGCAAGACCATCGATCACCCGCAGGTGGGCGCCCTGACCCTGGACTGCGATCTGCTCAAGGTCGCCGGCAGCGATCTGACCATCATGGTCTACACCGCCGAACCGGGCACCGAGGATGCGGAGAAGCTGGCCTTGATCGCGGTGCTGGGCACGCAGAGCCTGGTGGGCTGACTCAGCCGCCGGCCTTTTTGAGCCAGGCGTCCGGGTCCAGGTCGGCATAGTCGACGTCGTCGACTTCGACCGCTTGGATGTACTGTTCCGGCGGGGTCCGCTCCGGCAATGCAGCGAACTTGTTCGCCGGAGCGGGCTCTTCTGGGCTTACCGGGTTTTGCTCCATGGCATCAGAATACGGCTGCCTCGCCCAGAAAACACTAAGTTCCCGCTGAGACTAGCCGGTCTGCCGGCGCCAGCCGAACACGCCGGATCAGGTCCCATCCAGTCGACCTACTCAGTGCGATAAAACAGTGCTTCCCACTGAGCAGCCGAACTCAGTGGGATGCAACCGTAGCGAACTAGCGGGTCCGCTTGCGCTTTTCGCGCACTCGCATCGAGACCTCGATCGGCGTGCCTTCGAAACCGAAGGTCTCGCGCAGCCGCCGGGTGATGAAGCGGCGGTAACCCGGATCCAGGAAGCCGGTAGTGAAGAGCACGAACTTCGGCGGCCGGGAGGACGCCTGGGTGCCGAAGAGGATCCGCGGCTGCTTGCCGCCGCGGACCGGGTGCGGGTGCGCGGCAACCAATTCGCCCAGGAAGGCATTCAACCGTCCGGTGGCGATCCGCTTGTCCCAGGATTCCAAGGCGGTGTCCAAGGCGGGCACCAGCCGGTCCTTGTGCCAACCGGTCTTCGCGGAGATGTTCACCCGCGGCGCCCAGTCGACGTGCGCCAGGTCCTGCTCGATTTCGCGTTCCAAGTACCGGCGGCGCTCATCGTCCAGCAGATCCCACTTGTTGAAGGCGAGCACGAGCGCCCGACCGGATTCGATCGCCAGCTGCAAAATCCGCACGTCCTGTTCGGAAAGCACCTCGTCGACCGCCAGAAGCACGACGGCGACTTCCGCCTTTTCCAGCGCGGATTGGGTCCGCAGCGAAGCGTAGAAGTCCGCGCCCTGCGCCATATGCTGACGACGGCGGATTCCCGCGGTGTCCACGAAACGCCAAGTCCGGCCGCCGAGTTCGATGAACTCGTCCACCGGGTCCCGGGTGGTGCCTGCCATCGGGTCCACGACCACCCGGTCGGACCCGGCCAGTTTGTTCAACAGCGACGACTTGCCCACGTTCGGCCGGCCGATCAGCGCGATCCGGCGCGGGCCGCCCCGGCGGTCGGTGGTCTCCACTTCGGAGAACTCCGGCAGGACCTCCATGATCTTGTCCAGCAGATCCGCGACCCCACGGCCGTGCTGCGCGGAAACCGCCCACGGCTCGCCCAGGCCCAAACCCCACAACGTCGCGACGTCCGAATCGGTACGCGGGTCATCGGCTTTGTTGCCGACCAGGATGATCGGCTTCTTGGTCCGGCGCAGCATTTTCATCATGGACTCGTCCATCGCGGTGGCGCCCACCGTCGCGTCAACCACGAAGAGCACCGCATCGGCCAGCTCGATCGCCATTTCAGCCTGCTCGGCCACCCGCTGGTGGATCCCTTTGGCATCGAATTCCCAGCCGCCGGTGTCCACCACGGTGAACGGCCGGCCGTTCCATTCCGCCGAATACATCACCCGGTCACGGGTCACCCCGGGGGTGTCTTCGACCACGGCTTCGCGGCGGCCCAGGATCCGGTTCACCAGCGTGGATTTGCCCACGTTCGGCCGGCCCACAATGGCCAGCACCGGGGCCAAGCCGCCGTCGGCGTCGTCGAAATCGCCGGAATCGAGGCCCGCCAGCAAGGCCGCATCGTCTTCGTCCAGCTCATAGTCGGCCAGCCCGGCGCGCAGCGATTCGGCGCGTTGCTCGGCATCGTCCTCGTCCAGGGCGGCGAGCTTTTCCAGAATCTGGTCGTCGCCGGTGGGTACGTATTCTTCGTCAGTCATTGTCAACCTTGTCGTCTGCCGGCAGCTCTTGCCCGGTCTGTTCGATCGCTTCGCGCACATTGCGCGCGAGCGCCGCACGGATCTGCTCCGCCGCCGCATCCATTGAAGCACGCCCGGAAAGGCCGGGCACCCGTTCGATCCGCAGCGGATCGCCGAAAGTCACCGAGAACTTCCGGCGCAGCGGCGGGATATTGTCTTTGTGCTCGCCGGTCACCCGGGTGCCCAACACCGCAACCGGCACGACCACGGCGCCCGAGTTCAGCGCCAGCCAAGCCACCCCGCTGTTAACCGAGGCGGCGTCGCCGCTGCCCCGGGTCCCTTCGGGCAGGATTCCGATGCACTCGCCGCGTTCCAACACCGCTTTGGCTGCTTGCAGCGCCGCGCGGTCCCCGGCCCGGTCGATCGGGATCTGGCCCGAGGCATGCAGCACCCAGCCGAGGAACCCTTTGAACATGGTGTCCCGCACCAGCACGTGCATATAGCGCGGACTGGCGCCGACCATCACCGGGCCATCCAGATAGCTCAGGTGGTTCGCGGCGAAAATCACCGCGCCCTCGCGCGGGATCCCCGGCTTCCCGTACACCGCGGTCCGGTAGGTCACGTGGTCCAGGATCCGACCCAACGGCCGGGACCACCAGGTGCGCCAGGCCGCGGGCGCATTTCGTTTCCGGGTACTTCCATCCGGAGCGCTTGCGGTCATTTCATCCCCCCACCGTTTCGTGCACCAGACGCAGCACGGCAGCCACGGTCTGATCGAAATCCAAATCCGACGAATCAATCGTCACCACGCCGTCGGCGGCCCGTTGGAAGTCCACCACGGTGGAATCCTTGGCATCCCGGGCCAGTACTTGCTGCGCCAGCTGCTCCGCCGACTGCTGCTCCCCCGAGGATGCCAGCTGGGCGCCGCGGCGGGCCAGCCGGGCCGCCTCGGAGGCGGTCAGCAGCAATCTGACTTCAGCTTTCGGGGCCACCACGGTAGTGATGTCCCGTCCTTCGACGACCATCCGGTTGCGCACCGATTCGATCGCGGCGCGCTGCCTGCGGATCAGTTCGGTACGCGCGCCCAGGTTGGTGGCGACCGCGGAAACCGCCTCGGACACCCTCGGCTCCCGGATCTCATCCGTGACATCCAACGCCCGTTCGGCATCGGGCCCGGCGGCGACCATGCCCACTCCGGGATCGAACCACTGCTCGAAGTAGAACCGTTCGGCGAGCTCCTCGACGGCCGCCTGGTTCTGCACCGAAACCCCGTTCTCCAGGCACACCAGGGTCAACGCCCGGTACATCGCCCCGGTGTCCTGGTAGGCCAGGCCCAGCCGGCGGGCAATTTCCCGGGCTACCGAGGATTTGCCGGAACCGGAGGGGCCGTCGATCGCGATCACCAGGGAACGGCCGATCCGCAACATCTGCGATGCGTCCTGTTCGCTCATTGCAACACCTTCCAACCACGCACGGCCAATTCGTCGATCAGCACGTCCCGTTTCGCGGGCAGCACCGAGATCTCCACGATCCCGGCGTTCCGCCCCGAGGAGTGGTCCAGGCGCAAATCTTCCAGGTTCACCCCGATTTCGCCGATCTCGGTGAGCAATTGCGCAATCTGGCCGGGTTCGTCGTCCACCAGCACACTCAACCAGGCATAGGGCTGGGCGGGGCCGCCGTGCTTTCCCGGGATCCGGGCCTGACCGGCGTTGCCGGCACTGATCAGCTTCGCCATGGCCAGACTGGCCCCCGGCGCAGCCGGCCCGTCCAGGGTTCCGATCAGCTTGATCAGATCCTCGTGCACGGCGTGCAGGATCGCTGCGATCGGCTCCGCGTTCGCGGACATGATCGGCACCCACATGCTGGCATCGGAGGCTGCGATCCTGGTGACATCGCGCAAGCCGTTGCCGGCCAGCGAGAGCGCATGCGGCGCGGCATCCTGCAGCCGGGCGGCGACCAGCGAGGCCACCATCTGCGGGAGGTGCGAAACCAGGGCAACTGCCTCATCGTGCTCTTCCGGACTGAATTGGCTCAACACCGCACCGAGGTCCAAACCCAGGTTCTGCGCGGCCTGCACCGCTGCCGCGCTGCTGCCCGCATGCGGGCAGACCACCCAGGGCATCGCGTTGAACAGTTCGCCGCGGGCGGAGACCGCCCCGGCCCGTTCCCGGCCCGCCATTGGATGCGTGCCGACGTAGCGGCTCAAGTCCAGCGGCGTTTTGGCGGAGAGTTCGGCCAATTCGCGCAGAATCGCGCCCTTGACGCTGGAAACATCGACCACGACGGCGGCCGGGAATCGTTCCAGCGCATCGGCCACCACCCGGGCGCACACGTCCGGCGGCGCGGCGACCACCACCAGCTCGGGCCAGACGCCGGGATCGGTGGCGAGCGGAATCCCGGCACCGATGTCCACGGCCACCGAAAGCGCCGACGGCGACGGATCCGAAAGCAGCACCCGGAGACCCCGCTGGCTCAACCCCAGACCGATGCTGGTGCCGAGCAACCCGGTGCCGAAAACCACCACCGGGCCTTTCAGGTAGCTGTTGGGCAGCTGGGCATTGTGTTCAGCCATCCCGGCTCACACTCCTCGCGATAGGGAACAGGTCAGAGCCCGACGGAAGCGAGCAGATGACCCACTTCCTGCTGGCCGAGGACGCGGATGCTGCCCTGCTTCTGATCGCCCAAGCGGATCGGCCCGACCTGCAAGCGGACCAAACGCTCCACGGGGTAGCCCACCGCGTCGAACAAGCGGCGCACGATCCGGTTCTTGCCGGAGTGCAGTACCACCTCGACCAGCACATGGCCCGGAGTGGAGTCGACCAGCTTGAAAGCATCGACTTTGGTGACCCCGTCTTCGAGCTCGACGCCCTTTTTCATCTGGTTGCTGATCCCGGACTCCATCGGGCCCTTGGTTTGCACCAAGTAGGTTTTGGGCACCTGGTAGCTCGGGTGGGTCAACCGGTTCGCCAACTCGCCGTCGTTGGTCAACAGAAGCAGGCCTTCCGTGGCCTGGTCCAGCCGGCCCACGTGGAACAGCCGCTCATGGGCGTATTTGTTTTTCAGGAAGTCGCTGATATTGCGGCGGCCTTCCGGGTCGTCCATCGTGGAGACCACGCCTTTGGGCTTGTTGAAGACCAGGTAGAGCATGTTCTCTTTGAGTTGCAGCCGAATCCCGTCGACCGCGATGATCGCGGTTTCGACATTGACCCGCAGGCCCAGTTCGGTGACGATCCGGCCGTCGACTTCCACCCGGCCGTCTTCGATCATCTCTTCGCAGACCCGGCGCGATGCGACGCCGGCCGAGGCCATCACCTTCTGCAGCCGCACGCCGTCCGGATCGTGCATGTCCTGGCCGTCGTTGGCGCGGTTGCGCGACGGCGGATTCTTCACCGGGCCGAGGTTCTGGCCGAACCGTTCTTTGCCGAACGGCCGGGACTTCGGCGCACCCTTTTTCGGAGCAGCGGCTTTGCCGCCGGTGTGCCGGGTTCCGGCTTTGCCGGCTCCACTGGCCCGCTTGGCGGCGCGTTCGCCGAACGATTTGCTGCCGGCTCCGCCGGGCTTGCCTCCGGATTGCGGCCGCTTGGGACGCCCTCCCTCGTTGCCGCCTCGGCCTTGTCCGCCGGATCTGGGGGTCGGTGTCATGGTTCGTCCTTAATCTCGCAACTTCTCAGCTGTGGTTTGTTTCGTCAAAATCTTCCAGGTTTTCCAACCCTGGCAGGTGCGGTGCGATCTTCGGCAGCTCTTCAACGCTGCCCAGGCCCAACCGTTCCAGGAAATAGCCGGTGGTCCCGTAGAGGATGGCTCCGGTCTCCGGATCCGTCTCCATTTCGGTGATCAGTCCGCGTTGGGTCAGCGTCCGGACCACCGAGTCGACATTGACCCCCCGGATCGCGGAAATCCTGGCCCGCGATACCGGCTGCCGGTAGGCGATCACCGCGAGCGTCTCCAGTGCCGCCTGGGTCAGCCGCGCCGTCTGGCCTTCCAGGACGAACCGCTGCACCAGAGGTGCGAAGTCGCTGCGCGAGTAGAACCGCCAGCCACCGGCCACATTGCGCAATTCGAATCCCCTCGGTTGCTTGGCGGGGGTTTCGGCCTGCAACGCAGCGTCCGGATCGGTACCAGTATACCCGTTGTATTCCAGCACCAGATCGGCCAAGGCCCGGGCGACCTCGGCGACCGGCCGGCCCACCGCGCTGGCCAGAGTCACCTCGTCGACGGGTTCGTCGACCACCATGAGCACCGCTTCGAGCGCCGCCGGCAAACCGCCCGGCACCGCGTCGACGTCGAACACTTCGGGCTCGGGCTTCGGCGAGCCGGCCCCGGCTTCGGGTTCAGATTCGATTTCAGCGTGGCTCATCCGGCACCGGCTCCATATCTTCGTATTCTTCGCTCAGATTCTCCGCCGTCCAGTCCTGCTGCGCCCCGGTCCAGCGGATGGTCAGTTCGCCCAGCGGGCTGGCCTGCTCGAAGGCGATCACGGCGTCGCGGAACATCTCCAAGAGCGCCAGGAAACGGGCAACCACCACCAGAGTGCCGTCAGCATCGTTGATCAGCGCGCGGAAGGACAGCGGTTTGCCGGCTTTGAGCCGTGCTCCGATGATTTCCGCCTGCTCCTTCACGCTCACCGGCGGGGCATGCAGATGGGCCAAGCCCACTTCGGTCGGCAAGGCTTCCCGCGGGGTGAGCGCTTTCGCGGCCAGCGCGGCGAACTGCTCCGGGGTGTGCTTCCAGACCAATTCCGGCAGCAGCGCGGCGAACGGCGCTTCCAAGCTGACCTGGCGCGGGAAGCGCCGGCCTTCCTGCGCCAAGGTGCCGCCGAGCAGCGAGGCCACCTGTTTGAACGCCTTGTATTGCAGAAGCCGGGCGAACAACAGGTCCCGGGCTTCGAGCAAGGCGATGTCTTCTTCATCCTCGACCTCGCCCTGCGGCAGCAATCGCGCCGCTTTGAGGTCCAGCAGAGTGGCCGCGATCACCAGGAATTCGCTGGCCTCGTCCAGGGCTCCGCTGGACAATGCGGTTTTGCCGCCGTCAGGCCCGTCCTGGCGCTGCATTGCCCGGATGTAGGAGATGAACTCATCGGTCACCGTGGCCAAGGCCACCTCGGTGATGTCCAGCTCGTGCTTGCCGATCAGCCCCAGGAGCAGATCGAACGGTCCGGTGAAGTTGTCCAGCCGGACTTCGAAGCGGGCCTGGCCGGCCGATCCGGCGTCGGCCGACCCGGCCGGCTCGGTTTCGACCGCAGCAGTCTCAGGGAGCTCCGCCACGGGCCACCAGCTCTTTGGCCAGGCGGCGGTAAGCCTCCGCGCCCTGGTGGTTTCCGGCGTACGAGGTGATCGGCTCGGCCGCGACCGTAGCGTCGGCGAACTTGATGGTCCGCTTGATCACGGTCTCGAAGACTTTGTCCCCGAAGGCTTCCACCAGGCGGGAAATCACTTCCCGGCTGTGCAGGGTGCGCGCGTCGTACATCGTGGCCAGCACGCCGTCGATCTGCAACCGGGGATTGATCCGGTCCTGGACCTTCTCGATGGTTTCCACCAGCAGCGCCACTGCGCGCAGGGCGAAGAACTCGCAGATCGACGGGATGATCACGCCGTGCGCGGCGGTGAGCGCATTCACGGTGAGCAGGCCCAAGGAGGGCTGGCAGTCGATCAGGATCACGTCGTATTCGTCTTCGACCTTGCGCAGCGCCCGGTCCAGCACCTGCTCGCGGGCGACTTCGTTGACCAGCTGGACTTCGGCCGCGGACAGGTCGATATTGGCCGGCAGCAAGTCGAGGTTTTCGGTTTCGGTCTGCCGGATCGCGTCTTTGACGTCCACCTTGCGGTCCATCAAAACGTTGTAGACGGTCAGGTCCAGTTCATGCGGGTTCGTGCCCAGGCCGGCGGAAAGCGCACCCTGCGGGTCGAAGTCGACCAGCAGCACCCGGCGGCCGAGCTCGGCGAGCGCGGCGCCCAGGTTGATGGTCGACGTCGTTTTGCCCACGCCGCCCTTCTGGTTGACCATCGCGATCACCCGGGCGGGGCCGTGCGAGGTCAGCACCGGAGGCTCGGGGAATTCCGTCATCGGCCGGCCGGTGGGGCCGAGCACGGTTTCCAGATCCGTTCCGTCCAAGGTTTCGCTGCTCACCTGTTCACACTTTCCTCGTTGTGGCACTCTTGCAATGCTTAGCCACAACGTTACCGCTCGGCGAACGGCAGGCAAGGCAATTGCCGCAGGAGCATTTTCAAGCCTCAACCTTCAGCCTTAACCTGAATCTTCGGACTCGATCAACACCGCAAAACCCCGCGCGAGTGCACATTTGGTGCGGGTGTTTTCCGAAAACATCCGCACCAAATGTGCACTCGCGCGGGGAACGGCGGCGGGAGGTGCAACCCGAGACAGTGGAAAGCTACTTCTTCGCTTCCGCAATGATGCTTTCAGCCTTGGCCTTAGCTTGGTCGTAACGGTCCGGGTAGCCCGAACGTTGCACCGATTGGGCCAGTTGGCCAGCCGTACCGCTGAAGCCCTTGTCGTTCTTGATCGCCTGGTCCAGGAACTTGTTCGTGGCGTAATCCACGTTGGTCACCTGGGCTTTGCTCCCCCAGCCCTGTGAAGGCCGCTGTTGGAAAACTCCGAGCGAATCGCTGTCCCCGCAATTGAGGTTGTTCACATGGGACTCCACCCAGGCCGCTTCGAACGTCGCCAGGAGCACCCGGGCAGTAGCTTTACGCTGCTGGGTGATCTTGTAAATTTGCTTGGCGATGGCCAGGTTCTCCTTGGCCGGAACCGTGCAACTGGCATTGGCTGAGGCATTGGCTAGCTGACTGGTACCGGTCTCGACTGGCGCCGCGGTTGCGATCCCGGCAGAGCTGAGGGCAAGCCCAGCGGCGAGGATCAGCGCTGCCGTTGGTTTATTGAAAGCAGCTTTCAGCATTGATGCTGACTTCATTGGTTTTCCTTGTCTTCTAAGCGTACGGACACACCAGTGGGTCTGGAAAACCGAAGCTTTCCAGACCCACAATGATCCACCGGTCGATGGATCCGAATTCACCTTAGATGTCAGGAACAGTTTCCGACCCCGTTCCCTGGGAGTTGCCAGGCAACGGCAATCCGTCGTTCACGTCGCTGCGGAAACCACTCCGGGGCAGTCAGCGGGCGATCGGATTCAGCAGCCGGCCGGAAAACTGCAACCCGCCGGAAGGATCGGCCAGGTCCAGCATCTGCTGGTTGTTGCGCAGCTGCAACCGGTTCAAGCAGGAAAAATCGAACTCCGCGGCGAACAAATCGTGCGTGGCGAAGGCTTCGGCCAGGGCCGGATCGGCCGGCTCCGGACCGCTACCCAGCACCTCCGCGCGGTACTCTTCGATCGACTGTGCCACGAGTGCCCAGAACTCCGCTTCGTCGATCAACCCTTCGGTTTCCAGAACCTCGGCGAGGAATCTGAAGACGCAGTCGAAGACATCCGTGAAGATCGCGAGTACCCGCTCCTTTTCGGGGATGTCGAGTTTGATCCGGGAGGCAGCCTCAGGCACCGCGACGCGCTCGCCCATCAGCACGATCTCCTCGGCCAGATCTTTCATGATCACCCGGACCGGAAAGCCCTCGCGCAGCACCAGGATGACATTCTCGCCATGCGGCATGAAGGCCAGTTCGTATTTCATCAGACAATGCACCAAGGGCTGCAGATAGGCCCGCAGATACTTGGCCAGCCAAATCTCCGGCAGCACCCCGGACCGTTCGATGTAGGCGCCGATCAGGCTCTTTCCCGCGGCATCGACATGCAGCAATGACGCCATGGTCGCCAAGGTCTCCCCCTCGGCCAGATGCGGTACCGGGCTTTCCCGCCAGAGCGCGGAGAACATCGTCCGGTAGGCCGACCCTTTGGGCGCAGCCGCCTCGAAGTAGTGATTGTGGTAGCCGATTGCGGCCACTTCCCGCAAGATCACCAGCCCCCTGGCCTCGAGCACCGGGTCCGCGGCGACCAGAGCATGCAACCAGTCGTTGATCGCCGGGGTGGCCGCCATGTATTCCGGAGAAAGCCCGCGCATGAACCCCATGTTCAGCACCGAAAGCGCCGTCTTGACGTAGGCCCGATGCGGCCGGGTCCGGTTGAAAAACGTCCGGATCGACTGCTGCGCCTGGTACTCGTCCGGGGTCCGGCCCAAGTACACGATGCGCTGCTGCGCGATTTCAGCCGCAAAGGTCACCTGCAGCTTGTGCTCCCACTGCCAAGGATGCACCGGCATCAAGAAGAACTGCTGCGCATCCAGCCCCTGGACGGCCAGTCGGCTTCCGAACTCCGCGAGCATTTCCGGGTCGAATTCCTGGGTCAGCAGGGCCTGGTAATCCAGGCCCTCGATCGAGGAGAAAACCGCTCGGTTGCGCGCCACGGCCACCCAGACCAGCCGGATTCCGGCCCCGGATTCCGGGGCGAACGCCAGGAAGTCGGCGCGGCCGAAGCCGAGCCGGCCATTGTTCGCCACGAAACACGGGTGGCCTTCGGTCATTGAACGCTCGATTGCCTGGAACGCCGCAATACCGTCGCCGCGGGCCAGCTCCTCCGCGCTGGCGGTCGAATGCAGCTGTTTGAAGGCGTGCGAACTCAAGGTGCTGCTGATCTCTTCCAAATAGACCGGCAACTGCACCGGATCGATGCCCAGCACTGCATGGAAGTCCGTGATGAATTCGAGTGCATCGACCGCTTTCGGCGCACCATCGGAACCGAAACGCTGGATGCTCGGCTCCGCCAGGGCCCAGTGCTCCAGCCGCATCCGCCGGGCTGAGAACCGGTACCGCTCCCCCGACGGTGCGGACAGTTCATAGCCGCCGGCCACGGCCACCGGATGCAGGATCCGTTCGTGCGAAAACTCGGCGATCGCCTTGCGCACCAGGTGCCGGTTCGCCGACCGCCAGCGGTCCGGTGCCAGCCAATCGGCCGCCGGCTGCGGTTCGCCGGGGCCCCGATCCAGAAAGTCCTGGCGGCGGCAAAAACTCAACCAGGCGTCCTTGTCCGGCAGCGAAACCACCGAGTGCTTCACGAAGCCGACTTTGGCATTGAGCGCCTGCACTTTGGCATTGCGCAGATCCGGTTCCACGACCACCCGTTGCACCTGCGGATCCGCGAACAGCTCTGCCATGATGAAGCGCAGCACTGCGGCGGTGAATCCGGATTGCCGCGCGCCTTCCGGCGGGGCCACCAGGAAATGCATGCCGACGTCGCCGCGCTGCACCGGATAGCAGTCGCCGACGACGTCGTGGGCCGGATCGTAGCGTTCCATCAGGAATGCCGGGCGCCCGTTCCGGAGCCCCCAGAACGCATGGTGGCTGGGTGACCCGCCGATCTCCCGATAGGTCTCACGGACTTGTTCCACGCTCTGTCCGAGCATCCCCCAGAACTGCGCCCGTTCCTCGCTGATCCAAGCGTGCAGCAGTTCCGCATCACGCTCCGGATCGAATCGGACCAGTTCGAAATCTTTCATCCCGGGATTCATCCGGCCGCCCCGATTCCCTCGGCCAATTCGGCGCCCTGCGGAATCCCGAACTCCTGGAAGCCGATCCGTTTTTCGACTTCGTAGTATTCCCAGCCCAGCACCCGCCGGAGGATGCAGGAGTTGCGGTACGCGCCCATGCCCAAGTCCGGGCTGCTGAAACCGTGCGTGTGCAGCTCCGCGTTCTGCACGAAGATCTCACCGGGTTCCCGGGAGATCGAGTATTCCCGGTCGACGTCGAACCGGCCCTGGGCGTCGTAGTTGATCCGATGCCGGATGCCGCTGAGGAAGTCCGGCTCCCGGTAGCTGTACCCGGTGGCGAAGACCAGCCCCTGGCTGTCCAGACCGAAGGCCTTTTGCTGTTCGGTCTGGGTCAGCTCCAGGCTGAAGCCGTCCGGAACCGGCCGGACCAGGTCCACCGACGTGTTCGTGAACAACCGGGTGCGCACCGGCCCCTCGAGTGAGCGCTGGTACAGCAAATCGTAGATCGCGTTGATGAGTTCGCCGTCGATGCCTTTGTACAGCCCTTTTTGTTCGGCACCCAACCGGTTGCGGGACGCACCGGGCAAGGCGTGGAAATAGTCGACGTATTCCGGGCTGGTCATCTCCAGCGTGAGCTTGGTGTATTCGAGCGGGAAGAACCGCGGCGAACGCGTCACCCAGTTCAAGGCATAGCCGTGTCCGGGCTGTTCGGCCAGCAGATCGAAGTAGACCTCGGCCGCGCTCTGCCCGGAGCCCACAATGGTGATCGAGGCGAGTTCCTGCAATTCGGCTTTGCGGGCCGCATACCATCCGTTGTGCAACGCGACGCCGGCCGAACCGGAGTCCGCCGTCGGTCCGCTGCAATCCGACAACGCGCCCAAGCCGCGTGCCCCCGCCGGGAGGAAGGGCTCAGTTCCGGTGCCCAGCGCCAACCGCCGGGTCCGGAACGACTCCGCCTCGGTCTGCACCGTGTACAGCCCGTCCCGGTAATCGATCCGCAGCACATTGGCACCGAACTTGACCTGCGGCAATTTCGCGGCAACCCATTGGCAGTATTTGTTGTACTCGGCGCGCAAGGGGTAGAAATTCTCCCGGATGTAAAACGGGTAGAGCCGCCCGACGCGCTTGAGGTAGTTCAAAAACGAGTATTGCGACGTCGGGTCAGCCATGGTGACCAGATCCGCCATGAACGGGACCTGCAAATGGGCTTCGGGGAGCAGCATCCCCGGGTGCCAGTCGAAACCAGGCTTCCGCTCCAGGAACACGGTTTCCAGCTCGGCGATCGGCTCGGCCAATGCGGCCAGTCCCAGATTGAACGGACCCACCCCGATGCCCAACAGGTCATAGACTTTGCTTTTCACGGCTCAGGCCTCTTCCCGCTCGGCATCCGGAGCAGCTGCCCCGGAAAGCCTCCGGCCATGCCACCGGAGCAGCTCGATGATTCCGGCCAGATCCGCCGGCTTGGCCTCCGGATTCAGCAGCGTGAACTTCAGATAGTGCGCGCCCTGGAACACTGTGCCGGCCACCACCGCCTCCCCCGAGGCGAACAGCTCGGCCCGGATTTGCCGGTTCAGTTCATTCAACCGGTTCAATTCATCCGACCGGTTCAGCCCGTCCGACCGGTCCGGCCCGGCCGCGGGTCGGTAGCGGAAAACCAAGGTGCTGATGGTCGGCGCGGAAACCACCTCGAACTCGGCATCGTCCTCGAGCATCCGGTGCACCGCTTTGGCCAAGTCGATCACCTGGTCGATCAACTCGCCGACCGCGTCGGCACCCATGACCCGCAGCGTCAGCCACAGTTTGAGCGCGTCGAAGCGACGGGTCGTCTGAATCGACTTGTCCACCTGGTTGGGGATCTCGGCCAGCGCCGCAGAAGCCGGGTTGAGATAGTCGGCGTAGTAGGTGACGTAGCCCAGCGAAGCGCGATCACGCACCAGCACCGCGGAAGCGGAGACCGGCTGGAAGAACGTCTTGTGGAAATCCACGGTCACCGAATCCGCGCGTTCGATTCCGGCGAGCAGCCCGCGGTGTTTGAGCGAGGTGATCAGTCCGCCGCCATAGGCGGCGTCGACGTGGAACCAGGCGCCGTACTCAGCGGCCAGATCGGCGATCTCGGCCATCGGGTCGATAGAGCCGAAGTCCGTGCTCCCGGCGGTGCCGACCACGGCCAACGGGACCAGTCCGTCCGCCACGCATTCCGCCAAAGCCTGCTGGAGCGCCTCGGGCGCCAGCTTCTGGTTTTCGTCGATGCCGACCGAGACCACCGAGTCGTAACCCATGCCCAACATGGACGCCGATTTCTGCACCGAAAAATGCGCGATCTCCGAAGCGAAAATCCGGAACCGGTCCAAGATCAGCGGCAATCGGGGGACGCTGCTTTCGAAGCCCGGCAGCCCTGCGGCATGCTGCTCCCGGATTCGGCCGACCGCACGGTTCCGGGCCATCAGCAGGGCCTGCAGATTGGATTGGCTGCCGCCCGACGTGAACACCCCGTCGGCGGCATCGCCCAGGCCCATCCGGGCCGCGGTCCAGTCGATCAACTTGCGTTCGATCAACGTGGCGCCGGCACTCTGGTCCCAGGTGTCCATCGAAGAATTCACCGCACTGAGCACGGCTTCTCCGGCGAGCGCCGGGATGAGCACCGGACAGTTCAGATGCGCTGCGTACCGGGGCGAATGGAAGTACACCGCATCGCGGAGGTAGACCTCCTCCAGTTCCGCCAGCACGTCGCCCAGGGTGCCCAGCGGCCGCTCCAAGTCCACCTGGTCCACCGTGGCCTTGAGCTGCCGCGGCGTCACCCCGGTGAACGGCCGAGCAGTCCGGGCCACTTTTTCCGCGACCGTGCTGGCCGCTTTGAGGACTTGGAAAACATACGCGTCGACGGTTCGGGCTTGAAAAATCTGGCTATTCGCGGGTTCAGCTGTTTCCAGGCCACCCGGGTCCGATTCGAGCGACGTCTGGCTCGGCAAGAAAATGGACATGATGAAGCCCTCACTGCTGGGAAATTAGGTAAGACAATCCTTACTTAATTCCCCAGCAGCGCTAAGCTCACATCCGCCGAATCCGATCATTCACACGGCTTACGCAGCAGATCCACAGCACTTAGCGAGCTGCCGCCAAGGCCTCCTGCGGCTCGGCGGCCGCCGCATGGTTGTCGGCATTCATGCTGGCCTCGTCGAAAGGCTCGGATCCGGAAAGCACCCGGTCCACTTTGGCCCGGTCGATTTCCTTGACCCAGGTGCCCATCAGCACCGTCGCCACGGCGTTTCCGGTGAAGTTGGTCAGCGCGCGGGCCTCGGACATGAAACGGTCGATGCCCACGATCACGCCGACGCCGTTGAGCAGCTCCGGACGGTGCGCCTGCAGGCCGGCGGCCAGGGTCGCCAGGCCGGCACCGGTCACACCGGCGGCTCCCTTCGATGCGATGATCATGAAGACCAGCAGCGAAACCTGCTCGCCGAAGCCCATCTGCACGCCCATGGCATTCGCCACGAAGAGCGAGGCCATGGTCAGGTAGATCGCGGTGCCATCAAGGTTGAACGAATAGCCGGTGGGCACCGTGACCCCGACCACCGGGCGGGAAACCCCGAGGTGCTCCATCTTGGCGATCAACCGGGGCAGCGCCGCCTCGGAGGACGAGGTGGAGAAGATCAACAGGTACTCCCGGCCCAGGTACTTCATGAGCTTGAAGATATTGACCCGGGCGACGGCATAGAGCACGGTGCCGAGCACCAGCACGATGAAAGCGATGCAGGTGGCGTAGAACCCGAGCATCAGGACCAGCATCGACTTCACCGCTTCGAACCCGGTGGCTCCGACGACTGCGGCGATCGCGCCGAAGGCGCCGATCGGTGCGATCCACATGACCATCATCAGGATCCGGAAGACCAGCGCCTGGGCGGTTTTGACCGCGCGGAGGATCGGCTCGCCGGCTTTGCCCATCCGCTGCACCGCGAAGCCGACCAGGATCGCCACGAAAAGCGTCGGAAGCACCGGGATCCCGGGCGGGATGATGTCGATCAGGAAGTCGAAGAGCGCATTGCCGGTGCCCCCGCTGCCCGAGGGCTTGTAGGCCTGGAGCTTCAGTCCCTCGCCGGGGTGCAGGAAGTTTCCCACCACCAAACCGATCGCGAGCGCGAACGTGGACATCACCAGGAAGTAGGCCAACGCCAGGCCGCCGACCTTGCCGATCGTGGCGGCTTTGGCGATCGAGCCGATCCCGGTGACGATGGTGCAGAAGATCACCGGTGCGATCAGCATCTTGATCAAGTCGACGAAGATGTCGCCCAAAGGCTTGAGCGAGGTGGCGAAGTTCTTGGTCTCCTGCCCGGGTGCCGCGGTCGCCTGGGCGAGCAGGCCGACGACGACGCCCAGCACCACCGCGGCGATCACCGCGATGTAGAGCCAATGGGTCTTGTCGAGCCGGCGCTTGCGCTTCTCCCCCGGCACAGTTGCTTCTCCACGTTGAGAGCTCATGTTGATTCCTCCGATATCCTTGGACGGCGATCGCCCCCCAGCGTTTTCCAGGATCCAGACTGCCCGGGATTGTGACTGGGGTCACTGTTGCGGTCATATTGTTCATGGCGCGGTTTCACTGCCGGGCTGTCGCCGAGGTGCCGGTTCCGCAGTTGCCGGAAGCCGGCATCCGGACCACGAAGAGGAGGGTTGGCATGCGGGACTGGAGCATCGCCCGCCGCCTGTTCCTGGGGCAGTTCCTGTTCATCCTGCTGCTGACCGCCGGGGTGGTGACCGCGGCCTACTTCGACGCCAGCGACCGCGCCTACAGCCAGGCCACCGAACGCACCAGCTCGATCGCAGCCACCCTGGCGGATTCGCCCTTGCTGCTCGAAGCCGCCGCGAGCCCCGACCCCACCGCCTTGCTGCAGCCCTACGCCGAGGCCGTGATCCAGGAAACCAAAGTCGACTTCATCACGATCATGGCTCCGGACCGGACCCGGTGGACGCATCCGAACCCGGAGAAAATCGGCCTGCCGTACATCGGCTCGGTGGACCAGGCGCTTTCCGGGCACCGCTACACCGAGACCATCGCCGGCACCTTGGGGCCTTCGCTGCGCACCATCGTGCCGGTCCTGGACCGCACCGGGGCGGTCCAGGCGATGGTTTCCGTGGGCGTGACGGTTTCCGCTCTGGACATTGCCTCCAGCGGCCGGATCCCGTTCATCCTGCTCTTGGGCGCCGGCCTGCTGGCCGTGGGCACACTGACCTCGTGGTTACTGGGCCGGTATTTGAAACGGGTCACTTTGGGCTGGGGACCGGAGCGGATGGGCCAGCTGTTTTCCTATTACGAATCGGTGCTGCATTCGGTCCGCGACGGCCTGCTGCTGGTGGACCGCAAGGGCGAACTGGTGATGTACAACGACCAGGCCGCCGACCTGCTCGGCATCCCCCGCCCGGCCGACGGCGTGCCACGGCTTCCGCTGGAGGCCTTGCCGGTTCGCGATTCGCTCAAGGAACTGCTGCTCAGCGGCCGCTCCGTCCGTGACGAGATCCACGTGATCGAAGACCGGCTCCTGGTGGTCAGCCAGGAGCCGGCCAGCATGCCGGGAGCCAAAACGCCGTACGGCACGGTGTCGACGCTGCAGGACCACACCGAACTCCGGCGGATGGGCGATGAGCTCAGTTCCACCCGAACGCTCAGCGATGCGCTGCGCGCCCAGACCCATGAACATGCGAACCGGCTGCACACCGTCGTGTCGCTGCTGGAGTTGGGCCGCACCGAACAGGCCCTGGCCTTCGCCACCGAAGACCTCAGGCTCAGCCAGCAGCTGGTCGACGAAGTCGTCGACGCCGACCGCGAACCGGTGCTCGCCGCGCTGGTGATGGGCAAAATCGCCCAGGCAGCGGAACTCGGCATCGAATTGCGCGTCGAGGGAGACACCGGGGACAGCGCTGCGGACTTCGAGCTGCTCAGCGCCCACGATGTGGTCACGATCGTCGGCAATCTGCTTGACAACGCGATGGATGCGGCCCGCTCCGGTGCCCCGCCGCGCTGGGTGGCACTGGCCGTCGAGCACGACGAGTCCGCTCTGCGGCTGCGGGTCAGCGACAGCGGGCCCGGCCTCGGCGGAGCCGAGCCGGCGACGATCTTGGAGCGCGGCTTCAGCACCAAGGCGGCCGATGCCACCGGGCGTGGCATCGGATTGGCCCTGGTGCAGCAGTCGGTGCTGCAGCTGGGCGGCAGTTTGCAGATCTCCCCCGACGCCGAGTTCACCGTGACCGTGCCCCGGACCGCACCGGCAGGCCCGGCGTGATCCGGGTCCTGGTCGTCGACGACGAGCCGATCATGGCGGAGGCGCATGCCCTGTACGTGCAACGGCTGGAGGGTTTCGAGCTGGCCGGAACCGTGCATGACGGGCAGGCCGCCTTGCGCTTCGTCGCGGAGCATCCGGAACTGGTCGACGTCCTGCTGCTGGATATGAATCTGCCGGATCTGCACGGTCTGGATGTCGCCCGCAGGCTGCGTAGCGCTGGCCGGCCGGTGGACATCGTGGCGATCACCGCGGTGCGCGATCTGGAGGTGGTCCGCGGGGCGATCGCGGCCGGCATCGTGCAATATCTGATCAAGCCCTTCAGCTTCGCCTCGTTTGCCGAGAAACTCGGCAACTACCGGACGTTCCGGGAACAATTGGCCGCCGCAGCCGGCCGCCCGGATGCCGCCCGACGGCCCGAAGTCGGCCAACACGAGGTGGATCAGGCACTCGCCAGCCTGCGCACACCGGCGCCCGCTGCACTGGCGCTGCCGAAAGGCCTCGCCCCGGAAACCCTCGCCGCCGTCGTCGGCCTGCTGCAGAACGCCCCGGGTTCGGTCTCCGCACAGGAAGTCACCGCAGCTTTGGGCATCTCCCGGGTGACTGCCCGGCGCTATCTGGAGTATTTGGCCGAGCGGGGTTCGGCCCGTCGGACGCCGCGTTACGGCACCCCGGGGCGGCCGGAAAACGAGTATTCCTGGATCTGAGATCCGGTGCCGCAAAGCATTCATGGCCCGCACACAGCTAAATTCAAGGTCCGGACAGCCTAGGCTGAAGAAACAAATTAATACCTTTTGTTTCAGCTTCCGCTTTTCGCCACTTTGAAAACCAAGAAAGCCGGCATCACATGAAGAGATTGTTTTCAATCATCGGGGTCTTCGCAACGAGCACGGCTTTGGTCCTCGGCTCCGGGCTGTCCGCCCAAGCGGCCGGCACCGGCCCGGAGACCGACGACACTTTGGCAGCTTTCGCCTATTCGCAGCTGAATCCCGGCGTGCAACCCACCGGGTCGAACAACTGGTCCTGCAAACCCAGTGCGGACAAACCCCGACCGGTCGTGCTGGCCCACGGTACTTTCGAGAACCAGTATGCGGATTGGTCCAAGCTCGCTCCGGTGCTCCAGCGCACCGGATATTGCGTGTTTTCCCTGGACTACGGAAATGACGACAAAAGCCTGGCGTCCCTTCCGCCGGGCGTGAACGGCACCGGGGACATCGCGGCCTAGGCGCGCGAATTCGGCGGCTTCGTCGACCAGGTGCTGGCGGCCACCGGCGCAAGCAAAGTCGATGTCGTCGGGCACTCGCAAGGCGGCATGATGCCGCGGCAGTACATGAAGTTCGAAGGCGGCGCCGGCAAGGTGCAGAACCTGATCGGACTGGCACCCACCAACAACGGTTCGACCTTGCTCGGCTTGAGCACCCTGGTGAGCCAGCTGAACCGGTTCGGCGTCACCCAGGCGATCGCCGGCCAGGCGATCGCGCAATGGACCGCCGGCTCGGATTTCGTCAACCGGCTCAATGCCGGCGGCGACACCCTGCCCGGCGTGAACTACACCGTGATCGCGACCAAGTACGACCAAGTGGTCACTCCGTACCAATCGGCATTCCTGGAAGCCGGCCCCGGCGCCACGGTCAACAACATCACGCTGCAGAACGGCTGCGCCATCGATGCCTCGGACCATCTGGGCATCGTGAACAGCCCGCGCGCCATCTACTACGTGCAGAAAGCCCTGGACCCCCAGTACCGGAACGGAATTCTAGACATCGTTCCCTGCACCTTCCGGGCACCCGGGGTCTAGTCGACTCCGTCCGCCCCGCTTCTGTCCGCTTAGCACCAATTCAAAGTCGGAAGTTTTCAACGTCGAGAAAGCCGGTTTCAGATGAAAAAGTGGTTCACTATCCTTGGCGTCGCTACCGCCAGCACAGCACTGCTCGTGGGTTCCGGGCTGTCCGCCCAGGCAGCCGGCGCGGGGCCCGAATCAGATGATTTCCTCGCCGCCTATGCCTACTCGCAACTGAACCCCGGGGTGCAACCCGCCGGATCGAACAACTGGTCCTGCAAACCCAGCAGCCAGAACCCGCGCCCGGTGGTCCTGGTGCACGGGACGTTCGAAAACCAGTACGCCGACTGGTCCAAACTCGCCCCGGTACTGCAACGCACCGGATACTGCGTGTATTCGCTGGACTACGGAAAGGCCACCGGCAGCGTCGCCGCCATCCCCCCGGGCGTCAATGGCACCGGCGACATCGCGGCTTCCGCCAAAGAACTGGGTGCTTTCGTCGACAAGGTGCTCGCCGCCAGCGGCGCGGCCAAAGTGGACATCGTCGGCCACTCCCAGGGCGGCATGATGCCCCGGCAGTATCTGAAATACGAGGGCGGTGCCGCCAAAGTGCAGAATCTGGTCGGCATCGCGCCCTCCAACAACGGAACCACTCTGTTTGGCACGAACAAGCTCATCGACCAGCTGAGCCGGTTCGGCGTCACCGAAGCGACCGCCGGGCAAGCCGCCCGCCAGCAAACCGTCGGTTCCGATTTCCTCAGCAACCTCAACTCCGGCGGTGACACTCAGCCAGGCATCAACTACACCGTGATCGCCACCAAATACGACCAAGTGGTCACCCCCTACCAGTCCGGTTTCTTGAATGCCGGCCCCGGCGCCACGGTGAACAACATCACCTTGCAGAACGGTTGCCCGGTGGACGCCTCGGACCATCTGAACATCGTGAACAGCCCGCGGGCGATCTACTACGTGCAGAAGGCGCTCAACCCGCAATACCGGAACGGTTTCCTGGACCTCGCGCCCTGCACCGTCCGCCCACCCAGCATCTGAGCACCCGTTGAATCGGAACGGCCCCGGAGGACGGCTCAGACGAATTGGTACAGCAACAGGGCCATGCCGAATCCCACCACGGAAAGCACCGTCTCCAGCACCGTCCAACTGGCCAGCGTCTCTTTGACCGTGAGGTTGAAATACTTCGCGATGATCCAGAAGCCGGCGTCGTTGACATGGCTGGCGATGATCGAGCCGGAAGCGATCGAGATCACGATCAACGCCAGCTGCGGCTGCGAGAATCCGCCGGCCAGGATCGCCGGCGCCAGAATCCCGCCAGTGGTCACGATCGCCACGGTGGCCGAGCCCTGGGCGATCCGCAGCCCAGAGGAGATCACGAAGGCGGAGACGATCAACGGCAGGCCCAGTTGGGCCAATGATCCGGCCACTGCCTGGCCTACGCCGGTCGCCGAAAGCACCGCGCCGAAGAATGCCCCGGCCCCGACGACCAGCAAGATCATGCCCACCGGGCGCAACGACGCAGCGCTCAGTTCGGAGAGTTCTTTGCCGGACATCCCGCGCCGGAGGCCCAGCAACCACATGGCCAGCAATACCGCGACGGTCAGCGCGATCGCCGGCGTGCCGAAAAACTGCAAGACCGTCCGGACGCCGCCGGACGGCAACAGCACATTGCCGAAAGTGCCGCCCAGAATCAACAGCATCGGCAACCCGATGACCAGGAGCACGACGCCGATCGACGGCGGTTTGCCGTCCTCCGCGCGTTCGCTGCCGACCACCCGGTCTTCGGGCACCCGGACCATGATGCGTTTGCCGATCCAGCCGCCCCAGAGGATGCCGGAAGCGAACCAGGCGGGAATTCCACAGGCCAGGCCCATCAGGATCACCCAACCGAGTTCCACCTGGAACAAGCCCGCGGCAGCTACTGGGCCCGGATGCGGCGGCAGGAACGCGTGCGTGACCGACAACCCGGCGAGCATCGGCAGGGCATAGCGCAGCAAGGAGAGCCCGCCGCGGATCGCCGCGATGTAGACCAGCGGCGCGAGGACGAAAATGCCGATGTCGAAGAACACCGGGATTCCGAGCACGAAGCCGGTGACGCCCATCGCCAACGGGGTGCCCTTTTCGCCGAAAATCCGGACCAGCCTGCCCAACAGCACCTCGGCGCCGCCCGAGCGTTCCAGTACCGCGCCGAGCACGGTGCCCAGTCCGATGATCACCGTGACGTGGCCCAGGATTCCGGCGAATCCCTTTTCCAGCAGCGAATCGCCGCTTTTGGTCGCGGTGCCGACCAACGCCTCGACGGACACCCCGCCGGCCAACGCCACCAGCACGCCCACGCCGAGCAAGGCGATGAACGGTTCCAGCCTGACCTTGATGATCAGGAACAGCAACAGCGCGATGCCGGCACCGGCCAGCAGCAGCAAGCCTGCGGTATCGTGCTGCAGCCAGGCGATGAAACCGGCCATCAGCGCGGGCCCCCGGCCGGTCCGGTCGCCAACGCTGCGACGAATCCGGCGGCCCGGTCCGTGATTGCGGCCCAATCGCCGGCAGCGACGGCGGCCGGCGGCACCACCGAGGTTCCGCAAGCCACGGCGAATGCCCCGGAACGCAGGTAGTCCGCGGCATTCCCGGCGTCGATTCCACCGGACGGCAGGAGTTTCACTCCGGGGAACGGGCCCAGCAGATCCTTCAGGTAGCCCGGCCCCATGGCCCGGGCTGGGAAGATCTTGACCACGGTCGAGCCCAGGTCGAGGGCCTGGCCGACTTCGCTCGGGGTCAAGGCACCCAAGGCGAATGGCACGCCGGCCCGGACCGCGACCTCCGCGACCTCGGGGCGCAGCCCGGGGGTGACCAGGAACTGGGCCCCGGAATCGATCGCCGCCCGGGCCTGTTCGCCGTCGAGCACCGTGCCCACGCCGACGGTAGCGCCGTGCTGCGCGGCGCTCCCAGCCGCGGTTTCGATCAGGCCGAGGACCCCGGGGATCGTGAAGGTCAGTTCGACGGCGCGGATGCCGCCGCGGACGAGCGCCCGGCAAAGCTCAGCCGGGTCCGGCACGGCGTCGGCCCGGACCACAGCGACGGCGCGGTCCTGGCGCAAAAGTTGCCGGAAGTTTTCAGCAGGCATGGGGGGTCCTTCGATAGTAGGGGCGTTGCGGCGGTACAGCACCGGCGGTTCGGGGTCGGCGGTTCAGGGTTCGCGGTTTTGGGATTGGTCATAGTGGCGTCGCCGGCTTTGGGTTTTCGCCGCGGCCCGGCCATCGGCCTGCCGGCGCAACGCCCGACCGGCGCGGACCCCGGTCGGCAGCCCTTCGGAAATCGCGGCCTGCCCGTTGACGTACACCGAGTGGATTCCGATCGGGGCGCGGCGCGGCTCGGCGAAGCTGGCCCGGTCCGCGACGGTCAGCGGGTCGAAAAGCACCAGGTCGGCGGCGTAGCCGGCTTTGACCAGCCCCCGCTCGGCCAATTTGAGCCGGGCAGCGGGTCGTCCGGTCAGGTGGTGCACCATTTCTTCCAGGCCCAGCAAGGCCAGATCCCGGCTGTAATGGCCGAGGTAGCGCGGAAAGGTCCCCCAGGCCCGCGGGTGCGGTTTGCGCCCGGTCAGGATCCCGTCGCTGCCACCGGTATGCGCCCGGTGCTGCATGATCAGCCGCACATTCGCTTCGTCGCCGACGTGTTGCAGGATGCCGGTGCCCAACCGGTCCTGTTGCAGGATTCCGACGAACACGTCGAAGGGCTCGGCGCCGGTGCGTTCGGCCAGTTCGGCGATGGTTTTGCCGACCATCGGGTCCAGTTCCGGATTCTGCACCCCGCTGATCTCGATGCTGTGCCAATCCGCGACGACTCCGTGGCAGCCGTCCGAGCCGTGGATTTCAACCGCCTCGCGGATCCGCGCGCGGGATTCCGGATCCGCCAATCTGGCCAGGATCTCCGGAACCCCGCCGGCCGTCGCCCAGCTGGGCAGGATTGCCGACAGCGTGGTCGCCCCCGGCAAGTACGGGTAGCTGTCCAAGCTGATGTCGACGCCTTCGTTGAGCGCCGCATCGATCAGTGCCAGGAGCTCGCCGGCGCGGCCCCGGTTCTCCGGGAAGTTCATCGTGGCGTGCGCCAAATGCAAGGCGCATCCGGTTTGTTGGCTGAGCCCGATCATCTCCGCATAAGCAGCCAGCGCACCCTTCCCGTACGAACGGTGGTGCGGCGCATAGAAACCGCCCAGCTCCGCGACCACCCGGCAGAGCGCAATGAGTTCCGCCTGGTCCGCGTACATGCCCGGCGTATAGGTCAGCCCGGACGACATGCCGAGTGCGCCCTGTTGCATCGCTTCCCGGACCAGGCGGCACATCTGCGCCAGCTGGCCGCCGCTGGGCCGGCCTTCCGTGAAACCCATCACCAGCGCCCGTACGCTGCCCTGCGGCACCAAGTAGGCGGCATTGCCGGCGATTCCGGAACCATCCAACCGGTCCAGGTATCCGGCCACGCTGCGCCAATTGAAATCGAACCCTTCCGGATCCCCGTTCCATCCGGCGATCTTCTGCCGGATGCCGGCGAGCGTGGCGTCGTCCACCGGTGCGTAGGACAAGCCGTCCTGGCCGAGCAGCTCGGTGGTGACGCCCTGGCTCAGCTTGGCGAGGTGCCCGGGTTCGGTCAGCAGATGCAGATCCGAATGCGCATGCATGTCGATGAAACCCGGGGCGAGCACCAGGCCGTCGGCCTCGATGGTCTGCGCGGCGCGCAGCGAACCGGGCTGTTCGATGCTCCGGATGACTCCGCCCGACACCAGCACGTCGGCGAGCCGGCGCGGCGCACCGGTCCCGTCGATCACGGTGGCCCGGCGGAACAGTACCCGGCCGGCCGGCGGCGCGGCGTGGACAGTCACCGGAGGCCTAGAAGAACGTGCGCACGAGGTCGACCACCCGGTCGCCGTCGAGCACCGGGATCAGGGTCCACTTGTCGAAGGCCGTGCAAGGATGCGAAAGGCCCAATCGGACCACCTGGCCGATCCGGACTTCGGTCGACGCCGGATCGAAGGCGAGATAACAATGCTGGTCGTTGACCGCGGTGATCGTGGCACCGGGCAGCGGCGCCAGCTCGGCGCCGAGCTCCACCGCGATCCCCTGCGGTTCGGGCAGCCCTTCATCGAACGGCAGGTCCCGTTTTCCGGCGTCGAGGATCGCCAACCCCGGCTCCGGTTGCGAAACCACCCTGGCCCAGGCGTGCATTCCGGCCGCGAACGGCTGCCCCTGATCGGCCCGGGAGAACGGCGAAACACCTCGGTAGAAGCCGTCGTCGTGGACCAGGTAGGCACCGCTGCGGAGCAGGATTTCAACGCCTTCGGCACGATACCGGCCCAAGGCTTCCAGGACCAGGTCGAAGTAGGCGCTGCCGCCGGCGCTGAGGATCACCCGACGGCCCGGGGCATAGCGGCCTTGCGCCAGCAGGGCCTCGTGCAGCCCGGCGAATTCGCCGAGATAGTCGCGCACCGCAGCCAGACCGGCGGCCGAGGCATCGTGCGCGAGTGATCCCTCGTAGCCGGCGACGCCGGCCAGCCGCAGCCGCGGCGAATCGGCGACCGCCGCAGCCACCTCGAGCGCAGCCTGGACTCCCCGGGCACCGGTCCGGCCGCCGACCCCGCCGAGTTCGACCAGCACTTCCAGTTCGCTCGGGACCATTTCCACCGGCAACTCGGCCAGCACCGCGTCAATCCGTTGCACGGTCTGAAGATCATCCACCCAGGACACGATCCGGGTGCCGGCCGCCACCGCCGCCGCAGTCCAACGGATGGCTTCCCGATCGACCAGCGCGTTCGCCAGCATGATCGTGGGCACGCCGAATTCCGAAGCCACCCGCATTTGGGCCAGGTTCGCCAGCGTGATCCCCCAGGCACCGCGCTCCAGCTGACGCTGCCACAGTTGCGGGGCCATCGTGGTTTTGCCGTGCGGCGCGAGGCTTACCCCCTGGCTCTGGCACCACTGCGCCATCCGTTCCAGATTCGCCGTGAGCGCCTGCCCGTCCAAACTCAGCAAGGGGGTTTGCAGATCGGCCAGCCGCGGCCCGGTTGCCAGGAACTCCCGGACGGTCAACCCCTGGGCAGCCACCGGCGCCGCCTTGAACCGCCAATCCAACGGTTGTTCCGGCAGTCGTCCGATGGGATCGGGGGCAGGGAAACTCATCTGATTCCTTCGATATTGCGTAATCTGCAACGCATGTTGCAAAAAATTGTGAGCCATGTCTAACATGACTCAGATTCGACCGTCAAGGTCCCACCGCACTGCGGTCCAGCATTGATTCGAGGAAGGCCCGGACACCGGGCGGGAAGGGGAACCATCGTGCGTTCGGCCCTGTGCCTCGGAGAAACCATGGCGGTGCTGAGCCCGGATCCGCCCGTCGGTTTGGCCGCCGCGGACCGGTTCAGCTGCGGCATCGGCGGTGCGGAATCGAATGTGGCCATGGGCTTGGCCGCCTTCGGGGTGCCGGTGTCCTGGATCAGCCGGCTGGGCGAGGACGGATTCGGCCGCAAGATCTTGGCTGCCCTGGCCCAACACGGCGTCGATGTGGCCCAGGTGCAGATCGACCGGGAACGGCCCACCGGACTGTACTTCAAAGACCCCGCGGCCGAGCCGGAGCACAGCGTGCGCTACTACCGGCAGGGCTCGGCGGCCGCTGCGATGGCGCCCGATCTGCTGGCCGACCCGGCAGTCGCCGCCTTGCTGGCCGGTGCCGGACTGGTGCATCTGAGCGGCATCACTCCGGCGCTTTCGCCGAGTTGCCGGGCGCTCTGCGAACAGCTGTTGCGGCTGCCGCGCGACGGCCGGGTGTTCAGTTTCGACCTCAATTGGCGCCCGGGGCTGTGGCACGGGCAAGACGCCTCGCTTTTGCGCGGGCTTGCCGACTCGGCCGACGTGCTGCTCCTCGGTGCGGACGAAGCTGAGCAGGCATTCGGCACCGGCAGTGAAGCCGAACTGCGCGCCCTGCTCTCCGGCCCCGAGACCTTGGTGCTCAAAAAGGCCGCGGATTCCGCGGTTTCGCTGCACCGGGATCCGTCGACCGGCCGCGAGTCGCGCACCGAAGTCCCAGCTTTGTCGGTGGCGTTGCTGGAACCGGTCGGCGCCGGCGATTCCTTCGCCGCCGGCTATCTCAGCGGCCTGCTCGCCGGCCTGGACGAAACCTCCAGACTCCGCCGGGGCCACCTGGCCGCCGCCTGCACGCTCACGGTCGCCGGAGACCGGGGGGCGCTGCCGGAAGAAGCGGTGATCGAGGCGCTGCTGGGCTGCAGCGAGGCGCAGTGGCGTGCCACCTCGGTGGCTCCGGGGCGGATCGAATCGCCGGCCCTGCCGGCACCTGCGGTTCTGCCGGGACGGCCGATCCCGGCCGGAAGCAGTGTGCTCCGATGAGCCAGAGCCTGATCCGCGGCCTCGAACTGCTGAGCCAGCTGGCCGGCCAGCCTGCGACCTTGGATGAACTCGCGGCACGAGCCGCGGTGCACAAAACCACGGTGATGCGCTTGCTGCACGACCTGGAGGCACAACGCTTCGTGTTCCGGGACGGGCAGCAGCGGTACCGGCTCGGCGCGAAGATCTTCGAACTTTCCGCGCGGGCTCTGGAACAACGCGACATCCGGGCGGTGGCCCGGCCGCATCTGGCCGCACTCAACGAGGCGACCGGGCACACCGTGCACCTGGCGGCTTTCGAAGGACGGGAGGTGGTGTACATCGACAAGTTCGAGTCCCGGCACCCGGTCCGGATGTATTCCCGGATCGGATTGACTGCGGCGCTGCATTCGGCCGCGGTCGCCAAAGTGCTGCTCGCGGACCTGCCGGCCGAACGGCGCGCCGCGATCGCCGGGCAGATCGACTACGTCAAAGCCACCGAGAACACCATTCTGACACCGCCCGCCCTACTGGCCGAGCTCGAACTGGTTCGGCAGCAGGGCTGGGCCCACGACGATTGCGAACACGAGCCGTTGGTGCACTGCATCGCCGCACCGGTCCGGGATGCCAGCGGAACCGTAGTCGCCGCCGTTTCGACCTCGGTGCCCACCATGTTGTTGGACCGGGAAGGCCTGCTGGGCCTGCTGCCCGGTTTGAAAAGCTCCGCCGACGCGGTTTCCCGCGAACTCGGCCATTTACCGAAAGGAACCACCCGATGAGCAAAAAGACCGTCGTCCTGACCCCGGATGCCCCGGCCCCGGCCCACGTTTTCTCGCAAGGCGTCAGCAAAGGAGGCCTGCTCCAGGTTTCCGGCCAGGGCCCGATGGACCCGGCGAGCAACCAGTACATCGGCGCCGGAGACGTCCGGGAACAAACCCGGCGGACTCTGGAAAACGTCAAGGCGATCCTGGAAGCCGGCGGCTCCTCGGTGGAAGACGTGCTGATGTTCCGGGTGTATCTGACCACCCGGGATGATTTCGCCGCGATGAACGAGGTCTACGCCGAATTCATCCAGGCGAACGTGCCCTCCGGCGCGCTGCCCAGCCGGACCACGGTCTTCGTGGACTTGCCGCACGAGGTCATGCTGGTGGAGATCGACGCGCTCGCGGTGCTTTCCTGAGCTTTCGGAGCCAGCCGAATGGCCGCGGCCGAGGTTCTGGCCGCACTGCGAGAATGGAAGCATGACAATCGCCCGGTCCGTGCTCTTGTTCGCCCTTGCCGCGCTCGCCGAAATCGGTGGCGCCTGGCTCGTCTGGCAAGCCGTCCGCGAAGGCAGAGCCTGGTGGTGGGCCGGGCTCGGGGTGATCGCGCTCGGTGCCTACGGCTTCATCGCGACGCTGCAACCGGACGCCTCTTTCGGCCGGATCCTGGCGGCCTACGGCGGGGTGTTCGTGGCCGGGTCGCTGGCCTGGGGCATGGTCTTCGACAAATTCAAACCCGACCGTTGGGATCTGATCGGCGCCACGATCTGCCTGCTCGGCGTCGCGGTGATCATGTTCGCGCCCAGATCGGCCAGCTGACCAGATCCGCCGGCCGACCGAATCCGGCGGTTGACCGCAACGGCCCGGGCTAGCCGAGGCTGCCGGGCCGTTGCGGTACGGGCTAGCTGAGGTAACCGCCGCGGCCGGCGAAGTATTCAGCGGCCGGGACTTCGGTGCCGTCGTCGAGCCGGAGCCGTTTGAGGATCACGGCGGGATTCCGCCCGCGCCAAGCATCCGGACCGGCCACCACCACGACGCCGCCCTCCGCCTCGATGCTGAACCGCCCCGGGGTGCCGCCGAAACGGCCCCGGGAAACGTCGGCTTCGAGGATCCGCAACCGCTTGCCTCCGTGGAACGCGAAAGCGTTCGGGTAGGGATCGGATTGCGCCCGGACCAGACGCTCGATGGCGTCCGCCGGCCAGGTCCAATCGATGTGGCTGTCCTGCTCAGCGCGTTTGTGGAAGTAGCTCGCCTGGGACAGGTCCTGCTCGATGGTCTGCGCGGTGCCGTCTTCCAGACTGTCCAGGGCATTGAGCACCAGTGGCGCGATCACGTCGATGGTGCGGTGGAAAAGGTCGACCGTGCGGTCTTTCGGCCCCACCGGAACGGATTGCTGCCCGATCACCGGGCCGGTGTCCAATCCCTCGTCCATCAAGTGCGCGGTTACTCCGACGTGCGAGTCGCCATTGATCAAGGCCCAGATCAACGGGGAAAAGCCGGCATATTTGGGCAGCAGCGAATCATGGATGTTCAGCGTGCCCAAGCGCGGCGCGTTGTAGATTTCGGCCGGCAGCCAGGTGCGCCAGTTGTTCGCCACGATGATGTCCGCATTCGCCGCGCGCACGGCATCGAGCAAAGCGGCGTCCGGTCGCTTGGCGATGTGCACCGGCACGCCGTGCTGCCGGGCCAGCTCTTCCACCGAGTCGGACCACATTTGCTCGTAGGGGTTGTCGCTGGGCGGATGGGTGACCGCCAAAACCACTTCGTGCCGCGATTCGAGCACCGCGGAAAGCGTCCGGTGCCCCCAGGTCTGGTAACCGAAGGTGATGACCCGCATCATGCTCCCTGATCGACGAGGGCGCCGCGGCGCTCGCGCAGGGCCAGCACCGAGTTCAGCAACTCGCCGCCGCGCACTGCGACGTTCGAGAGCAACGTCGAGGTCAGGCCGTGTGTGGCTTCGGTCGGACCCTGTACGAAGAGCCCGGTCATCGGCTCGCCGTCCAGGAGCAATTGGTAATCCCTGGCGAACCCCGGGGTTCCGGCGGCCGGGATGCCGACGCCGCGCAGCAGGCCGCTGACCCCGTCCGAGGTGAAGCCGGTGGCGCAGACCACGGCGTCGTAGCGCAGGTTTTCGGCTTGGCCTTTGATCCGGTCGTGCAAAGTCACGGAGACCGCGGCGTCGCTTTCCACCGCTTCGAGGACTTCGGTCCCCGGCCGGAAGACCAGACGGCGCGGGCCCTGCACCTTTTCCTGGTATTCGATCGCGTACAGCTCGTTGATCAATTCCAGGTCGACGCAGGAGTAGTTGGTGCTGCGGTGCCGGGCAATCAGTTCGGAGCGGACGCCGTCCGGGGCGAAGTAGAAGTCGTCCACTGCGGAAGGATCGAAGACCCGGTTGGCGAAGGGGCTGTCGTCTGCCGGGCTGAAGCCGAAGCTGTTGAACGCGGATTCGACCACGGCCTGCGGATAGCTCCGGTGCAGGTGCTGCACCACTTCGGCCGCACTCTGCCCGCTGCCGAGCACCAGGAAGCGGTTCTCGGAGACTTCGCCGATCCCTTCGAGGTGCTCGAGCAGGCGGTGGTTGTGGAACAGCCGGCGCCCGGCGGTGGCCCAGCTCGGCAGCTTTTCGGTCAGACCGGTGGCCGCGATGACGGTACGGGCGAAGTATTCCTCGGCGCCGTCCGGCCCGGTGGCGGTCACCCGGTAGCGGGCTCCGCCGGCCGAGGACTCGCCCAACGGTTCGATTTCGGTCACCGTGCGCTGGTACTGGACTGCGGATTCAATCGACGCAGCCACCCAATTGAGGTAGTCGGAGAACTCGATCCGGGATGGGAAGAAGGTCTGGTGGTTGATGAAATCGATCAAGCGCCCGGCTTGTTGCAGATAGTTCACGAAGGTGAACCGGCTCCTGGGATTGCGCAGGGTGGCAAGATCCTTGAGATAGGAAATCTGCATCGTGGAACCACTCAGCAACATGCCCGGGTGCCAGGCGAACGCCGGCTTCTGCTCCAGGAAAACCGCGGAGATCCGGTCCCCTGCCGCTAGACTCTCGTTGTGTTCGTCGACCGCGGTCGCGAACGCCAAATTGGACGGGCCCATACCGACCCCTACAACATCAAAAACCTCGTGCGGCAAAAGAGATCCTCTTTTCGAAATGGTGCTTGCCGCCAGACGACGCGCTACATCAAGCGGCTGTCAACCGACTGTTTTTTTGGCAAGCCTTATCTAAGTAAGGTAATGCTATCCTATGTTGGTTGCCTTGGGGATCGGTCTGGTCCCGGCAGAGCAGGAGCACTGAATCTACATGCACGGCGATTTCACCGAATTCGGCCTTTCAGAACCGGCCGGAACAGCCTCGTTCTGGCAGCAGGCGCAGGCCCGCGCCCCGTTCTTCGCCCGGACCGACGACGGCTGGCAGGCATTGTTCCTGCAGCCTGGAGAAGACGAAGTATTGCTCCGCTTCGACGACCGGGCCGAGCCGGTGCCGATGCAGCTGCATCCCGGCCAGGGCCTGGGCGGATTCCGATTCGCGGTGATCGGATTCCCGGCGCCGTTCCGGGTGAGTTACGGCTTCGAGTCCGCGGACGCCCCGGGCGGCATCGCGGATCCGCTCAATCCGGACGGCGCCGGTCCGATGCGTTCCATCGCAGCAACCCCGGATGCTGCCGGGCAACCGTTCTGGCCGCAGCATGCCGCCGATGCGCTGCTGCCGCTGCCGCCGATCCGGCTGCGCTGGAACAGCGGACTGCTGGGCGCTCGGCGTACCGTCCGGATGCAATCCATCGGTCCGGAGGCTGCAGCCTCCGGAGCAGTGGTGTTCCTGCTCGACGGCGACGATTGGATCTACCTGCATCCGGCCGGAATGGCTTTCGAAGCCGCACACCGGGCCGGCGAACTGCCTCCCTGCACCCTGGTTTTCCTGCCTTCGCCCGCCGGGGACCGCCGCCGCGAAGAACTCGCGCTGAACCCGTTGTTCTGGCAAGCCGTGCGGGACGAGCTGCTCCCACTCGTGGCGGAACAGCTCGGCCGCCCGGTCGATCCGGCCTCGACGGTACTGGCCGGGCAGAGCTATGGCGGGCTCGCCGCGCTCTTCGCCGCGGTGACCATGCCGGAGGTCTTCCGCTTCGCGGCCTGCCAGTCCGGTTCCTTCTGGTACCCGGCACCGGCCGACGGCGATCCCCTGGCCGGTCCGGCCGGCGGTGCACTGGGTGAGCTGATCAAGGCCCCGGCAGACGACCCATCGGCGGTCCCCGACCTCTCCGGAGTCACCGTGGCGTTCGACGTCGGGCAGCATGAAGGCCGGATGCTGGAACACCAGGCCGAGGTGCTCCGTCTGCTCCAGGCGCGCGGCGCCACGGTGCGGTCCGAGCTTTCCGCGGCCGGGCACGACCGGTCGAGCTGGCGGTCCGCTCTGCTCCGCGACGTGACCTGGTTGCTGAATCGCGCCGGCTAAACCCCCGCCGTTCCCATCGAGTGGCCAGATCCGCATCCTAAATCCCTGGCATAACCTGCAGATCTGGCCGCTCGACATTAGTTGGCGCTGTCGATCTGCGCAGCAAGCGCAGCCGGGGTCCGCAAGCCGAACAGATCCTTGATGCTCACCACTTCGCCGAATTCCGCACGCAGCAGTCCGATCAGCCGGATCGCGATCATCGAGTAGCCGCCCAGGCCGAAGAAATCGTCCTCCAGCCGGACCTCGTCGTCATCGAGGCCGAGCACCTCGGCGAAAGCTTCGCAGACGATCTGCTCGGTCTCCGTGCCGGGCGCGGTGCGCTGCAGACCGAGCAGCGTGCCGATCGGTTGCGCCGCAGGCAACGCCCGGACGTCCAGCTTTCCGTTGACGGTCAGCGGCAAACTGTCCAGCACCGCGTAATGGCTCGGCAGCATGTAGTCCGGCAAGGCCGCGGAAAGATGCGCCACCAAGCCGGCCAACGCCTGGCCCGGATCCTCCGCCGTGGCTTGGCGCAGCCCGACGAAGGCATGCAGCCGCTTCTGCTGCGTCGCCGGGTCGGTCTCCACGGTGACCGCGGCAAAGGCCACCGCCGGGTAACCGGCGATCACGGCTTCGATTTCGCCCGGTTCCACCCGGTAGCCGCGGATCTTCACCTGGTCGTCGGTCCGGCCCAAGTAATCGATATTGCCATCCGGCCGGCGCCGGACCAGGTCTCCGGTGCGGTACATCCGCTCCCCCGGCCGGAACGGGCAGGCCACGAACCGGGAAGCGGTCATGCCCGGCAGGCCCAGGTAGCCCCGGGCCAGGCCGACGCCGGAGACGTACAATTCCCCGGGCACCGAATCCGGCACCGGGCGGAGCCATTCGTCGAGCACATAGACGTCGGTGTTGTCGATCGGCGTGCCGACCACCGGATCGGCGCAATCGATGGTTCCGACGCCCAGCGTGTTGATGGTGTACTCCGTGGGACCGTACAGGTTGTAGCCGACCACCTTCGGATGTTCGGCCAGCTGCGTCCACAGCTGCGCGGAGACCGCTTCGCCGCCGAGCAGCACCAGCGCAGGCTGGTGTTTCGCCCCGTCAGCATCGTGCTCCTCCAGCAAGCCCTCGGAAACCAGCTGCTGCGCGAAGGTCGGCGTGACATTGATGACGTCGATCTGCTCGCGCTGCAGGTAGTCGGCCAGGGCCGCCGGATCGCGACGCAGATTTTCGTCGCAGATGTGCACTTCATGTCCGTCAGCGAGCCACAACAGCTCCTCCCAGGACATGTCGAAAGCGAAGGACACGGTGTGCGCGATCCGGAACCTCCGGTGACCGGCCGCGGCCAACACCGGTTCGAAGATCCGGCGCTGGTGGTTCAGCAGCATATTGGTCAATCCGGCGTACTCGACCACCACGCCCTTGGGCTTCCCGGTGGAACCGGAGGTGTAGATCGTGTAGGCGCTGTGCCGCAGCCGGTGGACGTTGCCGGGTTCGAAGCCGGCCAGGTCCGCCTCGGTGCCGAACCCGGCATCGGCAGCTTCCGGCCCGCCGACCAGGAGCTGCGGGAACCCGGGAACCCGGGGCGCCACGGCCGGCACGGTGAGCACCGCCGTCGGCCGGGCATCCTGCAGGATCGCGGCCAAGCGTTCATCGGGGTGGTCCAATTCCAGCGGCACGTAACCGGCTCCGCAGCGCAGGACCGCGAACAACGCCACGATCGAATCCAGCGAACGCGGAACCGCGATCGCCACCGAGGTCTCCGGGCCGACGCCGTGTTCCGCCAGCCGCCGCGCCAACTGCACGCTGCGGGCCTGCAGCTCGCCGAAACTCATCGCCGCGTCGCCGCAGACCAGGGCCCGTTCGTCCCGGCGGACCGCCACCGCCCGATCGAAGAGCTCCGGGATGCTCAGCGCCGGGAACTCCCGGGTTTGCTGCGCCGGCGGACGTCCAGTCCGTCCGATCGCGCCGATCCGCGCCCCGGGACCCGCAGCGCAGAACTGCTGCAGGATCTCCACGAACCGGTCGACGAGTTCCTCGGCCCGGCCGGCTCCGGTGAGCTCCGGGCGGTACTCCAAGGTGATCCGCAGTTCGGTCCCGGGCAGCACCACCCAGGCGAACGGGAAGTGCGTGGCGTCCTCGGACTCCGAGTCGACGATGCCGTGCTGCGCGAAGAGCTCCGCCGAGGCTTCGCCGTCCAAGAAGTTCTGCAGCACGAACAGATTGTCGAACAGTTGCTCGTGTCCGCTGAGCCGCTGGATCTCGCCGAGTTCGAGGTACTCGTAGGGCATCGCCTCGATCCGTTCTGCTTGCACTGCGGTCAGGTACTCGTCCAGGCTCATCGCCGCTTCGGCTCGGACCCGTTGCGGAATCGTGTTGAGCAGGACTCCGACGGCGCCGGAATAGTCCGCGCCGGCCTCTGCCGGATCGGTGCGTCCGGCAACGGTGAGGCCGAACGCCACGTCCTGGCTGCCGCTGTACTCGCCGAGCAACAACGCGAAGCCGCCGCTGAGCACCGAGTTGAGCGTGACCCCGTGCTTCCGGGCCAGTTGCTTGAGCTGCTCGCTCTGCTCCGCACCGATCGTCCGGACCACTTTCTCCGGGGCCCGGCTGGCCGACGCCGGCACGCGCTCTCCGGCGAGCAGCGTCGGCGCTGGCAGATCCGCCAGACGGCCGGACCAGAACTCTTCCGCGGCCGAAGCGTCCTTCGCCTCGATGGCTTGGATGTATTCGGCGAAACCCGGGCCAGGCTCGGATGCCCCGGCTTCGGTTCCGGCCAACGCGCTCTGATACGCCGCGAACAGATCGCGGAGCACCAGCTGGTGCGACCAGCCGTCCCAGAGCAGCAGATGGTTGCTCAGCAGCAGCCCATCCGCTCCGGAAGGCATCCGGAACACGGCCAACCGGATCAACGGCGGCTGCAACAGGTCGAAACCGTGCGCCCGGTCGTCGGCCCGGTACTCCGCCACCCGTTCCGCGGCGACCGCCTCGGACTCGTTGCGCAGATCCAGCACCTCGATCGGCACCGCGGCCGGGGAACCGTCCGCGGAACCGAAGAACTGCACGATTCGCCCGACCGTTTCAGGCTCCCCGGATTCGGCAGTGCGGAACCCGGCCGCGAGCAGCGGGTGCTGGCCGAGCAGGGCGGCTCCGGCCCGGGCCAGTGCCGCGATGTCGAGTTCCCGGTCGAAGGCGAAGTAGTTCTGCGCCAGGTACTGCCCCGGTTCGGTGGCCATTTGCGCCTGGAAGTACAGCCCGCGCTGCAACGGCGCGAGCGGCAGTTGCTGTTCACCGGCGGGAGTCGAAGCCGCCTCGGCCAACTGGGCCAGGGCCGCCAGCCAGGCTTCGCTGATCCGCAGCCCCAAGTCCAAGGACACGGCCCCGGCGAAGGTGAAGCCGGTACGCAGGATCTCGCCCCGTCCCCCGGCTTCGGCCCAGGTATTGACTTCCACCGCATAGCCGGTTTTCGCCGTCGGGTCGGCAGGCAGCTGGATCACCCCGGACTCGGTGCCGCGGCCCAGGTAGTTCAACAGGATCTGCGGTGCGGCTTTGGCCGCCAGCCGGGGCGCGGTCTGCGGATTCAGATAGCGCAGCATGCCGAAGCCCAGACTCCGCCGATCCGAAAGCTGCAAGCCGGCCGCTTCCCGGGCCGCCGCCAACGGATCGCCTGCCGGCGCCAATTTCAGCGGCGCGATCGCGGTGAACCAGCCGACCAAGTGCGAAAAATCAGTCCCATCGTCGATCGCGGTGCGGCCGTGCCGCTCCAGCTCGATGCTCAGCTCGGTGGGCTCTGCCTGCACCGCGGTGAGCGCCGAGCGCAAAGCTCCGCAAAGCAGTTCGGTGAGGCCCAGACCGGTACGCTGCGGCAGTCGGCCGAGCAACGCGGCGCTGGCTTCCTCCGGCAGGTCGACGTCGAGATTCCAGGTGCCGGCCGCCGGCGCTTGGAACTCCGGCAGCAGGGCCGGCGCGTCGAGCATGTCGAGCCAATGCGGCAGATCGGCCAAGAACTCGCGCCGCTGCGCCGCTTGATTGAGGCGCTCCGCATAACCGCGGTAGGTCACCGGCGGCGCGGTGACGGTCCCGCCGTCGAGCAGCCGGTGCAGATCCTCCAGCAAGATGATCCAGGACACCGCGTCCATGACCAGATGATGCACCACGACGACCAAGGTCCCCGGCGCAGTGCCCCGGTCGATCCAGACGAATTGGGCCATCTCGCCGTGCTCCGGACGCATTCTCCGGGCTGCGGCCTCGGCCACCCGCTGCAGCTCGCCGGCTTCCCCGGCCGGGCTGACCTGCAGCTGCGGTTCGGCCGCTTGCTCGCTGATCTCCAAAGACCAGAGATCGGCGGGTTCGGTGCTCAGCCGGGTGCGCAACGCCGGGTGGCTGTGCAGCAGGCTGCGCAGCGCGCCGCGCAATTGCGGCTCGCTGGTGTTCCCGGGCAGTTCCACCGCCCGGGCCAGCACGAAGTTGGCCAAGGCCGAGCCGCCCGGCGCGGCAACCGGTTCCAGCTCGCGCCAGCGGTGCATGATCGGGGTCAGCGGCACGGAACCCCAGTCCGCCGGACCCGGGTTCCCGCTTCCGGCGGCGGATCCGGCAGCTGCCGGATCCGCAGTTCCGACCGGCAGCTTCGCCGCGATCCGGGCCGGCGTCTTGAGCAGGAAGACTTCGCTCGGAGTCAAGGCGATGCCGGCGGCCCGGGCCTGGTTGACCACGGATATCGCCACGATGCTGTCGCCGCCGCGGGCGAAGAAGTCGGTATCCGCCTCGACGTCCTCGGTTCCGAGTGCCTTGCGGAAAATTCCGATCAGGACGGCCAACGGGGCGCCGGCCCCCACCGGTTCGCTCGGCCCGGCCGGGGCCACAGGCTGTTGGCCGGTACCGAAGATGCTTTCCGCCAGACGTTTCCGGTCGCGTTTGTTGTTGACAGTGAGCGGCAGTGCGTCGAAGCCTTCGAAACGCTGCGGCACCATGTGTGCCGGCAGTCGTCCGGCCATCCGGGCACGCAACGCTTCGAGCCGGGGCCCGCGCTCGGCGATTCCGACGACGTCGGGGTCAAAGAGCACGCAAGCGGCCAGCTGCTCCTGCCCGGCGGACACCACCACGACGCAGTCGAGCACCTCGGCGGCATCCCGGGCCGCGGCCTCGATCTCGCCCAGCTCCACCCGGAATCCGTGCAACTGGATTTGATCGTCCACCCGGCCCAGGAACTGGAGCTCTCCGGATTCGGTCAACCGGACCAGATCGCCGGTGTTGTACAGCCGTGATCCGTCCGCGGCGAAGGGATTGGGCACGAATCGGGTCGCAGTCAACGATGGACGCCGCCAGTAGCCGCGGGCCACTTGGACACTGCCGAGGTAGAGCACCCCGGCGGCTCCCGGCGCCACCGGCTGCAGCTGTTCGTCCAAAAGGTAGAGCTCGGTGCCCGGGATTCCGCCGCCGAGCGTCACCGGCGCACCGTCGAGCAGCTGCCCGGCATCCAGGATCCGGTAGCTGATGTTCACTGCGTTCTCGGTCAGCCCGTACATGTTCACCAGGCTCGGCTGCCCGCTGCCCCGGCCGCCCGTGCCATAGCGTTCGGCCCAGGGCCGCAACCGCTCGCTGGCCACGGCTTCGCCGCCGAAGAAGATGTACTTCAGCGCGAAGTCGCCCGGCAGCGGCTCCTGCTGGTCGGCTTCGACGAAACGGTAGAGCGCCGAGGGACTCTGCACCAATACGGTCACCCGCTCTTCCAGCACCAGACGGCGGAAGTCCACCGGGGACCGGGTCAGCGCGTAATCCGGGATCAGGAGCTCGGCGCCGCGGGCCAATGCGCCCCACATTTCCCACACCGAGACATCGAAGCCGAAGGAGTGGAACAACGTCCAGACATCATCGGCGCCATAGTCGAAGAGCTCCCCGGCGCTGGCGAGCATGGTGACCACCGAACGGTGCTCCACCAACACTCCCTTGGGCCGACCGGTGGAGCCGGAGGTGTAGATCAAGTACGCGGGTTTGCGCCATTGCACCGGCTTCGGTTCCGTGCCGGCTTCCGGTGCTCCCGCATCGGGATCGGTTTCCCGGACGATGTCTTCGATCAGCAGAACCTCGGTGGCCGCCAAGGCCGCCTGCTCCGCCGGATCGGAGCTGGACGCCACCGCGAGGTCCAGCAACCGCCGGATCCGCGCCTGCTGCCCGGCGGTGGTCAAAACCACGCGCGGTTTGGCGTCACCGAGGATGAATGCGAGCCGTTCGTCCGGATGGGCCAGGTCCAAGGGGACCGATGCAGCCTCGGCGCTGACCACCCCGATGAGCGCCGCGATCTGTTCCAACGACCGTTCTGCGGCCACTGCGGCGAACTCGCCGGGACGCAGTCCGGCCCTGCGAAGTGCGGTTGCGATCCGCCGCTTCTGCTCCGCCAACTCGGCATAGCTCAGCGTTTCCGCAGACCGCTCGGCCGCGGAGTGCTGGCCGAAACGGCACATCCGCAACGCGGTTTTGCCCGGATACTGGGCGGCTGCCCGATCGAAGAGATCCGCCAAGGTCGCCGGTTCCGGTGCCGCCAACGGTGCGATCCGGGCGTTCAAATCCATCGCGGATCCGAGCTGCGCAGCGGCGCTGCCGGAAACCGCGGGCCTGGATTCCGAGCTGCTGAATTCCGCAGCAGCGAGCTCGGCCGCCAGTTCATTCCGGCCGATCCGGTGCAGCACATCAGCAAAGTCCGCCAAGGCCTCGGCAGCTTCGGCTCCGCTGACCGCTGCGGCGTCGTAGATCAGCTTCACGGCGAGTTCCAGGCCCGCGCCGGAAGGCTTCTGCCGCGGCATCACGGCGAGCGTCATCGGGTAATGCGGGGCGCCTTCGCCATCGATCGCAGTGATCCGCAGCGAGTCACCGGGCCGGCCCAATCCGGCGGGGTCGGCGGACAGGTCGAACACCACCAAGGTGTCGAACAGGGTTCCCAACCCGGCATCGCGCTGGATCGTGCCCAGCGACTCGTGCTGGTGCGGCCGGACCGCGTCGTGCTGGCGGCGCATCCGGGCCAGCGCTTCGCCCAAGCTGATCCCGGCACCGCCGGATTCCGGTTCCGGAACGAAGGAGCTGCGCACCGGAACAGTGTTGATGAACAATCCGACCATCTCCGCAATGCCGGTGACATCCGCCTCCCGGCCGGAGACCGTGGAGCCGAAGACCACATCCGGACGCTGCAGGAGTTTGGCCATCGCCAGCCCCCAGGCAGTGTGCACGGCAACGCTGAGCGTACTGCCGGATTCCCGCAGCACAGCCTCCAGCGCAGCGGCATCGCCGAAGTCGAGGCCCGTTTCGGCGAACGATTCGGAAGGCACGTGCCCCGGGCGGACCAGGCTCGGTTGCCGCAAGCCGGCCAATTGCTCACGCCACACCGAAGCAGACCGTTCGCCGTCTTGCTCCTGCAACCACGCCAGGTACGCCGCATAGCCGGCCACCGGACGGAGCACGCTGCCCGGCCGGTGGTATTCCGCCAACAGGGCATCGAGCATCGTCGGCACCGACCAGCCGTCCGCGATGATGTGGTGCACGGTCTGCACCAGGACGTGCTCCTCCGCGGCGGTCCGGATCAGGGTGTAGCGGATCAGCGGGGCGACGGCCAGGTCGAATCCGGTCAGTCGGTCCTGCGCCGCGAAGGCCGCGACCGCCGCGGCGGGATCCGGCTCGGCGCTGAAGTCCAGGCTCTGCAACTGCGGGTCCACCCCGCGTTCCAGCACCGAAAGCAGCCGGCCGTCGGCCAGGCTGGCGAACCGCGCGGCGAGGTTCGGGAAGATCTCGTAGAGCCGGCCGGCCGCTGCGGAGATCCGCTGCGGATCGCACGGACCCTGCAGGGTGATGATCTGCTGCTCCACATACTGTCCGGCGGAATCCGCATCGAACACGGAGTGGAAATACAGCCCCTGCTGCAGCGGGGAAAGCGGGAGCAGGTCCAGCAACCGGGGGCCGTCGAACTGGTCCACCTGGTCTTGGCTCAGCCCGATCAACGGGAAGTCGCTGCTGGAGTGCCCGCCGACCTCCGCCGCCTCGGCCAGACCGGCCAATTGCCGCAACGCGCTCTGCCAATAGCCGGCGATCGTTTCGATGTCCGTCTGGCTGAACAACCCGTCCGGCCAGGAGATCACGGTGCTCAACTCGTGTTCCCCGGTACTGCCGGGTTCCGCGATGGCATTGAATTCCAGCGCCCGGGGCAACTCCATCGAAGGATCCCGCCGTTCGCCCAATTGACCGGAGTTGCCGCGCAGCCGCCAGCCCTTCGCGGCGTTCTTGGCTGCGCCGTCGGGTCCGCCGGCATGCGTCGAGCTGCCGAACCGGCCGAGGTAATTGAACAGCACCTGGCAGTCGGGGCGGGGCTCGAAACGATTCCCCTGCTCCGCCAAATAGCGGCCGACGCCCCAGGACAAGCCCTGGTTCGGCACCGCGGCCAGCTGGTCTTTGACCCGTTTCAGCGCGGCGACCAGAGCCTCGGTTCCGGGTTCCGCGTCTTGGCTTCCGGGATCGACGACGACCGGGAACAGCGTGGTGAACCAGCCGATGGTCCGGGACAGGTCCGCTTCCCGGCCCAGGAAGGGCACCAGGGCGCGGTTTTCCCGGCCATGGCCTTCCAGCTCGATGTGTGCGAAAGTCTGCCCTTGGCCCAGGTGCTTGCGCCATCGTGCCAAGGCCAGGGACAGCGCGGTCAGCAGCACCTCGTTGACCGAGGTGTGGAAGGCCGAAGGCACCTCGCCCAGCAAGGCCGCAGTGGTAGCCGGGTCCACGGTCACGGTGTGCTGCTTTTCTTCGGCCACGGTCTGCCCGGACAAAGCCGCCCGGGCGATCAGTTGGTCTTCGCCCGGGAGCGGCGCGTTCCAGTAGCCGTCATCCGCCCCGAAGGCCTCGGTCGCAGCGGCTTCGAGCGTCTCGGTCCAGGTCTTCATGGACATCCCGGTTTCCGGGAGCCGGATCGGCTCGCCCGCCGCGAACTGCTGCCAAGCCTGTTCCAGGTCGTCCAGCAGGATCCGCCAGGAAACACCGTCGACCACGAGGTGGTGCACGACCACCAGCAACCGGTGCTGTTCCGGGAACCAGACGGCTTGCAGCATCGTCCCGGCATCCGGGTCGAGCCGGGCGATGGCCGCCTCGGTCTCGGCGCGTAATGCGCTGTCTTCCAGCTCGGCCGCCGATTCGGCGCCCTCGGCTCCGGCGCGCCGGCCGGCACTCTGCCAGCAGCCCTTCCGCGGCTCTGCCGCGGGTTCCGGAATCTCGAAGCCCCAGGGCCGCTTGCGGAGCAATTTCGCCCGGAGCATCGGGTGCCGTTCGATGATCGCGCCGAGGATCGCGTCCAGGCCCGCGGCACTGAGTTCCGCCGGGGCATCGAAGAGCACCGACTGCACGAAACCGTCCACCCGGCCGGACCGCTCGCCGAGCCAGCGCACGATCGGCAGGCCGCCGACCTGCCCGGTGCCGGCGTCGGGACCTTCTCCGGAATCCGTGGGCAGTGTCGCCGCAGCGGCGATGCCGCGGACCGTCCGCCGGGCGAAGATGTCGGTCACCGTGATCTGCAGACCGCCGCGGCGCAGGGCGCTGAGCAGCGAGATCGCCAGAATGCTGTCGCCGCCGAGGTCGAAGAAATCCTGCTCCAGGCCGACTGCGGGCAACTGCAGCACCTCGGCGACCTGCTCGCGGACCAGCTGCTCGGCCCGGTCGGTGGTCTGTTCCAGATCCGCCGGGGCTTCCGCAGCCGGTTCCGGCAACGCCCGCCGGTCGAGTTTGCCGTTCGCGGTCAACGGGAACTCCTCGAGCACCACGAGGTGGGTCGGAATCATGTATTCCGGCATTTGGTTGCGGCACCAGGCCTTGACCTCGGCCGGATCCAGACCGCTGCCGGTCGCCGGCAGCAGGTACCCGACCAGGTAGCTGCCACCGCGGCTGTTCTGTTTGGCCACCACGCAGCTCTGCCGGATTCCTGGATGCAGTGCGAGATTGGACTCGACTTCCTCCAATTCCAAGCGCATGCCGCGGATTTTCACCTGGTTGTCCGCACGGCCCAGGAATTCCAGCGAACCGTCCGGGGCGAATCGGGCCAAGTCTCCGGTCCGGTAGAGCCGGGATCCCGGTGCACCGAAGGGATTGGCCACGAAGCGGCCCGCGGTCAGGGCCGGCGCATTGACGTATCCGCGGCCCAGCAGGAAACCTCCGGCATAGAGCTCGCCGCCCACGCCGACCGGGACTGGTCGCAATTTGCGGTCCAGGACATAGAGCTCGGTGTTCGGATTCGCCTTGCCGATAGAGGTCGACAACCGTTCCGCTGCGCCCCGGTAAATCACATGCGAGACGCCGATCGTCGCCTCGGCCGGTCCGTAGCCGTGGTACATCGGGATGTCGAGCTGGTTCCGGAACCGGTCGTACAGGTCCCGGGTGAGCAACTCCCCACCGCACCAGACATGGCGGAGGCTGCGCAGTTCGTCGCCGTCCTGCGCCATTTCCAACAGCACATCGAGCATCGAGGACACCAGGTAGGCGAAGGTGACTCCGTGCCGGTGGATCAGCCCGAGCAGATAGCCGGGATCGCGTTCCCCGCCCGGTTTGGCGATCACCAGCCGGCCGCCGGTGACCAACGGCAGGAAGACTTCGTTGATCGAAATGTCGAAGGCCAGAGGCGCTTTGAACAGCGCCGCGTCATCGCTGCCGAAGTGCAGGATTTCGGCTGATTGCCACAGCATCCGTTCGGAAATCGCCTCATGCCGGATCATCGCGCCCTTGGGGCGGCCGGTGGATCCGGAGGTGAAGATGACGTAGGCCAGGGCCGGGCCGGGGATGCTCAGCTCGGGAAGTTCCGTCGACTGGTCACCGAACTGCCAGTCGTCCAGCGCCAGGTCCACAGCTTCGGGTTCGACGACGTCGGGCCCGCCCAGCGCAGGCCCGGCGGGCCTGCGCGCGCCAGGTGCGCTCAGTTGCAGCACGGCCCCGGCGTCCGCGGTCACCAGGGCCCGGCGTTCCGCAGGCCATTCCGGGTCGAGCGGGACGAAGGCAGCACCGGACTTCAGGATCCCGAGCAGCGCCACCACCATTTCCGCGCTGCGCGGCAGGGACACCGCAACCACATTTTCCGCTTCGATGCCGCGGCCCAGCAGGAAGTGCGCAAGCTGGTTCGAACGTTCGGACAATTCGCGGTAGCTCAGGCTCCGCTCCCCGTCCAGCACCGCGACGGCGTCCGGGCGAAGCTGCGCTTGTTCCTGCACCAACTGCACCAGGGTGGGCCGCTCCCGCGGCCGCGCGGTGTCATTCCAAGCGGCCAGTTCGGCCAGCCGGTCCAGGTCATCGGCGACGTCCAGGGTGCCCAGCCGGCGGTCGGGGAAGTCGGTGATGCTCTGGATCAGGGTTTCCGGCACGGCCAGTCCGTCCGGGGTGCCCAACCGCCACCGGGCACCGTCCGCCTGCCCGGCCGCCTCGCGCTGCAGAGTCCAGCGCTGCCCGCCGATGCTGAGCGCTCCGGAGCCGGCGTCCACCGCGAAATGCTCGGCGAGCTGCCCGGCGAGTTCGGCCAGTTCGGTGTGCGGGGCCAGCCGGAGCTGCAGGATTTCGCCGTCGGCGGCTTCCACCACGGCGGAGAACTCGGGCGCGGCCGCAGCGGCCGATTGCGCGGACGCCCAATAGGCGGCGGCCACGGTCACCGTCGCTGCCAGCACCGGATCGGCATGGTCGCCGAGTCCCGCGGCCATCTCCGAGATCTGTGGTGCCGAGATGGCCGGGGCGCCTTGCAGGGCTGAGCTCGTAGTCTCCATCGAACGTTCAGGGCTCCATTCAGCAACGGATGAGCGGTTCATCCGTTGCTTAGTGCTGTGGGGGTGGATGGGGTCGATGGCCGAAACGACCGGCGGCGGGGTTCAGTCCTGCAGGACGGCAGGACGCATATCGGTCCAGGTCCGCTCGGTGAAGTCGAGGCATTCCTGGCGCGAGGCTTCGCCGAAGACGATTTCCCAACCGGCCGGGACGGCAGCGAAAACCGGCCACAGCGAGTATTGCCGCTCCGCGTTCAGCAGGACGAAAAAGCGGCCGGAATCATCATCGAAAGGGTTTTGGGTCATGCTCATCAGCATACCAACTAAGTAAAGGCTAACCTAACCTGGAGCCTTCTCCCGAAACCTTTCCGGTTCAGCGTGTGCGGTACAGCAAGTAGACGAAATACGGCGTGCCGATGAGCGCCACGATCAGCCCCGCCGGGACTTGCGCCGGTGCGATCACGGTGCGCCCGAGGGTGTCCGCGACGCTGACCAGCACGGCGCCGATCACTGCGGCGAGCGGCAGCACCTTGGCCGAATGCGCGCCGACCAGGGAACGCGCGATATGCGGCGCCACCAAACCCACGAAGCCCACCACGCCGACCGCGGACACCGCCGTGGCAGCGAGCAGCACGGAGACGCCGAGGGTGAGCAGCCGGACCGGTTCCAGCCGGATCCCGACGATCCGCGGCGTGTTTTCGTCCAAGGCCAGAACGTCGATGTCGCGACGGAACAGGAACAGCAGCGGAAGCAGCAACAACAAGGCGATGCCCACCGGAATCAGCTGGTCCAGGCTCCGGCCATAGGTCGTCCCGGAGAGCCAGGTCAAAGCCAGCGGCGTGTTCCAGGGATCCGCTTTGACCAGCAAGAACGTGGTGATCGCACCGCCTCCGGCGCTGGCGCCGACGCCGATCAACATGATCCGGGCGGAATCGATGCCGCCTTTCCAGGACAGTCCGTAGACCAGCGCGAAGGCCAACACCGCGCCGAGCAGGGCGACCAGCGAAACCTGCCAGGCCGCCGCCGTGGGCACCGCAATCAGCAGTCCGATCACGCCGACCCCGGCACCGGCGGTGATGCCGGTGGTATACGGCTCGGCCAGCGGATTCCGGCTGACGCTCTGGATCACCGAACCGGCGGCCGCGAGCGCGGCTCCGGCCAGGACCGCGGCCAGAACCCGGGGGAACCGTTCGTCCAGTGCGAATGAGACCCCGGGCGGGGCCTGGCCGGTCAGCCAATTGAGCACGTCGCCGCCGAGCAGCCAGGTGAAGCCGCTGAGCATCCCGATGATGACCGACCCGGTCAACAGCAGGCTCGCCGAACTGAGGATCACCAAGAACCTGCGCCGGGAAGCCGGGCGGCCCACCGAAGCGGCGGCCGGACGCCCCGCCGCGCCGGCGTCCTTGACCCGGCGGGCCAGGAAGATCAAGAACACTGCGCCCAAAAGCGTGGTGCTCACACCAGTGGGGATCTCGATGCCTGAGCTGACCCCGCCGATCCAGCGGATCAAGACATCGGAGCCGAGCACGACGACGGCGCCGAGCAGCGCCGAAAGCGGGATCAGGAAGCGGTGTTTGGCCAATCCGGGCAATTTCGCAGCAAGCAGTTTGGCGATCGCCGGTGCGCTCAAACCGACAAAGCCCAAGGGTCCGCACAAGGCGACGGAGGCTCCGGTGAGCAGCACCGCGAGTAGGATCCCGAGCAAGCGGATCCGGCCCGGCCGGACGCCCAGCACGGTGACCGCGTCGTCGCCCAGGGCCAGCAAATCGAACTTGTGCGCGTAGAGCACCGCGGCGGCCAATGCGAGCAGCACGATCGGACCCACTTGCCAGACCCCACGCAAGTCGATCTGGGTCAGGCTCCCGTTGCCCCAGGCGAACAGGCCGATGGTGCGTTGCGCGAAGAGCAACAGCAGCAACGCGGTCGCCGCCTGCAGGGCCATCGCGACGGCCGAGCCGCCCAGAACCAGCCTGGTCACCGAGGTGTTCCGCCCGGCGATCAGCAAAAACACCACGGCGGCCGCGGCCAAGCCGCCGAAGAAGCCGACCAGACCGCCGAGCCAGACCGGCAGGACGATGCCGAACGCGGCGACCAGGGTCACCGTGAAGGCAGCACCGGCGGTGACGCCGAGGGTGTCCGGCGAGGCCAGGGCATTGCGCGAGATCGATTGCAGCAGTGCGCCGGCGGCGCCGAGCGCAAGGCCCGCGATCAGTCCGGCGAGCAGCCGGGGCAACCGACTCGCGATGAAAGCATTGCTGGTCAGCTCATCGCCGTTTCCGGTCAGCAACCGGAACAGGTCCCCGGCACCGACGCTGGAGCTGCCCTGGCTCAAATGCACCGCGGAGATCAGCACGGTGAGCAGAAACACGCCGAGCAGAACGGTCGGGGCGGAAATCCGCCCGAGTGGGCCGGATTTCCACCCCGTCCGTTCCGGCGCAGTGGCCAGTGACATGAATTAGGAGGTTACTGCGGCAACGAAGGCATCGATGACCTGTTCGCTGCTCTTGGGTCCGCCGAAGGTCCAGATTCCGGCCGGGAAGGCCTTGACCGAACCGCTCTTGACCGCGGCGAGGTTCTGCCACAGCTGGTTTCCTTCCAGCGGGGTCAACCAGTCCTTCGATTCGGCGGCGGTGTAGAAGATCCGGTTCGGGTTCAGCGCGGAAAGGCCCTCGACATCGGTGGCGGCGAAGCCGTAGACCGGATCGGCCTCTCCGGTCCAGAGGTTCTGCAGGCCCAACTGTGTGCCCAAATCGCCGATCAACGAGCCTTTGCCGAAGATCCGGATCGAGATATTGGATCCTTCGAGGTAGGCATCCAGGTAGAGGAAGCCCTTGTCCGCCAGATTGGCGTCTTGGATCTTCTGCTTGGCCTGCGCCAGTTTGGCATCGAAAGCCTCCAGGGTCTGCTTCGCCTGCGCATCTTTGCCCAGCGCACTGGCGATCATCTGGAAGGTCTGCTTCATCTTGCCCACCGAGTCTTTGCCGTCGGCGCCCTTGGATACCATCACCGCGATGCCGCGGTCGGAGAGCTGCTTGACCAGCGGAGTCTCATTATTGGCCTCAATGATCACCAGGTCCGGGTTGAGCGAGAAAATCGCATCGAGGTTCGGCTCCTGACGGGTTCCGACGTCCTTGACCGAATCCGGCATCGCCTCCGCGGTGTCCCAGACCTTGTATCCGGCGATGTCGGCTACCCCCACCGGAGTCACCCCGAGGGTGAGCACGTCTTCGGCCTGCTGCCATTCGGTGGTCACCACGCGCTCAGCCGGTTTGGCCAGCGAGACCGTACGGTCCAGATCGTCCTTGACCGTGATCGCAGCTCCGCTGCCGGAACCGGACGCGGTGGCCGCAGGCTGCGTGGTGCCGCACGCCGAAAGTGCGAGCGCGCCGATGAGCAGCGCGCCGGTAAGCCGAAATTTGTTCACTGTGATGTTTCCGTTCTTGTCTCTATAAAGGCTCGGCCCGGGACCTCCGGACCGAAAGCGGTGATGGATGGCGGCGGTCAGGCCAAGGAGAGCGCAGACCGCATCCGGCGGGCCATCGGGCGGGTGTGCACCACACCGGTCTCGTCGTCCAAGCTCACTTGGATCTGGATTCCGTAGACCTCGGACAACAGCTCGGCAGTCAGCACCTCTTCGGGTCTGCCTGCGATCCGAACCGTGCCCTGGTGCATCACCGCGATGGTGTCGGACACCTCTGCCGCGTGATTGAGGTCGTGCAAGACCACGCCGACTGCGACATTGTGCAGTTCGGCCAATTCGCAGATCAAGTCCAAGAACTCGACTTGGTGCCGCAAGTCCAGGAAGGTCGTGGGCTCGTCGAGCAGCAGCACACTGGCATCCTGCGCCAAGCAGGAGGCCAGCCAAACCCGTTGCAACTCTCCCCCGGACAGTTCGTCGACCGGACGGTCGGCCATCGCGCTGACCCGGGTTTTCGCCATGGCCTCCTCGATGGCCTGCAGATCTTCTGCACTGCTGCGCCCCCACCGGCGCAAATAAGGCTGACGTCCGTACCCGACCAGATCGCGCACCGTGATTCCCGAAGGGTTCGGCCGGTGCTGCGCGAGCAAGGTCACCCGTTGGGCGAATTCCCGCCGGCTCAACAACATCGCATCCGGATGCCCGTCGAGCGCAACTGTTCCGGAATCCACTCGGTGCAGCCGGGCCAAGGAGCGCAACAAGGTCGATTTCCCGCTGCCGTTCGGCCCCACGAGCGAGGTGACCTTGGCGGCCGCCAAACTCAGCGACGCCGAATCCACGACTCGTCGAGTGCCGTAGGACAAGTGCAGATCGTGCCCGGAGAGCGCAGCGAGGGAAGTCACATCAACCATGCTGTCATAGTAACTTAGGATAAGCTAACCTAAAACTCGCCGTCATATTCAGGGCGAACCTGCCGGCCGGCGGCAGCGTCAAAATCTGCCCGGCCGAGTCGCGATCCGGCGCAAGACCCATGCCCAGAAGCAACTAACAGAAAGACTTCCTGCCATGACCCAGACACTGAGTGAAACCTCCGACTTCGAGACGCTCGTCGCGGATTCCGCGGCAAAAACCAGCCGGCGCGAAGCCAAGCCCCAGCGGTTCCTGATGTGCCGCCCCGGGAACTTCGAGGTCTACTACTCGATCAACCGCTGGATGGACGTCACGGTCCAGGTCGACGCCGCCCTGGCCATGGCGCAATGGGAGAACTTGCGCAATACCTACCTCGGCCTGGGCCACTCCGTCGAGGTGATGGACGACGTGCCGGGCCTGCCGGACATGGTGTTCACGGCCAATGCCGGGATCGTCAAGGGCGGCAAGGCCTTGGTCAGCAAATTCCGGTCCGAATACCGGCAGCCGGAAGAAGAGTACTTCGCCCAGTGGTTCCAGGCGCAGGGCTTCGACGTGGTGCGGCCGGAACTGGTCAACGAAGGCGAAGGCGACTTCCTCTGGACCGGAAGCGTAATGCTGGGCGGCAGTGGCTTCCGGAGCGAGCTCGGCGCCGGACCGGAAGTCACTGAACTGCTCGGATTGCCCACCGAGACCTTGGAACTCGTCGACTCCCGCTGGTACCACATCGACACCGCGCTCGCGATCCTGGATGAGCGCACCATCGCCTTCGTGCCCGAGGCCTTTTCCCCGCGTTCGCTCGAAATCCTGGCCGGATTGGGCCTGGAGCAGATTCGGGTCTGCGTCGAGGACGCCGAGTGGTTCGCCCTGAACGCCGTGAGCGACGGCAAAAACGTCGTGGTCGCCGAGCAGGCGGTGAACTTCCAAGCGCAACTGACCGAGCACGGCTTCACTCCGGTGCCGGTCGACGTTTCCGAATTCCTCAAGTCCGGCGGCGGCGCGAAATGCTGCACGCTGATCCTGGACCGTTGATCCGGGCCACCGGTGGCCCGGATCAACGGTCCGGATGAATCACCGGGTTAGCGATCCGTCCTTGCTGGCATCCACCAAGTAGCCGTCGATCGTGGCGTAAGTGCCGCTTTGTTTGGTCAACGTCACCGTGTGCTGGCCATAGGCCAGTTTCCCGGTGGCGAAGATGACCTGTTGGACTTTCCGCTCCGTTGAGACCGTGTTCACCGTGCCTTTGTCCATGCCGTCCACGGTGACCGCCAGCAGGCCCTGGTCCGGCGCAAGCGGCCCCAGCACGCTCAGACTGCTGCCGGTGAAGCTGAAGCTGACCGAGCTGCCGTTGGCCGTGGCCGCGTGCAGATCCTGGTTCAAATCACCGGTGCTCCGCCCGGAGCTGACTGTCCAGCCGGTGCCGTAGGAGATCGTGACCGGGTTGAGCAGATCGCTCAGCTCGCCGTCATTGCCCAAGCCCAATTCGGGCGTCAAGAGCTTGCGGTAGCCGGGTTCCAGACCTGCCGCAGCCACGATGTCCTTGGCCTTCTGCGGCCAATTTCCATCGGCCACCAGGGTGTTGTTGGTGTATGTCACGTTGGTGCCGCTGTTGTTCTGCCGGGAGACATCGGTGAAGTTGTCGAACACCCGGATGTCATGGATCGAGTTGATCCACTGCATGCTCCAGTTCTGCGCCACTTGGGAGACCACGTTTTCCGAAACGTCCCACCAGGAGCTGCCTTCATCGGTATAGAGCGCTTGGGCGGAAGCGTGCGCACCGGTGGCCTTGCTGAGCACATTGCCTTTCATGACCGAACGCACCGAACCATCGCCTTGGCCGCCGAGCACGTAGATCGGTCCGCCGTCATTGAGCACCCGCATCACGTCGCGGATGTAGTTGTTGGTGATCGAGTTGCCCTGCGCATAGCTGGTGCCGCGGCGCTGGCTCACCGTGCTGTACGGGCTGTCCCAGCCCCAACCCCAACCCAACGAGACTCCGGTGTACGGAGTATGCGAGATGTCATTGCGGTCGATCACGGTGTTCCGGACATAGCCGGCCAGCACCCCGGCGGCATCCTCGTATTCCTGGCCCACATAGCTGATCGCGTTGTTCTTGACCACGTTCCCGCTGGTCATCCGGGCCGGATCGGCCAGCCAGAAGTCATCGTATTCGCCGATGCTGACCCCGCCACCGGAAATATCGGTGATCCGGTTGCCGAGCACGGTGCTGTCCTGCGTGCCGTAGCCGAGATCCACTGCAGCACCGCCCATCCGGCGGAATTCACTGTCCTGGACCACGATCCGCTGCCCGCGCTCCACCCGGAAGGCACCCGGAGTCCGGCTGATCCTGGCCGGAGTGCCGGTCCAGATCACACCGGCCTGATTGTCCGCATAGCCTTCCGGCGAAGACGGCAACTGCCAGGCCGAGTATTCGAACCTGATTCCGCTGAAGGAAATGTCGTGCACCGGCTGGATCAGCGCGGTCACCGGCACGTATCCGTCGAGCACCAGGTAACTTCCGGACTTCTTGACCAATTTGACCGTATGCTGGCCGGGCGCCAGGCCGGTTTTGCTGTACACCACCTGCTGGGCCAGCCGCAGACCCTCCGCCCGGGCAGATACCGTGCGATCCAAGACACCGTCCACGAAAACGTCGATATCACCCAGATCGCTGAATTTTTCACTCAGCACATCGATTCCGGTGCCGGTGAAGGTGATCGTGGCCGAATCGCCGTTCTGCTGGGTGTAGCGCACGTCGTCTCCGAGATTGCCGAACTTCCGGGCCGCAGACAATCCCCAAGCGCCCTGGTACTTGATCGAAGCATCCTCATTGTTCACCGGGACCAGCTGGCCCGGCGTTCCGGCCAAACGCAGCAAACCTTCGGATGCCGGCGCCTCCACCTCGGCTGCGGCCAGGTTTTCACCGGGTCTCGGGATGTAGTAGGCCTGGCCGGCGGCGCTGTCGATATAGAACTCACCGGCTTGGTCCAGGAGCTCGAAGGCATTCTCCAGCCAGGTGACCGAGTCCAGGCCGATCCGCCCGCTTCCGTTGTAAGGGAAGTAGTAATCCGGGTTGGGCGCGGTGCCGGCGTTGGACCAACAAGGCTGCTGCATCGTGAATTCGGCGCTACCGACGCCCGCCGTGATCGAACGCACCGGGCAACGCAGGCTCTTCCAGGCATTGCGTCCGACGATCTCGATCGAGTCCTGATTCCGCCAGGTGGTGTAAAGCAGATTGCTGGAACTGAATCCCTGAGCTGTCTTTTTGAAGCCTGCCGGGTTGAGTTCGCTGCGCGCTCTGACCGCCCGGACGCCATCGACGAAAAGTTGCCGGGACTGGAATCCGGCCGGCACTGAAGCCCGGTAAAGGTTTTTGACCGGGTCCACCAAGCTCCAGCCAGCGATCTTGCGGCCTCCGGAAAACACCGGGGTTTCGCCCGGGTAGGCCTGCCAACGCACGGTGTAGCCGTTTTGTCCCGAGTCTTCGATGCCGAGCTGCAGCGCCGAATCGAAGCGGTAGGTCCCGCCACGCAGATTGACCACCAGATCCGAACTCATGGTGCTTGCCGCGGACCGCACTTTGGCCTTGGCCTCCGAGATACCGCACGGCGCGGAAAAAGAACACATGTTTCCACTGCCATTGTTGGCAACATAAATCTGGGTGGTGGCCGCACTCGCGCCCGCGGCTGGAAGCCCGGATGCGAGTAGCGCGGCTGATACTCCAAGCACGGCAAGGGTGATTCGATGCTTCTTCGACATCGTGGAACCTAACTGTTAATCAGCCGAGCGGCTGTGCGAAGATCCTTGCCTTACTGTAAACATCCGATGATTTAAAAACAAGACATGGCACAACACCGGAGACTGGACCGCACTTTTGTATACACAATCCATAATATTCTCCGTAAAACACTGCAATTTTAGATTTGTGTATACACTAGAGGCATGCGCGCCAGCGAAAAGGCCTATCAGGCCCTGCATCAGGACATTGTGCAATGGCGCTTGCTCCCCGGCACCGTGCTCGCCGAGGTCGAGCTCTCCGAACGGCTCGGCGTGAGCCGCACCCCGGTCCGTGAAGCGCTCTCCCGGCTCACCGCTGAAGGATTGACCACGGCCAAGGGCGGCCGCGGCGTCGTGGTCACCGATGTCTCCTTGGAGACCGTGCGGGAACTCTACGAATTGCGGGAGACCTTGGAGGCCAAAGCCGCCGCATTGGCCGCCGAGCGCGGCGACGCCGGCAGCTTCGCGCAACTGCAGCGCGATTTCGCCGCCGCCGGGCTCAGTCTGGCCGCAGGCAGTTCCACCGAAGAGTACTACCGGCTCTCCGGCAATCTCGATGCCGCACTCGACGAGTCCTGCGGCAACCCTTTTTTGGTCAACTCGCTGAAAAACATCCGCCCGTTGCTGGCCCGCGCCCGTCGGATGGCCCAGGAACACCCGGAACGCCTGCAGGCGACTGCGGCGGAACATTCGGCGATCTGCGCCGCGATCGCCGCTGGAAAACCGCAGGTGGCCGCAGCGGCCACCACGATCCACCTCAACAACTCCCTGCAACACATCCTCGACAGCAAGCCAAACAACCAGAAAGGCCCGGGACAGTGAAAAACCAGCACGTCCGCGTTTACAAGAGCGAAGAGAATCTGGCCCGCGAGGACCAACTCGCCTACAAAATCGCCCAGGTCGCCGTCGACCCGGTCGAAGTGACCGACGAGGTGACCGAGATGATCATCAACCGGATCATCGACAATGCCTCGGTGGCGATCGCTTCGCTCAACCGGGCACCGATCGTCGCGGCTCGGGATCAGGCGCTGGCCCATGAACCGTCCAAGAACGGCAACGGCGCCGGCCTGTTCGGCATCACCGAGAAGTCCAGCCCAGAATGGGCTGCCTTCGCCAACGGCGTCGCGGTCCGCGAACTGGATTACCACGACACCTTCCTCTCCGCCGAGTACTCGCACCCGGGCGACAACATCCCGCCGATCCTGGCCGTCGCGCAGCACGCCGGCAAGAGCGGCCAGGACTTGATCCGCGGCTTGGCCACCGGCTACGAAATCCAGATCGACTTGGTCAAAGCGATCAGCCTGCACAAGCACAAGATCGACCATGTGGCGCACCTGGGCCCCTCGGCTGCGGCCGGCATCGGCACCTTGCTGGGCCTCGACGCGGAGACCATCTTCCAGGCCGTCGGCCAGGCACTGCACACCACCACGGCGACCCGGCAGTCGCGCAAAGGCCAGATTTCCACTTGGAAGGCCTACGCTCCCGCGTTCGCTGGCAAGATGGCGATCGAAGCCGTGGACCGCACGATGCGTGGCCAGACCTCGCCCGAGCCGATCTATGAAGGCGAAGACGGCGTGATCGCCTGGCTGCTCGACGGACCGAGCGCTTCGTACGACGTTCCGTTGCCGGAAGTTGGCGAGGCCAAGCGGGCAATTCTGGACAGTTACACCAAGGAACACTCGGCCGAGTACCAGGCGCAGGCTTGGATCGACCTGGCCCGCAAGCTGCACCAGGAATACCCGCAGCTCACCGACCCGGCAAACGTGAAGTCTGCGGTGCTGCACACCAGCCACCACACGCACTACGTGATCGGCTCCGGCGCGAACGACCCGCAGAAATACGATCCCACCGCTTCCCGGGAGACCCTGGACCACTCGATCCCCTACATCTTTGCGGTTGCGCTCCAAGACGGCAGCTGGCACCACGTAGATTCGTACACGCCGGAACGCGCTCAACGCGCGGACACCGTTGACCTGTGGAACAAGATCACCACCGCTGAAGACGCCGAGTGGACCCGGCGTTACCATTCGCTGGACCCGGCGGAGAAGGCTTTCGGCGGCCGCGTCGAGATCGAGCTCGCCGACGGCACCAAGATCGTGGACGAGATTGCCGTTGCTGATGCGCACCCGCTCGGCGCCCGGCCGTTCGCCCGGGAAAACTACGTGAACAAGCTGCGCACCCTGGCCGCCGAAGCCATCGAGCCGGCCGAACTGGACCGCTTCCTGGCCGCCGTCGAGCGGTTGCCGGAACTGGCTGCAGGCGAATTGGACCAACTGAACATCCGGGCCAAGGACGGCTTCGTCGTCACGAACGCCACTGATGGCCTCTTCTAACCGAAAGGATCTGGTCTAGATGCTGTACGCCAAGACCACCGCGGCGCAGAAGCGAATTGATCTGCGCGCGAAACTGAATTCCGGAAAACTCCAGCAGTTCCCCGGAGCTTTCAACCCGCTCTCCGCCAAACTCATCCAAGACAAGGGTTTCGACGGCGTGTACATCTCCGGCGCGGTGCTGTCCGCGGATCTGGGCTTGCCGGACATCGGCCTCACCACGCTGACCGAGGTGGCGACGCGCGCCAAGCAGATCGCCCGGATGACCGATCTGCCCGCCATCGTCGACGCCGACACGGGCTTCGGCGAGCCGATGAACGTGGCCCGCAGTGTGCAGGAGTTCGAAGACGCCGGGCTGGCCGGATTGCACATCGAAGACCAGATCAATCCGAAACGCTGCGGACATTTGGACGGCAAGGCGGTGGTGGATCTGGAGACCGCGCTCAAGCGGATCCGGGCGGCCGCTGATGCGCGACGCGACGAGAATTTCCTGATCATGGCACGCACCGACGTCGCCGCCGTCGAAGGAACTCCGGCCGCCGTGAACCGGGCCAAAGCATTGGTCGACGCCGGTGCGGATGCCATCTTCCCGGAGGCGATGCACACGCTCGCCGATTTCGAAGCGATCCGCAAAGCGGTCGACGTGCCGATCCTGGCCAATATGACCGAATTCGGCAAAAGCGAGCTCTTCTCTGCCGAGCAGCTGGCCGGGGTGGGCATCAATATGGTGATCTACCCGGTGACCCTGTTGCGCAGCGCCATGGGCGAAGCGGAGCGCACCCTGGACGTGATTCGTTCTGCCGGCACCCAGCAGCCGGCGGTGGAACGGATGCAGACCCGCGCCCGCTTGTACGAACTCGTAGACTACGAGGGATATAACCATTTCGACTCTGCGGTCTTCAACTTCTCAGTGCCGCAGCAGTTCAACTCGAAGGAGAGCAATGGCTGAGCAGACTCAGGAGATCAAGAAAGGCCTGGCCGGGGTCGTCGTGGACTTCACGGCGGTCTCGAAGGTCAACCCGGAGAGCAACTCGCTGCTCTACCGCGGCTACCCCGTGCAAGAACTCGCCGCGGACAAGAGCTTCGAAGAAGTCGCTTTGCTGCTCTGGAACGGCGAATTGCCCTCCGAAGCCGAGCTGACCGAGTTCGAAGCTTTGGAACGGGCCAACCGGGCCTTGGACCGCAACGTCCAGGCGGCCATCGATTTGCTGCCGACGAGCTGCCATCCGATGGACGTCTGCCGCACCGCAACCTCGGTGATCGGCGCGAACCATGCGTTGGCGGAAGATTCTTCCCCGGCGGCCAACTTGCGCAAGGCGAAGGAATTGTTCGCCGCGATGCCGGCCGTCGTCGCCTATGACCAACGACGGCGGCACGGTTTGGCCCCGGTGGAGCCCCGCGAAGATCTGGGCTACTCCGCGAACTTCCTCTGGATGACCTTCGGCGAAGAAGCTGCGCCCGAGGTGGTGGAAGCCTTCAACGTCTCAATGATCCTGTACGCGGAGCACTCCTTCAACGCCTCGACCTTCACCGCCCGGGTGATCACCTCGACGCTGGCTGATCTGCACTCCGCGGTGACCGGCGCGATCGGCGCGCTCAAAGGCCCGTTGCACGGCGGCGCCAATGAAGCAGTGATGCACACCTTCGAGGAAATCCAGTCCACCGGAGTGGACGCGAAGACTTGGTTGGATGATGCTTTGGCGCAGAAGAAGAAGATCATGGGCTTCGGCCACCGGGTCTACAAGAACGGCGACTCCCGGGTGCCGACCATGAAGGCCGCCCTGGAGAAAATGTCGGCGCACTATCAGCGCGAAGACATGTTGGAACTGTATTCCGCGCTGGAATCGGCGATGGGCGAGGCGAAGAACATCAAACCGAACCTGGACTACCCCGCCGGTCCGACGTACCACTTGATGGGCTTCGACACCCCGACCTTCACTCCGCTGTTCGTGGCCAGCCGGATCACCGGTTGGACCGCGCACATCATGGAGCAGGCGGCGTCGAACTCGTTGATCCGGCCGTTGAGCGCCTACAACGGCGTCGACGAACGGCACCTCTGAACCGTTCCGCGCAAAACCCGCCGCCGGCTTCGGTGGACCTCTGGAAATTTCCGGGGCGTCCGTCGAAACCGGCGGCGTTTTGGCGTCATCCGACCGGTCGCAGCGCCAAAGAAACCAACATCCGCTTGATGTCCTGGTAGCGCTGGGTTTCCATGTACGCCCGGGCTTCGGCCACCGTATTGAAGACCAGTGCCGCGTCCATTCCGTCCGCATTGAGAAAGCTGCGGTCCTCGAAATTGACGAACGGGAAGTTGTCCGGCCCCAAGATGCCGTTTTTCTCCAAACAACTCGCCGTTTTCGGCTGCAGCTCCGGATCGGCCAAAGCCATTGATCCGTATACTTTGTCGGACTCCATGATCCGGTAGACGAAGCTGGACGGCCCGCGTGGATCCTCGGCCAGCTTGGCGGCTTTTTGCGGCAGGCCCAAGGGCACCGAGTCGAGGACGGACAACGGTTTCGGCGCTTGGCAGCTGCCACCCACACCGGTTTCCGAACTGAGCGCCAAGGTGGCCAGCAGCAGGCCCGCCGCGTCTTTGATCCGCACCGTGTTCAGGCTAAGCCCATAAGCTTCTCCGGGCTGTTCGGTGATGCTCCAATCGCTCCGGTACTCGAAACTGGCCTGACCGGTGGCATCGGTGAAGCTCCGCCATTCGACGGCCGGTTTCACCGGAACCGTTGCACTGTGCGTTCCGGTATTCGCGGGCATCGGCAAGGGAATCATCCGCTGCTGGCCGAAATTCGTGACGATTCCCAGCACGATCAGCGCTGCTGCAGCAGCAGCCGCAACGACGCCGATCAACCGATTCCGGCGGAGCTTCCGTCGCCGGTCCAAGTCGACCAGCCCCGGCGGCACCCGGTCCGAAAACATTTGCATCCCGGAAACGATCTGCCGCAATTCGGCTTCGGCGTCCGGAATCGGCTCGGCGCGGTTCCGCATCGGGTCTGCAGCCGACATGAGATCTTCGATCGAGGTCATCTCAAGCCTCCAATTCCTGTACTGGACCAAGTGCGGACCCGGATTTCGCCGCAGCCCGACGGAAGGCTTCTCTGGCCCGGTGCAGCCGCACGCGTGCCGAATTTGCGCTGATCCCCAACACGGTCGCCATTTCCTCGCTCGACAAACCATCCCAATACGCCAGGCGCAGGATTTCCTGTTGTGCGGATTTCAAGAGCGGCAGCAGCTCGTCGACCAGGTTGCCCGCCGAATCGTCGGGCACTGGCGCCCCGAGGGCATTGCGGGCCAGCTGGAGTTCGAGTTCCCGGCGCCGGTCCCGGCTCCGATACGCATTTCCGACCAAATGCCGGGCCACCGAAAGCAACCAGGCGACCGACTGGTCTTCGATTTCCCATTTCTGCCAAGCAATCCGGAAAACATCTGCCGCAATCTCCTGGCTCGTTTCCGGATCATTGATCCGCCGCCGCACAAAGGCATAAACCCTCGGATATGACTCCTTGTGCATCGTGATGAAGTCGCCTTCACGGTCGGATGGCACCATGACCCCCTTCGCCCTCAAAACCTTTGCTCGTGTCACGGGGTTAGTTTCCGGCATCGGCAGGATTGTTACACCGTCTGGAAAATTCCTCTGCCGATCGGGAAGCGCGCCGCGCGCACTGCGGCAAAGCCGTGTTTGGTGGGGAATCCGACCAGCCGTTTGGCCTTCACTGCCTGATCGACAAGATCCGGACGTTGCTCAGAATCCAGGCATTTTCTCGGCCTTGATTCCGGTCAGATCGAACTCCACAACATCGTCTATTCCTTCAGCGGAGTAGTACACCTGCAGCGATCGGGCCTTGAGCAATGATTGCCAGAGTTCTTCGGGCGCGGCCAGCTCCAGCGACGACGTGGTGTCACGCATCGTGGCTGCTCGTTCCTGAATCGGAGCATCGTCGATGCTGATGCCTACTTGGCAGCTCCCGGGGCAATCGAATTTGCCGCCCCACATCCCGAAACTGGCTTGTTTTCCCCGACGACCGGGTTCATTCGAAAACTCCAGGAAGGCCGAGCCGCTGCTGACCGCCGCGCGGCGCACTTCGTCGTAGCCGCCGTAAAACCATTTCCCCGTCGCTTCAGCGGAACTATTCGGGGATCCACCGGGTGCAGCCTCTGCGCTGCCCGGCGAACCACTCCCCGGTTCCGGCGCCAAAACCGGGGTGCAGCCCAACAACGAAAGGCTCAGCGCAGCGAGCAAGGCTCCGACGCGGAGTCGCGGCAACCACATACTGTTTTCTCCTAAAAAAATTCTTCAAAGTTAGTCGAACAAAGTTAGTCAAGCGAAGTTAGCCAAGGCGAAAGAGAGGCGGCCAGAAACTCCGGATAACCATCGGATTCGGCGATTCCGGCGTTTTCAGGCTGCCCTGGCGAAGCCCCGCCGAACAAACCGTGGACCGGAAACCCAGGGTACCAAAGGCTATTCGTTTGGTGTTCATCTCGCTGGTTTAGCCTTCACTCCATGACAGACAGAATCCGTGCCGCGGTTTGGCTTGGCCCCGGCTTGGGCTTTGCGATCCGAACGCTTTCCACCCCGGAACTCGGCCCCGGCCAGACCCTGATCCGGATCGAATCCGCCTGCATCTGCGGCTCCGATCTGCACACCGTGGCGGGGCGCCGGGAAAGCCCTGCCCCGAGCGTGCTGGGACACGAATATTGCGGCGTGGTCGAAGCCTTGGGACCCGGCCCGGCGCCCCGGACCACCCTGGGCGAAGCTGTGCAGGTCGGCGACCGCGTGGTCTGGTCGATCACCGATTCCTGCGGCCAATGCACCCGCTGTGCACAGGGGCTCCCGCAAAAGTGCCGGCATTTGGCCAAGTACGGGCATACGGCATGGGACAGCTGGCCGCTTTCCGGCGGTTTCGCCAGCCATGCGCAGTTACGGGCCGGAACCTCGATGACCTCGGTCCCCGACTCGCTGCCGAGTGCGGTGGCGGCAACCGCAACCTGCGCGGGAGCCACCATCATGGCCGCGGTGGAAGGCACCACCGGTGAATCCGCGCTCGTCGTGGGCGCCGGCATGCTCGGGCTCTACGCCTGTGCAGTCCTGGCCGAACGCGGATTCGACGTCACGGTTTGGGAACCCCAGGCCGAACGCCGTCGTCAAGCAGTGCAATTCGGTGCCAGCCGTGCCGTTGCCGGCCCGGAGGACGGCCGGAGTTTCGACCTCGCCGTCGAGCTCTCCGGCCACCGCCCGATCATTCCCGAGGCGCTGGCCGCGTTGGACTTCGGCGGCACCCTGGTGCTGGCCGGCACGGTCTCCCCCGGGCCGACGGTGCCGTTCGACCCCGAAGCCGTGGTCCGCGGCCTGTGGCAGATCCGGGGCGTGCACAATTACCGGCCGGAGCATCTGCAGCAAGCAATCGAGTTCCTGGCCGGATCGGACAAACCCTTCGCCGGTCTGCTCAGTGTCCCCCGGCCCTTGCCGGAGATCGCTGCCGCCTTCGACGCCGCCCAGGAAGGCCAGGCGCTCAGGGTCGTGCTGGTTCCTTGAACACTTCGGCCACCGCTTCGTTGTCGGGGGCCATCCGAACCGTGAAATGCTGTTCCGATCCGTTGAGCAGCGCCGGCAGCCAATGCCCGGCGTCCTGCCACATCCGGTGCAGCGGCAAGCGGTCCAGAGCATGCCACTCCGGATTGATCTCGCTGGTTTCCCGTGGTTCGCCCTGCCAATCCGAGGCGCTGAAGACCTCGGTGTCCATGTCCCATTCCGGCCGTTCCGGGAAGCGGAAGGCCACGGAACCGCGGTAGGCCAGCTGCGCTTCGGTGAGCCGTACGGACGTTTCTTCGAACAACTCGCGCACCGCCGCAGCAGCGGCCGTTTCCCCGGTTTCCAGGTGCCCGCCGATGCCCACCACTTTGCCGGTGCCGAAACCGGTCTTCTTCAAGCCCAGGAGGACTTCTTGGGTCCCGGACGGAAGCGGCCGGAGCAGGAACACCAGGGTCACCGCGGCAGGGGTCATGGCACGAGCATATCCGGCCCTAGCCCAGCGCCCGCGGATGCGCCGCGGCATAGACCTCGCGCAAGGTATCAGCGGTGACCAGGGTGTAGACCTGGGTGGTGGTCACCGAAGCGTGGCCCAGCAGCTCCTGCACCACCCGGACGTCCGCCCCGCCTTCCAAGAGATGCGTGGCGAAGGAATGCCGCAGGGTATGCGGGGAAACCGCTTTGCCGATCTGGGCTTTCTCCGCCGCGGCTTTCAGGATCGTCCAAGCACTCTGCCGGCTCAGCCTTCCGCCGCGGGCATTGAGGAACAGCGCCGGCGTCGGTTTGCCCTTCCCGGACAGCAGCGGCCGTCCGCGTACCAGATAGGCCTCGACGGCGCGGGCCCCGTAGGAGCCGAGCGGGACCACCCGCTCCTTGGAACCTTTGCCGAAGAGCCGCACGACGGCGGGTCCGGTTTCGGTAGCCGAACTGCCGAGCACATCGTCCACGTCCAGGCCGATCGCCTCGGAAATCCGGGCCCCGGTCGAGTACAGGAACTCCAGCAGGGCCCGGTCGCGCAAGCCGGTCGGCGAGTCGTTCCCGCTCGCCTCCAGGATGCGGGCCACTTCGGGCACACTGATCGCTTTCGGCAGCCGGCGTCCGGGCATCGGCGGATGAACTTCGCTCGCTGGATCGGCTGCTGCGATTCCTTCCAGCGCCCAGAACTTGTGCATGCCGCGCACCGCGACGATGCATCTGGCTGCGGAGCGCACGCTGAGCGGGCTGCCGCCGTCCGAACCGGTGGAAATCGCCTGGGCGAAGTCGGTCACCTGCTTCCGGCTGATCTCTGCCGGCGCCTTGACTCCGGCTGCAGCCAGGAAAGCCAGATATCTGCCGATGTCGCGCCGGTATGCCGCCATCGTGTTCGCGGCCAGACCGCGTTCGACGGCGAGGTGTTGCAGGTATTCGCGCTGGGCCCGCAGCAGAGCCGGCGGCAGCACGGCTTCCGCTTCCGGACCCGGAGTCATTCGCCCGGCTGCTGCGCGCGCGGTTCCGGCTGGATGGGGTGCTGCGAAGGGTGTTCCGGCCACGGCGCAGCTGCCGGCCGCAAGCGGTCCAGACTCTCGTCTTGCGCTGCGGCGAGCGCGAGGATCCCGCTCACCGCGCTGAAGCTGTGCAGACCGCCGGACAGCGCAGCCCGCACCGCCTCGGCCAGCGGCACCCAGCGGAATTGGATCTCGGATTCCTCCTCGGTCCGGACGTGCCGTTCGGCGGGCGGCACCTCGGAGATTCCGCGCGCCAGATAAATCCGCACCGCCTCGGACGAGGAACCGGCAGAATTGTAGACGTCCAGCAGCACCCGCCAATCGGCGGCGCGCACATCGGCTTCCTCCACGAGTTCCCGCGCGGCCGCGGCTTGGAAGTCTTCGCCGGCGATATCCAGCAAGCCGGCCGGGATCTCCCACAGCGAAGCCCGGACCGGGTGCCGGTACTGTTTGATCAGCAGGACCCGGCCGGCCTCGTCCAGCACGACGACGGCTACCGCGCCGGGATGGTCGAGGTATTCGCGGGTGATCGGCGGTTCGCCGGGCGAAAGCTCGAAGCGTTCGCCGACCACGTCCCAGACCATGCCGTGGAACTTGGTCTGCCGGTCCAGGACCCGGCGGAAATCCGGACTGTCCGCAAGCCCGGCCGGCTCTGTCGGTTCAGCCTGGTCCGTCGATTCAGCCGGCACCGGGGACATCTCAGACCTCCAGCAGCCGGGATTCGCTCTGCCGGGCCAGTGCGGCCTTGACCAGGCCGGTGAACATGGCGTTGGGCCGGGTGGGCCGGGAGGCCAGTTCCGGGTGCGCCTGGGTCGCCACGTAGTACGGATGCACCTCGCGCGGCAGCTCCACGTACTCCACGAGCTTGCCGTCCGGAGAGGTTCCGGAGAACACCAGACCGGCGGCGGCGATCTGCTCGCGGTATTTGTTGTTCACCTCGTAACGGTGCCGGTGCCGCTCACTCGCGGTCAGTGCGCCGTAGGTCTCCGCGATCACGGAGCCTTCGAGCAGCTTCGCTTCGTAGAGGCCCAGACGCATGGTTCCGCCCAGATCGCCCTTGCCGTCGACGATGTCCAGCTGTTCTTCCATCGTGGCGATCACGTGGTGCGGCGCATCCGGTTCGAACTCGGAGGACGAGGCGCCGGCCAGGCCGACCACGTTGCGCGAGTATTCGATCACCATGCACTGCAGGCCCAAGCACAGTCCCAGCGTCGGGATCTGGTTTTCCCGGGCGAACTTGAGCGCGCCCAGTTTGCCCTCCAGGCCGCGGATGCCGAAGCCGCCGGGGACGCAGATCGCATCGACGCCGTCGAGCGCTTTGGCCGCGCCCTCCGGAGTCGAACACAAGTCCGAGGGCACCCAACGGATGTTGACCTTGGCACTGTTCGCGAAGCCCCCGGCGCGCAAGGCTTCGGTGACCGAGAGGTAGGCATCCGGCAGGTCGATGTATTTGCCGACCAAGGCCACCTCGACTTCGTGCGCCGGGTTGTGCACGGCGACCAGCAGTTTGTCCCAGGTGGTCCAGTCCACGTCGGTGAACGGCAGGTCCAGAGCCCGCACGATGTAGGCGTCCAGGCCTTGGCTGTGCAGGGTCTTCGGAATGTCGTAGATGCTCGGCGCGTCCGCGGCGTTCACCACGGCGTCCGTATCCACATCGCACATCCGGCCGATCTTGGCCCGCATCGCGTCCGGAACCTGGCGGTCCGAGCGGACCACGATGGCGTCCGGCTGGATGCCGATCGAGCGCAGCGCGGCCACCGAGTGCTGCGTCGGCTTGGTTTTGAGTTCCTGGGACGGACCGATGTACGGCACCAGGGAAACGTGCAGGAAGAAGACGTTCGAACGGCCGATGTCCTGCCGGACTTGGCGGGCCGCTTCCAGGAACGGCTGGGATTCGATGTCGCCGACGGTGCCGCCGATTTCGGTGATGATCACATCGGGGGCTTTCGCGCCCTCCGCGGGCAGCCGCATCCGGCGTTTGATCTCGTCGGTGATGTGCGGGATGACCTGGACCGTGTCGCCGAGGTACTCACCGCGACGCTCTTTCGCGATCACCGTCGAATACACCTGGCCGGTGGTCACATTGGCGGAGCCTTCCAGGCTCTCGTCGAGGAAGCGCTCGTAGTGGCCGATGTCCAGATCCGTCTCCGCGCCGTCTTCGGTCACGAAGACCTCGCCGTGCTGGAAAGGGTTCATCGTGCCGGGATCGACATTGAGGTAGGGGTCGAGCTTCTGCATGGTCACGGAAAGACCACGGGCTCGGAGGAGATGTCCCAAACTTGAGGCGGTCAGGCCTTTGCCCAAAGAGGAGGCGACACCGCCTGTGACGAAAATATGGCGGGAAGAAGCCGCCGAAGAGCCGTTGGAGGGACCTGATAACCGGGAAAATGATCGCTGCACCACGGAATTCAAGAATAGCATGCAACTGCCTCCGAACGCGCCGTTGCGTCGCGACACGGCGGCCGGAACTGCGCTGGGGCGGGAAATCACGTACGTGATTCCCCGCCTGTTCAGCCGCTCAGCTGGCTCATAGACTTCAAGCGCAACGCTCGGGGTCCAGGGGGCGCATCGGTCGCGGAACAGGCGGCGACGCGCATTGGGCACGCCTTTGGGGGCAACCGGAGAACCTTCCGACAGCCAAGACATCACGAGTCTCACCGAGGAGAAAAACAGTGAAAAACATGGTCAAAGTGTTTGCCGGCGCGGTCGTCGCGCTGGCCTTGATGTTCGGCGGCATGGCCGCAGCGAATGCGCACGGTTACATTTCCGGCCCGCACAGCCGTTCCGAAGCCTGCAAGCTGGGCTTGAACCAGAACTGCGGCGCAATCCAATACGAGCCGCAGAGCCTGGAAGCCCCCAAAGGGTTCCCGGCCAAAGGCCCGGCGGACGGCAAGCTCGCCTCGGCCGGCGGCCAGTTCGGCGGAATCCTGGACCAGCAGACCTCGACCCGCTGGTACAAGAACGACATCAAAACCGGGGCCCAGAAATTCACCTGGACCTACACCGCGCCGCATGCGACGAGCCAGTGGCGCTACTACATCACGAAGCAGGGGTGGAACCAGAACGCGCCCTTGACCAGGGCCGAACTCGAGCTGATCGCTACGGTGCCGCACAACGGCAGCCCGGCCTCGAACAACCTCACGCACACCGTGAACATCCCGTCGAACCGTTCCGGATACCACGTCGTCTACGCGGTCTGGGATGTCGCGGACACCGAGAATGCCTTCTACCAGGCGGTCGACGTCAACATCGGCTGAACCGGCCTCGGTGCTGCGGACCGGTTCCGCCGGTCCGCAGCACCGAGCGGTTTGCGGTCCATGTACGCTTATGGGACCGGGCGCTCAAGGGGCCGGACCGGCCGGTTCCGCGGCAGGCGCGGAACGGAAGCGCGGAGCCAACGGTGTTCGCAACCCACCGATGATTCCACGTCTTTGCCCAGCACCCCGGGCATCCCCGGCGATGAGCCGCTAAGCGTACGAAGGGAGCCCCGCATGGCGAGGAAATCTCTGGTCTCCGTCGTTGCCGAAGCACTGATGGACGACATCGTGTCCGGCAGACCCGCAGTGGGCGAGGCCTTGCCGAGCGAAGCCGAAATCGGCGAAGCCCACGAGGTCAGCCGGGTCACCGTCCGGGAAGCACTCCGAGTGCTCACCACGCAAGGGATCATCCGGGTCACCTCGGGCATCGGATCGGTGGTCAACCCGGTCGACGAGTGGCTCTCGCTCAGTGCGATGCTGCGCTACCGATCAGCCCAGGACGACGACGGCGAAGTCGCCACGCAACTGATCGCGGTGCGCCGGATGTTCGAGTCCGAGGCCGCTGCCCTCGCCGCGGAACGCCTGACCGAGGCGGCGCTCGCGGAACTCGGCGCCTGTGTGGCGAAGATGCGCGAAACGTCAGCCGTCGGGGATGTCGCAGGGTTCGTCGAAGCCGACCTCCGGTTCCACGACCTGATTTTGCTCGGCTCCGGGAACGTGTTCCTCCGGACCATGTTCGAACCACTCACCCGGGTGCTCGCCGACCGCCGCGCGCAGACTTCCCAGGTGCCGGAGATCCAGCGGCATGCGATCGCCGAGCATGCTGCCGTGCTGGCCGGGCTTAGGGAACGGGATCCGGCCCGCGCCCGGACCGCGATGGAGCATCATATGCAGCAGACTCTGGAAGACTTGCGCAGCTACGTCCTCGGTGCGCCCACGGTCTGAGGCCGGAACCGGAACGGTCTCCCCCGAGCCGTTGACAGCCCGGAGAACTTCTCCTAACCTGTATGACAACTGACAACTGACAGCAGTCAGCTAACAATGACGTAGCCGACCGGAGTCGCCCATGAAGCTCACCAGCCTGTTGAGCGGCTATCCCGCCGCCCGAACCATCGACCCGGCCGCGGTCGCGGACCGTGTGCGCCGCTCCGGGCGGGTGCTGATCGTGCTCGACGACGACCCGACCGGAACCCAGTCGGTCGCCGACCTGCCGGTGTTGACCCGCTGGGAAGTCGCCGATTTCGATTGGGCGCTGGACACCGGAGCGCCGGCCGTCTACGTGCTCACGAACTCGCGCAGCCTCGATGCCGGGACCGCGGCCCAAACCAATCGCGAAGTCGTCGTTGCCGCAGTCGCCGCTGCGCGGGCACGCGGCATCCGCCCGGTCTTCGCCAGCCGCAGCGACTCGACGCTGCGTGGCCACTTCCCGCTCGAACCCGAGGTGATAGCCGCGACGCTGGCCGAGTTGGGCGAACCCGCCGTCGACGCGGTGCTGCTCGTGCCGGCTTTCCCGGACGCCGGGCGGCTGACCATCGGCGGCGTGCACGGCATGGTCGCCGATGGCGAGTTCACCCCCGTGGGCGAAACCGAATTCGCGGCCGATCCGACCTTCGGATACCGGGCATCGCAGTTGGCCGAGTGGGTCCGGGAAAAGAGCGGAGGCCGGCTCGGCGCTGCGGACGTGGTCGAACTGCACCTCGACCGGATCCGCGGCGGCGCCGAAATGATCGCCGAGGCCCTGGAGTCGGCGCCGCCAGGCAGCGTCATCGCCGCCGACATCGTGGCCGAAGACGACCTCCGCCAACTCGCCCTCGGCCTGGAACTCGCGGAAGCCCGGGGCCGCACCTTCGTTTACCGGGTCGGTCCGCCGTTCGTGCGCGCCCGCATCGGTCAGGCTCCGCGCGCCCCCCTGGAATTCGACCGGGAACGGTCCACAGCCTCGGCGGCACGCGGCGGGCTGGTCGTCGTCGGCTCGCACGTCGGAGTCACCAGCCGCCAGCTTGCGCAGCTCGTCTCGGATCGGCCGGATGCGGCAATCGTCGAAATCGATGTGCCTTCGATCCTCGATGCCACGACCGCCGAGGCCGCCGTCGCGGAAGCCGTGGCTCGCGTGGTCGCGGCCCTGGCCGACGGCGACGTCGTCGTGCACTCCAGCCGCACCCTGGTCCGGAGCGAAGACCCGGCGGAGAGCCTGGCGATTTCGCGGGCCGTTTCGGACGCACTCGTGGCCGTCGTCCGCCGGACCTTGGCAGCACGGCTACCGCGCTTCGTGATCGCCAAAGGCGGGATCACCTCCAGCGACATCGCCAGCCGGGGCCTGTCGATCCGGCGTGCGATGGTGCGCGGCTCGCTCTTTCCCGGGATCGTTTCAGTGTGGGAACCCGTCGAGGGGCCGGCAAAAGGCATTCCCTACATCGTGTTCGCCGGCAATGTCGGCTCGGATTCGACCCTCGCCGAGGCAGTGCGCAAGCTCTCCGCCCGGGCCCCCTCCCCCACCGTTCAGCAGCAGAGCACTCGAAAGGCAGTCTCATGAGCACACCGACAGTAGCCGTTCTCGGACTCGGAGCCATGGGACTCCCGATGGCATCGCGGCTGGCCCAAGACCTCCGGGTCCAGGGCTTCGACATCAATCCGGCCCGGCTGGAACTGGCGGCCGCCGCAGGGATCATCGGTACCGGGTCGGCCGGCCAGGCGGTCCTCGGCGCGGATGTCGTCCTGCTCGCCGTGCGGGACTCCGGGCAACTCGCCGAGGTGCTGTTCGGTGCCTCCGGCATCGCGGCGGGCCTGGCAGCAGGCTCCGTCGTGATCCTGACCAGCACGGTCGGAGCCGACGGAATCGCCGATCTGGCCGCTCGGCTCGGTGAATTCGACGTCGATTTGGTGGACGCCCCGCTCAGTGGCGGCCCGGGCCGGGCCGCCACCGGCGAACTCCTGATCGTGGTCGGCGGCGACCCGGGTGCCCGCGAAAAGGCCCGCCCCGTGCTGGAACGCCTCGCTGCAACGCTGACCGTGGTCGGCGACCGGCCCGGTGACGGGCAGGCGTTGAAGACCGTCAACCAGCTTTTGTGCGGGGTGCACATCGCCGCCGCCGCAGAAGCCCTGGCCCTGGCCGACGCGCTCGGCCTCGACCCGGAGCGCACGCTCGAAGCGCTCGGCGCGGGGGCGGCCGCATCCTTCATGCTCGCCAATCGGGGTCCACGCGCCCTGCAGGCCTATGACGCGGCGGGGGCCGAGGTATTGAGCCGGCTGGACATCTTCGTCAAAGACCTGGGCATCGTGGCCAAGGCGGCCCGCGCCGCCCGGGTCGCCACTCCGCTCGCCGCCGCAGCAGAACAGCTCTTTCTGCTGGGCGAAACCCAAGGCCTCGGCGCTCAGGACGACTCCGCGGTCATCCGGGTGATCGCTCCGCGACGGCGCGACCACTAGACCGCTTCCCGGCCAAACCCACTACGTCAAAGGAGACGCACCGTGTCGGTACCGATTCTGCTCGCGATCGGAATAGGCGGCATCCTGCTCCTACTCCTGCTCGTCGTCCGGTTCAAAGTCAATGCCTTCCTCGCGCTGCTCATCACGAGCCTGCTCGTCGGGCTCGCCGCGGGGGTTCCGCTCGCCACGATTCCGGCCACGGCGGACACCCCCGAACGGCTCGGGATCATTCCGGCGATCCTGGCCGGGATGGGCGGCACGCTCGGATCGGTGGCGATCCTGGTAGCGCTCGGCTCAATGCTCGGGCGGATCATCGAACTTTCCGGCGGAGCCTCCAGCCTGGCCGGCCGGTTCACCAAACTGCTCGGGCCGCGCCGGGTATCCGGGGCGCTGACTGCAGCGGCGCTGGTCCTCGCCATTCCGGTCTTCTTCGATGTCGGTTTCATCATCCTGGTGCCGATCATCTACGGCTTCAGCCAAGCGGCCGGGCTCAATCCGGTGAAATTCGGCCTCCCGATCGCCGGCATCATGCTGGCCGTGCACGTGGCGGTGCCCCCGCACCCCGGGATCGTCGGCGGCGCAGCGCTGTTGGGCGCGGACATCGGGATGCTCACGCTTCTGGGCCTGGCCATTGCGCTGCCGCTCGGCGTGCTCGCGCATTTCGTCTCGAAATTCCTGAACCGCAAGGACTTCCCGATGCTGGCAGCGACCAAAGCCGCGTTCGAGAAGTTCGGGCCGGCCGAGGACCTCGGCAATGCTGCGGCCGAGGCCGGCGCGCCGAAGCGCACCGAGGCCGCGCCGTCGGCCGGCATGATCCTCGGCCTCATCATCACTCCCCTGGTGATGATCGGGCTCGGCACCACAGCAGCCACCGTGCTTCCAGCGGGATCGCCCGCACGGAATATCCTCGGATTCGTCGGCGCCCCGATGTTCGCATTGCTGGTGACCTTGCTGCTGGCGGCGTTCTTCCTCGGCATCCGACGCGGCTGGACCAGGGCGCACATCTCGGACGTCTTCGAATCCGCGCTTCCGCCCGCGGCCATCGTCATCCTGGTCACCGGTGCCGGCGGGGCGTTTGCCCGGATCCTCACGGAGTCCGGCATCGGAAGCGCGCTCTCCGACACGCTGCTCGCGACCGGGTTGCCGATCATCCTGCTCGCGTTCCTGGTTTCGCTTGCCATCCGGGCCGCACAGGGGTCGGCAACCGTCGCCATTCTGACCGCTTCGGGGCTGCTGGCGCAAACCGTCGCCTCCGGCGGCTACAGTCCTTTGCAGGTCGTCGTGATCGCGCTGTCAATCGCCTTCGGCGCGCTCGGACTCTCGCATGTGAACGATTCCGGGTTCTGGGTGGTCACCCGCTACCTCGGCCTCAGCGTCGGCGACGGCTTGCGCAGTTGGACCGTACTGACCACGGTGTTGGGACTCGCCGGTTTTCTGCTCACCGCCCTGGTTTGGGTTCTGGTCGGCGGAGCTTCCGGATGAGCAGCGGCCGGATCGCAGAGCTAGACTTGGAACGCCTGCTGTTTCGCTTCCTCGAGCAATTCCTGGGCGTGGGCTTGCGCGCTGGCTGAATCTTCCTGCCCCGCGAGCATCCGGGCCAACTCGCGGACCCGTTCCGCCGAGTCCAAGGCCCGGACGTCCGATTCGGTGAAACCGCCGTCCGCCGATTTGAGCACCCGTACGTGGTTGTCCGCATACGCGGCCACCTGCGGCAGGTGGGTCACCACCAGAACTTGGACGTGCCGGGCCAAAGCAGCCAGCCGACGCCCGATTTCGACCGCCGCTTTGCCGCCGACTCCGGCATCGACCTCGTCGAAGACGAAAGTGGGAACCGGGTCGACGGCGGCCAGCACCACTTCGAGCGCCAGCATCACCCGGGACAATTCGCCGCCGGAGGCGCCTTTGCCGACCGGCCGGGCAGGTGCTCCGGAATGCGGTTGCAGCAAAAAGGCGATCTCATCGGCCCCGTGCGGTCCTCGCTGCGCCGCGGAAATCTCGATCTGCAACCGCGCATCGGCCATGGCCAGCGCCTTGAGCTCAGCAGTCACCCGGTCGGAAAGTTCGACTGCGGCTGCCTGCCGGAGACTGCTCAATTCCGCAGCCGACGCGGTCAGCTCGGCATCGGCGGCATCGACTTCGGCTTGCAATGCGCCCACCCTCGCCGAATCGTCCTGCAACTCGTCCAACCGCAGCCGGGACGATTCCGCCCAGGCCAACACCTCGTCGATGGTCGGCGCGTATTTGCGGGTCAGCCCCGCCAATTGGCCGCGGCGGTCCTCGAGCGCGGCCAGCCTGCCCGGGCCCTCGGCATCGAGCGTGGACGCGTAACTGGCCAGCTCACCGGCAGCGTCGGCGAGCAGATACCCGGCCTCGGCCAACCGCCCGGCCAACCCGGCCAAGACCTCGTCGTGCTCGGCCACCTGTTCGAGCGCGCGCCGGGCACCGTCCACCAAGGTGGTCGCGTCTGCCGGGTTGGCGGCGCTGTACTCCTCCGAAATCAATGCCTCGTGGGCCTGCGCCGCGGCTTGCCGCAGCGATTCGATATTCGCGAGCTTGATCGACTCGGCCTTGAGCGCATCGTCTTCACCGGGCTGCGGGTCGAGCGCATCGATTTCCGCCAGTGCAGCCGCCAACTCCTCGGCTTCCCGCGCCCGTTCCCGTCCATGCTCAAGGATCTGGCTCAGCTCGGCTTGCGCCGCTTTCCAGGCTTCGAACCGAGCTCGGTACTGCACCAATCGCGCCAAGAAATCGGCGCCGGCAAAAGAGTCAAGGGCCTCACGCTGCGCGGCGGCGCTCTTGAGCCGGATCTGATCCGATTGGCCGTGCACCACGACCAGCTCAGCGCCGATTTCCGCCAAGACGCCCACCGGAGCGCTGCGGCCGCCGACGAAGGCTTTGCTGCGGCCGTCCGCGGCCACGCTGCGGGCCAGCAGGAGCTCCGCCCGGCCGTCGAACAGTTCCACCTCGGCGCCCGCTTCCGCGGCCCGGCTCAGGGCAGCATGCCCGGTGGGCAGCTGCACCGTCGCTTCAGCGGCAGCCGACTTCGCGCCCAGACGGACCGCGCCGGCGTCGGAACGGGCGCCCAGCAAAAGCCCGACGGCGGTCACCACCATGGTCTTGCCCGCGCCGGTTTCGCCGGTCACCACGGTGAACCCGGGCCCCAGGGGCAGGGTGGCTTCGGCGATCACGCCGATGTCTCGGATCCGGATTTCTTCGATCACGGCTGTGTCAGTCCTGCCTTCCGATGTTCTTCGGTTGTTTGAGCGGAAGCCCGCCGGGCGCGATCCGGCGTTTCGCCTGGACCACCGGGATCGGTTCGGTGCCGGCGGACGCCGCGTCCGGTACCGGGCCACGCCAGCCCTGCACCGGCAACTCGAATTTGCGCACCAACCGCGCGGAGAAGGGCACCTGGCGGGTCCGGGCCAGCCGGACCGGAGTCGCCGAGCGGGTCACCTCGATCCGCGAGCCCGGCGGCAACGGCCAGGACCGCCGGCCGTCGCACCACATCACGCCGTGCGCCCCGGTGCGGTCCAAGACCTCGACCGCGAGCATCGATTGCGGCGACACCACGAGCGGCCGGGCGAACAGCGCATGCGCGCTGATCGGGACCATCAGCATGGCGTCGACGTCCGGCCAGACGATCGGCCCGCCGGCGGAAAAGGCGTAAGCCGTCGACCCGGTGGGCGTGGCCATCACCACGCCGTCGCAACCGAATGCGGTCAGCGGCCGGCCGTCGACTTCGGTGACCACCTCGAGCATCCGCTCCCGGTCGCTTTTCTCCACCGACACTTCGTTCAAGGCCCAGGTGTGTGCGGCTTTGGCCCCGGCAACCCAGAGCGTGACATCGATGGTCATCCGTTCTTCGACCGTGTAGTCGCGTTGCACGACCCATTCGACGCTCTGCGCCAGGTCGGCGCGCTCGCTTTCGGCCAGGAACCCGACGTGTCCCAAGTTCACGCCCAGCAATGGGACTTCCAGCCCGCGGACCAGTTCGGCGGCACGCAGGATCGTCCCGTCGCCGCCGAGCACCATCACCAGCTCCAACTCGGCCAGCGTCACGCCGTCGTCCAGCTCCTGCGCCGGCACGTTCAACGGGCCGAAGTGCGTGGTCATGTCCGCGAGGTCTTCGGCGGTCATCACCGCGCGGACGCCGGCCGCTTGCAACTGCTCGCAGACCTGCAAGGCGGCAACCATCGAATCTTCCCGACCGGTATGGGCCAGGATCAAAACGTACCGCTGCATGTTCACCCGCTCTTCCGTTCGCCCGGCCACCATTGTCGCAAGAATCCTTCGGCACCGTCCGCTCCAGGTGCCTGCACTCCGAGCTTAGACTGCCCGCCCGCCCCCGGTTTGCGCAGCCAGAGGAAATATTCGATATTGCCATCTTGTCCCGGCAACGGGCTCCGGGCCAAGCCGCACAGCGCCAAATCAGCTTCGAGCGCAGCCGCGGCGACCCCGGAAACCGCGCGCCGCCGTTCCTGGTCCGATCCGACCACACCGGTTTTGGCCAGCCGGTCCCGGCCCACCTCGAATTGTGGTTTCACCATGACCAGCAGATCGCCCGGGGCCGCCGTGGCACCGGCCAGAGCAGCCAGCACCAGGCGGAGCGAAATGAAGGACAAGTCCGCCACGGTGAGCTGGGCCGGCCCGCCGATCAGCTCCGGAACCAGATCCCGGACGTTGAGCCCTTCGTGGACCTGCACTCTGGGATCAGCCCGGAGTTCCGGCACCAGTTGGCCGTGCCCGACGTCCACGGCCACCACCTCCCGGGCACCGGCTTCCAGGAGCACTTGGCTGAATCCGCCGGTCGATGCGCCGGCATCGAGGCACCGCTTGCCCGCCGGGGCGATCTCCGGGAACTCGGCCAGGGCACCGAGCAATTTGTGCGCGGCCCGCGAGACATAAGCGTCCGAGCCGCTCAGCCGTACCGTTATTTCCTGGTCCGCAGCGACTTCTTGGGAAGCTTTGCGGGCCGGCTCCCCGGCCACGGATACGGCGCCTTCGGAAATGAATTGCGCTGCTTGGGTCCGGGAGCGGGCCAGACCCCGAATCGTCAGTTCTCGGTCGAGACGCGGCATTTCAGTGCGTTGGCCCGGTTTCTTCCGGGCCCGCTTCCAACTCGGCCAACAAACTCTCGTACACCTCTTCATAAAGGCCCTGGTGCGCGGCGGTCGCAGTTTCCGGCAACGCGTCCAAAACGCCCAAGGCCCGGTCCACGCCCGAATCACCGGTCGCGGTCAGCCCCTCGGGCCAACGCGCCGGCCCCTGATCCAGCAACGAACGTTGCTCGGCGGGCAGCTGCGATCCGGGGTTCTCCGACATGCCTCCAGTCTAGCTTCGAGCTCGGCAACGCTGCGGAATGCGCGCCACACCTAGCCACGCCCGTCCAATCGCCGCGTTCAGCGGCGTCCTGGAGCGACGTCCTGGGAGCAGCGGCTCAGCGCCAGTCGATCTCCGGCAGTACGGCGGTTTCCAGCATCGGGTTCGCCGCCCACCAAACGGCGCAGGCCGCGCGCCAGGAGTCCAGATCGTCCGGATGCCCGCTGAGTTCGATCCGGCCGCCGCGCAGCACTGCGGTTGCGGCTCCGCACCGGGCTCCGCCGGCATCGTTGAGCACGTCCGGATAGGGCGTGTGCAGCCCGCTCAGATCTTCGATCAGGTATTCCGGCCGTTCCGCGGTTCGCGCCGCCAGAATCGTCCGCACGTTGTCGATTCCGGTCAGCACCGCGGCAGTGGCCATCCCGGCCCGGTTGCCGCCCAGGATATCGGTGTCCAGGCGGTCCCCGACCACCAACGGCCGCTGTGCGCCCAAGGACGCGGCAGCCAACTCGAACATCGCCGGCTGGGGCTTGCCCGCCACCAGCGGCTCGATCCCGGTGGCATTGCGCACCGCCGCGACCAACGAACCGTTTCCCGGAGCGATGCCGCGTGCTACCGGAATGGTCAGATCCGTATTGGTGGCCACCCACAACGCCCCGGCATGGATGGCGAACGCGGCTTCCGCCAGATCCCGCCAGCCCAGCTCCGGATCGAAGCCCTGGACGACCGCGTCCGGGAGATCACCGGCTCCGGCGACGCTCTGGAACCCCCGGGCTGCCACTTCGTCGCGCAAGGCACCGCCGCCGACCACCAGCACCTTCGCGCCGAACGGCAGATTCTCCGCCAGCAGCGCCGCGCCCGCCTGGGCGGATCCAGTCACCTGGCCCGCCGTTGCCGGCGCGCCGAGCTCACGCAGATGCGCGGCGACGGCTTCCGGGGAGCGCGATGCGTTGTTCGTGATGTAGCCGAGCCCGACGCCGGCCGGGGCCAGCGCGCGCAAGGCGGCAATCGCGCCCGGGATGGCTTCCGGACCGGCGTACACCACGCCGTCGAGGTCGCTCAAGAGTGCGTCGAACCTGCTGATCAATGCCTCGGTCATCTGTTGCCGGCCTTCCGCTCAGCGTTCGGTAGCTACCGGGTCCGCATCCGATCCGGCGTCCAAGTCGTCATCGGCCGCTTCGTCCAGGTCGATGATCTCCGGTTCCAGATCTGCGCCGAGGGCCTGGTCCGCCAAAGCTGCCTGGCTGCGCCAAGACGCTGCTTCGGAGTCCCGGCCGACTGCGGCCAGGGCATCTGCATAGGCCCGGAACAGCCTCGGCGAATAGGAAAAGGCCCGGTTCTTGTCGAGCTGGCTGATTTCCAGTGCTGCCAGCGCGGCATCTTTCTGTCCGAGGTCTGCCCGGGCTCCGGACACCACGATCGCCAGTTCGACCTGGCCCGCGCTGTCCAACTGGTTGGCTTCCTCGCTACGGGCCACATCCAGGGCCCGGTCCGGCCGGCCGAGACCGCGTTCGCTGTCCGCCATCAACGGCAAATGCACATTCGATCCGGAGATCCTCCGGTAGGTGCGGAACTCGCGCAACGCCTCGGCATAGTGCCCCGCCGCGTAGGCGGTCAGGCCCACCGCTTCGCGTACCGCGGCCAATCGTCCGCCGCGGCGGCTGGCGGCCAGCGCATGCTGGAAGGACAATTCCGGGTCGTCGTCGATCAACCGGCCCGCCATGACCAGGTGTTTGGCCACCCATTCGCCGTTTTTCGATTCCAGGGTGCGCAGCTGGGCCCGGGTCACCCGGTCCAGCTCTGCCCCGGTGACACCTTCGTCGATTTCCGGAGACCGCTCGCGATCCGGACGGTTGGCACTGCGCAGATCCCGTGGATTGTGCACCCGGGCCGGCGGATCAGTGCGCCGGTCATCGGTACGACGGTCATCGCGGGGAGCACGATCGGCACGTGCCTCCGAGGCACGCGGTTCGTCGCCGTCGGGCCTGCGGTACCCATTGGCATCGCGTTTGAAGGGCCGTTCGCGCCCGGGCGCCGCCGACGGGCCGCCACTGCGGGATTTCCATGGCGCGCTCCGCTGGCCGTCGCGGCTCTGCCCGTCCCGGTTGCGATTTTCCCGATCCGGGGTGTCCCGTTTGAAGCCCTCGCGCCGCGGGCCGTCCGCGGCCTGGCTGCGCCGACCCGAACCGGCCTGGTCCCGGGCAGACCCGGGTCGGCCGTAGCCATTCGAATCGCGGGTGAAGCTCCGGCGTTCCGAACCGCCGCCGCGCGGACCGTCGGAACTGCGCGGTTTCCAACCACCGGCCCGTTCCGGCCGCTCGTCGGTTCTGCGTTCGGGCCGGCGCCCCTCGGAGCGGGCCGGGAATTCACGGTCCGGGCGCTTGCCGAATCGTTCGCCGTCGCGGCTCGGGCGCCCCGATGCGTTGCCGCCTTCCGGCCGGCCCTGACGATCCTGCTCGGTCTTGCGGAATCCCGGAGCGTCCCCGGTGCGCGGCTTCCAGGGGCCGCGGCCCGGCTGGTCTCGGCCGGCGTTGTCCCGGCCGGTTTTCGCCGGCCGCCCGCCGCCTTGCCGCGGCGCTTTCCCGGAGAATTCGCGGCCACCCCGGGACCCGTCGGACGAAGAACGCTCACCGCCGCGCCGGGGGCCCTGCCCCCGGTCGTTGCCATTGTGCTCAGTCATGATTGCTCCTCGTCCTGCGAATCCAGCCTGCCGGCTGGTTCTCCCCTATTGATCTATCGTCACTCTTCCGGGTCTATTCTAAGCGATGCCCCAGCCACCCCCATGAACCGGGCGAACCGGCGCAAGGCCGGTTCCCAGTCCACACTGCCCGCAGCGCGCGATCCGCCATCCACCGCGACCGCGACCGCGGTTCCGTCCGGTTCGGCGTCGAAGTCGACCCGCACCCGGCTCGGCTCGCCGGACCCGACGCCGAACCCCAGGTCCAGGACCAAGGACGACGGCGGCGCCCAGCTCCGTACCGTGCCCAAGACCTGCTCCCGTCCGTCGTCGGACTCTTCGACCAGAGCCTGCGCCTCGAAGCCCAGATGGCTACCCGGGCCGTAGGCGCTTTGCAGTTCCACCGGCCACCAAAGATGGATCAGATCAGTGAACGCGGCAAAAGCTTCGGCAGGGGGCACCGGCACCGAAACGGCGACGGTGCGGGTGCGGTGCTCCGGAACCGGCTGATCGGCTGCCGCAGCATGGGAAAACAAGCCATCCATGGATCCAGCTTAAGTCAGCGGAAGAAGTCCGCGATCGCGGCGGCCATCGGCCAGGCGCCATCGGAGCTGTTCGCTAGCACGGTCACCGTGCGCCGGGCCACCGGATCATGCCAGCTCCGAAACGAAACTCCCGCGTCGTATCCTTCCAAGATCACGGTGCCGGTCTCCGGACGGAGCCAGAATCCCCGTCCGTAGGCCAGTCCGCGGTCCGGAATCTCGCTCTGTGGCTGAAGCAGTTCGCCGAGCAGCTCTGCCGGCACTATCGCACCCGAGTACAGCGCGGACCAGAACCGGCGGAGATCTCCGCTCGTCGAATAGAGCCCGCCGTCCCCGCTGCCTAGCACCGGCAGGTGGAAAACATTGCTGCGGTCGACGTCGGGCAACGGCAGATACCCGATCGCCGCGTCGGCAGGAAGTTCGTCGGAACGCACAAACCCGGTCCGCAGCATGCCGGCAGGTCGGCAGACCAAACTCTGGAGCAGCTCGGCGAAGGGCAACCGGCTCGCGCGCTCGGCCAGCAGGGCCAAGACCGCATAGCCGCTGTTGCAGTAGGAAAAACGTTCATCCGGGCGGAACTTCTGCGGGAACCCATCCAAAACCCGGAGGTAGTCCTCGCTTCCCACCAGCTGGTGCACGGGCACCGGGAGCACATAGTCGGTAATCGAGCCGGCCGCTTCTTCATCGAAATAGTCGCCGATCCCGGACCGGTGCGCCAAGAGCTGGCCAACCGTCACCTGGTCGTCGATCAACGGCAGGTCGCGGCCCAGCAGCTGTCGGGCCGGAGTGTTGAAATCCAGTATGCCCAGTCGGATCAGCCCGGCCACGGCCAACGCGGTGAGCCCCTTGGTTCCGCTGGCGATCGCGAATCTGGTGTCCAGCGAATTCGGCACCCGGTACCCCCGGTGGGCGAATCCGAAAGCAGCCTCCGCTTCCACGGTGAACTCCGCTGAGTTGCCGGCCGTGCTGGAGACCACGCCGGAAAATTGCGAGTCGTGCGCTACTGAATCGATCAGCCGGGACAAGGTGGGCATGGAACCCGAAGTAGACATGGAACGCAGTGTAATGGCTTCTTCTGAGCACCGCTCAGGTTAGGCACTTCGAAAGCTTAAAACCAAGAAGCCGACTAGCACGGTGCCGTGCTTGGGTGCCGGGTGTTTTTGGTGGTTGCGTGGGTGGGTGTTGTTTTAAATGGCGAAGACCTTCCGGCGTCTTTGCTGGAAGGTCTTCGCGTGTGGTGTTGTCCGGCGGTGTCCTACTCTCCCACACCCTCGCGAGTGCAGTACCATGGGCGCTGTGGGTCTTAGCTTCCGGGTTCG